>NZ_SOAV01000006.1:0-352223 GCF_004364245.1 Streptomyces sp. BK208 | reverse complement strand
CCACCGCGCCCCTCCCCCCCCCCCCTCACCTGCCTCCCCCACCCCCACCGTCCCCGCGCGGGCGGGGGCCCGGGCCCCGGCCCCCCGCCCCGCCCCCCCCCCCCCCCCCCCCCCGCCGCGACCGGGCCGGGTGAGAGGAACCCGCACTCGGAGGGGGGTGCGGGTCCCTCCCGCCGCTTCACTTCTCCGGAGCCGTTCCCCGCGGGCGCTACTTCTTCGGCGGCACCGTCGGCAGGCCCAGGAACGGCAGGCGCAGCGCGCCGAAGGCCTTCTCCGGGACCGCCGGGGAGCGGGGCGCGACGGCGGCCAGACGCTCGTACGCGGCGCCCTGCGCGGGGCGCGGGTCGCTCTCGCCGTTGTTCGGCCAGTACGACATCGCGCGCTCGGCCTGCGCCGTGATGGTCAGGGACGGGTTGACGCCCAGGTTGGCCGAGACGGCCGCGCCGTCGACGACCGAGATGCCGGGGTGGCCGTAGAGGCGGTGGTACGGGTCGATGACGCCGGTCTCGCGGGAGGCGCCGATGGGGCAGCCGCCGAGGAAGTGGGCGGTGAGCGGGGTGCCCATCAGTTCGCCGACGTTGGAGCCGGCGAAGCCGTTGATCTCGGCGGCGAGCGCGGAGGCGCCGTCGGTGGCGGCCTTGATCTGCTTGGGGTTGGGCGAGCCGTGGCCCTGGCGGGCGGTGAGCAGGCCCTTGCCGACGCCCGACGGTTTCAGGTGCGTGGTCAGGGAGTTGTCCAGGGACTGCATGACCAGGCCGATGATGGTCCGCTCGGACCACTTGCGGTTGGACAGCGAACGCAGCACCAGCAGCGGGTGCTTGGCCGCGTGGCCCAGGAAGCCCAGGACGCGCGAGGCACCCGAGGCGGTCTGCCCGGCGTAGGGGACCTGGAGGATCGACAGGCCGCCCATCGAGTTGGAGCCCTTGCCGTACCGCACCGGTTCGATGTGGGTGTTGGCGTCGGGGTGGATCGAGGACGTGATGGCGACGCCGCGCGTGAAGTCGGCCCGGGCCTCGCCGGTGGCGCCGCGGTAGCGCCGGTCGTCGGTCTGGGCACCGACCAGCGCCTCGGAGTTGGTACGGGTCAGCTCACCGAGCCTGTCGGACAGGTGGGGGAGCTGACCGCCCGCCTTCATGCGGTGCAGCAGGGTCTGGGTGCCGTAGGTACCGGCGGCTATGACGACGTGGCGGGCGGTGAAGGTGCGGCCCGCGTCCTTCTTCTGACGGTCGGTGGCGAGGGTGGCGAGCGCGAACCCGCCGCGCGAGTCCTCGGTGACGGAGACGACCGTCGTCATCGGGTGGACGACCGCGCCGGCCTTCTCGGCGAGGTACAGGTAGTTCTCGTTCAGGGTGTTCTTCGCGCCGTGCCGGCAGCCGGTCATGCACTCGCCGCACTCGTTGCAGGCCTTGCGGTCGGGGCCCGCGCCGCCGAAGTAGGGGTCGGGCACCTGCTCGCCGGGCCCGGCCTTCACGGTGCCGTCGGCGTCCTCGCCGTCCCCGAAGAAGACGCCGACCGGGGCCATGTGGAAGCTGTCGCCGCAGCCCATCTTCTCGGCGGCGGCCTTCAGGTGGACGTCGGAGGGGGTCATCGTCGGGTTGAGACGGACTCCGAGCATGCGCCGGGCCTGGTCGTAGTACGGCGACAGTTCCTCGTGCCAGTCGGTGATGTCCCGCCACTGGGGGTCGTCGAAGAACGGTTTCGGCGGCACGTAGAGGGTGTTGGCGTAGTTGAGGGAGCCGCCGCCGACGCCGGCCCCCGCCAGGACCATGACGTTGCCGAGCAGGTGGATGCGCTGGATGCCGAACATGCCCAGCTTCGGCGCCCAGAGGTAGTTCTTGAGGTCCCAGGAGTTCCTGGGCAGCGACTCGCGGGTGAAGCGGCGGCCGGCTTCGAGGACGCCGACGCGGTAGCCCTTCTCGGTGAGGCGGAGGGCGGAGACGGAGCCTCCGAACCCCGACCCCACGACGACGACGTCGTAGTCGTACCCGTTCTCTTCCCGGGTCTGGACGGACTGCTCCTGCGACACGTGCTCTCCTCGTCGAGAACGGGTACGGGTGGCGGCTGCTCGGGCCGGTTCGGGGCGGCTCCTGGCTGCTCAGCGGAGACGGAAGGTCTTCATCAGGCGCAGGCTGCGGCTCATGAACGCCGCGTACTTCTCGTCGTCCATGCCCAGCGACGGCGCCATCGGCAGCAGCCGCTGGTGGGCGACCGTCTGGGCCTCGGTGTACTTGAGGATGCCCTCGGAACCGTGCCGGCGGCCGAGGCCCGAGTCCTTCATGCCGCCCATCGGGGACTGGACGCTGCCGTAGGCGGACGCGTACCCCTCGTTGATGTTGACGGTGCCGGTGCGCAGCCGGGCGGCGACGTCGCGGCCGCGCCGGGCGTCCTTCGTCCAGACCGAGGAGTTCAGGCCGTACGGCGTGGAGTTGGCGTGCTCGACGGCCTCCTCCTCGGTCCTGAAGCGGTAGACGGAGACGACCGGGCCGAAGGTCTCCTCGGCGCAGACGGCCATGGGGGCGGCGACGCCGTCGAGGATGGTCGGCTCGTAGAAGTACGGGCCGATGTCGGGGCGGGCGACACCGCCGGCGACCAGCTTGGCGCCCTGCTCGACGGCGTCCGCGACGTGCCGCTTCACGGTCTCCAGCTGCCGCTCCCCCACCAGTGAGCCCATGTCGGCGCCGTAGGAGAGGGAGGTGCCGAGCCGCATGGCCCTGGTGCGGGCGGCGAAGCGGTCCAGGAAGGCGTCGGCGACGGACTCGTGGACGTAGAGCCGCTCGATGGAGATGCAGAGCTGGCCGGCGGAGGAGAAGCAGGCGCGGACGGCGCCCGCCGCGGCCTTCTCGATGTCGGCGTCCGCCAGGACCAGCATGGCGTTCTTGCCGCCGAGTTCGAGGGAGACGCCGACCAGGCGGGCGGCGGCGCCCAGGGCGACCTCGCGGCCGGTGCGGGTGGAGCCGGTGAAGGAGACGTAGTCGGCGTGCCGGACGACCTCGGGGCCGACGACGGGGCCCTCGCCGAGGACGACCTGGAAGATCTCGGCGGGCAGCCCGGCCTCGACGAGCAGGTCACGGGCCCACAGGGCGGTCAGGCAGGTCTCGGTGTCGGGCTTCATGACGACGGCGTTGCCCGCGACGAAGGCGGGGAGCGCGTCGCCGACGGACAGCTCCAGGGGGTAGTTCCAGGGCGCGATCTGTCCGACGACACCGCGCGGGTGGCGCAGTTCGGTGACCTTCGTCAGGGTCGGCACGGCGCCGGTGTGCCGCTTGGGACGCAGATACGCGGGGGCCTTGCGGCCGTAGTGCCGGGCGGCGACGGCGACGGCCTGGACCTCCTCGTGGGCGTGCAGGCGGGCCTTGCCGGTCTCCAGCTGGATGAGGTCGAGGACCTCGGCCTGGCGCTCCAGGACCAGGTCGTGGAAGCGCAGCAGGACGGCGGCGCGCTGCCGCACCGGCACCCGCGCCCACACGGCCTGGGCGGCGCGGGCCCGTTCGAAGGCGGCGGCCACGTCCTCGGGCGTGGACTCGGGCAGGTCGGCCAGCTTCTCGCCGGTGAACGGGGTGTGGTTGGCGGTGCGGCCGGAGCCGGCCACGCCCTTGGTGAGCTGGGCGACCAGCTCGGGCGTGACCACGTCGGCAGCGGTGCGTGCGCCCTCCGGGGTGGGGGCGAGGGGGTTCGTGCCGGTGAGGGCCGGGGCCTGCGCGTCCGTCATGAGCCGCAGGGTATGACGCCGGGCGGCCTTTGTGTACCCGTCGGTAACGGGGATTCACCGTGATTCACCGACCGCTCACACGCCGCCAGTGACCGCTGGCAACAAACGTGCTGATCAGGGCGTTACGCGGTGGGGCTGGACCTGAGCGCTTCTTTTCGGTCCGCGGTGGGCGGCGGGGCGCCGGCCACCGCCTCCAGCAGTCGGGCGGTCTCCTCCGCCCCCGGTCCGGCTCCGGCGTCCGGCGAGCGCAGCCGGCCGACCAGCGGGTCCAGCGGCCCGGCCGGAGCCCCGTCGCCGCCCAGGGCGGTGTGCAGCAGGACGCCCAGGGCCCGCAGGTCGGCCGCGGGTCCGGTGCCCCGGAGGGCTTCCTCGCCCGGCGGGTGGGCGGTGCCGAAGCCGGTGAGAACGACCCGGCCGTGCGGGCCGAGCAGCACGTGGTCGGGTCCGAGCGCGCGGTGCACGATGCCGACGGCGTGCGCGGCCCGCAGGGCGCCGAGGACGGCGAGGCCGATGCGGGCGGCCTCGGGGGGTGCGAGCGGCCCGCGCAGCAGCGCCTCGTGCAGGGACTCGCCGGGGACCCACTCCATGACGATCCAGGGCAGCCCGTCGGGCCCGGCGTCCCCGACGACCACGTCGTGGATGCGGACGGCCGCGGGATGGTCGACGCGGGCGGCGGCCCGGGCCTCGTGGTGGAGGCGGTGGACGGCCCGGCGGTACGCGTCGTCCGCCGGATCGCCCGGCAGCCGCGGCCGCCGGACGGCGACGTCGCGGTTCTCGGCTTCGTCGAGACCGTGCCAGACGGTGCCCGCCGCCCCGGAGGCGACGCGCCGCAACAGCCGGTAGCGCTCGCCGACCAGCCCTCCCCGGTCCGTCATCAGAGCTTGCCGACCTCCCAGTTGGCGATCACCGTCCGGGCGATCTCCCGCCCCTGGTCGGCGAAGTAGCCCTCGCGGGGGTAGTCGACCGAGACCTTGTACATGTCCCCGTCGGCTGCCCGGTAGTACAGGATGTGGAACTCGCGGGCGCGGGGGTTCTGCGTGTCCGCCGTCGTGTACGCGATGGTGTTCTCGGCGGCCTTCCCGCCCCGGTACTCGGTCTCGCTCGGCTCGCCCTTCGGCGCGGGGTCCGCGGCGAAGTTCCAGGAGTACTCGCCGTCCTTGAGCATCTCCCAGTCCGCCCAGGCGGCGGCGCCGGCGGTGTCCGGCAGCTCGCCGGTCTCGTCGTCGGCCTTGATGTCCCGGTCCACGACGACGGTGACCGCGCCGCTCGGGTCGGCGAACGTCTCGTTGGTGCCGTCCCAGTCGTCCGGGTGCTTCCCCTTCACGAACTCGGCGGGCACCCCGACGCTCATACCGAGCCTGCCGCCGAGTTCGTGCTGCTTCCAGCCCTCCGGCAGGGGGCCGGCGAAGGGGTCGGCGACCACGAGGTACGACGCGGCCGCCGCCGCGACGGCCGCCGCGGCGAGGGCGATCCACGCGTTGCGGCCCAGCCGTACGCTCCAGCGGGACGCGGGCGGCGCTCCCGCGCCCGGTCCCGGGACCGAGCCGGCCGGGACCACCTGGGTGGGCGTCGGAGCGGGCGGGTTCGCGGCGGCGTCCAGCAGGGCGCGGACCCGGGCGGCGTCCGGGCGGCGCGCGGGGTCCTTGTCCAGCAGGCCCGTGATCACCTCGGCCAGCGGGCCCTGCGCGGCGGCGGGCGGCGCGGGCGTGGCGTTGAGCACCGACTGGAGCGTGGCCGGGGTGTTGCTGCGGCGGAACGGCGAGACGCCCTCCGTCGCCGCGTACAGCACCACGCCCAGCGACCACAGGTCGCTCGCCGGGCCCGGGCGCCGGCCCAGCACCCGTTCCGGGGCGATGTACTCGGGCGAACCGACGAATCCGCCGGTGTCGGTCAGGCTGGTCTCGCCCTCGATCTGCGCGATGCCGAAGTCGGTGAGGACGACCCGGTCGTGCCGGCCGAGCAGGACGTTGTCCGGCTTCACGTCCCGGTGCAGCACTCCGGCGGCGTGCGCGGCCTCCAGCGCGCCGAGCACCTCCAGGCCGATCCGGGCGGCCTCCCGTGCGCCCAGGGTGCCCTCCTGGAGGGCGTCGCCCAGCGAGCGCCCGCGCACCAGCTCCATCACGATCCACGGCTGTCCGTCCACGACCGCCACGTCGTGCACGCCGACCACCGCGGGATGGTCGAGCCGGGCGGCGGCGCGCGCCTCGCGGCGCATCCGCTCGAAGGCGTTGGCCCGTTCGCGTTCGGGAAGATGGTCGGGGACGCGGGGTTCCTTGACGGCGACCTCGCGGTCCACGGTCTCGTCCTTCGCCCGCCACACCGTGCCCATGCCGCCGTGCCCGAGCCTGGACATCAGCCGGTAGCGCCCGGCGACGAGCCGCCCGGCCCCCGGGTCGGGCGCGGCGGGCGCGGACGACGGGGACGCCGAGGGGGCCGCCGCGGCCGTGGCCGACGGCGCCTGCGCCCGCGGCGGTACGACCTGGGTCGGTGTCGCGTACGGGTTGCCGGGGTGCGGCACGGCGGCCGCCCGGTCCGGCGGTTGCAGCTCAAAACTCGTCGGCTCGTCCTGCCTGTTCCGTGATCCCCCGTCGCTGCTCATGCGTCCATCCATACCGCGCCGGCCGCGTCCCTTTCCACCGCCGGTGGACGGTGGTCACAGACCCGTGACGCGGGGTGCCGCATATCTCCCGTTTGGGTGTCGGAACCGTGCGCCGACGGGAACGGCGGGGCCGCCGTAGGCGCCTCGGTGCGATGCGGCGCCGAGGTCGGGGGCGTGGTCGGCGCCGAGGTCGAGGTCGACGTCGGTGCCGAGGTCGGTGTCGCGGGCACCGAACTCGTCGGCGTACCGCCCCCGTCGCCGCCGCCGTCCGCGAGCAGTGCGGCCGCCGAGACGCCCGCGCCGACCGCGGCCACGACCAGCAGCACCGCCATGAGCACGCTCCGTCCGGTGCTCCGCCGTGCGCGCGGTTCACCGGCCGAGGCCGCCTCCGGGGTCGCGGGCGTACGGCCCGTGCCGAGGTAGGCGCGCAGCATCCGCTGTGCCGACGCCGCGTCCAGCCGCCGTCGCGGGTCCCGCTCCAGCAGGCCCCGTACGACCGGGAGGAGCGGCGCGGCCTGCGCGGGCGGCCGGATCTCGTCGCTGACCACGGCGTGCAGGACACCGCCGAGCGAGTCGCGGTGGAAGGGGGACGCGCCGCTGAGGACCGCGCACAGCAGCACGCCGAGCGACCACAGGTCGGACGCGGGACCGGTCCCGAGTCCTGACATCCGCTCCGGAGCGGTGTACTCGGGGGACCCGACGAAGGAGCCGCTCTCGGTGAGCGTGGTGGAACCCGCCACCTGGGCCACGCCGAAGTCGGTGAGGACGACCCGGCCGTCCTCGGCGACCAGCACGTTGGAGGGCTTCACGTCCCGGTGCAGGATGCCGGCCGCGTGGGCGGTGCCCAGGGCGTCGAGCAGGGCGACGCCGATGCGTGCGGCCTCGGCCGCGTCGACGGGACCGTGACTGAGGACGCGGTCGGCGAGCGAGCCGCCGTCGACCAGTTCCATGACCATGTAGGCCCGTTCGTCGTCCTCGACCACGTCGTGCACGACGATGACGTGCGGGTGCCGCAACTGCGCGACCGCGCGGGCCTCGCGCAGGGTGCGCTCACGGCGCCGCCGGGCCTCCGCCGCGGAGAGGGACTCGTCGAGGGGGAGCGCCTTCACGGCCACCTCGCGGGCCAGCAGTTGGTCGGTGGCCCGCCACACGATGCCCATGCCGCCGCTGCCGAGCCGCTCGTGGAGCCGGTAACGGCCCGCGATGACACGCCCGCCCGCCCCCTCGGTCACCATGCGTCCCATGATGCCCCACCGGACGCGCCGGCTCCGGGCCGCCGTCACCCGGGTGGCCGACAACCGACGGGCGCGGGGCTGCCGTCGCGCGTGCGCGGCGGGTCAGCCGGTCCTCTCCTGCCAGCTCTGCAGCACGGCGGCGAACCACTTCCGCGTGGCCGGCCAGTCGCTCGCCGGCCCGGACATGTTGAGGGCGTACTCGACGCCGTCGCGGGACATGTACATCTGCGACACGGCGCGGCGGGGACCGGGGAACCGGGTGTCCTTCGCCAGCGCCGTGAAGGTGTACTCCCACCGGGTGCTGTCGCGGTCGCGGTAGCCGACGCGTTCCAGGCCGACGCGCCGGTAGTCGACCAGCCGCTGGAGGAGTTGGGCGTCCAGGTCCTGCGCGTGGGCGTAGGGGTCGTTGTAGTCGGGAGCGGTGTCGACGGAGACGCGGAGGAAGTGCTCGCCGCCGTCGGGGGTGTAGTCGATCTGCCGCAGTTCGCCGCTGTCGCCGTCGAAGTCCTTCCGCTGCCAGTTCTCGGGCAGGTAGAGGCTGAAACCCAGCGGGTCGTCCCGGCGTACCCAGTCGGCCGGGACGGAGCCGCCGGGGCCCTTGCCGGTCTTCTCGGACGCGGAGGGCGACGCGGAGTCGGACGGCCCCTGCGTGGGGTCGCCGTCCGCCGACGAGCCGCCTCCGTCACGCTGTTGCAGTACCACGGCGGTGCCCGCGCCGCCGATGAGCGCGGCGACGGCGACGACCAGGGCCAGTGTGCGCAGGCGACGACGCCGGGAGCGCCGGGGAGCGGTGCCCGGAGCGGCCCCGGCCACCGCGTGACCGGGCACCGGGTACCCCGGCCCCGCGGTACCGGCGGCGGTGGGCCCGGTCACCGGCGGGTACGGCGTGGCGGCCGTCCCGCCCACCGGCCCACGGGCCCCCGGCGTCCCGGGCACCCCCGGCGTGCCGGGTGCCCCGGGCAGCTGCTGGTGGAGCGTGTCGCCCGTCCCCTGCGGGGGCCCCGGGTACCGGGTCGTCGGTACGTACGCCTGGGCCGCCTCGGGGCGGCGGCCCTCGGCGGCCTGGGCGAGCAGGTACTCGGCCTCGGTCGCGTCGGGGCGCCCGGCCGGGTCCTTGCGCAGCAGGGCGCTGATGACGGGCGCCAGGGCACCCGCGTACCGGGGCTCGGGCGCGTCCTCCTCGACGACCGCCTGCATGGTGGTCAGCGGCGAGGTGCGGCGGAACGGCGACCTGCCCTCCACCGCCGTGTACAGCGTCGCGCCCAGCGCCCACAGGTCGGAGGACGGGCCGGGGTCGTGCCCGCGGACGCGCTCCGGCGCGAGGTAGTCGACGGAGCCGACGACCTCTCCGGTCCGGGTGATGGTGGAGTCGCCCTCGATCTGCGCGATGCCGAAGTCGGTGAGCATGACGCGTCCGTCGTCGGCGAGCAGCACGTTGCCCGGTTTGACGTCGCGGTGCAGGACGCCGGCGGTGTGCGCGGCACGCAGCGCGCGCAGCACCCACAGGCCGATCCGGGCCGCCTCCCGCGGGTCGACCCGCTCGTCCTCCTTGACGGCGTCGGCCAGCGAGCGTCCCTCGACCAGCTCCATCACGATCCACGGCCGGCCGTCGTGTTCGAGTACGTCGTGCACGGTGACGACGGCCGAGTGGTTGATCCGCGCCGCCGCGCGCGCCTCGCCCCGGGTGCGTGCCAGGAGGATGGCCTGGTCGCTCTCGGAGACGTACAGCGCGGCGGTCAACTCCTTGATGGCGACCGTCCGGTGCAGCACCTCGTCGTGCGCGCGCCACACCCGGCCCATGCCGCCGCTGCCGATGGCTTCCCCGAGCCGGTAGCGTCCCGCGACGAGCCGGCCCTGCATCTGATTCACGTTGCCCCGCAATGGTCTTGTCAGGGTCAGACTAGGGACCGGCCTCCGTCCGGGGAACGGGTGGGGTGGTACGGAAACCCCTCTGTGACGGTTGTCGCTTTCCGTGACAGGAGGCAACCATCGGGCCGAACTGCCGTCAGCGGGTGTACTGGTAGGTGGCCGAGGCCTGTTCGAACAGCCGGTCCACCTCGTCACGCTCCGCCTCCGGACCGCGGACCTGCAGCACGTGGTAGCGCCCGTCGATCAGGACGGCGAGGTTGCGCACGTACAGCTCGCCGCCGGCGCCGGTCCAGGTGAACTGCCCCTCCGCCATGGTCCGTCCGCCGACCTCGATGGTCTTCAGTCCGCTGGAGGTGGCCCAGCTGGAGGCGCGGTAGGAGGCCAACTCCGGTTCGCCGTCCCGCTGGTAGACCATGGGATCGTCGCCGAACTCGGAGGCGCGGTCCCGGCCGGGCACGACGAGCAGCTCGAAGCCGCCCTTGCCGTAGACGACCTGGCCGCTGCCGTTGCGGGGCGTGCGGTCGAAGCCCTCGGCGACGGCGACCCGGAAGCCCTCCGGGTCCCTGCGCAGGGTGAATCCGTCGGCCACGTCGGACTGCGTCTCGGTGCCGCCCGCCGTCTGCGAGGCCTCGGGGTCGGGCTCCGGGGACGTCCGGTCCGGCCGGGGCTCGCGGCCGGCGTCCGGCGACTGCTCGGACGGCGACTGCTCGGACGGCGACTGCTCGGACGGCGACTGGCCGGCGGCGCCCGTGCGGTCGCCGGCCCCGGCCCCGCTCGTGTCGCTCCCGGGCATGAAGAACACGGCGTACGCGACCGCGCCGGCCATCGCCAGCAGGATCAGCAGGAGCAGGGTCCGGCCGAGGTTGCGCGGGGAGCGGCCGGTGTCCGGCCTGCCTCTCTTGTGCCGACCGTGGTGCGCGGGCAGTCCGGCACGGCGCCGGCGCACCAGTTCGCCGCGGCGGCGCACGATGGGCAGCCGGCCGGTCTCGACGGGCGGGGCCGAGACGACGTGCAGGCCGGCCTCCGGCTCGGGGGCGGACCGCACCAGTGAGCGGAGCCAGCCGCTCAGTTCCTCGAAGTCGATGCGCTCGGTGGGGTCCTGACGCAGCAGCGACTCCACGACCGGCCGCAGCGGTCCGCACTCCTCGGCGAACGCCGGCGGCTCCGCGCACACGATCTGCACCAGCTCGGCCGTCGACTCCTCCGGGTAGGGCGCGTGCCCCTGCACGGCGCGGAAGAGCAGCGCGCCCAGGGCCCACAGGTCGGTGGCGGGGCCGATGGGCGCGGCGAGCTGCCAGTTCTCGTGCACCGGCCCGGCCTGCTCCGGCGCCCAGCGCTCGGTCACGGGTCCGACCAGGGCCATCCGCGTCTGCCGGGCGCGCTCGGCGGCGAGCGCGGTGGCCGGGCCGCGCGGCGCGGGGGCCCGGGCGGCCGGGCCGTCCCAGCGGGCGGCGGGCGCGGACGCGTCGTCCCGCGGCGGGCCGGCCGGCCCGAGGGTGCCCTCCCGGGGCTGGTCGGCGGAGCCCGCGGTGGTCTCCTGCCACGCCGCGGCGGAGCCCGCCGCGGTCTCCTGCCGCGCGGCGGGCAGGGCCCGCCCGGGCGCGGGGCCCGGGCTTGCCGGGGGTCCACCGGCCGGGCGGGGTGTGGGCAGCGCCGGGTCGGCGGGGGTGCGGGGGGAGGCGCCGTGCCAGGAGGTGGTGCGTACGCCGTAGGGGTCGGCGATCCGCCCGGGCGGGACGGCACCGGACGTCGCGGGGTCACCGGCTCCGCCGTCGCCCTGCGGGACGCCGGGCCGGGTCTCGGGCGCCACGGCGTGCGCGTCCCGGCCGGGTCCGGCCGGGAAGTCCCCTCGCCCGGTGCCGGGGTCACCGGCCCGTGAGGCGTCGTCCGGGGCGGGGCGGGCGCCCGGCAGCGCCGCGTGGCCGTGCTGCGCCTCCTGGACGCGGGCCGCGGCCCTGGCCCCCGCGCGGTAGGCGGCGATCGCACCGGCGCGAGCGGCGCGGGCCTCCCCGGCGGCGTCGAGCGACGCGGGCGCGAGGGACGCGGGTGAGGCGGGGGACGCGCCCAGTGCCTGGGCCCCGGGGGGCACCGGGAGCCCGCCGACGCCCCGCGCCTCGATGGCGGCCCGCCGGGCGGCCTCGGGGTCGGCGTCGCCCGGTCCGAAGAACGCCGTCCGGGTGGTGCCGCCGCCCGGGCCGAAGGTCCCGTTCGGGTCGACGGCGGGTGCCGGTTCCTCCTCGGGCGGCGGGGGCACCGGGTCGTACCCGCACAGCGCCTCCTCCGCCGCCCCGACCGCCAGGCCGGTCAGCATGACGCGCCCGTCGTCGCAGACGAGCACGGTGCGTGCGGTGATGTTGCGGTGCACCCAGCCGTAGGAGTGGAGCACCCGCAGCGCCAGGACGACGTCGGAGGCCACCTCGGCCGCCCGGTACGGCGTCAGAGCCTGTTCGGCGAGCAGCGCGGCCAGCGGCCTGGCAGCCACCAGCTCGCTGACGATCCACAGCGAGCCGCCCTCGGCGAAGACGTCGAAGACCTGGTCGAGGCGCGGATGGTCGGGCACCGCCGCCGCGGCCTGCGCGGCCTCGACGGCACGCCGTACCACCGGATCGGCCGGCCGCCTCGGGCCGCCGCCTCCGGCCGGTGTCCGCCGGCCGGGGTACCGGGCCCCGCCGTCCCGGGCCGTGAAACCGTCGGGCAGGCCGTCCGCGTCGAGCACCTCGGCCTCGACGACCTCGGGCAACGGCACCTGGCGGACCAGTACTTCCTGGCCGCTGTAGGTGTCGAAGGCCGGGGTCTCGGTGAGTTCGTACTCGTCGGAGGGCGGCAGGGGCAGGCGGTAGCGGTCGGCGAGCACCCGGCCCGCGTAGTCGTCCACGTCACCACCCCCGGCAGCCGTCGGTCAATTCCGTTCGTCCGGCGGGCCGTTCCGGCTGCGTACGGTCCGCAGTCACTCACGATACGTGCCGGAGGCAACCCGCAAAGAGCTGATGCCAGATATCGCGCGGCTCAAACCCGGGGCCCTCGGTCGCCGGACCGCGGGCCGGTCGGCTCAGGACTTCGGCTCGAAGGTCTTCGTCAGGGTCCGCCAGGTGTCGCGGCGCAGATCGTCACCCCAGTCGGCGGCCCGCGCGGTGTACATGAGCGCGTAACCCTGGTGGTCGTTGACGACGAAGCCCCGGTCCACGGTGCGGTACTCGGTGCCGCCGTCGGTGTAGGTGAACTCCCAGTCGGCCGCGTTCCAGCCGCGGTAGCCCACCTTCTCTATCCGGATCTTCTGGTAGTTCGCACGGACCATGTACCGCTCCTGGCTCTTCCAGTCCGCGACGGGGTCGCCCTTGGGCGAGGAGGTCCAGGCCACGAGCAGCTTCTGTCCGCGGGGCCCGGTGAACCGGTCGCCCGAGGAGCCCGTGGAGGAGAACTTCCAGCCCTCGGGGAGCCCGATGCGGTAGCCCTGGCCGCCCTTGTGGGTGGAGGCCGCGGTGTCGTCGTCGGACTTCCCGGAGTCGTCCGAAGCGCCGTCGCTCTCGCCGGACGCGCTCGCTCCGCCCTCCGGGGCGCCGCTCGCCTCCCCGTCGGTCGCCGGGTCGGAGGCGGAGCCGTCGGTGCCGGTGCCGCTCTCCCCGTCCTGCCTGGTCTCGCCGCTCGGTCCGGCGGTGGCCGCGGTCTTGCCACCGCTGCCACCCTCGGCGCCCGTGTCGTCGTCTCCCCCGAGCGTGAGGGCCAGCACGGTGCCGAGCACCGCCAGTGCCGCGACCACGGCGATGATGATCAGCGTCCGGCGCGGCACCACGTCGGTGAGCGGCGCCCGGGGCACGGGCCTGGCCGGCAGGTCCGGCGGCGGTACGACGGGCCAGCCGGAGCTCTTCGCGCCCCCGGCGGCGCTCGACGCGCCTGAGCCAGAGCCGCCCGCCCCTGCGGCGCCACCGGCACGCGTGCCCGGCGCCACCCGCTGCGCGGGCGGACCGGCAGCCGCTCCCGCCGAATGGGCGGTGCCCGCGGTACCGGTGGAGTCCGCGGCACCGGTGGCGCCCGCGGCACCCGCCGCCCCGCCGCGGCCGCCCGGCCTGGTCCGCGAGGCGGTCCGTGAGGCCGCCGCCGCACCGGCCGCACCGGCCCCGGCCGCGGCCTTGCGCACGTTGCGCAGCGCTCCGCGCAGCCGCTCCCCGGCCTCCTCGGCCCGCTTGCCGCCCGTGCCGCCCGTACCCGGGGCACCGCCGCGCCGCCCGCGGCCGTCCTGCTGCGGGGGCAGCGGCACGACCTTGGTGGCGTCCACCGGTTCGTCCCCGGCCGCCCGCTCCGGGGCGTGGACGACCTTGGTGAGCATGGCCCGGGCACCGGCGTCGTCGAGCCGCTGGTCGGGGTCCTTGGTGAGCAGGCCGTAGATGACGTCCCGCAGCGGGCCGGCGTTCTTCGGCTCCTCCAGGTTCTCCGTCATCACCGCGGTCAGCGTCGCGATCGCCGAGCCCCGGTCGTACGGCGGGGTGCCCTCGACGGCGGCGTACAGGAGTCCGCCCAGCGACCACAGGTCGGCGGCCGGACCCGGCTTGTGGCCGCGGGCCCGCTCGGGGGAGATGTAGGAGGGGGCGCCGACGAGCATGCCGGTGGAGGTGATGGAGGGGTCGCCCTCGACCTGGGCGATGCCGAAGTCGGTGAGCACGACCCGGCCGTCCTCGGCGATCAGCACGTTCGACGGCTTCACGTCGCGGTGCAGGATGCCCTCGCGGTGCGCAGACCGCAGCACGTCCAGGACGGCCAGGCCGACCTCGGCGGCGCGCCGGGGCTCCAGCAGGCCGTCCTCACGGATGACCTCGGCGAGCGACTTGCCCTCGACGAGCTCCATCACGATCCACGGCCGGTCGTCCTCCTCGACCACGTCGTAGACCGTGACCGCGCTGTTGTTGCGGATCCGCGCGATCGCCTTGGCCTCGCGCAGCGTGCGCGTGATCAGGCGCCGCTTCTCCTCCTCGTCGATGTTCCCCGGGAACCGCAGCTCCTTGACGGCGACCGTGCGTCCGAGGGTCTCGTCCTCCGCGCGCCACACCGTCCCCATGCCGCCGCGGCCGAGCACGTCTCCCAGCCGGTACCGCCCGGCGAGGAGACGTGCGCTCTTGTCCGTACGGGATGCTCCCGCCCGCTCCGCCTCCGACATGCGTCCCCTCATGCAACCCGCCCTGACAGAGCCTTCATTGTCCCTCACCCGACAAGTGCTCGACGCCCAGGGTGCCCGGAGGGTTCCCGGCCGCCCCCCTCTACCGTGCCACGATGTCCGGCGCCCCCAGCCGGGCCGCGTCGGCCGTCAGGTCGTCGGGCTGGCGCTGCGACTCCCGCTCGGCCTCGACACGCTTCTCGTAGTGCTCGATCTCCCGTTCCACCTGGCCCTTGTCCCAGCCGAGCACCGGCGCCATCAACTCGGCGGCCTCGCGGGCGCAGCGCGTACCGCGGTCGAAGGTCTCGATGGAGATGCGGGTGCGCCGGGTGAGGACGTCGTCCAGGTGCCGCGCGCCCTCGTGCGAGGCGGCGTAAACGACTTCGGCGCGCAGGTAGTCGTCGGCTCCGGTGAGCGGCTCGCCCAGGGAGGGGTCGGCGGCGACGAGTTCGAGCAGCTCCTCCGTCAGCGAGCCGTAGCGGTTGAGCAGATGCTCCACCCGCACGGCGTGCAGTCCGGTGCGCGCGGCGATCCGGGCCCGCGCGTTCCACAGCGCGTGGTACCCCTCGGCGCCGAGCAGCGGGGTCTCCTCGGTGACGCAGTCGGCGACCCGCAGGTCGAGGGCGTGCACGGCCTCGTCCACGGCGTCCTTGGCCATCACCCGGTACGTGGTGTACTTGCCGCCCGCCACGACGACCAGGCCGGGCACCGGGTGGGCGACGGTGTGTTCGCGCGACAGCTTGCTGGTGGCGTCCGACTCGCCGGCCAGCAGCGGGCGCAGGCCGGCGTACACGCCCTCGACGTCGTCGCGGGTGAGCGGCACCGACAGCACCGAGTTGACGTGCTCCAGCAGGTAGTCGATGTCGGCGCTGGAGGCGGCCGGGTGGGCCTTGTCCAGGTCCCAGTCGGTGTCCGTGGTGCCGATGATCCAGTGCCGGCCCCAGGGGATGACGAACAGCACGGACTTCTCGGTGCGCAGGATCAGGCCGGTGCTGGAGTGGATGCGGTCCTTCGGCACGACCAGGTGGATGCCCTTGGAGGCCCGCACGTGGAACTGGCCGCGCTCGCCCACCATCGCCTGGGTGTCGTCGGTCCACACCCCCGTCGCGTTCACCACCTGCTGGGCGCGGACCTCGTACTCGCCGCCCGCCTCGACGTCCTGCACCCGTGCGCCGACCACCCGTTCGCCCTCGCGCAGGAACGAGGTCACCCGCGCCCGGTTGGCGACCTTGGCGCCGTACGCCGCGGCGGTGCGCACCAGCGTGGCCACGAAGCGGGCGTCGTCCATCTGGGCGTCGTAGTACTGCAGCGCGCCGACCAGCGCGTCCTTCTTGAGGGCGGGCGCCACGCGCAGGGCGTGACGGCGGCTCAGGTGCCGGTGCAGGGGCAGGCCGCGGCCGTGACCGCGGGCCATGGACATGGCGTCGTACAGCGCGACGCCCGAGCCCGCGTACAGCCGCTCCCAGCCCTTGTGCTGGAGCGGGTACAGGAACGGCACCGGCTTCACCAGGTGCGGCGCCAGCCGTTCGAGCAGCAGCCCGCGCTCCTTCAGCGCCTCCCGGACGAGGACGAAGTCGAGCATCTCCAGATAGCGCAGGCCGCCGTGGATCAGCTTGCTGGACCGGCTGGAGGTCCCCGAGGCCCAGTCCCGCGCCTCGACCAGGCCCACCGACAGGCCGCGCGTCACGGCGTCGAGCGCGGTGCCCGCACCGACCACACCGGCGCCCACCACCAGCACGTCGAGCTCGCGCTCGGCCATGGCCGCGAGTGACTCGGCGCGCTGCGCCGGCCCAAGGGTCGCTGTCCTCACTGCTGCCTCCCGCTGTCGGTCGCGTCGGCCGCACCCGTCGGGCGGGCCCGGTTCCTGGTACCCACCATGCCCAGATTCTGACCGTCCTGCCCGACTTCGGCAGCCGCGGGCCTCAGCCTGTGGACAAGCGGGGATCCGACCGGCTCCACCCTGTGGACGAGAAGAGGGCCCGACGGCTCCCCCCTGTGGACAACGCCCCCACCGTCCGACGCCCGCCCCGCCCCGCCCGGTCGACACGGGTCGAAACGCGCCGAAACTCCGCAGATCAATCCCGCAAATCGGTCATATTTACTCCTAGTCTGACGTTGTGCTCGCCCATCCTGTCCACCGGGCTTGCGCACCTGTCCCGCTTCGGCTACTGGGAAGGACGGCCCACGCCATGCCCGCAGATCTCGCCGTCATCGGACTCGGCCCGTACGGCCTGCCCCTGGCCCAGGCCGCCGTCGCCGCCGGCATCCCCACCCTCGGCTACCGCACCGGCCCCGAGGCCGACCCGCTCACCCCCGCCGAGGTGCGGCGGATGCTCGCCACGGGCTTCCGCACCCCGGCCGGACCGGCCGAGCTGGGCCGCGTCCGCACCGCCGTGATCTGCGCGCCCACCCCGCCCTCCCCCGGCGGCGGCCTGGACCTCGGGCAGGTGGAGGCCGCGGCCCGCACCCTCGCCGCGCACATGCGCCCGCACACCACGGTGATCCTGGAGTCGCCGGTGCGGCCCGGGACGACGGAGGAGTTCCTGCGCCCGCTCCTGGAGCAGGGCTCCGGGCTGCGCGCCGGCCGGGACTTCCACCTCGCCTACTCCCCCAGCCGCGTGGACCCCGGCAACCGCGACTTCACCCCGGCCAACACCCCGAAGGTCATCGGCGGCCTCACCCCCGCCTGCACCGAGTCGGCCGCCGCCTTCTACAGCCGCCTCACCGACAAGGTGGTCCGGGCCCGGGGACCGAGGGAGGCGGAGACGGTCCAGCTCCTGGAGACCAACTTCCGGCACGTGAACATCGCCCTGGTCAACGAGATGGCCGTGCTCTGCGACGATCTCGGCGTCGACCTGTGGGACGTCCTGCGCTGCGCGGAGACCAAGCCCTTCGGCTTCCAGGCCTTCCGCCCCGGACCCGGCGTCGGCGGCCACTCCGTCGCCCAGGACCTGACCGGCCGGGCCCCGCACAGCCTGCGCATGGTGGAGCTGGCCCAGCAGGTCAACGCCCAGATGCCCCGCTACGTCGTCCAGCGCGGCGCCGCCCTCCTCAACGAGCACGGCAAGTCCGCCCGCGGCGCCCGGATCCTGCTCCTCGGCGTCACCTACAAGGCCGACCTCGCCGACCAGCAGGCCACCCCGGCCGAGGAGATCGCGACCCGTCTGATGTCGATGGGCGCCGCCGTCAGCTACCACGACCCGCACGTCCCGTCCTGGAACGTCGCCGACCGCCCCGTCCCGCGCGCCGACTCCCTCTACGAGGCCGCGGCCGACGCCGACCTCACGATCCTGCTCCAGCAGCACCGCACGTACGACCTCCAGGGCCTGTCGGTCAAGGCCCAGCTTCTCCTGGACACCAGGGGGGCCACGCCGACGGGGGCGGCGCACCGGCTCTGACCGCGCAGAACGGACACGCGGACACGCCGAGGGGCCCGGAGCGGACGCTCCGGGCCCCTCGGCGTGGCGTACGGGTGACTACCGCCGGTGCTGCGAGTCCGCGACCGTCACCTCGACGCGCTGGAACTCCTTCAGCTCGCTGTAGCCGGTGGTGGCCATGGCGCGGCGCAGGGCGCCGAAGAAGTTCATCGAGCCGTCCGGGGTGCGGGACGGTCCGGTGAGGACCTCCTCGATGGTGCCGACCGTGCCGAGGTCCACCTTCTGGCCGCGCGGCAGCTCCTCGTTGACGGCCTCCATGCCCCAGTGGTGGCCCTTGCCCGGCGCGTCGGTCGCGCGGGCCAGCGGGGAGCCCATCATCACCGAGTCCGCGCCGCAGGCGATCGCCTTGGGGAGGTCGCCGGACCAGCCGACGCCGCCGTCGGCGATGACGTGGACGTACCGGCCGCCGGACTCGTCCATGTAGTCGCGGCGGGCCGCCGCCACGTCCGCGACCGCGGTGGCCATGGGCACCTGGATGCCGAGCACGTTGCGCGTGGTGTGGGCGGCGCCGCCGCCGAAGCCGACGAGGACGCCCGCGGCGCCGGTGCGCATCAGGTGCAGGGCGGCGGTGTACGTGGCGCAGCCGCCGACGATCACCGGGACGTCCAGCTCGTAGATGAACTGCTTCAGGTTCAGCGGCTCGTGCGAACCCGAGACGTGCTCCGCGGAGACGGTGGTGCCGCGGATGACGAAGATGTCCACGCCCGCGTCCACGACGGCCTTGGAGAACTGGGCGGTGCGCTGCGGGGAGAGCGCGGCTGCGGTGACCACGCCCGAGTCGCGCACCTCCTTGATGCGCTGCCCGATCAGCTCCTCCTTGATGGGAGCCGCGTAGATCTCCTGGAGGCGGCGGGTCGCGGTCTCCGCGTCGAGGCCGACGACCTCGTCGAGCAGCGGCTGCGGGTCCTCGTGGCGGGTCCACAGACCTTCCAGGTTGAGGACGCCGAGGCCGCCCAGCTCGCCGATGCGGATGGCGGTGGCCGGGGAGACGACCGAGTCCATGGGAGCGGCCAGGAACGGCAGCTCGAAGCGGTAGGCGTCGATCTGCCAGGCGATCGAGACCTCCTTCGGGTCCCGCGTACGGCGGCTGGGGACGACGGCGATGTCGTCGAAGGCGTACGCCCGGCGGCCGCGCTTGCCGCGCCCGATCTCGATCTCAGTCACGTCTGTGGCCTTTCCCTGATGCGTTGCAGCGCCTCCCAGTATCCCCGACGGGCTCGCCGGGGCACCGCAGAGGGCGGCCCCGGATGGTCCGGAGCCGCCCTCGGGAGGCTGCTGCCTGCTCTGCTTACTTGCTGCGGCTGTAGTTCGGCGCCTCGACCGTCATCTGGATGTCGTGCGGGTGGCTCTCCTTGAGGCCCGCGGAGGTGATCCGGACGAAGCGGCCCTTGGACTCCATCTCCTCGATGGTGGCGGCGCCCACGTAGCCCATGGTCTGGCGCAGACCGCCGACGAGCTGGTGCAGGACGTTGGCCAGTGGACCCCGGTAGGGGACCTGGCCCTCGATGCCCTCGGGCACGAGCTTGTCGTCGGAGGCGACCTCGGCCTGGAAGTACCGGTCCTTCGAGTACGACCGGCCCTGGCCGCGGGACTGCATGGCGCCCAGCGAGCCCATGCCGCGGTAGGACTTGAACTGCTTGCCGTTGATGAACTGCAGCTCGCCCGGCGACTCCTCGCAGCCCGCCAGGAGGCTGCCCAGCATCACGGTGTCGGCACCGGCGGCGAGCGCCTTGCCGATGTCGCCGGAGTACTGCAGGCCGCCGTCGCCGATCAGGGGCACCCCGGCGGCGCGGGCGGCGAGGGAGGCCTCGTAGATCGCGGTGACCTGCGGGACGCCGATGCCGGCGACGACGCGGGTCGTACAGATGGAGCCGGGGCCGACGCCGACCTTGATGCCGTCGACGCCCGCGTCGATCAGGGCCTGGGCGCCGTCACGGGTGGCGACGTTGCCGCCGACGACGTCGACGCCGACGCTCGACTTGATCTTCGACATCCAGCTCAGCGCGTTGCTGTTGTGGCCGTGCGAGGTGTCGACGACGAGGAAGTCCACCCCGGCCTCGGCCAGGGCCTGGGCGCGGTCGAGGGCCTCGGGGCTGGCGCCCACGGCGGCACCGACGAGCAGGCGGCCCTTCCCGTCCTTCGCGGCGTGCGGGTACTGCTCGGCCTTCACGAAGTCCTTGACCGTGATCAGGCCCTTGAGGATGCCGTCGCCGTCGACCAGCGGCAGCTTCTCGATCTTGTGGCGGCGCAGCAGCTCCATGGCGTCCACGCCGGAGATGCCGACCTGGCCGGTGACCAGCGGCATCGGCGTCATGACCTCGCGCACCTGCCGGGAGCGGTCGGTCTCGAAGGCCATGTCGCGGTTGGTGACGATGCCGAGCAGCTTGCCGGCGCCGTCGGTGACCGGGACACCGCTGATGCGGAACTTGGCGCACAGCGCGTCGGCCTCGTCGAGGGTGGCGTCCGGGTGGATGGTGATGGGGTTGGCCACCATGCCGGACTCGGAGCGCTTCACCAGGTCGACCTGGTTGGCCTGGTCCTCGATGGACAGGTTGCGGTGCAGGACGCCGACGCCGCCCTGGCGGGCCATGGAGATGGCCATCCGGGACTCGGTCACCTTGTCCATGGCCGCGGAGAGCAGCGGGATGTTGACCCGCACGTTGCGGGAGATGCGGGACGAGGTGTCGACCGCGTTCGGAAGCACCGCGGAGGCGCCCGGCAGCAGCAGCACGTCGTCGTAGGTCAGCCCGAGTGTCGCGAATTTCTCGGGCACTCCGTCGACGTTGGCAGTCATGACACCTTCCCCAAATGGCCTTGATCGGTGCGGATGTCCATGCTAACGGGAAGTGGAGGTAGGTCATTCCACGATCAAGGAAGCGTGCGACCTTCGTACTTTCGTACGAGGAGGACCGTGGCGCCGACTGCCGGGAGGACGGCCCGGACTACTGCTCCGCCAGCGCCCGCAGCCGGCTCAGCGCCCGGTGCTGGGCGACCCGGACGGCTCCCGGTGACATTCCCAACATCTGCCCCGTCTCCTCGGCCGTGAGCCCGACGGCGATGCGCAGCAGGAGCAGCTCGCGCTGGTTCTCGGGCAGGTTGGCCAGCAGTTTCTTGGCCCATGCGGCGTCACTGTTGAGCAGCGCCCGCTCCTCGGGACCCAGGGAGTCGTCCGGCCGCTCGGGCATCTCGTCGGAGGGGACGGCCGTGGACCCGGGGTGGCGCATCGCGGCGCGCTGCAGGTCGGCGACCTTGTGGGCGGCGATGGCGAAGACGAACGCCTCGAAGGGGCGTCCGGTGTCCTTGTAGCGGGGCAGGGCGAGCAGCACCGCGACGCAGACCTCCTGGGCGAGGTCCTCGACGAAGTGCCGGGCGTCGCCGGGCAGCCGGGACAGCCGCGTGCGGCAGTAGCGCAGCGCCAGCGGATGGACATGGGCGAGCAGGTCGTGCGTGGCCTGCTCGTCCCCGTCCACGGCGCGGTGGACGAGCCCACCGACCGTCCCCTGGTCCGGGGGCGCCTCGTCGTCACGCATCGGTCCATGGTGCCTTGCGGCCGTCCGATCCGTGGCTCCGTGCCCGTTGTTGTGCACCGAAGCGTTATGAGCAGGTGCGCCGGAACTCATCCCCTGCGCCCTCCCCTTCCGCTCGACCGACTCGTCCCCGAGGAACTCCACACCTCAAGGATGCGTCATCGGCGCCGAAACGAGCAGCGGGCACCCGGCGGGTCGCCTTGTCACCCCCGCTCACCTCGCGATAAGCGGGGATCGTCACCTCCCCGACGGGCCTCGTCAGCCTCCCTCGCACGGGGTGCTCTTAGCGGACCAGGCCCCACCGGAAGCCGAGCGCCACCGCGTGCGCCCGGTCCGAGGCGCCGAGCTTCTTGAAGAGCCGACGGGCGTGGGTCTTGACGGTGTCCTCGGAGAGGAACAGCTCACGGCCGATCTCCGCGTTGGAGCGGCCGTGGCTCATGCCCTCCAGGACCTGGATCTCCCGCGCGGTGAGCGTGGGCGCGGCGCCCATCTCGGCCGAACGCAGCCGGCGCGGGGCGAGCCGCCAGGTCGGGTCGGCGAGCGCCTGGGTCACGGTGGCGCGCAGCTCGGCGCGCGAGGCGTCCTTGTGCAGATAGCCGCGGGCGCCGGCGGCGACGGCCAGGGCCACGCCGTCCAGGTCCTCGGCGACGGTGAGCATGATGATGCGCGCGCCGGGGTCGGCGGACAGCAGCCGCCGGACGGTCTCGACGCCGCCCAGGCCGGGCATGCGCACGTCCATCAGAATCAGGTCCGAGCGGTCGGCTCCCCAGCGGCGGAGGACTTCCTCGCCGTTGGCGGCGGTCGTCACGCGCTCGACGCCGGGCACGGTCGCGACCGCGCGGCGGAGCGCCTCTCGGGCAAGCGGGGAGTCGTCGCAGACGAGGACGGAAGTCATGGCCGTCCTCCGCAGCTCTTGCGCGTCACGTTGAGCCTCCAGGCTGGTACGAAATCGTCACCTGTGCGGTCGACCGTCCCGGACGCCCGCCCGAGCACTTGTTCCTTCAACCGCCTCCGCACTCTCAACGACGGTCACTCGAAAGAGTTACGGGGCTGTGTGTCGTCTTCGGCACTCTACGTGAGGGGGCGGCCACGCAGCAGACATGCGCGTGCCACTCACGCCGTTTCCCCACAAGCCATGCCCCATTTAGCCGCTTTTCTTCCGCTTCGCTGGTGTCTGCGGCTAGATTCGCAATGAGTCATATTTTCATCTCCTTAGATCGTAGTTGTACGGTCGTGGACACCGTATCCACCCAGAACGGCTACAAGGGGTCACGCAATGGCAGATTTCTCCCGCCTTCCCGGACCGAACGCGGACCTGTGGGACTGGCAGCTCCTGGCTGCGTGCCGCGGGGTGGACAGTTCGCTCTTCTTCCATCCGGAGGGCGAACGCGGTGCGGCGCGGAGTGCCCGCGAGAACTCGGCCAAGGAGGTCTGCATGAGGTGCCCGGTCCGCGCCGAGTGCGCGGCGCACGCGCTGGCGGTGCGGGAACCGTACGGCGTCTGGGGCGGACTGACCGAGGACGAGCGCGAGGAGCTCATGGGACGGGCCCGCAACCGCCTGGTGGCGACGGCATCGGCGTCGGCCGGCGGGGAGGCGTCCGCACCTCACTGAAGGAACGTTTCTCTGGAAAACGCCTGCCCCGGGGCCACCCCGAGGCGGCAGGTCTTCCGACCCCGCGTCGGCGGGTCTTCGGCCCCGGTCAGCGCGCCGCCGACAGGCGCGCGCCCGCTCGGGCCAGCTCGTCGAGGGTGGCCGTCACCGCCGGAACCTGCGCCAGGTCCGGCAGCGTGAGCGCGACGATCTCCCGCCGCACGGACGGCTCGAGGGAGACCGCCCGTACCCCCCTGGGCCGTACGGACTCGACGGCGAGCTGGGGCAGGACCGCGACGCCCAGACCGGCACCGACCAGGCCGACCACCGCCGGGTAGTCGTCGGTCGCGAAGTCGATGCGCGGGCTGAAACCGGCCCCTTCGCACACCTCGACCAGCTGGCCGCGGCAGCGCGGGCAGCCCGCGATCCAGGACTCCCGGGCCAGCTCCCCGATGGCCACGGCCCCTTCGGCACGGGCGAGCCGGTGCCCCTCCGGGACCAGCGCCACCAGCCGGTCGGTGAGCAGCGGCCGTACGACGAGGTCGTCCCACTCCTCGGCGCCGGCCGCACCCTCGTAGCGGAAGGCCAGCGCCACGTCGCAGTCGCCCTCGCGCAGCAGCTCCACGGACTTCGGCGGCTCGGCCTCCTCCAGGGAGACCCGGGTGCCGGGATGCGCGGCGCGCAGCGCGGCCAGGGCGGTCGGTACGAGGGTCGAGCTGCCGCTGGGGAAGGAGACCAGCCGCACCCGCCCGGCGCGCAGCCCGGCGATCGCGGCGACCTCCTCCTCGGCCGCGGTCAGCCCGGCGATGATGCCGGCCGCGTGCCGCACCAGCGCCTCTCCGGCCTGGGTCAGCCGCATCTCGCGGCCGGTGCGTACGAGCAGCGGGGTGCCGACGGACGACTCCAGGGCCTTCATCTGCTGACTGACGGCGGGCTGGGTGCAGCCCAGCTCGCGCCCGGCGGCGGAGAAGGAACCGGTCGATGCCACGGCGCGCAGCACGCGGAGATGACGAGCCTCGATCACACCGTCGAGGATAAGCGACCCTTTGACCGGACGCCGAATAATGCGTCGCCGCTTTGACGGCGGATGACCTACCGTGCCTCCATGCGTCTTCCCGCCATGAGGCTTCTGTCCGTGAACCTGGGCCGCGCCGAGGCCGTGCCGTACACGGACCAGCCCGAGGGCCGCACCGGCATCGGCAAGCGCCCCACCGACGGTCCCGTGCGCGTGGCGGACCCCGGCCCGAAGGGCGTCGGGGCGAGCGGCCTGGCCGGCGACACCGTGTGCGACATGCGCCACCACGGCGGCGAGGACCAGGCGGTGTACGCGATGGCGCGCGAGGACATGGACGACTGGGCGCGCGAACTGGGCCGCGAGCTGCCGAACGGCTCGTTCGGCGAGAACCTCACCACCACGGGCCTGGACCTCACCGGCGCCCTCATCGGGGAGCGCTGGCGGGTCGGTCCCGAGCTGCTCCTCGAGGTGACGTCCGGGCGCATCCCCTGCCGCACCTTCCAGGGCCACCTGGACGAGCGGCGCTGGGTGAAGCGCTTCACGGAGAAGGGCGCGCCGGGCGCCTACCTCCGGGTCCTCGAACCGGGTGAGATCCGCGCGGGCGACCCGGTGCGGATCGTGCACCGGCCCGCCCACGAGGTGACGGTGGCCCTGCAGTTCCGCGCGGTGACGACTCAGCGGGAGCTGCTTCCGCGGCTGCTCGCGGCGGGCCCGGCGCTGCACCCGGAGTCGCTGGCGGCGGCGCGGAAGTACGTGGCGCAGTACGGCGCCTGAGCGAAGCGGACGTGCTCGGTCCGCACCGGTGATCGCGAGCCCTAACCTTGCGCCATGACAACGGCATTGATTACGGGCTCGACGGCGGGCCTCGGCGCCGCGTTCGCGCGTCGGCTGGCGGCCGACGGACATGACCTGGTGCTGGTGGCCCGGGACACCAAGCGGCTGCGCGAGCAGGCCACCGAACTGCACGACCTGCACGGCATCGAGGCGGAGGTGCTGACCGCCGACCTCTCGACGGACACCGGCATCGAGGCGGTGACCGACCGGCTCGGCTCCCGCAGGAACCCGGTCGACCTGCTGATCAACAACGCCGGTTTCGGCAACAAGGGCCGCTTCCTCGACGTCCCCATGGCCGACGAGCTGACCATGCTCAAGGTGCACTGCGAGGCGGTGCTCCGGCTGACCTCGGCGGCGGTGGAGCCGATGCGGGAACGGGGCCGCGGTGGCGTCGTCAACGTCGCCTCGGTCGCCGCCTTCGTCCCGCGCGGCACCTACGGCGCCTCCAAGGCGTGGGTCGTGCAGTTCACCCAGGGCGTGGCGAAGGACCTGGCGGGCAGCGGCGTACGCCTGATGGCCCTGGCGCCCGGCTTCGTGCGCACCGAGTTCCACCAGCGCGCCGGGATGGGCACGGACAACATCCCGAACTGGATGTGGCTCGACGCGGACAACGTCGTCGCCGCCGCCCTCGCCGACCTCTCCCGCGGCAAGACCCTGTCGATCCCGGACCCCCGCTACAAGACCCTGATGGGCGCGGCGAAGCTGGTACCGCGGGGCCTGCTGGGCGGGCTCACCTCGCGGACGGGACGGAAGTACGGGCCGCAGTGAGGACCGGGGCAGCGCCGCTGGTCCCGGAGTCAGCGCCATGCCCCCGGCTCATGGACCCGCAGGCGGGCCCGGGTCGGGCCCGACCGCTCCAGCTGGGTGGGTGCAGATCGTCGTGGGGGTCTCCGTGAACGCCGCGGTCAGGCCGGCCGCGGCACGGATGTCCGGGTTCCCGGCCGCTGGACCACGTGTGACGACGGCCCGGCGGTTCGCGTCGGGCGGCCTGCCCGGCGTCTTCGCGCCGCGCACCGCCCTGTTCCGTATGCCTGCCCCGGCCTGAGGACAGCACCGCCCCGGTGACCCCGCCCGGATCACCGCATCCGCCTCGCCGCGCGCCCGAGGTCCTCACCTCGGCCGTCCGCTCGCCGCACGGCGCGAGCACCACGGGCGTCACTCGAACGTGTGGTCTATCCCCGTCTGTCCCTTGCCGGGTGCCGAGGCGACTTAGCGTCGGGTGGCTGCGCCCGCAGCGGGCGGGGGTCGCAGATTTCGGCGAGGGAGAGGGCGGCGGCGCGTGAACGCGGGCACTGGTGACCGGGACGGAGAGTTCGTCGACGGCACGGACAGGGGACGTACGGACCGGCTGAAGACGGGCCGGGGGCCGGTGACCGGGGGCGGGGCGGTGCTGTTCTCCGATGCTCCCGGCGGCGGGGTGCCGTCGGGAGCGTCGGACCCGGCCTCCGCCCGCCGCGGTGCCGCCGGGGCCGGGGCTGCCTCCGTCCCGGCCGCCCGGCCCGCCCCGTCCTTCCGGCCCGGCGGTGTCCCCGCCCGGGCTCGGAAGGCGGGGCGATGGACGAAGGTCGCGCAGCGGATCGTGCCGGACGACCTCCAGCCCGAGGTGCTGCGCCTGGAGCTGACCGAACTCGGGGACGCGTTCCGTGCGTACCAGCGGCGGCCCGAACCGGACCTCGCCGTCCTCGCCGGACTCCACGACCGCAAGGCCCGCGCCTTCGCACGGTGGGCCGACGTCACCGGCGACGCGTCCCTGCGCGAGGAGGCGGACCGGGCCGCGGCGGCCGCGCGGACCACCCGCGAGATGGACGCCAACCGGCGCGGCCTCCTGGTGGACGGGGAGGGGCCCGCGATCGAGCGGTTGCTGACCCGGGGGCAGGGAGTCCAGGCCCGCAACGTACTGGAGCACGTCCAGACCCGCTCCCCGCTCCCCGGGGCGGATGCGCGGCTCGCGGTGCTGATGCTCACCCTGCGGGCCGCGCGTACGGGCTCCGGGAACGTCACCGGGCAGGACCTCGGCGGCTGGTTGGCGTCGGACGCCGAGCAGGTGCTCCAGGAGCTGGTCGAGGCCGGCTGGCTGGTGCTGCCGGAGGGGGTCACCGCCGAGGACGTCCTGATGTCCCGGTCCGAGGAACCCACCCAGGTCACGGTGCCCTCGCTGATTCCCACCCAGCCCCGCTCGTTCTTCTTCGGCAAGGTCACCCGGGCCCGGCTCTCGGGGTGGGCGCAGAAGGTGGTGGGCGACCGGAAGCTGCGGAAGAAGAAGGCGGGGCCCGCCACGCGGCTCCTCGCCGTGTACACCGCCGCCCACAGCCGTCCCGACGGGAGCCTCGCAGGTGCGGGCGAGGGCGCGGACGGGCTCGCGCTGGACGTGGTCGCCTCGTTCTGCGGCCTGCGGCCCGAGGACGTCGCCGAGCACGCCGGTCTGCTGGTCGCCGCGGACTGGCTCGTGGGGGACGTCGACACCGCCGGGGAGCGGCTGCGGGGACGGCTCGCCGAGCGGGTACTGCCGCTGAGCGGGCTGCTGTGACGGCGCCTGTCCGAGGTTCGTCAGGTGCAGCGCCCTGAGGGGCACGGGGAACCGCGCGACCGGCCGCAACGGCGCCGCACGCGGCAACGAACCCGACGGGGCGGACGGGATCCCGGCGCCGGCGCCCCGAAGCAACGGCGCCTCGAAACAACGGTGCCCGGCCCCCCGCAGGGGACCGGGCACCGTTCGGTTCAGCTCAGCGCAGCGCTCAGTGGGAGTGGCCGTGGCCGTGGCCCGCGGCGGCCGGCTCTTCCTCTTCCTTCTTCTCGACGACCAGGGTCTCGGTCGTCAGGAGGAGGGAGGCGATGGACGCGGCGTTCTCCAGGGCGGAGCGGGTGACCTTCACCGGGTCGATGACGCCGGCCTTGACCAGGTCGCCGTACTCGCCGGTGGCGGCGTTGAAGCCCTGGCCCTTGTCGAGGTCGGCGACCTTGGAGGTGATGACGTAGCCCTCCAGGCCGGCGTTCTCGGCGATCCAGCGCAGCGGCTCGACGGCGGCGCGGCGGACGACCGCGACACCGGTGGCCTCGTCGCCGGTCTTGCCGAGGTTGCCCTCGAGGACCTTGACGGCGTGGACCAGCGCGGAGCCACCACCGGAGACGATGCCCTCCTCGACCGCGGCGCGGGTCGCGGAGATGGCGTCCTCCAGACGGTGCTTGCGCTCCTTCAGCTCCACCTCGGTGGCGGCGCCGACCTTGATCACGCACACGCCGCCGGCCAGCTTCGCGAGGCGCTCCTGGAGCTTCTCGCGGTCCCAGTCGGAGTCGGTGTTCTCGATCTCGGCCTTGATCTGGTTGATGCGGCCCTCGACCTCGTCGCGCTTGCCGGCACCGTCGACGATCGTGGTGTCGTCCTTGGTGACGGTGATGCGGCGGGCGGTGCCGAGCACGTCCAGGCCGACCTGGTCGAGCTTGAGGCCGACCTCCTCGGAGATGACCGTGGCGCCGGTGAGGACGGCCATGTCCTGGAGCATCGCCTTGCGGCGGTCACCGAAGCCGGGGGCCTTCACGGCGACCGCGTTGAAGGTGCCGCGGATCTTGTTGACGACGAGGGTGGAGAGCGCCTCGCCCTCCAGGTCCTCGGCGATGATCAGCAGCGGCTTCGAGGCGCCCGCCTGGATGACCTTCTCCAGCAGCGGCAGCAGGTCCGCGATGGAGGAGATCTTGCCCTGGTTGATCAGGATGTACGGGTCGTCGAGGACGGCCTCCATACGCTCCTGGTCGGTCACGAAGTACGGCGACAGGTAGCCCTTGTCGAAGGCCATGCCCTCGGTGAAGTCCAGCTCGAGGCCGAAGGTGTTGGACTCCTCGACGGTGATGACGCCGTCCTTGCCGACCTTGTCCATCGCCTCGGCGATCAGCTCGCCGACCTGCTGGTCCTGGGCGGACAGCGCGGCCACGGCGGCGATGTCGGACTTCTCGTCGATCGGGCGGGCGGTGGCGAGGAGGTCCTCGGACACGGCCTTGACGGCCGCGTCGATGCCCTTCTTGAGCAGCGCCGGGGAGGCACCCGCGGCGACGTTCTTCAGGCCCTCGCGCACCAGCGCCTGGGCGAGCACGGTGGCGGTGGTGGTGCCGTCACCCGCGATGTCGTTGGTCTTGGTCGCCACCTCCTTCACCAGCTGGGCGCCGAGGTTCTCGTACGGGTCCTCGACCTCGACCTCGCGGGCGATGGTGACACCGTCGTTGGTGATGGTGGGGGCGCCGAACTTCTTGTCGATGACGACGTTGCGGCCCTTGGGGCCGATCGTCACCTTCACCGTGTCGGCAAGCTTGTTGACGCCGCGCTCGAGGGCGCGACGGGCGTCCTCGTCGAACTTCAGGATCTTCGCCATGGGAGCGTGAGCCCTCTTCCGGAAATCTCGGGGTTATACGGCAACTGCGCCCCCGACGCCCGGCTTTTTATGGTCGCGGGAGCCAGGGGCGCAGCTGGAAAGCAAGGTGCTTCGGTGAAGCGAAGTACTGCTTCTACTTCTCGACGATCGCGAGCACGTCGCGGGCCGAGAGGACGAGGTACTCCTCGCCGTTGTACTTCACCTCGGTGCCGCCGTACTTGCTGTAGAGCACGACGTCGCCGACGCTGACGTCGAGCGGAAGACGGTTGCCGTCCTCGAAGCGGCCCGGGCCCACGGCCAGGACGACGCCCTCCTGGGGCTTCTCCTTGGCGGTGTCCGGAATGACCAGGCCCGAAGCCGTGGTCTGCTCGGCGTCGAGCGGCTGGACCACGATGCGGTCCTCGAGCGGCTTGATGGCAACCTTGGAGCTGGTGGTCGTCACGATCCGACCTCCCCCTTCGGAGATCTCACGGGGTTAACTGTCTGAGGTGGCGACCAGGTGGATCCGTCGTCGCGGGTGCCGGACCTGCCCGTCGCGTAGTTGGCACTCTCCAGTGGGGAGTGCCAGAGCCGAGACTATGACTGTGATTAGCACTCGGTCAAGCGGAGTGCCAATGCCGACGGCGCGTCGGCGGGGTTCCGGGGTGAACGCCGGTGCGTTTCGCACCCTGCGTGGGTGTGGGCGTCGCTGGGAACTGCCGCCCCCGGACCCCCGCTCCGGCCCTGAACGGGCCTCGTCCTCAAACGCCGGACGGGCTGGATGATGCCGGCCGGCGGCAGGAAGGACGGCCACCGGGGGTCAGAGGTAGTCGTCCAGTTCGCCCACGCTCAGCCCCTGCTGCTCGATCGTCCTCAGCAGGCGTTCCGTGCGCGCCGTCAGGTTAGTGGCGCCCGGGTGGTCCGGGTCGACGGCCACGATGTCGCCGGGGCGGAGGCGGTGGGCGCCGCGGGTGTAGGTGAGATCGCCGCCCGGGGCGAGGGCGGCGCGCCACAGGACCAGGGCCGTGACGCCGCAGTCGGCGGCGGCGCGCAGGGTCGTGGTGTCGTACGTGCCGTGCGGCGGACGCAGGAGGTGGGCGCGGACCCCGAAGCGGGACCTGAGCTTGGTCTGCTGGCCGCAGATCTCGGCGCGCTGGCCTGCGCGGGGCAGGCCTCGCAGGGAGCGGTGGTCCAGGGTGTGGTTCTGCAGGCTCGCGCCGAACGGGCGCAGCCGGGCGAGGTCGCCGTACGCCGGTCCGGTGACGGTGTCGGTGAGGAACAGGGTGACCGGCAGGCGCCGTTCGCGCACCAGGCCGGCGAAAGCGGGGTCGCGCTCGGCGCCGTCGTCGTAGGTGAGGAAGACGACCCGGTCGGTGGTGCGGACGTGGTCCACGACGGGTGGCAGGGTCTGACCCCGGCCGCTGTCCCCGCCGGGGGCGCGGCCACCGTCCCCGCGTGCGCTCCGGTCCGTGTCCCGGTCGCCGCCCCCGCCTGCGTTCCGGTCCGCGTCCCGGTTGCCGCCTCCGGCAGGGTCTCCCACCGCCGCGTGGCCGGTGGGGGCGGCGGGTGGGTCGCAGCCGGTGAGCGGCAGCAGGAGGGCGGTGAGGGCGGCCAGGGCGGCGCCGGCCGGGCGGGGCCGCCCTCGCCTCACAGGTAGTCCTCCAGGCGGGCCACCGCGTACCCGTCGGCGGTGATCCGGTTCAGGAACCGGCGGACCATGTCGGTCATCGTGCCGTCCCAGTCGTCGGTGCCCCGGAAGTGGGTGAGGACGATGTCGCCGGGGTGCAGGTCCTGGTCCCACTCGCGGTACTCCCAGTGGTCGACGTACACCTCCTCGCTCCAGATGGGCGCGTACTCGATGCCGCAGGACTTGGCGGCGCGCAGGGTGTCGCGGTTGTAGTTGCCGAAGGGCGGGCGGAAGAGGACGGGGCGCTTGCCGTAGTGCTTCTCCATCACGTCCTGCATGCCGCAGATCTCCTCCTTCTGCTCCTCGTAGGAGAGCGCGGGGAGGTAGGGGTGGCTCAGGGTGTGGTTGTTGAGCGTGACGCCGCGGGCCTGCATCTTCCTGAAGTAGCCGTAGTCGTCCTCGATCTCCTCGTCGGTGAGGAAGACGGTGTACGGGATCTTCAGTTCGCTCATCATCCGCAGGAACGCCGGGTCCTTCTCGGCGCCGTCGTCGATGGTGAGGAAGACGATCTTCTCCTTGGTGGGGATCGTGGTGAAGACCGGCGGGAGGCCGTCCTCCTCCTGGCCGTCGACCTCGAAGCCCTCCCGGGCCTTGATCTGCGGTTTCCTCGCGGGAGGCGCGGGAGCCGCCAGCGGGACCTTCTTGAGCTTCCAGCGCTCGGCGGCGGCGACCAGGGCGGCCCGGGCCTCGCGCGCCTTGGCCGCGCCGTCGACCGCGCGGGCCGGGGCCGCCTCCGGGCCGGCGGCGCCCCGCGCTCCGTGGCCGTCGCCCTGCGCACAGCCGCCGGCGAGGGCGGCGACGGCGAGGACCGCGGCGGCGGTCGCCGCGCGCCTGCCGAGGGCTCTGCGCAGCGCTCCGCGGTGTGCGGGACCGGACGCCCGGGACACGCGACGCGACGCCCGACTTTTGTCATTTTGTACGACTTCTCGCATGGTGCCGGATCCTCGCAGCCACCGGTCGTCGACCCCGGTCCGACACCGCGCCGGAAGCGCACCATCCACCGACTGGCCCACAATGAGGCGGTGAACGACCTCGACTCCCTCCTCACCCTGCTCACCCCCGAAGGCCGCGCGCTCCTCGACGAGGTGCGCGACACCGACCCCGCGCGGGAGTTGGCGGTCGCGACCCGGCTGCGGCGCACGCACCCCGCCGGGCTGGTGTCGGCCGCGCTGGGGCAGGCCCGGCTGCGGCAGCGGGCGGTGGCGAAGTTCGGGGCGGAGGACGCCGGACGGATGCTCTTCACGCCGAACGGGGTCGAGCAGTCGACGCGGGCGAGCGTGGCGGCGTACCGGGCCGGGCGGCTCGCGGCGCTGGGCGTCGGCTCGGTCGCCGACCTGTGCTGCGGGATCGGAGGCGACGCGATCGCGCTGGCCCGGGCCGGGATCCGGGTGCTCGCCGTCGACCGCGACCCGGCGACGGCCGCAGCGGCCCGCGCCAACGCCGACGCGCTGGGGCTGTCCGGCCTGATCGAGGTGCGCGAGGCGGATGTGACGGAGGTGGACACGGGTGCCTACGACGCCGTGTTCGTCGACCCGGCACGGCGCGGCGGACGGGGCAGGATCTTCGACCCGGAGGCGTACTCGCCCCCGCTGTCCTGGGCCGTCGAGGCGGCCCGTACGGCCTCCCGCGCCGCCGCGCTGAAGGTCGCGCCCGGCATTCCGCACGAGGCGATGCCCGAGGACGCCGAGGCCGAGTGGATCTCCGACGGCGGGGACGTCAAGGAGGCCGTGCTGTGGTTCGGCACCGGTGCCTCGGCGGGGGCGGTGCGGGCCACGCTGCTGCCGGGCCCCCGCACCCTGCCCGGCAGCGGCCTGCCCGACCCGGCGGTCCGCACTCCCGGCCGGTACCTGTACGAGCCGGACGGCGCCGTCATCCGCGCCCACCTGGTCGCCGAGGTCGCCGAACAGGTCGGCGGCGGGCTGCTGGACGCCACGATCGCCTACGTCACCGCCGACGAGCTGCGTCCGACGCCGTACGCCACGGCGTACGAGATCACCGACCGGATGCCGTTCAACGTCAAGAAGCTGAAGGCGTTGCTGCGCGAGCGCGGGGTGGGCACGCTGACCGTGAAGAAGCGGGGCTCGGCGGTCGAGCCGGAGGAGCTGCGGCGCAAGGTGAAGCCCCAGGGGCCGAACGCGGCGACGGTGTTCATGACCCGGGTCGCCGGGGCGCCGACGATGCTGATCGGGCACCCCGCGCGTTAGGGGGCCCCGGTCTCCCGTCCCCGGCGCGGCAGGAGAGCACCCCTCAGCGCAGTGATTTCCACAGGTCACCGGCGTCCGGCTGGTCCGCCACCACTCGGTTGGGGTCGAGGGGCGCGGGCCGCACCGGCATCGTCAGGGTGCGTACGTCGTCCGCCGCCAGGTCCCCGAGGCTGCGGCCCAGGTCCGTCAGCTCGCCCAGGGAGTCCAGGCCGGTGTCGGTGGTGAGGCTGCCGGTGAGGGCGTCGGCGACCTGGTAGAGACGTGCGGGGTCGGTGAGCAGGTCGGTGGCGGAGATCTGCTCCAGCAGCGCCTTGACGAGCGTGTGCTGGAGCTCTATCCGGGCGAGGTCGCTGCCGCCCTCGAGGCCGTACCGGGTCCGGGCCAGGCCGAGGGCCTCGGTGCCGTCCAGGTGGTGGGTGCCCGCGTCCAGGTGCAGGTGGCTCTTGTCGTCGTCGATGTCCGCGTCCGTGGTGACGGTGACCCCGCCGAGCGCGTCGACCAGGTCGGCGAAGCCGGAGAAGTCGACCTCGACGTAGTGGTCCATGCGGACCCCGGTGAGGGTCTCGACGGTCTTCACGGCGCAGACCGGCCCGCCCAGTTCGTAGGCGGTGTTGAACATGGCGCTGCTCGCCGCCCTGGTCGTGCCGCCGGACGGCAGCGGGCAGGAGGGCCGCTCGACGAGGGTGTCGCGGGGGATGCTGACCACGGTGGCGGCGCTGCGGCCCGCGTCGAGGTGGACGACCATCGCCGTGTCGGACCGGGCGCCCCCGCTGTCGCCGCCGCCGAGTTCCCGGTTCTCCTCGCCGTCGCGCGAGTCGGAGCCGAGGACGAGGAGGTTCAGGGCGCCGGTGGGCACCGGGGCCGCGGAGGCCGAGGCGGAGGGGCCGGTGACGGGGCGGGCGGGGCGGTCGTCGCCGAGCGCGCTGTCGATGTCGACGCTCGTGATGTTGCCGTTGAGGTGCCAGTAGGCCCAGCCTGCCGCCCCGGCGCCGAGCAGCAGCGCGCCGGTCAGGGCCAGACCGGCCGCCTTCAGCCCTCTCCGGCGGCCGTCCCGGCCGTTCTGACCGTCCCGCGCCGCCATGCGTCAGCCCCCGCCCCGGCCGTCCCGTTCGCGTTCCACCCGAATGCCCCGCCGGAAGGAACGTAAGTCCGAATTATTGAAACTGGAACAGGTGAGTCGGACTTCTGCGGAAATTCTCAGACTGGCGGCTCATCCCTCCCGGGGCGGCGCGGTACTGCTGCGCACCTCCAGGCTGGTGGCCAGCTCGACGCGGGTCGCCGTCGAGGACCCCTCGTCCCGCCCGAGGTCCAGGACCAGCCGGGCCGCCGCCTCGGCCATCTCCATCAGCGGCTGCCGTACGGTCGTCAGCGGCGGTCCCACCCAGCGGGCCACCGGCAGGTCGTCGAAGCCGACCACGCTCAGGTCCTGCGGGATGCGCAGCCCCAGCTCGCGCGCGGCCTCGTACAGGCCGAGCGCCTGGAGGTCGTTGCCGGCGAAGACGGCGGTCGGGCGGTCCGGGCGGCGCAGCAGCTCCAGGCCCTGCCGGTAGCCGGCCTCGTGGTGGAAGTCGCCGGTCACGATCAGGTCCGGGTCGACCGGCAGCCCGGCCGTCTCCAGCGCGGCCCGGTAGCCGTCGATGCGGGCGCGGCTGCACATCATGCGGGTCGGTCCGCTGATCGCGCCGATGCGGGTGTGCCCGAGGTCGACCAGGTGCCGGGTGGCGGCGAGTCCGCCCTGCCAGTTGGTGGCACCGATGGACGGCACGTCGGCGCCCGGGTCGCCGGCCGGGTCCATCACCACGAACGGGATGGACCGGCTGGTGAGCAGGGCGCGCTGGGACTCGTCGAGGCCGGACAGGACGAGGATCACGCCGTGCGGACGGCGGGCGGCGACCTGGTCGGCCCAGGTCCGGCCGGGGGTGAGGCGGCCCGCGCTCTCGGAGAGCACGACGCTCAGGCCGGTGTCCCGGGCCACGTTCTCCACGCCCCGGATGACCTCCATCGCCCAGGCGCTCTCCAGCTCGTGGAAGACCAGGTCGATCAGGGGCGAGCGGGTCGACTCGGCACGCCTGCGCCGGTATCCGTGGGCGCGCAGCAGTTCCTCGACCCGGGACCTGGTCGACGGGGCGACGTCGGCGCGGCCGTTGAGCACCTTCGAAACAGTCGGCGCCGACACACCGGCCTCTCGCGCGATCTCGGCGAGGGTCGCGGTCTGCGCGGACCGCTTTCGCGTGGGGGTCTCAGCAGGCTGCGGGGATGTCATGGCGGCGATCGTAACCCCAGGGGGCCGCCTGGCGAAGGGGACGGTGACGGGCACTCGTCGGAACATTCGACGCGGATACCGAATCATTCGCCCAGGGCGTCGCCGTTCCCGGCCCGGCCGACCGCCCTCGGCTACGTCCCGGCCGCCGACACCGCCGGCTCCGTCACCGCCCGTGTCACCGCCCGCCGACGCCGTCGGCTCCGTCGTCGCCGACCGACTCGAACCGCCACCGGTGCACCGCCCGCGCCACCAGCCGCTCGTCCGGTTCGGGCAGCTCCGGGAGGTCGGCGTCGTAGGCGGCGTCCCACCAGGTGACGACGAGGACCCGGTCCTGCGGGGCCCGCAGGGTCTCCCGGCGGACCGGGTCGGCCGGGAGCCGCTGTGCGCGCGCCCAGGCCAGCAGCTCCTCGCCGCGGCCGGGCAGCGCCCGCGCCTCCCACATCAGCGCGACGGTCACGAGTACAGGTTCTCCTTGCTGACCTCGTGGACGTGGTCGTGGTCGTGCGTATGACCGTGACCGTGGCCGTGGCCCAGCCCCGGTACGTGCGGGTCCGTCACCGGCAGGGAGGAGTCGGCCGAGAGGTCCCAGTCGGAGGCGTCGCGGCCCCGGGCCACCATCTCGGCGCCGAGCGCGGCCACCATCGCGCCGTTGTCCGTGCACAGCTTGGGACGGGGGACGCGCAGCCGGATGCCGGCCGCCTCGCAGCGCTCCTGGGCCAGCGCCCGCAGCCGGGAGTTGGCGGCCACGCCGCCGCCGATCATCAGGTGGTCGACGCCCTCGTCCTTGCAGGCTCGCACCGCCTTGCGGGTCAGCACGTCCACGACCGCCTCCTGGAAGGAGGCCGACACGTCGCGCACCGGCACCTCCTCCCCCGCCGCCCGCTTCGCCTCGATCCAGCGCGCCACGGCCGTCTTGAGACCGGAGAAGGAGAAGTCGTAGGCCGCGTCGCGCGGGCCGGTCAGTCCGCGCGGGAAGGCGATCGCGTCCGGGTCGCCCTCGCGCGCGTACCGGTCGATGACCGGGCCGCCGGGGAAGCCCAGGTTCAGCACCCGGGCGACCTTGTCGAAGGCCTCGCCGGCCGCGTCGTCGATGGTGGCGCCCAGCGGACGGACGTCGGAGGTGATGTCCGTCGACAGCAGCAGGGAGGAGTGTCCGCCGGAGACCAGCAGCGCCATCGTCGGCTCGGGCAGAGCGCCGTGTTCGAGCTGGTCGACGCAGATGTGCGAGGCGAGGTGATTGACGCCGTACAGGGGCTTGCCGAGCGCGTAGGCGTACGCCTTGGCCGCCGAGACGCCGACCAGCAGGGCGCCCGCGAGGCCGGGTCCCGCGGTGACCGCGATGCCGTCGAGGTCGCGCGCGCTCACCCCCGCCTCCTCGAGGGCGCGCTGGATGGTCGGCACCATCGCCTCCAGGTGGGCGCGGCTGGCCACCTCCGGGACGACGCCGCCGAAGCGGGCGTGCTCGTCGACGCTGGACGCGACGGCGTCGGCCAGCAGGGTGGTGCCGCGCACGACACCGACGCCGGTCTCGTCGCAGGAGGTCTCGATCCCGAGGACGAGGGGCTCGTCGCGTGAGTCAGCCATGGTTGTCGGTTCCTCGTTCGGTTCCCGGTACGGAGGTGGAAGGGTCGGTCAGGCGCATCACCAGGGCGTCCACGTTGCCCGGCTGGTAGTAGCCGCGCCTGAAGCCGATGGGCTCGAAGCCGAAGCGCTCGTACAGCCGCTGGGCGCGGGTGTTGTCCACCCGGCACTCGAGCAGCACCTCGGCGGACTCGAAGTCGGTCGCCGCGCGCAGCAGCTCGGTCAGCAGCCGCGCTCCGAGGCCGGTGCCCCAGTGGTCGCGGGCGACGGCGATGGTCTGCACGTCGGCCTGCTCCCCGGCGGTGACCAGGCCCGCGTAGCCGACGATCCGGCCGTCCTCCTCGGCGACCAGGTAGCGCCGGCTCGCGCCGGGTCCGCGCGCGTGCGCCAGCTCGGACCAGAACATCCCCCGCGACCAGGCGTCCTCCGGGAACAGCTCGCGTTCCATGAGCAGCACGGGGTCGATGTCCCACCAGCGCATCTCGCGCAGTACGGCGGGTGCCCTCTCGGCGGTGGCTGACTCGGTCACTTGGGGGTGACCACCTTGTAGTTCTTGGGGACCTGGGCGTCGGGCCGGCGCAGGTACAGCGGGCGGGGCGCGGGCAGCTCCTCCCCCGCCGCCAGCTTCCCGGCGGCCAGCCGGGCCAGGGCGGCGGCGGACACGTGCTCGGGCTCGTGCGCCCGGGGGAAGGTGTCCGGGTACAGCAGCGCGCCCGCGCCGACGGCCGGGAGTCCCGCGACCTGCTCGGCGATCTCGGCGGGCCGGTCGACGGCCGGGTCGGTGAGCCGGGTGCGGGAGTCGGCGTACCGCGCCCAGTAGACCTCCTTGCGGCGGGCGTCGGTCGCCACCACGAAGGGTTCCTCCAGGTCGGCGGCGAAGGCGAGGCCGTCCAGCGTGCACACGCCGTGCACGGGCACGCCGAGCGCGAGCCCGAAGGCGTCCGCGGTCATCAGTCCGACGCGCAGCCCCGTGTACGGACCGGGGCCGGTGCCGGCGACGACGGCGGTGACGTCGTCGAGCCGCAGGCCGGCCTCGGCGAGCACCCGGTCGACGGCGGGCAGCAGCAGCTCACCGTGCCGGCGTGCGTCCACCTGGCTCGACGAGGCGATGACGTCCGTACCGTCGTGCAGCGCGACGGTCACGGCGGGCGTGGCGGTATCCAGAGCGAGCAAGAGCACGCAAACAGCCTACGGCGCCGCGGGCCTCCCGTCGGACGCCCTGTGGACAACCCAGGCGCGCCCGGCCGCCCGGGACCGGCCACCCCGTGTCGCGCACCGCGTCCATCCGGTCACGTACTGCTACCGTCGCCCCGGGGGTACGGCGCGCGGGACGCGCGAGGACGAGGACGAGGTGGTCGCCAGTGCCAAGCAGCAGCGCCGGTATCGTCACCGGCCTCGTCACGGCGGCCCTCGTGACGATCGGCGTCCTGGCCCACCAGGCGTCCGACGGCGTTCCGGGCGACCTCGGCCGGACCCGGGCGACCACCAGCCCCGCCCCGGGCGCCACCAAGGCCCCGCGCGACCGGCGCCACCCCGACGCACTGCCCGCGGGGTCCGGTACGGGTGAACGGGTGGTGTACTCGGTGGACGACGACCGCGTGTGGCTGGTCGGCCCCGGCAACGGGGTGCGGCGCACCTTCGGGGTCTCGCCCGGCACGGTCGACCCGGCGCCGGGCGTCTACACGGTCACGTCCCGCTCCAACCAGGTCACCGGGTCCGACGGCGTCCCGATCGAGCACGTGGTGCGGTTCACCGGGGCCGAGGGGGTGGCCGTCGGGTTCAGCGCGGCGGTCGACGGCTCCACCTCGAAGCCCGACCCGGACCGGCGCACCGGCGGCATCCGCGAGTCACGCGCGGACGGCGACGCGATGTGGGAGTTCGCGACGATCGGACGGCAGGTCGTCGTCGTCCCCTGACCGCGCGCGGGCCACGCGGGGCGCCGCGCGGGGCACGCGGGGCGCCGCGCGGGGCACGCGGGGCGTCAGGCGGCCTCGCGGTGGCCGGGCCGGTCGTGGACCGGTCGGCACGCCTGCGGCTCGGGCGCGCGCGGCGGCGTCGAGACCGCCGTCGCGGCGGCGCAGGAGGCGAGCAGGTCACGCATCGACACCCCGGCCGGCGCGGACGCCCGGGGCGTCGGACGGCCCTGCGGCTGGGCCTGGGACATGGACGACATGGACGCCTCCTGGAACTCGGGGGCGGGCGCAGTAAGGCATGCCTAACTACGAGCTGAGTACCATGTGACCACGCGCAAGTCCCCGAACGCAATCTTTTGCCGACGACTTGTCGGATCCCTGGCCGGAATTCCCGCGTACGGGGCGCCGGAGCCGCGGATGCGGCCGCAGGGCGGCCACGGAGCCGTGCCGGAGCCACGAACGGGGTGGCGTTCCAGCCGCGCACGGGGCGCCGCGGGGCGGCGTCGAGGCTCCGAAGCGCCTTCCGGACCCGCAGGCCGGGCGCCGCCGCCCGGGGGAACGCCGCCCGGGGGGACGCCGGAGCCGCGGCGAAGGGGTGCGCTGCCGCGGGCGATGCGCCGCCGGCGGTGGCTCAGCCGGTGAGGACGGTCACGTCGGTCCGGGCCCACCGCTCGCCGACTCCCGTCACCGTCACGTGCCGTACCTCGTCGGTGGTGTCGCCGACCGCCCGGTCGATGCGGACCCGCAGCCGGTCCTCGGTCAGCTCCTCGACCTTGCCCTCGCCCCACTCGACCACGATCACCGAGTCGGACAGCGAGACGTCGAGGTCGAGGTCCTCCATCTCGTCCAGCCCGCCGGACAGCCGGTAGGCGTCCACGTGGACGAGCGGCGGGCCGTCGCCGAGCGAGGGGTGCACGCGGGCGATCACGAAGGTCGGGGAGGTGACGGCACCGCGCACGCCGAGGCTCTCGCCGAGGCCCCGGGTCAGCGTCGTCTTGCCCGCGCCCAGCTCCCCGCTGAGCATCACCAGGTCACCGGCGCGCAGCAGCTTGGCGAGTCTGCGGCCCAGCTCGCGCATCTGCTCGGGGGAGGTGACGGTGATCTCGACGTCGGAGGACGGTCCGGCGGAGGGACCGGAGGGGCCGGAGGGCTCAGCCGGGCCCTGCGCTGCTGCTGGTGCTTCCATAGCCGTCCACGGTAGCCGCTGCCGGCAGCGCGCCCGCGCGGGCGAGCAGATCGGCGAGGCGGTCGGTGACCAGCTCCGGGTGCTCCAGCATCACGAGGTGCCCCGCGTCGGGGACCAGCACCAGCTCCGCGTCCGGCAGCAGGTCGGCGATGGCCTCACTGTGCTCGCTGGGCGTCACCAGGTCCCGCACCCCGGCCAGCACGAGGACCGGAAGGCCGGCGAAGTGGGCGAGGGCCTCGGTCTTGTCGTGGTCGTTGAAGGCGGGGTAGTACTCGGCGACGACGTCGATGGGCGTCGACTCGATCATCCGCTCGGCGAACCGGGCCACGGCCGGGTCGACGTCCCGGGACGCGAACGAGTACCGCTTGATGATCCCGGCGAACAGGTCGGCCGTCGCCCGCCGTCCCCGCTCCACCAGCTCGGCCCGCTGCCCCAGCGCCCTGAGCACACCCGGAAGCACCCGCCGCACCGCGTTGACGCCGGCCACCGGCAGCCCGAAGTTGACCTCGCCGAGCCGCCCGGACGACGTACCGACGAGGGCGACGCCGACGACGCGCTCGCGGACCAGGTCGGGGAAGGCGTCGGCCAGGGCCATCACGGTCATGCCCCCCATGGAGTGGCCGACCAGCACGATCGGGCCCTCGGGTGCGGCCGCGTCGACGACGGCCTTGAGGTCGCGGCCCAGCTCCTCGATGGTGACCGGCAGGTCGTCCCGTGTCTGGGCCACGCCCCGCCCGGACCTGCCGTGGCTGCGCTGGTCCCAGTAGACGGTGCGGACGACGCCCCTGAGGGCCGCCCGCTGGAAGTGCCAGGAGTCCTGGTTGAGGCAGTAGCCGTGACTGAAGACGACGGTGACGGGCGCGGGCGCCTTGCGTCCGAACAGCCGCCTGCGGCGCCGGGCTCGGTCGGACTCGGCGTCCGGGTCGAGGTCGTCGACCTCGTAGTACAGCTCGGTGCCGTCCTCGGCGTACGCCCTGCCGGGGGTGCCGCGCAGGCCGCCGTACGGGCCCGCGGAGTCGAGGGCGAGCCGGGCCTTCTGGCGCATGCCGCGGCCGACGGTGAGCCGCTCTATCGCCACGCCGGCCGCGGCGCCCGCCGCGACCACGCCTATCGCGAGCCCGGCTATGCCGGTCGTCCGGCGCCAGCCGCCGACGGCGACCTCTGCGGCGGCCTCGGCCGCGGCCTCCGTGGCGGAGACGACGGCCGCGACGGCCTCCCCGTTGCTCTCGCTCACGTACACCGCTCCTCTTCGCCGGGCCGCTGTGCGGATGCGGATACCCGCTGCCGATCGCTGTCTCACCCGGACGCGGGTCCGGAGGGACCTGCTGTCACTCGTCGAGGTAGACGCGCGGGACGCGGCTTCCGATCCGGGTGACGATCTCGTATCCGATGGTGCCGGCGGCCTGGGCCCAGTCCTCGGCCGTGGGCTCACCGCGGTCGCCGGGGCCGAACAGCACCGCCTCCGCGCCCGGTTCGGGCCGGTCCCCGTTCAGGTCGACGACGAACTGGTCCATCGCGATCCGGCCCGCGACCGTGCGCCACTTGCCGCCGACCAGGACGGGTCCGGTGGAGGAGGCGTGGCGCGGGACGCCGTCGGCGTAGCCGAGCGGGACGAGGCCGAGGGTGGTCTCGCCGGGGGTCGTGTAGTGGTGCCCGTAGCTGACGCCGTGCCCGCCGGGGACCTGCTTGACCAGGGCCAGGGAGGCGGCCAGCGTCATCACGGGGCGCAGTCCGAAGTCGGCGGGGACGCCGATCTCGGGGCTCGGCGAGACGCCGTACATCGCGATACCGGGGCGTACGAGGTCGAAGTGGGTCTCGGGGAGGGTGAGGGTGGCCGGGGAGTTGGCGATGTGCCGTACCTCGGGGCGCAGGCCCCGGCGCTCGGCGTAGGCCGTCATCTCCCGGAACCGGGTGAGCTGGGCGGCGATGGAGGGGTGGCCGGGCTCGTCGGCGCAGGCGAAGTGGGACCAGAGCCCGGTGACCCGCAGCGCCCCTTCCGCCTCGGCCCGCAGCGCGGCCCCGACCAGTTCCTCCCAGTCCGCGCCGGGCTGGCAGCCGCCCCGCCCGAGCCCGGTGTCGGCCTTGAGCTGCACGCGCGCGGGGATCCCGGCCGCCCGCGCCGCCGCGGTGACCTCCTCCAGGGCCCACAGGGCGCTGACGGACACGTCGAGACGGGCCTCGACGGCCTCCCGCCAGGGCCCGCCGGGCGTCCACAGCCAGCACATGATCCGCAGGTCGTCCGGCAGTCCGGCCTCCGCCGACCGCAGGGCGAGGGCTTCCTGCGGGGTGGCGGTGCCGACCCAGCTCGCGCCCGCTTCGACGGCGGCGCGGGCGCAGCGGAGCGCGCCGTGGCCGTAACCGTCCGCCTTGACGACGGCCATGAGAGCCGCCCCGGGGGCCCGTTCGCGCAGCGCGCGGACGTTGGCCCGCAGGGCGGCCAGGTCGATCTCGGCCCGGGCGCGCAGTGCCGCGTCCGCGTCCCGCCGAGCAGTTGTCTCGCTCATCGTGCCCCCAGTCTCTCAGAGCGCCCCGTGGCTCCCGCCGCACGGCGCCCGGCGGTGGCCAGGCCCTAGGGTTCTCCGCATGAGCATCATCGGGGTCGGGATCGACGTGGCCGAGGTCGAGCGGTTCGGGGCGTCGCTGGAGCGCACGCCGGCCCTGGCGGGCCGGCTCTTCCTGGAGAGCGAGTTGCTGCTGCCGAGCGGTGGGCGCCGGGGTGTCGCCTCGCTCGCCGCCCGCTTCGCGGCGAAGGAGGCGCTGGCCAAGGCGCTGGGCGCGCCGGCGGGACTGCTCTGGACGGACGCCGAGGTGTACGTCGAGGACAGCGGGCAGCCGCGGCTGCGGGTCACGGGGACGGTGGCGGCGCGGGCGGCGGAGCTGGGCGTGGCGTCGTGGCACGTGTCGCTGAGCCACGACGCGGGCATCGCGTCGGCGGTGGTGATCGCGGAGGGCTAGGGGGTGTCGTTCGGATCGTGCCGCGGTCGCGGGGTCCGGCATGTGCTCCCCCACTGCCTGAAGGGCGTGGGAGGTGCCCCCAGCGGCGTTGTCGTCGGTTGCCAGGGGTCGGTGCCCCGGCCGGGTGGTCAGTCGCCGGTCGGCCGGACCCGGATGTGCATGCGTTCGCCCTGTGCTCCGTACAGGGCGAGCCACTCGACGGGCTGGTCCCCGGCGTTGGCGATGCCGTGCGGGACGCGGGTGTCGAACTCGGCGGTCTCCCCGGCCGCCAGGACCAGGTCGTGCTCCCCCAGGGCGAGGAGCAGCCGGCCGGAGAGCACGTAGAGCCATTCGTGCCCCTCGTGCGAGCCCTGTTCGGGGCGGGGGGTCCACTCGGTCCTGGGGGTGGCCGGGGCGGGGAGGATCTGCTTGTAGGCGTGCAGGCCGTCGTTCGGGTTCCGGGTGAGCGGGACCCAGGTCTGTCCGTGCCGGGTGAAGGGGCGGGGGTGCACGCGGGGGTCGCCGGTGCGCGAGCCGACGAGTTCGTCCAGGGGCAGCCGGTGTGCCCGGGCCAGCGGCAGCAGGTGCCGCAGCCCCGGCTCGCGCTGCCCCGACTCCAGCCGGGACAGGGTGCTCACGGAGATCCCGGTGTGGGCGGCGAGCCGGGCCAGGGTGAGCCCGCGGGCCTGCCGGATGGCGCGCAGGCGGGACCCGAGCGAACCCATCACCTGCGCCGTCTCGTCGTCACCGCCGCTCATGGGACAACTGTCCCCCATCCCGCGCACCACGGGACGCCGGGCCGGGACGACCGCACGCGCCCCGGCGTGCACGCCCCAGGCCCCGCGCGCCGGGGCGGGCGCGACCCGTACGCCGGCGCACGTCTCGGGACCCGGTGATGCCCCGTACGCAGGTGCCCCCCTCCGCAGCGGGTGCTCCCGGCGTGAACGGGTCACGGACCGTACGAGTCCTGAACCGTGCTCTCCCCGCACCGTGCGTGTCCCGGACCGTACGGGGGTCCCGGACCGTGCGTGTTCCCGGTCCACGGGGAAGACTCGACGGCATGCGGACTGCGTACAGCGTGGAAACGGTCAGGAGCGCCGAGCGGGAGCTGATGGCACGGCTCCCGGAGGGGGCGTTGATGCAGCGGGCGGCGGCCGGGCTGGCCGCCGCCTGCGCCGAGGTGCTGGGGCGGGTGGCCGGGCGGGTCTACGGCAGCCGGGTGGTGGTGCTGGCGGGCAGCGGCGACAACGGGGGCGACGCCCTGTACGCGGGTGCGCGGCTGGCCCGGCGGGGCGCGGGCGTGACGGCGGTGCTGCTCGCTCCGGAGCGGGTGCACGGCGGGGGGCTGGCGGCGTTGCGGCGAGCGGGCGGGCGCGTCGCCGGCGCCGCCGTGGAGGAGTCGATCGCGCGGGCCGACCTCGTCCTCGACGGCATCGTCGGGATCGGCGGCAAGGGCGGGTTGCGCGAGGAGGCCGTACCGCTGGCCGGTGCGGCGGCGCGGTCGGGGGCCGCCGTCGTCGCCGTGGACCTGCCGAGCGGGGTCGACGCGGACACCGGTCAGGTGCCGGGGGACGCGGTCCGCGCCGACCTGACGGTGACGTTCGGGGCGCACAAGCCGGGTCTGCTGATCGATCCGGGGCGTGAGTACGCGGGGTCGGTGCGACTGGTGGACATCGGCCTGCCGCTGCCCGCCGAGGCGGCCGAACTGGAGGCGTTGCAGCACGCGGACGTGGCGCGGCTGCTGCCGGTCCCGTCGGCCGAGAGCGACAAGTACCGGCGCGGAGTCGTCGGCATCGCCGCCGGTTCGGCCCGCTACCCGGGCGCGGCCGTGCTGGCCGTCGCGGGCGCGCTGCGGGGCGGGGCCGGGGCGGTGCGCTACGTGGGTCCGGCAGCGGACGCGGTGATCGCCCGGTTCCCGGAGACGCTCGTGTCCGACCGGGGGCCGCGGCGGGCGGGCCGGGTCCAGGCGTGGGTGGTCGGACCGGGCGCCGGTGACGACGCGGCGACGGTGGCGGAGGTGCTGGCGGCCGAGGTGCCGGTGCTGATCGACGCGGACGGGCTGCGGCTGGCCGACGTGGAGGCGGTACGGGCCCGCTCGGCACCGACGTTGATGACCCCGCACGCCGGTGAGGCCGCGGCGCTGCTCGGGGTGGGCCGCGAGGAGGTCGAGGGCGCACGGCTGGCCTCGGTGCGCGAACTGGCGGCGCGGTACGGGGCGACGGTGCTCCTGAAGGGCTCGACGACGCTGGTGGCCGGTGCGCGGGGCGGCCCCGTCCGGGTCAACGCGACGGGGACGTCGTGGCTCGCCACGGCCGGAAGCGGGGATGTGCTGTCCGGCCTGGCGGGGTCGCTGCTGGCGGCCGGGCTGTCGGCGCGGGACGCCGGGAGCGTGGGCGCGTACCTGCACGGCCTGGCGGGCCGCTTCGCGACGCGGGGCGCCCCGGCGGGGGCACACGACGTCGCCGAAGCGGTCCCGCGGGCCTGGCGCGACGTGCGGGGGGTCTGAACGGGCCGGGGGCGGGTCTCTCCGTACGGTGATCACCGGCCGCCCGGGGCCGGCCGCACCGTTCGCTGATCGGTCCTGGAACGCTCCCGGGCCGTCACCGTGCTCCCCGGGCACCGGCCCCGTCCCGCCCTCGGCACCGGCCCCGCCCCGGGCCGCGCCCGACACCGCCCTCGGCCGCGCCCGGCACCGCCCGGCACCGCCCCCGCCTACTCCACCGTCACCGACTTGGCCAGGTTCCGCGGCTGGTCCACCTCGTTGCCCCGGGCGGTCGCCAGTTCGCAGGCGAAGACCTGCAACGGCACCGTGGCCACGAGCGGCTGGAGCAGCGTCGGGGTGGCCGGGACGCGGACGACGTGGTCGGCGTAGGGGACCACCGCCTCGTCGCCCTCCTCCGCGATGACGATGGTGCGGGCGCCGCGGGCGCGGATCTCCTGGATGTTGGACACGATCTTGTCGTGGAGGACGGAGCGCCCGCGCGGGGACGGCACCACCACGACGACCGGCAGGTCCTCCTCGATCAGCGCGATCGGCCCGTGCTTCAGCTCGCCCGCCGCGAAGCCCTCGGCGTGCATGTACGCCAGCTCCTTCAGCTTGAGCGCGCCTTCGAGGGCGACGGGGTGGCCGACGTGGCGGCCGAGGAAGAGCACCGTGTCCTTGTGGGCGAGCGAACGGGCCAGTTCCCGCACCGGCTCCATGGTCCTGAGGACCTGGTCCACGGCGCCTGCGATGCCGGACAGGTCACGGACGACGTCGCGGATCTCGTCGCCGTACTTGTCGCCCCGCACCTGGCCCAGGTAGAGGGCGACCAGGTAGCAGGCCACGAGCTGGGTGAGGAAGGCCTTGGTGGAGGCGACGGCGACCTCGGGACCCGCGTGGGTGTAGAGGACGGCGTCGGACTCGCGGGGGATCGTCGAGCCGTTGGTGTTGCAGATGGCGAGGACCCTGGCGCCCTGTTCGCGGGCGTGGCGCAGGGCCATGAGGGTGTCCATGGTCTCGCCGGACTGGGAGATCGCGACGACCAGGGTCTGCTGGTCGAGGATCGGGTCGCGGTAGCGGAACTCGCTGGCCAGCTCCACCTCGCAGGGGATCCGCGTCCAGTGCTCGATGGCGTACTTGGCGATCAGCCCGGCGTGGAAGGCGGTGCCGCAGGCGACGATGACGACCTTGTCCAGCTCGCGGAGGACTTCCGGCGGGATGCGCACCTCGTCCAGGCTCAGCGTGCCGGAGCCGTCGATGCGGCCGAGGAGGGTGTCGGCGACGGCCTTGGGCTGCTCGGCGATCTCTTTGAGCATGAAGGAGGCGTATCCGGCCTTCTCGGCGGCCGAGGCGTCCCAGTCGACGTGGTAGGAGCGCACGTCGGCCGGGGTGCCGTCGAAGCCGGTGACCCGCACGCCGTCCCGGCGCAGCTCGACGACCTGGTCCTGGCCCAGCTCGACGGCGTCCCGGGTGTGCGCGATGAAGGCCGCGACGTCCGAGGCGAGGAAGTACTCGCCCTCCCCCACGCCCACCACGAGCGGCGAGTTGCGGCGGGCGCCCACCACCACGTCCGGGGCGTCCGCGTGCACCGCGACCAGCGTGAACGCGCCTTCGAGCCGTCGGCACACCAGCCGCATCGCCTCGGCGAGGTCGGCGCAGGCCGAGTACTCCTCGGCGAGCAGGTGGGCGACGACCTCGGTGTCGGTCTCGGAGGGCAGCTCGTGGCCGCGCTCGGCCAGCTCGGTCCGCAGCGGCGCGAAGTTCTCGATGATGCCGTTGTGCACCACGGCCACCCGGCCCGCGTTGTCGAGGTGCGGGTGGGCGTTGGCGTCGGTGGGGCCGCCGTGGGTGGCCCAGCGGGTGTGGCCGATGCCGGTCGCGGCGGCCGGCAGCGGATGTTCGGACAGTTCCTTGTCGAGGTTGACGAGCTTGCCGGCCCGCTTGGCGCTGGCGAGGCCACCGTCCGCGAGCACGGCGACGCCCGCCGAGTCGTACCCCCGGTATTCGAGCCGCTTCAGACCGGCCATCACGACATCGAGTGCCGACTGAGACCCTACGTATCCCACGATTCCGCACATAAGCGGCAGCCTACGAGCAGGAGCGTCCGCGCGGCGGCCGCACGGCGGGCTTCCCGTGCCCGAAATCGGAAATTCCCACCGGGGTACGAACGTCCCCGGTGGGACCGGTGTCAGCCGAGCTTGGCGAGCTGGGCGTCGGAGATCTCCGTGGGGAAGGGGAAGTCCTTGCCGGTGCCGGCGGAGGCCAGGTTCAGCACGGTGAACGAGGCGACGGTGGAGCCCTTGCGGGTGACGTAGACCTTCACCGGGAACGCGTCGCCGTCGTCCCCGGTCATCGTCATCGTCATCGCGACCGCCTCGTCGGCACCGCCGGGCGCCGTCTCCTCGGCCACCTTGGCGACGCGGGCCTTCTCACCCATCGCGGTGAAGGTGAAACCGCCCGCGCACGCGCCGGCCGCCTCCTTCACGTCCTTCAGGACGGCCTCGGCGCCGCCGTCCTCGTACGTCGCCAGCGTCACGAGGGCCTTGTCCAGGTCGAACGCGGCGCCGATCTCCTCCTCGGTGCTCGCGTCCCCGGACGGCTTCTTCGGCCCCTCCGTCCAGCTGCGCTTGACGGACGCGGCGGGCTCGCCGAGCGGCACGCCCGCCTCGGCGAGGGCGAGCGGCTCGCACGCGGCCTTCTCGCCCTTCACCTTGTCCTTGGCGACGTCGTCCGTCGCCGACACCTTGGTGACCTTGCCGCTCTTGACGTCCGCCTGCGCGAGGACGGCCTTCTCCAGTTCGGCGGCGGTGAGCGCCTTGGCCGCCGGGGCGGCACTGCCGCTCTCGCCCTTGCCGTCACCTGCCGCCTTGTCACCGTCGTCCTGCGAGGAGCCGCACGCGGTGGCGAGCAGGGCCAGGGTAGCGACGGACGAGGCGAGGGCAATACGGCGCACAGCGGACAGTCTCACGTCGGCTCTTTCTTCCAGATGTTTTCCAGATGGCGGATACTCCGCACAAACGTGCGAAGACTGTAAGCACAGCCGCCACACAGTTGATCAAGACCGCACCACCCGGTATCCGACCGTGACGCCCGCGTGACCTCCGGGCCCCGCGGCCGGGCGGGCGTGACGCACCCCACCTGCCGCCCCGTTCGTACTCCGTTAACAATGGACTGTGATCTCTCCGGTCCCCTCGATTCCCCGGAGCGCCCACCGGCAGCGGCCGGAGGCGACTCCCTACGTCGACCTCACCCGCCCCGAGTGGAGCGCGCTGCGCGACAAGACGCCGCTGCCGCTGACCGCCGAGGAGGTCGAGAAGCTGCGCGGCCTCGGCGACGTCATCGACCTCGACGAGGTGCGGGACATCTACCTCCCGCTCTCCCGGCTGCTCAACCTCTACGTCGGCGCCACCGACGGCCTGCGCGGCGCGCTCAACACGTTCCTCGGCGAGCAGGGCTCCCAGTCCGGCACCCCCTTCGTCATAGGGGTCGCCGGCTCGGTGGCGGTCGGCAAGTCCACGGTCGCCCGGCTCCTCCAGGCGCTGCTGTCCCGCTGGCCCGAGCACCCGCGCGTGGAGCTGGTCACCACCGACGGCTTCCTGCTGCCGACGCGGGAGCTGGAGGCGCGGGGCCTGATGTCGCGCAAGGGCTTCCCCGAGTCGTACGACCGCCGGGCCCTGACCCGGTTCGTCGCCGACATCAAGGCGGGCAAGGCGGAGGTGACCGCGCCGGTCTACTCCCACCTCATCTACGACATCGTCCCGGACGAGCGGCTCGTCGTCCGCCGCCCCGACATCCTGATCGTCGAGGGCCTCAACGTGCTCCAGCCCGCGCTGCCCGGCAAGGACGGCCGCACCAGGGTCGGCCTCGCGGACTACTTCGACTTCAGCGTGTACGTCGACGCGCGTACCGAGGACATCGAGCGCTGGTACCTCAACCGCTTCCGCAAGCTGCGCGCGACCGCCTTCCAGAACCCGTCCTCGTACTTCCGCAAGTACACGCAGGTGTCGGAGGAGGAGGCCCTCGACTACGCCCGCACCACCTGGCGCACCATCAACAAGCCCAACCTGGTGGAGAACGTCGCCCCCACCCGGAGCCGGGCGACCCTGGTCCTGCGCAAGGGCCCCGACCACAAGGTGCAGCGCCTGAGTCTGCGCAAGCTGTGAGACGGGCGGGGCGCGTGGGGCGGGCGGCACGGTAGAAAGACCGGATGCTGCATCTGCGCCTGATCACTCCGGCCGACCGCACCGACGAGGTGGTCCGCCTGATCGACCGTACGGTCGGCACCACCCACCTCGTCGTCCTGCCGGGCGCCGCCCGCGAACCCGAGGGCGACGTCGTCATGTGCGACGTGGCCCGCGAGGCGGGTGACGAACTCATCAACCGCCTGCGGGCGTTGGGCCTCGACAGCAGCGGCGCCATCACCGCCGAGAACATCGACCTGTCCCTGTCCGAGCGTGCCGACAAGGCGGAACGGGACACACCCGGCGAGGGCGCCGACGCGGTGCTGTGGGAACAGCTGGAGGAGGCGACGCACGAGGAGTCGACGCTCTCCGTCACCTACCTCGCCTTCATCACCCTGGCCACGATGATCGCGGCCTGCGGTGTCGTCCTCGACAACGCGATCCTGATCGTCGGCGCGATGGCCGTCGGCCCGGAGTTCGGTCCGCTCGCCGGGATCTGCACGGCGATCGTCCAGCGCGCCCCGCGGCTGGCCCTGCGCTCGCTGACCGCCCTGCTGGTGGGCTTCGCGGTGGCGATGGCGGTGACGGTGGGCTTCAGCTGGGTCATGGCCGCCCTCGGCCTGTTCACCGAGGGCAAGCTGGAGGGCGACCGGCCCAACACCGGCTTCGTCTACGCCCCGGACGCCTTCTCCTTCGTGGTGGCGGTCCTCGCCGGCATCGCGGGCACGCTGTCCCTGACGTCGGCGAAGTCCGGCGCCCTGGTGGGCGTCGCCATCTCGGTCACCACGGTCCCGGCCGCCGCGAACGCCGCCGTCGCCCTGAGCTTCGGCGACACCACCCAGACGGTGGGCTCCTCCGAACAGCTCCTGCTCAACCTGGCGGGCATCGTGGTGGCCGGAACCCTCACCCTCCTGACCCAGAAGGCGTTGTGGTCGACTCAGCGCAACCGGCTGACCAAACCCGACAACGCCGGATGAGGAGACTCACCTGAGGGGCGCGGGGAACTGCGCGACAAGCCACAGCGAAACCCGCAGCCCGCAACGCGCAGAACCCCCACCCCGAACCCGTCAACGGCTCTTAACCCAGCGCAGACTTCACCACATCGGCCAACCGCCCGGCGACAGACCGGGCCTGCTCGATGTCGGCGGCCTCCACCATCACCCGAACGAGCGGCTCCGTCCCGGAGGGACGCAGCAGCACCCGCCCCGTGCTCCCCAGCTCCCGCTCCGCCTCGGACACCGCGGCGGCCAGCTCGGCGGAGGTCGTCACCCGCGACTTGTCCACGTCCGGCACGTTCACCAGCACCTGCGGCAGCCGCTCCATCACCGACGCGAGGTCCCGCAGCGTACGGCCGGTCTGCGCGACCCGCGCCGCCAGCATCAGGCCGGTCAGCGTGCCGTCGCCGGTGGTGGCGTGGTCGAGGATGATGACGTGGCCGGACTGCTCGCCGCCCAGGGCGTAGCCGTGCTGCTTCATCTCCTCCAGCACGTACCGGTCGCCGACGCCGGTCTGCGCGAACCGGATGCCCTCGCGCTCCATGGCGAGCCTGAAGCCCAGGTTGGACATGACGGTCGCGACGACGGTGTCCGAGCGCAGCGCGTCCCGCTCCCGCATCGCGAGCGCCAGCACGGCGAGGATCTGGTCGCCGTCCACCTCCGCGCCGGTGTGGTCCACGGCCAGGCAGCGGTCGGCGTCGCCGTCGTGGGCGATGCCGAGGTCGGCGCCGTGCTCGACGACGGCGGCCTTGAGCAGGTCGAGGTGGGTGGAGCCGCAGCCGTCGTTGATGTTGAGGCCGTCGGGCACCGCGCCGATGGTGACCAGCTCGGCCCCGGCCCGTGCGAACGCCTCCGGGGAGACCCGGGAGGCCGCGCCGTGCGCCTCGTCGAGGACGATCTTCAGCCCGTCGAGACGGTTCGGCAGGACACCGACGAGGTGGGCGACGTACTGGTCGAGCCCCTCGTCGTAGTCGCGGACGCGGCCCACGCCGGCGCCGGTCGGGCGGTCCCAGGGGGCGCCGGTGCGGTGCTCGGCGTAGACGGACTCGATGCGGTCCTCCAGCTCGTCGGCGAGCTTGTGGCCGCCGCGGGCGAAGAACTTGATGCCGTTGTCGGGCATGGCGTTGTGGCTGGCGGACAGCATCACGCCGAGGTCGGCGCCGAGCGCGCCGGTCAGGTGGGCCACCGCGGGCGTCGGCAGCACGCCGACCCGCAGCACGTCCACGCCGGCGCTGGCCAGACCCGCGACCACCGCCGCCTCCAGGAACTCCCCGGAGGCGCGCGGGTCCCGGCCGACCACCGCGGTCGCCCGGTGCCCGGCGAAGGTGCCCGCCTCGGCCAGTACGTGCGCCGCGGCGACGGAGAGGCCCAGCGCCAGCTCGGCCGTCAGATCCGCGTTGGCGACACCGCGCACGCCGTCCGTGCCGAAGAGTCGTCCCACTTGTCCTCCTGAGGAAACGTCAATTCCGGGAGCGGCTGCCGATGAGCGCGACCCACGCAGCCGGCGCTCCCGAAGACCCGGGCGCACAGCACCCGACCAACGATCACATAAGCCTTAGAACGTCTTGTGCCGTTATACGCCCAACGGCTGGGATAAACGAATGCCCCGACAGCACAGTGGCGTGCCGCCGGGGCGTTCGGAGTACAGGCAGCGAAGCTTAGCGCTTGCTGTACTGCGGGGCCTTGCGGGCCTTCTTCAGACCGGCCTTCTTCCGCTCGACCGCACGGTCGTCGCGCTTGAGGTAACCGGCCTTCTTGAGCGCGCCGCGGTTGTTGTCCACGTCGGCCTCGTTCAGCGCGCGGGCGACACCGAGACGGAGCGCACCGGCCTGACCGGAGACGCCGCCACCCGAGATGCGGGCGATGACGTCGTAGCGGTTGTCGAGCTCGAGCACCTTGAAGGGCTCGTTGACTTCCTGCTGGTGCACCTTGTTCGGGAAGTAGTCCTCGAGCGTGCGCCCGTTGACCTTCCACTTGCCGGTGCCCGGGACGATCCGGACGCGGGCGATGGCGTTCTTGCGGCGGCCCAGGCCGGCGGCCGGCTGGGGCTCGCCGAACGCGGAGGCCATGGACTCCGAGGTGTAGTCACCCTCGACGGGGACCTCGGACTCGGTGGTGTAGCTGTCGATGTCGATCTCTTCGAGCGGCTGCTCGGGAGTGGTCTCGGCCACGATGCTCCTCAGATTCTCTTCAGTCTTAAAGGGTGGCCGGAACTACTGCGCGACCTGGGTGATCTCGAACGGCTGCGGCTGCTGCGCGCCGTGCGGGTGCTGGTCACCCTTGTAGACCTTCAGCTTCGAGAGCATCTGACGGCCCAGGGAGTTCTTCGGGAGCATGCCCTTGACGGCCTTCTCGATGGCCTTCTCCGGGTTCTTGTCCAGCAGCTCGTCATAGCGCACGGAGCGCAGACCGCCCGGGTAGCCGGAGTGGCGGTACGCCATCTTCTGGGTCCGCTTGTTGCCGGAGAGGTGCACCTTGTCGGCGTTGATGATGATGACGAAGTCACCGGTGTCGACGTGGGGCGCGTAGATCGGCTTGTGCTTGCCGCGCAGGATGGAGGCGGCAGTGGTGGCCAGACGACCCAGGACGACGTCCTGAGCGTCGATGACGTGCCACTGGCGCGTCACATCGCCGGGCTTGGGGCTGTACGTACGCACGGTTCGTAGCCTTCGCTTCTTCAGTGAGTGGTCCTGACATGGTCACCGAAGACGATCACGACAGCCCTGACCGCACCGCGGTGACGCAAACCGCGTGCAGATCGCTGGTCATCGGTCCCGGTGGACCGGTGTAAGGGCCCCTCACGTGAGAATGAGCAAGCCAATACACATACAGCTGTGCAGAATACCCGGGCCCCGGCGGCCCGGTCAAAACGGAGCCGCGGGGGCCCGCTCCGGCTCCGGCGCCCGCCCCGGGGGCACACGCTCCCCGGCGCCCGCCGGGGCGGTCCCGGCCTGCCGGGCCACCGTCACCGCGAGGACGCACAGCGTGAACGCGTCCCGGAAGGCCCGCCGCCGCTCCCCCTCCAGCCAGGGCCAGGTCAGCCCCGGTGCCTGGGGCACCAGTGCGACCCAGAACCACACCCCGCGGGCCACCGACCCGGCGTACGGCAGGCCGGCGAGCAGCAGCGGCAGGGCGACCAGGAGGTAGTGGTCGTAGGACGGCCTGGAGATCAGGAACGCCGAGAGCATCAGCCCCGCGCCGGTCTCCGCGAGCCGCAGCGGACCGGGGTCGGCGCGCCTCCAGCGCCGGTACGCGCACAGCACCCCGGCGCAGGCCGCCGCCACCGCGAGCCCCTGCGCGAGCGCCGGAGGCACCCCGAGCCGGGGCAGCACGGCCGCCGGGGAGGCCTCGTAGAGCCGTACGAAGCCGTCGTCGCCGTGCAGCAGGAAGGGCAGGGTGCGGGTGAAGAAGCCCGCCGGGTCGGGCATCGCCAGCGCCGCCGCGGCGGAGGCCAGCGCGGGCACCAGGACGGCCGCGGCCAGCGCCCGCCACCGGCCGGCGAAAAGGAAGAGCAGGACGACCGGCGCGAGCAGCGGCTTGAGCGCCACGGCCGCGCCGATGACCGCGCCCGCGCCCGTCCAGCGTCCCCGGCTCGCCATCAGCAGGGCCAGCGGCAGCGCCACCGTCGCCGTCACCGTCCAGTTGCCGAGCCGCACCAGGTGCCCGAACGGCGCGAAGCCCAGCGCCAGCCCGGTCAGCCCGAGGGCCGCGAGCCGGCTGCCGAGCGGCACCCGGTGCAGGAGCAGCGCGCAGGCCCAGGCCAGCGCCAGCAGGACGGTCACCGCGCACGGCACCAGCACCCGCAGCACCGCCCCGGGCAGCAGGGCCTGCGGCACGGCGGCCAGCACGGCGCTCGGCAGGTAGAGGAAGTGCGGATCGTCGTACGGGGAGCCGCCGTCCAGCCAGGTGCGGGCGGCCCGCACGACGATCGCGTTGTCCATCCCGCCGTCCGGGGTCACCCGCGCCGCGTGCGCGGCGGACGCCGCCAGCACCGTCACGAGCACCGCCCACAGATGCCGTCCCGCCGGTCGCACCAACCACCCGGAGATGTCGCTTTTGCCCGTCCGCATGAACGGAACGCTAGGCCCTGAGGCCCTCAAGTACGCGCACCAGCACGCCCGTCGGCACGTCTAAGATGCGGCCCATGAGCTATGGGCAAGGGGGACCTCAGTCGCAGTGGGATCCCTGGAAACCGCAATCGCAGCAGCCGCAGCAGCAGTCGCAGCCGCAGCAGCCCTGGAACAGCGGCAACGGTGACAACACGCCGGACTGGGCCGCCCTCGCCGAGGCCTCCGAGGCCCGCGCCAAGCGCCGCCGGCTGCTCTTCATAGGCGGCGGGGCGCTGGCCACCGTGGCGATAGCCGGTGCCGTCGCCGTGGCCGTCGTCTCCGCGAACGGCTCCGGCCAGGCCTCCGACAGCCCCTCCTCGCAGCTCCCCTCGACGGCGGACATACCCAGCGCCACGGCCACCCAGCCGTCCTTCGCCCCGACCAGCGCGCCGCCGCCGCTGGACCCGAAGGACTTCGTCTCCAGCGTCAAGAAGGACAAGGCACCGCTCAGCCCGGACCTGCTCTTCCCCGGCACCCAGCTGACCATGGGCGAGACGGTCTACAAGAAGGGCCCGACGGCCGACACCCGCACCTGCGGCTCCGCCGCCCAGGGCACCCTGCCGAAGGTCCTCGACACCAACAGGTGCACGCGTCTGATCCGCGTCACCTACACCAACGGCGACACCGCCGTCACCGTCGGCGTGGCCGTCTTCGACACCGAGGCGCAGGCCGCGAAGGCGAAGAAGGAAGCCGACAAGAAGAGCATCGTGCGCTCCGTGTCCGGTGGCGGCGTCAAGTCCTTCTGCACCGGTGCGGTCTGCCGCTCCACCACCAACTCCTACGGCCGCTACGCCTACTTCACCGTCGCCGGTTTCACGAACGGCAAGGACGTCACGGAGAAGTCCACCGGCGTCTTCCGCGCCGGTGACGACCTGGCCGAGTTCGCCTTCCGGCAGATCCGCCGACGCGGCGAGGCCCAGGCGTCGGCGGCGGCAGAGGGCTGACGCCGCCCCTCAGCAGCAGCCGGCTCCCGGCAGCGACCGCTTGTTGCGCGCCTCCTTGTTCCGGGCCGCCAGCAGCTCGTCGGCCGGGTAGCCGACCTCCTCGAGCGTCAGCCCGTGCGGCCGTACGACGTGCACGGCCGAGTCCCGTACGCCCGCGGCGAGCACCTTCGCCGGCCAGTCCGGCGCCCGGTGGCCGTCTCCGACGAACAGCAGGGCGCCGATCAGGGAACGCACCATGTTGTGGCAGAAGGCGTCGGCCCGCACGGTGGCGGTGACGATCCCGTCCTCCTCGCCCCGCACCAGGCTCAGCTCCTGCAGCGTCCGGATGGTGGTCGCCCCCTCGCGCTTCTTGCAGTAGGCGGCGAAGTCGTGCTCGCCCAGCAGTCCGCGGGCGGCCTCGTTCATGGCGTCCACGTCGAGCGGCCAGTCGTGCCACAGCACGTGCCCGCGCAGCAGCGGGTCGACACCGCCGGGGTTGTCGGTGACCCGGTAGGCGTAGCGCCGCCAGACCGCCGAGAACCGGGCGTTGAACCCGCTCGGCGCCTCCCTGAGCGCCCAGACCCGCACGTCCCTCGGCAGCCGCCCGGCGAGCCGCTTGAGCAGCTTCACGTGGTGCTCGGCCCACACCTCGCGCGGCAGATCGACGTGGGCGACCTGTCCCCGCGCGTGCACGCCCGCGTCGGTCCGCCCGGCGACCGTCAGCTCGTACGTCTCCCGCGACCGGGTGACCGTCCGCAGCGCGTCCTCGATCTCCCCCTGCACGGTCCGCCGCCCCCCGGCCTGCTTGGCCCACCCGGAGAACTCGCTCCCGTCGTAGGAGAGATCCAGCCGCACCCGCACGAACCCGGCCTCAACTTCGTCACTCACCCGCAGATCCTCTCACCCACACGAAAGCGGGCCCGCTCCTGAAAGGAACGGACCCGCCAACACCCTCACGGGGCTGTGCTCGATATGCGGCTCCGCCGCGTGGGCGCGACAAGCGACCACGAACCCGCAGCCGCGGTCACACAGCCCCCGGCGGACGCTTACGCGTCCTTCGACTCCTCGGCCGCGGCCTCGTCGTCGGCCTTGGCCGTGTCGACCTTGGTCTCGGCGGCCTCGGTGCCCTCGGCGTCCTTGGCGGCACGCTTCGTCGCGGCCTCGGCCTCGCCGGTGGCCTGCTGCGCCACGGTCAGCGCCTCGACCAGCTCGATGACGGCCATGGGCGCGTTGTCGCCGCGGCGGTTACCGATCTTGGTGATCCGGGTGTAGCCACCGGGACGGTTCTCGTAGCGCGGGCCGATCTCGGTGAAGAGCGTGTGGACGATGCTCTTGTCCGTGATCACCTGGAGCACCTGACGGCGGTTGTGAAGGTCGCCCTTCTTCGCCTTGGTGACCAGACGCTCGGCGTACGGACGCAGCTTGCGCGCCTTCGCCTCGGTGGTCGTGATCTTGCCGTGCTCGAAGAGCGACTTCGCGAGGTTCGCGAGGAGCAGCTTCTCGTGCGCGGCGCTGCCGCCCAGACGGGCACCCTTGGTGGGCTTCGGCATGGTGTTTCTCCTAGGTGTCTGCCCCGGCCGTATCAGGTACCGGAGTCAGTATCTGAGCAGACGGTTGTCTGTCAGAGATCCGGAGGCGGCCCCGAAGGGGCGTCTCCGGAGTGGGCGCGGGGCGGTTTCGATGTGCGACTCCGTCGCGTGGGCGCGACCAGCCACAGCCCGCCCGCACCCGCACCCGCAGTACGGCCCTCCTCGCGGAGCGCTCAGTACTGCTCGGTCTCCACGAACCCGGCGTCCGCGTCGTCGTCGGCGCCGAAGGCGTCCGCGGCGGCGGTCGGGTCGAACCCGGGAGGCGAGTCCTTCAGCGCCAGGCCCATGCCCGCGAGCTTGGCCTTGACCTCGTCGATCGACTTCGCACCGAAGTTGCGGATGTCGAGCAGGTCCGCCTCGGAACGGGCCACGAGCTCACCCACGGAGTGGATGCCCTCGCGCTTGAGGCAGTTGTACGACCGAACGGTGAGCTCCAGCTCCTCGATCGGCAGCGCCAGATCGGCGGCGAGCGCGGCGTCCGTCGGGGACGGACCCATGTCGATGCCCTCGGCGTCGATGTTCAGCTCGCGCGCGAGACCGAACAGCTCGACCAGCGTCTTGCCCGCGGAGGCCATGGCGTCACGCGGACGCATCGCCTGCTTGGTCTCGACGTCGACGATCAGCTTGTCGAAGTCGGTGCGCTGCTCGACACGCGTGGCCTCGACCTTGTACGTGACCTTGAGGACCGGCGAGTAGATCGAGTCGACCGGGATGCGCCCGATCTCCTGACCGACCTGCTTGTTCTGCACGGCGGAGACGTAGCCGCGACCGCGCTCGACGGTCAGCTCCATCTCCAGCTTGCCCTTGCCGTTGAGCGTGGCGAGGACGAGGTCGGGGTTGTGCACCTCGACACCGGCCGGCGGCGCGATGTCGGCGGCGGTGACCAGACCCGGGCCCTGCTTGCGCAGGTACATCACGACGGGCTCGTCGTGCTCCGAGGAGACGACCAGCTGCTTGATGTTGAGGATCAGGTCGGTGACGTCCTCCTTGACGCCCGGCACGGTGGTGAACTCGTGCAGGACACCGTCGATGCGGATGCTGGTGACAGCAGCGCCGGGGATCGACGAGAGGAGGGTGCGGCGGAGCGAGTTGCCGAGGGTGTAGCCGAAGCCCGGCTCCAGCGGCTCGATGACGAACCGGGAGCGGAACTCGTCGACGACCTCTTCGGTCAACGAGGGACGCTGAGCGATCAGCATGTGGTGATCCTTCAGTCAGGGGCGCCCGCTATTTGACGCCCGACTCTGTGATGCAAGGGTACGGGCGGCACGACCCGAAGGAGCCGTACCGCCCGCGAAACCCTGGTGAAGCGTCGTACCGATGCCGCCGTGAGGCGAGATCAGACGCGACGGCGCTTCGGCGGACGGCAGCCGTTGTGCGGGGTGGGCGTGACGTCCTGGATGGAGCCGACCTCGAGGCCGGTCGCCTGCAGGGAGCGGATGGCGGTCTCACGACCGGAACCCGGGCCCTTGACGAACACGTCGACCTTGCGCATGCCGTGCTCCTGCGCGCGGCGGGCAGCCGACTCGGCGGCCATCTGCGCGGCGAACGGCGTGGACTTCCGGGAGCCCTTGAAGCCGACGTGGCCGGCGGAGGCCCAGGAGATCACGTTGCCGGTCGGGTCCGTGATGGACACGATCGTGTTGTTGAACGTGCTCTTGATGTGCGCGTGGCCGTGAGCGACGTTCTTCTTTTCCTTGCGGCGCACCTTCTTGGTCGCGCCCTGACGTCCCTTGGGGGGCATGTCGTTCTCCTACGGGAGGTGGTCGGTCCTACAGCGAAGACCGCTGGACGGCGAGTCCGCTGCGGACTACTTCTTGCCCGGCTTCTTCTTGCCGGCGATGGCGCGACGCGGGCCCTTGCGGGTGCGGGCGTTCGTGCTGGTGCGCTGACCGCGGACGGGCAGACCGCGACGGTGACGGAGACCCTGGTAGGTACCGATCTCGACCTTGCGGCGGATGTCGGCCTGGACCTCGCGACGGAGGTCACCCTCGGTCTTGATGTTGTTGTCGACGTACTCGCGGATCGCGACGAGCTGCTCCTCGGAGAGGTCCCGAACACGGGTGTTCGGGTCCACGCCGGTCGCGGCGAGCGTCTGCTGCGAGAGGGTCCGGCCGATGCCGAACACGTAGGTGAGGGCGATCTCCACGCGCTTTTCGCGCGGGATGTCAACACCGGAAACGCGTGCCATTCAATGGCTCCAGTTGGTTGTCGGAGGTCTTCCACAGGACCGGTCCCCGGCCGCCGTATGAGGTACGGATCGGGTCCCCGGCCTCCGAACCGGGGGTGTCGGGCATGAGAGCGCCCGGGTCCTGCGTATGAACATGTTCAGCTCGCGTCGCGCGAAGTCCTGCGAATCGCGGAGGGAACGGTCAGGCGTCAGCCCTGGCGCTGCTTGTGGCGCGGGTTGTCGCAGATGACCATGACCCGACCGTGACGGCGGATCACCCTGCACTTGTCGCAGATCTTCTTGACGCTCGGCTTGACCTTCATGGGTGTGAGGTTCTCCGGGTCAGTTGCCGGCGGGCCCGTGCGCGGGGCACACGGGACGTGGGCAAGATCTACTTGTACCGGTAGACGATCCGGCCACGCGTCAGGTCGTACGGAGACAGCTCCACCACGACCCGGTCGTCAGGGAGGATGCGGATGTAGTGCATGCGCATCTTGCCGCTGATGTGTGCCAGGACCTGGTGGCCGTTCTGGAGCTCGACCTTGAACATGGCGTTCGGAAGAGACTCGACGACAGTGCCCTCGATCTCGATGGCACCTTGCTTCTTGGCCACGCTTCGCCCTTCGAATCGACTACCTTGATCGACTCAGCCTGTATCCCGCAGACATGCGGGCACACGTGAGCCGACGAGTCAGTCTACGTCAGGGGACCCGGAAAGGCGAAACGAGGAAGTCTGCCCCGCCTGCGAGATCGTTATGCCAGGGGGTCCGGCGCCGCCGTCACGCCCAGCTCCGCCAGCTTCACCCGGCCGCCGTCCGGCGCCGTCAGGACCAGCGGACCCTGCTCCGTCAGGGCCACCGAGTGCTCCCAGTGGGAGGACCAGGTGCCGTCGGTGGTGATGACCGTCCAGTCGACCGAATTCCTCACGCCCCTCTCGCGGGCTCGGCGCCAGGGGCGCCTCACAAGCTTCGAGCGGCTGCGCCGGCCTCCGACCGGCGGCCGTGGCCCGGGCAGACGTCACGCCAGGGGGTCCGGCGCCGCCGTCACGCCCAGCTCCGCCAGCTTCGCCCGGCCGCCGTCCGGCGCCGTCAGGACCAGCGGACCCTGCTCCGTCAGAGCCACCGAGTGCTCCCAGTGGGAGGACCAGGTGCCGTCGGTGGTGATGACCGTCCAGTCGTCGGAGAGGACCTCGGTGCGCGGGGTGCCCAGGGAGACCATCGGCTCGATGGCGAGGCAGAAGCCGGGGACCAGCTTCGGGCCCTTGCCGCGGCGCCGGTCGACGTAGTTCAGCAGGTGCGGGTCCATGTGCATCTCGGTGCCGATGCCGTGGCCGCCGTAGTCCTCGATGATCCCGTACTTGCCGCCGCCGGGCTTGGGCTGGCGGCGGATGTAGGTCTCGATGGCGCGCGAGACGTCGACGAGTCGGTTGCCCTGCTTCATCGCCGCGATGCCGGCCCACATCGACTCCTCGGTCACCCGGGACAGCTCGACCAGCTCCGGGGAGTGACCCGACCCGACGAAGGCCGTGTAGGCGGCGTCGCCGTGCCAGCCGTCGATGATCGCGCCGCAGTCGATGGAGATGACGTCGCCGTCCTTGAGGACCACGTCGTCGGACGGGATGCCGTGGACGACGACCTCGTTGACCGAGGTGCAGATCGTGGCGGGGAAACCGCCGTACCCGAGGAAGTTCGGCTTGGCGTCGTGCTCCGCGAGGACCTTGCGGGCGACCTGGTCCAGGTCCTTGGTGGTCGCTCCGGGCACGGCGGCCTCGCGGGTGGCCGCGTGGATGGCGGCGACGACCAGCCCCGCCTCGCGCATCTTGGCGATCTGCTCGGGGTTCTTGATCTGCACCATGGGGGCTGCGGCCTTTCTGGACGGGACGGGACCGGTGAGGAGGGGCGGAGGGGGACGGTTCCCACGATACGGGGCCTGGCCGTCCCACCCCACAGCACAGCCGCGGCCCCCTGAGCGAGGGACCGCGGCTGCGAGCCGTGCGGATGACTACTGGTCGTCGCGCTTGAGCGCCTCCAGCGCGCGGCGGGTGACCTCGTCCACGGGTCCCGTCGCGGCGATGGTGGCGACCAGGCCCTGCGCCTTGTAGTAGTCGATGATCGGCTCGGTCTGCGTGTGGTAGACCTCCAGCCGCTTGCGGACCGTCTCCTCGGAGTCGTCGTCCCGCTGGTACAGCTCGCCGCCGCAGACGTCGCAGACGCCTTCCTTCTTCGGCGGGGTGTACGTCACGTGGAAGACGTGGGCCGAGTCGTTGCGGCAGACGCGCCGGCCGGCGATCCGCTTGACGACCTCGTCCTCCGGGGCCTCCAGGTCCAGCACCGCGTCGAGCCTCATGTCCTCGGTCTCGAGCAGCTCGTCCAGCGCCTCGGCCTGGGAGACGTTGCGCGGGAAACCGTCCAGCAGGAAGCCGCCCTCGGCGTCGGGCTGCTCCATGCGGTCCTTCGCCATGGCGATGGTGACCTCGTCCGGCACCAGGTTGCCGGCGTCCATGTAGGACTTCGCGAGCTTGCCCAGTTCGGTCTGCTGGCTGATGTTCGCGCGGAACAGGTCGCCCGTGGAGATGTGCGGAATCTGCAGCGTCTCGGCAAGGCGGGTGGCCTGCGTTCCCTTTCCGGCGCCCGGAGGCCCGACGAGGACGATTCGCATCAGCGGAGGAACCCTTCGTAATTGCGCTGCTGGAGCTGGCTCTCGATCTGCTTCACCGTCTCGAGACCGACACCCACGATGATCAGGATGCTGGTGCCACCGAACGGGAAGTTCTGGTTTGCCCCGAAACCAGCCAACGCCATTGTCGGGACGAGAGCGATCAGGCCCAAGTACAGCGAACCCGGCCAGGTGATCCGGTTGAGTACGTAGCTCAGGTACTCAGCGGTCGGTCGGCCAGCCCGGATGCCCGGGATGAAGCCACCATACTTCTTCATGTTGTCCGCGACTTCCTCGGGGTTGAACGAGATGGCCACGTAGAAGAAGGCGAAGAACACGATCAGGAAGAAGTACAGGATGATGTGCGGCGTCGCCGCGGTGTCCGCGAGGTTCTTCGTGATCCAGGTGGCCCAGCCCGCCGTCGAGTTCGAGAACTGGACGATCAGCGCCGGGATGTAGAGCAGCGACGAGGCGAAGATGACGGGGATGACACCCGCCTGGTTCACCTTGAGCGGGATGTACGTCGACGTGCCGCCGTAGGAGCGGCGGCCGATCATGCGCTTCGCGTACTGGACCGGGATGCGGCGCTGGGCCTGCTCGACGAAGACCACGAGACCGACCATCACCAGGCCGACCAGGATCACCGTGCCGAACTCGATCCAGCCGTCCGCCAGGTCGCCCGACGTCTTGATCGCCCACATCGCGGACGGGAAGGTCGCGGCGATCGAGATGAACATCAGGATCGACATGCCGTTGCCGATGCCGCGGTCGGTGATCAGCTCGCCGAGCCACATGACGACGGCCGTACCGGCGGTCATGGTGATGACCATGACGATCGTGGTGAAGATCGCCTGGTCGGGCACGATCTGGCCGGCGACGGTGCAGCCGGAGAAGAGGGCGCCGCTGCGGGCGGTGGCCACCAGGCCGGTGCCCTGCAGGATGGCGAGCGCGATGGTCAGGTAGCGGGTGTACTGCGTGATCTTCGCCGTACCGGCCTGGCCCTCCTTCTTGAGGGCTTCCAGACGCGGGATGACGACGGTCAGCAGCTGCAGAATGATGCTCGCCGTGATGTACGGCATGATGCCGAGCGCGAAGACCGTGATCTGCAGCAGGGCGCCACCGCTGAACATGTTGACCAGGCCGAACAGGCCCTGGTTGCCGGACGCCTGGTCCACGCACTCCTGGACGTTCTTGTAGTCGACACCTGGAATGGGGATGTGGGTACCGAGGCGGTACACCACGATGATGCCGAGCGTGAAGAGCAGCTTCTTGCGCAGGTCGGGCGTCTTGAACGCCCGGGCGAACGCGGTGAGCACGGTGCCTCCTGCGACCCCCGCGCTACTGCGTCAAGGGTGACGGTCTTGAGGTTCGACGACTGATAAGTGGACGGCTAAGTGACTAACGCTGAGCCGCCGCCCAGAGTGCCTCATGTGACGCACCCGTGAAAGAGGGCAGCGCTGGCCACCTTACCGGCGGGAGTACTCCCCTTGGAACGACCAACCGGGGATACCCCATTTGTGGGGCATCCCCGGTCGGGATCGCTCAAGTCATCGAGACGCCTGAAGGATTCAGACGAGCTCGGTGACGGTACCGCCGGCGGCGGTGATCTTCTCCTTGGCGGAGCCGGAGACGGCGTCGACCGTCACCTGCAGCGCCACGGAGATCTCGCCCTGGCCGAGGACCTTGACGAGGCTGTTCTTGCGAACGGCACCCTTGGCCACGAGGCCCTCGACGGTGACCTCGCCACCCTCGGGGTACAGCGCGGACAGCTTGTCGAGGTTCACGACCTGGAACTCGGTCTTGAACGGGTTCTTGAAGCCCTTCAGCTTCGGAAGACGCATGTGGAGGGGCATCTGGCCACCCTCGAAGCGCTCCGGAACCTGGTAACGGGCCTTCGTGCCCTTGGTACCACGACCGGCCGTCTTACCCTTCGACGCCTCACCACGACCGACACGGGTCTTGGCGGTCTTGGCGCCCGGGGCGGGACGGAGGTTGTGGATCTTGAGCGGGTTGTTTTCCGCCATGATCAGTCGACCTCCTCGACCGACACGAGGTGGCGGACGGTGTGCACCATGCCGCGGAACTCGGGGCGGTCCTCCTTGACGACCTGCGTGTTGATCCCCTTGAGACCAAGGGAACGCAGGGTGTCACGGTGGTTCTGCTTGCTGCCGATGTAGGACTTGACCTGCGTAATCTTGAGCTGCGCCATGATTACGCACCCGCCCCGGCACGCGCACGGAGAAGAGCCGCGGGGGCGACGTCCTCGAGCGGCAGACCACGGCGGGCCGCGATCTCCTCGGGACGCTGCAGGCCCTTGAGGGCCTCCACGGTCGCGTGCACGATGTTGATCTGGTTGTCGGAGCCGAGCGACTTCGACAGCACGTCGTGGATACCGGCGCACTCGAGCACGGCGCGCACCGGACCACCGGCGATAACACCGGTACCGGGGGACGCGGGCTTGAGCAGCACGACGCCGGCAGCCTTCTCACCCTGGATGGGGTGCGGGATGGTGCCCTGGATGCGGGGGACCTTGAAGAAGTGCTTCTTGGCCTCCTCAACGCCCTTGGCGATGGCGGCCGGCACCTCCTTGGCCTTGCCGTATCCGACACCCACGGTGCCGTCACCGTCGCCCACCACGACCAGCGCGGTGAAGCTGAAGCGACGACCACCCTTCACAACCTTGGCGACGCGGTTGATCGCGACGACGCGCTCAACGTAAGCGGTCTTCTCGGCGGCACCTGCGCCACCGTCACGGCCCTTCCGGTCCCGCCGCTCGCCGCCACCGGCACCGCCACCGCGGCGCTGGGGTCCAGCCATTGGAATTACCTCTCTCTGTTTCCGCTAGCGATACGGAACCGGCTCAGAACTTCAGTCCGGCTTCGCGGGCGGCGTCCGCCAGGGCGGCGATGCGCCCGGCGTACTGGTTACCACCACGGTCGAACACGACGGCCTCGACACCGGCGGCCTTGGCGCGCTCGGCGACCAGGGCACCGACCTGCTTGGCCTGCGCCGACTTGTCCGCCTCGCCACCACGGATCGAGGTGTCCAGGGTGGACGCCGACGCAAGGGTGTGACCCTTGAGGTCGTCGATCACCTGGGCCACGATGTGGCGGTTCGAGCGGGTAACGACCAGACGGGGACGCTCCGCCGTACCCGAGAGATTCTTGCGAATCCGGATGTGGCGGCGCTTGATCGCGGCGCGCTTGTAGGCGTCGCCCTTCAGGATCTTCTGTCCGTATGCCATGGCTTACTTACCCGCCTTTCCGACCTTGCGGCGGATGACTTCGCCCTCGTACTTGACGCCCTTGGCCTTGTACGGGTCGGGCTTGCGCAGCTTGCGGATGTTGGCCGCAACCTCGCCGACCTTCTGCTTGTCGATGCCCTCGACCGAGAAGTGGGTCGGGTTCTCCACCTTGAAGGTGATGCCCTCGGGGGCCTCGACCAGGATCGGGTGGCTGTAGCCGAGGGAGAACTCCAGGTTCGAACCCTTGGCGAGCACGCGGTAACCGACACCGCTGATCTCGAGCTTCTTCACGTAACCCTGGGTCACGCCGGTGATCATGTTCGCCACCAGCGTGCGGGACAGGCCGTGCAGGGCCTTGCTCTGACGCTCGTCGTTGGGGCGCGTGACGTTCAGAACGCCGTCCTCACCCTTGGCGATGTCGATCGGCGCCACGACGGTGTGGGTCAGCGAGCCCTTGGGGCCCTTGACCGAGACCGTACGGCCGTCGATGGTGACGTCCACGCCGGCGGGAACCGCGATGGGGAGCTTGCCGATGCGCGACATAGCTGTTTCCTCCGTTCCCTTCCGTTACCAGACGTAGGCGAGGACTTCTCCGCCTACGCCCTTCTTGCCGGCCTGCTTGTCGGTGAGGAGCCCGTGGGACGTGGAGATGATCGCCACGCCGAGGCCACCCAGCACCTTGGGCAGGTTGGTGGACTTCGCGTACACCCGGAGACCGGGCTTGGAGATCCGCTTGATGCCCGCGATGGAGCGCTCACGGTTCGGACCGAACTTCAGCTCGAGGGTGAGGTTCTTGCCGACCTCGGCGTCCTCGGTCTTCCAGCCGGTGATGAAGCCCTCCTGCTGGAGGATCTCCGCGATGTGAGACTTGATCTTGGACGCCGGCATCGTCACGGAGTCGTGGTACGCCGAGTTCGCGTTCCGCAGACGCGTAAGCATGTCTGCGATCGGATCAGTCATGGTCATGAATTGGCCTTCGGCCTCTCTCGCCGGGGTTTCCTGGTGCGCCATCCCTCTCCCCGATCCGAGACGGGACGGGTGCGGCGCGGTGGACCTACGGCGTAGTAAGTCGTACGGGCGGCAGACGCCCAACCCCACAAGCCTAAGGCATGCGGAGCCGGGCCCCTGCCGACCCAGATGCTTACCGAGAGTCTGAATAACCCGGAATTACCGGATTACCAGGAGCTCTTGGTCACGCCCGGCAGCTCGCCACGGTGAGCCATCTCACGAAGGCACACGCGGCACAGGCCGAACTTGCGGTAGACGGAGTGCGGACGGCCGCAGCGCTGGCAGCGCGTGTAGCCGCGGACACCGAACTTGGGCTTGCGAGCAGCCTTGGCAATCAGAGCCTTCTTCGCCATCTCGCTCACGCCTCCTTGAAGGGGAAGCCGAGGTGACGAAGGAGCGCGCGGCCCTCAGCGTCGTTGGTCGCCGTGGTCACCACGGTGATGTCCATACCCCGGGTGCGGTCGATCTTGTCCTGGTCGATCTCGTGGAACATGACCTGCTCGGTGAGACCGAAGGTGTAGTTGCCACGACCGTCGAACTGCTTGGGGGACAGACCGCGGAAGTCGCGGATGCGCGGCAGCGCCAGCGACAGGGTGCGGTCCAGGAACTCCCACATGCGGTCGCCACGGAGCGTGACGTGGGCACCGATCGGCTGGCCCTCACGCAGCTTGAACTGCGCGATGGACTTGCGGGCCTTGGTGACGGCCGGCTTCTGACCGGTGATGGTGGTCAGGTCGCGGATCGCGCCCTCGATCAGCTTCGAGTCACGGGCGGCGTCGCCGACACCCATGTTGACCACGATCTTCACGAGGCCGGGGATCTGCATGACGTTCTCGTAGGAGAACTCCTCACGCAGCTTGCCCGCGATCTCCTCGCGGTACTTCGTCTTGAGACGCGGAGTGGTGGTGGTAGCCATCAGATGTCCTCACCCGTCCGCTTGGCAACGCGGATCTTGTTGCCCTCGTCGTCGAAGCGGTAACCGACGCGCGTGACGACCTTGTTGCCGTCCTTCTCCACGACCAGCTGAACGTTGGACACGTGGATCGGGGCCTCGGTGGTCACGATGCCGCCGGCCTGCGAACCGCGAGCGGTCGGACCGGCCTTGGTGTGCTTCTTGACCCGGTTGACACCCTCGACCAGGACGCGGTCCTCACGGGGGAAGGCCGCGATGACCTTGCCCTGCTTGCCCTTGTCCTTACCGGTGATGACCTGGACCAGGTCGCCCTTCTTGATCTTCATGCTCACAGCACCTCCGGCGCGAGGGAGATGATCTTCATGAACTTCTTCTCGCGCAGCTCACGGCCGACCGGGCCGAAGATACGGGTGCCGCGAGGGTCGCCGTCGTTCTTCAGAATGACGGCGGCGTTCTCGTCGAAGCGGATGTACGAGCCGTCCGGACGGCGGCGCTCCTTGACGGTGCGAACGATGACCGCCTTGACGACGTCACCCTTCTTCACGTTGCCACCGGGGATCGCGTCCTTGACGGTGGCGACGATGACGTCACCGATACCCGCGTAGCGGCGACCGGAGCCACCGAGCACACGGATGGTGAGGATTTCCTTCGCACCCGTGTTGTCGGCGACACGCAGTCGCGACTCCTGCTGGATCACGTCTATCTCCTGAATGTCTGCCGGTTCCCCGGGAGTCGGTCACCTAGGTGAACGACTCCCGGAGCCTGGCGGAACTGTCCTGCGGGGAATGCCTCGCAGGAGATTTCTTACTTGGCCTTCTCGAGGACCTCGACGACGCGCCAGCGCTTCGTCGCGGACAGCGGCCGGGTCTCCATGAGGAGGACACGGTCGCCGACGCCCGCGGCGTTCTGCTCGTCGTGAGCCTTGAGCTTCTCGGTACGGCGGATGACCTTGCCGTACAGGGCGTGGGTCACGCGGTCCTCGACGGCGACGACGACGGTCTTGTCCATCTTGTCGCTGACGACCAGACCCTGGCGGGTCTTGCGGAAGCCGCGCGCGGCCTTCGTCTCTTCAGTCACGTTGCTCTCGCTCATCAGGCGCTCTCCACCGTCTCGATGCCCAGCTCGCGCTCACGCATCAGGGTGTAGATCCGCGCGATGTCCTTACGGACGGCCTTGAGCCGACCGTGGTTCTCGAGCTGACCCGTCGCCGCCTGGAAGCGGAGGTTGAACAGCTCTTCCTTGGCTTCGCGGAGCTTGTTCAGCAGCTCCTCGTCACCCAGTTCGCGCAGCTCGGACGCCTTGGTACCGGCCGACATCACGCTTCACCTGCCTCGCGCTTGACGATCCGGCACTTCATCGGCAGCTTGTGGGCCGCACGGGTCAGCGCCTCACGGGCGATCTTCTCGTTGGGGTAGGACAGCTCGAACATGACCCGGCCCGGGTGCACGTTCGCGATCCACCACTCCGGGGAACCCTTACCGGAACCCATGCGGGTCTCGGCCGGCTTCTTCGTGAGCGGGCGGTCCGGGTAGATGTTGATCCAGACCTTGCCGCCACGCTTGATGTGGCGGGTCATCGCGATACGGGCCGCCTCGATCTGGCGGTTGGTCACGTACGCCGGCGTGAGGGCCTGGATGCCGTACTCGCCGAACGCAACCTGCGTACCGCCCTTGGCCATGCCGCGGCGCTTGGGGTGGTGCTGCTTGCGGTGCTTGACCCTACGGGGGATCAGCATTTCGGTCAGGCCTCCGTTCCGGTGCTCTCAGCCGGAGCGGCAGCGGCGGGCGCGTCGGCCTTGGGAGCCTCGGCGGCCGGAGCCGACTGCTGCTGCGGCTTGCGCCCACGACGCTCGCCACCACCGCGGCCACCGCGGGCCGGGCGGTCGTTGCCGCCACGGGCCGGACGGTTGCCGGCGCGGGCGGCGGCGTTCTCGGCGCGGACCTCGGCGATGTTCTTGACGTCGCCCTTGTAGATCCAGACCTTCACGCCGATGCGGCCGAAGGTCGTCTTGGCCTCGAAGAAGCCGTAGTCCACGTTCGCGCGGAGCGTGTGCAGGGGCACACGGCCCTCGCGGTAGAACTCCGAGCGGGACATCTCGGCGCCACCGAGGCGGCCACCGCACTGGATCTTGATGCCCTTGGCGCCGGCCTTCATCGTGCCCTGCATGCTCTTGCGCATGGCGCGACGGAAGGAGACGCGGGAGGAGAGCTGCTCGGCGACGGCCTGGGCAACCAGCTGAGCGTCGGTCTCGGGGCTCTTGACCTCGAGGATGTTCAGCTGGACCTGCTTGCCGGTGAGCTTCTCGAGCTGACCGCGGATCTTGTCGGCCTCCGCACCGCGGCGGCCGATGACGATGCCCGGACGAGCCGTGTGGATGTCCACGCGGACGCGGTCACGGGTGCGCTCGATCTCGACCTTGGAGATGCCGGCGCGCTCCATGCCGGACGTCAGCATCCGACGGATGGCGACGTCTTCCTTGACGTAGTCCTTGTACAGCTTGTCGGCGTACCAACGCGACTTGAAGTCGGTCGTGACACCGAGCCGGAACCCGTGCGGGTTTACCTTCTGGCCCATTACCGGGTTCCTTCCTTGCTGCTGACGACCACGGTGATGTGGCTGGTCCGCTTGCGGATCCGGTAGGCGCGGCCCTGGGCGCGCGGACGGAACCGCTTCAGGGTCGGGCCCTCGTCGACGTACGCCTCGGAGATGAAGAGGCTGTCGGCGTCGGTGTGGTCGTAGTTGTGCGCGGCGTTGGCAATGGCGCTGTCCAGCACCTTGCCGACCGGCACGCTCGCGGCCTGCGGGGCGAAACGCAGGACCGCCTGAGCCTCCGTGGCATCCATGCCACGGATGAGGTCCACCACGCGGCGGGCCTTCATGGGCGTGACGCGGATGTACCGCGCCTGGGCCCTGGCTTCCATGGTTGTCCCTTCAGTGTTTGTCATGGTCATTCCACCCCGCATTTAGCGGCGCTTCGACTTCCGGTCGTCCTTGACGTGACCCCGGAAGGTGCGCGTCGGCGAGAACTCGCCGAGCTTGTGGCCGACCATGGACTCGGTGACAAACACCGGGATGTGGGTCTTGCCGTTGTGCACCGCGATCGTGTGGCCGAGCATCGCCGGGACGATCATCGAGCGACGGGACCAGGTCTTGATGACGTTCTTGGTACCGGCTTCGTTCTGCGTGTCCACCTTCTTGATCAGGTGGTCGTCGACGAAGGGTCCCTTCTTCAAGCTACGAGGCATCTCAACCCGTCCTTAGCGCTTCTTGTTCGTCTTGCGGCGGCGGACGATGTACTTGTTCGACGCCTTCTTGGGCGAACGAGTACGGCCTTCCTTCTTGCCCCAGGGGGACACCGGGTGGCGACCACCCGAGGTACGGCCTTCGCCACCACCGTGCGGGTGGTCCACCGGGTTCATGACCACACCACGCACGGTCGGGCGAACGCCCAGCCAGCGCTTACGGCCCGCCTTGCCCCAGTTGATGTTGCTCTGCTCGGCGTTGCCGACCTCGCCGACCGTGGCGCGGCAGCGCTGGTCGACCAGGCGGATCTCTCCGGACGGCATGCGCAGGTGGGCCATGGTGCCCTCCTTCGCGAGCAGCTGCACGGAGGCACCGGCGGAGCGGGCGAACTTGGCGCCGCCACCGGGACGGAGCTCGATCGCGTGGATCGTGGTACCGACCGGGATGTTGCGGAGCGCCAGGTTGTTGCCCGGCTTGATGTCGGCCCCGGGACCGTTCTCGACGCGGTCACCCTGCTGCAGGTTGCGCGGGGCGAGGATGTAGCGCTTCTCGCCGTCGGCGTAGTGCAGCAGCGCGATGCGCGCGGTGCGGTTGGGGTCGTACTCGATGTGCGCGACCTTCGCCGGCACGCCGTCCTTGTCGTGCCGACGGAAGTCGATGACACGGTAGGCGCGCTTGTGTCCGCCACCCTGGTGGCGAACGGTCACACGACCGGCGTTGTTACGGCCGCCCTTGCTGTGCAGCGGGCGGACCAGCGACTTCTCCGGCGTGGACCGCGTGACCTCGACGAAGTCGGCGACGCTGGAGCCACGGCGGCCCGGCGTAGTCGGCTTGTACTTGCGGATTCCCATTTCTCAGTCCTCGTCCGATTCCGGACGATCCGGACCTCCGTCAGGAGGTCGGACCGCCGAAGATGTCGATACGGTCGCCCTCGGCGAGGGTCACGATCGCGCGCTTGCTGTCGGCACGCTTGCCGAAGCCCGTGCGGGTCCGCTTCCGCTTGCCCTGGCGGTTGATCGTGTTGACCCCGGTGACCTTGACCGAGAAGACCGCCTGGACGGCCTCCTTGATCTGGGTCTTGTTGGAGCCCGGCGCGACGATGAACGTGTACTTGTTCTCGTCGAGGAGCGCGTAGCTCTTCTCGGACACGACCGGCTTCAGCAGCACGTCACGGGGGTCCGTGAACGCCTTGCTGGCCGGGGTGACGACGGTGTTCTTGCCCTCGGCCTCGTGGCGGCGCGCCTTGGCGACGCGCGCGGCCTTGGCGGCCTTGGCCGCCTTGGAGGCGATGCTCGGGTGACGCGTAGCCATCAGGCTTCGCTCCCTTCGGTGTCAACGGCCTTGTCGGGGCCAGACACGAAGGACTCGAAAGCGGCCTGGGTGAAGACCACGTCGTCCGAGACGAGAACGTCGTACGTGTTCAGCTGGCCCGGCTCCAGGATGTGGATCTGGGGCAGGTTGCGGGCGGACAGCCACGCGGCCTCGTCGGCGCGGTCGACGACCAGGAGCAGGTTCTTGCGCTCCGAGATCTTGCCGAACAGCGTCCGGGCGGCCTTCGTGGACGGGTTGTCGCCCTCGATGACGCCGGTCACGACGTGGATGCGGTTGTGGCGGGCCCGGTCGGTGAGGGCGTGGCGCAGGGCCGCGGCCTTCATCTTCTTCGGGGTCCGCTGCGAGTAGTCACGCGGCTGCGGGCCGTGGACGACGCCACCGCCGGCGAACTGCGGCGCACGGGTCGAACCCTGGCGGGCGCGGCCGGTGCCCTTCTGGCGGTACGGCTTCTTGCCGCCACCACGGACCTCGCCGCGACGCTTGGTCTTGTGCGTGCCCTGGCGGGCAGCGGCGTTCTGCGCGACGACGACCTGGTGGATCAGCGGGATGCTGATCTTCTCCACGCCGAAGATCTCCGCGGGGAGCTCGACGCTTCCGGTCTTCTCGCCGGCAGGCGAAAGGATGTCAACAGTGCTCATCGGTTACCTCAGGCCCCCTTGGCCGCAGTGCGGACCAGGACGAGGCCGCCGTTCGGACCGGGAACCGCGCCCTTGATGAGCAGCAGACCCTTCTCCGCGTCAACGGCGTGGACGGTCAGGTTCTGGGTGGTGACCCGCTCGTTGCCCATGCGGCCGGCCATGCGGAGGCCCTTGAACACGCGGCCCGGGGTGGCGCAGCCACCGATGGAACCGGGCGAGCGGTGCTTGCGCTGGGTGCCGTGTCCGGCGCCGAGGCCCTTGAAGTTGTGACGCTTCATGACACCGGCGAAGCCCTTGCCCTTGCTCTTGCCGGTCACGTCGACCTTGAGCCCGGCCTCGAAGACCTCGGCGGTGACTTCCTGACCGAGGGTGTACTCGGCGGCGTCGGCCGTACGGATCTCGACGAGGTGGCGGCGGGGGGTGACGTCGGCCTTGGCGAAGTGGCCCTTGAGGGGCTTGTTCACCTTGCGCGGGTCGATCTCGCCGAACGCGATCTGGACGGACTCGTAGCCGTCGACGTCGTTCGTGCGGACCTGGGTGACGACGTTGGGGCCGGCCTTGACAACGGTGACCGGAACAACGCGGTTGTTCTCGTCCCACACCTGCGTCATGCCGAGCTTCTCGCCCAGGATGCCCTTGATCTGCTTGGTCATCTTCAGATCACCGCCCTCAGAGCTTGATCTCGATGTCGACACCGGCCGGGAGGTCGAGTCGCATCAGAGAGTCAACGGTCTTGGGGGTCGGGTCGAGGATGTCGATCAGGCGCTTGTGCGTGCGCATCTCGAAGTGCTCGCGCGAGTCCTTGTACTTGTGCGGCGACTTGATGACGCAGTACACGTTCTTCTCAGTGGGCAGCGGCACCGGGCCCGCGACCGACGCACCAGTGCGGGTCACCGTCTCGACGATCTTCTTCGCCGAGGAGTCGATGACCTCGTGGTCGTAGGCCTTGAGCCGGATGCGGATCTTCTGTCCCGCCATGGCTACTCAGTAGTCCTGTCTCTCGTAACGCTCTGGACCCGGTGGTCCTTGTCCATTCCGCTCCCCCTCCGACCCACGCGGTCGGGCGTGTCGCGCTCTCGCTGACACAGATGTCCCTTTTCGGGACTTCCCTGCAGTGGGAGTCGCGGGCCCTTCCGGAACCGCAGACCGGGGGCGAGAGGCCCACCGGGTGCCTGGCCTGCACCCCGCTGACGCTTCCCGGAAGATTCCCGTACGTCCGCCCCTGATCAGGGACGACGAGTACTGTGGGACTCGCTTCCGGTCCCCCCGGCGGGAGGCGCGCAGCATCGGCACTCGACCGAGCAACCCCGCTAGTCTGCCATACGGGGCGCGGGGCTGGCCAATCGAAGCGGATGACTGTACCCCGGGGGTGACGGAGATCAAACCTGGGCGCGTAATGTGACGCCGTCCCGCTGTCCGGAGGGACAGATTCACGGTGCCTTCGGGAACCCCTCTTCCAGGAGCCAGTACTCGCCGCCCTCGGTGCTGGCGGCGAGGGCGAGGTGGCCGCTCAGCGACCTGGCGATGAAGAGGAGCTCGCTCGGTTGATCCGCTGTGGACGAGATCGATGTCCGCTCGGTCAGCCTCACCCGGACCCACCCCAGTTCCATACCGGCAGCGGCCAGGAACGAACCGTCATCGGCCACAAGCCCTCCGGCGCGGGCGCGCGCCCTCCAACGCTCGTCAACGACCGGCCCCGCGTCGCCCCCGCTCCGCGGGATGCGCTCGACGGGTTCCGCATCCAGGTGCACCACGCGGCGGAACACCTCCGTGACGGTCGGCCCACCCTGCCCCTCGTACACTCCCAGCACTTCGAGGCCGGCACCTTCGAGGCGGGATTGCGCTTTCGCATCCATTACGTAACACCTCAATCAGTTCTGAAAAAAGAAATGATGGTCTCCGCCGGGTTTGTCAAGCGCCCGGTAACGCTCCATTGTGCCGTACCCTGCCTGGGTATTGTCCCATCCAAAGTTGACGAGGTTCCGGCTTCGCTCCTCCGGAGTCATCCCCTTGGGGGCACCTGCATGGAAGTGAGGCCCCGCCGGATCGTGAGTATGCTCCACGATCACGCGAGATCCGTTGTCCGTTTCGAATTGTCGAAAGTTTCCCCAGTGCGTCGGGTCCTTCGAATAGACATACCCCGGCATATTCTTGTAACTCTTGTCACCCATAACGAGCCACTCAGCGTCCGGCGTGGACCCGTGCGGGACGCCGGCGACCTCAAAGGCGGCCTTCTCCGCGTCAGCCCTGCTACTGAACGGATTCCCACGCTCTCCCAGAGGGTAATCCGGGGCGAGACCGAGAACGTCCGTGTCTATCAATGGGTTACGGACATAGGTGAACGGGTTCGGAGCCGGAGAAAGACCCAGCGGGTCCGAAGTGACGTATCTACCGGTTTCCGGGTCGTAGTGCCGGAAGTAGTTGTAGTGGAGTCCGGACTCGGGGTCGTAGTACTGACCCGGCCACCGGAGAGGCGTATAGGCGCTGCTCTCCTTCGGCCAGGCAGTAACCCCCCAAAGAGTGCGCCGGGCGCGCCACGCCACCGTGCCCGATTCGTCTACGAGATCGGTGGGGGTACCGATGCCGTCGGTGACGATCGCGAAGAAGCGAGAATCGATCTCCTCCTGAGGCACATGGGCGACGCTGAGGCGCTCCGCTTGTGCGACGACCTGCTGCCCCCGGTGGTCCCAGGTCAGTGTGACTTGGCGCGAGGTGGCGGGGGCCAGCGTCGTCTGTTCACACAGTTTCGACGCGTCCCAGGTGAAGTCGACTCGCTCGATGACGGCCTTCCCGTCAGCTGCCATGCGCGACTTGGCGGTGCGGCGACCCAACGGGTCGTACTCATACCGCCAGAGCGTGCCGTCCGGGGTCGTGACTGAGGTAAGGCGATCCTCTGCGTCCCACACGTACCGCCAAGTGCTTCTTCGGCCGGACAGATGCATCTTCTGGCGTACGACGATCCGACCTAGCGCATCGTGCTGGTATCTCACGCGTCCAGCCCTCAAGAGGCGTGAGCCCCTGTAGACGCGCTCGCCCAGCGCGTCCTCACCCGGGTGGCCTTCCGGCCAGGACGCCGACATCTGATTGCCGGCTCCGTCGTAGGCGTACCGCTCTGTCCACTGATGGGCGTGGACCGCCGTGACCCGTCCCACCGGGTCGAGTCGGAAGCGACGCAGACCGGCATGTCGGTCGTCCACGGCGCTGATGCAGCCGTCCGCGCGGTAGGTGAACACGCGGTGCCGCACCTCCGCGTCCTGTGCCGTCACATGTTGACTCACCAACCTGCCGGAGGCGTCGTACTCGTGAGCGAAGGCCAGGTCTGTGTCGCGGATGTGGCGGGTGAGCTCTCGACCGACTTCATCGAAGGTGAAGTTGATTTCTCGGCCTGCGAACACCATGGCGGTGGGGTTGCCCAAGGCGTCGTACCGCCACGTGCTTCGTACTCCGCCGGGGGTCTCACGACCCGTGCGCCGCCCCACGGCGTCGTAGTCGTACGTGAGAGCGCGCCCGTTGACGGACTCTCGAAGCAGTCGGCCTTGCCTGTCGTATCGGCGCTCGAGCGTGGTTACCGGGCTGACGGCTTGCACCATTCGGCCCGCGGGATCGTAGGCGTACGTCGTGACGAGGCCGTCGGCGTCCTTCCGTACCATCTGGCCCATCGCGTCACGCTCGAAACGAATCCTCTGGCCCTGCGCGTGGTGGCGGGATACGAGCCGGGACGCCGCATCGTATGTGTAGGTGAGCGTGTGGCCGTCGAATCCGGTCTCCGCAACCAGTCTGCCGGCCGCGTCGTACTCGTACCGCCACGTGAGGCCAGTGGGTCCGGTTACGCGTGTGACGCGCAGGCCGGCGTCGTGAGCGAACTCGTAGCGGGCACCATCGGGTGTGGTTCGAGCGGTCAGCAGGTCGAAGTGCGTGAACTCGTAGTGGGTGACCCCGCCCAACGCATCGGTATGGCTGGTGCAATTCCCTTCACCGTCGTACGTCCAGGACTCCGCCGTTCCGTCGGGAGCCGTGCGGCGTAGCAGACGCCCTTCCACTGTCCACTCGAAGCGGGTCTGCGCTCCAGTCGGTTCGGTAATGCCGACCGGACGGCCAAAAGCGTCTCGCTCGTAACGAGTGACTCCGCCATGAGGGTCGGTGATCTCCAAAGGGAGTCCCGCCCGGTCACATCGGACGGCGGTGGCGTGTCCCAGCGGGTCAGCCACGGATGTGAGCCGCCCCGCTTCGTCATAGGTGAAATAGGTGGCGTTTCCGGCTCGGTCGACCTCCGTCGTCCGATTTCCCCGCTCGTCGTACAGATGCTGTTGCACCAGGTCGTCGGCCCCCACGAGTCGCTCCATCAGGGACAACTCGTTGTATTGCGCCCGAATTATGTGGCCGTCGGGGCGCAGGACTCGGAGGGGCTGGCCGTACTCGTTGTTCTCCCATCGCGTCACGTGGTTCAGAGCGTCCGCCCAGGAGACGACATGATGATGGTCGTCGTAACCGGTGCGTTGTATGTGGCCCAGGGCATCAACCTCGGCCACCACTTGACACCTGTCATTGACGACGAATCGACTGGCCGCGCCCTCAGCGGTCGTAAGGGTGGTGACGCGGCAACCGGGCCACTCGGGATCGGAGCCGCCGTAGTCGAGACTCAGGGCGAAATGGCCTGCCTCACCGCCTGCTGTGACGCAGCGGTCACTGTTGTCGTAGGCATACGCGTATGTGTGACCGTTCGTGTCCGTCCACGAGGTGAGGCGCAGTCGTTCGTCGTACGAGAAGAGAAGGGGGAGCCCGGAGGAGTTGATCGTTTCGGTGAGGTTGCCGTCGCTGTACTCGTATCGCTTAATCACGAGGTCCGAGCCGTCTGCAGCGGCACCGGCCAGACTCAGCTCCGTGACCCGGCCGGACGAAGTCGTCACGTTCAGGTGATAGCCGGCGGAATGACGAATCGAGAGAGGACTGCCGTACGGGTCGTGGTCGAACGTGATCGTGTTCTGGTTTCGGTCAGTGATATGTGAGAGCAGGGCGATGCGGTCCGCCCTCGGAAAGCAGAAGTGACGGAACTGTCCGGTCAGCGGGTCCTCGACCCGGTAACCCCCGTCCTCCAGTCGCGTTAGTGGCTGTCGGGGCCCAATCGAAGGCAAGACAGGAATCCCTGCGGCCTCGGGGTGGGGATACTCCAGTAGGAGCCCGTCCTCGGTGACTAGGAGGATGCCCTCTTCATCGACCTCGAGGCGCTGGTCGATGGTGGAGGCCCAGGTTGGTCCGAACCACCATCCGCATCGGTAGTCGGAGGCGACTCGACGGGTGAATGTCAGGGGCAGCAGTCCCGGCAGCGTCACATCTGTCTGCGGCAGGTACACAGCCCCCGTGGCGAAGTCGATGGGGTCGCTGCCCTTGGAACGGACGACGGACTTGACACGGTTGTAAGCGCCCTTGGCTCCGTCGACGACCATGCCGCGGGCGTTCTTGCCCAAGCCGCGCATGGCCAGCCCCATGCCCTTGAGGCCGCCCTTGATCCCCTTCATGGCAGCCATGCCGCCCTTGAGTCCCTTGGCGAGGCCGCCGAGGGTGGTCAGGCCCTTCATGCCGGGTATGCAGTCCAGGGCCGCCAGCCCCACGTCCCACAGGGATGCCTGGCCCTTGCTGTATTTGTAGAGCGTGTCCGCGAGGACGACGAGGGCCGCGACCAGGACGATCGCACCGAGGATCGGGCCGCCGATGACCATCGCGATGATGCCGACGACCGCGACGACGACCTTGCAGACCGCGACGATGGTGTCCCAGTTGTCGGAGAACCAGTCGCCGACGTCCTCCCACCACGACCGGTTCTGGATACCCGCGTCGGACGCCTCGTCGATCTTGTTCTTCGCCTCCCGCGCCGCGTCGTCGCGCATCTTGCGCGCGTCCTCGGCCAGCTTCTTCGCCGCGTCCAGCGCGCCCTGCGCGGAGTCCACCGCCGACCGCGCGTTGGTCTGCGCGGTCCTGGCGTGCTGGGCGTCACGGGTGGCGGCGCGGACCTTCGCCTCGTCCGGCTCGTCAGCGTCCGACTTGCTGCCCGTCGGATCGTCCTTGTACTTGTCCGCCTCCTTCGACGCCCGCGTCACCCACGAGTCCGCCGACGACAGCTTCGACTGCGCCGAGGCCAGGTCGGCACGGGCCTCCCGCGCCTTGATCAGCGCCTTGTCCGCCAAGGCCTGCGCCCGCTCCAGCTTCGGCCAGAAATCCGCGAGCGCGTCACCGCACATCCCGTACGACTTCTCCAGCTTCTTCAAGTTCTTCGGAACACCCGAGAACTCCTCCTTGAAGACCGCCGCCGACTTCCCCGCCCACTCGGCCAGAGTGGACTCCCCCGCCATCCCCTTCACCAGACGCAACGCCTCCGACACGTCGTCGGCGAAATCGTGCAACGTCTTCGCGAGCGTGCGCACCCGCTGCGGATCCCCCGGCGTCGGGTCCTTGTCCAGGTCCAGGACATGCCAGTCACTCGGCCTGTGGCCCACCATCCCCGCAACCCCCGTCGACTCACGTGCCGCACCAGCAACCACCCGTACGCACACGTGAACCTACAAGGCACGCAAGTTCGACGAAAGACGCCTCTGATTTCCGAGTCGACTCGCGGAGAGGCCGGCGGAGGTGCTCAGTCGCGGTCGAGCGTCAAAGGCGCGACGGCATCATCTGCGCACCGCCTTCCAGGCGTCGATCACCGCGTAGGCAAGGCTCAGCCGCCACGCGTCCAGCTTGTTCAGGACCGTTGAGACAACGCTCCAGCACTTCAGCCATGGCGGGAGACTTCGGAACGGTACGAAGGTCAGGGTGTCGTCGATGGCGTCGCCCGCGAGGCTCCTGCGGCCCGGGCCTTCCGCTCGCAGTGCTGAGTACAGCTCCGGCGTCAACGTGCCGTTGAGACGAGCCGCCGTTCCGGCCGCGGTGAAGGCGAATCCTCGCTGGGCGATGTCCGGGAGCTGCGTCGCTCGGACAATCCGGGGTGACGCTTCCTCCAGCGAGCAGTTGAAGGCGAGTCCGATGGCCGCCGTGCCGAGGCTTCTCTCCCCGCGCTCGAACGCGGCGTCCCACTCCGCCGGCTCGTTCAGGGACAGCAGTCCTTCGCCGGTCTCCCAGTTCCAGTGCGTCGACGACATGGTCAGTCCGCCCAGGGGATGCGCACCGGCTCGCGTGCCGGCTCCGGCGGGAGCGTTTCGGTGGGCTCGCGCCGCGTCGGCGTCATCGCGGCAGCGTCCAGAACGCCGAGTCCCGGGGCGGCGCCGGGCGGATCGGCAGTCGGGAGAAGTCGATGTGGGCGTCGGCCTCCGGGTCGCCGGTGGGAGGGAGCAGGTGGTCGCCGCGGTCGTAGTAGGCGGGGAGGGCCCAGAACTCGGGGGCCTCGTGGCACAGGAGGTCCGGGTAGGGGTCGACCTCCAGGTCGGCGTACTGGCGGTTGATCCTCGCCACCGCCTCCGGGCGGCAGATGCCGCAGCGGTCCACGAGGACGTCGGCCATGTCCCGGAAGTACTCCAGCATTCCCTCGTCCAGGTCGAGGACGAACTCGGCGGTCACCGCTCCCCCGCTCCCGTCAGTCCACGAACCGGAACGTCGACGTGATCGCGTCGAAGATGTCGAAGAAGGAGTCCGCGAGGTCGAGGACCTGGCTGCTGCCCGCGACCAGGGCGACCTTGCCCTGCTGGCCGGGGACCGGGATGTAGGTCTGCATGAGGACCGCGCGGACCGTGCGGTTCAGGGCGTCGTCCGGGACCGGGATGTCCTCCACGCCCTGGGTACGGGCGGCGGGGCCGACGCCGGGGATGTCGACCGTGGTGACCTTGCGCCAGGAGTCGCCGGGTTTCCTGGCCTCCTTGACCGCCAGCTGGCCGGCGATGGCGGCCGGGTCGGTGGGGAGGGGGTCGCCGGAGGACGTGCGGCCGCCGACCAGGGAGACCGTGACCGAGCCGGTGATCGGGGTGTCGCCGCCGAAGCTCTCCGCCATGCAGCCGCAGTACAGCGCGCCCGACTTCCAGGCGTCGGACGCCGCCTTCTGGAGGAAGGTGACGTAGGCGGAGCGGGAGGGCTTCAGCTCAGGGTGCCGGCGTATTCGTTCGTCGACCATGCGGCGGATCGAGTCGTCCCGGGACTCCGGACGTACGTCGAACTCCCACCACGACTCCGGGACCTTGATGCGGAAACCGCCCCGTTCGACGGTCAGTGCCTCCGTGTAACGGGCCATGTCGTGCCCGGCCTCCCCGCTCGTCACTCGATCGACTGTTGCGCGCCATCGTCCCATTGCCGGGCGGCCGGGCGTCGTCGCTGTCCGGTGCGTGGGGACGGGGCGGCATGAGGCGCGCGACCCGGTGCAGGTAATCGTTCATCCGTTTGCAGGAAAATCTGTCGTGGCCGCTGTAGACATTCGGCTGCTGCTGTGGTTACTCTTCTCTTGTAGCCAAGAAGTCCGTGAGGCGCGGCAGAGACGAACTGCCCGCATGTGGAAGAGCAACATCAGCAACACCGGCAAGATCGCAGTACCTGGAAGTACGGCACGGAAAGAGAAGGAGGAGGACGCCATCAGGATCGCCCGGGCGAGAACGTTCTCACCGGGTACCGCAGGCCCCGGAACGGAAGGTGGTCCCACGGTCACGCATCCGCGATCCCTCAACTGCCCGCCCCCCGACGAGGGACGGGCGGGAATCAGAAGGCCGGCAGTGCAGTAGGCCGGCAGATGGTGTTACAAATCCCTCGGGGCCCTGGTGCCGTACGGCACCAGGGCCCCTCGACGCATTCCTCCGACAGAGACGCACGACAGAGGTGCACAACAGAGGTGCAGATGACCGCGGACAGACCGCTGGACCGGATCGACGACGACGACTACCCCGCGTACACCATGGGGCGGGCGGCCGAGATGCTGGGCACCACGCCCGCCTTCCTGCGGGCCCTCGGCGAAGCCCGGCTGATCACGCCCCTGCGCTCGGAGGGCGGCCACCGTCGCTACTCCCGGTACCAGCTGCGCATCGCCGCTCGCGCCCGCGAGATGGTCGACCAGGGGACGGCCATCGAGGCCGCCTGCCGCATCATCATCCTGGAAGACCAGTTGGAAGAGGCTCAGCGGATCAACGCGGAGCTGCGACGCGGTGGCGCCGTGGCGTCCGGGGACAAGCCGGGGAGTGCCGTCCGTCCTGCCGGCTAGTGCCGCAGACCGGGCCACCCGGACGGGCGGGCCTGCGGATAAAATCCGTTCTCATGTCGAAGCCTGATGAGCTGCTCATTGACATCGCCGCCCGTGTGGAGTCCGCGCAGAGCAGTCGAATGTCGTTGACCGTGGTCACCCATGGTGCTGTCATCACCGGTCGCCTGGCCCCCGAGTCCGTGTGGCGGCAGAGGGTGTCGGAGGTACTGACCGGCTCCACCGACCTGGGCGCCTTCTCCGCCGTCTTCGACGCTCCGGCGGAGAAGGAGGAAGCACCCACCCACCTGCACTTCCACGTCGCCCGGATCCTCCAGGGCACGATGGGCATCCCGGAGACGGGCGGGATGTACCGGGTGGCGATCGAGGACGTCAGCGCCTGGACCGTGGGGGACTTCAGCTACTCGGACCACTGACGCCCCGTACCGCCGCGCCCTCGCCCTTTCGCCGGGTGTCCCGTACGGCCGACCGGGCCGTACGGGGCACCCCCTGCGCGGTGCCGTCCCTCAGATGACGCCCTGCGCCAGCATCGCGTCGGCCACCCGCTCGAAGCCCGCGATGTTCGCACCGGTGACGTAGTCGCCGGGGGCGTCGTAGCGTTCGGCGGTCTCGTGGCAGGTGGTGTGGATGCTGGTCATGATCGACGCCAGCTCCTCCTCCACGCGCTCCGCCGTCCACGCCGTACGGGCGTGGTTCTGCGCCATCTCCAGGGCGCTGACCGCGACGCCGCCCGCGTTGGCCGCCTTGCCGGGGCCGAAGGCGACGCCGGCCTGCTGGAGGAGGTGGACGGCCTCCGGGGTCGTCGGCATGTTCGCGCCCTCGGAGACCGCCTTCACGCCGTTGCGGATCAGCGCGGCGGCGTCGTTCTCGTCGAGTTCGTTCTGCGTGGCCGACGGAAGGGCCAGGTCCGCCGGGACCTCCCAGACCCGGCCACCCGGCACGAAGCGGGCGGAGGAACCCCGACGCTCGGCGTACGCGTCGACGCGGCCGCGCTCGACCTCCTTGATCTGCTTGAGCAGGTCCAGGTCGATGCCCTTCTCGTCGACGACGTAGCCGGAGGAGTCCGAGCAGGTGATGGCGTTGGCGCCGAGGGCGGTCAGCTTCTCGATGGTGTAGATCGCCACGTTGCCGGAGCCCGAGACGACCGCGGTCTGGCCCTCCAGGTCCTCCCCGCGCTCGCGCAGCATCGCCGCCGCGAAGAGCACGTTGCCGTAGCCCGTCGCCTCCGGGCGGATCAGGGAGCCGCCCCAGCCCCGGCCCTTGCCGGTGAGGACGCCGGCCTCCCAGCGGTTGGTGATGCGGCGGTACTGCCCGAAGAGGTAGCCGATCTCGCGGCCGCCGACGCCGATGTCACCGGCCGGGACGTCCGTGTGCTCGCCGATGTGGCGGTACAGCTCGGTCATGAACGACTGGCAGAACCGCATGACCTCGGCGTCGCTGCGCCCGTGCGGATCGAAGTCGCTGCCGCCCTTGCCGCCGCCGATGCCGAGACCGGTCAGCGCGTTCTTGAAGATCTGCTCGAAGCCCAGGAACTTGATGACGCCCAGGTTGACCGACGGGTGGAAGCGCAGCCCGCCCTTGTACGGGCCCAGCGCGCTGTTGAACTCGACGCGGAAGCCCCGGTTGACGCGGACCCGGCCCTGGTCGTCCTGCCACGGCACCCGGAAGAGCACCTGGCGCTCCGGCTCGACCAGCCGCTCGACGAGTCCCGGCTCGGCGTACTCGGGGCGGGCGGCGATCACCGGTGCGAGGGTTTCCAGGACCTCGTGGGCGGCCTGGTGGAACTCCGGCTGGGCCGGGTTGCGGTGCTCGATCTCGGTGAGCAGGTGGTCGAGGGTGGTCCGCGTCTCGCTTCGCGTCGTCACAGGGGCCCTTTCTCGCACGGCAGGCACCGGTCGCATGCAGCGGCCGGTGAGGGGCGCTCGGCGCCGTTGCCGCGCGCGGGACACTTAAGTGTTACGCGCATGTAAACCCCATGGCCAGCACCCGATCACTGGATGAGACGAAGTCCTCCCGGACCGGCTACGGATACGGATACGGATACGGCGCCACGGGCGTCGGCGTCGGCGTCGGCGCCGACTGCGATCATCACAGCCCGGGGGCTACGGTCGGGGCTGCGGCTCGCCGTTGAGCATCTCGGCGGTCAGGACGTTGCCCGCCACGCCCCAGCCGCCGTCGGGGACCTCGTCGACGAGGACGACGGTCGTGGGACGGGCCCGTTCGCCGTAGATCTCGGCGTAGAGGTCGGTGGTGCGCTCGACGATCTTCTTCTTGTCCTCCGGCGTGATCGTGCCCGCGGGGACCTTGAAGTGGGCGAAGGGCATGTCAGACCAGCCCTCCGTTGGCGCGCAGGACCTGGCCGTTCACCCAGTGCCCGGCGGGGCTGCCCAGGAAGGCGACCACGGCGGCGATGTCCTCCGGGGTGCCCAGCCGCTCCAGCGGCGGTGTCTTCGCGAGCCGGTCGATCTGCTCGGGCGTCTTGCCGTCGAGGAACAGGTCGGTGGCCGTCGGGCCGGGGGCGACCGTGTTCACGGTGATGTCCCGCCCGCGCAGCTCCCGCGCCAGGATCATCGTCATCGCCTCGACCGCGCCCTTGCTCGCCGCGTAGGCGCCGTACGTGGGGAACTGCGCGCCGACCACGGAGGTCGAGAAGCCGATGAACGAACCTCCCGGTCGCAGTCGTCGCGCCGCCTGCTGGGCGACGACGAAGGTGCCGCGGATGTTGGTGCGGTGCATGGCGTCCAGGGCCGCCAGGTCCAGGTCGGCGATGGGCGACAGGGTCATCCGCCCGGCGGCGTTCACGACCACGTCGACGCCGCCGAAGTCCGCCTCCGCCCGGTCGAACAGCGCGGCGACCTCCTTCTCCTCCGCCACGTCGGCCTGTACGGCGACGGCCCGTCCGCCGGCCTCGGTGATCGCCGCCACCGTCTCGTCGGCGGCCGCGGCCCCTCGGGCGTAGTTCACGACGACGGCCAGGCCGTCCTCGGCGAGTTTTTGCGCGACCGCCCGGCCGATGCCGCGCGATCCGCCGGTGACGATCGCCACGCGGGCGTCCGCCGCTGTGTTCTGGTTCGTGTTCGTGGTCATGCGTCCACGATGCGCCCGGTCGGCCGACGCAGCCAGGGGATGTCACCCCATGGGTCACCGTCCCCGGCGGGCGCAGAATGGACCGCATGAGCGCTGTGAAGTACGCCGAGCTGGGGTCGTTCCTGCGGTCGCGGCGTGAGCGCATCCGCCCCGCCGACGTGGGCCTCCCGGCCGGGCCGCGCCGCCGGGTGCCGGGGCTGCGCCGCGAGGAGGTCGCCCAGCTCGCCGGGGCCTCCGTGGACTACTACAACGAGCTGGAGCGCGGCGCCGGGTCCCAGCCGTCCGAGCAGATGATCGCCGCGCTGTCCCGCGCCCTGCGGCTGTCCGCCGACGAGCGGGACTACCTGTACCGGCTCGCCGACCGGCCGGTGCCCGTGGAGGGCGGGGCCGCTTCGCACGTCCACCCCGGCATGCTGGACCTCCTCGGGCGGATGACGTCGACACCGGCGCAGGTGATCACCGACCTGCACGTCACCCTCGTACAGAATCCGCTGGCCGTGGCGCTGCTCGGGGACCAGTCCGGTTTCCGCGGGCCCCGGGCCAGCCTCGTGCACCGGTGGTTCACCGAGCCGGACGCCCGGCGCCTGTATCCGGAGGCCGACCACGAGGGCAAGTCCCGGTCCTTCGTCGCCGACCTGCGGGCCGCCGCCGCGCGGCGGGACTCGAAGGACGCCGAGGTCGGCTCGATGATCCGTACGCTGCTCGGCGTCTCCCCCGAGTTCGCCGCGCTGTGGGCCGACCACGAGGTGGCCTTCCGGCGGCGGGAGGACCGCAAACGCCTCGTGCATCCCACCCTGGGCCTGATCGAGGTCAACTGCCTCAATCTCTTCAGCGAGGACGGGCGGCAGCGGCTCCTCTGGTTCACTCCGGCCGTCGGGACGGACAGCGCGGGGCTGCTGGAGCTGCTCTCGGTGGTCGGCACACAGGAGGTCGTCGAGCCGACGGTCAGCGCTGCGACGCGTACGGCAGGAACGTCGCCCAGGCGGCGGGGGTGAGGGTCAGACGGGGGCCGTCGGTGCTTTTGGAGTCACGGACGTGGACGGTGCCGGGGGTGAGGGCCAGTTCGACGCAGGAGTTGCCGTCGGTACCGCTGCTGTAGCTGCTCTTGAACCAGACCAGTTCGGTCTCGCGGATCATGTTTCTCCCAGCAGTTCTTCGATGAAGGCGAGCGACTCTCTGGGTGGGAGAGCCTGCGCCCGGATGGTGCCATACCGCAGCTCGAGGATGCGTAGCTCCCTCGGCTCAGCGGTCGGCCGACCGTTGAACGCACCGTCGCTGCGCCCAACGGCCGTACCGTCCGGGAACTTCAGCAGCTCGATCTTGCCGTCCACGCCCGGGTGGGCGTCCGTGTTCGTCGGCATCACCTGAAGCGAGACGTGGTTCAACCTCCCCACCTCCAACAGGCGTTCGAGTTGGCACTGCCACACCATTGTGCCGCCAACGGGCCGACGCAGCGGGGCCTCTTCCAGGACGAAGTGGATCGACGGTGCGGGATCGCGCTCGAAGACCGACTGCCGCGCCAGGCGGGCGGCCACCATGCGCTGTACGTCGTCCGAACAGTACGGCGGCTGCGCGGCCTCCATCAGCGCGCGAGCGTGATCCGGTGTCTGCAAGAGCCCGTGGACGCTGTTGCACTCGTAGATGCCGATCTCGACCGCCTTCCCCTCCAGCTTCCCCAGCTCCCGCACCTTCTTCGGGTACCGGACCTTCTTCACGTCCTCCCAGGCCGCCGAGAGGAGCCCGCCGGCCCCCAGCACCTCGTCGGCCCTGTCCAGGTACTCCTGCCGGGGAATCCGCTTGCCGCCCTCGACCTTGTAGACGAGGTCCTCCCCGTACCCGACCGCCACGCCGAAATCGCCCGCCCGCATGCCCGCCGCCTCGCGGCGCAGCCTCAACTGCCGTCCCACCGTGGCGATGACCGCGACACCCCACTCGTCGTCGGGGTCGACCTCCCACCCCGACTCGTCCGTCCGGACCGTCATCCCGCACCCCTTCGTCGCGCTCGCCGTGCTGCCCCCAGCGCCCTACCCGCACGCACCGCCCCGACAGCACCGACACCGCTGGACAACCACCGGACAGTCACCGTACGTACCCGCTGAGTCACTTCTCACGGTACGCACACACCGCCACGCTGAGTGACGTGAACCAGAAATCCCCCGAACTCACGGCCCGTGTCCGCAACTTCAGCGTGCAGCTCTCCCCGACGCCACGCGGAGCCCGGCTGGCCCGCCTGCTCGCGACCGAGCAGCTCCGCTCCTGGGGCCTGCCCCTGGACCCGGCCCGCCTCCTGGTCGCCGAGCTGGCCAACAACGCGGCGGACCACGGGCGGGTCCCCGGTCGGGACTTCCGGCTCACGCTCTACGTCGTCGGCGACACGCTCCGCATCGAGGTCACCGACACCCGGGGCCAGGAACTTCCCCGCCCCCAGCATCCCTCCCCCGACGCCGAGTCCGGCCGTGGCCTGCTGCTGGTGGAGGCGTTGGCGCACCGGTGGGGGGTGACCGAGGGCCGGTTCCCGCGCAAGACGGTCTGGGCGGAGCTGCCCTGTGCGCCACCGGAACCCGCGTTCTGAGGCTCCGGTGCCGTCGGTGCCCTACGAAGAGCCGGACGCGCCCGAAGACATTGCCGCCCCCGTCGTCGAATTCACCGCACACCGGCTGGGCAATCGCCCGGCCAGGCACCTCTGGAGGAATCCGGTGGCCGTGGACCTCTCCTTCTACAAGTCGTACATCTCCGAAGAGATCCGCGACGAAGGCCGCGAACAGGGCCGTGCCCAGCAGGGCGCCCGGGATGTGCTGCCGGTCCTGGAACAGCGTGGCCTCGACATCCCTGACGGTGTCCGTACGCGCATCACGGAGTGCGGCGATCCCGAGGTTCTCCGTCACTGGCTCGCACGGGCCGTGACCGCCCCCTCGGCCGAGGCCGTCTTCGGGGGCGCGTAGCCCTCCTCCCGCTCACGCCACCGTGGACACGCAGAACGGATGCCCCGCCGGATCCAGCAGCACCCGCCAGCGGTCCGGCGACGGCTGGAACTCCGGCTTCGTCGCGCCCAGGGCGAGCAGGCGGGCCTCCCCCGCGTCCAGGTCGGCGACGCCGACGTCGATGTGGGCCTGCTTCTCCTGGCCGGTGCCGGTGCCCGGCCAGGTGGGCGGGCGGTAGCCGGGGAGGCGGTGGAAGCCGAGGCCGGGTGCGCCGTCACCGCCGCCGAGGAGGTAGAAGTCGTCGGTGTGGAAGGCGACGTCCAGGCCGAGGGCCTCGCCCCAGAAGCGGGCCAGCTCGGCGGGGTCGGAACAGTCGAAGGTGACGGCCGAGTAGCGGAAGGCCGGGGCCGTGGGCGCGGGAGTGTTCTCCGTCGTCGTCATGGCAGCGACCGTAGGACGTGACCAGGACAGGTTCGGTCCTGGTCGGCTCCCGGTACGTGGCAGACTTCGCAGCCGTGCTCAGTACTTCCGCCCGGCTGCTGCGGCTGGTCTCCCTGCTCGCCGTCCGTCCCGCCTGGACCTGCGGGGAGCTGGCCGAGCGGATGGAGGTCACGGAGCGGACCGTGCGGCGGGACGTGGCGCGGTTGCGCGAGCTGGGGTACACCGTCGACTCCGACCCGGGCCCGTGGGGCGGGTACCGGCTGCGTCCGGGGACGCGTACGCCGCCGTTGATCCTGGACGACGAGGAGGCCCTCGCCGTGGCCGTCGGGCTGCGGGAGGCCGCCCTGAGCGGGGCGCTCGGCGGGGACCAGGCGGCGCTGTCCGCGCTGCTGAAGCTGCGGCAGGTGCTGCCCAGGCGGCTGGGCGACCGGCTCGGGGACATGGACGCCGCGTTCGTGCAGACGCCGCGGGCCGGTGAGCCGCAGGTCGTGGCGGGGACGCTGCTGGAGCTGGCGGCCGCGTGCCGGCGGGGCGAGCGGGCCCGGATGGCGTACCGGGACTGGGAGGGGCGGGCCAGTGTCCGGGACGTCGACCCGTACCGGCTCGTGCACACCGGGCGGCGCTGGTACTTCGTGGCGCGGGACGTCGAGCGGGGTGAGTGGCGGACCTTCCGGGCCGACCGGGTCGAGCGGGTGCAGCCGACCGGGCGGGCCGTCGAGTTCACCGACCCGCCGCCCGATCCGGCGCTGCTCGTGTCCCGCGCGAGCGCGACCGGGCCGTACGCGCTGCTGGCCACCGTCCGTCTTCCGGTGTCCATGGAGCAGGCGCTGCGGCTGATCCCCGCCACGGTCGGGCTGCACCGGGCCGACGGTCCGGACGCCACCGTCGTCGAGGTCGGCGGGTCGAGCGCGGAGGGACTGGCCGGGTATCTGTTCAGTCTCGCCACGCCGTTGCGCGTGCTGGCGCCGGACTCCGTGCGGGAGGCGCTGGTGCACCGGACCCGGGAGATGCTCGCCGCGAACGACGGCACGGGTACTTGAAGTTTCCTCCACAGGTCCGTACCAACCCCTTGCCCCGGTCCTCACCGCGTCGCAAGCTCCCCTCATGGAGCTGGAGTTGCGGCATCTCAAGACGGTCCGGGCCATCGCCGACGCCGGGAGCCTGACCAGGGCGGCGACGGCACTCGGCCTCGCGCAGCCCGCGCTGAGCGCACAGCTCAAGCGGATCGAACGGGCCCTGGGAGGCGCGCTGTTCGTCCGCGGACGGCACGGCGTCCGGGCCACCGCGCTGGGCGAGCTGGTGCTGGAGCGGAGCCGGATCGTGCTGCCCGCGGTGACCGAGCTGCAGCAGGAGGCGGCCCGGTTCGCCCGGGCGCCGCGCACGGCGGAGCGGCTGCGGATCGGCGGCACCCACGGGCCCTTGCTGGGCGCCCTCCTCGACCGGCTGGCCGGCGTCGCGCCCGACGCCCGGATGACGACGTGCACCTCCTGGTCCGAGCGGGAGCTGGCCGGGCAGCTCGCCGAGGGCAGGCTGGACTTCGCCCTGGCGGGGACGTGCGGCACCGCCTCGCCGCCCGCCGGTGCGGGGCTGGTGTGGCGGGAGGTCGCCGTGGACCCGGTGTTCGTCATGGTGCCGGACGGCCATCCGCTCGCCGACCGCGCCGAGGTCGACCTGACGGAACTGGCCGACGAGGAGTGGGCCTGCGTACCCGGCGACGGCTGTTTCGGCGACTGCTTCACCGCGTCCTGCGCCCGCTCCGGTTTCACCCCGCGCCGCATGTACGAGACGGACACCGCCTCGCTCGTGCACCTGGTGCAGGTGGGGCGGGCGGTCGGGCTGTGCCGGGCGACCTTCCCCACCACGCCCCGGATCGTGACCCGCCCGCTCGCCGGGACGCCGCTGACCTGGCGGCACCTGCTCGGCTGGCACGCGGCGACGCAGCGCCGGGAGACCGCCGACGCCGTGCTCTCCCAGGCGCGCATGGCACACGCGGGCGTGGCGGCGAGCAGCGACAGCTACACGGAGTGGATGTCGGCGCACCGGGTTCCCTGACGCCTCCCGCCGCCCCTGCGGTACGGCATCCATAACGCCGGGGAGGGGGACGACTGAGGTCTTATGGCGGCCGGTCGTCGCTCCCTACGGTTTCGGCACCTCCCCACCGAGACCGAGGAGACCCCCATGCCCCACCGACCCCGACCCCGGCACCACAGAGCCGTGGGTGCCGCCGTCGCCGCGACCGCGGCCCTGCTCGTGGCCGGGCTCAGCGGCTCCGCGAGCGCCGGGACGGCACCCGTCGGCCCAGCCCCCACCGCCGCCGAGTCCCTGCGCACCGACGCCGCGCCGCCCGCTCTGCTGAAGGCGATGCGGCGCGATCTCGGCCTCGACCGGGGGCAGGCGGAGCGCCGTCTCGGCAACGAGGCCGAGGCGGGGGCCACGGCGGCCCGGCTGCGGCTCGCGCTCGGCGGTGACTTCGCGGGGGCGTGGGTGAGCGGTGCCGAGTCCGGCACCCTGACCGTCGCGACGACCGACGCGGGCGACGTCCCCGCGATCGAGGCCCGGGGCGCCGAGGCGAAGGTCGTACGCCACTCGCTCGCCGACCTGGACGCGGCCAAGGCCCGCCTGGACCGCGCCGCGACACGGCGCGACACGGCCGACGCGCCCGTCTGGTACGTCGACACCCGCACCAACACCGTCGTCGTCGAGGCGATACGCCCGGCGGCGGCGCGTTCACTGCTGGCGGCGGCAGGGGTCGACCGTTCCCTCGCCCGCGTCGAGAGCCGCACGGAGCGGCCCCGCACCTTCTACGACCTGCGCGGCGGCGAGGCGTACTACATCAACAACAGCAGCCGCTGCTCGATCGGCTTCCCCGTCACCAAGGGCACCCGGCAGGGCTTCGCGACCGCGGGCCACTGCGGCCGGGCGGGCGCCGGTACGACGGGCGCCAACCGGGTGGCCCAGGGCACCTTCCAGGGCTCGATCTTCCCGGGCCGCGACATGGCGTGGGTGGCCACCGACTCCAGCTGGACGGCGACCCCGTACGTCCTGGGCTCCGGTGGGCAGAACGTCCAGGTCACCGGCTCCACGGCGGCTCCGGTCGGCGCGTCCGTCTGCCGCTCCGGCTCCACGACGGGCTGGCACTGCGGCACCGTCGCGCAGCTGAACACCAGCGTCACCTACCAGGAGGGCACCATCTCCCCGGTGACCAGGACCACGGTGTGCGCCGAACCCGGCGACTCCGGGGGCTCCTTCATCTCCGGGAGCCAGGCGCAGGGGGTCACCTCGGGCGGCTCCGGCGACTGCCGGTCCGGCGGCGAGACCTTCTTCCAGCCGATCAACGCGCTGCTCCAGAACTACGGGCTCACGCTCAGGACGACCGGCGGCGACGGCGGCGAGGACCCCGGCGAGCCGGGCGGCACCTGGGCGGCGGGCACCGTCTACCAGCCGGGAGACACCGTGACGTACGGCGGCGCCACCTACCGCTGCCTCCAGGGCCACCAGGCCTACGCGGGCTGGGAGCCGCCGAACGTCCCCGCGCTCTGGCAGCGGATGTGACACCCCACTGCCCCCCACAGGGGACAACGGGGGACGGGTCCGGGCGTGCGTGAGGGAGAGCGCCCGGGCCCGGTCACGTCGGCGCGTGGCCCCGGGCTCGCGCGCCTCAGGTGCGGGTGACCTGACCGCAGCCTCCCGACCCGGAACCGGTGACGGGCCGGTGGCGGTCGTAGGGGTCGGTCGGGGGGCCGGTGGGCCGCTCGCCGCCGGGACCGTCGTCGTCGGGGAAGCCGGGGTGCAGGTAGCCGTCGTGCACGGCGCAACTGGTGTTGCCGTACTCGGAGAAGTACTTCTCCATCAGGAGCTTGCCCTCGGTCACGTCCCAGCGGGCCGGGTCGTTCAGGGTCAGGGTGATATCGCGGCGGATGACGGTGCGCGCGACCGGTCCGTGGGAGTCGTTCGCCCGCACCAGCGGGTAGACGAAGCTGTAGTCCGCGTTGACCTTCACGACGCCCGGTTCGCCGGCGGCGAGCGTCATCCGGCCGCGGACCTTGACGGCGTCGCCGAGCAGCCGGGTCTCGGCCGGGTCGAAGCGGGTGAAGAGCCGGAGCGGGTCGTGGTCCTCGTCGGGGCTGCTCAGGGAGCGGCGCAGCTTCGGCAGCAGCTCCGGCTGCTTCGGGTCCAGCACGTCCAGCGCGTCGTCCGGCCGTCCGCCGCGCAGGACGGCGGGGTCCAGGTTGGCGGCGACCAGGAGTTCCTTGGTGCGGCGCAGCGCGAAGGCCACGTCGTCCTCGCTCAGGCCGGACAGCGCCTTCGCCTCCGGCACCTCGATGGCGTCGGCGCCCTCGGCCCACCGCTCGGCGGGCGAACCCCGGAACGGGTGCTCGCGGGTGGCCTGCTCCGCCCCGCCGGCCTCGGCGGGAGCGCCGGTCGGCCGCGCCGTCTCGGCCGCGAGCGTCGCCGGCGCGGAGCCGTCGTCGCCGCCGGGGAGCCGGTCGAGGACCAGCGAGGGCCGTACGGCGACCAGGGCGAGCGCCGCCAGCACCACCACGCCGGCGACCGCGCCCACCCGGCGACGGCCGGTGCGGCGGTCACCCTTCGGGGAGCGTGGAGGTGCACGCCAGGGCGTCGGCTCCTCCTGGTCCCGCAGCCGCGCGGCCACCATCCGGGCCCGCGCCGACGGCTCCTTGGGCGCGGGGGCGCCACCGCCCTCGGCGGCCTCCCGCAGGAACGCCTCCAACTGCTCGTCGGATATCGAGGGGGCCGGTTCGTCGCCGGGACGGTCGGAGGGCGGGACGGTGCTCACGGGCTCGCTTTCCTGGTGACGGTGTGCCGGGTGAGGCCCCGGAAGGGGCCCTCGGGGGAGATCCGGCGGTCAATCGTGCCGTCGGACGGAGGTGAGTGCCGGTCGGTGCGGGATCTGTGACCGAATCCGCACACCTGTCACGCAGAGCCGCGTCACCCCCGCAGGTACGCCAGCACCGCCAGCACCCTGCGGTGGGTCTCGGTCGCCGGGGGCAGGTCGAGCTTGGTGAGGATGCTGCCGATGTGCTTGCCCACGGCGGCCTCGGAGACGACGAGTCCGCGGGCGATCGCCGCGTTGGACCTGCCCTCCGCGATCAGCGCGAGCACCTCCCGCTCACGCGGGCTGAGCCGCTCCAGCGGGTCCCGGCGGCGGCGCAGCAACTGGCGTACGACCTCCGGGTCGACGACCGTGCCGCCGGCCGCGACCTCGGCCAGCGCGTCGACGAACTCCTCGACCTGGCCGACGCGGTCCTTGAGCAGATAGCCGACGCCGGTGCCGTCGCCTGAGTCCAGCAGGTCGGAGACGTAGGCGCGTTGCACGTACTGGCTGAGGACCAGGACGGGCAGGGCGGGCCGCTCCCCGCGCAGGCGTACGGCCGCGCGCAGACCCTCGTCCTGGAAGCCGGGCGGCATGCGGACGTCGGTGACGACGATGTCCGGGCCGTGTTCCGCCACGGCCGCGACGAGGGCGTCGGCGTCGCCGACGGCCGCCACCACCTGGTGGCCGAAGCGGGCGAGCAGGCCGCTCAAACCGTCCCGCAGCAGCACGCTGTCCTCGGCCAGTACTACGCGAAGCGTTCGGTCCACTCGCAAGGAATCTCCACGCGCAACAGGGTCGGGCCGCCCGGCGGGCTGGACAGCGAGAGTCTGCCATCCAGGACCGACACCCGGTCGGCCAGACCGGTCAGGCCGCTGCCGGCACGGGCCTCCTCGGCGTCCGCGCAACCGGCACCGGGACCGACACCGGCCTCGGTCCCAGTCCCAGTCCCGGCCTCGGCCTCGGCCTCGGTCCCAGCCCCCGTCCCGGCCTCGGCACCGGGACCGGCCACGGCGCCGCCCCGGCCGTCGTCGCGGACCTCCAGGCGCAGCCGTCCGTCCCGGTGCCCGCCGGTCACCTCGGCCCGGTCGGCACCGCTGTGCTTCGCCACGTTGGCGAGGGCCTCGCAGACCACGAAGTAGGCGGCGGCCTCGACCGCCCGGGGCAGCCGGCCGGGCAGCTCCAGACGGACGTCCACGGGGACGGCGGAGCGGTCGGCGGCGTCCTCGACGGCCGCCGACAGGCCGTGGTCGGTGAGGACCTTAGGGTGGATGCCGCGGATCAGCTCACGCAGCTCCTCCAGGGCCCGGCCCGCCTCCCCGTGGGCCCTGGCCAGCTGATCGGCCAGCGGGCCGGGCGGTGCGTCGAGGCGGGCCAGGCCCAGGGTCATCGACAGGGCGACCAGGCGCTGTTGGGCACCGTCGTGCAGGTCGCGTTCGATCCGGCGGCGTTCGGCGTCGAAGGCGTCCACCAACCGGACGCGGGAGCGGGTGAGTTCGACGACCCGTGCGTCCAGGCCCGCCTCACGCGGGGCGTCCAGCAGGACCCGGGCGAGGGCGGCCCGGGCGCCCGCCGCGAGGCCCAGCGCGTAGGCGCCCAGGACGAGCAGCGGCAGACCGAGCAGGGCCACTCCGAACGCCTCCGGCCAGGTGGTGACCGTCCACAGCTTGAGCACCTTGGCATCCTCGCCGTCGCCGACGGTGGCCATCAGCAGCGGGGTGGCGAGGGTGGCGAGCGGAAGCAGCAGGACGGCGACGGCGACCAGGGCGTCCCACGGCCAGAGCACGAGGGCGAACAGCAGGGCATGGCCCAGGTCACGCCAGGTCGCGGGCTCGCGCAGGCGGGTGGTGAGCCAGGGCCAGGGACCGAAGGCGGTGGGCTGCCGCCGGGGCCGGCCGGGCGCGGGGACACGGTCGGCCAGCCGCAGCCGAAGCCTCTCCAGCCGGGCCACGGGCAGGCCCGCCAAGGCGACGAGCACCAGGATCGGCAGCCCCACGACGACGACCGAGAGGACACCGCCGACGGTCACCACGACCAGCAGCCCCACCAGGGTCACGGCACCGGTCACCGCGCCGGTGAGCAGGTAGGCGGCCGCACGCCAGGGCCAGGCCGACAGCAGGAAGCCGGGGGCGGGCAGGGCCTGCCACACGTTTCGGGGGCGCATGCGGATCACCGTAGGACCACGGTGCGCGGACCGGCCATCGGCCCGGACATAGCAACGGGGGTAGGGCCTGCCATACCCCCGTTCTCTCCCCTGCCGCACTGCGCCGGTGCCGCCCCGCGCGGTTTCGTGAGGGCACCGGACACCCGGCGCCACCCGGCACCGGCCAGGGCGGCCGGCCCTGAAGTACCGGCCCTGAAGTACCGGCCCAGAAGTACCGACCGAGAAGTGGGGACAGATGACCAGCGACGAGGCGATCCGGCTGCACGCCGTCAGCAGGCGGTACGGCGCGGGCGACAGCGCCGTGACGGCCCTCGACGAGGTCTCCCTCGTCTTCCCGCGCGGCTCCTTCACCGCCGTCATGGGCCCCTCCGGCTCGGGCAAGTCGACGCTCCTCCAGTGCGCGGCCGGCCTGGACCGGCCCACTTCGGGGTCGGTCGTCGTCGGCGGCACGGAGCTGACGGGACTGAGCGAGCGGCGGCTGACGCTGCTGCGCCGCGAGCGCATCGGGTTCGTCTTCCAGTCGTACAACCTGCTGCCGTCCCTGACCGCCGCGCAGAACGTGGCGCTCCCCCTGCGCCTGGCGGGCCGCCGCCCGTCCCGGTCCCGGGTGCGCGAGGTGCTGGACCGGGTCGGCCTCGCCGACCGCGCCCGGCACCGGCCGGCCGAGCTGTCGGGCGGCCAGCAGCAACGCGTCGCGCTGGCCCGCGCCCTGATCACCCGTCCCGACGTGCTCTTCGGTGACGAACCGACCGGCGCCCTGGACACGCGGACCGGCCGGGAGGTGCTGGCCCTGCTGCGCGGCATGGTCGACCGCGAGGGCCAGACGGTCGTCATGGTCACGCACGACCCGGTCGCCGCGTCCTGCGCCGACCGCGTGGTCTTCCTGGTCGACGGCCGCCCGGACGGCGAGCTGACCGGTGCGGACGCGGACGCCGTCGCCGCCCGCATGACCCGGCTGGAGGCCCTCCCGTGCTGACCCTGACCCTGCGGACCCTGCGCACCCGCTGGACCACCTTCACCGGCAGCTTCGTCGCCCTGTCCCTGGGCGTCGCGCTGCTCGCGGTGACGGGGCTGGCGCTCGCCTCCTCGCGGGACGCGCCGGACCGCGCGCCGGAACGGTTCGCCGCCGCGCCGGTCGTGGTCCGCGGGCCGGACATACTGCGGGTGGGCACGCCGATCGGCGACCGTACCCAGCGGCTCGCCCAGCCGCGTGCCGTGCCCGCCGGAACGGTCGCCGGCCTGCGGCGGCTGAGCCGGGTCGTCGAGGACCGCTCCTTCCCGGTGCGCAGCGAGGCCGGGCCCGCCGACCTGGTGGGGCACCCGTGGTCCACCGCCGCGTTCGCCCCGTACGAGATCGACACGGGCCGTGCCCCGCGCGCCGCGGGCGAGGTCGTCGTCAGCGGCGACTGGGCCGCGCCCGGCGAGCGGCTCCGCACGGACCGGGGTGCCGTGGAGGTCGTCGGCACGGTGGCCGGCCGCGGCTTCGAGCACGCCGTCTTCTACACCGACGCCCAGGCCGCCCGGCTCTCCCCCGTCAGTCTCCAGCTCGTGGTCGACGCGGACCCGGCGGCGGTGCGGGAGGCGGTACGCGGCAGCGCGGGCGTGCGGGTGCTGACCGGGGGCGACCGCCGGTACGCCGACGCGGACCCCGAACGGGACCGCGAGGCGCTGACCGCGATGAACTCCCTGTTCGGCACGGCCGGCGGCGTCTGCGCCTTCGTGTCGGTGTTCGTCGTGGCGTCCACCTTCGCCTTCGCGGTGGCACAGCGGCGGCGTGAGTTCGGCCTGCTCCGCACCGCCGGGGCGACGCCCGGGCAGGTGCGCCGGACGGTGCTGGCCGAGGGCCTGGCGGTGGGCGTCCTCGCCTCGGCGGCCGGCTGCCTGCTCGGTTCGTACGGCGCCCCGCACCTGGCCTCGTGGGTGGTCGGCGAGGGCCTGGCACCGGCCTGGTTCACCATCGGCGACCACACGTGGCCGTACCACGCGGCGTTCTGGACCGGCCTGCTCGTCGCCCTGGGCGGCGTGACCGCGGCGTCCTGGCGGGCCGGCCGGACCGGCCCCGCGCAGTCACTGCGGGAGGCGTCCGGGGAGCCGGCGGCCATGACCCGGGGGCGGTGGCTGTGCGGCGCGGCGCTGCTGCTGACCGCGCTGGTGACACTCGCCCTCGCCCTCGCCGACGGCCCCGGAGAGCTGCTGCACCGCAAGACGTACGTGCTCCGCCCGATGCTGCTGATCACCGCCGCCGCGCTGCTCGCCCCCGCCGTGGTGCGCCCGCTGACCCGCCTGCTGACCTGGCTGCCGAGTCTGCTCCCGGGGGCGGCGGGCATGCTGGTGCGGGAGAACGCCGCCACCGGCACCCGCCGCACGGCCGCCGTCGCGGCACCCGTCCTGGTCACGGTCGCCCTCGCGGGCTCGCTGCTGGGCGCCACCGCGACGCTGAACGAGGCCGGCGCGAGTGAGACCCGCGAGCGGACCGCCGCGGACTACGTGGTCTCGGCGCCGCACGGCGGCGGCTTCGACCCGGCGACGGTGGACCGGCTGCGCGCCGTCCCGGGGGCGGCTGCCGTCTCCCCCTCCTCCTCGACCGCCGTGTACGTCCTGGAAGAGGGAGTGGCCCTCGTCAGGTCCGGCGCGCGGGCCGTCGCCGACCCCGCGTCCCTCCCCGCCACCACCCGGCTGCCGCTCACCGCGGGCAGCGCGACCGGCCTCGACGACGGCTCGATCGTCGTCAACGAGGAATGGGAGCGGCACACCGTCGGCCAACGGGTGCGGGTGTGGCTCGGCGACGGCACCGAGCGGACCCTGCGCATCGCCGCCGTGATGGCCACCGGAACCGGTGACAACGGCGTCTACGTCACCGCAGCCAACGCCCCGGGCGCCGCGGTCGACCGGGTGGACGTCACGGTCGCGGCCGGCGCCGACGCCGGTGCGGTGGCCGACGCCCTGCGCCAGGCGGCGGGGCCGGCCGGCGGGCAGGTGTCGAGCCGGGACGAGTGGGTCGGGGCCACCTACCCGGCGACCGACGGCCCGACCCGGATCGGCCTCTTCCTGATCCTCGGCATCGCCCTCCTCTACACCGGCATCTCCCTGGTCAACACCATGGTGATGGCCACCTCCGACCGGGCACGGGAGCTGGCGGCACTGCGGCTGGCGGGCGCCGGCCGGGGGCAGGTGCTGCGGCTGGTCGGCGCCGAGTCGCTGACCGTGGTGGCGGTCGGCGCGCTGCTCGGCCTGGCCGCGGCCGGCGTCAACCTGGCCGGCATGTGGAGCGCGCTGCGCCTGCTGTCGGTGCGCAGCGCCCCCCGGCTGCCCTGGACCGTCCTCGCCGGAGTCGTCGGCGGCTGCGCGGTACTGGCCGTCACCGCGTCGGTGATCACGGCCTGGCCGGCCCTGCGCCGCCGCCCCGTGGAACAGGCGGCGCTACGGGAGTGACGCCCACGGGCCGCACCCACGCGAAAGGGCCCGCACGACCGAAGTCGTGCGGGCCCTTCCTCAGGCATCAGCCCATGTCAGGTCAGTGACCGACAAGCAAGCGAACTTACTTGTTGATCTTGGTGACCTGGCCGGCGCCCACGGTCCGGCCACCCTCGCGGATGGCGAACTTCAGGCCCTCTTCCATGGCGACGGGCTGGATGAGCTCCACCTTCATCTCGGTGTTGTCACCCGGCATGACCATCTCGGTGCCCTCGGGGAGGGTCACGACGCCGGTCACGTCCGTCGTACGGAAGTAGAACTGCGGACGGTAGTTGTTGAAGAAGGGGGTGTGACGGCCACCCTCGTCCTTCGACAGGATGTAGGCCTGGGCCTCGAACTCGGTGTGCGGGGTGACCGAGCCCGGCTTGATGATGACCTGGCCGCGCTCGACGTCCTCGCGCTTGATGCCACGGAGGAGCAGACCGACGTTCTCACCGGCCTGGCCCTCGTCGAGGAGCTTGCGGAACATCTCGATGCCGGTGACCGTGGTGGTGGTCTTCTCGGTCTTGATGCCGATGATGTCGACGGTCTCGTTGACCTTGAGGACACCACGCTCGATGCGGCCGGTGACGACCGTACCGCGACCGGTGATGGTGAAGACGTCCTCGATCGGCATCAGGAACGGCTTGTCGACGTCGCGCTCGGGCTCCGGGATGGACTCGTCCACGGCCTTCATGAGCTCGAGGACCGAGTTGCCCCACTCCTTGTCGCCCTCGAGGGCCTTCAGAGCGGAGACCTTGACGACCGGAAGCTCGTCGCCCGGGAACTCGTACTCGGAGAGGAGCTCACGCACCTCGAGCTCGACGAGCTCCAGGATCTCCTCGTCGTCCACCATGTCGGCCTTGTTCAGGGCGACGACGATGTACGGAACGCCGACCTGGCGGGCCAGGAGCACGTGCTCCTTGGTCTGCGGCATCGGGCCGTCGGTGGCGGCGACCACGAGGATGGCGCCGTCCATCTGCGCCGCACCCGTGATCATGTTCTTGATGTAGTCGGCGTGACCGGGGCAGTCGACGTGGGCGTAGTGACGCGCCTCGGTCTGGTACTCGACGTGCGCGATCGAGATGGTGATACCGCGCTGGCGCTCTTCGGGAGCCTTGTCGATCTGGTCGAACGCCGAAGCCTCGTTGATGTCCGGGTACGCGTCGTGCAGCACCTTGGTAATGGCGGCCGTGAGGGTCGTCTTACCGTGGTCGATGTGACCGATGGTGCCGATGTTGACGTGCGGCTTAGTCCGCTCGAACTTCGCCTTCGCCACTGGGGTCCTCCTGTGGAGTGGTTCTGTACGCCTTACTCATCGGCGCCAGGTGATCTTTGCTGGAAAGCCCGGGTGCCGGGGGCATTCCGCCGGTTTCGCGGCGGAATGCCCCATGCAGGCTCCGGGGTCAAGCCTAAAGCGTGTTTGCGGGGTCCGTTAAACGGAGTCCGTTACTCGCCCTTGGCCTTCGCGATGATCTCCTCGGCGACGTTCCGGGGAACCTCGGCGTAGGAGTCGAACTGCATCGAGTAGCTTGCGCGACCCGACGTCTTGCTGCGGAGGTCGCCGACGTACCCGAACATCTCCGACAGGGGCACGAGGCCCTTGACGACGCGGGCACCCGCACGCTCCTCCATGGCCTGGATCTGGCCACGGCGGGAGTTGATGTCGCCGATGACCTCACCCATGTAGTCCTCGGGCGTGGTGACCTCGACGGCCATCATCGGCTCCAGGAGCACGGGCGAAGCCTTGCGCGCGGCCTCCTTGAAGGCCTGCGAACCGGCGATCTTGAAGGCGAGCTCGGAGGAGTCGACCTCGTGGTAGCCACCGTCGATGAGCGTGACGCGGACGCCCGTCATCTCGTAGCCGGCCAGGATGCCGAACTGCATGGCCTCCTGCGCACCGGCGTCCACCGAAGGGATGTACTCCTTCGGGATGCGGCCACCGGTGACCTTGTTCACGAACTCGTACGAGGCGTCGCCGCCCTCGATCGGCTCGATCGCGATCTGCACCTTGGCGAACTGACCGGTACCACCGGTCTGCTTCTTGTGGGTGTAGTCCACGCGCTCGACGGTCTTGCGGATCGTCTCACGGTAGGCGACCTGCGGCTTGCCGACGTTGGCCTCGACCTTGAACTCGCGCTTCATCCGGTCGACCAGCACCTCGAGGTGAAGCTCGCCCATACCGCCGATGACGGTCTGGCCGGTCTCCTCGTTGGTGTGCACCTGGAAGGAGGGGTCCTCCTCCGCGAGACGCTGGATGGCGACACCCAGCTTCTCCTGGTCGCCCTTGGACTTGGGCTCGATCGCGACCTCGATGACCGGCGCCGGGAAGTCCATGGACTCCAGGATCACCGGGTTCTTGTCGTCGGACAGCGTCTCACCGGTGGTGGTCTGCTTCAGGCCCATGACGGCGACGATGTCGCCGGCGCCCACCGACTCGATCTCCTCACGCTTGTTGGCGTGCATGCGGTAGATCTTGCCGATGCGCTCCTTCTTGCCCTTGACGGAGTTCAGCACCGCGGTGCCGGACTCCAGGCGGCCCGAGTAGACCCGGACGAAGGTGAGCTTGCCGAGGTGCGGGTCGCTCATGATCTTGAACGCGAGCGCGGCCAGCGGCTCGTCCTCGGACGGCTTGCGCTTGACGACGACCTCGGGGTCCTTGACGTCGTGGCCCTCGATGGCCTCGACGTCGAGCGGGGTCGGCAGGTAGCGCACGACCGCGTCGAGCAGGGGCTGGACGCCCTTGTTCTTGAACGCGGTGCCGCAGAACACCGGGGTGACCGTGGTGTCGTCGGACTTGCCGGACGCGATGGTGATGCGACGGATCGCGGCGTACAGCTGCTCCTCGGTGGGCTCCTGGCCCTCCAGGAACAGCTCCATGATCTCTTCGTCGTTCTCCGCGACGGCCTCGACCAGCTTGCCGCGCCACTCCTCGGCGGCCTCGGTGTGCGTGGCCGGGATGTCGACGGTGTCGTACATCTCGCCCTTGGCCGCCTCGGCGGACCACACGAGCGCCTTCATGCGGACGAGGTCCACGACGCCCTGGAAGTCGGCCTCGGCACCGATCGGGAGCTGCATGACGAGCGGCTGGGCGCCCAGGCGGTCCGAGATCATCTCCACGCAGCGGTGGAACTCGGCGCCGGTACGGTCCAGCTTGTTGACGAAGCAGATACGCGGCACGCCGTAACGGTCGGCCTGACGCCACACCGTCTCGGACTGCGGCTCGACACCGGCGACACCGTCGAACACGGTCACGGCACCGTCGAGCACGCGCAGGGAACGCTCCACCTCGACGGTGAAGTCGACGTGCCCCGGGGTGTCGATGATGTTGATCGTGTAGTCGTTGTCCTCGAGCGGCCAGTGACAGGTGGTCGCAGCAGACGTGATCGTGATGCCACGCTCCTGCTCCTGCTCCATCCAGTCCATCGTGGCGGCGCCGTCGTGGACCTCACCGATCTTGTACGACACACCGGTGTAGAACAGGATCCGCTCGGTGGTGGTCGTCTTGCCCGCGTCGATGTGGGCCATGATCCCGATGTTGCGGACCTTGGCCAGGTCAAGTGAAGTGGTAGCCATAAGGCTTCAGTCTTCTCTCGGTCTCGATGTGGGTAGCGACTACCAGCGGTAGTGCGCGAAGGCCTTGTTGGACTCGGCCATCTTGTGCGTGTCCTCGCGCTTCTTCACAGCGGCACCCAGGCCGTTGGAGGCGTCGAGGAGCTCGTTGAGCAGACGCTCGGTCATGGTCTTCTCGCGACGGGCGCGGGAGTATCCGACCAGCCAGCGCAGGGCGAGCGTGTTCGCACGGCCCGGCTTGACCTCGATCGGGACCTGGTAGGTCGCACCACCGACACGGCGGGACTTGACCTCGAGGGTCGGCTTGATGTTCTCGAGAGCGCGCTTGAGCGTGATGACCGGGTCGTTGCCGGTCTTCTCGCGCAGGCCCTCCATGGCGCCGTAGACGATGCGCTCGGCGGTGGAGCGCTTGCCGTTCAGCAGCACCTTGTTGATCAGGGAGGTCACCAGAGGAGAACCGTAGACCGGGTCGATGATGACCGGGCGCTTCGGGGCGGGGCCCTTACGAGGCATTCTTACTTCTCCTTCTTGGCGCCGTAGCGGCTGCGGGCCTGCTTGCGGTTCTTGACACCCTGGGTGTCGAGGGAGCCGCGGATGATCTTGTAGCGAACACCCGGCAGGTCCTTCACACGGCCGCCGCGCACGAGCACGATGGAGTGCTCCTGCAGGTTGTGCCCCTCACCCGGAATGTAAGCGGTGACCTCGATCCCGCTGGTCAGACGCACACGCGCGACCTTACGCAGGGCCGAGTTCGGCTTCTTCGGGGTGGTCGTGAACACACGCGTGCAGACGCCACGGCGCTGAGGGGAACCCTCGAGTGCGGGCGTCTTGTTCTTCTCGACCTTGTCCTGCCGGCCCTTGCGGACCAGCTGCTGGATCGTAGGCACTACTTCTCCGGTTTCTGTGTGCCGAATGGTGAAGCTAACCTGGAACGTCGCCGACCCACGCGGTCGGGTGTGTCGAAGCCGCTAACCCCCGCCGCGAGGCGGAAGGAGACGCGATTTTCGGTGGTCGCACACGGCCCCGGTGCGGTCGTAGGCACGCACGAGGGCCAGGGCACACCCCAGGCACAAGGTCTGAGCGTACCTATCGCATTCGCTGCGGTCAAAACAAATGGGCGACACCGGCCTCCGCGCCCGTATGGCCCCGTATTGCCCCGGTCGGCAGAGTGACGCACCGGACGGTGCCGGCCCGGCCGCGCCGCCTCGGCACCGGCTCCCCGCGGGCCCGTACGCCCCTGTGCGGGCCCGGCACGCCCAAGGGCGGCCACCCCTGCTCGGGGTGACCGCCCTTCGGTCGTAGCGGCCTTCTCAGGCGACCCGCCTACTGGTTGTACGGACCGTAGTCGTAGTCCTCCAGCGGGACGGCCTGGCCGGAGCCCGTGCCGAACGGCGAGTAGTCGATGTCGTCGTAGCCGACGGCCGAGTACATCGCGGCCTTGGCCTCCTCGGTCGGCTCCACCCGGATGTTGCGGTAGCGGGACAGGCCCGTACCGGCCGGGATGAGCTTACCGATGATGACGTTCTCCTTGAGGCCGATGAGGCTGTCGGACTTGGCGTTGATCGCCGCGTCCGTCAGCACTCGGGTCGTCTCCTGGAAGGAGGCGGCCGACAGCCAGGACTCCGTCGCCAGCGAGGCCTTGGTGATACCCATCAGCTGCGGACGACCGGAGGCCGGGTGACCGCCCTCCTGGACCACACGACGGTTCTCGGTCTCGAACTTCGTCCGCTCGACCAGCTCGCCGGGCAGCAGCTCGGCGTCGCCGGACTCGATGATCGTCACGCGGCGCAGCATCTGCCGGATGATGATCTCGATGTGCTTGTCGTGGATCGACACGCCCTGCGAGTTGTAGACCTTCTGGACCTCGCCGACCAGGTGGACCTGGACGGCACGCTGACCCAGGATGCGCAGCACGTCGTGCGGGTTGGTGGCACCCACGGTGAGCTTCTGGCCCACCTCGACGTGGTCGCCCTCGCCCACCAGCAGACGGGCACGCTTCGAGATCGGGAACGCCGTCTCGTCGCTGCCGTCGTCCGGGGTGACGACGATCTTCTTCGTCTTCTCGGTCTCCTCGATCCGGACGCGGCCGGAGGCCTCGGAGATCGGGGCGACACCCTTCGGGGTACGGGCCTCGAAGAGCTCGACGACACGCGGCAGACCCTGCGTGATGTCGTCACCGGCCACACCACCGGTGTGGAAGGTACGCATCGTCAGCTGGGTGCCGGGCTCACCGATGGACTGGGCGGCGATGATGCCGACCGCCTCACCGATGTCGACCAGCTTGCCGGTGGCCAGCGAGCGGCCGTAGCACATGGCGCAGGTGCCGACCTGGGACTCGCAGGTCAGGATCGAGCGGGTCTTGACCTCCTCGACGCCGTGGGCGACCAGGGCGTCGATCAGGACATCACCGAGGTCGACGTTGGCCGGCGCGATCACCTTGCCGTCGATGACGACGTCCTCGGCGAGCATGCGGGCGTACACGCTGGTCTCGACGTCCTCGGCCTTGCGCAGCGTGCCGTCCGCGTCGCGCGTGGCGATCGGCAGCTTGAGACCGCGCTCGGTGCCGCAGTCCTCCTCGCGAATGATGACGTCCTGCGAGACGTCGACCAGACGACGCGTGAGGTAACCCGAGTCGGCGGTCCGCAGCGCGGTGTCCGCCAGACCCTTACGGGCACCGTGCGTGGAGATGAAGTACTCCAGCACGGACAGGCCCTCACGGAAGGAGGCCTTGATGGGACGCGGGATCGTCTCGTTCTTCGCGTTCGACACCAGACCACGCATACCGGCGATCTGACGCATCTGCATCATGTTGCCTCGTGCGCCCGAGTTCACCATCATGAAGATCGGGTTGGTCTTCGGGAAGTTGTCGTTCATCGCCTCGGCGACCTCGTTGGTCGCCTTGGTCCAGATCGCGATGAGCTCCTGCGTGCGCTCGTCCTTGGTGATCAGACCGCGCTCGTACTGCTTCTGGACCTTCTCGTCCTGCGCCTCGTAACCCTTGACGATCTCCTTCTTCGCCTCGGGAACGACGACGTCGGAGATGGCCACGGTGACGCCGGAACGGGTCGCCCAGAAGAAGCCGGCCGCCTTCAGGTTGTCGAGCGTCGCCGCCACGATGACCTTGGGGTAGCGCTCGGCGAGGTCGTTGACGATCTCGGAGAGCTGCTTCTTGCCGACCTCGTAGTCGACGAACGGGTAGTCCTCGGGCAGCAGCTCGTTGAAGAGCGCGCGGCCCAGCGTGGTCTTCAGGGTGAAGGTGTCACCCTGCTGCCACTCCGGCTCACCCTCCTCGCGGGCCGGGGGCTCCCAGCCGCGGGGCGGGATGGTGCCCACCGGGAAGCGGATGTCGACCTTCGACTGGAGCGACAGGTCGCCCGCGTCGAACGCCATGATCGCCTCGGCGGCGGAACCGAAGGCACGGTCCTCGCCCTTGAGGTCGCGGCCCTCGCCGTCGGTGGTGAGGAAGAACAGACCGAGGACCATGTCCTGGGTCGGCATCGTCACCGGACGGCCGTCGGCCGGCTTGAGGATGTTGTTCGAGGACAGCATCAGGATGCGGGCCTCGGCCTGCGCCTCCGCGGAGAGCGGCAGGTGGACGGCCATCTGGTCACCGTCGAAGTCCGCGTTGAACGCGGTGCAGACGAGCGGGTGGATCTGGATGGCCTTGCCCTCGACCAGCTGCGGCTCGAAGGCCTGGATGCCGAGGCGGTGCAGGGTGGGCGCACGGTTCAGCAGAACCGGGTGCTCCGCGATGACCTCTTCCAGCACGTCGTACACGACCGTGCGGCCGCGCTCGACCATGCGCTTGGCGCTCTTGATGTTCTGCGCGTGGTTCAGGTCGACCAGGCGCTTCATCACGAACGGCTTGAAGAGCTCCAGCGCCATCGCCTTCGGCAGACCGCACTGGTGCAGCTTCAGCTGCGGACCGACGACGATCACGGAACGCGCGGAGTAGTCCACGCGCTTGCCGAGCAGGTTCTGACGGAAACGGCCCTGCTTGCCCTTGAGCATGTCGCTCAGGGACTTCAGCGGGCGGTTGCCCGGACCGGTGACCGGGCGACCACGACGACCGTTGTCGAAGAGGGCGTCCACGGCCTCCTGGAGCATGCGCTTCTCGTTGTTCACGATGATCTCGGGCGCGCCGAGGTCGAGAAGCCGCTTCAGGCGGTTGTTGCGGTTGATGACACGGCGGTACAGGTCGTTCAGGTCGGAGGTCGCGAAGCGGCCACCGTCCAGCTGCACCATCGGACGCAGGTCCGGCGGGATGACCGGCACGCAGTCGAGCACCATGCCCTTGGGGCTGTTGCTGGTCTGCAGGAACGCGGAGACGACCTTGAGGCGCTTGAGCGCACGGGTCTTCTTCTGGCCCTTGCCGGTGCGGATGATCTCGCGGAGGCGCTCGGCCTCCTCGTCGAGGTCGAAGGACTCCAGGCGCTTCTGCAGCGCGGCGGCGCCCATCGAGCCGTCGAAGTAGGTGCCGAAGCGGTCGCGCAGCTCGCGGTAGAGCAGCTCGTCGCCCTCCAGGTCCTGGACCTTGAGGTTCTTGAACCGGTTCCACACCTCGTCGAGGCGGTCGATCTCGCGCTGCGCACGGTCGCGCAGCTGCTTCATCTCGCGCTCGGCGCCCTCGCGCACCTTGCGGCGCACGTCGGCCTTGGCGCCCTCGGCCTCCAGCTCGGCCAGGTCCGTCTCGAGCTTCTTGGCGCGGGCCTCCAGGTCGGAGTCGCGGCGCTGCTCGATCTGCTGGCGCTCGACGGAGACGTGGGCCTCCAGCGAGGGCAGGTCGCGCGTGCGGCGCTCCTCGTCCACGAAAGTGATCATGTACGCGGCGAAGTAGATGACCTTCTCGAGGTCCTTCGGCGCCAGGTCCAGCAGGTAGCCCAGGCGCGACGGGACGCCCTTGAAGTACCAGATGTGGGTGACGGGAGCGGCCAGCTCGATGTGGCCCATCCGCTCACGGCGCACCTTGGCGCGAGTGACCTCGACGCCGCAGCGCTCACAGATGATGCCCTTGAAGCGGACGCGCTTGTACTTGCCGCAGTAGCACTCCCAGTCCCGGGTCGGACCGAAGATCTTCTCGCAGAAGAGTCCGTCCTTCTCGGGCTTGAGGGTGCGGTAGTTGATGGTCTCGGGCTTCTTGACCTCGCCGTGGCTCCACTGACGGATGTCGTCAGCGGTGGCCAGACCGATCCGGAGCTCGTCGAAGAAGTTGACGTCGAGCACTATGCGTCAATCCCTCTCAGGGTTGTAAGTCTGTGGTCTGAAACGGGGGTCGCGGGATCGGCGGGGCCTCCGGGTGGGAGGCCCCGCCTGACTCCCGTCAGACCTCTTCGACGCTGCTCGGCTCGCGCCGTGACAGGTCGATGCCGAGCTCCTCCGCTGCGCGGAAGACGTCCTCGTCGGTGTCACGCATCTCGATGGACATGCCGTCCGAGGACAGCACCTCCACGTTGAGGCACAGGGACTGCATCTCCTTGATGAGCACCTTGAAGGACTCGGGGATGCCGGGCTCAGGGATGTTCTCGCCCTTGACGATGGCCTCGTAGACCTTCACGCGGCCGGTCACGTCGTCGGACTTGATCGTCAGCAGCTCCTGGAGGGCGTACGCGGCGCCGTAAGCCTCCAGCGCCCACACCTCCATCTCACCGAAGCGCTGGCCACCGAACTGGGCCTTACCACCCAGCGGCTGCTGGGTGATCATCGAGTACGGGCCGGTCGACCGGGCGTGCAGCTTGTCGTCGACCAGGTGGTGGAGCTTGAGGATGTACATGTAGCCGACCGAGATCGGCTCCGGGAACGGCTCACCGCTGCGGCCGTCGAACAGCCGCGCCTTGCCGGACGGGAGCACCATGCGCTCGCCGTCGCGGTTCGGGATGGTGTGCTGGAGCAGGCCGGCCAGCTCGTCCTCGCGCGCACCGTCGAAGACCGGGGTGGCGACGTTGGTGCCGGGCTCGACCTTGTCGGCGCCGATGGCCTGGAGGCGCTGCGCCCACTCCTCCGCGAGGCCGGAGACGTCCCAGCCGCGGCTGGCGAGCCAGCCGAGGTGGATCTCCAGGACCTGTCCCGGGTTCATTCGGGACGGGACACCCAGCGGGTTCAGGATGATGTCGACGGGCGTGCCGTCCTCCAGGAACGGCATGTCCTCGATCGGGTTGATCTTGGAGATGACGCCCTTGTTGCCGTGCCGGCCGGCGAGCTTGTCACCGTCGGTGATCTTGCGCTTCTGCGCGACGTAGACGCGGACCAGCTGGTTCACGCCCGGCGGCAGCTCGTCGCCCTCTTCGCGGTCGAAGACGCGGACGCCGATGACCTTGCCGATCTCGCCGTGCGGCACCTTCAGGGAGGTGTCGCGGACCTCGCGCGCCTTCTCACCGAAGATCGCGCGGAGCAGGCGCTCCTCCGGGGTCAGCTCGGTCTCGCCCTTGGGGGTGACCTTGCCGACCAGGATGTCGCCGGCGACGACCTCGGCACCGATGCGGATGATGCCGCGCTCGTCGAGGTCGGCGAGGACCTCCTCGGAGACGTTCGGGATGTCCCGGGTGATCTCCTCGGGGCCGAGCTTGGTGTCACGGGCGTCGACCTCGTGCTCCTCGATGTGGATCGAGGAGAGGACGTCGTCCTGCACGAGGCGCTGCGACAGGATGATCGCGTCCTCGTAGTTGTGACCCTCCCACGGCATGAACGCGACCAGCAGGTTCTTGCCGAGCGCCATCTCGCCGTTCTCGGTGGCCGGACCGTCGGCCAGGACCTGGCCCTCGATGACCCGGTCGCCCTCGGCGACGATGACCTTCTGGTTGACCGAGGTGCCCTGGTTGGACCGGGAGAACTTGGCCAGGCGGTACGTGATGTACGTGCCGTCGTCGTTGGTCGTGGTGATGTAGTCCGCGGAGACCTCCTGGACCACACCCGCCTTCTCGGCCTTGACCACGTCGCCGGCGTCGGCGGCGGAGCGGTACTCCATGCCGGTGCCGACGAGCGGGGACTCGCTCTTGATGAGGGGCACGGCCTGACGCATCATGTTCGCGCCCATGAGGGCACGGTTGGCGTCGTCGTGCTCCAGGAACGGGATCATCGCGGTCGCGACCGACACCATCTGGCGCGGCGAGACGTCCATGTAGTCGACGTCGTCACCGGGGACGTAGTCGACCTCGCCGCCACGACGGCGGACCAGGACGCGGGCCTCGGCGAACCGCATGTCGTCGTTGAGCGTGGCGTTGGCCTGCGCGATGACGAAGCGGTCCTCCTCGTCGGCGGTCAGGTAGTCGACCTCGTCGGTGACCTGGCCCTCGACGACCTTGCGGTACGGCGTCTCGATGAAGCCGAAGGGGTTGATGCGGCCGTACGAGGCGAGCGAGCCGATCAGACCGATGTTCGGGCCTTCGGGCGTCTCGATCGGGCACATGCGGCCGTAGTGCGACGGGTGCACGTCGCGGACCTCGAAGCCGGCCCGCTCACGGGAGAGACCACCCGGGCCGAGGGCGTTCAGACGACGCTTGTGCGTCAGCCCCGACAGCGGGTTGTTCTGGTCCATGAACTGGGACAGCTGGCTGGTGCCGAAGAACTCCTTGATGGAGGCGACGACCGGCCGGATGTTGATCAGGGTCTGCGGCGTGATCGCCTCGACGTCCTGGGTGGTCATGCGCTCGCGCACGACGCGCTCCATACGGGCGAGACCCGTACGGACCTGGTTCTGGATCAGCTCGCCGACGTTGCGGATGCGGCGGTTGCCGAAGTGGTCGATGTCGTCGGTCTCGACGACGATCTCCCGGCCCGACTCGCCAACCGTCTCGGTCTCACCGGCGTGCAGCTTCACCAGGTACTTGATGGTGGCGATGATGTCGTCGCTGGTGAGCACGCCGGCGTCCAGCGGCTCGTCGGCGCCGAGCTTCTTGTTCACCTTGTAGCGGCCGACCTTGGCGAGGTCGTAGCGCTTCGGGTTGAAGTAGAGGTTCTCGAGCAGCGTCTGCGCGGCCTCACGCGTGGGGGGCTCGCCCGGACGCAGCTTGCGGTAGATGTCGAGCAGCGCGTCGTCCTGGCCCTGGGTGTGGTCCTTCTCCAGGGTGGCGCGCATGGACTCGTACTCGCCGAACTCCTCCAGGATCTGCTCGGTGGTCCAGCCGAGGGCCTTGAGGAGGACGGTCACGGACTGCTTGCGCTTGCGGTCGATGCGCACACCGACCATGTCGCGCTTGTCGATCTCCATCTCCAGCCAGGCACCCCGGGACGGGATGATCTTGGCGGAGAAGATGTCCTTGTCGGACGTCTTGTCGATGGAGGAGTCGAAGTAGACGCCGGGCGAACGGACCAGCTGCGAGACCACGACACGCTCGGTGCCGTTGATGACGAAGGTGCCCTTGTTGGTCATGAGCGGGAAGTCGCCCATGAAGACCGTCTGGGACTTGATCTCGCCGGTCTCGTTGTTGGTGAACTCGGCGGTGACGAAGAGCGGCGCCGCGTACGTGAAGTCGCGGTCCTTGCACTCGTCGATGCTGTTCTTCGGGGGCTCGAAACGGTGGTCGCGGAACGTCAGCGACATCGACCCGGAGAAGTCCTCGATCGGGGAGATCTCCTCGAAGATCTCCTCCAGACCGGACTTGGTGGGGACGTCCTGACCGGACTCCAGAGCCGACTCGACGCGAGCCTTCCAGGCGTCGTTGCCGAGGAGCCAGTCGAAGCTCTCGGTTTGCAGCGCGAGAAGGTTCGGAACCTCGAGGGGCTCCTTGATCTTTGCAAAGGAGATGCGCAGCGGGGCGGTGCTGGCAGCGTTGTTCGTATTCGCGGTCGAGGCATTGCGCGAGGCGGCCAAGAGGGGGTCCTTCCGAGGGCTCGGACTCACTACGCGCGTACCGGCCCCTCTTCCGTGCACGAAGACAGGGGGTGCCTGATGTGGCTAAAGAGCCAGGTCGGGCATGCTCTGGTCGTCAGTGCTCGGGCGAGGGTAGACCCCTGGTGACGGGCAGGGGGCAGCTAACAGGCAGCGCAAAGGGTCAGTGTAGCCACTTGGCACACTGATGTCCAGTGCGGTTCTCGGGGACCGTGTTCACTCCTCGTTGTTCTCACCACCTGTGCGGCAAGGCCTCGCCCTCAACGCACCCAGATACTGCCCTCTTCGCCGTCGATCCATGCCTCGGATTCGGATCCTTGTGACGACGCCCTGAGAATTGCGCGCTGCGTGCGGTTCGTCAAGGCCCCCCTTGGCCCGAACCGGTGTCTCCAGCGGCTCTCAGGGCCCTGGAGACGGCACGACGAAGATCACCCTACTCTTCGCCGTCACGCGTGCAAGGCAGCCGCCGCCGGACCCCCGGTACGCCGAAGAGCGACCACCCGGATGGATGATCGCTCTTCGGTGCTACGGCGTTACAGACCCTGACGGATCCGTCGAGCCGGTGCGGTCTTACTTGACCTCGACGGAGGCGCCGGCGCCCTTGAGGGACTCGGCGGCCTTCTCGGCGGCGTCCTTGGCGACCTTCTCGAGGACGGGCTTCGGGGCGCCGTCCACGAGGTCCTTGGCCTCCTTCAGACCCAGGGAGGTCAGCTCGCGCACGACCTTGATGACCTGGATCTTCTTGTCGCCGGCACCGGTGAGGATGACGTCGAACTCGTCCTTCTCCTCAGCGGCCTCGGCACCACCGGCGGCGGCACCGCCACCGGCGACGACGACCGGGGCGGCCGCGGCGGCGGTGACGTCGAACTTCTCCTCGAAGGCCTTCACGAACTCGGAGAGCTCGATGAGGGTCATCTCCTCGAACTGGGCGAGCAGGTCGTCCTGGCTGAGCTTCGCCATGATGGCGGTCCTTCCACTAATTCGGCAGGTGCCGGATGTACGGGGTGAGGCGGGCGTACGTCGGCCCGCTGCGATCCGTGCCGCGCTCAGGCGGCCCGGATCAGAAAGCGAGCCGAGTTACTCGGCACCGCCCTGCTCGTCCTGCTTGGCACGGAGCGCGTCCACGGTGCGGACGAGCTTCGAGGGCAGCGCCTGGAAGACGGAGGCAGCCTGCGACTGCTTCGCCTTGAAGGCACCGGCCAGCTTGGAGAGCAGAACCTCGCGGGACTCGAGGTCCGCAAGCTTCTTGATCTCGTCGGCGGACATCGCCTTGCCGTCAAGGACACCGCCCTTGATGACGAGATTCGGGTTGTCCTTGGCGAAGTCGCGCAGACCCTTCGCCGACTCCACCGGGTCACCGGTGACGAAGGCGACGGCCGTCGGACCAGCGAAGAGCTGGTCGTCGAGCGTGATCCCGGCCTCGTTGGCCGCAATCTTGGTCAGCGTGTTCTTCACCACGGCGTACTGGGCGTTCTCACCGAGCGACCGGCGCAGCGTCTTGAGCTGCGCCACGGTGAGACCGCGGTACTCGGTCAGCACGGCGGCGTTCGAGCTGCGGAACTTGTCCGTCAGCTCGGCAACCGCGGCAGCCTTTTCGGGCGTCGCCATAGAGCCTCGGCCTCCTTCCGGGTGATTCGGACCGCGCGGACCCGAAGGAGGACTGGGGAAAACGAAACGCCCCGGCGCAGGCGCACGGGGCGTGGCTCGACCGATGTCACCTGCACGAGGCACGGACTCGGGAGCTCATCCACAGTCACCTGCGCGGGTCGTCCGCAGTTCAGCGGATCCTTCGGCCACCGTGTCCTCTCGCGAACACACGGCAACGACCAGCGGTCTTTGGCTTCTGTGGAAGCGTACGGGAACGGGGCACTGTCAAGCAAATCCGCCCTCGCGGCAACCCGGCGGGGCCGCGCGGTCACGTGTTCCCCCTGCTTCCGCGCGGCCGTCCGCTCGGTCTAGTTCCCCTGTGACGCCAGCAGTTCCTTGAAGTCGGCCGTGTCCTCGGCCGGCGGGCGTTCGGCGGGGACCGCGACGCCGTAGTCGCTGTAGTGGGCGGTCTGGGTCAGCTCACCGGTCTTCGTGCGCCCCCGCTCGACCTTCTTGACCAGCAGGTCCCGGTCGTCGACCCAGATGTCGACGCGCTGGGCGCTCTCCCCGCCCACCGTGCCGGACCAGTGGGTGGTGCGCCGTCCGCGCGTCGTCTCCTCGCCCACCTTGCGGACGTCCCCGGCGGTCAGCAGCAGCTTCACCGCCTGGTTGGGCGTGGTCTTGCGCATCTGGTCGGCGAACCCGGCGCCCGCGTCGCCGCCGAGTTCCTCCAGGTCCTCGTACACGTACCTGATCCAGTGCCGGCCGCCCACCCGTTCGGCGAACTCGTCGCCCACCTCGGCGTAGTAGGCGTCGGGCAGGTAGCGGGCCTCCATCGCGGTGGTGCCGAGGCGGCGCATGGTCTCGGCGGTCGTACCGCCCGTGTAGGTGATCGTCAGGGTGCCGGTGAGGCCGTCGCGCCAGCCGAGGACGCCCGCGGCCTCCAGGGACAGCTCGCGGCCCATCACGGTCGTGGACTCGACCCGCGCCGAACCCGCCCGTCCGGTCGCCCGCTCGACGGCCCGCAGGGCGTCCGCCGCCGGGCCGGCCGGCGCCGGGGCGCGGGAGGAGGCCGGGGCGGAGCCGGACGGCGGGGCGGCGGGCTCCTCCTCGGCGGTGCACGCGGTGGAGCACGCCAGCGCGGCCGACACCGCCAGCGAGACGACCGTACGGCGTGCCCTCGTGCCCGTCATCCGCCCACCCCTAGCGCCCCGTACGGCCCCTGCGCCCCGTGCGCGAGTCCGCTGCCCGCACGCTAACCCAGGGCGCCGGGAAAAGGGACGGGCCCCGCACCTCGGAAGGTGCGGGGCCCGTGAACCGGTGGGGCGAGCTGCTCGCTCAGACCGCGGCCGGGTCCTCCTCGACGAGGAGGTTGCGGGTGCGGTTGGAGTCGAGCGGGATGCCCGGGCCCATCGTGGTGCTGAGGGCGGCCTTCTTGATGTAGCGGCCCTTGGCGGCGGACGGCTTCAGACGGAGGATCTCCTCCAGCGCCGCGCCGTAGTTCTCCACCAGCTTGGTGTCGTCGAACGACGTCTTGCCGATGATGAAGTGCAGGTTCGAGTGCTTGTCGACGCGGAACTCGATCTTGCCACCCTTGATGTCGTTGACAGCCTTGGTGACGTCCGGGGTCACGGTGCCGGTCTTGGGGTTCGGCATGAGACCACGGGGACCGAGCACGCGGCCGAGGCGGCCGACCTTGCCCATGAGGTCCGGGGTGGCGACGACGGCGTCGAAGTCCAGACGGCCCTTCGACACCTCGTCGATCAGTTCGTCGGCGCCGACGATGTCGGCGCCCGCGGCACGCGCGGCCTCGGCACGGTCACCGGTCGCGAAGACCAGGACCCGGGCGGTCTTACCGGTGCCGTGCGGGAGGTTCACGGTGCCACGGACCATCTGGTCGGCCTTGCGCGGGTCGACACCCAGACGGAAGGCGACCTCGACGGTGCCGTCGAACTTGGACGTGGAGGTCTCCTTGGCGAGACGGACGGCCTCGAGCGGGGCGTAGAGCTTGTCCCGGTCGATCTTGGCGTCCGCAGCGCGGAGAGACTTGCTGCGCTTGCTCACTACTGCTCCTGTGGCTTCTTAGGAGTTGTGGTTAGGGCCGAGCAGGCCCCGCCACTTCTGCTGCTGGAAGGTGGGGTTCAGCCCTCGACCGTGACGCCCATGGAACGGGCGGTACCGGCGATGATCTTCTCCGCCTGGTCCAGGTCGTTGGCGTTGAGGTCGGGCATCTTGGTGGTGGCGATCTCACGGACCTGGTCGCGCGTGATCTTCGCGACCTTGGTCTTGTGCGGCTCGCCGGAGCCCTTCTCCACGCCCGCGGCCTTGAGGATCATCTTGGCGGCCGGCGGCGTCTTGGTGATGAAGGTGAAGGAGCGGTCCTCGTAGACCGTGATCTCCACCGGGATCACCCAGCCGCGCTGCGACTCGGTCGCGGCGTTGTAGGCCTTGCAGAACTCCATGATGTTGACGCCGTGCTGACCCAGCGCGGGGCCGACCGGCGGGGCCGGGTTCGCGGCACCGGCCTGGATCTGGAGCTTGATGAGCCCCGTGACCTTCTTCTTCTTGGGAGGCATAGCTCTCCGGGTCCTTTCGGTTCGGGTCCTGCCTGGGTTCGGGAGCTACCCGGACACAGGCATACCGCACAACGATAACGGGTATAGATGCGCGGCCAAAAACCGAGCAGGTCAGACGACGCGTGAGCATCGCCTGACCTGGTCGGAAGCAGTACGTCCAGAGAGGTACCGGTGCGGTACTAGTTCTTCTGGATCTGGTCGAAGCTCAGCTCGACCGGGGTCTCGCGGCCGAAGATCTCGACGAGGCCCTTGACCTTCTTCGAGTCGGCGTTGATCTCGTTGATCGTGGCCTGCAGCGTCGCGAACGGGCCGTCGGTGACGGTGACCGAGTCGCCGACCTCGAAGTCCAGCACCTGGACCTCGACCTTGCGCTGCGGAGCCGGCTTGCCCTCGGCCTCGGCGGCCTCGCGGGCTGCCTTCTCCTCGGCCTCCGGGGCGAGCATCTTGACGATCTCGTCCAGGGTCAGCGGGTACGGGTCGTAGGCGTTGCCCACGAAGCCGGTGACACCGGGGGTGTTGCGGACGACGCCCCAGGACTCGTTGGTCAGGTCCATGCGGACCAGGACGTAACCCGGCAGCTTGTTCTGGCGGATCGTCTTGCGGTCGCCGTTCTTGATCTGGACGACCTCTTCCTGCGGCACCTCGGCCTGGAAGATGTAGTCCTCGACGTTGAGCGAGACGGCGCGCTGCTCGAGGTTGGTCTTCACGCGGTTCTCGTAACCGGCGTAGGTGTGGATGACGTACCACTCGCCGGGCAGGACGCGCAGCTCCTGGCGGAGCTTCTCGACCGGGTCGACGTCGGGCTCCTCGGCCTCTTCCTCGACCTCGGCGGTCTCTTCCTCGGCCTCGGCGGTCTCGGCGTCGACCTCAGCGGTCTCGGCGTCGGCCGCCTCGGCGGCCTCGTCCGACTCCGCCTCGTCCGCGTCGTCCGACTCTTCCGCCTCCGCGACGACGGCGTCGTCGGCAGCCTCGGCCTCGACGGAGGCCTCGGTGTCCTCGTTGTCGGCGCCCTCGACGGTGCCGGGCTCGTCCTCGACGGACTCGACCGGCTCGATGGCGTCGTTCACGTTCGGGTCAGACACTGTGGCTGCTTCTTCCTGGATACATAGGGGTGGAACACGCGAAAGGGGCGCCGGGTACCTCGGCGCCCTTCGCTCTCGACTCAGCCGAAGACGTACTTGGCGGCGTGAGAGAAGCCATAGTCAATCAGAGTCACCAGGCCGATCATGATGACCACGAAGATGATCACCACGGTGGTGTACGTCGTCAGCTGGTTGCGACTCGGCCAGACGACCTTGCGCAGCTCCGCGATGATCTGGCGGTAGAAGAGCGCGAGCCGCTTCAGCGGGCCCTTCTTGCCTCGCTTGCCGCCCTTGCGGGACTTCTTCTGGGAGTCCGGCGCCTCGTCCTGGGCATCAGGCATGTCGATGGAGCCCACGGCGTCCGTCACTCGTCCTCACCTGATTCCGGGTCGTGGCCGTGCCGCGCCCGGTTGGAGCCGCACGGCGGTGCATTGCTGTACGTACATGCGCACACATCCTGGCGATGGTGTGTGTAGCAGGGCCGGAGGGACTTGAACCCCCAACCGCTGGTTTTGGAGACCAGTGCTCTACCAATTGAGCTACGACCCTTTGTTCGTCCCCCAACGTACCGCATCCGCCCAAGTGCTTGGTGTGCACCGGGTGACCGCGGGCCGCTGAAGGCCAACGAGGTGAGAGTGTACGTGCTCACGGGCCGGGCGTCGAACAGAAAGGACGCCCGGACTGATGTTCAGGGCGTGCACCGGACTGGCGTTCAGGTCCTGGACCGGTCCGGTTCAGTCCGTGAAACCCCTGTGCCCGGGAAGTTTCCGGTCTGGAACGATGGGGTCATGAGCGCTGCAACCCCTCCCACCGAGCGCCGGGTCTCCGCCCGAGTCGGCGCGATCTCCGAGTCCGCGACCCTCGCCGTGGACGCCAAGGCGAAGGCCCTCAAGGCCGCCGGGCGTCCCGTGATCGGCTTCGGCGCGGGTGAGCCCGACTTCCCGACGCCGGACTACATCGTCGAGGCCGCCGTCGAGGCGTGCAAGAACCCGAAGTTCCACCGCTACACGCCGGCCGGCGGGCTGCCCGAGCTGAAGGCCGCCATCGCCGCGAAGACGCTGCGCGACTCGGGCTACGAGGTCGACCCGTCGCAGATCCTCGTCACCAACGGCGGCAAGCAGGCCATCTACGAGGCGTTCGCCGCGATCCTCGACCCGGGCGACGAGGTCATCGTCCCGGCGCCGTACTGGACCACATACCCGGAGTCGATCCGGCTGGCCGGCGGTGTGCCCGTCGACGTGGTCGCCGACGAGTCGACCGGCTACCGGGTGACGGTGGAGCAGCTGGAGGCCGCGCGCACCGAGAAGACCAAGGTCGTCCTCTTCGTGTCGCCGTCGAACCCGACGGGCGCGGTGTACAGCGAGGCCGAGACCGAGGCGATCGGCCAGTGGGCCGTGGAGCACGGTCTGTGGGTGCTGACGGACGAGATCTACGAGCACCTGGTCTACGGCGACGCCGTCTCGGTGTCCCTGCCGGCGCTGCTGCCCGAGCTGCGGGACAAGTGCGTCGTGGTCAACGGCGTGGCGAAGACATACGCGATGACCGGCTGGCGGGTCGGGTGGGTCATCGGCCCGAAGGACGTCGTCAAGGCCGCGACGAACCTCCAGTCGCACGCCACGTCCAACGTGTCCAACGTGTCCCAGGCGGCGGCGCTGGCCGCGGTCTCCGGCGACCTGGACGCCGTGGCGAAGATGCGGGAGGCGTTCGACCGGCGCCGCCGGACCATCGTGCGGATGCTCAACGAGATCGACGGCGTGCTGTGCCCGGAGCCCGAGGGCGCGTTCTACGCCTACCCGTCGGTGAAGGAGCTGCTCGGCAAGGAGATCCGCGGCAAGCGTCCGCAGGACACGGTCGAGCTGGCCGCGCTGATCCTGGAGGAGGCCGAGGTCGCGGTGGTGCCGGGTGAGGCGTTCGGCACGCCCGGTTACCTGCGGCTGTCGTACGCGCTCGGGGACGAGGACCTCGTCGAGGGCGTGAGCCGGATCCAGAAGCTGCTGGCGGAGGCACAGGACTGACCGCCGCGTCCGCCTGCGGGGCCGCCTCTCGACGTCGAGGGGTGGCCCCGTTTGTTTGTGCGAGCAAGACCACGTCCGGGGAAAGTGCTGTTCCGCCGGGCGTGTCGTACGGCAGGATCACGGAATGGAGCGTGTACGTGATCTATCTGCCCTGCCGAAGGCCCATCTCCACCTGCACTTCACCGGGTCGATGCGGCCCACCACCCTGCTGGAACTGGCCGACAAGCACGGCGTGCGGCTGCCCGAGACGCTGACCGAGGCGCTGGGCCGGGGGGAGTCGCCGAAGCTGCGGGCGACGGACGAGCGGGGCTGGTTCCGCTTCCAGCGGCTGTACGACGCCGCGCGGTCGTGCCTCCAGGAGCCGGAGGACATCCAGCGGCTGGTCAGGGAAGCCGCCGAGGAGGACCTGCGGGACGGCTCGCGGTGGCTGGAGATCCAGGTCGACCCGACGTCGTACGCGCCGCGGCTCGGCGGGCTGATCCCGGCCCTCGAGATCATCCTCGACGCGGTGGAGACGACCGTGCGGGACACCGGGATCGGGATGCGGGTGCTGGTCGCCGCGAACCGGATGAAGCACCCGCTGGACGCGCGGACGCTGGCGCGCCTCGCGGTGCGGTACGCGGAGCGGGGCGTGGTCGGCTTCGGGCTGTCGAACGACGAACGGCGCGGGATGGCCAGGGACTTCGACCGGGCGTTCGCGATCGCCCGGGAGGGGGGCCTGCTCTCCGCGCCGCACGGGGGCGAGCTGACCGGCCCCGCGTCGGTGCGGGACTGCCTGGACGACCTGGAGGCCGACCGCATCGGGCACGGCGTGCGGGCGGCCGAGGACGCTCGGCTGCTGAAGCGGCTGGCGGACCGGCAGGTGACCTGCGAGGTGTGCCCGGCGTCGAACGTGGCGCTGGGCGTGTACGAGAAGCCGGAGGACGTGCCGCTGCGGAGGCTGTTCGAGGCCGGGGTGCCGATGGCGCTGGGCGCGGACGATCCGCTGCTGTTCGGGGCGCGGCTGGCCGCGCAGTACGAGATCGCGCGCGAGCACCACGGGTTCACGGACGCGGAGCTGGCGGAGCTGGCGCGGCAGTCGGTGCGCGGCTCGGCGGCACCCGAGGACGTGAAGCAGGGACTGCTGGCGGGCGTCGACGCCTGGCTCAGCGCCCCGGCCGTCTGAAGTGGGCGTACGGCGGATACGGCTTGAAGGCGATCACGATCTCGGGATGCCGCCGCAGGCCCGGGTCGGGGGCCAGTTCGCCGCTCAGGCAGGTCACGAACGCCGCTCGGCCCTCGGCGGCGCACGGGTGCCGGGGTCCCCGGCCGGCCGCCAGGGCGAAGGCGGTCGCGGCGGAGGCGAAGGCGCTCCGGCCGCCGATCAGGAAGTACGTGCACGCGTGTGTGGTGTGCCGCAGGGTCGTGGCGGCGTACGGGCGGTCGAGGCGGGCGCGGGCGGTGCGGGCCTCGTCGGTCCGGACGGTGAGCGGTGTGCCGCGTCCCAGCCTGCGGCGCAGCTCGGGCCATCCGCCGGGCCTCAGGCCGGCCTCCGGGTGCGCCAGCACCAGGTCGACCGGCTCGCCCCGCCCCTCGTCGGGCGGTACGCCGTCGCGCAGCGGGACGTGCACGATCGTGTGGCGTGAGCAGGCGGCGAAGGAGAACAGTCCGGCGAGCCGGTTCAGCCCGTCGTGGTCGCCGATGAGCACGCCGTACGTGTCCTCCGGGTCGCGGAGCGAGGTGTGGCGCAGGGGGGTGCGCGGCTGGACGACACGGTGGGTCCGCGGGCCCGTTCGGGGGCGGAACTCGGTGAGTCTCAGCCGCATGGGGGACGCCTCATGGTCCGAGCGTGCCGGTCAGGAGGGGCCGTCCGCAACGGAGATCGCGGCCAGCAGCGTGGTGACGAGCCGGCGCGCGAACGCGTCCGCCGGTGGCCGGTCGCCGTCCGGAGCGGCGTCGTAGGCGAAGGCGCGCTGCGCGCAGGCGCCCAGGAGGAGCGAGGCGGCGGCGAACGTGTCGGCGTCGGCGCGGATCCGACCTGCGTCCCGTTCGGCGCGGAGGTAGGCGTCCAGGTCCTGGATCGGCACGTGCGGCCCCCTTCCCAGCTGCCGCAGCACGTCGTCGTGCCGCCGCTTGAGCTGCGTCTCCGCGTAGAGGGAGGCGGCGATCGGGAAGCTCTGCTCGTAGAACAGGGTGGCCTCGCGGGCGATGTCGGTGAGGTTGTCGCGCAGGGTGCCGCGGGCGGGATCGGCGGCGAGGGAGCCGAGCAGGGGCGTGAGCCGGGGCAGCCGCTCGGCGAGGACCTGGATGAACAGCTCCTCCTTGCCGGCGAAGTGCTTGTAGAGCGCGGCCTCGGAGCAGCCGGCCGCCTTGGCGATCTCCTTGGTGGTGGCGCGGGCGAGGCCGACGCTGAGCATCAGCTCGTGCGCGGCGTCCAGGATGCGCTCGCGGGTCGGCGTACCGGACGGCATGGCGGCTCCCAGCAGGCTTGACGAATGGGTGAGTACTTACTCACCCTAGAGGAAGCCGGGGTGAGTGAGTACTCACCCACCGAAGTGTGGTAGCGGAACGGAGTACGTCATGAGACTGACGGTTTTCGGGGCCACGGGTGGGATCGGACGGGAAGTGGTCCGGCAGGCGCTGGACGCGGGGCACCAGGTCACGGCGGTCGTCCGGGACCCCGCGCGGCTGCCGGTCACCGGCGAGGGCCTGGAGGTGTTCCGCGCCGACCTGAGTGATCCGGCGGCGGTCCGGCCCACGGTGGCCGGCCGGGACGCCGTGCTGTCCGGGCTCGGCGCGCGCAGCCGGAAGGACGCCGGCATCGCCACCCGGCTGACGCGCACGGTGCTCGGCGCCGTGGAGGCGGAGGGGGTGCGCAGGCTGCTGGTGGTGAGCGCCGCTCCGGTCGGGCCGCAGCCGGAGGGCGCGGGTCTCCTGGAGCGCGGGGTGCTCGGCGCCGTGTCGCTGGCCCTGAGGGACGTCTACGCCGATCTGCGGGAGATGGAGGCCGAGGTGGCCGGCAGCGCCACGGACTGGACGGTCGTACGTCCGCCGCGCCTGCAGGACAAGCCCGTCACCGGCCGGTACCGCACGGTGGTGGGCGGCTTCCCCGGCAAGGGCCGTCTCATCGGGCGGGCCGACGTGGCCCACGCGATGCTGGCCCTGGTCGCGGACCCGGCCGCGCTGAAGCAGGGGGTGGGCGTGGCCTACTGACACCCCGGGCCGCCGCGGCGCGGCCCCCAGAGGCCGAGGCGTCCCCAGAGGCCGACGCGTCCCCAGAGGCCGACGCGTCCATAGAGTCTGACGCGCCCCCTGAGGCCGACGCGTCCCTAGAGGCTGACGCCCACCGTCACCGGCTCGTTGACCAGCGTGACGCCGAAGACCTCGTGCACACCGGCGACGACCTCACGGGCCAGGGCGAGCAGATCCTCCGTCGTCGCCTCACCGCGGTTGGTGAGGGCGAGCGTGTGCTTGGTGGAGATGCGCGCCGGGCCGGAGCCGTACCCCTTGGTGAAGCCGGCCTTGTCGATCAGCCAGGCCGCGGACGTCTTGACCCGCCCCTCCCCCGCCGGGAACGCGGGCGGCTCGATCCCGCTCCCGAGCCGCTCGTCCACCCGGGCACGGAAGGCCGCGAACTCCTCGTCGGTGAGGATCGGGTTGGTGAAGAACGACCCGGCCGACCAGGTGTCGTGGTCCTCGGGGTCCAGCACCATGCCCTTCCCGGCGCGCAGCTTCAGCACCGTCTCGCGGGCGGCGGCCAGCGGCACCCGGCCGCCGGGTTCGACCCCGAGGGCACGGGCCGTCTCGGCGTAGCGCAGCGGCGCGGAGAGCCCGCCGGCGTCCTCCAGCTCGAAGCGGACGCGCAGGACGACGTACCGGTCGGGTTCGGCCTTGAAGCGGCTGTGGCGGTAGGCGAAGGCGCAGTCGGCGTTGGCGAGGGCGACCGTCTCGCGGTTCCTGCGGTCGTACGCGATCACTTCGGTGATCGTGGCGGAGACCTCCTGGCCGTACGCCCCCACGTTCTGGATGGGGGTGGCGCCCGCCGAGCCGGGGATGCCGGCCAGGCACTCGACACCGGCGAGCCCGGCCTCGACGGTCCGGGCGACGGCGTCGGTCCACACCTCGCCGGCCGCGAGTTCCAGCGTCGTGCCGTCGAGGCGGACGCCGCGGGTGGCGATGCGCAGGGCCGTGCCGTCGAAGCCCTTGTCGCCGATGACCAGGTTGGATCCGCCGCCGACGAGCAGCAGGGGGGTGCCGGTGTCGTCGGCCTCGCGGACGGCGGCGATCACCTCCTCGTCGGTGGTCGCCGTGATCAGCCGGGTCGCGGGGCCGCCCAGCCGGAAGGTGGTCAGCGGGGCGAGGGGGGCGTCGTGGAGTACCTGCACGCGCCCAAGACTACGAGACGGGGCGGGGCCGGCGGCCCGGGGCGGCGGGGAACGCCGGAACGCCGGAACGCCCCGGCCGGTCGGCCGGGGCGTCGCCGGGCGGATCGGCCGGTCCGTGCCCGGGCGGCATCGTCGGCGGGTGCCCGGGGGTGCCCGCGCACCTCACGTCAGGCGCCTGCGCACCTCCGCCCAGCTCACCGGGAGATCGTCGCTCGACGCCGGCCAGGAGGCGAACTTCGAGTCCCGCATCTGCGCCGACAACCCCTGGGAGGCCGGCGCGTGGGCGCCGGAGCGGGCAAAGGTCTTGAGGGCCTCGGGCGACTCCCAGGCGGACAGCGTCCAGAAGGTCCGCTTGAACGGTTCCGCCTTCAGCGAGGCGCCGTACGCGCCGGGCGCGCTCCCGACCTGCCGCCACACGCCCGGCGTGCGCGCCAGGAACTTCATCGCTCCCCACAGGGTCCGGGTCTCGAAGCGCGAGGCGAAGACGTGGACCTCGGTGGCCCGGGGCGGCCGGTTCGCCGCGGTCCAGGGAAGGGTGGGCATGCCGTGCTCCTCTCGTGTCCGTGGGCGTTCCGTGTCGTGCGGGTCAGCGTGCCCTCGCCGGCGCCGGGCCGGCGAGGGCGGGTCCGGCCGCCTCGGCCGGCTCCCTCGACGGTGCGGCCGAGAGTGCCTGTCCCCCGCTGCCGCTCCCGCGGCGGGCCGGGAGCAGCAGGGCCGCGACGCCACCGAGGGCCACCACCGCGGCGCCCACCGCGACCGCGGGCCGCAGTCCGTCCACGAAGGTCTGCGCGGACCCGTAGCCGCCCTGCGCCGCGAAGATCGACGACATGACCGCGATCCCGAGCGCGCCGCCCACCTCGCGCAGCGCGTTGTTGGCGCCGGAGGCGATGCCCTGTTCCTTCGCAGCGACGCTGGACATCACCAGCGCGGAGGCGGGGGCGAAGTAGAGGGCCATGCCGATCCCGCTGATGATCAGGCCGGGCAGCTGGACCGCGTAGGAGGCGTCGGCCGTGATCACGGAGGCCAGGTAACCGAGGCCGGCCGCCTGGAGGAAGAGCCCGGCCGCGACGACCGGGCGGCCCCCGACCCGGTCCGAGAGGATGCCGGCGATCGGTGCGACCAGCATCGGCATACCGGTCCAGGGCAGCATGCGCAGGCCCGCCTCGGTGGGCGAGTAGCCGAGCACGTTCTGCATGTACTGGCTGAGCAGGAAGATCGAGCCGAACATGCCCAGGAACATCAGCAGGCTCGCCGCGTTGATGCCGGCGAAGGCCCGGGAGCGGAACAGCCGCATGGGCAGCATGGGGTTCTTGGCGCGGGTGCTGTAGAGGACGAAGCCGACGAGCAGCGCGGCCCCGGCGAACAGGGCGGTCAGCACCACGGTGCCGGTCCAGCCGTCGACGGGCCCGCGGACCAGGCCGTAGACGACGCCGAAGAGTCCGCCGCTGGCGAGCAGGGTGCCGGGCACGTCGAGCGGGGCGCCGGTGCCGTGCGACTCGGCGAGGCGGAGGCGGGCCAGGGGCAGCAGGGCCACCCCGAGCGGAACGTTCAGCCAGAAGATCCACTGCCACGAGACGTGCTCGGTGAGGCTGCCGCCGACCAGCGGCCCGGAGGCCACGGCGAGCCCGTTGACGGCGCCCCAGATCCCGTACGCCATCCCACGGCGTTCGGCGGGTACGGCGGCCGTGAGCAGGGTCAGCGTCAGCGGCATCATGATCGCCGCGCCGACGCCCTGCACCGCGCGGGCGGCGATCAGCGAGTCGATGCCGGGTGCCATGGCCGCGGCGGCGGAGGCCGCGGTGAAGACGGTGAGGCCGACGAGGAAGAGCCTGCGGCGGCCGAAGCGGTCACCGAGGGCGGCGCCGAACATCAGGAGGACGGCGAAGGTGAGCGTGTAGGCGCTCACGGTCCATTCCAGGTCGTGCAGCGCGCCGCCCAGGTCCTGGCGGATGGAGGGCAGGGCGGTGGTGACGACGAGGTTGTCCAGGGCCGCCATGAAACCGGCGACGCCGGTGATGACGAGGGCCCAGGCGGCGCCCCCGCGACGTGCGTTCTGCTGTGACATCTCTCCCCCAGAGTGATGCTCGGCATCAGGCTTCAAGTAGTTATCGATCACTAACTTCCGCGGGCGCACGAACGCGAGGCGAGCACCCGCCCCGATTCCCCTACTCCCGCGGTCCGCCCGTCGGCCGCCCGGACGGGTAGATCCCCTCCCACACCCGGTGCTCGGCCGGAAAGCCCATGGCCGACAGGCAGTTGATGAGCATGCCGTACGCCAGGAACCCCGTCGTCTCCTCGACGTCGGCCCCCAGCGGCAGGTGGACGGCGTCGAACAGCCGCATCCAGCCGGCGCGCACCGCCGCCCCGAACTCGTGGTCGCCCTCCTGCTCGGCGGCCGCCACGGCGAGATACATCTGCATCTGCAGCATCAGCCGCTCGGGGTGTTCGTCGATGGCCACCTGGTACGCCGCGGCCATCGCGTGCAGCGCGTCCTCGCCGTGCAGGCCCTCGGACGCCTGCTCCAGCATGGAGACGGTCTCGTCCACACAGCGGGCCGCCGTCGCGAGGAAGATCGCCTTCTTGCTCGGGAAGAGCCGGAAGAGGTACGGCTGGGAGACACCGACGCGCTTGGCGATCGCCTCGGTGGAGGTGCCGTAGTAGCCACCTCGCGCGAACTCGGCCATCGCCGCGCGGACGACGCTCTCACGCCTCTCCGCCGCACTCATCCTGACCATGCGACGAAGTTAGTGCTCAATCACTAACTTCGTCAAGCGGTCGGCGGCGCCCCGTTCCGCGGGCAGGGCGGAGGGGCGCCCTCGACAGAGACCGCCCCCCAGGTGAGCCCGCTCAGGCAGGTGTGCCCGCTCAGGCCAGCCGGACGACCGCCCGGGACATGCCCAGGACCTTCTGGCCGCCGCTGGTGGCCGTGAGGTCGACGCGGACGGTGTTGTCGTCGAGCTTGGCCGCCACCTTGCCGCTGACCTCGATCACGGCGCCCCGGTCGTCGTCCGGGACGACGACGGGCCTGGTGAAGCGCACGCCGTACTCCACGACCGATCCCGGATCGCCGGTCCAGTCGGTCACCACGCGGATCGCCTCGGCCATGGTGAACATGCCGTGCGCGATGACGTCCGGCAGACCCACCTCCTTGGCGAACCTCTCGTTCCAGTGGATCGGGTTGAAGTCGCCGGAGGCGCCCGCGTACCGCACGAGCGTGGCGCGGTCCACGGGGAAGCTCTGCGCGGGCAGTTCGGTACCGACCTCGACGTCGGCGTACGCGATCCGCGCCGCCACGGAATCCGACATGGTGCTCACGCCTCCCCGGCCGCGCGGGCCACGAGCTTGGTCCAGGCGGTCACGACGTGCTCGCCGGCCTCGTCGTGGACCTCGCCGCGGATGTCCAGGATGTCGTTGCCGGCCATCGACTTGATCGCCTCGATGGTGGAGGTGACCGTGAGCCGGTCACCGGCCCGCACCGGACGGACGTAGGCGAACTTCTGGTCGCCGTGCACCACCCGGCTGTAGTCGAGACCGAGCTGCGGGTCCTCGATGACCTGACCGGCCGCCTTGAACGTGATGGAGAACACGAAGGTCGGCGGAGCGATCACGTCCGGATGGCCGTGCGCCTTCGCGGCCTCCGCGTCGGTGTACGCCGGGTTGGCGTCCCCGACCGCCTCCGCGAACTCACGGATCTTCTCCCGGCCCACCTCGTAGGGCGCGGTCGGCGGGTAACTCCGCCCCACGAACGACTGGTCGAGCGCCATGGGCTCGGCACCTCCATGCTGCTGTCTGGTCTGGCTGCGGGTGAGGAAACGACGTGAGGCCGTCCCCGATGATCCGGGGACGGCCTCACGTACGAGCCTGATTTATCGCGTTTCGCGGTGCGCGGTGTGCGCGTTGCAACGCGGGCAGTGCTTCTTCATCTCCAGTCGGTCCGGGTTGTTACGCCGGTTCTTCTTGGTGATGTAGTTCCGCTCCTTGCACTCCACGCAGGCCAGCGTGATCTTCGGGCGGACGTCGGTGGCAGCCACGTGAGTGCACTCCTTGACGAACGGATTGATGGTATTAACGCAAGAAAGAGTAGCCGATTGAAGGACCGACCCCGCAATCGGCTACTGAGAGTAGCGGTGACCGGACTTGAACCGGTGACACAGCGATTATGAGCCGCTTGCTCTACCGACTGAGCTACACCGCTGTGATGCGATCGGAGCCCGCCTTGCGACGGGAACCTCTCACACCAGAGCCCCAAAACGGAATCGAACCGTTGACCTTCTCCTTACCATGGAGACGCTCTGCCGACTGAGCTATTGGGGCGAGCGATGAAGACATTACACGGTCGCCCGCCGTTCGCCCAAATCCGTTTCGCCGACCCTGCCCCGTCCCGTCCCGGCCGCTCCCGCGGGGCCCCGGCGGCACGGACCGCACCGGTACGACTATTGCGCTCCTGCGCACCACGGGCTGATCACCGTCCTAGGCTCGACTCACTCTGCGTGATCTTGCGTCCCCCACTGCGCAGTCCCGAGCCCAGAGGAGCGCGATGCCCGACAGCCAACCGCAGCCGCCCCACTCGCCCTCCCCCTCGGACCCCGCCGACCGCGGCTCGCTCCTGCTCCGCGGGGCGCGGCTCACCGACGGCCGCACCGTGGACGTACGGCTCCACGGCGGGCGCATCGAAGCGGTCGGCACGGCCGGCAGCCTGGCCCCGGTGCGCGGCCCCGGCCCCGGCGGCCACCTGGACCTGAGCGGATACCTGCTGCTGCCCGCCCCCGCCGACCCGCACGTGCACGCCGACACGGCGCTCACGGCCGACGTCCCGGGCCCCGTCTCCTACGACCCCGAGGACGTCCAGCGCCGGACCACCGAGGCGGCGCTGCTCCAGCTCGGCCACGGTGCCACCGCGTCGCGGGCGCACGTGCGGGTGGGCGACGTCGCGGGCCTCGGCGCGCTGACCGCAGTGCTGCGGGCCCGGCGCTCACTGCGCGGGCTCGCCGAGCTGACCGCGGTGGCGATGCCGAGGGTGCTGACCGGGGTGGCCGGCGCCGACGGGCTGGCGATGCTGCGGGACGCCGTCAAGATGGGCGCGGACGTGGTGGGCGGGTGCCCGGACCTGGATCCCGACCCTACGGGCTACGTGGAGGCCGTTCTCGAGGTCGCCGCCGAGCACGGCTGCCCGGTCGACCTGCACACGGACGGCGCCGACCCGGCGCGGCTGGCCCGCCTGGCGGCCATGGCGGGCGGACTGCGCCCCGGGGTGGCCATCGGCCCCTGTGGCGGGCTGGCCCGGCTGACCGCCGACGCGCTCTCCCGGGCCGCGGACCAGCTCGCGGCGGCCGGGGTGGCGGTGGTCTGCCTGCCGCAGGGTGCCTGCGGGGCGACGGACCGCACCGAGGACACGGCTCCGGTGCGGCCGCTGCGGGCGGCCGGGGTGCGGGTCACCGCCGGAAGCGGTGCGCTGCGGGACGTGTCCAACCCGGTCGGGCGGGGCGACCCCCTGGAGGCCGCCTACCTGCTGGCCTCGCGCCACGGGCTGCGCCCCGAGGAGGCGTACGACGCCGTCAGCGCGGCGGCACGGTCGGCGCTCGGCCTGCCCGAGGTGCGGGTGGAGGCGGGTTTCCCGGCCGAACTCCTCGCCGTGCGCGGGGACCGGCTGGCGGGCGCGCTGTCGCTGGCGTACAGCCGGATCGTGGTGCACCGGGGGCGCGTGGTGGCGCGGACCAGCGCGGTACGGGAGTACGGCGACTCCACCACCGCCTCGGACCTCGGGCTGCCCCGGCAGGGGCGCGGCTACGGGCAGGGGCCCCGGGACGGACGCGAGGGACCGGGCGGTCGCGGACACCAGGCCTGATGCCCTTGGGGCCTGAGCCCTCGGTGGAGGGCTGGGCTGGCGAGGCGGCGGGGCTGTGCGGGGGGGGGCCGAAGTCGTGCGGCGGCGAGGGGGCCGGCGAGCACGGGGTGGGCGAAGCCCCGGGGACGAGGTGGGGGCGGGGCTGCGCGGGTCGGCGAAGTCGTGGGGTAGCGAGCGGGCAGGGCTGCCCGAGGTCGGCGAAGTCGTGGGGCGTGTGCGGCCGTCGGGGCGTACGGTCGAAGGCATGCGCATTGTCATCGCTGGTGGTCATGGTCAGATCGCGCTGCGGCTGGAGCGGTTGCTCGCCGCGCGCGGTGACGAGGTGGCGGGCATCGTCCGCAAGGCCGAGCAGGCCGACGACCTGCGTGCGGCCGGTGCGGAACCGGTCGTCCTGGACCTGGAGTCGGCCTCGGTCGAGGAGGTCGCGGAGGTACTGCGGGGCGCGGACGCGGCGGTCTTCGCGGCGGGGGCCGGCCCGGGAAGCGGGGTGGACCGCAAGAACACGGTGGACAAGGCGGCGGCGGTCCTCTTCGCGGACGCGGCCGTCCGGGCGGGCGTGCGGCGCTACCTGATCGTGTCGTCCATGGGCGCCGACCCCCGGCACCAGGGGGACGAGATCTTCGATGTCTATCTGCGCGCCAAGGGCGAGGCCGACGCCTACGTCAGCTCGCAGGACGCCCTGGACTGGACGATCCTGCGCCCCGGTGCCCTGACGGACGACCCGGGCACGGGGCTCGTACGGCTGGAGGCGCGCACCGGCCGCGGGTCCGTCCCGCGCGACGACGTCGCCGCCGTCCTGGCGGAACTGGTCGACACCCCGGCCACGAACGGCCTGACCCTGGAGCTGATCAGCGGTTCGTCACCCGTCTCGGTGGCGGTGAAGTCGGTCGCCGGGAACTGAGGCGACGCGGCCACGGGCGCCTCGGGGCGAGGCCGGGCGGGAACGGGTCAGAAGAGGGGCAGCTGCCCGGGGAAGTCGGGGACGACGTAGCCGTCCAAGGACGGTTGCGCCGCCCCCAGTTGTGCCGGGCGGCGCGAGCCCGGACAGGACACCAGCTCACCGCTCGCCCGCACTCCGGACGGGTCGTGCCGCGCGTACCGCCCGGCGACGACGGCGATCTCACGGCGGCACTCGGGGCAGGTTCTGCGGCGGGAGGACGACGAGGCCATGGCACCAGTCTGCCCGCCGGCGCGGCCCCACGGCCGCCCCACGAGCCGCCCTCTCGGAGCCATCCATGACGAAGGGCCCCGTGACCTGCTGTGATAGCAGGTCACGGGGCCCTTCGATCCCGTGTGGCGGCGCCAGGATTCGAACCTGGGAAGGCTGAGCCGGCAGATTTACAGTCTGCTCCCTTTGGCCGCTCGGGCACACCGCCGGGGTTCGCTGCCGGTAGAACCGCTGTGAGGCGGTGCTCCGTGGCAACGACGTAAACAATACCTGATGCGGAGGGGTGCTTCGCCACCCGATTGATCGCCGCTCGCACCGCGACGGGTGGCTAGGCTTGTCCGGATGCGGCCGGGGACCCTGCGGGCCCGGCGGTCGCCGACGTATGCCGGTACGGACCCGATTCGCGGCCCGACACGCACCCAGATACAAGGAGCCACAGGACATGGCCGACTCCAGTTTCGACATCGTCTCGAAGGTCGAGCGGCAGGAGGTCGACAACGCCCTCAACCAGGCCGCCAAGGAGATCTCGCAGCGCTACGACTTCAAGGGCGTGGGCGCTTCGATCTCGTGGTCCGGGGAGAAGATCCTCATGGAGGCCAACTCCGAGGACCGGGTGAACGCCATCCTCGACGTCTTCCAGTCCAAGCTGATCAAGCGCGGCATCTCGCTCAAGTCCCTGGACGCGGGCGAGCCCCAGCTGTCCGGCAAGGAGTACAAGATCTTCGCGTCGATCGAGGAGGGCATCTCCCAGGAGAACGCGAAGAAGGTGGCCAAGCTCATCCGCGACGAGGGCCCCAAGGGCGTGAAGGCCCAGGTGCAGGGTGAGGAGCTGCGGGTCTCCTCGAAGAGCAGAGACGACCTGCAGACCGTGATCGCCCTGCTGAAGGGCCAGGACTTCGACTTCGCGCTGCAGTTCGTGAACTACCGGTGATGCGCTGAGCCGGTGACACGGTGGCTCGTGGCGCGGTGGCTGGTGGCGCCGGGCCTTCGCGGACGGCAGAGGGCGGGCACCCGCGGTGCCCGCCCTCTGCCGTGTCCGGTCGCACGCCGTCCGGCCGCACGCCGTCCGGCCGCGCGGGTCAGTCGCGCGAGTTGCCGAACAGCAGCCGGTAGCCGATCAGGAGCACCAGCGAACCGCCGATCGCCGCGGCCCAGGTGGTGCCGTCGTAGAAGTCCTTGCTGATCGGGTGGTCCAGCCAACGGGCCGATATCCAGCCGCCGATGAACGCACCGGCTATGCCGATGAGGGTGGTGCCGACGAGCCCTCCGGGGTCGCGGCCCGGCAGCAGGAACTTGGCGATGGCTCCGGCCAGCAGTCCGAGGATGATCCAGCTGATGACGGTCATGCCGTGACCCTGCCCTTTCCGGCTGAGCCCGCACTGTGCCAGTGCCGTGGGCTCGTTCCTGCGCGGTGTTCCTGTCTTCCTGCCGGTGAGGACGTCGTGACGGCGGCCTGTGGTTGCACCGGGCAGGCCGGTGCGACGCGGGACACCTGCGGGTTCTGCGGGTGCTCGGCGGCGTGGCGCCTCGGCCGTACGCCTACCAGCCGGTCCGCTGCTGCGGTCCCGACGCCGTGAAGGGCTGGTCGGTGCGCACGATCTCGCGTCCCAGCGGGAGCAGCGAGACGGGGATCAGCTTGAAGTTGGCCACGCCGAGCGGGATGCCGATGATCGTGACGCACAACGCGATGCCGGTGACGATGTGGCCGAGGGCCAGCCACCAGCCGGCGAGGAGGAGCCACAGCACGTTCCCGACGCAGGAGGGGGCTCCCGCGTCGCGGCGCTCGACCGCCGTGTACCCGAAGGGCCACAGGGCGTAGACGCCGATGCGGAAGGCGGCGATGCCGAAGGGGATCCCGATGATCGTGATGCAGAGCAGCGCGCCGGCGAGCAGGTAGCCGAGGAACAGCCAGAAGCCGCTGAGCACGAGCCAAATGACGTTGAGGATGGTCTTCACTGCTGTCGACCTGCCATCTTTTCGAGCCGGGCGATTCGCTCCGCCATCGGCGGGTGGGTGGAGAACATCTTGGACAGCCCCTGCCCCGGCCGGAAGGGATTGGCGATCATCATGTGGCTGGCGGTCTCGATCCGGGGCTCCGGGGGGAGCGGGAGCTGCTTGGTGCCGGTCTCCAGCTTGCGCAGGGCGCCGGCCAGGGCGAGCGGGTCGCCGGTCAGCTGGGCGCCGGAGGCGTCGGCCTCGTACTCCCGGGACCGGCTGATCGCCAGTTGGATCACGGTGGCGGCGAGCGGTCCGAGCAGCATGATGAGGAGCATGCCCAGCAGGCCGGGCCCGTCGTCGTCGTTGGACCGTCCCACGGGGATCAGCCAGGCGAAGTTGACCAGGAACATGATCACCGAGGCGAGGGCGCCGGCGACGGAGGAGATCAGGATGTCGCGGTTGTAGACGTGGCTGAGTTCGTGCCCGATGACGCCGCGCAGCTCGCGCTCGTCGAGCAGGCGCAGGATGCCCTCGGTGCAGCACACGGCCGCGTTGCGCGGGTTGCGGCCGGTCGCGAAGGCGTTCGGTGCCTCCGTCGGGGAGATGTACAGGCGGGGCATCGGCTGGCGGGCCTGGGTGGAGAGCTCGCGGACCATGCGGTAGAGCGCCGGGGCCTCGAACTCGCTGACCGGCCGGGCGCGCATCGCGCGCAGGGCGAGCCTGTCGCTGTTCCAGTACGCGTACGCGTTGGTGCCCAGGGCGACGAGGACGGCGACGACGAGCCCCGCTCGGCCGAAGAAGCTGCCGATGACGATGATGAGCGCGGACAGTCCCCCGAGGAGTACTGCGGTCCTGAGCCCGTTGTGCCGGCGGTGCACGGTACGCCCTCCAAGTCGTGCAGCAGGGGAACCCTTTTGCTTGCTGGTCTCGCTCGCTGTGTCGCTTCCCTGTCTCCGGTGCCACGGGTGCCGTGGGTGAACACGTCCAGTGGACCCTTCCCTACTGGTCAACGCCAGGCGAGGGCCGCCAGTTCCCCGGCGCCGGGCGGGGCAGGTGTGACCCGTACGGGTGACGGCCGCGCGCCCGTCCTTCACGCGCGCGTGGAGGACGGGCGTGGAGGACGGGCGCCGCACGCGCGCGTGGGCGGGTCCGGGGCGGGCCGGTGCCTGCCGGTCGGCGTCGGTGTGTGCCGGGGTGCGTTCAGAAGAGGCCGGTGTCGGCGAAGCGCAGGATCAGCTGGGGCGCCCCGGAGAGGGCGACGGCGAGGACCGCGGTCACGGTGAGGGCGGCGGTGAGGGGGGCAGGGGCGCGGTGGCGGGCGGTGGCGTCCTCGGGTGTCCGGAACAGCAGTGCGGTCCAGTGGAGGTAGTAGAAGAGCGCGATCACGACGTTGACGGCCATGACGACGGCCAGCCAGCCGAGTCCGGCGTCGACCGCCGCGGAGAACACCGTCACCTTGGCGAAGAGGCCGATGACGCCGGGCGGCAGTCCGGCGAGGCAGAGCAGGAAGAAGGCCAGGAGCAGGGCGGTGAGGGGGTTGGACGCGTACAGGCCGCGGTAGTCCGCCACGCGGTTCAGGGACCTCGTGCGGCCCACGAGCGCGGCCACCGCGAAGGCACCGAGGTTCACCGCGGCGTACATCAGCGCGTAGGCCACGGTGGAGCCGATCGAGTGCTCGGGGTCGTCGGAGTAGGCGGCGGCCGCGATCGGCACCAGGAGGTAGCCGGCCTGCCCGACGGACGACCACGCGAGCAGACGTACCGCGCTGTACGCGCGCGTGGCCTGCTGGCGCAGGGCGCCCACGTTGCCGACGGTCATGGTGAGCGCGGCCAGCGCCGCCAGGGCGGGGCCCCACACGTCGGCGTAGGACGGCAGGGCGACGACCGTGACGAGGATCAGACCGCAGAAGCCGACCGCCTTGCCGACCACGGACAGGTAGGCCGCGATCGGCAGGGGCGCGCCCACGTAGGTGTCGGGCACCCAGAAGTGGAAGGGCACCGCGGCCGTCTTGAAGGCGAAGCCGACCAGGGTGAGGACGGCGCCGGTCTGGGCGAGGGTGGCGAACTGCCCGTCGACGTGCTGGACGCGCTCGGCCACCTGGGTGAGGTGGAGGGTGCCGGTGGTGGCGTACAGAAAGCTGATGCCCATGAGGCTGACCGCGGTCGCGGTGACCGAGGACAGGAAGAACTTCAGGGCCGCCTCGGAGGACTTGCGATCGCCCTGCCGAAGGCCGACGAGGGCGAAGGCGGGCAGGGAGGCGACCTCCAGGGCGACGACGAGGGTCGCGAGGTCGCGGGAGGCGGGCAGGAGGGCGGCGCCGGCCGCGGAGGAGAGCAGCAGGAACCAGAACTCGCCCTCGGGCAGTCCCCGCTCGGCGTCCTTGACGGCGGTGAGGGACAGGAGGGCGGTCAGCAGGGCGCCGCCGAGCACCAGGAACTGGACGGCGAGGGTGAAGGTGTCCGCGGTGTAGCTGCAGACGCCGGGCCGGCCGGTCAGGCAGAACGTCGAGCGGTCGTCGCCGATCAGGGGCAGCAGCATGAGGGCCGAGGCGGCGAGTCCGGCGACCGCGATCCAGCCGAGCAGGGGCTTGCGGGCGTCCTTGACGAACAGGTCCGTGACGAGGACGACGAGCCCGACGACCGCCGTGAGGGTGGGCGGCGCGACGGCGAGCCAGTCGACGGACTGGACGAGGTTCTGCGCCAGTGGCTGCTGCGCGAGGGCCGCCTCGGCGAGGTGCTGGGCCGGGGAGCTCATCGGTGGCCTCCTGAGAGGAGCTGCTGCACGGCCGGGTCGGTCAGCCCGAGGAGGGTCCTGGGCCACAGTCCGGCGACGACGGTGAGGGCGACGAGCGGGGTCCAGGCGGCGAACTCGTACGTCCGCACGTCGGCGAGGCGCGGGGCGTCCTGCGGTACGGGGCCCATGCAGACCCTGCGGACCACGATCAGCATGTACGCGGCGGTCAGCAGGGTGCCGAAGGCGGCGATCGCCATGAAGGTGAGGAAGGCCGGGCGGCTGAGGTCGTCGTGGGGGTCGAAGGCGCCGAACAGGGCGAGCATCTCGCCCCAGAACCCGGCCAGGCCCGGCAGGCCCAGCGAGGCGACCGCGGCGAAGGCGACCAGCGCGCCCAGGTGCGGCGCCTTGCCGTACAGGGCGTGCCCGGACTCCTCGGCGAGGGTGTCGAGGTCGGTGGTGCCGGTGCGGTCCTTGAGCGCGCCGACCAGGAAGAAGAGCAGGCCGGTGATCAGGCCGTGGGCGATGTTGGCGAAGAGGGCGCCGTTCACGCCGGTCGGGGTCATGGTCGCGACGCCGAGCAGGACGAAGCCCATGTGGCCGACGGAGGAGTAGGCGATGAGGCGTTTGAGGTCGCCCTTCGCGCCTCTTCTGGCGAGGGCCAGGCAGGCCAGGGAGCCGTAGACGATGCCGACGACGGCGAAGGCGGCGAGGTAGGGCGCGAAGGTGCGGAAGCCGTCCGGCGCGACCGGGAGGAGGATGCGGACGAACCCGTACGTGCCCATCTTCAGCAGGACGCCGGCCAGCAGCACCGAGCCGACGGTCGGCGCGGCGGTGTGGGCGTCGGGCAGCCAGCTGTGCAGCGGCCACATCGGAGTCTTCACCGCGAGCCCGATCCCGATCGCCAGAACGGCGATGACCTGCACGGACGCGGTCAGTGACCGGCCGTTGTCAGTGGCGAGTGCCACCATGTCGAACGTGCCCGCCGTGATTCCGATCAGGAGCAGGCCGAGCAGCATGACGACGGAGCCGAGGAGGGTGAAGAGGATGAATTTCCAGGCGGCCGCGGCCCGTCCCTCGCCGCCCCAGCGGGCGATGAGGAAGTACATCGGGATGAGGACCGTCTCGAAGGCGAGGAAGAACAGGACCAGATCGAGGACGGCGAAGGTCGCGAGGGTGCCGGCCTCCAGGACGAGCAGCAGCGCGACGAACGCCTTCGGGCTCGGGCGCGGCTTCCGCGGCGTCAGCCGCTCGTGTCGCTGCTCGAAGTAGGAGTAGAGCGCGCAGAGGAAGGTCAGCAGCGCGGTCAGGACCAGCAGGGGGAGGGAGATGCCGTCGATGCCGAGGTGGATGCGCACGCCGAGCGCGGGGATCCAGCTGATGTCCGTGCTGGCCTGCATCTTCGACGGATGGTCGTGGTCGAAGCCGAGCACGAGGACGATCGCCGCGACGAGGACGGCGCCGGTGACGGTGACGCCGTGCCGGAGCACGGCCTGCTCGGGTGACTTCCCCTTCAGCCCGGGCGGGGCCGGCAGCAGCGCGGCGGCGGCGCCGAGGAGCGGGCCGACGACGAGGAACGCGAGAAGGACCTGCATCACGGACTCGTTGATATCGATCACGCCTGCTCACGCTCCCGTGGCGACGAGGACGGCGGCGACCGCGAGGACGACGGTGCCGGCGAGCAGCGCGCTCACATAGGTCTGCACATTGCCGGTCTGGGCACGTCGTACGGCGGCCCCGAGCAAGCGGGGCAGCCCGCCCGCCGCGCGTACGTAGGTGTCGACGACCTCGCGGTCGAGGAACCGGACGAGGCTCGCCGCGGCCCGGACCGGTCGGACGAAGAGGGTCGTGTACACCGCGTCCAGGTGGAAGCCGGCCGCCGCGTGCCGGTGCACCGGGCCCAGCAGCAGTCGTCCCGGATCGGACGGGTCGGGCGCGGAGGCGAGGTCGCCGTAGGCGGGCCGGTGGCTGGCGATGGCCTCGGCCTCCACCAGGGCGGCGTCGCCCTCGGGGTGGGCCGCGACGGCGCCCAGCGGGGCGCGGTCGGCGAGCGCCGTGGTGTGCCGCCAGGCGGCGTAGGTGAGGATGCCGCCCACCAGGGCCACGCCCGTGCCGAGGACGGAGGTGGTGAGGGTCGGGGTGAGGTCGCGGCCGTCGAACCAGTCGGGCAGCAGACGGAAGGTGAGGCCGCCCAGCGCGAGTGAGGGGACGGCGAGCACCCAGAGCACGGCGTTCATGACCACCGGCTGCCTGCCGTGGTCGGGGGCCTCGGCGCCCCGTCCGCGGAAGGCCAGCAGCCACAGGCGGGTGGCGTAGGCGGCGGTGAGCAGAGCCGTGACCAGGCCGGCGACGAGGACGGTCCAGCCCGCGGCGCCGGGCGCGTGCTCGGTGTGGCCGGTGGCGACGTGTTCCGCGGCACCGAGGACGGACTCCTTGGAGAAGAAGCCGCTGAAGGGCGGGATCGCGGCGAGCGCGAGCAGGGCCACGGTCATCGTCCAGTAGGCGTCCGGGACGCGGTCGCGCAGACCCCGCACGCGGGACATGGCGGCCAGCGAGTTGGTGCCGGCGGCGTGGATGACGACACCGGCGGCGAGGAACAGAAGCGCCTTGAAGGCGCCGTGGGTGAGGAGGTGGAAGACGGCGGCGCCCCGGTCGCCCGTGGCGAGGGCGCCGGTCAGGTAGCCGAGCTGCCCGATCGTCGAGTAGGCCAGGACCCGCTTGATGTCGTCCTGGGCGAGGGCGGCGAGCGCGGAGCCGACCATCGTGACGGCCGCCATGACGGCGAGGACGGCCATCGCGGCCCGCGATGCCTCGAAGAGCGGAAGGAGCCGGGCGACGAAGTACACGCCGGCGGCGACCATCGTCGCGGCGTGGATCAGCGCGGAGACGGGCGTCGGGCCCGCCATCGCGTCGGGGAGCCAGGTGTGCAGCGGGAACTGCGCCGACTTGCCCGCCACGCCCGCCAGGAGCAGCAGGGCGATGAGCGTGGGGTGGTCGAGGGAGCCGCTCGCGACCGCGTCGAGGATCTTCGTGATGCGGAAGGAGCCCGTCTCGGTGGCCAGCGCCAGCAGCCCGATCAGGAAGGGGACGTCGCCGAGCTTGGTGACCAGGAAGGCCTTGAGGGAGGCGGCGCGTGCCTCCGGGGTCTCCCAGTAGTGGCCGACCAGGAAGTACGAGCAGATGCCCATGACCTCCCAGCCGACCAGCAGCACCATCAGGTCGCCCGAGTAGACGACGAGGAACATGGCGGAGGTGAACAGGGAGACGAGAGCGGCGTACGAGGGGTAGCGCGGGTCGTCGCGCAGGTAGCCCGTCGAGTAGATCTGCACGCAGGTCGCGACGGTGCCGACCAGGACGGCGACGAGCGCGGCGAAGCCGTCGATGTGCAGGGCGAGTTCGACGGGGACCGAACCGGTCGGCGTCAGCTCCGTGGCGGCGTCGACGGCCCGGCCTCCGCCCTGGCGGGCGGCGACGAGCACGGCGAGGACGAGTGCCGCCAGCGTCGGCAGGACGGCGAGGGGCCGGACGAACCCGGGCGCCGACCGGCCCAGCAGGAGCCCGGCGGCTGCCCCGAGGAAGGGGAGGAGGGGGACGAGGACGGCGAGGGTGGTCGTGGTCACGCGCTGGCCTCAGCCTTCTCGGCGGCCGTCCCGGTCGCGGGGGTGTCGGTGTCGGTGCCGTCCGGTTCGTGGCCCTCGGCGGTGTCGCGGAGCCGGTCGATGTCCGCGGTGCCGCGGTTGCGGTGGACGGCGAGGACGATCGCCAGGCCGATGCCGATCTCGGCGGCCGCGATGGCGATCGTGAACAGGGTCAGGGCCTGGCCGGAGTGCAGGGTCTCCTCCGCGGCCCTGCTGAGCCAGACGTCGAAGGCGACCAGGTTCAGGTTGACGGCGTTGAGCATCAGCTCGACCGACATCAGGACCAGGATCGCGTTGCGGCGGGCGAGGACGCCGTAGAGACCGGTGCAGAAGAGGAGGGCGGACAGGACGGCGGGATAGGCGAGGTGCATCAGCGGTCACCGCCCTCTCCCGGCCCGGCCGGGGGCGCGGTGTCGGTCGTGGCGGGGCCGGCCGGGTGGTCGGCGTTGGCCTTGGCCTCGGCCTTGGCCCTGGTCACGGCACCGGCCTCGGCACCGGCCCTTGTCACGGCCTCGGCACCGGCCTTGGCATCGGCCTTGCGCGACAGGACGATGGCGCCGACCAGGGCGGCGAGGAGGAGGACGGAGAGGGCCTCGAAGGGGAGGACCCAGTTCTGGAACAGGCTCGCTCCGGTGACGGCGGTGGTGCCGGCGGCGGGGCCGTCCAGGTCGATCCAGGTCGTGCGGAAGGCGTCGGCGACGACCCACACCAGAGCCGCCGCGGAGGCGACGGCGACGGTGAGGGCGGCCCAGCGGTTGCCGGAGTCGGCGTCCGGGGACCGGCCGATGGGCGCCCTGGTGAGCATCAGGCCGAACAGGATGAGGACCACGACGGCACCGACGTAGATGAGCACCTGGACCCAGGCGATGAACTCGGCGGTGAGCAGCAGGTACTCGACGGCGAGGCCGCCGAGGGCCACCACCAGCCACAGTGCCGCGTGGACGAGTTGGCGGGTGGTGACGGTGACGACGGCGGCTGCGAAGGTGACCAGGCCGACGAGGAGGAAGGCGATCTCGACACCGGTCGGGGACAGGAAGCCGTGGGTCCCGGCCGCGGTGGCCGTGGAGTGTGCGTGTGCGTGTGCGGTGAGGTGGCCGGCGGCCGCGGCGAGGGTCATGTCGGCTCCTCCTGACCGGGCTGGTCCGGCTGCTGCTGCGCGGCGAGCTTGTCGGCGGCCTTGCGGGCGGCGGCGAGTTCCTTGGGCTCCTCCGCGCCGGGGTCGAGGGCGGGCGGGGCCGGCACGGTCCACATCCACTCGCGCAGCTTGTCGCGCTCGTGGGTGAGGTCGCGGATGTCGGTCTCGGCGTACTCGAACTCCGGGGACCAGAACAGGGCGTCGAACGGACAGACCTCGATGCAGATACCGCAGTACATGCACAGGGAGAAGTCGATGGCGAACCGGTCGAGGACGTTGCGGCTGCGGTCGCGTCCGCCGGGCGTGGCCGCCAGGACCGTCTCCTTGTGGGAGTCGATGTAGATGCACCAGTCGGGGCACTCGCGGGCGCACAGCATGCAGACCGTGCAGTTCTCCTCGAACAGGCCGATCACACCGCGGGTGCGGGGCGGCAGCTCCGGCTGGACGTCCGGGTACTGCTCGGTGACGGTCTTCTTCGTCATCGTGCGCAGGGTGACGGCCAGGCCCTTGGCCAGGCCGCTGCCCGGGATGGGGGGCATTACGCGATCACCACCTTGACGATGCCGGTGAGGGCGATCTGGGCGAGGGAGAGGGGGATGAGGAGGGTCCAGGACAGTTTCTGGAGCTGGTCCTCGCGCAGCCGCGGGTAGGTGACGCGCAGCCAGATCACGACGAAGGCGAGGACGGCCGCCTTGAGCAGGGTCCAGACCCAGCCGAGACCGTCGGCACCCCAGGGGCCGTGCCAGCCGCCCAGGAAGAGGACCGTGGTCAGTCCGCACAGGACGACGATCCCGGCGTACTCGGCGAGGAGGAACAGGGCGAAGCGCAGACCGGTGTACTCGGTGTAGGCGCCGAAGATGATCTCCGAGTCGGCGACCGGCATGTCGAACGGGGGCCGTTGCAGTTCGGCCAGCCCGGCGACGAAGAAGACGATCGCGCCGACGATCTGCCAGGGCAGCCACCACCACTCGAAGGCGTCGAGGATGCCGACGAGCGAGACGGTGCCGGCCGCCATCGCCACGGACGCGGCGGTGAGCAGCATCGGGAGTTCGTAGGCGAGGAGCTGGGCGGCGGTACGCAGGCCGCCGAGGAGGGAGAACTTGTTAGCGGAGGACCAGCCGGCCATGAGCGAGCCGAGGACGCCCACGCCCATGACGGCGAGGACGAAGAAGACGCCCGCGTCGACGACCTGGCCGACCGCTCCCTCCCCGGGGCCTACGGGGATGGCCAGGAGCACCAGCAGGTAGGGCAGCAGGGCCACGGCCGGGGCGAGCTGGAAGATGCGGCGGTCCGCGTCGGCCGGGACCACGTCCTCCTTCTGCGCGAACTTCACGCCGTCGGCGACGAGCTGGGCCCAGCCGTGGAAGCCACCCGCGTACATCGGGCCCAGGCGGCCCTGCATGTGGGCCATCACCTTGTGCTCGGTCTGGCCGACGATCAGGGGGAACGTGAGGAAGACGACGAAGACGACCAGGAGACGCAGGGTGACGTCGAGCGCGTCGTTCACTGCGGGCCTCCTGGAGGGTTCGGGGGACGGCGGGGGGAGCCGCCGTCTTCGCGGGCGTCGCCGTCTTCGGGGGCGTCGCCGTCTTCGGGGGCGTCGCCGTCTTCGGAGCGGTCCCGGTCGTTGTGGGAGTTCGGGTCGTCGTGGGAGTTCCGGTCAGCGGGGGTGTCGCCGTCACCGGAGGTGCCGGGCCCGCGGGAGACGTCCGCCTCCCGGGTGGCGTCCTCCTCCTGCGAGGCCTGCGTCTCCTGGGGAATGGCGGCCTCCTGGGAGGCGTCCGTTCCCCCAGGAGCCTCGGGTTCGTCGAACGCCGGGCGGGCGTGGTGCCACGGGGCGTCCGGGCTGCGCGGTGCGGCGGGCGCCGGTTTCGGGGCCCGTTCCCCGGCGGGCGGGGACACGGCGCCGGTGTCGCCGCGGTCCCCTGGGGCGCGGTCGGCGTCCTCTCCGTCCCGCTGCCCGGCCTCGGAGGCGTCCCGCTGGCTCGCCGAGCCCTGGGACGCGCTCCGGCTCCGCCGGGGTCCCGCGGTACCGGCCGACCGGTCCCGCCGCGGTGCCGGGCCGGGGTCGGTACGGGGTGCCCCACCCGCGGGCGCGGCGCCGGAACCGTCGGCGTCCTGCTGCGCTCCGGGATCGGAGTCGGCGGTGGAGCCGGGAGTGGGCCCGTCCGTCGCGGAGTCGGCGGTGGAGCCGGGGGTGGCCGCGGGGGTGGGTCCGTCCGTCGGGCCGGCCGCTCGCTGGGACGCGGAGCCCTGGCTCGCGCTGCGCGACCGCCGCGGCGCCGGGGCGGCCGTCGCCCCGATGCCGGGAGAGCCCTGGCCGACCGAGCCCTCGGCCGTCGTACGGGAGCGGCGCGGAGCGGCCGGGGTGTCGGTGCCGGGCGACTCCGTCCGCTGACCGACGGAGCCCTCGGCGGCCGTCCGGGTCCGCCTGGCCGGGCGTTCGCCCGCCGCGCGGGCCGGGCGCTCCCCCGCCGCACGTCCCGCACCTCGGGCCGGGCGGGCCGGGGCGGGCGGGAGCTGGCCCTTGAGCGGGCCCCACTCGTTGGGGTCGGGGACGCCCGGCGGCAGCATCTGGCGTCGCCGGGGCCCGCCGTGGTCGGACTCGCCGGGTTCCTTGGCGCCGGGCCAGGCCTTGGCGACGCGGGCGGCCAGGACGAAGTCCTTGCGCAGCGGGTGGCCCTCGAAGCCCTCCGGCAGGAGCAGGTGGCCGAGGCCGGGATGGTCCGCGAAGACGACGCCGAACATCTCGTGCGTCTCGCGCTCGTGCCAGGCCGCGCCGGCGTACACCCCGACGGCGGTGGGCAGGACCGGAGCCTCGTGCGGGACGGTCGTACGCAGCAGCAGCCGGCGTACCGGTCCCAGCGCGGCGACGTGTGCCGCGACGCGGAAGCCGGTGCCCGGTTCGTCGACCGCGCTCAGCCAGTCGAAGTAGGTGCAGCCCAGCCGGTCCCGCGCCGTCTCCAGGGCGGTGATCCAGGACCCGGGCGGCACGTCGACGGTCAGGAGGTCGTAGGACTCCTCCGCCGTGGCGTCCGTGCCGAAGAGTTCCTCGGCGCCGGCGGGCAGCCAGCCGACCGCGCTCATCGTCCCTCCCCCGCGTCGCCCGTGCCGGAGGGCGGGGCCGGCGGTCGCACCAGGTCGCTTCGCAGCGCGGCCGTCGAGGGCCGCGGCGACGTGCCGTACCGCTCCCCCAGGGACTCCCGCGCGATCTTCTCCTGGAGCTTGAGGATGCCCTGGAGCAGCGCCTCGGGGCGCGGCGGGCAGCCGGGCACGTAGACGTCGACGGGGATGATCTGGTCGACGCCCTTCGTCACGGAGTAGGAGTCCCAGTAGGGGCCGCCGCAGTTCGAGCAGGCGCCGAAGGAGATGACGTACTTCGGCTCGGGCATCTGCTCGTACAGGCGCTTGACGGCCGGCGCCATCTTGTCGGTCACCGTGCCGGAGACGACCATCAGGTCGGCCTGGCGGGGGCCGGGTGCGAACGGGATGACGCCGAGCCGGATGAAGTCGTGGCGGGCCATCGACGCGGCGATGAACTCGATCGCGCAGCAGGCGAGGCCGAAGTTGAAGACCCAGAGCGAGTAGCGGCGGCCCCAGTTCAGGACGACCTTCATCGGCTCCGGGGCGAGGCGTGCGAGCGTGCCAAGCCGCTTGGGCTCGGGCAGCGGCACCGGTGCGGAAGCGGAAGCGGGTGCGGACTCGGAGGGGTTCACGTCCATGACAGGACGCCCTTCTTGTATGCGTACAACAGGCCCACGGCGAGGAACCCGAGGAAGACGAACATCTCCACGAGGGTCGTGGCGCCGTAACCAGGGTCGGCGAAGACCGTCGCCCAGGGGAAGAGGAAGATCGAGTCGACCGCGAAGACGACGTAGAGGAACGCGTAGACGTAGTAGCGGACCTGGGTGTGGGCCCAGCCCTCTCCGACGGGGTCGACGCCGCACTCGTAGGTGAGCAGCTTCTCGGGGGTCGGGACCACCGGCCGCAGCAGGCGCCCCGCGCCGAAGGCGACGGCGACGAAGAGCACCCCCACGACGGCGAGCAGGCCGACGACCGAATAGGACCGGAAATAGTCCGCGGCGAGCCCGACGGTGGCGTCGGCGGTGGTCACGGCGCCGGCGGTCGCGCCGCCGGCGGTCGGGTCCGGCACGTGCGCCCCTCGCTCCCTGTCGTGAACGTCGTGACCGTCATGAACGCTGCCGTCCGACGATCTGTACGCACGGGAGTCTAGAGCCTGATAAAGAGACGGTAAGCAGCCCGTCGTACGGGAGGACGCGGGGTGGGGTTTTCCTCAGTGCGTTGCGGCGGTCCCCCTCATGGCGCGGCACCGCGCCGCACGGCACGCTGACGGGTATGACCGAACGTCTCTCGACCTCCAGCCCCGCCGGGACCACCGGCGCAGCGGCCGACGACCGCCTGCCGCCGGCCCGTTTCGCCTACGACCGGCACACCTGGAAGGAGATCGCCCACCTGCTGGCGAACTTCCCGGTGGCGTTGCTCGGGTTCGTCTATGCCGTGACGATGCTGTCCGTCGGCATCGGGCTGACGGTCACGGTGATCGGGCTGCCGCTGCTGGCGGCCGGGCTGCTGGGCGCCCGGCAGTTGGGCAAGCTGGAGCGGGCCCGGGCCCGGGCGCTGCTCGGGGTGCGGGTGGACGAGCCGAGCCCGCTGCCGCGGCAGGGCGGGCGCGGCTTCTTCGCACATCTGTGGATGTCCTTGAAGGACCCGGTGGGCTGGCGCACGGTCCTGTACGACGTCATCCGGTTCCCCTGGGGCGTCGCCACCTTCGTCGTCACGTTGACCTCGTTGTTCGTGCTGTGGCCGGTGCTGCCGTTCATCGCACGCGCGCTGGCCAACGCCGACCGGGCGATGGTGCGCGGGCTGCTGTCCCCGTCCGACGGGCTGGAGCGGCGGATCGCCGAGCTGGAGTCGGACCGGGGCGTCGTCGTCGACACGGCCGCGGCCGACCTGCGGCGCATCGAGCGCGACCTGCACGACGGGGCACAGGCCCGCCTGGTCAACCTCGCCATGGGGCTCGGCCTGGCCAAGGAGAAGCTGCTGGAGGACCCGGACGCCGCGGCTGCCATGGTCGACGAGGCGCACGGCGAGGTGAAGCTGGCCCTGCAGGAGCTGCGGGACCTGGCCCGCGGCATCCACCCGGCCGTCCTGACCGACCGGGGTCTGGACGCGGCCCTCTCCTCGGTCGCCACCCGCTGCACCGTGCCGGTGAAGGTGACGGTCGACCTGACGGAGCGCCCCGCGGCCGCCATCGAGGGCATCGCCTACTTCACGGTCTCGGAGCTGCTCCAGAACGTCAGCAAGCACAGCGCCGCGCGGTCGGCCTCCGTGGAGGTGTGGCGGTCGTCCGACCGGCTGCTCATACAGGTCGGGGACGACGGCCGCGGGGGCGCGCGCCTCGACGGCGGTACGGGGATGAAGGGTCTCGCCGACCGGCTGTCCGCCGTCGACGGTCTCTTCGTGGTCGACTCGCCGGAGGGCGGCCCGACGTCGATCACGGCCGAGCTGCCCTGGCGCGACCGCACGGCGGCCGACGCGGCCGGCTCCGCACCCAGGAGGTAGGGAAAACCCCCCTTCCCGGACGCCGACGGGCTCCATTGGCCCGGACGGCGCGGTCGAGGAGGGTGGAGTCACGACAGCACAGCCGTAGGCGACGAGGAGAAGGACGGCACCGATGGCCACGGAATACGGACAGAGTTACGGGCTCGGGGACGGGTCCGGCTTCCCCGGGGACACCGGAGCGCGGCGCCACCGGCTGCCGGCCGGGCTGCGCGCACCGTTCGAGGCGCGCAGCTGGCGGGAGTTCGGCTACGTCCTGGTGGGTCTGCCGGTCGGCATCCTGCTCTTCACGTACGCCGTCACCATGGTGTCGCTGGGAGCGGGCCTGCTGGTGACGTTCCTCGGGGTGCCGGTGCTGGCGGCGGCGCTCGCCGGGTGCCGGGGCTTCGGGGCGATGGAGCGGGCCCGGGCCCGTGCGCTGCTGGGGCTGCGGGTGTCCGACCCGGAGCCGCTGCGGCTGAAGAAGCAGGGCGCGATGGGCTGGATGGGGGCGGTGCTCAAGAGCGGCGCCTCCTGGCGGAGCCTGCTGTACGCGCTGCTGCAGTTCCCGTGGTCGGTGTTCTCCTTCGTCATCGCCCTGAACGTCTGGGCCGTGGGGTGGGCGATGCTGACCTACCCGCTGTGGTTCTGGGTGTTCCCGATGTACGCGGGCCAGGACGGGCTCCAGCTGTACGGCGACGAGACGCACCGGATCTACCTGGACAACCCCTTCGAGATCACCGTGACGTCCCTGGTCGGGCTGCTGTTCACGCTGGCGACGCCGTGGCTGGTGCGCGGGCTGACGACGGTGGACCGGGTCATGGTGCACGGGCTGCTGGGGCCGTCCCGGCTGGCGACGCGGGTCGTGGAGCTGGAGTCGGACCGGGGGGTCGTGGTCGACACGGCCGCGGCCGACCTGCGGCGCATCGAGCGCGACCTGCACGACGGGGCACAGGCCCGGCTGGTCAGCCTCGCCATGGACCTGGGACTGGCCAAGGAGAAGCTCAAGGAGGACCCCCGGGCCGCGGCCGTCATGGTGGACGAGGCGCACGGCGAGGTGAAGACGGCGCTCCAGGAGCTGCGGGACCTGGCCCGCGGCATCCACCCCGCGGTCCTGACCGACCGGGGTCTGGACGCGGCCCTCTCCTCGGTCGCCTCCCGCTGCACGGTGCCGGTGCGGGTCGAGGTCGATCTGGCCGAGCGGCCGGCGTCGGCGATCGAGGGCATCGCCTACTTCACGGTCTCTGAGCTGCTCCAGAACATCAGCAAGCACGCGCGGGCCACGTCGGCCGCCGTGGAGGTGTGGCGGGTGGAGAACCGGCTGATGCTCCAGGTCGTGGACAACGGCGTGGGCGGTGCGAACGCGTCGGCCGGGTCCGGGCTGGCCGGTCTGGCGGAGCGGCTCGACGCGGTGGACGGAATCCTCGTGGTGGACTCGCCGGCCGGCGGGCCGACGCGGATCACGGCGGAGCTGCCGTGGCGGAACGAGCCGCTCACCCGCTGATCCGCGACGCGCTGCGCCCGGCCCGGTGCCGACCCCGGGCCGGGCGCACGTGCCGTCGTCCGCCGCCCGCCCGGTCCACCCGGCCTCCTCCCCCAGGCCGACGGGACCGGGACGGCGGGACCGGGCCAGCGGGGCGGGCCGACGGTGCGGCCGACAGGGGTCGACGGGGGCCGACGGGGCCGGGAGGCCGGGGTCGGCCGAGACAGGGCCGGGGCGCGGAGGCCGGGTGGCCCAGCCGCGTGTGAGAGCCGCGCGACGGAGCCGGGCAGCGGGACCGGATGGGCCGGGTGGCGGGGCCGGGCAGCGGGACCGGGTGGGCCGGGTGGCGGGACCGCCCCGGCGGGATCGGGCAGCCGGTCGCCGGGCGTCGTCCGGATCGGGGCCGGTTCGCAGGCGGACTTCCCGTCCCTTTCCGCTGCCTGTCGGCGCCCGGCCCCGATTACTGGAATGCTGGACCCGTCGCACGGACGGTCTGTGGACGCGGCGTGGGCCGCGCGGACCGTGAGGTGCACGGGCTGTGGGGGGCCGAGGATCGTGGAGGACAGGGTGCGGGTGGTCATCGCCGAGGATTCAGTGCTGCTCCGAGAGGGGCTGACCCGGTTGCTGACCGACCGCGGGCACGAGGTCGTCGCCGGTGTCGGGGACGGTGAGGCGCTGGTGAAGACCATCACCGAGCTGGACGCGCAGGGCGAGCTGCCGGACGTGGTGGTGGCGGACGTACGGATGCCGCCGACGCACACCGACGAGGGGGTGCGGGCCTCGGTGCGGCTGCGCAAGGCGCATCCCGGTCTCGGCGTGCTGGTGCTGTCCCAGTACGTGGAGGAGCGGTACGCGACGGAGCTGCTGGCCGGCTCCAGTCGCGGCGTCGGCTACCTGCTCAAGGACCGGGTGGCCGAGGTGCGGGAGTTCGTGGACGCGGTCGTGCGCGTGGCACAGGGCGGTACGGCCCTGGACCCGGAGGTGGTCGCCCAGCTGCTGGGACGCAGCCGCAAGCAGGACGTGCTGGCGGGGCTCACCCCGAGGGAGCGGGAGGTGCTCGGGCTCATGGCCGAGGGCCGGACGAACTCGGCGATCGCCCGTCAGCTCGTGGTGAGCGACGGGGCCGTCGAGAAGCACGTCAGCAACATCTTCATGAAGCTGGGGCTGTCCCCGAGCGACGGTGATCACCGCAGGGTGCTCGCGGTGCTCACGTATCTCAATTCCTGAGACGGGCGGACCACGCCTCGGGAGCACGGGCCGGTTCGGCGGTGTGGACGCTCGTCCGGACGAATGAGAGACCGGTGCTGGCGGGGGTGCGCCCCTGCCGGTGCCGGGGGCCGGGGAAGCCGTGCGGTTCCCGGGCCGCGGACTTCTCGATGTCGTGTCCATCATGCGAATGTCCACCGGAAGTCACGGTGCGCGGACGTAGGGTTGATCCTGGGACGGTCGGTGGAAGACCAGTCCCCGGACAGCCGTCCCGAGGGAGGTCCAGCAAGTGACCAGCCAGGTCAGCAGCCCAGCGGAGCAGACCGACGGAACCGACGAGACCGTCGTGGGAGCGCAGCGCAAACCGGCCGGAGCCAAGGACGTCCGCCGGCTGGACCGGGTGATCATCAGGTTCGCGGGTGACTCGGGCGACGGTATGCAGCTCACCGGCGACCGTTTCACCTCGGAAACGGCCTCGTTCGGCAACGATCTGTCGACGCTGCCGAACTTCCCGGCCGAGATCCGGGCACCCGCCGGCACCCTGCCGGGCGTCTCCTCCTTCCAGCTGCACTTCGCCGACCACGACATCCTCACGCCGGGCGACGCCCCGAACGTGCTGGTGGCGATGAACCCGGCCGCGCTGAAGGCCAACGTCGGCGACCTGCCGCGCGGCGCGGAGATCATCGTCAACACGGACGAGTTCACCAAGCGGGCGATGCAGAAGGTCGGTTACGACACCTCCCCGCTGGAGGACGGGTCCCTCGACGGCTACCACCTGCATCCGGTGCCGCTGACCACCCTGACCGTCGAGGCGCTCAAGGAGTTCGACCTCAGCCGCAAGGAGGCCGAGCGCAGCAAGAACATGTTCGCGCTCGGGCTGCTGAGCTGGATGTACCACCGGCCCACCGAGGGCACGGAGAAGTTCCTGAAGTCGAAGTTCGCGAAGAAGCCCGACATCGCCGCGGCCAACATCGCGGCCTACCGGGCGGGCTGGAACTTCGGGGAGACCACGGAGGACTTCGCGGTCTCCTACGAGGTGGCACCGGCGGCGACGGCGTTCCCGCCCGGCACCTACCGCAACATCTCCGGGAACCTCGCCCTGTCCTACGGCCTGGTCGCCGCGTCCCGGCAGGCGGACCTACCGCTCTTCCTCGGCTCGTACCCGATCACCCCGGCCTCGGACATCCTGCACGAGCTCTCCAGGCACAAGAACTTCGGCGTGCGGACCTTCCAGGCCGAGGACGAGATCGCCGGGATCGGCGCGGCGCTCGGCGCGGCCTTCGGCGGCTCCCTGGCGGTGACGACGACGAGCGGTCCGGGTGTGGCGCTCAAGAGCGAGACGATCGGGCTCGCGGTGAGCCTGGAGCTGCCGCTGCTGGTGGTGGACATCCAGCGCGGCGGCCCTTCCACGGGTCTGCCGACCAAGACGGAGCAGGCCGACCTGCTGCAGGCGATGTACGGGCGCAACGGCGAGGCGCCGGTCCCGGTCGTCGCCCCGCGCACCCCGGCCGACTGCTTCGACGCCGCCCTGGAGGCGGCCCGGATCGCGCTGACGTACCGGACGCCGGTCTTCCTCCTCTCCGACGGCTACCTCGCCAACGGGTCGGAGCCGTGGCGCATCCCCGAGCCGGACGAACTGCCGGACCTGGCGGTGCGGTTCGCACAGGGACCGAACCACACCCTGGACGACGGCACCGAGGTGTTCTGGCCGTACAAGCGCGACCCGCACACCCTCGCCCGTCCCTGGGCGGTGCCGGGCACGCCCGGTCTGGAGCACCGGATCGGCGGCATCGAGAAGCAGGACGGCACGGGGAACATCTCGTACGACCCGGCCAACCACGACTTCATGGTCCGCACCCGCCAGGCCAAGATCGACGGCATCGACGTCCCCGAGCTGGAGGTCGACGACCCGGACGGCGCGCGGACGCTGGTGCTGGGCTGGGGCTCCACGTACGGGCCGATCACCGCCGCCGTGCGCCGGCTGCGCGCCGCGGGCCAGGAGATCGCCCAGGCGCACCTGCGGCACCTCAACCCCTTCCCGCGCAATCTCGGGACCGTGCTGAAGCGGTACGACAAGGTGGTGGTCCCCGAGATGAACCTCGGTCAGCTCGCCACCCTCGTCCGGGCGAAGTACCTGGTCGACGCCCAGTCGTACAACCAGGTCAACGGCATGCCGTTCAAGGCGGAACAGCTCGCCACCGTCCTGAAGGAGGTCATCGATGGCTGACACCGACGCACTGCTCCAGCTCGTCCCCCGGGCCGAGGGCAAGCAGTCCATGAAGGACTTCAAGTCCGATCAGGAAGTGCGCTGGTGCCCCGGCTGCGGTGACTACGCCATCCTCGCCGCCGTGCAGGGCTTCATGCCCCAGCTCGGGCTGGCGAAGGAGAACATCGTCTTCGTCTCCGGCATCGGCTGCTCCTCCCGCTTCCCGTACTACATGAACACCTACGGGATGCACTCCATCCACGGCCGTGCCCCCGCCATCGCCACCGGGCTCGCCGCCTCGCGCCGGGATCTGAGCGTGTGGGTCGTCACCGGGGACGGCGACGCGCTGTCCATCGGCGGCAACCACCTCATCCACGCCCTGCGCCGCAACGTCAACCTCAAGATCCTGCTGTTCAACAACAGGATCTACGGCCTGACCAAGGGCCAGTACTCCCCGACCTCCGAGGTCGGCAAGATCACCAAGTCGACGCCGATGGGTTCGCTGGACGCGCCCTTCAACCCGGTCTCGCTGGCCCTCGGTGCGGAGGCCTCGTTCGTCGCCCGGACCGTCGACTCGGACCGCAAGCACCTCACCGAGGTCCTGCGGCAGGCGGCCGACCACCCCGGCACGGCCCTGATCGAGATCTACCAGAACTGCAACATCTTCAACGACGGTGCCTTCGACGCCCTCAAGGACAAGCAGCGGGCCGAGGAGGCGGTGATCCGGCTGGAGCACGGGCAGCCGATCCGTTTCGGCGCCGACGGGGCCAAGGGCGTCGTACGGAATCCGCACACCGGTGACCTGGAAGTCGTCACCGTGACCGCGGACAACGAGAGGGACGTCCTGGTCCACGACGCCCACGCCGCGTCCCCGACCACGGCCTTCGCGCTCTCCCGGCTCGCCGACCCCGACACGCTGCACCACACGCCCATCGGTGTCCTGCGCTCGGTCGTGCGGCCGGTGTACGACTCGCTCATGTCCGAGCAGCTCGACACGGCCGTCGAGCAGAACGGCAAGGGCGACCTCGCCGCGCTGCTCTCCGGCAACGACACCTGGACGGTCGTCGGCTGACGGGACCGCCGTCACCGCACGTCGAAGGGGCCCGGACGCTTCCCGTCCGGGCCCCTTCGGCGTGCGCCGCGACCGACGGCTCACACAGAGGTAAGTACCTTACTTTGAAGTGGGCACTTTCTTTTCGACAGCGCCAGCCTTAGGGTTAGTGAAGCAACGGACCCCACAAGGAGCGCGGAAACCATGAGCATCGTCGTCACCGGAGCCACCGGACACCTCGGCCGCCACGTCGTGCGGCAACTGCTGGAGAAGGTGCCGGCCGACCAGGTCACCGCGGTCGTCCGGGACCGCGACAGGGCCGCCGACCTCGCCGCCCTCGGGGTACGGCTCGCCGTCGCCGACTACAACGCGCCCGAGACCTTCGACGGCCTGTTCGCGGCCGGCGACCGGGTCCTGCTGATCTCCGGCAACGAGTTCGACAAGGGACGCGTACGGCAGCACACGGTCGTGATCGACGCGGCGAAGAAGGCCGGTGTCGCCCTGCTCGCCTACACGAGCGCCCCCAGCAGCCTCAGGGCCGCGCTCGCCGACGACCACCGCGCCACCGAGGAGGTGCTGGTCGGCTCGGGCGTGCCGTACACGCTGCTGCGCAACGGCTGGTACCACGAGAACTACACCGAGCAGCTCGCGCCGGTCCTGGAGCACGGCGCCGTCGTGCAGGCGGCCGGCGACGGCCGGGTCTCCTCGGCCTCCCGCGCCGACTACGCGGCCGCCGCCGTCGCCGTACTGACCGGCGAGGGCCACGAGAACACCGCGTACGAGCTGGGCGGCGACGAGGCGTGGAGCTTCGCCGAGTACGCAGCCGAGCTGAGCCGGCAGACCGGCGAGGAGATCGTCTACAACCCCGTCTCCCTGGAGGCCTACACCGGCATCCTGACCGGCGCCGGAGTGCCCGGGCCGCTCGCGGACGTCTTCGCGGGCGTGGACGCCGCCATCGCCAGGGGCGAGCTGGTCGTCTCCACCGGCGACCTGTCCCGGCTGGCCGGACGCCCGACGACACCGTTCGCGGAGGCCGTCGCCGCCGCGCTCAAGGGCTGACCTCCCCCCTCCCGGCGCCGCACCCACCTCGCCTGTCATGACCGTATGGCGATACGGGCATGACAGGCGGCCGGGTGCGGCGCTACCTTCGTCGTGGCATGCCCTCCCCGTCCCCGGCGTGCCGTGTGCGAGAAGGAGGTGCCCGTGGCCGGGTCGTCCAGGAGTGATCAGCGAGTGGGCCTGCTGAACGGCGTCGCGGCGTACGGGATGTGGGGTCTCGTGCCCCTGTTCTGGCCGTTGCTCAAGCCCGCCGGGGCGGGTGAGATCCTCGCCCACCGGATGACGTGGTCCCTGGCCTTCGTCGCCGTCGCCCTGCTCTTCGTACGGCGCTGGGCCTGGGCCGGCGAGCTGCTGCGGCAACCGCGCAGGCTCGCCCTGGTCACGGTCGCCGCCGCGGTCATCACCGTCAACTGGGGCGTCTACATCTGGGCCGTGAACAGCGGCCATGTCGTCGAGGCCTCGCTCGGGTACTTCATCAACCCGCTGGTCACCATCGCGATGGGCGTGCTCCTGCTCAAGGAGCGGCTGCGGCCCGCGCAGTGGGTGGCGGTCGCCACCGGCTTCGCCGCCGTGCTCGTGCTCACCGTCGGCTACGGCCGGCCGCCGTGGATCTCCCTCTGCCTCGCCTTCTCGTTCGCCACGTACGGACTGGTGAAGAAGAAGGTCAACCTGGGCGGCGTCGAGTCGCTGGCCGCCGAGACGGCGATCCAGTTCCTGCCGGCGCTCGGCTATCTGCTGTGGCTGGGCTCGCGGGGCGAGTCGACCTTCACCACGGAGGGCTTCGGCCACTCGGCCCTGCTCGCCGCGACCGGCGTGGTCACCGCGGTCCCGCTGGTCTGCTTCGGCGCGTCGGCGATCCGCGTGCCGCTGTCCACGCTGGGGCTGCTGCAGTACCTGGCACCGGTCTTCCAGTTCCTGCTCGGCATCCTGTACTTCGGCGAGGCCATGCCGCCCGAACGGTGGGCCGGCTTCGCACTGGTCTGGCTGGCGCTGAGCCTGCTCACCTGGGACGCCTTGCGCACGGCCCGCCGGACCGCGCGGGCGCTGAGGGAGCAGCTGAACCGGGCGGGCGCGGGTGTGCCGCCGGTCAAGGGCGACGTCGCGGCGCGGGAGCAGGGCATCGTGGCCTCCGGGTCGCCGGCCCCCGGCGCCACGGGCGGCGCGCCCGAGCAGCGGGACGTGGGAGCGGCGAAGCCGTAACCCGGCGCGCGGCACCGGCCGCACCGTATAAGTGGTGGCATGACTTCTGCCCCGGGGCCCGCCCCCCTGCATTTCAAGATCGTCATCGACGCGGCCGCACCGCACGCGCAAGCGGACTTCTGGGCCGCGGCGCTCCACTACGAGGTGGAGGACAACAGCGCGCTCATCGAGAAGCTGCTGGGCTTCGGGGCGGTACCGGCGGAGCTGACCGTCGAGTCCCACGGCCGCCGCGCCTGGCGCGACCTGGCCGCCGTACGGCACCCCGAGGACCCCGTGCAGGACGAGAGCGGCACCGGGCTGGGGCGGCGGCTGCTGTTCCAGCGCGTGCCGGAGGCCAAGACCGGCAAGAACCGGCTCCACCTCGACGTGCACTCCGCGGACGGACGGCGCGAGGCGGAGGTGGCCCGGCTGGAGGCGCTGGGGGCGAGCGTGCAGCGGCAGGTGAAGGAACCCGGCGGGGAGTGGGTGGTGATGACGGACCCGGAGGGGAACGAGTTCTGCGTCCACTAGGGCGCCCCGCGTCCCGCGTCCCGCGCCCCGTCCCGCCCGGGGCGCGGCCGGCAGGCTTCCGTTATGTGCGACGCGGTGGCCGAATACCGGTCTTGACGGGAGGTCAGCGCCGCCCGCACCATCCAGGCACCTCATTCACTGCGGGGCCCCCTCCCCAGGGACCCCCTAGGAATTCGGAGCCCCCCACATGAAGCTCCTCCTTTCCGGGCGTGCGCTGACAGCCGCCGCCGTCGCCCTCGCCGCACTGGTGACCGGCGGTTCCGCCGCCGGAGCGGCGCCCGCGCCGGCACCCGACCAGGCAGCCGCCGCGCCCGACATATCCATAGCCAACGTCAAGGCCCACCTGGCGCAACTGCAGTCGATCGCCACGGCGAACGGCGGCAACCGCGCCCACGGCCGCGCCGGCTACCAGGCCTCGTTGAACTACGTGCAGGCCAAGCTGGACGCGGCCGGCTTCACGACCCGCGTCCAGCAGTTCACCGCCTCGGGCCGGACCGGGTACAACCTGATAGCCGACTGGCCCGGCGGCGACGCGAATCAGGTTGTCATGGCCGGGTCACATCTGGACAGCGTCACCTCGGGACCCGGCATCAACGACAACGGCTCCGGCTCCTCCGCCGTCCTGGAGACCGCGCTCGCCGTCGCCCGCTCCGGCTACCACCCCGCCAAGCACCTGCGCTTCGCCTGGTGGGGCGCGGAGGAGCTGGGACTCGTCGGCTCCCGCTACTACGTCAACAGCCTCGGCTCCGCCGACCGCGCGAAGATCAGCGGCTATCTGAACTTCGACATGATCGGCTCGCCCAACCCCGGCTACTTCGTCTACGACGACGATCCCGCGATCGAGCAGACGTTCAAGAACTACTTCGCGGGCATCGGCGTCTCCACGGAGATCGAGACCGAGGGCGACGGCCGCTCCGACCACGCGCCCTTCAAGAACTCGGGGGTCCCCGTGGGCGGCCTCTTCAGCGGCGCGGACTACCGCAAGACGTCCGCGCAGGCCGCCAAGTGGGGCGGCACCGCGGGCCAGCCGTTCGACCGCTGCTACCACTCGTCCTGCGACACCACCGCCAACATCAACGACACGGCGCTGGACCGCAACAGCGACGCCGTCGCGTACGCGGTCTGGCAACTGTCGCAGTAAGGCCACGGGCGGCCCCGCCCCGGCACCGGGGCGGGGCCGCCCCTTGTGACGCCGTCCGGCCCGCGTCAGCCGGCCTGGGCGCCGACGCGCCGGGTGAGGCGGCCCATGCGGGTGCGGGCGGACTCCAGCTCGCCGGCGTCCTCGGCGGCCGGACCGTCCTCGGCGGCGAGTTCGTCCCACAGGCCGACCAGTTCGTGCCCCAGCTCGAGGCCCCGGGCGGGTTCGCGTACGGCACGCCAGGCGGTGGCCGCGCTCTGGACGTTGCCGTACGCGGCCTCGGCGTCGCCCGAACGCCGGTGTATCCGGGCCAGGTCGAGGGAGAGCGCGAAGGCGCGGTCCGGGTCGCCGGACAAGTAGGCGATGTACGCGGTGAGTTCCCGGAGCCTGAGCACCTCGGGGTGTTCGGGACCCAGCGTGTCGGAGGCATCCGTCACCGTCTGCTCCGCCAGCCGGGCCGCGTCCTCCGTACGCCCCTCCTTGACGGCCTCGTTGATCCGGGCCGTCGGCTCCGCGAGCAGCGCGGGGGCGGTGGCGTCACCGGGCGCGGTGAGCGGTCCGTCACCGAGCACCGCCTCGGCCACGGCGTCGAAGCCGCGGGCGGGGGTGGGCTTGGGGTCCGGGTCGGAGGAGGAGTCGGGGCGGGGGCCCAGTTCCGTGACGGGGGCGGGCTTCGGTCCGGGGGCGGAGGCGGTCTCCGGCCCGGGTGCCGGGGCGGGCTCGGGATGCCGCTGGCGTTCCGTGTCCCGCGGGGCGCCGCCTTGCGCGCCGGCACCGTCCATGCGGGGCGGCGGCCCGAACACCCCCGTCGGCGGCGCCACCGTGCCGGGCGGCGTCGCCCCTCCGGCCGGCTCCGGCACGGCGCGCAGGGCGAACGTCGGGGCGGTCTCGGCACCGACGCGCTCCCCTCCCGTCCGGGACAGGGCCGGGAGCGGGAACGTCGGGGCGCTGTCCCGGACCGGCGCCGGGGGGCGCAGGAGGCGCGTGTGCGAGTCCCGCCGCACGGGCGCCTCCTCCGGTACCGGCGGGCGCAGTACGTGCGTGTGCGAGTCCCGCCGCACGGGCGCCTCCTCCGGTACCGGCGGGCGCAGTACGTGCGTCTGCAGGTCCTGCCGCGCGGGCGCCTCCTCGGGTGCCGGTGGACGCAGTACCTGCGTCTGCAGGTCCTGCCGCACGGCGGCCTCCTCCGTCGCCGAAGGGCGCAGTACACGCGTCTGCGCGTCCCGCCGCACGGGCGCCTCCTCGGGTGCCGTCGGCTCCGGGTCGGCGGCGAGGTGGCTGGCGCCGTCCGGGTCGACCCGCAGGGGGACGGAGTAGCCGATGCGCCGGTCGTGGACGGTGGCGAGGACCGGATGGCCGGCGGCGAGGGCGAGCCGGTGGAGGCGGTTCAGGACGGCGTGCTGGATCTCCTCGCCCGGGGCCGCGACGACCAGTGAACCGTCGACCGAAGCGCCGCGTACGCCGGGGCCCCCCGCCGGCACGCGAACGTCGATCGGCGTCACCACGGAATCGGGCGAGCGCTCGGCGCGCTCGTGCTCCCGTTGGTTGTCGCTGCCGAGTCGAGACATCGTTCCCCCACTCATCGGCGGCTTCCGTCGGCGGTTTCCGTCCCCTGCCGTCCAGAGCCTGTCATGCCTGTCGTGCACCTACCGTCGAGTCTCTCTGCCCGCTCCCGATTCTCACGTCACCGGGGTGTCACAGGCTCGTTCCAGGTGCGAGGGAGCCGCCGGCGGGGCCGCCCGGCCGCCGACGGCCGCCCGGTGGATCAGCGCCCGGACGGGCCGCGGCCGGCCGGAGGCGAGGACGCCGGTGACGCGGGGCGCGAGGCCGCCGGGGCCGTCCTGAGGGTATGCGCACGGGCCGCGGACAGGCCGGTGAGGTGGGCGGGGACTGTGGTGGTGAGGCGGGCCGCCACGGCCCGGGGCATGCCCGCGGCCCGGGACAGGTCGCCCTGGACCTGGGACCTGAGCAGCGCGGTCCGCGCCAGCTGGGCGCCCTGCCGGTCCCCCGCCGCGGGCGCTCCCGACGTACTCACGACCGCGCGCACCGCCGCGGGACGTACGGGGATCGGGGCGGCGCCCGAGGCGGGCGTCCCGGGCGCTCCGCTGCCCGCCGAGCGCAGCGCCGACGCCCGGGGCGCGCCGGGCGGCAGCTCACCGTCGCCCGCCCCGTGCCCCCGGCCGGACCGGTCCCGTCCGGGTCGGGTCCGGCCGCCGGGCGTGACGGTGCGCCAGCTCGCGATCCCGTTCAGCTCGTTGAACGTCACCTCGACGCGGGGGCGCGGCGAGCGCCTCAGGGCCGCCTCGCGCCGAGGGCTTCGACGCCGCTCCTCGGAGGGAGGAGTGGCCGCCGCCGGGCGGGGCCGCACCGGTGGCCCCGGGCGCGCGGCGGGGCCCGGCGAGGGCGGCGTCCTGGAACGGCCCCCGGCGGGATCCGGGGCGGTGTCACCGGCCCTGCGCATGCGGTCCCTCCGTTTCCCTCCGGCCGCCGGTCACGCCGCGCGCCCGTTCGGCGAGGCGGCCCATCCGGGCCCGGACGGACTCCAGCTGCGAGGGATCGGCCGCCGCGGCGCCGCCGGCGGCGGCCATGTCGGCCCACAGCGCGATGAGTTCGTGTCCGAGGGCCAGCCCCAGTGCGGGCTCCCGCAGCGCCCGCCAGGCGGCCGCCGCGCTCAGCACGTTGCCGAAGGCCGCCTGGTCGTCGCGGCCCCGGCGGACCCGGGCCAGCGCCATGGAGAGCACGAAGGAACGGTGGGCGTCACCCGCCAGGTAGGCGATGTAGGCGGCGAGTTCGCGCAGCTGCAGCACCTCGGGGTGCTCCGCGCCCAGCCGCTGCACCGCGGAGGCGATGGTCTGCTCCGCCATGGCGGCGGCCGACTCGATCCGGCCCGCGCGCACGGCCTCGTTGATGCGGTGCACGGGCTCCGCCAGCAGGGACGGGGTCCTGACGTCCGCCGGCGCCGGTTCCGCCGGCGTCGTACGTACGGGCGGCCGTGCCTCGGGCCGCACCTCGGACGGGACGTCGGCCCGCACCTCGGACGGGACTTCCGCCCGCTCCTCGGACCACGGGGCCGGCTTCGTCTCCGGCGGCGCGACCGGCGTGGGCGGCGGGGTCGGCGTGGGCGGCGGGGTCGGCGTGGGCGGCGGGGTCGGCGGGGTCGGCGGGGTCGGTTCGGGCGTCCGCTCCGCCGCGAGCGGTTCGCCGGGAGCCGGGTCGGGCACGGCGCGCAGGGCCCTCGTCGACTTGTCCCGGACGGGCCGCGCCGACGCCGGAACCGCCATGAGCGGCATGGTCGAGGGCTGTTCGCGGGTGACCGGGTGCTCGTCCGGCACGGCCGCGGCCGGCGGCCCGCCGACCGCCTGTGCGCGCACGGAGGCGTGCTCCTCGGCCACGGCCTGGGCGGCCGCCATCACGTCACGGGGCAGCGGGACGGGCTCCCCGGCGAACGCGCTGGACCCGTCCGCCTCGACGCGGACGGGCGTGAGGTAGCCGATCCGCTCGTCGTTCACGGTGGCCGCCACGGGGTGACCGGTGGCGAGTACCAGGCGGTGGAGGTAGTCCAGCACGGCGCTCTGGACGCTCTCGCCGGGGCCGGCGGTGACCGGCAGGCCGCCCACGGTGGCTCTGCCGTCGACCGTGACGTGCACCTCGATGGGCTTGAGTCCGGAGGCGGGCGCCTCTTCCGGCCCGGCCTGGTTCTTCCGCCGCTTGTTCTCGCTGCGACTGAATCTGGGCATCGGTTCCCTCACTGCCTGGAATCGTCGGACGGTGAACCCACGGAAGCCGACGTGCTCGGCGCGGGCGGTCTCGCGGCCTCGACCACCGTCACGTCGTCCACGCGCCACGGATCGCCCACGCCCGCGCGGACCAGCTTGACGTAGGCGTTGAGGCGCGGTCCGGCGCCCTCCCAGCCGTCGCGGCCGTGGGCGGTGCCGGACACGACCAGGGACCGGTAGGCGATCCGTTCGCCGTCCGGCGGGGCGTCGTCCTCGAGTTCACTGCTCACGTCCACGGTGGTCCAGGCCCGGTGGCCGGCCCAGACGGTCCACTCGTTCCCGGGGCCGCTCGCGGGCCGGTACTGACGCTCGGCCGCCGCCTTGCGCTCCGTGCACCAGCGGACGCCGCGCAGCACCGCGTCCTGGGGACTCGTGTCGTACGCGGTGTCGTAGCCGTAGGTCGTCTCGGCCCAGGCTTCGGAGACCGCCGTGGCGTCGTCCTCGTCGACGACCCCGGTGTCGGGCACGTGCGCGTCGGGACCCAGCGGCTTCCCGGGCGGTACCGGGGCCTTCGGGGCGACGGACGGCTGCGCCGATCCGGTGCCGCCGTCGCCGGACCCGGTCTCGCGGTGGTCGGCCAGGCCGCACCCGCAGAGCAGGGCGAGGCCGGTGACCACCGCGAGCGCGCCGGTCGCGGACCTGTGCAGGGCCCGTGCGGAGCGTTTTCCCATCGTTTTCCCCCTGGCCTGTGCCGTCACTTCAACCCCAGCCATGGTGCGGGATCGACGTAGTCGCCGTTCTGCATCACCTCGAAGTGCGCGTGCGGACCCGTCGAGTAGCCCGTGGAGCCCACCGCACCGACCTGCTGGCCCACCTTGACGCTCTGCCCGACCGAGACGCTGAAGGCGGACATGTGGTTGTACGTGGTGGACACCTGCTTGCCGTCGATGGTTCCGTGCGAGATGACCACCCGGTTGCCGTAGCCGTTGGACCAGCCGGCGAAGGTGACCTTGCCGTCCCGGGCCGCGAGGAACGGCGTGCCCTGCGACGCACCGAAGTCGATGCCGGTGTGGAGCTTGTTGACGTGCAGGATCGGGTGGAAGCGCATGCCGTAGGGCGAGGTGACGGGCGGGTTGCCGCGCAGCGGCATGGCCATCTGCTGCCCCGGCGGCACCTTGCCCGGCGGGTCGTCGACCGACTCGTACTTCGGTATCAGGGACTTGATGCGGGTGACGTAGTTGCGCGTCTCCGTGTACGGCGGGATGCCGTGGTACTGCCGGACGGCTCCCGGACCCGCGTTGTACGCGGCCAGGGCCAGGTCGAGCGTCTCGCCGGAGGCCTGGCCCTGCTTCTTGTAGCCCTCGACCTGCCGGGCGAGCGCGCAGTCGTAACGGCCCTGCGCCATGATCGCGTCACCGGGGTCGTAGGGCGACACACGGCCGTTGCCGTCGTCGTCGCGGCCCCACGTCTTCCACGTGCCGGGCATGAACTGAGACAGGCCCTCCGCGCCCACCGGGGACTTCGCGTTCGGGTTCCACCCGGACTCGGCCTCGATCTGCGCGGCCACGACGGCCGGTTTGATCACGTCGCACAGGGCGCCGGCCTTGAGCACCCACGGAACGTACTGCTCGGGCACGGCGCCGCCCTTCAAGCCTCCGCCGACCCCGGTGCCGGCGCCGCCGCCCGCCGCACTGGTGCCGCCGCTGACCGCGACCATCATGATCACGGGCATCAGCACCATGGCCACCGAGCCGCCGACGACCCAGGCCGCCGCGCCTCCCCCGTTCTGCGACATCAACCCCCCTCGGGTCCAACCACGTTCCTGCAACGACCGCTTGAGTCTCCCCGGCGGCGATGCCCGACCGGGTCACCGCTTCGTCACAAACTCGTCCCAGGGCCTCACAGGGTGTTACCAGCCTCTCCGTCATCAGCGAAGATCGCACGGTGTTCCGCTGAACCGACACGGGGGGAGAGTTGGCGGTGACCAGCAACGCGCCTATGGGACCGGAGATCTGGACTCGCGGTCCGCTCGACGGGACGACCCCGTCGCATGACGTCGATCCGCACCCCCGTGTGACGGCTCCGGCCCGGCAGTTGGCCTGGGTCGGCGCGCACGGAGGTGCGGGCACGTCCACCCTCGCGACCGTCCTCGGCGGTGTCGACGGCGGACGTACCTGGCCCCGGCCGGACCAGGGTGAGCCCGACGGCGTGCTGCTGGTCGGCCGCACCCATGCCGCCGGCCTTCAGGCCGTGTCCCGCGCCCTGGACGTGTTCCGGCGCGGGGAGCAGCCGCCGGGCCTCGAACTCGTCGCCGTCGTGCTGGTCGCGGACGCGCCGGGACGCCTGCCGCGTGCGCTGCAGCAGCGCATCAAGGTCATCGGCTCGGCGGCGGACGTGCACCGCGTGCCCTGGACGCCCGCGTGGCGCACCGGGGACCTCGACACTCCGGCGCCCAAGGAGACGGCCGCGCTGGCCGCGCTGCTGGCCGCCCCACCCGTACGCATGTCATGAGGAGTATCCGATGAGCACTGGAGAGATGGCCGTACTCGCCGTCGGGGCGGACGTCACCCGTGAGCTCGACACGGTGCTGGGCTGGATGGCCTGGCTGGTCACCTGCGCCGGTGTCGCCGGGCTGATCATCGTCGGGACGCGCATGGCGCTCGCCGTGAAGACGGGCGACGCCGAGGAACACCTGCGGGAGTTCCTGACGGTGATGGGCGCCTGCGTCATCGGCGCCTCCGCGGGGCCGCTCGTGTCGTTCCTCCTGAACGGATGACGGGGTGACCGGGTGACGGGCTGACACCCCGGCACCGGCACCAGCACCAGCACCAGCACCAGCACCAGCACCAGCACCGCAACAGACACCTCGACGTATCGAATGCCACGTACATGTCACAGCGTGGTGCTGATTCGTCACACGCCATGGCGCGACACCTCAGGGGTCGCAAGACTCACGTCGACGCCGCCGGCCGGCACCAGTACCGGCCGATTCGCAGTCACCAGCAATTGTCTGATCGGCCGTCAGGCCGACCACATCGGGGAGAGACCATGTTGGACACACTCGTCGCCAAGGCCCACCGGACCGTTGTCCTGGCGGACGGTGACGTACCGGACCCGACCCGCGACGCTCCGGGCGCCCTCACCGGCAAGGTCGACACCGTGCTCGGCATCCTGGCCTGGGCCGGTACCGCGGCCGGTGTCGCCGGTGTACTGATCACCGGCGCCATGATGGCCATCTCCATGCGCCGCGGCGAGGGTTCGGAGCACATGGGCCGCCTCGGCATGGTGCTGGGCGGCTGTGTCCTGGTGGCCACCGCCGGCCCCGTCGTCACCTTCGTCTTCGGCTGACGCACCCCGCGTCCCGACAGCGAGACAGAGAGAAGGAACGACATGGTGAACCCCGGTCGATCCCGAGGGGGCAGCGGGGAGTGGGAGAAACCCTTCTGGCAGCAGCGGGGCTGGATCCTGTCGGCCGGGTTCCTGGCGACGCTGCTGATCATCGGCCTGATCGCGCTGACGAGCGGCGGCGGCACGTCGAACCGCGCCGACGACGATCCGACGGCGCCGCCGGCCACGCCCACACCGAGCGCACACGAGAAGCCGGACGCCCGGCCCGCGGGCTGCCGTACCGACGACAGCGACCAGACCAAGCCGACGGCCGTTCCCAAGGACTTCGAGTGGAAGGCCAACGGAACCGGACTCGTGCCGGTCTCCAGGACCGCCGGTCCGCTGACGTACGACGGCCCCGTCTGGTCCTGCTACGCGCACACCCCGATGGGGGCGGTGTTCGCCGCCCAGGCGATCACGGACCACTTCAGCTATCCGGGCTGGCGTGACGTGGTGGAACGGCAGGTCGTCCCCGGCCCGGCCCGCGACGCGCTGGTCTCCAGCCGCTCGCAGGACGAGGACAAGCCCACCTCGGGCAAGGCCGACGCCGGCGGCTACGCGGGCTTCTCGATCCTGGCGTACGACAAGGAAGAGGCGACAGTGATGTTCCTGCTCCGCGGACCCAACGCGGGTGTGTACGGCACGGCCTCCGTCACCGTGCGGTGGCACGAGGGCGACTGGAAGATCGTGCCCGGTGCCGACGGTTCGGTGTACTCCGGCATGGCGCAGGTGAGCGGCACCCAGGGCTTCATCACCTGGGAGGCGTGACATGGCCTGCACCTGGAAGGTCTACGACTGTGTCGGCGAGGGCCTGCAGTGGGGCCTGGGCGAGATCGGCGAGGGCGTCACCAGCGGAGCCGTCGAGGTGTTCGCCAAGGCCATCGGCGAAGCCGCCTCCGAAGTGCTCAAGTCGCTCAACGGCGTGTGGCTGGGCGTCAAGGCCGGCGGGACCGGCGGCCCCATCAACACCATTCAGGGCGAGCTGAACTGGCTGGTCGGGTACGTGGCCGTCGCCTCGCTGCTGATGGCGGCGATACGGATGGCCCTGGACCGCCGGGGCCAGTCCATGAAGGTGGCCTTCATGGGCATGTGGAAGGTGCTCCTCGCCGGGGCCGTCGCCGTCCCGGCGGCCGGGGCGCTGATGCGGGCCTCGGACGCCTACGCCGAGGAGGTCTATGCCAAGTCCGACCTGGGCGGTCAGGCGGCCGAGATGCTCGGCGTGATGACCCTGGGCCAGCCCGGTCTCGTACTGGTCTTCGGCCTGCTGGTGATCCTGTCGACGTTCGTCCAGATCGTCCTCATGTACATCCGCATCGGCGTCATGATCATGCTGATCGGGACCCTGCCGCTGGCCGCGTCCGCCTCCATGACCGGATGGGGCGAGGGCTGGTGGAAGAAGCACGTCGGCTGGCTGGCCGCCTGGCTGCTCTACAAGCCCGCGGCCGCGCTCATCATCTTCTCGGCGACGGCGATGACGCAGGACGCCAGGGGCACCAAGGACCTCACCCGGACCATCGCCGGCATGGGCATGCTGATCCTGGCGGTCTTCGCCCTGCCCGCGCTGCTCAAGCTCATCGTCCCGGCCACCGCGGCGCTCGGCGGCACGTCGGGCGGCACGGTCGCCCTCAACGCCGTCAACAACCTCGCCAGCGGCGCCGTGAGCATCGCGGGCGGAGCCGCCGGCGGGGGCGGCGGCGGAGGCGGCGGGGGCGGGGGCGGCTCGTCCGCGGCACCGCAGGGCTCTCCGTCCTCCGGAGCCGGAGCAGGCGGCGGAGGAGCCGGAGCGGGCGGCGGCGCCGGAGCGGGCGGAGCCGCGGGCGGGGCCGCGGCAGGCGCCGCGGCCGGAGCGGCCACCGGAGGAGTGGCGCTGGCCGCACAGGCCGCCGCGGTCGTCGTACAGACCCAGGTCGCCGCAGCCTCGGAGGTCGCCAACTCCCTGGACGACAACGACGGGATGAAGGGCCACAACCAGTAGCCGACCGGCGGCGCGCAGACCGGGCCGGGGACCTCCCCGGCCCGGCTTCCGCCCCGCATCCCACCGCCCCGCGTCCCGCCGTCCCGCATCCCACCGCCCCGCGTCCCGCCGCCCGACCGGGCCGCCCCGCTCCACCCGCCCGACCACGCCGCCGCACCAGGCAGAAGCCGGAAGAAGGAAGCCCATGTCCACCGACGCCATGACGCGTCCCACCTACGGGAACTGGCGGCGACCGCGCCGGCCCGGTCTTGGCCCGCTGGGCCTGCTCGGCACCGTCGTCGCCTTCGGCGGGCTTTTGCTCGCGCTGCTGGCCTCGCTGGTCTCCCTGATGCTCGCCGTCGCCGTGCTCGTCCCGGTGGGTGCCTTCCTGGCCCCGCTGGCGCTGCGCACCGCCGACGGCCGAAACGTCTACCAGGTCCTCGCCGTCCGGATCGGCTGGATGAAGCGCAAGGCCAACGGCTCGACCACGTACGTCTCCGGCCCGCTCTCGCGGCGCCCCGGCGGCCGCTTCCAGCCCCCCGGCCTCCTCGCCCGCACCAAGATGCACGAGGGCCGGGACGCCTACGACCGTCCCTTCGGCGTGCTCCACCACCCGGGCCGCAACCTCTACACCCTCGTCATCGGCTGCGACCCGGACGGCGGTTCGCTCGTCGACCCGGAGCAGGTCGACATCTGGGTGGCGTCCTGGGGCGACTGGCTGGCCCGGCTCTCCCACGAGCCCGGCCTGCGCGGTGCCCAGGTCGTGGTCGAGACCGCCCCGGACACCGGCACCCGGCTCGCGGCCGAGGTCCTGCCCCGCATCACGCCCGACGCCCCGGCCGCCGCCCGGGCCGTGATGGAGGAGGTCGTCGAGCGCTACCCCTCCGCCTCGTCGGAGATGCACACCTACGTCGCGCTCACCTACGGCCCGACCGCCGGGCCCAAGCGCAGCACCGACGACGTCATCACCGACCTGTCCATGCGGCTGCCGGGCCTGCTGTCCGGCCTGATCGCCGCCGGCGGCGGCTCCGCCTACCCGCTCTCGGCGGAACGGCTCGCCGAGATCGTGCGCGTCGCCTACGACCCCGCGGTCGCCCCCGCCGTGCTCAGCACCCGCGCCGAGCACTCCTCGACCGGCATCGAGTGGGACGACGCGGGACCCGCGGCCGCCGTCGAGACCGTGAACGCCTACAAGCACGACTCCGGCGTCTCCCGCACCTGGATGCTGACCCTCGCCCCGCGCGGCACCGTCCGCTCCAGTGTGCTGCGCGGGCTGCTGGAACCCGCGGCGGGCACCCGCCGCAAGCGGATCTCGCTGATCTACCGGCCGATCGACCCCGCGACCTCCGCCCGCATCGTCGAGGCCGACCGCCGCTCGGCCCACTTCATGGCCGGCTCACGCGGCGGACTGGTGCAGGCCCGCGCCAGCTCCGAGGTGCGGGCGGCCGAGCAGACCGCGGCCGAGGAGGCGTCCGGCGCGGGGCTCGTGGAGTTCTCGCTGATGGCGACGGTCACCGTCGACTCCGAGCAGGACCTGGAGGACGCGGCCGTCACCATGCGCAACCTCCAGGCGTCCTCCCGCATCGTGCTGCGTCCCGCCGACCGGATGCAGGCCTCGGCGTTCACCTGCACGCTGCCCGTCGGGCTGCTGCCGTGGGAGCACACCCTCGTTCCGTACCAGATCCGGGAGGCCCTGTGAGCAGGCAGCAGCAGACGCCCCGAGTGCCCACGGTGCCACCGCGCGGCTGGCCGGGCCCCGGCGGCGGCCAGGTCGGCCATGTGGACCCGCCCACGATGTGGCGGGCGACCACCGTGCAGGCCTGCGGTCTGTGGCCGTTCGCCGCCGGATCGGGCGCCCCCATGACCGGCGTGCCGCTCGGCCAGCACCTGCAGACCGGTGCGACGGTCTGCGGGGACCCCATCTCCTGGTTCACCCGGGCCCGTTACATCTCCAACCCCTCGCTGTTCATGCTCGGCATGCCGGGACTGGGCAAGTCGACGCTGGTCAACCGGATGCTCATCGGCCTCACGGCGACCGGTGTCACCCCGCTGGTGCTCGGCGACCTGAAGCCCGACTACGCGGACACCGTGCGCGCGCTGGGCGGCCAGGTGATCTCCATCGGGCGCGGAGTCGGCGGCATCAACGTCCTCGACCCCGGCGCCATGGGCGAGGCGGCGCTGCGGCTCGGCGGCGAACGCGGACGGATCCTGGCCGCGGAGGCCCACGGCCGGGTGCTCAACATGGTGGCCGCGCTCATCACCATCGTGCGCGGACGGCCCATGGACGACCACGAGCAGTCGGTGCTCTCCGCCTGCCTGCACCACCTCGTGGACCGCACCGAGCGCGGACGCGCCCCCCTGCTGCCCGACCTGCTGCGGGTCCTCGACGAGGGCCCCGACCGGGTGCGCGCCGTCACGCTCGACCGCGGCGACATCGGCCGCTACCAGGAAGCCGTCGACCCGCTGCACCGCTCGCTGCTCGGCATCCTGGACGGTCCGCTCGGCGACACCTTCGCCACCGAGACCTCGACGAGGATCGACCCGGCGTCGCCCGCCGTCTGCGTGGACATCTCCCGCATCGGCGAGGCCGACACCCAGCTCACCGCTGCGGCGATGCTCGCCGCCTGGTCGGACGGGCTCGGTACGGTGGCCGCCGCGCACGCGCTCGCGGACGCCGGACTCGCCCCGCAGCGCTGGTTCTTCACGGTCCTCGACGAGCTGTGGCGGCCGCTGCGCGCCGCCTCCGGCATCGTCGAGCGCATCGACGCCCTGACCCGTCTCAACCGCTCCCTCGGACTCGGCGACGCCAAGATCACCCACACGCTCAAGGACGCCGAGGCCCTGGGCAGCGAGGCCGACCGGGCCAAGGCGCGCGGCTTCGTGGAACGGGCCGGCATGGTCGTGTGCGCGGGTCTGCCGCGCACCGAGATGCGGGAGCTGGGCGAGATCGTCGGCATGTCGGAACGCGAGATCGAACTGGTCTCCTCCTGGTCGTCCCCGCCCGGCTGGGCGGGCACCGGCATCAACGAGGAGCCGCCGGGGCGGGGCCGTTTCCTGATCAAGGTCGGCGGACGCCCCGGCATCCCCATCAAGGTGTCGATCACCGACACCGAGCGAGCTCTGCACGACACCAACACCCGCTGGACGGGCAACGAGCTGAACCTCACCAAGCAGGGGGAGGGACCGAGATGAGTACGCGCCCCACGCGCAAGGGCCACGGCGCCTCGGACGATCTGCTGCCCTGGATCATCCCGGTCGTGGCCGTCCTCGTGGGCGGCGGCTTCGCCGGCGCCTGGCTGGGCGGCACGCTCGGCGCGGCCCTGGCCGGCGGTGGCTGGGACCCGCCGCCGTTCACGCTGTCCACCCTTTCCGCGCTGGTGCAGGACGGTCCGCGGGCCCTGTGGCCGGACGCGTCGAGCGGTGCGGTGACGGCCGGCATCGCGGCGGTCTTCGGCGTGTTCATCGCCCTCGTGGTCGCCGTGGTGATCCTGGTGCGCGGCCGCGGCCGGCGCCCCGACGGCCTCGCCGGCCGCAAGGAACTGGCGGGACTGCTGCCCAAGGGCGCCGCGGCCCGGGCCAGGGAACTGCGGCCGTCCCTGTCCAAGGTCGCCAAGCCGGAACCCGACGAGACCGGCAACCTGCTGGGCGACCTGGAGCCGAACGGCCCCGAGCTGCGCTCCAGTCACGAGGACGTCGAGCTGGACCTGATGGCGCCGCGCGCGGGCAAGTCCACCGGCATCGCCGTGCCCCGGGTGCTGCGCGCCCAGGGCAGCGTCCTGCTGACCTCCAACAAGTCCGACGTCTACAGCGTCACCCGGGCCGAACGCGAACGCACAGGCCAGGTCTGGGTGTTCGACCCGCAGGGCATCGCGCACACCCCCCGCGCCATGTGGTGGGACATGCTGGCCGACGCCGCCACCATCGAGGGCGCCCGGCGTCTGGCGGGCCACTTCGTCGGCGCGGTCAACGACGACGCGTCCAAGCGCGACTTCTGGATCTCGGCGGCGCAGAACACGCTCACGGCCCTCTTCCACGCCGCCAACCGCGGCGGACGCGGCGTCGTCGAGGTCCTCTCGTGGCTGGCCGACCCGGCCGACCGCACCCCCGTCGACCTGCTGCGCGACGCGGCCATGCCGGCCCTCGCCGACCAGTTGCAGGGCACCGTGCAGGGCGCCGTCGAGACCCGGGACGGCATCTACGAGACGGCCCGCCAGTGCGTGGCCTGTCTCCTGGACCCGGCCATCGCCGCCTGGGTGACACCGGACGCGGCGGTGCCGCAGTTCCGTCCGGAACAGCACGCGCTGTCCCGCGACACGCTGTACCTGCTCTCCAAGGACGGCGGCGGCTCGGCGGCGGGCGTCATCGCGGCGGCGGCGGACTCGGTGCTGCGCGCGGGCGTGGTCGCCGCCGAGCGGCTGGGCGGCCGCCTCGATCCGCCGATGACGGCCGTGCTGGACGAGGCCGCCAACGTCTGCCGCATCTCCGACCTGCCCGACCTCTACTCCCACCTCGGCTCGCGCGGCATCAACATCGTCACCCTGCTGCAGAGTTACCGGCAGGGCGTACGGGTCTGGGGCGAGGCGGGGATGGACGCGCTGTGGGGCGCCGCCACCATCAAGCTGCTGGGCGCCGGACTGGACGACGCCGACTTCGTGGAGAAGGTCTCCCGGCTGGTCGGCGAGCACGACGTGTCGACGGTCAGCGTGTCCCGCAGCAGGGACGGCCGGTCCCGCTCCACCTCCTACCGCCTGGAGCGCATCATGCCGGCCGACCGCATCCGCGCCCTGCCCAAGGGCACCGCGCTGCTCCTGGCCACCGGCGTCCGGCCGGCCCTGATCCGGCTGCGCCCCTGGTACGCCGAGCCCGGCGCCGACCGCATCCAGGCCGCCGCCCAGGCCGAAGTGAAAGCCATCACCGCCCGAGCCGCACAGAAGGCGTTCCCGTGACCACCATGGCCCCCGCCCACGAAGCCGACCCCACGCCGGAGCAGCCGCAGGCACCGGCCTTCATCCTCTATCTGGACGGCGCCGAGTACGCCGAGGAGATGCGGAGCCTGGCCCTGTGGGTCTCCGACCTGCTGCTCCCCGTCTACGGCCGGGAGGTGACCTCCGCGCAGCCGTGGTGCCCGCGCTGGTGGGAGCACCTGGAGGCGGTCGCCCGGCTGCACGCCCTGTGGCTGGCCTGGCAGGAGTACACGGACCCGGCGGCGGGCGCCTCAGGACCGGCCGTCTGGCACCGGGACCACCTCGGTCCCGTGCTGTCCGAACTCCGCTCGCCGCACGGCCCGTTCGCCGGATGCCGGCCGGGCGGCCACCGGGCCAAGGCGGCGCCGGCGGTCGAGGCGTACGACGGCTGACGGACCCGACGGCGGACATCGGCGAACAGACCGGGGAGGACCTCATGCGCTGGACCGTCCACACCGAACGCGTCATCCACGACACCCCGTGGGTGCGCCTGCGCGCGCTGGACGTCGAGCAGCCGGACGGCACCCGCACCGACTACCACGTGGTCAGGCTGCGCGACGTAGCCGTGACGGCGGCCGTCGACGGCGAGCGGCGGGTGCTGATGATGTGGCGCCACCGCTTCGTCACGGACACCTGGGCGTGGGAGCTGCCCATGGGGCTGGTCGAGGACGGCGAGGAGGCCGCGCGGGCGGCCGCGCGCGAGCTGGAGGAGGAGACCGGATGGCGCCCGGGAACGGTGCGCGAGCTGGTCTACGCGGAGCCGGCGGCCGGCATCACCGACGCCCGGCACTTCGTCTTCCGCACGGACGACGCCGTGCGCGTCGGCGAACCGACCGAGCGGAACGAGTCGGACCGGGTGGAGTGGATCCCGCTCTCCCGGATCCCCGCGATGATCGCCCGCAGGGAGATCGTCAGCAGTGCCACGCTGGTCGGCGTCATGGCACTGCTGCTCGGCCTCAGCCCCGAGGCGGACTGAAGTGGTCGATCCCGGCGAGAATGGAGCGCTTCAGCTTGAGGGACTCGTCGATCTCCGCCCGGGTGAACCGCTCGGGGTCCTTGGCGTACAGGGCCCGCCCGCGCTCCGAGACGAAGCGGTCCGCGGGGACGCGGTCCTGCCCCGGGGGAAGGAACTTGGCGACCTCCTCCAGCGCGGCGATCGCGTACGCCGTCGACGGGCGGACCGCCCGGTGCTCGGCCGGCGCCGTGCCGAGCAGGCGCAGGCCGGATTCGGTGGAGATCTCGTCGCTGACCCACATGAACTCGCCCGGATCGACGATGCGCGAGGGCTCCCGGCCCCCGAACGCGGGCGGTGCGGGCGGAAGTTCGTCCACCATGCGGAACGCGAACGAGCGGGTGCGTCCGCACTGCGGGCAGGTGCCCTCGAAGACCGCGGTCAGAGCGCCGTCGTGGTCCTCCAGCCGGTGCTCGCGCGCGAACTGCTCGGCGCCGCACTCACAGGGGTGGAGGTCGATGTAGAGGTGCGCCTCTTGCAACGAACGTGCGATCAACATGGCAGGATTCTACGGGGCTCATAGGCGCAGGGGGGAGACGTCAGTGAACCAGGGCGACGAGAGGGAACGGCCCGAGGAGACGGTCATCACGGCCACGGATGTCCTCGGCACCGGCTTCCGGGCGGACAGCGGCACGCGGCTTCCGCGGGAGCGGGTACTCGCCGAGGCCGAGGCCGCGCTGCCCGTGGTCGTCCAGGCGCTGTACGCCGACCGGCTGCGGGTGAACGGCATCACGGAGCAGGACGGGCGCCGCTTCTTCTCGCTGACCGACGACAGCGCCAGGAACCTCACCGTCAGGCTGGAGGCCGCGTCGCTGCCCGAGCGCACCGTGGCGCGCAGCTTCGTGAACACCGCCTCCGACAACCACGTCGTCCAGCTCTCCGACCGCATCGCGCCCGAGCAGATCGGCCGCGCGCTCAGCCACGAGGTCAACGAGCTGCTCGCCGTGCGGGACCGCGCCGAGCGCGCCGAGGCGCCTGCCGCCGGCGACATGCTGCGTCGCGGCGCCGCGCTGCCGGAGCGGCCGCGGCTGTCCGACGAGGACCTGGGCCGCGTCGGCGAGCTGAACTACCTCACGGAGCGCATGAACGACGGGACGCTGACCGCGCCGCAACGCCTGGAGGCGCGCGGCGAGCTGTCCCAGCTGATCGACCACACCGGCCTGCGGGTCGGCGCGCCGCCCGACGACGCGGCCGCCCGGACGCTGGAGCAGTACGCGGTCGCCATCCGCACCGACACCGTCGGGCCGCACCTGACGACGGACGCCCGGCGCGCTCTGCGCGAACTCGGCCGTCCCATCGACCAGTTGGCCCCCGTTGACGCACAGGTGCTCGGGGAGCACCGGGCCCGGGTCGCGGAGGGCCGGGCGTCCGGCGCGCCGCTGGGCTCCGCCCCCGCCCTGCCGCTGCCGGGCCTGCACTCCGACGGCACACCGATCCCCCGGGATCAGCTCGTCGCCGCCCGGGACGAGGCGGCCCGGCAGCGCACCGACACCGGACTGAGGACGCTGGAGCAGCTCCGTGCCGAGGCGGCCGGCCTGCCCGAGGGCCGGTACCCGCAGCGGGAGATCATGATCGGCGGCGGGGCCGCGCTCGCGGGCCGCGATCCCGACGTCCTGCTGGTCGACTCGCGGGGCCGCTGGCACGTGGACCCCATCAAGGGCATCGTGCAGTCCGCCGACCAGGTGCGGCACCTGCGGGAGGTCGGCTGGGACCCGTACCGGTTCGGGGACCCGAAGGACCGGGTCTCGCTCGCGGCGCTCCAGTTGTGGGAGGACACCGCGGCCGCCGCCGGCCCGCTGGTCGACGGGCGCGCCTCGCTGAGCCTCGCCGACGACGGACGGCTGCTCGCGGAGATATCCCCGGCGGACGGCTCGCCCCCGGTCACCGTCGAGGTGGTGGGCACGCCGCTGGTGGCCACGGGCGTTCCCCCGGAGGTCGTACCGGGCGTGAACCGGCAGGTGCCGACGATGGACGAGGCCGCCCGGGCGCTCACGGACCACCTCGGCACGGTCGGCACGCCCGAGGCGCTCCACGCCAGGGACCGGCTGGCCGCGCTGCCGGAGGGCGAGGGCCGGGCCGCCGCCGCCCTGGACATCCTGGCCGAGCCCGCGGTGGCCGACGCGCTGCGGGCGGCCGGGGACGACTCGACGGCCGTCCGGGCCCGGGAGACCGTCGAGGCGACCGCGAAGTGGGAGCAGGCCAGTGCCGAGGCTCCCGGGCGGGTCCTGCTCGGGGACGAGGTCGGCGACGGGGCCTACGACCCGACGGTCGCGGACAACTGGGTGATCGCCGGTATCGGCGGCGGCGCCATCGCCAACACGGAGATCATCCTGGAGGGCAACCCGAACGCCCGGGTGACCATGGTGGGGACCGCGGCGCCCTGGGTCCTCCACAACGACTCCCAGTACCTGGCGATGCGCCGGCAGTACGACGCCGAACTCGGCGGCGACGGGCGCCTGGTCACCGTGCCCAATCAGCGGCTGGGCGCCGTCGAAACGGTCCGCACCCCGGACGGCGGGGTCCGGCTCAAGGCCCGCGACGTCGAGGGGGACGCCTACGTCGCCTGCCTCGGCCGGGTGGCCCGGCTGCCCCAGGCCGCGGACTCCCTCGACGCCTGGGCCCGGCAGAGCGGCGGCCAGGTCAAGGGCGAGCTGCTCTTCGACAGGAGCGAGCAGTACCTCGGCTACCGGCTGCACTTCCAGGCGGGTGACCGGCAGCACACCGTCGACGTGACGGGCGCCGCCTCCCGGATGCTGCCCGGCAACGTGTTCAGCGAGAAGGACATGGCCAGGCTCGCCGTCGTGGACCGCAGGACGGCGCCGCCGGAGAGCGGCAACGTGGCGGCCGGCTTCATGGCCACCGCCCTCCAGGGCTCGCACCTGGCCAAGCACCGCGCGGAGCAGTCCGGCAACGCACCGACGGCCCGGACGGGCGGCGCTCCCCCGGCAGCCGGAGCGGGCAGCAACCCGGTCGCGGGCGCGGGCACCAACCCGGCAGCCGGCACGGGCACCAACCCGGTCGCGGGCGCGGCCCGCCTCCAGTCCGGGCGCAGACCGCAGGGACCGGGCTCCGCTCCCGGGGCCGGACCGGCCACCGGTGGTCCGACCACACCGCCCCGGCTGCCCAAGCCGCCGCAGCCGGGCGGGGGCGGCGGGCCCGCCCGGTGACGGCCGGCGGCCGCGCCGCACAGCACATCCGCGCCCGGGAAACCCGACGACCAGCCATCACGGAGGAACGGACCATGCGCACCACGAGGACCGCACTGGCGGCCGCCCTGGCCGCGGTACTGCTCGCCGGGTGCGGCTCGGGCGACGACGGGGAGCGGGACGGCGCGGACCGGGGCCCGGACGGTGGCCGCGCCACGCCCCGGCTCCACGTGCCGCCCGCCTTCGACGGCACCCGGGGCTGGGACGAGGAACCGGGCCGGATGCCCTCGGCCACGGACGCCGAGCCGGTCGTCGCGGTCGGCGGCACGGTCGCCCACGTCGAACCCTCCGGCGACGGCTACGCGGTCCGGGTCCGGGACGCGGCGACGGGCGAGGTGCGCTGGACCAGCACCGTCCAGCGGCTGCCGGTGACGGACCCGGACGCCCCCGGCGGCCCCGGCGCCCCCGGGCTGACCGCCGTCCGGCAGGGGGACCGCACGTACCTGGCCCTGTGGGCGGTCGGCGAGCGGACGGACGGCGCCCTGTCCGAGGAGAAGGAGGTCGTGCGGATCGGGGTCTACCCGCTGGACGCCTCCGGCGACTCGGTCGCCCCGCTCCACGACGTCCAGGTTCCCGTGAACACGCAGGAGGGGTCGGTCCAGGCCCGGGACGGCGGCGCCGGGCTGCTGCTCTCCTGGCGGTCGGCCGGCGAGCACCGGGCCGTCGTGGACCCGGGCACCGGCCGGGTGACGCGGTACGACGATCCCGCCGCGCTGATCCCCGACTGCGACTCCGCGATGTGCGCCGGAAGCGCCGTGGTGGCCGTCACCCCCGAGGGGCCCGTGGTCGGCGGCACGTCGGGCGGTATCCGGGTGCCGGGCGGCTGGAGCGGCGAGGACATCGCGCCGGAGGGCGTCGAGACGGGCCGGACGTTCGTCAGCGGGGAACAGAACGGCACGCTGGCCGGCGTCCGCGACGGCATGTTCGTCGCCCGCTGGCGGGCCGCCGACACCGCGGACGCCTACGTCTGGTCGGCGCACGACCTGGCGAGCGGCCGGCTGCTGGCGAGCACCGTCTGCGACGACGACGGCCCGGACGCCCCGAGCGAGCCGGTGGCCTCGCCGAAGGGCACCCGTCTGGCCCTGGGCGCGGTCCTGTTCGACGTCGAGGCGGGCACGGGCCGGTGCCTGGCCGCCGAGGACGGCCGTCCGGGTGTCACGGTCACCGCCGTCACCGACGACGGCACCGCGTACGGCACCACGAGCGCCGGGGCGGGCGTGGTGGTACCCAAGGGCGCCGGGACACCCGAGGCGCTGCCCGGGGGCACCCTGGTGCCGGCCGCCGCGCTGGACGAGGGGGCGTTGTTCGTCCGGCGGGGTGACGACGGCACCCTGCGCCTGTCGGTGCGGCGGGCTCGCTGACGCCGGACCGGCGTCACGCCGTGATGTCGCGGGTGGTGAAACGCGCCCAGGCCGCCGAGCCGAAGACCGCCGCGTAGAGGGCCTGGAGACCCAGGTTCTTCACCAGGTCGTCCCAGTAGACCGGTTCGCGCATCAGGTCGGCGAAGGACAGCCAGTAGTGCGGAAAGAAGTACGGCTGGAGGGCGTCGAGCTGGGGGATCTGGTCGAGGATCTGGACGGTGATCAGCAGCCCGACCGTGGTCGCCATCGCCGCGATGCCGCTGCCCGTCAGGGTGGAGACGAACAGGCCGAGGGCCGCGACGCCGACGAGTGAGGCGGCCACGGCCAGGGCGATCAGCAGCGCTCGGCCCAGGCCCTCGGCGTAGGTGATCCGGGTGCCGGAGATGGTGATCAGGTCGCCGACGGGGAACAGCAGCGCGCCGGCCGCGAGCGCCGACACCGCGACCACCAGGGTCGCCGCGAGGCAGAAGACGAGCACCGTCGCGTACTTGGTGAGCAGCAGCCGGGAACGGCCGGCCGGGGCGACCAGCAGGTAGCGGAGCGTGCCCGCGCTCGACTCGCCCGCGATCGCGTCGCCCGCGACGACGCCGACGGCCATCGGCAGGAAGAACGGCAGGGTCGCGGCGAGCGCGGTGAAGACCAGGAACAGCCCGTTGTTGCTCACCTGCGAGATGAACGCCGGCCCCTCGCCGCCTCCGCCCCCGCCGGGCGCGGAGCCGTCACTCGTCTCGATCCTCACGGCGATGCCCACCAGGACCGGCACCGCGGCGAGCACCGCCAGCAGAGCGAGGGTGCGCCAGCGCCGGAAGGTGGTCAGCAGTTCGCTGCGAAGCAGTCCGAGGGACCACAGCGGGCTCGGCCGCCGTGCCGCCCGCGGTCCCGGCCCCGCCCCCGGCGCCGCGTCGGCGGACTCCTCCAGCGGCTCCTCCCGCGCGCCGGTGTGCGACGCCTCAGCCCGCGACATCGAACCCCTCCCCCGTCAGTGCCACGAACGCGTCCTCCAGCGAGGCTCGTTCCAGAGCGAAGCCCCGGACCCGGACCCCGGCCGCGACCAGCGCCGCGTTCACCTCCGCGAGGTCGCGCTCCGGCGGCTCCGCCGTCACCCGGTCACCGGCGACGGCCACGTCGGCGGCGCCCTGCTCCTTCAGCACCCGGGCGGCGTCCGACGCGTCCGGCGTGGTCACCGCCAGCCGGCCGCGCGCCCCGGCCGCCAGGTCGGCGACCGCGCCCTGGGTGAGCAGCCGCCCCTGGGCCATCACGGCGGCGTGCGTGCACACCTGCTCGATCTCGTCCAGCAGGTGGGAGGAGAGGAAGACGGTGGTGCCGTCGGAGGCCAGCTCGCGCACGAGGGTGCGGATCTCGCGCATGCCCTGGGGGTCGAGTCCGTTGGTCGGCTCGTCCAGGACGAGCAGCCGGCGCGGCTGGAGCAGCGCCGCGGCGAGGCCCAGCCGCTGCTTCATGCCGAGCGAGTAGGCCTTCGCCTTCTTGCCGCCGGCGGCCGCGAGGCCCACCCGGTCCAGCGCGGCCGCGACGCGCTCGCGCCGGGTGCGCGGGTCGGCGGTCGGGTCGGCGGCGTCGTAACGCGTCAGGTTGTCGCGCCCGGAGAGGAAGCCGTACAGGGCCGGGCCCTCGATGAGGGCGCCGACCCGGGGCAGTACGGTGCGGGACGCGCGCGGCATGGGCTGCCCGAGGACCCGGGCGCTGCCCGAGGTGGGCTCGATCAGCCCCATCAGCATGCGGATGGTGGTGGTCTTGCCGGAGCCGTTGGGGCCGAGGAAGCCGAAGACGCTGCCCGCCGGGACGGTCAGGTCCAGACCGTCGACGGCGAGCTGTCCGCCGCGGTAGCGCTTGGTGAGCCCGCGGGTGGCGATGACGGCGTCGTCCGCGCTCTCCCGGTCCGGGCGCCGCGCTCGTACGGCGGACGGTTCGGCCATCGGCTCCCTCGTTCTCCTCGTCCCGACCTCCCCGCCGTACGGGCGGCGGGCAGCGTACGGGCTACTTCGCGGCGTCGGCCGCCTTCACCAGGGCGTCCTTGGTGACCGCACCGGCGTAGACCTTGCCGTCGTCGGTGATCAGGGCGTTGACCAGGCGGGTCTTGAAGACCGTGCCCGACCCGAAGTCGCCCTTGACCTGGTCGCCGAAGGAGCCGAGGAAGCCGCCCAGGGCTCCGAGGTCGCCTGCCGGGGAATCCGTGGGCAGGCCGCCCCGGGAGCCGGTGTCGAAGGCGGCGATCGAGTTCCAGCCCTCGCCGATGACCTTGAGTGCGTCCAGCCCCTCGGCGGGTCCGCCCCCGGCCTCGCGGTCGTGCCCGGGAACCTCGGCGCTCTTGTCGCCCTCGGTGACCTTCGCCCCCTCGGGCGGCGTGAAGTCGAACGTGGACGCGTCCGGCTTCGCGAAGCCGACCTTGGTGAAACCGACGTCCACGACGGCGGCGCCGCCGCTCGCCGGGGTCAGCGTGAACTTCAGCGGGGTGCCGGTCTCGGCGTCCACGGCGACGGTGATCGCACCGACCGTGGAGCCGTCCTGCTTGGGCTCGACGACCAGGCGGTACGCGTCCCGGCCGGCCACCTGCGCGGTGCCGCCGACGGACACGGACGTGGTGTCGTCGATCGACGCGAGCGCCTCGTCGGCGAAGTCCTTCGGGGTGGCCGGCACGTCCTTGCGCGGCTGCCCGGCGCTGCCGGAGGAGGCCGGGGCGGTGGAGTGGTACACCTCGTTGGACTTGCTGTCGTAGCCCCAGACGTCCTTGCCGTCGTGGATCAGGCTGTACTCGGCGGCGTTCTCCATCAGGGACAGCTTCTGCCGGTCGGGGCCGTCGACGGCGACGCGCAGCGTGTGGCTGCCGGACGCCAGCTCGGTGAGCTTCGCCGACGGGTCGGCGGCGGATCCCCCGTCGTCGCCGCCGGAGCCCCGGCCCGCGGCCATGCCGGACATCAGGCCGCTCTCCAGACCGCCGAGATCCGGCAGGCCCAGGTCGGTGTTGATCCGTACCGTGCCGGACATCTGCTGGACGTCCGACGCGGCGATCTTCTCGATGAGCTGCTCCGCCGTGACCTTCGGCAGGTCGGGGTCCCCGGAGTCGGCGAGCGCCGGGACGAGGCCGATCGTCACGGCCGCCACTCCCACCACCGCGACCGGGACGACGTACCGCGCGGCCTTGCGCCGGCCGGCCTGCGGCTCCTCGCCCGCTCCGGCGGTCGTGCTGTCGTCGGAATCGATCGGTGCCATGTGTGCCCTACCTCCGTCGTCGGCGGCGGCTGTCCCGCGATGTCACTCGTTCACCCGTGAGCCGCCATTCTCACCCGAATCGGTGAGGATTGGTGTTTTCCCGTGGTGTCCATCTGACCAAATCACCGGAGCACAAGCGTCAGACCGCGGGCTCAACTCCGCCTACTCCTGCGGGATGACACACACGGGCGGCGGCTCCCCCGGCCCGTAGGGGGCCGGGTACGCCGTCGGCGTCCGTACGGGGCCGGGTATGCCGCCAGTGTCCGTACGGGGCCGGGTATGCCGCCAGTGTCCGTACGGGGCCGGGTACGCCGCCGGTGTCCGTACGGGCGGGTACGCCGCCGGTGTCCGTACGGGCGGGTACGCCGCCGGTGGACGGCGCACGGCCGACGGTGGCCGGCGCAAGGCCGGAAGGGGGCAGCCGGTGGACGCAGGCGCCGCACGGCTCGCCCCCGGGCTCAGGGCCGGACGGGGTCAGCCGGCCCGGTGGACCACCGCGTCGCACAGCTCCACCAGCGCCACCTTCGCGTCGCACTCCCGCAGCGGGGCCAGCGCGGCGCGGGCCTCCTCGGCGTACCGGACGGTGTCCCGGCGCGCCTGCTCCAGCGCGGGGTGGGCGCGCAGCAGGCGCAGCGCCTCGGCGTGCCGCGCGTCGTCGCTCAGGTCGGAGTCGAGCAGCTCGCACAGGGCGAGGTCCTCGGCCAGCCCCAGCCGGCCCGCCCGCTCGCGCAGCCGCAGGACGGGCAGGGTGGGGATGCCCTCGCGCAGGTCCGTGCCGGGGGTCTTGCCGGACTCGTCGGAGTCGGAGGCGATGTCAAGGACGTCGTCCGCGAGCTGGAAGGCGACGCCGAGCCGCTCGCCGTACTGGGTCAGCACGTCCACCACCGTCTCGTCGGCGCCGGACATCATGGCGCCGAACCGGCAGGAGACCGCCACCAGCGAGCCCGTCTTGCCTCCCAGCACGTCCAGGTAGTGATCGACCGGGTCCCGGCCGTCCTGCGGCCCGGCCGTCTCCAGGATCTGGCCGGTGACCAGCCGCTCGAACGCGAGGGCCTGGACGCGGACCGCCTCGGGGCCGAGGTCGGCGAGGATCTGCGAGGCGCGGGCGAAGAGGAAGTCACCGGTGAGGACCGCGACCGAGTTGCCCCAGCGGGTGTTCGCGCTGGACACCCCGCGCCGCACGGCGGCCTCGTCCATCACGTCGTCGTGGTACAGCGTGGCGAGGTGGGTCAGCTCCACGACCACGGCCGAGGGCACGATCCCGGGGGCGTAGGGGTCGCCGAACTGCGCCGAGAGCATCACCAGCAGCGGCCGGAACCGCTTCCCGCCGGCCCGCACCAGGTGCTGGGCGGCCTCCGTGATGAACGGCACCTCGCTTTTGGTTGCCTCGAGCAACCCTTCCTCGACAGCAACCAATCCGGCCTGGACATCGGCTTCCAGAGCCTGGTCCCGCACGCTCAGCCCGAACGGCCCGACGACGGTCACGAGGGGTCTCCTGTCTGCTGGTGTCTACTGGCGATTACCTGGTTTGTCGATAGGTCGCTGCCACCACTCAAGTCAGCGTATCCGGTCACGTTTCGATCACCGCTAGCGCCCACCGTTACAGGCCGGTCGGTATCGGATCATGAGCGATATGTTTTTGATCAGGTGATACGAGCAGATTCTGATCGAAATCGCACATCGCCGGCGGGGACGAACCGGACCCGGAACGGCGAGCGGGCCGGAAGCCGCCGTCCGAGATCCCACCACCCCTCCCAACGGCCCGCACTCCGAGAACGTCACCCCCTCGACACCCGCCCGGGGACAGGCACCGGCGCCCGCACCGGCCCCGCGCCCGCGCCCTCCGCCCGCGCGCTCACCACCCCGCTTCCCCCCTCCGTCGCGCTCGACACCCGAAGCCGCCCCCCTGCGCGGCCGGTTGGGACACAGTTGGGCTTAATGCCCGTTTTGCCGTGCTTGTTGAGGCCAGTGAGTTGACTCACTCCGGACCACCCGCGGGCGACCTCTCCGCAACCTGTGCCCTCCCTTTGTCCCGCAAGCCAGTTGAGGCATCGCAACAGCAAAGGATCAAGAGCCTCAAACACCCCAGAACAAGGTCAACAGGCATGTTGGGTGATTCCTGCACTTGTTTCGGACATGTGCTCTCGCATACGTTCCCGGCCTGTCGGGCGGACGCCGAATCCTGCCACCGCCCGTCGCACAGTCATCCACTCAACACTTCGCAGGCAGGAGCGGGGGACCCAGGTAAGTCGCCGCGCCGGTCACCACCGGAGCGGCTCGGGGTGAAGCCGTACCCGTCAGGGCACGGCCGGGCACCTCCCCGCCCGAACCCGACAGCTCACCTCGCAGGCGTAAGGAGAGGGACACTGCATGTCTGCCAACGGTCAGAACCGTCACGCCCGCACCAGCCGCCTCGCTCGCAAGCTCGCCCTGGTCGGAACCGGTGCCGCGGTGCTCGCGATGCCGCTCGTCGGCGCCGCCACCGCCTCCGCGGCCACCCCGGCCGCCGCCACGACCGCCACCACGGCGGCGGCGACGTACCCGGACAATCTGGACGGCTGGATCCGCGAGTCGCTGGACATCATGGCGCAGCACGGCATCCCCGGGACCTACGAGGGCATCCACCGCAACATCATGCGGGAGTCCTCCGGCAACCCGCTCGCCATCAACAACTGGGACATCAACGCCATCAACGGCACCCCGTCCAAGGGTCTGCTCCAGGTGATCGACCCGACCTTCCAGGCGTACCACGTGGCCGGCACCTCCTGGGACCCGTACGACCCGGTCGCCAACATCACCGCCGCCTGCAACTACGCGGCCGACCGCTACGGCTCGATGGACAACGTCTTCAGCGCCTACTAGGCCGCACCGCCACGGGGGCGCGCCCCACGGGGGCGCGCCTCACACGGCCGGGCCTCACACGGCCGGGCCTCACGAGGCAGTGCCTCACGGGGCAGTGCCTCACGAGGTACCGAAGATCCGCTCGAGGACGACGGCCACGCCGTCGTCCTCGTTCGTCGTGGTGACCTCGTCGGCCACCGCCTTGAGTTCGGGGTGGGCGCCGGCCATGGCGACGCCGTGGGCCGCCCACTGGAACATGGGGATGTCGTTGGGCATGTCCCCGAAGGCGATCGTCCGCCGCCGCTCCAGGCCCAGGTGCTCGGCGGCCAGCGCGAGACCGGTCGCCTTGGTGATGCCGCACGGCTGGAGCTCCACGGTGCCGGGCCCCGACATGGTGACCGTCGCGAGGGAGCCGACCACCGCGCGGGCCGTCGCCGCCAACTCGTCGTCGGTCAGCTCGGGATGGCGCAGCAGCACCTTGCTGATCGGCGTGGACCACAGCTCCTCGCGCCGCTCGACGCGCACCGCGGGCAGGGCCGGGTGGGGCATCAGGTAGCCCGGCTCGATGAGCGTCAGCCCGTCGACGCCGTCCTGGTCGACGGCTGCGTGCACCTGGCCCACCTCGGCCTCGATCTTGCCGAGCGCGGTCTCGGCCAGCTCCCGGTCCAGGGTGACCGACCACAGCATCCGGTGCGCTCCGGCGTCGTACACCTGCGCGCCCTGACCGCACACCGCGAGTCCGGCGCAGCCGAGGCGGTCGAGCAGGGCGCGCACCCGGGGGGCGGGCCGCCCCGTCACCACGAGGTGCCGCGCACCCGCCCCGGCGACGCGCGCCAGCGCGGCCAGCGACCGTTCGGAGACGGTGTCGTCGCCGCGGAGCAGCGTGCCGTCCAGGTCGGTGGCGACGAGTGAGTACGCGGTGCGGTCCATGATCAGAGAATACGGACACCGCACCCCTCCGACTCACCCGCGACCGCTTCCGTACGAGGACGGAGCGAGTGCGCTCGAACCCGTACGCGGATGCACGCGGACGTCCGATCATGCCCACAACCTCGTTGTCTTCCTTTTGTTCCGCTGCCCGCCCTCGCCGCGCCGTCGGCCACCCGGAGACGGGGAAACGACTGCCCAAGACCGGTGGAGCACCCGTAACGTGTGGCCCGACCACGTGTCACGCGGCACACCCGGCGCGCACGGCGCACATGGCGAGCACGAGAGCGAGGCAGCACCCGATGCCCCCCTTCGATGTCCCCGAGGGCGACCCCTTCGGCCCGCACAACCTTCCGTACGGCGTGTTCTCGGTCCCCGGCCCGGACGGGCGGACGGAGCGGACCGTGGGCGTCCGGCTCGGCGACCACGTCCTCGACGCGGGCGCGGCGGCCCACGCGCTCGGCTCGCCGTACGCGTCCCTGCTCGCGCAGCCCACCCTGAACCCGCTGCTGGCGGCCGGGCGCACCGCCTGGTCGGACGTGCGGCGCGCGCTGACGGCGTGGGTGACGGTCCCCTCGCACCGCGAGACCCTGGAACCCCTCTTCCACCCGCTGTCGTCGGTGACCCTGCACCTGCCCTTCGAGGTCGCCGACTACGTGGACTTCTACGCCTCCGAGAACCACGCCCGCAACGTCGGCCGGATCTTCCGCCCCGAGGCCGCCGACCCCCTCACCCCGAACTGGAAGCACCTCCCGATCGGTTACCACGGCCGCTCCGGCACGGTCGTCGTCTCGGGCACGGACGTCGTACGCCCGTCGGGGCAGCGCAAGGCCCCGGCCGACGCGGCTCCCGTCTTCGGCCCCTCCGTCCGCCTGGACATCGAGGCCGAGGTCGGCTTCGTGGTGGGCGTGCCCTCCGAGCTGGGCCGTCCGGTGGCGCTCGGTGACTTCCGCGAGCACGTCTTCGGGCTCTGCCTGCTCAACGACTGGTCCGCCCGGGACGTGCAGGCCTGGGAGTACGTCCCCCTCGGCCCGTTCCTCGGCAAGTCCTTCACCACGTCGGTGTCCGCGTGGATCACCCCGCTGGACGCGCTGGACGAGGCTCGGGTGGCGCCGCCCGAGCGCACCCACGAGCTGCTGCCCTACCTGGACGACACGGACGACGACCAGGACGGCCCCGGCGGCTACGACCTGCGGATCTCGGTCGCCGTCAACGGCCACGTCGTCTCGGAGCCGCCGTTCTCCACCATGTACTGGACGGCCGCCCAGCAGTTGGCCCACATGACGGTCAACGGCGCCTCGTTGCGCACCGGCGACCTCTACGGCTCGGGCACGGTGAGCGGGCCCACCGAGCGGGAGCGCGGGTCGCTGCTCGAACTGACCTGGAACGGCCGCGACCCGCTGGAACTCCCCGACGGGAAGCGGACGTTCCTGGAGGACGGCGACGTGGTGACCCTGTCGGCCTGGGCTCCCGGCCCCGGCGGCGTCCGGGTGGGACTGGGCGAGGTCACCGGGCGAGTGGTCGGCCGGGGGGCCTGAGGGTTCGCCCGGCGGGGCCGGAAGCCGGGTTCCGGGTTCCGGGGTTCTGAGCGGGTGCCGGTGACGGGTGCCCGGTTCTGGTCCGGGTGCCGGGTGCCGGGTGCCGGGTGCCGGGTGCCGGGACGGCGTACTCCGGGAATCCGGAGTGACCCGGGGCCCGCCGACGGCTGACTCGCACCGCCCGGTCCCGTCATACTGGCGTCGGGCGGTGTGCGCCCCGGGCCGCCGCGATCCGGTCCGGAACCGTCCGACCGAGCACAGCACAGCACAGCCCCTGTACAGCCAGAGCCGCCATCCTCGACCAGGATCCGGAGCCAGTGGCATGACCGTCTGCCTGCTCCTGCTGTTCGTCGTCGCCGTGCCCGCCGCGGTGCCGGTGCCCCGAGCGCTGACCCGTTCCGCGTGGCCCGAGCGGGATCCCGTGGTCGCGCTGTGGGTGTGGCAGTGCCTGGTCGCCACGGTGCTGCTGTGCTGTCTGACGGCCCTCGTCCTCGGCGCCGCCGCCGTCTTCGGCACCGTCCGCGCCCAGCTCTTCGCACCGGCGCCGCCCGCGGTGACCGCGGCGTACAACCTCTCCGCCGGACCGGTCTGGGCGGCCGTCCTCACCCTGCTGCTGGCGGGCGGTGCCGCCTGGACGACCGCGATGCTCGCCCGTGAGCTCGTCGAGGCCCGCCGCCGGCGTGCCCGGTCCCGCGCCCACCTGCGCGAGCGCGCCCCCGACCTGCCCGCGGGGCTGCCCGCCTCCCGCGGGCCGCTGCTGGTCCTGGAGGACGAGTACCCGGACGCCTGGTGGATGCCCGGCAACCCGCCCCAGCTGATCGTGACCACCGGCGCCCTGCACCGCCTCACCGACCATCAGCTGGACGCGGTCCTCACCCACGAGCGCGGCCACGCCCGCGCCCGGCACGACTGGCTGCTGCACCTGTCCACCGCCCTGGCGACCGGGTTCCCGAGCGTTCCGCTCTTCGCCCACTTCTGCGACCAGACCCACCGCCTGGTCGAGCTCTCGGCCGACGACACCGCCTCCCGGCGCTGCGGCCACCTGACCACCGCGCTGGCCCTGATCGAGCTGAACCAGCACCGCGGCGTCCTGTCCTGCGCCTCCAGCCACCGCCTCCTCGGCGAGCGCGTCGACCGTCTCCTGGAACCCCGCCCCCGCCTCCCCCGCCGCCACCGCGCCCTGACCACGGCGACGGCCGCCCTGGTCCCCTTCATCCCCCTCCTGATCACCTTCGCCCCGGGTCTGACGGCCTTGGCCTAGCAGCGGCGCCCTCGCCCTCGCCCCGGCAGTGTCGGGCCGCGCGACCCGTCCCGCGCCCGCACCACGCGGCGCCCCCGCCCGCAGCCGGAGAACCCCGTGGCAGAAGTCGCCCGCCCGCCACGAAAACCCCAGCTCATCCGCGCGAGCGGCGGATCCCGGGGTGGCGCAACATTCCGGCAACACCGTTAATCCGACCGGATAGGTATGGTTCCAGCCATGCCGCCCACCGACCGCATCCGAGACCACGCCGGCCAGGGCGCGACCACCGTCGCCGCCCAGCGCACGCGGCGCCGGCTGCGCGCCGACCGGGCCCGTCAACTGGCCGACCTGCTGCGCCGGCAGCTCCTCGACGACGCCTACCCCGACGGCACCCTCCCCCACGAGGACACCCTCGCCGCCGACTACGGCTCCACCCGCAACACCGTCCGCCAGGCCCTCGACCTGCTGCGCGCCGAGGGCCTCGTCGCCCGGCAGCCCGGCATCGGCACCGTGGTCGTGGGCCGCAAGTACGCCCACGGGCTCGACCGCCTGATGGGCCTCGCGGAGACCCTGCACGAGCACGGCCGCGTCACCAACGAGGTCCGCACCACGGTCCCCGTCCCGGCCCCCGCCCCGGTCGCCGAACGTCTCCGCGTCCCGCCCGGCGCCGACGTCCTCTACATCGAGCGGCTGCGCCGCCTGAACGGCGTCCCCCTCTCCCTGGACCTCACCTACCTGCCCCTCGACATCGGCACCGAACTGCTCGGCGCCGACCTGGAGAACACCGACGTCTTCCGCCTCCTGGAGTCCGTCACCGGCCGGCCGCTCGGCCACGCCGAGATCACCCTGGAGGCCGTCACCGCCGACGCGCACTCCGCCGCCGTGCTGGAGGCCCCGCGCGGCACGGCCGTCCTCATGCTGGAACGGCTCACCCACCTCGCCGACGGCCGCCCCGTCGACCTGGAGTTCATCCGCTTCCGCGGCGACCGCATCGCGATGAGCGGTCTGCTGCACCGGTCCCTCTGACCCGACCCCGCCGACACCCCTCGCGCATCTCCCTCGCGCACCTCCCTGGAGACAGCCATGCCCTTGGCGCCCCAGCGGGCCGACGTGCCCGTGACCATCGACGAGTCGAAGTGCATCGAAGGCTGCACGCTCTGCGTGGACATGTGCCCGCTGGACTCCCTCGCCATCGACGAGCGCAACGGCAAGGCGTACATGCACGTCGACGAGTGCTGGTACTGCGGCCCGTGCGCCGCCCGCTGCCCCACCGGGGCGGTCACGGTCAACATGCCCTACCTGCTCCGGTGAGAGGCCGACACCCCATGGAACCGAAACGCCCCGCACTCCCCGTCACCGCGGCCGCTGCCGTCGCGGTCCTGCTCCTCCCTCTCACCGCCTGCGGCGGCGACGCCTCCGCCGACGGGGACGGCTCCACCGTCACCGTGACCGTCGGCTACCAGTCCAGGACGATCAACACGGTCACCGCCGGCACCCTCCTGCGCTCGCTCGGCTACTTCGAGAAGCAGCTCGCCTCCCTCGGCGACGGCGTCACCTACAAGGTCGACTGGCAGGACTACGCGACCGGCGCGCCCATCACCGCGCAGATGACCGCCGGGAAGATCGACATCGGGTCGATGGGTGACTTCCCCCTGCTCATCAACGCGGCCCGCGGCAAGCAGCTCGGCAAGCCGACCCGCATGGTCTCGGTCACCGGCTACAACCTGCGCGGCGGCCTCAACACCATCGTCGTCCCGACCGGTTCCTCCCTCGCCTCCCTGAAGGACCTCAAGGGCAAGAAGGTGTCGACGAGCGTCGGCTCGGCCGCCGACGGCACCCTCGTGCGCGCCCTGCGTCGCGCCGGCCTCGACCCGGCCGAGGACATCGAGAAGCTCAACCAGCAGCCGGCGGTGGGCGCTTCCGCCCTGGACTCGGGAAGCGCGGACGCCCTGTCGCAGTTCGTCGCCTGGCCCGGCCTCCTCGCCCGCCAGGGCAAGGCGAAGGCCCTGTACGACGGAGCGCAGCTGAACCTGCCCACCTTCCACGGCGTCACCGCCGTCGAGGACTTCGCGAAGAAGCGCCCCGCCGTGCTGGAGGCCTTCCTGAAGGCCCAGGCACAGGCGACCGCGTACCTGGACGCGCACCCGGTGGCCGCCGCCGAGAAGGTCGCGAAGGCCACCGGCCTGCCCGCCGAGACCGTCTACCTCTACAACGGCGCCCAGGGCATCGCCACCTTCGACCCGGCGATCCGGCCGCAGCTCGTCGACGCCCTCAAGGAGGACGTGTCGGTCCTCAAGGACGCGAAGCTCACCGGCGACGTGGACGTGGACGCCTTCGTCGACGACCGGTACGTGAAGAAGGCGCTCGGCCCGGCGGAGTACGCCGAGCGGCTCGCCGCCACGCCCCCGGAGCCGGCCGGCGAGGTCTGGCCGAAGGGTGCGCACAAGAGCGTCCCCTTCGCCTCACCCGACGCGCTGCTGCGGCATCTCGCCGGGCATCGCGACGAGGTCCGCGCCGCCTACGTCCCCGACGCCACCACCGGCACGCTGTGGTTCGCCGACCAGGCCGTGTGGGTGGCCGACGGCGGCCGGCTGCTGCCCTTCGTCGCTCCGGAGACCGCGCGGGCGTACCTCGCCGGGCACGGCGGAGCGCGGGTGGTCACGTACGCCGAGGCACTGGAGCGGGCGTCGTGAGCCGGTACGCCCGGTACGCGCTGCGGATCGCCTCGCTCGCCCTGGCCCTGGGCCTGTGGCAGCTGCTGACCAGCCAGGACATCGATCTGTGGCTGCGCTTCTCGCAGTTCCCCACCGTCACGGACGTGGCCCGCACCTTCGCCGGCCGGCTCGCGGGGCCGGACTACTGGACCGACCTCACCGACAGCCTGACCCGCATCCTCACCGGCTTCGTGCTCGCCGCCGTGCTGGGCGTGGCCACCGGTGTGCTGGTGGCCCGCTCGCGGCTCGCCGAGGACCTGCTCGGCCCGGTCCTGGAGGTGATCCGGCCCGTCCCGGCCATCGCCCTCGTCCCCGTGGCGATCCTCCTCTTCCCCTCCAACGAGCAGGGCATCGTCTTCATCACCTGCACCGCCGCCTTCTTCCCCGTCCTGGTCTCCACCCGGCACGCGGTACGCGCGCTGGCCCCCGTCTGGGAGGAGGCGGTCCGCACCATGGGAGGCGGCCGGTGGCGGGTCCTCGGCTCGGTGGTCCTGCCGGGCGCGCTGCCCGGTGTGTTCGGCGGTCTGTCGGTCGGCATCGGCGTCTCGTGGATCTGCGTCATCTCCGCCGAGATGATCTCCGGTCAGTACGGGGTGGGGTACCGCACCTGGCAGGACTACACGGTCGTCGACTACCCCGGCGTCTTCGTCGGCATGGCCACCATCGGCGTGCTCGGCTGGCTGACCTCCACCGCCGTGGAGCTGCTGGGCCGCCGCCTGACCCGCTGGCTGCCCCGCACCGGACATCTCCCGGCCGCCCGCCCGAGGTCCGCGCGGGCCGGTGCGGCACCACCGCCCGCCGGAGCCGCCCCGCACAGGATTCCCCGCGCCCAGCCCGAGGAGGCACGCGATGAGCACCTCGTCTGAGACCGAGACGGAGACCGAGGCCGCAGCGGAGACCGAGGCCGCAACGAATACGGCGGCCGGGACGGAGACAGCGGCCGGGACGGAGACAGCGGTCGAGACCCGGGCCCAGGTCGGGACTGAGGTCGCGGCCGGGGCCGGGCTCCGGAACGAGGGCGGCGCGGGTGTCGCCGGGACACCTCCTCGCGGGACTCGGCTCACGCTGCGCGCCGCCTCCCTCGGCCGGCCGGACGCCGCCGCGGTCAGCGGCGTGGACGTCGACGTCTCCCCGGGCGAGATCCTGACCGTGGTCGGCCCCTCCGGCTGCGGGAAGTCGACGCTGCTGCGCACGCTGGCCGGGCTGCTGCCGCCGCTGGCCGGGACGGCGGAACAGGACGGCCGTCCGATCCACGGCCCAGGTGCGGACCGGGCGCTGGTCTTCCAGGAGGACGCCCTGCTGCCCTGGCGCACCCTGCGGGCCAACGTCGAACTCCCCCTCGCCGTCCAGGGCCTGCCCCGCGCCGAACGCCGGCGCCAGGCGACGGCCTGGCTCGAACGGGTCGGACTCACCGCCCAGCTGCGGCAGTTGCCGCACCGCGTCTCCGGGGGCCAGCGCCAACGCGCCCAGCTGGCCCGCGCACTGGCCGGACGACCCCGCGCCGTCCTGATGGACGAACCCTTCGGCGCCCTCGACGCCCAGACCCGCGCCGGCATGCAGGACCTGCTGGTGGAGGTGCTGCACGGCACGGGCGCCACCGTCGTCTTCGTCACCCACGACGTGGACGAGGCCCTGTTCCTCGGCGACCGCGTCGCCCTGCTCGGCGCCGGCCGCCTCGGTGCCGTACGCGAGGTGCCCCGGCCCAGGGACCGCACCGCGCACGACGATCCGGCACGGGTGGCGCTGCGACGCGACGTCCTGACATCCCTCGGCACCTGAAAGGCCACCTGGTGGAGATCCCCTCCCTCACCGACGCCGAAGAACTCTCCTGCGACGTCCTCGTCATCGGCGGCGGCACCGCGGGCACCATGGCCGCGCTGACCGCGGCCGAGCACGGCGCCGACGTACTGCTGCTGGAGAAGGCCCACGTCCGCCACTCCGGCGCACTCGCCATGGGCATGGACGGCGTCAACAACGCCGTCGTCCCCGGCCGCGCCGAACCCGACGACTACGTCGCCGAGATCACCCGCGCCAACGACGGCATCGTCGACCAGTCCACCGTCCGCCAGACCGCCACCCGCGGCTTCGCCATGGTCCAGCGGCTGGAGTCGTACGGGGTGAAGTTCGAGAAGGACGAGCACGGCGACTACGCCGTCCGGCAGGTGCACCGGTCCGGTTCCTACGTGCTGCCGATGCCGGAGGGCAAGGACGTCAAGAAGGTCCTGTACCGGCAGCTGCGGCGACGTGAGATGCGCGAGCGGATCCGCATCGAGAACCGCGTGATGCCGGTCCGGGTCCTGACGGCGGACGGACGGGCGGTGGGCGCGGCCGGCTTCAACACCCGCACCGGGCGGTTCGTGACCGTCCGCGCGGGCGCCGTGATCCTCGCGACCGGCGCCGCCGGCCGGCTCGGCCTGCCCGCGTCCGGCTACCTGTACGGCACCTACGAGAACCCCACCAACGCGGGTGACGGCTACGCCATGGCCTACCACGCGGGCGCCGAGCTGACCGGCATCGAGTGCTTCCAGATCAACCCGCTGATCAAGGACTACAACGGCCCGGCCTGCGCCTACGTCGCCAATCCCTTCGGCGGCTACCAGGTCAACCGGCACGGCGAGCGCTTCGTCGACTCCGACTACTGGTCGGGCCAGATGATGGCCGAGTTCGCGGCGGAGGTCGCCAGCGACCGCGGTCCGGTGTACCTGAAGCTCAGTCACCTCCCGGAGGAGTCGGTCTCCGCCCTGGAGTCCATCCTGCACTCCACCGAACGGCCGACACGCGGCACCTTCCACGCGGGCCGCGGGCACGACTACCGCACCCACGACGTGGAGATGCACATCTCCGAGATCGGCCTGTGCGGCGGCCACTCCGCCTCCGGCGTCCGGGTCGACGACCACGCCCGCACCACCGTCCCCCGCCTCTACGCGGCCGGTGACCTGGCCTGCGTGCCGCACAACTACATGATCGGCGCGTTCGTCTTCGGCGACCTGGCGGGCGCGGACGCCGCCCGGTACACCGCCTACGCGGGCGAACTGCCGGCCGAGCAGCTGCGCGAGGCGCACGAGCTGGTCTACCGCCCGCTGCGCAACCCCGACGGCCCGCCGCAGCCGCAGGTCGAGTACAAGCTGCGGCGCTTCGTCAACGACTACGTGGCCCCGCCGAAGTCCGGCGCCCGGCTGTCGCTCGCGCTGGAGTCCTTCCAGCGGATGCGCACGGACATCGCGGCCATGGGCGCCCGCACGCCGCACGAGCTGATGCGCTGCGCCGAGGTCTCCTTCATCCGCGACTGCGCGGAGATGGCCGCCCGCGCCTCCCTGGCCCGCACGGAGTCCCGCTGGGGCCTCTACCACGAGCGCGTCGACATCCCCGAGCGGGACGACGCGTCCTGGTTCCACCACCTCGATCTGCACAAGTCCCCCTCCGGTGCGATGGAGTTCACGGCACGACCCGTGGCTCCCTATCTCGTTCCGATCGACGAGTTCACGCCGGTCGGCGGGCCCTCCCGGCACCTCGGCGAGGTGCACCCGGAGCAGGTGGCGACGGCCGGTGCCCGCGACGCCGCGCCCCTCGGCGACGGGACGCACCCCACCGCCGCCACGGCCGCCCGGGCCGCCCCGGTCACCGAACCCGGCGCTGCCGGCTCCCCCCGGCTGCTGGAGCTGCTGGCCCTCGCCGAGCACGAACCCGACCTCTCCGTCCTCCGCCCCTACCTGTCCGCTCCCGAGCCGGGCGTCCGGCGTACGGCGGTCACCGTGCTCACCGAGACCGTCCCGGCAGGCACCGGTCCGGCGCTCGCCGACGCGCTCTCCGATCCCGACGGCGAGGTGCGCGCCGCCGCGGCCGCCTCCCTGCGGGAACTGGCCGAGACGCTGAAACCCGAACCCGCCCTGAGCGAGCCCCTCACCGAGGCTCTGGCCCAGGCCGACCCCGTCGTCCGGGCCACGGCGCTCGACCTGCTGCGCATCCTGCGGCTGGGCGACGCCGGCACCTTCGCCGCGGCCCTGCGCGACCCCGACGCCCCGGTGCGCATCGAGGCGGTGCGCGGACTGGTCTCGCTGGACGCCGCGGAGGCACTCTCCCCCGCCGCCGATGACCCTTCGCGTGAGGTGCGGGTCGCGGTCGCCAAGGCGCTGGGGACGCTGCGGGCGGCGCCCCGCCCGGGCACGGCCCTGGACCGGCTCACCGAGGACCCTGACGTCCTGGTCCGCGGCGCGGCCCTCGTGGCCCTGGCGGACACGGGCTGCCCCGCCCCGCTGGCGGCCCGTGCGGTCGCCGCGCTGTCCGACCCCGCCTGGCAGGTACGGGCGGGTGCGGCCACCGCGCTGTCCGCCGCCGCTTCGGACACCGCGGTGCCGGTCCTCACCAAGGCGCTCGCCGACCGGAACGCCGACGTCCGCAAGGCGGCCGTCCTCGCCCTGACCCGGCACACCGCCGGCACCGAGGAGGCCAGGGCGGCGCTCGCGACCGTCACCGACGACACGGACGCCGACGTTCGGGCCTACGCGACCCGGGCCCTGTGACGCGGACGCGGTGACGCGGCGAACGCCGGGAGGAGCGGCCCCCTATATCCAGTCGTCGGGCTCAGGCTCGGGCTCGTGCTCCGGCTCGTGCTCGTGCTCGTGCTCGGGCCAGTCCTCCGCGCCGGAGCCGGACGCGGAACCCGTGCCGGGTCCTGCCGACGGGGCCGACGAGGGCGCCTGGGCGGCGGTCGGGCCCTCCAGCCCGGCCAGCACCGCGATCACACCCTCCCCGTACGTCGCCAGCTTCTTCTCACCGACCCCGCTGATACTCCCGAGCTGCCCGACCGACGTGGGCCACACGGTGGCGATCTCCCGGAGGGTGGCGTCGTGGAAGATCACGTACGCCGGTACGCCCTGCTCACGGGCCTGGTCCGCACGCCACGCACGCAGCGCCTCGAAGGCGGGGGCCAGCTCCGCGGGCAGCTCGGCGGCTGCCGCCCTGGCCTTGCGCTCGCCGCGTCCACCGCCCGCCGACCTGGCCGCGGCGGGCTTCTTCGGCTCCTTGCGCAGCGGCACCTCGCGCTCCTGGCGGAGCACCTCGCCGCTGGTCTCGGTCAGCACCAGCGTGCCGTACTCCCCCTCCACGGCGAGCAGGCCCTGGGCCAGCAGCTGCCGGGCGACTCCCCGCCACTCGCCCTCGGTCAGCTCCTCGCCGATGCCGAACACGGAGAGCTGGTCGTGGTCGAACTGGATCACCTTGGCGGTGCGCTTGCCCAGCAGGATGTCGATGATCTGCCCGGCGCCGAACTTCTGCCCGCGCTCCCGCTTCAGTCGCACCACCGTCGACAGCACCTTCTGTGCCGCGACCGTGCCGTCCCAGGTCTCCGGCGGCGTCAGGCAGGTGTCGCAGTTGCCGCAGCCGGCCTGGTCCGGGTCCTGCCCGAAGTAGGCCAGGAGCTGGCCGCGGCGGCACCGGGCGGTCTCGCACAGGGCGAGCATGGCGTCCAGGTGGGACTGGGCGCGACGGCGGAAGGCCTCGTCGCCCTCGCCTGACTGGATCAGCTTGCGCTGCTGTACGACGTCGTTGAGCCCGTACGCCATCCAGGCCGTGGAGGGCAGGCCGTCCCGCCCGGCGCGGCCCGTCTCCTGGTAGTAGCCCTCGACCGACTTGGGGAGGTCCAGGTGGGCGACGAACCGCACGTCCGGCTTGTCGATGCCCATGCCGAAGGCGATGGTCGCCACGACCACCAGGCCCTCCTCGCGCAGGAACCTCGACTGGTGCGCCGCGCGGGTGCCCGCGTCCAGGCCCGCGTGGTACGGCACCGCCTCGACACCGTTGCGCGAGAGGAACTCGGCGGTCTTCTCGACCGAGTTGCGCGAGAGGCAGTACACGATGCCCGCGTCCCCGGAGTGCTCCTCGCGCAGGAAGCTCAGGAGCTGCTTCTTGGGGTCGGACTTCGGCACGATCCGGTACTGGATGTTGGGGCGGTCGAAGCTGGCCACGAAGTGCCGCGCCGCCGGCATGTTCAGCCGCTCGGTGAGCTCGCGGTGGGTGGCGTCGGTGGCCGTCGCCGTGAGCGCGAGCCGGGGGACGTCCGGCCAGCGCTCGCCGAGCAGCGACAGGGCGAGGTAGTCGGGCCGGAAGTCGTGGCCCCACTGGGAGACGCAGTGCGCCTCGTCGATGGCGAAGAGGGAGATCTTGCCGCGGGAGAGCAGGCCGAGGGTGCTGTCCAGGCGCAGCCGCTCGGGGGCCAGGTACAGCAGGTCCAGCTCGCCCGCGAGGAACTCGGCCTCGACGACGCGCCGCTCGTCGAAGTCCTGCGTGGAGTTCATGAACCCGGCCCGCACGCCGAGCGCCCGCAGGGCGTCGACCTGGTCCTGCATCAACGCGATCAGCGGCGAGACCACGATGCCCGTGCCGGGCCTGACCAGGGACGGGATCTGGTAGCACAGCGACTTTCCGCCGCCGGTGGGCATGAGCACGACGGCGTCACCGCCGGCGATCACGTGCTCGACGATCGCCTCCTGCTCGCCGCGGAAGGCGTCGTACCCGAAGACCCGGTGCAGGGTGGCCAGCGCCTCGCTGTCCCCGTCCCTCACCTGCGCCGTCCCTGTCATCTCACCGATCACGCCCGTCCCGCCCATCGTCTCGTCCCCCGTACGTACTGCCTCGCCCGTCCGGTCCGTCCTGCCCCGACCACTGCCTCCACGATAGGGGTCCGCGCCGACAGCCCCGAAGTTGTCCACAGGCTGCCCGGCCCGCCCCGCGCCAAGGACACGATGATCGTTCACACGTTCGCGGGAGTCCCGCCCGTTTCCGGCGGATAGTCTGATTGCGCCCGCGAGACTCCGTCCCATGGGAGCACTGATGAGCGTCGCACCGAAGGCGTCCACCCCCGACTGGCCGACCCCGCCGGAGGGCGGCTGGACCGCGGACGACCTGGACCGGCTTCCGAATCTGCCTCCGCATACGGAGCTGATCGACGGGAGCCTCGTCTTCGTGAGTCCGCAGACTCTTTTCCACTCACGCGCTGTCGACTTCTTCAACTGGCAGCTCCAGTCCCTCGCTCCGTCGGAGTTCGAGGTCATCCGCGAGTTCACCATCGACATCGACCGGCAGAACCGGCCCGAGCCTGATGTGATCGTCGTGCGAGGCGAGGTGGTGGACGACCCGGAGCAGACCCGCTACCCCGCCGAGGCTGTCACTCTGGCCGTCGAGGTCGTCTCCCCCGAATCGGTGTCCCGCGACCGCGAGACCAAGCCCCTGAAGTACGCCCGGGCCGGTATCGCCCACTACTGGCGGGTGGAGAACGAGAAGGGCCTCGCCGTCGTCCACGCCTTCGAGCTGGAACCCACCACCGGCGCCTACACCAGCGTCGGCATCTTCAGGGAGCGCATGAAGGTGAGTGCGCCCTTCCCGACGGATCTGGACCTGACCGCCATCAAGCCGCGCCGCGCCGGCGAGTAGCCCGGCACACACGGCTGTGGTCCGGCACCCCTGCGCAGGGGTGCCGGACCACAGCCGCGAAGCCGCAACGCCGCAACCGCCGCGTCAGCGCACGAACACCCCCGCCTGACCCGCCAGGTCCAGGAAGTACTGCGGCGCCACGCCGAGCACCACCGTGACGGCCACGCCCACGGCGATGGCCGTCATCGTCAGCGGGGACGGCACCGCGACGGTCGGGCCCTCCGGGCGCGGCTCGCTGAAGAACATGAGCACGATCACCCGGATGTAGAAGAACGCCGCGATCGCCGACGAGATCACACCGATCACGACCAGCGGGGCCGCACCGCCCTCCGCCGCCGCCTTGAACACGGCGAACTTGCCCGAGAACCCGGAGGTCAGCGGGATACCGGCGAAGGCCAGCAGGAACACCGCGAACACGGCCGCCACCAGCGGCGACCTGCGGCCCAGCCCGGCCCACTTCGACAGGTGCGTCGCCTCGCCTCCCGCGTCCCGCACCAGCGTGACGACCGCGAAGGCGCCGATCGTGACGAAGGAGTACGCCGCGAGGTAGAAGAGGACGGACGAGATGCCCTCCGGCGTCGTCGCGATGACACCGGCGAGGATGAAGCCCGCGTGCGCGATCGACGAGTACGCCAGCAGCCGCTTGATGTCGGTCTGCGTGATCGCGACGATCGCGCCGGCCAGCATCGTGACGATCGCCACGCCCCACATCACCGGCCGCCAGTCCCAGCGCAGGCCGGGCAGGACGACGTACAGGATGCGCAGCAGGGCTCCGAAGGCGGCCACCTTGGTCGCCGCCGCCATGAAGCCGGTCACGGGCGTCGGCGCGCCCTGGTACACGTCCGGCGTCCACATGTGGAACGGCACGGCGCCCACCTTGAACAGCAGCCCCATGACGATCAGCGCCGAGCCGACGAGCAGCAGCGCGTCGTTGCCCATGGTGTCGGCGAGCGCCGGGGTGACGCTCTGGACGGTGCCGTCGACGACCTGGGCGATCGTGCCGTACGACATCGAGCCCGCGTAGCCGTACAGCAGCGCGATGCCGAACAGCGTGAACGCGGAGGCGAAGGCGCCGAGCAGGAAGTACTTGACCGCGGCCTCCTGCGACATGAGCCGCTTGCGGCGGGCCAGCGCGCACAGCAGGTACAGCGGGAGGGAGAAGACCTCCAGCGCCACGAAGAGCGTCAGCAGGTCGTTGGCCGCCGGGAAGACCAGCATGCCGACGACGGCGAAGAGCAGGAGCGGGAACACCTCCGTGGTGGTGAAGCCCGCCTTGACCGCCTTCTGCTCGCTCTCGCTGCCGGGCACGGCAGCCGCCTGCGCGGCGAAGGAGTCGACGCGGTTGCCGTGCTGTTCCGGGTCGAGGCGCCGCTCGGCGAAGGTGAACAGGCCGACCAGGCTGGTCAGCAGGATGGTGCCCTGCAGGAACAGGGCCGGTCCGTCGACGGCTACGGCGCCCATCGCCGTGATGCCGGCCTTGGTCGTGCCGTACCCGCGTGCCGCGAGCGCGACGACCGCGGCGAACGCCGCGATCAGGGCGACGGCGGACACGAACATCTGGGCGTAGTACCGGGACCTGCGCGGCACGAACGCCTCGATCAGGATTCCGATGACCGCCGCGCCGATGACGATGAGGACGGGCGACAGCTGCCCGTACTCGATCTTCGGCGCGTCGATCTTGGCGATCGGGTCGGCCGCCGTCGCCGCCGTTGTCCACAGGCTGTGGACGGCTGTTGCGCTCACTTGGCCGCCTCCACCTCAGGCTGGGGGTCCGTCTTGTGTACGTCGGACATGGTCTGCTCCACCGCCGGGTTGACGATGTCCGTCACGGGCTTCGGGAAGACGCCCAGGAAGATCAGCAGCGCCACCAGCGGCGCCACCACCACCAGCTCGCGCACCCGCAGGTCGGGCATCCCGTTCACCTCGGCCTTCACGGGGCCCGTCATCGTCCGCTGGTAGAGGACGAGGGTGTAGAGCGCGGCGAGCACGATGCCGAGGGTGGCGATGATGCCGATCACCGGATACCGGGTGAACGTGCCGACCAGGACCAGGAACTCACTGACGAAGGGCGCGAGGCCCGGCAGCGACAGGGTGGCCAGGCCGCCGATCAGGAAGGTGCCGGCCAGGATCGGGGCGACCTTCTGCACCCCGCCGAAGTCGGCGATGAGCCGCGAGCCGCGCCGCGAGATCAGGAACCCGGCGATCAGCATCAGCACGGCGGTCGAGATGCCGTGGTTGACCATGTACAGCGTGGCGCCGGACTGGCCCTGGCTGGTCATCGCGAAGATGCCCATGATGATGAAGCCGAAGTGCGAGATCGACGCGTAGGCGATCAGCCGCTTGATGTCGCGCTGGCCGACCGCGAGCAGCGCGCCGTAGATGATGCTGACGACCGCCAGCACCAGGATGACCGGCGTCGCCCACTTGCTGGCCTCCGGGAAGAGCTGGAGGCAGAAGCGGAGCATCGCGAAGGTGCCGACCTTGTCGACGACCGCCGTGATCAGCACCGCGACCGGAGCCGTCGACTCCCCCATGGCGTTGGGCAGCCAGGTGTGCAGCGGGAACAGCGGCGCCTTCACCGCGAAGGCGAAGAAGAAGCCGAGGAACAGCCAGCGCTCGGTGCTGGTCGCCATGTCCAGCGAGCCGTTGGCCCGCGCCTCGGCGATCTCCGCGAGCGAGAAGTTCCCGGCGACCACGTAGAGGCCGATCACCGCGGCCAGCATGATCAGGCCGCCGGCCAGGTTGTAGAGGAGGAACTTCACCGCGGCGTACGAGCGCTGGGTCGCCGCCGTCTTCTCGCCGTGCTCGTGCGCCCGGTCCCCGAAGCCGCCGATCAGGAAGTACAGCGGGATCAGCATGGCTTCGAAGAAGATGTAGAAGAGGAAGACGTCGGTGGCCTCGAAGGAGATGATCACCATCGCCTCGACGGCCAGGATCAGGGCGAAGAAGCCCTGCGTCGGCCGCCACCGGCTGCTGCCGGTCTCCAGCGGGTCGGCGTCGTGCCAGCCCGCGAGGATGATGAACGGGATCAGCAGCGCGGTCAGCGCGATCAGCGCCACCGCGATGCCGTCCACGCCCAGTTCGTACCGGACGCCGAAGTCGGCGATCCAGGAGTGGGACTCGGTGAGCTGGTAGCGGTCGCCGCCGGGGTCGAAGCGGACCAGGACCGTGATCGCCAGCGCGAGCGTGGCCAGCGACACCAGCAGCGCCAGCCACTTGGCCGCGGTGCGCCGCGCGGCCGGCACGGCTGCCGTGGCGATCGCACCGACGGCCGGGAGGGCCGCCGTGACTGTCAGCAGGGGAAAGGACATCGGTATCAGACCGCCCTCATCAGCAGGGTCGCGGCGACCAGGAGCGCCGCACCGCCGAACATCGAGACCGCGTACGAGCGCGCGAAGCCGTTCTGCAACTTGCGCATCCGCCCGGACAGGCCGCCGACCGAGGCCGCCGTGCCGTTGACGACTCCGTCGACCAGGCTGTGGTCGACGTAGACCAGGGATCGCGTCAGGTGCTCGCCGCCGCGGACCAGGACCACGTGGTTGAAGTCGTCCTGGAGCAGGTCGCGCCGGGCGGCCCGGGTGAGCAGCGATCCGCGCGGGGCGACGGCCGGGACCGGACGGCGCCCGTACTGCGCCCAGGCGATCGCCACGCCGACGACCATGCAGGCCACGGTCGCCCCGGTGACCACGCCGGCGCTGATCGGCGAGTCGCCGTGACTGTGCCCGGTGATGGGCTCCAGCCAGTGCAGGAAGCGGTCGCCGATGCTGAAGAAGGCACCGCCCGCGACCGATCCGACGGCCAGCACGATCATCGGGATCGTCATGAGTCCCGGCGACTCGTGCGGGTGCGGCGGCTCGTAGGCGCCGCGGGTCTCGGCGGCGGGCTCCACGTCGGGCCGCGCCGGCGAAGGCGTCGGGGCGTTGCGCCAGCGCTCCTCGCCGAAGAACGTCATCAGCATCACGCGCGTCATGTAGTACGCGGTGATGGCCGCGCCCAGCAGGGCGCAGGCGCCGAGGATCCAGCCCTCGGTGCCGCCCTTGGCGAACGCCGCCTCGATGATCTTGTCCTTGGAGAAGAAGCCGGACAGGCCGGGGAAGCCGATGATGGCGAGGTAGCCGAGGCCGAAGGTGACGAAGGTGACCGGCATGTACTTGCGCAGTCCGCCGTAGCGGCGCATGTCGACCTCGTCGTTCATGCCGTGCATGACGGAGCCCGCGCCGAGGAACAGCCCGGCCTTGAAGAAGCCGTGCGTGACCAGGTGCATGATCGCGAAGACGTAGCCGATGGGACCGAGGCCGGCGGCCAGCACCATGTAGCCGATCTGCGACATGGTCGAGCCGGCCAGCGCCTTCTTGATGTCGTCCTTGGCGCAACCGACGATGGCACCGAAGAGCAGCGTGACCGCGCCGACGATGGTGACGACCAGCTGCGCGTCCGGCGCGCCGTTGAAGATGGCGCCGGAGCGGACGATCAGGTAGACGCCCGCCGTCACCATGGTCGCCGCGTGGATGAGGGCGGAGACCGGGGTCGGGCCCTCCATCGCGTCGCCGAGCCAGGACTGCAGCGGCACCTGGGCGGACTTGCCGCAGGCGGCGAGCAGCAGCATCAGGGCGATCGCGGTGAGCTTGCCCTCGTCCGCCCCGGCCGCGAGCCCGGCCTCCCCGTGGCCGCCGAGCACCGGCCCGAAGGCGAAGGTGCCGAACCACAGGAACATCAGCATGATGCCGATGGACAGGCCCATGTCGCCGACGCGGTTGACCAGGAAGGCCTTCTTCGCGGCCGTGGCGGCGCTGGGCTTGTGCTGCCAGAAGCCGATCAGCAGGTAGGAGGCGAGACCGACGCCCTCCCAGCCGACGTACAGCAGCAGGTAGTTGTCGGCGAGGACGAGGATCAGCATCGCCGCGAGGAACAGGTTCAGGTAGCCGAAGAAGCGGCGGCGCCGCTCGTCGTGCTCCATGTACGCGACCGAGTACAGGTGGATGAGCGAGCCGACGCCGGTGATCAGCAGGACGAACGTCATCGACAGCTGGTCCAGCCGGAAGGCGACGTCGGCCTGGAAACCCTCCACCGGGATCCAGCTGAACAGGTGCTGCGTCAGGGTGCGGTCCTCGGCGCCGCTGCCGAGCAGGTCGGCGAAGAGGACGACGCCGATCACGAAGGACGCGGCGGCCAGCAGCGTGCCGATCCAGTGGCCGACGCGGTCAAGGCGGCGTCCGCCGCACAGCAGGACGACCGCTCCGAGCAGGGGCGCCGCCACCAGCAGCGCAATCAGGTTCTCCACTTCAGCCCCTCACAGCTTCATCAGGCTGGCGTCGTCGACCGAGGCCGAGTGGCGGGAACGGAACAGGGACACGATGATCGCGAGCCCGACCACGACCTCCGCGGCGGCGACGACCATCGTGAAGAAGGCGATGATCTGGCCGTCCAGGTTTCCGTGCATCCGGGAGAACGCGACGAACGCGAGGTTGCAGGCGTTGAGCATCAGCTCGATGCACATGAAGACCACGATCGCGTTGCGCCGGATCAGCACACCGGTGGCGCCGATCGTGAACAACAGGGCCGCGAGGTACAGGTAGTTGACGGGATTCACTTCGACGCCTCCTCGGACCGCCCGGAGTCGGACCGCTCGGAGCCGGACCGCCGGGAGCCGGCCGGGCCGACCGCGTTGCGCTCCAGCCGCTCCTCGGCCCGCTGCTCCAGCGCCTTGAGATCGTTCAGCGCCTCCATCGACACGTCCCGGACCTGACCCCGCTCGCGCAGCGTCTTGCTGACGGTCAGCTCCGAGGGCGTGCCGTCGGGCAGCAGGCCCGCGATGTCCACCGCGTTGTGCCGGGCGTACACGCCGGGCGCCGGCAGCGGCGGCAGGTACTTGCCGTCGCGCACGCGCTGCTCGGACAGCTCGCGCTGGGTCCGGGCGCGCTCGGTGCGCTCGCGGTGGGTGAGCACCATGGCGCCGACGGCGGCCGTGATGAGCAGCGCGCCGGTGATCTCGAAGGCGAAGACGTACTTGGTGAAGATGAGGGACGCGATGCCCTCCACGTTCCCGTTCGCGTTGGCCTGGCCGAGGCCGGTGAACTCGGAGAGGGAGGCGTTGCCGATGCCGGCGATCAGCAGGATGCCGAAGCCGAGCCCGGACAGCAGGGCCAGCCAGCGCTGGCCCCTGATGGTCTCCTTCAGGGAGTCCGCCGCGGTGACGCCGACGAGCATCACCACGAACAGGAACAGCATCATGATGGCGCCGGTGTAGACGACGATCTGCACGATGCCGAGGAAGTAGGCGCCGTTGGCCAGGTAGAACACCGCCAGGACGATCATGGTCCCGGCGAGGCACAGCGCGCTGTGCACGGCCTTCCTCATGAAGACGGTGCACAGGGCGCCGATCACCGCGACCGTGCCGAGGATCCAGAACTGGACGGCCTCTCCGGTCGAGGTGCCGGCCGAGAGAGTCGCCGCGGCGGCGAGCTGCGCGCTCATCGGCGGATCACCTTCTCCGACGCCGGCTCCGTCCCGCCGAAGGTCGAGTCGCCCTCCTGGACGACCTCCCCCTCGGAGTGGGCGACCTGCTGGACCGTGCCGGGCGCGGCCTCGGTCACCAGGCCCCGGTAGTAGTCCTGCTCGTCGGTGCCCGGGTGGATGGCGTGCGGCGAGTCGACCATGCCCTCCTCCAGACCGGCGAGCAGCTGGTCCTTGGTGAAGATGAGGTTGGCGCGGCTGGAGTCGGCCAGCTCGAACTCGTTGGTCATCGTCAGCGCGCGCGTGGGGCACGCCTCGATGCACAGGCCGCACAGGATGCAGCGGGCGTAGTTGATCTGGTAGACGCGGCCGTACCGCTCGCCCGGCGAGTAGCGCTCCTCGTCCGTGTTGTCCGCGCCCTCCACGTAGATGGCGTCGGCGGGACAGGCCCAGGCGCACAGCTCGCAGCCGACGCACTTCTCCAGGCCGTCCGGATGGCGGTTGAGCTGGTGCCGTCCGTGGAAGCGCGGAGCGGTGGTCTTCTGCTGCTCCGGGTACTGCTCGGTCAGCCGCTTCTTGAACATGGCCTTGAAGGTCACGCCGAAGCCGGCTACCGGGTTCATGAAACCGGGGTCGGTCCCCTTCGGTTCCCCGTGTTCCGGGTTCTCCTTGTGTCCCTTGTGTTCCTCAGCCATCGGACGCCTCCTTTCCATCCGTAGATCCGCCCACAGGTTCGTCACTGTGAGTATCGGGCCCGCCACTGACAATCAGCTCCCGCTCCCGGCGGGGACGGCGCCTGGGCACCGGCGCCACCTGCTGTCCCGGCATCGGCGGGACGGGGAAGCCGCCGGCCATCGGGTCGAAGGCGGCCTCGCTCTCGGCGGGCTGTTCGGCGGCCTTCGCGCCCTTGTCCCGGTACATGTCCACGAGGAAGGACAACAGCAGCAGGACCAGGACGCCGCCGCCGACGTAGAGGGCGATGTCGGAGAAGCCGTAGTTCTCGTTCCTGAGGGCCCGCACGGTCGCGACCAGCATCAGCCAGACCAGGGAGACCGGGATGAGGACCTTCCAGCCGAGCTTCATCAACTGGTCGTAGCGGACCCGGGGGAGGGTGCCGCGCAGCCAGATGAAGAAGAACAGCAGCAGCTGGACCTTGACCACGAACCAGAGCAGCGGCCACCAGCCGTGGTTGGCGCCCTCCCAGAAGGTGCTGATCGGCCAGGGGGCCCGCCAGCCGCCGAGGAACAGCGTGGTGGCGACCGCCGAGACCGTCACCATGTTCACGTACTCGGCGAGCATGAACATCGCGAACTTGATCGACGAGTACTCGGTGTTGAAGCCGCCCACCAGGTCGCCCTCGGACTCGGGCATGTCGAACGGGGCGCGGTTGGTCTCGCCGACCATCGTCACGATGTAGAGGATGAAGGAGACCGGCAGCAGCACGATGTACCAGCGGTCGTTCTGCTGGGCGACGATCTCCGAGGTGGACATCGAGCCGGAGTACAGGAACACCGAGGCGAACGCGGCGCCCATGGCGATCTCGTAGGAGATCATCTGCGCACAGGAGCGCAGTCCGCCGAGGAGCGGGTACGTCGATCCCGAGCTCCAGCCGGCGAGCACGATGCCGTAGATGCCGACCGAGGCGACCGCCAGGATGAACAGCATGGCGATCGGCAGGTCGGTGAGCTGCATGGCGGTGCGGTGCCCGAAGATCGAGACCTCGTTGCCGGCCGGCCCGAAGGGGATCACCGCGATCGCCATGAAGGCCGGGATGGCCGCCACGACCGGCGCGAGGACGTACACCGCCTTGTCGGCGCGCTTGACGATGACGTCTTCCTTGAGCATCAGCTTGATGCCGTCGGCGAGCGACTGGAGCATGCCCCAGGGGCCGTGCCGGTTCGGGCCGATGCGCAGCTGCATCCAGGCGACGACCTTGCGCTCCCACACGATGGAGAACAGCACGGTCACCATCAGGAAGGCGAAGCAGAACACCGCCTTGACGACGACCAGCCACCAGGGGTCCGTGCCGAACATCGAGAGGTCTTCAGCGGCGAGGTACGGGCTCATGCCTCCACCTCCTTGGGGGCGGCGTCCGCGGGCGTCGCCGGACCGATACGGACGAGGGTTCCGGGCTGCACCCCGGCGTCGGAGGCGACGCCGGTGCCGGCCGAGTTCAGCGGGAGCCAGACCACCCGGTCGGGCATCTCGGTGACCTGCAGCGGGAACGTCACGGCCCCGGCCGGTCCGGTCACGGCGAGGACGTCGCCGTCCTTGACGCCCGCCTCGGCGGCCGTGGCGGCCGACAGGCGCGCGCGGGCGGCGTGCCGGGTGCCGGCGAGCGCCTCGTCGCCCTGCTGGAGCAGGCCCCGGTCGAGCAGCAACCGGTGTCCGGCCAGTACGGCCTCTCCGGCGGCCGGCCGCGGCAGCGCGCTCGCGGTCTGCAGCGGCTCACCGGCCCGCGGCCCCTCCCAGGCGCCGAGCCGGTCGATCTCCGCGCGCGTGGTGCGCAGATCGGGCAGTCCGAGGTGGACGTCCATGGCGTCGGCCAGCATCTGAAGGACGCGGGCGTCGGCGGGCGCGAGGCGCCGGGTCATCTGGTCGGGCTTGAGCGCGGCCTCGAAGAAGCGCACCCTGCCCTCCCAGTTGAGGAAGGCGCCGGGCTTCTCGGCGACCGCGGCGACGGGCAGCACGACGTCGGCGCGTTCGGTGACCTCGCTGGGCCGCAGCTCCAGCGACACCACGAACCCGGCCTCGTCGAGTGCCGCACGCGCGCGCGCCGGGTCGGGCAGGTCGGCGACCTCCACGCCCGCCACCAGCAGCGCCTGCAGTTCGCCCCGGGCCGCGGCCTCGACGATCTCGCCGGTGTCGCGGCCGTAGCGGTGCGGAAGGTCGGCCAGGCCCCACAGGGCGGCGACCTCCTCCCGCGCGCGGGGGTCGGTCGCGGGGCGTCCGCCGGGCAGCAGCGACGGCAGCGCGCCGGCCTCGACGGCGCCGCGCTCCCCGGCCCGGCGCGGGATCCACACCAGCCGGGCGCCGGTCGCGGCGGCGGTCCGTACGGCGGAGGTGAGTCCGCCGGCCACGGACGCGAGCCGTTCGCCGACGACGATCACGGCGCCCTCGGCGCGCAGCGCTTCGGCCGCCTGGGCGCCGCCCTCCTCGAGGCCGACACCGCCGGCGAGGGCGTCCAGCCACTCGGTCTCGGTGCCGGGAGCGGCGGGAAGCAGCGTGCCGCCCGCCTTCTCCAGGCCCCGCGTGGCGTGCGTGGCCAGCGAGAAGACCTTCTGCCCGTGCTTGCGCCATGCCTTGCGCAGCCTCAGGAAGACACCGGGCGCCTCCTCCTCGGCCTCGAAGCCGACCAGCAGGACGGCGGGCGCCTCCTCCAGCGACGTGTAGGTGACGCCGTCGCCTCCCTGGGACTCCGTCCGGGAGGTGCCCCCGAGATCGCGGCCGCGGCCGGCGACGTGGGCGGCCAGGAAGTCGGCCTCCTCGGCGCTGTGCACGCGCGCGCGGAAGTCGATGTCGTTGGTGTCGAGCGCCACGCGCGCGAACTTGCTGTACGCGTAGGCGTCCTCGACGGTGAGCCGCCCGCCGGTCAGGACGCCGGTGCGGCCCCTGGAAGCGAGCAGTCCCTGGGCGGCGATCTGCAGCGCCTCCGGCCAGGAGGCCGGTTCCAGCTCGCCCTCGGCGTTGCGCACCAGCGGCGTGGTGAGCCGGTCGCGCTGCTGGGCGTACCGGAAGCCGAAGCGCCCCTTGTCGCAGATCCACTCCTCGTTGACCTCGGGCTCGTTGGCCGCGAGGCGCCGCATGACCTTGCCGCGCCGGTGGTCGGTGCGGGTCGCGCAGCCGCCGGAGCAGTGCTCGCACACCGACGGCGAGGAGATCAGGTCGAAGGGACGGGAGCGGAAGCGGTAGGCCGCCGAGGTGAGCGCGCCGACCGGGCAGATCTGGATGGTGTTGCCGGAGAAGTACGACTCGAAGGGGTCGCCCTCACCGGTGCCCACCTGCTGGAGCGCGCCCCGCTCGATCAGCTCGATCATCGGGTCGCCCGCGACCTGGTTGGAGAAGCGGGTGCAGCGGGCGCACAGGACGCAGCGCTCGCGGTCGAGCAGCACCTGCGTGGAGATCGGCACGGGCTTCTCGTAGGTCCGCTTCTTGCCCTCGAAGCGGGAGTCGGCCTGCCCGTGCGACATGGCCTGGTTCTGCAGGGGGCACTCGCCGCCCTTGTCGCAGACCGGGCAGTCCAGCGGGTGGTTGATGAGCAGCAGCTCCATCACACCGTGCTGGGCCTTCTCCGCGACCGGCGAGGTGAGCTGCGTCTTCACCACCATCCCGTCGGTGCAGGTGATGGTGCAGGACGCCATGGGCTTGCGCTGGCCCTCGACCTCGACGATGCACTGGCGGCAGGCGCCGGCCGGATCGAGGAGGGGGTGGTCGCAGAACCGGGGGATCTCGATGCCGAGCTGCTCGGCGGCCCGGATGACCAGGGTGCCCTTGGGCACGCTGATCTCGGCGCCGTCGATCGTCAGCGATACGAGGTCCTCCGGCGGGACCGCCGCCTCTCCCCCTCCCGAGGGAGCATTGGTGGTCACAGTCATGCCTTCACCTCCGTGCGGTCGGCCCAGGCCGTCGACTTGGCCGGGTCGAAGGGGCAGCCGCGGCCCGTGATGTGCTCCTCGTACTCCTCGCGGAAGTACTTGAGCGAGGAGAAGATCGGCGAGGCGGCACCGTCGCCGAGGGCGCAGAAGGACTTGCCGTTGATGTTGTCGGCGATGTCGTTCAGCTTGTCGAGGTCGGACATCTGTCCCTTGCCGGCCTCGATGTCGCGCAGCAACTGGACGAGCCAGTACGTGCCTTCGCGGCAGGGGGTGCACTTGCCGCAGGACTCGTGGGCGTAGAACTCGGTCCAGCGGGTGACGGCGCGCACGACGCAGGTCGTCTCGTCGAAGCACTGGAGCGCCTTGGTGCCGAGCATGGAACCGGCGGCGCCCACTCCTTCGTAGTCGAGCGGGACGTCGAGGTGCTCGTCGGTGAACATCGGCGTCGAGGAGCCGCCGGGCGTCCAGAACTTCAGCCGGTGACCGGGGCGCATGCCGCCGCTCATGTCGAGGAGCTGGCGCAGCGTGATGCCGAGCGGGGCCTCGTACTGGCCGGGGCCCGCGACGTGGCCGCTGAGCGAGTAGAGCGTGAAGCCCGGGGACTTCTCGCTGCCCATCGACCTGAACCAGTCCTTGCCCTTGTTCAGGATCGCGGGAACCGACGCGATGGATTCGACGTTGTTCACCACAGTCGGGCACGCGTAGAGGCCCGCGACGGCGGGGAAGGGGGGACGGAGCCGCGGTTGACCCCGGCGGCCTTCGAGCGAGTCGAGCAGTGCGGTCTCCTCACCGCAGATGTACGCGCCGGCGCCCGCGTGCACGGTGAGGGTGAGGTCGAGTCCGCTGCCCAGGATGTTCTCGCCGAGGAAGCCGGCCGCGTAGGCCTCGCGCACGGCCTCGTGCAACCGCCGCAGCACTGGGACGACTTCACCACGCAGGTAGATGAAGGCGTGCGAAGACCTGATGGCGTAACACGCGATGACGATGCCCTCGATGAGGCTGTGCGGGTTCGCGAAGAGGAGCGGGATGTCCTTGCAGGTCCCCGGCTCCGATTCGTCGGCGTTGACAACAAGATAGTGAGGCTTGCCGTCCCCCTGGGGAATGAACTGCCACTTCATCCCGGTCGGGAACCCGGCACCGCCGCGTCCGCGCAGACCGGACTCCTTGACGTACGCGATCAGGTCGTCCGGCGCCATGGCCAGCGCCTTGCGGAGCCCCTCGTACCCCTCGTGCCTCCGGTAGACGTCGAGAGTCCACGACTCGTCCTCGTCCCAGAAGGCCGACAGCACGGGTGCGAGCAGCTTCTCCGGGTTGCTGCCCTTGATCTCGGCTGCCACGGTCATCACTCCCCCTCCTCGGCGGTAGGCCCTGCCGGGTGGGAAGGGTCGGATGCCGATGTGTCCTGCGGCGCGTCGTGCGAGCTGAGGTGCTGCGTCGGGGACGGGTCGTGCACGGCCCGGTCCTGCGGCGCGTCGTGCGGCCCGCCGTCCCGCGGGTGCACCACGCGCGCGGCGGACGCCTCCCCCTTGGCGAGCCTGAGCCCGGCCAGGGAGGCGGGACCCGCGCTGCCGCCGGCCGCGACGGCGCCGTCCCGCTCGTCGGGGAAGCCCGCCAGGATCCGGGCGGTCTCCTTGAAGGTGCACAGCGGCGCACCGCGCGTGGGCGTCACCGGCCGTCCCGCGCGCAGGTCGTCGACGAGGCCGCGGACGCTCTCGGGGGTCTGGTTGTCGAAGAACTCCCAGTTGACCATCACGACCGGTGCGAAGTCGCAGGCCGCGTTGCACTCGATGTGCTCCAGGGTGACCTTGCCGTCCTCGGTCGTCCCGCCGTTGCCGACGCCCAGGTGCTCCTGGAGGGACTCGAAGATGGCGTCGCCGCCCATCACCGCGCACAGCGTGTTGGTGCACACGCCGACCTGGTAGTCGCCGCTCGGCCCGCGCCGGTACATGGTGTAGAAGGTGGCGACCGCGGTGACCTCGGCGGTGGTGAGGCCCAGCACGTCCGCGCAGAACTGCATTCCGGTGCGCGTGACGTGTCCCTCCTCCGACTGCACGAGGTGCAGCAACGGCAGGAGGGCGGACCGGGAGTCCGGGTAGCGCGCGATGACCTCGCGCGCGTCGGTCTCCAGCCGGGCCCGGACGTCGTCCGGGTAGGCGGGCGCGGGCAGTTCCGGCATGCCCAGGCTGACGCCCCGCTCCGAAGAAGAGGTGGTCACCGGTCGACGCCTCCCATCACGGGGTCGATGGATGCCACGGCCACGATGACGTCGGCGACCTGGCCGCCCTCGCACATCGCCGCCATGGCCTGCAGGTTGGTGAAGGACGGGTCGCGGAAGTGGACCCGGAAGGGGCGGGTGCCGCCGTCGGAGACGACATGCACGCCGAGCTCGCCCTTGGGTGACTCGACCGCCGTGTACGCCTGTCCCGGCGGCACCCGGAAGCCCTCGGTGACCAGCTTGAAGTGGTGGATCAGGGCCTCCATGGAGGTGCCCATGATCTTCTTGATGTGGTCGAGGGAGTTGCCGAGGCCGTCGGGGCCCAGGGCGAGCTGTGCGGGCCAGGCGATCTTCTTGTCGGCGACCATGACCGGGCCGGGCTGGAGCCGGTCCAGGCACTGCTCGACGATCCGGAGCGACTGGCGCATCTCCTCCAGCCGGATCAGGAAGCGGCCGTAGGAGTCGCAGGTGTCGGCGGTGGGGACGTCGAAGTCGTACGTCTCGTATCCGCAGTACGGCTGGGTCTTGCGCAGGTCGTGCGGGAGGCCGGTGGACCTGAGGACGGGGCCGGTGGCGCCGAGGGCCATGCAGCCGGCCAGGTCGAGGTAGCCGACGTCCTGCATGCGGGCCTTGAAGATGGGGTTCCCGGTGGCGAGCTTGTCGTACTCCGGGAGGTTCTTGTCCATCTTCTTCACGAACTCGCGGATCTGGTCCACCGCGCCCGGCGGCAGGTCCTGGGCGAGGCCGCCGGGGCGGATGTACGCGTGGTTCATCCGCAGGCCGGTGATCAGCTCGTAGATGTCGAGAATCAGTTCACGATCGCGGAAGCCGTAGATCATGATCGTGGTGGCGCCCAGTTCCATGCCGCCGGTGGCGATCGCCACCAGGTGCGAGGAGAGCCGGTTCAGCTCCATCAGCATGACGCGGATGATCGTGGCCCGGTCCGGGATCTGGTCCTCGATGCCGAGGAGCTTCTCGACGCCCAGGCAGTACGCCGCCTCGTTGAAGAACGGCGTCAGGTAGTCCATGCGCGTCACGAACGTGGTGCCCTGCGTCCAGGTCCGGTACTCGAGGTTCTTCTCGATGCCGGTGTGCAGGTAGCCGATGCCGCAGCGGGCCTCGGTGACCGTCTCGCCGTCGATCTCCAGGATGAGGCGGAGCACGCCGTGCGTGGACGGGTGCTGCGGGCCCATGTTGACGACGATGCGCTCGTCGTCGGCGCGGGCGGCGGACTGGACGACCTCGTCCCAGTCACCGCCGGTGACCGTGTAGACGGTGCCTTCGGTCGTCTCCCTGGGGGAGGCGTGGGAAGTGCTCACGAGTACGACCTCCGCTGGTCCGGAGCCGGGATCTGGGCGCCCTTGTACTCGACGGGGATGCCGCCGAGGGGATAGTCCTTGCGCTGCGGAAAGCCCTGCCAGTCGTCCGGCATCATGATCCGCGTCAGGGCCGGGTGACCGTCGAAGACGATGCCGAAGAAGTCGTACGTCTCGCGCTCGTGCCAGTCGTTGGTCGGGTAGACGGAGAACAGCGACGGGATGTGCGGGTCGCTGTCGGGCGCGCTGACTTCGAGGCGGATCAGCCGGTTGTGGGTGATCGAGCGCAGGTGGTAGACGGCGTGCAGCTCGCGGCCCTTGTCGTGCGGGTAGTGGACACCGCTGACGCCGGTGCACAGCTCGAACCGCAGGGCCGGGTCGTCGCGCAGGGTGCGGGCGACGCGGACCAGGTGCTCGCGCTCGATGTGGAAGGTCACCTCGCCCCGGTCGACGACCGTCTTCCCGATGGCGTTCTCCGGCAGGAGCCCCTGCTCCTCCAGTGCGCCCTCCAGCTCGTCGGCGACCTCGTCGAACCAGCCGCCGTAGGGCCGGCTCGCCGGTCCGGGCAGCCGGACGGAGCGGACCAGGCCGCCGTAGCCGGAGGTGTCGCCGCCGTTGGCGGCGCCGAACATGCCACGCTGGACGCGGATCTCCTCGCCGCCCTGGCCGCGCTGGCCGGGGAGGTTCTGCGCGGACAGGTCCTTCTCGGGGTTGGGACCGTTCGCCTCACCCGGGGTGTTGTTCGCGTCGCTCACCGCAGCAGCCCCTTCATCTCGATCGTGGGCAGGGCCTTGAGCGCCGCTTCCTCCGCCTCGCGGGCCGCTTCCTCGGCGTTCACGCCGAGCTTGGAGCCCTGGATCTTCTGGTGGAGCTTGAGAATGGCGTCCATCAGCATCTCGGGCCGCGGCGGGCAGCCGGGGAGGTAGATGTCGACCGGGACGATGTGGTCGACGCCCTGGACGATGGCGTAGTTGTTGAACATGCCGCCCGAGGAGGCGCAGACCCCCATGGAGATCACCCATTTCGGGTTCGGCATCTGGTCGTAGACCTGCCGCAGCACCGGCGCCATCTTCTGGCTGACCCGGCCGGCGACGATCATCAGGTCCGCCTGCCGCGGCGATCCGCGGAAGACCTCCATGCCGAAGCGCGCCAGGTCGTAGCGGCCTGCGCCGGTGGTCATCATCTCGATGGCACAGCAGGCGAGGCCGAACGTGGCCGGAAAGACGGACGACTTGCGCACCCAGCCCGCGGCCTGCTCGACGGTGGTCAGCAGGAAGCCGCTCGGCAGTTTTTCTTCGAGTCCCATGTCAAAGGCCCCTCAGTCCCATTCCAGGCCGCCGCGCCGCCATACGTACGCGTACGCGACGAAGACGGTGAGCACGAAGAGCAGCATCTCCACGAGCCCGAAAATCCCCAGGGCGTCGAAGGTGACGGCCCAGGGGTAGAGGAAGACGATCTCGATATCGAAGATGATGAAGAGCATCGCCGTCAGGTAGTACTTGATGGGGAAGCGCCCGCCGCCGGCCGGCGTGGGGGTCGGCTCGATGCCGCATTCGTAGGCCTCGAGCTTCGCCCGGTTGTACCGCTTCGGACCGATCAGCGTGGCCATCACCACGGAGAAGATCGCAAAGCCTGCCCCGAGGGCTCCCAGTACGAGGATGGGCGCATACGCGTTCACCGCTCCTCGCTCCTCTCAGTCGGCACTGACTGCTGGCGGTTTCACGGGGCTCACAGCCGCCCCAACAGCCCCACGAGCCCCGCCCGTCCCGACGAAGATCGCGAACATGTGAAGCAGGTCACAAGCCCAACTGCCTCGCATCCTATGCCCGACGCTCTGTGATCTGCGACACGGGGTATTGCACAAGCTTTGTGATCTCCACCACCTGACGAACGATCATGAAGTCGGATGAGCGGTGATCTTCACACAGGAAGCGTTCACCTGATCACCAGAGGTGACATTTTCGTTCGTCGTCGCTGGCCAGAGGGCTGTGACGAGGAGCGTCTCCATATCAAGATGGTTCGCTTGCATGCAAATTGGCGCTGGACGACCCCCCTTGATAGAGGAGGCGTTCACACGTCAGGGGGAGAGCCGTGGACGATGTGGACACGTGCACGCGTTCACGAGCGGCCGGGGGGTGACGTCGGGCGGGCGCCGCGCACGCGACGGACGCGCGCGCCGGGGTAACCGTTCCGTGACCTGTGCCACATTCATGAGAGGCGTCTGAGAACCGGGCTTGGCCAAGTGTCCCAACCAGTGGTAAGCGCGGGGCAATTCGGGCGTAACGATCAAAGACCGTGATCACAGGCCGGTTACGGCCCGTCCGCAATGTCCGTTACGGCGTCAATAAAGAGCGACACGCCCGGGATTTGGCGGCTCGATTGAACAACTGTGGCGCAGCACACGTTTCTTGAAGGTATGGAGGAGCTACTGATACCGGTTGTCCCTATGTCCCACACCGCTCACATACGCAGCCACCGGAAGCCCCGCCGCAGCGCGTCGACGATCGCGATGCGGGCCGGAGTTGCCGGTGGCGTCCTCAGCACCCTGGCAGTGGCCGGTGCGTCGGGGTCGGCCAACGCGGCCGAACCGGTGACGCAGACCCTCGAACTGCCCACCCTGACGGCCGACCTGGCCGCTCAGGTCGCCCAGTCCGCGGACGTCACGCAGCAGGCGGCCGCGAGCTACCAGCTGCAGGCCGAGCGTGACGCGGCGGCCGCGAAGGCCGCCAAGCAGGCCAAGGCGGACCTCGCCGAGGCGAAGAAGAAGGCCGCGGAAGCCAAGAAGAAGGCCGAGGAGGCCGCGCGCAAGGAGGCCGCCGAGCGCGCCGCGCGCAGCGCCGAGCGCACCACCCTGAGCGCCTCCGCGGACACCGGCTCCTCCACCGCCACGGGCGGCAGCAGCACCGGCTCGTCCACCGCCACCGGTTCGGCCGCCGCCGTCGTCTCCTTCGTGCAGGCCCAGGTCGGCAAGGCGTACGTCTCCGGCGCCACCGGCCCGTCCGCGTACGACTGCTCCGGTCTCGTGCAGGCCGCCTTCAAGCAGGTCGGCATCAGCCTGCCCCGCGTCTCCCAGGCCCAGTCGACGGCCGGCACCCAGGTCGGGCTGGACAGCCTCCAGCCGGGCGACATCCTGTACTGGGGCGGTGCGGGCAGCGCGTACCACGTGGGCGTCTACGTGGGCGGCGGCATGTTCGTCGGCGCGCAGAACTCCTCCACCGGTGTCGTCGAGAAGCCGCTGTCGTACGACCCGCCGAGCGGCGCGGTGCGCGTTCTGTAGGACGCGAGCACATCCCGGCGAAGGGCCGCAGCCGCTCGGGGGCTGCGGCCCTTCGGCCTCTCCTGGCATGCTCGGCGCGGGCCGGGTCCCACCGGCCCGTCCACGAGCCGGAGGAGAGAACGTCATGCCGAGTGTGTTCGTCCAGGGGCGGCCCACCGCCTCCTACCCCCCGTTCGCGCCCGAGGCCCGGCGCGGATCGGTGCGCCGCGTCACCGAGGCCGGCGAGGGTGTGCTGCACCGGCCGTGCCGGGACGTCACGGAGTTCGGGCCCGACCTCGCCGCGCTCATCGACGACATGCTCCGCACCATGTACGTCGCGGAGGGGGCCGGGCTGGCCGCCAATCAGGTCGGGGTGGATGTGCGGCTGTTCGTCTACGACTGCCTGGACGACGACGGTGTCCGACATGTCGGGCACGTCGTCAACCCGGTGCTGGAAGCCCTCGACCCGGCCGCCCGGCGGCTGCTGGACGAGGGCGAGGGGTGCCTGTCGGTGCCGGGCGCCGTCATGGCCGTACCGCGGCCCGACCGGGCCGTGGTGCGGGGCCTGGACAAGGACGGCGCGCCGCTCCGCGTCGAGGGGACCGGTTACTTCGCGCGGTGCCTCGCCCACGAGACCGACCACGTGAACGGACGGCTCTACCTGGACCGGCTCTCCGGCCGGGAACGCAAGGCGGCGCTGCGGCAGTCGGCGGACCGGCGCGAGGAGGTCCTCGCGCGCCGCTCGGCCAACGCGGCGGCCTTCACCGCCTGAACGGCCCGGCGGCCCGGCCGGGCCGTGGGGCCGGACCGTGCCGTGCCGGGCCGTGGGGCCGGGGCGGCTCGGGAGGCTCAGGCCTTCGGCGCGACCTTGCTCAGTCCGTTGATGATGCGGTCCATCGCGTCGCCGCCCGTGGGGTCCGTCAGGTTGGCGAGCATCTTCAGGGTGAACTTCATCAGGACCGGGTGGGTCAGGCCGCGCTGGGTCGCGATCTGCATGACCTTCGGGTTGCCGATGAGCTTCACGAAGGCGCGGCCCAGCGTGTAGTAGCCGCCGTAGGTGTCCTTGAGGACCCGCGGGTAGCGCTGCAGGGCGATCTCGCGCTGGCTCGGCGTGGCCCGGGCGTGGGCCTGGACGACGACGTCGGCGGCGATCTGGCCGGATTCCATGGCGTAGGCGATGCCCTCGCCGTTGAAGGGGTTCACCAGGCCGCCGGCGTCGCCGACGAGGAGCAGGCCCTTGGTGTAGTGGGGCTGGCGGTTGAAGGCCATGGGCAGGGCGGCACCGCGGATCGGGCCGGTCATGTTGTCCGGGGTGTAGCCCCAGTCCTCGGGCATGGACGCGCACCAGGCCTTGAGGATCTCGCGCCAGTCCAGCTCCTTGAAGGCGGCGGAGGTGTTGAGGACGCCGAGGCCGACGTTCGAGGTGCCGTCGCCCATGCCGAAGATCCAGCCGTAGCCCGGCAGCAGCCGGTCCTGCGCACCGCGCCGGTCCCACAGCTCCAGCCAGGACTCCAGGTAGTCGTCGTCGTGGCGGGGCGAGGTGAAGTACGTGCGGACGGCGACGCCCATCGGGCGGTCCTCGCGGCGGTGCAGGCCCATCGCCAGGGACAGCCGCGTGGAGTTGCCGTCCGCGGCCACGACCAGCGGCGCGTGGAAGGTGACCTCGCGCTTGTCCTCGCCCAGCTTGGCGTGCACGCCGGTGATCCGGCCGGTGCGGTCGTCGACGACCGGGGCACCGACGTTGCAGCGCTCGTACAGGCGGGCGCCGGCCTTCTGGGCCTGCCGGGCGAGCTGCTCGTCGAAGTCGTCGCGCTTGCGGACGAGTCCGTAGTCGGGGAAGGAGGCCAGATCCGGCCAGTCCAGCTGGAGGCGGGAGCCGCCGCCGATGATGCGCAGGCCCTTGTTGCGCAGCCAGCCGGCCTCCTCGGAGATGTCGATGCCCATGGCGACGAGCTGCTTGACCGCGCGCGGGGTGAGGCCGTCGCCGCAGACCTTCTCCCTGGGGAACGCGGTCTTCTCGAGCAGCAGGACGTCGAGGCCCGACTTGGCCAGGTGGTACGCGGTCGTGGAGCCGGCCGGCCCCGCGCCCACGACGATGACGTCGGCGGTGTTCTCGGAGAGCGGCTCAGTCTCGACGGTCACGGCGGGATCTCCCCAAGTTCGGAATCTGCGTGCCGACCGGCACTGGTCATGGGCAGTCTATTCAGCGTCACCGACCACCCGGCTGAAGGGCTGCCCAGTGAAGCGACCTCTCCCCGCCGTAGCGTTGCGCGTCCCCACCGACGAGGACGCCGTCGCCTGGCACCGGATCTTCGACGACCCGGACGTCATGGAGTTCCACGGCGGCAGGGCCGCGGAACTGTCCGTCTACGAGGAGCTGACCGCCCGCCAGCGCCGGCACGACGCGGAGCGCGGCTTCTGCCTGTGGACCATGGTGGACGAGTCCGGGCAGGTCATCGGGTTCACCGGCGCCCAGCCGTGGCCCGGGGAGTGGGGCCCCAAGGGCGAGATCGAGATCGGCTGGCGGCTCGGGCGGGCGCACTGGGGCAAGGGCTACGTCACGGCGGCGGCCCGGCAGACCCTGCAGCGGGTGGGCGCCACGGGGGTGACCGGGGTGGTCGCGATGGTCAACGCGCGCAACGCCCGGTCCATCGCGGTCACCGAGCGGCTGGGCATGCGGCTCGCCGAGGTGTTCACGATCCCGTCCTCGGAGCAGCGGGGGCACTGCTACCGCCTCTCCCTGGACAGCGGCGACCGCGACTCCTGACCTCCCGCGCCATCGCCCCGCCACCCGGCCCGGACCGGACCGCGGGTGCCGGCGGGGCCGGGGAGCCGGCCGTGCTGCCGCGCGTCGCGCTCAGCCCGCCTTGAACCCGCGGTGCAGCGTCACCACGCCGCCCGTCAGGTTGCGCCACGCGACCCTGGACCAGCCGGCCTTGCCCAGCCGCTCGGCGAGCGCCGGCTGGTCGGGCCAGGCCCGGATGGACTCCGCGAGGTAGACGTACGCGTCGGGGTTGGACGACACCGCGCGGGCGACCGGCGGCAGGGCGCGCATCAGGTACTCGGTGTAGACGGTGCGGAACGGCGCCCAGGTCGGGTGCGAGAACTCGCAGATGACGACCCGGCCGCCGGGCCGCGTCACCCGGTACATCTCGCGCAGCGCGGCGTCCGTGTCCTGCACGTTGCGCAGGCCGAAGGAGATGGTGACGGCGTCGAAGACGTCGTCCTTGAACGGCAGCCGGGTCGCGTCGCCCGCGGTGAACGGCAGCCACGAGTGCCGCTCCTTGCCGACCTTGAGCATGCCCTGGGAGAAGTCGCAGGGCACGACGTAGGCGCCGGTGCGGGCGAAGGGCAGGGAGGAGGTCGCCGTGCCGGCCGCCAGGTCCAGGACCTTCTGCGCCGGGCGGGCGTCGACGGCCCGGGCGACCGCCTTGCGCCACGCCCGGTCCTGGCCGAGCGAGAGCACGGCGTTCGTCAGGTCGTACCGTTCCGCGACGTGGTCGAACATCGAGGCGACTTCGTGCGGCTGCTTGTTCAGGGAAGCGCGGGTCACGGGCCCATTGTTGCAGCACCCTCCCCACTCACCGCCGACGGGCTCACGGCAGCAGGCGCGGCCGCTTCCGCGCGGCGACGTCCTCCACCCACCCGAACAGCAGCACGAAGAGCGCGATCAGGACCCAGCCCACCCCCAGCAGGAACCACTGGCTGTCCAGCGGCAGGTACGCCTCGAAGGCGGGCACGTCCCAGAGCCGGTCGATCAGCGGCACGGCCAGGACGAGGGCCAGCTCGTGCCAGAGGTAGATCGTCACCGCGCGGGCGTTGAACACGCTCACCAGCCGGTCCAGCCGCCGCAGCCGGACCGGTCCGGAGAGGCCGGACCCGAGCCGCGTCTTGGCGTACATCAGCAGCGTCACGAAGCCGGCCGACCAGAAGGCCTGCGCGAGCGGGATGTCGTCGAGGTCGTAGGTGCCGTACTCGGCCCGGTGCGCGAAGGCGTACCAGGCGCCGCAGACGAGGGCGGCGAGCGACAGGACGACGACCGGGACCGGCCTGAGGCGGCCCAGCACGCCGTCGCGGTGCGCGAAGCCGAGGACCCAGCAGAAGAGGTACGTCGCCAGGTCGAGCAGGCCGGTGCCGAAGCGGTCGTCCGGCGGCTGCCGGAGGAACTGCAGCACGACGATCGGCGCGAGGGACAGCAGCAGCACCGGCACGGGCGCACGCCGGAAGAGCCGCAGCAGGAGCGGGGAGAGCAGGACGAACCACAGGTACGTCCGCAGGTACCAGAGGATCTCCCAGGCCTGCTCGCCCCAGGCACTGCCCGGCGGGTCGCCGAGCGGCACCACCCAGTAGACGATCTGCCACCCCGGCATCCAGCCGCGTGCCAGCATCGCGCCCACCACGAACAGGCCCCAGCACCAGAACGGCGGCAGCAGACGGCGCAGCCGGCTCCGGACCACCGTCGCCGCGGGCCGCCGCAGCGAGCGGGCCATCAGGGTGCCGGCCAGGCCGAACATGACCCCCATGGACGGGAAGAGCAACCCGGCCCAGGGCCAGCCGAAGGCGTGGTAGGCGACGACCCGGACCAGCGCCAGGGCGCGCAGGGTGTCGAAGTACCGGTCCCGGCCCGGCGCCGGGGAGCCCCCGTCCGCGGGAGCGGTGCGCGGGGCACCCTTGCGGTGCGCGCCCATCAGCCGGCCCCCGTGGTCCCCGCCGGGGTGCCGACCTCGCCCGTCCGCTTCAGCTTCTGCCAGCGCAGCCGCCCGCCGGTCAGGGCGGTGACGCAGGAGTGGATGAGGACGAGGTACATCATCTGCCGGTACGCCAGCTGCTGGAGCGGCATCATCAGCAGGTACCGGTACTTCTCCCGGTCGAGCCGGAAGGCGTACGCCGCGCACACCAGCTGCACGCCCAGTACCGCGAGCCACGCGAGGAGTGCCGCGCGGAAGTCGACGAAGAGCATCGAGTAGACGGTGAACACGTCGATGAGCGGCGCGAACACGGGCGTGACCACCTGGAAGAGCACGACCAGCGGCATGCCGACGCGCCCGAAGCGGCCCGAGGGCCCCCGGTCCGTCAGGGACCGGCGGTGCTTCCACAGCGCCTGCATCGTGCCGTACGACCAGCGGTAGCGCTGGGACCAGAGCTGGCCCAGCGACCCGGGCGCCTCCGTCCAGGCGCGGGCGTGCTCCTCGTAGACCACCCGCCATCCCGCGCGGTGCAGGGCGATGGTGATGTCGGTGTCCTCGGCGAGGGTGTCGTCGCTCATGCCGCCGGCCTGGAGGACCGCCTCGCGCCGGAAGGCGCCGATCGCGCCGGGGATGGTCGGCATGCAGCGCAGCAGGTCGTACATGCGCCGGTCGAGGTTGAAGCCCATCACGTACTCGATGTGCTGCCAGGCACCGATGAGGGTGCGCCGGTTGCCGACCTTGGCGTTGCCGGCGACCGCGCCGACGGCGGGGTCGGCGAAGGGCTGCACCAGGTGCCGCACGGTGTCCGGCTCGAAGACGGTGTCGCCGTCCATCATCACGACGACGTCGTACCGGGCGTGCCGGACGCCGTTGTCGAGGGCGGCGGGCTTTCCCGCGTTGGCCTGCCGCACGACGCGGACGCCCGGCAGTCCCAGGGACTCGGCGATCTCCGCCGTACCGTCGGTGGAGCCGTCGTCCACGACGATGATCTCGATCGGGTGGGTGCTGCCCGCCAGTGACCGCAGCGTCGCCTCGATGCACTCCTTCTCGTTGTACGCCGGGACGATCACGCTCACCGGCCCGGTGACGGGCGGGCCCCAGCTGAAGCGGCGCCTGTTGCGCTGTCTGTGGTGGCGGCGGGCGAGGACCAGCATCATCGCGAACCGGCCCAGGACGGCCACGCCCACGACCACGAGTCCGGCCGACAGCGCCGGCACCGTCCACTCGGCGACGGCGACGGCCGCGATCAGCGCCCTGCCCTCGTAGAGGGTGGCACCGGTGGCCTCGTGGTGGGCGGCCCGGAGGCCGCCACCGCTGCCGCCGGGTTGCTGTGGCCGCTGCTCGGCCATTGCACCGCTGACGGTGGTGAAGGTGTAACCCGCGGCCTTCATCTTCTCGATGTACTTCGGCAGCGCCGCGATCGTCTGCGACCGCTCGCCGCCGGCGTCGTGGAAGAGGACGGACGCGCCCTCGTCGTCCTCCGGCGTGGCCCACTCGACGATCTTCGAGGCGCCGGGCCGTTTCCAGTCGTCGCTGTCGGTGTCGACGAAGACGCTGGTGTAGCCGTCCTCACCGAGGCTCTGGTAGACGGGCCAGCTGTAGTCGTCGACGGCGTCCGTCTGCGAGGAGTAGGGCGCCCGGAACAGCGTGGTGGTGATGCCGGCCGCGCCGGCGAGGGCGAGCTGGGTCTGCTCGATCTCGCGGGTGACGCGAGCCCGGCTCTGGAAGGAGAGGTCGACGTGGGTGAAGGTGTGGACGCCCACCTCGTTGCCCTGTTCGACCATGTCCCGCACGATGCCGGGGTGGCGCGAGACCATCGAGCCGACCAGGAAGAACGTGCCGGGCACGTCGTACTTCTCGAGGATCTCCAGCACCCGCGGTGTCCAGGTGGGGTCCGGGCCGTCGTCGAAGGTCAGCACGATCGTCTTGTCGGGGACGGAGACGGTGGTGGCCTGCCCGCCCGGGAAGGACAGGATCGGGCCGCCGTCCAGTACCTCGTCGGGGACGTCGCTCGCCGAGGCGCCGGTGCGGACGCGCTCGTCGCCGCCGACCTCCGCGCGCAGGTAGCCGTCGAGGAGCAGCACGCAGGTCAGCGCGAGCAGGAGCAGCAGGGCGAGGAGAACACGGGGGCGTTGCAGGGCGGCGGCCCGGCCGGCGGCCCGTGCCATGCGGGTGGGAGCGCGGCGGCGGCCCCGGGCGCGCGGGGTGGGGGGCGGGGTGCGCGTGGTCATGGGGTGGGGGCGTCCGGTCAGTCGGTGCGGGCGGAGGCGGGTGCGGTGGCGGGTGCGGATGCGGTGGCGGGTGCGGTGGTGGCGGTGGCGGGTGCGGTGACGGGCACGGATGCGGTGGCGGTGGCGGTGGCGGGTGCGGTGACGGATACGGATGCGGTGGCAGCGGTGTCGGGTGCCGCGCTGGGGGCGACGGAGGGCGCGCCGCTCGGCGGGGCGCCCGTGGGAGCGGCCCCGCCCTGGGGACGCGTGCCGCCGCCGGGACCGGGTCCGCCCTCCGGTCCGCCGCCGCCCCCGACGCCGAAGGGCAGCAGCGAGGACGGGTTGACCGAGATGCCGACGCCCATGAAGGCCAGGCCCAGGACGGCCGTGTAGCCGACGCACACCGCCCCCACCAGCAGTCCCAGCCGGCGCAGCAGCCGGGCCCGGCGTCCGGTGCTGTCGACGAACACGGGCCCCTCGGCGGATCCGTCGTCGCGGATGCGGCGGCGACCGCGCGCGGCGGTACGGGACGGGGCACGGACGGCGGCGCGGGGTGCGGCGCGGGGCGGGTAGGCAGGCTCGGAGTGCATGCCCCCGGACGTTAGGGAGCCTTGCCTGTCGTCGACTGGCAGGTTCTTGAGAGATTCCGGTGAAAAGCGGCCCGTCCTGTCCGTTTCCTGGGAGACGGCACCGCGGAGCGCCCTTTCCTCAGCGAAGACCCAGGAACGCGTGCCACCTTCACTGGTCCGACGACGACAACGGACGAAACGGGAGAGTGGCTCATGAGGGTTCACCGGAACGCGGCGGCCGGGTGCGCCCTGTTGTTCACCCTGGCCACCGCGGGCTGCGCCGGACGGGGCGGCACCACCGACGCGGCCCCCGCGGCACCGCCCGCGTCCTCGGCGTCCTCGGCGTCCTCGGCGTCCTCCGCGCCGGCCACCGCCTACGCCCCCTACGTCAGCGCCACCACGGCCTCCGCCACCGACACGGCGGGCTCCCCCACGGTGTACAACCTGGCGTTCGTCATCTCGTCCGGCGACGGCTGCGTCCCCCGCTGGAACGGTGTCCAGGAGATCGACGACGCCTCCGTCGCCGCCCGCGTCGAGAAGCTGAAGGCGTCCGGCGCCACCGTCCGCGTCTCCTTCGGCGGCGCGTCCGGCACGGAACTCGCCGCCGCCTGCGACAGCGCCCCCGCGCTGGCGGCGGCGTACGGCGCCGCCCTGGACGCCGCCGGGTCCGTGCGGGCGGACTTCGACGTGGAGGGCGACGAGCTGACCGACGCCGACTCCGTCGCCCTGCGTTCGGAGGCGATCGCGCTGCTCCAGGAGGAACGCGGCGGCCTCCAGGTCTCCTTCACCCTCCCGGTGATGCCCTCGGGCCTGGACACCGACGGCCTGGCGCTGCTGGCGTCGGCGAACGACCACGGCGTGCGGGTCTCCACGGTCAACCTCATGACCATGAACTACGGAGAGTCGTACACCGCCGACATGGGCGACTACGCCCTCACCTCGGCGAAGGCCGCCCACACGCAGCTGAGGAAGGTCTTCGGCACCTCCGACGCGGACGCCTGGCGGGGCATGGCGCTCACCTCGATGCTCGGCGTCAACGACGTCGCCGGGGAGACCTTCACCCTCGAAGACGCCGCCGAGGTCCGCGCCTTCGCCGTGGAGAAGGGCGTCGCCTGGGTGTCGATGTGGGCGGCGTTCCGGGACCGGCGGTGCGCGGACGACGCGTCCGCCCAGGACGCGCTGACCGACTGCAGCGGGGTGGAACAGGAGAGCGGCGCGTTCGCGGAGGCGTTCGCGGGCTAGCGTGCGCTCAGCGCCGCCGGTACACGATCCGGCCCGCGACGACGGTCGCCACGCACGCGGACGCGCCGTCCCGCACCAGCGCGGCCCGGTCGGGCACGTCGAACACCGCGAAGCGGGCGGGGTTCCCGGGGGCGAGCGCGGGAAGCAGCACCAGCGGCACCGGCGAGAACGACGCGGGCCCGGGCAGGCCGGCCGGGCGCCCCGCCAGGGCGAGCCCCGCTCCGCGCACCGCGTCCAGGGCCGCGCGCCCGCGCAGCTCACCGGCGACGGCGACCGTTCCGTGCGCCAGCATGCGCTGCACTCCGCGGCGGGCGCTGGCACCCCGCGCGGACGGGTTGCCGGCGAGGAGTGCGAGCCCGCGCTCCCCGAAGACCGGCTCGGTACCGAGCCGGTCCGCTTCGCGCGGGTCGGGGTGGTACGCCTGCTCCAGCAGCTCCGGACCGTACGGGTTGAGCAGTCCGGGCGTCAGGAGTCCGGGCCACCGGCGCACCCGCGCCCGCGGGTGGTCGGCGACCAGCTCCTCGTACGAGCCGACGGCGGCGAGATGCGCGCCGTCGGCCACGACGGCTGACTCGGGCGAGGCCTCGGCGACGTGGATCGTCAGCACGGCGGCGTCAGTTGGACGCCAGCAGCTTCAGCTCGGGGTGGGCGGTGCCACCCTCGATGGCCGTGGACGAGATGTGGGAGACCACGCGCTCGTCGACGGGGTCGTTCGCCGGGTCGTCGTGCACGACGAGGTGCTCGTACGTCGTCGCGCGCTGCGCCGGCACCCGTCCGGCCTTCCGGATCAGATCGATGATCTCCATCCGGTTGGAGCGGTGCTTGGCACCGGCGGAGGAGACCACGTTCTCCTCCAGCATGATCGAGCCGAGGTCGTCCGCGCCGTAGTGCAGGGAGAGTTGACCGACCTCCTTGCCCGTGGTCAGCCACGACCCCTGGATGTGCGCGACGTTGTCGAGGAACACGCGGGCGATGGCGATCATCCGCAGGTACTCGAAGAGCGTGGCCTGCGTGCGGCCCTTCAGGTGGTTGTTCTCGGGCTGGTAGGTGTACGGGATGAAGGCGCGGAAGCCGCCGGTGCGGTCCTGCACGTCCCGGATCATCCGCAGGTGCTCGATGCGCTCGGCGTTGGTCTCACCGGTGCCCATGAGCATCGTGGAGGTGGACTCCACACCCAGGTTGTGGGCGATCTCCATGATCTCCAGCCAGCGCTCGCCGGACTCCTTCAGCGGCGCGATCGCCTTGCGCGGCCGCTCGGGCAGCAGCTCCGCGCCGGCCCCCGCGAAGGAGTCGAGCCCGGCCGCGTGGATGCGGGTGATGGCCTCCTCGACCGACACCTTCGAGATCCGCGCCATGTGCTCGACCTCGCTCGCCCCCAGGCTGTGGATGACGAGCTCGGGGAACTCCTTCTTGATGGCGGCGAAGTGCTTCTCGTAGTACTCGACGCCGTAGTCCGGGTGGTGGCCGCCCTGGAACATGATCTGCGTGCCGCCCAGCTCGATCGTCTCCGCGCAGCGGCGCAGGATGTCGTCGAGGTCGCGGGACCAGCCCTTGGCGGTGTCCTTCGGCGCGGCGTAGAAGGCGCAGAACTTGCACGCCGTGACGCACACGTTCGTGTAGTTGATGTTGCGCTCGATGATGTACGTCGCGATGTGCTCCGTACCGGCGTACCGGCGGCGGCGCACGGCGTCGGCGGCGGCGCCCAGCGCGTGCAGCGGAGCGTCGCGGTACAGGTCCAGCGCCTCTTCGGGAGTGATCCGCCCACCGGCGGCGGCGCGGTCGAGGATGGGCTGAAGGTCGGCCTTCTCGGTCACCGGCGTCCCTTTCGCAAGGTTCGTAAGGGTTGTGGACGGACGCGACCAGCGTACGCCAGGCGTTTCGCCCGCTCGTGCTCAGGCCGCGTAGGCCCCGGCCAGGACGCCGAGGAAGGCTCCCGCGATGAGGAAGGGACCGAAGGGGATGGCCGTCTTGCGGTCCGCGCGCCGGGCGACCAGGAGGGCGCCGCCGTACAGCGCCCCGAGCAGGAACCCGGCGAAGGTGCCCAGCATCAGCGTGGGCCAGCCGTACCAGCCGAGGGCGGCGCCGGCCGTGAGCGCGAGCTTGACGTCGCCGAAGCCCATGCCGGCCGGGTTGACGAGGAACAGCACCAGGTAGCCGGCGCCGAGCGCGAGGGCGCCCAGCAGGGCGGTGGTCCACTCCCCCGCGTGCTCGGGCACGAGCGCTGCCAGGCCGAGCAGGGCGAGTGCGGCACCGGCGAGCGGCAGGGTGAGCGGGTCGGGCAGCCGCCGTACCTTCAGGTCGACGACGGCCAGCAGCACGCCGACCGGGGCGAGCAGCAGCCAGACGGCGAGTTCGGGCCGGGTCCCGGTGGCGGCGGCGAGGGCGGCGCAGACGAGGGCGGTGACGGGAGCGAGGACGAGGCGGCTCGGCCCGTAGGGCACCGCCGGCGGCACCCGGTGGTACTCGGCGCCGGTGGTGGCGTCGTACGTCGGCTCCGTCGCCCCCCGCGCCGGGTCGCAGTCCCGGCAGCGGGCCCGGCCGGCCCAGCCCCGGACCGGGTGGCCGCCGGGGCACGCGGTGCGCCACGCCTCCCCGGAGGGGGCGGAGAACCGGTAGGCGGCACGCGGCAGCAGCGCGCCCGTGACCGCGCCCCACAGCGCGGCGACGAGGACGACCGCGAGATCGACGTCGATGCCCATGGCCGTGTTCATCCGGCGGCGGCGACGCCCTCGCGCCAGGTCGGCAGCAGTTCGTCGAGCAGCGCCTCGGTGCGGGGCGGCAGTCCACGAGCCCCGCTGCGGCCGACGAGGTCGGCGGCGAGGGCGCGCAGCCGGCCGGGGTCGCCGGTGGCGTGCGTGGCGCGCAGCAGCTCGTGCCACAGGCGCTCGTCGGCGGGGGCGGTGCGCAGCGCCGCGTTCAGCGCCTCGATGGCCTTCTCCGCACGGTTCTTCTCCAGGTGGAACTCGGAGAGCGCCAGCCCGGTGTCGGCGACGAGCAGCGGGAGCTGGGCGTCGACGATCTCGTGGGTGAGCCAGCGGTAGCGGCCCTGGGGCCGGTCGGCGAGCAGCGGTCCGCGCACCAGCACCAGGGCGTCGGTGAGCAGCCGCCCGCGCACCTGGCGGCTGCCGGCGCCCCGGCCCTGCGTGGCCTCGTAGTAGAGGGAGCGCAGCACGTCGAGGTCGGAGACGACGGACTTGGCGAGGGTGAGCCGTCCGGTCGCGTCGGTGGCGAGCCGCGGTGTGCCGTCGGGGTCGGCGCCGAGCCAGGCCCGCAGCCGCTCCAGCAGCGCGTCGCGCACGTCCGGGGTCACGCCGCGCGGCCACAGCGCGGAGGACAGCACGCGCGGGTGGACGCCCTCGCGGTGCAGCAGGAGCAGCGCCAGCGCCTCGTGCAGCAGGGCGCTGCGCTCGCCGTCGGGCGCGTCCAGGCCGATGATCTCGTACGAGCCGACGAGGCGGGCGTACACGGCGGGCCGGCCCTGCTCGCTGACGTCGACGAGGAACGGCGGCGCGTTGCCCGGCCGGCCGGGACCGCCCTCGGGGCCGGAGCCGGGATCGGCGTCGGTGAACAGCTCGACGACGGCACGCTGCTGGGCGAGGGGCAGCAGCTGGGCTTCCAGCTCCAGCCCGAGCAGCGGCGCGAGCAGCCGGCCCGCGCCGGTGATCTCCATCTCCCAGGCGGCGCCGGGCAGGTCGGTGCCCTCGGTGCCGACGAGGTAGCCGATGCCGAGCCGGTCGGCGTCGGCGGCGAGTTCGGCCAGCCGCAGCGCGTCGTCGTCGGAGGGCCGGGCGGCGAGCAGGACGAGGTGCGGCGCCCAGCGGGTGTGCTGGGCGGGGCCGGTGCGGCCGGTGAGCACGGAGTCGTGCCCGGCGGCCCCGAGCGCTCCGCGCCGCTGCCGGGTCTCGGCCGACATGGTCTCGAAGAGGTCCTCGAAACCGTCGAGATGCCGGATCCGGTTGGGCGCGAGGGGCGTGAGATCGTCCCCGAACCCCACCAGGGTGATGGTCATACGGTCCGACCAGCCGTTGGTGGCCAGTTCGGCGGCGACCGACGCGAACACGGCGGCCCGGTCGGACTCGGCGCCGCTCAGCGAGACGATGCCGGGCACGGCCTCCAGGTTGAGCAGCAGCCGGGAGTCGTCCATGGTGCCGAGGCTGACGAGCCCGGGGTAGGGCGCGGCCGTCTCGGCGTCCTCGTACCCCTCGGCGTCGGCGCGGGCGAGCATCCAGAAGGTCTGGTCCTGCCCCTGCTGCCAGGGCGCGGGCGGCTTCCCTGCGGGCTGGGCGAGCTGCAGGTGCAGGTCGCCGTTGCCGCTCATCCAGGCCGCGTAGACGACGGGCAGCGGGCGGGACTCGGCGGCGAGGGCGGCGGCCAGCCCGCGCAGCGACCGGTCGAGCAGGCGTACACCCTCGGGGTCGGCGCCGACGAGCAGCGCGTCCTGCACGTCCTGCGCGTCGCCGGTCGGCGTGGGCGGCTCCATGCCGCGCCGCCCGCCGACCGCGCCCAGCGCCGACTGCCACATCGCCTGCCGGCGCCGGCGCCCGAGGGCACCGAGGAGACCTGCGGCGAGCAGCGGCGACGCGAGGAGCGCCTCGGGCAGCCCGAAGGAGTCCTCGGCCTGGCCGGCGGCGGGGGTGGCGTGCCGCTGCCCGGCACCGGGGACGGGAGTGGCCGGCGTGACGGGGTTCGCGGGCGTGGGCGCGGGCCGCTGCTCGGGCAGCGAGACCTGCGCGTCACCGCCCTGCGCTCCCCCTCCGCCCCGGGCGTGGTCCCCGCTCTGCGCGTAGTCGCTGATTTGCTGCTGCACCTGCTCGGGGACGTCCGGCGCCTCGTCGGGCATCTCGACCAGCTCGCCGCCGCGGGCGTCGCCGGGCATCTCCATGATCCAGCCGGGCCGGATGAGGGACGCCTCCGACAGGCGGGACCCGTCCGGCTGCACCCGGTCCTTGTTCAGCTCGAAGATCTCCTTGTACCGGCGTCCGTCACCGAGGTGCCGTTCGGCCACCTCCCACAGGGAGTCGTGGTGACGCCCCTCCGGCGGCTGGATCCGGTAGTACTTCGTGTCCCCGCGCGCGGCGGCGGAACCTCCGTCGGCCCGGGCCGCGGACTGTCCGGCCTGCCCCGCCTGCTCGGCGAGGGCGTTCGCGGTGGCGGCGGCCTGCTCCTGCTGCTGGGCGAAGAGTCCCGGCGTCTGCTGGGCGGCGGCGACGGACGGCTTCTGGTTCCCCTCCAGGCTCTGCCCGAGCTGGGACAGCCCCGGCGTGAGGCTCGCCGCGGTGGCACCGACGAGGAGCAGCGCGGCGACGAGCTGCCGGGCGAGGAGCTGACTGGGCCCCGACCCGGGCACCCGCCCCGGCACCCCTACGCCGGACAGCGCGGCCTTGACCTCGACGAGCACGCAGGCGGTGAACTGCGCCCAGGCGAACCAGACGATGACGGTGAGGATGTGCAGGAAGGTGGAGACGGTGATCTCACGCTGCAGCCAGTCCAGGCTCGGCGCGCCGTCGGGCAGCGGCCAGCCGATCTGGGTGGCCAGCGCGAGGGGCACGCCGACGACCAGCACCAGCAGCACCACGAAGGCGAGGAACGCCTTGACGAAGTCCCCGAACGACCGCCGCCGCACCCGCACGGGCTGAGGCGTGCGGTTCCTCGGTGCGGAGGGTGCCGAGGGAGCCGTCGAGCTTGAGGAGCTTGATGTGCGGCGTCGCGGCATGGGCGGAGTCCTGGGTCGTGGTCGTGGGCGGCGCAGGCCGCGGGGCGTCCGGGATGAGGGGTGTGCTGAGCCTACCGAGATCTTATGGACTCCCACCGTCGGCGGCGAAGGGGCGAGGGAGGCCCGCATCACAACGTCCGCCCGCTTCATGCCGTTTGCCCGCCTCTGCGGACTCCGCCTTCACACTCCGCGCACAATCCCCGAAAACCGGTCAGAGCGCGCCCCTGGTAGCTTCGTTCCCTGTCGCACACGTCGTATCCCGGGGGGAACACCAGTGGCCCGCAGCGCCCTCACCATGACCGCCGCCACCTTCGCCGCGACGGCGTCCCTGCTCCTGACCGCCTGCGGCGGGGAAGATTCCTCGCCGGACGACATCAAGGGGGCGGAGACGGGGAGTCCTTCGGCATCGGAGTCGGCCTCCCCCTCCGCATCACCCGGCGTCGAGCGTCCGGCGATCGAGCTTCCCAGCAGCTTCCAGCTGACCTTCGAAAACTGGAAGAGCAGCGACGCCAAGGAGCAGGCTGTTCTCAATGACGCCAAGGAAGAGCTGCGGGCGGGATACGCCGCGATCATCGCCAACGACCCCGACAGTGAAGCCGTCGCCTTCTACGACACTGACTCAGGCCACGCGCAGAGCAAGAAGTGGATCAGGTCGTACACCGACAAGAACGTGACGGTCATCGGCAAGCTGCCGGTCTTCGGCCCCAAGGTCAGCCTGCTCGACGACGGCAGCACGGCGTCTCTCGGCTACTGCACGAACGAGAGTGACGCTTACACGAAGCACCGGAAGACCGGAAAGGTCGAAGGGAATCCCAAGGACATGGATCCCGAGGTGTATTACCTGGTAACCCTCCGCAAGAGCAGCCAGGGCGTGTGGCAGAACGCCTCCGTCCGTTCGGAGAGGGGCGAGTGCGCGAAGTGAGGGTCTGGCACAGGGGCCTGCCGGTCATCGCTGCGTCACTGACCACCGTCCTCGTGTACTCCGCTCCCGCCCACGCCTTCGGCGGATCCGACACGAGAGGCGAGGCCGAGGGCAAGGAACTGACCGCCTCCGCCCAGCGCACCAGCATCAGGGTCACGCAGGTGGACGGCCCGACGGACGGCAAACGGGGAAGCCTGAGCGCAACCGACGTCAACTGGGAACCGCCGCCCTGCTGGTACGAACCGGTGTTCACTCCTGAGGAACTCAAGGACTTCGCGGAGCACGACGCCGGTGGTGACGTCAGCCTCCGCCAGGGGTGGTACGGGTCGCAGTTGTGGACCGATCACTTCAAGGACGGCAAGGACGCGCCCAACTATTTCGGGACCCCGTCTTCGGTGAAGGGCTACAAGGACTACAACCTGGGCAAGAAGGGCTACTTCTGGCGCGGAGTCGCTCCGCGGCTTGCCGGCCTCGACGATACGTCCCTCTGCAACAGGCTCATGTTCTGGCAGGACGCGGGCGAGATCCCCGACGACCCGAATGCACCGACTCCGCAGACCCTCGCGGAGTACGCCTACGACAAGGTCGAGGTCCCCGCCACCGAGATCGAGGCAAAGCCGGCCGCCAAGTCCACCGTCAATCTCCCCACCTGGGTCTGGCTGGACAAGGGCACCTTCAAGGAGGTCAAGGTCCGGGCCGAGCTGCCCGGCACCGGGCTGTGGGCGGAGACGACCGCCAAGCCCGTCGCCCTCCACCTTGAACCCGGCACCGCCGACGCCGAGACCTTCCCCGCCTCCGGCGACTGCGAGATCGACGCCGACGGCTCCATCGGTACGCCGTACGCGAAGGGCAAGGCCGACGAGACCCCGCCCTGCGGCATCCGTTACCTGCGCGCGTCGAACGGCGGACCGTACCAGCTGAGCGCCTCGATCACCTGGGAGATCTCCTGGGAGGGCACCGGCGGCGCCCAGGGCGACCTGCCGGACGGCACGTTCGAGACGACGCAGGACATGGAAGTCCAGGAGATCCAGTCCATCAACCGCTGAACAGGTCCTCGGCCCGCTCGGCGGTCACCGCACGGCGGGCCCAGACTTCGAGCTGATCCAGGTCCGAACAGGCAAGCACTCGCTCCCGCACGGCCTCGGACACCGGGATGGCCCGCCACTCCAGGATCCGCAGGGTCATCCCGGCCCGGTCCTCGAGCCGCCCTTCTTCGCGACCCTCGACCCGGCCTTCCTCACGGACCTTCTCGGCCACCGGGTTGTTGAAGAAGTAGCGGATCTCCGACATCAGGTCCCTCCAGATCTCCTTGGCCCGGGAATCGGCCAGGCATGACTCGATGAGCTGTCCGAACACCGCCGCGCTCTCGCCGTCGACGGTCCGCAGAGCGAAAGCCAACGGTTCCAGTATGGCGGCAGCCTTTGCACCCCGCCCGTGTGTCATGGCCGACAGCACGGCGAGCGGGACGTCTCTCTCGGCCTCCCGTTCACTCGCGATCACCGGCACGTTGTCCGGGCCGATCACCAACGGTCGCACCGTCATCGATTCCCAGCCGGGCAGCCCTCGCCTGATGGGTCGGGAAGCCCAGCGTGCCGTAGCACCGCTTTGCGTGATCACGACGAGTACCGGCTCACAGCGGTACTTCTCATACAGGTACGCGAGGTAGTACGGCCAGCTGCCACGCTTCCTCTCGTCCTTCTTCCCCTGCGCCTCGACGACGAGCAGGTAAGCCCCGTCGTCCGTCTCCACCCGCATCAGCGTGTCCACGCGCCGCTCGACGGGTTCGATCTCCGTCACGTCGGCGTTCAGGACCGCGAAGTCCCGCGGCTCCGGGAAAGGAACGCGCAGCACCTTCTGGAACGCCCGCGTGAGCAGCGCCGGGTCCTTCTGGAAGACCCGGTGCAGGGCCTCGTGCGACGAGCCGACCATCAGCTCTCCCTCCTGTGCGATGTGATCAACGCGCCACGCCGCGACAAGGTCACACCACCTGTCCTTGCGCCGACCCGACACAGGTCTGCAGCGCGTGCGATAGGTTCGTACGCGCGTTCCAAGCGGGTACATCTAGCAACGTGCACGGGGGAGAACACGGTGTCGCACAGGCCTGCGGACTGGCACGTACTCGACCTGGACGAGGACCCGACTCCGGGCGACCCGGACCGCATTCGCAAACTCGCCGGCACCCTGCACGACTTCGCCGATGACGTTGCCGACGTTCTGCGCGGCCTCAAGGGGATCGCCAAGGAGGACGAAATCCTCTCCTGGGCGGGCAAGACGGCGGAGGTGTTCGCCGAGGAGTTCGAGGACGCCCCGAAGAAGCTGCGCAAGCTGAAGAAGTCGTACGGCCTGGCGGGCGACGCGCTGGCCACGTTCTGGCCCGACCTGCGGGATGCCCAGGAGAAGGCCGACAAGGCGCTGCGCGACGGTCGCAAGGCCCGCGACGAACTCAGCACCGCACAGACTGCGTTGACCGGTGCCGAGGACTGGGTCCGCAGGGCGACCGAGAAGACCGACTCGTACGATCCGGCCAAGAACGGCGGCAAGGACGTCCCCAAGCCAGACGAGGCCGACGTCCGCCGCGCCACGCGTGACGCCCAGCACGCGAAGGCCCGCCAGGCGGCGGCCGAGCGGAACGTGGAGAGCGCCCAGAGCGCCCTCGACGCGGCCAAGAAGCTCGCCGGTCAGGCGAAGGGGTTGCGCGAGGAGGCCGCCCGTCGGACGGTGACCAAGCTCCGGGAAGCCTCCGACGCCGGCATCCCGAACCGGCACTGGTGGGAGGAGGTGGGCGACTGGGTCTCCGACCACTGGGACGAGATCGTCACCGTCTGCAAGTGGGTCGTGACGATCGTCGGCATCATCGTGATGATCGTGGGCGGCCCGCTGGGGTGGTTGGTCTTCGCGGCGGCCCTCGTCGTGATGGCGGACACGATAAGAAAAGTCATCAAGGGAGAAGCCGGCTGGGGGGATCTCCTGTGGGCGGCGCTGGACTGCATACCCGCGACCAAGGGATTCACCAGCATCGCGAAACTCGGCAAGCTGTGGAAGGCAGGCGGCCTAAAGGCGCTCGGCGCAGGACTCATGGGCGGCATTGGCGGCGGCCTGAAAGGACTCGCCAGCGGCATCCGATCCGGGTCGGCCAACATTGCCTCAGTCGTAAAGGGTCTCGCATCCCGTGGGAAAAAGCCACTGTCCCTGAAGGTCACGCCTTTCAAGGACGGTCGCCCGGGCATGCTCGTTTTCGCCCCAGGAGACCGACTCCTCAAAAGCATGAATCGGGTAAAAAACAATGGCACCTTCGACGTGGGAATGCACGGATCCCCCACTTCAGTGGGTTATCAGGTGAAGGAGGGCGCCGCCCACTTGGCCGAGAACTGGCAGAGCTTCAATCATCGCGAGATGGCTTCACTGATGCGAGCACACGGATGGAACGGAGAACCTGTTAGGCTGCTATCCTGCCAAACCGGTATGAAATCAGATGGATTCGCACAGAACCTGGCAAACACCCTCGGAGTCAAGGTCGAGGCTCCCAATGACTTTCTCTGGGTCTGGCCTCACGGCAAGACGGCTGTTGCACCGTTCAACGACGCCGGGACTTACATGCACCCGACGCTTCGCGGCGGGTTCGAAACCTTCCACCCGAATGGGGGAGCTTAGAAAATGACTATGATTCCTGCGCCTCACCGAATCGGCGAGCCTCAACTGGAGGCCGACTTTGCACCAGGAACGCTCGACGAAGAAATGGCCGATCGGCTCTCCGGCTTCCTTGAGGAGGCAGAGCCAGTGCTTTTCTCACCGGGCACTGTACCCGACCCCTTCTCCGATTCATCAGACATGCACGTTCGCGTCGGGATCATGACCGATGGCACTTGGGTCTGGCAGCTCGCCTGGTCGGACTACGTCAAGTATCACAGAGTGGCCCCACCACGCGAATTCCTCGATCACATCATCTCACGCAAATTCACTGCGCCAGAGCTTACCATTGAGCAGACACTGGAGATTGCTGAGGCCGAAGGGCTTCCGCTGCCTGAGTGAGGAAGGGATTTACGTGCGCGCCATACCAGGTTGGGTGACATAAAGCATGAGTGACCGAAAGTCTGCAGGGTCAGAGCAACGGGACGCTCCGTTCGGTATTTCAGTTTCGGTTCCGAATTCGTGGTGGGAGTTCGACATCCGTCCTGAAGGCCGAGAGGCGACGATCCGCGCCTTGGTGGATGAACGCCTCGAAGAGACGCCCGAACTCGGACCGTATCGCGCCGATCTGACCGCCATGCTCCGGAAGATGGCCAAGGACGCCCACGACTCCGGTGCCCTCTACCTGGGGTGCATGGCCGAGAACTTCGACGGTGTACCGCTCTCCGCGACCGTCACCGTGTCCGTTCTAGGCGCCAGGAACAAGCAGGGCGTCGCCCTGTCCACCGATCCCCGGGCCATCGCCGACAGCCTGCGTGTGATCACCGCGCGGCGTGAAGGCGATGCCTGGCGCAAGGTGACGACGGTCGACATTCCCGAAGTGGGCATGGCCGCGCGGACCTACGGCGTAGAGGACGTACCGGTGGCGCCGGGCGACAGTCGTACCCTCCGTATGGTGCTCACGCAGACGTACATCCCCGTCCCCGGAACCACCGACCAGGTCGTCCTCGTCTCCGGAGCAAGCCCGGTGCTGGATCTCGCCGAGGCGTTCCACGACATCTTCGACGCTGTGACCGGCTCCTTCCGTTTCGTCTGACCCGCAGAAAGGACTTCGGGCCATGGGCAAGAGCGATCTCGCGATCCCGTTGAGCGACCTGGAGGACTACGGGCGCCAGTTGCGGTCGCTGAAAACGCGGCTGAACCACACGAAGAAGCTCTTCGAGTCCTATCAGGACGACATCGGCGACGGCAGCGTCAACGACGCGCTCGACGACTTCGAGTCCAACTGGGAGGACGGCCGCGAGGACATCGGCCAGCAACTCGACGCCCTGGCCGGGATGTCGGACGCCGTCGTCCGCGAGTTCAAGAAACTCGACGACGATCTCACCAAGAAGGTCAACGACGCCGTGAAGACGGAGGACAAGCGGGGCGGCAAGGGCGGCAAGGGCGGCGGCACGTAGCAGCCGGCCGGGGTCGCCGTACCGCACCTCGGTGGGACTGGTCCCTCACCGGGTCGGGCCACGTCCGGTACGCCGGCTCACCCCACCTCGTTCTCCGCCACCGCCTGTCCGTGGACCACCACGTCGCCGCCGTAGAACATGCCGGTGAAGACCGGGGCGTAGGTGAGCTGGACCTCGACCTGCACCTGGGCCGCGTCGGCCGTGACGCAGTGGGTCGCGGCGATGTCCGCGCCGGTCATGTCCATCTCGGCGGCGAAGGCCTTGACCCGGGCGTCGCAGTTCTCGTAGTTGATGGGGGCGGGGCCGCCCACGTCGTCGTAGAGGGCCTCGCGGTCGATGTCCTGGGCGGCGTAGCGCGCCGCCTGCTCCGCGATGTCCGCGGCGCGTTCGCGCTTGGAGATGGACATGCCGCCGTCGATGACGAAGGCCGAGAGGGACAGGAAGACCAGCGCGAAGATGATGACCGCGCCGGCGCCCGAGCCGCGGTCGTCCAGCCGGGTGCGCCGGTCCGCGAGCCACTCGCGTACCAGGGATCTCACGCCGTCCTCCGGTACGGGTCCAGCGGCGAACTGAAGGTCGCCGACAGGGTGGTGGGGATGTCCAGGCCGATCGAGGCCAGGCCGCGCACCTCGCAGCTCACCTCGACGGTGAAGAGGGTGTCCGGTTCGAAGCCCGGGCTCTTCTGGACGACGGAGACCGGGCCGGAGCAGACGTCCGCGAGGTTGGACTCGGCGGCCTTCTTCGCCTCCGCGATCGCCGTGCCGTGGTCCTTCTGGATCGAGCCCGCGCGGGCCGCGTCCCTGGCGGCGCCGTCGAGTGCGCCGCGGCCGTCGACCAGCTGGCCGAAGGCCACCAGGACGAGGATGAACAGGATCATCACGGGGGCCAGGATGACCACCTCGACGGTGGACAGGCCCCGGTCGTCCCCGCTCCCCCGCGGCCGGTCGCCTCTGCGGCGGGAGTGGTCCATCTAGTTGCCCCCCTCCTGCACGAAGCGCTCGACCGGCCCCGTCGACCGGGCGTGCACCGTCAGGTCCAGGCCCGGGAAGACCGTGGGGATACGGGCCGTGATCTCCACGCCGACCGTGTTCTGCTCCGGCTGGAGGGTCTTCACGTCGGGTGACAGGACCAGCTGCGGGCCGAGTTGGCCGATGTAGCTGTCGACCACGTCCCGGGCCTCGCCCCGCCACGCGCCGGGCCGGGCGTCGGCCGTCGCGCGGGCCTTGCGCGCGCCCGCCTGGGCCGCGGCCTGCGCCACGTGGTCGGCGAAGAAGTACAGACCGAACTGCACCGTCGCGAAGATCATGAAGAACAGGACCGGAGTGAGCAGCACGAACTCGATCGCGGTCATGCCGGAGTCGTCACCGCGGCTGGTCGCGGCCTCCCGCGCGGCGTCCACCCTGCGGCGCACCCGTCCGTGCACGCCTCTGAGCACGCCGCGCGCGGCGCCCGGCGTCCTCGTCCCCGTCTGTCCCGTCACGTCGTCCCCGTCAGTGCCCCGCGCCGGCCGGTCAGCAGGTCTTGCCCGCGTCCGCGCCCTTGATGCAGTCGCCGACCTTGTTGGCGCCGTCGCTGAGGGCGGTGTTGATGATGGCGGCCACCACGCCGACGATCGCGACGACGACCGCGGAGATGATGACCCACTCGACCGCGGAGGCGCCGCGGTCCAGTTCACCGGAGCGGGCGCGGTCCACCCGGGCCCGCAGGAAGGTGATCAGGAAGTCGACGGGCACGATGCCCGTGGTGCCGGTGCGGAAGTTCCGTCCGTTCATGGTGGGTTACGTCCTCTCGTATCGGTTCTGGGAGCGAAGCGGCTCGGAGCTGCTGGATCGGGTCTGGCACGGGTGCGTGGAAGGCGGCGTCACACCTGGAACACCCGCATCGCCGCCGGGTAGATCAGGAACACCAGGAACCCTGCGCACAGCAGGAGCTGGGCCACGAGCATCGACTGGGACTTCTCACCCGCGCTGCCCTCGATCTCGGCGAGTTCCCGGTGCCGCATGGTCTCCGCGCGGGAGGCGAGGGACTCGCGGACCTTGGCGCCGTCGTCCGCCACCAGGGCGAGCGAGGCGGACAGGTCCTTGAGCTCCTCGACGCCCAGGTCCTCGCCGAGCTGGCCCAGCGCCTGCCACTGGCTGATGCCCGTGATGCGCGCGTCGGCCAGCGCGTTGCGGATGCGGTGGGTGGCCCAGCCGTCGGAGACCTCGGCGGCCGCCATCAGCGCCTCCGGCAGACCGCGGCCGCCCGCGAGGCTCATGGAGACCAGGTCCAGGTAGGCGCCGATCACGCGCCGCAGGTCACGGCGCTTCTCGGCGGCGTCCCGGCGGACCTCCAGGTCGGGGAGGAAGAAGAAGAGCGCTGCGCACAGCAGGGCCAGCCAGACCGGGATGATCGGGCTGTCGCCGAAGCCCAGCTGCCAGACGATGGCGAACAGGAACGGGCCGAAGAACAGCCCGCCCGCGGCCAGCAGCGCCTTGGTCGCCAGGAACTTCTCCCAGCTGCGGTCCAGCACCGCCAGGTCCGCGCGCAGCGAGCGCTGCTCCCAGCCCTGCTGGAGGTACAGCTCGGCGACCCGGGCGCCGACCTGGGCCCGCAGCGAACCGAGACGGCCGGTGTCCTGCGCGGCGCGGGACGACTCGTACGCCGCCCCGCGCGCCCGCATCGCGTCGATCCGGGCGACCTGCTGGACCGGACTGCGTCTGCTCGGCATCAGGGCGCGGACCAGGGCGTAGACGCCCAGTCCGATGACGGCGCCGACCAGGACCGGCATGGTCAGGTTCATCGACGTACCCCCTCGTCCCCGGACGCCGGCGACGGCTGCGACGGTTGCGGCAGGCGCTGTACGGGCTGCCCCGGCCGACCGGAGTGGCCCGGCTGGCCCGGCTGGCCCGGTGTGCGGGGGCGCACGAACTGGACGCCCGCGCCGTCCCGGACCAGGAAGCGTTCCGGCGTCTCGATGGTGGACAGCTTCCGCAGCCACCAGAAGCCCAGCGCGAACAGCCCGCACACGCAGGCCAGGACGAGCTGGCCGACGGGTGAGCCGTACGGCTCGACGAAGTCCCGGTTGAAGATGGACAGGCCGAGGACGAAGAGGACCGACACCGCGACCACGATCTGTACGGACCGGCGGGTCGAGGCGCGCTGCGCCATCACGCGCTGGCGCATGTCGACCTCCTCGCGCGCCGACTTGGCGAGCGCGCCGAGGACCTGCCGCAGACCCGGGCCGCGCAGCCGCGCGTTGAGGATCAGCGCGGCGACGATGATGTCGGCGGACGCGTCGTCGATCTCGTCGGCGAGGTGCTGGAGCGCGTCGGGCAGCGGGGTGCGCGAGCGCAGCCGGTCGACCAGGGCGTCCAGGTGGGGCCGCAGGACCGGCGCCGCGGCGCGGGCCGAGGCCGGGATGGCCTGCTCCAGGCCGACCGCGCCCGCGATGGTGTCGCGCAGCGACTCGGTCCAGGAGGCGAGGGCCTCGACCCGCTTCATGGCGGCGCGTTCCTCGGAGGCGCCGCCGAAGAGGCGGTCCCAGAAGAAGACGAGGACTCCGGCCGCGATGCCCAGCACCGCCCAGCGGGTCAGGAGCAGGACGGCCAGACCGACGAGGGCGGCTGCGGAGCCGCGCCGGCCCGCCCAGCGGATCAGCTCGTTGACGCGCTCGCTGGCCTGCCGCTTCTCGTGCTCGGGCTTGACGGGCAGTCCGCGTACCGCGACCAGGAAGAGGGCGAGGCCGCCGCCGACGGCGACGCCGCAGCCGAGCGCGTACAGGACCGTGGTCGAGAACAGTCCGCCCATGGAGCCGAGCGAGTCCAGTGCCGCGAGGGTGGTCGTCGCGTCGTTCGTGGCGCTCATGTCCGTCACCCCCACGTTCCGTTGGGCCGGTAGCCGTAGGCGATGAGTTCCTCCAGGCAGGCGATGGGGGCGTGCGGTACGACCTGGCCGTCCGGCGTCTCGGCGAACACCTCGCTGGACAGTACGCGGCCGTCGACGCCGTTGACCTCGCGGACCGAGGTGACCGTGCGCTGGAGGCGCCCGCCGCTCTGGAAGTCGTTGCGCCGCTGGACGAAGACGACGAAGTTGACAGCGCCCGCCACCAGCATCTGGCTGGCCTCGATCGGCAGCCGCTCGGTCGCCTGGAGGGCGTACGTGGAGATGCGGTTGAAGACCTCGTGCGAGCTGTTGGCGTGGATCGTGGAGAGCGAGCCGTCGTTGCCCTGCGACATCGCGTTCAGCATGGTGACGATCTCGTCGCCGAGCACCTCACCGACGATGACGCGGGAGGGGTTCATGCGCAGGGAACGGCGGACCAGTTCCGCCATGCCGATGGCGCCCTGGCCCTCGGAGTTGGGGAGCCGCTCCTCGAACGCCACGACGTTGGGGTGGAGTTCGGGGAAGGTGTCGAGGCCCAGCTCCAGCGCGCGTTCCACGGTGATCAGCCGCTCGTGCGGCGGGATCTCGTTGGCGAGGGCGCGCAGCAGCGTCGTCTTTCCGGCGTTGGTGGCGCCCGCGATCATGATGTTCTTGCGGGCCCGGACCGCGCAGGCCAGGAAGTGGCCCAGCTCGGGGGTGAGGGTGCCGTTGCCGACCAGGTCGGAGATGAAGACCTTGCCCAGGCGGGCGCGGCGGATGGAGAGCGCCGGGCGCCGGGCGACGTCCATGACCGCCGACAGACGTGAGCCGTCCGGCAGCCTGAGGTCCAGCTGCGGGTTGGCGGAGTCGAAGGGGCGGGAGGACAGACCCGAGTAGGCGCCGAGGATCTGGATCAGCTCGATGAGCTCCTCGTCGGTCTCGGCGACCGGCTCGCCGCGTACCTCGCGCCCGTCGGAGTAGCCGACGAAGACGTGGTCGCAGCCGTTGATGTCGATGTTCTCGACCTCGGGGTCGTCGAGCAGCGGCTGGAGCCGCCCCACGCCGAAGAGCGCGGCGTGCACGGCGGCCGCGTACGCCTCCTCGGTCTCCGCGTCCAGCGGCGTGCGCCCGGCGTTGATCTCGGCGCGGGCGTACTCCTCGAGTATCTGCGCGATGACGGCGCGGGCGTAGTGCCGTTCGTCCTCGGTGGACATCGGGGTGACGCCGGAGACCTGGTCCTGGCGGCGCTGCTCGGCGATGCGGTCACCGGCGTCCTGCCGGAACCGCTTGACCAACGCGTGGTCGACAGCGGTCATCGGCCGGCCCCCGCGTGGCCGGACATGCCGGCGGGACCGGTGTGGCCGGTGGCACCGGGACCGGCGTGGCCGCCGGGCACGGACCAGGCGGCACCGAACTGCTGGTACAGGTCCGAGGTGACCTTGCGGGCCGAGCGGATGAGCAGCGACTTCTCCAGCCGCCCGCGCCTGCGCCCGGCCAACTGGTCGGCGCCGGCCGGGTCGTCGGCGATCGTGCCGACCACGCGGGCGCCGGTCTGGGCGTGCACCAGCATGTCGTTGACCTGGCCGGAGAGCTTGGCCGCGTTGTTCGTGTCGGCGACGAGGACGACGCCGATGAGCGGCAGGCCCAGGCTCGCGGCGCCGCGCGCTCCGCCGTGCAGCTTGTTGGACAGCGCGGCGGCGCGGTCCCGTACCCGGGCGATGGCCTCCGGCTCGGTGCGGGAGAGGAGCAGGACGAGCGCGGCGTGCGGAAACAGCTCGGTCGCCGGGGAGTCCCCGCTGACCCGGCCGCAGTCGGCGATGACGTCGGCGGGCGCGTTCGGGGAGTCGGCGAGGGAGGCGAAGGCCCGGCCCAGGGTCGGCCACAGCCCGGCGAGCCCGGCGGCCTGCTCGGAGATGCCGAGCCCGACGAGGACTTCGAGGCCGCCGCTGAGCGGCTGCACGTGGTCCCAGAGCTGGTCGGGCACGAGGCCGCGGCGCGCGGTGGCCGCGATCGACAGCATGCCGGTGTTCGGGTTCAGCGGACCGCCGTGCGCGGCGGCGGACCGGTACACCAGGTCGCCTCCCGCCGGGTCGGTCTCGGCGAGCAGGACACGGCGCGGCCAGACCGCCGCGAGGGCGACGGCCGCGGTGGTGACGCCGGGGGAACCCTTGTCGGCGGCGAGGGCGATGAGGGCCATGGCTTCTTCGGTCGCCTTCTACTTGGCGGGAACGCGCACGACGGCGACCTCGCCGGCGGCCGACGCCGACGCGAGGGCGGCCGCGTCGGCCTCGTCGACGAGGAGAGTGATGGATTTGGTGCCGGTGCTCACGGTGGCGTCGCTCTCCCCCTTGACGCTCTCCACCGAGGCGTTCGCGATGGCACCGTTGCCGGACGAGGAGGAGGACGAAGAGCCCTTGTCGGAGGAGTCCGATCCGCTGGAGCCACGCGTACCGACTCGGTAGGCGGTGACCGTGTCACCACCCTTGATGCCCGTGTAGTACTGGCCCTCCTTGAGAGCCAGTCCGACGGACGCCTTGCCCTCGGGGACCTCTGCCTTGGCGCCGAACATCTGGCCCACGACGACCGTGTCGGCGTAGATCGTGGACTTGGCCTTGAGCTTCTTGAGGGCGTCGACCTTCGTCCACTCGACGTAGTTGATGCTGTCGTCGGCGGCCACCATCACGGAGGTGACATGGTTGCCGACGGAGTCACCCGCCTGGATGTCGGCGGTCACCTTGACGACCTCCACCCGGTCCCCGGCCCGCAGCACCAGCATCGTCGCGCCCAGCGCGCCCACCAGGATCAGCAGCACCGCCAGCGCGGCAAGCGCCGGCTTGCGCTCGCGAGGAGGGCTGGGAAGCCGGTCACCGACCGACGGCTGAGCCGGAGCCGCGGAACGCCCCGCGCCCGCCCCCGTACGCTCCTGGATCTTCACGCAACCGCTCCCCGTACAACCAAGAAATTGTCTGCCTCGAACCCACTCGGACGACGACCGCCCAAGTGCGCAGAATCATCTGCGATTTCGGACACTTCGCCCGCGCCTGCCCGACCGTCGGCGTCCCGGGGCATTCCCTGACGCACCCGCCAGACCTGCGCGAATAACCAGCGGTAGGGCGAGCGTCAAGCCATCGCACCGTATCAGCCGCACATAAGCCCCTCAAGGCATGCCCGACCACTGCCCACCCGCCCCGCCCACCGTTACTCATCTGCAACTTCACGCCGTCACAACCCCGTTGAGCACGGCCCGCCGAGGAGCCCCTCCCACTGTGCTCACGCGAATCCAGAACGACCGGCACCCAGCACCGTCCGCGTGCTGTTCGTCACTGAGCGCCCATGGGTCCTGCACGATTCACTCACGAGGGCCCCGATCGCCCGTGCCATGATCTTCGCTCGGATCAGTGACGGAACGAGTACGCAGAGGGAACGGGGGACACGGTGGGCCTACTGCCAGTGAGCGGTGCCGCGTTGGAGTCCGACGCCCGGGTGCGGGAAGCCGCGCGGGACATCGGCGCCCGGTACGGCGTCGACTACACCGACGACGCGGCCGTGACCGCCATGCTGACGGAGCGCCGCAAGTCCCTGGAGACGGGACACCGACCGGAGGGCTGCCTGGGGCTGCTGACGCTGATGGCAGGCATGTTCCTGCCGTTCGGCCTGTCGATGTCCCCGGCCCTGGACGCCCATCTGTTCGCCGTACTGGGGGCATCGGGCGGCCTCACGGTCGTCGGCGTGGCTCTGCTCGTCCACGTGCGCGTCCAGTGGAGGCGGGCGCTGCGGCAAGGCCCCCTCGCCGGCTACCGCGAGGTCCTCGGCGTCGCCCGCGCCCACGGCATCCCGCTGGCGCACATACCGCCGTGGCTCGAGGGCCGGACGACGGACGGCGGCGGGAAGGGCGCGGCGCCGATCCCGACGTACCCGGCGGTGGAGCCGGCGGGCGAGCCCGCTCCCGCGCCGACGGCGGAACCAGCGGCCCCACCCGCCTCCGTACCCGTGCCGCCGAAGCCCTTGGCCGTCGAGGACTACGAAAACATGGCGGACACGGGCGGCTGGCACGACGAGGTGGGCTGGCTTCTCATGTTCGCCGGTGTGATCGGCGTCGCCTGCGCCTCCACCACCGACGCCCCCCTCGGATACGGCGCGGCCTTCCTCGTCCCCACAGCCGTGTTCGTCTGGCTGGCGGGCCGCCGCCAGGGCCGCGAGAAGGAGAGGCTGCGCGAGGAGGCCCTGAACTACGTGAGAGCCCTGGAGGCCGCCCAGGCGGCGGGCGCGCGCGTACCGGAGCTCTCCCCGCAACTACGCGCCCTCCTCGACGACCACTGACCCCTTTCTCCCCCACCGTCCTACGGAGCAACGGAGTACCCGTGAACCGCCCCACAGCCGCAGCCCTGGCCACCCTGACCCTGCTGTCCCTCACCGCGCTCACCGCGTGTGGCGGCGACTCGGACACCGATGCGGCGACCGACGAACCGAAGGCGAGCGCGTCGGCGGCCAAGACCTCTTCCCCTGCCGAGCAGCTGTCCGCCACGATCGTCACGAAGGCCGACACCGACGGCTTCGAGGTGAACGAGCCGGCCGACGAGTACGCCTTCGCCAAGTCGACGGACGAGGTGACGGTGGACAAGCCCGTCTGCGCACCCCTCGCGTACGCCATGAACCAGCTGCCTCTCGGCTCCCCCCAGGCCGACCTGACCCGGATGACCTCGGGACCGACGGACGCGCCGACGCAGCTGACGACGGGCATCACCTACACGTACGTCACCCTGGCGTCCTACGCCCCCGGGAAGGCGCGGGCCACCCTCGCCGACGCACGCAAGGCCGTGGACGCGTGCGCGGACGGCTTCACGGCCGAGGCGAACGGCAACAAGAGCCCGTACGACTCCGTCAGCCCCGAGAAGGTCGCCCCGGCCGGTGACGAGTCGCTCGGCTACACGTCCACGATGACCTTCCGCGGCGTCCGGCACGTCCTGCACGGCGAGTTCGTCCGCAGCGGTGACGTCCTCGCCGTCTACTTCTCCGTCGACGGCATGGCCATCGCCAACGGCAGGCCGAGCGACGCGAAGCTCTCGCCGACGGTGGTGAAGGCGCAGAACGCCAAGCTGGCCTGAGGTCGTGACGGACCTCGGGTCGCGCGCCGTCGTGCGTGTGGCCGGACGTGACCGAGCGTGGTCCCCTTCGCCTTCGGCCTGGTCAGGTCAGGTCAGGTCAGGTCAGGTCAGGTCAGGTCAGGTTGCCGAGGCCAACTCCTTCGGGCCGTAGAGCGCGGCGGCCTCACCGGTGACCAGTGCCCAGTAGCGGTCACCGAAGGACCAGTGCCACCACTCGGTGGGGTAGTTCACCAGCCCCGCGGCGGTGAGGACGTCACCGAGCAGCTTGCGATGGGTGCGGGCCTCCGTGCTGATGTCGGCGGCGTGGGTGTAGCAGGCGCCCTCGCTCTCCTCGGGGTCCGCGTTCATCCGGGTGCCCAGGTCCAGCTCGCTCCCCGCGGCGTCGGCCAGGGTGAGGTCCACGGCCGCGCCGGCGCTGTGCGGAGCGATGCCGGGCGGTGACACGTACCGGCTCGCCGCCGAGTGGATCTGCTCGGCGGACCAGTCGGCGTGGATGCTCTGCAACCGGCCGGCGTACTCCTCGAAGTACGCGAGCCTCACTCATGACGTGATCATCCCGCAGGACTCACGCGGTGAACCTTCCCGGTCACGGCACTGGCGACGGGCGGCCCGGCTCTTCCCTCCGCCCTTCTTGCGCAGCCTCCGAAGGCGTTCACGCTCCCGCGTCCGGCGCGCTTCACGGGCGGCACGGCGCCGCCGATGGGTGAGCCAGCCGCCCACAGCCACGCACACGACGTACACGAGGAGGGCGGAACCTGTCCCCGGGACGTAGGAACACCCCGCTTCGTACGACCGGCAGTTCTTGCCCTGCAACCCGCTGAGCAGGAAGAACACCGGCGCTATGGCGGCCGCGCAGCAGGCACCGCGGGCCACCGCGCGCATCACCCCGGGCGCCTTCCCCGGGCCCGCCGCATCACGGCTCGCTAACCGCTCCCAAAGCGCACCACTCCAACCGAGCAGAGTGATCAGCCCCAGAACGCCTCCGACGCCCCAGGCACCGCCGGGCAGGCCGTACAGCGCGGGGGCACCCTCGCGGGCGGCCCAGCGCGCACCCCCGAAGCCGAGGACGACGACGACGCCCACGACGGCGACGAACAACACGAGCGCGACCCCGTCCCGCCCCCGGAACCGCAGGCGGCGGTCCCGGTCCTGCCGGTCCGCGTCCCTCCCCCGCTCACGCCCCGTCATACGCCCGGTCCCACTTGCTCTGCCGCACGCAGCCCCAGGTCCGCCTCACGACGGCCGAGAGGAAGAACCAGAATCGCGCTCCGGACCGCCACCGCACGGACCCTGGAACGAAGCGGCACGACCGGTCCCAGCCAGGACAACCCCCACGAACCCCCTGCGCACAACAGGCTCAACGTCAGCCACCGCACCCTCGCGGAACCGACCGCCCGGTTCCGGGATATGACCTCAACCACGCGATTCCTCGCCCCTCGCCTGTCCGCACACGTCCGGAGCACCGTAACGATTCCCGGCGCAGTTCGCTCTGGCGAAACCAGGAACCCCGTGGATACCGTCAGTAGCCTCGACCGCACTTCTGTCTCACGGGGAGTCCACTGTGAAGCGCCGCCCTTTGCCCGTTGCTGCCGCGCTCGCCGCCTCAGCAGCCCTGCTGCTGACGGCCTGCGGGGGCGGGGACGACAAGCCCGACAACGACAAGATCGCCGGGGCCGACCAGGGGTCCGCGACCCCGAAGGAGTCGGCCAAGCCCTCGACGGCACCGGCGGAGAACAAGCCGGACGGCGTGGACCTGTCCCTCCCCAAGGACATGAACCTCGTCTTCGACTGGGACAAGCCGAAGGACAAGAACGAAGCGGCTGCCATGGATGATGCCGCCAACTTCTTCCGAGCCATCTACCGAGGAGTCGACAAGCGCACGGCCAACGACGCCGCTGTAGCGGCGTATGCCACCGGCGGTGGGCTGAAGTACGCGCGCACGCAGATCGAGGCATGGATCGAAGGCGGCTGGACCGCTACCGGCACGCTGCGCCATTACGACGCCACGACTCGGTCAGCCGAAACCGGCACCTCGGTAGAAGTGGCTTTCTGCGCCGACTCGAGCAAGTTTTACGGCAAGGAGGTCGAGACCAACAAGGTTTTGACAACTAAGCCCAGCATCGAAGATTTCGACCATTACAAAATCATTATGGTCAAGTACCCCACGGGTGAGGGACTGTGGCAGGCATCCAAGGTATTCGTCGAGACGAAGGCGGAGAAATGCCAGTGAGGTTGCCGCTTCGCACGACTGCCGGCCTGGTCGGGTTGACTGTCGTCGTCGGCGCGCTCGTGCTCGCCACGCCAGCCTACGCCGGGAAGCCAGTCGGTTCCGGCAAGGGCGCCGAAACCGAACAATCCGGCGGCAGCGACGAAACCGGTATCTACGCCGCCGCCCGCATCAAGTACTCCGGCTCCGTCGCCCCCGGCGGCCGCACCGGGAACGTGACGTCCTCCGACGTGAACTGGTCGCCCCCACCCTGCTGGTACGCCCCCTACCTCGGCGCCAAGGACTTCAAGAAGAAGATGTCCGCCGAAATCAAGGAGGCCGCGAGCGCGCCCGGCATGGCCGGTACACCGGGAGCGGCGATCGGCCAGACGAAGGCGCACTACGAGGACGAGTACGGCTGGGAGGACCACCCGGGGTACAAGGACTACAACGTCGAGAAGGACGGCGACGGGATGTTCTGGGCCGGCGTCGAGAACCCCGACGAACCCGACATCCTCAAGCGCAACTCCTGTACGGAACTCCCCTTCTGGGTCGACAACGGCGAGGCCCCGCCGCCTCGGTACGAGCAGGCCATCAACCCGGAGATACTCGCCGCCCTGGCATACCAGCACATGCAACTCCCCGGCACCGAGGTCACCCTGGCCCCCGACGGGACCACGAAGGTGAACCTGCCGACCTGGGCCTGGCTCGACAAGGCCGACTTCCACGAGGTCCAGGCCACGGCTGCCCTCGACGCCCCCGGCTTCGCCCTCACCGCGACGACCACCGCCAAGCCGGTGTCCCTCAAGCTGGAGCCGGGCACCCCGGACGCCGAGACCTATCCGGCCTCCGGAGAGTGCACGTTCAACGACGACGGCTCCATCGGCGAGCCCTACGCCAAGGGCAAGGCCGACCAGGCGCCGCCTTGCGGCATCAAGTATCTGCGCTCCTCCGGCAGCGGCACCTTCGATCTCCGAGCCACCATCACCTGGGACATCGTCTGGAGCGGCACCGGCGGCGCGGGCGGCGACATGCCGGACGGCACCTTCGAGAACGCACAGGCGGTCACGGTCCAGGAGATCCAGGCAGTCAACCGCTGAGCGACGGGACGAAGTCAGCGGTTGAGGAGATGAAGCATGCCGGCTCCACGCAGATCGGACTCCCACCACGTCCTCAGGTCAGCGACGCGTCAATCGGCGAGTTCCTCGGCCGGGTCCGTGAAGGAAACCGTCTGGAGGATGCCACCCATCATGCCGACGAACTGGTCCCAGTGGTCGACGGACGCCGTGGTCATCGTGAACACTGCGGTGAACGGGCCGGTCGGGAAGGGCACGTGCACCTGGATCTCGGCGGTGACGAATTCTGCAGCTTCACCTACGGCGGCGATCTCCGGGCCGAGTTGGTATTGCCGCCACGTGACGCAGGAGACTGCCGGCCCGCACGGGAGATCCAACCACTGCACCTCGTTGAACGTGTCCCTGGAGAGGACAGCCACAATGCCCTGCGCGACGACCTCGACGTCACCATCCTCTTGGTCGGTGGGAACGGCCGCCAGCGTGAACGCGCACTGGGCGGCTCCCTCGGAGAGGTCGTGCCTGGCAACCTCTCCGGTGAGGGTGTGCTCCGTCTCGGAGGTGGAGAACAACCCCAGAGCCGCGTAAGACACACCAGTGTCCCCGATTCTCTCGGCCAGGGTCGCGTAGACAGGGGCGGCGGGAGACCAGACCTCTTCGTTGCCACGGGAGTAGAGCTGCCGCACGAATGATTCCGCGCGATCGGAACGCTCCGCAGGTGAATCGGCCAGGGGCAGCGCGAAGAATCCCTCGGGCGCGAGGAACCAGACGGGGGGTGGCTCAGCCGGCGAGGCGGAAGGAACGGGGGAGGCGAAGTGACCAGCAGTGGGAGTCATATGAACCGATACAACGAGTAGGTATAGGGGTGAAATGCCGCCCTCAGAAGTCTTCGGGGTGGTAATCCGAGGGGTCGATGTCACATCCCTCTTCGTCCAGGACGAGGCTCGTCTCGGACGCTCCGAAGGCGGACGTCAGTCGGTTGGGCGGAAGGATGTCGACGTTGTAGTGACCGCACGGATTCCGCGTGATGACGGGAGTCACGGAATCCGGCATGCCGCTCTCCCTCGCACAGTCCTGGACGGTCTTCCCCTGCCGCGCGTTCAGGTCGGTCAGGGACAGCAGTTCCGGCACACGCGCGAGATACCGAGTCAGCTGCCTCCGCGATCTGCAGCTCAACCTGCACCAGGAGCCGTCCGAGAAGGTGATCGTGAAGTCTTCACCGTCCCGGTAGTTCTTCAGTTCGACGGCATCGATTCCGGCGCGTGGAATCTGCCAGAGGAGTTCGTCGTCGACTGCCTCCACGTTCTTCTCGTCGTACGGCAGTTCCACGACGAGGGCCCTGCGGTCAGTGACGATGAGATGTGTTCGCCAGTACTTCTGATCCGCACGACCCGGATCCAGCTGCCAGGGAAGCGTCCTGCCGACGGTCCCCGGTGCGGCCCACATGACGGGGAAGTCATCGACCTCGTCGGCGCGGCTGTCGGGCGTGTCCGATCCGGAGTCGCCGGACGAGGGGGTGGCGATGTTTCCCCCTGCGGCGCCGAGGGTCGCCATGACGGCCCCTCCGGCAGCCTTTGCGGCGCCCCTCATGAACCGGCGCGTGACGGCGTTCCCGGCCGATCGAGGAGTGAAGGACGGACCTTCTGGCCACCCCTGAAGCTCGTGCTGGATGTCGTTGCGCTCGGTGTCACGGAACCAACGCATCCCGCGCACTTGCGGCGCGGCACCCGTCGCAAACGTGACGGGCTTACGCACGAGCAGCGTTTCTCCGGCTTCCGGCTGCCAGACGTTCATCAGCGCCCTCTCCCTCCGACGACGGCGGTCAATGAATCCTCTCGCCCCTCAGCCCTAATCACCCGAAACGGCACTGGTGATGTGTGTCGCCACCTTGGGGGCGATCTTCAGCCCTGCGTCGACGGTCCTGCCGAGACCACTGAACGGGTCCATGTTGCCCTTGAAGAAGGTATTGATGCCCTTCGTGCCCAGCCACTGCCCCTCGTGATAGCCCGCACTCACAAGACCACCCATGCGTGACTTCAACCCACTGCTCGCATGTGCGACTTCGTGGACGAATTCGCCCTTTCCACCGATCTTCACCAGGCCAGCCTTGCCGAGCCCGCCGTCGACGATCTTGGAGGTCTTGCCGAAGGCCACCAGGACACGAGAAGTACCGAGGTTCGTGGACTGGAAGCCCTTGCCCAGCGCGCCCACTTTGGCCGCCGCCAGGCCCTTGGCCGCCTTGGCCGACTCTCCGACGACCTTGACACCCTTTCCGAACATGCCGATACCCGGCAGCAATCCGAGTGCGTCCGTGCCCATGGTCACCCAACTCACGTCCGCTCCCGCCGCCATGGCCACTCCGTGGGTTGCCAGCGCGAGGCCGCTGCCGATGAGGGCCGCCGTCCCGAAGATCGCGGCGAGGGGTGGGAACGGCAGCGTGATGATGGCCAGCATGCCGAGCACGGCGGTGATGTCACTCAGCACGTCCCCGATCGCCTTGATCAGATCGGCGTGCTCCTTCAGCCAGTCTCCGGTGGCGTCCCAGGCGTCGGCTAGGCCCTTGCCGAGCTTGTCCCAGAAGCCCGGCTCGTTCGGCGCGAGGTCGGCTGCCTTGTCCAGCTCTTTGCTGATCTGACGGGCTACCGCCTTGTAGCGCTCCTCCAGCTCGTGAACCTTCTGGACCACCCCGTCGACAGCGCCGGAGGCTTCGCCGAGTTCCTCACTGCCCTTGCCTTCGGCCTTCGCTTCGGCTTCGGCCCTGGCGTCGAGTTTCTCGCCGGCGGACTTCTCCAGGCGGTTGGCCTCGTCCTGGAAGTCCTTCAGCTCGTTGGACCAGCGATGCAGGGCGCGCGAGGCCTTGTCGAAGGACTCGTAACTCTTGCGGATGAGAGGAGTGACGTCTTCGCCTATGTACTCGGTGAAGGCGAGCGCGGTCTTCCCCTTCCAGGCGCCGCACTCGATGCGCTCCAGCTCTGTTACCGCGGTCCCCAGTTCACCTGCGAGGCTGCCGAGCTTCTTGGCGAGTTCACGGGTTTCGTCGACGTCCCCCGGAGTCGGATCCCAGCCGATGTGCGGAAAGGCGGGGCGTTTCGCGGCCACGCTCACTTGCCCTTCTTCTTGGCCTTCAGCGACTCGGCCAGGTCCAGGTCGAGTTTGTCGAACGTGTCGCCGATCGTGTTGATCATCTTGACCGCGCCCTGCGTGTGCTTACCGAGTTGCTTGATGCCATAACCCCACTCGTCGGCAAAGTCCTGCACGTCCTCGATCAACTGACTCTCCCCCACCACGGTGGCGTCCGCTCCGCGCAGGCTCCGGCGGGTGGCCTCCATGCGGTCACTGATGGTGGAGAAGGTCGTTTTCAGGTGCTGGAATATGGTGTCGTCAAGGGTGAGGTCACTCATGTGTTCTTCCGGTCTCGACGGTGGGTGGTCGGCAGGCCTTCCGAAACTACATGCCGGGCACGCCGCCTCGAGGATCGAGATCCGTCGACAACAGACCGGCTGAGTCAACTCTTCGCAAAGAGCGGCCCTCGGAACCAGGTTCCCAGAGCCGCTCCGAGCGAGAACCTGCACGCTTACCTGCAAGGAGTCACTTGCTCCGCGCCTGCTTCGCCAGTTCGTCGTCGATCTGCTCGAACTTGTCGGCGGCCATGGTCAGGTAGTCACCCATGCCGTCGAGGCCGTCGAGGGTGTCCTTGGCGCCGCGGGTGAACTCGTCGAAGTTGTCGTCGAAGGCCTTGGAGGAGGACTTCGTGACGTAGCCCGACTCGACGAGGTTCGCGATGTACTTGCGGAGACCGTCGAGCTTCTCGTGGAGCTTTTCCTTCTCCTTCACGACATGCTTGGCGGCATCCCGCATGTCCTGATATGTAATGTCAAGGTCTTTGGGCATGAAGCCGCTTCCTCTCACAATGCCGCAGGGCCAACCCCCGTGGCTCCTCGTTTGCGGACCGAACCGGCGCACCGGTCGCGCCGGTCGTGTGACACGACCGGTGTGATCGTCCGCTCTTGATGCAGCAGCTTACGGCGGAGGCCACTGGTGTCACATCCCTGCGTTGCCAATGGGAACGTCCGGTCACCTCCCTGTTGCGGGACCGCGACAGGCAGCGGATATCGTCGCCTGGACTGTGAGCCGTGTTGTGGAAGCGGCCACGGGGGCTCGCCTGGGGAGGACAAGCGTGCGACTGACCCTGACCGTCGTCGACCCGTACGGCGGGGGCACCGCCGACGTCGTGCTCGACGCGGATCCCGAGTCCACCGTCGGGGACATCGCCGAGGAACTGGCCAAGCAGGTCGGTGTCGCGGGTGCGCAGGTCATTCCCATCGGGCATCAGGGCCACGGCGCAGGCGGCAGTGCGCCTCTGGTGTACGTCGACGGGTACGCCGTCGATCCGTCCGCCACGGTCATCGGGTCGCCGTTGCGCGAGGGTGCGGTCGTCAGTCTGCAGGATCCGTCCGGGTGTCTGCCCGGGGAACCCACCGGACTCGTGGAGTTGCGGATCGTGGGCGGGCCGGGGGCCGGCTTCGTCCACCGCCTCGGAGTGGGGAAGTACGACATCGGAAGCGGACCGGCGGCGTACGTCCGGATCGAGGACCCCGAGGTCGACGCCCGTGCCCTGACCCTGTCCGTCGCCACCGACGGGACGTGCAAGGTCGTCGTGCACAGTGACGAGGACGGCGTCACCCTCGACGGGGAATCCGTCAAGGACCGGGACGGGGACGACTGGCCGCTCGGCGGGCAGATCGCGGTCGGGAACTCGCTCGTCGAGCTGGCCCGGTACTCGCCTCCCAACGCCGCGCTCAAGTGGTCCGAGGACGGAGTGGGCCTGGACTACAACCGGCCGCCGCGGCTGCGTCCGCCCGAGCGGCAGACCAACTTCCGGCTGCCCTCGCCGCCCCGCGAGTACGAGGCCCGGCCCCTGCCCTGGCTGATGGCGCTGACCCCGCTCGTCGGTGCCGTGGTCGCCGTGCTGGTGTTCGGGCGCTGGTACTACCTGATCATGGCGGGGCTCAGCCCGGTTCTGCTGTTCGCCAACTACTTCAACGACAAGAAGCACGGGCGCAAGTCCCACGCCAAGCAGGTCAAGGAGTACGAGGAGCAGAAGGCGCGGATCGAGAAGGACGCGCAGGACGCGCTGGTCGCCGAGCGGGACGACCGGCGACAGGCCATTCCCGACCCGGCGGTCGTCCTGTCCGTCGCCACCGGGCCGCGCACCCGGCTCTGGGAGCGGCGGCGGACCGATCGCGATCACCTGCTGCTACGGGTGGGGACAGGGCGACTGCCCTCCGAGGTCGTGCTCGACGACCCGGAGCAGGACGACCACCGCCGCCAGGTCACCTGGAAGATCGAGGACGCTCCCGTCGCGCTGTCGTTGCGCAACCTCGGCGTCGTCGGCATCGCGGGGCCCGGGGACTCCGCGCGATCGCTGGGGCGTTGGGCCGTCGCGCAGACCGCCGCGCTGCACAGTCCGATGGACGTGCAGTTCTACGTGCTGAGTGAGAACTCCGCGCAGAGCGAATGGGACTGGGTGCGGTGGCTGCCTCATTCGCGGCCCTCCGGAGGCCAGGACGTCAACGTCCTGATCGGTACCGACGCCGAGACCGTCGGCGCACGGATCGGCGAGCTGACGCAGATCCTCGACGCCCGCAAGAAGGCCGCCGAGCAGAAGGGCAGCGGCGCACAGGGCTCCAGTTTCACCGATCCGGACATCGTCGTCGTATGGGACGGGTCGCGGCGGCTGCGGTCGCTGCCGGGCGTCGTACGGCTGTTGCGCGAGGGTCCGGCCGTGTCGATGTTCGCCGTCTGTCTCGACGCCGAGGAGCGGTTCCTGCCGGGTGAGTGCCAGGCGTTCGTCGTCGCAGAGCCCAAGGCGGAGAGCAGTGCACGACCCGGGCGGGACGAGCAGGTGCAGCCCGCGCAGCAGGTCGCGGGGGGCTTCCCGTCCTTCCAGGCCTGGCACACCAACGCCCCGGCCGAGCCCGAGCAGCGGGCCCGCGCCGAGAAGCTGCGGCTGCGCGTCGAGGAGGCGGGTGTCGAACGGATCACGGACGTACGGCCCGACTTCGTCACGCCCGCCTGGTGCCTGCGGCTGGCACGTTCACTGTCGGCGCTGCGCGACATCAGCGGCGAGACGGAGGACTCGGCGCTGCCCGGCGCCAGCCGGCTGCTCGACGTGCTGCAGTTGGAGCCGCCGACGGCCGACGCGATCGGCGCCCGGTGGCGGATGGGCGGCCAGTCGACGATGGCCGTCATCGGTGAGTCGTACGACGGCCCGTTCGGCATCGACATGCGCAAGGACGGGCCACACGGTCTCATCGCCGGTACGACCGGTTCGGGTAAGTCGGAACTGCTGCAGACCATCGTGGCGGCTCTCGCCGTCGCGAACACGCCCGAGAACATGACCTTCGTCCTCGTCGACTACAAGGGCGGATCGGCGTTCAAGGACTGCGTCAAGCTGCCGCACACCGTCGGCATGGTGACCGACCTCGACGCGCACCTGGTCGAGCGCGCCCTGGAGTCGCTGGGCGCCGAGCTGAAGCGGCGCGAGCACATCCTCGCCGCCGCCGACGCCAAGGACATCGAGGACTACCAGGACCTCGTGCGCAGGGACCCCTCGCACGCGCCGGTGCCCCGGCTGCTCATCGTCATCGACGAGTTCGCCTCGATGGTGCGGGACCTGCCCGACTTCGTGACCGGTCTCGTCAACATCGCCCAGCGAGGGCGTTCCCTCGGCATCCATCTGCTGCTCGCCACCCAGCGACCCAGCGGCGTCGTCTCCCCCGAGATCCGCGCCAACACAAACCTGCGGATCGCGCTGCGGGTGACCGACGGCGGCGAGTCGTCCGACGTCATCGACTCACCCGAGGCCGGGCACATCTCCAAGAACACCCCGGGCCGCGCCTACGTACGGCTGGGGCATTCCTCCCTGGTTCCCTTCCAGTCGGGGCGTGTCGGTGGCCGTCGGCCCGGTGCCGCCGACCCCGCCGCGCTCGCGCCCTGGGTGGGGCCGCTGAGCTGGGAGGACCTGGGCCGGGCGGCGCTGACCAAGCCGAAGACCGAGTCCCGTGAGGACGACGAGATCACCGACCTCAAGGTGCTCGTCGACGCGGTGCGCGACGCGAACCGGGCGATGGGCATCCCCGCCCAGCACAGCCCCTGGCTGCCGGCCTTGGACGAGAAGCTGCTGCTGGACGAGATCGAGGTGCCGGCGCTCGCCGGTGCCGCCCCGGGCAAGCTGCGGCCCGCGCCGTACGGCATCGAGGACCTGCCCTCCGACCAGGCTCGCCGTCCGGTCGTCGTCGACTTCGCGAGCTTCGGCCATCTGATGATCGGCGGTGCTCCGCGCAGCGGCCGTTCTCAGGTGCTGCGTACCATCGCGGGTTCGCTGGCCCGCACGCACTCCACCGCCGATGTCCATCTGTACGGCATCGACTGCGGCAACGGTGCCCTGAACGCGTTGACCCGACTGCCGCACTGCGGCGCGGTGGTCGGCCGCAACCAGACCGAGCGGGTCGTTCGGCTCGTCAACCGGCTCAAGGGCGAACTGTCCCGCCGGCAGGACCTGTTGGCCGACTCCGGCTTCGCGGACATCGGGGAGCAGCGGGCCTCGGTGGCGGAGGACGAGCGGCTGCCGCACATCGTGGTGCTGCTCGACCGCTGGGAGGGCTGGGTGCCCACCCTCGGAGAGGTCGACCACGGTTCGCTGACCGAGGAGTTGCAGACGATGATGCGCGAGGGTGCCAGCGTCGGCATCCACCTGGTCCTGACGGGTGACCGCACGCTGCTCGTGGGCCGTATCGCGACCCTCACCGAGGACAAGTACGGCCTGCGGCTGGCCGACCGCAGCGACTTCGCCTCGCTCGGTATCCCCACCCGCAAGGTGCCCGAGGAGATCCCGCCGGGCCGTGCCTTCCGCAACGAGGCCGGTACGGAGACGCAGTTCGCGCTGCTCTCCGAGGACACCACCGGCCAGGGACAGGCGGCGGCGATCACGGCGATCGGCGAGGCCGCCACCGCCCGCGACGCCGACGTCCCGCGGGCCCGGCGTCCCTTCCGTGTGGACAGTCTGCCCAGCCGGATCACCTTCCCGGAGGCCTGGGAGATGCGCGACCCGGAGGCGTCCCGTTCGAAGCTGTGGGCGCTGATCGGCATCGGCGGTGACGAGATCGTCGGCTTCGGTCCCGACCTCGCCGACGGCGTGCCGTCCTTCGTCATCGCCGGGCCGGCCAAGTCGGGCCGCTCCACGGTGCTGATGAACGTCGCCCAGTCCCTCCTCGCCCAGGGCACCCGGCTGGTCGTCGCGGCGCCCCGCCAATCGCCGGTGCGTCAACTGGACGGCGTGCACGGCGTGCTGAAGGTCTTCATCGGTGACGACATCGACGAGGACGAGTTCGAGGAGCTGATCGACGGAGCCAGTCCCGAGGAACCCATCGCGGTCCTCGTCGACGACGGCGAGATCCTCGAGGACTGCGACGCCGAGAGCCAGATGAAGAAGATCGTCTCCCGGGGCGCCGAGCGCGGACTCGCCCTCGTCATCGCGGGTGACGAAGAGGATGTGTGCAGCGGCTTCTCCGGCTGGCAGGTGGACGCCAAGAAGGCCCGGCGAGGCATCCTGCTCTCCCCGCAGGAGTCGTCCAGCGGGGATCTCATCGGCCTGCGCATCTCGCGACAGATGGTCGGCGGCCAGATCACGCCGGGCAAGGGCATGCTGCACCTCGGCGACGGGGAGCTGCGTACCGTCGTCGTGCCCGGATGAGTGGCCGGGGTTCCGCCCGTCCCGGGCGGCGGGAGCAGCGCCCGCCGTCCAGTACGAGCACCGGACTGGCGAGAAGGCGTCCACCCTCGCCTGGGCCGTCACCGGCCTGCCCGGGATCGTGGCCGGATGGCAGGGGCCGGACCTGGTGGTAGCGACCTTGCGGCCCCAGAACCGCCGCAACTGGGACGGTGTCTGCCACCGCGAGGGCGGCGCCTGCTGGGCGCAGGAACAGGCCCCCTGCCTGTGCGCCGTCGGACCGGCGGCTGCCGTTGCCATGGCCGCCGCACTGGTCGCTCTGTTCTGGCGCTACGGTCCGCGGGAATGATCCCCGTCGGCGGACAGCGCTCAGACCCCCGCTACCCGACCTTGGACAACCGAGCCCCCGGCCGTCCCGACTCCTCGCTCCGCGAGGCGTAGTCGAGGTCGTCGCCGACCGGTGTGAACGTGACGGTGGTGGGGGCCGGGTTGCAGCCGTCGTGGTTGCTCTCGGCGCCGACGGACCCGGCGACGATCTGCTTCTCCGTCACCTTCTTCAGGGTGATCACGTCGACGCAGACGCCGCCCAGCTCGTCGGTCTGGCGCAGGCGGCCCATTTCCTCGCCGACGTTCACCCGCTCGATGGTGATGCGGAAGGTGCCCAGCGGCAGCTTGCCGTCCAGGGCGGTGGCCTGCCCCTCCCAGGTGCCGACGTAGCGCTCGGGCAGGACGCCGGCGCCGGCCGTGGCGGAGGCGGTGGCGGCGGGGGGCTCGTGCGCGCCGTCGCTGCCGCCCGCGTGGTTCGTGCCGTTCCCCGAGCCCGGCAGCAGGTCCAGGACGAACACCGACCCGACCGTCACCGCGGCCAGCGCGCCCGCCACCGCGAGCGCCACAGTGCAGCTGAGCCGCCGGCCCCGGCCGCCCGCGCCCTGCGTGGAGGTCGCCGCGACGGAGAGGGCGAGCCGGCCGGGGTGCCGTGCCGGGGCCGGGGACGCGTGCTCGGGTCCGGCACCCCTCGGGCCCGGGACGGACGGACCGGGAACGGACGAGTCGTCGGAGGGGGCGGGAGAGGCGGAGGGGGCGGGGGAGGATGCGGGGGCACGGGAGGGTGCCGTGGGGGTCGGCATCACCGGCGGGGGGCCGAAGACACCGGAGGCCAGAGGCGTCACCCACACCTCGGCTCCCGTCCCCGCCTCGCCAGCCGCCCCCGCCCCGGCCTCACCCCCGGCCGTGACCGACGGCCGGCTGAAACCGACCGGGCCCGACGCCTCCGCCGCACGCTCCCCGGGCCCTGTCTCCCACGGCCCTGTCTCCCGCGACCCGGTCTCCCCCGGCCCGGACTCCGCCGCCTCCAGGTTCAGGAGCTGTACGGCGCTGCGGCTGACCCGCTCCACCAGCGCCCCCGGGAGCCAGCCGCCGGTCATCAGGCGGGCCGCGCCCCGGGGTGCCAGGCGCCGGGCCACCTCCGCGGGGGCCGGGCGGGCGGCCGGGTCCTTGGCGAGGCAGGAGGCGACCAGCTCGCGCAGCTCCCCCTCGGTCAGGCCGTCGAGCCGCGGCTGTTCGTGGACGACCTTGTAGAGCAGCGCGGCCGAGGAGTCACCGGGGAAGGGCGGCAGGCCCGTCGCCGCGTACGCCAGTACGGCGCCCAGTGAGAAGACGTCCGCGGCCCCGGTGACGCCCTTGCCGAGGATCTGCTCGGGCGACATGTAGCCGGGCGAGCCGACGGACACGCCGGTCGAGGTCAGGGACGCGGTTCCCCCGCTGGCCCGGGCGATGCCGAAGTCGATCAGGAGGGGGCCGTCGAGGGTGAGCAGGACGTTGGACGGCTTCACGTCGCGGTGGACGAGGCCCAGCTCGTGCACCGCCGCCAGCGCCTCGCCGAGGCCCGCGCCGAGCGCCCGTACCGAGTGGGCGGGCAGCGGGCCGCCGTCGGCGACGGCCGCCGTCAGGGAGGGCCCGGCGGCGTAGGCCGTCGCGACCCACGGCACCCGCGCCTCGGGGTCGGCGTCCAGGACGGGCGCGGTCCAGGCCCCGCCGACCCGGCGTGCGGCATCGACCTCGCGGCGGAAGCGGGCCCGGAACTCCTCGTCCAGCGCGAAGTGCGGGTGCACGATCTTCACCGCGACCGTGCGGCCCCCGGCGCTGCGGCCCAGGTAGACCCGGCCCATGCCGCCGGAGCCCAGCCGGCCGAGCAGCCGGTAGGGCCCCACGACGGTGGGTTCGTCGACATCGAGCGGCCGCATGGCGTCCACCCCTCCCCCGTACGCCGATACCTCTCAGCAGGGTAGTGGGCAGCCGGCGACCGGATCCCGGTGCGGATCAGGGCTGCAGCAGTTCGACCTTCACGTCCGCCGGGAAGCCGGTGGTGGGGCCGACGCGGCGGGCGAACTCGGCGACCGCCTCCAGCTGCGGGCCGCCGAAGCGGAAGTCGAGCGTGGTGAAGTACTTCGCGAGGGTCTCCTCGTCGAAGGCCTCCCAGCGGGCCGCCTGCTCGGCGACCTTGCCCACCTCCTCGAGGGAGAGGTCCCGGGAGGCGAGGAAGGCCTCGTGCACCTTGCGGGTGATGACCGGCTCGCGCTCCGCGTAGTCCCGGCGGGCGGCCCAGACCGCGAAGACGAACGGCAGGCCCGTCCACTCCTTCCACAGGGCGCCCAGGTCGTGCACGTCGAGGCCGTAGCGCGGGCCGTCGATCATGTTGGCGCGCAGGGCCGCGTCGCCGATGAGGACGGCCGCGTCGGCCTCCTGCATCATCAGGCTCAGGTCCGGCGGGCAGGTGTAGTAGTCCGGCTGGACGCCGAACCGTTCCGCCAGCAGGAGCTGGGCGAGCCGTACGGAGGTGCGCGAGGTCGACCCGAGGGCGACGCGGGCGCCGTCCAGGCGGTCCAGCGGCACCTGGGAGACGATCACGCACGACATCACCGGGCCGTCGCAGCCGACGGCGATGTCGGGGAAGGCGACGAGGTCGTCGGCGTTCTTCAGGAATTCGACCAGGGTGACGGGGGCGACGTCGAGATCACCGCGCACCAGCTGCTCGCTGAGCTTCTCCGGGGTGTCCTTCGCCAGCTCGAAGTCGAGGAGCGTTCCCGTTCTCGCGAGGCCCCAGTACAGGGGGAGGCAGTTCAGGAACTGGATGTGGCCGACGCGCGGCCGGGTGCGAGAATTGTCCACATCGCGAGGCTAGCCCTCCCCCTTCGCCCTTCCGTCGCCGCCCCCCGGCGTCAGCCGAACGGCGCAGGTGTTCAAACGTCCGGGTGAAGTGATCTTGACCTCTGTTGCGCTCGGGTCCCTGCGTGCTAGGCTCACAGCAAGTTGCAGTTTGGTTTCCCTTGCAGTACAGAGCCTGCGGAGCATGTGACCGCGGGCTCTCGTCGTTCTCAGACGTATGCAGTTGTGCGACATTCAAAGTCTTCACATTTGCTGGTTCTGGAGCAGGGCAACCCTTTGGGCCCAAGGAGGGCTTATGGCTACCGGAACCGTGAAGTGGTTCAACGCCGAAAAGGGCTTTGGTTTCATCGCCCAGGAAGGCGGCGGCCCGGACGTCTTCGTCCACTACTCCGCGATCAACGCTCAGGGATTCCGTTCCCTCGAGGAGAACCAGCAGGTGTCCTTCGACGTCACGCAGGGCCCCAAGGGTCCGCAGGCGGAGAACGTCACTCCTGTCTGATTGACAGCAGTACCCAAGGAGCCCCGCGCCGGTTTCGGCGACGGGGCTCCTGCCTTTCGTGAATCCTTGTTGAACTTCCCGCCGCCGGTCCCGTTGTCAGTGGCTGCCACTAGGGTCCGCGCATGACCACCGACCCCGCCTTCGTGACCACCACCCGGGCCTTCTACGACGCCGTCGCCGAGGACTACCACGCCCGCTTCCGCACCGTGCTCGACGACGCCCCGCTGGACCGGGCGCTGATGGGCGCCTTCGCCGAGCTGGTGGGGCCCCGGGGGGAGGTGGCCGACCTGGGCTGCGGCCCCGGGCTGGTCACCGCGCACCTCGCCTCGCTGGGCCTGCGGGTCTTCGGTGTCGACCTGTCCGCCTCGATGCTCGCGATCGCGCGCCGGGAGAACCCGGGGCTGCGGTTCGAGCAGGGGTCCATGCTGGACCTCGACCTGCCCGACGGCGCCCTCGCGGGGGCCGTCTCCTGGTACTCGTCGATCCACACGCCGTGGGAGCGGCTGCCGGACCTCTTCGGGGAGGTGCGGCGGGTCCTGGCCCCGGGCGGGCATCTGCTGCTCGGTTTCCAGGTCGGCGACGAGCCGCGCCACCACGACCGGCCGTGGGGTCACCCGGTCGCCCTGGACTTCGAGCGGCGGCGGCCCGAGCCGATGGCCGGGCTGCTCGAGAAGGCCGGGTTCACCGTGCTGTCCCGGACGGTGCGGATCCAGGAAGGGGACGCGTCGGCTCAGGTCCCGCAGGCCTGCCTCATCGCCCGCCGCTGAGCCCCGCGCTCTCGTGCCCCTCGTACAGCCCCTCCACGGCCGCGGCGAAGTCCCGCATGATCGCGTCGCGGCGGAGCTTCATGGAGGGGGTCAGGTGGCCCTCCCACTCGGTGAAGTCCCTGGGCAGGACGGCGAAGCGGCGGATGGACTCGGGACGGGAGACCAGCTTGTTGGCCTCGTCGACCGCGCGCTGGAGCACCGCGCGGACCTCCTCGTCGTCGGTCAGCAGCTCCGGCGGCACCGGGTGCTTGCCGTTCATGCGGCGCCAGTGGGTGAGGCCGTCGGGGTCGAGGGTGAACAGGGCGGAGACGTAGGGGCGGCGGTCGCCCAGCACGATGCACTGGGAGATCAGGGGGTGGGAGCGCAGCCAGTTCTCCAGCGGGGCGGGGGCGACGCTCTTGCCGCCGGCGGTGATCAGCAGTTCCTTCTTGCGGCCGGTGATCGTCAGGTAGCCCTCGTCGTCCAGGCTGCCGAGGTCGCCGGTGGCGAACCAGCCGTCGGGTGCCGCCTGGACGACGCCGCCGGCCTGCGGGTCCCAGTAGCCGGGCAGGACCTGTTCGCCGGCGACGAGGATCTCGCCGTCGGCGGCGATGCGGATGCGGGTGCCGGGCAGCGGCCAGCCGACCGTGCCCAGACGCGGCTTGAGCGGCGGCGTGACGGTGGCTGCGGCGGTGGTCTCGGTCAGGCCGTAGCCCTCGAAGATGTCGATGCCGGCACCGGCGTAGAAGGCGGCCAGGCGGCGGCCGAGCGGGGAGCCGCCGCAGATGGCGTACCTGACCCGGCCGCCCATGGCGTTGCGTATCTTGCGGTAGACCAGCGGGTCGTAGAAGGAGCGGGCGGTCTTCAGGCCGCGGCCGGGGCCGCCGCCGGTGCCGGTCTGGCGGGCCTCCTTGGCCTCGCCGTAGCGCACCGCGACCGAGACCGCGCGGTCGAAGGCGGCGGCACGGCCGCCGGACTCGGCCTTGGCTCGGGCGCTGTTGAAGATCTTCTCTAGCATGTACGGGATGGTCAGCAGGCAGGTCGGGCGGAAGGCCGCCAGGTCGGGCAGCAGGTCCTTCGGCTTCAGGCTCGGCGCGTGCCCGAGGCGGACCCGGGCGCGGACGGCGGCCACGGCGACCATGCGGCCGAAGACGTGGGACATCGGCAGGAAGAGCAGGATGGAGGGCTCCTCGCCGGTCTCCGCCTTGAAGACCGGGTAGAGCAGCTCGATCGCGTTGTCGACCTCGGCGAAGAAGTTGCCGTGGCTGAGCACGCAGCCCTTGGGGCGTCCGGTCGTGCCGGAGGTGTAGATCAGGGTGGCCAGCGTGCTCGGGCCGAGCATGCCGCGACGCACCTCCACCTCCGCGTCCGGTACCCGCGCGCCCAGCTCCGCGAGCCGCTCCACGTGCCCCTTGTCCATGACCCACAGGTGCTTGAGGTCGGGCATGCGGTCCAGCTCGGGTCCGAGGGCGGCGGCCTGCGCGGTGGTCTCGGTGACCAGGGTGACGGCGCCGGAGTCCTGGAGGATCCAGCGGGTCTGGAAGAGGGAGGAGGTCGGGTAGACGGGCACGGTGACCAGCCCGGCCGCCCACGCGGCGAAGTCCAGCAGGGTCCACTCGTACGTCGTCCGCGCCATGATCGCGATGCGGTCGCCCGGCATGAGGCCCTCGGAGATCATGCCCTTGGCCACCGCCAGCACCTGCCCGGCGAACTGGGCCGCCGTCACCTCGGACCAGTCGCCGTCCGGTGAGCGGCGGCTGAGGACGACCTGGTCGGGGACGGCCGCCGCGTTGTCGAAGGGCAGGTCGGCGAGGGACCCCCGGCGCACCGGCGGCGCGAACGGCGGTACGTACGCCTCCCGTACGGCTCCGTCCAGCATCCGCGTCTCGGGCGCCACCAGGGCGGGGCCGGGCGAGTCGGCGTAGGCGGCGGATGCGGCGAAGGAGGGAAGCGGGGTGGACACGGGCGGCTCCTGGGACGTGCAGCAAAGACACTGCTTCTGCTGTCGCTGCTCTGCTGCATGACGTACGTGCCTCGCGCGCCGAGGCGTTCATCGCCGGCCCCGCGGACAGGGGTTACCGGCGGTCAGTGACCGGATCGTACGGTGTTCGCGTGGGGACTTGGTGCGCGTTCCGGGATCTTCCCGCGCCGGAGGCGTGCAGTGTTGGGGGTTACCTGAGGGTAAGTCACGTTCGTTCCAGTATGGCGGTGACGCCCTGACCACCCGCCGCGCACACGGAGATCAGACCGCGCCCGGGTCCTTCCCGCTCGGCGAGCAGGGTGGCCAGCGTGGCCACGATGCGGGCGCCGGTGGCGGCGAAGGGGTGGCCGGTGGCGAGGGAGGAGCCCGCCACGTTCAGACGGGCGCGGTCCACCGGGTCCAGGCCGCGCTTCTCCCAGGCGGCCAGCGTGGCCAGCACCTGGGAGGCGAACGCCTCGTGGATCTCGACGAGGTCGAAGTCCCCGATGCCGAGCCCGGCCCGCTCCAGCATCCGCGGCACCGCGTACGCCGGGGCCATCAGCAGCCCGTCCTCGCCACCGGCCACGTCCCCGCCGACGAAGTCCACGGCCGCCGTCTCGTACGCCGTGAGGTAGGCGAGGGGCCGGATGCCCCGGGCCTCGGCCCACTCCTCGCTCGCCAGCAGCACGGTCGCCGCACCGTCCGTCAGGGGCGTGGAGTTGCCCGCCGTCATCGTGGGACCGGGGTTGTCGAGCCCGAACACCGGCTTGAGCGCGGCCAGTTTCTCCACCGTCGAGCCGGGACGCAGGTTCTGGTCCCGGGCCAGGCCCCGGAAGGGGATGACCAGGTCCTGGAAGAGGCCGCGTTCGTACGCCGCCGCCAGTCGCTGGTGGCTCGCGGCGGCCAACGCGTCCTGGTCCGCACGGGAGATGTCCCAGGCGCGCGCCGTCACCGCGGCGTGCTCGCCCATCGACAGGCCGGTGCGCGGTTCGGCGTTGCGCGGGATGTCGGGGACCAGGTGTGCCGGGCGGACCTTGGCCAGCGCCCTGAGCCTGCCTCCGGCGGTCTTCGCCCGGCGGGCCTCCAGCAGGATGCGGCGCAGCCGGTCGTTGACGCCGAGCGGGGCGTCGCTCGCGGTGTCGGCGCCGCCCGCGATCGCCGACTCGGTCTGGCCGAGGGCGATCTTGTTGGCGGCGGCGATCACGGCCTGGAGACCGGTGCCGCAGGCCTGCTGGATGTCGTAGGCGGGGGTGCGCGCGTCGAGGGCCGAGCCGAGCACCGTCTCGCGGGCGAGGTTGAAGTCGCGGCTGTGCTTGAGGACCGCGCCGGCCACGAACTCGCCGACCGCGCCCGGCTCCTGGAGGCCGTGGCGCCCGACCAGCCCGTCGAGGGCGGCGGTGAGCATCTCCTGGTTGGACGCGGTGGCGTACGGACCGTCGGAGCGCGCGAAGGGGATACGCGCGCCGTCGAGGACCGCGACGCGGCGCGTGGGCCGCGGTGCCAGAGGGCTCATCTCGACCTGCTCCTCACCCGTGACATAGGCTTACCTCCGGTAACCTTACTCCAGAGTAAGCAATTGTGGGCAGGACCGTCTCTGGAGACGCCGCAGCCGCCTGGGAGACAGACATGGCCGACCGCTATCTCAGCTTCACCGGCACCGCGCCCGGACGTTTCCTCACCCGCAGGCTCGGCCTGCCGCAACCCGCCGCGCTGCGGCGGGACGCGCTCGACGGGGGCCTGCTGCACCTCACGGCCGGCAGGACGGACCTCGACCCGGCACCCGTCCTGGCCCGCACGGGCCTGCGCCGGGACGAGGACGGGCGGCCGGCCGCCGTCGTCCTGGACGCCACCGGCGTACGGGACGTCGAGGCGCTCGCCCAGGTGCACGGCGCACTGCACCCCGTCGTCCGCTCCGTCGCCGCGAGCGGCCGCGTGGTGGTGCTCGGCGCCCCGCCCGACCCGGACGACCACCACCAGGCCGCCGCCCAGCAGGCGTTGGAGGGCTTCACCCGCTCGCTCGGCAAGGAGATCGGCCGGGGCAGGACCGTCAACCTCGTCCGGCTCACCGACGCCGCGCCCGCCGAGTCCACCCTCCGCTTCCTCCTCTCCCCCGCCTCCGCCTACGTCAGCGGCCAGGTGATCGAGGTCGGCAGGGCGGGCGGGGACACCGCACCCGACGACTGGGCACTGCCGCTCGCCGGGCGCACCGCCCTGGTCACCGGCGCCGCGCGGGGCATCGGCGCGGCGGTCGCCGAGACGCTGGCCGGGCAGGGCGCCCACGTCGTCGTTCTGGACGTGCCGCAGGCCGAGGACGCCGCACGCCGGGCCGCCGAACGCCTCGGCGGCACCGCCCTCGCACTCGACATCACCGCCGCCGACGCGGGCGAGCGCATCGCCGCCGCACTGCCCGGCGGACTCGACGTCCTCATCCACAACGCCGGCGTCACCCGCGACCGGCGCCTGGTCAACATGCCCGCCGACCGCTGGAGTTCCGTCCTCGACGTCAACCTCGCGAGCGTCCTGCGCACCACGGACGCGCTGCTCGCGGCGGGCACGGTCAACCGGGACGGCCGGATCGTGGCGACGGCCTCCATCGCCGGACTCGCGGGCAACGCGGGGCAGACCAACTACGGCGCGAGCAAGGCCGGCATCGTCGGCCTGGTCCGCTCGCTGGCTCCGCGCGCCCTCGCGGAGCACGGGGTGACGGTGAACGCGGTGGCACCGGGATTCATCGAGACGAAGATGACGGCGGCGGTCCCCCTCTTCATCCGCGAGGCCGGGCGCCGCATGAACTCCCTCGCCCAGGGCGGGCTGCCGGTGGACGTCGCCGAGACGACCGCCTGGCTCGCGCACCCGGCCTCCGGCGCGGTCAACGGCCAGGTCGTACGGGTCTGCGGCCAGAGCCTGCTGGGGGCGTGATGACCGCCACGAGCCCCTCCACCCCCTCCGCCGCCGCGACCACCACGCTGTCCGGCGTCCCCGCCCTCGCACCGCTGCTCGCCCGCGGCGCGCTGCTGTCACCCCTCAAGCGCCCCCGCCCCGACGCGGACTTCCCCCGCACCCGCCTCGTCGTGCCCGGCCTGCGCGTGGACCTCGCGCGGCTGGCGGCCTACGAGCGGGTGTGCGGCTTCCCGACCGGCGCGGACGCGCTTCCGCCGACCTACCCCCACGTGCTGGGCTTCCCGCTGGCCATGCGCCTGATGAGCGCCCGGGCCTTCCCGCTGCCCCTGCTCGGACTGGTCCACACGTCCATCGACATCACCCGGCGGGCGGCCGTGCCCGCGACCGCCGCGTACGAACTCTCCGTGCACGTCGAGGGGCTGGCCCCGCACCGGCGCGGCACCGAGGCGTCGATGGTCACACAGCTGCGTACCGGCGCGGACCTGGTGTGGGAGTCCCGCAGCACCTACCTGGCCCGCCACCGCACCACCGCCAACCCGCAGGGCACCACCGCCACCCCGCAGGGCGCGGACGCCACTGCGACCGGCCCCCTCCCCGTCCGCGCCCGGTGGCGCCTCGCCGGGGACGTGGGCCGGCGCTACGGCGCCGCCTCCGGGGACCGCAACCCGATCCACCTGCACCCGCTCACCGCCCGCCTCTTCGGCTTCCCGCGGGCCATCGCGCACGGCATGTGGACCGTCGCCCGGTGCCTCGCCGAGCACGGGACACCGGACGCGGCCGTGGTGCGGGCACGGTTCCTGGCACCGGTGCTGCTGCCGGGCACGGTGACGTACGGCGCCGGCACCGACGACGCGGGCGGGAGCGGACGGTTCGAGCTGCGCGGCGACGAGGGGCGGCGGCTGCACCTGTCCGGCGAGGTCCGGCCCTACCCGGCCTGAACCGGCAGCACCTGGTCCGCCGCTCCCGCCCCGGGCTCCTCCGGCGGCGACCACGGCCGCCCCGCCATCAGGTCGCCCAGGCCGGCCCAGGCGAAGTTCATCAGGGTCGCCGCCGCCTGCTTGGCGGTGACGCCCTCGGTGGCACCCGCCCAGTCGGCGAGCGACTCCGCGGCCCCGACCAGCGCCTCGGCCAGCCCGGCGACCTCGCCCTCGGGCAGGTGCGGGTCCCGGTGCGCGGCGCGCGCCGCGGCGGCGATCAGCTGCGTCACGAACGCGACGATCTCCTCGCGCATCGCCGCCACCTCGGCCGCGAACCGCTCGCCGTGGGTACGGGCGTGCAGGTGCAGCACCCGCCAGGCGTCCGGGTGCCGCGCGGTGTGGGTGAAGAACGCCCGCAGCCCCGACCAGAGTTGCCCGTCGGCGGAGAGCCCCGGACGCACGCCGGCCCGCACCGCCTCGGTGAGGGCGCGGGCCTCGCGGTGGATGCAGGCGCTGAAGAGGTCGTCCTTCGAGTTCAGGTACAGGTACACCAGCGGCTTGGACACGCCCGCCAGTTCGGCGATCTCGTCCATCGACGCCGCCATGTACCCACGCCGTCCGAAGACGCTCACGGCGGCGTCCAGCATCTGCTGCTCACGGACCGCACGCGGCATCCGCTTGGTCTTCCCTGCACCCATGCGAATCAGCGTACGGTCCGTGCGGAGATGTTCGGGACGTCAGCGCCCAGGACCGGACGGTCAGGCGGCGGCCGCAACCGGCTCCGCGTCTCGCTTCTCCCGCTCCGGCTCGTCGATCGGCGAGGCGTGCGCCTCGTCGTACGCCTTGCGGTCGAGCAGCCCCTCGCGGGCCGAGACGATGACCGGGACGAGGGCTTGGCCCGCGACGTTCGTCGCCGTCCGCATCATGTCCAGGATCGGGTCGATGGCGAGGAGGAGACCGACGCCCTCCATGGGGAGTCCCAGGGTGGAGAGGGTCAGGGTCAGCATGACCGTGGCGCCGGTGAGGCCGGCCGTGGCGGCGGAGCCGACCACCGAGACGAAGGCGATCAGCAGGTAGTCGCCGACACCCAGGTCGATGTTGAAGATCTGCGCGACGAAGATCGCGGCGATCGCCGGGTAGATCGCGGCGCAGCCGTCCATCTTGGTCGTCGCGCCGAACGGCACGGCGAAGGACGCGTACTCCTTCGGGACGCCGAGGCGCTCGGTGACCTTCTGGGTCAGCGGCATGGTGCCGACCGAGGAGCGGGAGACGAAGGCCAGCTGGATGGCGGGCCAGGCGCCCTTGAAGAACTGCAGCGGGCTGGCCTTGGCGACGGTGGCGAGCAGCGTCGGGTAGACCACGAACATCACCAGGGCGCAGCCGACGTAGATGTCGGCGGTGAAGGTGGCGTACTTGCCGATCAGGTCCCAGCCGTAGGTGGCGATGGCGTTGCCGATGAGGCCGACGGTGCCGAGCGGGGCGAGGCGGATGACCCACCACAGGGCCTTCTGGAGGAGTTCGAGGATCGACTCGCTCAGGTTCAGGATCGGCTGGGCCTTCTCGCCGAGCTGGAGGGCGGCGATGCCGGCGACGGCGGCCATGAAGACGATCTGCAGGACGTTCAGCTCGGTGAACGGCGTGATGACGTCGGTCGGCACGATGCCGGTCAGGAAGTCGATCCAGGAACCGGTGTGCTCGGGCTTGGCGCCGTCGGCCGGGGTGAGGCCGGTGCCGGCGCCGGGGTTGGTGACCAGGCCGATGACGAGGCCGATGGCCACCGCGATCAGCGACGTGATCATGAACCAGAGGAGGGTGCGGGACGCGAGGCGGGCCGCGTTGTTGACCTTCCGCAGGTTGGTGATCGAGACGAGGATCGCGAAGAAGACCAGGGGCGCGACGGCCAGCTTCAGCAGGCCGATGAACGTGTCACCGACCTTCTCCAGGGTGGTGACCAGCCACGATATGTCCTGGCTGCGGGCCAGCCAGCCCAGCAGGACGCCGAGGACGAGGCCGGCGAGTATCTGGGCCCAGAAGGGCACCTTGAGGTACTTCGCGAAGGACGGCGACGACGCCGACGAGGACGTCGACTCCGGGGACGGTGAAGACACGGACATGCTCCGTAAGGGGACGGGACGCGGGATGGGACGCGCTGAGCTGACGTGGGGACGACTGGCGAGGGGGAACGTCAGGGGCGACAGTTCGCGGACGCGCACCGGCAGAGGTCCACGTGCAGGCGCGCCACGAGCGCGAGGCGCTGTGGTGTGGTGGGCGCGGCTGCTTGCTTCATGCACACGACTTTAACACCCATGCTTTGAGACACTCAAAGCCATACTTTGAGAGGCGGGAGCGCGCTCCTGCCCGCAAAACGCAAAGCGCCCCGGTTTCCGGTGAATTCGGAAGCCGGGGCGTGCGGGTGCGTGACGGACGTTACGAGGTCTGGCCCTGCGCCCGTGCGGTGTCGTCGGCGGTGTCCTCCTGGCCGCGGCTGGCCTCCAGGTTGGCCTTCATGCGGGTGACGCGGCCCGCGACCTGCACCGAGGCGCGGTCCCGCTCCTTGCGCAGCGCGATGAAGCTGATGGGGGCGGAGATCAGCAGGGAGAGCAGGAGGATCCACATGCCGTTGGAGTCGCCGAGGCCGCGCGGGAACACTCCGGCGTAGACGAGGCCCCAGACGACCACGAGGCAGCCTGCGAAGATGCCGAGGCGCATCAGCGTGTAGCGGAGCATCTCAATCCACTCTTCCGTTTCTGGCACAAAGAGGCACTGTCCAGTGAAACATGCCGGACCGGCGATCTTGCAGGGGGGGTCGGGCCGGGCGAGGGTGTCAGGCCAGCGGGAGGAGCATGAAGACGTCGTCCCGGTCGTCGCCGGGGGCGACGCGGATGGCGCCGGGGACCCGGCCGACCTCCTTGTATCCGCAGGAGGCGTAGAACCGCTCCAGGCCGAGCCCGCCCCGGCAGGTGAGCCTGACCGCCTCGATGCCTTCCACGGTGCGGGCGGCGTCCGCGGCGGCGGCCATCAGGTCCCGTCCGTAGCCCCGGCCCTGGTGGCGCGGGTGGACCATGACCGTGTAGAGCCACAGCCAGTGCCGCATCAGCCGGTGGGTGTTGAGGGCGAGGAACGCGGTGGCGGCCACCTGTCCGTCCTCGTCGTGGCCGACGAGCAGGCGGGTCCGGCCCTCGGCCATGCCGACCAGGTGTTTGACCAGCTCGGGGCGGATGTCCTCGCGCGTCACCGGCGGCACGAAGCCCACGGAGCCGCCGGCGTTGGTGACGTCGGTCCACAGGTCGAGGACGCCGTCGCGGAGGTCGGGGGTGACGGCCGGATCGAAGGTGAAAGTAAGGGACACTCGACCATGGTAATCATTACCCGAGTGCGCGTGCGGCGACTTCCAGGTCGGAGACCAGTCCCCGGTAGGCCCCCTCCCGGTCGTCGGCCCGCAGCACCGCCGAGGGGTGGACGGTCGGCACCAGGCTCCGCGGGTGCCCGTGGATCTCCTCCTCCAGCACCGTGCCGCGCACCCGCGTGACGCGGAACGACGAGCCGAGCAGCGCCTTGCCGGCCGTGGCGCCCAGCACCACGATCAGCTCGGGCTCCACCCGGTCCAGCTCGGCGGCCAGCCAGGGGCCGCAGGCGGCCGCCTCGCGCAGGGTGGGCGCCTTGTGGATACGGCGCTTGCCGGGTTCGGCCCGGGTGAACTTGAAGTGCTTGACGGCGTTGGTCACGTACGCGTCCGCCGGGTCCAGGCCGGCTTCCGCCAGCGCCCGGTCGAGGAGGTGCCCGGCGGGGCCGACGAACGGCTTGCCCTGCCGGTCCTCCTGGTCGCCGGGCTGCTCGCCGACGAGCATGACGCGGGCGGACGCCTTGCCGGCGCCGAAGACCGTCTGCGTGGCGTCCCGGTGCAGGGGGCAGCCCCTGCACTCGGCCGCCGCCCGGCGCAGGGCGGGAAGGCCGCCGCGGTCGGGCACGAAGGGTTGTGCGGTGCAGTCGTCCTCGGTGGCCATGGGGTGCGGGTACCCGCGGCGGGCTGTGCGGACCCATGCGGGGTGCGGCTGAGCGGGGGTCGGTCGCGCAGTTCCCCGCGCCCCCGGGTCGGTACAGTCACGGCGCCTGTCAGCAGGCGTCGGGGCATGCCCTGAGGGGCGCGGGGAACTGCGCGACCAGCCATGAACCACCCGCACCTGGAGAACAGCCGGAGACTCAGACCCGCATCGGCTGCGGCGACTCCCGGCGCGCCGGGTCGGGACCGTCGTACTCGCGCAGGATCTCGTAGCGCGTGTTGCGCTCCACCGGCCGGAACCCGGCGTCGCGGATCAGGTCCAGCAGGTCCTCGCGCGTCAGCTTGTTCGGCGTGCCGAAGTCGTCCGCGTCGTGCGTGATCTTGTACTCGACGACCGAGCCGTCCATGTCGTCCGCGCCGTGCTGGAGGGCGAGCTGCGCGGTCTGGACGCCGTGCATCACCCAGAACACCTTCACGTGCGGCACGTTGTCGAACAGCAGCCGCGAGACCGCGAACGTCTTCAGCGCCTCCGCGCCGGTCGCCATCTGCGTGCGCGCCTGGAGCCGGTTGCGGACCTTGCCGTCCTTCATGTCCACGAAGTCGTGCTGGTAGCGCAGCGGGATGAAGACCTGGAAGCCGTTCGTCTCGTCCTGCAGCTCACGCAGGCGCAGCACGTGGTCCACGCGGTGGCGGGGTTCCTCGATATGGCCGTAGAGCATGGTGCACGGGGTCTTCAGGCCCTTCTCGTGCGCCAGGCGGTGGATGCGCGACCAGTCCTCCCAGTGGGTGCGGTGGTCGACGATGTGCTGCCGCACCTCCCAGTCGAAGATCTCGGCGCCACCGCCGGTGAGGGACTCCAGGCCGGCGTCGATCAGCTCGTCCAGGATGTCGCTCGCGGACATCCCGGAGATCGTCTCGAAGTGGTGGATCTCCGTGGCGGTGAACGCCTTCAGCGACACCTCGGGCAGCGCCGCCTTCAGCTCCCGCAGCGAGCGCGGGTAGTAGCGCCAGGGCAGGTTGGGGTGCAGGCCGTTGACGATGTGCAGCTCGGTGAGGTTCTCCCCCTCCATCGCCTTGGCGAGCTTCACCGCCTCCTCGATCCGCATCGTGTACGCGTCCTTCTCCCCCGGCTTGCGCTGGAAGGAGCAGTAGGCGCACGACGCCGTGCACACGTTGGTCATGTTCAGGTGACGGTTGACGTTGAAGTGGACGACGTCACCGTTCTTCCGCGTCCGCACCTCGTGCGCGAGGCCGCCGAGCCAGGCGAGATCGTCCGACTCGTACAGCGCGATGCCGTCCTCACGAGTCAGCCGCTCACCGGAACGGACCTTCTCCTCCAGCTCGCGCTTGAGCCCGGCGTCCATGCGATACCTCTTTCTCAGACGAACTCGACAACCGTACGCCCCGGCTACTGTTCCTCTTCCGGCAGCTCGCCCACCCGGTTCTCCCACTTGGTGGAGAGGACGATGGTGGTACGGGTCCTGGACACGCCCTTGGTGCCCGACAGCCGCCGGATGATGCTCTCCAGGCCGTCCACGTCGGCGGCGCGCACCTTGAGCATGTAGGAGTCGTCGCCGGCGATGAACCAGCAGTCCTCGATCTCCCGCAGCTCCTTGAGGCGCTGAGCGACGTCCTCGTGGTCGGCGGCGTCGGAGAGCTGGACGCCGATGAGGGCGGTGACGCCGAGACCGAGCGAGGCGGCGTCGACGGTGGCCCGGTAGCCCGTGATGACGCCGGCCGCCTCCAGCCGGTTGATGCGGTCGGTGACGCTGGGTCCGGAGAGTCCGACCAGGCGCCCCAGCTCCGCGTAGGAGGCCCGGCCGTTCTCCCTCAGGGCCTGGATGAGCTGCCTGTCCACCGCGTCCATGCGATCGAAGCCTTCCACTGAGGAATTCTGAAGATGTGGGTAACAACCGTGGGGGTCACAAACATGTGGGGGAGGTGCTGCTCCGGCGCCGCTCAGCCGGTGGGGCGGGCCCCGCCGAGGTCGCCGTGCCAGCGGCGGTAGAGGTCGTGCCCGACACCCGCCGCGTCGAGGACGCGGCCCGCGACGAAGTCCACCAGGTCCTGGATGTGCGTCGCCCCCGCGTAGAACGCCGGGGAGGCGGGCACCACGGCCGCGCCCGCGTCGTCCAGGGTCACCAGGTGCCGCAGTGTCCGGCCGTCCAGCGGGGTCTCCCGTACGGCCACGACGAGCCGGCGGCGCTCCTTGAGGGTCACGCTCGCGGTGCGCTGCAGCAGGTCCTTCGAGAGCCCGAGCGCGACACCGGCCACGCAGGCGGTGGACGCGGGCACGATCAGCATGCCCTTCGTCGGGTACGACCCAGAGGACGGCCCGGCGGCGAGGTCGCCCGCGCTCCAGTGCCGTACGGCGGAGACGTCCGCGTCGAACGTGCCGGGCTTTCCGTCGGCTCCGCGGGCCAGCCAGGCACGCAGGTCGTGCTGCCAGTGGGCGTCGCGGAAGGGGATGCCGGTCTCGTCGAGCAGGGTGAGCCGCGAGGCCCGGCTGACCACCAGGTCGACGCTCTCGCCGGCGGCGAGCAGCGCACGCAGCACGGCGGCGGCGTACGGGGTGCCGGACGCCCCGGACACCCCCACGATCCAAGGCACGCGCTGCGTCTGTCCTGGCTTCATGATGCCGAGCCTAGTCGCAGGGTCAGGGTTTTCAGACGGTGAGGCCCCGTACGAGCAGATCCAGCAGCGCGCACACGAACAAGGCGATGCCGATGAAGCCGTTGACGCTGAAGAACGCCCTGTTGAGACGGGACAGGTCGGTGGGGCGCACGATGCTGTGCTCGTAGAGGAAGGCGCCCGCGACGATCACCAGGCCGAACCAGAAGAACGCGCCGGCGTCGGTGGCGAGGGCGTACCAGACGAACAGGGCCGTGGTCACCGTGTGGCAGGCGCGGGCGCCCCGGATCGCGGCCGGGACGCCGAAGCGGGCGGGGACCGAGCGGACGCCGACCTCACGGTCGGTCTCGACGTCCTGGCAGGCGTAGATCAGGTCGAAGCCGCCGATCCAGATGCCCACCGCGAGGCCGAGGATCACGGCCTCCCAGGACCACTCGCCGCTGATCGCCAGCCAGCCGCCGATCGGGCCCATCGCCTGGGCGAGACCGAGGATCGCCTGCGGGAAGTTCGTGAACCGCTTGCCGTACGGGTAGACCACCATCGGGATCACCGCGACGGGAGCCAGGGCCAGGCAGAGCGGGTTGAGCAGGGCCGCCGCACCGAGGAAGACGACGAGGGCGACCAGGGCGCCGGTCCAGGCGTGCCTGACCGACATGGCGCCGGTGACCAGTTCGCGGTGGGCGGTGCGCGGGTTGCGGGCGTCGATCTCGCGGTCGATGATCCGGTTGACCGCCATCGCGAAGGTGCGCAGACCGACCATGGCGACGGTGACCAGCAGGAGCCGGCCCCAGTGGATGTTCTCGTCCCACCTGTACATCGCGGTCAGCGCGGCGATGTAGGCGAAGGGCAGCGCGAACACCGAGTGCTCGATCATCACCAGGCGCAGGAACGCCTTGGTGCGCCCCGGCTGCTGGGGCAGGGCGGCGGAAGCCGAGGTCACAGTCCGTACTCCTTCCAGCGGCGGTCGACCTTCGCCGCCGTATCCGGGTCGGACAGCACCATGTCCGGCCAGCCCCCGTCGCGCGTGTAGCCCTCCTCGGGCAGCTTCTTCGTGGCGTCGATGCCCGCCTTGCCGCCCCAGAACTGCTGGTACGAGGCGTGGTCGAGGTGGTCGACCGGGCCTTCGACGACGGTGAGGTCGCGGGCGTAGTCGGTGTTGCCGAGCGCCCGCCAGGCGACCTCGTGCAGGTCGTGGACGTCGCAGTCGGAGTCGACGACCACGATCAGCTTGGTCAGGGACATCATGTGCGCGCCCCAGACGGCGTGCATGACCTTCTGGGCGTGCTTGGGGTACTTCTTGTCGATCGAGACGATCGCGCAGTTGTGGAAACCGCCGGCCTCGGGCAGGTGGTAGTCCACGATGTCCGGGACGATGATCTTGAGGAGCGGGAGGAAGAAGCGCTCCGTGGCCCTCCCCAGGGGGCCGTCCTCCGTCGGGGGCCGGCCGACCACGATCGACTGGAGCAGCGGGCGCTTCCGCATCGTCACGCAGTCGATCTTCAGGGCGGGGAAGGGCTCCTGCGGGGTGTAGAAGCCGGTGTGGTCGCCGAAGGGGCCCTCGGGGAGCATCTCGCCGGGCTCCAGCCAGCCCTCGATCACCACCTCGGCCTGCGCGGGGACCTGGAGCGGGACCGTCCTGCAGTCGACCATCTCGATCCGCTTGCCCTGGAGGAAGCCCGCGAAGAGGTACTCGTCGATGTCGCCGGGGAGCGGCGCGGTGGAGGCGTAGGTCACGGCCGGCGGGCAGCCGAAGGCGATCGCGACCGGCAGGCGCTCGCCGCGGCGGGCGGCGACCTGGTAGTGGTTGCGGCTGTCCTTGTGGATCTGCCAGTGCATGCCGATGGTGCGCCGGTCGTGGCGCTGGAGCCGGTACAGGCCGAGGTTGCGGATGCCGGTCTCGGGGTCCTTGGTGTGGGTGAGGCCCAGGTTGAAGAAGGAGCCGCCGTCGTCCGGCCAGGTGAAGAGCGCGGGGAGCCGGTCCAGGTCCACGTCGTCGCCGGTGAGGACGACCTCCTGGACGGGCGCGCTGCCCGCCTTGACCTTCTTCGGCGGTACGTGCGTCATCGCGCCGAGCTTGCCGAAGGCCTCGCGCACGCCGACGAAGCCCTGGGGCAGCTCGGGGCGGAGCAGTCCGCCGATCTTGTCCGAGATGTCGGAGTACGACGTGAGTCCGAGGGCCTTGAGGAGGCGCCGGTCGGTGCCGAAGACGTTCATCGCGAGGGGCAGGTCGGAGCCCTTCACGTTCTCGAAGAGCAGCGCCGGGCCGCCCGCCTTGTTCACCCGGTCGACGATCTCCCCGACCTCCAGGTACGGGTCCACCTCGGCCTTGATGCGCTTGAGGTCGCCCTCGCGCTCCAGCGCCCTGAGCAGGGAGCGAAGATCGTCGTAAGCCATGCCGTCCAGTATCCCCGAGCGGCTACCCTGGCCCTGTACCTGGGGGCCCTGACGCGTCCCCACCCCCTAGCTTCCCGCTGGAGAGGCCCCATGCTCCGGGTGCTGATGTTCCTCGTGCCACTGGCGTTGAGCGTCTACGCGTTCATCGACTGCATCAGCACGAAGGACGCCGACATCCGCCACATGCCCAAGCCGCTGTGGGCGATCCTCGTGCTGCTCTTCCCGCTGGTCGGCTCGATCTCGTGGATCATCGCCGGCAAGAAGCGGCAGCCGGCCGGCGCGTCGTCCTGGCAGGGCGGCGGACGCCGGCAGTGGGTGGCGCCGGACGACAACCCGGAGTTCCTGAAGTCGCTGGGCAAGGACGACGAGCAGGACCGGGGCGAGGGCGGCCCCGAGGACGACGAGGACCGCAGGGGCGGCAGGCGCGACGACGCCTGAGGCTCCTCGCCGTCAGGTCCTTGTCCGGCGCCGGATGCGCCGCCGGTGCGCGTCGTGGTGGTCGGGCCGATCACCGGCGAGGGCGACCGCGGTGCCTCCCCCGGGCCGCGTGGGACCCGGAGGAGGCGGAGGAAGGCGGCGCGGGCCCACCCGGGAGACCCGGCACCCGCGCCGACGGTGCTGCTTCGCGGTCCCCGGGGTGCCGGGGCCGGTCAGGCGCCCGTCCGGTCCGCGTGGTCCGACGGCAGCCACAGGTCGCACTCGTGGTCCTGCGGGAAGGTCGTCGACGCCGTGATCGCTTCGGGGGCGAGCACCTGCACCTTCGGGTACTGGTGCCAGCGCGGGGCGCCCACCGCGTACGGGACTCCGGTGTGCGCGAAGTTGGTCCAGTAGGCGAGCATCCTGTCCGCCAGGGCGTTCTGGGCGGGGGTGCCCGAGACACCGCCGAAGACGTACCGGATCTCCGATCCGTGCGGGGCGCCGAGCGGGAAGCCGACCGGCAGGTTCAGATGGTCCATGGCACCGCGGTCGGCGAACTCGTACTGGTAGGAGCGGGTGTGGTCGGCCATCAGCTCGGCCGTGCGGGACTGCGGGCAGGCGAACTGGGAGTCGGTGAGGATCGCCCCCAGGGCTTCGGCGGGGCTGCCGTGGTCCGACAGCGGGTAGCGGGCGAGGATCGCGTCGGCACGGTCGCCGTACAGGGCGCGGACGGCCACCGGGTATCCGGCCGGGGTGAGCCGGCGGCCGGCCAGGTCGTAGGTGGAGGCCACGGTGAGGCGGCCCTCGTCGGCGGTGGTTCCCTGGAGGACGGGGACGTGGTGGAAGCGGCCCTGTTCCAGCGCGTCGGTGATCTGGAGGGGCAGGATGCGGCCGTCGACGTTGGGGACCCAGCGTGCGGTGGGGCTCTGCGCGGCGGAGAGCAGTTCACCGGCGGGCTTCGCACGCAGGCAGGCCACGTCGGCGCAGCCCAGGGAGTCGGCCCAGGAGGCTCCGGTGCGCTGCTGCGACTCCTGGGTGGGCAAGGGGAAGCCGCAGCCCGACTGGGCGACGGCGCGGTCGAAGAGGCCGGTCGCGCGCGGGGAGACGAGGTGCTGGCAGACGCTGCCGCCGCCCGCGGACTCGCCGAAGACCGTGACGTTCCCAGGGTCGCCGCCGAACGCCGCGATGTTCTGCCGTACCCAGCGCAGAGCCGCCTGCTGGTCGAGCAGGCCGTAGTTACCGGAGACGCCCTCCGGCGATTCCCCGGCAAGGCCGGGGTGGGCGAGGTAACCGAAGGCACCGAGCCGGTAGTTGAGGGTGACGACGACCACGTCGCCCCGGGCGGCCAGCTTGCCGCCGTCGTAGAAGGTGCCGGAGCCGATGGTGAATCCGCCGCCGTGGAGCCAGACCATGACGGGCCGGTCGCGCAGCGAGCGCTCGGCGGGCGTGTGGACGTTGAGGTAGAGGCAGTCCTCGCTGGGGGTGCCGGGGCCGGCCAGGTCGCCCCAGGGGGTGGAGGAGCCCGTCTGCATGCAGGGGTTTCCGGGGCGCGTGGCGTCACGGACGCCGGACCAGTGGCCGGGTGCCGCGGGCGGCTTCCAGCGCAGGCCGCCCACGGGCGGAGCGGCGTACGGGATGCCGAGGTAGTCGTCGGCGGTCTGGCCGGCGGTGCCCCGCAGCTGCCCGTAGCGGGTGGTGACGGTCGGCGTGTCGGCAGCCGCGGCGGGCGTGACCGGCGTCACCGCCAGGCCCGCGGCCGACAGCATGAGGGCGCCTGAGAGCACACCTCGTAAGCGGCGCGTCCATGGTGGGCGCCGGCGGCGCGGCGTGCGCGCGGCACGTTTCGTGAGCGGACCGGACATCGGTACCTCCGACAGCGGATCGAGCGACGGCTGGGTCACCCGCAGTGTCGGCGCCCGGCCGCGTCCGCCGCATCGCGTGAATCACCAGTCCCGGCCCGGAGCCGGGAGCCGACCGCGGCCACCGCACCACCGTTCGAGAGGCCATCCGTTCCGTTGAAGAGTGTCCACACACCAGGTACGGGGCCGCCGCGACGGCATTGTCTTGGTCGGGTCTGTACACCTGCGAACGGAGACCCCCTCGTGCGAATGACCGACATCCAGCGCTGCGAGATCCGGCCCGGGCGCCTCGTCGAGTGGACGCTCAGCCCCAGGACGCTCGACATCGCGGCCGCGCTGCCCGAGGACACGCGGCCGCCCGCGTACATCCAGGAGTCGCACATCCGCACGGCCCGGTCGGTGCGCGAGGACGGCCTGTTCGTGCCGACCTGGCTCGGCGCGGCCTTCGACATCCCGGGCCCGGTCGACCTCGGCGTGCTCCAGGAGGCGCTGCGGGCCTGGACCCTGCGGCACGAGACGCTGCGCAGCGGCTTCCGGTGGAGCGGTGAGCGCGGCGAGGTGATGCGGCGGTTCACGCTCGACGCGGACGCCGTGACCCTGCACCGCGAGGACGTCGGCGACTTCCCGGACGCCGAACGGCTGGCCCGCCACCTCCAGGACCGCTTCGACCGCGTCGCGGACGCGCTGCGCTGGCCCAACCTCATCTACACGGCGGTCGTCCGCGACGACGGCGTCAGCGTCTACATGGCCTTCGACCACAGCAACGTCGACGCCTACTCCCTCTACCGCATCCCCGCCGAGGTCGGCGAGCTGTACGCGGCCGGCGTCGCGGGGCGGACCGTGCCGCCGCCGCGGGTCGGCTCCTACGTCGACTTCTGCGAGGCCGAGCGGGCGGACGCGGACCGGATCGACGGCGGCCACGACATCGTCGCCCGCTGGCGGGAGTTCATCCGGCGGTGCGACGGACGGCTGCCGTCCTTCCCCGTCGACCTCGGTGTCCGGCCCGGCGGCGCGCTGCCCGAACAGCGGCTGCTGCGCGAGCCGTTGGTGGACGCCGCCGACGCCGCCGCGTTCGAGGCGTACTGCCGTCCGTACGGCGGCAGCCTCGTCGGTGTGCTGGCCGCGACCGCGCTGATCGTCCACGAGATCGGCGGCGAGCCCGTCTACCGCACCGTGGTGCCCTTCCACACCCGGTCGCGGTCCCAGTGGGCGGAGTCCGTCGGCTGGTACGTGGGCGGCGCGCCGATCGAGGTCCCGGCGGACCGGGCCCGCGACTTCCCCGGTGCGCTGCGCACCGTCCGCGCCGAACTCCAGGCCAACCGGCGGCTGTCCCGGATGCCGATCGACCGCGTGCTGCGCCTGCTCGGCACCGACTTCCGGCCGACCTCGCCCGACCTGTACTCGATCGTGTCGTACGTCGACGCCCGCGGCGTCCCCGGCGCCGACAGCTGGCCGGACCTGACGGCGTACGCGCTGCTGCGGGTCTCCTACGGCGACCAGGTGTGCGCCTGGGTCACCCGGCTCCCGGAGGGCCTGTGGTTCGCCAGCCGCTACCCCGACACCGACGTCGCCCACAAGAACCTGCGGCTGTACGTCGAACGGCTGCGGGACGTCGTCACGGGCGTCGCCCGCGGTGACGTCCCGCAGTAGGGGGCGGGCCGGTTCAGAAGCCGACCGACTGGAGGGCGCCCAGGCCCACGTCCGCGTAGGAGTGCTTGCCGGAGACGAAGATGTTGACGCCGTAGTAGTTGAACAGCCAGCAGGCGAAGGCGATGAGGGCCAGGTAGGCGGCCTTGCGTCCCTTCCAGCCCGCGGTGGCGCGGGCGTGCAGGTAGCCGGCGTAGGCGACCCAGGTGATGAAGGACCAGGTCTCCTTGGGGTCCCAGCCCCAGTACCGGCCCCAGGCGTCGCCCGCCCAGATCGCGCCCGCGATGATCGTGAACGTCCACAGCGGGAAGACGGCGGCGTTGACGCGGTAGGCGAACTTGTCGAGGGAGGCGGCGGAGGGCAGCCGGTCCAGGACGGAGCTGGCGAAGCGCCCGGGGCTGCCGCCGGAGGCGAGCTTGCTCTCGAAGTTGTCCTTGAAGAGGTACAGGAGCGTGCCGACCGCGCCGACGTAGAAGACCGCGCCGCAGAAGATGGCGGTCGAGACGTGGATGTACAGCCAGTACGAGTGGAGGGCGGGCACCAGCTGGTCGCTGGCCGTGTAGAGGACCGTGACGGCGAGGCCGAGGTCGAGCAGGACGGTGGTGGCCAGCGGCAGGCCGAGCCAGCGGATGTTCTTCCGCAGGGCGAGCAGCACGAGGTACACGGCGACGGCGACCGTCGTGAGGGTGAGGTTGAACTCGTACATGTTGCCCCACGGCGCCCGCCGCACCGACAGGGCGCGGGCGACCACGCCGCCCGCCTCGATGGCGAAGGCGAGGACGGTGAGGGAGACGGCGATCCGTCCGTAGAGGTCGCCCTTCTCCGTGCCGCCGTGCGCGCCGGGCCCGTCGGGCACGTCGCGTGAGCCGGCGGCGGAGCGCACCACGACCTGCGGCCGTTCCAGTACGGCGGTGCCGCCGGCCTTCTTCACGGTGACGGCCGGACCGGACGCGGCCTTGGTGGCGGCGTCGGCCGTGAGCGCGGCGGCGGTACGGCCGACCTTGCTGCGGCTGCCGAAGAGCCACTCGGCGATGTACGCGAAGAAGGCCAGGGTGTAGACGGCCATCGCGGAGTAGATCAGCGTGTTGCTGACGTTCGCGAGATGCTCGTTGGTCGCGGCGGCGAGATTCACTTCTTCTCAGCCCCTTCGGCAGTGACGGCGTGGGTGTCGGAGGATTCGGAGGTGGCGGGGTTCTCGGGGTTCTCGGGCGCGGCGGGCGCCCGGTCGTACAGGACCCCGGCGAGGTCGCCGAGCTCCGCGGGGACCTTCGCGGACTCGCTGCGGCCGAGGCCGGCCATCTCCACGACGGTGACGCCGTCGGCGCCCCGCACGGCCCGCAACCAGACGCGGCGGCGCTGGATGAACAGGGACCCGGCCAGGCCGAAGATGGCGACGACGGCGCCGCCGAGCGCCCAGCCGCTGCCGGGCTGCTGCGTGACCTGGAAGCCGGCCCACTCCTGGACGCCGTTGAAGGTGACGGAGCCGGCGCCGTTCGGGAGGTTCATGGTGTCGCCGACCTTGAGCTGCTGCTTGAACAGCTTGCCGTCGGAGCCCTTGAACTCGTCCAGGTTGCTCTTGTCGAGCTGGTAGATGCTCTGCGGGATGCCCGAGTCCACGCCGAGGTCGCCGTGGTAGGCGGAGAGCGCGAGCATCGGGTTGACCAGGGCGGGGAAGGTGGACTGCATGCCGCTGCCCTTGCCGCCGTAGGTCGGCAGGAAGAACGCGTTGAAGCCGAGCTGTTCCTTCTCCCCCTCGGCGTTGCGGTAGCCGTCCATGACCTTGACGGCGCCGGAGGAGGTGACGTTGCCGTCCAGCGGCAGCAGGGCCACCGCCTGCTTGTCCATCACCACGTCGCCCTTGGCGTCCTTGACGGTGAGGATGGGGGCGTAGCCGTGGCTGACGAGGTACACCTTGGAGCCGTCGACGTTCAGCGGCTCGTTGACCTTGATGGTCTTCGACTGCTCGGCGCCGTCGGCACCCTCGCTGTAGGTGACCTTGGCCTCGTAGATCCGCGGGGTGCCGCGGTTGGGGCCGGTGGCCTCGTAGGTGCCGTGGAAGTCCTTCAGGTTGAAGCTGAAGGGGGACAGGTCGTCGTCCGGGTCGAAGAGGTTCCCGGACTTGAAGTCGTCGTACTGGGTGAGGGTGTTGGCGAAGCCGTCGCCCTCCAGGATCAGCTTGTTGCCCTCGTACTTGAAGAGCTGGCCCCAGGCGAAGGCGATCAGCAGCACGATCAGCGCGATATGGAAGGCGAGGTTGCCGACCTCCCGCAGGTAGCCCTTCTCGGCCGCGACGGCGTCACCGGCGGCGTCGGCGCGGAAGCGGCGCTTCTTCAGCAGCTTCAGCGCGGCCTCGCGGACCTCCTCGGGCTCGGCTGCGGTGCGCCAGGTGGTGTACGCGGGCAGCCGGTCCAGGCGCCGGGGGGCGCGGGGCGGACGGCCGCGGAGCTGGCCGACGAACTGCCAGGTGCGCGGGACGATGCAGCCGATGAGGGAGACGAACAGCAGGATGTAGATCGCGGAGAACCACACCGAGCTGTAGACGTGGAAGAGCCCGAGCTTGTCGTAGACCGGGGCGAGGAGGTCGTGGTCGGTACGGAACTCCTCGACCTTCATGGCGTCGACGCCGTCCTGCGGGATCAGCGACCCGGGGATCGCGCCCAGGGACAGCAGCAGGAGCAGGAGCAGCGCGACGCGCATCGAGGTGAGCTGGCGCCAGAACCAGCGGGCCCAGCCGGTCACGCCGAGCGAGGGGAGGTTCGGGGCCTCCTCCGCGGGGGCGGTGGAGAGCTGGGAGCCCGCGGCGCCGAGGTCCTGGTCGCCGCCGTCGGCCTTCGGCCGCTCGCCGGGGTCGGTACCGGGGGTGGTTTTCGAAGTGGTGCTCATCGGTCAGATCCCCACAGTGAAGCCGTTGGACCAGGTCTGCATGTCCTGCACGATGCCGTCCCACGCGCCGGTCAGCAGCAGCAGGCCGGTGGCGATCATCATGACGCCGCCGACCCGCATCACCCAGACATAGTGCCGCTTGACCCAGCCGAAGGCGCCGAGCGCCTTGCGGAAGGCGACGGCGGCGAGGACGAAGGGGACGCCGAGACCGAGGCAGTAGGCGACGGTCAGTATCGCGCCGCGGCCCGCGGTGCCCTGGTCGGCGGAGAGCGCCAGCACGGAGGCGAGGGTCGGGCCGATGCACGGCGTCCAACCGATGCCGAACAGGGCGCCGAGTATCGGGGCGCCGACCAGGCCGTTCACCGGCTTGCGGTGGAAGCGGAACTCGCGCTGGGTCAGCCAGGGCATCAGGCCCATGAAGAAGACGCCCATGAGGATCATGAACGCGCCCAGGATGTCGGTCAGCACGCTCCGGTTCTCCTGGAGCGTCTGGCCGAAGTAGCCGAAGAGCGCGCCGCTGGAGACGAAGACGGCGGTGAAGCCGAGGACGAAGAGGGAAGCGCCGGCCACCATGCGTCCGCGCCGGGCCTCACCGAGGTCGGTGCCGGTGACCCCGGTCACGTAGGAGAGGTAGCCGGGGACCAGGGGCAGGACGCAGGGGGAGAAGAAGGAGACGAGGCCGCCGAGCAGGGCGATGGGGAGGGCCACCAGGAGCGCGCCGTTGAGCACGGTGCCGTTGTAGCCCGCCGTCTCGGCGAGGGTGATCGCTGCGGACACGTCACTTCTCCGACGCGGCGGAGTCGGCGGATCCGTCGGCGAGGTACGGGGCGAGCATCTTGCGCAGCTTCTCCTCGCTGAGCGCCTGGAGCGTGCGCGCGGCGACCTTGCCGTCCTTGTCGATGACGAGCGTGGAGGGCACGGCCTGGGGGTTGAGGGTGCCCTTCTCGAAGCGGAGCATCAGCTTGCCGGTCGGGTCGTACAGGCTCGGGTAGGTGACGCCGTAGTCCTTCTCGAAGGCGCGGGCCGGGCCGGTGGAGGTGTCGCGGGTGTTGATGCCGACGAACTGCACGCCCTGGTCCTTGACGTCCTGGTAGACCTTCTCGAAGTTCTTGGCCTCGGCGCGGCAGGGCGGGCACCACGAGCCCCAGACGTTGAGGACGACGACCTTGCCCCGGTAGTCGGCGACGTCGACCCGGCCCCCGTCGACGGTCTTGCCGGACAGCTCGGGGGCGTCGGCGCGCTCGCCCTGCTTCGCGGTGGCGATGCCGTCGGAGCCGGTGACGAAGCCCGTCTGGCCGCCGCCGCCCGAGGTGCCGCCGGAGCTGCACGCGGACACGAGCAGTGCCGCGGCGGCTGCGCCGACGGCGAGGGCGGCCCGGCTACGGACACGGGGCCGGCCGCGGTCGGACACGCGGTCGGCGGTGCGGTTCGAGCGCAGGGGGGCGCGGCTGGCGGCACTCATGTGAAAAGTTTCGCATGTCCGTTCCGAGGATCTTGCGCACCCCCCTCCCGGGCGGAAACCCGCATTTCAGGCGGCGTTCCCGGTGGGTGTCCCGGATGCGGAGGCGCCGTCCCCGAGGAAGGCGTTCCAGCCGCCGGCGGGCCGCTGCCCCACCTCGACGGTCCGCAGCTTGGCCAGCACCTCCGGTTTCTGCACGTCCAGCCAGTCGGTGAACTGCCGGAAGGAGACCAGCCGGATGTCCGCGCCCTTCTCCTTCTCCCGCGCGATGTGCTTCAGGGCGTTCTCGACGGCGTCCATGTAGATGCCGCCGTTCCACTCCTCGAAGTGGTTGCCGATGAAGAAGGGTGCCCGGTTCGTCTCGTAAGCCCGCTCGAAGCCGGATATGTACGCCTTCGTGGCCTGTTCACGCCAGCGCGGGTAGTGGTACGCGGGTGCGTTGGTCGAGTTCACCGACTGGTTGGCGAGGATGTTGTAGTCCATCGAGAGGACCTCGAAGGAATGGCCGGGGAAAGGTATCTGCTGCAGCGGCAGGTCCCAGATCCCGTCCTTCTTCACCGGCCACACCTGGCGGCCGCCGGGCGAGGAGGCGTCGTAGCGCCAGCCCAGCTCACGGGCGGTGGGCAGCAGGTTGTCCTGGCCGAGCAGGCAGGGCGTGCGGCCGCCGACGAGTTCCTTGTCGTAGTCGAAGGGCAGGGCGGGCAGGTCGGTCCAGCCGCTGTTGGTCTTCCACTCCTTGACGAAGGACTTGGCCTGGTCGATCTCGCTGCGCCACTGCGCGGACGTCCAGTTGCCGACGCTGCCGCCGCCCCCGCAGAAGTGGCCGTTGAAGTGCGTGCCGATCTCGTGCCCGTCGAGCCAGGCGCGGCGGACGTTGGTGAGCGTCGCCTTGATGTGCTCGTCGGTGAGGTAGCCGATGTCGGAGGCGCCGCGCGGGTTGTTCGGCGGGTCGTACAGGCGCTTCTTCGACTCGGGCAGCAGGTACAGGCCGGAGAGGAAGAAGGTCATGTGGGCGCCGTGCTCCCGGGCGAGGTCCAGGAAGCGCGGGAAGAGCCCGTTGCCGACCTCTCCCGCCCCGTCCCACGAGAAGACGACGAACTGCGGCGGCGTCTGGCCGGGCTCCAGCGGCACGGGGGCGTCCGGCTGGTGCGGCTGCTTGCCGGTGTACGACGTGGAGCCGTCGCCGATGGGCTTCGCCGGGGCCTTGCTGCTGCCGGAGGGCGAGGGTGTCCCGCCGTCCCCGGCCTGGTGCGAGCCGCCCGACGCGGAGTGGGAACCGGTGCCGCAGCCGGCGAGCCCGGCGGCCGCGGCGGCCCCCGCGCCGAGCCCGAGTATCCCCCTGCGGGTGAGAGTGCGGTTGGTAGTGCGCATCGCAACCTCGTTCGTCGCGTCCTTGGTGGTCACTCGGTGAGAGGACGCGACGAACGAGCGGGTTCCGGAAATATGTGCGGATCGGGTAACAGCGGGTCCACAGGAACGACCCGCTCACCACGACGCGCTTGCGGCCCTCAGGCGCCGTACGCCTTGCCCTGTCCCTTCACCGGCTTGGCCCCCGCGCGGAGGTGGGCCGGGACCAGGTCGCGGGCGGGCTCGGTGTACCCGACGGAGACGATCCGGTCGCCCCGGTACGTGAACGTCGTCAGGGACGCCAGCGTGCACTGGCGCTTGCGCGGGTCGTGCCACAGCCGCCGGCGCTCGACGTAGGACCGCAGGATCCAGATCGGCAGCTGGTGGCTGACGATCACGGCCTCGTGCCCGCGCGCCCGGTCGCGGGCGGCGTCCAGCGCGCCCTTCATCCGCACCACCTGGTCGACGTACGGCTCGCCCCAGGACGGCTTGAAGGGGTTGACCACGTGCTTCCAGTTGGCGGGCCGGCGCAGCGCGCCGTCGCCGATGCCGAAGGTCTTGCCCTGGAAGACGTTCTCCGCCTCGATGAGGCGCCCGTCGGTGTCGAGGGCGAGCCCGTGCGTCTTGGCGATCGGCGTCGCGGTCTCCTGCGCCCGCTCCAGCGGGGAGGCGACGACGTACGTCACGTCGCGGGGCGCGAGGTGCTCGGCGACCCGCTCGGCCATCCGCCGGCCCAGCTCGGACAGGTGGTAGCCGGGGAGCCGCCCGTACAGGACACCGGTGGGGTTCTCGACCTCGCCGTGCCGCATCACGTGGACGACGGTCAGCTCGTCGTCGCGCTCGTGGGTGCCGTTGCTCATGCCGTCGCCTCCGCGGCAGCTCGGGCCGCCGCCGGGAGGGCGTCGGCGATGCGCTGGACGGCCCGCTCGTCGTGGGCCGTGGACACGAACCAGGACTCGAAGGAGGACGGCGGCAGGTAGACGCCGTTCGAGAGGAGCGAGTGGAAGAACGCGGTGTAGCGGAAGGACTCCTGCGCCTTGGCGTCCTCGTAGTCGCGGACCGGCCGGTCGGTGAAGAACACCGAGAACATGTTGGAGGCGGTCTGCAGCGTGTGCGCGACGCCCTCCTTGGCGAGGGCCTCGGTGACGAGCCCCTGGATCCGCGCGGACACGGCGTTGACGGTGTCGTACGCGGCGTCGTCGAGGAGCCGCAGCTGGGCGAGGCCGGCGGCGGTGGCGACCGGGTTCCCGGAGAGGGTGCCGGCCTGGTAGACGGGCCCGGCCGGGGCGAGGTGCGCCATGACGTCGGCGCGCCCGCCGAACGCGGCGGCGGGGAACCCGCCTCCCATCACCTTGCCGAAGGTCATGAGGTCGGGCACGACGCCCTCCACCCCGAACCACCCGGCGCGGCTGGTCCGGAACCCGGTCATGACCTCGTCGGAGACGAACAGCGCGCCGTTCGCGGCGCAGGCGTCCTTGAGCCCCTGGTTGAACCCGGGCAGCGGCGGCACGACGCCCATGTTGCCGGGCGAGGCCTCCGTGATCACGCAGGCGATCTCACCGGGGTGGGCGGCGAAGGCGGCGTGCACGGCCTCCAGGTCGTTGTACGGCAGCACGATCGTGTCGCTCGCCTGGGCGCCGGTGACGCCGGGGGTGTCGGGCAGCGCGAAGGTGGCGACGCCGGAGCCCGCGGCGGCGAGCAGCGAGTCGACGTGACCGTGGTAACACCCGGCGAACTTGACGACCTTGGTGCGCCGCGTGAAGCCGCGGGCCAGCCGGATCGCGGACATGGTGGCCTCGGTCCCGCTCGACACGAGCCGGACCTCCTCCAGCGGCGCGACCCGCTCGACCATCGCCTCGGCGAGCGCGACCTCGCCCTCGGCGGGCGTGCCGAACGACGTCCCGCGCGCCACCGCCTCCTGCACGGCGGCGATCACCTCGGGGTGCGCGTGCCCGAGGATCATCGGCCCCCAGGAGCAGACCAGGTCGACGTACTCCCGCCCGTCGGCGTCGGTCAGGTAGGGCCCGGTGCCGGACACCATGAACCGGGGTGTCCCGCCGACGGCGCGGAAGGCGCGCACCGGCGAGTTCACCCCGCCGGGCGTGACGGCCGCCGCGCGGTCGAACAGAGCCTGCGAGGCCGGTGCTTCGTATGGATATGCCAGTTCGCTCATGACCTGCGACTTCTCCGACCTTCTCGACCTTCTCCGACGTATCGGACCCTGCCCGGGTCCTGCTCGGCCCGCACTCGGCCTCCGGTTGCCCAGGGTGACCTCGACAAGGGTAGACAACCGCCCCGAACGCCGTGCCGTCTGCCAGACTGGAGCCCATCCACGCAGCTCACCGAGGAGGCGCGGACGGGGCTGCCGACCGTCCGGCGGGCATATGGCGGACATATGTTTCACCGCACGTTTCGGCGGGCGGCCGTGGGGGAGGTCACTGACACGATGATCGGGTTGCGCGGCGGGGGCCACGCGTCCTAGAAAAGCAGTCGGGTGGAGATATGCATCGCGGTGGCGGACTGGGCGAGGGGACCGACGACCTGGGTCCTCGACGTGCCCGGCGGGGAAGGCACCGGCGCGAGGCGGAGGAAGCGTCCGAAGCACGTCAGGCACACGGCACCCCGGGTGAGTCCGAGCGGCTCGACCGGCGGGCCGACCGGCTGGGGGCGGGGAGCAGGAATGGTGGTCGGGTGGGGGTGACCTACAAGTACTTCGGCGCGCCCGACGGCGCGACGGCGGCCCGCGTCCCGATCTCGATGCGCCCCGAGGAACTGGGCGGCGACGAGCTCGGGATGAACGGCATGTTCACCAAGATCAAGCCGGAGACGATGGCCGCCATGGTCCTCACCGGCATCGAGGGCGTCCCCCTGCACAAGGTCCCCCCGCTGGAGCTGGTCGTCCTGCACCCCGACTACGCGGTCGTGAAGCTCCCGATGACCGTCGTCGACCCCCTGCGCGGCATCGGCGAGGAAGCGGTCGGCGCGGCGGCCTTCATCTGGTCCACGGTCCCGGACCGGGGCGGCCCACGCGACGCGTTCAACGTGTACCAGCTGCTGCACGAGTGGCAGGACTTCAGCCACCGGCTGCATGAGGCGGGGCATCAGCCTTACTGCCTGGTGTGGCCCTGAGCTGGTTGGTCGTGACGGACGGGCGGGGCTTTCGGGTCCCGCCTTTTTGCTTGTCGGGGGGCGTCAGGCGGCCACCGGCCCTCCGGAAAGGGTCGGCCTGAAGGTCATTCCTACATTCGTTGCAGCCTGGCTGCCCCGGCGGTCACCTACAGTCACCGACCCGTCCACGAGGGGCCTCCGGCGCACGATTCCGGCGGTCCCAGACGCATCCTTCTCCGTCAGCATCAACGGCCTGGTCAGCGCACAGCGCCAGGAGCGATGGCGCCCCATGAGCGACACCAGTAGCCGCGCCTGTGAACACAGCCCGCAGCGCCAGCGCTTCGACCTAGTCACCTCCGACCGCGAGACCACTCAACGCGACATCTTGGGAGGCACTCTCGACGGGGGGTCACATTGTGTTTACTGTAAGTTGAGGAAAGGTGGGGGTTGTGCTGGCCTTGGGGGGCGGATGCAGCGCAAGGACCGGTTTCGGAGGCTCGTCAGCGAATTCGGCGCGACGTGTAAGCAGGCGTTGCTGCACGGGCAGAAGGAAGCCGCGATCCGCCGAGCGGTAGAAACCCTTCTCGTCGACGCAGCAGGGGTGTTAGGGCTGCAAGCGGTCCTACACGCTGAGGTGGCCATCGCCGCGCATCGGATACGGCCTGACCTTGCGGTGCGGATCGGAAAGTTGCCGCGCAACATCGTCGGCTATGTCGAGCTGAAGAGCCCCGACAAGAGCGTGATCCATCCCGGCAGCCTGAAGCAGCGTGACCGTCGTCAATGGGAGGGCATGGCGAAACTGCCCAATCTGATCTACACGAACGGTCAGACATGGATCATGTACCGCTCCGGTCGGCAGCACGGCGACACCATCCACTTCGAGGGCGATCTGCGCAGCGCCGGCTCCCGCCTAAGGTTGCCGACCGCCAGTGAGACCGCCTTCGAGGCCATGCTCGTCGCGTTCTTCGGCTGGCAGCCCAAGCCGCTCACGTCAATGCGGGAGGTGGTCGCCCATGTCGCCCCGCTGTGCGCGCTTCTGCGTGATGCTGTTCATGACCGCCTCGATGCAGAAGCGGGACTCCCACGCCACCAGCGTCCATTCACCGATCTGGCTTCCACGCTTGAGGTCGACCTCTTCCCGACCACCGATGACCGGGACAAACGGGCGACCTTCGCTGACCGCTACGCACAGTCCGTCACCTTCGCTCTCCTGCTGGCCGGTTCCGACAACTCTGGCAGCAACGAAGAGGCATTGGTCGGTATGAGCCTGCACGAGGTAGGCCGACGCCTCGGGGCTGAGCATTCCGTCATGGGCCGCGCCTTGCAGATCCTCACCGACCAGGTCGAGGGAGAATTCCGCGACAGCCTGGACATGCTCGTCCGCGTCATTGACGCCATCGACTGGAGAAGTTCCCTCGCCGGTGAACCCGGATTCCACATCCATCTCTACGAGCACTTCTTGCAGGAGTACGACGCCAATTTACGCAAGGACTCCGGCACCTACTACACCCCGGCCCCGCTGGTGACGGAGATGATCCGCCTCGTTGACGAGGTGCTCACCAATACATTGGATTGTCCGGATGGCTTCGCCGACCCCGGCGTATCCATCATCGACCCGTCGATGGGAACCGGCACCTTCCTCACCGGCATCATCGACCTCGTCGCCCGCAAACAGTCCGAGGACGGCAACGAAGGTTTCCGCGCCGAATCCGTGCAAGAACTCGCCAGCCGGTTGATCGGGTTCGAAAAGCAGATGGGTGCCTTTGCCGTCGCTCAGATGCGCGTGGGGCAGATGCTGCGGCACCTCAACGCCCGGGTCCGGTTACGTGATATGCGCCTGCACCTGGCCGACACTCTCGCCGATCCATGGCGTCCCAGCGAACTCTTCGATCGATACGGCGCCTTGTGGGGGCCCTTACGTGACGACGCCGAGGCGGCCAGCACCATCCAGCGCAACGAGCGCATCACCGTCGTCATAGGCAACCCTCCCCACCGCGAGCAGGCAGAAGGCCAGGGCGGATGGATCGAGAAGGGTTCGCCGGGCCGCGGTTCCCCGCCCCTGGACGACTTCCGGCTGCGCGGTGCAGCAGGCGTGTACGAACACAAACTGAAGAGCCTATGCACCTACTTCTGGCGATGGGCCACTCACAAAGTCTTCGACCAACATGGCGATCACCGCCACGGGGTCGTCTGCTTCGTCAGCACCGGCGGATTCATCCGCGGCGCCGGATTCCAGGGCATGCGCTCCTACCTGCGGCGTACCTGCACCGAGGGCTGGGTCATCGACCTCACACCCGAGACCAAGAGACCGCCGCTCAACAGCCGCTTCTTCCCCGGAGTCCAGCAGGAGTTAGCCGTCGCCATCTTCGTCCGTCGACAAGGCGCGCGACAAGACGCACTGGCCCCCGTCCACTACACGGCCGTTCATGGCACACGCCAGAGCAAAGAGCAGCAGCTGCACAACCTGCACATCAACGGCCCCGGCTGGCGCAGCTCCCGGCCTGTTGCACCCGTCCCTTTCACACCCGCCTCCCAGAGCGGGTGGGACACCTTCCCCGCCCTCACCGAGCTAATACCCTGGCGCAAGCCCGGCATCAAACCCAACCGAAACTGGGTCATCAGCCCATCCAAAGCCATCCTGCACCGACGCTGGAACCGCCTTGTCCAAGAGCGCGATCCCGCCCGGAAACAGGAACTGTTCAAAGAGACCCGCGACCGCACCCTGGACAAGGAAGCCCTCCAGGTCCCGGGACACCCCCACCCGTCGACCCTCCTGCGCGCCGAGCAAGGCCCCTGTCCCACTCCGATACGTATCGCCCGTAGAGCCCTGGACCGCCAATGGCTCATACCCGACGGCCGCGTCATCGACTTCTCCCGCCCCGAGCTGTGGCATGCCGACATCGATGGCCAAATTTTCGTAGTCGAACAGCACACTCAGCGCCTACAGACTGGTCCGGCACTGCTATTCACAGCCCTCGTTCCTGACAACGACTACTTCAAGGGAAATGGTGGCCGCGTCCTGCCGCTCATGCATGCCGACCGTACCCCCAACATCACCCCCGGGCTATTACCCCACCTCGCCAACTCCTACGGTCTCCCGCAAGTCGACCCCGAGGACTTGCTCGCCTACATCGCCGCCGTCACTGCTCACCCCGCCTTCACCGAGCTCTACGCTGACGACCTCAACTCCCTAGGCGTACGTATCCCTCTGACCGCCGATCGTGACCTCTGGCACGAGGCCATCAGGCTCGGACGCCACGTCTTATGGGCCTCAACGTTCGGCGCACGCTGCATCAACGCCGAAGACGGCCGCCCGGCAGGCAAATCGAACTGGTGGCGGCGCCTGCACCCCGAGATCATGTACGCCCAAGAAGTCACGCCCGAAACGCTCCCATCGGCCATCAGCTACGACGTCGAACGCCAGCACCTTGTCATCGAGGGCGGCATCTTCACCGGTGTCACTCCACGCATGCGCAACTACGCCACGGGCGGGCGCAACGTACTCGACAGCTGGCTCGCTTACCGAAGCGAACGCACCACCGGCAAGGTAAGCAGTGATCTCGACCGGGAGCGCCCCGAGCGCTGGGAGCCCGATTGGAGCCGGGAACTCGTCGAAATCCTTGCCGTACTCCAGCATCTGACTGCCTTGGAACCTGCACAGGAAGAACTCCTCAACCGCATCGTCGCCGCCCCCTTGATCGACGTCGCAGAACTCACGCGCCGACGCATCCTCCCAGTACCCGAGCGCGCCCAGCAGGCTCACACCGGCCCCGACCACGCGGTTCTTCCTGGCATGGAGACAGTCGATGTCCAACCGCCAGGCCCCGTCGATCCCCTGTCTCTCCCGAACGACCCCGCGGACACCACGCAGCCCAAGCCGCACTCACCCGTGAACCCCGGGCCACGCGCTCGACGGCGTCGCGGCCAGCCTGATTGATTGCGCCAGTAGCCAGTACCACAACGGCTCCGTCGCTAGAAGCTGCATCGCGCTCTTCGATCGGCCTCAGCGCGACACGGATAGGGACTGGAAATAGGACAGCTGTTAACGGAGGCATGTTGGAGATCGCAGCCCTCGTGGTGTCGCTGGTAGCGCTCGCAGTGACCGGAGCCGTCTCGTTACGACAACTGCGGCTGACCGAGCATGTCAACACCCTGCCCGTACTTGTGGATCTCTTTCGCGAACATCGAAGCGTGCGGCTGGCACAGGCACGGCAGGTCGTGCACGAACAGCTGTCTGCCTATGATCTGTCAGCCGGACTGGCTGGGCTACCCGAGGACGATCGGGATCTGGTCCGTGAACTGGCTTGGTTCTACGACAATCTCGGGGCTCTGGTCGCCCACGGGGTGGTGGACATCGAACCCGTCTCCGGATACCTCGGTGGGTCGGTGATCTCGGTCTGGGAGGGGTTGCAACCGCTGGTGCAGGCCGAGCGTGCGAAGCGGGCGCAGAACGCCATGCCGGATCCGAACCGCTGGCAGGAATACTTCGAGAACCTGTACCACCTCGTCCGCGAGACTCCTGCGGACCGAGCCCGGGCGGGAACGCATCTGTGGCGGCTCCCGCAGCACTGACCATCGACGAATGCACGGGTGATGGCTGGCTGAACGCTCCACCCCGCCAGGGCACATGAGCCCGGGAAACGGCGTTGACCCGTGAGAACTACCGAGGGGGAGTTCCCGCAGGTCAACGTACATTGCGCCAAGAAACCCCAGGTCAGCCACCCGCCCCTCCCACTCGCTGCACGAGTGGCAGGACTTCAGCCACCGGCTGCATGAGGCGGGGCATCAGCCGTACTGCCTGGTGTGGCCCTGAGCCGGAGTCTCACGGTGTGGCCGGGTCTTCGGGTTCCGTCGCGTCGGCCGGCGGTGTCTAGGGGTGCGTGTCCGTGATCGCGATGACCTCGTCGAGGTGGTCCAGGGTGGTCTGAAGATCGTCGATCCTGGCCCGGATGCGCTCGCGTTCGGCTCGCAGCATGGCTCGTTGCCCGGCGTCGGTGTGCCCGGAGTCCCAGCACGGCAGGAGTTCGCTGATCCTTCGGCTGGTGAGGCCGGCGGCGAACATCTGCTGGAAGAAGCGGACCATGGTGATGGCGTTCTGCCGGTACAGGCGCTGGCCGGACGGGCTGCGCTCCGCGATGAGCAGCCCTTGCTGTTCGTAGTAGCGCACGGCGCGCACGGAGACGCCGGCTCCTCGTGCCACCTCGCCGATGCGGATCATCCGCTCGGCCGCGGCCCCTGTGGCAGTCACGGTGATTCCTCTCACCCCGGCCCTGGCGATCGGCACTTGCCTCTGACGTCAACGTCAGGTTTTAGCGTACCGGCCATGGACATCGACAACACCGTCGCCCTTGTCACCGGGGCCAACCGCGGCCTGGGCCGCGCCTTCGCCCAGCGCCTGCTCGAGCGGGGCGCCCGCAAGGTCTACGCGACTGCCCGCCGGCCCGAGACCGTGGACCTGCCCGGGGTCGAGGTGCTGCCCCTCGACATCACCGATCCCGCATCCGTGAGAGCCGCTGCCGAGGCCGCCACGGACGTCTCGCTGCTCGTCAACAACGCGGGAATCAGTACGGGGACCGACCTGGTGACCGGCTCGCTGGACGCGGTACGGGGCGAGTTGGAGACCAACATGTTCGGCCACCTGGTGATGATCCGGGAGTTCGCGCCGACGCTGGCCGGGAACGGCGGGGGCGCGATCGTCAACGTCCTCTCCGCCATGTCCTGGTTCGCGGGCAAGGGCGCCGGCGCCTACCACCTGACCAAGGCCGCCGCCTGGGCCATGACCAACGGCGTCCGCCTGGAACTGGCCGAGCAGGGCACGCTCGTGACGGCGGTGCACCTCGGCCTGGCCGACACCGACATGGCGGCGGGCTGGCCCGTGGACAAGCTCGCTCCGCGCGACCTGGCCGACGCGGCGCTCGACGGTGTCGAGGCGGGCTCCGCCGAGGTCCTCGCCGACCAGTGGAGCCGGGACGTCAAGTCCCGTCTGCCGCTGGCGCCGGAGGAGTTCGACGCCGCGATGGACCGCGCCCTCGCGGCGCTGATGGCGGCCTGAGGGGCTCTGTCCCCGTCCGAGGGGCGGGCGCCGCCCGGTTCCGCTCCCCCGGGGCGGACGAACGGCGGAAGGCCCCCCGGAGGCACGAGCCGCCGGGGGGGCCTTCCGTGGTGCCGCCTGCCCGGTGAAGGGTGAGAAGGCGATCACGAGGCAGGACGCGTCAGACGGTTCAGGGGGCCAGCAGCAGGGCGTTGGTGCGGGACTTGGCGGCCTCGTAGCGCTTGGCGACGTCCTGCCAGTTGACGACGGCCCACATGGCGTCGATGAAGTCGACCTTCTGGTTCTTGTACTGCAGGTAGAACGCGTGCTCCCAGGCGTCGAAGACCAGGATCGGAGTGGAGCCCTGGCCGACGTTGCCCTGGTGGTCGTAGACCTGCTCGACGATCAGGCGGCCGCTCAGGGGCTCGTAGGCCAGCACGCCCCAGCCCGAACCCTGGGTGGTCGCGGCGGCCTTGGTCAGCTGCGCCTTGAAGCCGGCGAAGGAGCCGAAGGACTCGGTGATCGCGTCGGCCAGGTCTCCCACGCCGTCGGCGGCCAGGGGCTCCCCGCCGCCGTCGCCGGTCATGTTGTGCCAGTAGATCGAGTGCAGGATGTGGCCGGAGAGGTGGAAGGCCAGGTTCTTCTCCAGGCCGTTGACGGAGCCCCACTGCTCCTTGTCCCGCGCCTCGGCGAGCTGCTCCAGCGTGTCGTTGGCGCCCTTCACGTACGCGGCGTGGTGCTTGTCGTGGTGCAGCTCGATGATCTGCGGGTTGATGACCGGTTCGAGCTCCGAGTAGTCGTAGGGAAGCTCAGGGAGCGTGTACACCGCCATGTCCAACATCCTCCGACGTTATTGCCAATGATGTGCAACTGCACGCTAACAGCAGATGCCGGAGTGAAAGATCAGGCGTTGGTCCTAGGACCCGTGTCGCCCGGGGTGCGGGCGGCACGGGTCCGTCGGGCCCGCCGTGCTCAGTCCTCGCCCTCCAGGTCGCCCTCGGTCTCCAGGTACGCCTGGCGCAGCGCGGCCAGGATCTCCGGGTCGGGCTTCTCCCACATGCCCCGGGACTCCGCCTCCAGCAGCCGCTCGGCGATGCCGTGCAGCGCCCAGGGGTTGGCCTGCTGGAGGAACTCGCGGTTGGCCGGGTCCAGGACGTAGGTCTCGGTGAGCTTGTCGTACATCCAGTCGGCCATGACGCCCGTGGTGGCGTCGTAGCCGAAGAGGTAGTCGACGGTGGCGGCGAGTTCGAAGGCGCCCTTGTAGCCGTGGCGGCGCATCGCCTCGATCCACTTGGGGTTGACCACGCGGGCACGGAAGACGCGGGAGGTCTCCTCGACCAGCGTGCGGGTGCGGACGGTCTCGGGCCGGGTGGAGTCGCCGATGTACGCCTCGGGGGCGGTGCCGCGCAGGGCGCGGACGGCCGCCACCATGCCGCCGTGGTACTGGAAGTAGTCGTCCGAGTCGGCGATGTCGTGTTCGCGGGTGTCGGTGTTCTTCGCGGCCACCGCGATGCGCCTGTACGCCGTCTCCATCTCGTCGCGGGCCGGGCGGCCGTCGAGGTCGCGGCCGTAGGCGTAGCCGCCCCAGACGGTGTAGACCTCGGCGAGGTCGGCGTCGGTGCGCCAGTCGCGGGAGTCGATGAGCTGGAGCAGTCCGGCGCCGTAGGTGCCGGGGCGGGAGCCGAAGATGCGGGTGGTGGCCCGGCGTTCGTCGCCGTGGTCGGCGAGGTCGGCCTGGACGTGGGCGCGGACCCGGTTGACTTCGGCGGGCTCCTCGAGGGACGCGGCGAGCCGTACGGCGTCGTCGAGCAGGCCGACGGTGTGCGGGAACGCGTCGCGGAAGAAGCCCGAGATGCGCAGGGTGACGTCGATGCGGGGACGGCCCAGCTCCTCGTACGGGACGGGTTCGAGGCCGGTGACGCGGCGGGAGGCGTCGTCCCAGACGGGGCGGACGCCGAGCAGGGCGAGGGCCTCGGCGACGTCGTCGCCCGCGGTGCGCATGGCGCTGGTGCCCCACAGGGAGAGGCCGACGGAGGTGGGCCAGTCGCCGTGGTCGGTGCGGTACCGCTCCAGGAGGCTGTCGGCGAGGGCCTGGCCGGTCTCCCAGGCCAGGCGGGAGGGGACGGCCTTGGGGTCGACCGAGTAGAAGTTGCGGCCGGTCGGCAGGACGTTGACCAGGCCGCGCAGCGGCGATCCGGAGGGTCCGGCGGGGACGAAGCCGCCGTTCAGGGCGTGCACGGCGTGGTCGATCTCGGCGGTGGTGGCGGCGAGGCGCGGGACGACCTCGCGAGCCGCGAACTCCAGGATCGCGGCGACCTGTTCGCCGTGCCCGGCGGGTACGGCGGCCGGGTCCCAGTCCGCGTCCTCCATCGCCTGGACGAGCGCGCGGGCCCGTTCCTCGGCGGCGTCGGCCGTGGTGCGGGTGGCGGCGGACTCGTCCAGGCCCAGGGCCTCGCGCAGACCGGGCAGGGCGGTGGCGCCGCCCCATATCTGGCGGGCGCGCAGGATGGCGAGGACGAGGTTGACGCGGTCGGCGCCGGCGGGCGGGGTGCCGAGGACGTGCAGGCCGTCGCGGATCTGGGCGTCCTTGACCTCGCAGAGCCAGCCGTCGACATGGAGGATCATGTCGTCGAAGCCCTCGTCGTCGGGCCGGTCGTCGAGGCCGAGGTCGTGGTCGAGCTTCGCGGCCTGGATGAGGGTCCAGATCTGGGCGCGGATCGCCGGGAGCTTGGCCGGGTCCATGGCCGCGATCTGGGCGTACTCGTCGAGGAGTTGTTCCAGGCGGGCGATGTCGCCGTAGGAGTCGGCGCGGGCCATCGGCGGGACGAGGTGGTCGATGAGCGTGGCGTGGACGCGGCGCTTGGCCTGGGTGCCCTCGCCGGGGTCGTTGACGAGGAACGGGTAGATCAGCGGGAGGTCGCCGAGGGCCGCGTCGGGGCCGCAGGCGGCGGACAGGCCGGCGTTCTTGCCGGGCAGCCACTCCAGGTTGCCGTGCTTGCCCAAGTGGATCATGGCGTCCGCGCCGAAGCCGCCGTCCTCGGTGCTCGCGGCGATCCAGCGGTAGGCGGCGAGGTAGTGGTGGGAGGGCGGCAGGTCCGGGTCGTGGTAGATGGCGATGGGGTTCTCGCCGAAGCCGCGCGGGGGCTGGATGAGGATCAGCAGGTTGCCGTGGCGCAGGGCGGCCAGGACGATGTCGCCCTCGGGGTTGCGGCTGCGGTCGACGAACATCTCACCCGGAGGCGGGCCCCAGTGCTGCTCGACGGAGGTGCGCAGCTCCTCGGGGAGGGTCGCGTACCAGCGCCGGTAGTCGGCGGCCGGGACGCGGACCGGGTTGCGGGCGAGCTGCTCCTCGGTCAGCCAGTCCTGGTCGTGGCCGCCCGCCTCGATCAGCGCGCGGATCAGCTCGTCGCCGTCGCCGGAGACCAGGCCGGGGACCTCGCCGGTGCCGAAGTCGTACCCCTCCTCGCGCAGCCTGCGCAGCAGGGCGACGGCGCTGGCGGGGGTGTCGAGGCCGACCGCGTTGCCGATGCGGGAGTGCTTGGTCGGGTAGGCGGAGAGCACGAGGGCCAGGCGCTTGCCGGCGGCCGGGATGTGCCGCAGACGGGCGTGGCGTACGGCGATGCCGGCGACGCGGGCGGCGCGTTCGGGGTCGGCGACGTACGCCGGGAGGCCGTCGGCGTCGATCTCCTTGAAGGAGAACGGGACGGTGATCAGGCGGCCGTCGAACTCCGGCACGGCGATCTGGCTGGCCGCGTCCAGGGGCGACACCCCCTCGTCGTTCTCCTCCCAGGCGGTGCGCGACCCGGTCAAGCACAGGGCCTGGAGGATGGGCACGTCCAGCGCGGTGAGCGCGCCCGCGTCCCAGGACTCGTCGTCGCCGCCCGCGGAGGCTTCGGCGGGCCTGGTGCCGCCCGCCGCGAGGACCGTGGTGACGATCGCGTCCGCGGCGCGCAGCTCGGCGATCAGCTCGGGCTCGGGGGCGCGCAGGGAGGCGACGTAGAGGGGCAGGGGTCGGCCGCCGGCGGCCTGCACGGCGTCGCACAGGGCGTGTACGAAGGCGGTGTTGCCGCTCATGTGGTGGGCGCGGTAGTAGAGCACGGCCACGGTCGGGCCCTCGCCGCGGGCCGGTTCGCGCTCCAGCGGACCCCAGGTGGGCGCGGGCGCGGGGGCGTCGAAACCGTGGCCGGTGAGCAGGACGGTGTCGGACAGGAAGCGGGCGAGCTGCTCGAGGTTGGCCGGTCCGCCGTGGGCGAGGTACGCGTGCGCCTCGGCGGCGATGCCGACGGGCACGGTGGAGGCGGCCATCAGCTGGGCGTCGGGCGCCTGTTCACCGGTGAGGACGACGACCGGGCGGCCGTCGGCGAGCAGCAGGTCCAGGCCCTCCTCCCAGGCGCGCACTCCGCCGAGGAGGCGGACGACGACCAGGCCCACGCCGTCGAGGAGGCCGGGCAGGTCCTCGATCGGCAGGCGGGAGGGGTTGGCGAAGCGGTACGGCACCGGACCGGCGGCCGCGCGAGCGCTGAGCAGGTCGGTGTCGGACGTCGACAGGAGCAGGATGCGGGGCTGCGCGGTGCGCTCCCCGGACGAATGCGGCATGCGTCGTCTGGCCTTCCTCGGGGTCCGCGCCCCGGGCGGTGAAAGACGGCGGGAGTTCCTGGCTCGTCCGGCCTCTTAGTGGCCGGATTCACAGTGGCGGGACCGCGCCGGGTTCGCACCGGGCTTCCTCCCCTGTCGCCGTCGTGGCGGCGGCGGACCGGACGATCCACCTGGTCAGCATAGTAAGGGGCGGCGCAAGAGGGCAGGGCATACAGCCGGTGTGATGGTCGGTATGCTCGCCGCCGTGTCCACTCCTCCCCCGCTTTCGTCCCCGCACGCCGCGCCGGTTCCGCGGCACCGCGGTGACGCCTGCCCGGGGTCGCTGCGGCTGCACGCCGCCGACGACGGCGCGCTGGCCCGGGTCCGCGTGCCCGGCGGTGTCCTGACCGTCCGGCAGGCGCACGCCCTCGCGGAGGCGGCCCGGCGACTGGGCGACGGGGAGCTGCACCTGACCTCCCGCGGCAACGTCCAGTTGCGCGGACTCGGCGACGCGTGCGGCGGCGAGTTGGCCGGTCTGCTGGACGAGGCCGGGCTCCTGCCGTCCCGTGGGCACGAGAGGGTGCGCAACATCGTGGCGTCGCCGCTGTCCGGGCTGGACGGCAACGGGGTGCGCGAGGTGCGGCCCTGGCTGTCGGCGCTGGACGCGGCGCTGTGCGCGAGCGGGGCGGCGCGCGGACTGTCGGGGCGGTTCCTGTTCGCGCTCGACGACGGGCGCGGCGACATGACCCCGCTCGGCGCCGACGTGACCGTGCGCGCGACGGCCGACGGCGGTGCGCTGATCCGCCTGGGCTCCGCGCCGGAAACGCTGCGGGTCGCCGGGGACGACGCTCCGCGAGCGGCGCTGCTGGCGGCCGAGGTGTTCCTGGAGTGTGCCGAGGGGTCCGCCGAGCGGGTCTGGCGCGTCGACGATCTGGGGCCGGCGCACACCGGGTTGGCTTCCGCCGTACGACACCGCCTCGCGGCGTCGGGGATCGACTGCACCCGGGGTCCGGGCGACGCGGCCGGGACCGACGCCACCCGGCCGCCGGGCAACACGGAGGCCACCGACACCACCCAGGACCCGAACGGCCCGGCCGGAACCGACGCCACCCGGGACCCGAGCCGTACGCCGGGCCCCGGCAGCGCCCGGGAACCGATCCCCGCGCCGGGCACCGTCGGCACCCGCCCCCCGGGCAGCCCGGCGGCCGCCGGCGGGCCCCGTCCCGGGATCGTCGGCTCGGCCCTGTCCGTCCATGTCCCGCTGGGGCGCCTGACCACCCCGCAGTGGCGGGAGTTGACCGCGGTCGCCCCCGGTGAACTGCGCCTCACCCCCTGGCGCGGCGTCGTCGTCCCCACCGCGGACATGACCGCGTCCGAGCGGAGCGCCGCCCTCTCCCGCCTGGCCGCCGCGGGCCTCGTCACCGACCCCGCCTCGCCCTGGCCGGGCGTCGGCGCGTGCATCGGGCGGCCGGGGTGCGGCAAGTCCCACGCGGACGTCCGAGCCGACGCGACCCGCGCCCTCGGCGCCGTGGGCGGTGCCCGCCTCCCGCTGTACTGGTCCGGCTGCGAGCGGCGGTGCGGGCACCCCCGGGGCGACCGCGTCGACGTGACCGCCGTACCGGGCGGCGGTTACCGCGTCACCCGGACCGACGGCGCCGGACGGCAGTCCCGCACCGTCGCGGTCCACGACCTGTCCGACCTCGCCACCGCCCTGGCGGCGATCACCTCATGAGCCGTACCACGACGACCGAGAGCAGCGAGACAGCACCGTGACCCCCTACGACTACGAGAAGGACGGCGCGGCCATCTACCGCGAGTCCTTCGCGACCATCCGCGCGGAGGCGGACCTCGCGGCGTTGCCCGCGGACGTCAGCCAGGTCGCGGTCCGGATGATCCACGCCTGCGGCATGGTGGACCTCGTGCGCGATCTCGCGTACTCGTCCGGCGTGGTGGCCCGCGCCCGCGAGGCCCTGCGCTCCGGTGCGCCCATCCTGTGCGACGTGCGGATGGTGGCGAGCGGCGTCACGCGCAAGCGGCTGCCCGCGGACAACGACGTGCTGTGCACCCTGTCGGACCCGGCCGTCCCCGAGCTGGCGGCCAGGCTCGGCACCACGCGCAGCGCCGCCGCCCTGGAGCTGTGGCGCGACCGGCTGGAGGGAGCCGTGGTCGCCGTCGGCAACGCGCCCACCGCGCTCTTCCGGCTGCTGGAGATGATCGAGGAGGGGGCGCCCCGCCCGGCCGCCGTCATCGGCGTGCCGGTCGGCTTCGTCGGCGCCGCCGAGTCCAAGGACGCCCTGGCCGCCCACCCGTCGGGCCTGGAACACCTGGTCGTCCGGGGCCGCCGCGGGGGCAGCGCCATCGCGGCCGCCGCGCTCAACGCGATCGCTAGCGAGGAAGAATGAGCGGCAAGCTGTACGGGGTAGGGCTCGGGCCCGGCGACCCCTCCCTGATGACCGTGCGGGCCGTCGAGGTCATCGCCGGGGCCGACGTGATCGCGTACCACAGCGCCCGGCACGGCCGGTCGATCGCGCGTTCCATCGCGGCCCGGCACATCCGCGCCGACCACGTCGAGGAGCCGCTGGTCTACCCGGTCACCACCGAGACCACCGACCACCCCGGCGGCTACCAGGGCGCCATGGACGACTTCTACGCCGAGGCGTCCGCCCGGCTCGCCGCCCACCTGGACGCGGGCCGGACGGTGGCGGTCCTGGCGGAGGGCGACCCGCTCTTCTACGGCTCGTACATGCACATGCACAAGCGGCTCGCCGGCCGCTACGACACCGAGGTCGTCCCGGGCGTCACCTCCGTCTCCGCCGCGGCGGCCCGCCTGGGCACGCCGCTGGCCGAGGGCGAGGAGGTGCTGACCGTCCTGCCCGGCACCCTGCCCGAGGAGGAGCTGACCGCGCGGCTCGCCTCGACGGACGCGGCGGTGGTGATGAAGATGGGGCGCACCTTCCCCAAGGTGCGGCGCGCGCTGGAGGCTTCCGGCCGGCTCGACGGGGCCCGGTACGTGGAGCGGGCCACCATGGCGGGGGAGCGTCTCGCGGAACTGGCCGAGGTGGACGCCGAGTCGGTGCCGTACTTCTCGGTGGCGGTGCTGCCGAGCCGGGCCGACGCCGTGGCGGCGGAGCCCGGGCCGGGTGCCGTGGGCGAGGTCGTCGTGGTGGGGACGGGGCCGGCCGGCCCGCTGTGGCTGACGCCCGAGACCCGCGGCGCGCTCGCCGCGGCGGACGACCTGGTCGGCTACACCACCTACCTGGACCGGGTCCCCGTGCGCTCCGGCCAGCGCCGGCACGGGTCCGACAACCGGGTCGAGTCCGAGCGTGCCGAGTTCGCCCTGCAACTCGCCCGGCAAGGGCGGCGCGTGGCCGTCGTCTCCGGAGGCGACCCGGGTGTCTTCGCCATGGCCACGGCGGTGCTGGAGGCCGCGTCGGCGGACGCGTACGCGGACGTGCCGGTGCGGGTCCTGCCGGGGGTGACGGCGGCCAACGCGGCGGCCGCGCGGGCGGGCGCCCCGCTCGGCCACGACTACGCCACGATCTCCCTGTCCGACCGCCTCAAGCCCTGGGAGGTCATCGCGGAGCGGCTGCGCGCCGCGGCCTCGGCGGACCTGGTGCTGGCGCTGTACAACCCCGGGTCGCGGAGCCGGACCTGGCAGGTGGGCAAGGCACGCGAACTGCTCCTGGAGCACCGGGCCCCGGACACGCCGGTCGTGGTCGCCCGGGACGTGGGCGGTGCCGACGAGCACGTGCGGATCGTGCGGCTGGCGGACCTGGACCCGGCCGAGGTCGACATGCGCACGATCCTGCTGGTCGGCTCCTCCCAGACGCGGACCGTACGGCGTGGGGACGGCGAGGAGATCGTCTGGACGCCCCGCCACTACCCGGAGACGTGAGGCCCGAGCCGCCCGGCGGAGGTCCGGTCCGCGTGGGCCTACCCGGAGACGTGAGGCCCGAGCCGCCCGGCGGAGGTCCGGTCCGCGTGGGTCTCCCGTACCCGGCGCACGGCCTGCTCGGGACCGGTCACCACCGGCACCCCCGCGGGCGCCGGGGGCCTGCGCACCACGACCACGGGCACGCCGGCCTCCCGGGCGGCCGTCAGCTTCGGCGCGGTGGCCGCTCCCCCGCTGTCCTTGGTGACCAGGACGTCGATCCGGTGCCGGCGCAGCAGCTCGCGTTCCCCGTCGAGGGTGAACGGGCCGCGGTCCAGCAGGACTTCCATGCGGGGCGGGTACGGCGGCTCGGGCGCGTCGACGGACCGGACCAGGAACCAGAGGCCGGCCAGGTCCGCGAAGGCGGACAGGTCCGTCCGGCCGGTGGTCAGGAAGACCCGCCGGCCGAGGGCGGGCAGCAGCTCGGCGGCCCGGGCCAGGGAGTCCGTCTCGTGCCAGACGTCGCCGTCGACCGGCTCCCAGCCGGGGCGGCGCAGCGCGAGCAGGGGAACATGGGCGGTGGCGGCGGCCCGTGCCGCGTTGAAGCTGATGGTTGCGGCGAAGGGATGCGTGGCGTCGATGAGCAGGTCGACCGTGTGCTCCCGCAGCCAGGCGGCGAGACCCTCCGCTCCCCCGAAGCCGCCGACGCGCACGTCGCCGGGCGGCGTGCGGGGCGCGGCGACCCGTCCCGCCAGCGAGTTCGTCACGCGCAGCCCGGGCAGCGCTTCGGCCGCCAGCCGTTCGGCGAGGCGGCGGGCCTCGGTGGTGCCGCCGAGGATCAGCACGTGCACGAGTGGTCCTTCATCCGAGTCCCTTCCTGGACGTGAGGCATGAGCGGCGAGGCCGAGGGCGGCCGCAGCGCCCAACTGAAGCACACCGGGCTGCGCCACGGCTGGACCACCGGTGCCTGCGCGACGGCGGCGACGACGGCCGCGTACACCGCGCTGCTGACCGGCGACTTCCCCGACCCCGTCACCATCACCCTGCCCAGGGGGCAGACACCGGCGTTCGCGCTGGCGACCGAGGAGCTGACCGACGCCCACGCGACGGCGGGGATCGTGAAGGACGCCGGTGACGATCCGGACGTCACCCACGGCGCGCTGGTCCGGGCGACGGTGCGACGGCTTCCCGCGGGCTCCGGCGTCGTCTTCCGGGCCGGGCCCGGCGTCGGCACCGTCACGCGGCCCGGTCTGCCCCTGCCCGTCGGCGAACCGGCCGTCAACCCGGTCCCGCGCCGGATGATGCGGGACCACGTCGCTCTCGTCGCCGAGCGGCACGGCGGCAGCGGCGACGTCGAGATCACCCTCTCCGTCGACCACGGCGAGGAGATCGCCCGGTCCACCTGGAACCCCCGTCTCGGCATCCTCGGCGGCCTCTCCGTCCTCGGCACCACCGGCATCGTCGTCCCCTACTCCTGCTCGGCGTGGATCGACTCGATCCGGCGCGGGGTGGACGTGGCGCGGGCCGCCGGCCGTACGCATGTCGCCGGGTGCACCGGGTCCACCTCGGAGAAGACGGTCGTCGCCGAGTACGGGCTGCCGGAGGACGCCCTGCTGGACATGGGGGACTTCGCGGGCGCCGTGCTGAAGTATGTCCGCCGGCACCCGGTGGACCGGCTCACCGTCTGCGGCGGCTTCGCCAAGCTGTCCAAGCTGGCCGCGGGCCACCTCGACCTGCACTCCGCACGCTCCCAGGTGGACAAGGGGTTCCTGGCCGGGCTGGCCCGGCGCGGCGGTGCGGGCGAGGCCCTGGCCCGGGAGGTGGCGGAGGCCAACACCGGCCTGGCGGCGCTCCAGCTGTGCCGGGCGGCCGGGGTGCCGCTGGGCGACCTGGTGGCGGTCGCCGCCCGTGACGAGGCGCTGTCCGTGCTGCGCGGGGCGCCCGTGGCGGTCGACGTGATCTGCATCGACCGGGCGGGCACGGTGGTGGGCCGCAGTGCCGTCGCCGGGGCGCCCGGCCCGGCTGCCCGGTGACCGGACCGACCCGCAGGCGGTTGCCGTCCGGGTCGCGCGGGGCCGGCTCCCGCCCCCACGGCAGCTCCTCGGGCCGGACACCGAACTCGGCGGCGACGGCGTCCAGGTCGGCGGCCCTCAGGTACACCAGGGTGTCCGGTCGCGCGTCCCCCTCGTGCTCCGACGGGTACAGCCGGACCCGGCCGCGGGTGACCTCCGTGAACACCGGGAGGCCCGGTTCGAAGCGGTGCTCCCACTGCTGGACGGAGCCCAGCCGCGCGTACCGGCCCACGGCCGCGGGGGCGTCCCGCACCCGCAGCACGGGGACGGCCTCCTCACCGGGCCCGGGGCTCAGCAGACATGGCGCTCCCGCTCGGGTGAGTACAGGTGGCTGTCGCGGAACTGTTCCGCTCCCAGGGTCCGCCCCACCATGATCACCGCGGTGCGCACGATCCCCGCCCCGGTCACCTTCCCGGCGATCTCGTCGAGGGTCCCGCGGATGATCAGTTCGTCGGGGCGGGAGGCGTTCGCGACGACGGCCGCGGGGCAGTCCGCCCCGTAGTGCGGCAGCAGTTCGCCGACCACCCGGTCCACGTACCTGGCGGCGAGGTGGAGCACGATCAGCGCACCGCTGCGGCCGAGGGTGGCGAGGTCCTCGCCCTCGGGCATGGCGGTGGCCTGCTGGGCGACCCTGGTGAGGATGACGGTCTGCCCGACCGTCGGGACCGTCAGCTCCCGCTTCAGCGAGGCCGCCGCAGCGGCGAACGCCGGCACGCCGGGGACGACCTCGTACGGCACCCGGGCCGCGTCCAGGCGCCGCATCTGCTCGGCGACCGCGCTGAAGACGGACGGGTCGCCGGAGTGCAGCCGGGCCACGTCGAGGCCCTGCTCGTGCGCGCGGACCAGCTCGGCGGTGATCTCGTCCAGGGTGAGCTGCGCCGTGTCCACCAGCCGGGCGCCGGGCGGGCATTCGGCCAGCAGCTCGCGCGGGACCAGGCTGCCCGCGTACAGGCACACCTGGCAGGCGGCGAGCGTCCGGGCGCCCCGCACCGTGATCAGGTCGGCGGCTCCGGGGCCGGCGCCGATGAAGTACACGGTCATGAGTCTGCTCCTGGGGAGGGGTGGAGGGGCTTGGTGACGGCCCACTGGGTCACGGGCATCGCCTGCCGCCACCCGGTGAAGCCGCCCACGGGAACGGCGTGCGCCACGGCGAGGCGCACCAGTTCGCCCCCGTGGCGGGTGCGGGCCTCGGCCAGCAGCGCCTCGGACTCCAGCGTCACGGTGTTGGCGACCAGCCGCCCGCCGGCGGGCAGCGCCTCCCAGCAGGCCCGGAGCAGTCCGGGCGCGGTGAGCCCGCCGCCGACGAACACGGCGTCCGGCCGGTCGAGGTCCGCGAGCGCGCCGGGCGCGGCACCGGTGACGACCCGCAGGCCGGGTACGCCGAGCCGGTCGGCGTTGCGGACGATGCGCTCGGCGCGGACCGGGTCGCGTTCGACGGTGACGGCCCGGCAGGAGGGGTGGGCGCGCATCCACTCGACGGCGATCGAACCGGAGCCGCCACCGATGTCCCACAGCAGCTCGCCGGGGGCCGGGGCGAGCGCGCCGAGGGTGGCGGCGCGGACGTGCCGCTTGGTGAGCTGCCCGTCGTGCTCGTACGCCTCGTCGGGCAGTCCGGGGACGGCGCCGAGGCGCAGCGCGCCGGGAGCGCGGCGGCACTCGACGGCGACGACGTTGAGCGGGTCGCCCGGGGCGTGCGGCGGCCAGGCGTCGGCGGTGACGGCCTCGGTCGTCCGTTCCCGCGGACCGCCGAGCTGCTCCAGCACCCGCATCGGGCTGGGTCCGAAGCCCCGGTCGCGCAGCAGGGCGGCGACCTCGGCGGGCGTGCCGGCGTCCGCGCTGAGCACGAGCAGCCGCCGGCCGTGGTGCAGGGCCGCGGCGAGGCGGGCGGCGGGGCGGCCGACGAGGGTGACGACCCGGACGTCCTCGACGGGCCAGCCGAGCCGGGCGCAGGCGTGGGAGACGGACGAGGGGTGCGGCAGCACGTGCACCGCGCCGGGGCCGAGCACCTCGGTCAGGGCGCGTCCGATGCCGTGGAACATGGGGTCGCCGCTGGCCAGGACGGTGAGGCGGCGGTCCGCGTGCGCGGCGAGCAGGCCGGGGAGCGCCGGACGCAGCGGGGAGGGCCAGGGCACGCGCTCGGCGGCGCACTGCGGCGGCAGCAGAGCGAGCTGACGCGGGCCGCCGACGACGGTCTCCGCGTCGAGCAGTGCCCGGCGCGCGGTGTCCGGCAGCCCGTCCCAGCCGTCGGCGCCGATCCCCACGACGGTCACTGCGGCGGGCGGGGCGGAACGGTCGGCGGTCACGGCTCGGTACCTCGGGGTTCCTCGCGGTCGAAGAGGGCGTCGGTCAGGCACTCTACGGGGCGGCCACCTGCGCGGAACCGTTCGGGTACGCATCCGCGGCGAAGTTGTTGCACACTGTGCGCAACAACTTATGCAGGGCAGGAAAGGGTGGTCGATGGGGTCTGCGGTGGTGCTGGGCATCGAGTCGTCCTGCGACGAGACCGGCGCGGGCCTGGTCCGCGACGGACGCCTGCTCGGGCACGCGCTGGCATCGAGCATGGACGAGCACGCCCGCTACGGCGGAGTGGTCCCCGAGATCGCCTCCCGCGCCCATCTGCACGCGCTGCGCCCGGTCGTCGGGCGGGCACTGGAGGAGGCCGGGCTGCGACCGTCCGACATCGGCGCGGTCGCCGTGACCACCGGCCCCGGACTCTCTGGGGCGTTGCAGGTGGGCCTGGCGGGCGCGAAGGGCATCGCCTACTCGCTCGGTGTCCCGCTGTACGGGGTGCACCACCTGGCCGGGCACGTCGCCGCCGACACCCTGGAGCACGGTCCGCTGCCCGACCCGTGCGCGGTACTGATCGTCTCCGGCGGCCACACCTCCCTGCTCCTGGTCCGCGACCTCGCCCGGGACCGGATCACCCACCTCGGGGACACGCTGGACGACGCGGCCGGGGAGTGCTTCGACAAGGTCGCGCGGGTCTTCGGGCTGCCGTATCCCGGCGGTCCGGCCATCGACCGGACAGCGCGAGCGGGGGATCCTCGCGCTGTCCCCTTCCCGCGCCCGCTGCCCGGCTCGTACGACTTCTCGTTCTCGGGGCTGAAGACGGCCGCCGCCCGCTGGGCCGAGGGTCACACGGGCCGCGCGCTGCCGGTGGCCGACGGGGCCGCCTCGCTCCAGGAGGCCGTCGCCGACGTCCTGACCCGCAAGGCGGTGGCCGCGTGCAAGGAGCACGGGGTGGGCACCCTGGTCGTGGTCGGCGGGGTCGCCGCCAACTCGCGGGTGCGGTCGCTGGCCGAGGAGCGCTGCCGGGCGGCGGGCATCGAGCTGCGGGTGCCGCCGCTGCGGCTGTGCACCGACAACGGCGCGATGATCGCCGCCGTCGGCGACCTCCTCGTCCGCGCCGGTGCCCCACCCGCCCCGCTGGACGTGTCGGTCGACCCGTCGGCGCCGCTGGAGTACGCCGCACTGCACCCCGTCGCCGCCCTGCACCCGGTCGCCGCCGGGCGGGCGGCGACCGCCTGACACCACCGGCGTCGCCACGGTCGTCACCGCCGCCCGGAGCGCGGCCGGGACGAACGTCTCCGTAACGGCGAAGCGGTGTGCTCCGACGGCAGGGACGGGGCTCCCCGGAGTGGAGTGCCCCCGGCGGGCTGCCCAGGTCGGCCGCCTGCCGGCCCACCCCGGGCAGCCCCTCCGCCCCTTCCCACCCGCCTTCCGACCCGCCCGTCGCCCGCCCGTCGCCCGCCCGTCGCCCGCCCGTCGCCGGCCCGACGTCGGCCCGACGTCGGCCCGTCGCCGTGCCGCGCCGCCCTGACCGACACCCCTGGACCGGATACCCCTAGGGGGTATACATTCGGGGCATGGACCACAGCGCGCACCACTCCGGTACCGGGCACCACCCCTCCACCCCCGCGGGCGGGCAGGATCACGGACACGCGCACGGGCACGCGCACGGCGCGACGTGGGCGACGGCGATGCGGGCGACGCTGCACTGCCTCACCGGGTGCGCCGTCGGCGAGATCCTCGGCATGGTCGTCGGCACCGCGCTGGCCTGGGGCAACGTGCCGACCATGGTGCTGGCCATCGCCCTGGCCTTCGTCTTCGGCTACTCCCTCACGCTCTACGCGGTACTGCGTGCCGGTGTGTCGCTGAAGGCCGCGCTCAAGGTGGCGCTGGCCGCCGACACCGTCTCCATCGCCGTGATGGAGCTGGTCGACAACGGGATCGTCGCCCTCGTGCCGGGCGCGATGGACGCGTACCTGTCGGACGGGCTGTTCTGGTACGCCCTGCTCGGCGGCTTCGCCGTGGCGTTCGTGATCACCACGCCGGTCAACCGGTGGATGATCGGCCGCGGCAAGGGCCACGCCGTCGTCCACGCCTACCACTGACCGTCCCCGGCCCGCCGCCGCTCACCCGTCGCCGGTCCCGGCCCGCGGGTCGGCCGTCAGGCGGTGGCGCGGGCCGGCGGCCCGGGTGATGGCCGACTCCACGGCGGCGACGCGGTCCGCGAGGAGGCCCAGCGCGGCGACGGCACGGGCGAGCGGGTCGTCGCCGGGCCCTCCGAGGGTGCGGGCGCGGACGTGGGCGGCACGCACCTCGGCCCAGCGGGCGGCCTCCTCGGAGGTGAGCGTGCCGCGCAGCTCGGCGAGCTTGAGCAAATTGGCCTCGGCGCCGTGGGTGAGGGTCTGCGCCTCGGCGGTGTAGTGGTCGTCGAGTACGGCGGCGCGTTCGGCGTCGTTCATGACGGGCCGGACGCGCTGGGCGATCTTGTTCATGTTGCGGTAGGAGCCCTGGAGCCGGAAGGCGGGCTCGGTACGGGTGTCGTCCGCCTGGGCGGCGGAGGCGATGTAGGCGGCGTTGACGGCCAGGACCGTCTCGCGGACGGCCACGAGGTGGCGCAGGACGGACAGGACGCGCTCCAGCTCGGCGGGCGGGTGGGCGAAGGCGAGGCGGTCGGCCCGGGCGGTGGGGTCCCCGGTGGCGAGGCGCACGAGCAGCTCCAGGTCGGCCCGGTCGCCGCCGGCCAGCGGTGCCAGGACCGGGTTCGCGGTGAGCGCGTTCTCCAGGAAGCTCAGCGCGAACGCCTCCTCCTTGCCGGTCAGGACGTCGCCCAGGTTCCACACGTCGGCCCGGTTGGCGAGCATGTCGGGGACCTGGAAGCGGGCGCCGGACTCGGTGTACGGGTTGCCGGCCATGCAGACGGCGAAGCGCTTGCCGCGCAGGTCGTAGCTGCGCGGGCGGCCGTCCCGCACGCCCTCCACCCGGCGGGTGGCGTCGCACAACGGGATGAACTGCTGGAGGAGTTCGGGGGACGTGTGCTGGATGTCGTCGAGGTACAGGAGGGTGTTGTTCGCGGCCGCCAGCGCGAAGTTGATCTTCTCGACCTCCCGGCGTGCGGTGGCGTTCGGGGCGTCGGCCGGGTCGAGCGAGGTGACGCCGTGGCCCAGTGCGGGGCCGCTGACCTTCACCAGCATCAGGCCGAGCCGCTCGGCGACGTACTCGACCAGGGTCGTCTTGCCGTAGCCGGGCGGGGAGAGCAGCAGCAGGAGCCCGCCGGTGCCGGTGCGCCTGCCGTCGCCGGTCGTGCCGAGCTGTTTGGCCAGGCTGTCCCCGACGAGCGGGAGGTAGACCTCGTCCACCAGCCGGTTGCGGACGAAGGCGGACATGACGCGCGGGCGGTGGTCGTCCAGGCGCAGGCGCTCGCGTTCGGCGTCCACCAGCGCGCCGCGGCGCCGCTGGTAGGCCCGGAACCCCGGCACGTCCTCGGCCGCGAAGCGCGCGGTACGGGCGAGGAACTCGTCGAGACGCAGCGGCAGCCGGCCCCCGGTGATGCGCGGGTGGGCGCCCAGCAGGCCCTCCGCGGTGGCCGTCGGAGCGGCGTCGCCCTCGTAGCGGGGCAGGTCGGGACAGAGTTCGGCGGCGACCGCCTCGGCCAGGTCACCGGCGGTGAGACCGGTGCCGGTCGCGGTGGCGTACGACGAGATCCACGCCCCGGCGAGCTGCCCGCGGGCGGCCAGGCCGTCGAGCGCGGCCAGGTCCTCGTCGTAGGCGGGGCTGCCCACCGTGCGGCGGAACTTGTCCAGGAGCGTGCGCGTCCCCGCCCCGAGGACGAACCCGTCGGGGGCGGTGGTCAGTTCGTGGAAGAGGTACGAGGCGGCGGCACGGGCGGCGTCCCCACCGGAGCCCGACGGCTCCACGAGGAGGCCGAGCACGCCGGCCTCGGGGCCGGAAGCCCCGGCACGGCTGACGTGACCTGCGTGGCTCTCGTGACCCGCGTGACCCGCGTGACCCGCATGGCCCCCGTGACCCGCGTGGTCTGCGCCCGACCGGGCCACGCCCCCGACGGCCCCCGCCGCCCCCTCGACGGCCCCCGCCGCGCCCCCGAGCGAACCGGCCGCTCCCGCCACCGGACCGGCGGCCCCGTCGGCCGGGTCCGTCCCGCGCGGCGCGCCGCCCGCACGGCCGGGCGCCGCCGATCCCCGCCCCGGACCCAGCCACGCCCCGACGGCCCGCGCCAGCTCCTCCTCCAGGTCGCCGATCGCCGCCGGGAGGCCGAAGGTGTCCCGGGCGCGGGCCAGGGAGCGGGCGCGTCGGGTCCACGCCTCGCGCGCGTCCGGCGTGGTGCCGTGCGCCCAGAAGAGCTGCGCGGCCGCCCGCGCGGCCGGTTCGTGGACGAGCGTCCCGGCCCTCTCGTACAGGGGCAGCAGCGCCCTGAGGACGACGGTCGCGTCGTGGTCGTGCACACCCCGCTCGTAGCCCTCGTCGTACGCCTCCCGCGCGGCCTCGCGGACCAGGGCGGCCAGGTCGTCGGCGCCGGCCAGGGTGCTCGCGCCGTGCTCCCGCAGCAGGCGGGCGGCGAGGTGCTCGGCGCGGTAGACGGCGGGGGACTCCGAGGGGAGGGTGCGGTCCCAGTGGGTGCGGCCGGCCGCGAGGTCCGGGTCGGTGACCGGTGAGCGGTAGTCGGTGCCGGTGAGGGCGAAGGCGAGCCCGTCGCCGTCGGGGACGAGGGTGAGGTCCAGGGGCTGGGTGTTGACGGCGAAGCGGTGGGCGCCCAGGCGCAGGGTGCGGCCGTCGTCGGCGTACAGGTCGGTGCGGTCGCGCAGGGCGCGGGCGGCCTCCTGCCGGGCGGAGGCGAGACGCCCGTCGAGTTCCTCCGCGCGGGCGGTGTCGCCGAGGGCGCGCAGTTCCTCGGCGGTGCGGCGGACCTTGGCCGGCATGGGGTCGGAGGCGAAGTAGGTGCTGACCGCGTCGGCGTCGGCCAGAGCGGCGCACCGCCGGGTGATCGTCTCCAGGATGCGGGCGGCGGAGGCGGCGAGCTGTTCGGCGCGGCGGGCCCGGGTGTCGGCGAGCGCCTGCTTGCGGGCGGTGAGCGCGTCGTACATCTCGGCGCGCTTGCCGGCGAGTTCGGTCAGGAAGCCGTCGAACTCCGCGAAGCGGGACTCCAGGTCCTCCAGGCGGGCGAGCAGCCGGGCCAGTTGGTCGTCGCAGCGCTCGGGGGTGTCGGCGGCGGCGAGCGCGGCGGTGACGGCCTGGCCGAGCAGCGCCGTCTCGGCGGCGAACTCGGCGCGGCCCTCCCGGCCGACGAGGGCGCGGCGGCGGGCGTCGAGGGTGGCGCGGGCGCGGTTGACGCCGCCGAGGACACCGGAGACGCGCTCCAGCAGGGCGGTGCGGACGGTAGCGTCGCCCGTGTCCAGCTCGGCGACGACGTCGGTGACCGTCCGCAGTCCGTCGGCGAGTTCGTCCAGCCGGGCGGCGACGGGCCCCGCCTCGGCGACGGTGCCGATGGCTCCCGCGTCCGCGACGAGCCGTTCGACGTCCTCACGCTGCGCGTCGAAGGCGTCCTCGCGGGTGAGGAAGGCGACGGCCCGCCGCCCCAGCTCGGCGAGGGACGCCTCGGTCTCCTCGGCGAGGACGTCGATGCCGGGCAGGTCGGCGTACCGCAGCTCCTTGACGTTCAGCAGGTGACCGTGGGCGTGCCGCAGCTCGGTCAGTCCCCGCACCCAGGCGGCGGCTTCCCGGGGCGCCTCGCCGCGCAGCCGCCGGACCACCGCCGCGATCCGTTCGGCGGCCTCGTCGCGGGCCTCGGCCGCCCGCCGGGTCAGGTCCCGTACGGTCTCGAACTCGGCCAGCACCTGCTCGGCCGTCTCCCGCACGGCGGCCAGCGCACCGGCCAGGCCGCCCAGCTCCTCCTCGCCCAGCCAGTGGTGGCCGTCGGCCGCGCGCACGCACGACGCGGCGAGCGCCCGGTAGCCCTCGGCCGTGGTGATCCCCTCGCCCGCCGCCCCGGCGACGGACAGACAGGCGGAGATGCCGCGCACGAGGTCGGCGTTGCCCACCCGGGCCAGCGGGCCGTCACCGGCGGGGGCGTCGGCGGCGTACGTGTCGGAGACGTACGGCGAGTGCCACAGCTGCACCGGGTGCACCTGGGCCGGTTCGTCGCCGTCCGCGCGCAGCACGGTGAAGGTGCCGTCCTCCGCCAGGGCCCAGCCCCGGCAGGCCAGCGGGTTCACGACCTCCTTGCGGATGGTGTTGTACGACAGCAGCAGGCCCCGGCTCTCGCCGCGCGCGTGGAAGGCGTACAGCACGTCCTCGCCGTTGGGCGAGCGCACCTCGCGCTCGAACTCCAGGCCCGTCGCGTCGAGTTCGTACGTCTTGTGGACGCCCGTGGCCAGGCAGTAGCCGCCGGGGAAGACGATGCCCTGGTCGTCGGGCAGCCGGCGGCAGGCCGCGCCGACGCCGTCCAGCCGGACCACCGACTTGGTGAGGGTGTTGAACACCAGGTGGCGGTCGGTGTCCTCCTTGTAGGGCCGGACGCGCAGCAGGATCAGCGCGCCGACCCGGGCGTGCGCGATGTCGGCGTCGGCCAGGGACTGGAGGGGCTCGTCGACGGGCTCGGAGTAGATGCCGTCGGCCGTCTCGGTGTCGTCCTCCAGCTTGACGGTGAGGGTGCCGCCCACCGCGCTGACGCAGAACTCGCCGCGCACGGAGACGTGCGGGTGGCGGCCCAGGACGTGGTCCTCCCGGGTGGCCCCGGTCCACTCGAAGTCGTACGGCGCGGGGAACACGTCGTCGCGTTCGCCCCGGGCGTCCAGGAAGGCCGCCCGCCCGTCGTCGGTCAGCTCCCAGCGCAGGACGCGGATGTCGTCGGCCTTCTCGCCGGTGCGGAAGACGGCCAGCAGCCTGCCGTCGACGGGGCGCAGCCGCAGCAGCCGGGCCTGCCGGTAGTAGCGGTGCAGGTCGGTGAACTCCCGTACGAAGGCGGGGTCGTCGAGCAGCCCGGGCACGGCCGACCCGGGCAGCGGGTTCAGGTCGCGGTCGTACAGGGTGAGGACGTCCGCCACCGCGGTCCCCTCGCGCCGGGCCGGGCGGCCGGTGGAGCCGAGGAGCAGGACGTCGCCGACGGCGACGACGTCGCAGGGCACGCCGGGGTGCTCGGTGCGCAGCCGCCCGGTGGAGGCCAGTTCGAGGCGAGCCGACCCGAACTCCTCGACACGGCGGGCGTTGAGGAGTCGGGCGCGGTGGGCGAGGTCGGCGGCCTGTGCGGCGAGCCGGTCGCGCAGCACCTCGTACGCGCCGGCGTCGGCGGCGTCGCGGGCTGCGTCGTCGGCTGCGTCGCGGGCGCCCGCGCCGGTGGTGGTCGGCGTGCCCGTCTCCGGAGCGGTGGCCATGAGCGGTCGGTCCCTTCCAGGATGCGGGGGGGGTGCCCGGTGCCGCCGATCCCCGCGCGGCGGCACCGGCACCCCGTCTGTGGTGGCCCGTCGGGCCGGCCGGTCAGGCCCTGGCCGTGCCGTTCAGGGCGGTGAGCGGCGTGTCGGCGAGGCCCAGTTCACCGGCGTGGTCGAGGAGACGCTGCACCTGCCCGGCGTCCGTACCGGCCGACTTCATCAGCTTCATCAGCAGCGCGGACACCGTCAGGTTCTGCACGTCGGACGTGGAGAACGAGCCCAGCACCCGGGTCAGGTCGTCGGTGAAGCCCGACGAGCCGTCCAGCCAGGGCCCGGCGAGGGCCTGCGCCGTCTCGGAGTGCTTGACGAACCCGTCGATCCCCTTGCCGAGCGAGACCGAGGACACCAGGCGGTCGAAGAAGACCGAGTCGCCGCCCACGATGTCGATGTCGGCGTTCTCCAGACCGGTGGCGAGCACCGTGGCCTGGGCCTCGGCGACCTGCCGCTGCACGTCCAGACCGGCCAGCCGGATGTCCTTCTCCGCCTCCAGGCGCAGCCGGTACTCCTCGTGGCCGCGCGAGGCGTCGTCCAGGGCGGCCATCGCCGCGGCCTTCTCGGTGAGTCCCGCGGCCTCCGCCTTGAGCCTGGTGCCGATGGCCTCCGCCTCGGCGAGGGCCTTGGCCCGCGCCCCCTCGGCCTCGGCGCGCATCCGGGCCCCGGTCGCCTCCGCCTCGGCACGGCCGGCCTTCTCGATGACCTCCGCCTCCTTGTCGCGGACCTGGACCGCGGCCAGCCCCGCCGCCGCGGCCTCCGCCTGGACGCCCTCGGCCATCCGCAGCTTGGCCCGCGCGTCCAGGTCGGCGCTCTTCAACCGGGCCTCGGCCAGGGTGAGTTCCTCGGCGGCGCGATGGGTGGCCGCCGCCTCCGCCGCCTCCGCGGCCTTGATGTCCTTGACCAGCCGCTCCTGCGCCTCCGCCTCGGCGGCGATGATCACGGCCTGCCGCTGCCGCTCCGCCTCCTCCACGGCGCGCAGCTTCTTGATGGACTCCTCCTGCTCGGCGACCGTACGGTCCACGGCGACCCGCTCGCGGACGACCTCGGCGATGTTCCGCTTCTCCGCCTCGACCTCCTTCTCGGCGGCGATCCGCGTCAGCTCGGTCTCCCGCTCGCGGCCGATGGCCTCCAGCATGCGGTCCTTCTCGATGCGCTCGTTCTCGACGGCGATGACCCGCTCGCGGTTCTTCGCGGCGACCGCGACCTCTCGGGCCTGGTTCTCGCGCTGCACGCCGAGCTGCTCCTCCGTGCGCAGGAAGGCGGTCTGCGCGCGCAGCCGCTCCTCCTCCACCACCCGGGCCGTCTCGGCCTCCTCGCGGGCCCGGCTCGTGTCGATCTCGCGCTTCTGCTTGATCTCGGCGTCCGCCTGCCGGCGCTCCAGCTCCAGCACGGCCTCGCGGGCGTCGACGTTCTGCCGGGTGATCTCCTTCTCCTCCGTGCGCCGCGCCTCGTTGGTGCGCACGTGCTCCACGGCCGTCAGCTCGGTGATCTTCCGGATGCCCTGGGCGTCGAGGACGTTGGCCGGGTCCAGCTGGGTCAGCGGCGTCTGCTCCAGGTAGTCGATCGCCGCGTCCTCCAGGTGGTACCCGTTGAGGTCCACGCCGATGACCTCGATGATCCGGTACCGCAGCTCCTCGCGCTTGGTGTAGAGGTCGGTGAAGTCCAGCTGCTTGCCGACGGTCTTGAGCGCCTCGGAGAACTTCGCGTGGAACAGCTCCTGCAGCGTGTCCCGGTCGCTGGCGCGGGCCGTGCCGACCGCCTGGGCGACCTTGACGACGTCTTCGACGGTCTTGTTGACCTTGACGAAGAACGAGATGCGGATGTCCGCGCGGATGTTGTCCCGGCAGATCAGCCCCTCCTTGCCGGCCCGGGTGATCTCGATCGTCTTCACCGAGATGTCCATCACCTCGGCCTTGTGCAGCACCGGCAGCACCATCTGACCCGTGAAGGTCACGTCCACCTTGCGCATCTTGGAGACGATCAGCGCCTTGCCCTGCTCCACCTTGCGGAAGAGGCGCGAGACGCCGAACAGCACGAGGGCGACGAGGAGAAGGCAGACGACAGCGAGGACACCGATGACTTCCATGGGACACGTCCTTACGGCAGGAGACGGCTGGGGCGGTGGCCGCCGGTGCGAACGCCGTGGCCGCGCGGTCCTGTCGGGACGCGGAGGCGGAGGCGAGAGGCGGACCGGTGGCGGCCGCCCGTGGTGCGACGGCATGTTCCGGCGGGCGACGGCGGGTCCGGGCCGTCGGCCGGGGTGAGGTGGTGACTCAGACGGTGGGCACGGCGGGGACGCCGCGGCCGGCGCGGCGCTCGTGCGCCGCGGCATCGGCGGGGCGGGGCCCACGGCCGGGTTCGTCGGGGTGGAGCCGGTGAAGCGGGCGGACGAAGGAACCGTTCGTCTTCTTCGTCGCCATCGTCCGCCCCCTCCAGCAGTGCTCCCCTTGGCCCCAGGATGCGCGAGAGCGGCCTCCGTGCGCATTGCCGGTTTCCGGAAATGTTCACCGGGGCTTGAATGCCGGTGAGCCGCCGACGGGTTGGTCGGAACCCGTCGACGGCTCAGGTGTGACTCGGGCGCCGCGCACACTCCGGCACCGTGGCCGGCCAGGTGCTCAGGGCGCCGGGCCCGGCCCGGGGACGCTCAGGGCGCCGGGCTCGGCCCCGGGACGCCCAGCGCGGCGAGCCGCTGCGCGAAGGGCGTGACCTCCTCGAAGGAGTCCCGCCGGGGCAGCGGACGGTCCGCCGACGGCCGTGACGACCCCGACAGCCCCGCCATCAGCGCCGCCAGCTCGCGCGCGGCCCGCCCGATCCGGGCGTCGAGCCCTTCCGCGCCCCAGTCCTCGGAGGCGGCGTACACCCCGGTGGGGACGACGACCGCCTTCAGGTAGGCGAACAGCGGCCGCAGCGCGTGGTCCAGCACCAGGGAGTGCCGGGCGGTGCCGCCGGTCGCGGCGATCAGCACCGGCTTCCCGGTCAGGGCGTCCTCGTCGGTGACGCTCAGCGCGTCGAAGAACGACTTGAACAGCCCGCTGTACGACGCCGAGAACACCGGCGTGACGACGATCAGCCCGTCGGCCGCCGCGACCGCCTCGAAGGCGTCGGCCAGCGCCCGCGCGGGGAACCCGTTGGTGAAGGTGTGCGCGATCTCCACGGCGAGGTCGCGCAGCTCGATCACCCGCACGTCGGCCGGGGCGGGCTCGGGCGCGGTGGCGGCCGGGGCGGCGACGGCGGCCAGCCGGTCGCCGAGCAGCCGGGTGGAGGACGGGACGCTCAGCCCCGCGGAGACGACGACGAGCTTCATGCGCGTGCTCCTTCCTTCTCCCGGCCTTCCCGGCCGGCGGCCTTCGCCGCCAGCAGGGACGCGTGGGTCGGCGCGTCCGGCACGTTCGCCGGACGGTTCTTGGCGAACTCCTCGCGCAGTACCGGGACGACCTCCTCGCCGAGCAGGTCGAGCTGCTCCAGGACGGTCTTCAGGGGCAGCCCGGCGTGGTCCATCAGGAACAGCTGGCGCTGGTAGTCACCGGCGTAGTCGCGGAAGGCGAGGGTTTTCTCGATCACCTGCTGCGGGGAACCGACGGTCAGCGGCGTCTGCTCGGTGAAGTCCTCCAGCGACGGCCCGTGCCCGTAGACGGGGGCGACGTCGAAGTACGGCCGGAACTCGCGCACCGCGTCCTGGCTGTTCTTCCGCATGAACACCTGGCCGCCGAGCCCGACGATCGCCTGCTCCGGCGTGCCGTGCCCGTAGTGGGCGTAGCGGGCCCGGTACAGCTCGACCATGCGCTTGGTGTGGTCGGCGGGCCAGAAGATGTTGTTGTGGAAGAAGCCGTCGCCGTAGTACGCGGCCTGCTCGGCGATCTCCGGGGAGCGGATGGAGCCGTGCCACACGAAGGGCGCGACGCCGTCCAGCGGACGCGGGGTGGACGTGAAGCCCTGGAGAGGGGTGCGGAACGTGCCCTCCCAGTTCACGACGTCCTCGCGCCACAGGCGGTGCAGCAGGTTGTAGTTCTCGACGGCGAGGTTGATCCCCTCGCGGATGTCCTTGCCGAACCAGGGGTAGACCGGCCCGGTGTTGCCGCGCCCCATCATCAGGTCCACCCGGCCGTCGGCCAGGTGCTGGAGCATCGCGAAGTCCTCGGCGATCTTCACCGGGTCGTTCGTGGTGATCAGGGTGGTGGAGGTGGAAAGCACGAGCCGCTCGGTGCGGGCCGCGATGTAGCCGAGCATGGTCGTCGGCGACGACGGCACGAAGGGCGGGTTGTGGTGCTCGCCGGTCGCGAAGACGTCGAGTCCGACCTCTTCGGCCTTGAGCGCGATGGCGACCATGGCCTTGATGCGCTCACGCTCGGTCGGCGTACGGCCCGTGGTCGGGTCGGGCGTGACGTCGCCGACGGTGAAGATGCCGAACTGCATGATCGCTCAACCTCCAGGTTGTTGACTGTTCAACTATACCCGTGGAACGGAGCGCCTCCGGTCGTTATTCCGCAGGTCCACCGCCCGGCGAGTACCCGGCGCGATCCCCGTGCGCCGGCGGCGTGCGAAGCTGCCCGCATGCTCGTCCTGCGCTCCGCCGCCCTCTTCGTCGTCGCCGCCCTCTTCGAGATCGGCGGCGCCTGGCTCGTCTGGCAGGGCGTGCGCGAGCAGCGCGGCTGGCTGTGGGCCGCGGGCGGGGTCCTCGCCCTCGGTGCCTACGGCTTCGTCGCCACCTTCCAGCCCGACGCCCACTTCGGCCGCATCCTCGCCGCCTACGGCGGCATCTTCGTGGCCGGCTCGATCCTGTGGGGCGTGGTCGCCGACGGCTACCGCCCGGACCGCTGGGACATCGCGGGGGCGCTGGTCTGCCTGGCCGGGATGGCGCTGATCATGTGGGCCCCGCGCAACGGCGGCTGACCACGGCTGACGGGCACAGCTCCGGTCACGACTGACGACCCGCCCCCGGGTCACGACTGACGACCCGCCCGCCGGCCACGGCTGACGGCCCCCGGGTCACGACTGACGGCCCCGCCCGCCGGCCGGGGAGACCCGCCACGGCGGCTGACTACCCTGGTCGGCGACCGTCGCACCGTCCTCCGTACGCACCAGGAGCAGCCCATGGCCACCGCAGCCGCCCCGTCCGCCGCCTCCCGTATCGCCGTCGTCACCGGCGCGAGCAGCGGCATCGGCGCCGCCACGGCCCGCCGGCTCGCCGCGGCCGGGTACCGCGTCGTCCTCACCGCGCGCCGCAAGGACCGCGTCGAGGCGCTGGCGGAGGAGATCCAGGCGGCCGGCCACCAGGCGACGGCGTACCCCCTGGACGTCACCGACCGCGAGGCGGTCGACGAGTTCGCGACGGCGTTCAGGACGATCGGCGTGCTGGTCAACAACGCGGGCGGCGCGCTCGGCGCGGACCCGGTGGCCACCGGCGACCCGGACGACTGGCGCCGCATGTACGAGACGAACGTCATCGGCACCCTGAACCTCACCCAGGCCCTGCTCCCCAAGCTGGAGGCGAGCGGCGACGGCACGGTCGTGGTCGTCTCCTCGACCGCGGGCCTGTCCACCTACGAGGGCGGCGCGGGCTACGTCGCCGCCAAGCACGGCGAGCACGTCCTCGCCGAGACCCTGCGCCTGGAGATCGTCGGCCGCCCGGTCCGCGTCGTCGAGATCGCGCCCGGCATGGTCAAGACCGACGAGTTCGCCCTGACCCGCTTCGGCGGCGACCAGGACAAGGCGGCCAAGGTCTACCAGGGCGTCGCCGACCCGCTGACCGCCGACGACGTCGCCGACACCATCACGTGGGCGGTCACCCGCCCCGCCCACGTCAACATCGACCTGCTGGTCGTCCGCCCCCGCGCCCAGGCCTCGAACACGAAGGTGCACCGGGAGGCGTAGGGGGCGTCGTCTGGATCTTGCCGAGGGCCGGCCGCGGGCCGACGACAGGGCCCCCGTCGCCCGGAGCCGGCCTGATCCGAACGGCACCCCCCAGGACCGGCCCGTGCGGGCCGGCCCGTCAGCCCTTCACGCAGACGACCTGCTTCAGCTTCGCCACGACCTCCACCAGGTCGCGCTGCTGGTCGATGACCTGCTCGATCGGCTTGTACGCGCTGGGGATCTCGTCCACGACACCGGAGTCCTTGCGGCACTCCACGCCCCGCGTCTGCTCCTCCAGGTCCTTGGTGGAGAAGCGGCGCTTGGCGGCGTTCCTGCTCATGCGCCGGCCCGCGCCGTGGGAGGCGGAGTTGAAGGACTTGGCGTTGCCGAGGCCCTTGACGATGTACGAACCGGTGCCCATGGAGCCGGGGATGATCCCGTACTCGCCGGACCCGGCCCGGATCGCCCCCTTGCGGGTGACGAGCAGGTCCATCCCCTCGTAGCGCTCCTCGGCCACGTAGTTGTGGTGGGCGCTGATCTCCGGCTCGAAGACCGGCTTGGCCTTCTTGAACTCCTTGCGGACCACGTCCTTCAGGAGCGCCATCATGAGGGTGCGGTTGTACTTCGCGTACTCCTGGGCCCAGAACAGGTCGTTGCGGTACGCCGCCATCTGCGGGGTGTCCGCGACGAACACCGCGAGGTCGCGGTCGATCAGGCCCTGGTTGTGCGGGAGCTTCTGGGCGATGCCGATGTGGTGCTCGGCCAGCTCCTTGCCGATGTTGCGGGAACCGGAGTGGAGCATCAGCCAGACAGAACCGGCCGTGTCCGTGCACACTTCGACGAAATGATTTCCGGATCCGAGCGTTCCCATCTGCTTTCCGGCCCGCTCATGACGGAACTTGACCGCCTCCGCCACCCCGTCGAAGCGCCCCCAGAAGTCGTCCCACCCGGCCGTCGCCAGCCCGTGGAAGCGGCCCGGGTCGACCGGGCTGTCGTGCATGCCCCGCCCCACCGGAATCGCCTGCTCGATCTTCGAGCGCAGCCGGGACAGGTCGCCCGGGAGGTCGTTCGCCGTCAGGGACGTCCTCACCGCCGACATGCCGCAGCCGATGTCGACGCCCACCGCCGCCGGACACACCGCGCCCCGCATCGCGATCACGGAACCGACCGTCGCGCCCTTGCCGTAGTGCACGTCCGGCATGACCGCCAGGCCCTTGATCCACGGCAGGGTCGCGACGTTGCGCAGCTGCTGGAGCGCGCCCTCCTCGACCGTCGCCGGGTCGGCCCACATCCGGATCGGCACCTTCGCGCCCGGCATCTCCACGTACGACATCTCGTCCTCATTCCCCCGGAAAACATACAGAAGTCTCGAAGCGCAGAACCGGCGCCAAGGGCAGCCAAAGGGACGACCGACCGGCGTTCACGGCAGCGCGTGCGATACACATTGTCTGCAGGGAGCGCCCCCGTGCGGCAAGCGAATAACCAGCGGGGACACTGGAGTCCCGACATCACAGCCACCCCGGCGAGAGGAGCCGCACCGTGCAGCGGAAGGCCTACGTACCCGGCGTCGCCGTCCTCCTGGCGGCGTTGCTGGCCGGCTGCACCGGCGGCTCGGAGGGCGGTGCCACGGCGGACAACTCGAACCCGGGGGAGCCGGGTGTGGCGACCGAGGCGGCCGAGCCCGGCAAGTACCGCACCCTTCCGGACCCGTGCGGCGCGGTCGGCCACAAGGCGCTCGACGCCCTCCTGCCCGGCATCGAGGAGATCACCGACGAGGAGCAGCGCGAGCGGGCGTACGCGGGTGAGCCGACGCTCGCCTACGACACCGACCGCAAGGTCGGCTGCCGCTGGAAGGTGGAGTCGGCGCAGGCCACCGACCACCTCTTCGTCGACTTCGAGCGGGTGGTGTCCTACGACGGCTCCGTGAGCGACGACAACGAGGCCGAGCAGCTCTTCGCGAAGCAGGTGGAGGCGGCCGACCTGCCCGAACCGGTCGTCTCCGAGTCCGGGTCCACCGCCTCGGACTCCCCCTCCGGCAGCCCGTCCGCGTCCTCGGGCGAGCCGTCCGCCGGGTCGGGCGGCACATCCTCCGCCCCCTCCTCGTCGGCCTCGTCCTCGTCGAGCGCGTCCCCCGGCACCCCGCCCGCCGAGGTCCAGCCGCGGCTCCTGGACGACCTGGGCGACGAGGCGTTCGTGGACGACGCGCTCAGCAGCTCCGGTTCGACGGCGAAGCGGCGCACCGTGACTGTGGCGTTCCGCACGTCGAACGTCATGGTGACCATCGAGTACGCGGAGCAGTCGGCGACGCTCGGTGTCGTGCCGGACAGCGGGGAAATGCAGGACAAGGCGCGGAAACTGGCCTCCCAGCTGGCGGATTCCCTGGGCGGCTGAGGCCCGCCGGGGCGCCCCCGCGCCCGCGCACGGCGCCCCGGAAGCGGGACCGCGCGTTTTACTCACCGCGTACCGTGGCCCCTCGGACCCGTTCCGAACGCAGGAACCACGAGTGCCATGAGTGAAGGAACCATGCAGCGACGAGCCCAGCGTGCCCAGCGAGACCCGCAAGCGAAGCGAGCCAAGCGACTCACCCGCGTCCTTGTCGGCGCGGCCGCCGTACCCGTGATGCTGGTGGCAGCCGGCTGCTCCTCGGACTCCGGCTCCGAGGACGGCAAGGACAAGGCGGCGCAGGAGTCGGCCGCGTCCAAGTCCGCGAGTCCGTCCCCGACGGTGCGCGCGGCGGCGTTCCGGAAGCTTCCGGAGCCGTGTTCGACGGTGACGAAGAAGACGCTGGACGACCTGGTGCCGAAGGGCGGAACCGGGGACGAGGGTTCGTCGAACGACACGACGACGCGGGCCGGTTGCTCCTGGGACAGCCTCGACGACAACGGCGTGAAGGGTTCTCAGTTCCGCTGGCTGAGCGTGTCGATGCTGCGCTTCGAGTCGGACGTGACGCGCGGCGAGGGCGACAAGCTGGCGCACGACTACTACCTCAAGCAGCTCAAGGACACGCAGGGTGCGGAGGGCGCGAAGAGCGTCAGGACCGACCCGGTGAGCGGCACGGGCGACGAGGCGTCGGTGGTGCGCTACGACCTGAAGAAGAAGGAAGGCACCTTCAAGCAGCAGACGGTCGTGGCGCGGGTCGAGAACGTCGTCGTCACCCTCGACTACAACGGTGCCGGCCTGGCGGGCGACAAGACCCCGGACGCCGACGACCTGGTGAAGGACGCCCAGAAGGCGGCCAAGGAGGCGGTGGCCGCGGTGACGAAGGCCAACGCCGCCGGCGGCGACGCCGGCAAGCCGAGCGGCTCGCCCTCCGGGTCGTCCAACAAGGCCCCGTCTAAGGCGCCGTCGGAGTCGTCTTCGACGTCGTCCTCGAAGGCGCCCGCGAAGGACAGCTGACGGACCCTACGACCCACCGGCCACCCGTCCCCCGCACACATGTGCCACTCTGTTGCGCGCAACAACACGCAATGGGAGGGGAGTACGGGTGGCCGCGCCACTTCAGCTGACACGGACGCATCGTGTTCTCATCGGCATGGTCGTCTTCGGTGCCGTCGTGATCGCCGGCATCGGCTTCGCGGGTTCGTACGCGGCGGTGCGCGAACTGGCCCTGAAGAAGGGGTTCGGGAACTTCAGCTACGTCTTCCCGGTCGGCATCGACGCGGGCATCTGCGTACTGCTGGCGCTGGACCTGCTGCTGACCTGGATCCGCATCCCCTTCCCGCTGCTGCGGCAGACGGCGTGGCTGCTGACGGCGGCGACGATCGCGTTCAACGGCGCGGCTGCCTGGCCCGACCCGCTGGGCGTGGGCATGCACGGGGTCATCCCGATCCTGTTCGTGGTGTCGGTGGAGGCCGCCCGGCACGCGGTCGGCCGGATCGCCGACATCACCGCCGACAAGCACATGGAGGGCGTCCGCCTCACCCGCTGGCTGCTCTCTCCGCTGCCGACGTTCCTGCTGTGGCGCCGTATGAAGCTGTGGGAGCTGCGCTCCTACGAGCAGGTGATCAAGCTGGAGCAGGAGCGGCTGGTCTACCAGGCCCGGCTGCGTTCGCGGTTCGGCCGCGCCTGGCGCCGCAAGGCGCCCGTGGAGTCCCTGATGCCGCTGCGGCTGGCCCGCTACGGCGTCCCGCTGGCGCAGACCGCCCCGTCCGGCCTGGCGGCGGCCGGTATCGAACCGGCCCTGCTCCCGCCCGCCCCGCGCCCCCAGGAGGCGGCCCCCCGGACGCCGCCCGCGGGCGGACAGCGGGCCGAGCTGGCGGGCGGCGGGGACGCGGAGCCGGTGCGGGAGGAAGGACCGGCAGCGGAGCAGAACCCGTGGCTGCACGCCCGGGACCCGCAGTCGGTCGAGTACCACGGCGACTACGACCCGACGTACGACCCGGACCAGTACGCCCAGTGGGAGGCGGAGCAGCGCCAGGCCGACCAGTACCGGCAGCAGTTCGAGGAGGAGCCTCCGGCGCAGGAGCCCGCCCCGGAGGAGACCGGCGGCTTCCCCATACCGGTCGGGCCGCACCGCACCCGCGAGCTGGGCGAGGGCGGCGGCACCCCGGAGCCGGAGGGCCCGGACGAGAACGACTACTACCAGGTCTTCAAGCAGTCGCTCGGCAACGGCAGCGGCTACCCCACCCCGCGCGAGTTCGCGTACGACGTCGAGGCCACGTTCGGCGTCTCCCTCCTGGACGCCGACGCCAAACGCATGGTCCTGCGGTTCCAGGAGCGCCACGGCGCGGAGCTGGAGGACGAGCACATCGCCTGAGCCCGGCGGCGCCGCGTACGGCGAAGGGGGGCGCCCGGTGATCACCGGGCGCCCCCCTTCCTCGTGCCGTCCGTCCGGGCTACTCCCCGAGCAGGGTCCGCACCCGGTCCTGCCCCACCGCGAGCAGCAGGGTGGGCAGGCGCGGGCCGGTGTCGCGGCCGACGAGCAGGTGGTACAGGAGCGCGAAGAACGTCCGCTGGGCGGTCTTGATCTCCGGGGGCAGCTCCTTGGGCGTGGCGTCGGCCGGGAAGCCCGCCTGGACCTTGGGGACGCCGTAGACGTGGTGGGTGAGACCGTCCAGGGACCAGTGGTCGGCCAGCCCGTCCAGCAGCAGCCGCAGCGACTGCCGGCTCGGCTCGTCGAGGGACTTGAGCAGCTCGGCGTCGGGCTCCCGGCGCACGACGGTGCGCTGGTCGGCGGGGACGTGCGTGTTGATCCACGCCTCGGCCTTGTCGTAGCGCGGCCGGGCCTCGTCCAGCGACGCGATCGGGTTCGCCGGGTCCAGCTCGCCGAGGATGCGCAGCGCCTGGTCCTCGTGTCCGGCGGTGATGTCGGCCACGGAGGCGAGCGTGCGGTACGGCAGCGGCCTGGGCGTGCGCGGCAGCTCACCGGCGGCGGTGCGGACGGCGCGGGCGTGCGCGGCGGCGTCGGCGGGCAGCGCGGTGCCGGCGGCGACCTTGGCGTCGAGGCGGTCCCACTCGTCGTACAGCCGCTGGATCTCCTGGTCGAAGGCGATCTTGAAGGACTGGTTGGGGCGGCGGCGGGCGTACAGCCAGCGCAGCAGCTGCGGCTCCATGATCTGCAGCGCGTCGGCCGGGGTGGGCACCCCGCCCTTGGACGAGGACATCTTGGCCATGCCGCTGATGCCGACGAAGGCGTACATCGGGCCGATCGGCTGCTCGCCGCCGAAGATGCCGACGATCTGCCCGCCGACCTGGAACGACGAGCCGGGCGAGGAGTGGTCCACGCCGCTCGGCTCGAAGACGACCCCCTCGTAGGCCCAGCGCATGGGCCAGTCGACCTTCCAGACCAGCTTGCCGCGGTTGAACTCGCTCAGCCGCACGGTCTCGGAGAAGCCGCAGGCGGTGCACGCGTACGTCAGCTCGGTCGAGTCGTCGTCGTAGGCGGTGACCGTCGTCAGGTCCTTCTCGCAGTTGCCGCAGTACGGCTTGTACGGGAAGTAGCCGGCGGAGCCGGAGCTGCCGTCGTCCTCGGCGGCGGCGCCGGAGCCCTCGGCGGCCTCCAGCTCGGCCTCGTCGACGGGCTTCTGCGACTGCTGCGGCTTCTTCGCCGGGGCCTTCCTGGTGCGGTACTGGTCGAGGATCGCGTCGATGTCCCGCCGGTGCTTCATGGCGTGCAGGATCTGCTCGCGGTAGACACCGGAGGTGTACTGCGCGGTCTGGCTGATGCCGTCGAACTCGACGCCCATCTCGGCGAGCGAGGCGACCATGGCGGCCTTGAAGTGCTCCGCCCAGTTCGCGTGCGGGGAGCCCTTCGGGGCGGGGACGGAGGTCAGGGGCTTGCCGATGTGCTCGGCCCAGGACTCGTCCACGCCGGGGACGCCGGCCGGCACCTTGCGGTAGCGGTCGTAGTCGTCCCAGGAGATCAGGTGCCGCACCTCGTGCCCGCGGCGGCGGATCTCGTCGGCGACCAGGTGCGGGGTCATGACCTCGCGCAGGTTGCCCAGGTGGATGGGGCCGGAGGGGGAGAGTCCGGAGGCGACGACGACGCCTGGTTTGCCCGGGGCACGACGCTCCGACTCGGCGATGACCTCGTCCGCGAAACGGGAGACCCAGTCGGTGGTCTCTGTGCTCTGAGCCACGATCGGCACGTCCTCTTCCCTGGAACTTCTCTGGAACTTCTCTGGAACTGCTGCGGAGACGGCCGCTACGGTCGCACGGCTGTCCGCCCCATTCTCCCAGCCCGGCGCGCATCCGCGAAAACCGCTTTTCACCGCGTGGGATACTCGGTTTCTGTACTACTCCCAGGAACCCGAGCAGAACGGCAGCCACTCCATGGCCTCGGTCACGTCCCTCACCGACTCCGTCCAGCAGCAGCTCGCGTCCGCGCTCACGGCCACCCGGCCGGAGGCCGCCGGCGCCGACCCGCTGCTGCGACGAAGCGACCGGGCGGACTACCAGGCCAACGGCATCCTGGCCCTGGCCAAGAAGGCGAAGGCCAACCCGCGGGAGCTGGCCACCGAGGTCGTCGCGCACCTCACCACCGGTGACGAGCTGATCAAGGACGTCGAGGTCTCCGGACCCGGCTTCCTCAACATCACCGTCGCCGACCGCGCGATCACCGCGAACCTCGCCGCGCGCCTCGCGGACGGCGAGCGCCTCGGCGTGCCGCTGAAGCAGGACGCGGGCACCACGGTCGTCGACTACGCCCAGCCGAACGTGGCGAAGGAGATGCACGTCGGCCACCTGCGCTCCGCCGTCATCGGCGACGCGCTGCGCGGGATGCTCGACTTCACCGGCGAGAAGACGATCGGCCGGCACCACATCGGCGACTGGGGCACCCAGTTCGGCATGCTCATCCAGTACCTGGTCGAGCACCCCGGCGAGCTGGCCCCGGCCGGTGACGTCGACGGCGAGCAGGCCATGTCGAACCTGAACCGGGTGTACAAGGCGTCGCGCGCGGTCTTCGACGCGGACGAGGAGTTCAAGGAGCGGGCCCGCAAGCGGGTCGTCGCCCTCCAGTCCGGCGACAAGGAGACGCTGGAGCTGTGGCAGCAGTTCGTCGACGAGTCGAAGGTCTACTTCTACTCGGTCTTCGAGAAGCTCGACATGGAGATCCGCGACGAGGAGATCGTCGGCGAGTCCGCGTACAACGAGGGCATGCCGGAGACCGCCCGCCTCCTGGAGGAGATGGGCGTCGCGGTGCGCTCCGAGGGCGCGCTGGTGGTGTTCTTCGACGAGATCCGCGGCAAGGACGACCAGCCGGTGCCGCTGATCGTGCAGAAGGCCGACGGCGGTTTCGGCTACGCGGCCTCCGACCTGACCGCGATCCGCAACCGCGTCCAGGACCTGCACGCCACCACGCTGCTGTACGTCGTCGACGTGCGCCAGTCGCTGCACTTCAGGATGGTCTTCGAGGCCGCCCGCCGGGCCGGCTGGCTCGGTGACGAGGTCACCGCGCACAACATGGCCTACGGCACGGTGCTCGGCGCCGACGGCAAGCCCTTCAAGACGCGCGCGGGCGAGACCGTGCGCCTGGAGGACCTGCTGGACGAGGCGGTGCAGCGGGCGGCGGAGGTCGTGCGGGAGAAGGCGCGGGACCTCACCGAGGACGAGATCCAGGAGCGGGCCGCGCAGGTCGGCATCGGCGCCGTGAAGTACGCGGACCTGTCGACGTCGCCGAGCCGCGACTACAAGTTCGACCTGGACCAGATGGTCTCGCTCAACGGCGACACCAGCGTCTACCTCCAGTACGCCTACGCCCGTATCCGGTCCATCCTGCGCAAGGCCGGCGAGGTCCGCCCCGCCGCCCACCCGGAGCTGGAGCTGCACGCGGCGGAGCGGGCCCTGGGCCTGCACCTGGACGCATTCGGGGACACGGTCTTCGAGGCGGCCGCCGAGTACGCCCCGCACAAGCTCGCCGCGTACCTGTACCAGCTGGCGTCGCTGTACACGACGTTCTACGACAAGTGCCCGGTCCTGAAGGCACAGACGCCGGAGCAGGTGGAGAACCGCCTGTTCCTGTGCGACCTCACCGCCCGCACCCTGCACCGCGGCATGGCCCTGCTGGGCATCCGGACGCCCGAGCGGCTCTGAGAACGCCCCGGAGGTGGGGGCCGGACAACGCTCCCGGCCCTCACCTCAGCAGCGTCAGCCCCTCGGGGGCGTCGATGCCGAACTCCTCCGCCAGCACCCGGCGGGCCCTGGCCTCGTCGGCCACCTTCTCCTCGGTGACCGTGCCGTCCCCGGTACGCGTCACGACGAGGCGGTCGCCGTCGAGGAGCAGGTGCGCGTCCGGGGTGAGGCGCTGGACGTAGGGGCGCCGGGCGAACGGGGACCGCGGGTTGGTGGCGACGTGCCAGTTGATCACCTCGTAGTCGGACGGCTCGAACGGCTCCGGGGTGAAGGCGTACTGCGCCTGCCAGCCGCCCGCGAGGTACGCCTCCAGCACCCACATCTCCAGTGGCCCCCGGTGCGGCGCGTGCACCAGCCGGTGCCGGCGTCCGGCGTCGTGGAACTCGGTGTCCGCCGTCAGCGGCACCGGTTCCAGCAGCGAGCCGAGGGCACCGAAGCCGACGTCGACCAGGTGGGGCCGCGGGTCGTCGGGCAGTTCGGCGAGGAGGGCCATGTGGGTGCGCGGGCGGTCCGCGAAGCGGTCGGCGCCGACGACGACCCGCGCGGTCAGCCGGGTCACCCGCACGCCGAGCGCCTCCAGGGCCGCCGCGAACAGCGTGTTGTGCTCGTAGCAGTAGCCACCGCGCCGCCGGCCGTGCACCAGCTTGGTCATCAGGTCGCCGAGGTCGAGGGAGGGGGCACGGCCGCCCAGGGCGTCGAGGTTCTCGAACGGGATGGCCCTCAGGTGGGCGAGCTGCACGCCCCGGAGCGTGTCCGGGTCGGGGCGCCGCCCGCCCGCCCAGCCGATGCGTCCGAGGTAGGCGTCCAGGGAGAAGGGTGCCGTCGTCCGTGCGCTGTCAGCCATGGCCTCACCGTACGTGCGGTGACGCCCCCCTATCCCTCCGCAATTGGTCCTAGGCCGCCGGTCCCGCCTCGGCCAGCCCCTCCGCCAGCCTCCGCAGCCCCTCCGCGATCTCGTCCGGGGTCTGCGTGACGAAGCAGAGCCGCAGCGTGGCGCGGTCGGGCTCGCCGGCGTGGAAGGGGGCGCCGGGGACGTAGGCCACGTCGTGCCGGACCACCTCGGGGAGGAGGGCGGTGGTGTCGTACCCGTCGGGCAGCCGGGCCCACAGGAACATGCCGCCCTCGGGACGGGTCCACGCCGAACCGGCCGGGAGCGCGTCCGGGAGGCCCGCGAGCATGGCGTCCCGGCGTGCCCCGTAGGCGGCGGCGACCCGGGCGACGTGGGCGTCCAGGTCCCGGTCGGCCAGGTAGCGGGCGGCGGCGAGCTGGTTGACGGTCGGGGTGTGCAGGTCGGCGGCCTGCTTGGCGACCGCGCAGGCCCGGCGCAGCTCGGCGGGCGCCCGCAGCCAGCCAAGGCGCAGACCCGGTGCCATCACCTTGGAGAAGGACCCCAGCAGCACGGTGCGGTCCCGGGCGCCCGGGTAGGAGGCGATCCACGGCACCCGCTCGCCCTCGAAGCGCAGCTCGCCGTAGGGGTCGTCCTCGACGATCCACAGCCCGCACCGTCCGGCGACCTCGGCGACGGCGGCGCGGCGGGCGGCCGGCAGGGTGCGGCCGGTGGGGTTGGAGAAGGTGGGGACCGTGTAAAGCAGCTTGGGACGCTCGCGCACCACCAGCTCTTCCAGCGCGCCGGGGTCGATCCCGTCCTCGTCCCCGGGCACGGCCACCACCCGGGCGCCCGCGAAGCCGAAGGCCTGGAGCGCGGCCAGGTAGCAGGGGCGCTCCACGAGGACGGTGTCGCCGGGTTCGAGCAGGGCGGTGGCGAGCAGCGACAGGGCCTGCTGGGAGCCGGTGGTGACGAGGAGGTCGTCGGCTTCGGTGGCCAGCCCGCGGGCCGAGGTGCGGGCGGCGAGCGCGGCCCGCAGGGCGGGCTCTCCCTCGGTGGTGGAGTACTGCAGCGCTCGTGCGGGCGTCTCGGCGAGCACGTCCCGGTACGCGGCGGCGATGCCGTCGGCGTCGAACAGCTCGGGGGCCGGCAGCCCGCCCGCGAAGTTGATCACCTCGGGGCGGGCGGTGACGGCGAGGATGTCCCGTACGGGCGATCCCCCGGTCGACCGGGCCCGCGCGGCCAGCGGCGGCAGTGGAGCGGGGACGGCGGCGGGAGCGGCGGGCGCGTTGTCGGTCACGGTCATGCGCGCAGCGTAGAGAAGTACGTGCCGTCTACAGGCGACTTTCCGCGATCCGGACACCCGTACGACCGGCGCCCCGGGCCCGGGCCCGGGTCCGGCGCGGTCGCCGGTCACCCGCTGGTCGTCGGTCGTCGGTCGCCGGTCGCCGGTCGCCGGTCGCCGGTCGCCGGTCGCCGCCGGAGCGTCAGGCCTTGGTGCCCAGTCCGCCGTACACGTTGATGTCCGCGTCCGTGACGTCGTTGATGTCCTTGTACCTGACCTTCTCGATGTCGTCGAGCGCGGCGAGGTACGACTCCTCCGGCTGGTCCGGCACCGGCGCCGCGTGGTCCGGCCGCCAGTGGTGCACCGGCACGATCCCGGGGTCGGCGAGCTTCAGCCCGCTCTCCGTGAAGAACCGCTCGACGTCGTCCCGGGAGCGCAGCACGAAGGTGAAACCCCGCTCGGTGTACGTCCGCTGCACCGCGCGCACGTTCTCCGGGTTGAGGTCGTCGGTGAGGTGGCTGAGCACGAGCCGGCTGCCGGCGGGCAGCGCGTCGACCAGTTCACGGACGATCGGGTAGGCCTGGTCGTCCTCGACGAAGTGCAGGATGGCTACCAGGCAGAGCGCCACCGGCCGGTCGAAGTCGATGACCTCGGCGGCCTGTTCGAGGATCCGCGCAGGCTGCTTCAGGTCGGCGTCGATGTAGTCCGTACGCCCCTCGGGACCGCTGGTGAGCAGGGCCCGGGCGTGGGCGAGCACGACGGGGTCGTTGTCGACGTACACGACGCGCGAGTCGGGGGCGATGCGCTGGGCGATCTGGTGCACGTTCTCGGCGGTCGGCAGCCCGGTGCCGATGTCGAGGAACTGCCGGATGCCGTCCTCGCCGGCCAGCGTGGTCACCGCGCGCCGCAGGAAGTCGCGGTTGTGCCGCACGTCGAGGTAGCCGCGCGGGTTGGCGGCGAGCCCGGCGGCCGCCGCGTCGAGGTCGGCGGGGTAGTGGTCCTTGCCGCCGAGGAAGACGTCGTAGACCCGCGCCGGGTGCGCCTTGCTGCTGTCGATCCTCCTGCGCAGCTCCGCGGGGTCCTGGCTGAGGGCGTCACCGGGCATGGGCGTACCGCCTTTCGGATGTCGCCTGACGAAGCGAACCGGTGTGATGGTCAACAACCTATCTCCCGACCGGACTTGCCGGCGCCCCGACGCCCCCGGAGCCGGGCGCTCCGGCCCTCCTCAGCCGCCCTCGACCAGCTCCCAGGCACTGCTGCCGAGGGGATAGGCGTAGTAGGAGTCGTCCCGGGAGGCGCTCGTGCGGAACGGCTTGCCGTTGTCGTCGATGCGCGTGGTGCCGTGCCGGCCGCCGCTGGACCACTCCAGTTCCAGCTCCCAGCTGACGTCGTGGCCGCTGGTGTGCGCGCTGACCTGGAAGACCTCGGGGTCGGACTCGCTGACGCTGTACGGGAAGTCCCGCTGGCCCCCGATCGGCGTCGCGGTCGGGGTACCGAGGTCCAGCGAGACGTCGAAGGCCGTGGTGTGCACCTGGCCGCCGCAGCCGTTGCCCATCACGTACTGGTTCCAGTCCAGCGCGGGACCAGTGCTCTTGACCCGCACGTGCAGGTCCTCCAGGACCACCGTCTGCGGGCCGGTGCCCTGCACGGTGAGGACGACCGTCTGCCGGTTCGCGGAGACCGCGCGCAGGGGGGTGGCCCAGCCGACGGCGTCCTGCTGGGGCGGGGGCTCGGGGACGTTCTTCGGGCTGCGGTCGACCAGGAAGGCGTGGTCGCAGGGCACGTCCCAGTAGTACGGGGTGGTCGACACGGTGAGCGGGGGCCCCGGTACGGGTGCCTTGCCGCCCGGGGTGGCGCCGACCCGGCGCGACGGTGCCGTGGAGGGAGGCCCGGGCGGGGACGTGGCGACGGACGGTGAGGACGTGGGGGACGTGGAGGCGCTCGCGCTCGGGGAGCCCGACCGGGTCGCCGGTCCGGACACCTTCGCGTTCACGGAGGTCTGCGCGGCGGCCCCGGCGGGACCGTGCCGGCCGTCGTCGCCCGGGTCTCCCACGAGGCTGGCCACGAGCGCCACGGCGGCGCTGACGGCGACGACGCCGGACGCCGCGTAGAGCGCGGCGCGCGGGACCCGTCGGCGGGGCGGGCCGGGCACGCCGAGGGCGGGCGGGTCCTCCGGTGCGGGCCGGGACGTCCGCGCGGGCGAGCCCTCCGGCACGGGCGCGACGGCCGAGGCCGACGCCGAGGCCGAGGGGACCGGCGAGGCCGGCGGGACGGCGCCGCCCGGGGTCGGCCCCGGCGCGTCCTGCGCACCGTCGGCGTCCTCCGTGCCCTCGGTCTCCCCCTTCTTCACGCCGCGCAGCGCGTCCGCGCGGATCCAGCGGCGGTGGAGTTCGAGCAGCTCCTCGGGCGTCGCCCGGCACACGCGGGCGAGGCGTTCGACGGGGGCGAACTCGACCGGCACCACCTCCCCGCTGACGTACCGGTGCAGGGTCGAGCCGCTCATGTGCAGCCGCTTGCCGAGTACCCCGTAACTGAGTCCGGACCGCTCCTTCAACTCCCGAAGCAGCCCCGCGAAGTCGTCCCCCGCCACCGTTCCTCCCTCTTCCCGTATCCCCGTACCGCATCCCAGAAGGACGTTGTTCCCGCAGGTCAGAGCGTTCCCGACGTCCCACCGTCCCGTATGTTCCCCCTCCGCTGGCGGCCGGGACGGTCAGGGCCGCAAGCTGTGGTCATCCAAGCAGCCGCTCCCGGTCGACGGTCGAGCGGCTCGACCAACTCTCGCATTCCCAGGGGGAACTGCCATGTCCGCACGCCGCATCACCCGTACCCGTCTGTTCGCCGCCACCACGGTCGCGCTGGCCGCGCTCTCCCTGACGGCCTGCGAGGGCGACGAACTCACGGGCTCCCCGGCGCCCGAGTCCTCCACCTCCGCGTCGGCGAACGGGAGCGACGCCCGGCCGGCGGGCAGCGCGAAGGACGACACCGCGAACACGGGGGACGCCGAGGACGCGGGAAACACCGGGAGCACCGGGACGACCGGCGGCGCGGGCTCGGCCGGATCCGCCGGAAAGGACAACGCATCCGGCGCGGGCTCCGGTTCCGGCTCCGGTTCGCACTCCGGCACCGGCGACGCCTCCGACGCCTCCGACTCGGACCTCCCCGGCGAGTGCTCGGCGTCGGACGTGCGGATCACCGCGGCGAACGCCCCCCGCCCGATCAACCACCTGCTGCTGACCGCCACCAACACCGGCTCGAAGACGTGCGCGCTGCCGCAGTACCCGGCGGCGCGGTTCGGCGAGGCCCAGTCGGTGCCGCCGGTCGCGGAGTCCAGCAAGCCGCAGTCGCTGACGACCCTGGCCCCCGGCGAGTCCGGCTACGCGGGCGTGCGCCTGTCGTCCGGCGACGGCAGCGGCGAGAACGGCTACGAGACGACCACCCTCACCATCCCGTTCGAGGACGGCTCCATCGCCAGGGTCAAGCTGCCCGCCGGCGGCGTGTACGTCGACACCGCGCTGACCGTCACCTACTGGCAGACCGACGCGTCGAACGCGCTCGAGTACTGAAGGGGTCAGCGGGCCCGCATCCCTTGCGTCAAGGGCAGGCACCGGTCGCTCAGCGCAGCGTGCGAGCGACCTCGGTCGCCCAGTACGTCAGGATGTTGCGCGCGCCCGCCCGCTTGATCCCGGTGAGACTCTCCAGGATGGCCCGGTCGCGGTCGATCCAGCCTTTCTCGGCGGCGGCCTCGATCATCGAGTACTCACCGGAGATCTGGTACGCGGCCACGGGCACGTCCGAGGCCTCGGCGACCTTGGCGAGGATGTCGAGGTAGGGCCCGGCCGGCTTGACCATCACCATGTCGGCCCCCTCCTCCAGGTCCAGCGCCAGCTCCCGCAGCGACTCCCGCGCGTTGGCGGCGTCCTGCTGGTAGGTCTTGCGGTCCCCCTTGAGCGAGGATCCCACGGCCTCGCGGAAGGGCCCGTAGAAGGCGGAGGCGTACTTGGCGGTGTACGCGAGGATCGCGACGTCCTCCCGCCCGATCTGGTCGAGGGCGTCGCGGACGACGCCGATCTGCCCGTCCATCATCCCGCTGGGACCGACGACATGGGCACCCGCGTCGGCCTGGACCTGCGCCATCTCCGCGTACCGCTCGAGGGTGGCGTCGTTGTCGACGCGCCCCTGGTCGTCGAGGACCCCGCAGTGCCCGTGGTCGGTGAACTCGTCGAGGCAGAGGTCGGACATGACGAGCAGCTCGTCCCCCACCTCGGCCCGCACGTCGCGCAGCGCGACCTGCAGGATCCCGTCCGGGTCGGTACCCGCCGTACCGACCGCGTCCTTGTTCCCCTCCTCCGGCACCCCGAAGAGCATGATCCCGGAGACCCCGGCCTCGACCGCCTCCGCGGCCGCCTTCTTCAGCGTGTCCCGCGTGTGCTGCACGACCCCGGGCATCGCCGCGATCGGCACCGGCTCGCTCACGCCCTCGCGGACGAAGGCGGGGAGGATGAAGTCGGCGGGGTGCAGCCGGGTCTCGGCGACCATCCGACGCATCACGGGGGTGGTCCTCAGCCGTCGGGGCCGGGTGCCGGGAAAGGATCCGTACGTCGTCATACCACCTACGCTACGCCCGCCCCGCCCGTGCCTTTGCCGACGGGGAGTCGGCCCGCGCGGCCTCCGGGCAGCGCTTGACCTCAACCAAACTTCAGCCTCTACGGTCGACGCCATGGACTACTCGCACAGCGACTCCGAACTCGTCCGCCAGCCCGTCGGTTACTGGGCCTGGGCCGCCTACAAGGCCGTCGTCACCCGCACCCGGGCCGCCCTCGCCGAACTCGGCACGACCCAGCCCCAGTGGTGGGTCCTCGCCCAGGTGGCCCGCGCGGGCGCCCCGAAGACCCGCGCCGAGGTCTCCGGCCTCCTGCGGAACTACCTCGACACGGGCCCGGAGACGATGGAGGCGGAGATCGACGCGACGATCACGGCGGGCTGGATCGTCGAGGCCCCGGACGACCGCCTCTCCCTGACCCCGGAGGGCCGCACGTTCTTCGAGAAGGCCGCCGCCCTCCAGGACGACCTGAGGACGGAGCGCCACGCGGGGATCTCCGACGAGGAGTACCTGACCACCATGAAGGTGCTCCAGCGCGTCATCCACAACACGGGCGGCCGCGCCCATCACCACTGAGCCGCGTCCGATTCCTTCAAGAGAACGGCGACGGCGGCCCGCTACCGTCACCGGCATGAACAGCACCGGCAACGAGTCACGCCACCTCGGCGTCCACATCGACCGCACGGCCGACGACGTCTACGCCTTCGCCTCGGACCCGGCCAACCTGCCGGCCTGGGCCCACGGCCTCGGCGGAACCGTCGAGCAGGCCGCCGACGGCGAGTGGATCGCGGACTCCTCCCCCCTGGGCCGGGTCAAGGTCACCTTCACACCGCGCAACGACCTGGGTGTGCTCGACCACTACGTCACGCTGCCCTCGGGCGAGACCGTCCACAACCCCGTCCGGGTGATCGCCGACGCCTCGGGATGCGAGGTGGTCTTCACCCTCCGCCGGCAACCCGGGACGACCGACGCCGACTTCGAACGCGACGCCGGTACGGTCACCGCCGACCTGTCCCGGCTCAAGGAGCTGCTGGAGTCCGACTGAGGCGGGCACGGCAGCCGGGGCCTGCGCGGCGCCCCGCAGGACGTGCTTGCCCCGGGCAGCCGCGGACATCGTCAAGGAGGCCCGCGCCGCCTTCCCGGCCTTCGCCGAGGACCTCTGGGCGCTCTGCCGGTGAGCGACCAACCGGGCACGCCCGCACGACCCGCGACTCAGGCCACGCGGGCGACCTCGCCGACGTCCTCGGGGGCCACGGCCGCGAGAGGATGTGCGTGACCGGGCCGATCGCGGCCCGGTCTCTCGGGGGCCGGCCCCTGCCGTCCGGGGTTCCCCGGCGGAGTCGACCGTGCCCTCAGTCGCCGGTGGTGCCGTCGAGCATCTCGCGCAGGATGTCCAGGTGGCCGTTGTGGCGGGCCGTCTCCTCCGTGAGGTGGAGCAGGATCCAGCGCAGGTCGACGTGGATGCCGTTCCTGACCGGCCGCCGGGCCCGCTCGTCCAGCCCGGTCCTGGCGACCAGCTCACGGTGCCGGGCACTGTGTTCGGCGTATTCGTCGAGCACCCGCGCGAGCGGGAAGTCGACGGCGATACGCATCTCCCGGTCGGGGTCCTCGTCGGTCCAGGGACCCTCGTCCTCCTCACCGAGGAAGACCACGCGGAACCAGTAGTACTCGACCCAGCGGAGGTGGTTGATCAGTCCGCTCATGGTCATCAGGGGTGATCCGGGCAGGATCGCCTTGCGCGCGTTCTCCTCGGAGACGCCGTCGCACTTGGCGCGCGCGGTGCCCCGCGCGTAGTCGAGGAAGGTGGTGAGCTGGGTGCGCTCGTCCCACGCGGACGGAGTGTCGTCGATTCTTGTCATCGCGCGAAGCGTCCCCGATCGCCGCGCCCGTGTCGAGGTGTTTTCCCACCGGCCCCGGCCCGCCCGCGGCGCCCCGCCCCTCGCCCGGCGCCAAGGGGCCGTACGGCGACGGGGCGCCCCGTTGCCGGAGCGCCCCGTTCCGCCTCAGGTCGAGGACCGTCGTCTCCGCGACCCCGGCCGCCGTTCGCTCGGCCTGGTCACCGGGTCCCCGGCCTCCAGGGCCGCCGCGCGGCGGCGCAGGCCGAAGTCGGCCAGGGCCTCCGCCAGCTTGAGGACGGACGGCTCGGGAGCCATGACGTCGACGCGCAGCCCGTGTTCCTCGGCCGTCTTGGCCGTGGCCGGGCCGATGCACGCGATCACCGTGACGTTGTGCGGCTTGCCCGCGATGCCGACCAGGTTGCGGACCGTGGACGACGACGTGAAGAGCACCGCGTCGAAGCCGCCGCCCTTGATCGCCTCCCGGGTCGTGGCCGGCGGCGGCGAGGCGCGCACCGTGCGGTAGGCGGTGACGTCGTCGACCTCCCAGCCCAGCTCGATCAGCCCGGCGACCAGGGTCTCCGTGGCGATGTCGGCACGGGGCAGGAAGACGCGGTCGATCGGGTCGAAGACCGGGTCGTACGGCGGCCAGTCCTCCAGGAGCCCGGCGGCCGACTGCTCGCCGCTCGGCACCAGGTCCGGCTTCACGCCGAAGGCGATCAGCGCGTTCGCCGTCTGCTCGCCCACCGCCGCGACCTTGATGCCGGCGAAGGCACGGGCGTCGAGACCGTACTCCTCGAACTTCTCCCGGACCGCCTTCACCGCGTTGACCGACGTGAACGCGATCCACTCGTAGCGGCCCGTCACCAGGCCCTTGACCGCGCGCTCCATCTGCTGCGGGGTGCGCGGCGGCTCCACCGCGATGGTCGGGACCTCGTGCGGCACCGCGCCGTAGGACCGGAGCTGGTCGGAGAGCGACGCCGCCTGCTCCTTCGTGCGCGGGACGAGGACCTTCCAGCCGAACAGCGGCTTGGACTCGAACCACGACAGCTGGTCGCGCCGGGCGGGGGCGCTGCGCTCGCCGACCACGGCTATCACCGGGCGGCCGCCGTCCGGGGACGGCAGCACCTTCGCCTGCTTCAGGGTCTGCGCGACCGTGCCGAGCGTCGCCGTCCAGGTCCGCTGCCGCGTCGTCGTACCGGCGATCGTCACGGTCAGCGGGGTGTCCGGCTTGCGTCCCGCCGACACCAGCTCGCCCGCGGCCGCCGCCACCGAGTCCAGCGTCGTCGACACGACCACCGTCCCGTCGGAGGCGCCCACCTCGGTCCAGCAGCGGTCCGACGCCGTGCGGGCGTCCACGAACCGCACGTCGGTGCCCTCCGCGTCGCGCAGCGGCACACCGGCGTAGGCGGGTACGCCGACGGCGTTCGCGACGCCGGGGACGACCTCGAAGGGCACCCCGGCCGCGGCGCACGCCAGCATCTCCTCGGCGGCGTACGTGTCGAGCCCGGGGTCCCCGGTCACCGCACGCACGACCCGCCTGCCGCCCCGCGCGGCCTCCATGACAAGATGTGCGGCATCCCGCACGGCGGGGACACCGACGGCCGTTGACGCACCGTCAACTACCGTCAGCTGGGGCGTGCCTGTGCCCGGTTCCGACGGATCGGCATCCGTGTGCACTTCCGACACGCCCTGCCGCGCATGCGTCCGTACGACGTCGAGCACCTCGTGCTCGGCGACCAGGACGTCCGCGTGGGACAGCGCCTCCACGGCGCGCAGAGTCAGCAGTCCCGGATCTCCGGGTCCGGCACCGAGGAAGGTGACGTGCCCGTGTTCCGGACCGGCGGGAAAGGCGGTGGGGCTCAATGTGCTCGCTCCCCCATCAGACCGGCCGCGCCCTGGGCGAGCATCTCGGTGGCGAGTTCGCGACCGAGCGCCAGCGCCGCTTCGTGCGTCTGGGGCACGGGACCGGTGGTGGACAGCTGCACCAGCGTCGAGCCGTCGGTCGTGCCGACGACGCCGCGCAGGCGCATTTCCTTGACAGTCTGCCCGTCGGCCAGGAGGTCGGCCAAGGCGCCCACGGGGGCGCTGCAGCCGGCCTCCAGGGCGGCGAGCAGTGACCGCTCGGCCGTGACGGCGGCCCGCGTGAACGGGTCGTCGAGTTCGGCGAGCGCGGCGATCAGGGCAGCGTCTTGGGCGGTGTGCCCCGCCCTGCACTCGATCGCCAGTGCCCCCTGGCCGGGGGCGGGCAGAACCGTGTCGACCGACAGGAAGTCGGTCACCTCGTCGACGCGTCCGACCCGGTTGAGCCCGGCGGCGGCCAGCACGACCGCGTCCAGCTCACCGCTGCGGACGTATCCGATGCGCGTGTCGACGTTGCCCCGGATCGGGACCGTCTCGATCTCCATGCCGTGGGTGCGGGCGTACGCGTTGAGCTGCGCCATGCGTCGCGGCGCCCCCGTGCCGATGCGCGCACCGCGCGGCAGGTCGGTCAGCTTGCGCGCGTCCCGGGCGACGACCACGTCCCGCGGGTCCTCGCGCTCCGGGATCGCGGCCACGACCAGGCCCTCGTGCTGCGCGGTGGGGAGGTCCTTGAGCGAGTGAACCGCGAAGTCCACCTCTCCCCGCAGCAGCGCGTCGCGCAGCGCGGCGACGAACACGCCCGTGCCGCCGATCTGCGCCAGGTGCTCCCGCGACGTGTCGCCGTACGTGGTGATCTCGACCAGCTCAACGGGCCGACCGGTCACCTGGCTCACGGCGTCCGCCACCTGCCCGGACTGGGCCATGGCGAGCTTGCTGCGCCTGGTCCCCAGCCTCAGTGCCTTCTCAGTCATGCCGGCCCTCGGTTCTTCTCAGTGGTGCTGTTCCCGGCGCGGGAGACGGAGGCCACCGTCTCCTGGTCGAGGTCGAACAGGGTGCGCAGCGCGTCCGCGTACCCGGCGCCGCCGGGTTCGGCGGCGAGCTGCTTGACCCGCACCGTCGGCGCGTGCAGCAGCTTGTCCACCACACGCTTGACGGTCTGGGTGATCTCGGCGCGGTGCTTGTCGTCGAGCCCCGGCAGCCGCCCTTCCAGCCGGGCGATCTCTCCGGCCACGACCTCGGCGGCCATGCTGCGCAGCGCGACCACGGTGGGCGTGATGTGCGCGGCGCGCTGGGCGGCGCCGAAGGCGGTGACCTCGTCGGCGACGATCCGGCGGACCATGTCCACGTCGGCGGCCATCGGGGCGTCGGCGGAGGCGTCCGCGAGCGACTCGATGTCGACCAGGCGCACCCCGGCCAGCCGGTGCACGGCGGCGTCGACGTCACGCGGCATCGCGAGGTCGAGCAGGAAGAGCACGGGCTCGGGACGCGGCGGCTCGGCGACCGGCTCCGGGCGGCGGCGCTCGGGGATGCGGCCGGTGCGCGTCGCCGTCGCGGCGAGCGCCCCGATCAGTTCGGCGTCCGCCTCCGGTCCGGTCCGGCCCGTCTCGCGCGAGCGGTCCACCGCCGTGCCGCCCGCGGCCCACGCCCCGTGCTGCTCCAGCGTCGCGGCGTCCATGCCGGCCACGGCGGCCTCGCCCATGACGGAGAAGCCGGACGGCACGGAGGACAGGTCCAGGGGGCAGTTCTCGTCGCCACCGGTGACGGCTCCCGTGGCCGGAAGTGGCGTTTCGGCGCTCTGCCGGTCCTCCCGCACACCGGCCGCGGGGGCGCCGGCCGCGACGACGGGCGCGCCGGTGCGGCCCTCCACCGAGGCCACCACCGCGTCGGCCGTGAGCACGAGTCCGGTCGCGCCGGTGCAGGAGACGGCCACGTCGGCACGTGTCAGCTCGCCCGGCACCGAGTCCATCGGTACCGCGCGGGCCAGCACGTCCGTGTCGTCGCCCTCGGAGAGGATCCGGGCCAGGCGCTCGGCGCGCTCGAAGGTGCGGTTGGCGACCACGATCTCGGCGACCCCGGCGCGCGCCAGCGTCGCGGCGGCCAGCGAGGACATCGAACCGGCGCCGATCACCAGGGCCTTCTTGCCCCGCGCCCACTGCTGGACGTCGGCTCCGGCGGACAGCTGCTCCAGGCCGAAGGTGACCAGGGACTGTCCGGCGCGGTCGATGCCGGTCTCGGAGTGGGCGCGCTTGCCGACCCGCAGCGCCTGCTGGAAGAGGTCGTTGAGGAGCCGCCCGGCGGTGTGCAGGTCCTGGGCGCGGGCCAGGGAGTCCTTTATCTGGCCGAGGATCTGCCCCTCGCCGACCACCATCGAGTCGAGTCCGCAGGCCACCGAGAAGAGGTGGTGGACGGCCCGGTCCTCGTAGTGCACGTAGAGATGGGGGGTGAGCTCCTCCAGGCCGACCCCACTGTGCTGGGCGAGCAGCGTGGACAGCTCGGCGACACCGGCGTGGAACTTGTCCACGTCGGCGTACAGCTCGATGCGGTTGCAGGTGGCCAGGAGGGCGGCCTCGGCGGCCGGTTCGGCGGCGACCGTGTCCTGGAGCAGCTTGAGCTGCGCGTCCGCGTTCAGCGAGGCCCGCTCCAGCACGCTGACGGGGGCGCTGCGGTGGCTCAGCCCGACGACGAGGAGGCTCATGCCGGCATCACGGCGGGTACGTCCCCGTCGGGTCCCTGGTCGGCGGACGGCTGCCGCTTGCGCGCGGCGACGGGCGGCACGGCACCGGCGTCGGCCGCGGCCTCCTCGCCGGCCTTGCGCTGCTCGTGGAAGGCGAGGATCTGCAGCTCGATGGAGAGGTCGACCTTGCGCACGTCGACGCCCTCGGGGACGTTCAGCACGGTCGGCGCGAAGTTCAGGATGGAGGTGACACCGGCGGCCACGAGGCGGTCGCAGACCTGCTGGGCGGCACCGGCGGGGGTCGCGATCACACCGATCGAGACACCGTCGTCCTGAATGATCTTCTCCAGCTCGTCGGTGTGCTGCACCGGGATGCCGGCGACGGGCTTTCCGGCCATCGCCGGATCGGCGTCGATGAGCGCGGCGACCCGGAAGCCGCGGGAGGCGAAGCCGCCGTAGTTGGCGAGCGCGGCGCCGAGGTTACCGATACCGACGATCACGACCGGCCAGTCCTGGGTCAGCCCCAGCTCGCGGGAGATCTGGTAGACGAGATACTCGACGTCGTAGCCGACGCCCCGCGTTCCGTAGGAGCCGAGGTAGGAGAAGTCCTTGCGCAGCTTCGCGGAGTTGACTCCCGCGGCGGCCGCCAGCTCCTCGGAGGAGACCGTGGGCACCGAGCGCTCGGAGAGCGCGGTCAGCGCGCGGAGGTACAGCGGAAGCCTGGCGACGGTGGCCTCGGGAATCCCTCGGCTGCGGGTCGCCGGTCGGTGTGTTCGGCCAGTTGCCACGGTGCTCCTGCGGGTAGAGCGGGGCTGTAGGCGGTCATACGTCCCTACATGACCGCCCCGTCGAATGCAGGCTATGTCTTTGTGAACGCGTGCACAAAGATGGTGTCCGATTTGCCCGGCCAACGTGACCGGGGTCACGCGCCCCCGGCGCACCGAACGGGAACCGGCGCACACACGCCCTCGTCCCTCACTCATCGGGGGCAAAGCCGTACACGCTCCTCACGATCAACGCCCCCGAGACCTGGTCACCATCGATCCTAAGCGACCATACGGACTACTTGTACTGATCGGTCAGTGCCTTGCGCAGCCGTTCCTCGTTCACACGCCAGAAGGTGTGCTGCCGGCCGTCGACCAGCACGACCGGAATCTGCTCCCAGTACTGGTCGTGGAGCCGGGGGTCCTCGGTGATGTCCTTTCCCTCCCAGGGAACGCCGAGTTCGGCGCAGACCTTCTCGACGACGAGCTGTGCGTCATCACACAGATGACAGCCGGGTTTGCGAATGAGGGTGACGAGATGGTTCTCGGAGTGCTCAGGGGACTCGGGCTGCGCGGGCCCGCGGCGGAAGAGGGGACTCATGCCGGCCATTCTCGCGCGCACGGCAGACTGCCGGCAGTGAGGCCGTTCCACGGCACCGCCACCCGGAGTTCACGGTCTGCGAACCTCTCGGCTCCGAAGCGCCCGAACAGACTGGCTATGCTCACGGGCATGGCCGCTCTTCGATGGCTCACCCCCCGTAGGCGCTCCGCCACGGCGCGGAGCGTGTTGGCAGGCGAGGCCTCGGCGGAAGCGGCGCGCAAGTCCGCGGAAGCCGCCGGGACCCTGGAGACCACGCCCGACTCCGGCGCCGCGGAGCCCGAGTTCCCGGTGCACGGCGACGAGAGCGCGGCCGCGTTCTTCGACCTCGACAACACCGTCATGCAGGGCGCCGCGATCTTCCACTTCGGCCGGGGTCTGTACAAGAGGAAGTTCTTCGAGACCCGCGACCTGGCCCGCTTCGCCTGGCAGCAGGCGTGGTTCCGGCTGGCCGGGTTCGAGGACCCGGAGCACATGCAGGACGCGCGCGACTCCGCACTCTCGATCGTCAAGGGCCACCGCGTCTCCGAACTGAAGTCGATCGGCGAGGAGATCTACGACGAGTACATGGCCGAGCGGATCTGGCCCGGCACCCGCGCCCTCGCCCAGGCCCACCTGGACGCCGGGCAGAAGGTCTGGCTGGTCACGGCGGCCCCGGTGGAGATCGCCCAGGTGATCGCCCGCCGCCTGGGCCTGACCGGCGCGCTCGGCACCGTGGCCGAGTCGATCGGCGGCGTCTACACGGGCAAGCTGGTCGGCGAACCGCTGCACGGCCCGGCGAAGGCCGAGGCGGTCCGGGCGCTGGCCGTCGCCGAGGCACTGGACCTGTCCCGCTGCGCCGCCTACAGCGACTCGCACAACGACATCCCGATGCTGTCGCTGGTCGGACACCCCTACGCGATCAATCCGGACTCCAAGCTGCGCAAGCACGCCCGCGAGCTGGAGTGGCGGCTGCGCGACTACCGCACCGGCCGCAAGGCGGCCAGGGTCGGCATCCCCGCGGCGGCGGGCGTCGGCGCGGTGGCGGGCGGCACCGCGGCGGCCATCGCGCTGCACCGCCGGCGCCGTTGACCCAATCGGGATGACGTACCCCCGGGACGTCCGCTCCAGTCCCCTCGGACCGCTTTTCCTCACATCGACCACAACACGCTCTGTAGTCACACGGAATTCGAACCGATTCGGTCATCTACTGATCACTCTGCGGCAGTCGACCGAGCGTCAATCGGGCACAGAAGCGACGTAATCGATGATTTGAGCAACTGGGCGTAGCAGTGCCTGCACGAAGCGTTATTCTCCTCAGACGCAATCCGGTACCCCACCTTCGCTACGACGGGTGAATGGTTCCGTACTGCACGTGATGGAAGCTCTGCCTCTGGGAGTCCCGTGTACCCACACGTCGGGGTTGACGCCTCGGGCCTGGCTACGCTGCGCGCAACGGTCAAATCAGCCCAAGACCTGTTGCGCGGCTTCGTCCCCACCGCGTATGCCGTCCCCGCCCTCGCCGCGGCCGCCGCGCCCGCCGGTCCGTGCTACGCACTGGCCGAAGGAAGCGCCGCCGTCGGCAGACGCGCGCGGTCGTCCTCGTCCGGGGCCGCCGCCACCACCCACCGCCGCCCCGCCGCGGACAGCGACAGCGCCCGCATGATGGAGCTGGTCGAGCGGGCCCAGGCCGGCGAGGCCGACGCCTTCGGCCGGCTCTACGACCAGTACAGCGACACCGTGTACCGCTACATCTACTACCGCGTGGGCGGCAAGGCCACCGCCGAGGATCTCACCAGCGAGACCTTTCTGCGGGCCCTGCGGCGCATCGGCACCTTCACCTGGCAGGGGCGGGACTTCGGCGCCTGGCTGGTGACCATCGCCCGCAACCTGGTCGCCGACCACTTCAAGTCCAGCCGCTTCCGGCTCGAGGTCACCACCGGCGAGATGCTCGACGCCAACGAGGTCGAGCGGTCCCCGGAGGACTCCGTCCTCGAGTCGCTGTCCAACGCCGCCCTGCTGGAGGCCGTACGGCGGCTCAACCCGCAGCAGCAGGAGTGCGTGACCCTGCGCTTCCTCCAGGGCCTCTCGGTCGCCGAGACCGCGCGCGTCATGGGCAAGAACGAGGGTGCCATCAAGACGCTCCAGTACCGGGCCGTGCGCACCCTCGCCCGACTGCTCCCGGACGACGCCCGCTGAGGCGTTCACCCTTCGCAATCCCCAAGTCACCATCGGTGAGAGTCTGTTGAGTTCGCGGTCCGATCATCCGCCGTCCGTAACCCAAGTGCCACGCCGCTCGTTGTGCGGGATGCAGGCTCCCTGTGGTCACCTCCTGGCCGACTCCGATCACCCGATCGGGGGGTTTCGATCAGGGCGTGCAACCCTCAGGACCCCCTGGGGAGTCGACCGTGATGACGAGAGGAGGTGCCGCCAGTGATCGCGAACGTATCGGCACACCGGCGGGCGAACGCCTTCGCCCAGGCCCTGGAGGAGCAGTCCGACCTCGGGGCGGCGGCCGAGCAGTCCGGAGGACCGGCACCCGCCGGGGCCACCGCGGAACCGACCGAGCAGGGTCACCTGGTGACCCTCGCCCATGGTCTGGAGACGCTGCCCCGGCCCGAGCTGGACCCCGAGGTCAAGGTCGTCCAGCGGGCCCAGCTCGTGGCCGCCTTCGAGGCCATGCTGCAGGAGGGCACCGCGAGCGGCGGGGCGGCGGCGGACACGTCGGTACCGGAGCAGCGCCGCGCGCGCGGCACGCATCGGGCGGCCCCGCTGAGCAGGTTCCGGCCCCGCTCCCGGCTGGCCAAGGGCCTCACCGCGGGCGGACTGAGCGTGAGCGTGGCCGCCGGTGCCTTCGGCGGCGTCGCCGCCGCCAGCTCGGACGCCCTGCCCGGTGACTCGCTCTACGGCCTCAAGCGCGGCATAGAGGACTTCCGCCTCGGCCTCGCCGACGGCAACGACGAGCGGGGCCGGGCCTACCTGGACCTCGCCTCGACCCGGCTCAACGAGGCACGCCGGCTGATGGAGCGCGGTCGCAGTGGTCCCCTCGACCACGAGTCCCTCGGCGAGATCCGGCGCGCCCTGTCCGGCATGCGGCACGACGCCTCCGAGGGCCACCGCCTGCTCAGCGCGGCGTACGCCCACGACCCCGAATCGCTCGCCCCCATGCAGGCCCTCTCCGCGTTCTCCCAGTCCCACCGGGAGACCTGGGGAGAGCTGCGCGAGCGGCTGCCCGTGCAGCTCGGGGACGTCAGTGAGCAGGTGTCGTCGGTGTTCGACGCCATAGACGACGATGTGGCCCCGCTGGAGTCCCTGCTACCGGGGCCACCGGCCCAGGACGACGAGGGCGGGGACGGCGGCCGGCCGAGCGGGTCCGGTTCGACGACCACCGACGCGCCCGGCTCCGGTCACTCGTCGCCCCCGCGCACCGGCGACGACGGCACGTCCGAGCGCGGACGTTCCCAGTCGCACCGGCCCAGCGAGTCCGCCGACTCCGGCGACGAGAGCGACGGTCTGCTCGGCGGCGACACCGGTGGTCTGCTCGACCCGCCGGAGGACGACAGCCGCACCGCGTCCCCGCCCGCCGGCGGCATCACCCCGCCCGCGAAGCCGGACGTCACCCTCCCGCCCCTCCTCCCGGGCCTCCTGCCCGGCCTGGGCATCGAGGCGGACGACGCGGACTGAGCCGAAGCGGTGCGCGTACGGCGGTGGGGTGCCCCTGGACTCCGGGGACACCCCACCGCCGTGCCGCCGTGCCGCCGTCACAGGGGCGTCAGAAGAACACCGACCGCCGCTGCACCAGCAGTTTGCAGAGCGTGTGCTGGAGCCCATCCACACCGCCGGCCTCGCACCGCTCCGCGGGCTTCGACCGGCTGCGCCGGACTCCGTCCGCCGACCCACCGCACCCCGCCGTCGACACCCCGCTCCGCCTCAGAAGAACACTGACCGCCGCTGCACCAGCAGTTTGTAGAGCGTGTGCTGGATCTGCTCTCTCACCTGGTCGGTCAGGTTGAACATCAGCACCGGATCCTCGGCCGCCTCCGGCGCGTAGCCGTCCGTCGGGATCGGCTCGCCGAACTGGATCGTCCACTTCGTCGGGAGCGGCACCGCGCCCAGTGGCCCCAGCCACGGGAAGGTCGGCGTGAGCGGGAAGTACGGGAAGCCCAGCAGCCGCGCCAGGGTCTTGGAGTTGCCGATCATCGGGTAGATCTCCTCGGCCCCGACGATCGAGCACGGGATGATCGGCGCTCCCTGCCGCAGGGCCGTGGACACGAAGCCGCCCCGCCCGAAGCGCTGGAGCTTGTAGCGCTCCCCGAACGGCTTGCCGATGCCCTTGAAGCCCTCCGGCATCACACCGACCAGCTCGCCCTGGCGGAGCAGCCGTTCGGCGTCCTCCGCGCAGGCCAGGGTGTGCCCGAGCTTGCGCGCCAGTTCGTTGACCACCGGCAGCACGAACACCAGGTCAGCCGCCAGCAGCCGCAGGTGCCGGTCGGCCGGATGGTGGTCGTGCACGGCGACCTGCATCATCAGCCCGTCCAGCGGCAGCGTCCCCGAGTGGTTGGCGACGATCAGCGCGCCGCCCCGGGCCGGGATGTTCTCCACGCCCTTCACGTCGACCCGGAAGTACTTCTCGTACACCGGCCGCAGCAGGGACATCAGCACCTGGTCGGTCAGCTCGGCGTCGTAGCCGAAGTCGTCGACCTCGTAGTCCCCGGTGAGCCGGCGGCGCAGGAAGGACAGCCCGCTCGCGATACGCCGCTCCAGGCCGCCGTCCTCGTCGCCTTCGCCGTCATCGCCCGCGTCCGGCCGCGGCCCGGGCGGCTCCTGCGGCGCCGGGCCGGGGTCCTGAGGGGCGGCTCCCCGCAGGGGCAGCGGCTGCACCTCGCCGGCCGGCGCCGGCTCCGCCTTGCTCTTGCGCCGGCTTCCCCGCGACCGGTCGTCGTCGAACGGAATGACCTTGGCGTCCGCCATCGTTGATGCGCTCCTCAGTTGGCGCTCTGCGTCGGGAGGTGGCCGCTGCCGGGCAGGGACAGCTCCGCGATCCGGTCGACGGCCCCCGCGAGGGCCTCGGGCGGCAGCAGCCCGGCTCCACGGCCGCGTGCGAAGTCCGCGAACGCCTCGGCCGTCGAGTGCCTGGGCTCGAATCCCAGCGTCTCGCGCATCTGCGTGGTGTCCACCACCCGGCCGTGGGTGAGCAGCCGGATCTGCTCGGGGGAGAAGTCCGTCATCCCCAGCGTACGCACGAGCGAACCCGCCCAGGTGACGGCCGGCAGCAGCAACGGCACCGTGGGACGGCCCAGGCGCCGCGAGCACTGGGAGAGCAGCAGCACACCGTCCCCGGCGATGTTGAAGGTTCCGCTGTTCAGCGTGGACCGCCGCGGCTCGTGCGAGCAGACCCGCAGGACCTCGATCACGTCGTCCTCGTGCACGAACTGCAGCCGCGGGTCGTAGCCGAACACCGTCGGCAGCACCGGCAGCCCGAAGTACGAGGCGAGCGGCGTCTCCGCGGCCGGCCCGAGGATGTTGGCGAACCGCAGCACGGTCACCGACACGTCGGGGCGGCGGCGCGCGAAGCCCCGCACGTACCCCTCGACCTCGACCGCGTCCTTGGCGAAGCCGCCGCTGGGCAGGGACTTGGGCGCGGTCGTCTCGGTGCAGACGGCCGGGTCGCGCGGCGCGGACCCGTAGACGTTCGTACTGGACTTCACCACCAGCCGCTGCACCGTCGGCGACTTCTGGCAGGCGCCCAGCAGCTGCATCGTGCCGATGACGTTGGTCTCCTTCACCGACGTGCGGCTGCCGCTGACCAGCGGCGTCCCCGTCACGTCCAGGTGCACGACCGTGTCCGCCCGCGTCTCGGCGAGCACCCGCCCGATGGCCGACTGCCGGATGTCCGCCTGGACGAAGTCGGCGCCGCCCAGATGGTGCTCCGGCGCGACGGCGTCCACCCCGACGACCCGCTCCACGTCGGGGTCACGCTGGATCCGCCGGACGAACCGGCCGCCCAGCTGCCGGGCCACCCCGGTCACGAGCACGACCTTGCCCAAGATCAGCGCCTTCCTTCCGCCTGCTCCGTAGCCTGCCGCGTTCCCCGTCTGCGGGCCAACTTAGCCGGTGGGTGTTGCACCGTGATGACCGCCGGACGCGGCACGTGACGAAAAATGACGGCATTACGGCTGTGGCCCCCCACCGGATGCGGTGGGGGGCCACAGACCACGCTGACGGCGCAGCGTCGCTTACTTCTTGTTGCGACGCTGAACGCGCGTGCGCTTCAGCAGCTTGCGGTGCTTCTTCTTGGCCATCCGCTTGCGCCGCTTCTTGATAACAGAGCCCACGACTACCCTCGCTCACTTCTCATCACTCGGTTGGTGAGCGCCATGGGCCCACACGACCTACGAGGGGTCAGCCTACCGGTCCGAGCGCTGAGGTCGTAATCGAGGTCCGTCAGGCCGTTTCCACCCCCACGTAGCTCTCGCGGAGGTACTCGTGAACCGCTTGCTCCGGGACGCGGAACGACCGTCCCACCCGGATCGCGGGCAGATGACCGCTGTGCACCAACCGGTACACGGTCATCTTGGACACGCGCATCACCGAGGCGACCTCCGCCACGGTAAGGAACTGAACCTCGTTCAGAGGCCTTTCGTCAGCTGCAGCCATGACACACCTGAACCTTCCGCACTCGACGGCCACCGGCTTCCCCTTCCGGTGACTCTTCGTCGTTGCGTGCTCACTCCCCAATGTAGGGGCGGGTGATGCGAGTGGGGAAGAGGTGCACCCATCACTTCCCTACCGTGACAGACACGCCCGATTGAGTACGTAGCGGGTGAGCGGTCCGTAGTACGAGGACCGCACCGCGTCATCAACCGGAACGACGACGGACACGAGCCCTTCGGCCTCCCCCACGAACGGCGCCGGATCGTCCGTATCGGCCGGGCCGATGGCCTCGAACCCCAGCTGACCTGCCCCGCAGACCCACCCGTGGTCCCCGATCACCAACTCGGGCAGCGGTCCGCCCCCCTCGGCCGCGGCAGCCAGGGCCGTACGAACCGGCAACGGAGAATGGGTGTGTGCGCCCGGCTCACCACCGGCGCACCCGGCCCCGGCCTCCCGCACCAGCGCGACTCCGCGGACGTAGTCGAGGCGGTACGTGCGTAGACCGAACCGGGTCGTTATGTCGACAGAGCGACCCTGCGCCGGGGTGAGAACAGCACATCCCGCCGCCGACAGCGCCTCGGCCAAGGCGACGTAGAAGCCGAGCAGTCGATGCGGGTGCCCGGTGCCGAGCAGCACCGGGGCACGCCGCCCGGCCACCGCCGCGAGCCGGCCCGCGAAGGCGTCAAGCGCCGCGAGGGTCCGGTCGGGGTCGATCATGTCCTGGCCGGAGGTGTCGCGAGGATCGGCCGAAACACCACACCTCCGCGCCATCAGTCCCAGCAGCTCCCGCTGCCCCCACTCGCCCTCCGGATCGATCCCGAGGAGCACCCTGGGGTCCCGCGCGGCGAACAGACGGTAACTCCGCAGACTCACCTCCCGGGAGGTCGCCACCACCCCGGCCAGCCGGACATCGAGAAGATGAGCCCGAAGAGCTCCACGGGTCAGCACCCGACCGATGCTGCCGGGTCCCACGCCGGAACGGAGAGAAACAAAGAAACCTACGCACAGTCGGCGTAACAACCGCACCCCCCGACCGCGGACACCCACCACACACCGCCCCCGCCGCCAGCCACCACACACCGCCCCCGCCGCCAGCCGCCACACACCGCCCCCGCAGACAGCCACCACACGCCGCCGCCGCTGCGGGCAGTCGTGGGTGGGCGCCGGGGGTACCTCCCAGGCCGTTCAGGCACTGGGGGAGGCACCCCGCAACGCCGGGCAGCGCACGCACCCCGGGCCCACTCCGACGCCGGTTCACCGAACAGCGACGCCCACTGCCGTCACGGCAACAGCCCCCGCAACGGAAACACCGCCCGCCGGGCCGCCCGCACCGCCTGATCCACCCGATCCGCAGGGTCGTACCCCGCCTCCCACGAGGCCCAGGACACCGGCCACCGCCCATCGGTCATCCGCATCGGCCCCAGCTGCCGCGTCCGCGCGAACACCTCCTGCCGCCACCCCTCCGGGATCACCGTCTCCGGCTCCACCGGCCGTCCCGCCGCGATTCCCACCAGATGCGCCCACGACCGCGGCACCACGTCCACCACGGCGTACCCGCCACCCCCGAGCGCGACCCACCGCCCCCCGGCGTACTCGTGCGCCAGTTCGTGGCACGCCACCTGCACCGCCCGCTGCGCGTCCAGCGACACCGCCAGATGCGCCAGCGGATCCTCGAAGTGCGTGTCGGCGCCGTGCTGCGTCACCAGCACCTGCGGCCGGAACTCCGCGAGCACCTCCGGCACCACCGCGTGGAACGCCCGCAGCCACCCCGCGTCGCCGGTGCCCGCCGGCAACGCGACGTTCACCGCCGACCCCTCCGCGCTGTCGGCGCCCGTCTCCTCCGGCCACCCGGTCTGCGGGAACAGGGTCGACGGATGCTCGTGCAGCGACACCGTCAGCACCCGCGGGTCCTCCCAGAACGCCGCCTGCACCCCGTCCCCGTGGTGCACGTCCACATCCGCGTACGCGACCCGCTCCGCGCCCAGCTCCAGCAGCCGCGCGATCGCCAGCGCCGCGTCGTTGTACACGCAGAACCCGGACGCCGCGCCCGGCATCGCGTGGTGCAGCCCGCCCGCGAAGTTCACCGCGTGCAGCGCGTCCCCGCGCCACACCGCCTCCGCCGCCCCCACCGACTGCCCGGCGATCAGCGCGGACACCTCGTGCATCCTCGCGAAGGCGGGATCGTCGACCGTTCCGAGCCCGTACGACCCGTCGGCCGCGCCGGGGTCGGACGATGCCGCCTTCACCGCGTCGATGTAGTCCTGCCGGTGCACGAGCCGCAGCGTCGACTCCCCGGCGGGCCGCGCCGCGACGACCTCCGCCTCCCGGTCGAGCCCGAGGGCGCCGACCAGGCTGCGCGTCAGGGCGAGCCGGACCGGATCCATCGGGTGCTCAGGACCGAAGTCATAGCCCGTTACTGCCTCGTCCCACATCAGCTGTGCGCGGCCGCTCATGCCCGACACCGTATCGGTCCGGCCGATCCCCGAACGACCTGGCGTACACGACCGTCACCAGCACCAACACCATCGGCACGAGCATCGCCCCGCGATAGCTCCAGGCATCCCCGAGCGCACCCACCAACGGCGAACCGATCAGGAAACCGACGTAGTTGAACACGTTGAGCCGCGCCACGGCCGCGTCGGAGGCACCCGGACGACCGTCCCGCTCCGCCGCCAGCCGCCCCGCCGCCGCGAACGTCTGCGGCACCAGCACGCACAGCCCGAACCCCAGCAGCGTGAACCCGAGCATCCCCGCCCAGGCCCCCGGCGCCGACGCCACCACGGCGAACCCGCCCGCCGCGACCACCGCTCCGCCGCGCACCACCGCCACGGCCCCGAACCGCCGCACCCCGAAGTCCCCGACGGCCCGCCCCACCAGGGTGGTCACCATGTAGACGTTGTACGGCACGGTGGCCAGCTGCTCCGAACTCCCCAGCACGTCCTGGAGATACTTCGCGCTCCAGTTGGAGACGGTCGAGTCCCCGATGTACGCGAACGTCATCACCAGACACAGCGGCAGCAGCACCTTGAACCCCACACCGGCACCGACGCCGCCACCGGCCGCGTCCTTGCCCGCGTCCTCCACCGCGCCCCCGCCGCCCCCGTCGGCGTACCACCGGCTCCCCACCAGCGCGGCCGGCAACAGCACGACCACCACCGGCAGATACGACACCCACAGCGCCAGGTCCCAGTGCGCCCCGGCCCACGCCAGCGAGGCCCCCAGGATCCCGCCGAGACTGTACGTCGCGTGGAACCCGAGCATGATGCTGCGCCCGTACGCCCGTTGCAGACTCACCCCGAGCATGTTCATCGAGGCGTCCAACGCCCCCACGGCCAGCCCGAAGACGGCCAGTGCCACGGCCAGTTCCGCCACCCGGTCCCCCGCCCCGACACCCAGCAGCGCCAGCAGCACCACCGGCTGGGACCAGCGCAGCAGACGGCTCGGCCGCACCCTGCGCACCAGACGCTCGCTCACCACGCTCCCTACGCCGGCCAGGATCGGCACGGCGGCGAGGAAGACGGGCAGCAGCGCGTCGGAGACGCCGTAACGGTCCTGGATGGCGGGGATGCGCGTCACCAGCAGCGCGAAGGCGACCCCCTGGGCGAAGAAACCGAACGCGAGCGAGGCCCTACCGCGCCGCAGCACATCAGTCATGGCGGCGAGCGTAGGGCCCCGGCTTACCCGTGGGTAGATCCAGCCAAAGGTGAATTCTTCTCAGCTTCCCCGGTCGGGGCGCCGGCGAGGTCGCTCTCGGAGGCACGGGCCGAGGCCACCGCCGCCTCGATCATGTGGGCCATGGGTCCCGCCCCCAGCGCACCGCTGACCACGAACGCGAAGACCATCGTGACGATCATGACCACGGTTCCGAGCCAGACCATCGTGTCGACCGGGAACGTGTAGACCCCCACCACCCGCAGCGCGCACTCACCGACGAAGGCGATCCCCCACACCGCGGTGAAGCGCAGCTCCGCCCGCCGGAACCCGGGCGACTCCCGCCGCAGCCTCGCCCACGCCGCTTCCCTGCCCTCGTCCCCCTTCACCAGCCACGGCTTGAGCGTCGCCGTCATCATCGGACGCCCCAGCACCACCGACCCCACCATCGCGAACCCGACCAGGCTGCCGACCGCGCTGTCCTTGACCAGCATCAGCCGAGCGTCCCCGGTGCCGAAGCTGAGGAGCAGCCCCACCAGGTTGGCCAGGAGGATCAGCAGCGGAAGCACGTTGACCTCCCGCTGCCTGAACACACCCCACCCGGTCCGCAGCACGGGCCCCACACTGCTCCAGCCCAGCGCCGCGACCGCACTCATCCCGAACACGCCCTTGAGCACGTAGTACGACCCGACGGGCACTCCCACGTCCAGGAGCAGCGACACGAAGGTACGAGACTTACGAGGCTTGGTCATGCACACAGCTTCGCGTCCGGACGGGGTCCCGCAGTAGAAACAACCGTCCGGTACCGCGCATGACAAATGTCAGGGGTCAGTCGCGCAGCAGGTCGGCCAGCTCCCCCATGTCCGCGAAGAGCCGGGTGGCCCCCGAGAGTTTCGCGGCCGGTGTCATCGCGGTGAAGCCGAACACGTCCATACCGGCGGCGACGGCGGCCTGTACGCCGAGGGCACTGTCCTCGATCACGACGCACCGCTCCGGCGCCACACCCATCCGGTCGGCCGCGTGCAGGAAGAGATCCGGCGCCGGCTTGCCCCGACCCACGTCCTGGGAACTGAAGATCCGCTCGTCGTCGAACCACCGGTCGAGCCCGGCCTTGCGATGCCCCACCCGGATCCGTTCATGGCTCCCGGAGGAGGCCACGCAGTACACCACCCCGTCCGCGTCCAGCTTCTCCAGTACGTCGACGGCTCCGTGGACGGGCTCCAGCTCACGCTCGAAGGCGGCGAACACCCGCTCGTGGAAGACGTCGTCGAAGTCGTCCGGCAACCGGCGCCCCGTCCGCTCCAGGACGAGGTCGTGCACGCGGTGCATCGCGCCACCCATGTAGTCCCTGAGGGACTCCTCGTACGAGGTCGGGTGCCCCAGCTCGGTCAGGTAGCCGGCGAGCAGCCGATTGGAAATCGGCTCGCTGTCGACGAGAACACCGTCGTTGTCGAATACAACCAGGTCGTAGCGCATACAAAGACCCTAAACGCAGAAAACCCCGCACCGTTCCCGGTGCGGGGTTTTCTCCAATAATTGTTCGGCGGCGTCCTACTCTCCCACAGGGTCCCCCCTGCAGTACCATCGGCGCTGTAAGGCTTAGCTTCCGGGTTCGAAATGTAACCGGGCG
>NZ_SOAV01000005.1 GCF_004364245.1 Streptomyces sp. BK208 | reverse complement strand
ACCCTCTCCCCCACCTGGGGCATCTACAGCGGCTACGAACTGTGCGAGAACACCCCGCTGCGCGAGGGCAGCGAGGAATACCTCGACTCGGAGAAATACCAGCTCAAACCCCGCGACTGGGCCACCGCCGCCCGCGAGGGCACCACCATCGCCCCCCTCGTCACCCGCCTCAACACCATCCGGCGCGAGAACCCGGCTCTGCGCCAACTGCGCGATCTGCACTTCCACACCACGGACAAGGAGGAGGTGATCGCCTACTCGAAGCGGCAGGGGTCGAACACGGTTCTGGTGGTCGTGAACCTCGACCCCCGCCACACCCAGGAGGCGACGGTCTCGTTGGACATGCCGCAACTCGGCCTGGACTGGCACGAGTCGGTGCCGGTCCGCGACGAGCTGACCGGCGAGACCTACCACTGGGGCAGGGCCAACTATGTGCGCCTGGAGCCGGGCCGTTCGCCCGCGCACGTCTGCACGGTTCTGCGACCGTCCCACCCGCAGATCGGAGGGTCACCCACCACATGATCGTCAACGAGCCCGTGCCGGACACCTTCGAGGACACCCCCGCCAAGGACCGGGACCCGGACTGGTTCAAGAGAGCCGTCTTCTACGAGGTCCTCGTCCGCTCCTTCCAGGACAGCAACGGCGACGGCGTCGGCGACCTCAAGGGCCTGACCGCCAAACTGGACTACCTGCAATGGCTGGGTGTGGACTGCCTGTGGCTCCCGCCCTTCTTCAAGTCGCCGCTGCGCGACGGCGGCTACGACGTCTCCGACTACACCGCCGTCCTGCCCGAGTTCGGCGACCTCGCCGACTTCGTGGAGTTCGTGGACGCCGCCCACCAGCGCGGCATGCGCGTGATCATCGACTTCGTCATGAACCACACCAGCGACCAGCACCCGTGGTTCCAGGAGTCCCGCAAGAACCCGGACGGCCCCTACGGCGACTACTACGTCTGGGCCGACGACGACAAGCAGTTCCAGGACGCGCGGATCATCTTCGTCGACACCGAGGCGTCCAACTGGACCTACGACCCGGTGCGCAAGCAGTACTTCTGGCACCGCTTCTTCTCCCACCAGCCGGACCTCAACTACGAGAACCCGGCCGTGCAGGAGGAGATGATCTCCGCGCTGAAGTTCTGGCTGGACCTGGGCATCGACGGGTTCCGTCTGGACGCGGTGCCGTACCTCTACCAGGAGGAGGGCACCAACTGCGAGAACCTGCCGCGCACCCACGACTTCCTGAAGCGGGTGCGCAAGGAGATCGACGCGCAGTATCCGGACACGGTCGTGCTGGCGGAGGCCAACCAGTGGCCGGAGGACGTCGTCGACTACTTCGGCGACTACGCGGCCGGCGGCGACGAGTGCCACATGGCCTTCCACTTCCCGGTCATGCCCCGCATCTTCATGGCGGTCAGAAGGGAGTCGCGCTACCCGGTCTCCGAGATCCTCGCCAAGACCCCGGCCATCCCGTCCGGCTGCCAGTGGGGCATCTTCCTGCGCAACCACGACGAGCTGACCCTGGAGATGGTCACCGACGAGGAACGCGACTACATGTACGCGGAGTACGCCAAGGACCCGCGCATGCGGGCCAACATCGGCATCCGCCGGCGCCTGGCCCCGCTCCTCGACAACGACCGCAACCAGATCGAGCTGTTCACCGCCCTGCTGCTGTCCCTGCCCGGCTCGCCGATCCTCTACTACGGCGACGAGATCGGCATGGGCGACAACATCTGGCTCGGCGACCGCGACGCCGTGCGCACCCCCATGCAGTGGACGCCCGACCGCAACGCCGGCTTCTCGTCGTCCGACCCGGGGCGCCTGTTCCTGCCCACGATCATGGACCCGGTCTACGGCTTCCAGGTGACGAACGTCGAGGCGTCCATGGCCTCGCCCTCGTCCCTGCTGCACTGGACCCGGCGCATGATCGAGATCCGCAAGCAGAACCCCGCCTTCGGCCTGGGCACGTACACCGAGCTGCCGTCGTCGAACCCGGCGGTGCTGGCCTTCCTGCGGGAGTACGGGGACGACCTGGTGCTGTGCGTCCACAACTTCTCCCGGTTCGCGCAGCCCACGGAACTCGACCTCAGCGCCTTCGGCGGACGCCATCCGGTCGAGCTGTTCGGCGGGGTCCGCTTCCCTGCCGTCGGCGACCTGCCGTACCTGCTGACACTGGGCGGTCACGGCTTCTACTGGTTCCGGCTTCGCGGGGAACCCGTCTAGACACCGGCCCCGTCCCCGGGTGGGCCGGTTTCCACCGCCCCGCCCGGGGCACGCATCAGTAACCACCCCGACGATCCGGGGAAAGGACGCGACGCCATGTCGGAAGCCGTCATACGCACCGATACGAGCCCCCGGGGCCTTCTTGCGTCACTCGACCCACTCCTGCGGGAGTGGCTGCCGCGGCAGCGCTGGTTCGCCGGCAAGGGCCGCCCGGTCACCGGTTTCTCGCTGGTCGCCGCCACCGAACTGCTCCCCGCGGACTCCCGCCTCGGCCTGCACCACGTCCTGGTGCGCGCCCATCAGCAGCACGCACCGGCAGGGGGAGCGGCCGAGGACCCCGGCGACTGCTACCAGCTCCTGGTCGGCACGCGCGAGGCGCTGCCGCCCCGGCTCGCACCCGCGCTGATCGGCCATGTGACCGAGGGCCCGGAGGCCGGACGCACTGCGTACGACGCCCTGCACGACCCCCGCTCCGCCGAGGTGCTGCTCGAGGCGCTGCGCACCGGCGCCCGGGTCGGGGGACTGCGCTTCGAGCGGGCACCGGACCAGGAGATACGCACGGGGCTGGTACCGAGGCTGATGACCGCCGAGCAGTCCAACTCCTCGGTCGTGTACGGAGATACGTTTATTCTCAAGCTGCTGCGCCGCATCGTGCCCGGCGTCAACCCCGATCTGGAGCTGCCGCTGGCCCTGGCCCGCGAGGGCTGCCCCCGGGTACCGGCGCCCGCGGGATGGATGCTGGCGGACCTGGCCGACCGGTCCTGGGTGCTGGGCGTGCTCCAGCCCTACCTCCAGGGCGCGACCGACGGCTGGGAGCTGGCGCTGCGCGAGCTGGCCAAGGGCGAGGACTTCGCCGCCGAGGCGCGGGCGCTCGGGCGGGCCACCGCCGAGGTGCACACGGCACTGGCCCGCGCGCTGCCGACGGTCACCCTCGGCCACGCCCAGGCGCGGCAGCTCGCCGACGGCATGATCGGACGCCTGGAGGAGGCCGCGGCGGCCGTGCCCCTGCTGCGGCCGTACGCGCCCGCGCTGCGGACGGCGTTCACCGCGCTGGCGGACCTGGCCGCCGAGGGCCGTGCCTGGACGGCGCAGCGCGTCCACGGCGACCTGCATCTCGGCCAGTGCCTGCGCTCGCCCGGCGGGCAGTGGTCGCTGATCGACTTCGAGGGGGAGCCGGCGAAACCGCTGGCCGAGCGCCGCCTGCCGCAGCCTGCGGTGCGGGACGTCGCGGGGATGCTGCGCTCCTTCGACTACGCCGCGCACTCGGCCGGGGTGCGCGTGCCGGGCTGGGCCGATTCCTGCCGGGCCGCGTACTGCACCGGGTACGCGGAGGCGGGCGGCCACGATCCGCGCACCGATCCGGTACTGCTGCGCGCCTACGAGACGGACAAGGCGGTCTACGAGGTGCTGTACGAGGCCCGGCACCGTCCCGACTGGCTCCCGGTACCGCTGGCCGCGGTGCGCCGCCTGTCCGCACCCGAACCGGCATGACGCCCCAGCTCCCTCCCACTTCGCCCAGGAGGCCCCGCCCGTGACCCCCCGCCCCCCGTCCAGCGGCCCCGATCCGAAGAAGACGACCGGGAAGAAGACGGCCCAGGCCAAGAAGACAGCCGGGAAGAAGACGACCGGAGCGAAGAAGACGCCCGGGAAGAAGACGACCGAAGCCGAGAAGACGGCTGTGGGGAAGACAGCCGAGGCCAAGAAGACGGCCCGGGCCAAGGCGACGGCCGAGGCCGAGACGATCTCCGCCGGCAAGGCGGCCGAGGCCCGGAAGGCCCCCGGGAAGGCCCCCCGGAAGGCCGCCGTGCCCTCCCCGCCGGCCGGGGCCGAGGCCCCTGCGGCGGCCGAGGTGGCCGAGGTGGCCGAGGTGGCCGAGGTGGCCGAGGTGGCCGTCTCCCCCGCACTGGGCGCCGGCGACCGGGAGCGGCTGCTCGCCGGCACGCACCACGACCCCCACGCGGTGCTCGGTGCCCACCGGGTGCCCGGCGGAGTCGCGTTCCGGGTGTTCCGGCCGCACGCCCGGGCGGTGACCGTGCTGTCCACGGGGCTGCGGCTCGAACTGCACGACGACGGGGACGGCTTCTTCTCCGCTCTCGTGCCGCTCGACGAGGTCCCGGTCCACCGCCTCCTGGTGGCGTACGAGGAGACGGTCCTGGAGGCCGAGGACCCGTACCGCTTCCTGCCCACCCTGGGCGAGCTGGACCTGCACCTGATCGGCGAGGGCCGGCACGAGGAGCTGTGGCGGGCGCTCGGCGCGCATCCCACGACCCAGGACGGGGTGGCGGGCACCCGGTTCGCGGTGTGGGCGCCCAACGCCCGCGGGGTCCGGGTGGCCGGCGGTTTCAACTTCTGGGACGGCACCGCTCATCCGATGCGCTCCCTCGGCTCGACCGGCGTGTGGGAGCTGTTCCTGCCCGGCATCGGCGCCGGCGAGCTGTACAAGTACGAGATCACCCGCCCCGACGGTTCGCGCACCTTCCGCGCCGACCCGCTGGCCCGGCGTACGGAGGTGCCGCCGGCCACCTCCTCCGTCGTGCACGCCTCGGACTACACCTGGGGCGACGGGGAGTGGCTGGCCCGCCGCGCGGACGCGCCCGCGCACGAGGCGCCGATGTCCGTGTACGAGGTCCACCTGCCGTCCTGGCGCCCCGGCCTGACCTACCGCGAGCTGGCGGAGCAACTCCCGGCGTACGTAGCCGACCTGGGCTTCACCCATGTCGAGCTGATGCCGGTCGCCGAGCACCCCTTCGGCGGCTCGTGGGGCTACCAGGTCACCGGTTTCTACGCCCCGACCGCGCGTCTGGGCGACCCCGACGACTTCAAGTACCTGGTCGACCGGCTGCACCAGGCCGGCATCGGCGTCCTCATGGACTGGGTTCCGGCGCACTTCCCGCGCGACGACTGGGCCCTCGCCGAGTTCGACGGGCGGCCGCTGTACGAGCACTCCGATCCGCTGCGGGCCGCCCATCCGGACTGGGGGACGCTGGAGTTCGACTTCGGCCGCCGGGAGGTGCGCAACTTCCTGGTCGCCAACGCCGTGTACTGGTGCGAGGAGTTCCACATCGACGGGCTGCGCGTGGACGCGGTCGCCTCGATGCTCTACCTGGACTACTCGCGCGAGCCGGGCCAGTGGACGCCCAACGAGCACGGAGGCCGGGAGAACCTGGACGCGGTGGCGTTCCTCCAGGAGATGAACGCGACGGTCTACCGGCGGGTGCCGGGCGTCGTGACCGTGGCCGAGGAGTCGACGGCGTGGGACGGGGTCACGCGGGCCACGCACCACAAGGGGCCGAGCGGCTTCGGCGGGCTCGGGTTCGGGCTGAAGTGGAACATGGGCTGGATGCACGACTCGCTCGCGTACATGAGCCACGAGCCGGTGCACCGCACGTACCACCACGGCGAGCTGACCTTCTCCATGGTGTACGCGTACAGCGAGAACTACGTGCTGCCGATATCGCACGACGAGGTGGTGCACGGCAAGAAGTCGCTGGTGTCGAAGATGCCCGGTGACTGGTGGCAGCAGCGTGCCAACGAGCGGGCGTACCTGGGCTACATGTGGGCCCACCCCGGCAAGCAGCTGCTCTTCATGGGGCAGGAGTTCGCGCAGGGCGCCGAGTGGTCGGAGGCGCACGGTCCCGACTGGTGGCTGCTCGACCCGGAGTACGGCGCGTCGGCGGACCACCGGGGCGTGCGCGACCTGGTGCGGGACCTGAACACGGTCTACCGGGACACGCCCGCGCTGTGGCGGCGCGACACCCACCCCTCCGGGTTCGCGTGGGTGGTCGGCGACGCAGCCGAGGACGACGTAGTGGCGTTCCTGCGGCTGGACGCCGACGGCACCCCGTTGCTCGCGGTCTCCCACTTCGCCCCGGTGGTCCGCTCCGACTACCGTCTCGGCGTCCCCGACGACGTCCCGGCCTGGCACGAGGTGCTGAACACCGACGCCGCCCGGTACGGCGGTGGCGACGTGGTGAACCCGGACCCGGTCAAGCCGGAGCCGCAGGGGTGGCACGGCCGTCCGGCGAGCATCCGGCTGACCCTGCCGCCCCTGGCGACGGTGTGGCTGCGCCCGGCCTGACCGTCACCCGGCGTCCGCGAGACCCTCCGGCAGCGGCTCGCTGTGCAGGACGCCGAGGTGCTGGGTGGCGCGGGTGAGGGCCACGTACAGGTCGCTGGTGCCGTAGCGGCCGGGCTCGACGACCAGGACGGAGTCGAACTCCAGGCCCTTGGACTGGCGGGGGTCGAGGAGGACCGTCCGGTGCGTCAGGTCCGGCTCGGCGTCCGCCGTCACGCCGTCGAGCCGGGCCGCCAGGGAGCGGTGCAGCTCCCGCGGTGCGATGACGGCGAGGCGCCCCTCCTGGGGGGTCAGCTCCCGGACGGCCTCGGCGACGGCCGCGGGAAGGTCGCCGGTGGCGCGGACCCAGGGGCGTACGCCCGTGGAGCGCACCGAACTCGGCGGTGTGAACTCCGGGTCGCCGGCGCGGACGACGGCGGCCGCCAGGTCCATGACCTCGGCCGGGGTGCGGTAGTTGACCCCGAGCCGGGTGTGCTCCCAGCGGTCCTCGACGTACGGGGCGAGGATCTTCGACCAGGAGCCGACACCGGCCGCCTCCGCGGTCTGCGCCGGGTCGCCGACCAGGGTCATCGAGCGGGTCGGGCAGCGCCGCATCAGCAGCCGCCAGGCCATCGGGGACAGCTCCTGCGCCTCGTCCACGATGATGTGCCCGAAGGCCCAGGTGCGGTCCGCCGCGGCGCGTTCGGCGGCACTGCGGTGGTCGTCCTCCTCCTGGCGCTCGGCGAAGCGCTCGGCGTCGATGATGTCGTGCGCGGACAAAACCTCGGCGTCGTCCTCGTCCTTGTCCTCGAACTCGTAGGTCCGGGACGCGTACGACACGTCCAGCACGCCCTGCGCGTAGGCGATCTGCTCCTCGCGCTCGCGCTCGGCCCGGGAGCGGGCCACCCGGTCGTCCACGCCGAGCAGTTCGGCGGCCTCGTCCAGCAGCGGCACGTCGGCGACGGTCCAGCGCCGGGTGACCGGGCGGCGGACGGCGGCGGCGTCCTCGGCGGGGAGGAACGCCTCGGGGGCGGCGAGGAAGTCGGCGACCAGGCGCTGCGGGGTGAGCCGGGGCCACAGCCGGTCGATGGCGGACCAGACCTCGGGGTTCTCGGCGAGTTCGTCGCGGATCTGGGTGATGTCGCTGGGGTCGAGGAGGTTGCTGCCGTCGTAGGGGTCGGTGCCGATGCGCTCGGCGACCATGTCGGTGAGGGTGTTGAGGATGTGGCCCTCGAAGTGCTCGCGGGCCGCGTTGTGCGGCAGCTTCGCGCCCCGGGTGCGCTCGCGGGCGACGTTGACCAGGTCGTCGTCGAGCATGAGGACGTCACGGTCGTGCTCGATCGTGATCACCGGGTCGGGCAGCGCCTGCCGGTCGCGGACCACCTCGGCGAGCACGTCGGCCATGTCGGCCCGGCCCTTCACGGCCGCCGCCTCGGGGGTGTCCGCCGCGGTGGCCTTCACGCCGGGGAACAGCTCGCCGACGGTGGCGAGGAGCACGCCGGTCTCGCCCAGCGAGGGCAGCACCTCGCCGATGTAGCCGAGGAAGGCCGGGTTGGGGCCGACGATGAGGACGGCGCGCTTGGCGAGCAGTTCGCGGTGCTCGTAGAGCAGGTAGGCGGCGCGGTGCAGGGCGACGGCGGTCTTGCCGGTGCCGGGGCCGCCCTCGACGACCAGCACGCCGCGGTGCGGGGCGCGGATGATGCGGTCCTGGTCGGCCTGGATGGTCTGCACGATGTCGCCCATGCGGCCGGTACGCGCGGAGTTCAGCGCGGCCAGCAGTACGGCGTCGCCGGACGGGTCCTCGTGGCCGGTGCGGGTCTCGTCGCCGAGGTCGAGGATCTCGTCGTGCAGCGCGGTGACGGTGCGGCCCTCGCTGGTGATGTGCCGGCGGCGGCGCAGTCCCATCGGGGTGTGGCCGGTGGCCAGGTAGAAGGGGCGGGCGACACCGGCCCGCCAGTCGACGAGGAGGGGCGTGCGTTCGGCGTCGTCGGCGCGCAGTCCGATGCGGCCGATGTGGTGGGCGTCCCCGGAGGTGAGGTCGATCCGTCCGAAGCAGAGGGAGCCGTCCACCGCGTTGAGCGCGGCGAGCAGCCCGGAGCGCTCGGCGACCAGGATGTCCCGCTCCAGGCGTGCCTGCTGGGGGGTGTTGCCCTGCGCGAGCGCCTCGGTGACGGAGACCTCGGCGTCGCCGCGCAGCGCGTCCACGCGCGCGTACAGTCCGTCGATGAATTCCTGCTCGTGCAGCAATTCATCGTCCGGAAATTCGGTGTTTGACAATTCCACTCCCGGCCGCATATACTGTGCCTACTGAACTTCTTCGCGATTGCATTCTTCTGAAGTCGCGAATCAACAAATATACGCAGAGAAATCCCCCGAGCGCAATTGCTCGGGGGATTTCTTGTGCGCCGGACGGGCCAGGCCGATGCCCGGCCCGGCCCGGTTCCGGGCCGGTCAGACGACGTCGGCCAGTTCCTCCAGGAGCCGCCGCTTGGGCCGGGAGCCGACCATCGACTTCACCGGCTCGCCCCCGCGGAACACCAGGAACGTCGGCATCGACAGCACCTTGTACGCGTTCGTGGTCGCCGGGTTCCGGTCGACGTTCAGCTGCACGACCCGCAGCCGGTCGCCCTCCTCCTCGGCCAGGGCGCTGAGCACCGGCGCCATCTGCCGGCACGGCGGGCACCAGTCGGCGGTGAACTCCACCAGCACGGGCAGGTCCGACCCGATCACCTCCGCCGCGAAGTCCGCGTCCGTCACCTCGGGCACCCCGTTGCTCGTCATGCGTGTCCTCCCAGTTCGCACTTGGGCTCCGGACCCCCCGGAACCGCCGCCTCGGCCCGCGTCAGCTGTGCGGCGACCTGCGCGCGTACCGACGTGAGCTGCTCGATCAGCGTGTCCAGCTCCGCCAGCTTGCGCCGGTAGACCACCAGGGACGCGGGGCAGGAGTCGCCCTCGGGATGCCCGGCGCGCAGGCACTCCACGAAGGGGCGGGTCTCCTCCAGGTCGAACCCGAAGTCCTGGAGGGTCCTGATCTGCCGCAGCAGTCTCAGGTCCTCCTCGTCGTAGGTCCGGTATCCGTTGTCGCCCCGCCGTGCGGGCAGCAGCCCCCGCGACTCGTAGTACCGCAGCGTCCGCGTGGTGGTCCCGGCCCGTGCGGCCAGCTCGCCGATTCGCATGCGGACGAACGTAAGCCTTGACCCGGACGTCAAGGCAAGCGGCCGGGCGGGCGGCGGAACCCCGAAGCCCCGCGCCGGGGGACGCGGGGCTTCTTGGTGGGGGGACCGGGCGGCCGAGCAACGGGGGGAGCACCTCGGCCGCCCGGGGTGTGCGGGCGCCGGGGCGCCGCAGGACCCGTCAGGCCTTCGCCAGCTCCTTCTCGCCGCCCTGCTCGGGCAGGTCGGGGGTGCCGTCGTCGACGGCGCCGTGGCCGTCGTCCAGGAGGGTCTTCTCGTCGAACGGGACCCGGCCGGCGAGCACCTCGTTCACCCGGTCCCTGTCGATCTCCTTGGTCCAGGTGCCGATCAGCACGGTGGCCACCGCGTTGCCGCCGAAGTTGGTCAGCGCGCGGGCCTCGCTCATGAAGCGGTCGATGCCGACGATCAGACCGATGCCGTCCACCAGGGCGGGCTTGTGCGACTGCAGGCCGCCGGCCAGCGTGGCGAGCCCGGCGCCGGAGACACCGGCGGCGCCCTTGGAGGCCACCAGCAGGAAGAGCAGCAGCGGGATCTGCTCACCGATGGACATCGGCGTGCCCATGGCGTCGGAGATGAACAGCGAGGCCATGGTCATGTAGATCATGGTGCCGTCGAGGTTGAACGAGTAGCCGGTCGGGACGGTGATGCCGACCACCGGCTTGCTGACGCCCAGGTGCTCCATCTTCGCGATGAGGCGCGGCAGCGCCGACTCCGAGGAGGAGGTGGACAGGATCAGCAGGAACTCGCGGCCCAGGTACTTGAAGAGCGAGAAGACGTTGACCCCGGAGACGACGCGCAGCACCGTGCCGAGGACCAGGAAGAGGAAGAGGGCACAGGTCACGTAGAAGCCGAGCATCAGCACGGCCAGGCTCTTGAGGGCGTCGACGCCCGCCGAGCCGGTGACGGCGGCGATGGCACCGAAGGCGCCGATCGGGGCGGCCCACATGATCATCGCCAGGACGCGGAAGACCAGCCGCTGGATGTGCTCGATGCCGCGCAGCACGGGCTGGCCGGCGCCGCCCATGGCCTGCAGCGCGAAGCCGCAGAGCAGGGCGATCAGCAGGGTCTGCAGGACCTCGCCCGCGGTGAACGCCGAGACGATCGTGGTCGGGATGATGCCCAGCAGGAACTCGGTGGTGCCCTTGGCCTCGGCGTCGACCTGCGCCTGGCCGGTCTCCTTGACGGCGTCGGTGACCGCGAGGCCCGTGCCCGGGTCGAGGATGTTGCCGACGATCAGGCCGATGGCGAGCGCCACCAGCGACATCACGAAGAAGTAGACCAGGGCGATGCCGCCGACGGCGCCCACCTTGGCGGCCTTGCGGACGGAGCCGATGCCCAGCACGATCGTGCAGAAGATGATCGGCGAGATCATCATCTTGATCAGGTTCACGAAGCCGGTGCCGAGCGGCTTCAGCTCGGTCGCGAAGTCCGGGGCGATCAGACCGACCGCGATACCGAGGGCGACCGCGATGATCACGGCGATGTAGAGGTAGTGCGTGCGGTCGCGCTTGGCTGGGGGTGCGGCAGGTGCCGTAGCGGCTTTGCTGGTCACGGCGGCCCTCCTTGACGACGTCGTCGGCATCACCGGCGTGCGGCTCACGTCCGGGGGTGTGGTTCGGGGACTGGGTGACTATCTCCCGGCGTGTGAGCGCGGTCACCCTTGCGTTCATTTAGTTCACAATCCAGCCACGAGGGAGACTGGCGGCATGCACCTCCGCATCCCCCGGCCCCGCAGTCTGGCCGGGCAGCTCTTCGCCATGCAGGCCGTACTGATAGCGGTCGTCGTGGTCGGGTACGCGGTGTTCACCTACCTCAGCGACCAGGGGCAGGCGCAGGACGCCGCCGGGCGTCAGGCCAGGTCGGTGGCGCTGGCGATCGCCGACTCGCCGTCCGTGGCGGAGGCGGTCCGCACCCAGGACCCGACGGTGCGCCTCCAGCCGTACGCGGTGCGGGTGATGCGGGACACCGACGTGGACTTCGTGACGATCATGAGTCCCGAGGGCATCCGCTGGACCCACCCCGACCCGGAGCAGATCGGCCATCCCTTCCAGGGCCACATCGAGCGCGCGCAGCGGGGTCAGACCTTCACCGAGACCTACACGGGCACCCTCGGCCCCTCGGTCCGGGCGGTCACACCGATCGTGGACGACGGCCGGATCGTCGGTCTGGTCAGTGCCGGGATCAAGGTCGAGGAGATCAGCAAGCGGGCGCAGGAGCAGCTCACGGCGCTGACGGGGGTGGCGGCCGGGGCGCTGCTGCTCGGCGCGGTCGGGACGTACGTGATCAACGCGCGGCTGCGCCGGCACACGCACGGCATGAACGCGGACCAGTTGAGCCGGATGCACGACTACCATCAGGCGGCGCTGCACGCGGTGCGGGAGGGGCTGCTGATGCTGGACGGGCAGTACCGCGTCGCGCTGATCAACGACGGCGGACGGGAGCTGCTCGGCGTGCACGGTGACGTGGTCGGTGCCTCGGTCGCGGAGCTGGGGCTGCCCTCGCGGCTGACGGGGGCGCTGCTGGCGTCGGAGCCGCGGGTGGACGAGGTGCACCTGGCGGCGGAGCGGGTGCTGGTGGTCAACACCTCGCCGGTCTCCGGCGGTGAGCGCCGGGGCACGGTGGTGACGCTGCGGGACGTGACGGAGCTGCAGTCGCTGACGGGCGAGCTGGACTCGGAGCGCGGTTTCACGCAGGCGCTGCGCTCGCAGGCGCACGAGGCGGCGAACCGGCTGCACACGGTCGTCTCGCTGATCGAGCTGGGGCGGGCGGAGGAGGCCGTGGAGTTCGCGACGGCGGAGCTGGAGCTGGCGCAGGCGCTCACCGACCAGGTGGTGGCGGCGGTGAGCGAGCCGGTGCTGGCGGCCCTGCTGCTGGGCAAGACGGCGCAGGCCAACGAGCGGGGAGTGGAGCTGGTGGTGTCGCAGGACAGCCGACTGGACGACGGACTGCTGCCGCCGTCGCTGCCCGCCCGGGATCTGGTGACGATCCTGGGCAACCTGGTGGACAACGCGGTGGACGCGGCCCAGGGCGCGGTGCCGTCCCGGGTGACGGTGGCGGCGTACACGGAGGATTCCGGGGCCGACGGCTCCGTGCTGGTGCTGCGGGTGTCGGACACCGGCACCGGGGTCGATCCCGCCCGAGCCGACCTGGTCTTCCAGCGGGGCTACTCGACCAAGCCGGCCGGTGAGGGCGGCCGCGGTCTGGGCCTGGCCCTGGTCCGGCAGGCGGTGCGGCGGCACGGCGGCGCCCTGACCGTGACGGAGGCGGAGGGCGGCGGCGCCCGCTTCGAGGCCCGGCTGCCGCTGGGCGACGGCGGGGGCGGCGGGACGGCGCCGGTCTCCGCGGCGGGCAGACCGGGCGCCGGGGGTGCGGTGTGAGCACCGCCGGCCCGCAGCCCATCCGGGTCCTGGTCGTCGAGGACGACCCGGTCGCCGCCGACGCGCACGTGATGTACGTCGGGCGGGTGCCGGGCTTCGTCGCGGTCGGCAAGGCGCACACGGCCGCGGAGGCGCGGCGTCTGCTGGACCGTACGCCGGTGGACCTGCTCCTGCTCGACCTGCACCTGCCGGACGGGCACGGCCTGCAGCTGGCCCGCTCGCTGCGGGCGGCGGGGCATCACACCGACGTGATAGCGGTGACGTCGGCGCGGGACCTGACGGTGGTACGGGAGGGGGTGTCGCTGGGCGTCGTGCAGTACGTGCTGAAGCCGTTCACCTTCGCCACCCTGCGCGACCGGCTGGTGCGCTACGCGGAGTTCCGGGGCGCCGCCGGGGAGGCGAGCGGCCAGGACGAGGTGGACCGCGCCCTGGCCACCCTGCGCGCCCCCGGCCCCGCGGCCCTGCCCAAGGGCCTCAGCGGCCCGACCCTGGAACGGGTCACGAGCACGCTGCGCGACGCGGCCGAGGGCCTCACCGCGGCCGGGGTGGCGGAGGCGGTGGGCATCTCCCGCATCACGGCCCGGCGCTACCTGGAACACCTGGTGGACGCGGGCCGGGCGGGACGCAGCCCGCAGTACGGGCAGGTGGGGCGGCCGGAGTTGGTGTACCGGTGGGTGCGGGGGCGGTGAGCGCGCGGGCTCGCCCTTCGCGCCCCCGAACTCGGCGAGCAGCAACTGCCCGACGGTGACGGCCCGTTCCGGCATGCGGTTCCCTCCTCCCGGTCGTCGAACCTGACGGTGCGGGAGTGCTGGTCACCCGTCCCCGGGCTCCCCCGAATCACCACTCGCAGGGGCATTGACCTGACTAGACCACTCCTCTTACGTTCGCCACGCAGCCGTCCAGGCCACAGTGTCGTGTGCCCGTAGGAGGTCATGCCCGTGCGTCCCACCGTCCGGTTCACCGCCCTGTTCACCCTCACCGCGCTCGCCGCCACCTCACTCGCCGCCTGCGGGAGCGGATCCGGCAGTGATCCGGACACGGTGAAGGTCTCCTTCAAGCAGTCGACGGACAACTCCATCAAGGTGATGGACACCTATCTCGGCGACGTCAAGAAGCAGTTCGAGAAGGCCAACCCGGGCAAGAAGGTCGAGCTGGTGCCGATCAAGGCGCCGGACGCGGAGTACTACACCAAGCTCCAGCAGATGCTCCGCTCCCCCAAGACCGCCCCCGACCTGGTCTACGAGGACACGTTCCTCATCAACTCCGACATCACCAGCGGGTACTTGAAGCCGCTCGACGACTACCTGGCCGACTGGAAGGACTGGGACCGGTTCATCGACACGGCGAAGGCGGCCGCCCAGGGCGAGGACGGCAAGACGTACGGTGTGCCGGACGGCACGGACACGCGCGGACTGTGGTTCAGCAAGGACGTGTTCGCCGAGGCCGGGCTGCCCGCCGACTGGCAGCCCAAAAGCTGGGACGAGGTCCTCGACGCCGCCCGCGCCATCAAGGAGAAGGTGCCGGGTGTCACGCCGCTCAACGTCTACACCGGCAAGCCCGCCGGCGAGGCCGCCACCATGCAGGGCTTCGAGATGCTGCTGTACGGGACCGGGGACGGCGGTGCGGACCCGCTGTACGACAAGGACGCCAAGAAGTGGATCACGGCGGGGCAGGGGTTCGAGGACTCCCTCCGCTTCGTCGAGACGGTGTACAAGGAGAAGCTCGGTCCGGAGGTCTCCGACGCGCTCGACCCCAACTTCGGCACGAAGGTACGCGGCGAGCTGCTGCCGCAGGGCAAGCTCGGGATAGCGCTCGACGGTTCCTGGCTGCCGCAGGACTGGCTGGAGGGCAGCGGGCACGAGTGGCCCGAGTGGTCGAAGGAGCTGGGGCTCGCCGCCATGCCCACGCAGCACGGGCAGGCGCCCGGCCGGGTGAGCATGTCCGGCGGGTGGACCTGGTCGATCCCGGCGAAGGCAGGCAACCCCGACCTGGCCTTCGAGTTCGTCAAGACGATGCAGACCAAGGCCAACGCCCAGAAGTGGTACATCGCCAACTCCGGCATCGCGGTCCGTGAGGACGTGGCGCAGGACCCCGCCTACGTCGCGGCCCAGCCCGGCATCAAGTTCTTCACCGACCTCGTCGCCGACACGCACTACCGGCCGGCCTACCCGGCGTATCCGAAGGTGTCCGTCGCCGTCCAGGAGGCGATGGAGGGCGTGACGACCGGCGACAAGTCGGTCGAGGAGGCGGCGCGCGACTACGACGAGGCGCTCAAGGAGGCCACCGACAACCAGGTGGTGAGCAAGTGACGGCGACCGCGCCGGGGCACACGGGACCGGAGGTCCGCAAAATTCCCGCCTCCCCGGCCGCCCCCGGCGGGCGGTCCGGCACCGTCCGCCGCTCCCTCCTCCGCGCCCTCCCGCTCTCCCCCGCCGTCGTCCTGCTGCTGCTCTTCCTGGCCGGCCCGATCGTCTACTGCGTGGTCATCGCCTTCACCGACCTCCAGCTCACCGGGCAGGCCGAGGAGTCCTTCGTCGGCTTCGACAACTTCACCCGCGCCTTCCGGGACGAGGCGTTCCTCAACGCGGTATGGCTGACGCTGGTGTTCACCGTGCTGTCCTCGCTGATCGGGCAGAACACCCTGGGGCTCGCGCTCGCCTCCCTGATGCGGCGGGCCTCGAAGCCGGTCCGCACGCTCACCGGTGGCATCGTTGTCACGGCCTGGGTGCTGCCGGAGGTGGTGGCGGGCTTCCTGCTCTACGCGTTCTTCCGGCGCGAGGGCACCCTCAACGCCATCCTGGACTGGCTCCATCTGCCCGCGCAGAACTGGCTGTTCACACTGCCGATCCTGGCGGTGTCCTTCGCCAACGTGTGGCGGGGCACGGCGTTCTCGATGCTGGTGTACTCGGCCGCGCTGAACGAGATCCCCAAGGAGGTCACCGAGGCCGCCGAGGTGGACGGCGCGAGCGGCTGGCGCCGGATGTGGCACATCACGCTGCCGATGATCCGGCGCTCCATCGGCACCAACCTCATGCTCAACACGCTGCAGACCCTGTCGGTCTTCGGGCTGATCTGGGTGATGACGCGGGGCGGACCGAGCGGCAGGAGCCAGACGCTGCCGCTGTTCATGTACGAGCAGGCCTTCCAGAACAGCCTGATCGGGTACGGCACGGCGGTGGCGCTGCTGCTGTTGCTGATCGGCTCGCTGTTCTCGGTCGTGTACCTGCGCCTGCTGCGGACGGAGGTCTGAGATGACGGACACGCTCACATCCCGCCCGGCGTCCCGGACAGCCCGCCGTACGGCCCCCGCCGCCCGGCGCAACCGGCGCCGGACGGCCGCCGACGCCGGGCTGCTGGTGGTGGCGGCGGCCTTCGTGCTGCCGCTGGCCTGGGTGGTGCTGTCCGCCCTGGACCCGCACGCCGGCCTCAGGGTCAAGGTCCCCGACGGGGTGACGCTGGAGAACTTCGACGCGGTCCTCACCTCCGAGATCACCTTCACCCCGCTGCTCAACAGCCTGATCCTGTGCGGCGGGGCGACCCTGCTGACGGTGGCGTGCGCGGCGCTCGCGGCGTACCCGCTCTCCCGTTTCCGCTCGCGGCTCAACCGGCCGTTCCTGCTCACGATCCTCTTCGCGACCAGCCTCCCGATCACCGCGATCATGGTGCCGGTGTACGCCCTGTTCGTCCGGGTGAACATGATCGACACCATGCAGGGGACGATCTTCTTCTTCGCCGCCTCGCAGCTGCCCTTCGCCATCTGGCTGATGAAGAACTTCATGGACGGCGTGCCCAGGGAACTGGAGGAGGCGGCGTGGACGGACGGGGCGTCGTCGTTCCAGTCGCTGCTGCGGATCGTGCTGCCGCTGATGGGGCCCGGGGTCGCGGTGGTGACGGTGTTCTCGTTCGTGATGATGTGGGGGAACTTCTTCGTCCCCTTCATGCTGCTGCTCTCCCCGGACCAGATGCCCGCCTCGGTCAGCATCAACGACTTCTTCGGCAACCGGGGCATGGTGGCGTACGGGCAGCTGGCGGCGTTCTCGATCGTCTACTCGACGCCGGTCGTGCTGCTGTACGTGCTGATCTCCAGGCGGCTGGGCGGCGGGTTCGCGCTCGGCGGGGCGGTCAAGGGGTGAGAGCCCCGGGCGGGGCGCGTGGGAGGCGGGACGCGCCCGTACGTTCCTACAATCCGTATCGCTGGCCGAACAGCCCGTAGTCAGCGTGGCCCCGGACCCCTACGGTGTGGCGCGTGCGCCGACCCTCATCCGGCCCGAGCCAGTCGGGTCCTCCGTTCAACGCCCTCGCCGCCCGCCGGCTGCGTGCCGCCCTCAACATGAGGCCCGAGCACGTCGCCCACGGCATACGGGTCTCGTACGGCCTGCCGTACGTCACCCCCGACCTCGTCATCGCCTGGGAGCGGGGGGCGTCCTCCCCCGAGGGCCCGGAGCTGACCGCCCTCGCGGGGGTGCTGTGGTGCTCGCCGGGCGAGCTGATCGGGCGTCCGCAGTCCCTGCGCGAGCACCGCGTCGCCCGCGGTCTGGCGCCGGAGGACGTGGCGCGCGCGGTCGGGCTCGGGCTCCCCGCCTATCAGCGGATGGAGGAGACGGACGACTGGCGCGGCACCGACCGGCAGTCGGCCCAGCTCGCCGAGGTGCTCGGTCTCACGCTGCCCGACTTCGTGACCGTCACCGGACGCGAGGAGAAGCTGGCCGAACTGCTGACGAGCGCGGTGACCACACGCTGGCAGGGGTGTGTCCGCCCGATCGCCAAGCTGGCGCCGCTGGACCGGCGGGTCCTGGAGAACGTCCTCCAGGTGCTGCACCAGGACTACCAGGGACGGATGACCGCCACCCTCAGCTGGGGCGGCGGCTCGGCCGACTCCAGCGCCCGGGGCCGGGACTTCCTGGACCGGATCGTGGACCACTTCTGGACGGCGGTCGAGAAGCATCCCTAGGGGGTGTCGGGCGGGCGGCCGGGAAGGCGGCCCGTGTCTAGAAGACCGACTCCGCCTCGTCCATCCGGTCCTTCGGCACCGTCTTCAGCTCGGTGACGGCCTCCGCCAGCGGCACCATCACGACGTCCGTGCCGCGCAGCGCCGTCATCCGGCCGAAGTCGCCCCGGTGCGCGGCCTCCACCGCGTGCCAGCCGAAGCGGGTGGCGAGCACCCTGTCGTACGCGGTGGGCACGCCGCCGCGCTGGACGTGGCCCAGGATGACCGGCTTGGCCTCCTTGCCGAGCCTGCGCTCCAGCTCGAAGGCGAGCGCGGTGCCGATGCCCTGGAAGCGCTCGTGACCGAACTTGTCGATGGCGCCCTTGCCGTAGTCCATGGAGCCCTCCGCCGGGTGGGCGCCCTCGGCGACGCAGACGACGGCGAACTTCTTGCCGCGCGCGAAGCGCTCCTCGACCATCTTGACCAGGTCGGCGGGGTCGAAGGGCCGCTCGGGCAGGCAGATGCCGTGGGCGCCGGCGGCCATGCCGGACTCCAGGGCGATCCAGCCGGCGTGCCGGCCCATGACCTCGACGACCATCACGCGCTGGTGGGACTCGGCGGTGGTCTTGAGGCGGTCCATCGCCTCCGTGGCCACGCCGACGGCGGTGTCGAAACCGAAGGTGCGGTCGGTGGAGGAGATGTCGTTGTCGATGGTCTTCGGCACACCGACGACCGGGAGCCCCGCGTCGGACAGCATCCGGGCGGCCGTGAGGGTGCCCTCGCCGCCGATCGGGATCAGGGCGTCGATGCCGAAGTTCTGGATCATGTCGCCGGCGTTCTCGCAGGCCTCGCGGAGCCGGTCGCGCTCCAGGCGGGAGGAGCCGAGGATGGTGCCGCCGCGGGCGAGGATGCCGCTGACCGCGTTGAGATCGAGGGTGCGGTAACGGCCGTCCAGCAGCCCGGCGTAGCCGTCCTCGAAGCCGATGACCTCGTCGCCGTAGTTGTCGACCGCTCGGTGCACGACCGACCGGATCACTGCGTTCAGGCCGGGGCAGTCGCCGCCTGCGGTGAGAACTCCGATACGCATCGTGCTGTGTCTCCTGCTCGCTGTTGACACCGGTGAGCCGCTCCAATTGTTCCACGGCCCGGACGGCGATGGACGACGGCAGACGTTGACGGGCGCCTTATCCGCGGCCGGAGGTACTGTCAAGAGGGTCCCGCACCCCCCGACAAAACGCCCACCGCGGCAAACGCCCACCCCGACAAACGCTCAGCACGACGGACCGAACGAAACGGAGAGCACGCGTGACGCGCAGCGTGTACGTGACCGGTATCGACCGCGGCGACGGCCGCCAGGTCGTCGAGCTGGGGGTGATGGAGCTCCTGACCCGGCAGGTCGACCGGGTCGGCGTCTTCCGTCCTCTGGTCCACGACGGGCCCGACCGGCTCTTCGAGCTGCTGCGCGCCCGCTACCGGCTCTCGCAGGACCCGGCGACGCTCTACGGCATGGACTACCAGGAGGCCTCCCTGCTCCAGGCCGAGCAGGGCGTGGACGAGCTGGTCTCCGCGCTGGTCGACAAGTTCCACCTGGTGGCGCGGGACTACGACGTCGTCCTCGTCCTCGGCACCGACTACGCCGACACCCAGTTCCCGGACGAGCTGTCGCTGAACGCGCGGCTGGCCAACGAGTTCGGTGCGTCGGTCCTGCCCGTGGTCGGGGGCCGCAGGCAGAGTGCCGAGTCGGTGCTGGCCGAGACGCACAACGCCTTCCGCGCCTACGACGGCCTGGGCTGCGACGTCCTCGCCATGGTGACCAACCGGGTCGCGCGCGAGGACCGGGACGAGATCGCCGAGCGGCTCGCGCACCGGCTGCCGGTGCCGTGCTGGGTGGTGCCGGACGAGCCCGCCCTGTCCGCGCCGACGGTCTCGCAGATCGCGCACGCCCTGGGCGCCGAGATCGTCCTCGGCGACGACTCCGGGCTGGCCCGTGACGCGCTGGACTTCGTCTTCGGCGGGGCCATGCTCCCCAACCTGCTGGCCGCGCTGACCCCGGGCTGCCTGGTCATCACGCCCGGCGACCGTGCCGACCTGGTGATCGGCACGCTGGCCGCGCACAGCGCCGGGACCCCGCCGATAGCGGGTGTGCTGCTGACCCTGGACGAGGTGCCGGGCGAGGGCATCCTCAAGCTCGCCGACCGGCTGGCCCCCGGCACGCCGGTGCTCTCGGTGACCGGCAACAGCTTCCCCACCGCCGAGCGCCTGTTCTCCCTGGAGGGCAAGCTGGGCGCGGCCACCCCGCGCAAGGCGGAGACGGCCCTCGGCCTCTTCGAGCGGTACGTGGACACCGCCGAGCTGAACCGGCGCGTCTCGGCGCCCAGCAGCGACCGTGTCACGCCGATGATGTTCGAGCACAAGCTCCTCGAACAGGCCCGCTCCGACCTGCGCCGGGTGGTCCTGCCGGAGGGCACCGAGGAGCGGGTGCTGCACGCCGCGGAGGTGCTGCTGCGCCGCGGCGTGTGCGAGCTGACACTGCTGGGCCCGGCCGAGCAGATCCGCAAGAAGGCCGCCGACCTGGGCATCGACCTCGCCGGCGCCGAGCTGATCGATCCGGCGGCGAGCGAGCTGCGCGACACCTTCGCGGAGAAGTACGCCGCCCTGCGCGCCCACAAGGGCGTGACCGTGGAACTGGCGTACGACGTGGTCAGCGACGTGAACTACTTCGGCACGCTGATGGTGCAGGAGGGGTTCGCCGACGGCATGGTCTCGGGGTCCGTGCACTCCACGGCGGCGACCATCCGGCCCGCCTTCGAGATCATCAAGACCAAGCCGGACGCGGCCATCGTCTCCTCGGTCTTCTTCATGTGCCTGGCCGACAAGGTGCTGGTCTACGGCGACTGCGCGGTCAACCCGGACCCGGACGCGGAGCAGCTCGCCGACATCGCGACCCAGTCGGCGGCGACGGCGGCGCGCTTCGGCGTGGAGCCGCGGATCGCGATGCTGTCGTACTCGACCGGCACCTCCGGCACCGGCGCGGACGTCGACAAGGTGCGCGAGGCGACCGAGCTGGTCCGCTCGCGCCGCCCGGACCTCAGCATCGAGGGGCCGATCCAGTACGACGCGGCGGTCGAACCGTCGGTGGCCGCCACCAAGCTGCCCGGCTCGGCGGTCGCCGGGCAGGCCAGCGTGCTGATCTTCCCCGACCTGAACACCGGCAACAACACCTACAAGGCGGTGCAGCGCTCGGCGGGTGCCATCGCGGTGGGCCCGGTGCTCCAGGGTCTGCGCAAGCCGGTCAACGACCTGTCCCGGGGCGCGCTCGTGCAGGACATCGTCAACACCGTCGCCATCACGGCGATCCAGGCCCAGCAGTCCCCCAGCGAAAAGGCGTCCGACCTGTGAGCGGCACCCGTGTCCTCGTCCTGAACTCCGGCTCCTCGTCGGTGAAGTACCAGCTGATCGACATGCGCGACGGGGAACGCCTCGCCGTGGGCCTCGTCGAACGGATCGGCGAGGCGTCCTCGCGTCTGAAGCACACCCCGGCCGGCGGCGAGAGCCGCGAGTGGGACGGGGCCGTGCCCGATCACGAGGCGGCGCTGAAGGCCGTGGCGGCCGAGCTGGCCAAGGACGGCCTCGGCCTGGACTCCGCCGAGCTGGCCGCCATCGGTCACCGGGTGGTGCACGGCGGGAAGCACTTCACCGAGCCGACGGTGATCGACGACACCGTGCTCGCCGAGATCGAGCGGCTCATCCCGGTCGCCCCGCTGCACAACCCGGCCAACCTCACCGGCATCCGCACCGCGCAGGCGCTGCGCCCGGACCTGCCGCAGGTCGCCGTGTTCGACACCGCCTTCCACACGACGATGCCGGAGTCCGCGGCCCGCTACGCGATCGACGTCGAGACCGCCGACGCGCACCGCATCCGGCGCTACGGCTTCCACGGCACCTCGCACGCGTACGTCTCCCGCGAGACCGCCCGGCTGCTGGGCCGGGCGCCCGAGGACGTCAACGTGATCGTGCTGCACCTGGGCAACGGGGCGTCCGCCTCGGCGGTGCGGGGCGGCCGGTGCGTGGACACCTCCATGGGGCTGACGCCTTTGGAGGGACTCGTGATGGGTACGCGCTCGGGAGACATGGACCCGGCCGTCATCTTCCATTTGATGCGCGTTGGTGAAATGTCCGCCGACGAGATCGACACTCTCCTCAACAAGAGGAGCGGTCTGATCGGACTGTGCGGCGACAACGACATGCGGGAGATCCGCCGCCGTGTCGACTCCGGTGACGAGCGGGCGCGGCTGGCCTTCGACATCTACATTCACCGGCTCAAGAAGTACATCGGCGCCTATTACGCCGTTCTCGGGCGGGTGGACGCCGTGGCGTTCACGGCCGGGGTCGGGGAGAACTCGGCGCCGGTGCGCGAGGCGGCCGTGGCGGGACTGGAAGGGCTCGGCCTGGCCGTCGACGGCGGGCTGAACGCCGTACGCGGCGACGCGGCCCGGCTGATCTCGCCCGCGGACGCGCGGGTGGCGGTGGCGGTGGTGCCCACGGACGAGGAAATGGAGATCGCCGCGCAGAGTTACGCACTGGTAATTGATTCAGAGAATCCCGATCTCACCTGAGCGGCATCCCGCCCTTTTGTATTTTCCGCCAGACGGAATATTCCGCGCCGAAACAAACCGATAGGATGGCCCCCATGCGCCGTTCCAAAATCGTCTGTACTCTCGGCCCCGCGGTCGACTCCCACGAGCAGCTCGTCTCGCTGATCGAAGCCGGCATGAACGTGGCCCGCTTCAACTTCAGCCACGGCACCCACGCCGAGCACCAGGGTCGTTACGACCGGGTGCGGGCCGCCGCCAAGGAGACCGGCCGGGCCATCGGTGTCCTCGCCGACCTGCAGGGCCCGAAGATCCGCCTGGAGACCTTCGCGGAGGGCCCCGTCGAGCTGGTGCGCGGTGACGAGTTCACCATCACCACCGAGGACGTCCCGGGCGACAGGACGATCTGCGGCACGACGTACAAGGGCCTGCCCGGTGACGTCGGCAAGGGCGACCAGGTGCTCATCAACGACGGCAACGTCGAGCTGAAGGTCACCGAGGTCGAGGGCCCCCGGGTGAAGACGATCGTCATCGAGGGCGGCGTCATCTCCGACCACAAGGGCATCAACCTGCCCGGCGCGGCGGTCAACGTCCCCGCGCTGAGCGAGAAGGACGTCGAGGACCTGCGGTTCGCGCTGCGGATGGGCTGCGACCTGGTCGCCCTCTCCTTCGTCCGGGACGCCAAGGACGTGGCCGACGTCCACCGCGTGATGGACGAGGAGGGCCGCCGCGTCCCCGTCGTCGCCAAGGTGGAGAAGCCGCAGGCGGTGGAGAACATGGAGGACGTCGTCGCGGCCTTCGACGCCGTCATGGTCGCCCGCGGCGACCTGGCCGTCGAGTACCCGCTCGAGAAGGTCCCCATGGTGCAGAAGCGCCTGATCGAGCTGTGCCGGCGCAACGCCAAGCCGGTGATCGTGGCGACCCAGATGATGGAGTCGATGATCACCAACTCCCGTCCGACCCGCGCCGAGGCCTCCGACGTGGCCAACGCGATCCTGGACGGCGCCGACGCGGTCATGCTGTCGGCGGAGTCGAGCGTGGGCGCGTACCCGATCGAGACCGTCAAGACGATGTCGAAGATCGTCACGGCGGCCGAGCAGGAGCTGCTGTCCAAGGGCCTGCAGCCGCTGGTGCCGGGCAAGAAGCCGCGCACGCAGGGCGGTTCGGTGGCCCGTGCCGCCGCCGAGATCGCCGACTTCCTGGGCGGCAAGGGCCTGGTGGCCTTCACCCAGTCCGGCGACACCGCCCGCAGGCTCTCCCGCTACCGCGCGGCCCAGCCGATCCTGGCCTTCACCACCGACGAGTCGACCCGCAACCAGCTGGCGCTCAGCTGGGGCGTGGAGCCGCACGTGGTGCCGTTCGTGAACTCCACCGACGAGATGGTGGACCTGGTGGACCAGGAGACGGCCCGCCTCGGCCGGTTCAACGACGGCGACATCGTCGTGATCACCGCCGGTTCGCCTCCCGGCGTGCCCGGCACCACCAACATGGTGCGGGTGCTCCACCTGGGCGAGACCCGGCGCCACTGACCCCACCTGCCCCGCGGGGCCGGTGCACAACGCCCGAGGGCGCCCCCTGTGTCGCAGGGGGCGCCCTCGGGCGTTGTGCGGCTCCCGGCCGGGCGCGCCCGGCCGGGGACGGAGGCGTCAGTCGGTCGTGTACTGGTGCAGCCCCGGGATGTGGAGCGTGCCGCCGAACTGTCCGGCCTGGACGACCGTCACCTTGGTGAAGTAGATCAGCGGGATGTCCAGCGGCGGCGGGTTCTCCGGGTCGAAGGTGATCGGGATCAGCCCGAGCAGGTTGCCCGAGATGCTCTCGGTGTACATCACCGTCTCGCCGTCGCGGATCGTGGACGTGGAGCCCTCGGCCGCCTGCACGTGGTACGTCTTGCCGGCCTGCTTGTCCTTCACCGTCTGGTGCAGGTCGCCGATGTCGGTGCCGCTGGATATGACGTACTTCAGCACCTTCTTGGTGGTGCCGTTGGCCGTCTTCACCTCGACGACGCCCTTGTAGGAGGCGCCCTTCAGCAGCAGCGAACTGGCGTTGAGGTACCAGGGGTCGTCGGGCAGCGGCACCTTGTTGTCGACGCCGCCCTCGTCGTCGGTGGCGACCGGGCAGTCCTCCGTGCCCTTGCCGGCCTCGTCGGCGCTCTCGGAGGCGCTGGGGCCGGGCGTGGCGGTGGCCTCGTCCGTCGCCTTCGCGGCGTCCTCCTCGGCCTTCTCGGCCGCCTTCCTGGCCGCCTCGGCCGCCTTGTCCACCGTCTCGCCGGTGTCCTCGGCCGCCTTCGACGCCGCGTCGGTCGCACCCTCGACGGTGTCCTCGACGGTGCCGGTGACCTTGTCGGCCGTGTCCTTCACCGCGCCGGCCGCGTCGTCCGCGCCCTCGGACGCCGAGGGGGTCGGCGTCGGGCTCGGGCTGTCCTCGGCCTTCTTGCCGCCGGTGAAGATGCCCTCGATGGCGTCGCCGAGGCCGTCCAGCAACCCGCCCTTCTCCTCGGACTCGGAGGGGGACGGAGTCGCGGTCGAGCCGGAAGGCTCCTGGCTCTGCGAGGCGGAGGGGCTCGGGGCGGGGGCGTCCTGCTCGTCCTTGGCGCCCTTGTCGTCGGAACCTGAATCCGGCGAAGAGGAGTCGTCCTGGTCCGTGCCGGCGTCCTCGCCCGCGTCCCCGGTGGTGGCCGAGGGGTCGGGCTCCTTCGCGTCGTCCTTGGCCTCGTCGTCCTTGCCGGCCTCGTCGCTCGCCGAAGGCGAGGGGGTGGGCGACTCGGACGGGTCCTTCTCGGCGTCCTCCAGGGCCGCCACGCAGTCCTTGTACTCGTCGGCCGTCAGGCTGTTGGAGGGCGGCGCCGCGTCGTTGCCGTCGGCGAGGGCCAGCGTCGGCGTGAACCCCATCCCCATGAGGACGGCCGTGGGCATCGCCGCGATGGCTATCGCCTTGCCGGCCGGCATGTGGAACCTGGTGAACAACGGCTTCTTGGGTGCCGCGTGGCGCGGCCCGGTTCTCACACGGGACGACTCCACGTCAGTCCCGCGGGTCACCTCGTCAGCCGGCACTGTGCCTCCCGTTCGCCCCGTTGGCCGGGCTCGTTCCTGACAGATCGTGCGCTCCCGGAGCCATGAAGGCCTGGGAGGGCTTCCCGTCGTCCATCCCGCCGCGCGGCCCCGGCACCGTGGGGTCGGCCGCGTGCTTCCCGGACCCCGGGAAGCCGGGGAACGCGGTGTCGTCGGCCGCGGCGCGGGGGACCACGCCCTGGGGCGCGTCGTCCGCCCCCTTGCCCTCCAGCGGCGGCTCGGTCCGCGGCGGTTCGCCCGGCACCCACGAGACCGCCATGGCCCCGCCGACCAGCGCGAGCAGGAAGCCGATGAGGAAGCCGCCGAGGTTGGACACGGGGATGGACACCAGCGCCAGCAGGATCGCCGCGACGCCCGCGAACACCCGGACGTGCTTCTGGAACCACAGGCTGATGCCCAGGACGACCAGCAGCACGCCGATGATCAGGGACCCGGCGCCCGCGGTGGTGGACATCGCCAGCGTCAGGTGACCGATCTGGAGGTTCGCGTACGGGAAGTAGGCGATGGGGAGTCCGCCGAGCGCGACGAACAGGCCGGCCCAGAACGGCCGCGCGCCTCGCCAGGCGCGGAACTGCAGCCTGCGGCGGGTGAACTGGCCGGCGGCGGCAGGAGTCTCGGCGCTCATGGAAAACAGCTCCCTGGTACGGCTTTGCTGTGGTGGAGATGTGGGCCGGGCGTGAAGGCGCGGCCGGAGAGGGGACGGGCGGGGGCGCCGTCGGCTCCCCCGCCCGTCAAGGAGTGCTTAGTAGCACTCCTTGACACCCTTGGACAGCGACATCTTCAGACCGCTGAGCTTGAAGGTTCCGGCAGTGGTGGCCCACGCCGTCTGCTTCACGTTCTTCAGCGTGGCCGAGTCGGCCTGCTGCGAGAACCCGTACGGGTTGGTGGTGTCGCCCTTCTTGATGCCGGGACCCTTGTCGGCGTCCTTGGCGGCCACACCGATGTCGATGCCGCGGAACGTGGCATCGGCCGAGAGGTCCTCGACGTCGATGTACAGGTTGTCGGCCTCGACCGGCCTGTCGCCGCCGCCCGCCTTCAGCATGAGGCTGACGGAGCCGATCAGCGGGATGTCCGGGGTGACCACGGACTGGCACATGTTCTGGATCGACGCGGACTTGAACGCCGAGACCGCGACGGGGTGAGCCGTCTTCTCGCCCTTCAGCGTGTAACCCGAGTCGATCGCGCCGTACTGCATAAAGCCGGTGCCGTCGAGCTGGTCAGCCGTCACCTTGAACGACTGGCCCGACACGCTGAACGACGCGGCGAGAGCGCCCTGCGCGAGCGCGACGCCTATCGCAGCCGTGGCGGCCACGCTGGGCACCATCACCACGGCGAACCGCTTCCATCTGGTCCCGCCACGCACCTGGGACTCCATATTTCCTCCTTCTCGGACGTACATCTCCTGGCCTCGGCCGGCCGCCGGTTCGGCGGCCCGGTCTGGCAGGGATGGGAGAAGTGCTACGTCCTCGGGAAGGAGAGCGCCCGCACTCGGCGGCACGTACAACGCGCCCGAATAACCGGCGATCACCCCCGAGCGACAACCACTGGTCGCGCCTGACACGCATCACGCACAACCCTGCTGGACAGGCTTCGCCCGATGGAGCGAAGACCCCCCTGCCCAAAGGCCGGCATCACTGCCGCCGGCCCTGCTCGGTGGGGACCCAGGAACCCCCGCGACCCGACCGGATGTCGGGGTACGGGAATGGACCGAGCGTCGCCGATCGTGGTGCATTCTCGCCGTCGGCACAAGGGGGTTCGTTACTCGCTAGTAGCGCCCGCGCGATCGGGGGACGACCCACCGAACGCGAACGGCGACGCTGGGTATGCCACTCGTGCGGAACAAAACTGTTGATCGATGGACAGAGTCCGACAGATCGGCGGCGTGGACTTACTGGAAGTAACAGCGGCCGCGATTACCAAGTTTTGGTAAAGCGCGGCCGCAGTGACGCCTCTGAGACAGCTCCTTCACACGTGCCACACGTCGGTGGTGTTTGAAGGGTCGACCGGTACGCCGACTTGGAACGCCGGCTAGAACAGGGCGCGGGCGAGCGCCCGGCGCGCCGCGGTCACCCGCGGGTCATCGGCGCCGACCACCTCGAACAGCTCCAGGAGCCGCAGTCGCACGGCGTCCCGGTCGTCGCCCGCCGTGACGCGGACCGTGTCGATGAGACGCCCGAAGGCGTCCTCCACGTGACCGCCCACCAGGTCCAGGTCGGCGGCGGCGATCTGCGCCCGGGCGTCGCCCGGGTTGTCGGCCGCCTCCTGACGGACCTTCTGCGGATCGGCGGTCTGCACCCGCTGGAGCAACTCAGCCTGGGCCAGACCCAGTTTGGCCTCAGTGTTGCCCGGCTCCTCGGCCAGCACGTTCTTGTACGCCTGGACGGCACCGCCCAGGTCGCCCGCGTCCAGCGCCCGCACGGCGGCCTCGAGCGCCGCGTCGTGCGGCCCGGCCGGGCGCTCGGGGGCGGCGGCCTGCGCGGCACCCGGCTCGGCCTCCGGGTCGACGACGAGGCCGGTCAGCCCGAAGCGCTCCTCGCCGACCTGCACCAGCTGGTCCAGGGTCTGGCGGATCTGCGCCTCGCCCGCGGCCCCCTGGAAGAGGGGCAGCGCCTGACCGGCGACGACCGCGAAGACGGCCGGGATGCCCTGGACGCCGAACTGCTGCATCAGCATCTGGTTGGCGTCGACGTCGATCTTGGCGAGGAGGAAGCGCCCGTTGTACTCGACGGCGAGCCGCTCCAGGACCGGGCTCAACTGCTTGCAGGGCTCGCACCACTCGGCCCAGAAGTCGATGACGACCGGGACCTCGGTGGACCGCTGCAGGACGTCGCTCTCGAAGCCCGCCTCGTCGACGTCGATGACGAGGTCGGCCGGGGAGACGGCGCCCGCGCCCCCGTGGCGGGCCGCCTCGGCGCGCGCCTGCTCCGCCTTCGCCTTGGCCTCCTGGGCCTGCTTCACCGCGGCGAGGTCGACGACCCCGCTCATGGACATGTTCCGTGGCTGCATGGGTCTATCCTCCCCCGTACGGCGCGCGCGTGTGAAAAGCGGGTCGAAAGCCCGCCCGGATGTGTGCTGTTCGGCGTGTGTGCTGTTCGGCGCCGGGTCCCCACCCCACGCCCGTGGTCGTCGCTGGGCGCGGACGGTCCCGCGCTTTCGCTACGCGTCGTAGCGTAATACCAGGAGGGCTCCTCGCGACACCCCGCCCCGGTGATCTGTCTCACGACGGACCGCGTGTTACCCGCCGGTTAGGGTCGGGACATGCAGAGCAGCAGCCCCGCCGGCCGTGCCGGACGCCCGCGCAGTGCCGCGGCGGACACCGCGATCCTGGCCGCGACGCGGGCCGCCCTGGTCGACCTCGGCTGGTCGAAGCTCACCCTGGGAGACGTCGCCACCCGGGCCGGGGTTGCCAAGACGACGCTCTACCGCCGCTGGGCGGGCAAGAACGAACTGGTCGTGGACGCGGTGGCGGAGCTCTTCGACGAGCTGGAGCTGCCCGACCGCGGCTCGCTCGCCGCCGACATCGAGGGCGTGGTGCTCCAGTTCGCGGCGATCCTGGCCCGTCCGGAGGCAAGGAGCGGCCTGATGGCGGTGGTCGCGGAGTCCACCCGCGACGAGGCACTGCGCGAGCGCATCCGCACCTCGATCGTCGAGCGCCAGAAGCGCATGGTGCTGGAGGGCCGGGCGCGGGCCCAGGCCCGGGGGGAGCTGCCGCCGGAGCCGGACCCCACGGAGGCGGCCCGCACCGCGGACCTGATCTTCGACATGGTCGCGGGGGCGGTGGTGCACCGCACCCTGGTCAGCGCGGAGGTCGCGAACGGGGACTGGGTGCGGAGCTTCACCCAGGTCCTGCTGTGGGGGCTCACCTCCCGGCCGGCCGAGTCGGCCGAGGGTGACGGGTGACGGGTGACGTCCCGGCCGGCCGAGTCGGCCGACGGGGGCGGGTGACCTCTCGGCCGGCCGAGTCGGGTGGCGGGCGCCAGGCCCGGGGGTCCAGGGGGCGGAGCCCTAGAACCCCGCCGGCTCCGTGTACACCCCCCACTCGTCGCGGAGCACTCCGCAGATCTCCCCGAGCGTCGCCTCCGCGCGCACCGCGTCCAGCATCGGCTCGATCATGTTGCCGCCGGAGCGGGCCGCGGCCAGCATGGCGTCCAGGGCGCCGCGTACGGCCGCGTCGTCACGGGCGGCCCTGCGCTCGCCCAGGACCCGCACCTGCTCGCGCTCGACCTCGTGGCTGACCCGCAGGATCTCCAGGTCACCGGTGACGGAGCCGGTGTGGACGTTGACGCCGACCACCTTCTTGTCGTCCTTCTCCAGAGCCTGCTGGTAGCGGAAGGCGGACTCGGCGATCTCCCCGGTGAACCAGCCGTCCTCGATACCGCGCAGGAGGCCGGAGGTGATCGGGCCGACGGGGTGCTGCCCGTCCGGGTGGGCGCGCTGCCCGCGCTCCTTGATCTGGTCGAAGATCTTCTCGGCGTCGGCCTCGATGCGGTCCGTCAGCTGCTCGATGAACCAGGAACCGCCCAGCGGGTCTGCGACGTTGGCGACGCCGGTCTCCTCCATCAGCACCTGCTGGGTGCGCAGCGCGATCTCCGCGGCCTGCTCGCTGGGCAGGGCGAGGGTCTCGTCGAGCGCGTTGGTGTGCAGGGAGTTGGTGCCGCCGAGCACCGCGGCGAGCGCCTCCACGGCCGTACGGACCACGTTGTTGTACGGCTGCTGGGCGGTCAGCGACACCCCGGCGGTCTGGGTGTGGAAGCGCAGCCACTGCGCCTTGTCGGTCTTCGCGCCGTACACGTCGCGCATCCAGCGGGCCCAGATGCGCCGGGCCGCGCGGAACTTGGCGATCTCCTCGAAGAAGTCGAGGTGCGCGTCGAAGAAGAAGGAGAGGCCGGGCGCGAAGACGTCCACGTCCAGGCCGCGGGACAGACCCAGCTCCACGTACCCGAAGCCGTCGGCGAGCGTGTACGCCAGCTCCTGCGCGGCCGTCGCCCCGGCCTCGCGGATGTGGTAGCCGGAGACGGAGAGCGGCTTGTAGGCGGGGATGCCGGCCGCGCAGTACTCCATGAGGTCGCCGATGAGCCGCAGGTGGGGCTCGGGCTGGAAGAGCCACTCCTTCTGGGCGATGTACTCCTTGAAGATGTCGGTCTGCAGCGTGCCGTTCAGCACGGACGCGTCGACGCCCTGGCGTTCGGCTGCGACCAGGTACATGCAGAACACGGGCACGGCGGGCCCGCTGATCGTCATGGAGGTCGTCACGTCGCCGAGCGGGATGTCCTTGAAGAGGACCTCCATGTCGGCGGCCGAGTCGATGGCCACCCCGCAGTGCCCGACCTCGCCCAGCGAGCGCGGGTCGTCGGAGTCGCGGCCCATCAGGGTCGGCATGTCGAAGGCGACGGAGAGCCCGCCGCCGCCGTTGCGGAGGATCATCTTGTAGCGCTCGTTGGTCTGCTCGGCATTGCCGAACCCGGCGAACTGCCGGATGGTCCACGTACGCCCTCGGTACCCGGTCGGATGCAGGCCGCGGGTGAAGGGGTACTCGCCCGGCCAGCCGATCCGCTCGAAGCCCTCGTACTCGTCCCCCGGCCGGGGCCCGTACACCGGCTCCACGGGGTCTCCGGAGAGCGTGGTGAAGTCCGCGTCGCGCTTGCGCGCCGCGTCGTACCGGGCCTGCCAGCGAAGGCGGCCCTCTTCTATGGCGTGAGCGTCCATACCCACGAATTTACTAGGACGTCCAAGTAAATGTCGATGGGCTACCGCCGTACGGGTGTACGCACGGCGGCGGGACGGCTCCCGAGCCGGCCGGTTACGCCTTGACGGCGGCGGGCGCCTCGGTCGCGGCGACCTTGGCGTCCAGCTCGCGGCTGATGCGTCGCTCCACGAAGAAGGCCGCCGTCGGAACGGTCCCGGCGAGCAGCACCCACAGCTGCTTCTTCACCGGCCATTTCGCCTTGGAGCCCAGATCGAAGGCGAAGACGAGGTAGATCACGTACAGCCAGCCGTGGGCGATGCTGACGACCTGGGTGTAGTCGGCGGCGCCGTCCATGTCCAGGGCGTACTTGGCGATCATGCCAAGGCACAGCGCGATCAGCAGCACACCGGTGACGTACGCCATGACCCGGTAGCGGGTCAGCACGCTCTTTTTCATGGCTCCGAGCGTAGCCGTCCGTTTCGCGCGATCTTCGACCGGGTCGGGCGACTCGCCGGGTTGCGCGGCCCGCCCGTCCGCCCCGGCTCAGTCCTCCTTGAAGTCGCCCGCGGCGACCCGCAGCGGCCTGAGCATGGCGAAGATCTCGCCGCACTCCTCGGCGTCGTACGCGCTCAGGCCGAAGTCCATCGCCATCAGCTCGCGGGTGGCCGCCTCGACGACCTCGCGGCCCTTGTCGGTGATGGTGGCCAGCGTGCCGCGGCCGTCGTTCGGGTTGGGGCGCTTGGCCACCAGGCCGGACCGCACCAGCCGGTCGACGGTGTTCGTCACGGAGGTGGGGTGCACCATGAGGCGCTCGCCGATCTTGGACATCGGCAGCTCCCCCGACTTGGAGAAGGTGAGCAGCACCAGCGCCTCGTACCGCGCGAACGTCAGCCCGTACGGCTTGACCACGGCGTCGAGCTCGGCGAGCAGGATCTGCTGGGCCCGCATGACGGAGGTGATCGCCGCCATGGAGGGCACAGCGCCCCAGCGCTGCCTCCAGAGTTCGTCGGCTCGGGCGATGGGATCGAAGGAGAGACTGAGGGGCTTCGGCACGGCAACAGACCTTACCGGCCGGTCATATGCCGGTCAGCCCCGTCTCGCCTTTCGATACCACCGCCCCGCCCGGCGGCTCATCCGGCCAGGTGCCGCTCGACGGTGTCGACCTTCGACGTGAGGCCGTCCGTCACGCCGGGGCGGATGTCCGCCTTCAGGACCAGGGAGACCCGCGGCGCGCGCGCCTCGACGGCGGCGACGGCCCGCCGGACGACGTCCATGACCTCGTCCCACTCGCCCTCGACCGAGGTGAACATGGCGTCGGTGCGGTTCGGCAGCCCCGACTCGCGGACCACCCGGACCGCGTCGGCGACGTACTCCCCCACGTCCTCGCCGACGCCGAGCGGTGTCACGGAGAAGGCGACGATCATGCGTTGACGATCCCTTCCTGGCGGGCGCGGGTGGCGATGACCGCGTTCTCGGCCTCGCGCTTGAGCTTGCGCTCGGCGAAGAAGCCGCCGGTGGGCAGCACCGAGAGGACGAAGTAGAGGGCGGCCGTCTTCAGCGGCCACTTGGCGCGGTTCCAGGCGTCCGCCCAGAAGATCACGTACAGCACGAAGAGGACACCGTGGATCATGCCCATCGCCGGCACCGCGTTGAAGTCGGTGGTCCGCTTCAGCACGGAGCAGACGAGCAGGAGGAGGAACGAGATCGCCTCGGGGGCCGAGACCAGGCGGAGTCGGCGGAGGGCGCTGGCGGTCTTGAGGTCCACGGGTCACCTTCGGAAGGGAGAGAGTCGCTGACGGCGCGGGCGGCGTGCGCTCCGCCTTGTGAACGGAAGCACAATCGTGCGCCCATTGTGGCAAACGGTGCCCCCAGGGGTGGACTCAGGGTCGTTCTCCACCCATGGGCCCTGTTCCGTCCACCCGTGGCGGGGCTACTTTCACAACGTGGCGATGTTCCGACTTCAAGGCAGCAAGGTGCTCGCCGTCGACATGACCCGAGACGCCGTGAAGGCGAAGAACGGCTCGATGGTCGCGTACGACGGGGAGATGACCTTCAAGAAGCTGAGCGGTGGCGGTGAGGGCATCCGGGGCATGGTGACCCGGCGGCTCACCGGCGAGCAGATGACGGTGATGGAGGTGAGGGGGCAGGGGACCTGCTGGTTCGCGGACCGGGCCTCGGAGATCACCCTGGTGGAGCTCCGGGGCGACAAGCTGTACGTCGAGTCGAGCAACTTCCTGGCGGCCGACGCCGGGCTGCGCACCGGTACCAGCTTCACGGGCACGCGCGGCGCGTCGCAGGGCAACGGTCTGTTCACCACGACCGTCGAGGGGCACGGACAGGTCGCGATCATGTCGGACGGCCCCGCGGTGGTGCTCCGGGTCAGCGCGCAGTACCCCCTGACCGTCGACCCGGGGGCGTACGTCGCGCACCAGGGGAACCTGCGGCAGTCCTTCCAGTCGGGTGTGACCTTCCGCACCCTCTTCGGTGAGGGCGGCGGGGAGGCCTTCCAGATCCGCTTCGAGGGCGACGGACTGGTGTACGTGCAGCCGAGCGAGCGGAACACGATCGCGGGGGATGTGTGAGATGGCCTTCGAGGAGATCAATTCCAAGATGGTCCGGGCGACCGTCGCGCCGGGGCAGCGGCTGTTCAGCCAGCGCGGGGCGATGCTCGCCTACCAGGGCGAGGTGTCCTTCACCCCGAACCTGCGGGGCGGACAGGGCGGGATCGTGTCGATGATCGGCCGCCGGGTGGCGAACGAGGACACGCCGCTGATGACCGTCGAGGGCAGCGGCACCGTGTTCTTCGGGCACGGCGGCCACCACGTCCAGGTGATCAGCCTCGCCGGCGACACCCTGTACGTGGAGGCGGACCGCCTCCTCGCCTTCGAGGGCACCCTGGAGCAGAGCACCGTGTTCCTGGGCTCGCAGGGCGGGGTCATGGGCATGGTGCGGGGCCAGGTGAGCGGGCAGGGGCTGTTCACCACGTCCCTCAAGGGCCACGGCTCGGTGGCGGTGATGGCCCACGGCGGCGTCTTCGAGGTGCCCGTCACCCCGCAGCGGCCGGTGCGCGTCGACCCGCAGGCCTATGTCGCCCACTACGGCGACGTGCGCAACAAGCTGTCCACCGCCGTGGGCTGGCGGGACATGGTGGGACGCGGCTCCGGCGAGGCGTTCCAGCTGGAGCTGAGCGGCAGCGGCACGGTGTTCGTCCAGGCCTCGGAGGAGAAGCTGTGAGCACGGTCCACCACGACCCGGCGACGCTGCCGGCCGACGACAACGTCAACGCGTACACCTTCTGCGTGGAGCTCAAGGGCAGCCAGTGGTTCCTGCAGAAGGGGAAGATGATCGCCTACTACGGGACGATCGACTTCAACGGGATCGGGCACGGCCGGCTGGACCGTCTGATGCGTACCTCGTTCCATTCGCCTCTGCACGCGAGCGACTGGGTCGTGGCGGAGGGCTCGGGCAAGATGCTCCTCGCCGACCGGGCCTTCGACGTGAATTCGTACGACCTCGAAGACGGCAACCTGACCATTCGCTCGGGCAACTTGCTCGCTTTTCAGCCAAGCCTCGCACTCAAGCAGTCGATCGTGCCGGGCTTTCTGACACTGATCGGAACCGGAAAGTTCGTGGCCGCGTCGAACGGTCCGGTGGTGTTCATGGAACCGCCGATCCGGGTCGACCCCCAGGCCCTGGTCGGCTGGGCGGACTGCCCGTCCCCGTGCCACCACTACGACCATGGGTACATGACCGGCCTCCTGGGCGGTCTACGTGCGATGACGGGGCTCGGCGGGGCCTCCGGGGAGGAGCACCAGTTCGAGTTCGTGGGCGCGGGGACGGTGCTGCTGCAGTCCAGCGAGGCACTGATGCCCGAGCAGGACACGGGGGCTCCTCCGCAGCAGGCGGGGGTGCCCGGCGGCGGGGCTCCCGGAGCGCCGGCGGGCCGCTCCGGGGTACCGGGGCTTCCCGGACAGCTGGGGGACCTCCAACGCCGCTTCGGGCTGTGAGCGGTAACCTGCGGAGTGTGACATCGAACGCGTGCGCACCGTCACCGTCACGGCAAACCCCTCACTAGTTCGCCTTTCAACATTTTAGGTAGACTTCATTCATGGAGACCGAGACGGCCACTCGCTGGCTGACCGATACGGAGCAGTGTGCCTGGCGCACCCACCTGGAGGTCAACAGGCTGTTGACGCACCAGCTCGAGAAGGACCTGCAGCCGTTCGGCCTGACAATGAACGACTACGAGATCCTGGTGAACCTCTCCGAGTCGGAGGGCGAGAGAATGCGGATGAGCGACCTGGCCACCGCCACGATGCAGTCCAAGAGCCGCCTCTCCCACCAGATCACCCGCATGGAGAACGCGAACCTGGTCCGGCGTGAGAACTGCGAGTCCGACCGCCGCGGGCTCTTCGCCGTGCTGACCGAGCACGGCATGGCGACGATGCGGAAGGTCGCGCCGCACCACGTGGCCTCCGTGCGCAGGCACTTCATCGACCTGCTGGCCCCCGAGGACCTGACGGAGCTGGACAAGGCGCTCAGGCCCATCGCGGAGCACCTGCGCACCCAGCGGGGACGTTCCTGATCACGTCCTCGGGGGGCGCGGAGCCCCGGGGACGGGAAGGTGACGACAGGGCCTAGGCACTCGGCAGGCGGAGCTCGAAACGGGCGCCGCCTGCCGGTGCGTCGTGCACCGTGAGCGTGCCGCCGTGCCGTACGGCCACGTCGCGGGCGATGGCCAGCCCGAGACCGGCCCCGCCGTCGTCCCGGCTGCGGGCGGCGTCGAGCCGTACGAACCGCTCGAAGATCCGCTCCCGGTCGGCCGCCGGCACGCCCTCGCCGTCGTCGGCCACGGCGACCACCGCCGCCGTCCCGTCCCGCCGCACGGACACCTCCACCGCAGAGCGGGCGTGCCGCTGGGCGTTGTCCAGCAGATTGGCCAGCACCCGCGCCAGCTGCCCCCGCGACCCGGTCACCTCCACCGCGGCCTCGCCCCGCACCCTCACCCCGCTGCGGCCCTCGGCGGCCTCCCGCGCGAGCGCCGCGAGGTCGACCCGGCCGTCGGCGGGCCGCTCCCCCGCGTCCAGCCTGGCCAGCAGCAGCAGGTCGGCGGCGAGCCGCTGGAGCCGGACGGTGTCCTCCACGGCGCCGTCGAGGTCCAGCAGCTCGGGGTGGGCGGCGGCCACCTCCAGCTGGGTGCGCAGCGAGGCGATCGGGCTGCGCAGCTCGTGCGAGGCGTCGGCGACGAACCGGCGCTGCCGCTCCACCGAGGACTCCAGCGCGGCCAGCGTCTCGTTGGTGGTCGAGGCGAGCCTCGCCACCTCGTCGTGGGTGCCCGGCACCGGGACGCGGCGGGCCAGGTCCTCGCTGGCGGTGATCGCGGCCATCTCGCGCCGGATGCCCTCCACCGGGCGCAGCGCACGCCGGGTGACCAGCCAGGTCACCCACGCCACGACCGCGAGCAGCAGCGGGAAGCCGATCAGCATCACGGTCAGCGCGGTGTTCACGGCGCCGTGTTCGGCGGACAGCGGGGCACCGGCGTAGACGGTGAGCCGGCCCCGGTCGTCGGTCTCCACCGGGACGGCGGCGAAGCGGTAGTCCTCCGTGTCCCCGCCGACGGTCGCCGAGCCGTCGCTGACGGTGATCCGGTCGCCGATCTCACCGGGGTCGAGGGACTCGCCTGAGTCGTCGTCGGCGTCGGCGTCGTCGTCGTCCTCCGTGCTCGGGGAGGCGGCGGGCCGCGGCTTGACCGCCCCGGTGCCGGTGCCGCTGATCCGCTCCAGGTCCTCGCTGGCGGCGACCAGCACGCCGTCGTCGTCGACGACCTGCACGGGCCGGTCGTCCACGTCCAGCGACAGGTCGGCGTACGGCGTCCCGACGGCCAGCTCCGTCGCCACCTCCCGCGCCGAGCGCTCCGCCTGGGTGCCCGCCTCGCCGAGCAGGTTGGAGCGCAGGGACAGCAGTACGGCGGTGCCGGCCGCGACGAGGGCGACGGCGACCACGAGGGTCGCGGCGAGCGTGGCACGGGCCCGCACCGAGCCGAAGAGGCGGCTCACCGCCCGGTCTCCAGCCGGTAGCCGGCGCCGCGCACGGTGCGGATCAGCTCGGCGCGCAGCTTGCGTCTCAGCGCGCTGACGTACACCTCGACGATGTTGGGGTCGCCGTCGTAGGCGAAGTCCCAGACGTGCTCCAGGATCTCCGCCTTGGACACCACCTGCCCGGCCCGCAGCACGAGCTGCTCCAGGACGGCGAACTCCTTGGCGGTGAGGGTGACCTCGTCCTCGCCGAGGAAGACCCGGCGGGCGGCGGCGTCGACCTTGAGGTCTCCGTGGACGTGCACGGGCGGCGACCCGGCGCCCTGCCCCCGCCGCAGCAGGGCCTTCACACGGGCGACGAGGACGACGTAGGAGAAGGGCTTGGTGAGGTAGTCGTCGGCGCCCGTGTCCAGGCCCTCCGCCTCGTCGTACTCGCCGTCCTTGGCGGTGAGCATCAGGATCGGCACGTCGTGCCCGGCGGCGCGCAGGGCGGCGCAGACCCGGTAGCCGTTGAGGCCGGGCAGCATGATGTCGAGGACGACGAGGTCGTACCCGCCCTCGCTCGCCCGGTGCAGTCCCTCCAGGCCGTCGTGGACGACGTCCACGGCGTATCCCTCCGCGGTGAGGCCCTTGGCGAGCGACACGGCGAGGCGCTTCTCGTCCTCCACGATCAGGATGCGGCAGGGGCGGCGCGAAGCGCCTCGGGCGGGGTGGTGGGCGACGGGTGGGCGCATGCGTCAAGAGTGGCAAAGCCCGGCTGAAGATCCCTTCAGGCGGCTTCAGCCTGGCCTCAGCGTCGGTCCGCGACAGTGAGGTCACCGGAAACCGCCGGACTCTGGACGACTCGGAGGACACCGCATGAAGCGCAACATCGTGATCGCCGCCGTCACCGCCGCCGCCCTGATCGGAGGCGGTACGGCGACGGCGCTGGCGACGACGGCGGACGACGACCGGCGCGAGGCGTCGGAGGACTCCGGGGCCGCCGCCGCGAAGGTGACGGCCGCCGGGGCCGTCGCCTCCGCCCTCGCGGACACCCCGGGCACCGCCGTCGCCGCCGAGCTGGACGACGGGGACGACGCCTCGGACGACGACGACGGCGACGACGGCGGCCGGGAGCGCGCGGCCTGGGAGGTCGACGTCCTCTCCGGCGGCGGCACCTGGCACAGCGTCCGCGTCGACCCGGCCACCGGCAAGGTCCTCGGCTCGGAGCGGGACGACGACGAGGACGAGACGGCCGAGGTGCGGGCGGCGCTGAAGGGCACCTCCGTCGACGCCGCCGAGGCCGCGAAGGCGGCGGCCCGCCACGGGACCGTCCTCTCGGTCGAACTGGACGAGGACGGCCACCACGGCGACGGCAAGCCCGCCTGGGAGGTCGAGACGCGGGCCGCCGGCAAGGACGGGCAGGACTGGCGGGTCGACCCGGGGACCGGCAAGGTCACGGCCGACCGCGCACAGGACGCGCAGGGCTCTCAGGACCCGGACGACGCGGACGACGCCGACGACTCCGGCACCTCCGACGACGACTGAGCGGCCCCTCCGCCGGACCGGGCCGGCCCGCGGCGCCGCCCCGGCACCAGTGCCGCCGCCGCGGCGACCGCGCCGGACACCGCGAAGCACACCGGCAGGGGCAGCCGTTCCACCAGCAGGCCCACGGCGGCGGCCCCGGCGGAACCCCCGGCGTTCACGGCGGTGTTGCACCAGGCACCCGCCCGGACCCGGAACCCGGGTTCCACGCTCTCGTCGGCGATCAGGTACGCCGTGGTCAGCGCCGGGGCCACGAACAGCCCGGCGCACACGACGGCCAGGAGCAGCGTGCCGAGTCCGGGCGTGAGGCCCGCGGCGGCCAGGCAGACACCGAGACCGGCCGCGAAGAACGGGAGCCGGGTCCGGGTGGACGAAGTCCAGGCGACGGCGCCGTTGACGAGACCGCCGACCGCGCTGCCCACCGACAGCGCGGCGAGCACCCAGGCGACGGCTCCGTCCCCGAGGTCGCGCTCCCCCGCGTAGGCGACGACGAGGAGGTCGACGGCGCTCACCGAGACGCCGACGGCCGCGGCGACGACGACGGGCTGGAGCAGGGACCGGGCCTGTCCGGTGCCGCCCCGGGTCGCGGGGGCGGCGTCCTTCCGCCGTGGCGCAGGACACAGCGCGGCGGTCGCCGGTGAGGTGGCGAAGGCGAGGGTGCCGACCGCCACCAGCACCGCGCTCAGCACGACACCGACCGTCGGCGGGGCGACGGTGACGACACCGCCGACCAGGAGCGGGCCGGAGACGAAGAGCAGTTCCTCGGCGACGCCGTCCAGGCTGTAGGCGCGCTGAAGCAGGGCCCGGTCGGGCAGCAGTTCCGCCCACAGCGCCCGCATGGTGGGGCCGAGGGGCGGCGTGCAGGCTCCGGCGCAGGCGGCGGTCACCGCGAGGACGGCCTCGGGTGTGCCGGGCTGCCGGCAGGCCGCCGCCAGCGCGCAGAGCAGGACGGCGTACAGCGTGGCCATGGGAAGCAGGGCCCGGCGCGGACCGAGCCGGTCGACGAGGGAGGCGCGGCAGGGCGACAGGAAGACGCTCGTCGCACCGAAGAGCGCCATGACCAGGCCGGCCACGGCGTACGACCCGGTGGACCGGGTCAGGGAGAGCATCAGGGCAAGGGAGACCGTGCCGTACGACAGCCGGCCGACGAGGGCGGCGGCGAAGGTACGGCGGGCATGGGGGACACGGAGCACGGCGGCGTACGAGGGCCGCGGCGATGGCGTGGACACGGAAGGGTTCCTCGGAAGAAGGCGACAAGGGGACGCCGAAGCGCGCGACGGCCGGATGCGGCGGTCGCGTGCGGGGCGGGCCCTATGCCAAGAGGAGGAACATGCGGGTCAATGTACAGCGCGGCCCGTCCGGCGGCGCGGCCTTTTCCGGCCCGCCCGAAGCTCCCCAAGCCGCCTGAGCCTCTCCAGCCGACCGAGGCTCCCCAGCCCGCCCGAAGCGTCCCAGCCCGCCCGAGGCTCCCCAGCCCGTCCGGCGTTCGAGGACGAGGCCGTTCAGGCCGGAGGGGGGTCTGGGGGCACGGCCCCCAGGGACGGGAAGGGAAGGGGCGGCGGGGGCGGAGAACTCCCCGCGGACCGCCACCCCGCCCCGCTCACCCCTCCGTCAGCCCCGCCACCAGTTCGTCCGCCGCGGCGTAGGGGTCCAGCTCGCCGCCGACGATCCGCTCCGCCAGCGCGCCGAGCCGCCGGTCGCCGTGCAGGTCGCCGATGCGCTCGCGCAGCGTGGTGACGGCGATCGTCTCCACCTCGCGGGCGGCGCGGGCGCGGCGGCGCTCGGTGAGGACGTCCCGCTCCTCCATCCACGCCCGGTGCTTCTCCAGCGCCTCGACGACCTCGTCGACGCCCTCGCCGCGCGCGGCGACCGTCTTGACGATGGGCGGGCGCCAGTCACCGGCGGCGCGCGCCTCGCCGAGGCCCAGCATGTGGTTCAACTCCCGGGCGGTGGCGTCGGCGCCGTCCCGGTCGGCCTTGTTGACGACGTAGACGTCGCCGATCTCCAGGATTCCGGCCTTGGCGGCCTGGATGCCGTCGCCCATGCCGGGGGCGAGCAGGACGACCGAGGTGTCGGCCTGGGAGGCGATCTCCACCTCCGACTGGCCCACGCCCACCGTCTCGACGAGGACCACGTCGCAGCCGGCCGCGTCCAGCACCCGGATCGCCTGCGGCGCGGCCCAGGCGAGGCCGCCCAGGTGGCCCCGGGTCGCCATGGAGCGGATGTAGACGCCGGGGTCGGAGGCGTGCTCCGACATCCGGACGCGGTCGCCGAGCAGCGCACCGCCGGAGAAGGGCGAGGACGGGTCGACGGCGAGGACCCCGACCCGCTTGCCCTGCTTGCGGTACGCCGTCACCAGCGCCGAGGTGGACGTCGACTTGCCGACGCCCGGGGAGCCGGTCAGACCGACCACGTAGGCCCCGCCGGTCAGCGGTGCGAGGGCCTCCATGACCTCCCTGAGCTGCGGGGACGCCCCCTCCACCAGGGAGATCAGCCGGGCCACGGCACGCGGCCGGCCTTCCCGGGCCTGGGCCACCAGTGAGGAGACGTCCTGCATCACAGCTCCGTTCAGCTCCGCTCAGCTCTGTTTCGCTACGTTCTCAGGCCTGCCGCGACGTTCTCAGGCCTGCCGCGCCCTCAGGCGCCGGGGACCCGCACGATCAGCGCGTCGCCCTGGCCGCCGCCGCCGCACAGCGCCGCCGCGCCGATGCCGCCGCCGCGCCGCTTCAGCTCCAGCGCCAGGTGCAGCACCAGGCGGGCGCCGGACATGCCGATCGGGTGCCCCAGGGCGATGGCGCCGCCGTTGACGTTCACCTTTTCGGTGGATACGCCGAGGTCCTTCATTGACTGGACGGCGACGGCCGCGAACGCCTCGTTGATCTCGATGAGATCGAGGTCGCCGACCTCCAGGCCCTCCTTCTTCAGGGCGTGCTGGATGGCGTTCGACGGCTGCGACTGCAAAGAGTTGTCCGGGCCCGCGACGTTGCCGTGGGCGCCGATCTCCGCGATCCACTCCAGGCCCAGTTCCTCGGCCTTGGCCCGGCTCATCACGACCACGGCGGCCGCGCCGTCGGAGATCTGCGAGGAGGAGCCCGCCGTGATGGTGCCGTCCTTGGCGAAGGCCGGGCGGAGCTTGCCCAGCGACTCGGCGGTGGTGTCGCCGCGGATGCCCTCGTCCTTGCCGAACAGCACCGGGTCGCCCTTGCGCTGCGGGATCTCGACCGGCGTGATCTCCGCGTCGAAGACGCCGTTCTTCTGAGCGGCGGCGGCGCGCTGGTGGGACAGGGCGGCGATCTCGTCCTGGGCGGCGCGGTCGATGCCGAGCCGGGTGTTGTGCTTCTCCGTGGACTCGCCCATGGCGACGTTCTCGAAGGAGTCGGTCAGGCCGTCGTAGGCCATGGCGTCGATCATCTGGACGGCGCCGTACTTGTAGCCCTCGCGGGACTTGGGGAGCAGGTGCGGGGCGTTGGTCATGGACTCCTGGCCGCCGGCGACGATCACGTCGAATTCACCCGCGCGAATGAGCTGGTCGGCGAGCGCGATGGCGTCGAGGCCCGAGAGGCAGACCTTGTTGATCGTGAGGGCCGGGACGTTCATGGGGATGCCGGCCTTGACGGCGGCCTGGCGCGCGGGGATCTGCCCGGCACCGGCCTGGAGCACCTGCCCCATGATCACGTACTGGACCTGGTCGCCGCCGATCCCCGCGCGGTCGAGGGCGGCCTTGATCGCGAAGCCGCCGAGGTCGGCCCCGGAGAAGGACTTCAGGGAGCCGAGCAGCCGCCCCATCGGGGTGCGGGCACCCGCGACGATGACGGACGTGGTGCCGTTCGTACCAGAGGTTCCGGACTTTCCAGAAGCTGCAGAAGACATGGGCTGCGATCCCCTTTTCCGGCCCGCACAGGCCGCGGAGTGAACGAGGGTTTACTCGAATGTACTGAGCGGTATGCCGCCCGTCACCCGGCGGTCGGTGTGATCGCGCGCACGTTGCGTAACCACCTCCGGGGCGCTGCACTGAATCCATGCTGACGCGAATCGACCACATCGGAATCGCCTGCCACGACCTCGACACGACCGTCGAGTTCTACCGTGCCACTTACGGCTTCGAGGTGTTCCACACCGAGGTCAACGAGGAGCAGGGTGTCCGGGAGGCCATGCTCAAGATCAACGAGACCTCGGACGGCGGCGCCTCGTACCTGCAGCTCCTCGAACCGACCCGCGAGGACTCCGCGGTCGGCAAGTGGCTCGCGAAGAACGGCGAGGGTGTCCACCACATCGCCTTCGGCACGGCGGACGTGGACGCGGACGCCGCGGACGTCCGCGGGAAGGGCGTACGCGTTCTGTACGACGAGCCCCGGCGCGGTTCGATGGGGTCGCGGATCACCTTCCTGCACCCCAAGGACTGCCATGGCGTACTGACAGAACTGGTCACATCGGCGGCTGTTGAGTCACCTGAGCACTGACCCTCGTACATATGGGCCGGTAGGGTTGGGTGCGGTCGCCGCTCAGTCCAGGGTGACCCGGTCCTGTCATCGTGCGACGACGGGACCGCCGGGGTCGTGTTTCGGGGGGTCGGCGACGGGGCAGCAGCACATGCTCCGCCGTTGATCTGACACCATTCCCCGGGGGCACCGTCCGGCGTACGGACGGAGCTCGTTCGGGAAGATTTGCGACCAGGGGACGGATGGGACCGCGCAGTGCGGGGCTACGAGAGCCAGGAGCGAGAGCCGGCGGCTGACGTCGACCACCTCTCTCGGTTCGAGGCCGAGATGAAGCGGCTGAAGACCGAGCGGGAAAAGGCGATCCAGCACGCCGAGGACCTCGGCTACCAGGTCGAGGTGCTGCGCGCCAAGCTGCACGAGGCGCGGCGCACCATCATGTCCCGGCCCGCCTTCGACGGCGGCGACATCGGGTACCAGGCCGAGCAGTTGCTGCGCAACGCGCAGACCCAGGCCGACCAGCTGCGCGCCGACGCGGAGCGTGAGCTGAGCCAGGCCCGGGCGCAGACCCAGCGCATCCTCCAGGAGCACGCCGAGCAGGCCGCCCGGCTCCAGGCCGAGCTGCACCAGGAGGCGGTGACCCGCCGCCAGCAGCTGGACCAGGAGCTGGCCGAGCGCCGGCAGACCGTCGAGTCGCACGTCAACGAGAACGTGGCCTGGGCCGAGCAGCTGCGCGCCCGCACCGAGCAGCAGGCCCGCCGGCTCCTCGACGAGTCCCGCGCGGAGGCCGAGCAGGCCCTGAGCGCGGCCCGCGCGGAGGCGGAGCGGCTGACCTCCGAGGCCCGTCAGCGGCTGCGCAGCGACGCGGAGAGCGCCCGCACGGAGGCCGAGCAGATCCTGCGCCGGGCCCGCACCGACGCCGAGCGGCTGCTGAACGCCGCCTCCACGCAGGCGCAGGAGGCCACCGACCACGCGGAGCGGCTGCGCAGCTCCACCGCCACCGAGGCGGAGTCCGCCCGCCGCGAGGCCCAGGAGCTGAGCCGGGCCGCCGAGCAGCGCATGTCCGAGGCCGAGGAGGCGCTGCGCAAGGCGCAGGCCGAGGCCGAGAAGGTGGTCGCCGAGGCCCAGGAGGCCGCGTCCAAGGCGCTGTCGAGCGCCGAGGCGACCAACGAGCAGCGCACCCGTACCGCCAAGGAGCAGGTCGCCCGGCTGGTCGGCGAGGCCACCAAGGACGCCGAGAGCACCAGGTCCGAGGCCGAGCAGGTGGTCGCGGACGCCCGCGCCGAGGCCGAGCGGCTCCTCGCCGAGGCCGCCGAGAAGGCCCGCACGATCACCGCCGAGGAGTCGGCCACCCAGCTGTCCAAGGCGGCCAAGACCGCCGAGGACGTGCTGAACAAGGCGGCCGAGGACGCCAAGCGGACCACGAAGGCCGCCACCGAGGAGGCCGAGCGGATCCGCACCGAGGCCGAGGCCGAGGCGGACCGGCTGCGCGGCGAGGCGCACGACATCGCCGAGCAGCTCAAGGGCGCGGCGAAGGACGACACCAAGGAGTACCGCGCCAAGACGGTCGAGCTGCAGGAGGAGGCGCGCCGGCTGCGCGGCGAGGCCGAGCAGCTGCGGGCCGACGCGGTCGAAGAGGGCGAGAAGATCCGCGCCGAGGCCCGCAAGGAGGCCGTGGCGCAGATCGAGGAGGCGGCGAAGACCGCCGAGGAGCTGCTTGCCAAGGCCAAGGCGGACGCCGACGAGCTGCGGCAGAGCGCGACGGCGGACAGCGAGAAGGTCCGCACCGAGGCCATCGAGCGGGCGACGACCCTGCGCCGGCAGGCCGAGGAGACCCTGGAGCGCACCCGTGCGGAGGCCGAGCGGCACCGCGCGGAGGCCGCCGAGCGGGTGGAGGAGCTCCAGGCGGAGGCCGAGCGCGCCGCCCGCGAGCTGCGCGAGGAGACCGAGCGCGCCGTCGAGGCCCGGCAGGCGGAGGCCGCCGAGGAGCTGACGCGGCTGCACACCGAGGCCGAGGAGCGCCGTACCGCCGCCGAGGAGGCGCTGAGCGGGGCCCGCGAGGAGGGCGAGCGGATCCGCCGCGAGGCCGCCGAGGAGAGCGAGCGGCTGCGCACCGAGGCCGCGGAGCGGATCCGTACCCTCCAGCAGCAGGCCGAGACGGAGGCCGAGCGGCTGCGCACCGAGGCCGCCGCCGACGCGTCCGCCTTCCGCGCGGAGGGCGAGAACGTCGCCGTACGGCTGCGCTCCGAGGCCGCGAGCGAGGCGGAGCGGCTGAGGTCGGAGGCGCAGGAGAGCGCCGACCGGGTGCGGGCGGAGGCGCAGTCCGCCGCCGAGCGCATCGCGGCCGAGGCGTCCGAGGCGCTGGCCGCCGCCCAGGAGGAGGCCGCCCGGCGCCGCCGCGAGGCGGAGGAGCTGCTCGGCTCCGCCCGGCAGGAGGCCGACCAGGAGCGCGAGCGGGCCCGCGAGCAGAGCGAGGAGCTGCTGGCCTCGGCGCGCAACCGCGTGGAGGAGGCGCAGGCCGAGGCGGTACGGCTGGTCGAGGAGGCCGACCGGCGCGCCACCGAGATGGTGTCGGCGGCCGAGCAGCACGCGGCGCAGGTGCGCGAGTCGGTCGCCGGGCTGCACGAGCAGGCCCAGGAGGAGATCACCGGCCTGCGCAGCGCCGCCGAGCACGCCGCCGAGCGCACCCGGCACGAGGCCCAGGAGGAGGCGGACCGGGTCCGCGCCGACGCCTACGCCGAGCGGGAGCGGGCGAGCGAGGACGCCGGACGCCTCAGGCGCGAGGCGCAGGAGGAGACCGAGGCGGCCAAGTCGCTGGCCGAGCGCACGGTGTCCGAGGCCATCACGGAGGCCGACCGGATCCGCGCGGACGTGTCCGAGCACGCCCAGCGGGTGCGCACCGAGGCCTCCGACGCCATCGCCGAGGCCGAGCAGTCCGCGGCGCGCACCCGGGCCGACGCCCGTGAGGACGCCAACCGCATCAGGTCCGACGCGGCGACGCAGGCGGACACCCTGATCACCGAGGCGCGTTCCGAGGCCGAGCGGCTCACCACCGAGACGGCGGCCGAGACCGACCGGATCCGCACGGAGACGCTCGCGGAGGCCGAGCGCGTCACCGCCGAGGCGGCGAGCGAGTCCGAGCGGGTCAGGTCCGAGGCGGCCACCGAGGCGGAGCGGCTGCGCACCGAGACGATCGCCGAGGCCGACCGGGTACGGGCCGAGGCGAGCGCCCGGGCCGACCAGCTGGTCTCGGACGCCACCGGGGAGGCGGAGCGGCTGCGGGCCGAGGCCGCCGACACGGTCGGCTCGGCCCAGCAGCACGCGGAGCGGCTGCGCACCGAGGCGGACCGGGTGCGGACCGAGGCGGCGGCGGAGGCCGAGCGGGTCACCACGGCCGCCCGCGAGGAGGCCGAGCGCACCCTGGACGAGGCCCGCAAGGACGCCAACAAGCGGCGCTCGGAGGCGGCCGAGCAGGTCGACAAGCTCATCACGGAGACCGCGGCGGAGGCCGACAAGCTGCTGTCCGAGGCGCGGCAGCAGGCCCAGAAGACCACCGCGGACGCCGAGTCGCAGGCCGACACGATGGTCGGCGCGGCCCGCACGGAGGCCGACCGGATCGTCTCGGAGGCGACCGTCGAGGGCAACACCCGGGTGGAGAAGGCCCGCACGGACGCCGACGAGCTGCTGGTGGGTGCCCGCCGGGACGCGACCGCCATCAGGGAGCGCGCGGAGGAGCTGCGCGAGCGCCTCACCTCCGAGATCGAGGAGCTGCACGAGCGGGCCCGCCGCGAGGCCGCCGAGACGATGAAGTCGGCCGGCGACCGCTGCGACGCACTTGTCAAGGCGGCCGAGGAGCAGCTCGCCAAGGCGGAGGCCAAGGCCAAGGAGCTGGTGTCGGAGGCCAATTCCGAGGCCGGCAAGGTGCGCATCGCCGCCGTCAAGAAGGCCGAGGGACTGCTCAAGGAGGCCGAGCAGAAGAAGGCCACGCTGGTCCGCGAGGCCGAGGAGCTGAAGGCCGAGGCGGTCCGCGAGGCCCGGCGCACGGTCGACGAGGGCAAGCGCGAGCTGGAGGTCCTGGTGAGGCGCCGCGAGGACATCAACGCGGAGATCTCCCGGGTGCAGGACGTGCTGGAGGCTCTGGAGTCCTTCGAGGCGCCCGGGGGCGCGAAGGACAACGGGGTGAAGGCCGGAGCGACGGTGGGCGCCCCACGTTCGGGTGGCAAGTCGTCAGAGAGCTAGCGTCCGGCGCGGATTCGGTGTCTGCTGGAGATCTTTGACCGGATCACGGCGGGCTCCTCCGCGCCGGCTTTGGCAAGCCATCCACGGGTGAGCCACCCAAAAGAGGTGTCATTCTCCGTATCAAACGCGCATCCGCTCGATGACACACCGCATCGGCGCCTAGGATTCCCTCTATCACCTCACCCGGTCTCTTTCGACAGGAACCCCATGAGCGACACTTCCCCCTACGGCTTCGAGCTTGTGCGGCGTGGGTACGACCGCGCTCAGGTGGACGAACGCATCTCCAAGCTCGTCTCCGACCGTGACAGCGCTCTCACCCGCATCACCGCTCTGGAAAAGCGCATCGAGGAGCTCCACCTCGAGACTCAGAACGCCCAGGCCCAGGTCAACGACGCCGAGCCGTCGTACGCCGGTCTCGGTGCCCGGGTCGAGAAGATCCTGCGGCTCGCCGAGGAAGAGGCGAAGGACCTGCGCGAGGAGGCCCGGCGCGCGGCCGAGCAGCACCGCGAGCTGGCCGAGTCGGCCGCCCAGCAGGTGCGCAACGACGCGGAGTCGTACGCCGCCGAGCGCAAGGCCAAGGCCGAGGACGAGGGCGTCCGGATCGTCGAGAAGGCCAAGGGCGACGCCTCCCAGCTGCGCTCCGAGGCGCAGAAGGACGCGCAGTCCAAGCGGGACGAGGCCGACGCCCTCTTCGAGGAGACCCGCGCGAAGGCCGCGCAGGCCGCCGCCGACTTCGAGACGAACCTCGCCAAGCGCCGCGAGCAGTCCGAGCGCGACCTGGCCTCCCGTCAGGCCAAGGCCGAGAAGCGGCTCGCGGAGATCGAGCACCGCGCGGAGCAGCTGCGCCTGGAGGCGGAGAAGCTGCGCACGGACGCCGAGCGCCGGGCCCGTCAGACCGTGGAGACGGCGCAGCGCCAGTCCGAGGACATCGTGGCCGACGCCAACGCCAAGGCCGACCGGATCCGTTCGGAGTCGGAGCGCGAGCTGGCCGCCCTCACCAACCGCCGCGACTCCATCAACGCGCAGCTGACCAACGTGCGCGAGATGCTGGCGTCCCTCACGGGCGCCGCGGTGGCCGCCGCTCCGTCGGTCGAGGACGAGTCGGTCTCCCGCGGGGTGCCGGCCCAGCAGTCCCGCTGACGCGGTCCGGCCGGCACGTCGCGGCCGGCGCGGGGGCGTACGCCTGCTGAATATGTACGAACAACGACGAGGCCTTCTGTCACTGGGGTGGCAGCGGGCCTCGTCCCGTTCTAGCGTGGGCGCCATGATCGAGCTCGAGGGGCTGACCAAGCGGTACGGCGAGAAGGTGGCGGTCAACAATCTCTCCTTCACCGTCAGACCCGGCATCATCACGGGCTTCCTCGGCCCCAACGGTGCGGGCAAGTCGACCACCATGCGGATGGTGTTGGGCCTGGACCGGCCCACGGCCGGGGACGTGCGGATCGACGGCAAGCACTACGAGCAGCTCAAGGACCCGCTGACGTACATCGGCGCGCTGCTCGAGGCCAAGGCGTGGCACGGCGGGCGCAGCGCCTACAACCACCTGCTGTGCCTCGCGCAGAGCAACGGCATACCGGCCGGGCGGGTGCGCGAGGTCCTGGACACCGTCGGGCTCTCGGCGGTCGCCCGGAAGAAGACCAAGGGTTTCTCCCTCGGCATGGGGCAGCGGCTCGGCATCGCCGCCGCACTCCTCGGCGACCCGCGGATCCTGATGTTCGACGAGCCGGTCAACGGGCTCGACCCCGAGGGCATCCACTGGATCCGGAACCTGATGAAGACCCTGGCCTCGCAGGGCCGTACGGTCTTCGTCTCCTCCCACCTGATGAGCGAGATGGCGCTGACCGCCGACCACCTGGTGGTCATCGGCCAGGGCCGGCTGCTCGCGGACACCTCGATGGCCGAGTTCATCGCGGAGAACTCCCGCAGTTACGTCCGGATCCGCACCCCGCAGCGCGAGCAGCTGCTCGACGCGCTGCACGACGCCGGCGTCCCGGTCACCGAGGCGGCCGAGGGGGTGCTGGAGGTGGACGGTGACAAGTCGGAGGCCGTCGGGGAGCTGGCGGCGCGGCAGCAGATCGTGCTGCACGAGCTGAGCCCGCAGCGCGCCTCGCTGGAGGAGGCGTTCATGCAACTGACCGCGGAGTCCGTGGAGTACCACGCGCACGACGGGCAGCCGCCCGGCGCGGTGCCTCAGCAGCACCAGCCACCGGGGCCGCCGCCGCGGCAGCAGTGGGGCAGCGACTGGAAGAGGGGTTGAGCATGGCGGCGACACAGGTCGTCCGGTCCGAGTGGACCAAGATCCGTTCGGTCGCGTCCACGGTGTGGACGCTGGGCCTCGCCGTGGTCGTCACGATCGCCCTCGGCATGCTGATCTCGGCTCTGTCGAAGAACGAGTTCGGCGACATGAGCCGGCGGGACCAGCTCTCCTTCGATCCGACCTTCATCAGCTTCGCCGGCACCAGCCTCGGCCAGCTGGCGATGATCGTGTTCGGGGTCCTGGTGGTGGGCAACGAGTACAGCTCCGGCATGATCCGCACCTCGCTGGCCGCGGTGCCGCGGCGCGGCACCTTCCTGTTCAGCAAGATCGCGGTGGCCACCCTCCTCGCCCTGGTCGTGGCCATGATCACCAGCTTCGCCACGTTCTTCCTGGGGCAGGCGATGCTCGGCGACCTCAAGGCGTCGATCGGCGACCCGGGCGTGCTGCGCGCGGTGTTCGGCGGCGGCCTCTACATGACCCTCATCGCCATGTTCTCGATGGGCGTCGCCGCGATGCTGCGCTCCCCGATGCTGTCGCTGGGCATCCTGATGCCGTTCTTCTTCCTGATCTCCAACATCCTGGGCAACGTCCCGGCGACGGAGAAGGTCGGCCGCTTCCTCCCCGACCAGGCCGGCAGCAAGATCATGCAGGTGGTCACGCCGATCGACGACGACGTCCCGTACGGGCCGTGGGGCGGCCTCGGCATCATGGCCCTGTGGGTGATCGCGGCGCTCGTCGGCGGATACGCGGTGCTGCGGAAGCGGGACGCGTAGGCCGGCGGACACGGCGCGCGCCGGGGCGGCCACGGGTCCCGGCGGCGTCCGTACGGCGTCGGACTTTGCCCGCGCTTGAACGGAACCGTCAGCTCCTGGATAAGCTCCTAACCCTTACGGGGGCGTATGCCCTGCTGTCCTGAACCTTCCGATGGGTGCGGAGCATGATCGAGGCTGTCGGCCTGACCAAGCGATACGGCGACAAGACCGCCGTGCACGACCTCTCCTTCCAGGTGCGGCCCGGCGCCGTCACCGGCTTCCTGGGCCCCAACGGCTCCGGCAAGTCGACGACGATGCGCATGATCCTGGGCCTGGACAACCCCACCGCGGGTCACGTGACGATCGGCGGCCACCCGTACCGCAAACTGCCGAACGCCGCCCGGCACGTCGGGGCGCTCCTGGACGCCAAGGCGGTGCACGGCGGCCGGGCCGCCCGCAACCACCTGCTGAGCCTCGCCCAGCTGTCGGGCATCCCGGCCCGCCGGGTGGACGAGGTGCTCGGCGTGGTCGGCCTCCAGGACGTGGCCAAGCGGCGTTCCAAGGGCTTCTCCCTCGGCATGGGCCAGCGGCTCGGCATCGCCGCGGCACTGCTCGGCGACCCCCAGGTGCTGCTCTTCGACGAGCCGGTCAACGGTCTCGACCCGGAGGGCATCCACTGGGTGCGCAACCTGATGAAGGCCCTCGCGGCGGAGGGGCGCACCGTCTTCGTCTCCTCGCACCTGATGAGCGAGATGGCGCTGACCGCCGACCACCTGATCGTCATCGGGCGCGGCCGGCTGCTCGCCGACATGAGCGTGACGGCGTTCATCTCGGCCAACTCCGCCGACTTCGCGCGCGTGCGGACCCCGGACACCGAGCCGCAACTGCGCGAGAAGCTGATCTCGGCGCTGACCGAGGCCGGCGGCCACGTGCTGCCCGAGCAGGACGGCGCGCTGCGCGTGACCGGCCTCCCGCTCCCTCGGATCAGCGACATCGCGCACGACACCGACGTGCGGCTGTGGGAGCTGTCGCCGCACCAGGCCTCGCTGGAGGAGGCGTACATGCGCATGACGCAGGGCGCCGTGGACTACCGGTCGACCGTCGACCAGAAGGCGGGGCTCCAGCAGCCCCTGCCGCCCGGCGCGCAGCCGCCGATGCCGGTGCCCGGGCAGGGCCAGGCCGGGTGGTACGCCCCGCCGCCGCCCCAGCAGGGCGGTCAGCCCTTCGCCGCGCCGGGCCAGGCACCGACGGGCCCGTACGGCGCCCCGGCGGCGCCCGGCGCCGTCCCGGGCGGGCAGCCGGGCAACCCGTACGCGGCGCAGCAGGCCCCGCAGGCGCCCCCGCCGCCCGCCGCGGCCCCCGCGCCTCCCGCTGCCGCCCCCGCGCCCACCGCCGCCCCGGCGCCCGCCTCCGCGCCCGTCACCGACCCGACCAAGCCCGAGGACGCCCGATGAGCACGCCCCAGCCCCCGACGCAGCACCCCGCGCCCGAGTGGCACGCGGCGCCCGGTTCGCCGTACCCCACCCCCACCTACACGTCGCCGATCCCGGTGGTGCGCACGAACCTGGTGCACGCGCTGGCCTCCGAGTGGACGAAGATCAAGTCGGTCCGTTCGACGATGTGGACGCTGGGCGTGTTCGTCCTGCTGGTCCTCGGCATCGGGATGCTGACCGGCGCGGTGGTGGCCGGCTCGGAGTCCGACCTGGCCGGTGAGAGCGCGCTGAGCCTCGGCTTCTTCGGGCTGCTGCTCGGCAGCATGTGCGTGATCACGCTCGGCGTGCTGACCACCGCTTCCGAGTACGGCACGGGCATGATCCGCACCACGATGACCGCCTGCCCCAGCCGCGGCCGGGTCCTGGCGGCCAAGGGCATCGTGTTCTTCCTGGTCGCCTTCGTGGTGACGCTGGTGTCCGCGACGCTGGTGGGGCTGGCCCACGTGACCATGCTGGAGGGCAACGGCGCCGTCGACCCCACCGGTTCGGAGTGGCTGAAGGGCACCGTCGGCGTCTCGCTCTACGTGGCGCTGCTCGGCCTGCTCTCGCTGGCCGTGGGCTCGATCATCCGGCACTCGGCGGGCGCGATCACCATCATGGTCGGCGTCCTGCTCGCCCCGCTGGTGATCGCGCTGTTCATGTTCTCGGAGTCGCTCAAGGACGTGCAGCAGGCCCTCTTCGAGTACTCGATCCCGAACCAGATGAGCATCTTCTACGCCAACTCGCTCTCCGAGTCCGGGCCCTCGGGCTGGGACCCGCTGTGGATCCTGCTGGGCGTGACCGCCGCCGCGCTCGCCGCCGCCTTCGTCCTGCTGGAGCAGCGGGACGTGTGAGGCCGCACGGCCGGGAGCCGGCGGGCGGGATCCTCAGAACCTCGGCGCGTTACGGGACCGCTGCACCCGCGTGGTGCGGCGGTCCTTCGCGTTCCAGCACGCCTTGTGCCAGTGCCGCCGGTCGTCGACGCCCGCGTGGGCCGGCCAGGCCACCACGTGCGGGACGCCGTCCGGGATGAGCTGGTCGCACCCGGGGCAGCGGTACGACTTCCCCTGCGCGCTGGCCCCCGCCACGTGCCGTACGCTCCACTCCTCGCCCTGCCAGCTCTCCGAGGACTGCCAGCCGCCGTAGCGCCCGGAGCCGTCCTCGGCGCTCGGGCCGGACGGACCGGCTCCCTTGGGTCGGTTGCGACGCGGGGACACAGGACACCTCACGGAGCTATACAGGAAGCAGTGCGGCTTCCAGCCTACGCGGCACGGACACGGGTAGGCGTACGGCGCCAAACACCGCAACTCCCCCGCGCGGAGTTGCCGTCCGGGTCCGTGTCCCGTCCCACAGCGGCCGATTCTGCAGACAATCCGCAAATCCCTCCGTCCGGCCGTGTCCTCGGCACGTGTCAGGCGGTTATGCCGTGCGGGGGAGCTCCACGTCGGGGCCGAGGAAGCAGGAAAAGGCAATGCGCGTAGGAAGTTTCGTGTTGGGTGCCCAGTTCCCGGGCCAGGGCCAAGGAGAGGCGCTGCACCGCGCGGTCCGCTCGGCCGAGGTCGCCGAGGAGGCCGGGCTCGACGCCGTCTGGCTGGCCGAACACCACTTCGTGCCGTACGGCACGTGTCCGTCGGCCGTGACTCTGGCCGCGCTGCTGCTGGGCCGCACCCGCCGCATCCGGGTCGGCACCGCGGTCAGTGTGCTGCCCACCGTGCACCCCGTGGCGCTCGGCGAGCAGGCCGCGCTGCTGCACGTCACGAGCGGCGGCCGGTTCTCGCTGGGCGTGGGCCGCGGCGGGCCGTGGGTGGACCTGGAGGTGTTCGGAGCGGGCCTGGAGGCGTACGAGAGCGGCTTTCCGGAGTCGCTGGATCTGCTGCTGCGCTGGCTGCGCGACCCGGCCGTCGGTGCCTCGGGGGACCGCTTCCGGTTCCGCGAGGTGCCCGTCGTGCCGCGGCCCTCGGAGTCCCTGGAGCAGGAGCCGGGCCCGGAGGTCGTGGTCGCCTGCACGTCGCCGTCGAGCGTACGCACGGCGGCCGAGCGGGGGCTGCCGATGCTCCTCGGGATGCACGTCGGCGACGAGGAGAAGGCGGAGATGGTCGCCCTGTGGCGCCGCCACGCGCGCGAAGCCGGCCGGACCGCCGAGGAGGTCCACGGCGCCGCGCACGTGTCTGCCGGGGTCTGCCAGATCGCGGACCGGCGCGCGGACGCGGCGGAGACCCTGCTCAAGGCGATGCCGGGGTGGCTGCGGCAGGGTCTCGGCGCCCATGTCACGGTGGACGGCCGGACCCGGCGGATGCGCGACCCGCACGAGTACACCGAACTGCTCTGCGGGCTGCACCCGGTGGGCACGCCCCGGCTGTGCGCGGACCGGCTCGCGGCGACCGGCGAGCGGACCGGCATCTCCCGCTTCGCCCTGCTCGTCGAGGGCTCGGGGGACCTGGCGGCGACCGAGGAGAACGTACGGCGGCTCGGGGCCGAGGTACTCCCCCAGCTCCGCTGAGCCGGCGGGCGGGGAGCTTGCCGCTCCGGTACAGAACTGCACCTCCCGCGTACGGAGCGGCAAGCGGATTCCCCGAAAGGCCTCAGCAGTCGCGCAGTTCGGGCGACTGGTTCAGCAACTGGCTGCGCACCGAGGTGAATGTGCCGAGCGTCTCGTCGACGGAGGAGTCCAACGGGAACACCGCCACCCGGTGGCAGTTCTGGAAGGCCAGCCGCACCCCGAAGTGCCGCTGCAGTGCACCGCGTATGGCGTCACTCGCGAGCGCACGCAGGAGCTGACCGCGCGCCTGCTCGTCCGGCGGGGGCGTCTGGTTGTCGGCGAACGCTCCGCCGTCGACCTTCAGCTGTGCCACCAGGGAGCTGACCATCTCCCATGCGTAGGGCAGGGAGGTCCGGACGCAGTCGACGAAGTCTGCTTCGTCGACCTCGCCTCGCTCGGCCTGTTCGAGTAGGGCCGGTGAGACGTCGAGCGACATGGGTTCTCCTCTCGCACCCCCGATTGGCAGGGGTTGCCGGACAGTTGAGGGAGTTCGCGATTCCGAACACGCTGCGTACACGGTTCGCGACCTCCCGTTCAATACCGTAAGCAACCGATCGTGACGGCACCAGGAGAATGCCCAGATGGACACCATCCGGTAGGCCCACAATCGGCCAGTGTGCAAGACGGGTCCAATGGGAGAAGTGGGACAGCGCACCGGGGGGTCGCGGGACGGCCGGGCACGGGCGAATCGCGTCGGACCGGGCGCGTCGAGTAGCGTTGCCGACCATGCGTCTCGTCATTGCCCGCTGTTCCGTCGACTACGCCGGACGGCTCACCGCCCACCTGCCCTCGGCCCCCCGGCTGATCCTGGTCAAGGCGGACGGCAGCGTCTCGATCCACGCCGACGACCGGGCCTACAAGCCCCTCAACTGGATGTCGCCGCCCTGCACCCTGAAGGAGGGCACGGGCGAGGAGGAGGGCGTCTGGACCGTCGTCAACAAGGCGGGCGAGAAGCTCATCATCACGATGGAGGAGATCCTCCACGACTCCTCGCACGAACTGGGCGTCGATCCCGGCCTGATCAAGGACGGCGTGGAAGCGCACCTCCAGGAGCTGCTCGCCGACCGCATCGACACCCTGGGCGAGGGCTACACCCTCATCCGCCGCGAGTACATGACCGCCATCGGCCCGGTCGACATCCTGTGCCGGGACGCCCAGGGCGGGACCGTCGCAGTCGAGATCAAGCGGCGCGGCGAGATCGACGGCGTGGAGCAGCTCACCCGCTACCTGGAGCTGCTGAACCGCGATCCGCACCTCGCCCCCGTGCGCGGTGTCTTCGCCGCCCAGGAGATCAAGCCGCAGGCCCGCGTGCTGGCCACGGACCGCGGCATCGGCTGCCAGGTGCTGGACTACAACGCCCTGCGGGGCATCGAGGACGACAAGCTGCGGCTGTTCTGAGAGGACGTCACGCAGCGGGTACGGAGCAGGGCCGGGTCCGTGGGTCGGACCCGGCCCTTCCTCGTACGTCGTCGCATACGCCGGGGTCAGATGATCTGACCGGTCTCCGTCTCTGAGCCGGTCGGTGTGCCCGTTCCGCTTCCGGTGCCGCTCTGCGCGGCGGAGGGCGTGCCGGCCGGAGAGCTCGCGGCGGTGGGGCTGACGGTGCCGTCGGCGCTGTTGGAGACGGGCGGCGTGGTGGTCGGCGAGTCGGGGTCGCTCGGGGAGGTGCCGGGGTCCGTGGGTTCCTCGCTGCCGGGGTCGGTCTCGGAGTCCGTGGGGTCCGGTGAGGTCGTCGGGCCGGTCGGCTCGTCCGAGGTGGGCGGCTCGGGGGACGAGGGCGGGTCGTGCGGCGAACCGGTGTCGTCCGGGCTCTCGTCGTCCCCGGGGTCGCCGCCGCTCGTGCTGCTCGGCCCGTTCGACGGCTCGCCCGACCGGGTCGGGGACGGGTCGTCGGAGGTGCCGGGGGTGCCGTCGGGGCCCGAGTCGGTCGGTCCTGCGGACGTCTCCCGACCCCCGCCGTCGTCGGAGGGCCGGTCGTCGTCCAGGTCGCCGTCGTCGAAGCCCTGGCTGACCGACGGATTGACGCCGACCTCGTCGGAGGGGTCACCGGCGTCGTTCTCGGAGGTCGCCCCGAGGGTCACCACGGTGCCGAGCACGGCGACGAGCAGCGCGCCCGCTCCGGCGGCCACCAGATTGCGCCGGGCGAAGCCCTTGATGCCGCCGGCGACCGTGCGGGACGGCTCCTCGTCGGACTCGCGGCGGGTGACCAGGGTCGGGGACTGCGGGGGCGGCTGGAGCGGCGGGAAGGGCGCGGGGACGCCCGCGGACGGCGACACCGACTCCTCGTCGCGCGCGTCGGGCACCTCCTCCGCCACGGCCGGGCCGAGGCCGGCGCCGGCGACGCCTATCCCGGCGGCGGCCCCGGGAACCGCGAACACGCCCGCGCCGCCACTCGGGCCGGGGGTGTCCCCGGTGCGGTCGGCGACCAGCGCGAGGGCACGGCGGCCCGCCACGGCGCCGCGCTTGTCGGAGAGCGCGCCGCGCAGCCCGATGGAGGCCTCCAGCTCGGCGCGCGCCCGGTCCAGCCGGTCCTCGCACAGGGCGAGGACACCGAGTTCGTGGTGGAAGTAGGCCTGTTCGGCGACGTCCCCGGCGAGCCGGGACGCCTCGGTGCCGGAGCGCAGCGCCCGCTGCCAGGCGCTCCAGTGCAGTCCGGCGGCGAACGCGGGCGCCGCGGTGCGGGCCAGCTGGACGGCCGGGCTCTCCCGGTCGTCGGCGGTCCGCGTCGTCGCCGGCACCAGCACGGCCAGGGCGGCCAGGACCGCGTCGGCCTCCGCGCAGACCCGCTCCGGGGTGACCGAGGGATGACCGGCCCACCAGGCGTAGTGCTGGGCGGCGGCCAGGGCCCGCTCCCGTACGTCGTCGGCGTACCCGGCGCTCTCCAGCTGGGTGAGCACACCGGCGGCCAGCCGGTAGCGGGAGCCCACCGGGGAGACCAGTCCGCAGTCGGCCAGCTCGCCGAGGGCGGCGTCCGCGTGGGTGTCGCCGACCAGCGCGGGCAGGTGCGCCTGGTGCGGCACCTCGCCGCCGAGCGCGACGGCGAACTCCAGGGTGGCGCGCGCGGCGGCGCTGAGCCGGGAGGCGAGCAGCGGTGCGGGCGCGGCGGCCTCGCCGAGGGACGGCAGGGGGACGTCGCCGGTCTCGGCGGGGTCGTAGGGGGTGTCGTCGGCCGGGCGGGCGTCGGCGAAGACGCCGAACTCGTCGACGGCGTCGGCGCCGGCCCGCTCCCGGTCCCGGCGGCGCAGCAGGGCGCCGGCCTGGACGAAGCGCAGCGGCAGGCCCTCGGACTCGAACCAGAGGTCGCCGGCCCAGTTGGCCTCGTCCTCGGTGAGGGTGCGGCCGGCGGCGCGCTCCAGCAGCTCCACGCCGTCGGAGCGGTCCAGCCCGGTGAGGAAGACCTCCTCGACGGCCGAGTCGGCGGAGGGTGCGGGCACGTCCGGGGTGGCGCCGAGGAGGAAGGCGCACTCGGGGGTGGCGTCGAGGAGTTCGTCGAGGGCGGCGCCGCCGAACTCGACGTCGTCCAGGACGACGACCGCGCCCACCTCGCGCAGGTGCCCGAGGAGTTCCGTCCGGTCCGGGCGGTGCAGGGGCGTGCGGTGGACGGCGCGGAAGAGGTCGTGGAGCAGGTCGTCGGCGGTGCGGTGGTGGCCGCTGAGCCGGACGACGCCGTCGGGCGCGAGGCCCGCGCAGTCCTCGGCGACGACGTCGAGGAGGCTGGTGCGGCCGGAGCCGGCCGGGCCGGTGAGGCGGACGGAGCGGCCGCGGGCGAGCAGCCGCACCAGGCGTTCGCGTTCGTCCTCGCGGGCCAGCAGGCCCAGGACCGTGCGGACCGGCCCCGGGGGGACGGGCGGGCGCGCGGCGCGCTCGGCCTCGGCACGCTCGGCCGCGGTGAGCTTCTCGGGCCGCGCGGGCCGCTCGGTGGGCGGGCAGACCTCGATCTCGCTGCCGTCGACCGGGTTGACGGTGAGCAGGAAGTCGCCGGACACCAGTCGCACCGTGCGGGCGAGGGCCGGCGCGTGCTGTCCGAAGTCGGAGGTGAGGGGATCCCTGGGCGGGCGCGGGCGCGACGGCTGGTGGTCGCCGTCCTGGCCGTACTCCTCAGGGCCCCGGTCGTTCGGGTCCATAGGTTCCTAGCCCCCCAAAAGCGTCGTGTGCAGGGCCCCGGTCGGGACCACCCTCCCGGCCTTGCCGCACACCGCGCTGTCGCTTCTGGTCCGGGCCCGCCGGTGGGTCGCAAGTGAGCGGGCAGCCAGACCCTAAACCTTCGCCCAGTATCTCCGACAGCCCGGGGTGCCGGACCGCCCGAGAGGTCACGGTCTCGTGAGGATTGCGTGTGTCGGACGTGTGGCCGCGCTCTTCACACCCGGGGCAGGGTCTCCACGCCGATGCCGCCCTCGATGGCCAGGATCCGGTGCAGCCGGGTGGCCACCAGCAGACGCTGCATCTGCGGCGGCACGCCGCGCAGCACCAGGCGCCGGCCGCAGCGGCCGGCCCGCCGGTGGGCTCCCATGATCACGCCGAGTCCGGTCGCGTCCCAGGAGTCCAGCTCGGACAGGTCCAGCACCAGGTCGCCGACTCCGTCGTCGACGGCCGAGTGCAGGACCGTACGGGCGTCCGCCGCGCTGCGGACGTCGAGGCGGCCCCCGACGACCAGCTCGACGTGGTCGCCCCTGATGTGCATATGCGCTCCCCGGCGTGCGTCTTCTCTTCGTCGTCTCTGCGTGGTGATCTCTGGGCGGCAACAGGTGTTGCACCCTCTGACTGGCCGGAACGACCGGAGGTTGCCGCCTGTAAGCGAACCGATACCGAATTCACCCCGGCGTGTGATGTCTGCCGGGACGGGTGCGAGCTCAGTGCTTGTAGAAGCCCTGCCCGCTCTTGCGGCCGATGTCACCGGCGTCCACCATCCGGCGCATCAGCTCCGGCGGGGCGAACTTCTCGTCCTGGGACTCGGTGTAGATGTTGCCCGTGGCGTGCAGCAGGATGTCGACGCCCGTCAGGTCGGCGGTGGCCAGCGGTCCCATGGCGTGGCCGAAGCCGAGCTTGCAGGCGAGGTCGATGTCCTCGGCGGTGGCGACGCCCGACTCGTACAGCTTCGCCGCCTCGACGACGAGGGCGGAGATGAGACGGGTCGTCACGAACCCGGCGACGTCGCGGTTGACGACGATGCAGGTCTTGCCGGTGGACTCGGCGAACTCCCGCGCGGTGGCGAGCGTTTCGTCACTGGTCTTGTAGCCGCGCACCAGCTCGCACAGCTGCATCATGGGGACCGGCGAGAAGAAGTGGGTGCCGACGACCCGCTCGGGGCGCTCCGTGACTGCCGCGATCTTGGTGATCGGGATCGCGGAGGTGTTGGACGCGAGGATCGCCCCGTCCTTCACCAGCTTGTCCAGGGTACGGAAGATCTCGTGCTTGACTTCCAGTTTCTCGAAGACGGCCTCGACGACGACGTCCGCGTCGGCGGCGGCGTCCAGGTCGGTGGTCGCGGTGATGCGCCCGAGGGCGGCCTCGGCGTCGTCGGCGGTGAGCTTCCCCTTGGCGACGAACTTGTCGTAGGAGGCCCTGATGCCGTCGGTGCCGCGCCGCAGCGCCTCGTCGGTGACGTCCCGCAGGACGACGTCCCAGCCCGCCTGAGCGGAGACCTGGGCGATGCCGGATCCCATGAGACCGGCTCCGATGACGGCGAGCTTCCGTGCCACTGTGCGACTCCCCTGATACGCGCTGATTCTCGTCTCTCGGCCGGAGATTAGCGGGCGTGAGGCGCTGTGTGACCGGTTAGTAACGCGCGTCACGTCTCAAATGACGGACGTCACACCGAGGGGTGTCGTCCGGGTGTCACTCGGCGCCCCGTACGGCGTAGTTGAGCACCTTCTCGCTCAGCAGGTCCTCCATCTCGTCCAGCAGCACGAGGACGTCGCGGGACACTTCGGCGGGTTTTCCGCCGGTCATCATGCGACGGCCGATGCTGGCCATCACCGTGCTGTGCAGCCAGCCGATCTGACCCGCCATCAGCGAGGGGACGGGCTCGTCGTCCGGGGCGCCGGTCTCCTCGCGCAGGGTGCGCTCGAGGTTGTCCTGCACCTCCTGGCCGATCGCCCAGAGCCGGGAACGCAGCGCGGGCGAGGAGTGGATGACTCCCATGAAACGCGCGTATCCGTCCATGAGGCCGATCCGGGGCGAAACCGACTCGACCTCCTCGCGCAGCTCCCGGAGCACGGCCCGAGCGGCCGACTCCCCGTCGCCCCGGCCGCGCACCCAGCGCGACAGCCGGTCGACCACGCCCCTGGAGCGGTCGAGGAACAGGTCCTCCTTGGCCGGGAAGTAGTTGTAGACGGTGTTGACGGAGACGTTCGCGGCGTCCGCGACCTCCGCCACCGTCACGGCCTCGAAGCCGCGCTCCAGGAACAGCCCCGTGGCGACATCCGAGATGTACTGCCGGGTCTGCCGCTTCTTCCGTTCCCTGAGTCCCTCGGCCATGCCCGCATCCTAGCCGCGCCGGCCCCGACGGCTGGAGCCGCTGAAAACTTGGAGGCATTGCAAAATTTCAGTGTCTCTGTTTTTCTGGGCGGCATGGCAATCATCAGTACGGCCGGGCTGGCCCGCACCTTCACGACGAAACGCGGCCCGGTCGAAGCGGTGCGCGGCATCGACCTCACCGTCCGCGAGGGCGAGATCCTGGGCCTTCTGGGCCCCAACGGCGCGGGCAAGACCACCACCCTGCGAATGCTCACGACGCTGCTCGCCCCCACCGGCGGCGCGGCCACCGTCGCCGGGCACGACCTGGCGACCGACCCGGCCGGAGTGCGCGCGGCCTGCGGTTACGTGGCCCAGTCGGGCGGGGTGGACGCGCAGATCACGGTGCGGGAGGAGCTGGTCACCCAGGGACGCCTGTACCGCCTGCCCCGGGCGCGGGCCGGTGAGCGCGCCCGGGAACTGGCCCGCGACCTGGACCTCACCGAGCTGCTCGACCGCAAGTGCGGCACGCTCTCCGGCGGGCAGCGGCGCCGGCTGGACATCGCGATGGCGCTCACGCACCGCCCGAAGGTGCTCTTCCTGGACGAGCCGACGACCGGTCTGGACCCGGGCAGCCGCGCCGGCCTGTGGGACCTGGTCCGCCGGCTGCGCGACGAGCACGGCACCACGGTCTTCCTGACCACCCACTACCTCGACGAGGCCGACGCCCTCTCCGACCGCCTGGTGGTCGTGGACGGCGGGGTGGTGGCCGCCGAGGGCACGCCCGCCGCCCTGAAGCAGGAGTACGGCGGTTCGCCGGACGCCTCCCTCCAGGACACGTTCCTGGCCGTCACCGGCCGCGGCACCACCCCGGCCGACGCCGCCCCCATGACCGTATGAGACACCGAGGACCCGAGGACCCGATGCTGCTCCACGACACCGGCCTGATCTACGGCCGCTACCTGCGCCAGTCCCTGCGTTCCCGCTTCGCGCTGCTGTTCGGCGTGCTGATGCCCCTGCTGTACCTGCTCTTCTTCGGCCCGCTGCTGACCGGCCTGCCGCTCGGCGGGCGGGGCAGCTCCTGGCAGGTCCTCGTCCCCGGCCTGCTGCTCCAACTCGGCCTCTTCGGCGCCTCCTTCGCGGGCTTCTCGATCATCATCGAGAACGGTCAGGGGGTGGTGGAGCGGATGCGGGTCACACCCGTCAGCCGGCTCGCGCTGCTGCTCGGGCGGGTGCTGCGGGACGCCACCGTCTTCGCCTTCCAGGCGGTGCTGCTGGTCCTCGCGGCCCTGCTGATGGGCCTGCGCGCGCCGCTGCCCGGCGTGCTGATCGGCTTCGTGTTCGTCGCCCTGCTGACGGTGTCGCTGGCGTCGCTGTCGTACACCCTGGCGATGAAGGTCCGCACCCCGCAGGAGTTCGGGCCCGCGATCAACGCCCTCACCATGCCGTCGATGCTGCTGTCCGGCCTGATGCTCCCGATGACGCTCGGCCCGGCGTGGCTGGACGTGCTCTCGCACCTGATGCCGTTCCGCTATCTGGTGGACGCGGTGCGGGACGCGTACGTCGGCTCCTACGCGACCGCGCACATGCTGTACGGCACCCTGGTGGCCCTCGGCCTCACCGCGCTGGCCGTGACGGTGGGCACACGCGTGTTCCGTACCGCCGGGGCCTGACTACGCTGGCCGGATGGTCAACCTGACGCGCATCTACACCCGGACCGGCGACCAGGGCACCACCGCCCTCGGCGACATGAGCCGGGTCCCCAAGACCGACCTCAGGATCTCCGCGTACGCCGACGCGAACGAGGCGAACGCGGTGATCGGTGCCGCCCTCGCCCTCGGCGGCCTGTCCGAGGACGTGGTCAAGGTCCTCGTCCGCGTCCAGAACGACCTGTTCGACGTGGGCGCGGACCTGTCCACGCCGGTGGTGGAGAACCCGGAGTACCCGCCGCTGCGGGTCGAGCAGTTCTACGTCGACAAGCTGGAGGCGGACTGCGACCGCTACCTGGCCGAGGTGGAGAAGCTCCGCTCCTTCATCCTCCCCGGCGGCACCCCCGGCGCGGCCCTGCTGCACCAGGCGTGCACGGTGGTCCGCCGCGCGGAACGCTCCACCTGGGCGGCGCTGGAGGTGCACGGCGAGTCGATGAACCCGCTCACCGCGACCTACCTGAACCGCCTCTCCGACCTCCTGTTCATCCTGGCCCGGGTGGCCAACAAGGAGGTCGGCGACGTCCTGTGGGTGCCGGGCGGGGAGCGCTAGACGCTCCGCGGGTGTGCCGGGGACGACAGCCGTCGCGCGTCCGCGGCTCCGCCGTGAGTGGTCGCGCCCACGCGGCGGAGCCGCGGGTCGACTCGGCCCCGCGCCCCTTCGGGCGCTTCCCGGCCCCGCGTGTCAGACCTGGCGACGGACGGCGCCGTACCCGCCCCACGCGGCCTGCGCCGCCCCGACGCACACCATCACGGCGCCCACCTTGGTCAGGCTGACCACCGGGAGCTCCACGTCGCCGGTGAACAGCCACAGGGCGAGACCGGCGAGCAGGGTGACGACGCCTTCGAGGAGGTTCCTGTGCGCCCGGTTCACCGGTGCACCTCCCGCTCGCGCCGGCCGGCCACGGGCTGCGGCCCACCCGCCGGGGCCCTCTTCGGCCAGAGCGGGTACGTGAGGGCGATCAGGCCGTGGATGCCGGTGACGCGCAGGGCCGTCCACTGGAAGGACCGCAGTGACGAGACGTCGCCGTCGCCGCCGACGTACCAGACGGCACCCTGGAGCAGGGCGCAGGCCACGGCGGCGCCCAGCAGCGTGCGCAGCCACAGCGCGCCCTCGTGCCGCGCCCGGGGCATGCCGTGGCGCGGGGGTCTGACCGGGGGCGGGCCGCCGGCCAGGCGGTGGGCGGCGTGGCCGTCGAGCCAACGGATCGTGCGGTGGCCGTAGGCGACGGTGCAGCCGATGTACAGCGCGGCCAGGCCGTGCTCCCAGCCGGGCTCGGCGCCGTTCTTCAGGTCGTACGCCGTGACGGCGAACAGCACCAGTTCCAGGACGGGCTCGCACAGCAGCAGGAAGACACCGGTGCGCCGCCAGTTCAGCAGGTAGCGGGCGCCCAGGCCGAGGGCGAGCAGGACCCAGAAGCCGACCTCGCAGGCGATGATCAACGCGACGACCACGACGCACTCCCTTCGTTCACCGTTCCAGGCTCCTCCGGGAATCCGCCGGGCTCGTCGTCGCCGGTGACGAACCTCCGGTACATCGAAAGATGCAGTGCGGAACCCTTCCCGGGTGTCAGGCGGGCGGCGCGGGGGCCGTGTTGGATGGGGGCATGGCCCCACGACTCCCCCGCCCGCGCCGCTTCGACGCGTACGCCGCGTCGGCCGGGCTGCTCGGCGGGCTGCTGCTGTGGGGCATCGGTCTGGGGGTGCGGCCGGCCGACGAGCCGGTCGTCCTGTTCGACGGCCGCTGGCCGCTGCTGGTGCCGCTCGTCGTCATGGCGGGCTGCGAGCTGCTGCGCCGGGCCGCGCCCCGCACCGGCCTGCTGGTCGGCACCGCCGCCCTGATCGCGGACACCCTCACCCGGGGCAGCCTGGTCACGGTGATCATGTACACCGACCTGATGTACGCCGCCGTGCTGTACGGCCCGCCCGCCTCGGCCCGCCGCATCCCGTGGATCACCGGGCTGCTCACCGTGGCCGGCACCGTCGTGCCGTTCGCGCTGTGGCGGGTGCCCGAGGCGCTGCTGATCGGTGTCGCCGTCGGCATCGTGTCGTTCGCTCCCGCCTCCACGGGCCTCATCGTCCGCAATCACCGCGAGGCCGCCGACGCCGCGCTGCTGCGGGCCGAGCAGACCGCGCTGCTCGCCGAGATGGACCGGTCCCAGGCGGTGACGGCGGAGCGCTCCCGGATGGCCCGCGAGCTGCACGACCTGGTCGCGGGCCACCTCTCCGCGATCGCCGTCCACTCCACGGCCGCCCTCTCCCTGGACGACGCGGCGACCACCCGGCAGGCGCTCGGCGTGATCCGCGAGAACAGCGTGGCCGGCCTGGCCGAGATGCGCCGTCTCATCGGCATTCTGCGGGACGAGGGCGGGGACACCGAACCGGCCGCAGCACCCACCCTCGACGGGGTCGGCGCGCTGGTCGACGGCGCCCGCGCCAACGGGCTCGACGTCACCCTCGACGCCGCCCTCGACGCCGGACCCGGCTCGGCACCCCGCGCCGGACCCGGCGAGAGCCTGCCCGCACCGGTCGAACTGGCCGCGTACCGCATCGTGCAGGAGTCGCTCACCAACGCGCTCAAACACGCCTCGAAGGGGACGGTCCGGGTGCGGCTCGCCCGGTACGAGGGCGCCCTGCGGGTCGAGGTGACCAGCCCGTACGGCGACCGGGACACCCCGCGCGTCCCCGGCTCGGGTGCCGGTCTGGTCGGGATGCGGGAGCGGGCCGCACTGCTGCACGGCACCTTCGAGGCGGGCCCGGCGCCGGGCCCCGGTCCTGCGGGCGGCACGATCTGGGCCGTACGCGCCACCCTGCCCCTCACCGAAGGAGACCTCGCATGATCCGCGTCCTCGTCGCCGAGGACCAGTCCGCCGTCCGCGCGGGACTGGTGCTGATCCTGAACAGCGCACCGGACGTCGAGGTGGTGGGCGAGGCCGCCGACGGCGAGCAGGCGGTGGCGCTCGCCCGCGAACTCCGTCCCGACCTGGTGCTGATGGACGTGCAGATGCCCCGCCTGGACGGCGTCGCGGCGACCCGGATCGTGGTCGGGGAGCGGCTCGCCGACGTGCTGGTGCTGACCACCTTCGACCTGGACGAGTACGTCTTCGGGGCGCTGCGGGCGGGGGCCGCCGGGTTCCTGCTGAAGAACACCGACGCCAAGGACCTGCTCACGGCCGTGCGCACGGTGGCGGGCGGCGCGGGCATCGTGGCCCCGGCCGTCACCCGGCGGCTGATCGCCGAGTTCGCCGCCAAGCCGGTACGGGAGCCGGGCGCCGATCCGGCGGTGCTGCGGGAGCTGACCCGGCGGGAGCGCGAGGTGCTGTCCTGTCTGGGCCAGGGACTCTCCAACGCCGCGGTCGCCGAGCAACTGGACATGGCGGAGGCCACGGTGAAGACGCACGTGAGCCGGCTGCTGGGGAAGCTGGGGCTGCGCAGCCGGGTGCAGGCGGCGGTGCTGGCGCAGGAGTTGGGGATCTAGTTTCCCCTCTCGGTCACCGGCTCAACCACACTGCGGCACATTGGTCCAGACCTATTGACCTATGGTCCAGACCTTTCTATTCTCGCGGCACTGCGGGCATGAGGCTCAGTCATGCCCACAACAACAACGTCATATAAGGAGGCGCACATGCGCTTCAGACACAAAGCCGCGGCACTCGCAGCGACCCTGGCGCTTCCCCTGGCCGGCCTGGTCGGCCTCGCGAGCCCGGCGCAGGCGGCCACCAGCGCGACGGCCACGTTCGCCAAGACCTCGGACTGGGGCACGGGCTTCGGCGGCAGCTGGACGGTGAAGAACACCGGCACCACCCCCCTCAGCTCCTGGACCGTCGAGTGGGACTTCCCCTCCGGCACCAAGGTCACCTCCGCCTGGGACGCCACCGTCACCAACTCCGCCGACCACTGGACCGCCAAGAACGTCGGCTGGAACGGGACGCTCGCCCCCGGCGCCTCGGTCTCCTTCGGCTTCAACGGCAGCGGCCCCGGCTCCCCGTCCAACTGCAAGCTCAACGGCGGCAGCTGCGACGGCACCTCGGTGCCCGGCGACGCGGCCCCCTCCGCGCCCGGTACACCCACCGCCTCGAACGTCACCGACACCTCGGTGAAGCTGTCCTGGGCGGCGGCCACCGACGACAAGGGCGTCAAGAACTACGACGTGCTGCGGGACGGCGCGAAGGTCGCCACCGTCACCGGCACCACCTACACGGACACCGGCCTCACCAAGGGCACCGCGTACTCGTACAGCGTCAAGGCCCGTGACACCGCCGACCAGACCGGTCCGGCCAGCGGCTCCGTGAAGGTCACCACCACCGGCGGCGGGGACGGCGGCAACCCCGGCACCGGTGACGAGGTCAAGATGGGCTACTTCACCAACTGGGGCGTCTACGGGCGCAACTACCACGTGAAGAACCTGGTCACCTCCGGCTCCGCCGCGAAGATCACGCACATCAACTACGCCTTCGGCAACGTCCAGGGCGGCAAGTGCACCATCGGCGACTCCTACGCCGACTACGACAAGGCGTACACCGCCGACCAGTCCGTCGACGGCGTCGCCGACACCTGGGACCAGCCCCTGCGCGGCAACTTCAACCAGCTGCGCAAGCTGAAGGCCAAGTACCCGAACATCAAGATCCTCTACTCCTTCGGCGGCTGGACCTGGTCCGGCGGCTTCCCCGACGCCGTGAAGAACCCGGCCGCCTTCGCCAAGTCCTGTCACGACCTGGTCGAGGACCCGCGCTGGGCGGACGTCTTCGACGGCATCGACCTGGACTGGGAGTACCCGAACGCCTGCGGTCTCAGCTGCGACGAGACCAGCGCCCCGAACGCCTTCAGCAGCATGATGAAGGCCATGCGCGCCGAGTTCGGCCAGGACTACCTGATCACCGCGGCCGTCACCGCCGACGGCTCGGACGGCGGCAAGATCGAGGCCGCCGACTACGGCGAGGCCTCGAAGTACATCAACTGGTACAACGTGATGACGTACGACTTCTTCGGCGCCTGGGCGAAGAACGGCCCGACCGCCCCGCACTCGCCGCTGACCGCGTACGACGGCATCCCGCAGCAGGGCTTCAACACCGCCGACGCGATGGCGAAGTTCAAGGCCAGGGGCGTGCCGGCCGGCAAGCTGCTGATCGGCATCGGCTTCTACGGCCGCGGCTGGACCGGTGTCACGCAGGCCGCCCCCGGCGGCACCGCGACCGGCCCGGCGACCGGCACCTACGAGGCGGGCATCGAGGACTACAAGGTCCTCAAGACCAGCTGCCCGGCCACCGGCACGATCGCCGGCACCGCGTACGCCCACTGCGGCAGCAACTGGTGGTCCTACGACACCCCGGCCACCATCAAGTCGAAGATGGACTGGGCGGAGCAGCAGGGCCTCGGCGGCGCCTTCTTCTGGGAGTTCAGCGGCGACACCACCAACGGTGAACTGGTGAGCGCCATCGACAGCGGCCTGAAGTAAGAACCGTCCCGTAGCCGCATTCACTCTCCCGGTCTTCGTCCAGGGGAGGGTGAGTGCGGCTACGCCACGTTCACCCGCTGTCCGGGCGGGGCCGCTTCCAGCCACGCGAGGAATCCGGTCAGCGCGTCGTCGCTCATCGCGAGTTCGAGCCGCGTGCCCCGGTGCAGACAGGCCAGGACCACGGCGTCGGAGAGCAGCGCCAACTCCTCCTCGCCGTCCGGCACCCGGCGGCCGGCCACCTCGATCGCCGAGCGTTCGAGCACGCGGCGCGGGCGGGGGGAGTACGAGAAGACGCGGTACCACTCGACCCGGTCGCCGTTGTAGCGGGCCACCCCGTAGGCCCAGCCCTTGCCGCCCGAGTCGCCCTCCTCGGGGGCGTCCCAGCGCAGGGAACAGTCGAAGGTGCCGCCCGAGCGCTGGATCAGCCGACGGCGCAGACCGAAGACGAAGAGCCCGATCACCACCAGGGCGACCACGATTCCGCACACAGTCAGAGCGAGGGCCATCGACACCGACCTCCTCGTCTCCTAGGTAACGGAACGGAAAAAACACCCGGATCTGCCTCAGCCGCGGCCGGGTCCGGATGACTCCGGTCCCAGCCGCGGCTGAGTGACGTCATGGCACGACGCTATCGCACAGTGCTGTGGATCAGCGTCCCGCCGCCGCGCGCAGTCGGACGTCCGCGCGGCGCTCGGCGTGGGCGTCGCCCTCCGTCTTCGCGCGCTCCAGCTCCCGCTCGGCGCGGTGGACGTCGATCTCGTCCGCCAGCTCGGCGGTCTCGGCCAGCAGCGACAGCTTGTTGTCGGCGAACGAGATGAAACCGCCGTGCACGGCGGCGACGACCGTCCCGCCGTCACTCGTACGAATGGTCACCGGGCCCGACTCCAGCACACCGAGCAGCGGCTGGTGACCGGGCATGACGCCGATGTCGCCGGACGTGGTGCGCGCGACGACCAGGGTGGCCTCGCCGGACCAGACCTCTCGGTCGGCCGCGACCAGCGCGACGTGCAGCTCAGCAGCCAAGGTGGCTCCTCGGGTCACCACCCGGCGGGAGAGCCGGGTGTTGGTTACAAGTCTAAGGGGCGTGCCGGAGGGGACGGGACGCGCCCGCCCCCTCCGGATGATGAGCCGTGCGGCTCACCGCGAGCCGAGGCTCAGGAGACGCCCAGCTCCTTGGCGTTGTTCTTCAGGTCCTCGATGCCACCGCACATGAAGAACGCCTGCTCCGGGAAGTGGTCGTACTCGCCGTCGCAGATCGCGTTGAAGGCCGCGATCGACTCGTCCAGCGGGACGTCCGACCCGTCGACGCCGGTGAACTGCTTGGCGACGTGGGTGTTCTGGGACAGGAAGCGCTCCACGCGACGGGCACGGTGGACGACGAGCTTGTCCTCCTCGCCGAGCTCGTCGATACCGAGGATCGCGATGATGTCCTGCAGGTCCTTGTACTTCTGCAGGATGTTCTTCACGCGCATCGCGGCCTGGTAGTGGTCCGCCGCGATGTACCGCGGGTCGAGGATGCGGGACGTCGAGTCCAGCGGGTCCACGGCCGGGTAGATGCCCTTCTCGGAGATCGGACGGGACAGAACCGTCGTCGCGTCGAGGTGGGCGAAGGTGGTGGCCGGGGCCGGGTCGGTCAGGTCGTCCGCGGGGACGTAGATCGCCTGCATCGAGGTGATCGAGTGACCACGGGTCGAGGTGATGCGCTCCTGGAGGAGACCCATCTCGTCGGCCAGGTTCGGCTGGTAGCCCACCGCGGAGGGCATGCGGCCGAGCAGGGTCGACACCTCGGAGCCCGCCTGGGTGAAGCGGAAGATGTTGTCGATGAAGAACAGCACGTCCTGCTTCTGGACGTCACGGAAGTACTCGGCCATGGTCAGGCCGGCCAGCGCGACGCGCAGACGGGTGCCCGGCGGCTCGTCCATCTGACCGAAGACCAGCGCGGTCTTGTCGATGACGCCGGACTCGCTCATCTCGTCGATGAGGTCGTTGCCCTCACGGGTGCGCTCACCGACACCGGCGAACACGGAGACACCGTCGTGGTTGTTGGCGACGCGGTAGATCATCTCCTGGATGAGCACCGTCTTGCCGACGCCGGCACCGCCGAACAGACCGATCTTGCCGCCCTTGACGTACGGGGTCAGCAGGTCGATGACCTTGACGCCGGTCTCGAACATCTCGGTCTTCGACTCGAGCTCGTCGAAGTTCGGCGCCTTGCGGTGGATCGGCCAGCGCTCACCGGTGTACTGCTCGTCGACGTTCAGCACCTCGCCGAGGGTGTTGAACACCTTGCCCTTGGTGAAGTCGCCGACGGGGACGGAGATGGCCGCGCCCGTGTCGGTCACCGCGGCCTGGCGGACCAGACCGTCGGTGGGCTGCATGGAGATGGTGCGGACCAGGCCGTCACCGAGGTGCTGGGCGACCTCGAGGGTCAGCGTCTTGAGCTCACCCTCCTTGGCCGGGTCGGCCACCTCGACGTGCAGCGCGTTGTAGATCTCCGGCATCGCGTCGACGGGGAACTCCACGTCGACGACCGGGCCGATGACCCGGGCGACGCGGCCCGTGGCCGTCGCGGTCTCAACAGTGGTGGTCATTAGTTGTCACTCCCCGCGTTCGCGTCGGCCAGGGCACTGGCGCCACCGACGATCTCGCTGATTTCCTGGGTGATTTCGGCCTGGCGGGCCGCGTTGGCAAGACGGGAGAGCGTGTTGATCAGCTCGCCCGCGTTGTCGGTGGCCGACTTCATCGCGCGCCGGGTGGCGGCGTGCTTGGAGGCAGCCGACTGCAGCAGCGCGTTGTAGATGCGGCTTTCGACGTAGCGCGGCAGCAGGGCGTCGAGGACGTCCTCCGCCGACGGCTCGAAGTCGTACAGCGGGAGGATCTCGTCCTTCGCCGCCGACTCCTGCGCCACCTCTTCGAGGCTCAGCGGCAGCAGTCGGGAGTCGACCGCCGTCTGCGTCATCATCGAGACGAACTCGGTGTAGACGAGGTGGAGTTCGTCCACGCCGCCCTCGGCCGTGTCCTTCTCGATGGCCTCGATCAGCGGCGCCGCGACCTTCTTGGCGTCCGCGTACGTCGGCTCGTCGGTGAAGCCCGCGAACGACTCCACGACCTTGCGCTCGCGGAAGTTGTAGTGGGCCAGACCGCGCCGGCCGACGATGTAGGTGTCGACCTGGCGGCCCTCATGCTCGAGGCGCTCGGTCAGCTGCTCCGCCGCCTTGATGGCGTTGGAGTTGAAGGCGCCGGCCAGACCGCGGTCGCTCGTGAGGAGCAGGACCGCGGCACGGGCCGGGTTGTCCGCCTCCGTGGTGAGCGGGTGCTTCGTGTTCGACCCGGTACCGACCGCCGTGACCGCGCGGGTGAGCTCCTGCGCGTACGGCGTGGAGGCCGCCACCTTGCGCTGCGCCTTGACGACGCGCGAGGCGGCGATCATCTCCATCGCCTTGGTGATCTTCTTGGTCGCGGTGACGGATCGGATGCGACGCTTGTAGACCCGGAGCTGGGCTCCCATGAGTCAGGTCCCTTCCTTACGTCACTTGGCGACGGACGGGGCGTCCTCGCCGAGCAGCTTGCCGTCCGAGGTCTCGAACTGCTTCTTGAACGCCGCGATCGCCTCGGCGACGGCCTGCAGGGTGTCGTCGGACATCTTGCCGCCCTCGCGGATGGAGGTCATGAGGCCCTGCTCCTGGCGGTGCAGGTACTCGAGCAGCTCCTTCTCGAAGCGGCGGATGTCGTTGACGGGGACCTCGTCCATCTTGCCGGTGGTGCCGGCCCAGACGGAGACGACCTGGTCCTCGGTGGCCATCGGCTGGTACTGGTCCTGCTTCAGCAGCTCGACCATGCGCTGACCGCGCTCCAGCTGCGACTTCGACGCGGCGTCCAGGTCGGAACCGAAGGCGGCGAACGCCTCCAGCTCGCGGAACTGGGCGAGGTCCACGCGCAGTCGGCCGGAGACCTGCTTCATGGCCTTGTGCTGGGCCGAGCCACCGACGCGGGAGACCGAGATACCGACGTTCAGGGCCGGACGCTGGCCGGCGTTGAACAGGTCGGACTCCAGGAAGCACTGGCCGTCGGTGATGGAGATGACGTTGGTCGGGATGAACGCCGACACGTCGTTGGCCTTGGTCTCGACGATCGGCAGACCGGTCATCGAGCCGGCGCCCTCGGCATCGGAGAGCTTCGCGCAGCGCTCCAGCAGACGGGAGTGCAGGTAGAAGACGTCACCCGGGTAGGCCTCGCGGCCCGGCGGGCGGCGCAGCAGCAGCGACACGGCGCGGTAGGCGTCGGCCTGCTTCGACAGGTCGTCGAAGATGATCAGGACGTGCTTGCCCTCGTACATCCACTGCTGGCCGATGGCCGAGCCGGTGTACGGCGCCAGGTACTTGTAGCCGGCCGGGTCGGACGCCGGGGCGGCCACGATGGTCGTGTACTCCAGCGCGCCGTTCTCCTCCAGCGCACCGCGCACGGACGCGATGGTGGAGCCCTTCTGACCGATGGCGACGTAGATGCAGCGGACCTGCTTGTTCGGGTCGCCGGTGCGCCAGTTGTCGCGCTGGTTGATGATCGTGTCGACGGCCAGGGCGGTCTTGCCGGTCTGCCGGTCGCCGATGATCAGCTGACGCTGACCGCGGCCGATCGGGGTCATGGCGTCGACGGCCTTGTAGCCGGTCTCCATCGGCTCGTGCACCGACTTGCGCTGCATGACCGTGGGGGCCTGCAGCTCCAGGGCGCGGCGACCGCTGGTCTCGATCTCGCCGAGGCCGTCGATCGGGTTGCCGAGGGGGTCGACGACGCGGCCGAGGTAGCCCTCGCCGACGGCCACGGAGAGGACCTCACCGGTACGCGAGACCGGCTGCCCCTCCTCGATGCCGCTGAACTCACCGAGGACGACGCAACCGATCTCGCGCTCCTCGAGGTTGAGGGCGAGGCCGAGGGTGCCGTCCTCGAACTTCAGCAGTTCGTTGGCCATGGCCGAGGGCAGGCCCTCGACCTTCGCGATGCCGTCGCCGGCAAGGGTGACCGTACCGACCTCCTCGCGCGAGGCCGCGTCCGGCTTGTACGACTGGACGAAGTTCTCCAGTGCGTCCCGGATCTCCTCCGGCCGGATCGTGAGCTCCGCCATCTGAGTTCCCTGCTCTCCTTGTTGGGCCCGAAGTTTCACTTGGGGGGTATTCCACGAGTCGGGACTCCCCCCAATGAGAGGTGAATCCTCTGCACGGCCCAACCAGGGCCGTCGTAAGTACGTACTGCTACTGCTCTGTTACTGCTGTGCTGTTGTCGCGACGTGAATCGCGTGAGGCGTCAGCTCGCCAGCCGGCGGCCGGCGTCCTCCAGACGGTCCGCGATGGAGCCGTTGATGACCTCGTCGCCGACCTGCACCCGCATTCCGCCGAGAACCTCGGGGTCCACGTCGAGGTTCAGGTGCATCGGACGGCCGTAGACCTTCGCGAGGGCCGCGCCGAGGCGCTGCTTCTGCGTGTCGCTCAGCGGCACCGCCGAGGTGACCACGGCGACCATCCGGTCCCGCCGGTCGGCGGCGAGCTTGGACAGGGACTCGAGTCCCGACTCCAGGCTACGTCCCCGCGGCGCGGTGACAAGGCGCGTCACCAGACGCTCGGTGGTCTGCTCCGCCCGGCCGCCGAGCAGGCTGCGCAGCAGCTCGCCCTTGGCCGCGGTGGTGGCCGACCGGTTGGTGAGCGCGGCGCGCAGCTCGGTGTTGGAGGAGACGATCCGGCCGAACCGGAACAGCTCGTCCTCCACGTTGTCGAGCCGGCCCCGCTTCTGGGCGGCGGTGAGGTCGGCGGTGTTCGCCAGCTCCTCCAGCGCGTCCACCAGGTCGCGGGACTGCGACCAGCGGGAGCGCACCATGCCGGCCACCAGGTCGACGGCCTGGCCGCTGACCTGGGTGCCGAGGAGACGCTGGGCGAGCTCGGCCTTGGCCTCGCCCGCCTGCGCCGGGTCGGTGAGGACCCGACGCAGCGACACCTCGCGGTGGAGCAGCGCGGTGACGGCGGCCAGCTCGTCGGCGAGCGAGCCGGCGTCCACGGACGTGGAGTCCGTCAGCGCGTCGAGACGCTCGCGCGCGGCGGCCAGGGCCTCGCGGCTCGCTCCGTTCATCGGGTTGCCTCTGCCTTCGTCGCCTTGTCGTCCAGCTCGTCCAGGAACCGGTCGATCACACGGCTCTGGCGGGCGTGGTCCTCGAGGGACTCACCGACCAGCTTGCCGGCCAGCTGGGTCGCCAGCTGTCCGACGTCCTGGCGCAGCGCGGACGCGGCGGCCTTGCGGTCGGCCTGGATCTGGGCGTGACCGGCGGCGATGATCTCCTCACGCTGCCGCTGGCCTTCCGCGCGCATCTCGGCGATGAGCGTGGCGCCCTGCTCCTGCGCCTCCTGACGCAGGCGCGCGGCCTCGTGCCGGGCCTCGGCGAGCTGGGCCTTGTACTGCTCGAGGACGCTCTGGGCCTCGGTCTGCGCGGCCTCGGCCTTCTCGATACCGCCCTCGATGGCCTCGCGACGCTGCTCCAGAACCTTGTTGATGTTCGGGAGGAGCTTCTTGGCGAGGAAGCCGAAGACGATGACGAAGGCGATCAGGCCGATGACCAGCTCGGGCCACGGCGGGATGAGGGGGTTCTCCTTCTCACCCTCAGCCGCCAGGAAAACCAGGGCGGAAGTCACATCAATGCCTTTCGTCGAAAGGGTCGGTCGTCAGTCTTCGTCTTAGTAGACGAACGGCATGACGAGACCGATGAGGGCGAGCGCCTCACAGAACGCGAAGCCCAGGATCTGGTTGGCGCGGATCAGGCCGGCCGCCTCGGGCTGGCGGGCGAGGGCCTGGGTGCCGTTACCGAAGATGATGCCGACGCCGACGCCGGGGCCAATGGCGGCCAGGCCGTAACCGACGGAGCTGAGCGAACCTTCGACGGCAGCAAGGGTCTGGGACATGCCAGTTCTTCCTTCTCTTTACGGACCGGTGGGGGTTGGCCACCGGACGGCTGGGGTGTGGTGCGGGACGGACTCAGTGGTGCTCGGCGAGCGCGCCCTGGATGTAGGTGCAGGTCAGCAGCACGAACACGTAAGCCTGCACGGCCTGGATGAAGAGCTCGAAGGCCGTCATGATGATCGTCATCACGAACGAGACGCCCGCGTAGGCGATGCCGATGCCGTTCAGCATGTACCAGCTGGCGATCGTGAAGAGGAGCAGCAGCGTGTGGCCCGCGAACATGTTCGCGAAGAGCCGGACGGCGTGGGTGAAGGGGCGGACGATGAGGTTCGAGAAGAACTCGATCGTCATGGCCAGCGGCAGCACCGGGCCGAGCGACTTGTCGTAGCCGGTGACGTTCTTGAAGAAGCCGACGAAGCCGTGGCGCTTGAAGGTCAGCGAGACCCACAGGATGTAGACGATCGCGGCCATGCCCGCGGGGTAGGCGATGATCGACGTCACCGGGAACTGGGCGACCGGGATGACCGACCAGAGGTTCATCATCCAGATGAAGAAGAAGAGCGTCACGACGAGCGGGACGTACTTCTCGCCTTCCTTCTTGCCGATGGTCTCGTAGACCACGCCGCGGCGGATGAAGTCGTAGCCGGCCTCGGCGACCATCTGGAGCTTGCCCGGGACAACCTTCGGCTTGTTGAAGGCGGCCCAGAAGAAGCCCACGATCACGAGCGAGCCGAGCAGGGCGAGCAGCATCGGCTTGTTGAAGTACATGCCGTTGCCGTCTGCGTTGCCCCAGAGCGGCTCGAAGAGGAACGAGTGCAGGCCGGGAGCCGGGAAGCCACACCCGTCGAACAGGTGGCAGTCGGTCTCGAAGGCGAGCACCTGCGTCGGGTCAGCACTCACCGCGGGCTCCTTCATCGTGGCGCATGGGTACGGCAACCTCGTTGTGTCGGCGCGGCGCGTAACCGCTGTTCGGCACGGGACTGGTGTTTCGGGTGTGGGGGCGGCTGGGGGGCATCTCGCCTCGCGATTCAGCAGGCGTCAGCCGAGATGCCCGCGCCCGCGATGCCGCAGTTGGCACCGGACGATAGCAGGACTTCACATGCCTCTTTATCCCGGCCCTACCCCTCACGACGAGTGGCCCGTCTTTTCGGGCTTTTCGCCCTTCGGTTCGGGTTCGACGTAGAGGATCTTGGCCTTCATGTGCGCGCGCGTCTGCGCGGCGATCCACGCGAGCGTGACGGCGACCAAAGTGATCGCGAAGGACCGGGGGTTGAACAGCGTCGTGTTCTTGAACGCGGCGAGGAAGACGAACAGCAGCAGGATCTGTGCCGCGTAGAGCATCAGGCCCATCGCCTGGAAGAGGTGCGGAAGCGATTTGGCGGTGCGCTGCAGGACGTAGAGGCCGATCCCCATGAAGAGCATCGCCACCACGGTCGCGACGACGGCTCCGACCGCGCCCTTGCCGCCGGCGACCACGGCGCTGACGACGGCGGCTACAGCGCCGACGGCAGCCGTGGGCACGGCAGCCTGAAGCAGGATCCGGACGTCATTGGACGGCATGGCGGCAACTCCGCTTTCAACACACAGGGGGCAGGTGTCGTCATGGACGAGCGTATCCCCGGGTCGGACGGTGTCCGCACACTCAAGAGACCGTCGCACTACGGTCCTTGGGCTCTACCCCGGGATTACTCGTGAACCGTATCACAAACTATTTGATGAGGTCTTTACCTGTGGGTGTGCTTGCTGTCACACATGAGAGTGACTGTGCGCGTCTGTGCAAACACCGCGCCAACTTGTCTGGTAATGGGGCGCTTTGCCACCCGACTCGTCAGCCCTCGGGACGCGTGCACTGCACACCGATTCTCACCTGGTCCGCGTGCGGGATCCGACGGCGGTCGCCCCGTTGACGCCCGAGACGCCCACGGTGACGGGGACCCGCTCCTCGTCCTCGTCCGCGACCGCGGTGGCCTCCCCCGCGTCCCCGGTGACGGCGGCCGCCCGGCGGCGCCGGTAGCGCGGCGGCACGAAGCTCTCGGCCCAGCGGGGGGTGCGCGGGGTGAACCGGGGCAGCAGGAGCAGGACCAGGCCGATCGCGCTGAGGAAGACGACGCTCAGCACGATCCACATCGACGCCGCGTTCACGGAGTAGGCGAGCGCGCCGAAGGCGATCAGCGCCGAGAAGAAGTACATGATCAGCACCGCGCGACTGTGCGAGTGGCCGATCTCCAGCAGCCGGTGGTGCAGGTGCCCCCGGTCCGCGGCGAACGGCGACTGGCCGCGCCAGGTGCGGCGCACGATCGCCAGGATCAGGTCGGCGGCCGGGATGGCGATGATGGTCAGCGGCATCAGCAGCGGGATGTAGACCGGCACCATCTGGTGCACGGCGTTGCGCTCGGAGCCGGAGAACAGCTTCATCACGTCCGGGTCGACCTGACCGGTGACGGAGATCGCGCCGGCCGCCAGCACGAGGCCGATCAGCATGGAGCCCGAGTCGCCCATGAAGATCCGGGCGGGGTGCATGTTGTGCGGCAGGAAGCCGAGGCACATGCCCATGAGGATGGCGGCGAAGAGCGAGGCCGGGGCCGCGGCCTCGATGCCGTACGAGTACCAGATCCGGTAGGCGTACATGAAGAACGCCGCCGCGGCGATGCACACCATGCCCGCCGCGAGGCCGTCCAGGCCGTCCACGAAGTTGACCGCGTTGATGGTGATGACGACCAGCGCCACCGTCAGCAGGGTGCCCTGCCACTGGGTGAGCGCCACCGTGCCGACACCCGGCAGCGGGATCCACAGGATGGTCAGGCCCTGCACCACCATCACACCGGCGGCGATCATCTGGCCGCCCAGCTTGATCAGGGCGTCGATCTCGAACTTGTCGTCCAGGACGCCGATCAGCCAGATCAGGGCCGCCCCGGACAGCAGGGCCCGCGGTTCGTTGGACTTCTCGAAGACCTCGTGGAGGTTGGTGAGGTGGTCGGCGACCAGCAGGCCGGCGCACAACCCGAAGAACATGGCGATCCCGCCGAGACGCGGAGTGGGCTCCCGGTGCACGTCACGTGCCCGGATCTCCGGCATCGCTCCCGCCACGATCGCGAACTTCCGTACCGGCCCTGTCAGCAGATACGTCACCGCGGCCGTGATGCAGAGCGTCAGCAGGTATTCACGCACGGGCTTCCCCACAGGTCTCGCTGGCCATCCTCGACCCCACACCCTAACGATGCGCTCGGCGGTGCGACGCATACGGTGGAGGACTTCCGGGTACCGACGATGGTTGCACGGGTGGACGGGTACGCCTGTACGCCTACCCGTCCTCAGTCCGGGTAGGGCGGGAACTGCGCGGTCAGGTCCCGTACGTCGGCCCGTGCCGCGGCCGGGTCCGTGGTGCCGCGCAGCACTCCGGCGAGCAGGGTGGCCACCGCCCGCATCTCCCGCTCCCCCATGCCCTGCGTGGTCACGGCGGCCGTACCCAGGCGCAGGCCGCGGGCGTCGCCGTGCGGCAGGGCGCAGCAGTCCAGCACGATCCCGGCCGCCGCGAGCCGCCCCCTGGCGGTCTTCCCGTCGACGCCGAGCGGGGCGGGGTCGGCGGTGATCAGGTGGGTGTCGGTACCGCCGGTGGTGACGATCAGGCCCTCGGCGGCCAGGTGGGCGGCGAGCGCGCGGGCGTTGGCGACCACCTGGTGGGCGTAGGCGGCGAAGGCGGGGGTCGCCGCCTCCCCGAAGGCGACGGCCTTGGCGGCGACGGTGTGCATCTGGGCACCGCCCTGGGTGAACGGGAAGACGGCCCGGTCGACCCGCTCGGCGAGTTCGCTTCCGCACAGGATCATGCCGCCGCGGGGTCCGCGCAGCACCTTGTGGGTGGTGGCGCACACGATGTCGGCGTACGGCACCGGGCTGGGCGCCGCTCCCCCGGCGACCAGCCCGATCGGGTGGGCTGCGTCGGCGATGAGGTAGGCGCCCACCTCGTCGGCGATGTCACGGAAGGCCGCGTAGTCGAGATGGCGGGGGTAGGCGATGGAACCGCAGACGATCGCCTTCGGCCGGCGGGCGCGGGCCAGGGCGCGCACCTGGTCGTGGTCCGTCAGCCCGGTCTCCGCGTCCACGCCGTAGCCGACGAAGTCGAACCAGCGGCCGGAGAAGTTCGCCGGCGAACCGTGGGTGAGGTGACCGCCGTGGGGCAGCCCGAGGGCGAGGACGGTGTCACCGGGGCGCAGGAGGGCGGCGTAGGCGGCCAGCACGGCGGAGGAGCCGGAGTGGGGCTGCACGTTGGCGTGCTCGGCGCCGAAGAGGTCCTGGGCCCGCTGCGCGGCCAGCCGCTCCGCGACGTCCACGATCTCGCAGCCGCCGTGGTGGCGGGCGCCGGGGTAGCCCTCCGCGTACTTGTTGGCCAGTGGCGAGCCGAGGGCGGCCAGCACGGCGGGTGACGTGAAGTTCTCGGCGGCGATCAGCTGCAGCGTCGTCGCCTGCCGGCGGCCTTCCGCGAACAGGATCTCGGCCAGCTCGGGATCCTGGCGCGGCAGGACTCCGAGCGAGCTGTCATCGGCCTCGATGATGTCGTGGGTGACCGACATGGTGCGCTCCGGGGCGTGCGTCGACGGTGACGTACGACCAATGTAGGCCCGCCGCGGCGCAGGCGCCCGGCGTGCCCGGGCGGCGCGCTACGTCCGCGCGGGCACCCCGGTCAGCGCGGTCACGACCGGGTCCAGGGCCTGGTGTATCTCGTCGCCGATCGAGCGGAAGAACGGCAGCGGTGCGCCGTACGGGTCGTACACCTCGTCCGCCTCCACCGTGGGGGCGAGGAGCCACCCGCGCAGCGCGGCCGCGGCGCGGACCAGGGCGCGGGCGCGGGTCACCACGCCGTCCTCCAGGGGCGGCAGGGTGGCCGGGTCGATGGCGTTCACCAGGCGGGTGAACTCCTTGAGGGTGAAGGTGCGCAGGCCCGCCGAGTGGCCCATGGAGATGACCTGGGCCCGGTGGTCCCGGGTGGCGGTGAGCACCAGGTCGGCGCGGATGACGTGCTCGTCGAGCAGCTCGCGCCCGGTGAACCCGGCCGGGTCGGCGCCGAAGTCCGCGAGGACCGTCTCGGCGTTCGCCTCCATGGGGGCGCCCTCGTGGCCCCATGTGCCGGCGCTCTCCACGATCAGGCCGCCGCCCAGGACGCCGAGCCGCTCCTTCACCGCGTGCCGGGTCAGCCGCTCGGTGATGGGCGAGCGGCAGACGTTTCCGGTGCTGACGTGGAGGATGCGGAAGCTGTCGCGCGGCAGTCCGACGAACGTGGTCGTGATCTCCGCGGCGCGTTCCCCGTTGCCTATGCCACGCCCCGTCTCAGGGGCCGTCAATTCGCCACCTCGAGGTCGGGTACCACCTTGCGCAGTTCCTCCGCCGACAGCGCTCCCGCGCGCAGCAGGACCGGCACCTCGCGGGTGACGTCGACGATGGACGACGGGACGTTGCCGGGCGTGGGGCCGCCGTCGAGGTAGACGGAGACGGAGTCGCCGAGCATCTGCTGGGCGGCGTCGCAGTCCTCGGGGGACGGGTGGCCGGTCAGGTTGGCGGAGGAGACGGCCATCGGGCCGACCTCGGTGAGCAGCTCGATGGCGACCGGGTGCAGCGGCATGCGGACGGCGACGGTGCCCCGGGTGTCGCCGAGGTCCCACTGCAGCGACGGCTGGTGCTTGGCGACCAGCGTCAGCGCGCCGGGCCAGAAGGCGTCGACCAGTTCCCAGGCCATCTCGGAGAAGTCCGTGACGAGGCCGTGCAGGGTGTTGGGCGAGCCGATGAGGACCGGGGAGGGCATGTTGCGGCCCCGTCCCTTGGCCTCCAGCAGGTCGCCGACGGCCTCCGCGGTGAAGGCGTCGGCGCCGATGCCGTACACGGTGTCGGTCGGCAGCACGACGAGTTCGCCCCGGCGGACGGCGGAGGCGGCCTCGCGCAGACCGGTCACTCGGTCGGTCGCGTCATTGGTGTCGTAACGCCGTGCCATTTAGCGGGCCTCCTCGTACACGTACTGCGGGGTCGAAGTCAGCGGGGTGCGGTCGCTCACGGCAGTGCCTTGCGGGCGGTCGCGAACCTGGGCCGGTTGTTGAGGTCGGGGTGGTCGGCCGCGTCGGCCCAGCCCCGCTCCTCGGTGAAGATCCACGGCACCTGGCCGCCCTGGGTGTCGGCGTGCTCGACGACGACCACGCCGCCGGGGCGCAGCAGGCGGTGCGCGGTTCGTTCCAGGCCGCGGATGAGGTCGAGGCCGTCCTCGCCGGAGAACAGGGCCAGCTCCGGGTCGTGGTCGCGGGCCTCGGGGGCGACGTACTCCCACTCGGTGAGCGGGATGTACGGCGGGTTGGAGACGACCAGGTCGACCTGGCCGTCGAGGTCGGGGAAGGCGGTCAGGGCGTCTCCCTGGCGCAGGTCGACCCTGGACCCCGCCATGTTCTTGCGGGTCCACACCAGGGCGTCCTCGGACAGCTCCACGGCGTGCACGCGCGAGCGCGGCACCTCCTGGGCGAGGGCGAGCGCGATGGCTCCGGAGCCGGTGCACAGGTCGACGATGCAGGGCTCCACGACGTCCATGGCCCGCACGGCGTCTATGGCCCAGCCGACGACCGACTCGGTCTCGGGACGGGGCACGAAGACGCCGGGGCCCACCTGGAGCTCCAGGTAGCGGAAGTAGGCGCGGCCGGTGATGTGCTGGAGCGGTTCACGCGCCTCGCGGCGGGCGACGACCTCCCAGTACCGGGCGTCGAAGTCCGCGTCCGGCACGGTGTGCAGCTCACCCCGCTTGACGCCGTGCAGGTGCGCGGCGAGCTCCTCCGCGTCGGTGCGCGGCGAGGGCACGCCGGCGTCGGCCAGCCGCTGGGTGGCCTGGGCCACCTCCATGAGCAGCAGGTTCACGCTGGTCCTCCGGGCTGTCGTACGGGGGGCTTACGCGGCGGCGAGCTTGGCCGCCGAGTCCGCGTCGACGCAGGCCTGGATCACCGAGTCGAGGTCGCCGTCCAGGACCTGGTCCAGGTTGTACGCCTTGAAGCCGACGCGGTGGTCCGAGATGCGGTTCTCGGGGAAGTTGTACGTGCGGATCTTCTCGGAGCGGTCGACGGTGCGGACCTGGCTGCGCCGGGCGTCCGCGGCCTCCCGCTCCGCCTCCTCCTGCGCCGCCGCGAGCAGCCTGGAGCGCAGGATACGCATCGCCTGCTCCTTGTTCTGCAGCTGGCTCTTCTCGTTCTGGCAGGAGGCGACGACTCCGGTCGGCAGGTGCGTGATGCGCACCGCGGAGTCGGTGGTGTTGACGGACTGGCCGCCGGGGCCGGAGGAGCGGTAGACGTCGATGCGCAGGTCGTTCGGGTTGATCTCGACGTCGATCTCCTCGGCCTCGGGCGTGACCAGCACGCCGGCCGCGGAGGTGTGGATCCGGCCCTGGGACTCGGTCGCGGGGACCCGCTGCACGCGGTGCACGCCGCCCTCGTACTTCAGGCGCGCCCAGACGCCCTGTCCGGGCTCGGTGGCGCCCTGGCCGCCCTTGGTCTTCACGGCGACCTGGACGTCCTTGTAGCCGCCCAGCTCGGACTCGGTGGCGTCGATGATCTCGGTCTTCCAGCCGATCCGCTCGGCGTAGCGCAGGTACATGCGCAGCAGGTCGCCCGCGAAGAGCGCCGACTCGTCGCCGCCGGCGCCAGCCTTGATCTCGAGGATGACGTCCTTGTCGTCGCTGGGGTCGCGCGGGACGAGCAGCAGGCGCAGCTTCTCGGTGAGCTCCTCGCGCTGCTTGTCCAGCTCCTTGACCTCGGCGGCGAAGTCCGGGTCGTCGGCGGCGAACTCGCGCGCGGTCTCGATGTCGTCGCCCGTCTGCTTCCAGGAGCGGAACGTGGCGACGATCGGGGTCAGCTCGGCGTACCGCTTGTTCAGCTTGCGCGCGTTCGCCTGGTCGGAGTGGACCGACGGGTCGGCGAGCTTCTTCTCCAGGTCGGCGTGCTCGGCGACGAGTTCCTCGACGGCCTCGAACATCTTGGGCTCCTGCTACTGCGTGGGAAGGGAAGGCGGGCGACCAAAAACGCCGGTCCCGGCGCTCCCCGGGGAGGGGATGCGGCCGTGGACCGGCGGTTGGGGGCTCGCTACTTCTTGGAGCCGGCGGCAGCCTTGCCGAAGCGGGCCTCGAAGCGGGCCACGCGGCCACCGGTGTCGAGGATCTTCTGCTTGCCCGTGTAGAACGGGTGGCACTCGGAGCAGACCTCGGCCCGGATGGTGCCGGACTGAATGGTGCTGCGGGTGGTGAACGACGCGCCACAGGTGCAGCTGACCTGCGTCTCGACGTACTCGGGGTGGATGTCGCGCTTCAAGGTGTCTCCTACTGTTCCGGGAGGGCGCCGGGTCGCAGCCGCGGGATGCGGGAGCGTGAACCGGAGCCGACGTACCAGTCTGCCAGGACCGGCCGCATCTCCCAAAACCGGGGGGCGGCGGGATCTATTCCCCGGCGCCGACGACGCCGTCGGCCTCGCCGGTGGCCGTGCCCTGCGTGGCCGACTTCGGGATCGGACGGTCGTTCTTCAGGGCCGTCCAGACCTGCTGGGCCTTGTCCTTCTCGACCAGGACGCGGTTGGCGTCGGCGGGGTCGTAGACCACCGGCATGGTGACCATGTGCATCTTGTCCGGGCCGATCCCCTTCAGGCCGGTCGCGAAGGACATCAGGGAGTTCACCGAGCCCAGGTCGGAGTCGGTGGTCACGGTCTTGGTGGCGGTGTCGGCGATGTCGTACAGCTTCTTGGGGTTGCCGAGCAGGCCGACGTCCTTGACCTGGTCGACCAGGGCCTTGACGAAGGCCTGCTGGAGCTGGATGCGGCCGAGGTCGGAGCCGTCGCCGACGCCGTGCCGGGTGCGGACCAGGCCGAGCGCCTGCTCGCCGTCGAGCCGGTGGGTGCCGGCCGTGAGGTCGAGATGGCTGTCGGGGTCCTTGATGTCCTCGGTGGTACTGACCTCGACGCCGCCGAGGTCGTCGATGAGGTTCTGGAAGCCGCTGAAGTCGACTTCCAGGTAGTGGTCCATGCGCAGGCCGCTGACCGACTCGACGGTCTTCACGGCGCAGGCGGCGCCGCCGGTGGAGTACGCGGAGTTGAACATGACGTCCTGGGCCGCGGGGTGCTCGGTGCCGTCGGTGCCGGTGCAGTCGGGGCGGTCGATGAGGGTGTCGCGCGGGATGGAGACCACGCTGGCGCTCTTGTGGCCCTGGTGGACGTGCACGATCATCGCCGTGTCCGAGCGGGCGGTGCCGTCGTCGGTGCCGCCGCCGAGCTTCTTGTTGCCGCCCGAGCGGGTGTCGGAGCCGAGGACCAGGATGTTCTCGGAGCCGTTGTCGGTCTTCTCGGGCCGGTCGGCGCCGAGTGCCTGGTCGATGTCGACGCTCGTCAGGTTGCCGTTGAGCTTGAAGTACAGGACTCCCGCTCCGGTGCCGCCCAGGACGACGATGCCGGCGGCGCTCCAGGCCGCGACGAGCAGGGCCTTGCGGCGCTTGGCTCTGGGCTTGCGGCGTCGGCCCTTGCCCCGGTGGCCGGGTCCGGTGCGGGACCTGCCGGGGTCGGGTATCGCGGGATCCGGCGTGCTCTCGGCGGACATGGGCTCCTCGGTGTTCGTCCGGTCGGTTACCCCCTGGGGTCGGGGTCGGGTCGGCCGGCTCCGTCGGTGTCGGGGCCGCTACCTCACCATGGTCCCCCCGTGAGTGGGACGGGGGAACTCGGGACAGGGTTGCACAACGGACTGTGGCGACCCGGTGCGGAAACGGTGACGGAGCGTATTCACCGCGCGGTCCTCCGCCCCGCTGACCTGCGCGTCGGCGGGCCTCGGCCCCGCCGCGCCGGGGCGCCCGCCGGGACGGCGCGTGTGGCGAAGGTCGCAGGTGGGGCCCATGACGAAGGGGCCGCCCCCGAAGCGGAGGCGGCCCCTGGCGCCGTTCTCAGCCGAACAGGTCGAACGCGTTCCAGCCGGCCCCGACGCGGGTGCGGGCCTTGAACGTGGCCGTGCCCGACTTGCCGGTTCCCTTGTACAGCCACATCGCCCCGGAGGAGTCGCGGGCCAGCAGGTCGGGCCTGCCGTCACCGGTGGTGTCACCGGCGGTGGCGAAGGCGCCGTAGACGGACCAGCCGCCGCCGACCTTGACCCGGCTGCCGAGCGCCGGCGCGGCCTTCCCGGTGCCCGGGTACAGCCACAGGACGCCCGAGCCGTCCCGCGCCAGCAGGTCGGGCCTGCCGTCGCGGTTGTAGTCGCCCTTGCCGGTGATCGTGTACGAGGCCCAGCCGCCGCCGATCCTGACGCGGCTGCCGAACGTGCCGTCGCCCTTGCCCGGGTAGAGCCACAGGACGCCGTCCTTGTCCTTGGCCACCAGGTCGGGCAGGGCGTCCCCGGAGAGGTCGCCCGGGACGCGGATGTCCTTCATGACGTTCCAGCCGGCGCCGACGCGGATCGACTCGTAGCGGTCGACCCCGTTGAAGGCGAGCGTGTACAGCACACCGCTGGACGTGCGGTACACGTAGTCCTGGTGGAAGTCGCGGTCCAGGTCGCCCTGGCGCACCAGGCTCCGCCCGCCCCAGTCACCGCTCAGCGCGAGGCGCTTGCCAAGGTAGGGCGACCGGTCGCCGAGCGAGTAGTACTCGTACCCCTTGCCGCCCGGGGTGCGGGCGAACAGGTCCGCCAGCCCGTCGAAGTCGAGGTCCGTGTCGTCGACGCGGGCGTTGACCTCACCGACGTAGGAGCTGGTCTTGGCGTAGACGCTGTAGGCACCCGAGGCGACGCAGTCCTTGACGCCCCAGGACACCACACCGGCGATCCGCCCGTTGACGACCAGCGGGCCGCCGGAGTCGCCGTTGCACGCGGAGACCGTACCGGCGTCCTGACCGCTGGCCGGGTCGCCGGCGCAGGCCATCTGGCCGGGCACGAAGTCCGGGCCCCAGTACGAGGTGCAGGGGGCGTCCGAGCGCATCGGCACGGTCGCCTTCCTGAGGGTCGGCGAGATGTCCTGGCTGGTGGAGCTGGTGCGCCCCCAGCCGTACACCGTCGCCGGGGTCCCGTTGGCGTACGAGGCGGTGTCGCCGCTCGTCGTCGTCCGGAGCGTCTTGTACGGCAGCGCCTCGGTCAGCGTGAGCACCGCCAGGTCGCCGCCCGAGGTGCTGCTCGGCCGGTACGTGGGGTTGACCCACTGGCGCCAGACGCCGACGGCCCGGCCGCCATGCAGGTCCTTGCCGACGGGCAGCTGGGCGGTACCCGCGACGACGGTTCCCCTCTCCGACCAGTCCAGCCCATACACGCAGTGCGCGGCGGTCAGGACCTTCGCCGGGGCCACCAGGGTGCCGCCGCAGAAGTAGCCCTCGTCGTCGTCGGGGTCGTCGGTGCCCATGTCGTCGTCGTAGTACAGCTGCACCATCCACGGCGCCTCGGAGAACGTGGCGTCCTTGCCCCCGATGATCTTCGGATCGATCCGGCCGGCCGGAGCCTCGGCGTCCTCGGATGCCTCCGGCCGCATGCCGGGGGCGTTCGCGGCGCTGCTCTTGAGGGCGGCTGCGGAGTTCTGGACACGCTGCATCAGCTCGGCGCTGGACGCCGCGGCGGGACGTTCGGTGACGGCCGGCCGGGGCGGGACGGGAGCCCCGCCGGATGCCTGGGCGGGGGCGGCCGCGAGGACCGCGCCCGACAGGGCGAGTGCGGCGGTGGCCGCGGGAAGAGCCAGCCGGGCTCTTCGGGGGGTAGATGTCACTCAGGTCTCCTGTCGCGGATAGACGCGGACAGGAGAGAACAGCCCATGGGTGCGGGCCCGTGAAGGCAGCACTGATCACCCTGTGGGCGTATCCGAAAACACGTTCCCCCCCACCGCGGTGCGCTGATCCTACAAGCCCCGCACGTCAGAAGTCCCGCCCCGTCACGAGTGACGAAGCGGGACTTCCGTGCTGCGAACCGGCCGGCGGTGACTCAGTCGCCGTTGCCGGGCGTCGGCGTCGTCTTCTGGATCTGCATCAGGAACTCGACGTTCGACTTGGTCTGCTTCATCTTGTCGAGGAGCAGCTCGATCGCCTGCTGCTGGTCGAGGGCGTGCAGCACCCGGCGCAGCTTCCAGGTGACGGCGAGCTCCTCGTTGCCGAGCAGGATCTCCTCCTTGCGGGTGCCGGACGCGTCGACGTCCACCGCGGGGAAGATGCGCTTGTCGGCGAGCTTCCGGTCGAGCTTGAGCTCGGCGTTGCCGGTGCCCTTGAACTCCTCGAAGATGACCTCGTCCATGCGGGACCCGGTGTCCACCAGGGCGGTGGCGAGGATGGTCAGCGAACCGCCGTCCTCGATGTTGCGGGCCGCACCGAAGAAGCGCTTCGGCGGGTACAGGGCGGTCGAGTCGACACCACCGGAGAGGATGCGGCCGGAGGCCGGGGCGGCGAGGTTGTACGCACGGCCCAGACGCGTGATCGAGTCGAGCAGCACGACGACGTCGTGACCCAGCTCCACCAGGCGCTTGGCGCGCTCGATGGCCAGCTCGGCGACCGTGGTGTGGTCCTCGGCCGGACGGTCGAAGGTCGAGGAGATGACCTCGCCCTTCACCGACCGCTGCATGTCGGTGACCTCTTCCGGACGCTCGTCGACCAGGACGACCATCAGGTGGCACTCGGGGTTGTTGTGCGTGATCGCGTTGGCGATCGCCTGCATGATCATGGTCTTGCCGGTCTTCGGCGGGGCCACGATCAGACCGCGCTGGCCCTTACCGATCGGCGCGACGAGGTCGATGATGCGGGTGGTGAGGACGCCGGGGTCCGTCTCCAGGCGGAGGCGGTCCTGCGGGTACAGCGGGGTGAGCTTGTTGAACTCCGGGCGTCCGCGGCCGTGTTCGGGCGCCATGCCGTTGACCGAGTCCAGGCGCACCAGCGCGTTGAACTTCTCGCGGCGCTCGCCCTCCTTGGGCTGGCGCACGGCACCGGTGAGGTGGTCGCCCTTGCGCAGGCCGTTCTTGCGGACCTGGGCGAGGGAGACGTACACGTCGTTGGGGCCGGGCAGGTAGCCGGAGGTCCGGATGAACGCGTAGTTGTCGAGGATGTCGAGGATGCCGGCGACCGGGATGAGGACGTCGTCCTCGTTGATCTGCGGCTCCGCGGCGATCTCGTCGCGCCCGCGACGGCCCCGGCGGTCGCGGTAGCGGCCCCGACGGCCGCGGCGGCCGCCGCCGTCGTCGTCGAAACCGTCGTCGTGCTGCTGACGGTCCTGGCGTCCGCCGCCCTGCTGCTGACGGTCCTGGCGACCGCCGCCCTGGCTCTGCTGGTCGTCGCCCTTGCTGCGCCGGTCACGGCCGCGGTCACCGCGGTCGCCCCGGTCACCGCGGTCGTTGCGGTCGCCCCGGTCGCCCCGGTCGCGGCGGTCACGGCGGCGGCCCTCGCCGCCCTCGCCGTCGGAACGGGCGTCGCCCTGGCCCTGCTGCTGCGACTGCTGCTGGCCCGACGCGTCGGCCTTCGCCTCGCCGCGGGTGTCGACGGCCACCGTCTCGGTGGCGGCGGACGGGCTGCCCGCGTCCGCGGTGGCCCGGCGACGACGGCGCTCGGAGGGGGCGTCGTCGGCGGGGGCGGTCTGCTCGGCCGAGGCGTTGACCTTGGGGGACGGCTGACCGGGGATCTCGATCTGCTGCTGGGCGGCGGCCTTGTCGGCGGTCGCCTTGTCCGCCTTCTTGTCGGCCTTGCCGACCTTCTCCGCCTTCTCGGCGGGGGCCTCGTCGCCCGTACGGGCCCGGGAGGTGCTGCGGCGCTTCGGCTTGGTCTCGCCGGCGGTGTCCGCGGCGGACGCGGCCTTGGCGGGGGCACTCCCCCCGGCCTGCGCCTCCTTGATGACCTCGATCAGCTGGCTCTTGCGCATCCGCGCGGTGCCCCTGATGCCGAGGCCGGATGCGACCTGCTGCAGCTCGGCCAGCACCATGCCCTCGAGGCCGGTACCGCGGCGCCGCCGGGAGCCGGCACCGGTGGCAGGCGCGGAGGCGTCCGTGGCGGGCGCGGCAGCGGTCTCCTCGACACGTGCGCCCATCAGATCGGTGGTGTCGCTCACGAAGGGTCCTTCCCTGGAGCGGACGTCGGCCTGTCTGGCTCGGCGACCGGTTGTGCTGTCCGGCTTCGGTCCTTGCTGTGTGAACCGTGCCGGGGCGGTGGTCCGCCTGAACGGCGGAAGAGATATCTGGTGATGGCGCTTCCCCTAGCCGTGGCACCCGGTATCTGTGTCATGCGGCGTGGTCGCACCGGTTCCGAAACTCCCCCAGCGGGGGGTGACCCCCACCGGCGGGCCGCTCAATGCCCGTGTCGGCCGTACTGATCACGTACGACATCCACTGCACGATGCGGCTTGGGGGGCTCCCGGAAGAATGTCTGTCCCGGACGGGGACACGAGGCACCTCGCCATGGTGAGGTCGGGTGCAGACTTGAGGTTAACACTACCGGATCCAACAAACATTCCCCCTCTCGAAATCCGGCAACCGCTCGCGCGTCTAAATGTCGCCGGATGTCGCCAGCGGCAGGACACTCGCGCCCTGCCCGTCCAGACTCAGCCGATTGGCCGCCCAGTCCGTCCCGGCCAGCGCCTCGACCTTGTCGGCCGTGTCGGCGTCGGCCAGGGCCATCACCGTGGGCCCGGCACCCGAGATCACCGCCGGGATGCCGTCGCCGCGCAGCCTCTCCACCAGCGCCGCGCTCTCCGGCATGGCCGGCGCCCGGTACTCCTGGTGGAGGCGGTCCTCGGTGGCCGGCAGCAGCAGCTCGGGGCGCCGGGTGAGGGCCTCGACGAGCAGCGCGGCGCGGCCGGCGTTGGCGGCGGCGTCGACGTGCGGGACGTGGCGCGGGAGCAGTCCGCGCGCGGTCTGGGTCAGCACCGGCTTTCCGGGCACGAAAACCACCGGAACGATGGAATCGGAGGGCTCCATCCTGATCGCCCGGGCGGCGCCGGACTCCATCCAGGACAGGGTGAAACCGCCCAGCAGACAGGCCGCCACGTTGTCCGGGTGACCCTCGATCTCGGTGGCGAGGTCGAGCAGCGCGGCGTCGTCGAGGCGGGCCTCGCCGCCTATGGTCACCGCGCGCGCGGCGACTATGCCGGCGCAGATGGCGGCGGAGGAGGAGCCGAGGCCGCGGCCGTGCGGGATGCGGTTGGCGCAGACGATCTCCAGGCCGCGCGGCTGTCCGCCGAGCAGGTCGAAGGCGGTGCGCAGGGAGCGGACGAGGAGGTGCTTCTCGTCGCGCGGGAGGGTCTCGCTGCCCTCACCCGCGATGTCGATGTGCAGCCCGGAGTCGGCCACCCGGACGACCACGTCGTCGTAGAGACCCAGCGCGAGGCCGAGGGCGTCGAAGCCCGGACCGAGATTGGCGCTGGTGGCGGGGACGCGCACCCTGACGGCGGCGGCGCGGAACGCTGGACCGGCCATCGCTCGATGACTCTCCTTGAGCTGCGGGACTGTCGAATGACATTCGATGACGTACATGAGCCCTGGGGCTCGCCGCTTCCTGTCGCACGGCCGGCCCGTACCGACCGCGGAGACGGCGCGGCACCGCGGCATATGCGGCAGGCGGATTAGGTACAGCCTATCGAAGGAAGGTTCTGTGGCGACATAGGGCGCACAGGAGGCGCACGATGCGTGTCGTAAGCCCCCTGTGCACCCCCCGTACTGGGCATTCGCGGCCGGACGTCGCCTACGCCCTCCTGCGCCGGGCGCCTTCGCCCGGCGCCGTCGCCTGCGGTCCTCAGACCAGGCCGAGCCGCTCGGCCGCCGTCGCCGCGTCGACCGGGACGGTGACCGGCTGCGGGGCGCCCGCGACCGCCCAGTCCGGGTCCTTGAGCCCGTTGCCGGTGACGGTGCACACGATGCGCTGCCCAGGGTCGACCTTGCCCTGCTCGGCGGCCTTCAGCAGACCGGCCACCGACGCGGCGGACGCGGGCTCCACGAAGACGCCCTCCTGCGAGGCCAACAGCCGGTAGGCGCGCAGGATCTCACGGTCCGTCACCTCGTCGATGGCGCCGCCGGACTCGTCCCGCGCGGCGAGCGCGAAGTCCCAGGAGGCGGGGTTGCCGATCCGGATGGCGGTGGCGATGGTCGACGGGTCCTTGACCACCTCACCGCGCACGATCGGCGCGCTGCCGGAGGCCTGGAAGCCCCACATGCGGGGCGTCCTCGTGCTGACCCCGTCGGCGGCGTACTCCTTGTAGCCCTTCCAGTACGCGGTGATGTTGCCCGCGTTGCCCACCGGGAGGACGTGGACGTCGGGCGCGTCGCCGAGCATGTCCACGATCTCGAAGGCGGCCGTCTTCTGCCCCTCGATGCGCACGGGGTTGACCGAATTGACCAGGGCCACCGGGTAGTTGTCGCTGAGCGCCCGGGCCAGCGTGAGGCAGTCGTCGAAGTTGCCGTCGACCTGGAGGATCTTCGCGCCGTGCACGAGGGCCTGGCCCATCTTGCCGAGGGCGATCTTGCCCTGCGGCACGAGCACGGCGGACACCATGCCCGCGCGCACGCCGTACGCGGCGGCACTCGCGGAGGTGTTGCCGGTGGACGCGCAGATGACGGCCTGCGCGCCCTCCTCCTTGGCCTTGCTGATGGCCATGGTCATGCCGCGGTCCTTGAAGGACCCCGTCGGGTTCGCCCCCTCGACCTTGAGGTGGACCTCGCAGCCCGTGCGCTCGGAGAGCACCTGCGCGGGCACGAGCGGGGTGCCGCCCTCGCGGAGCGTCACGACGGGCGTGCTGTCGGAGACGGGCAGCCGGTCCCGGTACTCCTCGATGATTCCGCGCCACTGGTGGGTCATTGCTGGTTACTCTCCTTCAACCCGCATGATGCTGGCGACACCCCGCACGGTGTCGAGCTTGCGCAGCGCCTCGACCGTACCGCCGAGGGCGGCGTCGGACGCGCGGTGGGTGACGACGACGAGGGATGCCTCGCCGTCCTTGCCGGACTGCCGCACGGTGTCGATGGAGACACCGTGCTCCGCGAACACGGTCGCGACCTGGGCGAGCACGCCCGGTTTGTCGGCCACGTCGAGGCTGATGTGGTAGCGCGTGACGACGTCGCCCATCGGGGAGACGGGCAGCGCGGCGTACGCGGACTCGCCGGGTCCGGTGGCTCCGCCGAGCCGGTTGCGGCACACGGCCACCAGGTCGCCGAGGACGGCGGACGCGGTCGGCGAACCGCCGGCGCCGGGCCCGTAGAACATGAGCTGTCCGGCGGCCTCGGACTCGACGAAGACGGCGTTGTACGCCTCGCGCACGCTGGCCAGCGGATGGCTCAGCGGGATCATCGCGGGGTGCACGCGCGCGGTGACGGAGCCGCCGTCGGCCGCCCGCTCGCAGATGGCGAGCAGCTTGATGGTGCAGCCCATCTCCTTGGCGGAGGCGAAGTCGGCGGCGGTGACCTCGGTCATGCCCTCGCGGTAGACGTCGTCGAGGCGCACCCGCGTGTGGAAGGCGATCCCGGCCAGGATGGCGGCCTTGGCGGCGGCGTCGAAGCCCTCGACGTCGGCGGTCGGGTCGGCCTCGGCGTACCCGAGGGCGGTGGCCTCGTCGAGCGCCTCCTGGTACCCGGCGCCGGTGCTGTCCATGGCGTCGAGGATGAAGTTGGTCGTCCCGTTGACGATGCCGAGCACCCGGTCGACCTTGTCGCCGGCCAGCGACTCGCGCAGCGGCCGGATCAGCGGGATGGCACCGGCGACGGCGGCCTCGTAGTACAGGTCCTTGCCGTGCTCGTCGGCGGCGGCGTGCAGGGCGGCGCCGTCCTGGGCGATGAGCGCCTTGTTGGCGGAGACCACGGAGGCACCGTGCGCGAAGGCGGTGGTGATGAGCGTACGGGCGGGCTCGATCCCCCCGATGACCTCCACCACGACGTCGATGTCCCCCCGCTTGACGAGGGCGGTGGCGTCGGTGGTGACGAGGGCGGGGTCGATCCCCTCACGCACCTTGTCGGGCCGCCGTACGGCCACACCGGCGAGCTCCACCGGGGCCCCGATCCGGGCGGCGAGGTCGGCGCCGTGCGTCGTCATGATGCGCGCCACCTCTGAGCCGACCACTCCACAGCCCAGCAGCGCCACCTTCAGCGGACGCGTACGCATCATCCGACCTCGTTTCCTCATACCGTCTACGGTTGGACCAGTCTCACGCACCGGACGGGATTTTCTGCCTTTCGTCCGGATCGTGAGACGTTTATTTCATTTTCGGATGGGTACCGGGCCGAAAAATCTTCGCCCGCCCCCTCCTCTCCCCCCGGCCTCCCCCCGGAGTGTCACCCGACGTCGAGGCGCAGCAGATCGTCCTCGGTCTCCCGCCGGACGATGACCCGCGCCGCGCCGTCCCGCACGGCGACGACCGGCGGCCGCAGCGCGTGGTTGTAGTTGCTGGCCATGGAACGGCAGTACGCCCCCGTCGCCGCCACGGCGACGAGGTCGCCGGGGGCCAGGTCCCCCGGCAGGAAGGCGTCCTTCACCACGATGTCCCCGCTCTCGCAGTGCTTGCCGACGACGCGTACGAGCATCGGCTCGGCGTCGGAGGTGCGGGAGACGAGGGCGACGCTGTACTCGGCGTCGTACAGCGCGGTACGGATGTTGTCCGACATCCCCCCGTCCACCGAGACGTACGTCCGCAGCCCGTCCAGGGGCTTGACGGTGCCGACCTCGTAGAGCGTGAACGCGGTCGGCCCCACGATGGCCCGCCCGGGCTCGACGGAGATGCGCGGCGTACGCAGCCGGGCGCTCTCGCACTCCCGGGTCACGATCTCGGTCAGCGCCTTGGCGATCTCGTGCGGCTCGCGGGGGTCGTCGGCACTGGTGTACGCGATCCCGAGGCCGCCACCGAGGTCGATCTCGGGCAGCTCGACGCCGTGCTCGTCCCGGATGTCCTTGAGCAGCCCCACCACGCGGTGCGCGGCGACCTCGAACCCGGACATGTCGAAGATCTGCGACCCGATGTGCGAGTGGATCCCGATGACCTCGAGCCCGTCGAGCTGAAGCGCCCGCCGCACGGCCTCGGCGGCCTGTCCGCCGGCCAGCGGGATGCCGAACTTCTGGTCCTCGTGGGCGGTGGCGATGAACTCGTGCGTGTGCGCCTCGACGCCGACGGTGATCCGGATCTGCACCGGCTGCCGCCGGCCCAGCGACTGGGCGATGTGGGCGACCCGCACGATCTCCTGGAACGAGTCGATCACGATCCGCCCGACCCCGGCGCGCACGGCGCGCTCGATCTCCTCCGGCGACTTGTTGTTGCCGTGGAAGGCGATCCGCTCGGCGGGCATCCCGGCGGACAGAGCGGTGGCCAGCTCCCCCGCGGAACACACGTCGAGGTTCAGCCCCTCCTCGTGCAACCACCGCACCACGGCCCGCGACAGGAAGGCCTTCCCGGCGTAGAAGACGTCGGCGTCGTTCCCGAAGGCGGTGCGCCAGGCCCGTGCCCGGTCCCGGAAGTCGGCCTCGTCGAGGATGTAGGCGGGGGTGCCGTACTCCTCGGCGAGCTGCGTGACGGCGATCCCGCCGACGGTGACGACACCGTCAGCGTCCCGGCCGACGGTGTGGGCCCACACCTTGGGGTCGAGGGCGTTCAGATCGTCCGCCGGGGCGGAGTAGTGCCCCTCGGGCAGGACATCGGCGTGACGGGGCCCGGCGGGGTGTGCGGAACGGCTCATGGCGTCTTCTGTGCTCTCTCAGAGGTGGTCGGGTGCGTCGATACCGAGGAGGGACAGGCCGCCGGCCAGCACCGCCCCGACGGCTTCGGCGAGGGCCAGCCGGGCACGGTGGGCGGCCGAGGGTTTCTCCCCGCCGCGCGGCAGCACGGTGAGCAGGAAGGGCAGCGCGGCATCGGCGACGGCGACGAGATGCCGGGCGAGCCGGTCGGGGGCGCGGTGGTCCGCGGCGGCGGCGAGGACGCGGGGATGGTCGGCGAGCACGGCCAGCAGGTCGCGCTCGGCGACGGGACCGGGGGTGGCGGTGAACCCCAGGTCGGCGGCGTTGCGAACGGCGGCACGGACGCGGGCGTGGGCGTAGCGCACCCGGAAGAGCGGGTTGGTCTCCCGCTGGACGAGATGCTCGCCGCCGGTCCGGGGCCGGTCGTGGGCGGCGGGGTGCAACAGGGCCCAGCGTCCGGCGTCGCGCCCTAGGGCGAGGACATCGGCGGTGGCGGGGGCGGGCACGGATACCGGCCGGACGTTGATGGGCAGCTCGGCGGAGGCGGGGGCGGGGGCGGACACCGGCCGGACGCCGCCGGGCGACTCGGCGGGAGCGGGGGCGGACACCGACCGGACGTTGACGGGCGACTCGGCGGGAGCGATCCCGACGGCGTCGGCCCGCACCCCGAGCACGGTGGTCCAGGCGGGATCGAACCCCTCGGCGGTCACCCGCACCAGCGCCCCCTGACTGCGCAGCAGCCGCGCCGACACCTCGGCGACGACGACGGCACGGAGGTCGCGGGGGGTGTGCAGCTGGACGATACGGGCGCGGTGGCCGTCGGTCCCGTCGTCACCGTGGGCGGACTGGGCGTACCCGTACCGGGTGCCCAGGTTCAGGATCTCGCCGACGAGCCGGGCGGCGGAGGCGGCACGATCGAGACTGATGTTGAGGAACCCCGGCCCGGTGAGGACGACGTCCGTGATCCCGTCGGCCCCGGCGAGGTACGGCCGCAGCACCTCGGCGACCCGGAGCGGGGCCTGCCCGGCCGGCCGGGCCAGCTGCAGGGCGATGTTGGTCGCGTAGTCCCCGCGCCCCCCGGGCCCCGGCGGCGCGACGACGGCCCGCGACGGCACGACCACGCTCAGCTCCCCCGCGTCGACGGCGCGACGCACCGCGTGCAGCACGGTGCGGGAGAGCTCTACGGGGGTCACGGGTCAAGCGTATGGGAGGAGGGGGGTGGGCACGCGAACCGATTCCCGGCAGTCCCGGGATATGGACGGGGCGGGGGGAGGGGGATCGGTGGCCCCGAAGAACCGCCCTCAGCGTTGGAGGCTGACGTTGGGCACTGACGTTGAGCGCTGGCATTGGACACTGTCGTCGGGCGCCGAGCCTTGAGTGGTGCTCACGCCTGAGGCGACGTCTCGCTCTCCCCGGCAAGCCCACGAACGGCCCGCACCGACGAGACAGGGGACGAGGCGGCAGCCGCCCCGCCCACTTCACCATTTTCCCCTTCGGCCAACTGCCGGACGAGCCGGACGAGCTCGGCGGGCTCGAAGGGCTTGGCCAGGAAGGCGTCGACCCCCGCGGCGAACCCGGCGTCGACCTCGTACTGCGTACAGGCACTGACGATCGCGATCGGAAGGTCCCGGGTACGCGGATCGGCACGCAGCCGGGCAGCGGTCCTGAGCCCGTCCAGCCGAGGCATCACCACGTCCAGTGTCACGACGTCGGGCCGCACCTGATGGACGACTTCCAGACACTCGACACCATCGCCCGCGGTCACGACCTCGAAGCCCTCCAGCTCGAGGTTGACCCTGATCAGCTGCCGGATGACCTTGTTGTCGTCCACAACAAGAATCCGGCCGGACGCCCTAGGCACAACCCGAGAGTAGGTCCGCGCCCGCCACCGCGTCCGGGTTTTCCCCACTTCCACCCCCTGCGGGGGACGCCCTCGCGTTCCACCCCTCGCGGGGGCGCCCTCACGGCTCGCCTCGCACGGGGACGACGCCCTCGCAGTGGCCACCCCGACGACCCGCGAAAACCCGTTCATGACCACCCCGGACGAGCTGGTAGTGTTCTACCCGTCGCCGCGAGCAACATCGCCCGCGACGGACACGCCCCCGTAGCTCAGGGGATAGAGCAACGGCCTCCGGAGCCGTGTGCGCAGGTTCGAATCCTGCCGGGGGCACCCTGCATGAGGTGCCCAAAGACCCCGTCACCAGCGGAGACGCTGAGGCCGGGGTCTTCGCGTTTGTGCAGCCGTATGCCGCTCGGAGCGGGCGTATGTCGGCGTCTGTGGACGAGGCGTGGACGGGATCTTGAAGCGTTGTCCCAGGTGAGCCATCGAAAACGACGAGGCCCCTGGACAGGATGCCAGGGGCCTCGGGCGCGATTGCGTGGTGTCAGTCGTACTCGCGGAGCAGATCCTCAATGCGCCGGTTGGCGACGTCCTGCCGTCCGTCGAGGCACTTCGCATAGCGGGTCAGCAGGACCTCAACGCTGTTGCCGGCCCGCTCGGCCACCTCGGTCGGGTCGACGCCCGCGTTGAGCCACGTGGACAGCGCCGAGTGCCGAAGGTCGTACGGCCGACTCGCGAGCGGAGAGGCCGCAACGGTCGGCGGAAGCGCAAGGAGCCGAGCCTCCTGCCACACGCGGTAGTAGGTCGAGGACGGGACGACCGCGCCCTTCTCGCTGAAGAACAGTCGCCCGTCGTCCGCGGTGCCGAAGGTCACCAGGTGCTCGCGGAGCACAGCGACGAGGTGCGGCGGGACGGGTACCCGCCGAACATCCTCGGCGGGTCGATTCTTCAGCCCGCGGTCGTCGTGGGTCTCCCCCGAGTCGGTCCACTGCTTGCCGGCGGACGGGCGGGTCCGGTGGAGCAGTGCCGAACCCCAGCCGTGTTCGGGGAGCTTCAGATCAGTCTCGACGAGGCCGACCGCTTCCGCCGGGCGGAGACCACCGAAGTACATGGCGGCGAACAGACCCACGAGCCGACGACCACGAGCACGCCGGTACCCACCGACGTAAGAGACGGCCGCCAGGAGGTTCCGCGCCTGCTCCGGATTGGCGACCACCCGCGGATCGACCTGGTTGGATACCTTCGGTTTCTGCCAGCGAACGGCCGTGATCGGGTTCTCCCGCAGCTCCCCCAGGTCGACTGCGTAGTTCGCAGCATTGACGAGGGTCCGGCGCTTGCGTCGCACAGTTTCCGCCGCTGCGGCTGTTCCATCGAGCTTGAGTTTCAGCGCGTCGAGCACTGCGCGAGCCGTGGCGGGTTCGGCGAGATCAGTGAGCGGCCGAGACGCTTTGGACACCCAATGGAGAACGTTCCGCACGTCGTCCGGGACTTCGCGATCGTTCGGCGCCGGCAGCACGAAAGCCCAGTTGCGGAGTGCTCTGCGGATCGTCTCGTCGGACGGCCTACCAGGGCGCTCACCGAGAAGCTGCATGGTCACACTGGTGAGCGATTCGTTGATGCCGTCGCGCGTGTTGGGGGCGGCATGCGGCCACTTCATGGCGAGGTACCGAAGTGCGAAACCGTACCAAGACACGGCCGACTTCGTCTCTTTCATCGACGCCGGGAGGCCGGACCCCGTGTCGAACTCCTCGCCATCACGCATCGCACGCATGAGCTTGGCTCGATAGTGGTCTGCGAGCGCCTTCGTACGGAAAGACTCCGAGAACACGTTGCCAGCCACTGACCAGCGCACTCCGTAGGACGGCGTCTTTGTGTCCCGCTTACGGACGCTCCAGACCTTTACGTCGAGAGACTTCACGCGGCGGTCTCCAGCTGCCGCAGCCAGGTCCGGAAGTCGCTCCGCCACACTCGCAATTCCCCATTGGGCAGCTTGAATGCAGACGGCCCCTGCCCGAGCTCACGCCATCGGTAGAACGTCCGCCGGGAGACTCCCCCGAGTTCGTCAAGAATCTGCGGAACGGTCATCAGCTCGTCTTTCACGTCAGGCTCCTTCCAGGGCTGCGAGTTCTTCGCGGGCGATTTGGCGGTTGAGCTGGAGATCTCGGGCGATGGTGGCGGCGAGGACGGATTCACCGGGGGTGTGGCCGTGGCCGGCGTACTGCCAATCGGCGAGGACGAGGACGGTGTCCGGCTCGCGGTCATCCAGGGCGAGGGCGGCGTGCTCCTGGGTGGCGCGGTAGTCGGCGCGGGCTTGGCGGAGGACGCCGAGGGTGGTCGAGTAGCGGCGGCTCTTGCTGGAGAAGTGGCCGCGGAAACCGAGCATGTGAGCCCAGGCCCACAGGCGCCGGTCGGGGTAGAGCGGATCGAGCTGCTTGCACGCGGCGATGAGGCGGCGAGCGTGGTCGGGGACGCCGTGGCGGTCCAGTTCGGACAGCTCCCCCACCCGGCGGTCCAGGGTGCCGGTGTTCTCAGCCGCTTTGGTGGCGTACTTCGCGACGTAGGAGGCGACGGCCTGTTCGGTGATGTCGGAACCGTCCCCGAACGCCTTCACCGGCCGCACGTCGAGCTGTGTGCCCCACCGGAAGGTGCGGGCGGGTTGGTCGGCGGCGGCCGGGACCGAGACGGACGTGTAGGAGTGTGCGGCGGCGGCGCGGATCGCGTCGGAGAGAAGGTCGACCGTGGCCCAGGACGGTGGTGGGGTGTCGGGGCCGTCGGGTCCGTCGATGCGGATCACGGCGTGGAAGTGCACGGCACCGCGCTTCTGGAACTCGGCGACCTTGCCGTACGACAGTCGGGCGCATTCCTTCAGCTCGCGTTGGGTGACGCCGGCGCGGGCGGCGATCTCGCGGCGCAGGCGGTTGGTGAAACGCTGCCAGAGCTGCCCGGCGTGATTGTTGAACAGCACGGCGCCCGCGTAGTCGTACGTGGTCGGGTCGAGGGCGGTGCCCAGCTCGGGGGCGTCCTCGGCGTGCCGGGTGCCGCAGCGGCAGGGCCGGGTGCCGGGTCGGTTGTGGACCGGGCCGAAGGAGGGGGCGGTGAAGGTGGCGAACACGCGCGGGTGATCCCGGACGGTGGCGGGAATGTCGCGGCGGTCGTCACCAGCTAGGCCCGCGCGGATGAGGTGGTAGGTGTCGCCCGCGTAGGTCCAGGCGCAGGAGGGGCAGCGGGAGGCCCGGCGGTTGCCGCAGGCGAGGCGCAGCCGTCCGCCGGGCTCGTCGGCGGTGGTGTAGTGGTGCAGAGTCTCGCCGGTGGTCTTGTCCTTGTGGATCGTCCATCCGGTCAGGTGGATCGGGTCGGAGCAGCCGCCGGTGCGCTTGATCTGGTCTTGCCAGCGATCGAAGCCGGGGGACCCGGCCACCCGCAGCAGATCGCCGAGGGTGATCGGGTCCAGGCCCGCCAGGGTGGCGGAGTCGGTCACGCGAAGACCTCCTGTCGGGCGGTCAGGAAGGCGTGCCCGATCCACTCGGTGTAGGCGGGCGGGATCGCTTCGGTGAGTTCTTCGCGGACGTCGGTCCAGGTGATGCCCATGGCGGTTTGCATCTCCGGGACGGTGGCCTTGCCGCCGCCGTTGCCGTACGCGGCGACGTAGGGGCCGGTTCGGTGGACGCCGTGGCGGTGGCCGCGCACGTAGCCCCGGTGTCGGGGGTGAACCGGCTGTGCGGTGGCCCAGCGGCCGAGTTCGAAGTTGCGGTGACGCAGCACGCCGAGGCCGAACATCTCGCCGCACAGGGACAGGTCTTTGCGGATCTCCGCACGGCCGTTGGGCTGCTCCATCACGTACGGCAGGCCCGCGGCGTCGAGGAGAGCCCGGGTCGGCGCCACGAGGTCGACGTGGGTGCCGCCCCAGCCCTGGGACCGGTTGGTGCCCACGGTGAGGGCGCAGCCGGCCTGGCAGGGCGGGGAGGCGTGGACGAGGGTGTACCGCTCGATGTCGCCGGTGGTGATCAGGTGGGCGAGGTAGTCGAGGGCGTCGCCCTGGTGGTAGGCGAAGGGGTAGCGGGGGCGGTCGGCGATGTCGCAGCCGTCGACCAGGAACCCGGCACGGTGGTAGCCCATGGCGGCCCCGCCGGCGCAGGAGAACAGGTCCAGGACCCGAGGCAGGGCGGTCATCACTTGCCCCCTCGGTGGGCGGCGCCGTGGTTAGCCTCCCAGCCCTGCACGAGTCCCTGCACCTGTGCGTCACCGGTGGCGGAGGCGGAGGCGCCGCAGTGGCAGACGGCGGAGCCGGTGGCGGGAGCGTCCGGGGAGGGCTTGCTGATGTGCAAGCCGGGACTGGCCTGCGTCGGGGTGAGGTCTCCCACGGCGGTCACCTCCCCGCGCGAGTGAGGGAGGCGACGGGGACCGTGTGGCCGGTGCCCTTGCAGGTCGAGCAGGTGACGCGGAGGGTGGCGCGGGTGCCGTCGGGGTGGCGGGTGCCGGTGGTGATGGCGACGGTGGCGAAGCCGTCGCAGTCGCGGCAGACGCGCTTGTTCTGGGCGTGCTGGGGCATGATGGGGCTTGCCTTTCGGGTCCGTTGGATCTGGATGGGTGTAGGCGCCCGGAGCGGCGGAAGTTTGGCGACCGAGGCCGCTCCGGGGGCCGTTCAGTTGTGGACGTTGCGCCTTCCGTGGCCCTTGGCCGCGTACATGCCGGCGTCGGCCGCGGACAGCGCGTCGGTGAGGGCGGGGACCGGCAGGTCGGCGCGGTGGCAGAGACCGACCGAAGCGGAGACCGGCAAAAGGTGACCGTCGAAGGCGACCGGCCGGCCGAGGGTGGCTTGCAGCGCGGTCGTTCCGGGGGTGCGGGCGGAGTCGGTGACGATGGCGGCGAATTCGTCTCCACCGAGGCGGGCGGCGATGCCGTGGCCGGCGCACCAGTCACGCAGTCGGCGGGCGGTCGCGGTGAGGACGGCGTCACCGGCGGCGTGTCCGTGCGTGTCGTTGATGGCCTTGAAATCGTCGAGGTCGATCAGGACGACGAGCGCGGCCGGGTTCCTGGCGAGCAGGTGTTCGGCGCGAGTGGTGAAGCCGGCCCGGGTGTGCAGGCCGGTGAGCGGGTCGCGGCGGGCGGTGGACAGGCGGCGCAGAAGAAGACTGCCGTGCAGGGCCCAGCCGAGGGCCGGTAAGGCGGCGGCGATCACGGTCTCCACGGGTTCACCGTCCCTTGTGCATGTCGTTGACGAGCAGGCGCAGGACGACGGCGACCAGGGCGACGGAGACGCCGGTGATGGCGACCGCCAGGAGCATGGAGACCAGGACCGCGCCGACTACGAGGACCACGGCGGTACCGCCGCCGACGAGAGCGAGGGCGGTGCCGGGCTTGACCTGGATCGTGGGTCGGGACGGAGCGGGGGCGGTCGGGGCTTGCGGTGCGGTCGGGGTGCCGGGCGTGATCGTGGTCGGTTCGATGACGGTGGGCGGGGTGACGATGCCGGTGGGCTGGGGCATGGTCGGGAGCTTGGGCCGGAACATGAACGTTGCTCCTTCCTGGGTTACTTGAGGGCGGTGTCGATGACCGGGGCGAGGACGCTGTCGGCGAGGAGGAACCCGCCGAGCAGGAGCACGCCGATGAGCCACCAGGGCGGGCGGATGAGCTTGACGCCGAGGACTCCGACGACCAGCAGGGCGAACCAGAGCGGGACGTCCATGGCGGCCTCCTAGCGGACCTTGCAGCGGTGGGTGCGGGCGGCGAGCTGGGCGGCGGACTGGCTGGTGTAGTCGGCGGACCAGCCGCAGCCGTCCGAGCTGCACACGGCGGCGTGCTTGGTCTGGCCGTGGCGGTCGCGGTGGGTGCCGATCTGCACCGGTCCGATCCGCATCACGGAGTGGAAGAAGTCGCGGGCAGGCATGGCGGTGATCTCCTCTCGGGTCAGGCGAGTTGGACGGCGATGGCGTCGGCCATGTACGGCGGGACGCCGAGACGTGCGCGAAGGGTGTCGGTGTCGATCCGGGCGCCGGTGCGCTGCTCGTGGTCGGCGGCGACCTTGCGGGCGTGGTCGACCAGCGCGGCCGGGACCGGGACGGCCGGCGGCGGTACCGGGGCCGGGTCAGCGGGCGGGAGAGCCGGGGTGCGGTCGGCGGAGTTGACCGGTTCCGGGGTCGGTTCAGCAGCGGGGGCCGGGGCAGATTCCGCCTCGGGCACGGGCTCCGGGTCCGAGGCGGCGGGTGCCGTCGGGGGCGAGGAGCGGTCGGCGGGTGAGTGGACGAGGAGGGTGCCGCCCATGAAGGCCAGGGCAGGCCAGGCGGCGACGAGGATGCGCAGCCAGGCCGGGACGTTGGTCAGGTCGAGGAGTCCGGCGGTGGCGACGTTGGCACCGAGCGAGGCGATCAGGGCGATCAGGAACCAGCACCAGGCCAGCCGAGACGGTCCGTCGGCACGCAGTCGGCGCCAGGCGGCGACCAGGAGCAGGTCGACGGAGACCGGGTAGGCCCAGGCCTTCCAGCCGTCCTGCCCGGCAGCCGCGGCGAGGTCGTGCAGGTGAGCGAAGGACAGGGCGCCGGCGATGACGGCTTGCACCAGGACGGCATCCACGCGGAACACGGTGCGGGGCATGGTGTCCTCCCTTCCTGGTCAGTCGGTGGCGTGGCCGGTGCCCCAGCAGGTGAGGCACAGGGCGGTTTGGTGGTCGTCGGTCACACGGCCCTTGCGGGCGCCGACGCGGATGGTTTCGCGGGTCTCGCCCTTGCCGTCGCAGTCGGGGCACTTCGCGGGTTCCGGCGCCGACGGCGTGTTCCTGCGGCGGGTGGTGGGCTTCTTCGCGGTGGGCATGGGATGCCTCCCGGGCGGGGTCAGGCGGCGGCCGGGGCCGACTCGACAGCCGGGGCCGGAACCGAGGCGAGGGCGCCGAGGGCGGGCCGGAACGGCGCGAGGGCGGGCAGATGCGGGGTCAGGTCGGCGTGCCGGTTGCAGACGTTCACGGCCTGCCGCAGCGAGGTGTGCGGGGCGCGGATGCGGGCCCAGCCGCCGGACGAGTCACCGGTGACAGCGACGCCGGGCGTGTCGGTGGGAATCTGGATCGCGGCCACAACGGCATCCGGGGCGATATCGCCGAAAGCCATGTTCGCCGACGATTCATCGTTGACCCGGTGCGCGGTCCGGCCGGTGAGCTGGGCACGGAGCATCGTGATGCCCTTGCCGAGTTCGGAGCCGAAACGCTGCCCGCAGATCTCCAGGTAGACGCCGGCGGCACGGCCGAGCTGAGCGAGCCGGGCGAGCGCGGTGATGATCCGATCGCGGCGCTTCTCGTCGTCCCTGGTGGCAAAGAGGGCGAGTTCGGCGACCTCGTCGACCAGGACCACGATCGGCACCGGGCGCAGGTCCTCGGGCAGGTCCCAGATGTCGGCAGCGATCTCGGCATCCGGCACGTCGGCGGTGATCCGCTGGTGAGACCGGATGAGCTGATACACGTCCTGCATGTGGGACACGAGGGCGTCGAGGAGTTCGGCGGCGGTGTCGGGGTTGTCGGCGAGCGCGGAGAACCGGCGTGCCAGCGGGAACAGCTCCACGCCCTGCTTGCAGTCGATGCCGACCAGGGCAACCTGTTGCGGCGCGAGCGCGGCCACGAGGGTGCGCTGATAGACCGACTTGCCGGACTCCGTGGCCCCAAGGGTCAGCCCGTGCGGGACCGTGCGGTAGTCCCGGTAGTGCACGGCCCCGTCCTCGCGCAGAGCAACCGGGACCCGCATCGGCCGGGTGTCGACGTGCGCCGGCATCTGCACCCGCTTGAGCACGTCGTAGCCGGTCATCCGCAGCTCCACGACACCCGAGCGCAGCTCACGGGAGGTGACGCCGTAGAGGGCGAACGAGTGCCGCAGCCGGTCGCACGAGGCCGCCACGTCGAAGGCGTCCTGCCCGGGACGGAGCTTGAGCCGCAGCACCAGGCCGGTACGGGTCACCCGCAGCCGCAGGATGCGCGGGGCACGAGGGCCGGGAATCGGACGGTTGGTCATCCGGGCCAGGGTCAGGCGCCAGCGCGGGGCCGGGACCGTGAGCCCGCAGGCGTCCATGACCGAGCCGTAGCGGGCCAGGACCCGCAGAGCGGCGAGGGTGACGCCGAAGGTCATCCAGTACCAGGCGGGGCGCCGCCACCGCAGGAGACCCGCAGCGGCGACGACCAGCGCTAGAGCGACGATCAGCCACGTCATGGCTCAGGCCGCCTTCGAGGACGAGGCGCCGGCGGCGAGGGAGGTCACGGCGACCGCGCGGAAGGCGATGCCGTGGCGCTTCTGGCCGTTGAACTCGTTCTCCCACGGCCGGGCGATGAGCCCCGTCAGCGCGACCGGGGTGCCCATCATCAAGTCACCGGAGATGCCGGACTCGGGGACGGTCACGGACAGGATCTCGACCTCACCGTTGGCCGCGAACATCACGTCCACGGTCGACAGCGCGGCGCCGGTCTCGGCGTCCATCGCACGCTCGCCGGTACGGCGGTCCTTCACCTTCGGCTGGGGGGACTGGGCCACCATCACGGTGGCGGTGGAGGTGTCGACGGGAATCTGACGCATCGTCTGTTCTCCTGATCTAGCGAGAGTTGAGCCGCCATCCGGCGGTGAGATCAGGAGACCGCGAGAGGTGGTGGACGCATCACGGTCCGTATGGACGTTTGGGGACGTCTGAGCTATCGTCAAAACGTCCCTACGGCGTCCATGGAAGGACACGTCATGGCGAACGAGCGTCTGCGCGCGGCGATTTCAGCGAAGGGCGAGACGATCCAGTCCGTGGCACAGCACGTCGGGGTGGACCCCAAGAGCGTGGAACGGTGGATCACAACGGACCGCACGCCGCACCGGGGACATCGTTGGAAGGCCGCGAGTTTCCTGGGCGTCGACGAGGTCTACATCTGGCCCGGCGTTCAGAAGCAAGCCGAGTCGGCGAGCACTTCCGAGCTGATCACGTACTACCCGCATCGTGGGGCAGTGCCAGCCACACTGTGGTCATCGCTGATCGAGAAGGCGCGGGACCACGTAGACATCCTCGTGTACGCGGGACTGTTCCTCTTCGACAGCCACCCGGACCTCCCAGACCTGTTGGCAGAGAAAGCGAAGGCCGGCGGGCAGGTTCGCATCCTGCTCGGTGACCCGAACTCGGAGATGGTCCGCCAACGCGGCGAGGAGGAGGGCATCGGTGACGATCTCGCCGCCCGCGCCAGGATCACCCGGCGATACCTCGAACCGGCACTGACGACGCCGGGCGTCGACGTCCGGCTTCACGACACGATCCTCTACAACTCGATCTACCGGTTCGACGACGACGTGTTGGTGAACCCGCACGTACTCGGAGCGCCCGCGGGGCAGAACCCGGTGCTGCACTTCCGCTACATCCCGGGAGCCCGGACCTTTCGGCACTACTTGCGGAGTTTCGACTACGCATGGGAACGCGGCCGGCCCGAGTAGGCAGCCACGGCACGCGACCACCTCACGGAGCGTGCAAGGCTTGGGACATGACCCGAGTCGACTACTTCAACGATCCGAACGCCCCGAAGGCGAACAGCATCGTTCCGTCCGTCACCGCAGTGGCGCTCAACGATGCCGGCGAAGTCTTGCTGATCCACAAGACGGACAACAACCTGTGGGCGCTCCCCGGCGGTGGCGTGGACGTCGGCGAGTCAGCGCCCGATGCTGCCGTGCGCGAAACCAAGGAAGAGACCGGCTTCGACGTCGAGGTGACGGGACTGGTCGGCATCTACACCAACCCGGCGCACGTCATGGCGTACGACGATGGCGAGGTGCGCCAACAGTTCTCGATCTGCTTCCGCGCCCGCATCGTGGGCGGCGAACTGCGTACGAGCAGCGAGAGCAAGGAAGTGGCGTTCGTCCACCCCAGCCAACTGGACGGCCTCAACATCCACCCGTCGATGCGGATGCGGATCGACCGCGGGCTGACCGATAACCCCGATCCCTACGTCGGCTGACCAGCGAGGCGAGAGCGCGTCCGCTCAACGGCAGCCCCGAGGTACGGACGCGCCTTGCTAATCGCGTTGTGCACTTCACTGCCCGGCTCGTACCGCACCAGGATCTCGTCAATCCGGTGATCGAAGTCGAAGGACTGTCCGGCCGGCCCAGTCGTCATGTCCGCGTAGATCAGCGCGTCGAGGACGGGAGAGTCCTCTCGCTCATACGCGTCAAGCTCAGCAGACAGGCCGCGCTGTTCAGCCTCGTACACGGCCCCAGAGTGATGGGCAACGAGGCGGACGAGCCGAGAGGGCGCCCCGAGGGCTTCCAGGTGACGAGCACCATCGAGCGGGTGGAATCCCGTGTCCCGCAGCTCCGGGGCGTAGCCGATGTCGTGCAGCCAGGCAGCGGCGACCAGCAGATCACGGTCCTCTTGGGACACAGCCGCGGATGCCTCGCTTGCCCTGGCCGCCACCGCCTGAGTGTGCAGCCAGCGGTTCCCAAGCGGCGGCAAGAGCGACTCAGCCAGTTCAGCCGCGCCGTGAGGCGTGTCCAGTCCAGAGGGCATAGACCGCACGGTAGCCCAGATCAACGCGTTGCCGACACCCCGGGATCAGCCGCTCAGGCATGGCGCGGTAAGAGTTTCCCTACATCATCAAGGCTCGCTGCGCTCGCCGTGTGCCCGGCCTCCTGAAGCTGCAAGCAGTCCGATCAAAGATCGAAGGTGCCGCGCACAGCGCGGCGGCGCCGGTCGGTCGCCGCCGCGCCGCCCCTCCTTGCCTTCGTCACCGGGGCCGCGCGTCGACGCCCGCCCGCGCCCACAAGGGGGCGAAAACCAGGCCGGGGCGGGGGCGAGAGGGCAGTGCCGAGGTCAGAACCACGTCGTGGCTGGGGCGGCCGGCTCCACGGCTTTAGGCAGCCACTTTGGGGCGAGCCTCTAAGATCTTGGCCCCAACGTCGTGCTTTAACGGGCAGGTCCACAGACTGCCCGACTCGCCATCAGCTTACGGGGCCAAGATCACTCGCCCCAAAGCAGCTCCAGCCCAAAGCCGCTCCACCGGCCGCTCGAAACGGCAACAGTCCCAATGGTCCAGGGCCAAGACTCAACGCGTTTGCGCACGGCCACGAGCCCGAATACGAGCGGAGCTCACTTTAGTGCGGACTTCCTCGTAAATGGGCGGCAGCTTCTCATCGACCCACAGCCGAACTGTCAGCGCATAAGGCTGCATCGACGTTGGCGGAGCCCACCGATTCAGACTTTGCACCACAACAAAGAAATCGTTGGGGAAGTCATTGAAGCGAGGCAAGGAGTTCTGCCAGGTCTTCCGAGCAAGTTGGTTAGCACCAAGACTGCGCACAGTTTGAGCTGGTTCCATAGCGATGCGCTTCTGCGTAGGGATACCAGAGACCTTAAGTCCACGCCGGTTGGGAATCTTCACTCTCGTTCCCGCAGCAGCGTCATCCGCTTCCGAAAGGAACAACTCAATAACTTCGTCCGCCGGCAGGCCTCGCACGACCTCAAACTTAAGGCGCGTGGAAAGGTAGTCCATTCTCCGAGCCCGAACCAGCGGGTCGAAACTTAGGGTCACCGTCATTCCTCTTGACGCCCGTTTACGGGTGAAGAATGCTTCCGGTACCGGAACCGCGTAGAGGTGAACTCCATCAACAGGGATGTTTGACTCCGCGATCAGCACAGTATCCCGGATGGCACTCTCCGCGCTTCGCAATGAAGACGCCTGACCGTAGCCGACAAATCTTCGGCCCTCGGCCGAGGGAGCGCCTTCGACATACTCTGTGGAAGCGGACAAGAAATCACTCGAAACCGGTTCAGCAGACTGCAAAGTCAATGCTCGAATGAGATTAGCAGAATTCTCCGGGTACTTCGAGGCGACTAAAGCAGCGACGCGCGACACATGTGGGGCTGCAAGGCTCGACCCAAAATCGTGCGTGATCACTCCAGTGCTATTCACACGACCATCCGCCACAGCAACTTGCAACGCATCAGGTTCTACAAGAGCGTAAGACTCCTGTTCCTGCCCCATCGTTCCTGCTGGCGCGCAAAGTTCAGGTTTGATGGCATCACCGATACCAGGACCGATGCGAGACACCGGAGACGGCCACCCTGCTCTCCCCAGCGAAACGGTTCCCAACGGCAGAGGACCGAGGGGGGATACCAGACTGCTCACCGTCAGGGCAGTAGCTGCCGGAGCCGGATCGAGAAGGCGCGCGTTCGGGCTCTCCAACATACGCAATGGGTAGTCGACCGCAAGGCTTTCATCGAATTGCCCAGCGTATTCACGAGGTGCTACATTCCCAGTGGGAACCACAAACACAACATTAAGACTGCGAGATAGCGCATCGAGCAGTGCAGCAATCGACGGGGCACGATTACCAACAATCATGCCGTTGAGATCGCCAAGACTCAGATTAATTACCCTGACGCCTTGCTGGGCAAGGTAAATTGCCGCGTCTGTCAACTCTCGTTCCGCTAGACGGTAGGGAGGAATCTGGGCATTTTCATCCAGGACCCTCACCGACACAACGCGGAAAGGAGGAGCGTCCCAATCATTCGATGAAATCTGACCATCCAAGGAACCACGTGCAAGGATACTTGCCACCGCTGTTCCATGGCCATGCCTATCAGCGCCATCCTCAATCCAAGCGCTGGTTGACACTGCTTCAACGATGCACCCACGGAGCAAGGGATGATTCGACACCACACCGCTGTCAATAATTCCCACGAGCGGCGAGGAATTATTTGGAAGTGGAAGGTCAGAAACGGTATCGGCGCTAACTTCGCTGGGGCTAGCGTTGATGGTCAACGCTTCGGGGAGTACCTCAACCTTAGCGACAAGGTCTACGTCCAGCAGCTGCCTGACGATACTCGCGCTGGCAGAGACTCGCATCAGCGCTAGGCCGGAAGCCTCACTCGAAAAGGCGTCGTGCACCACGCCGCCGGCACCACCAATTGCGTCACTGATCAGCGTCAGCCAAGACTCAGCAGTAGTGACGTCCCCCGGGTACCAAACCTCTACGTCGACAGTAAGGTCATCGTCTCGACCTACTTGTCGTAGAACTGTTTGCAACTCCACGCCTACGCGATCCTGAGAACCATATGGCCGCACGTTATCGATATTATCGAAAAACGCCTCATGCGTCGCGGAGGCTTGCCCCTTTTTCGGGCCAGAAGAATAGTCTTCTAGGCGCGCCAAGAAGAGCGACATCGCCGGATCGTCACTAAATGCGACAACTCGCTTTGTGGTGCTTGTGTCCACGATACGAAGCCCGGATCGCTGCCAATTCGCCTCCTCCGCTACAGACTGTCCAGAAGTCATGGTCTCGACAACGAGGATCAGTCTCGGATCAATGCCGAGCGTGGGCGTACGCGTTGCCACATCGCTAAGGACGAAATCGACGTCGTCACTTAGGTCATTGGCATGCTTCTTGCGGTCACCGAAGTTGCGACCTCCGCCAAAACCTCTTCGCACTTTGCGCCGAGATCCGTCAAGCTGGACCCGTTCCACAACGACATGTGGCTGTCCCCCCTCGTCGAATCCCGGGAGCGGAATCACCCCAGAGATTGTCCAGCCTCCTTAAATCTCCGCTTACGCGATGAAGCACTTCGTAGCAGGTCTTCGGTTGACACCGATTTGTCACCGTCAAGCACAGCCGCTCTCATCGCGTCCAGGCAAATCGCTTCCACCTGCGCGTGACTCAAACCGGACAAAGCCTTAGCTGCTTGTTCTTGGTTTATCTGATATTCGATACGCCTAAGCTTGAGTTTAAGAAGGTGCGTAATCTGCTTCTGGTTAGGCCTACGATAAACCAACACCTCATCGAATCGACGCCAAATTGCGCTATCGAGTAGATCTGCGTGATTGGTCGTGGCGACTACCAGATTATCCGACGCATACGTCTCGAGCTGTTGCAGCAGAACTGTCGCCACACGGCGCATTTCACCGTGGTCAGAGTCCTCTCTGCCTGACGCCAGCATGTCGAACTCATCGAAACTTACAACCCATGAGCCCCTCGAAGAAAACTCTAGGATTCGTTCAATATGACGAGCCGTTTGTCCCAGGTATGACGAAACTACCGCGGAGAGCTTGACCCTGATGACCGGTACGCCGAGCGCGTGAGCCAATGCCTCGGCCGTCCGCGTCTTCCCCGTCCCGCTCGGGCCGGCCAACAACAGTCGGCGGCGTGGGCGAAGGCCATAGCTAGCCAAACGGCCCTTGTTCCTGTGCTCATGCACGATCTCTTCACAGAGGCTTCGCGTCTCCGTGGCGAGCACAAGTTCATCGAAACTCGTCTCCGGCTCACGGACGTCCAGGAGCGGGACGTCTTCGTCACTGACTGGCACCGGTCCGACGACCTTCGCAGACAGTGGCCGTTGGGACCGCCCGCGGCCACCCGTGGCGGCCCGCTCCAGAGCCGATGCGAGGCTGTCCCTGACCTCGTCGACTTCACGGCTCAGCCTCTCTCGCGTCCGCCGAGCCTCATCCAGCACATGGCTTGCGTCCTCGCGCTCACGGCGAGACTGCTCCACCCGCCTCGCCAGGCTAGACGTCAACTCGTCGCCCTCTTCCATCCACAGCTTCTCCGCCTGCTCGCTGGCTGCCACCACGTTCCTCCAAGCGGATCACCGCCGTCGACCTGTGGACATGCCCCTCCCCGGCGGTACCCTACCCCGCGCGTACACATAGCACACTGCTCACCCATCTATCGAGAGGCCGCATCTGCATGAACGAGCAAGCGGTGCCCTACGTTATTGCTGACTCTGAACAGCTGAATGCGGCCCTGATCGGGATCTTCAAGAAGTCAAAAGGGGACGGTGTGCTGATCCTCACAGGTGACTGTCCCCGGTGCAGGCATGAGTTCGCTGCAACGATTCCACTCACTCCGTCCACAGTCACGCCAGGACGCGCTGTCACTGGTCAATCTTCCGGTAATTCCATGACAGCTGCCCCTGTGCAGCATACTGTTTATTGCGCATGTCAGCAGGAACATGAGGGGCGCCCTGACGGAGAGCATGGGTGTGGTGCAGTCACTAACGTTGTTCTGAATCTCAAGGTCAGGCGATGAAATTCTTTGGTCGAGCCGAGCGAGGCGGCGAGCTAGACCTTAGTGACTACGATGTTGAAGATCTGGAGCTAGGGCCGGCGCCAACGCCAGCCACGCCAGAGGATCTTCGTTGGGCCCGGCTTGCCGAGGAGGCAAGGTTTAGCGGCCTAACAGACGTACAGCGCTCGGCAGAGCGCTGGGGTGCAACGATTCTGGTCATCACCGGTACCTTGACGACCTTGACAGTAGTGCGTGGCCCCAGCGATCTAGCAGCTCTAGAGAACTTCTGGCCGGACAAATTGCTCGTTGGGATCTTGGCCGCCCTGTCCCTGCTTTTCGCTTTGGCAAGCGTCATCCTTGCAGCAATGGCGGCGCAAGGTTCTGCGGTCAAGATGATTGCAAGCGGTCCACGCTACAAAGAGGAATCACTCAAGGCTGCTTCCACGGCAAACAGTTACCTAATCTGTAGTCGCCGCCTAGCCGTCGCTGTAATTCCCTTCTACCTAGGAGCAATCGGATTCTTGTCTTACGCGCCACAGGCAAGCCAAAAGCCGCCTGTCGTGATCGTCAAGGATTCAAACGGCTCCAGTTTCTGCGGGACAGGCATTAAGAGATCGAAAGGTGAATTTTTGCTACAACGAGAGGACAAGCCAGCCATTCGCCTGAAACCTGCAGAAATCGCTTCCGTCTCTAGCTCGGGAGGTTGCGGAAAGAGCGGCGCCGCTAAATAACCCCCAGATAGACGGCGGGTAGCGAGACCTCGCCTCCATCGAGTGACTTCATGGACGACCCGTGGACGCGCCACACACCCCGCCGCGCGCACAGTCGCTCCGAGCTGGTCATATACCGCCGTTTCACGCGCCCTCCGGAGCCGTGTGCGCAGGTTCGAATCCTGCCGGGGGCACCCTGTTTGAGGTGCCCAAAGACCCCGTCACCAGCGGAAACGCTGAGGCCGGGGTCTTCGCGTATGTGCAGCCGTATGCCGCTCGGAGCGGAACCGGACCTCCCCGGTTCCGTTCCAGGGCCTCCCCGCGGCGGGCGGGTCCTCACCGCTCCCAGGCACCTTGATGAGGCGCGTGCTGATCACGCCCTCGCCCCCGTCTGTGGGGCAGTTCGGCGGAACGCGGGTCCATGGCGGCCTCAAAGCTCTAAGCTCCCCGTTGCTGCTCGCAAGCTTGGCGCGACGAGAGGCAACTCGAAATTCAGCCACACAAGTGCTGCGATGTGCCGGCGATGCGCAGCCGAAGCGGTGCCCGGCACATGCTCCCTGGAAACAGATTGTTCTCCTTCTCCGCTTCTGCGAACCATCGGCACAGGGGAGAGCCAAAGCGGCTCCTGGACTAGGTGTTGGCAATGACGCGTCGCACACTGAAAAGACTCGGTTTCACCGCAGCACTGATCCTTCTCGTCATCGGTTTCGGCCTGCTCATATGGAAGGGTCCATGGTGGCTTGACGGCGACCATCTGAGGAGTAAGAACCTCGAACCCGCCGACGGGGTAGTGATCACCGGCGTGCGCACTGCTCTCGTTGCACTCGGAGCGGGCGCCATCGCGGCGATGGGCCTCTACTACAGCCATCAAAACCATCGGCATACTGAGAAGTTGTTCAAACACACTCAAGACAAGGACATCGAACAGGCTGCACTTGCGCGAGAAGGACAAGTCACCGATCGTTACACTGCAGCCATCAAACTCCTCGCGTCCGAGCGATTGCACGAGCGCCTCGGGGGGATTTACAGCCTGGAAAGGATCGCGCGTGACAGCTCAAGGGATCATCCGACTGTCACGGAGGTTTTAGCTGCCTTCATTCGGAATCCTCCCGTTCCCGAAAAGGCAGCCGGGAGAGATGACGTGAATGCCGCGCTCCGAGTCCTTGGGCGTAGAGATCTCAGCCATGATCCTCGTGGCTTGGTGCTGCGCTTGCGAGGTGCCCCACTGAGTACCACGGACGGCGAGGATCTGAAGCTGGACCGCGCCGACCTCAGCAAAGCCCGACTCTGCGACGTCAACTGGTCTCGCCCTGAGCTGAACGAGGCCGTGCTGCGTGATGCCGATCTCACCAACGCCCATCTGAACGGAGCTCGGCTCCGCGGAGCGGATTTAACCGGGGCTTGTCTGGCGCAGGCAGATTTGACACCCGATACTCGGACGTTGAGCGTCAAGAAATGGAAGCTCACCAGCTCGACCGACCTCACGGACGCCATACTGCACGGATCGGACCTGAGTGGAGCTGATCTGAGCGGGATTATCGGGCTGACCAAAGGGCAACTGTTGAACTCCGTAATCACTCGTAGAACCAGACTACCTCGGGAGCTGGAAACCGATGTGGCTCTCCAGCAGCATGTGGAAGACTGCGAACAAGGGTGGCGTCCTTTCGCGGAGTAGCCCTTCTCGCCCCCAGGAAGCGTCGCCATTTGCGACTTACCCAGTGCTTGTCCCAGAGGTGATCAGGCCCCTCGTCGCCGGCGGAGGCGCTGACGGCGAAATTCGCGTAGGTGCCCGCCGGGAGCGGGTGTCAGCCGGCGTCCGGCCACTCCTCAGGGGGTGGGGGCGGCTCCGGACTGTTCTTCCGTTCCGCCTGCCGTGCGTTCTCCTCCCGTAGGGAGGTCAGCCACGGCCAGAGGTCCGGCAAGGGCTGGGCGGGGCAAGCGAGGCGGTGGCCGACGCGGCAGCGTTGGGACTGGTCCGGTGGGCACACGCCGTAGACCGTTACGCGACCGTCGGACAGTTCGATCCAGCGGTGCTCCGCCGGACCGTGTGAGCCAGAGGTCTCATGTCCGGCTCCAGGAGCACCCAATCCTGTTCGAGCGTCGGTACCCGGTCCTGCGGTAGTCCGCAGACAGGGCACGGGGACTGCCCGCCCCTCAGCCGCCTCGGTTGCTTCTCCCATCGCTCCATACCGTGAGGGTCGCCAGTCCGTGAATCCGGGCGTAGAGCGCGAATCGGACGGAACTGTTGGGGCGGCGGTCCGTCGGTGGTACGCATGGCGATGCGGCAGGTGCGGCGGGCAACGACCGACCAACGGCACACGGCCGGGAAGTGGTGAAGGCCCGGCCAATGGTGCGCGCGTGCGTGTCTCTTGTGCGTCCCGGTGATTCATCGGACTGGTTCGCGCCTTCGGCATCAGGGGACGGGAGGTGTGCGCCCCAGTCCCACAGGGCTTGGAGGACGGGGCCTAGGCGGTGGCCGAAGGGGCGGTACTCGTTCCGGAGCCGGGAGTGCCGGTGAGTGGGGCTGATGTGCGTGCCGCGCATGGGCGTGCCGACTTCGTGAACGCGACCACGCGTGAGCAGGACGCGCGGTGGAGCGGGCGCGGCTGCCGGCTCTACGGGGGCGGTACGAGGAGGCGGTGCCGCTGCTGAAGGAGGCGTTCGCCTTCGGACGGCCGCACAGTGCCGTGTTGTTGCAACAGAAACGGCACCTGTCGGCTCCGCGCGGGACTGAGGGGTACGGCGGCCTCGTGGCCGACGTGCGCTATCAGGGGACTTTCTGCCCGTGAGGCCATCAGGCAGTGGCGGTTGGGGAGCCGACCACTAACTGGAGCTGATGATCGCCGCGGTATGGCGTGAGTCGTGGGGGAGCGTTCGCTACGGTCTGCGCATCAGGGGAACCTATGTGAAATGCCAGGGGGTGGGGATGTCCGGCGCAATCATCTCTGTGATCATCGCGGTCGTAGGCGTGGGCGGCACGCTGGCGTCGGCAGTGGTCACGCAAGTATTAGCGCATCGTGCTGAGTTACGGAGACTGGCGGAAGAGAGAGGGATCCGCCTCGCAGAGGAGCAGGCTTCTGCGGATCAGCACAAGATCGATCAGCTCCGGAACTGCTACGTCCAGTTGAACGCGCACGACCGTCATTACAGAGACGTAATGCTGGCGTACGCCTATGCGCTCAAGTCGGGTTCCGCCGACGCGGAAGCGGCGGAAGTAGGTAACGCTCGGCGGGCCCAACGAGACACGCGCGCGGAAGCCCAGCTGGTGGCGAGCGATGAAGTACTTGAGCTTGAGAGCCGAGTGAATGACCGGCTCACGACCGCCTACAGGTACCTCATGAAAGCCGCAGACGACTCGGACTCACCCGCTCGTCGAACGAGACTCAACCAGGTCATCGGCCTCCTGGACTCAATCATCCCTCAGCAGGGACACGTACGGGCACTCATGCGCTTCGAAGTGGGAACCACTCCAACACTTCCCGACTGGTACAGCCCCGAGGGTGGCTTGGCGACGCACGATTCTTGACCATAGGGGACGGGAGGCTTCCCCACCGGGCGCCCCGTGAGGGTGAGGGGTTCGCCTACCTCGGCTTCACCAGGTCCAGATCCAGGTCCAGACCCGAACCCGGACCCAGATGGCAGCGCCCGGGATGCAGAGGCATCCCGGGCGCTGGTCAAGCGGTGAGTCGGCCGCGACAGAAGCGCTTCAGGCGCGGGACAGTACCGTCCCAACCACCTGGCGCAGCATCGATTCCGGGTCGGGGACGGGGCCCGGGGAGCGCCAGGCCACGAAGGCGTCGGGGCGGATCAGGACCGCGCCGTCGCGGGTCACCCCGTGGGCCCGTGCCCAGTCGGTCTCCTCGTCGTCCGGGATCAGGTCGGCCTGGGGGGTGCCGCCCACGCGGTACGACTTCAGCGGGATACGCATCGCGGCGGCCACCGCGGTCGCCGCCTCGTGCCAGCCGGTGGACTGGGCCGCGTCGCTGAGCAGGACGAGGGAGTCCTCGTAGAGGTCCAGGGTGGAGAGGCGGGCCTCGCCCCGGCGGAGCCAGAGGTGGGGGGCCCTGCTGCCGGGTGCGCCGGTGAGGTCGAGGCCCTCCGGTACGACCGGCGTCGCCGGGTCCGCGCCGACCACCGCGCCCTGGGGGTAGCGGTAGCCGAGGGCGACGTTGAGGATGCCGCGCTGCGGACCGCCGCCACCGGGGCCGCCGCGAGGCGCGCCTCCGGAACCACCACCGGCCACGTCACCCGGGCCGGCCCCGGTGCCACCGCGGGTTGCCTCCCCGCGGGCCGTCTCCCCGCGGTCAGCCGCGAGGCCACCACGGGCCGCGCCACCCGGACCACCACGGGCCGCGCCACCGGGGCCACCCTCGAACCCACCACCGGGCGCCCCGGACACCCCGGACACCCCACCCGCGCCACTCCCCGCACCAGGCCCCCCGGGACCGCCGAGCGCCCCAGGCCCCCCGGGACCGCCAGGACCGCCCGGACCCCCGGCCCCTCCGGGACCGCCGAGACCCCCCGGCCCCCCGCCCCCCATGACCGGCGGCGGTGCGAAGCCCGGGTGGCTGTGTTCCACCGAGCGGTGGGCCGCCCGGGCGCTGGTCGCCTCGGCCACAGGGCGGCGTTCCATGTCGTAGGTGTCCAGGAGGGCCTCGCCCGCCCAGCCCTCCAGTACCGCGGCGAGTTTCCAGGCGAGGTTGTGGGCGTCCTGGATGCCGGTGTTGGAGCCGAAGGCGCCGGTGGGGGACATCTCGTGGGCCGAGTCGCCGGCCAGCAGGACGCGGCCGGAGCGGTAGCTGCGGGCGACGCGCTGGGCGGCGTGCCAGGGGGCCTTGCCGGTGATCTCCACGTCGAGGTCGGGGTCGCCGATGGCGCGGCGGATGTGGGCGGCGCAGCGCTCGTCGGTGAAGTCCTCGACCGTCTCGCCCTGCTCGGGGTGCCAGGGGGCGTGGAAGACCCAGTTCTCGCGGTTGTCGACGGGCAGCAGGGCGCCGTCGGCGTTCTCGTCCGTCAGGTAGCAGACGATGAAGCGGCGGTCCCCCACGACGTCGGCGAGGCGCCGGGAGCGGAAGGTGATGCTGACGTTGTGGAAGAGGTCGCCGGGGCCGCTCTGGCCGATGCCGAGTTGTTCGCGGACGGGGCTGCGGGGGCCGTCGGCGGCGACCAGGTAGTCCGCGCGGATGGTGGTGTGCTCGCCGGTCTCCCGGCTCTTGACGATCGCCGTGACGCCGTCGTTGTCGGCCTCGAACGACAGCATCTCGGTGCCGAAGCGCAGGTCGCCGCCCAGGCCGGCGGCGTGGGTGAGGAGTTCGGGTTCCAGGTCGTTCTGGCTGCACAGGCACCAGGAGCTGGGGCTGAAGCGGGCCAGCCCGTTGCCCGGGTCGATCTGCTTGAACAGCCACTCCCCCGCGTCCCCGGCCAGGGTGGGTGCCTGGAGGATGCCGTGGTTGTCGGCCAGGGTGGCGGCGGCCCTGCGGATGTCCGGCTCGGCGCCGGCCACCCGGAAGAGCTCCATCGTGCGGACGTTGTTGCCGCGCCCCCGGGGGTGGATGGAGGTGCCGGCGTGGCGCTCCACCAGGGTGTGCCGGACGCCCAGCCGCCCCAGGAACAGCGAGGTCGACAGGCCCACCAGGGACCCGCCGACGACGAGGACCGGGACGCGGTGGATGCGCTCGCCCACGGGGGCGGCCCCGCCGGACCGGTCGGCTCTTTCCTTCATGGTGCTCGTCCTCCGTTGCGACAGGCGTGAGTGACAGGCGCGCCCCGCGACAGGTGTGCGCCGGGGCCTTCATGCATGCCCCGTGCGGCCCGTGGAGGCCCGCGGCGACGCAGGCTTCACCCGCTTAACCCTCACGGTTCGCGGACCTCGCGGGCACGGCCCACGATCGTGCTTACGCGACCGTCGCACCCCGCCTGCCTGGCGCGCGCCGTCGACGATCGCCCCAGTCCACGAGGAAGACCCGGAGAAGAGGTGGGCCGGATGACGGTCTCTCCCGTCGTAGCGACGGATGTCCCGACCACGGACGTGAAGGACGCGACGGATGCCGCGACGGCATCGGCTGCCGTGGCGGCCGAAGCGGGTGGCGTGTCGATATCCGCGTTCGACGGTTCCCGTGTGCGGGTCGTCCTGATGCTGGACGTCCACGACGGTATGCAGCAGGAGTTCCTGGACGCCTACGAGCGCATCCGCGACCGGGTCGCCGCCGTTCCTGGACATGTCAGCGACCAGCTGTGCCAGTCCCTGGAGAACCCGGCCCAGTGGCTGCTGACCAGTGAGTGGGAGAGCGCCGCGCCCTTCCTGGCCTGGGTCAACAGCGACGAGCACCTGGACACCGTCGAGCCGTTGCAGGACTGCGTCCGCGACACCCACTCGCTGCGCTACAGCGTCCTGAGGGAGACCGACGGCGCGCGTCCCGCGCCCGGTGAGCCGCGCTCGGCGCCCCGGATCGGCGGGAACGTCGTACGGCACGCGCTGACGTTCACCGTGAAGCCGGGCAGTGAGACCGAGGCGGCCCGGCTGCTGTCCGAGTACGTGTCGCCCGACGCCCACGTGGACGGTTCCACCCGGCTGCTGCGCACCTCGCTCTTCATGCAGGGCAACCGGATCGTGCGGGCCGTGGAGGTGCGCGGCGACCTGCAGCGGGCGCTGCGCCACGTGGCGCGGCAGCCCGGGGTGCGGGCCGTCGAGGAGGCGCTGAACCCGCACCTGGAGCAGGACCGGGACCTCGCAGACCCGCGTTCGGCCCGGCGGTTCTTCACCCGGGCCGCCATGCCGGCCGTCCATCACGCGACCGCCCTCGACCAGGACCGGTCCGCCACGCACACCGAGCGGGTCGCGCTGCTCTATCCGGTACGCGCCGGCGCCGGTGGGGAGCTGGCCCGGCTGCTGGCCCGCCGGGACGCGTCCGCCGCGCAGGCCCCGGGCAGCCCGGTGCTGGCCGCCACCGTCTTCCACCGCGACGACCTCGTCGTGCGGCTCGTCGACGTGGCCGGCGACCCCGAGGCCGCGCCCGCCGCGGTCCTGGGTCTCGACGACTCCGAGAGCGCCGCGGCCGCCGAGCGGCTGCTGGACGGCGCCGCGATCGGCGTCGACGGGTCACCGGCCGAGGAGGGCACGCAGGCGCGGCTGCTGGCCGCGCTCCGTATGACTCCCCTGACCGACCGGCGCTCGGCCGGTTCCTGAACCAACGCCCCCCGCGCGGGCGGCCGGGTCCGACGGTGTACCCGGTCGTCGGTCCGCGTGGAACGCTCCCTGCTTTTCCCCGCCACTTCCCCCTTCCTCCCGTCTCCCCGGAGTGAACGACATGACAGATCAGCAGGTACGCATCGTCTCCCTCGGCGACATCGCCCCGAACCGCCGTCGCGGCGGAGACCTCCGCGCGCTTCTCACGCCCACCACCGCCGGGGCGACCAGCGGCTTCATGGGCGTGGCCATCGTGCAGCCCGGCGACCGCATCGCCGAGCACTACCACCCGTACTCCGAGGAGTTCGTGTACGTCACGGAGGGCGCCCTGGAGGTGGACCTGGACGGGGTACCGCACTCGCTCGCCACCGGCCAGGGACTGCTGATCCCGCAGGACATGCGCCACCGGTTCCGCAACGCGGGCGACGTCGAGGCGCGGCTCGTGTTCCACCTGGGGCCGCTGGCCCCGCGTCCGGAGCTGGGCCACGTCGACACGGAGGACGCGGAGGGCAACCCGCTCGCCTGCGACGGGGCGCACGCGGGCCACGCGGGCCACGCCGGGCACGAGCGGCCCGCCGCCGCGGCCGAGGTGGTGTCGTGAACCGGCGCCGGGTCGCCGTCACGGGCATAGGCGTCGTCGCCCCGGGCGGGATCGGCGTGCCCCAGTTCTGGAGCCTGCTGTCCGAAGGCCGTACGGCGACGCGCCGCATCTCCCTGTTCGACCCGGCCGGTCTGCGTTCGCAGATCGCCGCCGAGTGCGACTTCGATCCGTCCGCGCACGGCCTCGACCTGGCCACGGCCCAACGCTGCGACCGGTACGTTCAGTTCGCGCTCGTCGCGGCCGCGGAGGCGGTCCGGGACGCGCGGCTGGACATGAGCCGTGAGGACCCCTGGCGGGCCGGTGCCACGCTCGGCACGGCGGTCGGCGGCACCACCCGGCTCGAACACGACTACGTCCTGGTCAGCGAGCGCGGTACGCGCTGGGACGTCGACGACCGGCGGGCCGAGCCGCACCTGGAGCGCGCGTTCACCCCCGCCACCCTCTCCTCCGCGGTCGCCGAGGAGTTCGGGGTGCGCGGTCCGGTGCAGACCGTGTCCACCGGGTGCACGTCCGGTCTCGACGCGGTCGGGTACGCCTATCACGCGGTCGCCGAGGGGCGCGTGGACGTGTGCCTGGCGGGCGCGGCGGACTCTCCGATATCGCCGATCACGATGGCCTGCTTCGACGCCATCAAGGCGACCTCGCCGAACAACGACGACCCGGCGCACGCCTCCCGGCCCTTCGACGCCGACCGCAACGGCTTCGTGATGGGCGAGGGCGCGGCGGTGCTCGTCCTGGAGGACCTGGAGCACGCCCGGGCCCGCGGCGCGAACGTGTACTGCGAGGTCTCGGGCTACGCCACCTTCGGCAACGCCTATCACATGACCGGGCTCACCAAGGAGGGACTGGAGATGGCGCGGGCCATCGACACGGCGCTGGAGATGGCCGAGCTGGACGGCTCGGCGATCGACTACGTCAACGCGCACGGCTCCGGCACCCTGCAGAACGACCGGCACGAGACCGCGGCGGTCAAGCGCTCGCTGGGCGAGCACGCGTATGCGACGCCGATGAGCTCCATCAAGTCGATGGTGGGCCACTCGCTCGGCGCGATCGGCTCGATCGAACTGGCCGCGTGCGTGCTGGCGATGGCTCACCAGGTCGTGCCGCCCACGGCCAACTACACGACCCCCGACCCCGAGTGCGACCTGGACTACGTGCCGCGTGAGGCACGGGAGCGGACGCTGCGGAACGTGCTCTCCGTGGGCAGCGGCTTCGGCGGGTTCCAGTCCGCGGTCGTACTGAGCGGCAGTGAAGGAGGGCTGCGATGAGCGGACCACAGCGGACCGGCACCGGCGGTGGGAACAGGCGCGCGGTCGTCACCGGCCTCGGCGTGGTGTCCCCGCACGGCACCGGTGTCGAGGCGCACTGGAAGGCGGTCGCCGACGGCGCCAGCAGTCTCGGTCCCGTCACCCGGGAGGGCTGCGCGGACCTGCCGTTGCGGGTGGCCGGCGAGGTGCAGGGCTTCGACGCGACCGAGACGGTCGAGGACCGCTTCCTCGTCCAGACCGACCGGTTCACGCACTTCGCGCTGAGCGCCACCCAGCACGCGCTGGCCGACGCCCGGTTCGGCCGGGGCGACGTCGCCTCGCCGTTCTCGGTGGGTGTGGTCACGGCGGCGGGTTCGGGCGGCGGCGAGTTCGGGCAGCGGGAGCTGCAGAACCTGTGGGGCCAGGGTTCGCGGCACGTCGGCCCGTACCAGTCGATCGCCTGGTTCTACGCGGCCAGCACCGGCCAGGTCTCCATACGCAACGACTTCAAGGGCCCCTGCGGAGTCGTGGCCGCCGACGAGGCGGGCGGCCTCGACGCCCTGGCGCACGCGGCCCTGGCCGTGCGGAACGGCACCGACACGGTGGTCTGCGGCGCGACGGAGGCGCCGCTGGCTCCGTACTCGATCGTCTGCCAGCTCGGCTACCCCGAGCTGAGCCGGGTCGCCGAACCGGACCGCGCCTACCGTCCGTTCACCGATGCGGCCTGCGGGTTCGCACCGGCCGAGGGGGGCGCCGTGCTCCTCGTCGAGGCGGAGGGGGCGGCCCTGGAGCGCGGGGCGGACGTGCGGGCGACGGTGGCCGGGCACGCGGCGACCTTCACCGGGCCCGGCCGCTGGGAGGAGTCCCGGGAGGGGCTGGCCCGTGCGATCCAGGGTGCGTTGGCCGAGGCGGGCTGCCGGCCCGAGGAGGTCGACGTGGTCTTCGCGGACGCCCTCGGTGTCCCGGAGGCCGACCGGGCCGAGGCGCTGGCCCTGGCCGACGCGCTGGGCCCGCACGCCGCGCGGGTGCCGGTGACCGCGCCCAAGACCGGGACCGGGCGGGCGTACTGCGCGGCGCCGGTGCTGGACGTGGCGACGGCGGTGCTCGCGATGGAGCACGGGCTGATCCCGCCGACCCCGCACGTGGCCGACGTGTGCCACGACCTGGACGTGGTGACCGGCCGGGCCCGCCCCGCCGAGCCGCGCACCGCCCTGGTCCTCGCCCGCGGGCTCATGGGGTCCAACTCGGCACTCGTCCTGCGACGGGGTGCCGTGCCGACCGCGGGCCGCTGACCGGCGAACGACCACCCGCGGACGACCACCGACGAACGACCACCGACGAACGACGCACGAGACCGACGGCCACGGCGGAACACCCGTGGCCGGCCAACCCGAGTCAAGGAGGACACCCATGACCGACCAGCTGGACTACCAGGTGACCGTCGAGGAGCTGTCGGAGCTGATGAAGCGCACCGCCGGCGTGCACGTCGACCCGGTCACCCTCCGGCAGCAGGCCGGCGACGGCTTCGACACCTTCGGCCTGGACTCCCTCGGCCTGCTGGGCATCGTGGCCGAGCTGGAGAAGCGGTACGGCCTGGGCCTGCCCGAGCAGGCCGAGCGCTGCAAGACGCCCGCGGATTTCCTGGCGCTGGTCAACGGCGCCCTGAAGACGGGAGTGTGAGCATGGCAGGGCACACCGACAACGAGATCACCATCGCCGCGCCGATGGAGCTGGTCTGGGAGATGACCAACGACATCGAGAACTGGCCCCGGCTGTTCAGCGAGTACGCCTCCGTGGAGGTGCTCGACCGCGACGAGGACCGCGTGACGTTCCGGCTCACCATGCACCCGGACGCCGACGGCAAGGTGTGGAGCTGGGTCTCCGAGCGGGTCGCCGACCCCGTCACCCGCACGGTCCGCGCCCAGCGCGTCGAGACCGGCCCCTTCCAGTTCATGAACATCGTCTGGGAGTACGCGGAGACCGCCGAGGGCGTCGTCATGCGCTGGACGCAGGACTTCGCGATGAAGCCGGACGCGCCCGTGGACGACGCGTGGATGACGGACAACATCAACCGCAACTCCCGTACGCAGATGGCGCTGATCCGGGACCGGATCGAGCAGGCGGCGGGCGAGCGGCGGACCGCGTCGGTGCTCGCCGACTGACACCGGCATCCCGACACCGACCGACACCCGCGGAAGGCAGCACCCATGCACCACACACTGATCGTCGCCCGGATGGCACCCGGCGCGGCACCGGACATCGCGAAGGTGTTCGCGGAGTCCGACAGCGGCGAACTGCCGCACCTGGTGGGCGTCAACCGGCGCAGCCTCTTCGAGTTCGGTGACGGCGTGTACCTGCACCTCATCGAGAGCGACGAGGACCCGGCCCCCACCATCGGCAGGCTGACCGGGCATCCGGAGTTCCGCCAGGTCAGCGAGCGGCTGGAGCCGTACGTCTCGGCGTACGACCCGGCGACCTGGCGCGGTCCGAAGGACGCGATGGCGCGCTGCTTCTACCGCTGGGAGCGGACTCCCGCCGGCTGACGGCGGACCGCCCCCGCGCACGTGGGAGTCACCCGGTCGGCGGACCGGGTGACTCCCACGAAGACGTTCCGGGGGACCGGTCGGTTGCGTTTGCGGAGCCCAAGATCCCCGTGAGAAGGGACACTTGAGTAGGAGTGTGGTTTTCGCACGTGCGTCCGCTTGGATCTTGGGGGCACGACAGCGCACCGGAGTCCGCTGTGCGTGCCGCCGACGACCGGCAGAGAGGACGCACACCGTGGGACGATCCACCGCCCGCCGGGCCAGCCGAAGAACCGGGCCGGACGGCGCCGGAGGCGGATCCCGTCTCCGCCGAGGTGGACGCCGCGGGCCCGCCCGCGCGGTGACGGCCTGCGTCGCCCTGGGAGCCGTCCTGCTCACCGCCGGTGGCGCCGTCGCGTACTGGCGCGAGACGCGGTCGCCGGTGACGGGCGACCAGGTCGCCGACGTCACGGACGCCCTGGGCGCCTCGACCCGGGCGCCGTCCCCGTCCCCCTCGGTGAGGACCTCACCGTCGGTGAAAACCTCCCAGTCGCCGCCGGCCTCCCCCTCCCCCGGCACGATCGCCGTCCCGGCGACCGGTCCCGGCACCTTCGTCACGGCCCGGGCCGACGGTTCGACCGTGGGCACCGGCAGCCGGGTGCGCCGCTACAAGGTCCTGGTCGAGGAGGGACTCGACGTCCGGCCGAGCGCCGCCGCCGCCGAGATATCCGATGTGCTCGCCGACCGGCGCGGCTGGACCCGGGACGGGACGAACTCCTTCCGGCTGGTCAGCGGCGGGTCGTACGACTTCGTGGTGAAGATCGCCACGCCGGGCACCGTCGACCGGATCTGCGGCGCCGCGGGGCTGCTCACCCGGGGCGAGGTCAACTGCAGCGTCGGCACCGACGTGGTGGTGAACCTCAAGCGCTGGGTGCGGGGTTCGCCGGAGTTCGACGGCCCGATCCATGAGTACCGGGCGCTGATCGTCAACCACGAGGTCGGCCACCGTATCGGCCACGGTCACGAGACGTGTCCCGGCGCCGGGCGGCCCGCGCCGGCGATGATGCAGCAGATCAAGGGCCTGAAGGGGTGCGTGGCCAACGCCTGGCCCTACGACGCGGACGGCGGCTACCTGGGCGGCCCCTCGGTGGCCTGAGCCCCTGGGCGTCCCGCGGCCCGCGGCCGACGCGGCGCGTCCGGCGGACGGTTCGCGGGACAGGGCGCGGCGCCGGGGGCGATGATCGGACCATGACCACCGCATCGCGCTTCGACCCCCGTGCCCTGCTGGCCGAGAGCCGCCTCGGCGTACTGGCGACGATCAAGTCCGACGGCCGCCCTCAGCTCTCGCCGGTGATGCCCGCCTACGACGCGGAGGCGGACGTCGTCCGCGTGTCGACGCGCGAAGGCCTCGCCAAGACGGCGAACCTGCGCCGGGACCCGCGGGCCGCCCTGGAGGTGACCGCTCCGGACGGCAGGTCCTGGGCCACCGCCGAGGGCGTCGCCACCCTCACCGGACCGGGCACCGACCCGCACGGGCCCGAGGTCGAGGCGCTGGTGGAGTACTACCGCGCCGCGGCCGGGGAGCACCCGGACTGGGACGAGTACCGGGCGACGATGGTGTCCGACCGCCGGGTGCTGCTCACGATCACCGTCGAGCGCGTGTACGGCGCCGACATCGGCTGAACGGGCGCGGGGCGCCGCCCTGCCGGGTTCGGCAAGTTCTGTGCCCCGGCGGTGAAGGATCCGCCCGCCGTTTGCGTACCTCCTGGCGTATCGGTACGAGCACGCGTCCGCGTGTGCGTCTTTCGCGTCGCCCCTGGAGGCACCATGCGCCCGTCCCGCAGCAGGATCGGAGTCGTCGTCCTGTTCGCTGCGATGACCCTGACCCTCACCGCGCTGGCCTTCCCGGCCGTGCTCGGTCTGGACAAGGCCGACGGCAACCAGAGCCGGGTGGTGGCCAGTACGAAGTTCGGTCCGCTCACCGAGGCGGACCGCGACTTCGTGGTCAAGGTCCGCGCCGCCGGGCTGTGGGAGTACCCGCTGGGCGAGATCGTGATGGAGCGCGGTACGACGAAGGCGATGAAGACGGCCGGTGAGCACCTGGTCGTCGGGCACGCCGGTCTGGACGCGATGTGCCGTGAGATCTCCCCGGAGTTGGGCATCACGCTGCCCAACCGGGCCTCGCCGCAGCAGGAGGGCTTCGTGGCGACGGTGGACGCCAAGAGCGGTACGGAGTTCGACTCGGCGGCGGTCAACATCATGCGGGTGACCCACGGCCAGATCTTCCCGGCGATCGCCAAGATCCGGGCCAGCACCAAGAACACGCTGGTGCGGCAGCTGGCGGACCTGGCCAACGACACCGTCCTGGACCACATCACGGTGCTGGAGAGGACCGGTCTCGTCGAGTACGACGACGTCACCTTCAAGCAGACCGGCCCGCCGAAGCTCCCGCGCGACAGGGTGACCCCGCCCCCGCCGCAGCCGGGCGAGCGAGTGCTGGTGCTCAAGCCGCGCCCCGACCTGAACGTGAACACCGCCGCCCCGGCCCCTTCTCCGTCCGCCACGGCGCCCTGAGCCCGGGCGGGCCTGACCCGGGCGGGCCTGACCCGGGTGGGCCTGAGCCCCGGGGGCCGGGCGGCGCGGCGAAGTGACCATCACGACCGCGTCACGACCGGCCGCCCGGGGAACGGGCCGTCGGTCCCGGCCGTCTCACGGGGTGGCGGCCACCGAGTCCGCCGACCCACGACCATCCGGCGCCGGGCCCGGTGGCGGGCGGGCCCTCCCCTTCTTCCCGACCGCGTCCGCCCGGGGCCGACGACGAGAAGAGCGGGACCATGACCGCCACCGGACCGGGCAGCGGCGACGACGACCGGTGCGAGCCGGACGGTACGCCGTCCGTGCCCGACCACGTCTGGCGGCTGTTCCTGGAGGACGACGAACGCGCCATCCGCGCCTCCGCCCCGAGGGAGCCCGCCGCCCGGGACCGCTTTCCCGACCGGGAGAGCTTCTCCGGCCGGCTGCCGGAGCCGTCCGCCGAACGTCCCGGGCGACCCGGAACCCACGACCGCCCTGGGCCGTCGGACCGCCCTGGGCTCGCCGACCGCCCTGATCCCCCCGGCTGCCCCGAGCCCTGCGACCGTCCCGGTCCCGCCGAGACGGTCGGTGAGGCGTGGCGCCCGGAGGACGCGTGGGCGGGGCCGGGCTGGCGCGAGCTGGACGGCCGGGCCAGGGGGCGGCGGATCGCCCGGGTGTTCGGCACGGCCGCGGCGCTCGCCGTCGTCCTGGGTGCCTGGTCGCAGCTGTCCACCGGCCCGGCCACGCCGGGCGGCGGCCCGGCAGAAACGATTGGCCAGCGTCTGGAGGAGAGCCCCGCGCTGCCCACGCCCGGCTCCGTCGTCCCCCGCGCTTCCCTCGGCTCCGGCGCGGACTCCCTCGCGCCGACGGTGTCCGGCGCCGCGAGCCCGGCCGCCTTCGACCCCGCTCCGTCCGCGACACCCGGGGCGACCGGCTCCCCCGGGACGGTCGGCTGACGGCGATCGGCTGACGATGGTCGGCTCACGGCGGTCACGCCGGGAGGCCGCCCCGTGTTCCGGGGCGCCCGTCAGGCGCTGCGCCGGCGGGAGGCCGTCTTCTTGGCGGTGCTCCTGCCCGTGCTCTTCGCGGCCTCCTTGGCCGTGCCGCGCCCGGCGGCCTTCTTGGCGGTGCCCTTGGCCGCCGTCTTCTTCGCGGGCGCGGCGGACTTCGCCGTCGACTTCTTCGGCTCCGCCTTCTTCGCCGCCGTCTTCTTCGCGGCCGTCGACGTCGACTTCTTGCCGCCGGTCTCCTTGGGGGCCCGCCGGGACGAGGTCTTGCGCTGCGGCAGGGACCTGACCTCGGCCTTCTCGGGCGGTGCGGTCTCCTCGCCGTCCCGGGACTCCCGGGCCGCGCGCACGCTGCTCTCCAGGGCCGCCATCAGGTCCAGCACCTTCCCCGGCGCCGCCTCCTCGCGGGCCTCCGGGGGCCGCTCGCCGGCGGCCTTGGCGGCGACGACCTCCTCGACGGCCTCCCGGTACTCGTCGTGCAGGTCGTCCAGGTCGATCTCGCCGAGGGTGTCCATGAGGGCGTCGGCGAGGTCCAGTTCCTGGTCGCGCACGGTGACGCCGCCCTCCGGTGCGACGCCCTCGGGGGCCCGCACCTCGTCCGGCCACAGCAGGCCGTGCATCGCGATGGCGTCGCCGACGACGCGGAGCATGCCGAGACGCTCCCGGCCGCGCAGCGCGAACTTGGCGATGGCCACCCGGTTGCTGCGCTTGAGCGCCTCGCGCAGCAGCGTGTACGGCTTGGCGGCGGGGGCGCCGCTCGCCGCGAGGTAGTAGGCCGAGCCCATCTGGAGCGGGTCGATGCGGTCCTCGGGCACGAAGGCGACGATCTCGATGGTGCGGGCCGTCGGGATCGGCAGCTGGGACAGGTCCTCGTCGGTGATCGGGATCATCGAGCCGTCGGCGTCCTCGTAGGCCTTGCCGATCTCGGCCTGGGTGACCTCGCGGTCCTCCAGCTCGCACACCTTGCGGTAGCGGATCCGGCCGCCGTCCTCCGTGTGGATCTGGCGGAAGGACACCGCGTGGCTCTCGGTCGCGTTCACCAGCTTGATCGGGATGGTGACCAGGCCGAAGGAGATGGCGCCGTTCCAGATGGAGCGCACGTGCAGCACCGTTCCTTTCGGGCGTTTTGTTCATGTTTCGTGAGATTCTCATGGTATGGCGCCGATGACGGAAGTGGAGGGGCGGCGGGTGGCTCTCAGCAACCTGGACAAGGTGCTGTATCCCGCGGCCGGCTTCACCAAAGGGGAGTTGCTGCACTACTACGCGACGGCCGCGGAGGTGCTGCTGCCGCACCTGCGGGACCGTCCGGTGTCCTTCCTGCGGTATCCGGACGGTCCCGACGGCCAGGTGTTCTTCACCAAGAACGTGCCGCCGGGTACGCCCGACTGGGTCACCACGGCCGAGGTGCCCCGCTCGGAGGGCCCATCCCGGATGGTGCTGGTGCAGGACCTGGCGAGCCTGATGTGGGCGGCGAACCTGGTCACCGAGTTCCACACCCACCAGTGGACCGCGGACGACCCGGGCGAGGCCGACCGGCTGGTGTTCGACCTGGACCCCGGACCGCCCGCGACCGTGGTGCAGTGCTGCGAGGTCGCGCTGTGGCTGCGGGAGCGGCTGGCGGCGGACGGGGTCGAGGCGTACGCCAAGACCTCCGGCGCCAAGGGGCTGCACCTGCTGGCGGGGGTGCGGGGGGCGTCCTCCGAGCGCGTGTCCGACTACGCGAAGGCGCTGGCGGTGGAGGCGGAGCGGGCGCTGCCGAAGCTGGTGGTGCACCGGATGACGCGCAGCCTGCGGCCGGGGAAGGTATTCGTGGACTGGAGCCAGAACGCCGCGCGCAAGACCACGGCCACCCCGTACACCGTGCGGTCCCGGGACGTGCCCGCGGTCTCCACGCCGGTGACGTGGGAGGAGGTCGCCGGGTGCGGACGGGCGGAGCAGCTCGTCTTCCTGGCCGGGGACGTCGGGCCCCGGGTGCGGGACTACGGCGACCTGCTGGCGCCGCTGTTCGACCGGCGCCGGGCGGCGGCGCTGCCCTGACGCCGGGCGCCGCTCGGAGGCGGGTGCGGACCGGGCGCCGAAGAGGCGGGTGCGGACCGGGCGCAGCTCAGAGGCGGGTCCAGGTGGCGCGGTCGCGGGCCAGGGCGTGCAGGGCCTCCACGTCCGCCGGCTTCAGCGTCCCGCCCGCCCGGGCCAGCTCCGGCAGCTCCCGGTCGGTGAGCAGGCGCACGGAGCGGGGCGGTGCGGCGACGGTCACCCGCGCCGGTCCGACGAGGACGAGGACGGGGCGGACCTGCGCCGTCAGGGCGTACGAGGCCCGGTCGGCGTCGGCGCGGACCCGGCGCAGCAGCGGGAACGGCGCCCCGCGGCCGAGCGCCACCAGGGGGTCGGCGACCCGTACCCGCTGCCTGCGGGCGGGCAGCACGTGGAGGGCGAAGAGGCCGCCGGGTCCGATCAGCAGGTGGTGGACGCGGTCGCCGCCGGGCAGCGGGAGGGAGTGCAGGACGTGGTGGCCCGCGCCGTCGAGACGGTCGAGGGCGCTCCCCGTGGTCTGCTCGGCGGCCAGCGCCCGGCGGCGCGGATCGGGGCGCAGCCGGTGCGCGGGACCGGGGTCGCGCTCCAGGGCGACCAGGAGGGCCTCGCCGGGCCGGTTGGGGGCGAGGTCGTCGTCCGGGTGGAGGGTGAGCCGGGCCAGCTCGGCCCGGGTCGGGACCGGGGGCGGACCGATGGCCACCCGGCCGGTGAGGAAGGGGGCCAGGGCCCGCAGGACGTCCTCGCGGCGGTCGTCGTTCAGCAGGCTGACGCGGGCCGCCTCACGGTCGTACCAGGCGAGGTTCCCGCCGTCCGGGAGGCAGACGCACAGCTGTTCCCTGCCGTGCCGCCAGGTCGGTACGACGCGCAGTCCGTCCACGCACAACACCCCCCTCCATGGGACCAGGCGGGGCGCCTCGGGGGCAAGAACCCGGTCGAATGGGGGTGGAGCGGGGCAGCCTGGGCGGGACCGGGGAGGCGCCTGTGCGTATCCGTGGGAACGGTCCGGGCGCAGCGGCTCCGCACCGGCCGTGGGACGGGATCGTGCCGGGCTCCGGACGGGCGGGCGGGAGTTCCGGCGGGCGGTGGGACGGCTGGAGTTCGCCGTGGTGCGGGACGGGTTCGGCCCGGTGCGGACGCTGCCGCGGCTGCCGGGGCCTTGTGTACCCGCGGGCCGGTCTGCCCACCGTGCGGCTCCCCCGCGGAGCGGGCCGAGTAGCCCGGCGGGCCGGGGCGCACGCAAAATGGCCTTCCGTACGAAGACGCGTACGACGCCGTCCGCAGCCGTGCGGGACCACCGGCACCGATCACCGAACCCAGGAGTGCAGTGCTCCCGAGCCGCCGCGGCCGTCCGGCCCGCGTCCCCGCCGCCCTCGCGCTGCTCCTGGCGACGGCGGCGGCGACCGGTGCGCTGGCGGGCTGCGGGGACACCGGCGGGCTGCGCGCCGCCGGTGCGACGCCCGCCGCTCGGAACCCGGCCCGGCTGTGGCCCGGTCTGACCCCGGCCTCCAGTCCCGCCTACGACATCGGCGAGGTGGAGCACGCGGTGGTCGAGGGCGTGGCCGTGCCCGGCGGCGACATCCGCAGGGCGGACCCGGTGGCCGCGGTGCGCGCCGAGATCGCCGCGCACCCGGGCGACTACGCGGGCGCGAAGGCGCCGTACCACGAGACGTCCGTGCGGATGGCGGACTGCGGCGCGGACGGTGCCGGTGACGAGGCGAGCGGGTGCCCGGTGCTGCGGCCGTACTACCGCGACCTCACCGGGGACGGGCGGCCGGAGATGACGCTGGGCTTCCGGCTGCTGCCGGAGAAGCTGACCGCGGTGCGCGTCTACACCGTGGAGAAGGACCGGCTCGTGCGGATCATGTCCTACGAGGACGCCGTGAGCGCGGTGGAGCTGGCCGGACGGACGGTGATCGTCCGCTCCCCCTCGGAGGTGGCCGGCTACGAGTACCGGCTGCAGTGGACCTGGGACGCCGACCAGGGGGCCATGCTGCTGACCAGCGACGAGATGCTGCGCACCGACGACGGCGGTCAGCACACGAAACGCCCGTCCGTTCCCCCGTCGCCCGCTCCGTCCGCCGCGTCCTCCCCGCCGGGGTCGTCCCCCTCGTCCTCGGCGAGCGCCCGGTGAGGCTGGCCCTTCCCCGGTGGGCCGGACCGCTCGCGGTGAAGGCGGCCGTGTTCATCACGGTGATGTGCTGCGCGCTCGCCGCGCTGCTCGGCGTCCTGGTGCACGTCTCGGTGACCGATCAGACCGTCGGCCAGGCACGTGACGTGGCCCTGTCCCGGCTGCGGGAGGCGACGGAGGCGTACGAGGCGGGTGACCCGCTGCGGCGCGGGGCCGGCGTCGACCCGTCGGGGCTGCCCCGGCGGCTGCGCGAGCTGGCCGTGTCGGGGCGGCGCGGCACGATGGTCGCCGAGTACGCCGGACGGCCGACGATGTGGGCGGCGGGCCCCGCCGACGGCGGCCGGGTGCTGGCCGTGCGGGTCGACCACTCCCAGGGCCGGGCCACCATCGAGGGGCTGGACCGCGCCATCGTGTGGTCGTCGGCGCTGGCGATCGGGGCGACGCTGCTGGTCGGCGCGTTCGCGGTGACGCGGGTGACGCGGCGGCTGCACACGACGGCGCGGGTGGCCCGGCGGATCAGCGCCGGTGACCTCGACGCGCGGGTCGGTGATCCGCGCGCGCAGGACCCGACCCGTCCGCAGGACGAGGTGGCGTCGGTCGCCGCGGCGCTGGACTCGATGGCGTCGTCGCTGCAGGGCAAGCTGCTCGCCGAGCAGCGTTTCACCGCCGACGTGGCGCACGAGCTGCGCACTCCGCTCACCGGTCTGCACGCGGCGGCGGAGCTGCTGCCGCCGGGCCGCCCCACCGAGCTGGTGCGGGACCGGGTGGCGGCGCTGCGTACCCTCACCGAGGACCTGCTGGAGATCTCCCGGCTGGAGAGCGGGCGGGAGACGCCGACGACGGAACCGGAGGCGCTGGGCGCGCTGGCCGGGCGGGTGGTGCGGGGCTCGGGCACCGGCACGCGCGTGGACGTCGTACGGGACGCGCGGGTGGAGACCGACCGGCGGCGCCTGGAACGGGTGCTGGGCAACCTGGTCGCGAACGCGCACCGGCACGGGCGGGCGCCGGTGGTGCTGACCGTGGACGGTGCGGTGATCACCGTACGGGACCACGGGGACGGCTATCCGGAGTACCTCCTCGCGCACGGGCCGCAGCGTTTCCGCACCGAGGGCGGGACGAAGGGGCACGGCCTCGGGCTGACGATCGCGCTGGGGCAGGCCGAGGTGCTCGGGGCCCGGCTGGAGTTCACCAACCCGCCGGACGGCGGGGCGCTGGCCCGGCTGACGCTGCCTCAGCAGCCCTGATCCGGCCCGGCGCGGCCGGTGGCGTCCCGACCTCGGGTCTTCCCCGATGGCGCAGCGCGGCGGGCGGTCCGTGCGGTGCGCTCCTAATGTGGCGGTCAGTCACCTGAGGAACCGTTCGCTCCCGGGAGGTACTCCCATGTCGCTCCTGTCCGTACCGACCACCTCGCGCTCACCCCTGGTCCGCGCCCTCGCCACCGTGATCGCGGCCGGCGCGCTCGCCACCGCCGTCGCCGTCGCCCCGGCCGTCGCGGACGACGGGCGGGGTGGCGACACGAACCCCACGGCCGGTGCCGCCGCGGGAGGAACGGGCGGCGGCGCGGGGGGCGACGGCCGCCGGGAGCAGGGCCGCTACCGGGGTGTCGTGACGGCCGACCGGCTCGCCCTGCGCACCTCGCCGACCCGCGGTGCGGACGTCATCCGGTACGCCCACCGGGGCGAGGTCGTCTCCATCTACTGCAAGACGCCCGGCGACACGGTGCGGGGCAACCCCCTGTGGTACCTCCTCACGGACGGCACCTGGGCGTGGGGCGCGGCCCGTTACATCGACAACATCGGCCCCGCGCCGCGCTGGTGCTGAGCCGGACGACGCGCAGACCACACCATCTGGGTAAGTTCCGGACATGACCAAGGCCGGAACCGGAACCGGAATCACCGTGGCCCCGGCGGACACCCCCGCTCCCGTCGCCCGGCTCCCCCGGCGCCGGGGGGTCGAACTCGCGCTCATCGTGATGGCCGTGCTGCTGTCGGTCTTCGGCTACTGCAACGTCGGTCTCGCCCGGCACGGCACCCTCCCGCCCGGTGCCGCCGGCTACGGCGCCGGGCTCGGTGTGCTCGCGCTCCTCGCCCATCTGGCGGTGCGGCTGCGTGCCCCGTACGCCGATCCGCTGCTGCTGCCGATCGGCGTGCTGCTCAACGGCCTCGGTCTGGTGCTGATCTACCGGCTCGACCTGGAGACGCCGGGCGACCGGGCGGCCCCGACCCAGCTGGTGTGGTCGACGCTGGGCGTCGCCCTGTTCATCGTGGTCGTCCTGCTCCTGCGCGACCACCGGGTCCTGCAGCGCTACGCGTACGTCTGCGTGGCCGCCGCGCTCGCCCTGCTCACCCTGCCGATCTTCTTCCCGGCGGTGAACGGCGCCCGCATCTGGATCCGGGTCGAGGGCTTCTCCATCCAGCCCGGCGAGTTCGCGAAGGTGCTGCTCGCGGTGTTCTTCGCCGCCTACCTGGCCGCCAACCGCAGCGCGCTGGCGTACGCCGGCCGCCGGGTGTGGCGGCTGCAGCTGCCCACCGGACGCGTTCTCGGCCCGATCGTGGCGGTGTGGCTGGTGAGCGTGGGGGTCCTGGTCCTGGAGCGGGACCTGGGCACCTCGCTGCTCTTCTTCGGCCTGTTCGTGGTCCTCCTGTACGTCGCAACCGGCCGGACCGGCTGGATCGCCGTCGGCCTGGTGCTGGCCTCGCTGGGCGCGGTCGCCGTGGGCTGGCTGGAGCCGCACGTGCACGGCAGGGTGGAGGACTGGCTGCACCCCTTCGCGTCGATCGAGGCGGGGCACGGCCCGAACCAGCTGGCCCAGTCCCTCTTCGCGTTCGCGGCGGGCGGGGTGACCGGCACGGGCCTCGGCCTCGGCCACTCCGTCCTGATCGGCTTCGCCGTGAAGTCGGACTTCATCCTGGCGACGGCCGGTGAGGAGCTGGGCTTCCTGGGGCTGACGGCCGTCTTCCTGCTGTACGGGCTGCTGGTGGAGCGCGGCTACCGGGCGGGCCTCGGCGCCCGCGACCCCTTCGGCCGGCTGCTGGCGGTCGGCCTCTCCTCGATCGTGGCGCTCCAGGTGTTCGTCATCGCGGGCGGGGTGACCGGGCTGATCCCGCTGACCGGCATGGCGATGCCGTTCCTGGCCCAGGGCGGCTCCTCGGTCGTCACCAACTGGGCCATCGTGGCGCTGCTGATCCGGGTGAGCCACGCGGCCCGGCGCGGAGCGCCGTCGTGACCCGGAACATCCGGCACGCGGCCGTCTTCTGCGCCCTGCTGCTGGTCGCCCTGGTGGTCAACGCGGCCCGGGTGCAGATCGTCCAGAAACCGGAGTACGACGACAGCCCGGCCAACCGCCGCCCCGACATCGCCCGCTACCAGCAGCCGCGCGGCGACATCCTGGTCGGCGGCGAGCCGGTCACCGGTTCCCGGGACACCGGTGAGCACCTGCGCTTCGAGCGGACCTACGCGAACGGGCCGATGTACGCGCCGATCACGGGCTTCGCCTCGCAGGCGTACGGGACGACGCTGCTGGAGCACGCCGAGGACGGCCTGCTGTCCGGCGCCGACCCGATGCTGGCGCCGCTGCCGCTGTGGAACGACGTCACCGGGGCCCACAATCCGGGCGGTGACGTGGTGACGACGATCGACGGGGCCGCGCAGCGGGCGGCGTTCGAGGGGCTGGGCGGACGCAAGGGCGCGGTGGCCGCGATCGAGCCGGCCACGGGCCGTGTCCTGGCCCTGGTCTCCGCCCCCTCCTACGACCCCCAGCTGCTGTCCGGCAACAGCGCGGCCGCCACCCGCACCTGGCGCCGGCTGAACGGCGATCCGGACAAGCCGATGCTCAACCGGGCGGTGAGCCGGACCTACCCGCCGGGTTCGACCTTCAAGGTGGTCACCGCGGCGGCGGCGCTGGACGCGGGTCTGATCCGCGACCTGGACGCGCCGACCCGCTCCCCCGACCCGTACCTCCTGCCCGGGACGCGGACCAGGCTCACGAACGAGGCCGACGGCTGCCGCGACGCCTCGCTGCGGGAGGCGTTCGAGTGGTCCTGCAACACGGTGTTCGCCAAGCTCGGGGTGGACGTGGGCGTGCGCGGCATGACGGCGACGGCGGAGGCCTTCGGCTTCAACGACGACGGGCTGCGGGTGCCCTTCCCCGTGGCGCGGAGCACCTTCGACACCTCGGTGGACCGGGCGCAGCTGGGCCTGTCGTCGATCGGGCAGTACAACACCCGGGCGACGCCCCTGCAGATGGCGATGGTCGCGGCGGCGGTGGCGGGCGGCGGCCAGGTGCGCGCGCCGTACCTGGTGGAGCGGACGCTGCGGGCGGGCGGCAGCCTGGTGGCGGCGGCCGGGTCGCGTCCCTCCCGGGAGGTGATGCGCCCCTCCACGGCGGCGCGGCTCAAGGAGCTGATGACCGGCGTGGTGGACAAGGGCACCGGCGCGAACGCGGCGATCCCGGGTGCCACGGTCGGCGGCAAGACCGGTACGGCCCAGCACGGCGTCGGCAACTCGGGCACGCCGTACGCGTGGTTCATCTCCTGGGCGCGGGGCGACGGGGACGTGGAGCCGAAGGTCGCGGTCGCGGTGGTGGTGGAGGGCTCGGCGGCGGACCGCGGGGGTGTCAGCGGCGGCGGGCTGGCGGCACCGATCGCACGGGGGGTGATGGAGGCGGTGCTGGGGGGTTGAGGGCGAGTGCTATCGACGCCGGTTCACGGCGGTGAGGTCGATGTCGATGAGGAAAGGCACGGTGAGTTTGAGGCGGTTGTGGAAGATGCCGGTGGGCACGTAGGTCTTCGTCGTCGACTCCAGCTCATAGACGTAGACAACGGGAAGCCCGTTGTTCTGCTCGACCCGCCAGTAGTGAGTGATGCCCGCGGCTGCGTACTTGCGCGGCTTGGTCTCCCGGTCCCGGTCAACTGAATCCTCAGAGACCACTTCGGCGGCCAGGATGACATCTCCGTGCAGGAGCCGGGTCTGCTTGGGCCGGACTCGCGAAGACGAGGCTCCCGTCGATCAGCTCCGTGTGCGGAGGCAGGTTGGGAAGCTCGTCGAGGTCGTCCGCCGTCCAGCCGCCCTCCGGCGGACGGGGCCACTCGTAGTCGTCGTCCAGCCCGTAGTCACGTGCGGCGCTCATGATCGCTCCCATGTACCGGAGTCTGACGGACATGGCCAGCGTACCCAGCACGAACGCCGGCGGAGTGCTCCATCGAGTGGTCCCGCGCGGAGGCTTTGACGGCGCACCATCTTTACTCGCGGTCAACAAGTTCCGTCCGGGGGATTGACGAGCTTGCTGACACGCAGTCTCATAAGACGGAGCAAGCTGGAGTGACCGCGGGTAACACGATCTGTTCGACGAGGTGGGACACAGCCATGACGACCCTGACGGAAGCCGACGCGCTCGAGGGCCTGCGCGACGCGCTCGGCCTGCTGAAGGACCGGGAGCAGGTGGCCGAACGGCTGCTCGACTCGTCCGCCAAGCACTCCTTCGACCCGGACAAGGAGCTGGACTGGGACGCGCCGTTCGAGGACGGCAAGTGGTTCTGGCCGCCGGAGCTGGTGTCGCTGTACGACACGCCGCTGTGGAAGCGCATGGGCGAGGAGCAGCGCATCCTGCTCTCCCAGCACGAGGCCGCCGCGCTCGCCTCGCTCGGCATCTGGTTCGAGCTGATCCTGATGCAGCTCCTGGTCCGGCACATCTACGACAAGGCGGCGACGAGCGCCCACGTGCGCTACGCCCTCACCGAGATCGAGGACGAGTGCCGGCACTCCAAGATGTTCGCCCGGCTGATATCCCGCGGCGAGACCCCCTGGTACCCGGTAAGCCCGATGCACCAACACCTCGGCCGCCTCTTCAAGACGATCTCCACCACGCCCGGCTCCTTCACCGCCACCCTGCTCGGCGAGGAGGTCCTGGACTGGATGCAGCGGCTGACCTTCCCGGACGAGCGGGTGCAGCCGCTGATCCGGGGCGTCACGCGCATCCACGTGGTGGAGGAGGCGCGGCACGTGCGGTACGCCCGTGAGGAGCTGCGCCGGCAGATGGTGACGGCCCCGAAGTGGTCCCAGGAGTTCACCCGGGTCACCTCCGGCGAGTTCGCCCGGGTCTTCTCCATCGCCTTCATCAACCCCGACGTGTACACGAACGTCGGCCTCGACAAGCGCGAGGCCCTGGCCCAGGTCAAGGCCAGCGGCCACCGCAAGGAGATCATGCAGACCGGCGCGAAGCGCCTGACCGACTTCCTGGACGACATCGGCGTACTGCGCGGCGTCGGCCGGAAGCTGTGGCGGTCGTCGGGGCTGCTGGCGTAGTCCGGCCGGTCCGCTCCATGGACACGGGTGGTCGCCCGGCCGTGCGGGTTACGCTGCGGTTCATGACCCCGCAGGCCTCCACCCCCGCCTACCGCCGCCTCAGCGTGGAGGAGCGCCGCGTCCAGTTGCTGGAGGCGGCGCTCGCCCTCTTCGCGCACCGGCCGCCGGAGGAGGTCTCCCTGGACGACGTGGCCGAGCGGGCGGGGGTCTCCCGGCCGCTGGTGTACCGGTACTTCCCCGGCGGCAAGCAGCAGCTGTACGAGGCCGCGCTCAGGTCCGCAGCCGACGAGCTGCGGCACTGCTTCGACGAACCCCGCGAGGGCCCGCTGCTGCCCCGGCTCACCCGCGCCCTGGACCGCTATCTGACCTTCGTCGACGAGCACGACACCGGGTTCAGCGCCCTGCTGCGCGGCGGCAGCGTGGTCGAGACCTCGCAGACCTCGGGCATCGTGGACGGAGTACGCCGGGCCGCCGCCGACCACATCATGAGCCACCTGGCCGTCACCGAGCCCGGCCCGCGGCTGCGGATGACCGTCCGGATGTGGATCACGGCGGTGGAGGCGGCCTCCCTGATCTGGCTGGACGAGGACAAGCAGCCGCCCTTCGACGAGCTGCGGGACTGGCTGGTGGAGCAGTTCCTCGCCGTGCTGACGGTCACCGCCCGCCGGGACCCGCAGACCGCGGCGCTGGTCGAGGCGCTGGCCGCCGACCTCTGACACCGGGCGCCGGCCTCTCGCCCCGGCCTGTGACCCGGTGCGCGCCGATCACCGACACTGGTGCCGTGAAGAGCGAAGACACCCCCTTCGAGGGCGGCCCCATGGACGGGCGCGTGCTGCCCGTGCTGGTCGGGATGACCGGCCACCCGCCGAAGACGTACCGCATCCCCGTGCCGGACCCGGCCGGCGGCCCGCCCACCGTGCTGGTGTACCGGCGGCAGCCCCGGGACGCGCGCGGCGGGCTGCGGTTCGCCCGCTGGAAGTACACGTACGACCCCTCGGGCCGGCCGGGCTCCGACCGGAAGTGGCCGTGGTCGAAGCCGGACCGTCCGGCGGGCACCGATCCAGACGCCACGCCGGGTGGCAAGCCGGACGACGCCCACGGGTGACCCGGTTGCGCCGAACCGCGCACACTCGGCGCGCGGAGCCCCGGAAGGCGCCCCATGCTCGCCGTGCGGAGCGGACCCGCCGCCCCGCACCGGAGGTGATGGCGTGTCAGGAAGGCTTCTGCGTCTGGTGTGCACGGCGGCGCTCGCGGCCGGGATCGTCCTCGCACCCGTGCCCGCCGCGGCCGAACCGGGACCCGGCGGAACGGGCGGACCCGAGCCGGCCGGCGGCGGGCGTTCCGTGGCCGGACTGCTGACGGACCTTCAGCGGCTGTACCGCGAGGCGGAGAACGCCACCGAGACCTACAACGGCACCGAGGAGCGGCTGAAGGCGCAGCGCGCGCGGGTGCTGCGGCTGAACGCCGAGCTGACCCGGACCCGGATGTCCCTGAGCGACAGCCGGGTCGCGGCCGGGCGGCTGGCCCGCCAGCAGTACCAGAGCAGCAGCGACCTCTCCCCCTACCTGCGGCTGCTGCTGGCCCGCGATCCGCAGCACGCCCTGGAGCAGGGGCATGTGATCGGCCGGCTGTCCGAGGAGCGGGCCAAGACCGTGGGCCGCCTGACCGGCGACACCAGGAAGGCCGACGAGCTGGCCGGACGGGCCCGTGCCGCCCTGGACCGGCAGGTGGCTCTCGCCGCCCGTCAGGAGAGGGAACGGGACGCCGTGCGCGAGCGCCTGCACGCCGTCGAGGAGATGCTCGCCTCCCTCACCCCCGAGCAACTGGCGGCGCTCGCGGAGCTGGAGAAGAGCGGGGCCGCCGAGGAGCAGGAGCGGTTCCTGGCGTCCGGGGCGCTCGGCGACGACGCCAAGCCGTCCGCCGAGGGCGACCGGGCGGTGCGCTTCGCGGTGGAGCAGCTCGGCAAGCCGTACGAGTGGGGCGCCGAGGGTCCGGCGTCGTACGACTGCTCGGGGCTCACCTCCGTGGCCTGGCAGCGGGCCGGGACGCCCATCCCGCGCACCAGCCAGGAGCAGTGGGCCCGCCTGGACCACGTCCCGATGGACGAGCTGCGCCCCGGCGACCTGGTCGTGTACTTCCCCGAGGCCACGCATGTCGCGCTGTACCTCGGGGACGGCATGGTCGTCCAGGCGCCCCGCCCCGGCGCCGACGTCAAGGTCTCGCCGATCGCCGCGAACCCGGTGCTCGGCGCCGTACGCCCCGACCCGGGCGGGGTTCCGGTGTCGCGGTACACCCCGCCGGCGCTCCCGGCGGGGGCGGCGGACGGGGCGGACGAGGGGTACGCGGCCCCTTACGCGCCGGCCGCGCCCGAGACCTCCATCAGGTAACCCTCGGTCTTCGCCGGGTCGTAGAAGAAGTTCTCGAAGTCGGACGGGTCGTTGAAGCCGTTGGCGAAGCGGTCGGCGATGGGCTGGAGCTGTCCCGCGGCGCCGAACAGGTTGAGGATGTGCTCCGGCGGCGGGGCGAGCATGGTGTTCGTCCACTTGGTGACGTGCTGCGCCGTCTCCCAGTAGCGGTCGAAGGTCTGCTGCATCCAGGCCTCGTCGAACTCCTTGTCGCCCTGCTCCACGATCGAGGCGAGGTAGGAGGCGGCGCACTTGGAGGCGGAGTTGGAGCCCTGGCCGGTGATCGGGTCGTTGGCGACGACCACGTCGGCCACGCCGAGGACGAGACCGCCGCCGGGGAGGCGGCCGATCGGGTTGCGGACGGTGGGCGCGTAGCGGCCGGCCAGGGTGCCGCCGGCGTCGGTCAGTTCGACCTTGGTGGCCCGCGCGTACTCCCAGGGGAGGAACTTCTCCATGAGTTCCAGGGTCAGCGAGAGGTGCTCCGCCGGGTCCTTGACGTCCTTGAAGGCGTCCAGCGGGCCGCCGGGTATGCCCTCCCAGAAGAGGATGTCGGCGCGGCCCGAGGTGGTGAACGTCGGCATGATGAACATCTCGCCGACGCCCGGCACCAGGTTGCAGCGCACGGCCTCCGTCTCCGGGTGCTCGGGGCGCGGTGCCATCCCGTGCACGTAGGCGACGGCGAGGGCGCGCTGCGGCTCGGTGTACGGGGAGCGCGAGGCGTCGCGGCCGAACATCTGGACCAGCTCGCCCTTGCCGGCCGAGACGAGGACGAGGTCGTAGGCGCGGGAGAAGTAGTCCAGGTCGCCGACGGCCGCGCCGTGGATGACCAGTTGGCCGCCGCGCTGGGCGAAGGTCTCCATCCAGCCGGCCATCTTCACCCGCTGGTCGACGGACTGCGCGTAGCCGTCGAGGCGCCCCAGCCAGTCGATCGCGCGCTGCGAGGGGCCCGGGTCGAAGGAGCCGGGGGCCGCCACCGAGACGCCGAGTCCCTCGATCTTCGGGGCCTGGGACTCCCAGAAGTTCAGCTGGAGGTCGCGCTCGTGCTGGAGCGCCGTGTGGAACATGCACTGCGTCGACATGACCCGGCCGGTGCGGATCTCGTCCGCGGTGCGGTTGGACATCAGGGTGACCTCGTAGCCGTGCGCCTGCAGGCCGAGGGCGAGCTGGAGACCGGACTGGCCGGCTCCCACGACGAGTATCTTCCGCATGCGGTTCTTTCCTTCTCCTGCTCGGGGTTCGTCTACTCGGGTGTTTCGTCGAGCGCGTGGCCCACGAGGGACAAGAGGGTCTCGATGGCCGAGATCCGACGGCGCGCATCCATGATCATGACAGGTATGTGCGCCGGGATCGTCAACGCCTCCCGCACGTCCTCCGCCTCGAACAGCTCGCTGCCGTCGAAGTGGTTGACCGCGACGACGTACGGCAGTCCGCAGCTCTCGAAGTAGTCCAGGGCCGGCCAGCAGTCCTTCAGGCGGCGGGTGTCGGCCAGGACGACGGCGCCGATCGCGCCGCGGACCAGGTCGTCCCACATGAACCAGAACCGCTGCTGGCCCGGTGTGCCGAACAGGTAGAGCACCAGGTCGTCGTCGAGCGTGATGCGGCCGAAGTCCATGGCCACGGTGGTGGTGAGCTTGCCCGGCGTGGCGGTGAGGTCGTCGGTCTCCTCGCTCGCCTCGGTCATCAGCGCCTCGGTCTGCAGGGGCGTGATCTCCGAGACGGCGGTGACCAGCGTGGTCTTGCCGACGCCGAACCCTCCCGCGACGACGATCTTCGTGGCGACCGGCGCGCGGGTGGGGTCCGTCTGCCAGGGCTGTACGGGCCCGTCGGTGTCGACGAGCGGGGGGACGCCGGAGGCGGCGGCGTCAGAGACGACGGAGTCCACTGAGCACCCTTTCGAGCAGTGCGCGGTCCGGGCGGCCCGTGCCGTGGCCGGTCCCGGTGCCGTACACACGGATCTTTCCCTGGTCCGCGAGGTCGCTGAGGAGCACCCGGACCACGCCGAGCGGCATCTTCAGCAGCGCGGCGATCTCGGCCACCGTACGCATACGGCGGCACAGTTCGACGATGGCCCGCATCTCCGGCATCACGCGGGAGGTGAGGCTTCCGTTCGTCAGTTCCTTGCGCTCCTCGGCGGCTTCGAGGGCGGCGGTGCCCGCGGTGGCGCCGACGAACGTCTCGACGAGCAGGACGTGACCGAAGCGGGTGCGGCCGCCGGTGAGCGAGTAGGGCCGCACGCGGGCGGGTTTGCGGTCGGCGCCGCGCACCGGGAGGTGGCCCCGGCTGATCGGTCCGGTCTTTCCGGGACTGCTGCTCATCGGGCGCTCCCCGTCGGCTGGGACGACTCGGACGGCTCGGACGACTCGGACTCCAGGGACTTGCGCAGTTCGCTGCGGAGTTCGGGGGTCAGGACGTGGCCGGCGCGGCCGACGAAGAGCGCCATGTGGTACGCGACGACGCTCATGTCGCACTCCGCGGAGCCGTGCACGCCGAGCAGCGAGCCGTCGCTGATCGACATGACGAACAGGCTGCCCTCGTCCATGGCGACCATCGTGTGCTTCACGGTGCCGTAGTCCATGAGCCGGGCGGCACCGACGGTCAGGCTGCCGACGCCGGAGACGACGGTGGCGAGGTCGGCGGCGGAACCGCGCGGGCCCGTCCGGGGCGTCTCGCGGCTCTGCCGGGCCTCCTCGTTGCGACCGGGGTCGGAGGACAGGAGCAGGAGCCCGTCGGAGGAGACCACTGCGACCGACCGGATGCCGGGCACCTCCTCGACGAGGTTGGTCAGCAGCCAGTGCAGATTGCGGGCTTCACTGCTCAGTCCGAAGGTACTGGGCGCGGTCAACTGCTTGCCTCCTCGACGGTGCCCCCCGTGGCTTCTTCGGTTGTGTCCGCCGCCGCGTCCGGTGCCCGGTTCTGCCCGGTGCGGTCGGCGATCTCCGCCTCGACGTCCCGGCGGCCGGCCTCCGCCCCCCGGCGGAACCCGCCCAGGCGCCTGCGGAGCGCGTCGGCGTCGACGGACCCCGAGGTGCGCGGCCGCGGCACCGCGGCGGGGGTGGTGAGCTTCGGGGTCCGCTTGGGCAGGCCCTTGTCGGTGACGCGGTCGTGCGGTTCGGGTCGGTCCGGTCCTGACTCCGCCTGTTGCGGCGCGTCCGGTTCCGGGGTCTCCGGCCGCGGTGCGGCGGCCGGCCGCGGTGCGTCCGGTTCCGGTGCGGACGGCTGCGGGGCCGGGGCGGTCGTCCCCGCCGGGTCCGGCACGCGGTCGTGGGCGTCGGGTCCGATGGCGTACGGGTCGGCCGCGGGCGCCGGCCGGGTCTCCGGTTCCGCGAGGGCGGGCAGGAAGAGGGCCATCGTGGCGTCGTCGGGGAGGTCACGGCCGGGGGCGGGAGCGTCCTCGGGGCTCTTGGAGTCCTGGCCGGTTCCGGAGTCCTGGCCGGTTTCGCAGTCCTCACCGGTTCCGGAGGCCTCACCGGTTTCGAAGTCCTCGGAGGAGGGCCTCGCCTCCGGCTGCGCGGGCGCCGGGTCGGCCGTCCCGGTGGGGTCCTCGCGCTCGCCCGGCTCCGTGGCCCGGGGCGGGGCGGTGCCGGCGTGGGGGACGTCGGTGCTGGACGCGTCCGTCTCCGCCCCTGCTTGCGCCTCCGCCGCTGCTTCCGCCTCCGCGCGGCGTACGGCCTCCTCGGCCGAGGCGACCAGCGGATCGGTACCGGAGGCCGGCCGCGGGCCGTCGGCCTCCTGCCCGGCGCCCTGCCCCGCCGAGTCCGCCCGCTCGGCCTTCTCCGCCCGCCCGTGCAGGACGTTGGAGTTGGCCTCCGCGTCGGCGCCGGGCAGGGAGAAGGAGCCGGTGCCGTCGGAGACCGGCACGGTCGGGGCCAGCGCGGCCGGCGGGGCCGCCGCGAGCAGGGGGCCGGGGAGCACGACGACGGCCGCGACCCCGCCCTGCTTCTGCTCCCGCAGCCGCACCCGCGCCCCGTGCCGGTGGGCGAGCCTGGCGACGACGTAGAGGCCGAGCCCGAGACCGTCCTCGCCCGACTCGCCCTCCCGCTCGTAGGGCGCCTCGGGGTCGAACGCGGTGAGGCGGGCGTTGAGCCGCTGGAGGCGTTCGGTGGCCATGCCGATGCCCTCGTCCTGGACGGAGAGCATCACCTCGCCGTTCTCCAGGAGCCAGCCGGACACCTCGACGGGCAGGTCGGGCGGCGAGAAGGAGGTGGCGTTCTCCATCAGCTCGGCCAGCAGGTGGGAGAGGTCGTCGGCGGCGAACCCGGCCACGTGCGCGTGCGGCGGCAGCGCGGCGATGCGCACCCGCTCGTACCGCTCGATCTCGCTGACCGCGGCCCGGACCACGTCGACCAGCGGCACCGGTGAGGCGCTGTGCTGGACGTGTTCGGTGCCGGCGAGGACCAGGAGGTTCTCGCTGTGCCGGCGCATGACCGTGGCGAAGTGGTCGAGCTTGAACAGGGTCGCGAGGCGGTCCGGGTCCTGCTCGCGCTCCTCCAGGCTCTCGATGACGGCGAGTTGCCGCTCGACCAGGCCGAGGGTGCGCAGGGCGAGGTTGACGAAGGTGGAGCCGATGCTCTTGCGCACCACGTCGAGGCGGGCCGTGGACTCGGCGAGTTCGGCGCGCAGTTCCTCGCGGGCGTCGGCCATCTTCTGCCGCTGGCCGACCAGGTGCTTGCGGTCGGACTCCAGCGTGGCGACCCGTCCGGCGAGCGTGGCGGCCTGCGTGTGCAGGGCGTTGACGGAGCGGACGACCTGCGCGAACTCGTCGTTGCGGCCGGTGAAGGCGATCGGCTCCTCTGCCGCCGGGTCCTCCGCCCCGGCCAGCCGGGCCGAGCCGCGCCGCAGCACCGACAGCGGGCGGGTGAGGGTGCGCGCGAGGGCGGTGGCGATACCGACGGCGAGCAGGACCAGGGCGCCGAGGACGGCGATCCGGATCTCCAGCGCCGTGACGTCGTCGTCGCGCAGCTGCTCCAGGCCCTGGACGCGCTTCGCGTACAGCGCGGCCTCGGCGCCGCGCATCGCGTCGACGCGGGCGGAGAGGGCGGCCTCCAGCCGCTTGGTGCTGGTGCCCAGGTCGCCGTCGGAGAGCGTCGGTTCGTCGGTGAGGCCGGCGAGGTACTTCTCGGCCGAGTTGACCTCGGGCCCGGCGACCGTGGCGTCGAAGCTGCTCCGGGCCTCCTTGGGAGCGCCCTCGCGGAAGCCGGCGAGGGCGGCGTCGGAGCGGACGCGCGCCTGCTGCGCGGCGGCGGAGAGCGCGTCGCGCTGCTCGGCGTCGGAGTCGGAGGTGGTGCTCGTCTCGGTCGGCAGGCCGGTGACCGGGTCGATGACCGTCCGGGTGGTGCTGGGCACGGACAGGGCCGCGAGCAGCAACCCCCGGGTGGCGGCGGCCTGTTGGACGGCGGTGTCCAGCTCGGCGAGCGCGTGGGCGCCGGCGCCCGCGCGGGGCGGCATCTTCTCGCCCAGCTCCTCGGCCAGGGCGTGGAGTTCGGCGATGGCCTTCGCGTACGCCTGGTGGGCTTCGAGGGCGGTGCTCTTGCCGGTGAGCGCGGCCCGGCGCAGCGCCGCGACGGAGTCGAGGTCCTCGCGCAGGGAGGCGGGCGTGTCGGGGTCGGCGCGCAGTTCCTCGACCTGGCGGTCGACGCGGGCGCTGCGCTGCTCGGAGGGCGCCTTGGACTTCGGGCGGCCGGCCGCGATGTACGGCGTGACCTCGTCGCGCTCGTCGGCGAGGGAGTGGGCGAGGGTCAGCGCGCCCTGGGTCTGCTCGGCGAGCGTCACCAGTTCCTGGGAGTCGTTCAGTTGCCCGGAGGCGGTCACCAGCGAGGGCGCTCCGGCCCCGGCGACGGCGGCCGCCACGACCGCCACGGCGACGATGAGGCGGTTGCGTACGTGGGTGGGGCGGCCCTTGCCGACAGGGGCCTGTGGCGGCGGAGGGGTGGAGGTGCCGGGGGTGCGCTCCACGCTCCCCGCGGGGGCCGCCTGCTTGCCTGTGCGACGAGGCCGCGTCTTCTGCACCGGTGCTCGCATTCCTGACTCGTGTACCCGTGGGCCCGGGTGGCGCTCCGTCAACTGGCCGGTCGGGGGCGCGTACGCCCGCCGCCGGGCGCTGGGCTGTTCCCCGGCCGCCGACAGCGCGCCGGGCGGGGAGACCGCGTGAGCGGGGCAGGCCCCCCACCGGTTCCCGACCCTCCCAGTGCCGGTGGACGGTGAGCGCGCATCATCCGACCCGCCACCCGAAGGAGTGAACCCCGGAGGGGAGTTGGGGAGCAAGTTCCCCTGGCTCGTGCCGAACGGCCGTCCGGTGAGCCGGTTGGACGTCTGCGACAGGCGGTGGCACTATGTGCCGCCACGCGCCGTCCGGGGATGGGATTCCATCCCAAATCCGGCGCCTGACCTGCGCCACTGCGGTGATCCCGGGGAAGTTGCCAGCCTTTTGCGAACACTGTGAAGGGGTCGTGCAGACTGGCCGGATGCGAACGGAACTCGCCTCGGAACCTGGCCTCGCCGACCAGCCCAACGAGGACTTCGCGAGCGTCGCGCTGCCCGCCTCGGGGCAGGGCGGCTCGCTGGTCGTGCTGGACGGTGTGACACCGCCGCGGACCCCGACGGGCTGTCTGCATTCCGTGCCCTGGTTCACGGCGCGCCTCGGTGGAGCACTGACCGAACTGACCGCTTCACTCCCGGATCTTCCCCTCACCGAAACCCTGTCCCGCGCCATCGCTCGTACCGCGGCAGCCCACGCGGAAACCTGTGACCTTTCTCACCCGCGTACCCCGCAGGCAACCGTGGTTCTCGCCCGCTGGTCCCCGGCCTCGGTCGAGTACCTGGTCCTGTCCGACTCGGCCCTGCTCCTGGAGGCCCCGGACGGCGCCCTCACGGCCGTGCTGGACGACCGGCTCTCCCGGCTGCCCCGCTCGGCCCTCGTGAGCGACGCGGTGATCGACGCCGAGCTGCGCAACAAGGAGGGCGGGTTCTTCACGGCCGCGGCCGACCCGGAGGTGGCGGCGCGCGCCGTGACGGGGGCGCTGCCGCGCGGCGCGGTGCGGACGGTGGCGGCGCTGACGGACGGCGCGGCGCGGTGGGTGGAGCGGTTCGGGGAGGGCGACTGGGCCGACTGCCTCGCGCTGGTGCGCAAGCAGGGGGCGCAGGCCCTGGTGGACCGGGTCCGGGAGCTGGAGCGGGCGGACGCGGAGGGCCAGCGCGCCTTCCTCGGACGCGGCAAGGCGCACGACGACGCGACGGTGGTCTACGCCGAGCTGTGAGGCGGGCGGCGTCGCCGCCGGGGTCCGGCGCTACTTCTCCATGCCCCGGTTGAGTTCGTGCAGCAGCCGGGCCAGCTCCGTCACCTCGCGCGGGTCCCAGTCGGAGAGCCGGCCGGCGTACCGGGCGCGGCGGGCCTCCCGGACCCGGCCGACGCGGTCCTGGCCTTCCTGGGTCAGGGTGACCAGCCAGGCCCGGCCGTCGGCGGGGTCCGGCTCGCGGGCGACGAGCCCGAGTTCCTCCAGGGCGCGCAACTGGCGGGACATCGTCGCCTTCCCGACGCCGATATAGGCGGCGAGGTCGGTGGCGCGCTGGCCGCCGCACTCCCCGAGCCGGACGAGCAGGCCGTACGCGGACGGCTCCAGGTCGGGGTGGACCTCCCGGGCCATCTCGCCCTGGTTGGCCCTGGCCCGCCGCAGCAGGACGGTCAACTCCCGCTCCAGGGCCAGGAACTCCGGCTGGTTCACACCACTGCCGGACAGGTGGGATCCAACTCCGCGACCGCCCCCGTTGCCGTCTTCGTGCACGTCAGCCCCTGCCTCGATTTTCGGGTCCTGAAAGTTTCCGCCATGCGCCGCCATCGCCGCAGCTCGACAAGTATTTCGCAGGCTTAGACCAACGGCGGCTCCCGGCCCCTCTTCCCCCGCCCCGTTCTACGTGCGTAGCGTCTTCACCGGACCCCCGGATGGCATGCGCACGCCAGACGCGGGTTCTCCCCACTCGCGCTTCCCCCACCGAGCACCACCGAGCCATCGGAGGGCACGTCATGCTCGTGCACAGATCCGGATCGGCCCGCGGACGGCGCTTCGCCGTCACCGGCATCCTGCTCGCCGCGTTCTCCCTCGTGTTCACGCTCCCCGCCGACGCCTCGTCGTCCGCGGACGTCCCGGCCCGCGGCTCCGCCCACATGGGCATGGGCGTCGCGGCCCACGACGGCGAGCACGGCACCCCCGTCCCGGGCCGCGCGGCTCAGACCGAGGGCGTCGACGTCTCCAGCCACCAGGGCAACGTCGCCTGGTCGACGCTGTGGAACAGCGGCGTCCGGTGGGCCTACGCCAAGGCCACCGAGGGGACGTACTACACCAACCCGTACTTCGCCCAGCAGTACAACGGCTCCTACAACGTCGGCATGATCCGCGGCGCGTACCACTTCGCCACGCCGGACACGACGAACGGCGCCACCCAGGCCAACTACTTCGTCGATCACGGCGGCGGCTGGTCCCGGGACGGCAGGACGCTGCCGGGCGCGCTGGACATCGAGTGGAACCCGTACGGGGCCGCCTGCTACGGCAAGACGCAGAGCGCGATGGTGACCTGGATCCAGGAGTTCCTGAACCAGTACAAGGCCCGCACCGGCCGGGACGCCGTCATCTACACGGCCACCAGCTGGTGGACCCAGTGCACCGGCAACTACGGCGGCTTCGCGGCGAACAACCCGCTGTGGATCGCCCGGTACGCGACGGCGGTGGGGACGCTGCCGGCCGGCTGGGCCTACCAGACGATGTGGCAGTACACGTCGTCCGGCCCGACGGTCGGCGACCACAACAAGTTCAACGGCGCACTGGACCGCGTGCAGGCACTCGCGAACGGCTGAGCGGCTCACCCTCCGGCCGGGGGTACGGGGGTCGCCCCCGGACAGACACAGCAACGGCGCACTGGACCGCGTGCAGGCACTCGCGAACGGCTGAGCGGCACACCCTCCGGCCGGGGGCCCGGGGGTCACCCCCGGACAGACACAGCAACGGCGCACTGGACCGCGTGCAGGCACTCGCCAACGGCTGACGGCGCCGCCAAGGCAGAGCGAAGGCCCGGACCCACACGGAGTCCGGGCCTTCCCCTTTCTCATCCGGCCGCGCCCTCCCCCAGTGCTCAAAGCCTGGGAGGTACCCCCATCGCCGCGACCGGAACCTCGGGCCGCGCACCGTTCGTCGCCGGTGCGAGCGCCAGTTCCAGGACCTGGCGGACGTCGGTGACGGCGTGGACGTCGAGCTTGTCCATCACCTCCGCCGGGACGTCGTCCAGGTCGGGCTCGTTGCGCTTGGGGATGATCACCGTGGTGATCCCCGCCCGGTGCGCGGCGAGCAGCTTCTGCTTGACCCCGCCGATCGGCAGCACCCGCCCGGTCAACGACACCTCGCCGGTCATCGCCACGTCGGTGCGGACCAGCCGGCCCGACAGGAGCGAGGCGAGGGCCGTGGTCATGGTGACGCCGGCGCTCGGGCCGTCCTTGGGGACCGCGCCCGCCGGGAAGTGGATGTGCGCTCCCCGGTCCTTGAGGTCGCCGACCGGCAGCTCCAGCTCGGCGCCGTGGCTGCGCAGGAAGCTCAGCGCGATCTGCGCCGACTCCTTCATCACGTCGCCGAGCTGACCGGTGAGGGTCAGACCCGCCGCGCCCGTCTCCGGGTCGGCCAGCGACGCCTCGACGTACAGCACGTCGCCGCCCGCGCCGGTCACCGCGAGGCCGGTGGCCACGCCGGGCACCGCGGTGCGCCGCTCCGCCGGGTCCTGGGCGGACTCGGGCACGTGGTGCGGCCGGCCGATCAGAGCACGCAGGTCGCCTTCGGTGACGGTGAACGGCAGCTTGCGCTCGCCCAGTTCGTGCTGGGCGGCCACCTTGCGCAGCAACCGCGCGATGGACCGCTCCAGAGTGCGTACGCCCGCCTCGCGGGTGTACTCGCCCGCCAGCTTGCGCAGCGCGCCCTCGTCGACGGTGACCTCGTCGGCGTCGAGTCCGGCCCGCTCCAGCTGGCGCGGGAGCAGGTGGTCCCGGGCGATGACGACCTTCTCGTCCTCGGTGTAGCCGTCGAGGCGGACCAGCTCCATACGGTCGAGCAGGGCCTCGGGGATGGCCTCCAGGACGTTGGCGGTGGCGAGGAAGACCACGTCGGACAGGTCCAGCTCGACCTCCAGGTAGTGGTCCCGGAAGGTGTGGTTCTGGGCCGGGTCGAGGACCTCCAGGAGGGCGGCGGCCGGGTCGCCCCGGAAGTCCGAGCCCACCTTGTCGATCTCGTCGAGCAGGACGACCGGGTTCATGGAGCCCGCCTCCTTGATCGCCCGCACGATCCGGCCCGGCAGCGCGCCGACGTACGTGCGCCGGTGGCCGCGGATCTCGGCCTCGTCGCGGACGCCGCCGAGGGCGACGCGGACGAACTTCCGGCCCATCGCGTGGGCGACGGACTCGCCGAGCGAGGTCTTGCCGACGCCGGGCGGCCCGACCAGGGCCAGCACCGCGCCGCCGCGCCTGCCGCCGACCACGCCGAGGCCCCGGTCGCCGCGCCGCTTGCGCACCGCGAGGTACTCGGTGATGCGCTCCTTCACGTCCTCCAGGCCCGCGTGCTCGGCGTCGAGCACGGCCTGGGCGCCCTGGATGTCGTAGGCGTCCTCGGTGCGCTCGCTCCACGGCATCTCCAGGACCGTGTCGAGCCAGGTGCGGATCCAGGAGCCCTCGGGCGACTGGTCGGAGGAGCGCTCCAGCTTGTCGACCTCCTTGAGGGCGGCCTCGCGGACCTTCTCGGGCAGGTCGGCGGCCTCGACCCGGGCGCGGTAGTCGTCGTTCTCCTCGCCGTCCCGTTCGCCGTTCAGCTCGCGCAGTTCCTTGCGCACGGCTTCCAGCTGGCGGCGCAGCAGGAACTCGCGCTGCTGCTTGTCGACGCCCTCCTGGACGTCCTTCGCGATGGTCTCGGCCACGTCCTGCTCGGCCAGGTGGTCGCGCAGCTGCTGCGTGGCGAGCTTCAGCCGGGCGACCGGGTCGGTGGTCTCCAGCAGCTCGACCTTCTGCTCGGTGGTGAGGAAGGGCGAGTAGCCGGAGTTGTCGGCGAGCGCGGACACGTCGTCGATGGCCTGGACCCGGTCGACGACCTGCCAGGCGCCGCGCTTGCGCAGCCAGGCGGTGGCGAGCGCCTTGTACTCCGTCACCAGCTCGGCGACCTGGCCGGGCAGCGGGTCGGGGACGGTCTCGTCGACCCGGGTGCCCTCGACCCACAGCGCGGCGCCCGGGCCGGTGGTGCCGGCGCCGATGCGCACCCGGCCCCGGCCGCGGATGAGGGCGCCGGGATCGCCGTCGGCCAGGCGGCCGACCTGCTCGACGGTGCCGAGCACGCCGGTGGCGGCGTGGGTGCCGTCGATGCGCGGAACGAGAAGGACCCTGGGCTTGCCGGGTTCGGACCTGGCGGCGGCCTGGGCGGCCTCCACCGCGGCCCGTACCTCGGCGTCGCTCAGGTCCAGGGGGACGACCATGCCGGGCAGGACCACTTCGTCGTCGAGCGGCAGCACGGGCAGGGTGAGCGGTGTGAAGGCGGCGGACTCAGCAGCCATGATCTCCCCTTCGGCAGTCAAGTTGAGTTACATGGACTCAATGAAAGGGAGCCCTCGAATGTTCCCCCAGGGGTGTTCGCTCTGAGCGATCACAGCGGGCGGGCGTCCCGGCTCCCGGGAGAGCACCGCGAAACCGACCGCCATTCCCCGCCGGGCGGGTGCCAGGATGGGCCGATGCCCCTGACTCCACACGACTCCCCCGAAGCCCCCGAGGTGCTGGACCGCCGTGACGGCCCGTACGGCGAGGTGGTCCTGCGCCGGCACGGGGGGCTGCTGCAGATCATCGCGAACGGTTGCTTCCTGATGGACACCTCCGACGGGCGCTCGGAGCGGCGCCTGATCGACGCGGCGGCCGACGCGCTGGCCGCCTCCGGCGGGCGGACCGCGCCCCGCCTGCTCATCGGCGGGCTCGGCGTCGGCTTCTCCCTCGTCCACGCGGCCGCCGATCCCCGCTGGGGCCGGATCGCGGTCGTCGAACGCGAGCGCGCGATCATCGGCTGGCACCGCACCGGGCCGCTGGCCGCGCTGTCCGCCGGCGCGCTGGCCGACCCGCGCACGGAGATCGTCGAGGCGGACCTGGTCGCGTACGTCCATGAGACATCCGACACGTACGACGCCCTGTGTCTGGACATCGACAACGGCCCCGGCTGGACCGTCACCGAGGGCAACGACGGGCTGTACGGACCGTCCGGACTTGCGGACTGCGCACGGCTGTTGAGGCCCGGCGGGGTGCTCGCCGTGTGGTCCGCACAGCCCTCTCCGGAATTCGAAGAAACCTTGCGTAATGCCGGTTTCCAGCAGGTGCGTACCGAAGAGATCCCCGTTGCCCGGGGCGTTCCGGACGTCATCCACATCGGCGTCGGGCCTGGATAGCAAAGGCGCGGTGACTCCCCGTACGCTGCTGCCCTGACGCAGATCATTCAAGCGTCAAGCGCAGTCATGGGATCACCCCACGGATTCCGAGAGCACACCTCAGGGGCGGGCGATGGAGCAGACACAGACCTCCCACAACGGCACGGCCACGCAGGGCGCACAGCGCCGGGTGCTGGTGGTCGAGGACGATCAGACGATCGTGGACGCCATCGCGACACGCCTGCGCGCCGAGGGATTCCTGGTGCAGACGGCGGGCGACGGTCCGTCCGCCGTCGACACGGCCGAGGCCTGGCAGCCCGACCTGCTGATCCTCGACATCATGCTGCCCGGCTTCGACGGCCTGGAGGTCTGCCGCCGCGTGCAGGCCCAGCGGCCGGTGCCGGTGCTGATGCTCACCGCGCGCGACGACGAGACGGACATGCTGGTGGGTCTCGGCGTGGGCGCCGACGACTACATGACCAAGCCGTTCTCGATGCGCGAGCTGGCCGCCCGTGTGCACGTGCTGCTGCGGCGGGTGGAGCGGGCCGTGGTGGCCGCCTCGACGCCGCGCAGCGGCATCCTGCGCCTGGGCGAGCTGGAGATCGACCACGCGCAGCGCCGGGTACGGGTGCGCAGCGAGGACGTCCACCTCACGCCGACCGAGTTCGACCTGCTGGTCTGCCTGGCGAACACCCCGCGCGCGGTGCTCTCCCGCGAGCAGCTGCTCGCCGAGGTGTGGGACTGGGCGGACGCCTCCGGCACCCGGACCGTGGACAGCCACATCAAGGCGCTGCGCCGGAAGATCGGCGCCGAGCGCATCCGCACCGTGCACGGCGTGGGCTACGCGCTGGAGACGCCGACGCCATGAGCCGGGGACGGGAAGCCGCACGCAGGAACCCCGGCCGCCGGACCGCCGGGGACCCCTGGGGCGGCGTACGCCCGTTCTCGATCAAGACCAAGCTGGGCGCCCTCGTCGTCACGTCGGTGCTGATCACCACCGGTCTCTCGGTGATCGCGGTGCACACCAAGACGGAGCTGCGCTTCATCACGGTGTTCTCGATGATCGCCACGCTGCTGATCACGCAGTTCGTTGCGCACTCGCTGACCGCGCCGCTGGACGAGATGAACGCCGTCGCCCGGTCCATCTCGCACGGCGACTACACCCGCCGGGTGCGGGAGAACCGCCGCGACGAGCTGGGCGACCTGGCCGTCACCATCAACCGCATGGCCGACGACCTGGAGGCGCAGGACCTCCAGCGCAAGGAGCTGGTGGCGAACGTCTCGCACGAGCTGCGCACCCCGATCGCGGGGCTGCGCGCGGTGCTGGAGAACATCGTCGACGGCGTCACCGAGGCCGACCCGGAGACCATGCGCACGGCCCTCGGGCAGACCGAGCGGCTCGGCCGGCTGGTGGAGACGCTCCTCGACCTCTCCCGCCTGGACAACGGCGTGATACCGCTGCGCAAGCGGCGCTTCGAGGTGTGGCCCTACCTGTCGGGCGTGCTCAAGGAGGCCAACATGGTCGCCTCCGCCCGCGCTGGCATCGCCTCAGGCTCCGGCAGCCACACCCGCACCGACGTGCACCTGGCCCTGGACGTCTTCCCGCCGGAGCTGACCGCGCACGCCGACCCCGAGCGCATCCACCAGGTCGTCGCCAACCTCATCGACAACGCCGTCAAGCACAGTCCGCCGCACGGCCGGGTGACGGTCCGGGCGCGGCGCGGGGAGCTGCCCGAGTCCCTGGAGCTCGAGGTGCTGGACGAGGGCCCCGGCATCCCGCGTTCGGAGTGGCGCCGGGTCTTCGAGCGGTTCAACCGGGGTTCGGTGTCGCGGCCGCACGGTCCGGGCAGCGACGGCGGCACCGGTCTCGGCCTGGCGATCGCGCGCTGGGCGGTCGATCTGCACGGCGGCCGGATCGGGGTGGCCGAATCCGAGCGGGGCTGCCGGATCCTCATCACTCTTCCGGGCCTGCCGTCGACATCCGGTTGACGTAGGGTGCGAAGCGGAGCGTCAAGATCCACTGCATCCGCCCAGGCGGACACGTGTGATCGGGCACGGACCCGCGTTTTCGAGGCGCCGGGTCCCGCTCTCCCGATCCCTCACGCCGCAGAACCTCGCTTGTTTCCCGCCATTTCCAGCGCCGAAACACAGTCCGCGATGTGACTTACGCGACGATGGACGGGCCCGGTCTGACCTTCGGGGTCGGCAAGGCGTAGCCTTGATTCCCGCTGTCCACCATCTTGTGAAGCGGAAGAGGGCGGTTCTCGCCGTGTCGCCACAGTCCCCCAGTAACTCGAGCATCTCGACCGACACCGACCAAGCGGGCACCGCGGGAAAGAACCCCGCGGCCGCGTTCGGTGCCAATGAGTGGCTCGTCGACGAGATCTATCAGCAGTACCTCCAGGACCCGAACTCCGTGGACCGAGCCTGGTGGGACTTCTTCGCCGACTACAAGCCCGGAGCGGCGGCGGCCCAGCCCGCCGCCCCCGCCACCGTGACCACGGACTCCGGCAGCGCGCCGCAGGCCGCCCCCGCCCCGCAGGCGCAGGCCGCCGCCCCGGCCCAGCCGAAGGCGGCCGCCCCGGCGCCCGCCCCCGCGAAGCCGGCCCCGCAGCCCGCCGCTGCCGCGCCCGCCGCCCCGGCCGCGAAGCCCGCCGCCGCACCGGCCAAGCCGGCCGCCAAGCCGCAGGCGAAGGCCGCCGCGCCCGCCAAGGACGCCGACTCCGCGCCCGAGGGCCCGGAGATGGTGACCCTGCGCGGTCCCGCCGCCGCGGTCGCGAAGAACATGAACGCCTCGCTGGAGCTGCCCACGGCCACGTCCGTGCGCGCGGTCCCGGTGAAGCTGCTGTTCGACAACCGCATCGTCATCAACAACCACCTCAAGCGCGCCCGGGGCGGGAAGATCTCCTTCACGCACCTGATCGGCTACGCGATGGTGCAGGCCATCAAGGCCATGCCGGCGATGAACCACTCGTTCGGCGAGAAGGACGGCAAGCCGACCCTGGTCAAGCCGGCCCACATCAACCTCGGTCTCGCCATCGACCTGGTCAAGCCCAACGGCGACCGCCAGCTGGTCGTCGCGGCGATCAAGAAGGCCGAGACGCTGAACTTCTTCGAGTTCTGGCAGGCCTACGAGGACATCGTCCGTCGCGCCCGCGACAACAAGCTGACGATGGACGACTTCACCGGCGTCACCGTCTCCCTGACCAACCCCGGCGGCCTCGGCACCGTCCACTCCGTGCCGCGCCTGATGCCCGGCCAGTCGGTCATCCTGGGCGTCGGCTCCATGGACTACCCGGCGGAGTTCCAGGGCACCAGCCAGGACACCCTGAACAAGCTCGGCATCTCGAAGGTCATGACGCTCACGTCGACCTACGACCACCGGGTCATCCAGGGCGCCGCCTCCGGCGAGTTCCTGCGCCAGGTCGCCAACCTGCTGCTCGGTGAGAACGGCTTCTACGACGAGATCTTCAAGGCGCTGCGCATCCCCTACGAGCCGGTCCGCTGGCTCAAGGACATCGACGCCTCGCACGACGACGACGTCACCAAGGCCGCCCGCGTCTTCGAACTGATCCACTCCTACCGGGTCCGCGGTCACGTCATGGCCGACACCGACCCGCTGGAGTACCAGCAGCGCAAGCACCCCGACCTGGACATCACCGAGCACGGGCTCACCCTGTGGGACCTGGAGCGCGAGTTCGCGGTCGGCGGCTTCGCCGGCAAGTCCCTGATGAAGCTGCGCGACATCCTCGGCGTGCTGCGCGACTCGTACTGCCGCACCACCGGCGTCGAGTTCATGCACATCCAGGACCCGAAGCAGCGCAAGTGGATCCAGGACCGCATCGAGCGCTCGCACACCAAGCCGGAGCGCGAGGAGCAGCTGCGCATCCTGCGCCGCCTCAACGCCGCCGAGGCGTTCGAGACGTTCCTGCAGACCAAGTACGTCGGCCAGAAGCGGTTCTCGCTGGAGGGCGGCGAGTCCGTCATCCCGCTGCTCGACGCGGTCATCGACTCGGCGGCCGAGTCCCGCCTGGACGAGGTCGTCATCGGCATGGCCCACCGCGGCCGGCTGAACGTGCTGGCCAACGTGGTCGGCAAGTCGTACGCGCAGATCTTCCGGGAGTTCGAGGGCAACCTCGACCCGAAGTCGATGCACGGCTCCGGCGACGTGAAGTACCACCTGGGCGCCGAGGGCACCTTCACCGGCCTGGACGGCGAGCAGATCGCCGTCTCGCTGGTCGCCAACCCCTCGCACCTGGAGGCGGTGGACCCGGTCCTGGAGGGCGTCTCGCGCGCCAAGCAGGACATCATCAACAAGGGCGGCACGGACTTCACCGTCCTGCCGGTGGCGATCCACGGCGACGCGGCCTTCGCGGGCCAGGGCGTGGTGGCCGAGACCCTGAACATGTCGCAGCTGCGGGGCTACCGCACCGGCGGCACGGTCCACGTCGTCATCAACAACCAGGTCGGCTTCACCGCCGCCCCTGAGTCCTCCCGCTCGTCCATGTACGCCACCGACGTGGCCCGCATGATCGAGGCCCCGATCTTCCACGTGAACGGCGACGACCCGGAGGCCGTGGTCCGCGTCGCGCGGCTCGCCTTCGAGTTCCGCCAGGCGTTCAACAAGGACGTGGTGATCGACCTCATCTGCTACCGCCGCCGCGGTCACAACGAGTCGGACAACCCGGCCTTCACCCAGCCGCTGATGTACGACCTGATCGACAAGAAGCGCTCGGTGCGCAAGCTGTACACCGAGTCCCTCATCGGTCGCGGCGACATCACCCTGGAGGAGGCCGAGCAGGCGCTCCAGGACTACCAGGGGCAGCTGGAGAAGGTCTTCACCGAGGTCCGCGAGGCCGTCTCGCAGCCGGCCGCCGCCGAGCCGTCGGACCCGCAGGCCGAGTTCCCGGTCGCCGTGAACACCGCGGTGAGCGCCGAGACCGTCAAGCGGATCGCCGAGTCCCAGGTCAACATCCCCGACCACGTCACCATCCACCCGCGTCTGCTGCCGCAGCTGCAGCGCCGCGCGGCGATGGTCGAGGACGGCACGATCGACTGGGGCATGGGCGAGACCCTCGCCGTCGGCTCCCTCCTCCTGGAGGGCGTCCCGGTCCGGCTCACCGGCCAGGACTCGCAGCGCGGCACCTTCGGCCAGCGCCACGCGGTCGTCATCGACCGTGAGACGGGCGACGAGTTCACGCCGCTGCTGTACCTGTCCGAGGACCAGGCCCGGTACAACGTCTACAACTCGCTGCTCTCCGAGTACGCGGTGATGGGCTTCGAGTACGGCTACTCGCTGGCCCGCCCGGACGCGCTGGTGATGTGGGAGGCGCAGTTCGGCGACTTCGTCAACGGCGCGCAGACGGTCGTGGACGAGTTCATCTCGTCGGCCGAGCAGAAGTGGAACCAGACGAGCGGCGTGACGCTCCTGCTCCCGCACGGCTACGAGGGCCAGGGCCCGGACCACTCCTCGGCCCGCCCGGAGCGGTTCCTGCAGCTGTGCGCGCAGAACAACATGACGGTCGCGATGCCGACCCTGCCGTCGAACTACTTCCACCTCCTGCGGTGGCAGGTGCACAACCCGCACCACAAGCCGCTGGTGGTCTTCACCCCGAAGTCGATGCTGCGCCTGAAGGCCGCGGCGTCGAAGGCGGAGGAGTTCACGACGGGCCAGTTCCGCCCGGTCATCGGCGACGACTCGGTCGACGCGGCCGCCGTCAAGAAGGTCGTCTTCTGCGCGGGCAAGGTCTACTACGACCTGGACGCCGAGCGGAAGAAGCGCGGCCTGACGGACACGGCCATCATCCGCATCGAGCGCCTGTACCCGCTGCCGGGTGCCGAGCTCCAGGCGGAGATCGCCAAGTACCCGAACGCCGAGAAGTACCTGTGGGCCCAGGAGGAGCCGGCGAACCAGGGTGCCTGGCCGTTCATCGCGCTCAACCTGATCGACCACCTGGACCTGGCGGTCGGCGCCGACGTCCCGCACGGCGAGCGCCTGCGCCGCATCTCGCGGCCGCACGGCTCGTCCCCGGCCGTGGGTTCCGCCAAGCGGCACCAGGCCGAGCAGGAGCAGCTGGTGCGTGAGGTGTTCGAGGCCTGAGGCCTCGGACGACCCGACCGCACAGGTCTGACCGCAGGGGCCGGTCCCGGAAACGGGGCCGGCCCCCGCGGCCTGTCTCGGGTCAGATCGGCTGGGGTTCGAAGTCCCAGTAGGGGTGCCGGCGCTCCTGGATCTCCCGGATCTGCGGATGACCCGGGCCGAGCAGCGTGGTGAGCCGGGCGGCCACGTCCCGCCGCAGGGCCTCGGCCTCGTCGCGCTCGCCGGTGTCGGCGAGGTCGAGGGCGAGCCCGGCGCGGAGGCTGACGGTCAGGATGTGGTTCTCGCCCAGGGCGCGGACGGAGCGGGCGCAGGCGTCCCGGCCCAGGGCAGCCGCGGCCTCCTTCTCACCGGCGCCGACCAGCGCGGCCACCTCGTTCTTGGCAGAGCCGACGGACCACGGATGGTCCCGGCCCACCGCCTTCTCCATGTGGGCCGTGCACTGCCGGGACAGCTCCAGGGCGCCGCGCACATCACCCGTCTCGCGCATGATCACCGCTACGTTGTCCCGGGCTCCCACGGTGTACGGGTGGTCCTCGCCGAGCTGCGCCGCGTAGTGCGCGGCGGTGGTCTCGGCCAGGCCGCGGGCCTCGTCCGTCTCCCCCAGCTGCCGCAGCAGCATCGCGTAGTCGCAGGAGACCAGGAGCGTCTCGGGGTGCAGGGTGCCGCGGCGGCGCAGCAGCTTGCGCCGCACGCCGCGCATCAGGGCGTGGGCGAACTGCAGGTCGCCGACCCGCCGGGAGCACAGGGCGAGATTGTGCTCCGCGTGCAGGGTCTGGCTGTGGTTGCGGTCGAGGACCTGGCTGTGCAGCCGGGAGTTGTGGCCCTGGATCTCCAGCGCCTCGCGGTAGTTGCCGAGCAGGCGCAGCATCCAGGCGGTGCGCAGGGCGGAGTTGAGAGTGAGCGCGTCCTTGCCGCCGAGGAGTTCCACCCGGGCCTCGAAGATCCTGCGGTGCAGGGCGAGCGACTCCGTGTAGTGGCCCTGGAGGCCGAGGGCCATGGCCAGGTTGCTGCGGACGGTGAGGGTGCGCGGGACCTGCTCGCCGCCCAGCTCGACGGCCGCGGTCTCGGCCGCCTCCTCGAACAGGGCGCGGGCCTCCGCGTACCTGCCGAGGGCCATGAGCGTGCCGCCCAGGCCGTCCTTGGCGCGGATCATCTCGATGGGACGTACACGGCCGGCGGCCTTCAGCCGCCGGACCGTCTCGCGTCCGGTCGCCTCCGCCTCGGTGTACCGGCCCAGCCTGCGCTGCATGTTGGCGAGCTGGTGGACGGCGACCAGGACGGCCCGGTCGGTGTCCTCGGAGGTCCGGCGCCAGCGGTCCACGGCGTGCCGGCTCAGCCGCCGTCCCTCGTCGTACTCGCCGCGCATCCGCAGGTACTCGATGCAGTTGAGGACGAGGTCCCGGACGTCCTCGTCGTCCGAGTCGAGGGCGCCGGAGGGTTCCAGGTGCGGGATGAGCGCGGCGTAGCGGGCCCAGTTGCCCGGCGTGGAGGAGTCGCGGGGGTCGGCGGAGACCAGGAGCCGCCGGGCGGCGGCGGAGTGGCGGGCGGCGTCCTCGGGCGACTGGACGTAGCGCACGAAGCGGTGGAAGAGCCGGTGCATGCGCAGCGTGCCGACGGTCTGGGTGTCCAGCCGGGGACCCTGTTCGTACTCGATGCGCATCGAGGTGATCTCGGAGAGCTTGCGCAGTGCGGAGTTCCAGCTGCTGGGCTCGGCGACCAGGTCCGCCAGCTCGGGCGGCAGGTCGGTGTGCCGGGCGGTCTGCAGCAGCCGTACGGGGACCACCTCGGGCGAGAAGCAGACCAGCAGGTTGAGCAGGTGCCAGGCGGACTCGGAGCCTTCGCGCAGGGTGTTGAGGAGCTTGGCCCAGGCGACCTGGAAGCTCTCCGGGTACTCCCGGGACGGCATCACGCCGAAGCGGTCGGGACGGCCGTCGCGGATGTCCCGCACGTACTCGTCGACGGACATGGCCGGGTTGGTGTCGAGCCACGCGGCGGTCTGGTCGAGCAGCAGCGGTACGTCCTCGACGGCGTCGGCGAGCCGGTCGGCCTGGCCGGCGTCGAGCCGCTCGGTGCGCCGGCCCACGAACGCCACGCTTTCCCGGCGGGCGAAGCCCGCGACCGGGAGGGTCTCCCCCTGCGCCGCCCATTCGCCGCGGTGCGTGGTGACCAGGACGTGTCCGCGTCCCTCCTCGGGGATCAGGTCGATCACCCGGTCCGGGTCGCCTGCGCCGTCCAGCACCAGCAGCCAGGGACGGACCGTGCTGCCGAGCTCCCGGCGCACGGCCTTGATGGTGGCCGCCAGGTCCCCGCCGTCCCCGACGCCCAGCTCGGGCGCCAGGTCGGCGAACTGCTGACGGGCGGTGACGCGCTGCGCGGCGGTGATCCACCAGACGACGTCGTACTCGCCGGCGAACCGGTGGGCGTACTCCAGCGCCAGCTGTGTCTTGCCCACGCCGCCGGGCCCCCGCAGGGCCAGGGTGGCCCCCTCGGCTCCGGCGCCGGCGAGTGCCGCGTACATCTGCTCGAGGAGCTCGGTGCGGCCGATGAACCGGCGGTTGCGGCGCGGGACGCGCCAGACCTCCGGGGGGTCGTCGGGAAAGCGCGGACCGCGGCGCAGGTCGACCAGGACGCCGGGGGCCGGGACCGCCGCGCACTCCAGGACGCGGGCGCGGGCCACCTCGGGGCGCAGGCCGCGCAGTTCGACCGGCGCGAGGGGGGCCACCTCCTCGGGCATCGGCTGCGCGGTGACGCTCACGGCGGCGACGCGTTCGCGGAACCCGGGCAGCACCTCGCGCAGCACCGCCGCCCAGGCCTCGAACCGCTCGGCTCCCAGCCGCTCGTACCAGTCGTCGATGACGAGCAGGATGCGGCCCGGCGCGCCGAGCAGGTCGGTCAGGGCGTGCGCGGCGGGCGGCCGGCGCAGCGGGTTCCACCGCACCAGCGTGGTGGTGCGGCCGGCGGCGCGGACCTGGTGGTCGATCCACTTGGCCCAGGACTCGCTCTGCCCGGCGAAGACCACCGTGACGTGTACCGGCTCCGCCACCATCTCGCTGTCCCCTCGCCCGACCTGGTCACGACTGAGCACAGGTTAGTCAATTGTGCGTCAAAGCGGCCTGGTTCGCGCCGAGTTGGACGTGACGTCCGGCTCATGTGGCGACACGGACGGTGTCCTCGAGGCGGTGCGCGACATGCCGGATCAGCCGCTCCAGGTCCGCGCAGTACACGCTCGGGTGACCGAATCCCGAGCCGGGCACGTACCGGTGCACGTAGTTGCCGCCCCCGCAGACCCGGCCGACCGGGCAGGCACGGCACTCCTCGCCCAGGGCCCGCTCGCCCAGCTGGCGCGCCGCGATGCCGGGGTGGCGCAGGGCCGTGTCGAAGGAGTGCCGGAACACGTCCAGCCCGGTCTCGGCGGCGCCCCGGTAGGCGGTTCTGAGCGAGTCGACCTGCTCGATCGCGCCGTCCGTCTCGACCACCACGGCGGCCACCGGTGACAGCCCCACCGCCTCGGCCCGGCTGGGCGCCCCGAGGAGCAGGGCGACGATCTCCTGGAAGAGCCGCACCCGGGTGCGCAGCCGTCCCGCGTCCCACCAGGCGTCGAAGACCGTGACCAGCCAGTCCCCGTACGGCGTGGTCCGGGGCCGGTGCCGGCCGGGCGGGCCGCCGTCCAGACCCGGCGGCGGGTTTCCCCAGTTGGCGTGCGGCAGCAGGAGGTCCAGGCGGGGCGGGGCCAGCTCCAGCAGGGAGTGGTAGACGTCCAGCGGTTCGGCGGCGAGGTCGACGGTGCACAGGATCCCGGCGTACGCCTGCGGGTGCGCGGCGAGCCGGCGGGCGGCCGCGAGGGCGGCGGGCCAGGCGGGCCGGCCCGCGTGGTCGACCCGGCGCGCGTTGTGGGCGGCACGTCCGCCGTCGAGGCTGAGGCCCACCCGGATGCCGTCCTCGGTGAGCTGTTCCAGGCCGCGGTCGGTGAGGCGGGTGCCGTTGGTCTGCACGGTGGCGGTGATCCGGCAACCGTCGGGGACGGCCCGGCGGACGGCGCGGACGTACTTCCGCACGGGCTCGGGGCCGGCCAGGAGGGGTTCCCCGCCGTGCAGTTCGACGCGGATGTGGTCGAGGCCGTGGGCGGTGACGTGCTCGGCGACACGGGCCGCGGTGTGCTCCATGACGCGGGCGCCGACACGGGACGGGCGGTCCCGCCAGCCGTCGTCCTGGCCGCGGTAGAGGTAGCAGTAGGTGCAGTCGAGGTTGCAGCGGCCGTGGACCTTGAGGACGAACTGCCGCAGGGGCGTCGGCACGTGTCCCCGGGGCTCCGGCGCGTCGGGCCGCGTCGCGGACCGGCAGGCGGGCGGCCGGGGCCGGGCCGTCACGGGGCGTCCTCGTAGTAGGCGACGACGGTGGTCTCGCCGTCGCGGGCGCTCAGTTCGGCGAGGACCGCGGCGAGCACCGGGTGGTCGGAGCGGACGGGCCGGTGGAGTTCGGGCAGGGGTGTCTCCGTCTCGTCGGTGGGGTGGGTCACGCGTCGGCCGTTCCGGAGGTGAGGCGGGCGATGTCCGCGCGGAGCTGCTCGGCGAGCCCGGGGTCGGGGGTCAGCCGGAGGGCCTCGCGGTAGTCGGCCAGGGCGGTGCGGGAGCGGCCGAGCAGTTCCCGGACGCGGCCGCGGCCCTGCAGGGCCAGGGCCAGGGCCTCCCGGCCGCCCTGGCCCTCCTCCCGGGCGTGCTCGCCGCTGCGCGTGTAGTGCTCCACGGCCTTCTCGGCGTGGTCGACGGTGCCGAACCGTGCGTGCAGGAGCTCGGCGACGATGCCGCGGTGCAGCAGGAAAAGCGCCTGGAACTGCGGTTCTTCGGAGTCGCGGACCGCCTCGCCGAGCAGCCAGTCCGCCTCGTACAGGTCGGACAGCACGTGCGCGATCTCGTAGCGCGCGACGTGGGCGTCGGCGAGCTGATACCGGCGGTGGGGCAGTTCGCGGTCGTCGGGAAGGGTCCCTTCGACGGCCCGCCGGAGCAGGTCCACGGCCCGGTGGACGTCCTGCGGGCTGTCGTGGCGGCCGGCCCGCTCGCGCAGAGCGGTGCCGCAGTCGGTCAGCACGGCGGGCAGCCGTGGGTCGTCCTCGCGCAGCAGTCGCAGGGCCGCCTCCCACGTGTCGACGGCCAGGTCGACGGAGGCGGGGTCGCCGGTGCGTTCGTAGCTCTCCCAGTGGGCGTTCGCGGCGCGGGCGCGGCACTCGACGCGCAGGTCCTCGTCGTCACCGGCGGCTTCCTCGGCCCGTGCCAGCGCGTGGAAGAGCAGCGAGCGGTCACCGTCTCCCCCGGTCCCGGCGAGGTCCACGGCGGAGGCGACGTCGAGCCAGGCCCGGCAGCGCTCGCCGTCCGGAAGGCCGTTCTCCTCCCGCAGCACCGCCATGAAGTCCTCGGTGGCCGCAGCGGCCGCGTCGGAGCTCCGGTCCGTCTCGGGGGCGGTGGCGGCGACGGCGCCCTGCCCGGCGAACTGCCGCGCCAGGTCCAGCCAGAGCCGTCCCCGTTCGACGCGGACGCGGTCGGATCCCTGCACCTCGATGGCGGTGGTGGCGGCGTCGACGGCGCGGTACAGGTGGGCGACGTACCACTCCTCGGGGCGCGCGGCGGCCGGATAGGGTCCGTCGGGTCCGGGCCGGCTCGCGCCCACCAGTCCGACGAGGCGGCGCAGGTGCAGCAGGGCGCCGGCGGCGAAGTGCCGTAGGCGGTCGCTCTCGGTCTCCGTGGCCAGGACGGCGGCGAAGTCGCCCTCGGCCAGGTACAGCAGGACCGCCCGGGCGAACTCCACGGCGGCGCGCGGACTCTGCGGGGCGGCGCCGACCGCCCAGTCCCGCAGGTCGTCGGGGATGCCCGGGAAGCCGATGCCCTCGTCCTGCAGCGCGGAAGCCTGGTCCGAGCAGATCATGGCGCGGACGAACCTCCCGTGCCCCGTGATGCCCCGCAGGTCCGCGACCACCTCCCAGGCCTCACGCAGATCGTCGCCGCGCGCGCCCACCCGCCACCGGTCCATCAGGCACTCCGCCAGCAGTTCGGCGGCCGCCACGCGCCGCTCACCCGCGCGGGCCACCGTGAGCACCCGGCGCAGCCCGCCGACGGCGGCGTCGAGATCGCGGGTCTGCCCCTCCGCCCGGAAACGGACGTGGGCGTCACGGGCCCGCTCCAGCAGCACCCCCGCGTCGGTCCCGGGGGCGACGACCGTCCTCGGCAGCCGGGCGCCGAGTTCGCGCAGCACCTCCGCCGACACCTCGGCGAACGCCCGCAGTCCGGGTGGCTCCGCCGGGCCGGCACCGGTCGCCGGACCGGTGCCGGGGACCGCCAGGGGGTCGGTCGCGGGGACGAGCTGCTCGCCCGGAGTGACCGCGCCGCGCAGGAACGCCCCCGCCAGGGCGGGGAAGTTGCGCACGCTGCGGCCGAACCGGCGCTCGACGTACTCGGAGCAGTGCTTGAACAGCAGCTCCGCGTCCTCGACGGTCAGCCGGGCCCGCAGTTCCGTGGCGACGCCGGGCAGGAAGCGGTACCGCACCGCCTGCGGGTCGTCCGTGTCCGACTCGCGGCGCAGCAGCCCGCCGAGGAGCACCTCGGACAGGACGTCGGGCCCGCTCCCGGCGAGCATGGCGTGCTGGACCAGCTGCATCACCGGCAGCTGGAGCGGCACCGCCGACAGGTACACGGCCAGGCGGCGCGCCTCCGGGGAGGCGGTGCGCAGGAAGGCCCCGACCCGCTCGGCGCCACCGACGTCCTCGGCCGCGCGCACGGGCGCCGAGGAGGCGGGGTGGTCGGCGCGCACCCAGCCCGCGGCGGCGGCCAGGGACTGCCCGGTGGCACCGGACACCAGCCGTGCCCAGCCCTCCACCGACGGACGGCGCAGCGCCAGCACGGGCACGGGCAGCGCGCCCTGCTCGGCCACCGCCCGGTCGGGGCGGAACTCCAGCGCGCCGGCCGGGCCTTCGCGCCGGTGCAGCGTCCCGCGCCGGGCCGGCAGATGGGTACGGGCCCACATCCGCTGCGGCAGCGGCTGGGCGACCGCGACGGGGGCCGTCGCCGCCCAGCGGTGCAGCAGACGCTGCATGCGGCCGCTGCGCCACATCGGTCCGGCGCAGTCGCTGAGCACCAGGGTCACCCGGCGGCCGGTCGGATCGCTGAGCTGCTCGGGCGCGTGCAGCGGCCCGTCCGGTCCCGGGCGGGAGGAGCAGCCGGGCCGGCCGCCGGAGCCTTCGTGCAGGTACTGCACCTGCAGCTCGCGGAAGGCGCCGGCCCGCGCGCAGACCTGGCGCAGTTCGTCCAGGGCCTGCTGCCAGACCACGGTGGAGGTCGACACGTCCATCAGGAGCAGCAGCCGGGCCTCGCGGCGCCGGTCGGTACGCAGTACCGGCAGGACCAGACCGGACTCCGCGGCCCGTTCGACGGTGGCCCGTTCGTCCAGGGTGCGCGGGACCGGACGTACGGGGGCGCGGTACCGCTGCAGCGGGCGCAGGCCGCGCTGCAGGGCGAGGGGTTCGGGCAGCACGGGGGCGGCCGGGACCCGTACGGGCGCCGGCCCGGCACCGGCACCGCCCGCGCCGCCCGGGGGGCCGTCCCCGCCGGGGGCGAACAGCCAGGCGCCCTCGACGGCGGCGGTCTCACCGGGGCTCACGGACTGCCCGGCTCCCGGGGACTGCGGGGCCGATGCGGACGGCCCGCCGGGCGGGGCTCCGGCCGGGCCCTCCGGGCGCGCGGGTCTTCCGGCCGCCGCGGCGGAGGGGGCGGGCAGCCAGCGGGCCAGCCACAGCGCGTCGGCGAGTTCCTCGACGCCCGGTCCGATCCCGGCGTCGCGCATACGCGCGACCAGCGCGGCGAGCACGGGCGCCGCGCCGTCGGCCGGGATCGGGGAGTCCTGGGCGGCCATCGGCTACCGCGGCCCGCGGTCCAGGGGCTGCATCAGGAGGTCCGAGATCTCCTCGCGCCGGTGCGCGGCGTCACGGGCGGCGTACTGGGCAAGGAAGATCGCGTTGAGCAACTGGTCGGTGGGCCGCAGCGCCCCGTCCGTCTCGGCGCGGGCGAACTGGTCCACGATGTCGCGGTTGTCGTCGTACGCCCCCTGGCCGAAATGGGCCTGCACCAGGGCGGCGAGGCGTTCGTCGCGCGGGGCCCTGAGGTCGAGCGGGATGCAGCGGCGCAGCAGCGGGGCGGGGAACTCGCGCTCGCGGTTGCTGGTCATCACCACGAAGGGAAAGGCCCGGCACTGCACCCTGCCCTCCGTGACCGCGACCCGCCTGCCGTCGTCGGTGAGGACCTCGACGACCGGGGTGCGGTCGGCGATCCGCTCCAGCTCGGGAATGGCGAACGAGCCTTCCTCCAGCACGTTCAGCAGGTCGTTGGGCAGGTCGATGTCGCTCTTGTCCAGCTCGTCGATGAGCAGGACGCGGGGCCGGTCGGCGGCGAGCAGCGCGGTGCCGAGCGGGCCGAGCTTGATGTACCTGCCGATGTCCGGGGCGCCCCGGCCGTCGGGCAGCTGGGCGTCCTGGAGGCGGCCGATGGCGTCGTACGTGTAGAGGCCGTCCCGCAGTTCGCTGCGGCTGACGACCGGCCACTCCAGGACCCGGCCGAGGCCGAGTTCGTAGGCGACGGAGTGGGCGAGCGTCGACTTGCCGACGCCCGGCTCACCGGTGACGAGCAGCGGGCGGCGCAGGTAGAGGGAGGCGTTGACCAGTTCGAGGGTGCCGGGGTCCTGGATGGGCAGCGGGACGGTGCGCGCGCCGAGCCTGCGCCGGGTGGAGGAGCCGGGTCCCGGTACGTCGTAGTCCACGGCCGGGGTGTCGAAGGCCCGCCACGGGGGCGGGGCGGGCAACTGCCCGATCCGCTCGGGATCCGGCTGCCCGGTGCCCCGGTAGATGAACCACTCGCTCATGCGGTGCTCCTCGTCGACGGTCGGTGGTTGTCCACGGCCTGGCCGACGAGGGCGTCGTGCACCCGCAACGGGCCCCTGGGAATGTACCCGGAACCCACCCCGGATCCGGCGTGTTCCGGCCAGTCGCGACCTCCCGCGCGGCGCCTGCCGGGCGGGTGCCGGGGTGCGCGTGCGGCCGTCACAGGGGCGCGTCCAGCGTCCCGCCCTCTTCGGAGGGCAGGGGGCGGCGCGGGTCGTCGTACAGGAGGGCCATCGGCTCGGCCCAGGCGCGGTCGTCCCGCAGTTCGCTGATCTCCTGGCGGACGTGGCGTATCCGGTCCGGCAGTTCGGCCAGGGAGCCGAGCGTGGCGAGGAGTTCCTCCGCCTTGGCGTAGAGGGTGTCGCAGGACTCGGGGCAGACCCGGGAGGAGTGGCCGTCGACGTGCCACAGCGCGATGCCGTGCCCGCCCTCCAGGGCGAGCCTCATGGCGGTGCGTCCGGGGTCGCGGCCGGCCGGGCGGCACATGACCGGTATCAGGTCGAAGGCGGCGTCGCGGTAGTCGTGGGCGCCGGGGAAGCCGCCCTGCCCCGGGGTGCGCCAGCCGCTGAAGCGCCGCCGGGCGGCCATCGCCTGCCACCGCTCGGTCCAGAGTTTGTCCGGATCTCCCCGGCGCTCGAGGGCGCGCAGCACCACCCGGCGACGCGCCCCCAGGTGGCCGGCGTCGTTGAGCTCGGCTATGTCGTCGAACCGCCAGCGGTGCACGGCGGTGTCGAAGTGCTCGACCGGAAGGGCGACTTCGAGGGGCACCGGCCGGCCCTCCTGGTCCCTGGCCCGCAGCAGCCGGCCCAGCGGCGCGCGCAGTGCCTGGACGAGGTCGGCGGGGTCGTGCCCGTGGACGGAGCCGTCCACCTCGTGGAGTTCGGGCTCGCCGTGGCCGTCGTCGTACCAGATCTGCCAGAAGAACCGGGTGGGCCGCGCGCCGATCACCGGGTCGAGCAGGACGGCCACGGTCGCCCCCTCGCCGGGCCCCGGGTAGGGGATCACGACGCGTTCCGGCGCGGTGCCGGGGGCCGGGCGCAGCCCTTCCGGGAGGGTGGCGTCGTGGACGAGGTCGTGCAGGGGACGGCTCGGTTCGCGGCGCAGCCGCCGCTCGATCCACCGTCCGAGGGCGGACGCGTCGCCGCCCCGGGATTCCGTGTACAGCTCGACGAACCTCAGGTAGCGCAGGAAGGTCAGGGCCTGCAGCGGCCGGGCGCCCTCGTAGAGCAGTCCCGTGCCGTCCCGCCAGGTGAGCAGTTCGGGGGTGGCGCCCGGCCAGGTGTTGCGGCTGCGCGCCTTCTTCGCGAGCAGTTCGACGGTGGGCGCGTCCGGCGGCGGGGGCAGTTCGGCGAGCAGGCGCAGTGCCTCCCGGCGGTCGGCGGGGGTCCACTGCTCGCCGGCGGCGACCGGGGGGCCGCCCTGGAGGTCGATCCAGTTGTCCCCGGCGGGGGACTGCGGCTCGTCGCCGTGCCAGCGGTCGTGCGCGGCCAGCAGCGTGCGGTACGTCGGACCGAAGCGCCGCAGGGCGGAGACGGCGACGGCCTTGCCGCCGTCCTGCTGCTTGCGCCGCGACTTGACCAGCCCGATCACGGCTCCCGTCTCCGGGTCGAGGAGCGGGCCGCCGGAGACCCCGCTGGGGAAGTCGATGTCGGGCTTGATGATCAGTCCGTGCCGGTCCTCGTGCCCGTTGATCTCGGCGTCGACGATCCGGAAGTGCGTCTCGGGCGGCCCCGGGTGGTAACCGCACACCTTGAGGGCACCGGAGTGGAGCACGGCCCGGTCGGCGAGCCACACGCACTCGTGCTGGTGCTCCTCGGGCTCCCCGGCCAGCCGCACCAGGGCCAGGTCCTCCTCCAGCGGGACGGTCGGGCGGCGCGGGTCGGTCAGCAGCCACTGCTCCAGCCGCGCCTCGGCGTCGATCCCCTCGCCGCGCACCCGGAAGACGGTGCCGGGGTCCGCCGCGAGGTGCGGGCGCAGCACATGGGCGGCGGTGAGCACCCGGCCCGGCGCGACGAAGAAGCCGCTCCCCCACAGCGGCGCGCCGTCGCCCTTGACGGGCAGCAGATGCACGGTGGCGGCGCGGGCGAGTTCGTAGAGGCGGTCGCTCCCCTCGCTCATGCGGCTCACTCGTGCGTGGCCGGCGGCCCGCCCGCCTGCCCGTCGGGCCGGTCGAACCGCCAGGTGAGCGTCACCTGGAGCGACGCCTTGGTCTCGCCCCGGGCGAGCACCGCCACGGCCAGTCCCTCCTTGGCGGTCAGCTCCACGCCGAAGGTGATGGCGGCCTCGCTGGGCCCGGCCGCGCGGGCCGCGCTCAGCACGGAGGATCCGACCCCGGTGATCAGCTCCTGGAGCCGCTCGATCTTGGCGACGGCCGCCTCGGTGAAACCGACGTCCTCCTGGTCGTCGTACCCGCCCGCCTCGCCGATCCGGGCGGTGATCACCGTCCCGTCCGGCAGCAGCACGTCCTGGATGTGGCTCATTCCGCTCCCCCGTCGAGCCCGCCCCGCCCCAACCGGGCGCGAGCACCGGTCACTTGACCCAGACGAGGCTAATACCCAGCCCGGCGGGCCGCGACCCCCACCGGCGGGCGGGAGGAGCACACGGGGCGCACGGACTACGCTGGACGGGTACGCCGTGGGGCCCGTCCCACCCGCATCAGGAGCATGAGTTGTACTTCACCGACCGAGGCATCGAGGAACTGGAGAAGCGGCGCGGCGAGGAGGAGGTCACCTTCGAGTGGCTCGCCGAACAGCTGCGGACCTTCGTCGACCTGAACCCTGACTTCGAGGTCCCGGTGGAGCGCCTGGCGACGTGGCTGGCGCGGCTGGACGACGAGGACGAGGACGAGTAGGGCGGGACAGCCGACGCGCCGACCGGGGCGGGCAGCGCGGCCGGACGGGTGGCTCACCGCCGACGACGCGGGGGCGGGCCGTCGAGGACGCGGGGGTGCGCCGCGGAGGACGCGGGGGTGCGCTGTCCGGGAGGCGGGGGTGCGCCGCCGAGGACGCGAGGGTGCGCAGTCCGGGACGGGCAGCGGCAGCCCTGGTGCGGGCAGGACGGCCGGAGGGTACGCACGGACACCGCCTGGCGCGCCGGGCAGCGCGTCGCCGGGGAAGGGCGGGTACGACCGGGACGGTCAGCTCGCCGCCGGGGTCGGGCAGCTCGCCGCCGGGGGCGGGCAGCGCAGCCGGGCGATACGCGCAGGACACCGACCGGGGCGCGCAGCACGAGCGGACGGTACGCGCAGGACACCGAGCGGAGCGGACAGCACGAGCGGACGGTAATCCGGGCGGCGATGCGGCTCTCGTCGGCGGCCGTGCGGCGTCCGGCTCCCTCGGCCCACCGCACGCCGGGCTGGGCCCGCGCGGCCGTGCCGAGGCGGTCGGCCTCCTCCCCCGGGGGCCGGTCCGGCCGGGAGGGCGATCCCCGCGCGCGTGAGCACCGCCAGCAGCCCGCGCAGCCTGGCGCGCGCCCCGGCACCGGGACCGTGACCTGCGTCCGGTTGCCCGGGCCGGGTCAGCCGGTCCAGTGACTGGCGTCCAGGGCGCGGTGACAAGTCAGGACAGAGCGGTCGGAACGGCCGCCCATCGATCACTAGAACGGGCATCTTGACTTTCCGCGACCACGATATATCGTGAATGGGCAGGGACGCGATATGGCGCGTTCGGTCGAGGAGGTCTGCCCCATGTCCGAGTGGTCCGTCGCGGAGCCCAAGAAGCTCACCTTCGACGAGTCCGTGAGCCGGCTCCATGTACGCATCGTCAGTGGGACGGTGAACGTGGTGGGCACGGACGAAGGTTCCGCCCGCCTGGAGGTCTCCGAGATCGAGGGCCCGCCTCTCGTCGTGACCCACCGGGACGGTGTGCTCACCGTCGCCTACGAGGACCTGCCCTGGAAGGGGTTCCTCAAGTGGCTGGACCGCAAGGGCTGGCGCCGCAGCGCGGTGGTCTCCCTCGCGGTGCCGACCGGCACCCGGGTGGAGGTGGGCGCGGTCAGCGCCGCGGCCGTGATCTCGGGCCTCGACGGATCCGCCGAGGTCAAGGGCGTCTCCGGGGACACCACCCTGGTGAGCCTCGCGGGCCCCGTCCGCACGGACACCGTCTCGGGGAGCGTGGAGGCGCAGGCCCTCACCGGCGACCTGCGCTTCAACTCGGTCTCCGGCGACCTGACGGTGGTGGAGGCGGGCTCCTCCGTGCGGGCCGAGTCGGTGAGCGGGTCGATGATCGTCGACCTGGACCCGGCCGGCGGCCCCACCGACATCAGCCTGACCAGCGTTTCGGGCGAGATCGCCATCCGGCTGCCCCAGCCCGCCGACGCCCAGGTCGAGGCGAACACGGCCAGCGGCTCGGTCAGCAGCGCCTTCGAGGACCTCCGGGTGGGCGGTCAGTGGGGCGCCAAGCGCATCACCGGGAGGCTCGGCGCGGGCAACGGCCGGCTGAAGGCCACCACGGTCTCCGGCTCGATCGCCCTGCTCCGCCATCCGGCGCCGCAGGACACGTGGGAGCGGGAGCCGCGGGACACCGGCCCGGCGGAGCACGCACAGCGCGACTCGGGGGACAATTCCGCTTCCGTCCGGGACCAGGACGCCACCGGCGCCCCTTCCGACGGCACGACCGACAAGAAGGTGCTCTGACATGCCCCCCGTCTTCGCCCACGGCCGCCTCCGCCTCTACCTCCTCAAGCTCCTGGACGAGGCCCCGCGCCACGGTTACGAGGTGATCCGGCTCCTCGAAGAGCGCTTCCAGGGCCTCTACGCCCCCTCCGCGGGCACGGTCTACCCGCGCCTGGCGAAGCTGGAGACGGAGGGCCTGGTCACCCACACCACCGAGGGCGGCCGCAAGGTGTACGCCATCACGGACGCCGGGCGCGCCGAGCTGTCCGACCGCAGCGGGGAGCTGGCCGACCTGGAGCTGGAGATCCGGGAGTCGGTCGCCGAGCTGGCCGCCGAGATCCGGGCCGACGTGCGGGGCGCGGCCGGTGATCTGCGGCGGGAGATGCGAGCGGCGGCCACCGCGGCCCGCCGGGGCACCGGCTCCGGGGCGCAGGACGAGGGGGGCGGCTTCGCGGGCGGCACCGGCGACGCCGACGAGAAGGAGGCCTGGCGGGCCGCCAAGGAGGAGATGCGGCGGGTCAAGCAGGAGTGGAAGGAGCAGGCGCGCCGCGCCAAGGACGAGAGCCGCCGCGCCCGTGACGAGGCGCAGCGAGCCCGGCGCCAGGCCAAGGAGGCCCAGGAGCGGGCCCGGGCACAGGCGCAGGAGGAGGTCCAGCGCATCGCCCAGCGCGTACAGGAGCAGGTGCAGACACACTTCTCGCGCGGTGACTGGCCGACGGGGCTGCGGGAGGGCCTGAGCGAGCTGGCCAAGGAGGTCGGCGACTTCGGAAAGGACTTCGGGAAGGAGTTCGGCAAGGACTGGGGCTTCGGCCGCCCCGCCTCCGGGAGCGCGGCCCCGCGCACCGACGCCTCCCCCGGCCCCGACTACTCGGTCACTCCCGAGGACTTCCCCGCCGGTTACGCGCCGGGCTGGGCCCACGAGGACGCCGCCGAATCCACCGGTGATCCGGGCCGCGACCTGGACCGGCTGCTCGACCGTTTCCGGGACGACATCCGCGACGCCGCCAGGGACCACGGCGTGACGGAGGACCAACTGCGCGACACCCGCCGCCGGCTGGCGGAGGCCGCGGTGCACATCGGATCGATCCTGCGGACACCGAAGGTTTGAGCCCGGCACGGCGCGGCGCGCCCGCCCCCGATCTCGGGACCGCCACGCCGTACGGGGGGGGGGCGACCGGCGGCACGCGTGGACCGGCCCTCCGGTCAGGCGCAGGCCGCCCCGGCTCCGTCGCCCAGCACCCTGGTGAGCGACTCGTGGGTCACCCCGTGGTCGGCGAGGACCTCCGCCGGCACCCCGGGGCGGAGGACCAGGGCAAGGAGGAGGTGCTCGTCCCCGATGTGCCGGTCGCGCCGGGAGACGGCGACGCGCAGCGCCTTCTCCAGGACCTCCTTGGCGCCCCGGTTGAAGCCGCGGTGCCCGGACCACCGCCGCCTGTCGCCCTCCCGGTCGTCCGCGGACATGGCACCCACTCCGTGGGCCTCCTCCACCCGGGCGACGATCTCGGAGACGTCGACCCCCAGACCGGCCAGGGCTTCCGTCTCGGCCCGCGACAGACCAGCTCGCCGCCGAGCGCTCTCCAACGCCTGCCGCACGGCGTCCCGCCGCTCGCCTGCACCGAGGGCCGCCAGCGCGAAGGAGGCTCGGCTGCCTTCGCGGTCCAGCAGGGCGAGCAGCAGGTGCTCGGGGCCGACGGTGCCCGCACCCGCCTCTTCGGCATGGCCGACCGCCCCCCGCACCACCGCCCGGGCGTCCTTCGTGAATCGCTCGAACATCAATGCCTCCCGTACTTCTTGTGCACGGCCTGCCTGCTGACCCCGAGTTCCGTGGCGACCTCCTGCCACGACCAGCCCTGCTGACGCGCGCTGCGCACCTGTACGGCCTCCAGCTGCTCCACCAGCCTTCGCAGAGCGGCGACGGCCCGCAGGCCGATCCGGGGATCACGGTCACCCGCACGCATGGCGAGATCCGTTGCTTCACTCATGCTGTCAATTTAGGTTGACAGTCACGCCATGTCAACCATGGTTGACATCACTGTGTGGCGGCAGCGCACGGGCGCGCGCACGCGAACGGCGGGCCCGGAGAAACCGGACCCGCCGCCGTGCCTCGGGAGAGGCCTGAGGAGTCGGGACGTCAGGAGTGGTTGCTGAGCACGATCTTGCCGAACTGGTCTCCGGAGGCCATCCGCTCGAACCCCTCACGGGCCCGGTCCATCGGCAGCACCTCGTCGATCACGGGACGCACACCGGTGGCGGCGCAGAAGGACAGCAGGTCCTCCAGCTCGTCCTTGGAACCCATGGTGGAGCCGACGACCTTGAGCTCCAGGAAGAAGATGCGGGTCAGCTCCGCGTGCGAGGGCCGGTCGCCACTGGTGGCGCCGGAGATGACCAGCGTGCCGCCGGGCCGCAGCGACTTGATGGAGTGCGACCAGGTGGCGGCGCCCACGGTCTCGATGACGGCGTCGACCCGCTGCGGCAGTCGGGCCCCGCTCTCGACGGCCTCCACGGCGCCGAGCTCCAGCGCCCGCTTGCGCTTGGCCTCGTCCCGGCTGGTCGCGAAGACCCGCAGCCCGGCCGCCTTGCCGAGCACGATCGCGGCCGTGGCGACACCGCCGCCGGCGCCCTGCACCAGCACCGAGTCACCGGGGCGGACCCCGGCGTTGGTGAACAGCATGCGGTACGCCGTGAGCCAGGCGGTCGGCAGACAGGCGGCCTCCTCGAAGGAGAGCTCCTTGGGCTTGGGCAGGATGTTCCAGGTCGGCACCGCGACCTGCTCGGCGAACGTCCCCGGGTAGCGCTCGGTCAGGATGGAGCGGGGCTCCTTGGGGCCGACCCCGTGCCCGGTCTGGCCGATCACGGAGTGCAGGACGACCTCGTTGCCGTCCGCGTCGACCCCGGCGGCGTCGCAGCCGAGGATCATCGGCAGCCGTTCCTCGGGGAGGCCGACGCCGCGCAGGGACCAGAGGTCGTGGTGGTTGAGGGAGGCGGCCCTGACGTCGACGACACTCCATCCGGGCCGGACCTCGGGAGCCGGAAGCTCTCCCGACTCCAGGCCGGCCAATGGCTGGTCACGGTCGATACGGGCGGCGTAGACAGCGAACATGACCTTGACGATAGGTTCCCCACCGCCCGACCGGAACCACGGCACCGTGTGACACACCCCCTCTTGCGCCCGCCCCGTAGCTGCGGGCAGAGCCACACCTCCCCCAGTGCCTGAACGCCCTGGGAGGTACCCCCAGGGCGGAACGGCTGGGCGCAGGCGGCACCCGGCCGTCGCCGGTCAGCAACCCACCCCGCACCCAGCCGCCCCACACCGCCACCGGCACCGGCACCCGCAACGACAAGCGGCCCCGTCCACCAGGGACGAGACCGCTCACCACACCGCAAAGGTTCACACCGTCACCGGCGCGCGACCCCCTCCGCCCGAGCGGCCGCCGCCACCGCCGCCGTGACGGCCGGCGCGACGCGCTCGTCGAACGGGGACGGGATGACGTAGTCCGCCGCGAGGTCGTCGCCCACGACGGAGGCCAGCGCCTCCGCCGCCGCGAGCTTCATGCCCTCGGTGATCCGCGACGCCCGCACCTGGAGCGCGCCCGCGAAGATGCCCGGGAACGCCAGCACGTTGTTGATCTGGTTCGGGAAGTCCGACCGCCCCGTCGCCACGACCGCCGCGTACTTGTGCGCGATCTCGGGGTGCACCTCGGGGTTCGGGTTGGCCATGGCGAAGACGAACGCGCCCTCGGCCATCGAGGCCACCGCCGGCTCCGGCACCGTACCGCCGGAGACGCCGATGAAGACGTCGGCGCCCGCGAGGGCCTCCTCCAGCGAACCGGTCAGCCCCGCCCTGTTGGTGAAGGAGGCCAACTCCTGCTTCACCGGCGTCAGGTCGTCCCGGTCGGCCGAGACGACGCCCTTGCGGTCGGCGACCGCGACGTCCCCGATGCCGGCCTCGACCAGCATCTTGGCGATGGCGACACCGGCCGCGCCCGCGCCCGAGATCACCGCCCGCAGCTCACCCAGCGTCCGCTTGCTCAGCCGCGCCGCGTTCCGCAGCGCCGCCAGCGTCACGACCGCCGTACCGTGCTGGTCGTCGTGGAAGATCGGGATGTCGAGGCGCTCCTGGAGCTTGCGCTCGATCTCGAAGCACCGCGGCGCCGAGATGTCCTCCAGGTTGACTCCGCCGAACGAGGGCGCGAGGCGCACCACCGTCTCGACGATCTCGTCGGCATCCGTGCAGTCCAGCGCGATCGGAACCGCGTCCACACCGCCGAACTGCTTGAAAAGGATCGCCTTCCCTTCCATCACCGGAAGAGAGGCCTCGGGGCCGATGTCCCCGAGTCCCAGAACCGCCGTACCGTCCGTCACGACCGCGACGACCGACGACTTCCAGGTGTAGTCGTGGACGAGGTCCGGCTGCTCGGCGATCGCGCTGCACACTTTCGCGACGCCGGGCGTGTACGCCAGGGACAGGTCGTCCTTGTCACGGATCGGCACGGTGGCCTGCACAGCCATCTTGCCGCCGCGGTGCAGTGCGAACGCGGGGTCGAAGGAGTCGAACGGCTCGGCGCCCGCCTCCTGCTCCGCACCCGCGTCACTGTCGCTGCGAGGATTGACGATCTCCGCTGCCACTTTGTCTTACCCCTTAAGAGTTCATGGATTGAGGGTTTGTCCACTCCTGGTGAGGAATGGGCGGGCACCGCACAGGGAGATGGCTGTCTGGGCCACGAGGCCCCTGCGCGACGGGCGCGCCGCACACGCGCCCTGAGCCCCTGATGAGGGGTGTAAAGAACCTTCTTACCCGACGGACCACCCCCGCGACGAGTCCGATAAGCGCAAGCTCACATGCCGGACCCCGAACGCCGCATGTCGGTGACATGGCTCATAGCCGCGGTTCCGGACAACCTCCCGGCCCCCCTTGACAGACCTGCAAACGCAGCCCTCGACGGCCCCGCTCACCCGCGATCCATGGTCGGATAACGAGAAATTCCGCAGATCTTCCGGCCGGAAGGGCAGATTCCCGCAAAGGTTCGGTCGTGATGTACCGACCTGGTGCGGTTCGGGGGGTGACCCGTTATCCGATTTTGACATGACGGCCCCCCTGAACGGCCGAGTCCGAATGGCAAGATGCCGTAATCACACGAGGTCGCGGCACTCGAAGGTGTGTGCTCTCGTCGACCCACCGCGCCTGTCGGTCCCCCGGCCGGCGTCCCGTCCCATCGGCAACTCCATCATCCGCCGGAGGAACCACCATGACCGCACGCTCCACCCGTCGTACGACCGCCGCGCAGTCCCGGCTAGCAGCGGTCGGTGCGATCGCGGTCGCAGGCGCTCTGCTGCTCACCGGATGCGGCGACCAGACCAAGAAGAACGACGGCGGCGACAGCCAGTCCGCCTCGGGAGCCCCGCTGGCCGAAAAGCTGCCGCAGGCGATACGTGACAAGGGCGCCATCAAGGTCGGATCCGACATCGCCTACGCTCCGGTCGAGTTCAAGGACGACTCCGGCAAGACGGCCGGCATCGACCCCGACCTCGCGGCGGCCCTGGGCAAGCAGCTCGGCGTGAAGTTCGAGTTCCAGAACGCCACGTTCGACACCCTCGTCGGCGGTCTCGCCTCCAAGCGCTACGACGTCGCCATGTCGGCCATGACCGACACCAAGGACCGGCAGGAGGGCATCGACGGCGACACCGGCAAGAAGGTCGGTGCCGGCGTCGACTTCGTCGACTACTTCACCGCGGGTGTCTCCCTCTACACCAACAAGGGCGACGACCAGGGCATCAAGACCTGGGACGACCTGTGCGGCAAGACCATGGCCGTCCAGCGCAACACCTTCTCCCACGACCTGGCCAAGGAACAGGCGGAGAAGTGCGAGAAGGCCGGCAAGAAGACCCTGAAGATCGAAGACTTCTCGACCAACCCCGAGGCCGAGACCCGGATGCGCTCCAAGGGCGCGAACGTCGTCTCCGCCGACTTCCCGATCGCCGCGTACTCCGTGAAGAACTCCGGCGGCGGCAACTACTTCGAGATCGTCGGTGACCAGGTCGAGGCGGGCCCCTACGGCATCGCCGTCGCCAAGGACAACACCCAGCTCCGCGACGCGCTGCAGGCGGCCGTGCAGGCCGTCATCGACAGCGGCGAGTACAAGAAGATCGTCGAGAAGTGGGGTGTCGCGGACGGCGCGATCACCGAGGCCAAGATCAACGGCGGCTCCTGAACCGTCCCGTTCGACGCGGCTCTGAAAGGCTCCATCCGTGACTGTTGACGTCAACAAGACGACCGGTCCCGACGCGAGGCCCCCCGCCGGGCCGGAGGCCATCAAGGCCATTCCGGTCCGGCACCCGGGACGGTACGTGTCCGCGGTCGTCGCGCTCGCTCTCCTGGGCGCGGTCGTCTACGCCTTCGCGCAAGGCAAGATCAACTGGGGAGCGATCCCCGACTACTTCTTCGACGACCGCATTCTCGACGGCGTCTGGAACACCCTGGTCCTCACGGTGCTCTCGATGGTGATCGGCATCGCCGGCGGCATCCTGCTCGCCGTGATGAGGCTGTCGAAGAACCCGGTGACCTCGTCGGTGGCGTGGTTCTACATCTGGTTCTTCCGCGGCACCCCGGTCCTGGTCCAGCTCTTCGTCTGGTTCAACCTGGGCCTGGTCTTCGAGTACATCAACCTGGGTCCGCTCTACAAGGACTACTGGTCGTCCTTCATGACGCCGCTGCTCACGGCGCTGCTCGGGCTGGGCCTCAACGAGGCCGCCTACATGGCCGAGATCTGCCGCGCCGGTCTGCTCTCGGTCGACGAGGGGCAGACCGAGGCGTCGCACGCCCTGGGCATGAGCCACCCGAAGACGCTCCGCCGGATCGTGATCCCGCAGGCGATGCGGGTCATCGTGCCGCCCACGGGCAACGAGGTCATCAACATGCTGAAGACGACCTCGCTCGTCTCGGCGGTGCAGTTCTACGACCTGTTCAAACAGGCTCAGGACATCGGCCAGAACGCGGGCTCCACGGTCGAGATGTACTTCCTGGCCGCCGCCTGGTACCTGATCATGACCTCGATCCTGAGCGTCGGACAGTACTACGTCGAGCGCTACTACGCCCGCGGTTCGAGCCGGTCCCTGCCGCCGACGCCGCTGCAGCGCCTCAGGGGTGCGGTTCTGCCCACGCGCCGTCCGAAGGGAGCCGCGGCATGAAGCAGTCCTCCTCGCACGCCATGGTGAAGGCCGAGGGCGTGCACAAGTCCTTCGGCGCGGTCGAGGTCCTCAAGGGCATCGACCTGGAGGTGAAGCAGGGTGAGGTGTTCTGCCTCATCGGCCCCTCCGGCTCCGGCAAGTCGACGTTCCTGCGGTGCATCAACCACCTGGAGAAGGTCAACGCCGGGCGCCTGTACGTCGACGGCGAGCTGGTCGGCTACCGCCAGAAGGGCGACAAGCTCTACGAGCTGAAGGACAGCGAGGTCGCCCTCAAGCGCCGGGACATCGGCATGGTCTTCCAGCGCTTCAACCTGTTCCCGCACATGACGGCCATGGAGAACGTCATGGAGGCGCCGGTCCAGGTCAAGGGCGTGAGCAGGGCCCAGGCCAGGGACCGCGCGCGCGAGCTCCTGGAGCGCGTGGGCCTGAGCGACAAGGCCGGCAACTACCCCTCGCAGCTCTCCGGCGGCCAGCAGCAGCGCGTGGCCATCGCCCGGGCGCTGGCCATGGACCCGAAGCTGATGCTGTTCGACGAGCCGACCTCGGCGCTCGACCCCGAGCTGGTCGGCGACGTCCTCGACGTCATGCGCGACCTCGCCGAGTCCGGCATGACGATGGTCGTGGTCACCCACGAGATGGGCTTCGCCCGCGAGGTCGGCGACAGCCTGGTCTTCATGGACGACGGCGTGGTGGTCGAGTCGGGCAATCCGCGCGACGTCCTGACCGACCCGCAGCACGAGCGGACGAAGGCGTTCCTGTCCAAGGTCCTCTGAGGCCGGCACGGGTCCCCGGCGGGACAGCGCGGAGGGGCGGTACGGGGTTTCCCGTGCCGCTCCTCCGCGCTGTCACCGTCTCACTTGACGGCGAGCAGCAGCGTGTCCGACGGCGAGCACCACACCGGACGCGCCTCGCCGAAGCCCTTCTCGCGCAGGACGCGCGCGTGCCACGCCACCGAGGGCATGTCGCCGTCGGCGTGCTCGCCGTAGATCTCGAAGCGGCGGGCGGTAGGCCCGGCGAGCAGCGGGTCCCGGGCGGCGAGCTGCCACCATTCGGACCAGTCCAGCGCGCCCTCGCCCTTGGCGGCGTCCATCCGCGCGTGCCGCTGTGCGCGCTCGGCCGCGTTGATCCTGGGCGTCGTGTCGTCGATCATGTGGTCCGCGTTCATGAAGACACCACCGTCGCGGACCAGGCCCGCGACCCGGCCGTAGAGATCCGCGAGGGGTTCGGCGTGGAACCAGTGCAGGGCCGTCGCGGTCAGCACGGCGTCGTACGTGTCGTACGGCAGCGTCGACGGCCAGTCGGGGTCCTTGAGGTCGGCGGTGACGAAGGAGACCCGGTCGTCGCCCGCGAAGGTGCCCTCGGCGATGGCGAGGAGCGCGGGGTCGAGGTCCACCCCGGTGCTCGTGGCCTCCGGGAACCGGGCGAGCAGCCGGGCCGTGATGGTGCCGGTGCCGCAGGCCAGGTCGAGTACGCGCGGGGCCGGTCCGACGAGCGCCTCGACCATGTCGAGCATGATCCGGAACCGTTCCTCGCGGTCCGGCATGTACCACTCCTGCTGCCGGTCCCAGCTCCGCTGCCAGGCCTGCCAGTCGGCCCCCGCACCGGCGGTCGTCGTGGTCGTGGCGGTCGTGGTGGTCCTGGTGGCGTCCACGTGGGTCATCGAGCCCCTCCATGCCTGCATCGCGTAATACCCTGGGAGCACGATCAGCTGTTACCTGACCGCAGGCACGACCATAGAGCCCCTTCGTAAGGACTACAAGTGGAACTGGCCTATTACTCGGATTACGCCGTACGTCTCGTCAACACCGAGGAACCGTCGCGGGGACAGGACTCCCTGACCTCGGTGGAGGCCGTCCGGGAGCTGTTCGGCGCCAACCGGTCGGCGGCGCGGCGCGCGTCCGAGGCCGACGTGACACGGTTCCGCTCGGTCCGGGCCAGGCTGCGTGCGGTCTTCGAGGCGGCCGACGGCGGCGACGCGACCCTCGCCGTGGACCTGCTGAACTCACTGCTCCTGGAGTTCCCGGTGAGCCCGCAGATCTCCGGCCACGACCACCGGGCGGAGGACGGCAGCCCGCTGTGGCACATGCACCTGGCCGACCATCCCTCCAACGCGACCGCCGGCTTCGCCGCCATCGCGGCGATGGGCCTGGCCTTCCACCTCACCGAGTACGGCGTGGACCGGCTGGGCCTGTGCGAGGCGCCCCCCTGCCGCAACGCCTACCTGGACACCTCCACCAACCGCTCCCGGCGCTACTGCTCCGACCGCTGCGCCACCCGCGCCAACGTGGCGGCCTACCGTGCCCGCAAGCGCCTGGAGGCGGACCGCTCGGCCGGCACGGGCCTGACCGCCGAGAGCGCCCAGCGGGCCACGGCGAACGGGGAGCGCTGACCCGTCCTCGGCCGGTACCGGAAGCGGACCCTGCCGAGGACCAGTTCCCGCGGGACCACTCCGTAGTCGGTGCTGTCCCCACCCGCGAACGCGTTGTCCCCGAGCACCCACCAGCCGGCCCCGCGCCGTTCGGCCGCCCGCTTGACCACGAGCAGGTCCTGCTGGAAGGGATGCCGCAGCACAACCACGTCGCCCGGCCGGATCCGCGCTCCCCAGTGCACGAGCAGCACGTCACCGTGGTGCAGCGTGGGCACCATCGACGGTCCGGTCACCTCGGCCGGCCCGAAGGGCAGCGCACCTCTCGCGCGCTCGGTGTCCTGCGACAGTTGCTCCGGCATCACCCGGCACCTCCCCGGTCTTTCCTCCACCAGTCTCAGTCTCACCCCGGACTTTTGTCCTAAGCCCAAGGGGGCACCCGCGAAATCACGCCTCCCAGGGAGTAATGTCCCCCCTGAGAAGACGATCACGAGGAAGGAACGCTTCATGCTTTCCCGCCTGTTTGCCCCCAAGGTCACGGTCAGCGCCCACTGCGACCTGCCCTGCGGCGTGTACGACCCGGCCCAGGCCCGCATCGAGGCGGAGTCGGTGAAGGCCGTCCAGGAAAAGATGGCCGGCAACGACGACCCGCACTTCCAGACGCGTGCCACGGTCATCAAGGAGCAGCGCGCCGAGCTGGCGAAGCACCACGTCTCCGTGCTGTGGAGCGACTACTTCAAGCCCCCGCACTTCGAGAAGTACCCGGAGCTGCACCAGCTGGTCAACGACACCCTGAAGGCCCTGTCGGCCGCCAAGGGCTCGAAGGACCCGGCGACCGGTCAGAAGGCCCTGGACTACATCGCCCAGATCGACAAGATCTTCTGGGAGACCAAGAAGGCCTGACGCACGTCGGTCTCCCGGGCCCGCGATCGGTGCACCATCGCAGACCGCAGGAGAACCCGAAGGGGCCCGGCCGGGATATTTCCCGGCCGGGCCCCTTCGGCGTTGCCGTGGTCAGGGGTTCTCCATGGTCGCCCCTCGGGAGTGGCGCGCCGCGTCGGGCCGCGCCCCGGCGGCCCGCGCGTCCGCCCCGGAATCCGCCGCGCACTCCGGGTTGCGGCACGGGCCCGGGGCCCGGACCGGGACCCACGCGCCCAGCGTCTTGTGCCGCCGGACGACTGCTTCGACTGGCTGTCCGCAGACCGGACAGACGTAGGTGTCGCTGTCCATGCCTCCAGGTTAGGGCGGACGGCGGTCTAGCGCTTGCGGTGATACGTCCGCACCACGGTGCCGTTGCCGAAGGTCCGCACCGAGTCCGTCACGAACTCGTTCAGCTCGAACCCGGAGGCGAACATCGGCATGCCGGTGCCGAGGATCACCGGGTAGGTCTTGATGACCAGTTCGTCGATCTCGTCGACCAGCTCCCCGGCGACGACCGAGCCGCCGCACAGGTAGATGCCGAGGGCGCTGTCTTCGGCCTTCAGCTCCCGGACCTTGCCGACCAGGTCCGTCGAGACGATCTCGACGTTCGGATCGGGCGACTCGGTGAGCGTGCGCGAGGCGACGTACTCGCGCAGATGAGCGTACGGGCTGGTGATGCCCTCCTTGAGGGCCAAGTCGTAGCTGGCCCTCCCCTGGACGACCGTGTCGAACCGCTTGTTGGGCAGGTCGTCGATGCCGAGCGGCCGACGCCCGTGGGTGGGCAGCGTCTCCGGATACTCCGCCTTCAGGAACTCGAAGAACTCCTCGTCGGCGAACCGGACCATGAACGTCGCGTCGCCGTCCGGACCGCCGATGAAACCGTCGATCGAACAGGCGATGAAGTACGTGAGCTTGCGCAAACCGGTCTCCCCTTCGCGTTGGCCGCGTTGACCACTACGGCCACAGTACTCCATACGTAGTTGTTTGGGGAGTGGATTGGCGCGGCGGTCCGCACGGTCACGGGAGGCGCGGCTCGCGCCACATCGGCCACATACGGGGGCCGCCGGGCAGATCCAGGGCCCGGCCGGTGAACTCGAAACCGAGGCGTTCGTACAGCACCTTGCCGCGGGCGCTGCTCGCCTCCAGATAGGCGGGCAGGCCCGCGCGGTCGCACCGGTCGAGCTCGCTCTCGATCAGCGCGGTGCCCAGCCCCTCGCCCTGGCGTCCGGGAGCCACGCCGATCATCCACAGGTACGCGTGGGCCCGGTCGATGGGGTGGATGCCGTCCGTGAGGCGGGCTATCAGTTCCACGCGCTCGTTCCCCGGGTCGACGGCCTCGCGGACCCGGGCCGGGGCGTCCTCGGCACTTCCCCCGGCCCCGTCTTCCGGCTCGGTGCCGACGGGCTCGCCGGCGAGGACGGGCAGCCACAGGGCACAGGCGGCACCGTCCTCGGTGAGGTCGATGCGGCCGTCGGCGAAGACGGCGTCGGCGAACGCGGCCATGAGCCGGTGGTGCGTCCGACGGCGGTACTCCTCCCCGGGGAAGACCCAGCCGCTCACCGGATCGTCCTGGAAGGCCTCGTCCAGCAGCCGGACGACCAACTCCCGGTCGTCCGCCCCCGCCGTGCGGATCACCACACCCATGCCGCGCCCCTTCGAATCGACCTCACCGGCTCAACACCGGTCGTCTTCACGGCCGTTGAGCCTAGTCGGTGAGCGGCAGCGGGGGCGGGGCGCTCCCCGCGGTCGCGCGCCCGGGAGCAGGGTGGCGGGCCCCGCACACCGTGGGGAAGTGCGGGACCCGCCGGTCCGGAGCCGTCGGCGGTGCGGCCGTACGTCGGTCAGGTGCCGTACGGCCCTGCACGGGCTCCGGGGTCTTGCGCGGCCGGCGCGGCCGTCAGGTGCTGCGCCGGGTCACGAACTCGGCCAGCGCGAGCAGGCCGCCCGCCGCCTCCGGGTCCGGCACGGCTCGGGCCAGTTCCTGCATGGCTCTCGCCATCCGGTCGGCCGCCTGGGCCTGCGCCCAGTCCCGGCCGCCGGCCTGCTCCACGATCAGGGCGGTGCGCTCCAGGTCCTCCTCGCTCTCGTCGTACGGTGCCGCGTACAGCGCGGCGAGTTCGGCGGCGGCCGGGGTGCCCGAGGTGAGGGCCGCGACCACCGGCAGTGACTTCTTGCGGGCGGCCAGATCCGCACCGGCCGGCTTCCCGGTGTGGCGCGGGTCGCCCCATATGCCGATGACGTCGTCGATGAGCTGGAAGGCCAGCCCCGCTTCGCGACCGAAGGCGTCCAGCGCCTCGACGTCCTCGACGGCGGCACCCGCGTACAGCGCGCCGAGGGCACAGGCGCCGCCCAGCAGAGCGCCCGTCTTGGCCTCTGCCATGGCGAGCGTCTCTTCGAGGGTGACCTCTCCCGGCGGGCGCCGCTCCATGGCCGTGTCCACGTGCTGGCCCTCGCACAACTCCATGACGCAGTCGGCGAGCCGGACGGCCGCCGCCGCGGACGCCGGGTGCGGATCGGCGGCGAGCAGCCGCAGGGCGAGCGCCTGCAGGGCGTCCCCGGCGAGGATCGCGTCGGCCTCGCCGAACACCGTCCACACGGTCGGGCGGTGCCTGCGGGTGACGTCCCGGTCCATCACGTCGTCGTGCAGCAGGGTGAAGTTGTGGACCAGTTCCACCGCCGCCGCGGCCCGTCCGGCCGCCGCACGGGCCGCCGGGCCGCCGAGCGCGGCCGCCGCGGTGAGGACCAGGGCGGGGCGGATCGCCTTGCCCGCGTTGTCCGCCGCGGGGGTGCCGTCCGCCTGCTGCCAACCGAAGTGGTAGAGGGCGACCCGGCGCATCGATTCGGGCAACGTCGCGATGGCGGAACGCAGTTCGGGGTCGACCGACTCCCTCGACTCCCTCAGGAGCGCGGCCGACTCGTGAGCTTCGGCCATCGGCCCGTGTCCCCCCGACGACTCCCCCGGACGCTCCTCCCGTTGTGTGCCGATGAGCCCGTGCCTTTCAGGCGTCACGGTGGGACGACGCGTCACGGCGGCACCGCGCCGGATCTCCGTCATGGACTCACCTTCCCCCCGGGCCCGTCCGTACCCCGGGGGTGTACCCGCCCGGGAGGGCGGGGACACGACGTCCGGGACGCTGACGTCACCGCCAGCGGCCGATCTCGACGTTCTCCAGGACGCCCAGCGCGTCCGGCACGAGGACCGCGGCCGAGTAGTAGGCCGTGACCAGGTAATTGATGACGGCCTGCTCGTTGATGCCCATGAAGCGCACCGACAGACTCGGCTCGATCTCGTCGGGGATGCCGGTGGCCCGCAGACCGATGACGCCCTGGTCCTGCTCGCCGGTACGCATCGCGATGATCGACGACGTGCGGGCCTCGGTGACCGGGATCTTGTTGCACGGGTAGATCGGCACACCGCGCCAGGTCGGAATGCGGTTCCCGGCGACGTCGATGGTCTCGGGGACGAGGCCTCGCTTGTTGAGCTCGCGGCCGATCGCGGCGATGGCGCGCGGGTGGGCGAGGAGCAGCTTGGTGCCGCGCCGGCGGCTCAGCAGCTCGTCGAGGTCGTCCGGGCTCGGCACGCCGTCGTGCGGCTGGATGCGCTGGTCGTACTCGCAGTTGTGCAGCAGGCCGAACTCGCGGTTGTTGATGAGCTCGTGCTCCTGGCGCTCCTTCAGCGCCTCGACCGTCAGCCGGATCTGCTGCTCGGTCTGGTTCATCGGCTGGTTGTACAGGTCGGCCACGCGCGAGTGGATGCGCAGCACCGTCTGGGCGACGCTCAGTTCGTACTCGCGGGGCCGGGCCTCGTAGTCGACGAAGGTGTGCGGGAGATCCGGCTCGCCGCTGTGACCGGCCGCGAGGTCGATCGCCTTCTCACCGTGCTTGTTGGTGCGCTGCTCCGGGAGGGAGCGCCGGTGCTCCAGGTGCTCGCGCAGGGAGTCGGCCCGCTCCGCGACCTGTTCCACCTCCTGGCGGGGCAGCACCAGCACCGTGCAGGCGGTCACCGTGCGGGCGGTGTACTCCCAGATGGCGTCGCCGTCGAGGAGTGCCTGGTCGCCGAAGTAGGCGCCGTCGGCGAGGACGCCGAGCACCGCGTCGTCGCCGTACGGGCCGGTGCCGATCTTCTCGACCTTGCCGTGAGCCAGCAGGTAGACCTCGTCGGCCCGGCCGCCGAACGAGGCGATCACCTCACCGGGTCCGAACTCCCGCTGCTCACAGCGCTGCGCGAGCGCTGACAGGACCGCGTCGTCCTCGTACGACCGCAGGGCCGGCAGCTCGCCCAGTTCGGCGGGGATGACCTCGACGCGGTCGCCGGTCTTCACGAAGGTCACGCGGCCGTCGCCGACGGCGAAGGTCAGGCGCCGGTTCACCCGGTACGTGCCGCCCTGGATGTCCACCCAGGGGAGCGAGCGCAGCAGCCAGCGCGAGCTGATCTCCTGCATCTGAGGAACGGACTTGGTCGTGGTGGCCAGGTTCCGCGCGGCCGCCGTGCCGAGGCTCTGCTGCGGCCTGGTCTGCTCGGTGCGGACCTCTTCGCCTACCGACATAAGGAATTGCCCTCCCGGTCGTGCCGGACGGCTGCGCCCGGCATCGATGTGCGGGCACCAGCCTTCCTCACGGAGCGTGCCGGTGCTATTACACGAAAGAGCGGGAATGGATCACGCGCGGCCGGGGCAGATATGAGGGCTTGTCCGGCGTCGAGGCGACGTGTCCGGCTGGTTCGCCCTCCCGGTTCGGCGCCGGCGGCCTGGGCGGGATTGGCCGAAACGGCTCGCACACGGGACGAACAAGTAATAGGAGGTGCTCCGCTTCGGTACAAGCTCCGTACGAGGCGGTCGCGTCGGGCGGTCGTCACCCAGCGTGAAGGAGCCGGCCGTGGCCGCACCGATGTCCGCCAGCAGTTTCCTCGAGGCGCTGAAGGCGGAGGGCCTCACCGTCGTGGAGACCGGTGACTGGCGGGAGCACAACCGCAACCACAAGGGCCCCTGGGGCCCGGTGCACGGAGTGATGATCCACCACACCGTCACCCGGGGCAGCGCCGCCACCGTGGAGATCTGCCGCACGGGCCACGAGGACCTGCCCGGCCCGCTGTGCCACGGCGTCATCACCAAGGACGGCCGGGTGCATCTGGTCGGCTACGGCCGGACCAACCACGCCGGGCTCGGCGACGACGACGTCCTGCGCGCGGTGATCGCTGAGAAGGCGCCGCCCCCGGACAACGAGGCCGGCGTCGACGGCAACCGGTACTTCTACGGCTTCGAGTGCGAGAACCTCGGTGACGGCGACGACCCGTGGCCGGCCGCACAACTGGACGCCATCGAGCGGGCCGCCGCGGCCGTGTGCCGCCACCACGGCTGGAGCGAGCGGTCCGTCATCGGCCATCTGGAGTGGCAGCCGGGGAAGGTGGATCCGCGCGGCTTCACGATGACCTCGATGCGCGAGCGGATCCGCGACCGGCTCAAGTGACCCACGACCGCCCCGCGCGGTCCGGCACCGGCACAGGCACAGGCACCGGCAGGAGCGAGGTGTCCCCCGCGCGGGGTGGCGCGACAATGGCGCAGTGACCGGCACCGACACCCGAGACCTCACCGCTCTGGAACCCCGTCTGCCCTCCCCGCTGCAGGAGGTGGCCGACGGGCGTTTCGAGCGGCACGGCGTCCGGTTGCTGCTCAAGCGGGACGATCTGATCCACCCCGAGCTGGTCGGCAACAAATGGCGGAAGCTGGTGCCCAGCCTCGCCACCGCGGGCGGCCGCCCGGTGGTCACGTTCGGTGGCGCCTACTCCAACCACCTGCGGGCCGCGGCCGCCGCGGGCCGGCTGCTCGGGCTGCCCACGGTGGGCGTGGTGCGCGGTCAGGAACTGGCGGACCTGCCCCTCAACCCCTCGCTGGCCCGGTGCGTCGCCGACGGGATGCGGCTGCACTTCGTCGACCGCTCGACATACCGCCGCAAGGCGGACCCGGAGACCCTGGCGGCCCTGCTGCGTGCGGTGGACGTGGCGGACGCCGTCGTCGTTCCCGAGGGAGGCAGCAACGCGGAGGCCGTCCGCGGCTGCCTCGCCCTGGGTGCGGAACTGGGCGAACACGCCGACGTGGCCGCCGTCGCCTGCGGCACCGGTGGCACGCTCGCCGGGCTGGCCGCGGGACTCCCCCGGGGACGGCGGGCCCTCGGCATACCCGTGCTCAAGGGCGGCTTCCTGGACGGCGACGTACGGCGGCTCCAGGAGCGCGCGTTCGGTGGGCCGCGCGGCGCCTGGAGCCTCGACGACCGCTTCCACCACGGCGGCTACGCCCGTACGACGCCCGCGCTGGACGCCTTCGCCGAGGACTTCGAGCACCGCCACGGCCTGCCCGTGGAGCGCGTCTACGTGGCCAAGATGCTGTACGCCCTGCTCGCGCTCGTCCAGGAGGGCGCCTTCCCGCGCGGGACGACGCTGGCGGCGGTCGTCACCGGACGGCCCTTCCCCTGAGCGGGCCCTGCCGGCGCACCCGGGGGCGCTACGTGGTCTCCCGGTAGGCCGCCGCCTCCTCCAGGTCCAGTCGGCGCAGCAGCGTCCGCAGCATCTCGTCGTCGATGTAGCGGCCGTCCCGCAACCGGACGAAGACCTCGCGCTCGGCGCTGATCATCGCCCGGGACAGTCGCCGGTAGGTGTCGTCGACGGTCTCACCGGTGACGGAGTTGACCTGGCCGAGCCGTTCCCAGACGGCGTTGCGGCGGCGCTCCAGAACCGTGCGGAGACGGTCGGCGAGCGGGGCCGGCAGGGCGTTGCGCTCGTCGGCGAGCAGATCGTCCAGGCGCTGCTCCGCGGCCCGCGAGGCCTGGGCCTGTGCGTTGGCCTCCGCCAGGGTCTCGGCCTGCACGTCGTGCGCGGGGAACTTCAGCAGCCGGATCAGCGGCGGCAGGCTGACACCCTGCACGACCAGCGTGCCGATGACCGTGGTGAAGGTGAGGAACAGGATCAGGTTGCGCTCGGGAAAGGGCTCGCCGCCGTGCACGGTGAGCGGGATGGAGAAGGCGATGGCCAGACTGACCACGCCGCGCATCCCGGCCCAGCCGATCACGAACGGCCCCTTCCAGGAGAGGTCCTCCTCACGCGCGCGTACGCGTGCCGACAGCCGGGGCAGGAAGGTCGCCGGGTACACCCACACGAACCTGGCCACGGCGACCACCAGGAAGACGGCGAGGGCGTACCAGGCGGCTTCGGCACCCTCGTACTCCCCCAGGCCCTTGAGGACGACGGGCAGCTGGAGTCCGATGAGGGCGAACACGGCCGACTCCAGGACGAACGCGACCATCTTCCACACCGCCTCCTCCTGCAGCCGGGTGGCGAAGTCGACCTCCCACGCGCGGTGGCCGAGGTAGAGGGCGACGACTACCACCGCGAGCACCCCCGAGGCGTGCACCTGCTCGGCGACCGCGTAGGCGGCGAACGGGATGAGCAGCGAGAGCGTGTTCTGCAGCAGCGCCTCCCTCAGGTGGGTGCGCAGCCAGTGCAGCGGCACCATCAGGACCAGTCCGACGCCGACGCCGCCCACCGCCGCGATCAGGAACTCGCCGATCCCGCCGGCCCAGGTGGCGCCCTCGCCGACGGCCGCGGCGAGGGCCACCTTGAAGGCGGTGATGGCGGTGGCGTCGTTCACCAGGGACTCGCCCTGCAGGATCGTGGTGATCCTGGAGGGGAGCCCCACGCGGCGGGCCACCGCCGTCGCCGCCACGGCGTCCGGGGGCGCCACCACCGCGCCGAGCACCAGGGCCGCGGTCAGCGGCAGCCCGGGCACGATCAGGTACGCCGCACAGCCGACGACGAACGTGGCGAACAGGACGTAGCCCACGGACAGCAGCGCCACGGGACGGGCCTGCGCCCGCAGGTCCAGGTAGGAGCTGTCGGTGGCCGCCGTGTAGAGCAGCGGGGGCAGCAGCAGCGGCAGGACGACGTGCGGGTCGAGGGTGTAGTCCGGCACACCGGGCACGTAGCTCACCGCCAGACCCGCCGCGACCAGCAGCAGCGGCACCGGTACCGGCACGCGCCGTCCCGCCGCGGCGACCGCGGCACTGCCCGCCACCAGCAACAGCAGCGGCATCACGTCCATCGTCCTCGCCCGCCCTCTTTTTCCGCGCGGTCATCCGCACGCCCGTCGTAACCTGGCAATCATGAAACAGTGCACGCACGCCGACGCGCTGCCGCACCCGGAACCCGAGCCGTGCGGCGAGACCTGTCCGGAGTGCCTGGCCGAAGGCACGGACCCGGTGCAGCTGAGGCTGTGCCTCATCTGCGGCCATGTCGGCTGCTGCGACTCCTCGCCGAGGCAGCACGCCACGGCGCACTACAAGGAGACCGGTCATCCGGTGATGCGGACCTTCGAGCCCGGCGAGAGCTGGCGCTGGTGCTTCGTCGATCACGTCCTGGTGTGACCTCCGCCGGGGACGGTTCGACCGTCTGACGTCTGGGTACGTCAACCCGGCGCGCGCTCTTCCGATTTGAGGCCGCCCACCCTCTAGCCACTGTGCGTGTTCGCGTGTTTACTATGAGTGACAGCACGGGGTTGGGGTCTCGGGGACAGGAAACTTCGGAGCGCGATAACGTCACCGCTGAACCACGTATCGCGTTATCCCGGGGGGCGTCCCTCGGCCCTGTAACGCTTGTACCACCTTGGAGGTGAGGGTGTCCCAGATCGCAGGCGAGCCCGCGACCCAGGACTTCGTCGAAGTCCGGCTGCCGGCCGCGGGTGCCTACCTGTCGGTGCTGCGTACGGCGACGGCCGGCCTCGCAGCTCGTTTGGACTTCACCCTCGACGAGATCGAGGACCTGCGCATCGCAGTCGACGAGGCCTGCGCGATCCTGCTGCAGCAGGCCGTGCCCGGCTCGGTGCTCAGTTGCGTCTTCCGCCTCGTCGACGACTCGCTCGAGGTCACCGTCTCGGCCCCGACAACGGACGGCCACGCCCCCTCGCGGGACACCTTCGCCTGGACGGTGCTCTCCGCCCTCGCGGGCAAGGTCTCCTCCGCCGTGGACGAGGACAAGACCGTTTCGATCAGCCTCTACAAACAGCGCGGCGCGGGACCCGGGCCGACGTGAGGGAGGGGGACGGGCCGGTGCGGGACGAAGAGCGCGGTACACGGGAGCGGCCGGCCGAGGGCACACGTTCTCCGGACGAGGCACGACGCACGGCGGAAGGCATCGACGGCATCCCCGAGCAGGCCCGGCCGCATCCGGAGGACGAGACCTCGCCCGAGGCCGTCGTTCCGGGCGACGGGCAGCGGACCGGGGACACCCCCGTCCGGCCCGTCCGAGCGGAGGCGAGGGCTCGGGAAAGGGCAACGGGCGGGACGATGAGCGAGCACGAGCGACACTCCGACGGCCACGCGGCGGGTGCCCGGGGCACGCAGGGCACACGGCACGATCCGCAGGACCGCAGCGGTGCGCGCCTCCTCTTCGCCGAGCTGCGCACCCTGACGAAGGACAGCCCGGAGTACGCGGAGCTGCGCAACCGGCTGGTCCGCATGCACCTGCCGCTCGTCGAGCACCTCGCGCGCCGCTTCCGCAACCGCGGGGAGCCGCTGGACGACCTGACCCAGGTCGCCACCATCGGCCTGATCAAGTCGGTCGACCGCTTCGACCCGGACCGCGGGGTGGAGTTCTCCACGTACGCGACCCCCACGGTCGTCGGCGAGATCAAGCGGCACTTCCGGGACAAGGGCTGGGCGGTGCGCGTCCCGCGCAGGCTCCAGGAGCTGCGGCTGGCCCTGACGACGGCCACGGCGGAGCTGTCCCAGCTGCACGGCCGCTCCCCCACGGTCCACGAGCTCGCCGAGAAGCTGTCGATCTCGGAGGAAGAGGTCCTGGAGGGCCTGGAGTCGGCCAACGCGTACTCCACGCTGTCCCTGGACGTCCCGGACACCGACGACGAGTCCCCTGCGGTCGCCGACACCCTCGGCGCCGAGGACGAGGCCCTTGAGGGGGTCGAGTACCGGGAGTCGCTCAAGCCGCTGCTGGAGGACCTGCCGCCGCGGGAGAAGCGCATCCTGCTGCTGCGCTTCTTCGGCAACATGACGCAGTCCCAGATCGCGCAGGAGGTCGGGATCTCGCAGATGCACGTGTCGCGGCTGCTGGCCCGCACACTGGCGCAGCTGCGGGAGAAGCTGCTGGTGGAGGAGTAGCGCCGGTCACGGCGCGAGCCGGCCGAAGCCGATCGCGGCCGGTCGCGGGACCGGCTGCGGCCCGGACACGGGACGGGGTGCGGGCCGTGGGCCGCCGGTCGGGCGGCAGGTGGCGGGCGGCTTACGAACGTCTGCCGGCGTTGCCCGGGCCCCTGATGCCGAGGGCCAGGGTGGTCTCGGGATTGATGAGCATGTACAGCGCGGCGAAGGCCACGACGCCGAGCACGATGCCCGCGGGGACGGCCACGCCGTCCGCCCCCAGCATGTTGTAGGCGACGGGCAGCGCCATGACCTGCGTGATCACGGCGGGTCCGCGGCTCCATCCCCGCAAGCGGAGCAGTCCGCGGGCGGCGAGCAGCGGCAGCAGGGCGAGAACGAGCAGGGTGACGCCGCCGGTGACCGCGGCGGTCCGGTCGGCGGGGTGCCCGGTGAGGCCCCCCACGAGCATCCAGGCGCCGCCGACGACGAGCGCCAGGCCCTCCACCGCGGCGATCGCGGCCGCGGCCGTCACTCGGGCGGGGCGGGGCTCCGCCTCTTCGGCGGCCGAGAGGGTGGGGTCGGGGGTCTGCTCGCTGCTCACCCCTGCAGGGTAGCCCTCGGCGCGCCCGCGTCCCCGGCCGCCCGGGTGTCGGGCGTATCACGCGGCGCGGGGCCCGGTGGGGATCTTCACATCGGTCTGGGCCGAGTACCACCCAGTAGGTACCCTGCACAGCATGCGTGCACTTCTCGTGGTCAACCCGGCGGCAACCACCACGAGTGCGCGTACGCGCGACGTGCTGATCCACGCCCTCGCGAGCGAGATGAAGCTGGAGGCGGTCACCACCGAGTACCGCGGCCACGCGCGCGACCTCGGCCGGCAGGCGGCACAGAGCGACGACATCGACCTGGTGGTCGCCCTCGGCGGCGACGGCACGGTGAACGAGGTCGTCAACGGTCTCCTGCACGCGGGTCCGATGCCGGAGAGCCTGCCCGGCCTCGCGGTGGTCCCCGGTGGCTCCACCAACGTCTTCGCCCGCGCCCTCGGCCTGCCCAACCACGCGGTGGAGGCCACCGGAGCACTGCTGGACGCCCTGCGCGAGGGACGTGAGCGGACCGTCGGCCTCGGTCTGGCGTCGGGTACGCCGGGCTCGGAGGACGAGTCGGTCCCGGCCCGCTGGTTCACCTTCAACGCGGGACTGGGGTTCGACGCCGGGGTGGTCGGCCGCGTGGAGCAGCACCGGGAGCGCGGCAGGAAGTCGACGCACGCCCTCTACGTCCGCCAGGTGGTGCGCCAGCTCATCGGCGAGCCGCACCGCCGCAGCGGGACCATCACTCTGGAGCGGGCGGGCGAGGACCCGGTCACCGATCTGGTGCTGTCCATAGTCTCGAACACCTGCCCCTGGACGTTCCTCGGCAACCGGCCGATCTACGCCTCCCCGGAGGCGTCGTTCGACACCGGGCTCGACGTGTTCGGACTGAGCAGACTGTCCACCGCCGCGGTTGCCCGGTATGGCACCCAGTTGCTCACTTCGTCCCCGGAGCGCGGCCCCCGGGGCCGGCACGCGGTCTCGCTGCACGACCAGACCGAGTTCACCTTGCATTCGAAGGTGCCGCTGCCCCTTCAGATGGACGGTGACCACCTGGGGTTGCGCACCAGCGTGACGTTCACAGGCGTACGCCGTGCACTGCGTGTGATTGTGTGAGCAGAAGGGGCGAAAGTCCTTTCACTCGAACGTTTAGACCAGGGTCCACCCCATGGAAGTACGGCTGTGACCTAGTCGACACCGAAGAATCAAAAAAAACTTTCCGGAAGGGGTTGTATCCGCCGCCGAGGTTTGCGAGTCTCTTCTTGGCGATCGGGACAGCCCGCAGGACCGGCATCCACAGATCACCGGAACCCCTCTTCAAACCAAGGACCACGCCAGGGAACCTGGCTGTAGGCCCTTCCCTTGTTGAGGGATTCGTGAAAGCGTTCACATTCACAAGCATCCCAGCATGTAATACCAAGGAGAGGTAGCAGCCATGGACTGGCGTCACCGCGCCGTTTGCCGCGAGGAAGACCCCGAGCTCTTCTTCCCCATCGGCAACACCGGTCCTGCGCTGCTGCAGATCGAGGAAGCCAAGGCCGTCTGCCGTCGCTGCCCCGTCATGGAGCAGTGCCTGCAGTGGGCGCTCGAGTCCGGCCAGGACTCCGGCGTCTGGGGTGGTCTCAGCGAGGACGAGCGCCGCGCGATGAAGCGCCGTGCCGCCCGCAACCGGGCCCGTCAGGCCTCCGCCTGACAACCCACCCCTACTGACAGCCTCAGCTTGGCGGCGCGTACAGCGAGTACGCATCCCCCGCTCCCGAGCCGCAGCGCGCAGTACCCCCGATGCGCATCGGACGATGTATCGCACGAGCACTGGCCTCGGACCTTCACCGGTCCGGGGCTTTTTGCTGTGCCCGGCACCGCGCCGGGCGCCGGCACCGGCGGCTCCTGCCGGTTCCGCCTACTTGCCGGTGGGCACCGGGAGGTCGAGGATCACCCGGGTACCGCGCTCCGGGGCCGGGACCATGTCGAAGGTGCCGCCCAGCTCGCCCTCCACCAGGGTGCGGACGATCTGCAGGCCGAGGTTGCCGGAGCGGTGCGGGTCGAAGTCCTCGGGCAGACCCACTCCGTCGTCCTGGACGGTGACCAGGAGCCGGGCCTCCTTGGCGGTACCGCCGCGGACCGCCGAGACCTCGACCGAGCCGGTGTCGCCGTCGCGGAAGCCGTGCTCCAGGGCGTTCTGCAGCACCTCGGTCAGCACCATGGACAGCGGGGTGGCGACCTCGGCGTCGAGGATGCCGAAGCGGCCGGTGCGCCGGCCGGTGACCTTGCCCGGTGAGATCTCCGCCACCATCGCCAGCACGCGGTCGGCGATCTCGTCGAACTCCACCCGCTCGTCCAGGTTCTGCGAGAGCGTCTCGTGCACGATCGCGATCGACCCGACCCGGCGGACGGCCTCCTCCAGTGCCTCGCGGCCCCGCTCGGAGCCGATGCGCCGGGCCTGCAGGCGCAACAGGGCCGCCACCGTCTGGAGGTTGTTCTTCACCCGGTGGTGGATCTCCCGGATGGTGGCGTCCTTGGTGATCAACTCGCGTTCGCGGCGGCGCAGTTCCGTCACGTCGCGCAGGAGCACCAGCGAACCGATGCGGGTGCCCTTGGGTTTGAGCGGGATCGCGCGGAACTGGATCACCCCGTCGTGCGCCTCGATCTCGAACTCGCGCGGCGCCCAGCCGCTGGCCACCTTGGCGAGCGCCTCGTCCACCGGCCCGCGGGACGGGGCGAGTTCGGCGGTGGTCCGGCCCAGGTGCTGGCCCACCAGGTCGGCGGCCAGGCCCATGCGGTGGTAGGCCGACAGCGCGTTGGGGGAGGCGTACTGGACGATGCCGTCGGCGTCGACCCTGACCAGGCCGTCGCCGACGCGCGGCGACGCGTCCATGTCGACCTGCTGGTTCTCGAACGGGAAGGCGCCGGCCGCGATCATCTGGGCGAGGTCGGAGGCGCTCTGCAGGTAGGTGAGTTCCAGGCGGCTCGGCGTACGCACGGTGAGCAGGTTGGTGTTGCGGGCGATGACCCCCAGGACGCGTCCCTGGCGGCGCACGGGGATGGACTCGACGCGGACCGGCACCTCCTCGCGCCACTCGGGGTCGCCCTCGCGCACGATGCGGCCCTCGTCCAGGGCGGCGTCCAGCATGGGGCGCCGGCCGCGCGGGACGAGGTGGCCGACCATGTCGTCCTGGTAGGAGGTGGGGCCGGTGTTGGGCCGCATCTGGGCGACGGAGACGTAGCGGGTGCCGTCGCGGGTGGGGACCCACAGGACCAGGTCGGCGAAGGAGAGGTCGGACAGGAGCTGCCACTCCGAGACCAGCAGATGGAGCCACTCGAGGTCGGAGGCGTCGAGCGCTGTGTGCTGGCGTACGAGTTCGTTCATGGAGGGCACGGGGCTGAGCGTACCTGGCGGTACGTACGGCGACCGAAACCCAGCCGCGGTCCACCGCTCCCCCGCGTCCGGCACCGTCCGGAGCCCCCGGAAACACCCGCGGGCCGCGGCGCCTGGGAGGGACCCTCAACCCTCCCGGCACCGCAGCCCGGAGCAACATCGGCCGTGGGGTGTGCGGTCCCGGTCGGCCGAAGGATGAGGAGCCGGGGCAGTCAGGGCAGAGAGCTCCGGTTCCTCGGTCCGTCCTCCTGTGCGGGGAGGACGGAAGCCTGACGTTCACTTCGCGTGAGCTGCACGGTCAGTGACTCAATGACATTGTGGACTAGACCACTGACCGTGTCCATGCGGTGGACGTTGTTTGTCGTTGTCGGCTTTCGGCGGCCGTGCCGACGTCCGGCGCCGCCGCCAGAAGCCTAACCCTGTTGGCCTACCCGCGGGGCCAGACCGCCAGGGCAATTTCCGCGAGCGCCTCCAGCTCGGTGCGGCTCGCGCCGTCGCGGGCCTGCTGGGACATGCCCTGGATCATCGCGCCGGTGTAGCGGGCGAGGCCGGCGGCGTCGGTGTCCGGCGGCAGCACGCCGCGCTCCACGTCCGCCGCGATCCGGCGCTCGATCGCGGCGATGTTGGCGTTGCGCCGTTCCCGCAGGGACTCCTCGACCTCGGCGGTCGAGCAGTTGGCGGCCGCGTGGATGACGAGGCAGCCGTGCGGGCGGCCCGGGGCCGTGTACTCGGCGGCGGCCTCGCGCAGCATCCGTTCTATGCCCGCCCGCGCGGTCGGCTCCTCGGCGAGGGCGCGGTCGCCGAACGCGCCGTAGCGCACCCCGTACTCCTGGACGACCTCCTCGAACAGCGAGCGCTTGTCCCCGAAGGCGGCGTAGAGGCTCGGGGCGCCGATGTCCATGACCCGGGTCAGGTCGGAGACGGACGTGGCCTCGTAGCCGTGCTCCCAGAAGGCCAGCAGCGCCGCCTCCAGTGCCGTCGCCCGGTCGAAGGAGCGCGGACGGCCACGGGTCCTGGCCGCGCCCCCGCGGGCCGGTGCCGACCGCCCGCTCTTCCCCGCGGCGCTCAGCGTGCCGCCCTCTGTGCCCGTCCCACCGCTCTGCTCGCCGCTCACCATGGAGTGCATTTTATAGCGGGCACTAGAAAAAGGCTCCGCCCCCGTGTACGTTCATTTCTGTAGCGACCACTAGTGAATGAGAAGGGGGAGCCGAGATGGGCGTGCTCACGGGCAGGACGGCACTCGTCACCGGGGCGAGCAGGGGCATCGGGCGGGGCATCGCGGAGCGGCTCGGCCGCGACGGCGCACGGGTCGCGGTGCACTACGGGAGGAACGAGGCGGCGGCGAAGGAGACGGTCACCGCGATCGAGGCGGCGGGCGGCTCGGCGTTCGCGATCGGGGCCGACCTGGCCGCTCCAGGTGCCGCCGAGGCCCTGTGGGAGGAGTTCGACAGGCACGCCGACGGTCTGGACGTGCTGGTGAACAACGCGGGGATCGGCAGCACGCGCCCCATCGGCGAGATAGAGGAGGCGGACTACGACGCGGTCTTCACGGTCAATGTGAAGGCGCCGTTCTTCATCCTCAAGCACGGCATGGGGCGGCTGCGCGACGGCGGCCGGGTCATCAACATCTCGTCGGGCCTGGCCCGCACGGCGGTGATGCCGGGCAACATGGCGTACTCGATGACGAAGGGCGCACTGGACGTGTTCACACGCGACCTCTCCAAGATCCTGGGCGCCCGCGGCATCACGGTGAACTCGGTGGCGCCCGGCATCATCGACACGGACAACACGGCCGAGCTGCTGCACGGGAGCCCGGACGGCTGGGCGGGGGCCGCGGCACTCTCGGCCCTGGGCGGGGTGGGCGCACCGGCCGAGGTGGCCGACGTGGTCGCCTTCCTCGCCTCGCACGAGAGCCGGTGGGTCACAGGCAGCTGGGTGGACGCCACGGGAGGCTCCTTGACCTGACGCCGGCACCCGGGCCCCGGCACCGCGCCGGCTGCCACCCGGACGCCCGGACGCCCGGCATCCGGCCCCGGCCCGACCCCGACCCCGACCCCGCCCCCGGCGTTCGACGGCGGATCGGGCCCCACGCCCGGTGCCCGGCACACGCCGTCGCGCCCTCCACCCGCCTGACCGTTTCGGCGCGACCGCGCGGCTCCGCTCTGTTAGATTGGTCTAAACCACATAGCCAGTCCCGGGCCCCGGGTGAGTCCTCTCTTCGAAACGGCAGGCCAGCGTGGAAGTTGTCATCGTTCCCGATGCCAAGGCGGGCGGCGCACTCATAGCCGAGGCCATGGCACAGCTGCTCCGGCGCAAGCCCGACGCCCTGCTCGGGGTGGCCACCGGATCGACGCCGCTGCCCGTGTACGAGGCGCTGGCGGCCAAGGTGCGTTCGGGTGCCGTGGACACCGCGCGGGCGCGGATCGCCCAGCTCGACGAGTACGTGGAGCTGCCCGCGGAGCATCCGGAGTCGTACCGCTCCGTGCTGCGCCGCGAGGTGCTCGAACCGCTGGGCATCGGCATGGACGCGTTCATCGGCCCGGACGGGACGGCCCCGGACGTGCAGGCCGCGTGCGAGGCGTACGACCGGGCGCTGAGCGAGGCCGGCGGGGTCGATCTGCAGCTGCTGGGGATCGGCACCGACGGGCACATCGGTTTCAACGAGCCGTGCTCCTCGCTCGCCTCGCGGACGCGGATCAAGACGCTGACCGAGCAGACCCGCGTCGACAACGCGCGCTTCTTCGACGGCGACATCGAGCAGGTGCCGCACCACGTGATCACGCAGGGCATCGGCACCATCCTGGAGGCGCGGCACCTGGTCCTGCTCGCCACCGGCGAGGGCAAGGCCGACGCGGTCGCCGCGAGCGTCGAGGGACCGGTCGCGGCCGTGTGTCCGGCCTCCGCGCTGCAGCTGCACCCGCACGCCACGGTCGTCGTCGACGAGGCCGCCGCGTCCAAGCTGAAGCTCGCCGACTACTTCCGGCACACCTACGCCCACAAGCCGGACTGGCAGGGCATCTGACCTGCCCCGCTCCCGCCCGTCGCGGGGCCCGCGGGCGGCCCGGACACACCCGCGCGAAAGGCGCCGGATCCCGTCACGGGGGCCGGCGCCTTCCTCGTACCCCGGTCGCCCGTCCGCGTCGGCGGACAGGACAGCGAAGGCGCCGCCCCCTGCGGGACGGCGCCTTCCGTGCGGTGACGGGTGCGGGTCAGACGCCCGCGATGGCCTCCGCGGCCGCCCGGCCGCAGACGCGGGCCGCGCCGTGGGTGGCCAGGTGGCGGGCGCCGCGCGGTGCGGCGCGCGGGACGCCCATCTCGACGACGATCGTGTCCGGCCGGGCCGCCAGCAGGACGTCGAGGGCCGCCGCCATCCACGGGTGGCGGTGCTCGTCGCGGACGACGGCGACGATGCGGCGGGAGCCCGCCGCGGCCAGCGCCTCGGTCCCCGCGTCGGCGCCGTTGAAGCTCCCCGTCCCGGTGCCCGGCAGCAGACGGGCCAGCTCGGCGGCGACGCCCCAGGGCGTCTCGTCACCGACCGCGATGTTCGCCACGGGGGTGAACGCGGCGACGTACGGCGCCTCGGCGAGCGGGCCCGGGTCGTCGGCGACGGTGACGCGCAGGGCGCGGCGGGCCGCACGCAGCCCCACGTCGCCGTCGGCGGTGTCCGAGGCCCCGTCGGCGGGGCGGTTCGCCGCGGTCCAGCGGGCCAGGGCCCTGACCCGTTCCGCCGCGTCGGCCAGGCGCTCCTCGGAGAGTTCGCCCGCACGGACGGCCTCGACCAGCGCGTCGCTCAGCCGCCGTACCGTGCCCTCGTCGTGCAGCCCGCCGCCCACGCAGATCGCGTCGGCCCCGGCGGCGATGGCCATGACGGTGCCGCGTTCGATGCCGTAGGTGCCGGCGACGGCCTTCATCTCGATGCCGTCGGTGACGATGAGACCGTCGTAGCCCAGTTCACCGCGGAGCAGGTCGGTCAGGATGCGCCGGGACAACGTTGCCGGAAGTTCCGGGTCCAGGGCCGGGACCAGGATGTGGGCGCTCATCACCGCACGGCTGCCGGCGGCGATGGCGGCGCGGAAGGGGACCAGGTCGCGCTCGGCCAGCACATCGGCGCCCACGTCGATGCGCGGCATGGCGTGGTGGGAGTCGATGCCGGTGTCGCCGTGGCCCGGGAAGTGCTTGGCGGACGTGGCCACGCCCGCGGACTGCATCCCGGTGATGTAGGCGGCCGTGTGCCGGGCGACCAGGTCGGTGTCGGACCCGAAGGCGCGGACACCGATGACCGGGTTGTCCGGGTTGGAGTTCACGTCGGCGGACGGCGCCCAGTTGAAGTTGACACCCGCGGCGGCGAGCCGGCGGCCCAGTTCCGCGGCCACGGCCCGGGTGAGCCCGACGTCGTCCACGGCACCGAGGGCGTGGTTGCCGGGGAAGGAGGAACCGGTGCGCACCTCGAGACGGGTGACGTCACCGCCCTCCTCGTCGATCGCGACCAGCACGTCCTCGCGCTCGGCGCGCAGTCGGGCGGTCAGGGCGGCCACCTGCTCGGGCGAGGTGACGTTCCGTCCGAACAGGGCGACGGCCGCCAGCCCCTCGCCGATGCGGCGCAGCAGCCAGTCGGGGGCGGTGGTGCCGGCGAAGCCGGGCTGGAGGACGGCGAGGGCGTCGCGTGTGAGGGTGTCGGTGGCCCTGGCGAGGGTCGTCATCGGTGGTGCTATCCCTTCACGGCGCCGGCGGTCAGGCCGCTGACGGCCCTGCGCTGGAGGTAGACGAAGAGGATCAGGATCGGGACGGCGAAGAGCGAGGAGGCGGCCATGGTCGCACCCCAGTCGTCGCCGAAGACGGTCTGGAAGCTGGTCAGCCACAGCGGCAGGGTCTGGGACTCTGCCTCCTTGTTGACGACCAGGACGAGGGGCAGTTCGTTCCAGGCGGTGATGAAGCCGAACATCGAGGTGGACATCAGGCCCGGGGCGAGCAGCGGCAGGATGACGCGGCGGAAGGCCTGGAACCGGGTGCAGCCGTCGACCATCGCCGACTCCTCCAGCTCCTTCGGCACGGCGGCGACGAAGCCGCGCAGCGTCAGGATGGTGAAGGGCAGGATCATCATCATGTAGAAGAGGGTGAGCGGCACCAGGCTGTTCAGCATCGACGCGTCGCGCACGATCATGTAGATCGCGATGACCATGACTTCCCAGGGCGCCATCTGGGCGAGCATGAAGCCGACGATGAAGCCGCGCCGCCCCTTGAACCGCATCCGCGCCAGGGCGAAGGACCCGGCCAGCGCGATGATCAGCGAGAAGACGACCGCGCAGACGGTGACGATGAACGAGTTGCCGACGTAGGTCCAGAAGTGGTCGGCCTGGGTCGCGGTCTTGAAGTGCGCGAAGGTGACGTCGGTCGGGAACCAGACCGGGTCCTCCGAGATGATGTCGCCGGTCGGCTTGAAGGCCGTGGCGAACATCCAGTAGACGGGGAAGACGAGGCCGATGAACAGGACGACGGCCGTGACGTTGGGCCACGCGCGGCCGAAGAGCGAGCGCTTCACAGCTCGTCCTCCTCTTGCTTGAGCACGATCCTGAGGTAGTACGCGGTCAGGCCGAGCAGGATCAGGATGGTCAGGACCGCGATCGCCGCGCCCATGCCGTAGTGCTGGTTGCCGACGCCCTCGATGTAGGCGTAGACGGGCAGGATCTCGGTGAGGCGGTCGGGACCGCCGCCGTTGAACGTGTACACCTGCACGAACGCCTTGAAGATCCAGATGATCTCCAGGAACGTCGTCGCGTAGAGGAACGGGCGCAGGAACGGCAGGGTGACCGAGGTGAAGCTGCGCCAGACGCCGGCCCCGTCGAGTGCGGCGGCCTCGTACAGCTCGCCGGGGATGGTGGTGGTCGCCGCGTACAGGTTGATCGCGACGAAGGGGACGGACATCCAGACGATCAGCACGGTGACGACGAAGAAGGTCGAGAACTGGCTGCCGGTCCAGCTGAAGTCGGCCATGGAGTGCCAGCCGAGCTTGTCGAGCACCCAGTTGACGACGCCGAAGCGCTGGGCGAAGAGCCACTGGTAGACGGTGGTCGCGGCGACCACCGGCATGGCCCAGGCCAGGACCAGGCCGATCATCAGCACGAACCGCATCACCCTGCCCAGACGGGCGAGCAGCAGACCGATCAGGCCGCCCACCACCATGGTGAGGACGACGTTGACCGCGGTGAAGACGATGGAGCGGAGGGTGACGCGCCAGAATTCCTCGCCGGTGAGGACTTCCTTGTAGTTGTCGAAGCCGGTCCACTCGGTGACGTGCTGGATCAGCTGCGCCATGTTGAGGTTCTGGAAGGACAGCAGGCCGTCCTTCACCAGCGGCCAGCCGAGCAGCAGCACGGTGGCCGCGGCGGCGGGCAGCAACAGCAGATACGGGGCCAGTGCGCCGGCGCGCGACGCGGCTCCCGCTCTCGGCCCGCCGGTTCCCCCACCGTCCGCCTTGCGGACGTCCGACGGGCCTGAGGGCGGCCGTTCGGTCTGCACGGTCATGCTCGCGGTCTCTCTCTTCTCGACCTGTTCACCTCGACGCCGGGGCGGGGACCGTCCTGTGCCGGTCCCCGCCCCGGTCCACCCGGTGCTACTGCTGCTGTGCCAGGCGCTTGTTGAACTCGCCCTCGACCTGCTTGGCGGCCTCGGCCGGGGACTTCCCCTTCATGACGGCCGTCAGGTACGTCTTGATCGGGTTCGGGTCGTTCTCGACCGCGGCCCACTCCGGGATGAGCGGCGTGGTGTCACCGGTTCCGGCGGCCGGCGCGGCGGCCTCGGCGGCGGCGTTGCCCTTCAGGTTGCTCTGCAGCGCCTCCTTGTTCGGGATGACGCCGTTGGCCTTGGCCAGGCCGCCCTCGTACTTGTCGGAGAGCGCGAGCTTCAGGAACTCCTTGGCGAGGTCCTGCTTCTTGCTGCCCGCGGCGACGGCCAGGTTGGAGCCGCCGAGGAAGACGCCCTCGGGCTTGTCGGCCGCGGGGCCCGGGATGGTGAAGTAGCCGAGGTCCTTCTCGATCGCCGGGTTGGTGGCGATCGCGGTGGCACCTTCCCAGCCCATGCCGATGAACGCGCCGGTCTTGCCCTTGGCGAAGATCTCACCCTGCTGCGGGGTGGCCTCGTCCTTGTCCTTGGGGGCCTTGGAGAGGGCCTGGAACTTCTTGTAGGTCTCGGTGGCCGCGGCGACCTTCGGGTCGGACAGGTTGGAGACGTACTTGTCGCCGTCCTTCTTGACCAGTTCGCCGCCCTCGCCGATGACCAGGCCCACGAAGTGGTACCAGTTCTGGCCGGGCAGGTAGATCGGCTCGGCGTCGGTCTTGTCGCCGATGGTCTTGAGGTCGTTGTAGAACTCGTCGCGGGTCTTGGGCAGTTCCTTGATGCCCGCGTCCGCCCAGACCTTCTTGTTGTAGACGACGACGCGGTTGACCACGAACCACGGGGCCGCGTACTGCTTGCCCTCGAAGACGGCGGACTTGTTGAGGGACTCGGACCAGTCGGTGCCGATCTCGCCCTTGAGGTCGCTCAGGTCGGCGAGGCCGCCGGTCTTGGCGTAGGCCGGGGTCTGGGTGTTGCCGATCTCGAAGACGTCGGGCGGGTTCTCCTCGGACAGGGCGGTGGTCAGCTTCTGCTGGATGCCGTTCCACTTCTGGATCTCGAACTTGACCTTGGCCTTGGTCTTCGCCTCGAACTCCTTGGTGAGGTCCGCCTGCCAGTCGTCCGGCGAGGAACCGTCCATCACCCACACGGTGAGCGTCTCACCGGCGTACCCGTCGGCCCCGGCCTTCTTGTCACCGTCGTCGCTGTCGCCCCCGCATGCGGCGATCGAGACCATCATGCCCGCGATACCGATCGCGGCTATAAGCTTGCGCTTCACGCCATCCTCCTCAGGGATGCCACACAACCCCCCTGCCTCCCCGCGGTTGCTCGTCGACGCGGACCGCCCATGGGGCCGGGACCTGGACCAATGGTGTAGACCAGTACCGGGAGCTTGGCCCAGACCAATAGGACTGTCAAGGGTGTTCAAACTCCGTCAGTCCGTCCGTGATGGGACCGAGATATGCAGGGACCTTTCATTGCGCAAGCGACAGATCGGGCGGACCGGGACCGGGTGTACCACCGGCCGTCGAAGGGCGCGCCGACAGGGCTTCGCACGCGCGTACCAGCGGTGTCCGGCGCACCTGTGGACTAGACCAAGGGTGTTCCCCCGGGTATACAGAAGGGATCACGGAGCGTGCGGGGCCATCCCGGCACGAAGCCGTGCCACGATGTGAGCCGTGGCCGACAGGGATAGCGGTCGCTTCGGCACCCGGAGCCGGGAAGGCAGAGCATGAGCACCGACGTCAGCAGTGCGGAGAACGAGGGTGGGGCGACCGTCCGTACCGCGCGCGTGCCCAAGTACTACCGTCTGAAGAAGCATCTGCTCGACATGACCCGGACCCAGACGCCGGGCACGCCGGTCCCGCCCGAGCGCACCCTGGCCGCCGAGTTCGACACCTCGCGCACGACCGTGCGCCAGGCCCTGCAGGAGCTGGTCGTCGAGGGCCGCCTGGAGCGCATCCAGGGCAAGGGCACCTTCGTCGCCAAGCCCAAGGTGTCGCAGGCGCTGCAACTCACGTCGTACACCGAGGACATGCGGGCCCAGGGCCTCGAACCCACCTCGCAGCTGCTGGACATCGGCTACATCACCGCCGACGACCGGCTCGCCGGGCTGCTGGACATCACGGCCGGCGGCCGGGTGCTGCGCATCGAGCGGCTGCGCATGGCCAACGGCGAGCCGATGGCGATCGAGACCACCCACCTCAGCGCGAAGCGCTTCCCGGCGCTGCGCCGCTCCCTGGTGAAGTACACGTCCCTCTACACCGCGCTCGCCGAGGTGTACGACGTCCACCTCGCCGAGGCCGAGGAGACCATCGAGACCTCCCTCGCCACCCCGCGCGAGGCCGGCCTGCTCGGCACCGACGTCGGCCTGCCGATGCTGATGCTCTCCCGGCACTCGCAGGACCGCACCGGTCAGCCGGTGGAATGGGTGCGCTCGGTGTACCGGGGCGACCGCTACAAGTTCGTGGCCCGCCTCAAGCGCCCGCAGGACTAGGGCATACCCGGCATAGGCTCCCGCGCGCGGGCGCGAGATTGCAGTTGAGGACCGATATACGGACGAGGTCTTCCGCTGTCTTGACACCGTCACCTACATTTCGTGCGCACTGCACGAGGTGATCAGCGAGGGGACGGAGCCGCGCATGCCAGAAGACACAGGAGCGAGCAGAGAACCGGTGGTGACGCCGGTGCGCGTCGTCATCGGGCTCTGCCTCGTCGCACCGTTCGTCGCCATGCTGTGGGTCGGTTCGTACGCGAAGTCCGACCCGACGTTCATCGGCATCCCCTTCTTCTACTGGTACCAGATGGCCTGGGTGCTGATCTCCACGGTGCTGACGGTGATCGCGTACCAGCTGTGGCAGCGCGACCAGCGCGGACGTGCCGCCCACTCCGCCGCCGCCTCCACCCCGAAGGGCGGTGAGCCGCGATGAACGACGGCGTGAACGGCGTCGCACTCGCCGTCTTCATCTTCTTCTTCGTCCTCGTCACCGCCATGGGCTTCCTGGCCGCGCGCTGGCGCCGGGCCGAGAACGAGCACAGCCTCGACGAGTGGGGCCTCGGCGGCCGCTCGTTCGGCACCTGGGTCACCTGGTTCCTGCTGGGCGGCGACCTGTACACCGCGTACACCTTCGTGGCCGTCCCGGCGGCGATCTACGCGGCGGGCGCGTCCGGCTTCTTCGCGGTGCCGTACACGATCCTGGTCTACCCGCTGATCTTCACCTTCCTGCCCCGCCTGTGGTCGGTCTCGCACAAGCACGGGTACGTGACGACCTCGGACTTCGTGCGCGGCCGGTTCGGCTCCAAGGGCCTGTCGCTGGCGGTCGCCGTCACCGGCATCCTGGCGACGATGCCGTACATCGCGCTCCAGCTGGTCGGCATCCAGGCCGTCCTGGACGTGATGGGCGTCGGCGGCGGCGAGGACACCAACTGGTTCGTCAAGGACCTGCCGCTGCTGATCGCCTTCGGCGTGCTGGCGGCGTACACCTACTCCTCCGGACTGCGCGCGCCCGCGCTGATCGCGTTCGTGAAGGACACGCTGATCTACATCGTGATCGCGGTGGCGATCATCTACATCCCGATCAAGCTGGGCGGCTTCGACGACATCTTCGCGTCGGCGAGCGACAAGTTCACCGCGGCGGGCAAGGGCGGGGTGGTGCCGGACGCGGGAGGCCAGTGGACGTACGCGACCCTGGCGCTCGGCTCGGCCCTCGCGCTCTTCATGTACCCGCACTCGATCACCGCCACGCTGTCCTCGCGCAGCCGTGAGGTGATCCGGCGCAACACCACGATCCTGCCGCTGTACTCGCTGATGCTGGGCCTGCTCGCGCTGCTGGGCTTCATGGCGATCGCGGCCGGGGTCAAGGTGGAGAACGGCCAGCTGGCGATCCCGCAGCTGTTCGAGAACATGTTCCCGGACTGGTTCGCGGGCGTGGCCTTCGCGGCCATCGGCATCGGCGCCCTGGTCCCGGCGGCGATCATGTCGATCGCGGCCGCGAACCTCTTCACCCGCAACATCTACAAGGACTTCATCAAACCGGACGCCACGCCGCAGCAGGAGACCAAGGTCTCCAAGCTGGTGTCGCTCCTGGTGAAGGTGGGCGCGCTGATCTTCGTCCTGGGCATGGACAAGACCGTCGCGATCAACTTCCAGCTGCTGGGCGGCATCTGGATCCTGCAGACCTTCCCGGCCCTGGTCGGCGGCCTGTTCACCCGCTGGTTCCACCGCTGGGCGCTGCTCGGCGGCTGGGCGGTCGGCATGGTCTACGGCACGGTCGCCGCCTACGGCGTGGCCTCGCCGACGCAGAAGCACTTCGGCGGCTCCTCCGACGAGATTCCCGGCATCGGCGAGATCGGCTACATCGGTCTCACCGCCTTCGTGCTGAACGTCGTGGTCGCCGTGGTCCTGACCTTCGTCCTGAGGGCCCTCAAGGCGCCCGACGGCGTGGACGAGACCAGCCCGGCCGACTACACGGCGGACGCCGGAGACCCCGGTGTCCAGGTGGAACTGCCGCCGGCCACGGCGGGCAGCTCGCACTGACCCCGGCCGGAGTCCGGCTTCGAGGCGGGCCGTCGGAGAAATCCGGCGGCCCGCCGTCGTGTCCGTGGGGCACACTCGGGCGCATGGACTTCGCGATCCGGCCGGTGGCGGCCGACGAGTACGACATCCTCGGCGAGATCACGGCACAGGCCTATCTCCGGGACGGCCTCCTCGACTTCGGGGATGACGACACCTACCTCGGTGAGCTGAGGAACGTGGGCAAGCGGGCGGCGGCCGCGCAGGTGCTGGTCGCCGCGGCGGACGACCAGGTGCTCGGCGGCGTCACCTTCGTGCCCTCGGGCGGCCCCATGGCGGACATCGCGCGGCCCGGCGAGGCCGAGATACGCATGCTCGCCGTCTCCCGCCCGGCACGCGGCCGCGGGGCCGGTGAGGCCCTCGTGCGGGCCTGCCTCGACCGGGCACGGTCCGTCGAGGGGTGCACGGGCGTCGTGCTGTCGACCCAGCTCGCCATGCGCTCCGCCCACCGCCTCTACGAGCGCCTGGGTTTCGTGCGCACGCCCGACCGCGACTGGAACCCGCTTCCGGAGCTGGACGGCATGACGCTGCTCACCTACCGGCTGACGCTCTGACACCGAACCGGCGCGACGCCCGGGCACTGCGGCCGGACACAACATCTGGGGGTGCCGGCGGAGCCCGGCACTAGATGTATGCTCGTGCTCGCTGTCGCCGCAGGGGAATCCGGTGCGAATCCGGAACTGTCCCGCAACGGTGTACTTGCGTGCATCCGTACGTCTTCGCACGTGCGCGCACGCCTGTCCAGTCCGAGGACCTGCCGACGGTGCGCCCGGCCGAACCGGCCCGGGCGCCATGACGTCCGGGCCTCGTGGAGTGGGCCGGTGGACGCGACGCCGTGCGCGCTCGTGCCGCCCCCTGCCCTCCCCCAGGCCCCGTGCCGAGCGAGGGAGTGCTCCACGTGACCATCGCGCCAGCCGATCCGGCTTCAGCGACCCCGGTGACGGCGACCGGGGAATCCGACGGACCCGGTGCCGCCCTGCTGCGGACCCTGACCGGGCTCACCGCCGACCTCCCGAGCGCCGATCCCGGACGGGTGGCCGCCGCCGCGCTGCGCGGCCGGTCCGCCCGCGCCGACGAGGCCGAGCTGCGCGAGCTGGCCACGGAGGCGGCCGCCGGGCTGATCTCCGAGGACCCGGTCTACTCCCGGCTGGCCGCCCGGCTGCTGACCATCGGCATCCGCGACGAGGCCGCCTCGCAGGGTGTCGTCGCCTTCACCGACGCGGTCGCCACCGGGCACCGCGAGGGCCTGATCGCCGACCGCACCGCCGCGTTCGTCCGGCTGCACGGCGACCGCCTGGACGCGCTGGTCGACCCGGACGCCGACGACCGCTTCGGCTACTTCGGGCTGCGCACCGTGTACAGCCGCTACCTGCTGCGCCATCCGATCACCCGCAAGGCCGTCGAGACGCCCCAGCACTTCCTGCTGCGGGTCGCCGCCGGACTCGCCGAGGACGACACCGCCCGGTCGGTGGACGAGGTCGCCGCGCTCTACGGTCTGATGAGCCGCCTCGACTACCTGCCCTCCTCCCCCACCCTCTTCAACTCCGGCACCCGGCACGCCCAGATGTCGTCCTGCTACCTCCTGGACTCCCCCAAGGACGAACTGGACTCCCTCTACGACCGCCTGCACCAGGTGGCCCGCCTGTCCAAGCACGCCGGCGGCATCGGCATCGCCTACTCCCGCGTCCGCTCCCGCGGTTCGCTGATCCGCGGCACCAACGGGCACTCCAACGGCATCGTCCCGTTCCTGAAGACGCTGGACGCCTCGGTGGCCGCGGTGAACCAGGGCGGCCGGCGCAAGGGCGCCGCGGCGGTCTACCTGGAGACCTGGCACGCGGACGTCGAGGAGTTCCTGGAGCTGCGGGACAACACCGGTGAGGACGCCCGCCGTACGCACAACCTGAACCTGGCGCACTGGATCCCGGACGAGTTCATGCGCCGCGTGGACGCCGACGGGTCCTGGTCGCTGTTCTCCCCCGCCGACGTGCCGGAGCTGACCGATCTGTGGGGCGAGGAGTTCGACGCCGCGTACCGCAGGGCGGAGGAGGCGGGGCTCGCCCGCAGGACGCTGCCCGCCCGTGAGCTGTACGGCCGCATGATGCGCACCCTGGCGCAGACCGGCAACGGCTGGATGACCTTCAAGGACACCGCCAACCGCACGGCCAACCAGACCGCGACCCCCGGCCACGTCGTCCACTCCTCCAACCTCTGCACGGAGATCCTGGAGGTCACGGACGACGGGGAGACGGCGGTCTGCAACCTCGGCTCGGTCAACCTCGGCGCGCTCGTCGACCGGACGGCGGGCGACATCGACTGGGAGCGCCTGGACGCCACCGTCCGCACCGCCGTGACCTTCCTGGACCGGGTCGTCGACGTCAACTTCTACCCGACCGAGCAGGCGGGCCGCTCCAACGCCCGCTGGCGCCCGGTCGGGCTCGGCGCGATGGGCCTGCAGGACGTCTTCTTCCAGCTGCGCCTGCCCTTCGACTCGCCCGAGGCGAAGGCCCTGTCCACCCGCATCGCCGAGCGGATCATGCTCGCCGCGTACGAGACCTCCGCCGACCTCGCCGAGCGCGACGGCCCCGCCCCGGCCTGGGACAAGACCCGTACGGCACAGGGCGTGCTGCACCCGGACCACTACGGCGTCGAGCCCGCCTGGCCGGAGCGCTGGGCCGCGCTGCGCGCCCGCATGGCGACGACCGGGCTGCGCAACTCGCTGCTCCTGGCGATCGCGCCGACCGCGACCATCGCCTCCATCGCCGGTGTCTACGAGTGCATCGAGCCGCAGGTGTCCAACCTGTTCAAGCGCGAGACGCTGTCCGGTGAGTTCCTCCAGGTCAACTCGTACCTGGTGGACGACCTCAAGCGGCTCGGCGTGTGGGACGCGCGCACCCGTGAGGCGCTGCGCGAGGCGAACGGATCGGTGCAGGGCTTCTCCTGGATCCCCGAGGACGTGCGCGCGCTGTACCGCACCGCCTGGGAGATCCCGCAGCGCGGCCTGATCGACATGGCCGCCGCCCGCACCCCGTACCTCGACCAGGCGCAGTCCCTCAACCTGTTCCTGGAGACGCCGACCATCGGGAAGCTCTCCTCGATGTACGCGTACGCCTGGAAGCAGGGCCTGAAGACCACGTACTACCTGCGTTCACGCCCGGCGACGCGCATCGCCCGCGCCGCGGCCCGCGCCACCACCGTCCCCGTGCAGGCCGCCCCGGACCCCGAGGCGGTCGCCTGCTCCCTGGAGAACCCCGAGTCCTGCGAGGCCTGCCAGTAATGACCACCGAGACCCCCGCGAACCCCGCGAACGCTTCGAACCGCGTCACGAAGAACCTGCTCGACCCGGGCTTCGAGCTGACCCTGCGCCCGATGCGCTACCCGGACTTCTACGAGCGCTACCGGGACGCCATCAAGAACACCTGGCACGTCGAGGAGGTCGACCTCCACTCGGACGTCGCCGACCTGGCGAGGCTCAGCCCCGAGGAGCAGCACCTGATCGGCCGGCTGGTGGCCTTCTTCGCCACCGGTGACTCGATCGTGGCGAACAACCTGGTGCTGACGCTGTACAAGCACATCAACTCCCCCGAGGCGCGGCTGTACCTGAGCCGGCAGCTCTTCGAGGAGGCCGTCCACGTCCAGTTCTACCTGACCCTTCTGGACACCTATCTGCCCGACCCGGAGGACCGTGCCGCCGCGTTCGCGGCCGTGGAGAACATCCCCTCCATCCGGGAGAAGGCCGAGTTCTGCTTCCGGTGGATGGACTCGGTGGAGTCGATGGACCGCCTGGAGTCCCGGGCCGACCGGCGCCGTTTCCTGCTGAACCTGATCTGCTTCGCCGCGTGCATCGAGGGTCTGTTCTTCTACGGCGCCTTCGCCTACGTCTACTGGTTCCGCAGCCGGGGTCTGCTGCACGGTCTGGCCACCGGCACCAACTGGGTGTTCCGGGACGAGACCATGCACATGTCCTTCGCGTTCGACGTCGTCGACACCGTCCGCAAGGAGGAGCCGGAGCTGTTCGACGAGCGGCTCGGGGAGCAGGTCACCGACATGCTCAGGGAGGCCGTCGAGGCCGAGCTGCAGTTCGCGCGCGACCTGTGCGGTGACGGCCTCCCGGGCATGAACACCGACTCGATGCGGCAGTACCTGGAGTGCGTGGCCGACCAGCGTCTGACCCGGCTCGGCTTCGCCCCGGTCTACGGCTCCGAGAACCCCTTCTCCTTCATGGAGCTGCAGGGGGTTCAGGAGTTGACCAACTTCTTCGAGCGGCGCCCCTCGGCGTACCAGGTGGCGGTGGAGGGCACCGTCGACCTGTCGGAGGACTTCTGAGTCCTCCGCGTCTTCGCGGGCTGCCGGGTCTGCTGGGTCTCCTTCCTCTGGCTCCTCCTCTCCTGGGCCTCCCTGATCTGCCGGTCGACGCGCTTGTCGCGCACGACGCCGATCACCGAGGGAAGGACCATGAGGACGAGGAGTCCGACGGTCGCGAGCATTCCGACAAGGCCTTCGATCTGGTTTCCGGTCATGACACCACTGTCGCGCCGGATGCTCCTTACCGGGAGTGGCAGGACTGCCGTAGGGCCTCGATTTCCTGCCACTTCCGAGGCACACTGGCGGCATGCTGCGCAACGTGGCCGCCGTCCTGCTGGACGGCGCGCATCCCTTCGAACTGGGCGTGATCTGCGAGGTCTTCGGCACCGACCGGAGCGACGAGGGCCTGCCGGAGTACGACTTCGCGGTGGTCTCCGCGGAGGGCCCCACGCTGGGCACCCACGTCGGCGGCCTGACCGTCTCCACGCCGTACGGACTCGACCGGCTGGAGGAGGCGGACCTGATCGCGGTGCCGGCGGGCAGCGACTTCGTCCGCCGGGAGTACCCGCCCGAGTTGCTGGAGGTCCTGCGCAGGGCGACGGACCGGGGCACGCGCGTGCTGAGCGTGTGCTCCGGCGTCTTCGTGCTGGGCGCCGCCGGCCTGCTGGACGGGCGGCGCTGCGCGGTGCACTGGCACCACGCCGCCGAGCTGCGCCGGCAGTACCCGCGCGCCGAGGTCGCGCCGGACGTGCTCTACGTCGACGAGGACCCGGTGATCACGTCCGCCGGGACCGCCGCGGGCATCGACGCCTGCCTGCACATCGTGCGCAAGGAGCAGGGCCCCGAGGTCGCCAACCGCATCGCCCGGCGGATGGTGGTGCCGCCGCACCGGGACGGCGGACAGGCGCAGTACATCGAGCGGCCGCTGCCGCGCTCCTCCTGCGACACCGTCGGCGAGGTGCTGGCCTGGATGGAGCAGCACCTCGACGAGGAGGTCACCGTCGAGCAGCTCGCGGCCCGGGCGCACATGTCCCCGCGCACCTTCGCCCGCCGCTTCCAGCAGGAGACCGGCACGACCCCTTACCGCTGGATCCTGCGCCAGCGCGTGCTGCTGGCCCAGCGTCTGCTGGAGGCGACGGACGAGACGATGGACGCGATCGCCTGGCGCACCGGGTTCGGCACGGCGGCGGCCCTGAGGCACCAGTTCGTCCGGGCCCTGGGCACCACGCCGCACGCCTACCGGCGCACCTTCCGGGGTCCGGAGGCGGCCGCCTGATCCGCCCCGGAGGGGTCACCGCGCCAGGGGCCTGACCAGCAGGTCGTGCGGGCGCAGCGTGATGCCGACACGGACCGCGTCGCTGGAGCCCGTCACCTGCTCGAAGCGGTACTTCGCGGCGAGCGCGGCCGTGATCAGCGTGAGCTGAGCCATCGAGAAGTGGTCGCTGGGGCACTTCCGCTTGCCCGCGCTGAACGGCTTCATGGCGTACTTCGGGACGTCCTTCGCGCGTTCCGGAAGCCACCGGTCGGGGTCGAACTCCAGGTTGTCGTCGTACGACTTCGGATCGCGCTGGATTGCGTACGGACTGTAGATGATGTCCGCACCGGCCGGAATGCAATAGCCACCGAGTTCGGTCTCGGCCACCGCACGCCGCGTCAAAACCCATACGGCGGGGCGCAAACGCATGGCCTCGACTATGACATTGCCGGTGTGCGTGAGCTTGCGGACGTCCTCGAATGCGACCGGGCGCCCGCCGGTGACCGCTTCGACTTCGTCGCGTATGCGGTCGGCATGTTCCGGATGGTCGGCAAGTGCCTGGAGCAACCACATGATCGTGGACGCGATGGTTTCGCTTCCGGGGGTCAGTATCGCGACCACCTGGTCGTGGATCTCCTGTTCCCCGATGAGGTCGCCATTGTCGTCCTTCGCGTCCAGCAATGCCGTGAGCAAATCGTCCGGCTTTTGACCGGATGCCCTGCGCTCGGCGATGATCTCGTCCACCAGGAGATGCAGATCGGCCAAAGCGTTGTTGAATTGGCGGTTGGCCGGAAACGGCAGCCGGTACAGCGGTCCGAGCGGCACCACCATGCGCCGGTACATGCCCCGGAAGACGGTGGCGAGCGCCACGCACAGCCGCTCGGCCCGCTCGTCCATGTACTGCCCGCGCAGCAGGCAGCGGGCGGCGACGCGCACGGCGACCCGGAAGGACTCGGAGGTGGCGTCGACGGTCTCCCCCGGCCGCCAGCGCTCGGTGAGCGCGTGCGCCTCCTCCTCCATGATCGGCCCGTACGCGGGAATCGCGTCGAGCCGGAAGGCCGGCTGGATGGTGCGCCGCTGGCGGCGGTGGAGCGGGCCGTTGGCGGTCGCCACGCCCTCCTTGCCGAGCAGGCCCTCCAGCGACTCCCACAGCGGGCCGGCGATGTGGTAGTCGGGGCTGAGCGCGAGGGCGCCGGTCAGCTCCGGGTCGGTGACCGCGTAGACGGTCTTGGGGCCGAGCTTGATGCGCACGACGTCGCCGTGGTCGCGCAGCTGGGACATGAAGGCCAGCGGATCGCGGGCCAGCCGCCAGCCGTGGCCGAGCAGCGGCACGCCGCCGCCCGCGACGGGCGGCTCGCGCAGGTCGGGTGCCTGTGGTGCGCGGGTTTCGGGATGGACGGATTCGACGGTCATTTCTCACCTGCCGCTTCGTTGTTGACGTACGGGGGCGTGGACCGGTCGTCCCAGCTGTCGACCATGTACCGGCCGGACTCGTGGTGGAACCAGTAGACGGAACTGAACCAGTTCCGCATATTGCCGACGTTGGCCCGTACGGCGCCGCTCAGTTCCTTTCCGCGCACGGTCCCGTCGGCGAGCCGGTCGGCGAACCGTAACGCGTCCCGTTCCACGTCCAGGAATTCGTTGATGCATTCCTCGACGCGGCGCCGGACTTCTGCGACGGATTCCTCCAGCGTGAGTGAATGATGGGTGATGAGACTGATTCCGAGATTGTGGACCTCATCGCCCGCTATCTCCTTGGGGAGTGAGCAGAGGTCGTTGTACCAGGCGGCGAATTCCTGACTGAGCAACGCCGCCCGGCGGTATGCCGGGTGTTTCCGCACGGCGTCCGGGAGTTCACAGCCGGAACTCGGCTCCAGCAGGTCGGTCCAGATCCAGTGCGCGAACGTGAGCCGGCGCAGCTCGAGGTACTCCTCCACGCCGGGCACGATTCCGCGCGTGCGGTTGTGGAATTCGCGGTCGTACGCCTCGATCACCGCGTGGAAGTGCCGGGCGAACCGGGCGTTCCAGGTGGCCGGCAGGAAGGCGTAGAGCCGCCGCACGCTGTCGGCGAACCCGGCCACCAGCGTGTCCTCGTGGTGCAGGTGGTCCCCCGGTGAGTCGAGTGCCGCGTGCAGGCGGCCGCGCAGTCGGCGCCAGGCACCGGACCGGCCGTGGACGATGTCGCGGTCGTGCCGGTCGTCCCAGACGAAGAACCACGCGCTGTAGTCCGCTATCGCCTGCATGACCTCGTCGGGGGCGCCCAGGTAGTACCCCGCCATGAGGTCCGTGTAGCACAGGCCGTCGGCATATTCCTCGACCTTGTCCGGCGGCATGAGCCGCTTTTCGAGCAGCCACGCGCGGGTGGCCTCCTGGAGCCTGGGCCAATACGGGTGCAGCTGCCGGGGAAATTCCGCCTCGATCACCGGAAGACGGAGCGATGGTGGTACTGCGATCGCGGTCGGTGTCGTTGTGGTGCCGTGTGGGAAAGCATGCACGAACAAACCCCTCTCAGCCGCCGGTGGCGCACCCCTCCCGCCGAGCGGGGCGTGCGCCGTTGCGTATCCCCGCACTTCCCATTCAGCACCACAACTGACCGTTCTGGGAACGGATTTGCTCCATTCACTACCCCTGGGTGCCGGAATCCTCCTGTTGTGTGTCGGCTTTCCTTCGACGCGCACGGGCGCGCGCACAGACGTGTGCACGGACACCCCGAACGGACGAACGGCGCCCGCTCGGGCGGAACCCGAACAGGCGCCGTGCGCGCGGGAGATGTGTGACCCGTGGGGCTGCGTCAGTCGTTCGCGACCACGGGGTAGCGGGGCTCGTTCTCGGCCATCTGCCGCAGGGCGTCCTTGCGTTCGCGCTTGGAGAGCCGGTCGATGTACAGGTACCCGTACAGGTGGTCCGTCTCGTGCTGCAAACACCGTGCGAAGTACCCGGTGCCGCGCACCTTGACGGGGTTGCCCTTCTCGTCCTGCCCGGTCACCTCGGCGTAGTCGGGGCGGGCGAGCGGCGCGTAGGCGGTCGGCACGGACAGGCAGCCCTCGTTGCTGTCGTCCAGGCGGCGCCGGTCGGCGGGCAGTTCGACGAGCCGGGGGTTGCAGACCACGCCGACGTGGCGGACGCCCTCGTCGTCGGGGCAGTCGTAGACGAAGACCTTCTTGGCGACGCCGATCTGGTTGGCGGCCAGTCCCACGCCCTCGGCGGTGCGCTGGCTGGCGAACATGTCGGCCACCAGCTGCTGGAACTCCTCGCCGAAGTCGGTGACGTCCTCGCACTCCTTGTGCAGCACCGGGTTGCCGACCACCGTGATCGGACGTGAGGTGCCGCGCCCGCGCCAGTCGGCCTCGCGCTCCTCGCAGTCCTCGGTGTCGACGACGAACCCCTCGTCGTCCACGGGGAGCACGCCCGGGTGCTGCTGATCGGTGTCCTGCTGGGCCATGACCGACGTATGCCTTCCTGGATGAAACAGGGGTTGATGCCTGGTACAGGGTACGGGGAGCGGGCCCCCGCGGTGGCCCGGGTCTGTGCCGGTATGCGAGGGACCGCCCGGGCGCGACCGGCCACGACGGCGGACGACGGGGCGACGCGGCGACGGCGCGAAGGGGGCAGGGGACCGGCCTCGGCAGAACGGCCTCAGCAGACCTCTTCGAGATCCCGCCAGTCACGGGAGTCCGGGCTGTCGGCCACCCACCCGTCCAGCAGCCCCTTCACCAGCCCGGCCGGCGCGGCCACCCCGCACTCCCGCTCCGGCACCCACTGCTGACCGTCGGTGCGGTGCCCCAGAGGCCCCGGGTGCCCGGGTTCGCTGTGGTCGTGCGGATCGAGGTGCTCGCCCTCGCCCTCGTCGGACAGCATCCGGGACTCCGAGCACGTCCGGCACAGCAGCCGGACCGAGGACGACCAGTCCTCGGCGGCGAACCCGGCGTCGGCGGCCAGCTGCTCCAGGGCGTCCCGGTCGGCCTCGGTGGCGGCCTCCAGGAGGACCACCCAGGTGGGAACGGGTGACGGCGCCCACAGCTCGATCTCGTCGAAGACCGGGTAGGAGGGCCCCGCCGAGGTCGTCCGCTCCCCGTGCGGCACGCCGTCGTGCAGGACGACCTCGCCCCAGCGCCGCCCGGACGACGGCAGCGGGATGGACAGCACCTCGACGCGGGCGGGGTCGAGCCGCCGCCCCCACACCACCTCGGCCTCGCCCTCCGGCGACAGCCGTACGGCGGCGCTGCCGAGGTCCATGCCGAGCGGCTCCCCGGCGTCCGTGGCGTCCCCGGGGGTGCGCAGCCCGTAGGCCTGCCAGGCCCGGCGGGCCAGCGGCCAGTCCTGCAGGGCGGTCGCGGCGATGCCGACGTTCCACCAGTCGGGGGCGCCGGTGTCGCGGTCGAGCAGGGCGACGGCCCTCAGACCGGCCGCCCTCGCCTGCTCCCAGTCGTGCCGGAACTTGTGCAGCAGCGCCAGGTTGAACCAGGACTCCGACAGCCAGGGCTCCAGGTCCGCCGCCCGCGTCAGCAGCGCACCCGCGTCCTCGTAGCGACCGTCGCCGATGAGCGTGAACGCGCGGTCGGTGGCCTGCCGCCAGGAGGCGGAGGGCCGGTGCCGTGCCTTGCCGAAGATCCTCACGATTCCCGCCTGCCAGTTCCGTTCAGTGGGCTGGCTGTGCCTTTCGCGCCCCCGGACACCCTCTCCCGGGCATCAAACCACGTACGGCTGCGGAGGCGCTCATTACCCATGGGTTACCCAGCCGAGGGCTCGCTAAGGCTGCTCCGGGCAAGGACCCGGGCCAGCGCTTCCACGACCTCGGGAGCGTAGTCGCCCGCGGTGGCCAGGCGCAGCTCCTCCAGGGCCGTCAGGACCCCGCCCGGTCCCGCGTCCCGCGCCTTCTCCTCGTAGGCGTTCACGACGCGCACGATCCGCGCGGCGACGGGCTGCTCCCGGCAGGGGTCGGCCTGCCGCTCCACCACCACCGCGACCGCCGCGTCGACGCCGGTCTGGCGGACGACGGCTCCGCCGAGCAGCGCGATCCGCCGCTGTTCGGAGACCGGCAGGTCCGCGGTGGCCCCCGCCGGGACCGGGTCGACCAGGCTCAGCTGGCCGATGTCGTGCATGAGGGCGGCGTACTCCAGCACGGTCAGCTCGGCCCCGGAAAGCCCCAGCTCCCGGCCGACGGCCACGCCGAGCCCGGCGACGCGGTGGGCGTGCCCGGTCGGGGTGTACCCGGCGATCTCGGTGGCACGGGCCAGGGAGGCGATGGTCTGCCGGTAGGTGGCCCGGACGGCCGCGTACCGGCGGTAGGACAGCTGGGCGAGCAGCAGTGGCACGCAGAAGACGGGGAGCGCCCACAGGCCCGCGACGCTCACCGCGAGCGCCATCACCGCGCCGGTCGCGCACACCGCCGAGGTGATGCCGACCATGCCGCGCAGTTCCTCCCGCAGCAGCGGGCCGAACGGCCACCCGGTGCGCGCGTGGGCGGGCGCGGCGGCGAGGACGGCGTCGCACAGGGTGGTCAGGGCGAGCAGCGCGAGCAGCAGCGGCGCGTAGGCGGGGCCGCTCCAGTCCCGGAAGGCGCCCTGACCGGACAGGGGCTGGAAGCACACGGCGGCGAAGGCGACGGTGAGCACGCGCCGCGCCAGGTGGTCGAGGACCGGTCCGCTGCCCCGGGCCACGTAGGGCACGCTGCCGAGCAGGGAGGCGGCGAGCACGACGGTGACGGTCTGGGCGACGCCGTGCTGCGCGGGCTGCCCGCGGACGTCGCCGAGCAGCGCGTAGGCCAGCGCGCCCGCGGCCCCGAGCGGAGCGGCCTCGCGGACCTCGGCACCGGTCCTGCGGGTCAGTTCGCCGAGGACGACGAGGCCCCCGAAGGCGAGCGCGACGTGCCGCTGCACGGGACCCGTCGCGAGCACGGAGGCCAGGCACCCGAGCGCGACGAGCCCGGCGCACCCGGGGACGAGCAGTCCGGCAGCCGGGGCGGGGAACGGGGACCGGCGCCTCCCCCCGTCTCCCGGCGACGAGAGGGTGCGCTCCCGCCCCGGCGGTGGCGGGGCGGGGGTCGGGACGCGTGGCTCCGGAGGCGTCACGTTGCACCTCCGCCCGCACGCCCGCCACGCCCCGCGGCCTCCGGCCGGCGCCTTTGTTCCGTGCACACCTTCCGGCCCCGCGGGGGGCGGGTCGCCACCCGGCGTAGCAGGGTGGCGACCGCGCCGCACGGGGCCGCCGAGAGCCGTTTCGTTGCCGGGTGCGGGGGGTTTCTGGCTGGTCGCGCAGTTCCCCGCGCCCCTGGGGCGGTCATCGCGCCCGGCGCGACGTCCGCCACCACGGCCCTCCGCCCGGCCCCTCCGCCGCGCCCTGACCTCCGGACACGGCCGTATGGCGCCGGTCGTCCCGAGCCCCTCACGGCCCGCCCCCGCCACGCCCCGCCGCACGCGGCCGGCACCCCGTCACCGGTCCACGCACGCAGATCCCCCACCACGACGCCCCTCCTCTCCGGCTCCCCGCCGGACCCTTTCCTCCGGACACGGCCGCACCGCGCCGGTCGTCCCGCGCCCCTCACGGCGCCCCCCTGCCGACGCTGTCCCGCGTGCCTCCGCCGGGGCCGGGCAGCGGGGTGCCGGGGAGGGTGGGGGTGCCGTCCGCCGTCACCGACGGGCGCCAGCCGTGACGCCCGAGGGCGTGGATCAGCGCCCGCACCATCCGGGGGTCGAACTGCGCGCCGGCACACCGCCGTAGCTCCTCCAGCGCCGCGGCGACGGGGCGGGCCCTGCTGTAGGAGCGGGTGGACGTCATCGCGTCGAAGGCGTCGGCGACGGCCACCACCCGGGCCGACTCGGGGATCCGGTCGCCGACCAGGCCGTAGGGGTAGCCGCTGCCGTCCAGCCGTTCGTGGTGGTGCAGGACGGCGGCACGGGCCTCTCCCAGGAAGCGGATCCCGCGCACCATCTCGTGCCCGTACTCGGGGTGCAGCTCGATCACCCGCCGTTCCTCGGGCGTGAGCGGCCCGTCCTTGCGCAGCAGCCGGGTGGGCACGCCGAGCTTGCCCACGTCGTGCAGGATGCCCGCGAAACGGAGGGTCTCGACGCGCTCGTCGTCCATGCCCAGCTCGCGGGCGATCATCATGGAGGCCTGGCCGACGCGTTCGCTGTGGCCGCGCGTGTAGCCGTCCTTGATGTCGACGGCCTGCACCAGGGCACGGATGGTCGCCTGGTGGGCGGCCCGCTCGCGGTGGTACTGGGCGAAGGCCCACCAGGCCACGCACATCGGCAGCAGGACGAGCAGCGCGGCCACCGGACCGTACGGGCTGCGCCACAGGACGGCCATCATCAGCCCGGCGAGCCCGTGCACGGCGATCGGCGCGAGCGACCGGGAGAACGACCCCCGCCAGGCCCGCCTGGGCGGCACGCGGTCGGCGAGGGTGAGGATGCCGCCGTCCAGGACGGTGAGCACCAGGCAGAACGCGAGGACCGCGGCTCCGGCCGGCACGAGGGCGTGGGGGAACTCGGCCTCGACGACCGCGTCCCGGCCGCCGAGCCGCCAGTGGACGCAGGCGGCGGCCCATACCGCGAGGGCCAGCTGCGCGGCCCGCCAGACGCGCCGCATGCCAGACGGCCGCCGCGGCACCGGGGACAGCAGTGCCCCGGGCAGTGCCACGAGCGCCGCGGCGGGCGGCGGCAGCAGGAAGGCTCCGGCGAGCAGGACGGGGTAGCAGGTCCCGACGAACCGGGACCTCGCGACCAGCTCGGAGCCCGCGTACAGCCCGGCCAGCAGCAGCACCGCCCCCCAGGGGGCGCGCACGGTCGGCAGCGGTCGCAGGCAGAGCAGGGCGGCGAGGGTGACGCACACGACGTACGCACGCGCGCGTGCCGGTACCGCCTTCATGAGCCCCTCCCCGGCCACGTCTGTGAGGCTCGGAGCCTAGGGCGGGGAGGGGAGGCCGCGGGCAGATAACCCGCGGATTAGCACGTACGAGTGACTTGGGCGTGACTCGGCACGCTCAGGGTGTCCGGACGGCTCGGCACACCGGGGGTGTGCGGGCGGGTCAGGACTCCCGCGGAGCCGACGGCGCGGCCGTCACGTCGTGTTCCGGAACGGACTGCCCCGACCGGATGAGATCCAGCCGTCCCATGACCTTGGCCCGCAGGTCACCCGGCACGTCGTCCTGGCCGCAGCACCGCTTGACCAGCTTCTTCACGGCCTGCTCCAGCCCGTACTTCTCCAGGCAGGGCGAGCACTCCTCGAAGTGGTGCTCGAACTTCACGCAGTCCGAGTCCGGCATCTCTTTGTCGAGGAACTCGTAGAGATGATCGAGGATTTCGCTGCAATCCGTCTCGTGCGGCTCTCCGCAGCTCATGACCCCGAGCCTTTCGCTTCGTTCGACTCTCCGGCGCCGGCGGGGACCAGGCCGCGGTCGCGGGCGTAGTCCTCCAGCATGCCGCGCAGCTGACGGCGTCCACGGTGCAGCCGGGACATCACCGTACCGATGGGTGTCCCCATGATGTCCGCGATCTCCTTGTAGGCAAAGCCCTCGACGTCCGCCAGATACACGGCGATACGGAATTCCTCGGGGATCGCCTGGAGCGCCTGCTTCACGTCCGAGTCGGGCAGGTGGTCGAGCGCCTGCGACTCCGCGGAGCGCAGACCCGTCGACATGTGCGACTCGGCTCGCGCGAGCTGCCAGTCCTCGATCTCCTCGGCCGCGCTGCGCTGGGGTTCGCGCTGCTTCTTGCGGTACGAGTTGATGAAGGTGTTGGTGAGGATGCGGTACAGCCACGCCTTGAGGTTGGTGCCCTCACGGAACTGGTGGAAGGACGCGTACGCCTTGGCGTAGGTCTCCTGCACCAGGTCCTCGGCGTCGGCCGGATTACGCGTCATACGCAGCGCGGCCGAGTACATCTGGTCGAGGAACTCCAGCGCGTCCCGCTCGAAGCGCGCGCTGCGCTCCGCGGTCGACTCCGCTCCCGCACCCCGGCCCTCGGGCTGCTCCGCCTGGCCGTGTTCGGTCCCTGCGTCGGTCCCAGTGACCGGACCCACCTCCTCCAGTGACGTCGTGAAACCGAGACCGGTCTCACCCGAATCGGAGGATAGACGACCTGCGGCCGGAGCGGCTTGCCGATCCGCTCCGCCAGCCGTCCGGAGGGGGGCGGTCTTGGCAGCGTGCAGCACGGTCCAGTCCAGGTCGACACGGCTGCGACTCGGGCAGAAGGCTGAACCCATGCGGCGGACTTCCTCTCCTACGGCGTCGGTGCTGATTCCCAGCAACGTACGCACGGCACAACAGTGAGCGCACGCCGGTCATTCCCGGGCGTTCAGCCGAGTGAGCCGGTCCACTTCAGGACACCGTCGGTGATCAGCGCCAGCGCCTGCTCCTGGGTGATGCCGGCCCGCTTGGGCACGGCGAAGCCGTGGTCCGCGTACGGCACCTCGACCAGGTCGTAGGTCCCCTCGGGCGCCTCGGGGAACTCCGGCGGCCTGCCGAAGGGGTCGTTGCCGCCCTGGACCACGAGGGTGGGCACCCCGGCCCCGAGCAGCTCGTCCGCGCGGGACTTCTCCGGCTTGCCCGGCGGATGCAGGGGAAAGGCGAGGGCGAGGACGGCGTGGGCGCCCAGTTCGCGCGCGGTGCGGCAGGCGACGCGGGCGCCGGCGCTGCGCCCGCCCGCGATCAGCGGGAGGCCGGGCGCGGTGAGCGCGGGCCAGACGCCCCGCCAGCCGGTGTCCAGGGTCTTCGGCGCGGGCGCCAGCTTCTTGCCGGCCACCCGCCAGGGCTGCTCCACGAGGGCGACGCTCACCCCGTGCGCGGGCAGTGCGGCCGCCAGCGCGCGCAGGTCGCGTGCCTCGATGCCGCCGCCGGCGCCGTGGCTCAGGGCCAGCACGAGGCGGGGGTTCTCCGCCGGGTGCCAGGTGATGCGGGCGGGTCCGGCGTCGGTGTCGGCGGTCTCGCTGGTCACAGTGGTCTCGCTGGGCTCGCTGGTCACGTCAGAAGAGTGTGCCCTCTTCCGGTGCGTCGAGCTCCTTGAGCAGCTCCGGCCCGTTGTTGCGGACGTTGCTCACGGCCGTGGAGACCGGGAAGGCCCGCATCAGGCCGGCGGGCGGGGGCGCCAGCAGGGAGGTCAGCTCGTCGGGGTCGGTCCGCGCCGGGTCGAGCCAGTCGTCCCAGCGGTCCGGCGTCAGCATCAGGGGCATCCGGGGGTGGATGTCGGCCAGGGCGTGCGGGCCGTCGGCCGGGGCGACGGCGAGCGGCGCGGTCTCCGCCTCGGTGGTGATCACCGAGCATGTCACCCACCAGGCCTGCGGGTGGTCGTCCGGCAGCGTCTTGTCCCGCCAGAACTCGTAGAGGCCGGCCATGGCGAACACCGACCCGTCGGCCGGGGTGACGAAGTACGGCTGCTTGCGCGGCCGCTTCTTGCGTCCCTCGACCTCCAGGTCCCGCTCCTGCTTGCCGGTGACCCACTCGTAGTAGCCGTCGGCGGGCAGGATGCAGCGCCGGGTGCTGAAGGCACGGCGGTAGGAGGGCTTCTCGTGGACGGTCTCCGCACGGGCGTTGATCATCCGGGCACCGCCCTCGGGCGTCTTGGCCCAGGACGGGACGAGGCCCCACTTCAGCTTCCGCAGCTGGCGAACCGGGTCGGGGTCCTCGGCGTCCTTCAGAGGGCGGTCGAGGACGGCGTAGACCTCCTTGGTGGGCGCCACGTTGTAGTCGGGTTCCAGGCTCTCCTCGGGCTCCCACTTCTCGATCTCGAAGATCCCCGCGAGATCCTCGGGTCCACGACTCGCCGCATACCGTCCGCACATACGTGCCAGACTGCCAGACCCCGCGCAGACACGAGGAGCCCTCACCGAACATGGACCACCTCGCAACGACCGCGCTCCCCTCCCTGTGGGACGAGGTCTCCGGCACACAGAGCGATCCCGACCTGTGGGTGGTGGTCGCGACCCTGGTGGCGGCGCTGGTCGTGGTCGTGCCGCACCGGCCCTGGCGGATAGCCCGCAACGCGATCACCATCGCGCACGAGGGCGGTCACGGGCTCGTGGCCCTGCTCACCGGCCGCACCCTGACCGGCATCACGCTGCACTCGGACACCAGCGGCCTGACGGTGAGCCGGGGCAAGCCGCACGGCGTCGGCATGATCCTCACCGCGGTCGCCGGCTACACCGCTCCGCCGCTGCTCGGCCTCGGCGGCGCCGCGCTGCTGGCCGCGGGCCGCATCACGCTGCTGCTGTGGGCGGCGACGGCGCTGCTCGTGGCCCTGCTGGTGATGATCCGCAACGCGTACGGGGTGCTGACGGTGGTGGTCACCGGCGGCACGTTCGTCCTGGTGTCCTGGCTGGCCGGACCGCAGGTGCAGGCGGCGTTCGCGTACGCGGTGGTGTGGTTCCTGCTGCTCGGCGGGGTCCGTCCGGCCTTCGAGCTGCAGGCCAAGCGGGCGCGGGGCGCCGCCGGGGACTCGGACGCGGACCAGCTGGCGCGGCTGACCCACGCGCCGGCGGGGGTGTGGTTCTTCCTGTTCCACGCGGTGTCGCTGTGCTCGCTGGTCGGCGGGGGGCGCTGGCTGCTGGAGCTGTGAGGCCCGGAGCAGCGCGGCAGCGCGGGGCGGCTCGCGTCTGCGCATATATGCGCGGCACGTGCGGTGTTGCGTTTTCGGTCAGGTTTCGCCGCTTTTGATCAAGATCTCCGGTCGTCCTCAGCCATTAAAGTGGGGCCCATGACCGTGAACCCCGCGCACACCGCCCTCTGGCCCGCCCCGCATGCGAGCGGAGCCGTCGTCGCGACCGTCCACGTGCCCGGGTCCAAGTCGGTCACCAACCGCGCCCTGGTGCTGGCCGCCCTCGCCTCCGAGCCCGGCTGGCTGCGCCGCCCGCTGCGCTCGCGCGACACGCTGCTGATGGCCGAGGCGCTGCGCACGCTGGGCATCGAGATCGAGGAGGGTGTCGGTCCCGAGGGCACCGGCGAGTTCTGGCGGGTCCTGCCCGCGGGCCTGCGCGGGCCGGCCACGGTCGACGTCGGCAACGCCGGCACGGTGATGCGTTTCCTGCCGCCGGTCGCCGCGCTGGCGGACGGCGCCGTCCGCTTCGACGGCGACCCGCGCGCGTACGAGCGTCCGCTGCACGGTGTGATCGACGCGCTGCGCGTGCTCGGTGCCCGCATCGACGACGACGGGCGCGGCGCGCTGCCGCTGACCGTGCACGGCAGCGGCGCGCTGGAGGGCGGTCCGGTCGAGATCGACGCGTCGTCCTCCTCGCAGTTCGTCAGCGCCCTGCTGCTGTCCGGCCCGCGCTTCAACCAGGGCGTCGAGGTGCGTCACACGGGCTCCGCGCTGCCGTCCATGCCGCACATCCGGATGACCGTCGACATGCTGCGCGCGGTCGGCGCCCAGGTCGACACCCCCGAGTCCGGTGGCGAGCCGAACGTCTGGCGGGTCACGCCGGGTGCGCTGCTGGGCCGGGACCTGACGATCGAGCCGGACCTGTCCAACGCCCAGCCGTTCCTGGCGGCGGCGCTGGTGACCGGCGGCAAGGTGGTCGTCCCCGACTGGCCGTCCCGCACCACCCAGCCCGGTGACCGGCTGCGCGAGATCTTCACCGAGATGGGCGGCTCCTGCGAACTGACGGACGCGGGGCTCGTGTTCACCGGTTCGGGCGCGATCCACGGCATCGACGTCGACCTGAGCGAGGTCGGCGAGCTGACCCCGGGCATCGCGGCCGTCGCCGCCCTCGCGGACTCCCCCTCGACCCTGCGCGGCGTGGCCCACCTGCGTCTGCACGAGACGGACCGGCTGGCCGCGCTCACCAAGGAGATCAACGAACTCGGCGGGGACGTCACCGAGACCGCCGACGGTCTGCACATCCGCCCGCGCCCGTTGCACGGCGGCGTCTTCCACACCTACGAGGACCACCGCATGGCCACCGCCGGTGCCGTCCTCGGCCTCGCGGTCGAGGGGGTGCAGATCGAGAACGTGGCGACGACCGCCAAGACCCTGCCCGACTTCCCCGACCTGTGGACCGGGATGCTCGGGGCGTAGGGACGGTTCGCCATGCGCCGCTACGGCAAGCACACCGACGAGGACGACATCCGCACCCGCCCGAACCGCAAGGGCAACCGGCCGCGCACCCACATCCGGCCCAAGCACGAGGACGCCGCCGAGGGCCTGGTCCTCACGGTGGACCGGGGCCGGCTGACCTGTCTGGTCGAGGACCGGATCGTCATGGCCATGAAGGCCCGTGAGCTGGGCCGCAAGGCCGCGGTCGTCGGCGACCGGGTCGCGCTGGTCGGCGACCTGTCCGGCAAGAAGGACACGCTCGCCCGCATCGTCCGCATCGCGGAGCGCGCCTCCGTGCTCCGCCGCACGGCGGACGACGACGACCCCTACGAACGGGTGGTCGTCGCCAACGCCGACCAGCTCGCCATCGTCACCGCCCTCGCCGACCCCGAGCCGCGCCCCCGCCTCATCGACCGCTGCTTGGTCGCGGCGTTCGACGGCGGTCTCACCCCGCTGCTGGTGATGACCAAGTCGGACCTGGCGCCGCCGGACGAACTGCTGGAGCTGTACGGCGCGTTGGACATCCCCTTCGTCGTCACCAGCCGCGAGGAGCTGGAGAACGGCGCCGCGGCGGAGCTGGTGCGCGAACACCTGGACGGGAAGATCACCGCCTTCGTCGGTCACTCCGGCGTCGGCAAGACGACTCTGGTCAACACCCTGGTGCCGGAGGACCGCCGCCGGGTGACGGGGCACGTCAACGCGGTCACCGGCCGCGGCCGCCACACCACGACCTCGGCGCTGGCCCTGCCGCTGTCCTCGGCGGAGGGCGGCTGGGTCGTCGACACCCCGGGCGTACGGTCGTTCGGCCTGGCGCACATCGACCCGTCCAGGGTGATCAACGCCTTCCCCGACCTGGTGCCCGGCACGGAGGGCTGTCCGCGCGCGTGCAGTCACGACGAGCCCGACTGCGCGCTGGACGCCTGGGTGGCCGAGGGGCACGCCGACCCGGCCCGGCTGTACTCGCTGCGTCGTCTGCTCTCGACGCGGGAACGCAAGGAAGGCGACTGACCACCGCGTTGTTTGCCGTGCCGTGCGGGCGGCAAGTGCATAATCGCACCAAGCCGGAACCAAGCCCGGGCAAAGAGGGAAACCGGTCGGCACCGGTCGGCTCAGCGGTCGCGGCAGGGCACTACGGGAGGACGAGACATGGCGTGGCTGCTGGTCATAGTGGCCGGAGTGCTCGAAACCGGCTTCGCCGTCTGCCTGAAGCTGTCGCACGGCTTCACCCGGCTCTGGCCCACCGTCGCTTTCTGCGCCTTCGCCCTGGGCAGTTTCGGCCTGCTGACCATGTCGCTGAAGAAGCTCGACGTCGGTCCCGCGTACGCGGTGTGGACCGGCATCGGCGCGGCGGGCACCGCCATCTACGGCATGGTCTTCCTCGGCGACCTGGTCTCGACCCTGAAGATCGTCTCGATCAGCTTCGTCATCATCGGTGTGATCGGACTGCAGCTGTCCGGATCGGCCCACTGAGCCCCGTCCGCTATGCCGTCGACGGGCGTGGCGGGCGCGGCAGGGCGGAGCGCAGGAGGTCGGCCACCCCGCCCTCGGCGGGCGGCGCCGTCACACAGGACAGGGCGAGCCGCACCGCCAGTTCGCAGGAGCGGGCCAGCTCGGCGGCGTCCGGCGGCGGAAGCGGACCGGCGCCGTACAGGACGGCCACGGCCCGGTCGCGCACGAGGCTCACGAAGTCGCCGGGCGAGGGCAGCGGGCCGTCGGCCCGCCGCTGGGCCGGCGCGGCTGCGGAGGAGGAGCGCACCGCCGTCAGGGCCGGTGCGGGCAGCCGCTCGCTCCAGCAACCGGTGAGCATGGCCCGGACCAGGGCGTTGTCGTGGGCCGCCGACATCATCCACTCGGCGGTCGCGGTGAGGCGTTCGCCCGGGTCGCTGGGCCCGGACAGGGCGCGTTCGACGCCGGCGAGATAGTCGTCGGCCTCCCGCCGGACCAGCGCGCGGGCGAGCCCCTCCTTGCTGCCGAACTCGTTGTAGAGGGTCTGCCGGGACACCCCGGCGGAGGCGGCCACGTCCACCATCCGCACGGCGGACCACGGCCGGCGGGCCAGCGCCGTGCGGGCGGCGTCGAGCAGGGACTCCCGGGCTGCAGGCACCCTCGCCTCCCTCGGGCCGAACGACGTGCCGCCGGACGTGCCGGGCGACGTGCTGTCAGATTTGACGGGTATGGGGGCACTGTCAAGGGTCCTCGCATCCCCGCACGGGCTCCCCGGACCGCGTTCCCCCCGGCCCGCCACGCCCGCCGAGACCCTGGTGGCCGTGCCCCGTCCGCGCCGGATAGCGTGACGGCATGGCCGATTACCTCGACGACCTCCGCCTCGCCCACGTGCTCGCCGACGCCGCCGACGCCGCGACGATGGACCGCTTCAAGGCCCTCGACCTGAAGGTCGAGACGAAGCCGGACATGACCCCGGTGAGCGAGGCGGACAAGGCCGCCGAGGAACTCATCCGCGGCCACCTCGCCCGCGCCCGCCCCCGTGACTCGGTGCACGGCGAGGAGTTCGGCGCCCAGGGCACGGGCCCCCGCCGCTGGGTCGTCGACCCGATCGACGGCACCAAGAACTACGTGCGCGGCGTCCCGGTCTGGGCGACCCTCATCGCCCTGACGGAGGCGCAGGAGGGCGGTTACCAGCCGGTCGTCGGCCTCGTCTCGGCGCCGGCCCTCGGCCGCCGCTGGTGGGCGGTGCAGGACCACGGCGCGTTCACCGGCCGCAGTCTGACCTCCGCGTCCCGGCTGCACGTCTCCCAGGTCTCCACGCTCTCCGACGCCTCGTTCGCGTACTCCTCGCTCAGCGGCTGGGAGGAGCAGGGCCGCCTGGACGGCTTCCTCGACCTGACCCGCGAGGTGTGGCGCACGCGCGCGTACGGCGACTTCTGGCCGTACATGATGGTCGCCGAGGGCTCGGTGGACATCTGCGCCGAACCGGAGCTCTCCCTCTGGGACATGGCGGCCAACGCGATCATCGTCACGGAGGCCGGCGGCACCTTCACCGGGCTCGACGGCCACCCCGGCCCGCACAGCGGCAACGCGGCGGCGTCGAACGGCCGGCTCCACGACGAACTGCTGGGGTATCTCAACCAGCGCTACTGAGCGCCCGCCTACTCGCCCTTCGCGCCCCCTTGTTGACCCCTGCTTCACCTGCCACTCTGAGAGTCCCCCACTTGTGAACTTGTGAATCCATGAACTAACTCATGGATCACCGGCAGGAGGTGGCTCCACCCATGCTCGTCCACGAAATCATGAGCAAGGTCGTCCTCACCATCGGTCCCGCCCACACGCTCCGCCAGGCCGCCGCGCTGATGTCCGCCCGTCGCGTCGGCGCGGCCGTGGTGTACGACCCCGACGCCGACGGCATCGGCATCCTCACCGAGCGCGACGTCCTGAACTCCGTCGGCCGGGGCCAGGATCCGGACACCGAGCGCGCCCACGGCCACACCACCACCGACGTCGTCTTCGCCGCCCCGGCCTGGACGGTCGAGGAGGCGGCGGGCGCGATGGCGCACGGCGGCTTCCGCCACCTCATCGTCCTGGACGGCGGCGAGCCCGTCGGCATCGTCTCGGTGCGCGACATCATCCGCCACTGGGCACCGGCGCGCGCCCCGCACAACGCGCCGGTGGTGACCGCCTGACGGAGCGGAACGACGTACGGGCCGGGCCCCCGGTCCCCGGGGGTCCGGCCCGTCGCCACGGCAAGCGGTCCAGTACCGGCTGTCAGCCGCGGAGGGCCTGGACCGCGGCCTCCAGTCGCTTGCCGAAGTCACCGTCGGCCTGACGGAAGTTGCCGACCGCGCGCTCGACGATGTCGTCACGCGGGACGCCGGAGAGGGCGCCGGCCAGGTTGCCGATCAGCCGCTCCTTCTCCTCGTCCGTCATCAGCCGGTAGAGGTTGCCCGCCTGGACGAAGTCGTCGTCCTCGGCATGGGAGGGCGTCTCGGTCTCCCCGGTGACGCCGGAGACCGGGATCGGCTGCCACAGGGCCCGGTCCGTCTGGAAGGGCCCGCCGAAGCTGTTCGGCTCGTAGTTCTTCGCGCCCTTGTGGCGGCCGTCGTAGAGATGGCCGTCACGGTAGTTGGTGCGCGCCACCGTGGCGTGCGGGCGGTTCACCGGCAGTTGGTCGGCGTTGATGCCGACGCGGTAGCGGTGGGCGTCGCCGTAGGCGAAGAGGCGGCCCTGGAGCATCTTGTCCGGGGACGGCCCGATGCCGGGCACGAAGTGCGCCGGGGAGAAGATCGACTGCTCGACCTCGGCGAAGACGTTCTCCGGGTTGCGGTTGAGCTCCAGCTTGCCGAACCAGACGATCGGGTAGTCCGCGTGCGGCCACACCTTGGTCAGGTCGAACGGGTTGAAGCGGTACGTCGCCGCCTCCGCGACGGGCATGATCTGCACGCCGACGGTCCAGGACGGGAAGTCGCCGCGCTCGATGGCCTCGCGCAGGTCGCGCTGGTGGGAGTCGGGGTCCGCGCCGGCGAGCCTGTCGGCCTCGGCCTGGGTGAGGTTCCTGATGCCCTGGTCGGTCTTGAAGTGGTACTTGACCCAGAAGGCTTCGCCGGCCTCGTTGTTCCACTGGTAGGTGTGCGAGCCGAAGCCGTCCATGTGGCGGTACGACGCCGGAATGCCGCGGTCGCCGAACAGCCAGGTCACCTGGTGCGTCGACTCCGGCGACAGGCTCCAGAAGTCCCAGACGTTCTCCATCTCGGTCGAACCCGTGTAGGGGTCGCGCTTCTGGGTGTGGATGAAGTCGGGGAACTTGATGGCGTCCCTGATGAAGAACACCGGGGTGTTGTTGCCGACGAGGTCGTAGTTGCCCTCCTCGGTGTAGAACTTCAGCGAGAAGCCGCGCGGGTCACGGACGGCGTCCGCCGCGCCCAGGTTGCCGGCCACGGTGGAGAAGCGGAGGAAGGTCTCCGTCTCCTTGCCGACCTCGGAGAGGAAGGCCGCACGCGTGTAGCGGGTGACGTCGGCGGTGACCGTGAAGGTGCCGTAGGCGCCGGCGCCGCGGGCGTGCACGACGCGCTCCGGGATGCGCTCACGGTTGAAGTGGGCCAGCTTCTCCAGAAGGAGCTGGTCCTGGACGAGCACGGGGCCGCCGACGCCCGCGGTCTCACTGTTCTGGTTGTCGGCTACGGGAGCACCTGTCTCCGTAGTGAGCGGTCCCTGGGTCACGAGCTCCTCCTGTGCCGGTCCTGGCAGTCCTGAGCGATCTGTTCCTTGGCTAAAACCATTACAGATCCTACAATAGACATTGTCTAAGTCAAGCAGGACTCCAAAGTCACACTCGTTCGGGACCTGGTCCCCCTTACTGTTAGGCTGGTCGGCATGAGTGACCTTCTGGAACGGCTGCGCGGGCGCGGATGGCGCATGACCGCACAGCGGCGTGTGGTGGCCGAGGTCCTCGACGGCGAACACGTCCACCTGACGGCCGACGAGGTGCATTCGCGCGCCGTGGACAAGCTCCCCGAGATCTCCCGGGCGACGGTCTACAACACCCTGGGCGAGCTGGTCTCGCTCGGCGAGGTGCTGGAGGTCGCGACGGACAAGCGCGCCAAGCGCTACGACCCGAACGCGCACCGCCCGCACCACCACCTGGTCTGCGCCCAGTGCGGTGCGATCCGCGACGTCCACCCGACCGGCAACCCGCTGGCCGACCTCCCCGACTCGGAGCGCTTCGGCTTCTCGGTGTCGGAGGTCGAGGTGACGTACCGGGGCACCTGCCCGAACTGCGCGGCGGCGTGAGCACGGGCTTCGTGAGCACGGATTTGCTTCTCGTCTTCCGCTTGACGTAGTGTTCCCTTCATCGACGCGGGGTGGAGCAGCTCGGTAGCTCGCTGGGCTCATAACCCAGAGGTCGCAGGTTCAAATCCTGTCCCCGCTACTCAGGACCGAGGGCCGGAATCCGAAAGGGTTCCGGCCCTCGGTGCATCCCGCGAGCATGCGCACCGCGTAGCTGCGGGCAGCGCGCCTCCCCCAGAGCCTGATCGGCCCGAGCGGTTCCCCGGGCGGCATGGATGGTACGGCAGCGGCACCCCGTGCCGCCGGGCTGCGCACCCCGCCCCCCCCGGGCTTCCTCACCCCGGGTCCGCTCCAGCCGCCGGGTCCGCCCGGCCCGGCCCCCTCCGACGGGCACCCGAGCTGGGCGCGGCGCTACGCCGACAGCTCCTGCCGCAGCGCGTCCCGCAGCCGCGCCGCCCGCTCCCCGACTTCCTCCGGCCCCAGCGACACCGCCAGGTCCGCCCAGCGCTGCCCCTCCGCCAGCTCCCCCCGCCGCGCACACACCAGGGCCAGCCGCAGCGCCGCCCGCCCGTGGCCGGCATCCGCCGCCCGGCGCCACCACACCACGGCCTCCGGCTCGCTGCCCTCACGGGCCAGCAGCAGTCCCAGGTTGAACGCGCCGTTCCGCGACCCGGCCTCGGCCGCCTCGCGGTACCACCGCGCGGCCTCCACCACGTCGCCCCGGGCCGCGGCGAGCATCCCGACCCGCACCTGGGCCCGCCGGTGCCCCTGGGAGGCCGCCCGCTCGTACCACTCCTCGCACTCGGACTTCTCCTGCGCCGGTTCCCCCAGCTCGTGCGCGGGCGGGGGCGGCCGGCGCGCGTCCAGCACCGTCGCCAGCCGGTACGCGGCCTCCGCGCTGCCGCCTCCGGCCGCGCACCGCAGGAACCGCTCCGCCTCGCGCTCGTCCCCGGCACGCAACCGGGCCATCCCGACCTGCAGCGCCGCCTCGGTGTGCCCGGCCGCGGCGGCCCGCTCGTACCAGCGCAGCGCCAACCGCTCCTCGCCCCGGCCGGCGTGCAGGATGCCGAGGTTGAAGGCGGCGTCGACGCTGCCCGCCTCGGCCGCCTTGGAGAACCACGGCTCGGCGCCGGTCTCGTCCCCGGCGCGCAGCAGCAGGATGGCCAGCGCGTTGGAGGCCTCCCGATGACCCGCGTAGGCGGCTCGCCGGTACCACTGCTCGGCCTGCGTGGTGCGGCCCTGCTCGGCGCAGAGCAGCCCGAGGTTGTACGCCCCGTTGTCGTCACCGGCGTCCATGGCGGCCCGGTACCAGCGCTCCGCGGTCTGCGTCTCGCCACGCTCGGCGTGCAGCGCGCCCAGGGCGTTGGCGGCGTTGCCGTCGCCGTCCTGGGCGGCGCGCAGCCACCACACGGCGGCGCTCTCGGTGTCCCCGGCGTCCCGCAGCAGGAAGCCCAGCGCGCAGGCGGCGCGGGCCTCACCGTCCTTGGCGGACGTGAGGTACCAGCGTCCGGCCTCCTTCAGCTCGCCCCGCTTCTCCAGGATCGTCCCGAGGTGCAGCGCGCCGCGCCGGTGACCGCGCGCGGCGGCCTGCCGGTACCACTGCTCGGCCTCGTCGGCCGCGGCGTCCGCCTCGTCGTCACCGCCGCCGTGGCGCCCGGCCCGCCGGTCCAGCGTCCGCGCCAACCGGTACGCGGCCTCCCGGTGACCGCGCTCGGCGGCGGCCCGCATCCACCGCTCGGCCCCGGCGTCGTCGCCGCGGTGCTCCAGCAGGTCGGCGAGCGCGTAGGCGCCCAGCACGTGGCCCTGTTCCGCGGACTGGCACAGCCAGTACTCGGCGGCGGGCTCGTCCCCGCGTTCACGGAAGTGCCGGCCCAACGCGTGCGCGGCGGCGGCGGATCCGGCGACTGCGGCGACACGCCACCATCCCGCGGCCTCGTCGGCGTATCCCCGCTGATGCAGCAGGACACCCAGGTTGTTGGCGGCGGCCCGGTCACCGGCCGCGGTGGCGGCGCGCAGGTGCGACTCGGCCCCGTCGAAGTCCCCGCGGCGCAGCAGCAGCGCGCCGAGCACGCTCATCGCCTCGACGTCACCGCAGTCGACGGCGAGCCGCAGACGCACTTCCTCGGCGGCCTCGTCGGCGGCTTCCTGCGCCTCGTCCGTGGCCTCCTCCTGACCGGGCGGCTGACCGGACGGCTGCGCAAAACGCCCCGTCCCGAACAGATTTGCCATGTCCCCCATAACGTCCATCGTCGCACCACCTGCAACCTGGGTACATCCGGTATACCGCAGCCAGTGAGGTCACTTCAGCGTTTTGTCGACATGCCCACAGGGAGACAAGTCAAACACAGATCGGCCCAACTCCCCCTGGCGGCGCGGCCGTCGTGTTCACCGGCACATGCGTTCGCACATCACGAAGGCCCGGATTCCTTGTGGGAATCCGGGCCTTCGTGGTCGTTCGCAACCAGCTCACGACTTCAGTAGCGGGGACAGGATTTGAACCTGCGACCTCTGGGTTATGAGCCCAGCGAGCTACCGAGCTGCTCCACCCCGCGCCGTTGTGTTCACAACCCTAACACGGCGCGGGATGGGCTTTGACCAGCTCGAACGCCGGACGCGTACGTCCGGCTCCGGGGCGCCGGTCAGCTGGTGTCCGACCCCCCGCCGGCGTCACCCGTGGGGGTCGGGTCCGCACTGGCCTTGTCGCTTCCGGCCTTGTCGGCCCCGGCCTTGTCACCGCCGCTCTCGCCGTCGCCGTTCTTGCCGTCGGCGCTCTGATCGGCCTTGGCCTGCGCGTCCTCGGCCCGCTGGAGCGCGTCCTCGAGGTCCTTCTGCGCTTCGGCGTACGCGGCGAGGTCCTTCTGTTCCAGGGCTTTCTGCCCGGCGTCGAAGGCCTTCTGCGCATCACTGAGCGCTTCCCGGACCGTGGGGTTGGTGGAGGTCGGCGGCCGGGTCGTGTCGTCGCCCTCGTCCGCCGGCGGTTCCTCGTTCTCGGCGGCCTGGGCTCCGAAGACCTTGTTGAGGGCCGCGTCGAGCGTGTTCTCGAAGGCGGTGTTGCCCCCGTAACTCACCAGGATCTTGCGCAGCAAGGGGTACTTGAGGTCGCCACCGCGGACGTAGACGGGCTCGACGTACAGCAGTCCGCCGTCCAGCGGCACGGTCAGCAGGTTGCCGTACTCCACCTCCGAGTCGCCGCCTCTGAGCAGCCTGATGGACTCGGCGATGTCCTGTTCGGAGTTGAACTGGCTCTGCACCTGTTTGGGTCCGTCGACGGTCGTGCTCGTCGGCAGCTTCAGAATTCTGATCTTGCCGTAGTCGCTGGTGCCCGCCTCGGCGTCGACCGCCATGAACGCGCTGAGGTTGTCACGCCCGTTGGGTGTGAACGTCGTCGTCAGCGAGAACGCCTGTGCGTCCTGGTCGGGCATCTTCATGCTCAGGTAGTACGGCGGCACCGCGTCACCCGACTTGTTGGTCGGGTCGTCCGGCACCTGCCACACCTCGCTGCCGCTGAGGAACGTGTTGGCGTCCTTCACGTGGTAGCGCGTGAGCAGCTCGCGCTGGACCTTGAAGAGGTCCTGCGGATAGCGCAGGTGCGCCATCAGCTCCTTGGAGATCTCGCTCTTGTCCTGCACCGTGCCGGGGAACGCCTTCATCCAGGTCTTGAGGATCGGGTCCTGGGTGTCCCACTGGTAGAGCTTCACGTCACCGCTGTACGCGTCGACGGTCGCCTTCACGGAGTTGCGGATGTAGTTGACCTGGTTCTGCTGGGCCACCACCGCACGCGAGTTGTTGTTGGCCGTCAGCGAGTCGGCCGTGGTGTCGCCGAGCGTGGTGCGCGAGGCGTACGGATAGCCGTTCGTCGTCGTGTAGGCGTCGACGATCCACTGGATGCGGCCGTCCACCACCGCCGGGTAGGCGTCGCCGTCGATGGTCAGCCAGGGGGCGACCGCCTCGACGCGCTCCTTGGGCGTGCGGTTGTACAGGATGCGCGAACCGTCGCCGATCGCGCCGGAGTACAGGATCTGCGGCTCGCTGAACGCCGCCGCGTACGCCGCCCGGTTGATCGGGTTGGACAGGTCGACGCCGCCGTCGCCCTTGTAGCTGAACGTCTTCTCCCCGGTGTCGTCGGAGTAGTCGATCTCCTTCTGGGGACCGCCGACGATCGAGTAGGTGGTGGTCTTCTCGCCGTAGTAGACCCGCTGCTCGTACGTCCCGAGGTCGCCCTCGGACGGCAGGTTGGACTCGGTGAAGACCGGGCGCCCCTCGGAGTCGACCTGGGTGCCCTTCGCCGCGACCACGCCGTAGCCGTGGGTGTAGCGGAAGTGGTTGTTGATCCAGTTCTTCTTCGGGATGCCCGCCAGGTTCAGCTCGCGCAGACCGATGACCGTGTCCTGGTCCTTGCCGTCCTTGGCATAGCGGTCGACGTCCAGGTTGGTCGGGAAGGCGTAGTAGTTCCGCATCTGCTGGAGCTGCTGGAAGGTCGGCGAGATGATGTTGGGGTCCATGATCCGGACGGACGCGGCGGCGTCCGCGTCGTCACGGAGCTTGGTCTTGTCCTTGGTCTCGCTCTTGCCCGGGTACTCGGCGACCTGGGTGCCCTCGATGCCGTACGCGTCGCGCGTGGCCGCGAGGTTCTTCTCGACGTACGGCGCCTCCTTGGCCTGCTCGTTCGGCTGGACCTGGAACTTCTGGACCAGGGCCGGGTACAGGCCGCCGATGAGGATCGCGGAGAGCACCATCAGGCCGAAGCCGATCACGGGCAGCTGCCAGGTGCGCCGCCACAGGGTGGCGAAGAACAGCAGGGCGCAGATGACCGCGATGCAGAACAGGATCGTCTTGGCCGGCAGGTAGGCGTTGGCGTCGACGTACCTGAGGCCCGTCCAGTTGTCGGTCGCCTTGAAGTCGCTGGACTTCACCGCGAGGCCGTACCGGTCGAGCCAGTAGGCGACGGCCTTCAGGGCGACGAAGACGCCGAGGAGGACCGACAGGTGCCCGGTGGCGGCGGCCGTGGCACGCGCGCCGGGACTGGTGACGCGGAGCCCGCCGTACAGGTAGTGGGTCAGGGCGGCGGCGATCACGGAGATGATCACGGCTGCGAAGCCGAAGCCGAGCAGGAACCGGTACCAGGGCAGGTCGAAGGCGTAGAAGGACACGTCCAGCTTGAACTGGGGGTCCTTCTGCCCGAAGGGCACGCCGTTGACCCACATCAGCCAGGTGCGCCACTGACCGGACGCCGAGGCGCCGGCGATCAGGCCGACCAGGGCGGTGATGCCGAGCAGCAGCCACTTCTTGTACGGGGCGATGCCCATCCGGTACCGGTCGAGGTTCTGCTGCTCCATCGACATGGCGCTCAGCGGCGGGCGCAGGCGGTGGGCCAACCAGATGTTGAACCCGACGGCGAGCGCCATCAGCAGGCCGAAGACGAAGAAGAGCCCGATCTTGGTCCACAGGGTCGTCGTGAACACCGACGAGTAGTGGACCGACCGGTACCAGAGCCAGTCCGTCCAGAATCCCGCGAACATGGTGAACGCCATGGCGAGCACGGCGAGGACACCAAGTGTCAGCAGCAGGGTTCGGACACGCCGGGACGGGCGGCCCACTCTGATCCGCGGCCCCGTCGGGGGGCCTCCGCCGCGGTCCGGCATCTGGAAAGCCAAGGTGCGCACCTCGAAGTTCGCTGTTGATCCGTCAGGCCCTCGGGTTCGCGGGCCCCCCGTGCGCCCCCGTGATCGTGGGCCCACACTTATGCAACTTACTCATCGTTTACTCGGTTCCCGATTCGGGCCATGAACGAGGCAGGATTGTGACCATGTCCAACACCCCCATGGCAGCGAGCCCCCTCACCCGGGCCGTACTCGAGATCGACGAGTACGTCTCCGGACTCGGCTGGGACCAGCCCGCACGCCTCTTCGCACTTGTCGACACCGCACGGCTGAGGGCCGACCAGCCCTCGCTCGCGGACCGGCTCGGTCTGCGGGACGAGGCGGAGACCTCCGGCCTCACCCCGATCGAGCAGGACGAGATTCCAACGGGCCAGGCACTCGACGAGTTCCTGGGCACCATCGCCTGGCCCGACGCCGTGGTGGGCTGCGCGCTCGCCGTCGAGCGTCTGATGCTGCCCCCCTCCGCCGAGGCCCAGGTGCCCCAGGGGCTGAACGAGAAGAAGCTCGCCCAGTGGGTGGCGGAGCACCCCGACCGTCAGGAGGTCCGCATGACGGTCGCCGTCCTGCGCGACGGCTCCCGCGACTCGGCCCTGCGGCTGCGCGAGAAGGACACGGCCACGGAGGTCCTCACGGGGTCCGACCTGGTGCCCGGTCTGGCCGAGGCCCTGACGGCGACCTTCGAGGAGTAGGAACGCGGGACGCCGACTGTCGGGACGGCTGTGCGGGGGTCAGCCCTCCGTGCACTTCGGCAGGTCGGCGGTCTTCCCGGAACGGATGTCCTTCAGCGCGCCGAGGGCGTCGTCGATGGTGTCGACCTTCACGAGGGTCAGCCCGTCGGGGGTGTCCTCGGCCGCTGCCACGCAGTTGTCCGCCGGTGTCAGGAAGTACTGGGCGCCCTTGTCGTGCGCGCCGATGGTCTTCATGCCGATGCCGCCGATCGGGCCGACCTTGCCGTCGTCGTCGATCGTCCCGGTGCCGGCGACGAACTTGCCGCCGGTGAGGTCGCCCGGGGTGAGCTTGTCGTAGATGCCGAGGGCGAACATGAGACCGGCGCTCGGACCGCCGACGTCGGCCAGCTTGATGTCGATGTCGAACGGGAACGTGTGGTCGGTCCCGGCGGAGATGCCGACGATGGCTCGCTTCTCGCCCCCGTCGTCGGAGGCCTCGGTGGTGAGGGTGACCTTCTGCGTCTTCGTCGCCGTCCGGCCCTCCTTCTCCGCGGCGGCCTGCTCCTTGGCGGGCACGACCGTGAAGACGGTGTCCTGTCCCGGCTCGTGCTTGGTCACCAGGTCGGCGACGTCCGCCGGCTTCTTGACCTCCGTGCCGTCCACGGCCTTGATCACGTCACCGGCGTGCAGCCTGCCCTGCGCCGGGGAGTCCTTGACGACGGTGGAGACGATCACCCAGGACTTCACCGGGATGTCGAGCGCCTCCAGGGCGGCGACCTTCGCGGTCTCCTGGGAGTGGCTGAACTCCTCCGCGTTCTCCTGGGTGGCCTCTTCCTCGGTCTTGCCGTCCGGGTAGAGGGTGTCGTGCGGCACCACGCTGTTGTCGTGCGCCAGCCAGCCGTAGACGGCCTCCACGAGGTTCATCTTGTACTCGGCGCTGGTGACCCGGACGGTGGTCATGTTCAGATGACCGCTGGCCTCATACGTCTTGTGACCGGAGATCTGCAGCACCGGCTCGCCGTCGTGGTCCCCGAGGGTGTTCACCGTCGGCCCGGGAGACATCTCCGAGTAGGGCACGGGGATGAACACACCCGCGCACAGGAGCGCGATCAGCATCAGGGTGGAGGCGAGCATCGTCGCGGTGCGGCGTGGCATGGCACGACAGTACGGGACGCGGCTGTCGGAACACCGTCAGGGCGGCGTCCGTCAGGCACCGGTACGGGGCTTCTCCATGGCCTCGCGGAAACGGGCGTAACCGTCCAGCTCGGGACCGTCGCTCCGTGCCTTCCGGGTCCGGTTGGCCCAACTTCCCCACAGGCCCGCACCGACCGCGGCCACCAGCGGAATCAGCAACCAGGCAAGCGCCGCCATGCCGACCTCCCAACCCCATGAGTGTCCGCGACTGACTGATCAGCAGATTAACCATTCGCAGTGACAACGCTCACGCCGGGGGGTGGGTTACGCAACCCGGGCCGCGCAGGTACCTCCCTCGATCAGCAGGGCCCCACCCTCATGATCAGCAGGCCCCCACCCACTCCTCGGTGCCGTCCGAGAACGTCTGGTGCTTCCAGATGGGCACCTCGTGCTTGAGGTCGTCGATCAGCTTGCGGCAGGCGTCGAAGGCCTCGCCCCGGTGCGGACAGGAGACCGCGACGACCACCGCGAGATCCCCGACCTCCAGGTCCCCCACCCGGTGCAGCGCGGCGAGCGCCCGTACGGGGTACTCCGCGACGACCTTCTCGGCGATCCGCCGCATCTCGGCCTCGGCACTCGGGTGGCACGAGTACCCGAGCCGGTCGACGTCGGTGCCCCCGTCGTGGTTGCGCACGGTCCCCACGAACAGCGCGGTGCCGCCGGAGGCGTCGTCCCCGACCGCGCGGAAGACCTCGTCCACGGACAGGGGCGTCTCGCGGATGCCGATCAGCTTGACGGGGTCCGCTGCGGCCCGCTCACCGGGGTGGTCGTTCGTGGTTGCCATGCGTCCATCGTGCCCCACGTCACGGACGGCGCGGAATAGCGTGATCGCCCGGCACGCGCGCGTACGGCGTTGGAGCCTCCTACAGAGCCCTCGGCCCGCCCGGCGGCCCCCGGCAGGCCGGGGCGGCCGGGGCTCCTCAGATGCGGCGCCGGGCCTTGCGCGCGCGGCGCACCACCGCGGCCGCGCCCAGCAGTGCCACCGTCGCTCCCGCGGCTCCCGCGGCCGTAGCGTCCTTGCGCCCGAGGCGCCGGCCGGCGACCGTGTGCCGCCCCGAGACCTCTTCGAGCAGCTCGGCGAGCACTTCCTCGTTCGTGTGCTTCGGCCGCCATCCGGCGTCGTGCAGCCGGCTGCCGCTGACGACCCAGGGGTACATCGTGTACGCCAGGTCCCCGGCCGGTGAGGGTGTCAGGCCGATCCGGTGCAGCCGGGCCGCCGCGCCGAGCGCGACCGCGGAGGGCAGCTCCATGCGCCGGATGCCGCTGAGCTCCTCGACCTCCTCCTGCTCCAGCCAGCCGTCGCACCCGACGGCCAGCTCGCCATCGGCCTTCTCCAGGACGGCGTACTCCAGGGCACTGCACAGGTCGTCGACGTGGCAGAACTGCCAGGCCGGCCGCGATCCGGCCACCACGAGCAGCCGGGGCGACTCGAAGTACCTGGTCAGCGCGGTGTCCATGCCGCCGACCAGCACGGCGGGCCGCACGACCGTCACGTTGAGGCCGGGATGCGCCCGCGGCGCGCGCCGGGCGAGCCGCTCGATCTCCAGGAGGTCCCCGACGCCGGTCGCCTCGGCCGTGGCACGCAGCTCGGCGTCCTCGGACAGCGGCAGCTCGTTGTCGGGGAGGGCCCCGTAGACCATCGCGGAGGTGCACAGCACGACCCGGTGCACGCCGGCCGCCGCGGCGGCGGTCAGGACGGTCTGCGTCCCCCGTACGTTGTAAGCCGTCCGGGCGGCCGCGTCGGTCTCCAGGTCGAGGTCGAGCGCGAGGTGCACCACCACGTCCGCGCCTCGCAGCTTCTCGGCGATGGCCGGGTCCCGTACGTCCAGGATGTGCCACTGCGCCGTCTCGCACCCGGCGCGCCGTTCGTCTATGGCCACGACCTGTCTGACCTCGTCCGATGCGATGAGCCGCTCGGTGAGCAGCGCCCCCACCCCGGACGCGGCACCGGTGACCGCCACGACGGGTCCGCGCGCGCCGGAGCGGGAGGAACTGGTTGACTGGTTTCGCGCTGCGCGAACCTGCGGATCTGGGGAACTCACCGGGCGTCTCCAGAGGTTGTCTTCAGTACGAGCGCGAGCGACGCGTGCGTACCAGGTGGCATCCATCCTGCCGCAGGCCGTCAGTCGGCGAAGCACCGAGGCCCGATCGGCTTCGGGTGTCTACGCTGGGTGGTGAAGTCGGGCAGCCGTGCCGCCGGAAAGAACCGGCGGCCCTACCAGCCGAGGAACCCCGTGAGTGACACCCCATTCGGATTCGGCCTTCCGCCGGAGGAGCCGGACGACGGCGACGAGGGCAAGAAGAAGGACCAGCAGAGCGGCGGTGGTCAGGGACCGGCCAACCCGTTCGGTTTCGGGATGTCCGGAGCCGGAGGCCTGGGCGGCCCCGGTGCGGACAACCCGTTCGCTGCCATGTTCGGTTCCATGAACCCCAACGACCTGGGCGCCGCGTTCCAGCAGCTGGGCCAGATGCTCTCCTACGAGGGCGGCCCGGTGAACTGGGACATGGCCAAGCAGATCGCCCGCCAGACGGTCTCCCAGGGGACGCCGGACGGCCGCAAGGACGCCAGCGTCGGCCCCGCCGAGCGCAATGCCGTCCAGGAGGCGGTGCGCCTGGCCGACCTGTGGCTGGACGACGCGACCGCCCTGCCCTCCGGCGCGGGCACCGCCGTGGCCTGGAGCCGCGCGGAGTGGGTCGAGGCGACCCTGCCCGCCTGGCGCGAGCTGGTCGACCCGGTCGCCGAGCGCGTCGGCAACGCCATGGGCGACGTGCTGCCGGAGGAGATGCAGGCCATGGCCGGCCCGCTGATCGGCATGATGCGGTCCATGGGCGGCGCCATGTTCGGCACGCAGATCGGTCAGGCCGTCGGCGTGCTCGCCGGCGAGGTCGTCGGCTCGACCGACGTCGGTCTGCCGCTCGGCCCGGCCGGCAAGGCCGCGCTGCTGCCGGCGAACGTCGAGTCGTTCGGCAAGGACCTCGGCGTGCCGCAGGAGGAGGTGCGGCTGTACCTGGCCCTGCGCGAGGCCGCCCACCAGCGTCTCTTCGCCCACGTGCCGTGGCTGCGCTCGCACCTGTTCGGCGCCGTCGACGGGTACGCCCGCGGCATCAAGGTCGACACGGCCAAGCTCGAGGACGTGGTCGGCCAGTTCGACCCGCAGAACCCCGAGCAGCTGCAGGAGGCTCTCCAGCAGGGCATGTTCCAGCCGGAGGACACCCCGGAGCAGAAGGCGGCCCTGGCCCGTCTGGAGACGGCCCTGGCACTCGTCGAGGGCTGGGTGGACGCGGTGGTGCACACCGCCGCCAAGCCGCGTCTGTCCTCCGCCGACGCGTTGCGCGAGACGCTGCGCCGCCGTCGCGCCTCGGGCGGGCCCGCGGAGCAGACCTTCGCCACGCTGATCGGCCTGGAGCTGCGCCCGCGCCGGCTGCGCGACGCCTCCCGCCTGTGGGCGTCCCTGACGGACGCGCGCGGTGTCGACGGCCGGGACGGTCTGTGGGCCCACCCGGACATGCTGCCGACCGCGACCGACCTGGACGACCCGGACGGCTTCGTCCACCGTGAGCAGCTCGACTTCTCCGAGCTGGACAAGATGCTCGGCGAGGCGGCGGGCAAGCCCGGCCTGAAGAAGAAGGACGACCTGGAGAAGGACGACCAGAAGAAGGACGAGGGCGCCCGGGGCGAGCACCGGCCCGACGGCCGGGACGAGCCCGAGGGCGACGACGGCGAGTGAGCCTCCACGACGACGCGGTCCTGGTCCTGAAGGAGTACGAGGGTCAGGACGGGTTGCGCCAGCTCTACCTGGACCACCTCGCGGCGCACCCGGACGGGATGTGGAAGGGCTGCGCCGACGGGCACATCACGGCGAGCGCCCTGGTGATCGACCCCTCGCGCGAGCGCGTCCTGCTCACCCTGCACAAGAAGCTGCGCATGTGGTTGCAGATGGGCGGGCACTGCGAGCCGGTCGACGACACGCTCGCCCGGGCCGCGCTGCGCGAGGGCACGGAGGAGTCGGGCATCGCCGGACTGACGCTGCTGCCGGGCGGTCCCGTGCGGCTGGACCGGCACCACACGCCCTGCGCCTGGCACCTGGACGTCCAGTACGCAGCCCTGGCTCCCGAAGGGGCCGTGGAGGCGATCAGCGACGAGTCGCTCGACCTGCGCTGGTTCCCGTACACCGAGGTCGCGGACGTGGCCGACGAGTCGGTCGTACGCCTGCTGGAGGCCACCCGCGCCCGCCTGTGACCGGCAAGGGGTGACCGCTCTCGCGGTCACCCCTTGCCGGACGGTGGCCGTCGGCCCGGGCGCCGGTCAGCTCCAGACGTTGCCCTGGTTCTGGCCGCGGGCTCCCTGCTGGCCCATGCCGTACTGGGCGGCGAGGCCCGAGCCGATCTGCGCGTTCTGCGGCGGCAGCAGCTCACTGGGCTGCACGAGCGCGAAGCCGCTGCCCATGAAGCTCAGCTCCCAGCCCTCGCCGGTGCTGCCGCGGCGCCGCCACACCCCGGAGGAGTGCGTCTGGGCCTGCATCTGCACGCGCAGGCCGGTGGACCAGGCGACGATCGCGTCGGCGTCGCAGTTGACGTACTTGTCGGGCGTCACCTGCATGAACAGGGGAGAGCCCGAGGTCATCAGGGCGACCTTGCCCCGGCCGGTGATGTTGAGCTGGTACTTCCCCGAGCCGGAGATGCCGTAGAGGCTGTCCACCGCGATGACCTCGTGGTGCAGGGACGAGTCCATCGCGAGTACGTAGCTGCTGTCGACGGTGAGGCCGTCCTGGTCGACGTCCACCACGTGCACGCACTGGGCGAGGTTGGCGAAGTAGACCGTGCCCTGCCCGTGGCAGCGCATCAGGTCCAGGCCCTCGCCGGTGTGCGCCCGCGCGCGTGACTGGCTGTTGTTCTGGTACTCGGCGTCGAACTCGACGAGCCCCTGGTAGGCGACCATCGTGCCCTTGCGGGCGAGCACGTCGTCGTGGCCCGTCAGGGCGACGCGGAGCATGTGCTTGTTCTGCAGGCTCCAGGCTTCCTGGGTCTGCTGGTCGTTGTGGGCGAAAAGCGGGCTCTGCATGATTCTGGCTCCCCCTCAGCCCCGGACCCGGAGGCGATCGGTGCTGTCCTCACTGGGCTGGACGACGACGATGCCCTGACCGGAGAAGGCCATCTGGAAGGCCTCGCCGCTGCCGCGGCCGATCAGCGACTGCGCCTTGAAGCTGCGCTTGCCCTTCACCTTCAGGTTCGGGGACCAGGCGACGAGTGCGTCGGGGTCGACGTAGGTCTCGTCCTCGCCACCGCCGCAGTCGACCACGATCGGCTTGCCACGGGAGGTGAGCGCGACCCAGCCCTGTCCGGAGATCGTGGTGTTCCACAGGCCCTGCCCGGCGAACTTCGCCAGGCCCTTGACCCGCTCCACGCCCCAGGTGAGGTGGGCGTCGAAGGCGAGCAGGTTGGTGGCGTTGACGGAGATCCCGTCGCCGTTGAGGTTGATGACGACGACGTTGGCGCCGTAGTCGGCGAGGTAGAGCAGTCCGTCGCCGGAGCACTTCATCAGGGGCGCGCCCTCGCCGGTCATCCAGTCCTTGGCGATCTGGCGGACGGCCGGCGGGTTGGGCTCGTACTGGACGAAGCCCTCGTAGGCGACCATCGAGCCCACGCGCGCGAAGAGGTCGTTTCCGGTCTGCATGGCGACCTTCAGCATGTGGTTGCCGTGGTTCTCCATGCGGGCGGCGACGGGTGCGGGAGCGTAGCCCGCGAGCGGCTGGTTCATGTCGGGCTCTCCCTCAGATCTCGTACGGCTGGACGACGACGAAGCTGCCGGGAGCGGCCCGGAACTGCAGGTTGACGCTCTCGCCCGTGTCGCCCGCGTAGGAGTTGCGGCGCATGCGCACCTGGCTGGAGACCACGACCTGGGCTGCGGCGGACCAGGCGACCACGGCGTTGCAGTCGGCGAACGTGGTGGGCGTGACCGGCAGCACCACGGGCACCCCGCGGGTCTTGACGACGATGGTGCCGGTGCCCTGGAACTGCATCGTGAACAGCGCACCGCCGGGAATCCCGTGCCCCTCGATGCGGCGCACCTCGTAGTGGAGGCTCTCGTCGAAGGCCAGGACGTTCTCCGCGGAGACGCACACGGCGTCGCCCTGGAGCTCGATGGGGTGCAGCATCGCGGAGTTGTCCGCGAGGAAGACCTGCCCCTTGCCGGTACAGCGCATCAGCTGCATCTCCTGGCCGGTCGCGTTGCCCACGACCCGGCCGGCGAACCCGGCGCCCTTGTAGCTGAAGTCGACCTTGCCCTGGTAGAGCACCATGCTGCCCTGCCGGGCGAGCACGGGCAGGCCCTCCGCTCCGAGGTCGACGCGGACCAGCTTCTTGTTCTGCTGTGTCCAGCGCTGCCCGGTCGCGGTCTCCCGGTACTGCTGGAGCGCCGCGGTCACACCGGCACCCTGCGGTGCGCCCTGCGGCATGCCCTGAGGGGGCTGCTGGCCGTAACCGGGGGGCGGCGCCGGCTGGCCGTAGCCCGGAGGCAGGGTGGGCTGCCCGTAGCCGGGGGGCGCGGCCGGCTGACCGTAGCCGGGCGGCGGGGGCGGGGTCTGGGGAGCCTGGGGCCCGCCGTAACCGGGGGGCGGCGGAGCGGTCTGCCCGGGCACCTGGCCGTACGGCGACGGCTGGCCGGGTCCGCCCGGCTGGCCGTACGGCGCGGGTGCCGGGGACGGGGGCGGCACCGGGGCGCCGCCGGGCGGGGTGTGTATCGGCGCCACGATGGTCTGCGCGGCGTGCACGTCCGGACCGGCCGCGGGGGCGGGAGCCGGAGCCGGAGCGGGCGGCGGCGCGGCGGGAGGGGCGAAACCCTGCGCGGCGGGCTGCGGAGCGGGGGCGGCGGGGGCGGCGGGCGCACCGAAGGACGGCGGCGCCGAGGCCTGGGCGGGCGGGGCGAAGCCCGGCGCGGCCCCGGTCTGCGCCTGCTGCGCCTGCTGCGGGGCGGGCGCCTCTTCCTCGGCCACCTCACCGCCGAAGTTCCTCAGCAGTGCGTCGAGACCGCCGTCGAAACCCTGCCCGACGGCGGCGAACCGCCACACGTCCTTCAGATAGAAGTCACCCAGCATCACGGCACGCTCGGTGGAGAACTCCGCACCGCTGAACGGGTACCGGGCCACCTCCTCGCCGCCCGCGACGATCCGGATGTACCCGGGCCCCACCTGCGACATCTGTCCCGCGCCGTCGATCGTCGCGGTGAAGGACAGCTTCTGGATCTGCTGGGGGATCTTGTCGAGGGTGACCCGGAAGGACTCCGTGTCACCCGCCTGCGCACCCAGGAGCTGGATGGACTCCTCGGGTGTCTTCGGCTGGTTGAAGAACACGAAGTACCGGTCGTCCGACAACCGCTCGTCGGCGTCGAGGCCGAAGCAGCTGATGTCGAAGCTCAGCCCGGGGCCGGAGATCTGCACGCCTACGTACAGATCCGTGCCCGCGGTGAGGTCACTGATCCTGGCCTTGTGGCCGCGTTGGAATTCCCTGGCCATGCGTTACGACCGTCCCCCATCCGAATGCGAGTGCGTCGCGACAGGCTAACGGCAAACACCGACACCGGAGACAGCCGGTACGGAGCCGGTACGAAACCCGTGCGGGACCGTGGCGGGCGCCCCGCCGGGTCCGCGCGCTACTCGTTGCGGGCGCCGGGCACGTGCGGCAGCCGGTCCGCGGCGACCACGCCCTCCAGGTAGCCCCTGGCTCGCTCGGTGCGCGGATAGGACTCCAGGAGCCGCCAGAACCGTGGCCCGTGCCCGGGGACCAGCAGGTGCGCCAGCTCGTGCAGGAGGACGTAGTCGATGACGTACTCGGGCATGCCCTGGAGACGGTGCGACAGCCGGATGCTTCCCTCGGACGGGGTGCACGAGCCCCAGCGGGTGTTCTGGTTGGTGACCCAGCGGACCGAGGCGGGCCGGGCCCGACCCTCGAAGTACTGCCCCGACAGGCGCTCCGCGCGCTCGGCCAGCTCGGCGTCGCCGAGGACGCGCTTGCTCTCCTGCGCGGCCAGCTTGTCCAGCATGACGCTCACCCAGCGTCGCTCCTCCGCCTCGGACATCCGGGCGGGGATCAGCACGACGGTCCGATCGCCCTCGCGGTACGCGGATACCGTCCGGCGTCGCCGGGTGCTCCTGCGCACCTCGATCGCGCTCGCGCCCGAGCCGCTCGGCGGCGGATTCGTGGGTGTGCGCGGGTGCGCCCCGGCACGGTGCAGTGGGTCGGCGGACACGCCACGACGTTACCCGCTGCACCCGGGGAAGTCCCGGCTCCGGGACGCTTCGGTGCCGATCCGCCACCCGTCCTGCCGGAGGTGCGGCGATTCGTACGACGAACACCCACCGCCTGTGGACAACTTTCGACGCCCCATCGCGGATCCGGGCATGCTGGCACTCGCCGCCGGATTCCCGACCGCCGCCGGACTCGCGACCGCCGGCGAGTCCCGACCGACCGGCGAAGAACCGCGAAGCCCGCAAGACACTGGAAGACATACGGGGGACCTGCCATGCATCCGATGGTCAAGCCCGCGCTCAGGCGCGGCTGGCGCGATCTGAACACCGTGCAGTTCGGAATGACTCCGGCGCACGCGCTGACGCTGGCCCCGGTGGACACGGCAACGGGCAGCTTCCTCGAACTGCTCAACGGCACCCGTGGCCCCGCCCTGCTGCGCGAGGCGGGACACCGCATGGACCTGCCGGAAGGACACGTGGACCGGGTCGTGGAGCGCCTGGCGCGGGCCGGCCTCCTCGACGACTCCCGGGGCGGCGGGCCGGCCGCCGACGCCCTGCGGAAGAAGAAGGAGGTCCTCGACCGGCTCCGTCCCGACGTGGCCTCCCTGTCCCTGACCACCTCGGAGCCGGGCGGCGCGATGAGACACCTGGCGGCCCGGGGCGCCCTGCGGGTGGGGGTGCGGGGCGCGGGACGGGTGGGCGCGGTGCTGGCCGGTGTGCTGTCGGGCGCGGGCGTCGGCGATATCGACGTGCGCGACGGCGGCCGCGTCGAACCGTGGGACGTCGCACCGGGCGGCCTGCCCGCCGAGTCGGTCGGCGACCGCCGGGACGAGAGCGCCCGTCGGGTCGTCCGCCGGGCCGCTCCCGACCGGCCGTCGCGCCGGAGCCCGGCGACCCCGCCCGAGGAGGACGTCCCGGGTTTCTCCCTGGTGGTCCTCACTCCGCGCAACGACGTGGCGGTGCACGCACCCGACCCCGCCGCCGCGGAACCCCTCATGGCCTCGGGCACGCCCCACCTGTACGCCGGTGTCGTGGAGGGCACCGGTGTGGTCGGCCCGCTCGTCCTGCCCGGTGAGACGGGGTGCGCCGGTTGCCTGCACGCGGACCGCACCGACCGGGACCCGGCCTGGCCGCGGCTGGTGGCGCAGTGGCGCTCCGGTCGGCAGCGCCGCGTGCCGCCCTGCGACCTCACGCTCGCGACGACCGTCGCGGGGTTCGCGGCGGCCCAGGCGCTCGCCTTCCTGGACGGCCGGACGCCGTCGGGCACCGGTGCACGCTGGGAGGTCTCGCTGCCCGGGCTGTGCTGGCAGCTGCGGCCGGTCCGGGCGCACCCCGCGTGCCCCTGCGGGGCCGCCGGAAAAGGTAAGCAGGAACACATCCCCGAGGACGGGGGGTGGCGCGCGACAATGGCTGGGCAAGGGCCGTCAGCGGAAGCACGCCACGAGGCGGAACCGGCGCGGCCGGCTGGGACTTGGAGGACGCATGTCTGATCTTCCGCGCAAGGCGGTCACCCGGACCGCCAAGCTCGCCGCGCTCCCGCTCGGCTTCGCCGGGCGGGCCACCTGGGGGCTCGGCAAGCGAATCGTGGGCGAGTCCGCGGAGATCGTCGGCCAGCAGCTGCAGCAGCGCACCGCGGAGCAGCTGTTCAAGGTGCTGGGCGAGCTCAAGGGCGGGGCGATGAAGTTCGGGCAGGCCCTGTCCGTCTTCGAGTCCGCACTGCCCGAGGAGGTCGCCGGCCCCTACCGGGCAGCACTGACCAAGCTGCAGGAGGCGGCGCCGCCGATGCCGACGCGCACGGTGCACTCCGTGCTCGCGCAGCGGCTCGGCGAGGACTGGCAGGAGCTGTTCCTGGAATTCGAGGACAAGCCCTCCGCGGCCGCCTCGATCGGCCAGGTGCACCGCGGGGTGTGGCACGACGGCCGCGAAGTGGCGGTCAAGGTGCAGTATCCGGGTGCCGGTGAGGCGCTGCTGTCCGACCTGAACCAGCTCAGCCGCTTCGCCCGCCTGCTCGGTCCGCTGGTCCCCGGCATGGACATCAAGCCGCTGATCACGGAGCTGAAGGACCGGGTCTCGGAGGAGCTGGACTACGACCTGGAGGCCGACGCCCAGCGGACCCACGCCGAGGTCTTCGCCGGCGACCCGGACATCGTGGTGCCGGACGTCGTCCACCAGTGCGAGCAGGTGCTGATCACCGAGTGGATCGACGGCATCCCAATGTCGGAGATCATCTCGAAGGGCACGCAGGAGCAGCGGGACCGGGCCGGCCAGCTGCTGGCCCACTTCCTCTTCTCGGGCCCGGCGCGCACCGGCCTGCTGCACGCCGACCCGCACCCCGGCAACTTCCGCCTGCTGCCCGGCGGGCCCCTGGGCGAGGACGACTGGCGTCTGGGCGTGCTGGACTTCGGTACGGTCGACCGCCTCCCGGGCGGTCTGCCGGAGCCCATCGGCGAGGCCTTGCGCATGACGCTGGACGGCGACGCGGAGGCCGTCTACGAGATGCTCCGGACGGAGGGCTTCGTCAAGGAATCGATAGAGCTCGACCCCGACGCCGTTCTCGACTACCTCCTGCCCATCATCGAGCCGGCCAGGGCCGACGCGTTCACCTTCACCCGCGGCTGGATGCGCAGTCAGGCCGCCCGCATCGGTGACCCCCGCTCCCCGGCGTACCAGCTGGCCAAGCAGCTCAACCTGCCGCCGGCGTATCTGCTGATCCACCGCGTGACGCTGAGCACCATCGGAGTGCTGTGCCAGCTGGGGGCCACGGTCCGGCTGCGCGACGAGCTGGAGGAGTGGCTGGTGGGCTTCGCCGTCGAGGACGAGACCGAGGAAGCGGGCCGGGACGCCGTCGAAGAGGGCGAGGACGCGTACGAGGTGGAGGAGACGGCCGCGGAGGCCTGATCCACCGGAGCCGAACGCACGGTGGGGGCCGGTCCGTTCGAACGGACCGGCCCCCGGGTGCCGAGTTTCGTCCCCCGTCGGGAGACCACCGCTTCCGGTGTGGCGATCACTGCATGACCGCCTTACTGCATGACCGCCATGGCCAGCGCACGCCGAGCACGCTTCGAGGCGCGCTCCGCCCGTCGCTGCATCCGGCGAGCCGCCACCAGGCGCAGCGCCCGGCGTTCCTGCTCTGCCTCGTGCAGGCGGTCGTGCATATGCGCACGTGCCAGGGCTTCTGGGATGAGTTGCATTTCACGGGTCCTGTTCTGGCGCGAGTCCTTCGCGCCGGTGGTGGTGAAGTCTTCAGGCGCGGAGCCTGCGATGTCGTGGGTGGACGGCTTCATCGGGGCCTGCTTCTGGGGGTCGTACGTGAGGGGACGGTCGATCGTGCCTGCGGTGTTCATGCGGAAACCGGGTTCTTGCGCGGGCGGCCACGAGGCCGCTTGCGGGCTACGACGACACCCTGGACGAACAGCTCCCCACCCCAGACACCCCAGGGCTCACGCCGCTCCTTGGCACCGGCGAGGCATGCCTCGACCAGCGGGCAGGTGCGGCAGAGGGACTTGGCGTACTCGACGTCCGCCGGCGACTCGGCGAAGAAGACCTCCGGGTCGTAGGACCGGCAGGGAACGGGCACGCCCAGGTTCTCGATGGCGTCGTCGAGCGCGGTGAGCGCGGTGAGCGGGGTCAAGGTGGAGTCCTCCGTGGAACAGGGCTTGGGGATCGAGTCGGAAGGCGGTACGGACGGGGCGTGCGCTTCGAGTTGCACGAGTGGTCTTCCTCGTCTGGTCGTTCCGGCCGGTTGGCCGGGGGGCGGCTTGGTACCGGGTTCTTTTCTTGTCCCGAGGCTCCTTCGTGCTGTCGCCCCCGTTCAGGGGCAAACAGAAGGGCCGCGGATCCCGGGTGGGGTTCCGCGGCCCTGAAGGCGCCGGCCTGATCGACGATCAGGCTGGATCACTCCAGGGTTCTGGCCCACGGAAGGCCCACATCAGGTGGTGCTGCGTCGTCTGCTTCCGGAATCCGGCACCGGTCGCGGTAAAGGCATAGGCCTGAGCCTGCGCCGCTACTGCTGCTTCCAGTGCCTTGGTCGGTCGCTCATTGCGCTCGCGGACGGGAAGGCCCGCAGGAGCAGCGGCGGCGGCAGCCGGACGCACGGCACGAATGCCGGACAGACCGGTGCCGGGGAGAGAAGCGCCGAGCATGCACAGGGAGACGGCCGAGCAATCGGTCATTTTGGCGGTGGAGCTGACAACGAAGCTGGTCTCGATGCTGATCACTGGGCTCGCCTCCTCTCGGCGTCTCGGGGGACTGGGACGAACCAGTCCGCGGATATGCAAGTACAGCACGGATTCAGGGCCTCCGGGAAGGCCGCTGTTCCCGTGACCAAGAACCTATGGGGATTCCCGGGGCATGCGCAAACTATTTTTTCGACGAGTTCGCATCAGTCGTCCTCGTCAAGCCCCACTCCCTCCTGGCCTGCACAGATGGCCAGCACGTCGGCTCCGTAGCGGTTCAGCTTGCGCGCCCCGACTCCCGGGATCCGGGCCAGCTCCCGCTCGTCGTCCGGGACGGACTCGGCGATCGCCATCAGAGTCTTGTCGGTGAAGACGCAGAACGCGGGCTGCCCACTGCGTTCCGCCTGCACCGCCCGCCACTCGCGCAGCCGCTCGTAGACGCCTTCGTCCATGTCGGACGGGCAGCCCTCGCAGCGCATCAGTTTCATCTCGCCCGCGTCGGTGAGCGTGCGCCCGCAGACCCGGCAGCGGGCCGGCGTCCGACCGGTCCGTCTCGGCGCGGCGACCGCGGCAGCACCACCGCTGGGGAAGCCGCGCTCCACCCCGCCGGCTCCCCCGGCGGCCACTCGCCCGCCGACCGTGCCCGAACCGGGCCGCAGCCCCTTCAGGAAGCGGCTGGGCCTGCGGCTCGGCCTGCCACCGGGCGACCGGGCCAGCGCCCAGGACAGGTGCAGGCGTTCACGCGCGCGGGTGACACCGACGTAGAGGAGGCGACGCTCCTCCTCGATCTGCTCGTCGGTCTTTGCGTAGGTGATCGGCATCATGCCCTCGGCGACACCGACCAGGAACACGACGTCCCACTCCAGTCCCTTGGCCGAGTGCAGGGAGGCGAGGGTGACGCCCTGCACCGTCGGGGCGTGCTGGGCACCCGCCCGCTCGTCGAGCTCCACGACGAGATCGCCCAGCGTGGCTCCGGCTCTGGCGGCGGCGAAGTCCTGGGCCAGGCTGACCAGGGCGGCCAGCGACTCCCAGCGCTCGCGGACGGCGCCCGACCCGGCCGGCGGCTCGGTCGTCCAGCCCTCCCCGGACAGCACCGCGCGCACCTGCGAGGGCAGGTCGACGACGTCGTCGAGGAGCGAGTCGTTGCCACCGAAGCGGGCCGCGGCCCGCAGGGCACTGCCGGCCTTGCGCACCTCGGGCCGGTCGAAGAAGCGCTCCGCGCCCCGCAGCTGGTACGGGACCCCGGCGTCGGCGAGCGCCTGCTCGTAGGTCTCCGACTGGGAATTGGTACGGAACAGGACCGCGATCTCGGCGGCCGGGACACCCGAGTCGATGAGCTCGCGGATACGGCGTGCCGCACCCTCGGCCTCGGCCGGTTCGTCGGTGTACTCGGTGTAGACGGGCTCGGTGCCCGCGGGACGCTGGGAGACCAGCTCCAGGCGGTGATCGGCGGCCCGGCCCCGGGCCTGGGCGAGCAGCCCGTTGGCCAGGTGGACGACCTGGGGGGTCGACCGGTAGTCGCGGACCAGCTTGACGACGGTGGCTCCGGGGTGGCGGCTGCGGAAGTCGAGCAGGTGGTCGGGGGTTGCTCCCGTGAACGAATAGATGGTCTGGCTGGCGTCGCCGACCACGCACAGGTCGTCGCGGTCGCCGAGCCACAGCTCGAGCAGCCGCTGCTGCAGGGGGCTGACGTCCTGGTACTCGTCGACCACGAAGTGCTGGTACTGGGCGCGGACCTGCTCGGCGACATCGTGCCGGTCCTGGAGGACGGCCACCGTCAGCAGCAGCACGTCCTCGAAGTCGATGACGGAGCGTGCGCGCTTGAGGTCCTCGTAGGCCGCGTACAGCTGCGCGATCTCCGCCGGGTCCCGGGGAGCCGCACGGCCGGCCTTGGCCGCCGCCGGGGCGTAGTCGGCGGGGACGGTCTGGGTCACCTTGGACCACTCGATCTCCGCGGTGACGTCACGCAGCTCGCCCCGGTCGAGGCGGACGCGGCAGGCGGCGGCCGCGTCGGCGACGAGCTGGATCTTGCGGTCCACGAGCCTCGGCAGGGAGCCACCGATCGCTTTCGGCCAGAAGTACTGGAGCTGCCGCAGCGCCGCCGAGTGGAAGGTGCGGGCCTGGACACCGGCGGCGCCGAGCTGGCGCAGACGGCCGCGCATCTCCCCGGCCGCGCGGTTGGTGAAGGTGACGGCGAGCACGCTGGAGGGCTGGAGGATGCCGGCGCGCACCCCGTAGGCGATGCGGTGAGTGATCGCCCTGGTCTTGCCCGTACCGGCTCCCGCCAGCACGCACACCGGACCGCGCAGGGCGGTCGCCACCTCGCGCTGCTCGGGGTCGAGCCCTTCGAGCACCGCGTCGGCCGAGTCCGGTACCTGCGGGAAGAGGGTGGAGTGCGTTGCTGCTGTCACACCGCAATGCTGCCAGGTCTCGCGAGACGGGTGAGCCGGTTGTCCACAGGCAGGGTCCGACAGTCGTACTGATGCGACGGGCGTCACGCACCGGGAATGGCGGCGCCGTCCCGGACGTTCCCCTCCTGCGACCTCATCCCCGGGCCGCCGCTTTCCCCGAGTCGCCGAAGGAGCACGAGAGACATGCCGGGCACTGTGACGATGTACAGCACCACGTGGTGCGGCTACTGCCGTCGGCTGAAGAGCCAGATGGACCGCGAGGGCATCGCGTACACCGAGGTCAACATCGAGCAGGACCCGGAGTCCGCCGCTTTCGTGGAGAAGGCGAACGGCGGAAACCAGACGGTCCCGACCGTGCTGTTCCCCGACGGTTCGACGCTCACGAACCCGTCGCTCGCGCAGGTGAAGCAGAAAATCGGCGCGTAGCGGGCGGCCGGGACCCGGCCGTCGTAGCAGGCGTGAGAGGGGCGGTCCTCCCCGCAGCGGGAGGGCCGCCCCTTTTGTGACGACGGGGGTCAGAAGGCGCTGCGGGTCGGCAGGGGCTTGCCGTACCAGAGCTCGATGAGGCGGGCCGCGATCGAGATCCCGTAGGGCGGGAGCACCTCGCCCGACTCGAAGGCGGCGCCCAGCTCCTCACGGGAGAACCAGCGGGCCTCGTGGATCTCGTCGCCGTCCACGTTGATCTCGGTCGAGGTGGCGTGGGCCATGAAGCCCAGCATCAGGCTGGACGGGAAGGGCCACGGCTGGCTCGCGACGTACTCGACCGGGCCGACGGTGACGCCGACCTCTTCCTGGACCTCGCGGCGCACCGACTGCTCGATGGACTCGCCGGGCTCCACGAAGCCGGCGAGAGTCGAGAAACGGCCCTCGGGCCAGTGCATCTGGCGGCCGAGCAGCAGCCGGTCCGCATCGTCCGTGACCGCCATGATCACGGCGGGGTCGGTGCGCGGGTAGTGCTCCGCGCCGCAGGCGGGGCAGCGGCGGATGTGCCCGGCCGCGGCGATGACGGTGCGTTCGCCGCAGCGGGAGCAGAACCGGTGCAGGCGCTGCCAGTTCTCCAGGGCGACCGCGTGGGCCATCAGTCCGGCGTCGCGGTCCGACAGCAGCAGGCCGGCCTCCCGCAGGCCCGCGGGGCGCGCGGACTGGTCCATGCGGCCGGGCAGGGAGTCCTTCTGGAGGGCGAAGTAGCTGGTGCCGTCGTCGTCGGTGCCCAGGAAGTAGCGGTGGGCCTCGGTGAGCGGGGCCTCGAAGGAGGGGGTCATGACGAGTTCGGTGGCCCCGTCGGGGGTCTCGTCGATGAGGACCTGACCGCCGGAGACGACGAAGCAGCGCGTCGAGGGGTGGCTCCATGCCGCCGCGAGCCAGGCCTCGTCGAGACGGTGGTGGGCGGCGCGGTCGATGCCGCTGGGGGCGGCGAGCGAGATGGGACGGTCGGCGGTGTGGTCGGTCCAGGTGGTCACGGGTGCTTCCAACTCCCCCGGTGAGCGGTTCGGTTCGGCAGACGGGTTCAGCGGTTCGTACGGCGGGCGGCGACCGGGTCCGGGAGGGCTCGGCGGTGCGGGCGGCCTTTCCAGTGTGCCGCGCGCGATGCCGGTCGGGTCCCGGACGGTGCGGGGCGCTCAGGGGGCGTGGCGCCAGTGCTCCGCCAGGTCGCCCCACAGGTGGGCGGAGGTTTCGGCCCCTTTGAGGAGCAGGTCGAGCTCCACCTTCTCGTCCGGGGCGTGCCAGCCGTCGGACGGGACGGAGATGCCGAGGAACAGCACCGGGGCGTCCAGGACCTCCTGGAGGTCGGCCGCCGGTCCGGAGCCGCCCTCGCGGGTGAAGCGGATCTGTTTCCCGAAGGCGCGGCCCATGGCGCGGACCACGGACTGCAGCGCCGGGTGGTCCAGCGGCGTCAGGCAGGGGCGGGTGGCCGGACGGAAGACGATCTCGCAGCGGACACCCGGGGGCACCTGCTCGGCGGTCCAGGCGCGGACGGCCTTCTCGACGTGGTCCGGGTCCTGGCCCGCGACCAGGCGGAAGGAGAGCTTCACCACGGCGGACGACGGGATGATCGTCTTGCTGCCCGGGCCCTGGTATCCGCCGCCGATGCCGTTGACCTCGGCGGTGGGGCGGGCCCAGATGCGCTCCAGGGTGGTGTGGCCGGCTTCGCCGTGGGTGGCGTGCGACTTGGCCGTGCGCAGCCACTGCCGCTCGTCGAAGGGCAGCTCGGCGAGCAGCTCGCGTTCCCGGTCGGTGAGTTCGATCACGCCGTCGTAGAAACCGGGGATCGTCACGCGCGCGTGCTCGTCGTGCAGGGCCGCGACGAGGCGGGCGACGGCGGTGGCCGGGTTGGGGACCGCGCCGCCGAAGGATCCCGAGTGGATGTCCTGGTCGGGTCCGTGCAGCCGGATCTCGCACTCGGCGAGCCCGCGCATGCCGGTGCAGACCGTGGGGGTGTCCTCGGACCACATACCGGTGTCGGAGACGATCACGGCGTCGGCGGTGAGCCGCCCGGCGCGCTCCTCGACGAGGGCACGGAAGTGCGGGGAGCCGGATTCCTCCTCGCCCTCGATCAGCAGTTTGAGGTTCACCGCGGGGGCGGTGCGGCCGGTGGCGGCGAGATGAGCGCGGACGCCGAGTGTGTGGAAGAACACCTGCCCCTTGTCGTCGGCGGCCCCGCGCGCGTAGAGGCGGTTGCGGCGGACGACGGGCTCGAAGGGGTCGCTGCTCCAGCCGTCCTCGCGGGCGGCGGGCTGTACGTCGTGGTGGCCGTAGACGAGGACCGTCGGGGCCTGGGGGTCACCGGAGGGCCACTCGGCGAAGACCGCGGGGGCGCCGGGGGTCGGCCAGACCTCCGCGTTCGGGAAGCCGGTCTCCTTCAGCTTGGCGGCGAGCCAGTCGGCGCTGCGGCGCACGTCGGTCGCGTGGTCGGTCTGAGCCGACACGGACGGGATGCGCAGCCACTCGACGAGGTCGTCGAGGAAGGCGGTGCGGTGCTGTTCGATGTACGTGCGGACAGCGCTGACAGCATTGACGGCATTGTCAACGGGGTGGCTCATGCTCACGAGCCTATCGGCCCGCGCGGACACCCCGATCGTGCGGTTCGTCACCGGCCTGCTCGGCGAGCAGCAGTCTCTCGAGTGCGGCGCGGTCCGGCAGCCCTTCGGGCCGTACGACCTCGCCGGTGCGTACGTAGAGGAAGGACGCCGTCACCGACTCGGGCGGTACGTGCTGCTGCTCGGCCCAGGCGATCCGGTAGAGCGCGAGCTGGAGCGGGTCCGCGGTGGTGACGCGGTTCGTCTTCCAGTCGACGATCTCGTACGTCGCCGTCGGGCCGTCCCCCTCCTTGTAGACGGCGTCGATGCGGCCGCGTACGACCCGGCCGGCCAGCGTGAGCTGGAAGGGCGCCTCGACGCGGAACGGTGTGCGGCGGGCGTACTCGGTGCGCTCGAAGGCGTCCTTGAGGAACTCCAGGTCCTGCTCGTCGGCGATCTCCGCGTCCCGGCCGGGCAGCTCCTCCGGTTCCAGCAGGGGGAGCGTCAGCGGTTCGAAGCGGGTCTCGACCCAGGCGTGGAAGCGGGTGCCGCGGCGGGCGGCGGGCTGGGGCGGGCGGGGCATGGGCCGGGCCAGTTCCTGGGCGAAGCCGTCCGGGTCGGCGGCCAGGCTCAGCAGCTGGGAGGCGGTCAGCGACGCCGGCAGGGGCACTTCGGTGACACTCTCGCGGGCGCGCAGGAGCTCGCCGGTGAGTGCGTCGAGGTCGCGGTCCCAGGAGGCGACCGTGCGGGCTTCCTCCGGGGCGAGGCGTGCGGGGGCGGGGACCGGTGCCGGGCTCGGTGCCGCTGCCGGGGGCTGTGCGGGGGGCGCCGCCTGGTGGGGGACGGTGGGGCCGGCCTGCGGGTCGGTGGGGCTCGTGTGCGCGGTGGGGCGGTCGGTGGTCCAGGTGTCCCAGTCGTCGGGGTCCACGGTCCAGTCGTCCGGATCCGCTTCCTCGGGGAGTGGTGCCTCGTCGTCCTCGGGGGGCGGTGGCCAGTCCGGGTCGTCGTGGGACTCGGGCGGGGCCGGGGCGCCTTCCGTCCGGCCGGCGAGGGCGTCGAGGTGGGCGAGGACCGTCTCGGCGGCGGCGCGGCGCCGGGCGAGTGCCTCGTCGTCCAGGGGCAGGGGCCAGACCTCGTCGGCGGCCGCTCGGTGCAGGGCCGGGTTCTCCTCGTCCTCGGCCGGTTCGTCCGCCCAGGCCTCGATCTCGCCGTGTCCGGCCGCGCAGTGCTCGTACAGGGCCGTGAGGAAGTCGGACGGTCCGCGGGGCTTCTTCTGGCTGGGGCCCCACCAGTGGCCGGAGCCGAGGAGCAGGGAGCGGGGGCGGGTGAAGGTGACGTAGCCGAGGCGGAGCTCCTCGGTGTGCTGGTGGTCCTTCATGGCCTCGTGGAAGGCCTTCAGGCCCCGCGAGTCCCAGGACTCGACGTCGGGCAGGGTGTCGGCGTCGCCGCGCAGGCCGTGCGGCAGCACCTTGCCCTGGGAGGTCCACTTCTCGCGGCCCTGCCCGCTGGGGAAGGTGCCGGTGACGAGGCCGGGTACGGCGACGACGTCCCACTCCAGGCCCTTGGACTTGTGCGCGGTGAGCACCTTGACGGTGTTCTCGCCGCCGGGCAGCGCGTTGTCCAGGCCCTTCTCGTACTGGGCGGCGGTGCGCAGGAAACCCAGGAAGGCCAGCAGGGTGGCCTCGCCGTCGCCCGCGGCGAAGGACGCGGCGACGTCGAGGAAGTTCGACAGGGTCTCGCGGCGGCGGGCGGCGAGGGCGTGCGGGGACGCCGACAGCTCGACCTCCAGCCCGGTGACGGCGAGCACGCGGTGCAGGACGTCCATGAGCGGGTCGGACAGGGCCCGGCGCAGCTCGCGCAGTTCGGTGGCCAGCCGCGCGAACCGTACGCGCGCGTCCGGTGAGAAGGGCAGCCCGTCGTCGTCCCCGGTGCCGTCCAGCGGCGTCTCCAGGAAGGTGTCGAGGGCGTCGGCGAGCGATATCACCTCGGAGGGGTCGACCCCTTCGACGGCCTCGGCGAGCCTGCGGTCGGGGTCGTCGTCGCCCTCCACGCGCGCGTGGCTCACCAGCAGCCGGGCGCGCCGGCCCAGGAGGGCGAGGTCGCGCGCGCCGATGCGCCAGCGCGGCCCGGTCAGCAGCCGGACCAGGGAGGCGTTGGCGCCGGGGTCCTGGAGGACTTCGCAGACGGCGACCAGGTCGGCCACCTCGGGGAGGTGCAGCAGTCCGGAGAGGCCGACGACCTCCACGGGGACGTCGCGGGCCACCAGCGCGCCCTGGATCTCGGCGAAGTCGGTCGCGGTGCGGCACAGGACGGCGATCTCACCGGGTGCCTTTCCGGTACGCACGAGGTGGGCGATCGAGCCGGCGATCCAGTCGATCTCCTCGGCATGGGTGCGCAGCAGGGCGCAGCGGACCGTGCCGTCGCGTTCGGCGCCCGGGGCGGGGCGCAGGGCCTCCACGCCCGCGTGCATGGCGCGCAGGGGCTCGGCGAGGCCGTTGGCGAGGTCGAGGAGGCGGCCGCCGCTGCGGCGGTTCTCGCTGAGCGCCTGCCGGGTCGCGGGCCGTCCGTCCGCGTGGGCGAAGTGTTCGGGAAAGTCGTCGAGGTTGGCGACGGAGGCGCCGCGCCAGCCGTAGATCGCCTGGCAGGGGTCGCCCACCGCGGTCACGGGGTGGCCGGTGCCGCCGCCGAAGAGGCCCGCCAGGAGGACGCGCTGGGCCACCGACGTGTCCTGGTACTCGTCGAGCAGGACGACCCGGTACTCGTCGCGCAGCACGCGTCCCACCTCGGGGAGGCCGGCGAGCCGCGCGGACAGGGCGATCTGGTCGCCGAAGTCGAGCAGGTCCTGCCGGCGTTTGGCGGTCCGGTAGCGGATCACCAGGTCGGCCAGTTCGCGGCGGGCGGCGGCGGCCTCGGGGACCTTGCGCAGGTCGGCGTTGCTGAGCCGGACGCTCTCCAGGGTGTCCAGGAGGCCGGCGTCCCAGTCGCGCAGGTCCTCGGGGCGTACGAGGTGCTCGGCGAGTTCGGCGTCGAGGGCGAGGAGGTCGCTGACCAGGTCGGCGAAGGACCGGGTGAGCGCCGGGTAGGGGCCGGGGGACTCGCGCAGGACGCGTGCGGCGAGCTGGTAGCGGGTGGCGTCGGCGAGCAGACGCGAGGTCGGCTCCAGGCCGAGGCGCAGGCCGTGGTCGGTCAGGAGACGGCCCGCGAAGGCGTGGTACGTCGAGATCGCCGGCTCGCCCGGCGGGTGGTCCGGGTCGATCACGTCCGGGTCGGTCACGCCCGCTGCGACCAGGGCCTTGCGGACGCGCTCGGCGAGTTCACCGGCGGCCTTGTTGGTGAAGGTGAGTCCGAGGACCTGTTCCGGAGCCACCTGGCCGGTGCCGACCAGCCAGACCACGCGTGCCGCCATCACCGTCGTCTTGCCCGACCCGGCTCCGGCCACGATCACCTGCGGGGCGGGCGGCGCGACGATGCAGGCCGTCTGCTCCGGGGTGAAGGGGATGCCGAGGAGCTCTTTGAGCTGCTCGGGATCGGTGAGATGGGCGGGCACGTCAGAGAGGCTAGCGGCGGCCACTGACAGCGGATGCCGGATGTCCGCCACGGGGCGGGGGAAACGCAGGTCAGCCCCTGTGGTGCGACGTGTCACACCGGTCGCCCGGGCCGCCGGACCCGTCGCTCACTCCACGACGTGCCGCCCCTCGGGCCTGGCGCTGCACGACGCGCGGAAGGCGCAGTGGGTGCAGTGCTGACCCGTGGTCGGGGTGAACCGTTCGTCGAGGACCTTGCCGGCCGCCGTGGCCAGCAGGTCGCCGACCCACTCGCCCTCCGGCCCCCGCTGCGCTTCCTGCGTCTGCACCTTGGGCAGGGTCTCGCCGCCGTCGCGCTTGGGCGCGCCCTGGCGCAGGTGGACGAGTTCGGCGCCGCCGGATTCGGGGCGTACCCCGTCGAAGACCTCGTCGACGGCGCCCTCGCGGACGGCGAGCTGGTACACGGCGAGCTGCGGGTGGCGGGCCACTTCCGCGGACGTGGGTGCCTGTTTGCCGGTCTTGAAGTCGACGACGTACGCGCGTCCGTCGCCGTCGGCCTCCACGCGGTCCATCTGCCCGCGGATGCGGACCTCGTATTCGCCGGCCTCCAGGGTCACCTCGAAGTCGTGCTCGCTGGCCACCGGGGTGCGCCCGGCACGGTCCATGACGTGCCACTTCAGGAAGCGTTCGAGCGCCACGCGCGCGTGGGCCATCTCCTGTGCCGACTTCCACGGCGCGTCGAAGGCGAGCGCGTTCCACACGGAGTCCAGGCGCTCCATCAGGACGGCGAGGTCGGCCGGGGTGTGTCCGGAGGCCACCTCGTCGGCGAGCACGTGCACCACGTTGCCGAAGCCCTGGGCGGTGGTCGCGGGCGCGTCGGCCTTCACCTCGCGGCCCAGGAACCACTGCAGGGCGCAGGTGTTGGCGAGCTGGTCCAGGGCGCTGCCGGAGAGCGTGACGGGCTCGTCGCGGTCGCGCAGCGGCACCTTGCTCTCGGTCGGGTCCCACATGCCCCACCAGCGGTAGGGGTGGGCGGAGGGCACCAATGGGCGGCCGTCGTCGTCGGCCAGGGCGGCGAGTCGCGCCAGGCGTCGTGCGGCGGCTTCCCTCAGGGGCGCGGAGACGCGGGGGTCGACGGTGGTGGCGCGCAGTTCGGCGACGAGTGGCGCGACGGCGAGGGGGCGGCGCGGCCGGCCGGTGACGTCGGTGGGTTCGACGCCGAGTTCGGTCAGGAAACGGGAGGGCTGGTCCCCGTCGTCGGCCGGTGCCTTCACTGCGGTGACGACCAGCCGTTCACGCGCGCGGGTGGCGGCCACGTAGAACAGGCGGCGTTCCTCGGTGAGCAGGGCCCCGGGGGTGAGGGGTTCGGCGAGTCCGTCGCGGCCGATCCGGTCGGCCTCCAGCAGGGAACCGCGGCGGCGCAGGTCGGGCCACAGCCCCTCCTGGACGCCCGCGACGACGACCAGCCGCCACTCCAGTCCCTTGGAGCGGTGCGCGGTCATCAGGCGAACGGCGTCGGGGCGCACGGCACGCCGCGCGAGGGTGTCGGCCGCGATGTCCTCGGCGTCGATCTCCTCCAGGAAGTTCAGGGCGCCGCGGCCGCCGGTGCGCTCCTCCGCGCGGGCGGCCGTCGCGAACAGCGCGCACACGGCGTCCAGGTCGCGGTCGGCGTTGCGGCCGGCCGCACCGCCGCGCCGGGCGGAGCGTTCCAGGCGGCTGGGCCACGGGGTGCCGTTCCACAGGTCCCACAGCGCCTCCTCGGCGCTGCCGCCTCCGGCCAGGCGTTCCCGTGCCTTGCGGAGCAGCGCGCCGAGTCGCTGGGCACCGCGCGCGTACGCGGGGTCGTGCACGGCGAGCCGCTCCGGCTCGGCCAGCGCCCGCGCGAGCAGTTCGTCCGAGGGCGGGGGCAGCGGGTTGCCCGCGGCACGCTGCTCGTCGCGCAGGGCCCGGCCGAGGCGGCGCAGGTCCGCGGCGTCCGTCCCGGCAAGGGGCGAGGCGAGGAGGGTGACGGCGGTCTCGGTCGGCAGCCAGCACGGTTCCTCCGCGCGGTGCACGCGCTCACCGGGCTGGGGCTTCCCGGTCCGGTCGGCGTCGGGTACGGGCTCGGCCGCCGGTCCGTGCGGGTCGCTCGTCGGCGCCTCGTCCCGGGCCCGTACGTCCACGTCGGTCCCGGCGTCGGGTTCGGCGGGCCTGGCGTCGGGTTCGGTGGGCCTGGTGCCGGGTTCGGTGGGCCTGGTGCCGGGTTCGCGGGTCTTGGTGTCGGCGTCGGTGGTCCCGGCGCCGGCTGCGGGGGTGTCGGCGCCGGCTTCGAGGGTCCTGGCGGCGGCTTCACGGGCCCCGGCGTCGACTTTGGGGGCACCGGCGTCGGCTTCGCGGGTCCGGCCGTCGGCTGCCGGGGTCCCGGCCGTGCCCGTCCCGGGCCGCTCCCCCGCCGCTCCCGTGCCCGCCTCGGCCTCCGCCACCGCCCGCAGGGCCGTCAGCAGGGGCGCCACCGCCGGCTCGTGACGCAGCGGGAGGTCGTCGCCGTCGATGTCCAGAGGGACGCCGGCCGAGATGAGGGCGCGGCGGAGCGTGGGGATGGTGCGCGAGCCGGCGCGTACCAGGACGGCCATCTCGCCCCACGGGACGCCGTCCTCCAGGTGCGCCCGGCGCAGGATGTCGGCGATGTTGTCCAGTTCGGTGCCGGAGGTCGGGTAGGTGTACGCCTCGACGCGTCCACCGTCCCGTACCGGGGTCAGCTCGCGGTGGGCGCGGACCTTGTCGGCGGGCAGGCGGGTCAGCGGCATGCGCTGGGTCAGCAGCCGGGTGGCGCCCAGCAGGGCGGCTCCGGACCGGCGCGAGGTCCGCAGCACCGCGACCGGCGCCGGTCGGCCGTCGTCGCGGGGGAAGGCGGCCGGGAAGTCGAGGATGCCGTTCACGTCCGCGCCCCGGAAGGCGTAGATCGACTGGTCGGGGTCGCCGAAGGCGACGAGGGTGCGCCCGCCGTCGGCCAGGGCGTGCAGCAGCCGTACCTGGGCCGGGTCGGTGTCCTGGTACTCGTCGACGTACACCGCGTCGTACCGGGCGCTCAGCTGCGCGGCGACCTCGGGGCGGCGGGCGAGGAGCACCGCGCGATGGACCAGTTCCGCGTAGTCGAGCACGCCCTGGAGGTCGAGCACGTCGAGGTACTCGGCGAGGAAGACGGCGGCGGCGCGCCAGTCGGGGCGGCCGATGCGCCGGGCGAAGGCCCCCAGGGCTTCGGGGCCGAGCCCCAGTTCCCGGCTGCGGGCCAGTACCGCGCGGACCTCGTCGGCGAAGCCGCGGGTGGTCAGGCAGGCACGCAGCTCGTCGGGCCAGCGCACGTGGGCGAGCCCGAGCCGCTCCAGGTCCACCTGCCCGGCGAGCAGCTCCCGCACCGCCACGTCCTGTTCCGGTCCGGACAGCAGCCGCAGGGGCTCCGCGAAGAGGTCACTGTCCTGGTGGGCGCGGACCAGGGCGTAACCGAAGGAGTGAAATGTCGTCGCCCGGGGAGCACGCGCGGCTCCGATGCGCAGGGCCATCCGGTCGCGCAGCTCGACGGCCGCCTTGCGGCTGAAGGTGAGCACCAGGATGCGCTCGGGGTCGCCGCCCTCGGCGATCCGCTCCGCCACCGACTCGACCAGGGTGGTGGTCTTGCCGGTGCCCGGGCCCGCCAGGACGAGCAGCGGCCCGGCCCGGTGGTCAACCACGGCGCGCTGTGCGGCGTCCAGACGAGGGGGGTCCATGCGTGCTGGCGGGGTACGCACCAGTCGGTAAGCGCCACGGCTCCCCCGTCGCACCTGGGGGTGCGACGGGTGTCCGTCGGAGGAAGAGGAGCTCACGTGGTTCGCCGGTCCTGGTGGGTGTGCTGGTGGGCCGTCCGCGCCGCGGGCGGGGCGGTGGCCACGGGATGAGAGGGACGCGTCCGGCCGACGCTACGCCGACGGAAGCGGCAGAAGCAGTGCTTCCGCTTCTTCCCCCGGGTCACTCACGGCACGAGCGCCCCCTGCCCCACGAACGTACGTCATGCCACGGACATGCCCGAAGCGTCCGGTTTCCCTCATACGGATCACAGGTCACACATCGGCCGCAGGCTTGGCGGAAGCTGTCAGGTGTGACCCTGTCCGCGTCCGCCGCGCCCCTGGGTGTGTCCGCCGTCGCCCTGTGCCCGGTCGCCGCCGTCCCACCGCGCCCGCTTCAGGTCGAGGCGAGGCAGGTGGCCCTCGGCGGCTCTGCTCGCCTCCTTCAGGGGCGTGCCCTCTTCCCGGTAGCGGTCCATCGCCTCCAGCTCGTGTCCCGCGAGCAGCGCCCCGTCCGCGCGCACGACACGCCACCAGGGAACGCCACCGCCGTAGAGGGACATCACCCGGCCGACCTGGCGGGGGCCGCCCTCCTCCAGGTACTCGGCCACGTCCCCGTACGTCATGACGCGGCCCGGCGGGATGAGTTCGGTGACGTCGAGGACCCGCTCGGCGTACTCGGGCAGCGCGTCCGCGTGCTGTGGACCGGCGCCGTCCGGAAGGCTCTGCTCGCTCATCCGACCCATCCTGCCGCACCCCGCCGACAACGCGGCGCGCTCCCGAGGGTGCGCGTCCCTCGCCCGGAACGGGGCGCTTCGGGCAGACTGTGCGGCCCGCACCGGCACCCTGATGCCTGCCGAGGCCGACGCGGCATGCCACCATCGTGCGGGCGGTGACCAGTGATACGAGAGCAAGAAGAGCCGATGAAGCAGCAGGGTGCGCACCCCGAGGACGCCGAGGGCACCTCTGACGCTTCCGCGCGCCCGGACGCCGCGCACGCGGGGGACGAGAAGACCGGCGACCGGGCGGCCGAGGGGCCGTCGGCGACGGCCGCGGACCCCGACGACGTGGCCCACATCGACGAGGTCGAGGGCGACGAACCGCTGCTCCCCGCGCGCGTGCACCGTCCCTCCGACCTGGTCCGCCTCCTGGTGGGCGTGCTCGCCGTCGCCCTCCTCCTGGCCGTCGCCGCCTTCGCGCACGGCACCACCTCGGGCCTCGAACAGGACATCAACAAGGGCACGGGACAGGCACCCGACCTGCTCATCAAGATCGCGGGGCTGGCCTCCAGCATCGCGATCCTCCTGGTGCCGGTCGCGTTCGCGATCGAGCGGCTGATCAAGCGGGACGGGCTGCGGATCGCCGACGGCGTACTCGCGGCGGTCCTCGCGCACGGCGTGACGCTCGCCACGGACCTGTGGGTCGCCAAGGCCGCTCCCGGCTCCATCCAGGAGGCGCTCACCCAGCCGTCGCCGGGCGACATCCACGCGTTGACCGACCCCGTGCACGGCTACCTCGCCCCGGTCATCGCGTACATGACGGCCGTCGGCATGTCCCGCAGACCCCGCTGGCGTGCGGTGCTGTGGATCGTGCTGCTCCTCGACGCCTTCTCGATGCTCGTCACCGGTTACACGACTCCGTTCTCGATCATCCTGACCGTCCTCATCGGCTGGACCGTCGCCTACGGCACCCTGTACGCCGTCGGCTCCCCCAATGTCCGCCCCACCGGCCGGACGCTGATGGCGGGGCTGCGGCACGTCGGCTTCCGGCCGGTGACCGCCGCGCGGCAGGAAGCGCCGTCGGACAGCGTCGAGACCGGTGACCGGGGCCGGCGCTACTTCGTCACGCTGGAGGACGGCCGGCCGCTCGACGTGACGGTGGTGGACCGCGAGCAGCAGGCGCAGGGCTTCTTCTACCGGGCGTGGCGCAACCTGACCCTGCGCGGCTTCGCGACCCGCAGCAGCCTCCCCTCGCTGCGGCAGGCCCTGGAACAGGAGGCGCTGCTCGCGTACGCGGCCATCGCGGCCGGCGCCAACGCCCCCAAGCTGATCGCGACCTCGGAGCTGGGTCCCGACGCCGTCATGCTGGTCTACGAGCACACCGGCGGGCGCTCCCTGGACTCGCTGGCGGACGAGGAGATCACCGACGACCTGCTGCGCGACACCTGGGAGCAGGTGCGGGCCCTGCAGTCGCGCCGCATCGCGCACCGCAGGCTGGTGGGCGACGCGATCCTGGTGGATCGTTCCGGCACGGTGATCCTCACCGACCTGCGCATCGGTGAGATCGCCGCCGGCGACCTGCTGCTGCGCATGGACGTCTCCCAGCTCTTGGTGACGCTGGGCCTGCGGGTCGGCGCCGAGCGCGCGGTCGCGTCGGCGGTGGGGGTCCTGGGCCCCGACAGCGTGGCGGACTGCCTGCCCATGCTGCAGCCCATCGCGCTCAGCCGCTCCACGCGCGCGACCCTGCGCAGGCTGGCGCGGGAGCGTGCCCAACGCGAGCGGGACGCGGTGCTGGAGTCGTCCCGGCAGGCCAAGCTGGCCCGTGCGGAGGCAGCCGGGCACGGCGCCACGAGCCACACGGCGGAGCGGGCCGGCGAGTCCACCCAGTCCGACAAACCGGACAAGAAGGCGGTGCGTGCCGAGCAGCGGGCCGAGAAGCGGGCCGTGGAAGAGGCCATCGAGGAGGCGCGCGAGGAGGACCTGCTCACCCAGATCCGACACGCCGTGCTGCGCATCAGACCGCAGGCCCCCGTCGAACCGGCGCGCCTGGAGCGGGTACGGCCGCGCACGCTGATCAGCTTCATCGCCGGCGCGATCGGCGCCTACTTCCTGCTGACGCAGCTCACCCACATCGAGTTCGGCCCGCTGATCTCGAACGCGCAGTGGGGCTGGGTGGCCGCGGCCGTGCTGTTCTCGGCGGCGAGTTACGTCGCCGCCGCGATGTCCCTGCTGGGCTTCGTGCCCGAGAAGGTGCCCTTCCCGCGGACGGTGGCCGCGCAGGTCGCCGGGTCGTTCGTGAAGATCGTCGCCCCCGCGGCGGTCGGCGGCGTCGCCCTGAACACCCGCTTCCTGCAACGCGCGGGCGTGCGTCCCGGGCTGGCGGTGGCGAGTGTCGGCGCGTCCCAGCTGTTCGGGCTGGGCTGCCACATCCTGATGCTGCTGTCCTTCGGCTACCTGACCGGCACCGAGAAGACACCGTCGCTGTCCCCGTCCCGGACGGTCATCGCGGGCCTGCTGACCGTGGCGGTGCTGGTGCTGGTGGTGACGTCGGTGCCGTTCCTGCGCAAGTTCGTCGTCACGCGCGTGAGGTCGCTCTTCGCCGGGGTCGTGCCGCGCATGCTGGACGTGCTGCAGCGGCCGCAGAAGCTGGTCACGGGCATCGGCGGCATGCTGCTGCTCACCGCCTGTTTCGTGATGTGCCTGGACGCCTCGATCCGCGCCTTCGGCGACGACTCGTCGTCGATCAGTCTGGCGAGTGTCGCGGTCGTCTTCCTCGCGGGCAACGCCCTGGGGTCCGCCGCGCCGACGCCGGGCGGTGTGGGCGCGGTGGAGGCGACGCTGACGGTCGGTCTGATCGCCGTCGGCCTTCCCAAGGAGGTCGCCGCGCCCGCGGTGCTGCTCTACCGGCTGCTGACCCTGTGGCTGCCGGTTCTTCCGGGCTGGCTGGTCTTCAACCACCTCACGCGCAAAGAGGCGCTGTAACCGGGCGCGCCGGAGCCCCGAAGGACGCCCCGTACCTCGTACGGCCCCGGGCCCGCGCGGGTGTCCCCGTGCGGCCGCACGATGGACGCATGCCGAATCCTTCCCGGCTGCGCGCCGCCGCCCTGACCGCCACCGCCGTCGCACTGTCCGCCCTGCTGGCGGGCTGCGGCGGTGGGTCGCAGGAGGACGACGACGAGGACCTGTGGGGCCAGGAACTGCGTTGGAAGGACTGCGGGGCACCGTCCGAGGCCGAGGGCGGCGGCTCCGCGCCCTCCCCCCTGCCCGACGGCGACGCGTGGCAGTGCGCCACGATGAAGGCGCCGCTCGACTGGGACGACCCCGAGGGCGCCACGATCGGCCTCGCGCTCATCCGGGCCGAGGCCAGCGGCGAGCCGGACCGGCGGATCGGCTCGCTCGTCTTCAACTTCGGCGGGCCGGGCGGCTCCGGCGTCACCACACTGCCCGCGTTCGGCCAGGACTACGCGAAACTGCGCACCCGCTACGACCTGGTCAGCTTCGATCCGCGCGGCGTCGGCCGCAGCGATCCCGTGGAGTGCCTGGACGACGAACAGCTCGACACCTACTTCCAGCAGGACGCCACCCCCGACGACCAGGCCGAGCGCACCGCGTTGGTGGCCAACACGGAGAAGTTCAACGGGGCCTGCGAGAAGAACTCGAAGAAGGTCCTTCCGCACGTGCGCACGACCGACGCGGCCCGCGACATGGACCTGATGCGCCAGGTACTCGGCGACGAGAAGCTGCACTACTTCGGCATCTCCTACGGCACCGAACTCGGCGGCGTCTACGCCCACCTGTTCCCCAAGCACGTGGGACGTGCCGTCTTCGACGCGGTCGTCGATCCGACGCAGACCTCGGAGCAGAGCTCGCTGGGACAGGCGAAGGGCTTCCAGCTGGCGCTCGACAACTTCGCCGAGGACTGCGTCTCGAAGACCGAGGACTGCCCCGTCGGTGACACGGCCGAGGACGTCAAGGCGCGCATCGCCCGGCTGCTGAAGGACCTCGACCGCAAACCGATCCCCGGTGTCTTCCCCCGCAAGCTCACCGAGACCGCCGCGACCGGCGGCATCGCGCAGGCGCTGTACTCGAAGGACTTCTGGGAGTACCTCACCGAGGGCCTGGAGCAGGCGTACGACGGCGACGGACGCGTGCTCATGGTGCTGTCGGACTCGTTGAACGGGCGCAACGAGGACGGCGAGTACAGCAACATCACCGCCGCCAACGTCGCCATCAACTGCGCCGACGACAAACCGCGGTACGACACCGCCTACGTGCAGGGCAAGCTGCCCGAGTTCCGCGACGCCTCCCCGGTTTTCGGCGACTACCTCGCCTGGTCCATGGTCGGCTGCACCGACTGGCCGGTGGCCGGAGCCGCCGACCATCCGGACGTCAGCGCGCCCGGTGCGCCGCCGATCCTGGTGATCGGCAACACCGGCGACCCGGCGACGCCCTACGAGGGTGCCGGCAGGATGGTGGACGCGCTGGGCAAGGGCGTCGGCGTGGAACTGACCTACAAGGGACAGGGGCACGGCTCCTACGACAGCAAGAACCGGTGCGTGCAGAACGCGGTGCACGGCTACCTGCTCGACGGCAAGGTACCGCCGGCCAACACGGTGTGCTCCTGACCCGAGTCGACGCCAAAACTGGGAAACCCGCCAGGTCAGAGCGTTATCCACAGGTCTCGGTGGGCGTTTTTGACTCCACCTAACATGGCAGGAACGCCATCCGCCGCACGGCGCGGACGGCTTGCCAGGGGGGAGAGGACATGACGCGTCTCGCGAGGTGGACGGCTCTGACGGCCGCCGCCGCACTGCTGACGGCGGGCTGCAGCGGCGGCTCGTCCGACGAGGACAGGGACGAGGGACGTGACAGCGACGCGGGCCCTTCGGCGGTGGCGCCGCCCGGGGTGCCGAAGGCACTGGCGTCCCAGAGGTTGGACTGGGCCCGTTGCGAGGGAACCGACGAGGCCCCGGCGCCGGACGGCGACTGGAGGTGCGCCACGCTCGAGGCGCCGCTGGACTGGTCGCAGCCGGGAGGCGAGACGATCGACCTCGCGCTGATCCGCTCCAGGTCCACCGGGGACGACCCCGTCGGCTCCCTGCTGTTCAACTTCGGCGGCCCGGGGGCGTCCGGCGTCGCCACGATGCCGTCCTACGCCGACACCGTCTCCTCCCTGCACGAGCGGTACGACCTGGTGAGCTGGGACCCGCGCGGAGTGGCCGCAAGCGAAGGGGTCCGCTGCCGCTCCGACGAGTCGATCGACGCCGCCGAGTCGGTGGACTCCACGCCGGACACCCCGGCCGAGGAGCGGGCCTATCTGAAGGACGCCTCCGACTTCGGCAAGGGCTGCGAGAAGGCGTCCGGCGCGCTCATCCGGCACGTCTCCACCGCGGACACCGCTCGCGACATGGACCTGATGCGGCACGTCCTGGGCGACGATGAGCTGCACTACTTCGGCATCTCCTACGGCACCGAACTCGGCGGTGTCTACGCGCACCTGTTCCCGAAGCACGTGGGACGCGTGATCCTCGACGCCGTGGTCGACCCGAGCGCCGACACGATGGGCCACGCCGAGAACCAGGCCAGGGGCTTCCAACGCGCCCTGGACGACTACCTGGAGTCGACCGGGCAGGAACCCGAACAGGGGTCGCGGAAGATCACCGACCTGCTGGAGCGACTGGACGCGGAGCCGCTGCCCACCTCCTCCCCCGGGCGCGAGCTGACGCAGACACTCGCGCTCACCGGCATCGTCCTGCCCCTGTACAGCGAGGGCAGCTGGCCGTCCCTGACCAGCGCGCTGGAAGCCGCCGAGGAGGGGGACGGCTCCGAACTGCTGGCGCTCGCCGACGGCTACAACGAGCGCGATCCCTCCGGGCACTACGGCACGACGACCCACTCGCAACGGGTCATCTCGTGCCTGGACGACAAGCAACGGCCCACCGTGGAGGAGACGAAGAAGCTGCTGCCGAGGCTCGAAAGCGTCTCACCCGTCTTCGGCGCCTTCCTCGGCTGGGACGCGGCCGGTTGGTGCCACGACTGGCCGGTGGCCGGCCGGCACGAGACGCCGGAGGTGAGCGCCCCCGGCGCGGCCCCCATCCTGGTGGTGGGCAACACGGGCGACCCGGCCACGCCCTACGAGGGCGCCCGCAGGATGGCGGACGAGCTGGGCAAGGACGTCGGCACGGTGCTGACCTGGAAAGGCCAGGGCCACGGCGCCTACGGCAGCGGCAGCGACTGCGTCGACTCGACGGTGGACGCCTACCTGTTGAAGGGGACGGTACCGAAGGACGGCAAGGTCTGCTCATGACGACGGCGGGGGCGGGCACCGGTCAGCAGATCAGAAGCCAGGTCGTGCCCCGCCACCCATGACCACCGAAGGTACCGAAAGCCGGGTCTCTCCGATACACGGTCGGCTAAGATCCCCGCCGGGCGAAGCCGTAGCGCAGAGGTCGTCGCGCGCGGTCTCCAAAACCGCGAGGACGCCGGTTCGAATCCGGCTGGTTTCGCCCGTTCCGACCTCCCCCGCGAAACGGCGGTTACTGCAACGGTAGGTTGCCCGTGTTGGTTCAGGACGCGGGGAGAGCACGTGGACGAAGACGAGATCAGGCGCGCGGTGGCACGGGGCATCCGCGACTACGAGAGGTCTCGACCGAAGCCCAAGGGAATCATCGCCGAGACGGAGAGTGCTGTAGGCGGCTGTGTGGCGATGTTCCTGGTCGCCCTTGTGATTCTCGGGGCCGCTGCCGCCTGCAGCAGGTGACGTCCGGGTGCTGTCCGGGGCAGTTCGAAGCCAAGCGACAAGCAAAGAAGCCCACGGCTTCTGAACTGGTCAGAGCCGTGGGCTTCTTCAGCCTCGCCGGTGGGCGGTGCCGGTGATCAGTAGACGGGCTTCTCCGGCTCGATCTGGTTGACCCAGCCGATCACGCCGCCGCCGACGTGGACGGCGTCCGAGAAGCCGGCGGACTTGAGGACCGCGAGGACTTCCGCACTGCGGACACCCGTCTTGCAGTTCAAGACGATCTTCTTGTCCTGCGGGAGGCTCTCCAGGGCCGAGCCCATGAGGAACTCGTTCTTCGGGATCAGGCGGGCGCCCGGAATGGAGACGATCTCGAACTCGTTCGGCTCGCGGACGTCGATGAGCTCGATGTTCTCACCGTCGTCGATCCACTCCTTGAGCTGCTTGGGAGTGATCGTGGAGTCGGCGGCCGCCGCCTGGGCCTCCTCGGACACGACGCCGCAGAAGGCCTCGTAGTCGATGAGCTCGGTGACGGTCGGGTTCTCGCCGCAGACCGCGCAGTTGGGGTCCTTGCGGACCTTGACCTGGCGGTACGTCATCTCCAGAGCGTCGTAGATCATCAGGCGGCCGAGCAGCGGCTCGCCGATGCCCGCGAGGAGCTTGATGGCCTCGTTGGTCTGGATGGAGCCGATGGACGCGCAGAGCACGCCCAGCACGCCGCCCTCGGCGCAGGAGGGGACCATGCCGGGGGGCGGGGGCTCCGGGTAGAGGCAGCGGTAGCAGGGGCCGTGCTCGGACCAGAAGACGGAGGCCTGGCCGTCGAAGCGGTAGATCGAGCCCCACACGTAGGGCTTGTTCAGCAGCACGCAGGCGTCGTTGACCAGGTAGCGGGTCGCGAAGTTGTCCGTGCCGTCGACGATCAGGTCGTACTGGCTGAAGATGTCCATCACGTTGTCGGCCTCGAGCCGCTCCTGGTGAAGGACCACCTCCACCAGGGGGTTGATGCCCTTGATGGTGTCACGGGCGGACTCGGCCTTGGGCCGGCCGATGTCGGCCTGGCTGTGGATGACCTGCCGCTGCAGGTTGGACTCGTCGACCTCGTCGAACTCGATGATGCCGAGCGTGCCGACACCGGCTGCCGCCAGGTACATCAGGGTCGGCGAGCCGAGGCCGCCCGCGCCCACGGCGAGCACCTTGGCGTTCTTCAGCCGCTTCTGCCCGTCCATCCCCACATCGGGGATGATCAGGTGGCGGGAGTACCTGCGGACCTCGTCTACGGTGAGCTCGGCGGCCGGCTCGACCAGGGGTGGCAGCGACACGGGGACTCCGTTGGTCGGTCAGTGGTTACGGTTGTTCTCCCGGTAACACTGCCACGGCCTTTTTCATTCCGAGACACCTGTCCCGACCCGCGAGACGATTTCGTCCCAGTAGCCGGGCATCGTCTCCCAGGGGTCGGTGCGCCCGCCGCAGTCCGTGCGGTCGGTGAACCAGATGGTCGCGGCTCCCTGCCAGCGGGCGATGCGCAGCGCCTCCTCCAGGTGCCCGCGCGGCACACCGTGGACGAAGTGGCAGAAGCGGTCGGGCGGATAGTCGGCGCTCCACTCGGCCGCCTGGGACCAGCGGTAGTCGGCCCAGGAGCCGGAGAAGGTGACGAGCTGGTCGGCGTTCTCGGCGTATCCGGGGTACGGGTGGGCGCCGTGTCCGAGCACGATGTGGGCATCGTCACGGCTCGCCCGGAGGGTGCTGACCGTGCGGCGGACCTCCGGAAGGGCGGCCCGGTCCGAGGGGCAGTGGTCGAGGAGGAAGCCGTCGACCTGGTACCAGTCGAGGTAGCGGTGGGCGTCGGAGACCTGCTCCCCCAGACTGCGGGCCCCGTGAGCGGCGTCGAGGTGCCCGAGGACGCGGACACCCGCGTTGCGCAGGCGCCCGGCGGCCTCCAGGCAGCGCGGGTCGGGGTGGGCACCGGGACCGTCGGCGACGTTCAGGACGACCCAGTGCAGCGGGGTGCCGGGGCAGCCGAGGCCCGCCCACTCGTCGGGGGCGACGAGTGGGTGGGCCAGCCCCGGGACGCCGAAGCCGGTACGGACGCCGGTGCTCGCGGTGCCCGCTCTGGTGCTGGTCAGATACGGCACGCCGCCTCCATCCAGATGTCGGCGAGGGACTCCTCGAGGCCGATCCGGGGCCGCCAGCCGAGCCGGTCGCGTGCGGTGCGCACATCGGCCTGCTGCCAGCTGCCGCAGCCGTCGGGGTACGGGTGGGGGGCCGGTGCCGGGTGCTCGGGGTCGGTGCGCTCGCCGCGGCTCCCGAGGGGGTCCGGACGGTGGTGGCCGAGGGCGTCGGTGCGGTGATGGCCCAGGGCGTCGACCCGGTGGCCGACGGACTCGGTGCGGGGATGGCCGATGGTGGGCCGCAGTACCCCCGGGGGGCCGTCGAGTTCGTGCAGGGTGCCGCCGTATCCGGCGACCCGGGCGAGGGTGGCGGCGGCGTCGCGCAGGCGTACGGCACGGCCGGAGCCGATGTTGATGACGCCCTGGGCCGCGGAGAGCGAGGCGGCGTGCACCGCGCGGGCGACGTCGCGGACGTCGATGAAGTCCCGCTGGGCGCCCAGGCCGCCGAGGCGCAGTTCGCCGTCCCCGGACTGCATCGCGCGCCGCATGGCCTCGGCCAGCCGGCCCAGCGGGGAGCCGGCGGGCGTGCCGGGCCCCGCGGGTGAGAAGACCCGCAGGACGACGGCGTCCAGGCCGGAGCCGAGGACGAGTTCGGTCGCGGCGAGTTTGCTGACGCCGTACGGGCCGCCGGGGCGGGGCACGGCGTCCTCCGCGGTGGACGAGCCGGGCTGGCTGGGGCCGTACTCGGCGCTGCAGCCGACCTGCACCAGACGGGCGCCGCAGCCGCTGCGGCGCAGGGCCTCGCAGACGGTGGCGACGGCGACGGTGTTGTGCCGGGTGAGTTCGCGGGCGCCGCCCCGGGTGGCGCCCGCGCAGTTGACGACCACTCCGGGATGGACGGCGTCGAGGAAGCGGGTGAGGGCGCCGGGGCTTCCGGTGGCGAGGTCGAAGCGGACGTCGGCGTCGTCACCGCGGCCGAGGGCGGTGAGCTGGACGGCGGGGTCGGCGAGCAGACGGTCGGCGACGAAGCGGCCGATGTAGCCGTTGGCTCCGATCAGCAGGACTCTCATCGGGCGGCTCCCGGTGCCGAGGCGTCGGGTCGGGAGGTGGTCATCTGGGGGCTCCTTCAAAGGGTGATACGGGTGATACCGGTGATGCGGGAGATACGGGCGATACGGGCGATACGAGGGTGTCGTGGACGTGTACGGGGCGGTCCGGGTGCGCGCTCACCGGGTCGGCTCCGCGGGCGCGTGGGCCGAGGCCCTGGTCAGGCGGCGGCAGGCGTGCACCAGGAGGGCCAGGGCGCCGATGCCGCAGGCGGCCGTCGGGAGACCTGCCGGGCCGCAGACGCCGACCAGGGTCTCCACGGGAACGCTCAGGAAGCCGCAGCCGGGGAGACGGCCGGCGAAGAGCGTGGCCAGTCCGGCCGCCTCGGCGGTGGCCGTGACGGCCAGGACGAGCGTGGCGGCATGGGCGTGACCGTGCACGGTGAGCAGCCGGGCGAGCAGCAGCAGGGCACCCAGGGCGAGGCCCTGGGGCAGGCCGGCGGGCTCCCCGAGGGCGGCACCGGTCAGGGCGAGCAGGGCCGCGAGGGCTCCCAGGTAGAGGGCGAACGTGCCGAGCAACAGAGGGCGTACGGAGGCGGCGAAGTCGGCCAGGCCACGGCTGGACGTCAGTCTGCGGCGGGCGCCGGCGGCGAAGAGGTGGGCGGTTCCGGTCGCGGGTGCGCAGGACAGCGCGAGCGCCAGGACCGGGGCGAGGGCGACGGGCCACGGGCCGTCGGCGGTGCCGTCGGGGAGGCCGTCAGGCCCGCCTCCGACGGTGGTGTCGAGGAGCCCGTCGCCGAGGAGGGCGTAGCCGACGAGCCAGCAGGTCCAGGTGCTGGTGGTGTGCGTCGTGGCGCTCAGCGGCCCGCGGCGCAGTGCCGCGCCGAGGGCCAGGGTCACCGCGAGGAGTCCGACGAAGGCCGTGATCAGGCGTGGCCGGCCCTCGGTCAGACGCAGTCCGGCGAAGGCGGCGGCGCACAGCACGCCGGGCAGCAGGGCGAGGACGAACACGGCGGTGCGCGGCCTGCGTTGCAGTGGTGCCGGGGCGTCCTCGGGGCCGGCCAGGGTGTCGGTGTCCGGGCCGGCCGGGGCGTCGCCGTCGCGCGGGACACGGGCGTACATCTCCTCGGCGAGGGAGAAGACGTCCCGGTGGCGGAAGCGGGCGGCGGTCCGGTCGGTGACGCCGTGCGCCTCCAGCCCCGCCGCGATCTCCAGCGGGTCGACGGCGCGTTCGCACAGTGCGCGGTGCCGGTGCAGCAACCCTTTCACCGGGTCGGCGGTGGCACGGCGTACGGCCGACACGGGCGGCGTCTGCCTGCCGTCGCGGGCCTCCGCAGCGTGGCCGCGCCCCGCTCGACCGTCGTCCTCCCGGCGGCCCGCTCCCCGACCGACGCCTCCGCGAAGCCGCCCGCCTTCCGACAGGCGCCCGTCCTCCGCGGGGCGCCGGCCGTCCCGCCGGCCCGCCCTCGCGTCGGGAGCCATGCCGACCGAGGCGGTGCCGTCGACCAGGTCAGCCACACGAGACACGTCAGCCGCGTCAACCACGTCGGCTACACAGGCTGCGCCGACAGCGCCGACAGCGCCGACCGCGCCGGTTCCGCCAGCCGCACCGGCCGCGACAGCCGCTTCGGCCCCGTCAGCCACACAGGCCGCACCGGCCGCACCGGCCGCACCGGCCGCACCAGCCGCGTCGGCCCCGTCGGTCAGGAACTTCTGCGAGCGTTCGTCCCAGGCGCCCGGGCTGCGCGGGGTCTCGGGCCGGTCCAGTTCGCCGAGGTCGCTCATCGGGAGGCCCCCTCGGTCGCCGAGACGGAAGCGGCCGCAGGGACCGGAGCCGCCGCCGGGACCCGAGCCGCCGCCGAGACCGGATCCGTCGCCCTGGCCGGGCTGTCGGTGTCCCGGACCGGGCTGCCGGTGCCCCGGACAGGGCTGTCCGCGACCCGCATGTCCGTGGCCCGGACCGGGCCGTCCGTGACCCAGCCGGGTCCGTTCCGGGCCGACCCGGGACCGCCCCTGGCCGCGACACGGGCCGCGGCGTCGCTCCAGCGCCCGGGGACGTGGGCTTCGGCCGGGACCCCGAAGGGCAGGGGCTCGCCGGTGTCGTCGAGGACGACCCGGCGGGCCGGGGTGCGCGAGAGGATCTCCAGGTACATGCAGTGGAACGCCGTGGTGTTCTGCTCGACGGTGAAGAGTTCCAGTGCGCGGGCGCGCGCGGCGGCGCCCAGGCGGTCGCGGCGCTCGGGGTCGCGCAACAGCGCGATGCACGCCTCGGCGAGCGCCCGCGGATTGCGCGGGGGCACGACGAGTCCGGTGCCGCCGATGGCCTCGACCACCGCGCCGACATCCGTGGACACCGTCGCGCGGCCGCAGAACATGGCCTCGACGAGCCCGGCCGGGAACCCTTCGACGACGCTGGAGAGCACCACCAGGGTGCCCGAGGCGTAGGCGTGGGCGCGGGAGGGCAGTTCGGGTCCGCCGATCTCCTCGAAGGAGACCGGGTTGCGGCCGACGGCGTGCGGACCGTCCGCCTCGTCGGGGAAGAGCTGCGCGGCAAGGCCCTTGCAGTGGGCGAGGTAGGCGGCGCCCTCGGGTCCGGCCGGGGCGCCCACGATCCTGAGGCGTGCCGTCGGCTCCGCCCTGCGGATCTCGGCGAAGGCGTGCAGCAGCGAGACCAGATCCTTGGCCGGCTCGACGCGTCCGACCCAGACGAGGGTCTGCGGGTCCGCGCACTCCGGGGACTCCCCCGCCTCGGCGAAGGGGGCCGCGTCCATGCCCGGGTGGACCGTACGCAGCTTGGCGCGGTCCGCCCCGCAGCGTTCCTGCCAGCGGCGGGCGTGCGCGTTCCCGGGCGTGATCAGGGCCGCCTGCCGATAGGTCTCGGCGGCCAGCCGGCCGTGGAAGGCGGCGAGCAGGGACCGTATCGCGGGCGAGGAATCGGGTTCCGTCAGGTAGTGCGTCCGCAGTCGCACGCCGTACTCGGTCACCAGCAGGGGGACGTCGCAGAAGTGCCGGGCGAGCAGCCCCGGCAGGGCGGCCGTGCCGCCGGAGGCCGCGTGGCACAGGTCCACCGAGCCGAGGTCGTCGTCCTCGTACCAGTCCAGGGACAGGGGGCGCAGAGCGCGTTCCAGGCGCGCGGCGACGGCCAGCAGGTCGGGAACGCGTGCCCCGCGCGCGGAGCGGTGGGCGCCGGGCGCACGGCAGGCGCGTTCCAGGGCGCGCACAGCGGTCTCCGAGCGCAGCGCGACGGGCAGTCCGCCCTCGTCCCGGGCGAGTTCGGCGAGACCGTACAGGGCGGTGGCGAAACGGTCCGCCTCAAGGGCCGACCGGCCGTCCGGCACTTCCTCCGTGCCCGCGGACGGGTCAACGGAGGCGGTGGCGCACAGGGCGGTGGCCAGCTCGCCGTAGTACTCGGCGAAGCGCCGGCGCGCGCGCCGTCCGAGGACGACGCCGTCGTCCTCGGTCTCCCACAGCGCGGCGGTGCGCACCCGCCCGACCTGCGGCGGCAGCGGGACCCATCCCCCGGCCTCCTCGCGTTCGCTGCGGCTGAGCGCGTAGACGTCGAACTCGTGCTGCTCAAGACCGCGCACGAGCCGGTCGCACCAGGCCCCGGCCTCACCGCTCACATACGGATAGCCACCCTCCGTAAGCAGTCCGATGCGCACGCGCGCACCCCCGATCTCCCTTTTGGGGAGCCGCCGTTGGCCCGGCGGCTCGCAGCGGGACGAACGTATGCGGACAAGGAGGTGGCGCGATGGACGGTTGTCCATCGCGCCACCAAAAGGGGTGAACGGTCGTAACTTTCCCGTGCAACGCGCGTTCGGTCGCGCTAGGGGATCAAGCAGTCACTCTGTGCGATGCACGGGCCCGGCCTGTCCGGTCACTCGTTCGGGAAGGCCCAGGCGTTGGGGCGGCAGTCGATCCCGTCGTGGTCGACGAACTTGGTCTGCTGCTGCATGACCGGGGCGAGTTCGCCGTCCTTGTCGCAGGTGACGTGGTTGAAACCGATGCGGTGACCGACCTCGTGGTTGATCAGCATCTGCCGGTACGCGTGGATGGCGTCGCCGTACGGCTCGGCGCCCTGCGCCCACCGGTAGGCATTGATCATCACGCGGTCGGTGGCGGCCGAGTCGCAGGACACGTTGTCCTCGGTGGTGTCCAGGCCGGACTTGGCGCACCACTGCGCGGTGGTGCCGGGGCTGGCCAGCGTGATGACGAAGTCGGGCTGTCCCGAGTGGATGCGCTCGAAGCTGCGCGCGCCGTCGTGCGCCCAGCTCCGGTCGTCGTTGAGCGTCTTCTGCACGGCCTCGGCGAAGAGTTCGCCGTCGAGACCGAGCCCCTGCTCCACGTCCACCCGGTAGGTGTACTTCTGCCCCTTCCCCGGCCCCTTGGCGGCGCCCGGGACCGCGTCGAACTTCCCCGAGGCCTTGAGCGTGGCCTTCATCGGGTACGTCTTCCCCATCTTCTGTTCGTACGTCAGCGGCGCCGCGGCCTCGGACGCGGCGGGCGGCCGTACGTCGTCCCGCGACGCGGAGTGGGTGTCCCTGGCCTGGCCGGTGGCGGCCTGCGCGCCAAGGCCCGACCCGTCCGACCCGTCGGCCACCTGCCCGGCCACGACGACGGCGAGCACCGTGGTGACGGCGGCCGCCGCGATCCCCGTGAAGGTCCGCCCCTTCGCGCCCTTGGCCGGCGCGGGCTCACCCGCGGGCCCCCGGCCGTCCGCGTCGACGCCGCCACCACCGCCGCCGTTCCCGGCGGCGGCACCGTCGGCAGCGCTCAGGTCGGTGACGGAGGCGTGCGGGTCGGCAGACCGGCCCGCATCGGAGCCACCGCGCGGGGGGCGGGCGGCGAAGACGTCGTCGTCCGCCTCGAAGGCGTCCAGGTAGTCCTGGCGCGGGCCGCCGCCCTGGGACCCGCGCCGCTGCCGCGGGAAGGGCACGGACGGTACGGACGTCCCGGAGGACGAGGCCGGCGCGAAGGACGCGGGGGCGCCGTTGCGCGGCCCCGCCGCGGGTCCGGCACCGGGCCGCGCGCTCGGCTCGCCCCAGCCTCCACCCGGTTCCCGCTGCTCGGGGTGGCCGCCCCGGACCTCCGGCACACCGTGCGCCGGGGTGCCGTCGGCGTACCTGGGCACACCGTGCGCCGGGGTGCCGTCGGTGACCCGCGGGACACCCCGCGCGGGGGTGCCGTCCGCCATCCGTGGGAACCCGTGGGCCGGGGTGCCGTCCGGGAACCGCGCACCCGGACCTCGGTCCTGCCCCTGACCGTGCCCCGGGGCCGCGTACCCCTGACGGTCGTCCTGGACCGCGCCCGGAGCCGCACCACGGATCCCCTCCGGCGCCCGCTGCGGCCAGTCCGGCCGGTCGGACGCGTGCGGCCCGGTCGGCCCGTTCTGCCGCTGTCGCGACCCACGCGGCCCCTGTGGCCCATGCGTCCCGTGCGGCTCCGAGGCCCCTGCCGGTCCCTGTGCGGGCTCGGCCGCTCGGCGCGGGTCGGGCCGCCCCGGGCGGCTGTCCCGCGCGGGGGCGGCGTCCGCGGCGTCGGCCTTCGGGGCGGGTCCTCGGCGGCTGTGGCGTCCCACGTCGCGCCTCAGCCTCCTGTCGTCTGGTTGGCGGGCTCGCTGTCGACGACCCCGTCGGCCCTCGCACCGGCCACCGGCTGCTTCCCGGTGTCCGCGGCGTCCGCGGTGTCAGCGAGGAGTTCGCGGAACGCCGTGGCTACGGTCTCCGGGTACTCCATCATCGCCACGTGTCCCGCGTCCGGCAGGGTCAGCAGCCGGGAGTCACGGAAGGCGCGGGCAGCCCGCTGGGCCATGCGGTAACCGACGAGTTGGTCCCGACCACCGTAGACCAGGAGCGTGGGTGCGAGAACCCGCGCGGCCTGTCGCCACAGTCCGTGCTGGCCGCCCACCGTGTACGCGTTGACGAGTCCACGGGTGGAACGCGCCATCGCGTCCCAGAAGTAGGGGAGCCGCAGCCGCCGCTCCATCTCCTCCACGGCGTTGCGGAAGCCTTCCTCGCTCACCCGGCCCGGGTCGCCGTGGCAGAGCGCCGTGACACCGCGGACCCGCTGCTCCGCGGTCCAGTCGCGGGTGAGGCGGCTGAACAGCGGCACCACACCCGGCAGCGCCAGCAGTCCCGTCGGCACGGCGCTGCGCTGCACGCGGATCTCCGGCAGCGCGGGCGAGACGAGGGTCAGCGTCCGCACCAGGTCGGGCCGCGCCGCGGCTACGCGGGTCACGACGGCACCGCCGAGCGAGTTCCCGAAGAGGTGCACGGGGCCGCGCCCGGCCGCGTCGAGGTGGCGGACGACCGCGCGCGCGTGGCCGGTGATCGAGTAGTCGCCGTCGTCCGGCGGCGGGGAGTCGCCGAAGCCGGGCAGGTCCAGGGCCTCGCTGTCGACGACACCGTCCAGCAGCGGCATGAGCGCCGACCAGTTCTGCGAGGAGCCGCCGAGACCGTGGACGTAGAGGGCGGGCGGCAGTCCTTCGCGGGCGGGCGGCCTCGACCGCACCGTCAGGGTGATGCCCGGGAGGTGGACCGTCCGGAGCCGCTCCCCGTCCGCGACCCTGACGGCCGCGACCTTCGGCAGCACGGTGGCGGGCGGCGCGGACGGCGGCTCGGTCGAAGGCATGCGGCAATATTACGAGATGATCACGCAGGGGTTCATGTGTTCGCAGTCACAGGCGGCGCGGTGGCGGCGCCCCGGCGGGGTACGGATGCCGTGGACGCCGGGGTCGTCCGGGACGGCCGCCGGAGCCGCCCACGGCGTGTCGCGGGAGCCGTCCGCGCAGGACCGGGGCGGGCGACGCATGGCGTCCGGAACGGGTGTCTCCTACGCTCGTGAAGTGGGCACCCGCGTGTGACCCCCTGCATCCCAGGGACGTTCGTAGGAAGGGAGCCCAGCATGACCGTCGATCCGACCGACCCCGAGACCTTCGCCGACGAGGTACGGGACGTGGAGGAACGCGATGTGGAGGCGCCGGACGCCGACACGGCCGAGCAGCGGGCGGACATCGCGCAGGAGCGCGACGAACCGCTGACGGACGTGGAGCCGGACCGCGCCAACGAGGCCGACCTGGCCGAACAGGCCCGGGTCGTCTCGCACGACGAGGACGACTACCGCTGAGACGAGGACTGCCGGGACGAGCACCGGTCACGACGCCACCGGGCGACGGAGACGCCGTTCCGAGCGGGAGGGAGGTCGATCTTTGCCCGGCCTGAGCCCTTTTGAAACCTCTTGTGCGGCTATCGACGCCGTCCGGTCCGTGAAATTCTGCGCTCGCAGCACCCACACCACGGTTACCGAAAAGTACGATGTCGACGCGGCGCACACCGCACGAGGACGACTATGGGAGGCGGCGTGACAGCCATCGAGCAGACAGAGGCGGTACGCCCGCGGGGCACACGCCTTCCCCGCCGAGCCCGACGCAACCAACTGCTGGGCGCCGCACAGGAAGTGTTCGTGGCCCAGGGGTACCACGCGGCCGCGATGGACGACATCGCCGAGCGCGCCGGCGTCAGCAAGCCGGTGCTCTACCAGCACTTCCCCGGCAAGCTCGACCTCTACCTCGCGCTGCTGGACCAGCACTGCGAGGCACTGATCCAGTCCGTGCGCAGCGCGCTCGCGTCGACCTCCGACAACAAGCAGCGCGTGCGGGCCACCATGGACGCGTACTTCGCCTACGTCGAGGACGACGGCGGCGCCTTCCGCCTGGTCTTCGAGTCGGACCTGACCAACGAGCCCGCCGTGCGCGAGCGCGTGGACAAGGTCACGAACGAGTGCGCGGAGGCGATCTGCGACGTCATCGCCGAGGACACCGGCCTCTCCCGTGCGGAGTCGATGCTGCTGGCCTCCGGCCTGGGCGGCCTCGCACAGGTGGTGGCGCGTTCCTGGCTGCACAGCGACCGCAGCGTCCCGCGCGACCAGGCGGTACAGCTGCTGACGTCGCTGGCCTGGCGGGGCATCGCCGGCTTCCCGCTGCACGGCACCGACTCCCACTGAGCCTGTTCCCGTCGACTGTTCGCTCCTGGCGTTCTCCGACGCAGCGTGTACGTCCCCTCACCGGGCTAATGTGTGCTGGTACGGCGCGGAAGGTCGCGCATTTACTGACCGTCGGAGGGACATAGCCGTGGAGGTCAAGATCGGCGTGCAGCACGCGCCCCGCGAGATCGTTCTGGAGAGCGGTCAGAGCGCCGAGGAGGTCGAGCGCGTGGTGGGTGAGGCACTGGCGGGCAAGTCGCAGCTGCTGAGCCTCGTGGACGAACACGGCCGCAAGGTCCTGGTGCCGGCCGACCGTCTCGCCTACATCGAGATCGGCGAGCCGGCTCCGCGCAAGGTGGGCTTCGGCGCGCTGTAGCCGGCGGACGCGGGCGACGGACGAGCAGCACGAGTGACGGGCGGGGCCCGGCGGAGGATCTCCGCCGGGCCCCGCCCCGTTTCCGTCGCCGGTTTCCGCCGCGCCGTACCCGTGATCGTGTTCCCGTAACCCCGTTCCCTTCGCCTCGCCGTTCACGGGCGGAGCACAGTTCACCCACAGGGGGAGGGTTGTATTCCGCAGGTCAGGGGTATGTCGGCTGTGACCGTTTGGGGCAGGCCGGCCACGTGGGAGGGACCCAGACATGCTCTTGGAAGCGCTCAGCGCCGCAATCCTCGGCCTCGCCCTGGCATGGGCCGCCGCGCACCGTCTGCCCCACCGCCTGCCCGCCCCCCTCCTGGTCCTGCCGACCGGGATCGCCGGGGCCCTGTTCGGGGCGTTCGTCACGCACACCGCGCTGGGCGCCGGAGGGTTCACGCTGGTGCTCCTGGGCGCGGCGACGCTCTCCGCGGCCTCGCTGTCGCTGCTGCTGCGCCCCGCGGGACGGCTGCGCCGCAGCTCGGTGACCGCCTGAGGGCAGCCGCCGTACCCGCGCCGGCGCCCGCACCCGTGTCGGGCGGGTCAGGCGGCCAGGCCCAGCGCCGCCATCCGCTTCGTGTGCGCCTCGGTGATCCGGGAGAACATCTTGCCGACCTCTGCCAGGTCGAAGCCGTCCGCGACCCCGCCCACCAGCATCGTCGACAGCGCGTCCCGGTCGGCCACCACCCGCTGGGACTGCGAGAGGGCCTCCCCCATCAGCCGCCGCGCCCACAGCGCGAGCCGCCCGCCCACGCGCGGGTCGGCGTCGATCGCCGCGCGCACCTTCTCCACGGCGAATCCGGCGTGTCCGGTGTCGTCGAGCACGGCGAGGACCAGCTCGCGGGTGTCCGTGTCGAGGCGGGCGGCGACCTCGCGGTAGAAGTCGCTGGCGATGGAGTCACCGACGTAGGCCTTCACGAGGCCCTCCAGCCAGTCCGACGGGTCGGTCTGCTTGTGGAAGCCGTCGTAGGCGGCCACGAACGGCTCCATGGCCCCCGTGGGCTCCTCGCCGATCTCGGCCAGCCGGTCGCGCAGCCGCTCGAAGTGGTGGAACTCCGCCGACGCCATCTTCGCCAGCTCCGCCTTGTCCGCCAGCGTGGGCGCCAGCTTGGCGTCCTCGGCGAGCCGCTCGAACGCCGCCAGCTCGCCGTACGCGAGCGCGCCGAGCAGGTCCACGACCGCGGCGCGGTACTGCGGGTCGGCCGCGGCCGACGCCCAGTCGCGGGCGGCGACCGGGGTGACCCCGGCGGTACCGGCGGTACCGGCCGTTCCGGCGGTCTCGGCGGGTGCGTCTGCGGCGGTGCCAGGCTTGTCAGAGCTCGTCATGCAGCGCACAATAGCGGCCCCTTCGGGGGTGGTAAGGCCCTGGTCAGTCAGTGTGACGACGACTACGTGACCAAATCGGCCATCGCGTGTGCGCGAATCCGGGGTATGGTGGTAATGCGCCTGCCGAGTATGTGACGTACGGGTACGTGACATCGTCGTCGGGCCGCACGCATGAGGATGCCCGGTCGGTGGCCCGATCGGCTCCGACCCGACAGCCCTCCCGCCGTACGCCACGCTGCGTACGGAGACCGGAGGGGGACCCTCAGTGGTACGAGCGCTGGAGCGTCGACAGAGGTCCCGTGTCCTACGGCTCATCCGTAAGGCAGCCGACGTCCCCGACACAGTCCGGCACGACCCGCGCGCTCGCCTCGCACCACGTACACAGAAGAGGCAGCACCCTGACTACGACGTTCCGATCCCTCGGGATCCTCCCCGAGACCGCCGAAGCCCTCGAAGCCGTCGGCATCATCACCCCCTTCCCGATCCAGGAGCTGACGCTCCCCGTCGCCCTGTCGGGCACGGACGTGATCGGCCAGGCCAAGACCGGCACCGGCAAGACGCTGGGCTTCGGCCTCCCGCTCCTCGAGCGCGTCACCGTCCCCGCCGACGTCGAGGCGGGCCGCGCGGCGCCCGAGTCCCTGACGGACGCCCCGCAGGCCCTCGTCGTCGTCCCGACGCGCGAGCTGTGCCAGCAGGTCACCAACGACCTGCTGACCGCGGGCAAGGTCCGCAACGTGCGCGTTCTCGCGATCTACGGCGGCCGGGCGTACGAGCCGCAGGTGGAGGCCCTGAAGAAGGGCGTCGACGTGATCGTCGGCACCCCGGGCCGTCTGCTGGACCTCGCGGGCCAGAAGAAGCTGAGCCTGAAGCACATCAAGAGCCTGGTCCTCGACGAGGCCGACGAGATGCTCGACCTGGGCTTCCTGCCCGACGTCGAGAAGATCATCAATATGCTGCCGCCCCGGCGCCAGACCATGCTGTTCTCGGCGACCATGCCGGGCGCGGTCATCGGACTCGCCCGCCGTTACATGTCGCAGCCCACGCACATCCGCGCCACCTCGCCGGACGACGCGGGTGCGACGGTCGCGAACACCAAGCAGTTCGTCTACCGCGCCCACAACATGGACAAGCCCGAGATGGTGGCCCGCATACTGCAGGCCGACGGCCGCGGTCTGGCCATGGTCTTCTGCCGCACCAAGCGCACCGCGGCCGACCTGGCGGACCAGCTCAAGCAGCGCGGCTTCGCCTCCGGCGCGGTCCACGGCGACCTCGGCCAGGGCGCCCGCGAGCAGGCCCTGCGCGCCTTCCGCAACGGCAAGGTGGACGTGCTCGTCTGCACCGACGTCGCCGCCCGCGGCATCGACGTCGAGGGCGTGACGCACGTCATCAACTACCAGTCGCCGGAAGAGGAGAAGACGTACCTGCACCGCATCGGCCGCACCGGCCGCGCGGGCGCGAAGGGTACGGCGATCACGCTGGTCGACTGGGACGACATCCCGCGCTGGCAGCTGATCAACAAGGCGCTCGAGCTGGGCTTCAACGACCCGGCGGAGACCTACTCCACCTCCCCGCACTTCTACACCGACCTCGGCATCCCCGAGGGCACCAAGGGCGTCCTGCCGCGCTCGGAGCGCACCCGCGCCGGGCTCGACGCGGAGGAGCTCGAGGACCTGGGCGAGCCGGGCGGCCGGGGTGGCCGCGGGCGCGGCGACCGCGGTGACCGAGGCGGCCGGGGTGGCCAGGGCCGCGAGGACTCGCGTGCCGGTGACCGCGACCGTTCGTCCCGTACGACGCCGCGCCGCCGCCGTCGGATGCGCGGCGGTGCTCCGGTGGACGCGGAGGCCGTCGCGAGCCCCGCGGCTCAGACCGTGACCGGCGGTGCGGACAGCGCCGCCGACGCGGGCACCGACGCCGCCCAGGGCCCCCGCACCCTGCGCCGCCGGCGCCGTACGCGGGGCGGCGAGGCTGCACGTCACCCGGAGACGGCCACGACGTCCCCCGCCGCCGAGGACACCGCTCCGGCGCCTTCCGAGGCCGCGGTCACCGAGGTCGCGGAGGCCGCCGAGGTCGTGGAGACCCCGGCGAAGCCGCGCCGCCGCCGCACCCGCAAGTCGGCCGAGACGCAGGCCGCCCCGCTGGACACCGCTCCGGTGGCCGCCGAGGCCCCGGTCGTGGAAGCCCCGGCAGTCGTCGAGGCCCCGGTGGCAACCGAGGTCCCGGCCGCCGAGAGGCCGCGCCGCCGCACCCGCAAGGCCACGGCCGCCGAGACGGTGGTCGACACCGCCGAGGGCGCGACCGGGACCGTGTCGGAGCCGGCCGAGCCGGCCGAGAGCAAGCCGCGTCGGCGTACCCGCAAGGCGGCCACCGCCGAGCCCGAGGCCGCTCCGGCTCCGGAGGCGGCCGAGGCCAAGCCGCGCCGCACCCGCAAGACCGCCGCCGCCAAGGCGGAGGCCGCAGCGGAAGCCGCCGCCGACACCGCGGAGGGCACCGAGGCCAAGCCGAAGACCCGCCGCACCCGCAAGACCGCCCAGTCGGCCGAGACGACCGGGGCCACCGAGGCCACGGCCGACATCCCGGCGCAGACGGCGGCTCCGGAGGCGGCCGAGGCCAAGCCGCGCCGCACCCGCAAGACCGCCGCCGCCAAGGCCGGGGCCGCAGCGGAAGCCGCCGCCGACACCGCGGAGGGCACCGAGGCCAAGCCGAAGACCCGCCGCACCCGCAAGACCGCGGAACCGGCCGTCCAGGCACCCGAAGCGGAAGCCCCGGTCGAGGCCAAGCCCCGCCGCACCCGCAAGACGGCGGCCGCCAAGGCGGTAGCCGTCACGGAAACGGCCGCTGAGGCCGCCGCCGACACCGCCGAGGGCACGGAGGCCAAGCCCAAGGCCCGCCGCACCCGCAAGACGGCCGCCGCCAAGGCGGAGCCCGCCGCCGGGATTCCGGCTCAGACCTCGCAGGAGCCGGAGGCCGCACCGCGGCGCCGGACCCGCAAGGTCGCGGCTGCCGCGGAGGCGCCCGCCGAGACCGCCGACCCGGCGGAGGCGAAGCCGAAGGCCCGCCGCACCCGGAAGACGGCCACGGCCACCGCGGAGGCCGGCGAGAGCTGACCCGCGCCGCTCGACCCCGACCGCCGGCCCGGTCCCGCCCTCCACGCGGGACCGGGCCGGCGGCGTTGCCGTACCCGCGCCCCCGCACGGGGCCTCCGCCCGATAGCCTCTGCCCGTGAGCAGGAACGCCGCCTTCAGCCCGCCCTCGGACGCCCGCGCGTACCGGCTGCGCACCGCGCGCGGGGAGTTCGCAGTCGTCGACTCACCCGTGGCCGACGGTGTCGCGCCGAGGGGCGTGGTGCTGATGCTGCCCGGGTTCACGGGGAGCAAGGAGGACTTCACCCTGCTGCACCGGCCCCTCGGGGAGCGCGGCTACCGCACCGTCGCCGTGGACGGGCGGGGGCAGTACGAGTCGGCCGGGCCCGAGCACGACGAAGGGCCGTACGCCCAAACCGAGTTGGCCCGGGACGTGCTGGCGCAGGTCGCCGCCCTCGGGACGCGCGTCCACCTGCTCGGGCACTCCCTGGGCGGCCAGATCGCACGGGCCGCCGTCCTGCTCGACCACGCCCCGTTCCGGTCGCTCACGCTGATGTCCTCGGGCCCGGCGCGGATCTCCGAGTCGCAGCGGCAGCGGGTGAAGCTGCTGCGGGACGCGCTCGACACGATGACGATGGCTCAGGTCTGGAAGGTGATGCAGGCCATGGGCCCGCCGGAGGAGGCCGGTGCGCCGGCCCCCGCCCACGGCCCGGAGGAGCCGGCCCGGCTGCGCGACCGCTGGCTGGGCACCAGGCCGGCCCAACTGCTCGCCACTGGACGCCAGCTGTGCACCGAGCCGGACCGCGTCGCCGAGCTGGCCGCCGTGCCGCTGCCGTACCACGTGCTGTCGGGCGCCTACGACGACACCTGGCCCGTGCCCCTGCTGGACGAGATGGCCCTGCGGCTGGACGCGCGCCGGACCGTCGTCGCGGGCGCCGAGCACTCCCCCAACGCCGACCGGCCGCTGCCGACCGCCCGGGCCCTCGCCGACTTCTGGGACGACCTGGATCCGGCCCAGCCGCCACCGCCGCTGCCGGACGACCCGCCGGGCCGGTCCTAGTACTGCGCCCGCAGGTGCTCCCAGAAGCCGTCGCGCAGCGCCCGCCGCAGGTCGGCCTGGCCGCGCAGCGAGTACTGGAGCAGCCCCTCGGCCTCCACGAGCAGGTCCTGGTCCACGGAGCCGGGGAGGTAGGGGTGGCCGGGGAGCAGCTCCATCAGGGATTCGCGTCCCCGCGCCGACAGCCACTTCGCGGCGATCTGCGCGCCCACGAAGCGGACGTCCTCACGGAGGGGACGCAGGCCGCCGCCCGCCTCGACGGTGGGGACCGTGCGCCGGGAGACGTACGGCTTGAAGAAGTCCAGGTCCAGGGTGCGCTGGCTGTCGACCTCCCAGAGCAGCGCCTCGGCCTGGTTGCGGCCCTCGGGGGCCTCGATGCCCCACAGGTGGACGCGGGCGCCGTACCCCTGGGCCGCCTCGACCGCGGACACCAGGTCCTCGTCGCCGCCGAGCAGGGCGGCGTCGCTGATGGCGCGGTGGCGGGCGAGGGACTCCAGGTCGGAGCGGATGAGGGAGTCGACGCCCTTCTGCTGGTTGTTCGCGTTGAGGTTGCCCAGGCGCACCTTGACGTCCGGCAGCTCGGCGATGGACTGCTGCTCGGCGGTGTGGATGCGGCGACGGGCGCCGTCGTACCAGTAGACGCGCAGCAGGCGGCTGTCCGCGAAGATGGTGCGGGCCCTGTCGATGAGCGCCTCGATCAGTCCCTCGGCGTCCAGGTCGAAGGCCCGGCGGTCCTCGGTCCCGGCCACCAGTCGCCCCGCCGCCGCGTACAGGTAGCCGGCGTCGACGAAGATCGCGTGGGTCGAGGGTGTCTTCGCCACCTCGGCGAGCATGCGCTGGAGCAGCTCGTTCGTGCGATCGATACGAGCGTTCAGGGGCGCGAGGTCGTCGTTCATCGCGCCCATTGTCCCGGCGGTCACGCTACGAACACAACTGGTCCCCGTCAGTCTTGTCCGGACGGCCCCGTCCCGCCCCCGCCCCTCGCGCCCGGCCTCGCCCCGCCCCGCCCCGGATCCCCGTGACCCGTAACAAGCGGCTTACTTGTCAGTAATTAGTCGTGCGAAAAATTTCCTTAGCGTAGGGAATGTTTGCACAGGGCATCCCGTTGACCACTACGGAAGCCCGGGCACCGACGACCCAGGAGCCACACCAGTAGTTCTCCGCAGGAGGATGACCAGATCAAGGGAGAGGCCATGCGCTTTGAAGTCATGCGACTCGACGACGTCGACGGGACCCCCGTGGACACGACTGTCGTGGACGCCGCCTCCGTGAACCGTATCGTTCAGCAGGCCGCTGCCATCGGGCAGCGCCTGTGGATCCGCCCCGCCGACACCTCGGCCTTGTAACGCGGACCCTTCACACACGCCGGGGCCCCCGCACGGAACGAACCGTGCGGGGGCCCCGCCGCTGTGTCACGCGCCCTGGACGACCTGGGTGACGCCGTTGATGATCTGCTGCACCGCGATCGCGGAGAGCATCATGCCGGCGAGACGGGTCACCAGGACCACGCCGCCGTCCTTGATGACCCGGATGATCAGCAGCGAGTAGCGCATGACCAGCCACAGCACCACGTGGATGGCGAGGATCGCGGCCCACACCGAGACCTGCGTGGTGACGCTGTCCGCCTTCTGCACGGCCAGGATGACCGACACGATCGCCCCGGGCCCGGCGAGCAGCGGCATGCCCAGGGGTACGAGGGCGACGTTGACGTCCTTGGTCTGCTTGGGCTCGTCCGTCTTGCCGGTCAGCAGGTCGAGGGCGATCAGCAGGAGCAACAGCCCGCCCGCGATCATCAGGGCGGGCACGGAGACGTGCAGGTAGTCCAGGATCTGGTGCCCGAGCAGACCGAACACCGTGATCACGCCGCCGGCGACGCAGACGGCCTGGAAGGCCATCCGCCGCTGCACCTTGGCGGGGCGGCCGGCGGTCAGCGCGAGGAAGATCGGGGTGATCCCGGGGGGATCCATGATGACGAAAAGGGTCAGGAAGAGGGAGCCGAAGACGGCAACGTCGAACATGGGTGAGCCACTGGCCTTGCGGAAGAGGGAAAGGAGGGAGGGAGGTCGCGTGGGAGGTGGGACTCAGGCCCCGCCGGCTCCCGGCACGGGGAACGCCCCGAACGCACGTCGCGTGATCTCCCCGTACACCTCGGGGTCGGTCGTGTACTCGCCGAGCACACAGGTCTTCCGGCTGCCGTGGTAGTCGCTCGACCCGGTGACCAGGAGTCCCAGCTCCTTCGCCGTCCCGCGCAGCCGGGCCCGCGTCTGCTCGTCGTGGTCCATGTGGTCGACCTCGATGCCGTCCAGGCCCGCGGCCGCCAGGTCGGCGATCGCGGTCTCGGGCACCGTACGGCCCCGCTTGGCGGCGGCCGGGTGGGCGAACACGGCGACGCCGCCCGCGCCCTTGATCAGCCGGAGCGCCTCGAAGGGGTCGGTCTCGTGCTTCGCCACGTGGGCACGGCCGCCGTCGGCCAGCCAATGGGAGGAGAAGGCGTCGTTCACGGTCGGCACGACGCCCAGTTCCACGAGTGCCGAGGCCACGTGCGGACGGCCGACCGAGCCCTCACCGGCGATCCTGGCGACCTGCTCCCAGGTGACGGGCACCCCCAGCTCGTTGAGCCTGGCGACCATGGCGCGGGCCCGCGGCACGCGGTCGTCCCGGACCAGCTCCCGCTCGGCGAGCAGGGCGGGCTCCTCGGGATCGAAGAGGTAGGCCAGCATGTGCATGCTGATGCCGTCGAGGCGGCAGGAGAGCTCGGCGCCGGTGACGAGGGTGAGACCCTCGGGCAGCGCGGCGACGGCCTCGGCGTGGCCGCGGGTGGTGTCGTGGTCGGTCAGCGCGACGACGTCGAGTCCGGTCGCGGCGGCCTTGCGCACGAGCTGGGCCGGGGTGTCCGTGCCGTCGGACGCGGTGGAGTGGGTGTGCAGATCGATGCGCACGACGCTGACTCCAGGCGGTGACGGGACGGACGGGGACGCTCAAGGATAACCGGAACTCGACCCGCCGCCGTCACACCCGCAACGCCCCTGCGCCCCCTACCCTGCCACCCCTGCGCACCCCGGACGCCCGCCCGCCGTCGCCTCGAGCACGGACGCCCGCACCGGCACCTCCGCGAGCCCGTACGCCCGCACCGCGCCGGCACCCGCACCCCGCGCGATCACCGCGCCGTCGGCTCGATCAGCCGCGGCGACAGGGCACCGCAGGGCACCAGGTCGACCTCGGCGCCCGCGTCCCGCAGGTCGGTCAGCACCAGTTCCTCGTACATCAGCAGCCCCGACCGCTCGGGCCACACGACCGCCCACAGCCACATCCCCAGGGCCTCCCCGGCGAAGACGGCGCGGTCGGCGGGCCCGCCGGAGACGTGCCAGAGGGGGGTGGGACGGCCCGTCGCCAGAACCTTGGCCTGGGGCGGCTTCTCGACGTCCATGTACGGCCCGGGGTCCGGGGCGTCGAGGCCCGCGTACCGCGCGCCGAGGCCGACGCCCAGCTCTTCGGCGATCAGGATCAGCTCACCTATGCCGCCGAGCGGACCGGGTCCGGAGCAGGCGACGGCGGTGGCCCTGCCCCCGCTGCGGTCGTCGCCCGCACAGGTGACGCCGGTGAACAGCCAGCCCACCGGCAGCGGCCAGGGCATCCAGACCGGCACCCGGGTGCGGTGCACCACGACGCCGAGCGCCTCGACGCTGGGCGGAAGCACGGGCTGCAGCGGGTGCACGGTGCCGTGCAGGTCGCACTGCCAGGAATCGGCGAAGAGGCCGGGAGCCCTGACCCGGCCACCACACTTCGGGCAACTGGGTTCGCCCCTCATAGAGCCCCACGGTCCTACCCTCACTCCCCCACGTCAAGGACGATCACCCATCCGGTGGCGGGTGCGCCGACCGGGCCGGACTCCCACGAGTTAGATGTAACTTGCATTAATTAGCACAGCTAACTTACTATGTGTAAACACCAACCATCTGGCACCGTCTCGTCGATATTGGAGAGCAAGCATGGACACCTTCGACGCGGGTGCGGGCGGGATCCTGCGGCAGCCCAAGGCCGTGTGGGCGACCGCGGGCGCGTCCGTCGTGGCCTTCATGGGCATCGGGCTCGTCGACCCGATCCTGCCGTCCATCGCCAAGGGCCTGGACGCGAGTGCCGGCCAGGTCTCCCTCCTGTTCACCTCGTACTTCCTCATCACCGCCCTGGCGATGCTGGTCACCGGCTTCGTCTCCAGCCGCATCGGCGGCCGCAAGACGCTGCTGCTGGGCCTCGCCTTCGTGGTGGTCTTCGCGGGCCTCGCCGGCACCTCCGACACCGTCGGCCAGCTCGTCGGCTACCGGGCCGGCTGGGGCCTCGGCAACGCGCTGTTCGTCTCGACGGCCCTCGCGGTGATCGTCGGCGCGGCGGCCGGCGGCAGCGCCGCGGCGATCCTGCTCTACGAGTCGGCCCTCGGCCTCGGTATGGCCTGCGGCCCGCTGCTGGGCGCACTGCTCGGCGACGCCAGCTGGCGCTACCCGTTCTTCGGCACGGCCTTCCTGATGGCGATCGGCTTCCTGTGCATCTCGGTGTTCCTGAAGGAACAGCCCAAGCCGGCCCGCAAGACCTCGCTGCTCGACCCGATCAGGGCGCTGGGTCACGGCGGCCTCGCCTCCGCCGCGGTCTCGGCGTTCTTCTACAACTACACGTTCTTCACCGTGCTGGCCTTCACCCCCTTCGTGCTGAACATGACGCCGTACAAGTCCGGCGCCGTGTTCTTCGCCTGGGGTGTGCTGCTCGCCGTCTTCTCGGTGCTGGTGGCACCGCGCATGCAGAAGCGCTTCGGTTCGCTGAAGGTGCTCGGCGGCTCGCTGGTGCTGCTCGCAGCCGACGTCCTGGTCCTCGGCTACGGCAACCACACCGCCGCGATCGTCTGCACGATCCTGTCCGGCGCGTTCATCGGCGTGAACAACACCGTCTACACCGAGCTGGCCCTCGGAGTCTCGGACGCTCCGCGTCCGGTGGCGAGCGCGGGCTACAACTTCGTGCGCTGGTTCGCCGCGGCGGCCGCGCCGTACTTCGCGCCGAAGATCGAGGAGTGGACCGACGTCCACATCCCGTTCGTGGTGGCGGCGGTGACCGCCGTGCTCGGCGCGGTCGTGGTGGGCGTACGGCGCCGCGCGCTCACCCACGAGGCCGAGGAGCTGGAGCCGAAGCACGCGGCCGAGGACTCGGTGGCGGTCTTCGCCGACTGACGGTGCCGCGGGCCGACCGGCCGGCCGACCGACGGGACGCTCCGGTGAGTTGCGTCACCCCGGCACGCCGGTTGCGTGGGCCGGTCGCCCGCCTCAGTCCAGGGGAACGGACCTGCGCGACGGATCGCGCAGGTCCGTTCCGTGGTTCAGCCAGCGCTCCTGGAGGGCCGGTGCGCCGTGCACGCGCTTCCAGGCGGCCTCGTTCGGCGTCATCGGCAGCAGCGGCAGGAACCGCACCGCCTCCAAGGGGGCGTCCAGCTCCAGGTCCTCGACCAGGCCGCCCGGCTCGGCCACCAGGACCGAGGTGAAGGGGGCTCCGGGCCACAGCGGCTCACCGACGTCCAGCGAGGCGCCGGGGGCCACGATCACGCCCTCCACCTGCGGGGAAGCGGCGAGTACGGCGAGCGGGCGCAGCACCTTGTCGGTGTCGGCCACCCCGGCCCTCACGGAGAGCACCAGCTCGGCGCGGGGCCCCTTGACCGGGTCGGCGAGGGCGGCGGTGGGGTCCGCCATCGGCTGGGCCGACATGCCGAGGGTGGCGTAGCGGACGACGTCGCCCTCCTGGCCGGCGGCGGGGAAACGCAGCACCTCGATGCGGTCGGTGCCGAGGAAGGTGACCGCCGCGCGCGCGTCCGGCTCGCCCAGCGCGCTGTGCAGCCGGGCCTCGACCAGAGGAAGAACATCAGCCATGCGGCGAGCATAGAACTCGTCGTGAAGAGGCAAAGCGGCGCCTTGACACGTCGGTGGCTGATACTCTGGCCCAGCGGTTCGGGGCAGCACGCAGAGCGTCGCGATCGAGTCCCCGACGCTGTGGAATCTCCCCTACGGGGAACCCCTCCAAACAAGGGGAATGGATCGTCCCTCACGAGGGACCGGCCGGAGGAGGTGGGGCTGGCATGGACCGAAGTCGACCGTGCAGTACCACCCGCTCTTCCGGCCGCTGACCGAGCCGTTCCGGTTCTTCCCGCTGCCGCTTTCCGTTCGCGCGCCTTCACACGGAAGAGCACTTCGTCCCGTTTTGCCTGATCTTTTGTCTGATCCGATCCGTCGACGCGGTCACCGCCGATCCCGTCGACCGCGTCGATCCGTGTCAGCAGCTGAATCAGCAGCGAAGTCGGCCACCGCGACGGTGCGGTGCCCCCCGCTTTGTGGACGCGCCGAGCACGCGTAGCCAGGACGTCCCCATTCCGGGCGGTTCCACCCGTCACCGGCCTCGTTCGCTGCCCCGCCGCGAAGGAGCCTGCCATGTCGATGATCCGTGACCTGCGCGCCGTGGTCCGCCCGTCCCGCGTCTCCCTGCGCAAGGACGGCGGCACCTACGACACCACCCGCGACCCGGCGACCGCCTCCGCCGTGGTGGACTGCGCCGTCTACCGCGACGGCACCCGCGTCGAGACCGACGTGCCGCTGACCCCGCACACCGCGATGCGCCAGGTGCGCCGCGACGGCGGCTTCGTGTGGATCGGGCTGCACGAGCCCACCGAGGACGAGTTCGCCGGTATCGCCCGGGAGTTCGGGCTGCACCCGCTGGCCGTGGAGGACGCCGTCCAGGCCCACCAGCGCCCCAAGCTGGAGCGCTACGACGACTCCCTGTTCACGGTCTTCAAGACCGTCCACTACGTCGACCACGACCAGCTCACCGCCAACAGCGAGGTCGTCGAGACCGGTGAGGTCATGTGCTTCACCGGGCGGGACTTCTTCATCACCGTCCGGCACGGCGGGCAGGGGTCGCTGCGCGCCCTGCGGTGCCGGCTCCAGGAGGACCCCGAGCTGTTGCTCAAGGGCCCCTCGGCGGTGCTGCACGCCATCGCCGACCACGTCGTCGACGGGTACATCGCGGTCGCCGACGCGGTGCAGGACGACATCGACGAGGTCGAGACCGAGGTGTTCTCGCCGGGCCGCAAGGGCACCCCGCGCGGCACGGACGCCGGGCGGATCTACCAACTCAAGCGCGAGGTACTGGAGTTCAAGCGGGCGGTGGCGCCGCTGCTGCGCCCCATGCAGCTGCTCAGCGAGCGGCCGATGCGGCTGGTCGACCCGGAGATCCAGAAGTACTTCCGGGACGTCGCCGACCACGTGGCGCGGGTGCAGGAGCAGGTCATCGGCTTCGACGAACTGCTGAACTCCATCCTCCAGGCCAACCTCGCCCAGGCGTCCGTCGCGCAGAACGAGGACATGCGCAAGATCACCTCGTGGGCCGCGATCATCGCCGTGCCGACCATGGTGTGCGGTGTCTACGGCATGAACTTCGACTACATGCCGGAGACGCACTGGAGGTTCGGCTACCCGATGGTCCTCTCCGTCACGGTCGTCATCTGTCTGGGCATCCACCGCACGCTCAAGCGCAACGGCTGGCTCTGAAGGGGCCCGCGGGCTCCTGGATAGGCTGACCGCATGACAAGCGAGCTGCTCCGCCAGGCCCTCGTCGAGGAGGCCACCAAGAAGTCCGGCCTCATCTGGGTCAAGGGCCCCGGGGTGCCCGCACGGGCGCTGTGGCACGTCTGGCACGAGGGCGCGGCCTGCGTCGTCGGTGACGGGCCCGGCGAGCAGCCGCTGCCGGGTCTGGCCGACGGGGCCGCCGCCGAGGTGACGGTGCGCAGCAAGGACAAGGGCGGCCGGCTGGTCTCCTGGGCCGCGCGGGTCGTGGAGCTGCCCTCCGGTTCCGAGGCGTGGCAGGCGGCGGTCGGCGACCTCAAGGGCAAGCGGCTCAACGCCCCCGACGGCGAGGCCATGACCGGCCGCTGGGCCCGCGAGTGCCGGGTGCTGCGCCTGGAGCCGACCGGGGACACGGCGCCGCTGCCCGACGCCTCGCTGGCCGAGGCACCGCTGCCCAGCCCGGCGACGACCCGCCGGCCGGCTCCGGCGGGGCTGCCCAGGCTGCTCCTGAAGCGCCGCAAGCGCCGCTGAGAGGCGGGGACCGCCTGACGAACAGGCCCACCCGGCTCCCCTCAGGACGACGGCAGCTGCTTGCCGTAGTCCAGGGTGTCGTCCTTCGCCGGCTGCTCCAGCGCGAAGCCCTTGTTCCAGTCCGAGAAGCCGATCGTGCCCGCGCTGCCCGCCCGCACCAGGCGCAGCGGGTAGGGCCGGCCCTCCAGGGAGACGTCCAGCGAGCCGCCGGCGCCGTCGTCGCCGCTGATCCGGACGGTGCGTACGCCCGCCTGCTCGTGCCGGCCGTCGGTCTTCACCGTGCCGTGCAGGGTCAGCAGACCGCCGAGGAGGACGTCCTTGTCCGTGAAGCCGCTGAACTTTTTGTACGCGGGGTCGTTCTGCGGCACCTTCACGTACTTGCCTGCGAGCTTGTCGGCCGCCTTGGCGTCGCCGTCGTCGTGGCTCCAGAACCCGGCGTCGGCCTTGAGGAAGAGCTGCTCGCCGACCCGCAGCAGTCCGAACGTCGTCCCCTGCGCGGCGACCGTCCCGGTCCCTCCGTCGGCCTTCAGCCGCATGTCGAGGGTGTACGTGTCGCCGCCGGCCTCCACCGAGCCGTGCAGGCGTACCGTGTCCGCGGTCTCGGCGGCCGTACGGGCCTTGGCGTGGATCTGGTCCGCCGTGAGCTTCCCCAGGCCGTTGGTGCCCGCGTCGGGGTCTTCGCTGCCGCATCCCGTCAGCCCGGCTCCCGTCACGGCCAGGGCGCACACCGCGCCCAGCCAGGCGGCCCTGCGGATTCGGCGCCGGGGAGTCACAGACACAGGTGGGACTGCCTTTCTGTCGGGGCTGACACGGGGCCGGCGGACGTCGGCGGCGGACCGACCGGGCCAGGGCGCAGCGTACCGGGGCCGCCGACGGCGAACGGAGCCAGTCCGTCCGGACCGGCCGCCAGGGCACGGCCGATCGGGACGGGCTAGCCTGAAGCGCGTCCGAGCGGGCAATTCGGAAAAGGGACTCCGTACGAATCAGCTTTCACGCACTCTCACCCGACGACCTTCACGCGCGCTCGCCCGGACCCGCGCAGCGTGAGGAAAGGAGCCGCGGCCATGGCGGCTGGCGCCCCCCGGATCTTCGTCTCCCACCTCTCCGGCATCGCCGTGTTCGACCCGGCCGGCGACCAGGTGGGACGCGTCCGCGATCTGGTCGTCATGCTCCGCGTCGGCCGCAAACCCCCGCGCGTCCTCGGGCTGGTCGTCGAACTCACCACCCGCCGGCGCATCTTCCTGCCCATGACCCGGGTCACCGGCATCGAGTCCGGCCAGGTCATCACCACCGGCGTCCTCAACGTCCGGCGCTTCGAGCAGCGGCCCACCGAGCGCCTCGTCTTCGGGGAGCTGCTCGACCGGCGGGTCACGCTCACGGAGACGGGTGAGGAGGCCACGGTGCTCGACCTGTCGGTGCAGCAGCTGCCCGCCCGCCGTGACTGGGAGATCGACAAGGTCTTCGTCCGCAAGGGCAGGAAGGGCGGCGCCTTCCGGCGCAACAAGGGCGAGACACTCACCGTCGAGTGGTCCGGCGTCACCGGGTTCTCCGTCGAGGAGCAGGGGCAGGGCGCGGAGAACCTGCTGGCCACCTTCGAGCAGCTGCGCCCCGCCGACCTCGCCAACGTCCTGCACCACCTGTCCGCCAAGCGCCGTGCCGAGGTCGCCGCCGCCCTCGACGACGACCGCCTGGCCGACGTGCTGGAGGAGCTGCCCGAGGACGACCAGATCGAGATCCTCGGCAAGCTCGCGGAGGAGCGCGCCGCGGACGTCCTGGAGGCGATGGACCCCGACGACGCGGCCGACCTGCTGGGCGAGCTGCCCGAGGCGGACAAGGAGCGGCTGCTGAGTTTGATGCAGCCCGCCGACGCGGCCGACATGCGGCGCCTGATGGCGTACGAGGAGCACACGGCCGGCGGTCTGATGACGACCGAGCCGATCGTGCTGCGGCCCGACGCCACCGTCGCCGACGCGCTGGCCCGCATCCGCAACCCCGACCTGTCCCCGGCGCACGCCGCCCAGGTCTACGTCTGCCGGCCGCCCGAGGAGACCCCGACCGGCAAGTACCTGGGCACCGTCCACTTCCAGCGCCTGCTGCGGGACCCGCCGTACACGCTGGTCGGCTCGATCCTCGACGACGACCTGCAGCCCCTGGAGCCGGACGCCGCGCTGCCGGTGGTCGCCGGGTTCTTCGCCGCGTACGACATGGTCGCGGCGCCGGTCGTCGACGACTCCGGGGCGCTGCTGGGCGCGGTCACCGTGGACGACGTACTGGACCACATGCTGCCCGACGACTGGCGGGAGACCGAATACCACTTGGACGACGCCGACGCCGACGACGCGGCCGGGACGACGGGGGAGGCGGGCGCCGATGGTGCCTGAGCGCGAGACGACGACCCGGGAGCGCGCCACGTCGGGAGCCACCGCTTCCTCCCGGGCCCGCGCCCGCCTCGACCAGCCCCGGCCGCCGCGCCGCAGGCTGCTGCCCGAGTGGGACCCGGAGTCCTTCGGCCGGCTGTCGGAGCGGGTGGCGCGCTTCCTGGGCACCGGGCGGTTCATCGTCTGGATGACGGTCGTCATCGTCCTGTGGGTGGTGTGGAACGTGTCGGCGCCGAGCGGTCTGCGCTTCGACGAGTACCCGTTCATCTTCCTGACGCTGATGCTCTCCCTCCAGGCCTCCTACGCCGCCCCGCTGATCCTGCTCGCACAGAACCGGCAGGACGACCGCGACCGGGTCAACCTGGAGCAGGACCGCAAGCAGAACGAGCGGTCGATCGCCGACACCGAGTACCTGACCCGGGAGATCGCCGCGCTGCGCATCGGCCTCGGCGAGGTCGCGACGCGGGACTGGATCCGCTCCGAGTTGCAGGACCTGGTCAAGGATCTGGAGGACCGGCAGAACGGTCACCATCCCGACCGCGGGGTATTCCCGGCAGACCGGTCGGCGGGACGTGACGTACACGACCGCTGACGGGGCTTTCCGTGCCCCGTGTGCGGCGCCGTACCATCGTCTTCATGGCTACGGAAGACGCGGTGCGCGAAGCACTGGCGACGGTGAACGACCCCGAGATCAACCGGCCCATCACCGAGCTGGGGATGGTCAAGTCGGTGGAGATCGGCGCGGACGGAGCGGTCGCGGTCGCCGTGTACCTGACGGTCTCCGGCTGCCCCATGCGGGACACGATCACGCAGCGCGTGACGGACGCGGTGTCGCGGGTCGAGGGTGTCACGCGTGTCGACGTCGAGCTGGACGTGATGAGCGACGAGCAGCGCAAGGAGCTGGCCACCGCGCTGCGCGGCGGGCAGACCGAGCGCGAGGTGCCGTTCGCCAAGCCGGGCAGCCTGACCAGGGTGTACGCGGTGGCGTCCGGCAAGGGCGGCGTCGGCAAGTCCTCGGTGACGGTGAACCTGGCGGCCTCGATGGCGGCCGACGGTCTGAAGGTCGGTGTCGTGGACGCCGACATCTACGGCCACTCGGTGCCGCGCATGCTGGGTGCCGACGGGCGTCCCACCCAGGTCGAGAACATGATCATGCCGCCCTCGGCCAACGGTGTGAAGGTCATCTCGATCGGCATGTTCACCCCGGGCAACGCGCCGGTGGTCTGGCGCGGCCCGATGCTGCACCGCGCGCTCCAGCAGTTCCTCGCCGACGTGTACTGGGGCGATCTGGACGTGCTGCTGCTCGACCTGCCGCCCGGCACCGGTGACATCGCGATCTCGGTGGCGCAGCTCGTGCCGAACGCCGAGATCCTGGTCGTGACGACGCCTCAGCAGGCCGCGGCCGAGGTGGCGGAGCGGGCCGGCGCCATCGCCGTGCAGACCCACCAGAAGATCGTCGGCGTGGTCGAGAACATGTCCGGGCTGCCCTGCCCGCACTGCGGCGAGATGGTCGACGTGTTCGGCACCGGCGGCGGGCAGATGGTGGCCGACGGCCTGACCCGCACGACCGGTGCGTCGGTGCCGGTCCTCGGGTCCATCCCGATCGACGTCCGGCTGCGCGAGGGCGGCGACGAGGGCAAGCCCGTCGTCCTGTCCGACCCTGACTCGCCGGCGGGCGCGGCCCTGCGCTCGATCGCGGGGAAGCTCGGCGGCCGTCAGCGTGGCCTTTCGGGGCTGTCGCTGGGGATCACCCCGAAGAACAAGTTCTGACCTCCCGTACGGGAGTGGGGGCGCTGTCCACCGGGACGGCGCCCCTCGTCGTGCGCGGGGCCGCCGGTCAGGCGTACGCGGCGATGTCCTTGACGACGGCGAAGGCCAGCCCGTAGGCGCTCATGCCCCGTCCGTACGCGCCGAGGTGGACGCCCTGCCCGGTGGAACCGGCGAGCACCCAGCCGAACTCGGACTCCCGGTAGTGGAAGGGCGTCGGCACGCCGTCCACCGGGAGGGACAGCGTTGTCCAGTCCTCACCCTCCAGGTCGTCCGCGAGGACCCACGCGGTCTCCGTCTGCTGCTCCAGCCACTCGTCGCGCAGCGAGTGGTCCATCTGGCCGGGCCAGGTGAAGGACAGCAGCCCCACCCCGGCGAGCCAGGCCGCCGTGGAGACCGAGGTGGCCTCCAGCAGGCCCGTGCCGTCGGCGCTGCGCCGGTCGGGGTTGGCCGCGACGGTCACGACGACCGCGAACTTCTCCTTGGCGTCCTGCTCGTCGCCCGCCACGTGCTCGTTGCGCACCGACGGTTCGTCGCCGTGCCCGATCGAACCGTGCTCCACCGCCCCGTCGGCCGCCGTACCGATCTGCATCAGCCGGCGCGGCCCCGTGAACGCCTCGTCGAGGCCGTACCACGGGAAGGGCGCACGCAGGTAGCCGTCCACCGTCTGCCGGCCGGAGGGGGACTGTGGTCCACCCTCCGCGGCCGGCGCCTGCGCGACTGCCCGACTCGTCGTCTCCATGTGCCCGGACGCCTCCTCGCTCTCGTCGGACAGGAACGGCCCGCCCCCCTTCGGGCGCACTCGTCCGGTCCGCACAACAACCTGGGAAGCATAGCCACACCGTGGGCGGCAGCAGGGAAACCGCCCGGCGCGTGGGCCGCGTGGGCGTCGTCCTCGGGGCCGGTGCGGCCCGTCCGGAGTAAGGGGCACGTCGCGCTCGCGGTCCGTGGGCCGCGGTCCGCGGGCCGGGATCAGGTGGCGTCGGCGTCGTAGGGCGGGCGGTCGTCGGCGGGCTTGCCGGCCTGACCGGACTCCTCGGGCTTCTTCGACATGTCGATCCGGCCGCCGCCGGAGGACCCGGACGACTTGGAGGACGAGGAGTCGCTGTCGCGGCCGTGGACCGCGTCGGTGACCTCGGCCATCTCCTTCTTCAGGTCGAAGCCGTTGCGAAGCTCCTTGAGGCCCAGCTCGTCGTTGTCCAGCTGCTTGCGGATGAACGTCCGGGGGTTCAGGTCCTCGAACTCGAAGTCCTTGAACTCGGGGCCCAGCTCCTGGCGGATGTCCTGCTTGGCGCTGTCCGAGAACTCCCGGATCTTCCGGATGGTGCGCGTCACGTCCTGGATGACCTTGGGGAGCTTGTCCGGACCGAAGACGAGCACGGCGAGGACGACGAGCGTCACGAGCTCTAGTGCGCCTATGTCATTGAACACCTGAAGCTCCTTGGAATGTCCGGGCCGCCACCACGGTACCCGCCGACCCCGTCCGACCGGTACCGTCCCGTGAGCCCCGAGCGCGTGTGGGTGAGCGCTTTCCGAATTGTTTGCCTTCCTGGCGCCTTGGGGGGACCTGTACGACGGTCAGTCGCCACCGGCGGAGCCGAGCACCAGTGAGACCTTCCTCTCCTTGCCGTCTCGCTCCAGGGTCAGCTCCAGCCGGTCCCCGGGTCGGTGGGCGCGGGTCTTCACGATGAGTTCCTCACCGGAGTGCACGCGCTGCCCGTCGACCGCGGTGATCACGTCCCCCGGCTCGATGCCGGCCTTGGCGCCGGGGCCGCCCGCGGTGACCGCGGGACCGCCGTCGCCGCCCTTGGCGCCCACGCGGGCGCCGTCGCCCGTGTAGCCCATGTCGAGGGTGACGCCGATGACCGGGTGGGCGGCCTTGCCGGTGTTGATCAGCTCCTCGGCGACGCGCTTGCCCTGGTTGATGGGGATGGCGAAGCCGAGCCCTATGGAGCCGGCCTGGCCGCCGTCCGCGTCGGCGCTGCCGCTGTCGGCGGAGCGGATCGCGGAGTTGATGCCGATGGCCCGGCCCCGTGCGTCCAGGAGGGGGCCGCCGGAATTGCCGGGGTTGATGGGCGCGTCGGTCTGCAGGGCGTCGACGTACGAGACGTCGCTGCCGTCGCTCTCCTCGCCGCCCGCGGTGATGGGCCGTTCCTTGGCGCTGATGATGCCGGAGGTGACCGTGCCGGCCAGGTCGAAGGGGGCGCCGATGGCGACGACGGGGTCGCCGACCCGCACGCTCTCCGAGTTGCCGAGGGGCATGGGGGTGAGGCCGCTGACGCCCTTGACCTTCACCACGGCGAGGTCGTACCCGCTGTCCCGGCCGACGACGGTGGCCTCGGCGGTGTCGCCGCTGTTGAAGGTCACCGTTATCTCGCCGCCGGACCCGGCGGGTTCCACGACGTGGTTGTTGGTCAGGATGTGGCCCCGGTCGTCGAGTACGAACCCGGTGCCGGTGCCGGCCGCCTCGCTGCCGCTGACGTGCAGGGTCACCACGCTGGGCAGGGCGCGGGCGGCGATGCCCGCCACGCTGTCCGGTGCCCGCTCGGCGGCCTCCGGTGCGGCCTGCGGCAGCTCGACCGTGCCGACGCCGCCGTTGCGTTCCAGGTAGGCGCCCACGCCGCCGCCGATGCCGCCGGAGACGAGGGCGATGAGCAGGGCGCCGCCGACCAGCGTCCTCGTGGTCCGCCGTCGCCTCGGTGTCCGGTCCGGCGCCTCGCGGTACTGGGCGGCGGAGGCGGCCCAGGGGTCGTAGCGTCCCCACGGGTCGGCGCCGGGCTCGGCACCGGGCGCGGGAGCGGGCGGCCCCGCCCACGGGTCGGCGGCAGCCGCCGACGACGGGCCGGAGGGCGGCGGAACGGCGGTCGCCGGGGCGGCGGGTACGGCGTCGGGGCCCGCGGCGGGCGCTGCGGGTGCCGGGGCCGTGGGGGCGACGGGTGCCGGGACCTCCGCGAACGCGGGGACGGGTCCCGCGTGCGGGGGCGGGGACACCGACGAGGCGCCCGCGGGTGCGGGCGGAGCCGGCGCGGGGGCGGGAGCGGGCACTGCTGGTGCCTGCGGAGCCGGTGCGGGCACGCCCGGTGCGGGTGTGGTCGGCGCGGGTGTGGCCGCCTCCGTCACCGTGCCGTGGGCCGGTGTGGCCGCCGGGTGCTGGACCGGCGGGGCGGGGGCCCACGGGCCCGGCTCACCGTACGGCGGGGTGCTGTACGGGTCGGGTTCGTGCAGCGGCTTGGGACGCTCGGCGACCGGGGCGGGTCCGGCGGGCGGGGCCGGGTCAGCGGCCGGGGTGGAGCCGGCGGGCGGGGCCGTCCCCCGGGGCGGCTCGGCGCCCGCGTCCACCGTCGGGGCGGTGTCGGCGTCGGCGACGGGGCGCGGGTGCGGCGGGGTGCCCACCACGTCCGCCGGCCGGTCCTGGGCGGGCCGGGGCAGGTCCAGCTCGTAGTCGCCCTGGTCGGTCGCGCGGGGCGCCGGCGGACGCGCCGGTTCGAAGCCGCCTCCGTCCGTCCCGTGGGCTTCGGTGGCCGTTCCCGTGCCCGCGGTGGGGGCCGGGCGGGGGCGCTCCAGTTCGAAGTCGCCGTCGGGCGTGCCTTCGGACGAGCGGGGACGACTCCACCACTTCGCCCTCGTGGGCTTCCCCTCGTTCATGTTCTCCCCCGCAGCTGGCCGCAGATCGTCGGCTCCAAGGGCTCTGGCGCCACCCCGGATTCAATCAGGTTCGCGGACCGGCGCGCAGACGCCCTCAGCGAACCGGAGGGGAGGAGGCGGCCGGGGAAGCCACCGGGTAGGAGGACGGAGCCGGGTCGGGGGCGGCGAGCAGGGCGGGCGGCCTGGCCTCCGGGCTTGCCGGCCAGGAGCTGAGGGCGAGCGGCGCGACGGCTTCCAGCGGTCGTATCAGCGGGGACATGGCGGCGGCGCCGGCCGTCACCGGAGTGGTCAGCGCGCGTACGGCCTGCTGCCGTGCGTCGCCCCCGGAGGGGGCCGGCATCCCGGGCAGCAGCGGCGCGGAGGCCGAGGTGGAGGCCACGGAGGCATCGCCCAGCGCCCGCTGGCCCTGCCCGAGCAGGGGGCCGCCCGTGCGGCGGCGCTGGCTCTCGGAGCCGGTGGCCGCCGCCGAGCCCGGGGTGCGCACGGGCGTCGCGTTGCTCCCGCTGCCCGAGCCGCGGGCGTCGGCGGTGGTGTCCGCCGTGCCGAGGGTGACGCCGCCCAGCGCGATCGCGGCCAGCGACACCGCACCGGCGGCGGCGAAGGCGAACCGCAGACCGCGTGAGGCCGAACGCTCGGACTCCGCCCGGCCCACGTCGTGGATCCGGAAGCCTCCCCGGCTCGGGGAGGAGGCCGGCAGCACGGGTGCGTGCGGCCGGGCGGGGGCGTAGTCGAACTCGAACCGCTCGCCCCGCCGCGCGCCGAAGCCACCGAAGACGCCGGAGGCCGCGGTGGCTGTGATCCCCCCGGACAGCCCGGCGAACGGTGGGCCGCCGCCGTCGGTGTCACCGCCGCCGGGGAGTCCCTGGAGGCGGGCCAGGAAGCTCTCGGACGGGGCCGGCGGGGCCGCTTCCGCGAAGACGTTCTTCAGTTGGCGCTGCGCGTCGACCTCCGCCTTGCACTTCGGGCAGGTCGCCACGTGGGCCAGCACGCGCTCACGCGCGTCATGACCGAGCTCTCCGTCCACCAGGGCGGAGAGTCGGTCTCCCAGATGCTGCTCTGCGAGGTGTCCCTCGGACTGAGGCCGTGATCCGCTCACGCGCTCGTGCCCCCTCCCCCCAGCGCGGGCACACCGGTCGCGAACGAGCGGCGGTCGGCCCGCGCCTTCGGGGACCGGTGGGCGAGCGCCTTGCGCAGCTGGGAACGGCCGCGGTGGATGCGGGAGCGGACCGTGCCGAGCTTGACGCCGAGGGTCGCGGCGATCTCCTCGTACGAGAGTCCCTCGATGTCGCACAGGACGACGGCGGCGCGGAACTCGGGCGCGAGGGTGTCCAGGGCCTGCTGGACGTCCGCGTCGAAGTGGGCGTCGTGGAAGAGCTGCTGCGGGGTGGGCTCCCTGCTGGGGAGCCGCTCGGCCGCGTCGTCGCCGAGCGCGTCGAACCGGATGCGCTGCTTGCGGCGGACCATGTCGAGGAACAGGTTGGTCGTGATGCGGTGCAGCCAGCCCTCGAAGGTGCCGGGCGTGTAGGTCGACAGGGAACGGAAGACACGGACGAAGACCTCCTGGGTGAGGTCCTCGGCGTCGTGCTGGTTTCCCGTGAGGCGGTAGGCGAGGCGGTAGACCCGGCCGCTGTGGGTGCTGACGATCTCCTCCCAGGTGGGCGGAGTCCACGCAGGCCCGTCCGCGTCGCCGGTGAAGGTCGCGGTCTGGGCGGGTCCCTGGGCGGGACCGGCGTGGCTGTGGTCAGCAGCGGTGTCGTTCACGGATTTCGGCCTGCCTGCCGATCCGAGGAAGCGCCGCAGCACTCCGCCCCGATCCGCGGGTGCGGCCGCACCTCCCCTGTCGGCTCTGGTGGTGTCCAGTGGAGCCCCTACCATAGCCACCTCGCCCGTTAGCTCCGGATAAGCGGTTTTACGAGAATTTGATCGGGGCCGGTACGGCTCGTCCGGCCGCGTCAGCACCAGCTCGGCGCCCTGCCTCATCCGCCGTCCTCCCCGTCGCGGCCGCGGCCGCTCAGTCGTCTCTTTGCTTGCCCCTTTAAACGACTGGTCCCATCTGCGGGTTCCCGACGCCAACGGATACAGTCACGCCGAGGCAACGACGGGGACAGGAGAGGGTCATTACCGGCAACCGGCAGACGAGCTGGGCGTTCGCCGACGCCTATGTCGCCGAGGACGACGCGCTGCTCTGGGCACGCGACCGGGCCCGCGAGGCGGGTCTGCGCTCGGTGACCCCGGGCACGGGGTCCGCCCTGGGCCTGCTCGCCGCCGCCGTGGACGCCAAGGCGGTCGCGGAGATCGGCACCGGCTGCGGCGTCTCCGGGATCCATCTGCTGCACGGCATGCGGCCGGACGGCGTGCTGACCACGGTCGACCCGGAGCCGGAACACCAGCAGTTCGCCCGCCAGGCCTTCCGGGCCGCGGGCTTCGCCAGCAACCGGGCACGGTTCATCCCCGGGCGGGCGCTGGACGTGCTGCCCCGGCTCGCGGACGCGGGCTACGACCTCGTCTTCTGCGACGGCGACCGTCTGGAGTACCTGGACTACCTCGCCGAATCGTTGCGCCTTCTGCGTCCCGGAGGTCTCGTCGCCTTCGAGGGGGTCTTCGGCGCCGGCCGCACGATCGACTCGGGTCCGCAGCCCACCGAGGTGCTGCGGCTGCGGGAACTCCTGCGCGCGGTGCGCGAGAGCCAGGAGCTGGTGCCGTCGCTGCTTCCGGTGGGCGACGGGCTGCTGTGCGCCGTGAAGCGCTGACCGGACGCGCGGCGCACCGGGGAACGCCGCCGGACGACAATCACCCCGGCACCAGGTGCGGTACCGGGGCGACTGAACGGGTATGGTCGCTCGCGCGTCAGCCGACGACCTTCTTGAGGGCGTCGCCGAGCGCGTCGGCCTCATCGGGGGTCAGCTCGACGACGAGTCGACCGCCGCCTTCGAGCGGAACGCGCATGACGATGCCCCGCCCCTCCTTGGTCACCTCGAGCGGGCCGTCGCCCGTCCGCGGCTTCATGGCCGCCATGCTCGTTCCCCTTCCTGATACCAGCTCACCGTCACCGCCGACGGCCCCTGAGGGCACGCGCAGTCCGGCTTGGACGCGCGACACCGGCATCGAACACATTGCTTCCCAGCCATTATCCCGCATCCCAGGACCCGATGACCAACATCGGTCGGCATCGCTTGGGCAACGCGCGCGAGCAAAACCACTCAATTCGGCGATGTGACTGCGATACTGCGCGCCCCCGCGCACCTCAGCCGAACGGAAACGGACCGGAATCCTTTGACGCAGGTCACATCGTCCGGGCGATCCGTCGCCGGTGATCTCCGTCATGCTGTCTGACGGACACCATCCAGGAATGCCGCTACGCGGAGGGGATCACATGGCCGACACCGTGCTCTACGAGGTGAGCGACGGGCTCGCGACGATCACGCTGAACCGCCCCGAGGCGATGAACGCGCTGAACATCGAGACCAAGGTCGCGCTCCGGGACGCGGTGCGTTCCGCGGCGGCGGACGACGCCGTACGGGCGGTGCTGCTGACCGCGGCCGGAGAGCGGGCGTTCTGCGTGGGCCAGGACCTCAAGGAACACATCGGCCTGCTGGCCTCCGACCGGGAAACGGGCTCGGGGCAGACCATGAGCACGGTGCGTGAGCACTACAACCCGATCGTGCGGGCGCTCGCCGGGGCCGGGAAGCCGGTGGTCGCCGCCGTGAACGGCGTGGCGGCCGGGGCGGGCCTCGGTTTCGCGCTCGCGGCGGACTACCGGATCGTCGCGGACACGGCGGCGTTCAACACGTCCTTCGCGGGCGTGGCGCTCACCGCCGACTCCGGAGTGTCCTGGACGCTGCCGAGGGTCGTCGGCCCCGGGCGCGCCGCCGACCTGCTGCTCTTCCCGCGCAGCATCGGCGCGCAGGAGGCGTACGAGCTGGGCATCGCCACCCGGGTCGTCCCCGCGGCGGACCTGCGCGCCGAGGCCGAGAAGACGGCGCGGGCGCTGGCCGAGGGGCCGACGGTGGCGTACGCGGCGCTGAAGGAGGCGATGGCGTTCGGGCTGACGCACTCGCTCTCCGAGACGCTGGACAAGGAGGACGAGCTGCAGTCGCGGGCGGGTTCCTCCGAGGACCACGCTATCGCGGTGCGGGCGTTCGTCGAGAAGGCGAAGCCGAAGTACCTGGGCCGCTAGGGGGTGTCGTTCGGATCTTGCCGTGGGTCGCGGGGTCCGGCACCCCCTGGACGACGGCCGGTCCGTCCGGGGAACGGGCGGGCGGCGGCAGGCGGGGGCGGGGGCCCGGCGGTTCAGCTCCGGCGGGCCACGCACCCGGCCAGGTGGTCGTCGACCAGCCCGCACGCCTGCATCAGCGCGTACGCCGTCGTCGGTCCGACGAAGCGCAGGCCCCGCTTCTTCAGGGCCTTGGACAGCGCCGTGGACTCGGGTGTGACGGCCGGGACGTCGGCGAGGGTCTTCGGGACCGGGCGCGCGGCCGGGTCCGGGGCGTACGACCAGATCAGCGAGTCCAGGTCGCCGGGCGCCCAGTCGGCCAGCACGCGCGCGTTGGCGAGGGTCGCGTCGATCTTGGCGCGGTTGCGGATGATGCCGGCGTCGGCGAGCAGGCGCTCGCGGTCCGCGTCGGTGAAGGCGGCGACCTCGGCGATCTCGAAGCCCGCGAAGGCGCGGCGGAAGCCGGTGCGGCGGCGCAGGATGGTGATCCAGGACAGGCCGGACTGGAAGGCCTCCAGGCTGAGCCGCTCGTACAGGGCGTCGTCGCCGCGGACCGGGCGGCCCCACTCGTCGTCGTGGTACGCGACGTAGTCCTCGGTGGACAGCGCCCAGGGGCAGCGCGGCGCGCCGTCCGGGCCCGCGACGGCCTCCCCGGTGCTCACTGCTGCTCCTCGGGGGCCGGCTTGTCCATGACGGCGTGCCGGTGGGCCGCGGCGGCCCGGGCGCCCGCCAGCGCGGACTCCAGGTCGGCGATCCGGTCGTCGCGCTCGGCCAGCTCGGCACCGAGGCGGCCGAGGGCGTCGTCGACGTCCGCCATGCGGTAGCCGCGGACCACGAGCGGGAAGCGCAGCCGCTCCACGTCGCCGCGGCCCACCGGGCGGTCCGGCGGCAGGGCGTCCCGCACCCGCTCGGGTGCGGCGTCGGGCAGCGGCCCGCTGTCGCCGCCGCCCACCACGGCGAGCGTCACCGCGGCCACGACGACGGCCAGCGCGATGACGAGGAACAGGAACATGACCATCGCTGGGGCCCCCATGGTCGGGTCGGACTCCGGTCCGGGCCGGAGCCGGTCGTGCCGGAGTCTGTCTGAGTCGGAGTCGGTTGTGCCGGGTCCGATCGTGCCATGCGAGTCTGACAGTCGGGAGCGCGGCCGTCGAAGGACCGCGCACCCGAGGCCGAGGCGGGACGAGAGAACGGGTATGGACGAGAAGATGTCACAGGGGACGCTCAGGCTGGGCAGGCGTGAGTTCGCGGCGCACGAGCCGGTGGTCATGGCGATCGTGAACCGGACCCCCGACTCCTTCTACGACCAGGGGGCGACCTTCCGCGACGAGCCGGCCCTCGCGCGCGTGGAGCAGGCGGTGGCCGAGGGCGCCGCGATCATCGACATCGGCGGCGTGAAGGCCGGCCCGGGGGACGAGGTGTCGGCCGAGGAGGAGGCGCGGCGCACGGTGGGGTTCGTCGCCGAGGTGCGGCGGCGCTTCCCGGACGTGGTGATCAGCGTGGACACCTGGCGGCACGAGGTGGGCGAGGCCGTGTGCGAGGCCGGGGCCGACCTGCTGAACGACGCGTGGGGCGGCGTCGACCCGAAACTCGCCCAGGTCGCGGCCCGCCACGGGGTGGGCCTGGTGTGCACGCACGCGGGCGGCGCCGAGCCGCGGACACGGCCGCACCGGGTGACGTACGACGACGTCGTGGACGACATCCTGCGGGTGACGCTGGGGCTGGCCGAGCGCGCGGTGGAGCTGGGCGTGGCGCGCGAGTCGGTGCTGATCGACCCCGGGCACGACTTCGGGAAGAACACGCGGCACAGCCTGGAGGCGACCCGGCGGCTCGGGGAGATGGTGGAGACGGGGTGGCCGGTGCTGGTGTCCCTGTCGAACAAGGACTTCGTCGGGGAGACACTGGACCGGCCGGTGAAGGAGCGGGTCATCGGCACGCTGGCGACGACGGCCGTGTCGGCCTGGCTCGGGGCCCGGGTGTACCGGGTGCACGAGGTGGCGGAGACGCGGCAGGTCCTGGACATGGTGGCGACGATCGCCGGACACCGGGAGCCGGCGGTGGCGCGGCGGGGGCTGGCCTAGGACCCGCCTCCCCCGCCGGGTGGCCGGCAGCTAGGGGGTGTCGTTTGGATCAGGTCGGCTCCGGGCGACGGTGCCCTGTTGCCGACCCGAGCGGGGTCTGGTGCGTGCAGCTGCAAGGCGGAGGAGGGCGACAGGGCGGAGCCCTGGCAACCGACGACAACGCCGCAAATGTGCGTGCCGGACCCCGCGACCCACGGCAAGATCCAAACGACACCCCTCAGCGGCCCGCCTCCTTGGAGACCAGGGCCACCGCCTCCTCCACGTCGTCCGTGACGTGGAAGAGCAGGAGGTCCTTCTCCGCCGCCTTGCCCTGGGCCACCAGGGTGCCGCGGAGCCAGTCGACCAGGCCGCCCCAGTACTCGGAGCCGAACAGGACGATGGGGAAGCGGGTCACCTTCTGGGTCTGCACCAGGGTGAGGGCCTCGAAGAGCTCGTCCAGGGTGCCGAGGCCGCCGGGCAGGACGACGAAGCCCTGCGCATACTTCACGAACATCATCTTGCGCACGAAGAAGTAGCGGAAGTTCAGCCCGATGTCGACGTAGGGGTTCAGCCCCTGCTCGAAGGGCAGCTCGATGCCGAGGCCGACCGACGTGCCCTTCGCCTCCAGGGCGCCCTTGTTGGCCGCCTCCATCGCGCCGGGCCCGCCGCCGGTGATGACGGCGAACCCGGCCTCCACCAGGCCGCGGCCCAGCCGGACGCCCGCCTCGTACTCCGGTGAGTCCACCGGCGTACGGGCGGAGCCGAAGACGCTGATGGCGGGCGGCAGTTCGGCGAGGGTGCCGAAGCCCTCGATGAACTCCGACTGGATGCGCAGGACGCGCCAGGGGTCGGTGTGGACCCAGTCCGTCGGAGCGCGCTCGTCCAGCAGGCGCTGGTCCGTGGTGCTCTCCTGCACCTTGTCCCGCCGCCGGAGGACGGGGCCCAGGCGCTGCTCCTCCGGTGGCCGCTTCTTGCCCTCGGGGTTGCCGGTAGCCATACGCGCTCCCTCCAGTCGCAGGTTCTTCCACCTCAGCGTAGATCTACGCGGGTTACGTACGAGGGACCTGAGCATGTCCGCCACGCTGCGACATAAACCCGTCGCCCGGGCCGTGGATCATGCCGTCAGCCAGGACCGCAGGCGCTCCTCCCCCGCGAGGACCTTGGCCACCTCCACGCGCTCGTCCCGCTTGTGCGCCAAGTGGGGGTTGCCCGGGCCGTAGTTGACCGCCGGTACGCCGAGCGCCGAGAAGCGGGACACGTCCGTCCAGCCGTACTTGGGCTGCGGGGTGCCGCCCACCGCCTCGATGAAGGCCGCCGCCGCCGGGTGGGACAGTCCGGGCAGGGCCGCGCCGCTGTGGTCGTCGACCACGAAGTCCGTCACCCCGCAGTCCGCGAAGACCTCGCGCACGTGGGCGAGGGCGTCCTCGGGGCTGCGGTCCGGGGCGTAGCGGAAGTTGACCGTGACCACGCACTCGTCGGGGATGACGTTGCCCGCGACCCCGCCGGTGATGCCGACCGCGTTGAGGCCCTCGCGGTACTCCAGGCCGTCGATGACCGGGTAGCGGGGCTCGTACGCCGCCAGGCGCGCGAGGATCGGGGCGGCGGCGTGGATGGCGTTGGAGCCCATCCAGGAGCGCGCGGAGTGTGCCCGCTCCCCCGCCGTCTTCAGCAGGACCCGCAGGGTGCCCTGGCAGCCGCCCTCCACCTGGCCGTCGGACGGTTCGAGCAGCACCGCGAAGTCGCCCTCCAGCCAGTCGGGGTGCGCCTCGGCGACGTGCTTGAGGCCGTTCAGCTCGGCGGCGACCTCCTCGTTGTCGTAGAAGACGAAGGTCAGGTCGCGGTTGGGGGCGGGGACGGTGGCCGCGATGCGCAGCTGGACCGCGACGCCCGCCTTCATGTCGCAGGTGCCGCAGCCCCACAGGACCCCGTCCTCGTCGAGCCGGGAGGGGACGTTGCCGGCGATCGGCACCGTGTCGATGTGGCCGGCCAGGATCACGCGCTCCGCGCGGCCCAGGTCCGTACGGGCGACGACGTTGTTGCCGTACCGCTCGACCGACAGGTGCGGCAGGGCCCGCAGCGCGCTCTCGATCGCGTCCGCCAACGGCTTCTCGGTGCCGCTCTCGGACGGGAAGTCGACGAGCCGCGCGGTAAGCTCCGCGGCGTCCAACGTGAGGTCAAGCGGGGTATCGGCCATGGCCCCGACCCTAACTCCCCGCCCCTTCGGGCAGTGTCCGTACCCGGCGGACACCGGACCCTACCCTCCAGTACCTTGTACGCGTGCTTCAGCCGTCCCCACCCCGCAAACGCCGCGGCCGCCTCGCCCGTTCGGGCGCCGCCTCCGTGGCCCTCCTCGCGGTCGCCGGTTATCTGGCCGTGCAGTACGTCACCGGGGGCGCGGGCGCCCCGGGGTGCGAGGTGGCCTCCGGCGAGGGCGGCGGGACGACCTACGAGTTCACGCCGGAGCAGGCCGTGAACGCGGCGACGATCACCGCCGTGGGCACCGCGCGCAAGCTGCCGGAGCGGGCCGTGACGATCGCGCTGGCGACCGCGCTGCAGGAGTCGGCGCTGCGCAACCTGGACCACGGCGACAAGGACTCGCTCGGGCTGTTCCAGCAGCGTCCCTCGCAGGGTTGGGGCAAGCGCGAGGAGATCATGGACCCGGCGTACTCGGCGGGCCTGTTCTACGACCACCTGGTCGAGATCCCCGGCTATCTGGACCTTCCGCTGACCGACGCCGCGCAGCGCGTGCAGCGCAGCGCCTTCCCGGACGCCTACGCCAAGCACGAGCCGGACGCCGAGCTGCTCGCCGCCGCCCTCACCGGGCGGTCCGCGGCGACGCTGACCTGCGACGGACGCCCCGGCTCGACGCCGGAGAAGGGCCCGGACGCGGTACGCGCGGCACTGGTGCGGGACTTCGGGCAGACCGTGCTCCGGCCGGCCGGGGCGGAGGTGGCCGACGGCGGGGACACCGGCGCCGGCGCCCCGCGGGTCGCGGGTGCCTCGGACGGGCGGACCGTGACGGTGCCCGTGAGCGGCGGCGGCTCGGGCGCGGAGCCGACGGCCGGGCGGGCGGCCGAGCCACGCGGCTGGCAGCTGGCGCACTGGGCGGTGGCCAACGCCTCCTCGCTGCACATCCAGCGGGTCGCCTACGCGGGCCGGGAGTGGACCGCGGGCAACACCGACAGCAAGTGGTCCCCGACGGACGCCGGGGGCACCAAGGGCGCGGAGCGGGCGGCGGGGCCGGTGCGGATCACCTCCACGCGGTAGGCCGCGCCCCGCCGCGCCCCCCGTCCGGCGTTCACCCGTACGGGCCGTCACCCCTGGGAGTGGCCCGCGTCGGCGCGGGATCGACGTGGTGCACGGGTTGGGGCGCCGTCGCCGCCGCAGGCGCCGGAGGCCAGGAAAATCAAGGGCCGTAAGGATTCGGCAGACTTTCCGACCGGCTCCCTTTTGCCCGTTTTTCTGTGCACCTGATAATGCGACGCATTACCAACTCTTTACGTTGGGTCGCCGCAACCTTCGTGGCTCTCGAGCGGTAGTCACTGCGTCCGAGCCCGGTCGATCACTCTCCGATCGCTCCGGGACGGTCGGATTCCCATCGTTGTCGTCGACTTCCGTCGAAGGAGCATCATGTCCCTCCCCCTGACCCGCAGGATCGCCCGTGCCGCGCTGCTCGTCGCTGCAGGAGCGGCTGCCGGGGTCGGTGCGGCCGGCTCCGCCAGCGCGGCTCCCGAACTGCCGGCCGCCCCGAACCTCGGGGGACTGACCGCCCTGGACGGGGCGAACGTCGGCAACACCGTCGACTCCGCGGCCCAGAACGTCACCGAGACCGCGGGGGACACCGGCGGCAAGGCCGTGAAGAAGGCCGTGCCGACCGCCGGCAAGACCGGTGGGTCGGTCGTCAAGAAGGCCACGCCCGCCGCGCAGAACGCCGCCGGGGACGCGGCGGGCTCCGCCGGGGACCTTGTCGGTGACACGGCTTCGACCGCCACGAAGGGTGGGCTGCCGACGGACGCGCTGGGCAAGGGTGGGCTGCCGGTGCAGGGTCTGCCGATCGGCTGAGCGCCGGATTTGAGCGGCGCCGGGGCCCAGGGTTTCTTCCCTGGGCCCCGGCGTTCTGCTGTCCTGCGCCGGTGCGGTGGCCGCAGCCGGGGCCGGCAGGACGCCGTCAGGACTTCAGGCGGGCGACGGCTGCCTGGACGCGTTCGTCCGTTGCCGTGAGGGCGACGCGGACGAAGTTCTCGCCTGCGGGGCCGTAGAAGTCGCCCGGGGCCACCAGGATGCCGCGGTCGGCCAGGTGGGCGACCGTGTCCCAGCAGGACTCGTCGCGGGTGGCCCAGAGGTAGAGGCTGGCCTCGCTGTGCTCGATGCGGAAGCCGTGGCCGAGCAGGGCCTCGCGCAGGGCGGTGCGGCGGGACGCGTAGCGCTCGCGCTGGACGCGGACGTGCTCGTCGTCACCGAGGGCCGCGACGACGGCGGCCTGGGTCGGTGCCGAGGTCATCATGCCGCCGTGCTTGCGGATCTCCAGGAGCGGGCCGAGGAGCGCCGGGTCGCCGGCCAGGAAGGCCGCGCGGTAGCCCGCGAGGTTGGAGCGCTTGGACAGGGAGTGGACGGCGACGAGACCGTCGTACGAGCCGCCGTTGACGTCCGGGTGCAGGACCGAGACCGGGTCGGCCTCCCAGCCCAGTTCCAGGTAGCACTCGTCGGAGACCACGAGGACGCCGTGCTCGCGGGCCCAGGCCACGATCCGGGTCAGCTCCGCCTTGGACAGGACCTTGCCGGTCGGGTTCGACGGCGAGTTGAGCCAGAGGAGCTTCAGTCCCGCCGGGTCCAGCCCGGTCGGGTCGTCGTACGCCTCGTACTCCGCGCGGGCCAGGCGCGCGCCGACCTCGTACGTCGGGTAGGCGAGGCGCGGGAAGGCCACCCGGTCGCCCGGCCCGAGGCCCAGCTGGGTCGGGAGCCAGGCGACGAGTTCCTTGGAGCCGACGATGGGCAGCACGTGGCGGTGGGTGACGTCGCGGGCGCCGAGGCGGCGCTCGACCCAGCCGGTGATCGCGTCGCGCAGCGCCGGGGTGCCCCAGACGGTCGGGTAGCCCGGCGAGTCCGCCGCGTCGACGAGGGCCTTCTGGATCAGCTCGGGGACCGGGTCGACCGGGGTGCCGACCGAGAGGTCGACGATGCCTCCGGGATGGGCTGCGGCCGTCTTCTTGTACGGCTCCAGCCTGTCCCAGGGGAAGGTGGGAAGACGGTCGGAGACTGCGGACACGGTGGGTGGCTCCCTTTCCTCGGCGGCGCGCGGTGCTACGGCAAACGCCTCGGTCCCGTGCGGCGCCGATCGGGGTGACCGGGCCGTACGGGACCGAGGCGGCGCGTGTGCGGGCCGCTCTTACTGGTTCTGCGGCGGCAGCGCGGCGACGAAGGGGTGGTCGCGCTCGATCAGGCCCAGCTTGCTGGCGCCGCCGGGCGAGCCGAGCTCGTCGAAGAACTCGACGTTCGCCTTGTAGTAGTCCTTCCACTCCTCGGGAGTGTCGTCCTCGTAGAAGATCGCCTCGACCGGGCAGACCGGCTCACAGGCACCACAGTCGACGCATTCGTCCGGGTGGATGTACAAGGACCGCTGGCCCTCGTAGATGCAGTCGACCGGGCACTCCTCGATGCACGCCTTGTCCTTCACGTCGACACAAGGCTGCGCGATGACGTAGGTCACGCTGTCGTTCCTCCTCGATAGGGCGCTGGCGGGCCTCCGTAGGCTCCGCCGCCTGGCGCGCGGGAGCGCGGCGTCGTCGATGCCCGCCCCTAGTATCTCCGTTCTTGGGCATGATCCGAACAGGAGGGGTGGACAGACCTGTGGAAATCTCTGCCGCAGGGCGACTTGAGGTCCGTATCACCGCTGCTGACGTGGGCAAACGAGTCTCCGTACGGCGCTTGAGCGAAGCTGGTGTCGCGGGTGAGAAGTTCACCGACACGGTCGGCGTTCTCACATCATGGACCGATGGTGTGCTGCTGATCACACGAAAGAGTGGCGAGAGCGTCCGTGTCGCGGAGTCCGACCTGGTCGCCGGGAAGGTCGTGCCGGCCGCGCCCGCCCGCCGGCGGGGTCCCGCCGCGTCCTACGAGGAGCTGGCGCGGGTCGCCGCGCGGGCCTGGCGTCCCGTGGAGAGCGAGCGGCTCGGGGCGTGGGAGCTGCGGGCGGCCGCGGGCTTCACCCGGCGGGCCAACTCGGCGCTGCCGCTCGGCGATCCGGGGCTGCCGCTCGACGAGGCGCTGACGGCCGTGCGGCGCTGGTACGGCGAGCGCGGGCTGCCCGCGTACGTGCAGACCGCCACCGGTGCCGTCGGCACGGAGGAGCTGCTGTGCGCGGAGCTGGAGCGGCGGGGCTGGGTCCGCGAGGTGACGGCCGAGGTGTGGACCGGTCCGCTCGCGCCGGTCGCCGATCTGGCCGAGGGCTCGGGTGTGGTCCTGTCCCGGGAGGCGGACGAGGCCTGGCTGGCCCGGTACCAGCGCAAGGGCGTCAGCGAGGTGGCGCTGCGGGTGCTGAGCAGCGGGCCGTCGGTGTGGTTCGCCAAGGTGCCCGGCGCCGACGCGGACGCGGACGCCCCGGGCACGCCCGCGGCGATCGGGCGGTGTGTCGTGGACGGGCGTTGGGCGTCCTTCGCGGCGGTCGAGGTGGATCCCGCGCTGCGGCGCCGGGGGCTCGCGACCGAGGTGATGGCCGCGTTGGCCCGGCGGGCACTCGACGAGGGCGCGTCGGCGGCGTGGCTCCAGGTGGAGACGGACAACGCGGGGGCCCGGGCGCTGTACGCCCGGATGGGCTTCGCGGCGCACCACGCCTACCACCACTACCGGGAGCCCGGGTCCGCCGGGACGGACCGGTAGCCGACCGCCTCGACGGCACCGCAACCCGACCGCACCGAGAAAGGGCACGAGCCGGAATGCAGCACCCTCACCCTCTCCAGCCCCCGTCGTCCGACCGCTCCGCCGAGGTGCGGCGCCGGTTCGCCGAGGAGGCCCGGTCCGAGCGGCCCGACCTGGCCACGCTGTGCCTGCTGATGGGCGCGGAGGCGGACGGGACGCTGGACGAGGCGGGCCTGGACGCCGCGCAGGTCGAACTGGACCGGCTGGCCGGGGAGCTGCCGTTCCGGCCGGGTACGCCGCGGGCGTGGGCGGTGGCGCTGCGGGACCTGCTCGGCGAGCGGTACGGGTTCCACGGGGTCGCCGCGGACTACCAGCGGCTGGAGTCGTCGCTGCTGCACGAGGTGCTGCGGCGTCGGCGGGGGCTGCCGATCCTGCTGTCGGTGGTGTGGCTGGAGGTGGCCCGGCGGGCGGGGGCGCCGGTCTACGGGGTCGCGTTGCCGGGGCACTTCGTGGTCGGGCTCGGGTCGGAGGCTGGGGTGGAGGCCGGGCCGGAGGGCGGGGGTGCGGCGGACGGGCGGGTGCTCGTCGATCCGTTCGACGGGGGGCGGCTGCTCAGCGGCAAGGACGCGGAGGTGCTGGTCGCCGGGGCGACGGGGACGGAGCTGCGGCCGTCGATGCTGAAGCCGGCGGCGCCGTTGGAGGTGGTGTCGCGGGTGCTGAACAACGTCCGGGCGTGGGCGGCGGGGCGGCCGGAGCAGTCGGCGGTGGGGCTGTGGGCGATCGAGCTGGCGCTGCTGTTGCCGGCGCATGCGGCGCGGTTGCGGTACGAGCGGGCGCGGTTGCTGGTGCAGCGGGGGGAGTTCGTGGCGGGGGCCGGGGAGTTGGAGGCGTACGCGGAGGTGGTGGGGGCGGTGGATCTCGCGGTCGCGGAGGAGGTGCGGGGGGAGGCCCGGGCGGCTCGGGCGATGTTGAACTGACCGTCGGCGGTCTGGGCTGGGGGGCGGGGGCGCTTGCCCGCGCTTACAGGGCGCCTCTCCCAGAGGGGGTACCCCCAGCGCCCACCCGTGCCGCCCTGGGGGCACCTCCCAGGTCGTTCAGGCACTGGGGGAGGCACGACTGCCCGCAGGTGGGGGGCGAGCTGTCCTACAGCCAGCCCTTGTTTCTTGCCGTCTGGACCGCCTCTGCTCTGTTGCGCACCGCCAGTTTCTGGATGGCCGTGGAGAGGTAGTTGCGGACCGTGCCCTGGGAGAGGTGGAGGGTCTTGGCGAGTTCGGCGTTGGTGGAGCCGTCGGCGGCGGCGCGGAGGACCTCGCGTTCGCGGTCGGTGAGGGGGTTGGCTCCGTCGGCGAGGGCCGCCGCCGCCAGGGTCGGGTCGATGACCCGCTCCCCCGCCAGCACCTTGCGCACCGCCTCGGCGAGCTGGGCCGCCGGGGCGTCCTTGACGAGGAAGGCGTCGGCGCCGGACTCCATGGCGCTGCGCAGGTAACCGGGGCGGCCGAAGGTGGTGAGGACGACCAGCTTCACGGCCGGGAGCTCCCGGTGGAGCAGGGCCGCCGCCTCGATGCCGGTCGCTCCGGGCATCTCGATGTCCAGCAGGGCCACGTCCACGCCGTGCGTCCGGGCGGCGTCCAGCACCTCGTCGCCGCGGGCCACCTGGGCGACGACGTCGATGTCCTCCTCCAGGTTGAGCAGGGCGGCCAGTGCCTCGCGGACCATCGCCTGGTCCTCCGCCAGCAGGACCTTGATCGTGCGGCTCATGCCCCGGATCCTATGTCGGTGGCCACACCGGCCGGGACGCGGGCGACCAGCCGGAACCCGCGGTGGGACCCGGCCGCCTCCAGCGCACCGCCCACCTTCGCCAGGCGCTCGGCGAGGCCGGTGAGGCCGTTGCCGGGGGCGTTCACGGGGGCGGGTCCGCCGGAGCCGTCGTCCTCCACCGACAGCTCCAGCACCGCGCCGTCCAGTGTCTGGCGCCGCAGCAGCTCGACCACGCAGCGCCGGGCCCCGCTGTGCCGCACGACGTTGGTGACCGCCTCGCGCAGCGCCCAGGCGAGGGCCGCCTCGGACTCCTCGTCCAGGCCGGTCGGGTCCGGATCGCCGGGCAGTTCCGCGACCACTCCGGCTGCCGACAACGCGACCTTCGCGCCCGCGAGTTCGGGGGCTATGCGGGCACGGCGGTATCCGGTGACGGCCTCGCGGACGTCGACGAGGGCCTGCCGGCTGACCTGTTCGATGTCGGCGACCTGCTGAGCGGCCTTGTCGGGCTGGTCGGGGAGCATGCGGCCGGCCAGCTCGCTCTTCAGGGTGATCAGGGAGAGCGAGTGGCCGAGCAGGTCGTGCAGGTCACGGGCGAGGCGCAGCCGCTCCTCGTTGGCGGCGAGCTGGGCGACGGTGGCGCGGGCCTCGCGCAGCGCGATCGTGGTGCGGATCAGCTCGCGTACGCCGGTCATGGCGAAGCCGCCCAGCAGAGCCGGTACGAGCAGCCCGCCGAGGAACGCCCTGCCGTCGGGCACCACCAGGGCCAGCGCCGCCATCAGCGCGGACGCGCCCGGGATCGTCCAGCGGGCCAGCCTGGGCGGCAGGGCGGCGCCGGACGCGATGGAGACGTAGACGAGCAGGACCAGCCAGGAGCGGCCCAGGGTGAGGGCGAGGGCGGTGGACTCGGCGGCGAGGACGGCGAGTGAGCCGAGGACGACGCCGGGCCGGTCACCGCGGCCCGTGCGGAAGACGAGCAGCATGTACCAGACGACGAAGACGGCCAGGGCGCCCCAGCCGAGCACCCGTACGCCGCGGGCGTGTCCGCCGTGCAGCAGGTCGTCGACGGGGGCGCTGAGGAAGGCCAGCCAGATGGCCGTCCACATGACCTTGATCGCCTTCTGCGTGCGGTTCTCCGGGCGTTGCCCGATGTTGACGCCGCTCACGCGTGCGGCACGTCCTTCCGGTACGGCCGAGCCGTCGTCCTCGTCATACCGGTCAGCGTGGCAGCGGGCGGGTGCGCCGGGCAGTGTCGGCGGTCCCGGCTTCCGCGTGACAGGTGTCATGGCGTCCTTCCCGTCGTCGACCGACCGAAAGGGGCGCCCGGCGGGTGCCGGGCGCCCCTTCTTCCTGTGCCCGCGTCAGCTGGGGTCGGTGTCGATGACGGCCACCCGGTCGGTCTTGCTCTTCAGCGCCTGGCGCATGGCGCCATAGACGTCCTGGGGGGTGACGGCCGTCTTCTGGCCGTTGGCCCGGGTGATGAGCACACCGTCGAAGGTCTGGCCGTAGAGCGCCTTGAGGGCGTTCAGGTCGGGCTTGTCGACCAGCTTGCCGTCGACGGCCGTGACCCTGAGGAACTTCCACAGCGACTTCTCGGGGCTCATCTGGATGGAGTGCGCGGCGTCGGTCTGCACGGTCACCCTGGCCGACATCGCCGGCTGGGCGAACTCCTTCAGCATCCGGTCGACCTCGGCGTTGGAGACCGTGGGCTGCTTCGTGGTGGTCGGCACGTTCACCGCGGCGGCGGTGCCCGTCTCCACCTGGGAGCGGTACGCGGCCCGCACCGCCTCGGTCGACTTGGCGACGTCTATGCCCTGGCCGGCCTTGCCGTACACGGGGACGGCCTTGCCGGACTCGAACGTGACCGTGCCCTCGGAAACCGACCCGGCCCCGCCCGCCGCGTTCTCCAGGGCGGCGTGCAGCTTCTCCTCGTCGACCGGCATGACGGGCTCGACGACCCGCTTCTGGCCGAAGAGCGAGCCGATCACGGACATCGGGTTGTAGTCGCTCGTCGCCGCGTCGCTGGCCGTGGCCTGCGTGTCGAGCTGGAGTCCCGCCTGGTCCGGCTTCAGGGAGACGGTGTCGCCGCCCACGGTGAGCTTGAGCGGCTCGGCCGCACGGGCGCCGAGGGCCTTGTCCAGCTTCTCCACGGCGTCGTCGCGGGTGCCGCCACCGATGTCGACGCCGAGCACGCTGGTGCCCTTGGGCACCTCGGAGCGGTTCATCAGCAGACCGGCGCCGTAGGCGACACCGGCGACGACGACCAGGCCGCCGACGAGCAGCGGAAGCTTCCTGCGCCCCTTCTTCTTGGCGGGCTTGGCGGCCTTGGCGGAGCCCGCCGGGGGCGGGGAGACCGGCTCGGGCAGCTTCGGCGGCGTGTGCGGCCGCGGTCCGTCGCCGGACGGGTCCTGGAACGGCGTGCCGCGCCCGCCCGGTACGACGGGGATGCCGCTGGTGACGGTGTTGCCGGAGACGTTGTCCGGGTTGCCCATGCCGGGCGGGGCCGGCCGCTGCGGGGTGAGGATCGCGGTGTCGTCGCTGAGCCCGCCACCGGGGCCCGGGCGGGCGGCGTCGGGGCCCGCCCCGGGAACGCGGCCCGCGGGTCCGCCGGGTCCTCCCGGACCGCGCAGGTCCTGCGGGGCCTGTCCGGCGGGCGCACCGGGAGCGCCGGGGGCCTGGAAGTCGAAGTCGCCGGCCGGGGGCGGCGTCAGCCGGCCGTCGCCGGTGACCGGACCGCTGGTCGGACCGGCGGGGCCCTGGGGGCCACCACCGTACGGGGACTGCCCGTTCAGACCGTTGTGCTGCCCGCCGGAGGCGCCGGGGTCCTGCTCGCTCCGGCTCTCCCCCGCACCGTACGGCAGGTCGTCGCGGCGCGACCCGGCACCGGCGTCGGTGCCCGGCCGGGCGCCGTTGCCGTTGCCGTTGCCGCCGAGCGGACCGGCCGCCAGCGCCTCGGTCACGTCGAAGGAACCGGTGCCTCCACCGTGACCGGGGGCCACGGGCCCGCCGGTCGCGCCGGAGCGGGCGGCGCCGCCCGCGGAACCGGACCGGGAGACGCCGGGTGCGTTCATGGAGCCGACGACGCCACCGGGACGGCCACTCCCGCCGCCCGGTCGCGCACCGGCACCGGGAGCGCCCGTTCCCGCCGGGCCCGCACCGCGGGTGCCCGGGGTGCCGGGTGCGCCCGGGGTCCCGGCGCCCGCCGCCGAACCGCCGGGCAGCCCGGCACCGTTGGTCGAGCCGCCGCCCTGGGCGCCCTTGCCGGGGCCCGACTTGCGGGGCGCGAACCAGTCGCTGGTCGGCTTGTCCTCGCCGGACTGCGCGGGCTGGGCGGGTTCCGCGGAGGATTCGGGCGCGGGCGCGCTCGGCGTCGGCGCGGGCCGTTCCGCCGTCGTCGCCGCCTCCGTGTCGTCGGCGGTGTCCGCACCGTCCGTGACGGGCTTGCGCACGACGACCGGCGGGATGGGCCGCGACCCGGGGATGTTGATCCGGATCCGGGTCGTCAGCGTCGTCTCGGTCTTGCGCTCCTCCGGTCGCGTGGCCGAACGGCCCGCGTCCGCACCGGCGTCGGAAGCCGTGGGTGTCCCGTAGGGCGGGGTGCCCGACGGGTATGCGGCTCCGCCGCGCCCGTGGGGCCCGGAGGACGAACTGTCAGTTTCACGACTCAAGGCAGGTTCTCCCGGTTGGCTCCGCCGCCCGTCACGCCTTCAGCGGGCGGCTCGGCGGCGCGCACCACCATAGTGGCCACCCCTCACGCGTATCCCGTGACCGCCGGGGAAACCCACACGGGACTCGCACGCCCGCGGCACGGCGAAGCGGTACGTCACTTGCGAAGTCGGACGGAGTCGCCGTCCGGTTGCCGCACCGGCACCAAGGTGGCGCAGATCACAGCGACGGCGATCCCGCCGAGCAGGAAGAGGTAGGAGCCGCTTCCGGCGGCGAAGACGAAGTCGCCCTCCGGGCGGCTGGTGGTGAGCAGCACCACGGCGAGCGCCCAGCCGAGGGCGGGTGCGGCGGCTCCCCCACGGCGCCCCACGGCACGGCCCGCCCCGACGCACAGGCCCGCCTCGGCGGCCAGTGCGAGCAGCAGCCCGCCCGGGAACCAGGCCGGCTGCACCAGCGCGCCCGCCACACCGAGGACGGCGCCGAGCACGAACAGTCCCGCATAGAGGAGGGCCCGGCCGGGCGAGGGCGGGCGCAGCGGCTGCGCGAGTGCGGAGCCCGACGGCTCGTTGCGGCCGCTCACCGGGCCACCCCGCTCCCGGAGGTCGCGGGGATCCCGGCGAACAGGTCGCTCTCGCGCCCCGCACCGCCGTCCCGCGCACCGCGCACCAGTTCGTAGTACTCGGTGGTGAGAAGGGGCTGGGCCAGGTCGTTGGAGAGGACGAAGTACGGTTCGGCGACCGTGATCTGGGTGGCGTGCGCGCGCATCGCGGCGGCCTTGGCCGCGGCGTACGCGGTGCCCTCGCCCTGGATCTCGGTGGTGATCCGCTCGTCGTCGACGACGCCCGGTACGTCCTCGACCTCGGCCGCCTTCTCGAAGGGCAGGCCGGGCAGGTCGTCCCGGAGCCGGGCGAAGTCGGCCTCGATGCGGGAGCGCGGCACGCGGTTCCAGTAGACCTTGGCGACGGGGCACCCGGCCTCGGCCGCCAGCTCCACCGCCCGCATGGCGATGCGGTGGGCCTGGATGTGGTCGGGGTGGCCGTAGCCGCCGTCCGGGTCGTAGGTGACGAGCACCTGGGGCCGCACCTCGCGGATCACGTCGACGAGCAGGGCCGCGGCGGCGTCGACGTCCGCCTGCCACAGGCAGCCGGGGTCGTCGTTGTCGGACAGACCCATCATCCCGGAGTCGGCGAAGCGCCCGGGCCCGCCGAGCAGCCGGAAGTCGTCGACGCCGAGCGCGCGCATGGCCTCCGCCAGCTCGCCCCTGCGGTGGCCGCCCAGGGCGGCCCCGGACAGGTGGGCGAGACCGGGCGGGATGACCTCGCCCCGCTCGCCGAGGGTGCAGGTCACCAGCGTCACGTGCGCACCTTCGGCCGCGTACCGGGCCATGGTGACGCCGTTGTTGATCGACTCGTCGTCCGGGTGCGCGTGCACCAGCAGCAGACGCCGGCCGGGGAGTTCCGTCATGCCCCCACCCTATGAGGCCCGGCCGCCGTCCTCACGCCCGCACGGGCCGTACGGAACTGTCCAGGGCTTGTCCAGTGCCGTCGGCGCTGTCGCCGGCGTTGTTCCGGGTAGGGCACGGCCGTGCGAGGCGGGACCAAGGAGGGGTGCGACATGTCGGTGGACGCGGGGACGGACCAGGTCGACGAGCCGGGGTGGGAGGTGGACCCGGACGACGACTGGGCCCTGGCCGTGATCGCCACGGTGGGCCGGCAGCTCCGGCTGCGCCGCGAGGCGGCGGGGCTGCGGGCCCCCGACTTCGCGGTGGCGATCGGCTACGGGGAGGACCTCGTCTACAAGGTCGAGGGCGGCAGGCGGATCCCACGGCCCGAGTACCTGGACAGGGCGGACGAGGTGCTGCACGCCGGCGGGCTCGTCGCGGCGATGAAGGAGGACGTGAAGCGGGTCAGGTACCCGAAGAAGGTGCGGGATCTCGCGCAGATGGAGGCGCGGGCGGTGCAGATGCAGTTGTACGACCCGCTGAACGTTCACGGGTTGTTGCAGACTCCGGCGTACGCGCGCGGACTGCTCCTGATGCGGCGTCCTTCTTACTCGGTGGAGGAGGTGGAGCGGTTCATCGCCGCGCGCGTGGCTCGCAAGTCAGTCTTCGAACGGGACCCGGCGCCCGAGTTGAGCTTCGTCCTGGAGGAGTGGACACTCAGGCGTCCACTGGGCGGCAGGGCGAACCTGCGCGGCCAGTTGGAACACCTGCTGGAGGTCGCGCGGTCCAGGAACGTCGAGTTGCAGGTGATGCCGACCGACCGCGAGGAGCACGCCGGGCTGGCGGGCGGTATCGAGCTGCTCACCTTCGAGGACGGCTCCCGGGTGGGACGTTCGCCGGTGGTGGCCCACGGCCGGCCGGTGTCCGAGCCCAGGCAGCTACGTATCCTGGATTTGCGGTATGGCATCATCCGGGCGCAGGCCCTGACACCGCATGAGTCCACCGGGTTCATCGAACGACTGCTGGGGGAGACATGATCCGCAACACCGACCTGGCGTGGTTCAAGAGCAGCTACAGCAGCAGCAGCGAGGGCGACTCCTGCGTCGAGGTCGCCCTCGACCCCGGCGCCGTCCACGTCCGCGACTCGAAGAACCTGCCGGACACCGGCCCCCGGCTCGCGCTGACGCCGGAGGCCTGGGTCTGCTTCGTGGCCGGCACGGTCAGAAGTTGATGCTCCCGATCATCCCCGCGAGGTTCGTCGTCAGCTCACTGATCGTGGGAGCGACGGTCGACGAGGCCAGGTAGAAGCCGAGGAGCATGCACACCACCGCATGTCCCGCCTTCAAGCCTGACTTCTTGACCAGCAGGAAGACGATGATCGCCAGCAGCACAACCGCCGAAATCGAGAGTGCCACGGCGGCTCACCTCCAATGGGCCCAGGGACACGGGGGGGTCGGTCGCAGTCGGAGCTCGGGGCAGATAAATCCACGCAGCAGGCATCTGGTTGATACCCACTATGCGCTAGTGATCATAACTATCCGTGCGCGCGCATCTCTCGGCGCACGGCCGCACAAGGGGGCGCATGGCCAATATGGTCAAGGCATGACGACCGAGTCCGACTCCTTCCCCAAACTGCACGCGCGCACCCAGCGGTTCACGCTCGGCGCGCCGCGTTCGTTCACCGTGGCACCCGACGGTTCACGGGTCGCCTTCCTGCGCTCCGGCACCGGCACGGACCGGGCCAACGCCCTGTGGATCCTCGACGTCGAGCAGGGTGAGGAGCGCGTCGCCGCCGACCCGCGCGCCCTGCTGGGCGGCGCCGAGGAGCACCTGTCGCCCGAAGAGCGGGCCCGGCGCGAGCGCAGCCGCGAGGGCGGCGCCGGCATCGTCGGCTACGCCACCGACGCGGCGGTCGAGCTGGCCTCCTTCGCACTGTCGGGGCGGTTGTTCGCGGCCGAGCTGCGGATCGGCACCGCCCGCGAACTCGCCACCCCGGGGCCCGTGATCGACCCCCGCCCCTCCCCCGACGGCCGGCACATCGCCTACGTCGCCCAGGGCGCGCTGCGGGTCGTGGGCGCCGAGGGCGACGGGGACCGGGCGCTGGCCGAGGCGGACGGCGAGGGTGTCACGTACGGGCTCGCCGAGTTCGTGGCCGCCGAGGAGATGGCGCGCAACCGCGGCTTCTGGTGGAGCCCCGAGTCGGACCGGCTGCTGGTGGCGCGGGTGGACGACACACCGGTGCAGCGCTGGTGGATCTCCGACCCCGCCCACCCCGGACGTGACCCACAACACGTGCCGTATCCGGCGGCGGGCACGCCCAACGCGGACGTACGCCTGTTCGTCGTCGGTCTGGACGGGGGGCGCACGGAGGTTCTCTGGGACCGGGCCCGGTATCCGTATCTGGCGCGAGTGCACTGGTCAGCGGCGGGTGCGCCGCTGCTTCTCGTACAGGCGCGCGACCAGCGCAGCCAGCTGTTCCTGGCGGTCGACGCCGAGTCCGGCACGACCCGGATGGTGCACGCCGACGAAGATCCAAGTTGGCTGGAACTCTTCCCCGGCGTGCCCTGCTGGAGCCCCTCCGGGCATCTGGTGCGGATCGCCGACGAGGGCGGCGCACGGGTCCTCGCGGTAGGTGAACGCCCGCTCACCGGAGCCCAGTTGCATCTGCGGGCGGTGCTGGACGTCGGCGCCGACGACGTGCTGGTCTCCGCCTCGGCGGGCGAGGAGGCGGCCGAGCCGGAGATCGGCGAGGTGCACGTGTACCGGGTGAACGAACTCGGCATGGAGCGCGTGTCGCAGGAGCCCGGCGTGCACTCGGCGGTGCGCGCGGGGGGCGTGACCGTACTCGTCTCCGCGACGCTCGACCGGCCGGGGGCGCGGGTGCGGGTGCTGCGGGACGGGAAGCCGGTGGGGACCATCGCCTCGTACGCGGAAGACCCCGGTTTGTCCCCGCGCGTGACGCTCACCCTGGGGGGCGCACGACGTGTCCCGTGCGCCGTGCTTATGCCAACGGACTACCACGGTGACACCCCCCTCCCCGTGCTCCTCGACCCCTACGGTGGCCCGCACGGCCAGCGTGTCGTCGCCGCGCACAACGCCCACCTCACCTCGCAGTGGTTCGCGGACCAGGGGTTCGCGGTGGTCGTCGCCGACGGGCGGGGCACTCCGGGACGCTCGCCCGCGTGGGAGAAGGCCGTCAAGGACGACCTGGCCGCGGTGGTCCTCCAGGACCAGGTGGACACCCTTCAGGCCCTCGCCGCCGACTTCCCGCTGGACCTGGACCGCGTCGCCATCCGGGGGTGGTCCTTCGGCGGCTACCTGGCCGCCCTCGCGGCGCTGCGCCGGCCGGACGTCTTCCACGCCGCGGTCGTCGGCGCCCCGGTCACCGACCTCAGGCTCTACGACACCCACTACCAGGAGCGGTATCTCGGTGACCCCGGTGAGCAGCCGGACGTCTACCGCCGCAACTCCCTGATCGACGACGCCGGACTGGTCGACGCCGTCGAGCCGCACCGGCCCATGATGGTCATCCACGGCCTCGCGGACGACAACGTGGTGGTCGCCCACTCGCTGCGCCTGTCCTCGGCCCTGCTGGCGGCCGGCCGGCCGCACGAGGTCCTGCCGCTGTCCGGCGTCACGCACATGACCCCGCAGGAGTCCGTCGCCGAGAACCTGCTGCTGCTCCAGGTGGAGTTCCTCAAGCGGTCGCTGCCCGCCCCGGCGTGACGCCTGCCGCGTCACCCGCGTGCCGACGCCTTTGACACGCGGGTAACCGCACCGAAGCGGCCCCGACACACGGCCGCGCGACGCTGATGCGCGTACGGCCGTGCGGGTGCCGTAAGCGGGCCGGGGACCATGTCACTCCGGCCCGCTGCCCTCGCCCTCGGGCGGCACCACCTGCTTCTCCTCCGCGAAGTGGCACGCCGAGTCGTGGGCCGCGGGCCCGGAGACCGAGCGGAACTCGGCGGGGACGGCCAGGGCGGGCACCTCCAGCGCGCACCGCTCCCGGGCCTTCCAGCAGCGGGTGCGGAAGCGGCAGCCGGAGGGGATGTCGGTCGGGGACGGGACGTCGCCGACCAGGATGATCCGCTCGCGGCGCTCCCGGGCCTCCGGGTCGGGCACCGGCACCGCGGACAGCAGCGCCTGGGTGTAGGGGTGCGTGGGGTGGTCGTAGATCTCCGCGTCCCGGCCCGTCTCCACGATGCGGCCCAGGTACATCACGCCGACCCGGTCCGAGATGTGCCGCACGATCGACAGGTCGTGGGCGATGAAGATGTAGGAGAGGTCGAACTCGTCCTGGAGGCGGCCCATCAGGTTGATCACCTGGGCCTGCACGGAGACGTCGAGGGCGGAGACCGGCTCGTCGGCGACGATGATCTCCGGGCGCAGCGCGAGGCCGCGCGCGATGCCGATGCGCTGACGCTGGCCGCCGGAGAACTGGTGCGGGTAGCGGTTGATGTACTCCGGGTTCAGCCCGACCACGTCGAGGAGTTGCTGCACGCGCCCCCGGCGGTCGCCCTTGGGGGCCACCTCGGGGTGGATGTCGTACGCCTCCCCGATGATGTCGCCCACCGTCATGCGGGGGTTGAGGGAGGTGTAGGGGTCCTGGAAGACCATCTGGATGTTGCGGCGCACGGATTTGAGCGCCCTGCCCGACAGGCGGGTGATGTCCTCGCCCTTGTAGCGGATCTCGCCGGCCGTCGGCCGTTCCAGGTTGACCAGCATCTTGGCGACCGTGGACTTGCCGCAGCCGGACTCGCCCACGATGCCGAGCGTCTCGCCGCGGGCCAGTTCGAAGTCCACGCCGTCGACGGCCTTCACCGCGCCGACCGGCTTCTTGAAGAGGATGCCCGAGGTCAGCGGGTAGTGCTTGACGAGGCCGCGGACCTCGAGGAGCGGCTCGGTGGTCTCAGCCATGCAGGCACTCCCTCCAGAAGTGGCAGGCGCTGCCCCGCTCGGCGCCGGACTCCGTGACGTCGTACAGGGGAGGTACGTCGGTGCGGCAGACGTCCCGGGCCATCGGGCAGCGGGGGTGGAAGGCGCAGCCGGGCGGGATGCGGGTGAGGTTGGGCGGCAGGCCCTTGATGGCGTACAGCTCCTGGCCCTTCTGGTCCAGGCGCGGGATCGACTCCAGCAGACCGCGGGTGTACGGATGGGCCGGGGCCTTGTAGATGTCGTGGACCGGGGCGGTCTCCACGATCCGGCCCGCGTACATGACGGCGATCTTGTCGGCGACGTCGGCGACCACGCCGAGGTCGTGGGTGATGAGGATCAGGCCCATGTGCAGCTCGCGCTGGAGCTCCGCGAGCAGGTCCATGACCTGCGCCTGGACGGTGACGTCGAGGGCGGTGGTCGGTTCGTCGGCGATGATCAGCTTGGGCTCCAGGGCCATCGCCATGGCGATCATGATGCGCTGGCGCATGCCGCCGGAGAACTGGTGCGGGTACTGCCGCACCCGCTCCCTGGCGGCCGGGATGCGGACCCGGTCCATCAGCTCGACGGCCTTGGCGTGGGCGTCCTTGCGGGACATGCCGCGGTGCACGGTGAACATCTCGGCGAGCTGGGCACCGACGGTCAGGACGGGGTTCAGCGAGGACAGGGCGTCCTGGAAGATCATCGCCATCTCGGCGCCGCGGACCTTCCGGCGTTCCTGCTCCTTCAGTTTCAGCAGGTCCCGGCCCTCGAAGAGGATCTCCCCCGCGGTGATCCGGCCCGGCGGGACGTCGAGGATGCCCATCACGGTCTGCGCGGTGACGGACTTGCCGGAACCGGACTCGCCGAGCACCGCGAGGGTCTCGCCCGCCTCCACCCCGTAGCTGACGCCGTTGACGGCCTTGGCGACGCCGTCGCGGGTGTGGAACTCCACGTGCAGGTCGCGCACTTCGAGCAGCATGGCGACGGCTCACCTCAGCTTCGGGTCGAGGGCGTCGCGCACCGCGTCGCCGAGCATGATGAACGCGAGGACGGTGACGGCGAGGGCTCCGGAGGGCCACAGCAGCGCGTGCGGGGCGTTGCGTACGTAGGGGGCGGCGGAGGAGATGTCGATGCCCCAGGAGACGCTGGGCGGCTTGAGGCCGACGCCGAGGAAGGACAGGGTCGCCTCCAGCGAGATGTAGGTGCCGAGCGCGATGGTCGCCACGACGATGACCGGGGCGACGGCGTTGGGCGCGATGTGCCGCAGCAGGAGCCGGGAGTTGGAGGCGCCCAGTGCCCGCGCCGCCTGCACGTAGTCGTTCTGCTTGGCGGTGATGACGGAGCCGCGGGCGATACGGGAGATCTGCGGCCAGCCGAGCAGCACGATGAAGCCGATGACCGGCCAGATGGTGTTGCTGGTGATGACGGAGAGCAGGACGAGTCCGCCGAGGACGACGGGGATCGCGAAGAAGACGTCGGTGATCCGGGACAGCACCGCGTCCCCGCCGCCGCCGAAGAACCCGGCGAGGCCGCCGAGGACACTGCCGAGGACGGCGACGCCGAGCGTGGCGAGAATGCCGACCGCGACCGAGGTGCGGGCGCCGTAGACGGTACGGGTGTAGACGTCGCAGCCCTGTCCGTTGAAGCCGAAGGGGTGGCCGGGCTGGGAGCCCTCCTGGGCCTTGGCCAGGTCGCACTTGAGGGGATTGCCGGAGGCGATCAGGGACGGCCAGATGGAGATCACGATCAGGAAGAGGATCACCAGCGCCGAGACGATGAAGACCGGGTTGCGGCGCAGGTCGTGCCAGGCGTCGGACCACAGGCTGCGGGGCTTGTCGCGCGGGTCGGCCCCGTCCGGTCCCGGCGGCTGCTCCAGCGTGACCGCCTCACTGGCGCCGAGGTCCATCGTGCCGCCCATGCCGGTGCCGGCGACGGCACGCTCGGGCTCGTAGGGCTCCTGGTCAGGCATAGCGGATCCTCGGGTCGAGTACGGCGTACAGGAGGTCGACGACGAGGTTGGCGACGAGGAAGACGAGGACCAGGACGGTGACGAAGCCGACCACGGTCTGGGTGTTCTGGCGCAGGATGCCCTGGTAGAGCTGGTAGCCGACGCCGTGGATGTTGAAGATCCGCTCGGTGACGATGGCGCCGCCCATCAGGGCGCCGATGTCGGTGCCGATGAAGGTGACGACGGGGATGAGGGAGTTGCGCAGCAGGTGCCGGGTGATGACCCGGTGGCGGGGCAGTCCCTTGGCGATGGCGGTGCGGACGTAGTCGGAGCGCCGGTTCTCCGCGATCGAGGTGCGGGTCAGCCGGGTGACGTAGGCCAGCGAGACGGAGGCGAGGACCAGGCCGGGGACGATCAGCTCGCCGAAGAGCGCCTCGGAGGAGACGGCCGGGTCGATCCAGCCCCACTTGACGCCGAGCAGCAGCTGGAGCAGCAGGCCGGTGACGAAGGTGGGGACGGAGATGACGACGAGGGTCAGCAGCAGCACCCCGGTGTCGACGGGACGGCCGCGGCGCAGACCGGTGACGACGCCGAGGACGATGCCGACGACGATCTCGAAGAGGATCGCGACGATCGTCAGCCGGATGGTGACCGGGAACGCGGTGCCCATCAGCTCGGTGACCGGCTGGCCGTTGAAGGCGGTGCCGAAGTCGCCGGTGAAGACGTTGCCCATGTAGGTGAGGTACTGCCGCCACACGGGCTGGTCGAGGCCGAACTCGTGCCGCAGCTGCGCGGCCGTAGCGGGGTCGCACTCCCGGTCGCCGCACAGGCCCGCGATGGGGTCGCCCATCACGTTGACCATCAGGAAGATCAGCAGCGTGGCCCCGATGAAGACCGGGATCATCTGGAGCAGCCGCCGGACGACGTAGCGTCCCATGGAGACCGCCTCCTCAGCCGACCTTGATCTCGTTGTAGACCGGCACGCTGAACGGGTTGAGCTCCACGTCGGAGAGCCGGTCCGAGTAGCCCGCGCTGCCGTTCTGGTACCAGAGGGGGATGGCCGCCATGTTGTCCCGGACGACCTCCTCGGCCTGCTGGAAGGTCTTCACGGCCTCGGCGGTGTCGGTCTGGCCGTTGGCCTTGTCGACGAGCCCGTCGAACTTCTTGTCGGACCACTTGCCGTCGTTGGACGAGGCGTTGGTGTAGTAGAGCGGCTGGAGGAAGTTCTGGATGAGCGGGTAGTCCATCTGCCAGCCGGCGCGGAAGGGGCCGCTCATCTTCTTCCCGGTGATCTGGTTGCGGAAGTCGGCGAAGGTGCCGACCGGGTTGCCGGCGCAGGCGCGGTCGTTGTCCAGGGCGTTGTTGATGGAGTTGCAGACCGCGTCGACCCACTGCTTGTGGGAGCCGGTGTCGGCGTTGTAGGTGATCTTGACCTGGCCGCCGGGCAGCCCGCCGCCCTCCTTGACCAGCTTCCTGGCCTCCTCGGCGTTGTACTCGCAGGCGTCGCCGCACAGACCCGGCTTGTAGCCGCCCTCCTCGCCGAGGACCGGTGAGGTCCAGTCGGTGGCCGGGGTGCGGGTCTGCTGGAAGATGGTGTCGGTGATCTGCTTGCGGTCGATCGCCATCGACAGGCCCTTGCGCACCTTCTCGGACCCCGGCTTGTTCCAGTCGTTGTCGTAGAACGGGAAGGCGAGGGTCTGGATGATGCCGGCGGGGGTGTTGATGTACCGGTCGCCGAGGTCGTTCTTGACGTTCTTGAGCTGGGAGGCCGGGACGTCGTCGACGAGGTCGAGGTTGCCCGCGATCAGGTCGGTGTAGGCGGTGTTGTTGTCGGTGTAGACCTTGAGGTCGACGCCGCCGTTCCGGGCCTTGTCGTTGCCCGGGTAGTCGTCCCACTTGCGCAGGGACATCTGGGAGCCCCGGGTGTAGTTGTCGACCTGGTAGGGGCCGTTGCCGACCGGCTTCTTCAGCCAGGCGTCGTGGTCGTCGAAGAACGCCTTGGGCAGCGGTGCGAAGGCGTTGTAGCCGAGGGTGTCGGGGAAGCTGGAGAACTTCTGGCCGAGCTTGACGGTGAAGGTGAGGGGGCCGGTCACCTTCAGCCCGGAGAGCGTGTCGGCGCTCTGCCCGCCGCTCTCGGGGTGCACCTTGTCGTAGCCGTCGATGTAGGCGAAGAAGTAGGCGTTGCGCTGGTTGTTCTTCAGGCTCGCGCCGTAGTTCCAGGCGTCCACGAAGGACTGGGCGGTGACCTTCTCGCCGTTGCTGAAGGTCCAGCCGTCCTTGACGGTGATGGTGTAGTTCTGCGAGTCGGTGGTGTCGATCTTCTCGGCGAGCATGTCCTTCGCCTCGCCGGTCTTCGGGTCGTACTTCTTCAGCCCGCGGAAGATCATGTCGAGGACCTTGCCGCCCTGCACCTCGTTGGTGTTGGCCGGCTCCAGCGGGTTCTGCGGGTCACCCCAGGAGGAGCTGAGCACCCCGCCGCCGTCCCCGCCGCCGTAGCCGTCCCCTCCCCCGCCGCCGCAGGCCGATGCCGCGAGCACCACCGCCGCCGCACAGGCGACTCTTCCGGCGTGCGTGACTCCGCGCATGGAGTGCCTCCTCGTGGCCCGACTCGTCCGCTGGTCCGTTCCGTCCAGGCTCGGGGTGGTCCGCCCGGCGGCGCACACCCGACCGGTCCATACGGGTTGCGGGTGTCCTCCGGACGGGTGCGGAAGATGCACGGGGAGGGGCGGCGGCGGCCTCGCCCCCGGGTGTCAGTGCCCCCTGGCAGGATCACCGGCATGACACCGCTGCTTCTCACCGACATCGAGCGGGCCGTCCGCGCCAGTTGGAGTGCCGAGACGTGCACCCCCGAGTACCGGTCGCGCTGGACCGGGGACAATCCGGCCCGGGACCAGTGCGGGGTGACCGCCATGGTGCTCAACGACCTGCTGGGAGGCGAGCTGATCCGGGGAGAGGTCCACGTCGACGGAGAGCGGGTGGACTACCACTGGTGGAACCGCCTGGGCATGGGCGTCGAGATCGACCTCACCCGCGAGCAGTTCGGGCCCCGGGAGATCGTCGTCGGAGGCGTCGTCGTCCCCCGTCCGGCCGAGATACGCAGGCTGCGCGAGGAGTACGAGCTGCTGCGCGACCGCGTCCTGGCCCGGCTCGGCACGCGGCGGCCGGCGGTCCCCGCCGCCACGACCCCTCCTCCGGTCCGAGCCGTGCGGCCCGGGGCCTGAACGGGAAGAGCCGGTTCCCGGTCACCCCGTGCGGGGGTACCGGGAACCGGCTCGTGCCGTCAGGTGCGGTCAGGCCGCGTGGACGACGTCCTTCTCCTCGGCGAAATGGCAGGCCGACTCGTGGGCCGCGGGAGTGTCCGAGGTCTTGAAGCGCTCGGGCACCGCCAGCAGCGGGACCTCCTCGGCGCACTTGTCCTGGGCCTTCCAGCACCGCGTGCGGAAGCGGCAGCCCGAGGGCGGATTGGCCGGGGACGGCACGTCGCCGCTGAGGATGATCCGGTCACGGCCCTCGCGGGCGTCCGGGTCGGGGACCGGGACCGCCGACAGCAGCGCCTGGGTGTAGGGGTGCGTCGGGTGGTCGTAGATCTGCGTGTCCGTGCCGATCTCGGCCATCTTTCCGAGGTACATCACGCCCACGCGGTCCGAGATGTGCCGGACGATCGACAGGTCGTGCGCGATGAAGAGGTAGGACAGGTTGAACTCGTCCTGCAGCTTCTCCATCAGGTTGATGACCTGCGCCTGGACGGACACGTCCAGCGCGGAGACCGGCTCGTCGCAGATGATGATCTCGGGGTTGAGGGCCAGGCCGCGGGCGATGCCGATGCGCTGGCGCTGACCGCCCGAGAACTGGTGCGGGTAGCGGTTGATGTACTCGGGGTTGAGACCGACCACGTCCAGGAGTTCCTGGACCTTGCGGCGCCGGTCGCCCTTCGGTGCCACCTCAGGGTGGATCTCGAAGGTCTCCCCGATGATGTCGCCCACCGTCATACGCGGGTTGAGCGAGGTGTACGGGTCCTGGAACACCATCTGGATGTTCCGCCGGACCGCCTTCAGCGCCCGCCCGGACAGCTTGGTGATGTCCTGGCCCTTGTAGAAGACCTCGCCCGCGGTCGCCTTCTCCAGCAGCATCAGGAGCTTGGCGACCGTGGACTTGCCGCAGCCGGACTCGCCCACGATGCCGAGCGTCTCGCCCTGGTAGAGGTCGAAGGAGATCCCGTCCACGGCCTTGACCGCACCGACCTGGCGCTTGAACAGGATGCCCTGGGTCAGCGGGAAGTGCTTCACCAGGTTGCGCACCTGGAGGATCGGCTCACCCCGGTCGACGGGCGCCTCGACCGCGGCCACCGCCGCTTCCTCCGTGGCGGCGTCGACCGTCTCCACGTCGGTGACGTTGGGGGTGGCGTCCATGGACTCGTCCGTCTTCTTCAGCTCAGCCATGGATCGTCTCCTTCCAGAAGTGGCACGCGCTGCCGCGGCCGGCCAGCTCGCCGCCGTCCCGCTCGGTGACGGGGAACAGCGGCGGGACGTCCGTACGGCAGATGTCCCGTGCCTGCGGGCACCGCGGGTTGAAGGCGCAGCCGGACGGGACGCGGGTCAGGTTGGGCGGCAGCCCCTTGATCGCGTACAGCTCCTGACCCTTCTGGTCCAGGCGCGGGATCGAGTCGAGCAGTCCCCTGGTGTAGGGGTGCGCGGGCCGCTTGTACAGCTCGTGCACGGGCGCGGTCTCCACGATCCGCCCCGCGTACATCACCGCGATCTTGTCCGCGACGTCGGCGACGACCCCGAGGTCGTGCGTGATCAGGATCAGACCCATGTGGTACTCGCGCTGGAGCTCCGCGAGCAGGTCCATGACCTGGGCCTGGACGGTCACGTCGAGGGCCGTGGTGGGCTCGTCGGCGATGATCAGGTCCGGCTCCAGGGCGAGCGCCATCGCGATCATGATGCGCTGGCGCATGCCGCCCGAGAACTGGTGCGGGTAGTCGTTGACCCGGGCCGCGGCGGCCGGGATCTTCACCCGGTCCATCAGCTCGATCGACTTGGCCTTGGCGGCCTTCTTGGACAGGCCCTGGTGGACGCGGAACATCTCGCCGAGCTGGTAGCCCACGGAGAGCACCGGGTTCAGCGAGGACAGCGCGTCCTGGAAGATCATCGCGATCCTGTTGCCGCGGATCTTCCGGCGCTCCTCGCCGGACATCTTCAGCATGTCCTGGCCGCGGAAGAAGATCTCTCCCTTGGGGATGCGGCCGGGCGGCATGTCGAGGATGCCCATGATCGCCTGCGCGGTGACGGACTTGCCGGAGCCGGACTCGCCGAGCACGGCGAGCGTCTCGCCCGCGCCGACGGAGTAGTTGACGCCGTTGACGGCCTTGGCGACACCGTCGCGGGTGGTGAACTCCACGTGCAGGTCGCGGACTTCGAGCAGTGGTTGGCCCGTGCCCTGCGGCCCGAAACTCTCGGCCGTTTCATCGATGATGGTCACGTACGCCTCCCTCAGCGCAGCTTGGGGTCGAGGGCGTTGCGTACCGCATCGCCGAACATCAGGAACGAAAGCACCGTGATCGAGACCATCACCGACGGAACGATCAGGGTGTGGGGGGCGATACGGAGCTGCTCCCGTCCGCGCGCCACGTCGCCGCCCCAGGATACGGCCGAGTCGCCGAGGCCCACGCCCAGGAAGGACAGGGTGGCTTCGGCCGCGATGTAGCCGCCGAGCGCGATGGTCGCCACGACGATGATGGGCGCGACCGCGTTGGGCAGGATGTGCCGGAACAGGATCCGGGACGTCGAGGCACCGAGCGCCTTGGCGGCCACCACGTAGTCCGCCTGCTTGATGGTGATCACGGCGCCGCGGGCGACGCGGGCGATCTGGGTCCAGCCGAGGAAGGCGAGGGCCATGATGACGACCCAGACGGTGCGGTCGTCGAAGGAGTTGAGGATCACCAGGGCGCCGAGCAGGAACGGAATGCCGAGGAAGATGTCGGTCAGCCGCGAGAGCAGGGTGTCGGTCCACCCGCCGAAGTAGCCGGCGACCATGCCGATGATCGTGCCGACGACGGTGACGGCGACGGTCACACCCACACCGACGGTGATCGAGGCGCGGGCGCCGTAGACGACACGGGCGTAGATCGAGCGGCCCTGGACGTCGTAACCGAGCCAGTCCCCGGCGAAGACGTGTCCCCAGTTGGGCTTGCCCAGGTAGTGCTTGGCCAGGTCGGCGTGGTTCGGCGACGTGTCGGTGAACAGTCCCGGCCAGGCCGACATCACCAGCAGGAACACGATGAGCACGGTCGACACCAGGAACAGCGGATTGCGCCGCAGGTCGTGCCAGGCGTCGGACCACAGGCTGCGCGGCTTCTCGGGCGCCGGGCCCGCGTCGGTCACGATGACGCCGGCGGTGCTCGCGGTGTCGCCGGGCAGGGCGTCGACCCTGGGCTCGATGGTCTTGTCAGGCATACCGGATCCTCGGGTCCAGGACCGCGTAAAGCAGGTCGACGATCAAACTCGCGGCGAGGTAGATGAGCACCATCAGCGAGGCGATGCCCACGACCGTGGCGCCTTCACGCCGGGTGAGCGCCTCGTAGATCTCGACACCGATACCGCGCACGTTGAAGATGCCCTCGGTGACGATGGCGCCGGTCATCAGGCTGCCGAGCTCGATGCCGAGGAAGGTGACCACGGGGATCAGCGAGTTGCGCAGCAGGTGGACGCCGATGACCCGGCGGCGCGGCAGCCCCTTGGCGATGGCGGTGCGCATGTAGTCGGAACGGAGGTTCTCCGCGATCGACGTGCGGGTCAGTCTCGCCACGTAGGCGAGGGACAGCGACCCCAGCACGATGGCGGGAAGCGCGAGTTGGCCGAAGTTCGTCGAGTCGGTCACGGTCGGCGTGGTGACGGACCACTTGAACGCGAGCAGGTACTGCAACAGGAAGCCCAGCACGAAGGACGGCATCGAGACCAGGACCAGCGTCAGCGTCAGCAGTCCGCGGTCCCGCAGCGTGTCGGGGCGCAGGCCGGCGATGACGCCGAGGGAGATGCCCACGACCGTGACGAAGGTGAAGGCGAAGATCGTCAGCCGGATCGTCACCGGGAAGGCGTCGGCGATGACGTCGCTGATGGGCCTCTGGCTGGCGATCTGGGTACCGAAGTCACCCTGGAACAGCCCGGTCATGTAGTGGACGTACTGCTGCAGCAGCGGCTGGTCCAGACCGAGGTCCTTCTTGATGCTCGCGACCACCGTCGGGTCGTACGCCTGATCCCCCATCATCGCCCGGACGGGGTCGCCGGGCAGGGCGTACATCATACAAAAGATGATCAAGGTTGACCCGATGAAGACCGGGATCATCTGGAGCAGTCGTCGTGCGACATAGCGCCCCATAGGTGCCTCCGTGAGGGGTTAACGCAGGCGAGGGGGCCGCCTCTGCGTGACGAGGACGGCCCCCCACACCTCCCACCGCTGTCTGAGCGGCGGCGGCGGACTTACGGCCGAGTTGGAAGAGCCCTGAGGCCCCTCTTACTTGGTGGTGACGGCCCACACTTCGAGGTCACCGTGGAAGTCGACCTCGACGTTGTCGACGTTCTTGCCGTGGCCGCCGTTGATCCGGTAGTACCAGAGCGGGATCGCCGGCATGTGCTCGACCAGCTTCTTCTCGACCTCCTGGAAGTCCTTCACGGACTCCTCGAGGGAATTGGCCTGGTCGGCCTTGTTCATGAGCCCGTCGATCTCCTTGTTGGAGAAGCGGCCGTTGTTGGCCTCGGCGGTGGAGTGGTAGAGCTCCTTCATGAAGTTGGCGTTCACCGGGTAGTCGGCCACCCAGCCACCGCGGTACATGCCCTTGACCTGGTCGTTGTCACGAGCCTCGAGGTCCGTGGCGAAGTCCGGCTTGGGGTCGCCGGCGCAGTTCACACCGGTGGCGTTGCGGATGGACTCGCAGACCGCGGTCACCCACTCCTTGTGCCCACCGTCGGTGTTGTACTGGATGGTGAACTTGTTGCCCGGGACGCCGCCACCCTCCTTGATGAGCTGCTTGGCCTTCGCCGGGTTGTACGTGAACACGTCGGTGTCCAGGTCCTGGTAACCCTTGACGCCGGGCGGGGTGAAGCCCTTGGCCGGCGTGCGGGTGTTGTTCAGGACCGTCTTGGTGATCGTGTCGCGGTCGATCGCCATCGACAGACCCTGGAGGACCTTCGGGTCGATGTCCTTGAAGGTCTTGGAGTAGAACGCGGGGGTCAGCGTCTGGATGGCCGCGTACGGCTGCTCGATGGCGCCGTCGCCCAGGTCCTGCTTGTACTTCGGCAGGTCCGTCGGGCCGACCTGGCGGATCATGTCCAGGTTGCCGGAGACGACGTCCTTGTAGGCGGCCTCGAGCGTCGTGTAGGCCTTGAACTGGACGCCCTTGTTCTTCGCCTTGTTCGGGCCCTTGTACTCGTCCCAGGCCTTGACCTGGATGAGCTTCTTGTGGTCCCACTTCTCGAACGAGTAGGGGCCGTTGCCGACCGGCTTCTGGCCGAACGCCTTCGGGTCGTCGTAGAAGACCTTGGGCAGCGGGGCCCACGTCGCGTAGCCCAGCTTGTAGTTGAAGTACGGCATCTTGTACTTCAACTCGATGGTGAAGGTGTGGTCGTCCACGGCCTTCAGGCCGGACATGGCGTCGGCCTTCGGGTCACCCTTCTCCGGGTGGACGTCGTCGTAGCCCTTGATGTCCTGGAACCAGAAGGAGTTCTGCTGGTTGTTCTTGATGTTGGCGTACCAGTTCCAGGCGTCGATGTACGACTTGGAGGTGACGTCTTCTCCGTTGTGGAACTTCCAGCCGTCCTTGAGCTTGACCGTCCAGGTCTTGGAGTCCTGGGTGGTCACCGACTCGGCGTTCGTGTAAACGATGTCGCCCTTGGCGTCGAAGTCCAGGAGCTGCGTGAACAGGGACTGGATGACGTACGAGCCGTTGGACTCGTTGGTGTCGGCCGGGATCAGCGGCTTCTGCGGCTCGCCGACGTCGATCGAGACGTACCCGGCGGGGCCGGAACCCTTGCTCTTGCCCTCACTGTCACCGTCGCTGCCACCACAGGCAGTAGCGGCCAGCGCGACGACTATCGCACCCGCGACCCACTTGGCGCTCTTGGCACCGCGCATGGGTTCCTCCTCATGAGTCCATTGGTTCACCGCAAAGAGGAGCACATGCCGTCTCGCCGTCCACTGCCCGTCGCCGGTGTCGGAGATTGTCAGGTGCCCCCACGCTCGTGAGTCGGCGCCGTCAGCGCGTGACCCGTTAGTCCGAGCTCTACGCGCCTAACTATCTGCCATGTTCAGGGGAACGAACCACAGGTTCGAGGTCTCGGTTCGATCACAGATAGAGGCCAGATCTTTCAAAATCCGGACAAAGGGTTTGGTGCGAGATCGCTGCGAAACGGACTTGTTACACATCTAACGGAGGTCACTGTCCGTATAACGGACGTCCGGAACTCGAAAATTGATTGCGCGTAAGGTCCGCCGGAGTGCAAGCTGACCCGCAGGTATGTCTCGCGCCAGGCCCACCCGTCGAATCCGGCCGGCCGGCTCCCCTTGCCGACGGTCCGCCGGCATTCCGGGTGAGGTGTTTGCGCGCAGATTAGTGCGGTCCCGGCCGCCCTGCGAAGTGGCACCGGGAAATCGAGGGTTTTCCCTACCCCTGCACCGGGCCAAGACGAACGGCACCGCTCCCCGCACGAGTCGTGGGGAGCGGTGCCGCTCGTCGTGCGCCGGCGTGCGGCGCGGCCGGCCGTCAGCCGTGCTTGGCGCGGCTCGCGGCGCGGGCACGCTCGCGGGCGTCCAGGTTCACCTTGCGGATGCGGACGGCCTCCGGGGTCACCTCGACGCACTCGTCGTCACGGCAGAACTCCAGCGACTGCTCCAGCGAGAGCTTGCGCGGCGGGACGATCGCCTCGAACGAGTCGGCCGAGGACGACCGCATGTTCGTGAGCTTCTTCTCCTTGGTGATGTTCACGTCCATGTCGTCGGCGCGGGAGTTCTCGCCGACGATCATGCCCTCGTACACCTCGGTGCCGGGGTCCGTGAAGAGCACGCCGCGCTCCTGGAGGTTCGTCATCGCGAACGCGGTGACGGCGCCGGAGCGGTCGGCGACCAGCGAACCGTTGTTCCGGGTCGTCAGGGTGCCGAACCAGGGCTCGTGGCCCTCGTGGATGGAGTGGGCGATGCCGGTGCCGCGGGTCTGGGTGAGGAACTCCGTCCGGAATCCGATCAGGCCGCGCGAGGGCACCACGAACTCCATGCGGACCCAGCCCGAGCCGTGGTTGGACATGTTGTCCATCCGGCCCTTGCGCACGCCCATGAGCTGCGTGACCGCGCCCATGTGCTCCTCGGGCACGTCGATCGTCATGCGCTCGACGGGCTCGTACGTCTTGCCCTCGACCTCCTTGGTGACCACCTGCGGCTTGCCGATGGTCAGCTCGAAGCCCTCGCGGCGCATCTGCTCGACCAGGATGGCCAGCGCCAGCTCACCACGGCCCTGCACCTCCCAGGCGTCCGGGCGCTCGGTGTCCAGGACGCGGAGCGAGACGTTGCCGATCAGCTCGCGGTCCAGCCGGTCCTTGACCTGGCGGGCGGTGACCTTGCGGTCCTTGACGACCGCCTTGTTGTCGGCGCCCTTGCCGGTGGCGCCGCGGCCGACCAGCGGGGAGGTGTTGGTGCCGATGGTCATGGAGATCGCGGGCTCGTCCACCGTGATCAGCGGCAGCGGGACCGGGTTCTCCTGGTCGGCCAGGGTCTCGCCGATCATGATCTCCGGGATGCCGGCGACCGCGCAGATGTCACCGGGACCGGCCTTCTCGGCGGGCTTGCGGGTGAGGGCCTCGGTCATCATCAGCTCGGAGATCCGCACGTTCTGCACGGACCCGTCGCGCTTCATCCAGGCGACGGTCTGGCCCTTCTTCAGCTCGCCCTGGTGCACGCGCAGCAGCGCGATGCGGCCGAGGAAGTTGTCGGCGTCCAGGTTGGTCACGTGCGCCTGGAGCGGGGCCTCTTCGTCGTAGGTCGGCGCCGGGATGTAGTCCAGGATCGTCGAGAAGAACGGCTCCAGGCTGGTGGAGTCGGTCGGGACGGTGCCGTCCTCGGGCTTGGTCAGGGAGGCGACGCCGTCCCGGCCGCACGCGTAGACGATCGGGAACTCGATCTGCTCCTCGTCGGCGTCCAGGTCGAGGAAGAGGTCGTACGTCTCGTTGACGACCTCGTCGATCCGGGCGTCCGGACGGTCCGTCTTGTTGATGCACAGGATGATCGGCAGCCGCTGGGAGAGCGCCTTGCGCAGCACGAAGCGGGTCTGCGGCAGCGGGCCCTCGGAGGCGTCCACGAGCAGCACGACACCGTCGACCATCGACAGACCGCGCTCGACCTCGCCGCCGAAGTCGGCGTGGCCGGGGGTGTCGATGATGTTGATCGTGATCGGGTCCCCGCCGTCCTTCGGGTGGTACTTCACCGCGGTGTTCTTGGCGAGGATCGTGATGCCCTTCTCACGCTCCAGGTCGTTCGAGTCCATCATGCGGTCGTCGACACCTTCGAGCTGGTGCGCGGCGAAGGCGCCGGCCTGCTTGAGCATGCCGTCGACGATGGTGGTCTTGCCATGGTCGACGTGGGCGACGATGGCGACGTTGCGGATGTCGTGGCGCGTGGCCATATGAGGCGTACTCCCGGAGGGTGTGATGACGGCCCTCGCGGACGTCCGTGTCACGCGGGCCTGCCGGGCGGTACATGCCACGGCCTCACCCAATGGTACGGGGCTCCGGGGACTGCGGCTTGCCGGGAGGGGTCAGGACGACGGAGAGGACGTCGACGGGGCGGTGGGGCGGGAGCCCTGGGCGCCCTTCTTCAGGAAGCCCATGTCCTCGTAGACCGGTGTCCGGAAGCCGAAGGCCCCCGCGTTGGCGAGGGTCTTGCGGGCCGCCGTCAGCTGGGGGCGCTGGTAGAGCGGGACGGAACCGGCCGCCGCCCAGATCCGCGAGTCGGCCTTGCGCAGCAGGTCCCGGGCCTCCTTCTGGTCCAGGGTCGCCATGGCCCGGTCGAACAGCTGGTCCACCTGGTCGGTGCCGACCCGGGTGTAGTTCTGCGCGACGTTCAGGGAGCCGTCGGCGGCCGGGACGGGCTTGGCGTAGATGGGGCGGGCGTCGGTGGCGGGGAAGGCGGAGGCGGGCCAGGAGTAGAGCGCCAGGTCGTACTCGCCGGCCGCGATGTGGTCCTTGAAGTAGCTCTCGTCCGGCACCTTGGTGATGTCGGTGCCGATGCCGATCTCCTTCAGCATGTCCGTGACGTGGTCGGCCACGGTGCGCAGCGTCTCGGATCCGGGGCCGGAGGGGAGCACGAAGCGCAGGGTGAGCGCCTTGCCGTCCTTGGCCAGCGGGGCCGCCGCCGAGCCGGCCGGGGCCGCGGTGCCCTGGGGGGCGTAGGCGCCGGGCGCTCCGCCCTGCGCGGTGTTCTTGCCGCTGCTGTCCTCGTCGCCGCCCGCCCGGTCGGCGTCGTCGCCGCTCTTGTCGTCCTCGCCGACGATGTACGTGCCGTCGTCGCCGTCGTCGGACGTCTCCCCGTCGGTGCCTTCGCCGTCCTGCTCGCTCTTCTCGCCCTTCTCGCCCTTCTCGCCCTTCTCCTTCTTCTCCTGCTCGGCGCCGGCCGCTTCCTCGCCCTCCTCGGCCTTCTTCACCGGCCCGCCGGAGACCCAGCCGGCGTCCGCGAGCAGTGCCCGGGCCTCCTTGGCGTTCTGCTCGCCCAGTGCGCCGCTGCCGTCGGCGTAGGCGGGCTGGCCGGACAGGGCGAGGTGGCTGCCCACCGGCTCGGCGGGCAGGCCGAGCGGCTTCAGCACCGCCTCGGCCAGCTTCCCGCGGTCCAGGGCGCGGGCGACGGCCCGGCGGACGCGTTCGTCGGCGAGGGGGCCGTCGGAGCCGTTCAGGGCGAGCTGGGTGTAGGCGGGCTCCAGCGACTTGCGGACCTCGAAGCCGCTCAGCGCCTTCTGCCGGCGCAGGGCCTTCGCCTCGGCCTCGCGCCGTTCCTCGCGGGCGAGGACCTCCTCCTCGGCGGCCTCCTCGTCGGAGCCGTTGGCCACCGCCCAGGAACGCAGCGCCTGAGCGGCGGACCTGCCCTGCGGGCCCGCGGCCGGGGAGCCCTCGGGGCCCATCAGCGGGGTGCCGGTGGCCGGTCCGGGGGGCGCCGCGGCCACGGCGACCTCGTCGGCGCTCTCCGGGTCGATCTCCGCGAGGTCGAGTTCGCCGGCGGCCAGCTCGGCGACCCGCTTGTCGCGGGGCACGGCGCGCAGCTCGATCTCGTCCAGCTTCGCGGGCGCGCCCCACCAGCGCGGGTTGCCGGTGAGGACGACCCGGTCGCCCTTGGTGTCGACCTTCTTGACCGCGAAGGGCCCGGCGGTGACGTCGAGCGTCCGCCGCGCGCCGTCGTTGAAGGCGTCCGGGGTGCCCATGACGTCCTTGGGGTACAGGGGCGTGAACAGGGCCTTCCAGTCGGCGTAGGGGCGGCTGAAGGTGACCTTGACCTCCAGGTCGTTCGCCCCCCGCTCGATCTTCTCGATCCGGTCGTAGCCCGCGTTGCGGGCGGTCCAGTAGGCGCTGTCCTTTCCGGACAGGGCCCGCCACTGGGCGGCGAAGTCCGCGGCGCCGATCTCCCGGCCGTCGCTCCAGACCGCCTGCTGGTTCAGCTTGTAGACGACGACCTGCTTGGGCTCGGTGTCGACGACCTCGGCCGACTCCAGGTAGTCGGGGTTGCGCACCGGGCTGCCGGCCTCGTCCAGCGTGTACATCGAGGGCAGCACCGCCTGCGCGACGCGGGACGTGGTGGCGTCGGCGTCCGACTGGAAGGCGTTCAGCGTGTCCGGGACGGAGTCCACGGCCCAGCGCAGGGTGCCGCCGTCGGAGACCTTGGCGCGCGCCGCGGCGGCGACGTCCTGTCCGGCGAGCGGCTTGCTCGCCGGGTCGTCGGAGGTGCAGCCGGCCAGCGCGGGGACCGCGAGGACACCCGCGGTGAGGAAGGCGACCGAACGCATGACCGCGCGCAGTGCGACGCCGACGTGGGACATCTGTGCTACCTCCGGAAGGCCGCGTTTGCGGTATTTGCCGTATTCAGGTTGATCATTTGTATCCGGACGGGGATGCGGCCACTGAAGGGGAAACGGTTCGGCGACGCTGGGAGACACGGCGACAACGGTGCGTAAGCTCACTCGGCCGGCCCAACGCCACCCGCCGTGCACCGACGCGCCCCGGCCAATCGCGGCACATCCCTTCCCAGCGACAGGTGTGACGCGCGACACTCTCAGGCGCATGAGCGTGAGTCCCCGCCCGGCCGCTCCCTGCCGTGTCCGACGGAAGTGAGGTCACGTCTTGTCCGTGCACGACGATCTGTCATCGGTGCAGCGCTGCCTCGACGAACTGTCCCGGACGGTGACCCGGCTGGAACAGCAGCTGGGCAGCGGCGGCCTGGAGGTCCGCCGGGTCCGTACCGACGCCGACCACCTGCGCGAGAGCCTCGCACTGCTCCGGGCGGCCGCCGCCGCGCCGGGCGCGCCGAGGCGCCCCGACCTCGTCTCGATCCCCGACACGCCCTACGACGGCTCGCTGTGGACGGACTCGGACGACGAGGGCCTCGGCGCCCGCGACCGCCGCGCCCCCTAGGGCCCGCTCCGCGAACCCGAGACAGGCCCTCCACCCCGACCCGACCGACCGGAGCCGCCCAGTGGCCACTGGTACCGAGCCGACAGCCACCGAAGACCGTCCACCGGGCGGCGTCCACACCCCGACGCGGGCCGCGATCCGCGCCCCGCACCTGCGCACCGACCGCTGGTGGCTGGCACCGGCCGCCACCGCGGCGGGCCTGCTGGCCTTCGTCGTCTACTCGACCTGGCGGGCCTTCGCGAACGCCGACTACTACGCGGCCCCCTACGTCTCGCCCTTCTACTCCCCGTGCCTGGCGGAGAACTGCGAGCCGATGCGCTCCGGGCCCAACTGGGGCCTCTTCGGCACCTGGTGGGGCATCTCACCGGCGATCATCATCCTGATCTTCCCGCTCGGCTTCCGCCTGACCTGCTACTACTACCGCAAGGCCTACTACCGGGGCTTCTGGGCGTCCCCGCCGGCCTGCGCGGTGGCCGAACCGCACAGGAAGTACACCGGCGAGACCCGCTTCCCGCTGATCCTGCAGAACGTCCACCGGTACTTCTTCTACGCGGCGCTCCTGGTCGCGGGCATCCTCACCTACGACACCGTGCTCGCCTTCCGCGACGAGCACTACGCGTGGGGCCACATGGGCCTCGGCACCGTGGTGTTCCTGGCCAACATCGTGCTGATCTGGGCGTACACCGTCTCCTGCCACTCCTGCCGGCACATCGTGGGCGGCAAGCTCAAGCACTTCTCGCGGCACCCCGTGCGCTACCGGATGTGGCGGCTGGTCGGCAGGCTCAACGCCCGGCACATGCAGCTCGCCTGGGCGTCGCTGCTGAGCGTGGCGCTCGCCGACTTCTACGTGTACCTGGTGGCGTCCGGCGTCTTCGACGATCCGCGCTTCTTCTGACGAGTTCCGATGAGTGAGGCCTTCTGATGTCCGTGGTCGACCGGCAGGAGTGGGACGTCGTCGTGGTGGGCGCGGGCGGCGCCGGGCTGCGCGCCGCCATCGAGGCCCGCGAGCGCGGCGCCCGTACGGCCGTGATCTGCAAGTCGTTGTTCGGCAAGGCGCACACCGTGATGGCGGAAGGCGGCATCGCCGCCTCCATGGGCAACGTCAACTCCGGTGACAACTGGCAGGTCCACTTCCGCGACACCATGCGCGGCGGCAAGTTCCTCAACCAGTGGCGGATGGCCGAACTGCACGCCCAGGAGGCTCCGCAGCGGGTGTGGGAGCTGGAGACCTGGGGCGCCCTGTTCGACCGTACGAAGGACGGCCGGATCTCGCAGCGCAACTTCGGCGGCCACGAGTACCCGCGCCTCGCCCACGTCGGCGACCGTACGGGCCTGGAGCTGATCCGCACCCTCCAGCAGAAGATCGTCTCGCTCCAGCAGGAGGACTTCCGCGAGACCGGGGACCACGAGTCCCGGCTGAAGGTCTTCCAGGAGTGCACGGTCACCCGTGTCCTCAAGGACGGCCGGACGGTCTCGGGCGTCTTCGGCTACGAGCGCGAGAGCGGCCGCTTCTTCGTCCTGGAGGCTCCCGCGGTGGTGATCGCCACCGGCGGCATCGGCAAGTCCTTCAAGGTGACGTCCAACTCCTGGGAGTACACCGGCGACGGGCACGCCCTGGCACTGCTGGCCGGGGCGCCGCTGCTCAACATGGAGTTCGTGCAATTCCACCCGACGGGCATGGTCTGGCCGCCCTCGGTGAAGGGCATCCTGGTCACCGAGTCGGTGCGCGGCGACGGCGGGGTGCTGCGGAACTCCGAGGGCAAGCGGTTCATGTTCGACTACGTCCCCGACGTCTTCAAGGAGAAGTACGCCGAGTCGGAGGAGGAGGGCGACCGCTGGTACGACGACCCGGACCACAACCGGCGCCCGCCCGAGCTGCTCCCCCGCGACGAGGTGGCCCGCGCGATCAACGCCGAGGTGAAGGAGGGCCGGGGCTCGCCGCACGGCGGGGTCTTCCTTGACGTGTCGACCCGGATGTCCGCCGAGGTGATCCGGCGGCGGCTGCCCTCCATGTACCACCAGTTCAAGGAGCTGGCCGACGTCGACATCACGGCGGAGGCCATGGAGGTCGGGCCCACCTGCCACTACGTGATGGGCGGCGTCGCCGTCGACTCCGACACGGCCGCCGCCCGCGGGGTGCCGGGGCTGTACGCGGCGGGTGAGGTGGCCGGCGGCATGCACGGCTCCAACCGGCTGGGCGGCAACTCGCTGTCCGACCTGCTGGTGTTCGGGCGCCGGGCGGGGCGGTACGCGGCCGAGTACGCGGCGGGGCGGCCGGACGGGGGCGCGCGGGCCCGGGTGGACGACGCGCAGGTGGACGCCGCCGCGGCGGAGGCGCTGCGGCCGTTCTCCGCCGAGACGCACGAGCCGGACGCCGGGCCGCCGGAGAATCCGTACACCCTCCACCAGGAACTCCAGCAGACGATGAACGACCTGGTCGGCATCATCCGCCGCGAGGCGGAGATGAAGCAGGCCCTGGAGAAGCTGGCGGAGCTGCGGGTGCGCGCCCGCCGGGCCGGCGTGGAGGGGCACCGGCAGTTCAACCCCGGCTGGCACCTCGCCCTGGACCTGCGGAACATGCTGCTGGTCAGCGAGTGCGTGGCCCGGGCGGCGCTGGAGCGCACCGAGTCGCGCGGCGGGCACACCCGCGAGGACCACCCGTCGATGGAGCGGCGCTGGCGCCCGGTCAACCTGCTCTGCTCGCTGGCCGGCCCGGCGGAGGAACTTGCGGCGGCGGCCCCGGAGCGCGGCCGCATCGACCTGGAGCGGCAGCCCACCGAGCCGATCCGGTCCGACCTGCTCGCCCTGTTCGACAAGGAGGAGCTGGTGAAGTACCTCGCCGACGACGAACTGGAGGGCCGGTCCGAATGAGCGGCTACGAGGCCCGCTTCAAGGTGTGGCGCGGTGACGTGGAGGGCGGCGGCCTCCAGGACTTCACGGTCGAGGTCAACGAGGGCGAGGTGGTCCTCGACATCATCCACCGCCTCCAGGCCACGCAGGCCCCCGACCTCGCGGTGCGCTGGAACTGCAAGGCGGGCAAGTGCGGTTCGTGCTCGGCGGAGGTCAACGGGCGGCCGCGGCTGCTGTGCATGACCCGCATGTCCGTCTTCACCCGCGAGGAGACCGTCACCGTCACGCCGCTGCGTGCCTTCCCGGTGGTCCGGGACCTGGTCACGGATGTCGGCTTCAACTACACCAAGGCCCGCGAGGTCCCGGCCTTCGTGCCGCCCGCCGACCTCGGTCCCGGCGAGTACCGGATGATGCAGGAGGACGTGGACCGCTCGCAGGAGTTCCGCAAGTGCATCGAGTGCTTCCTGTGCCAGGACACCTGCCACGTGGTGCGCGACCACGAGGAGAACAAGCCCGCCTTCGCGGGCCCGCGCTTCCTCATGCGGGTCGCCGAGCTGGACATGCACCCGCTGGACGCCGCCGCTGACACCGGCCTGGACCGCTCCCGTACCGCCCAGGACGACCACGGCCTCGGCTACTGCAACATCACCAAGTGCTGTACCGAGGTCTGTCCCGAGGGGATCAGGATCACGGACAACGCGCTGATCCCGCTGAAGGAACGGGCCGTGGACCGCAAGTACGACCCGCTGGTGTGGCTGGGGTCGAAGATCGGGCGCCGGTCCCGGAACACCCCCTAGCGCACCCAGCCGTCCCGGTACGACGTCCAGTCCTCCTCGGTCGCCGCGAAGTCGATGTACGCCGCGACGCCGAACCGCTCCCGGTCGGCGTCCGTGCGGGACAGGCCGAGTCGGACGCCGCGCACGGCGGCGGTCACGGTCTCCGCGTGGTTCCAGTGGCCGAAACGGTTCTCGTGGTAGAAGGGCAGGCCCATCAGGAGGTGGGTCGTCGGCGGGGTGGCCTCCAGGGCCAGTGCGGTCTGGTGGGCGACGTATCCGCCGTACAGGCTCTCCAGCGGCTGCATCGTGTCGTACGACATGACGGCGATCTGGTCGACGCGGCGGGCGACCTGGCCGAAGAACGCCTGGGACCACCACTTGGGGTGCCCGGCGACCGTGCCCCAGAAGGAGTGGAAGCCCGGCAGCGGGTCGATCTGGTGGGCGGCGACGGAGAGCTGCGCGTCGCGGGCGCGGGTGACGGCGCGGACGTCGTCCAGGAGGGAGAGGTAGTTCCGGTCGCCCGAGTGCAGGGGCTCCAGGTCGAGGTGGACGCCGTCGTAGCCCACGTCCAGCACCTGACGGGCCGAGCCGACGACGGCGGCGCGGGTGGCTGCCTTCTCCAGGCGCATCCCGTCGGGGCTCTCGGTGGCGAGCACGTCGCCGAGGTAGGCCTGGACGCGGACGCCGGGCAACTGCCTGTGCACGGCGTCGATCAGCCAGTGAGCCCTGGGGTACAGGGACTTCGGCAGCGTGCCGTCGTGCTCCATCGGGCCGGTGTGGACGTACAGGTCGCGGATGCCGGTCGTCTTGACGCGGCGGGCGAAGGCGGCGAGGTCCGCGTCGGTCTTGCGGCCGTCGACCCAGGCGTGGCCGAGCCAGATCGCGTCGCGGTTCCTGGTGTACGTGCCGTCGGCGGGGTCGCCCATGTAGGTGATCCGGAGGGCGGTCTCGGCGGTGAGGAGGGGGACGAGGAGGACGAGGAGGACGGTCAGGGCGATGCGGCGGGTGCGGCGGAGCCGCTTCTTCTTCTTCGTTTTCCCATCCGCTCCGCCCGGGCGGCTTTCGCCGTCGGGTGCGGGAGGCCCCGGCTCGGGCTGATCACCGTCGGCGGCGACCGGGCCGGTCTTCGGTCGCGCCGCGGGATCGGTCCTCCGTTCCGCTGCCGGACCGGCTTTCCCCTGCTCCGTGTCCTCCACGGTGTCCCCTCCCTGCGGCCCGCCCCCGGTCGCGTCGGCCGTGCGCCGCGCTTACGATCCGAGCGTGTTGCCAGCGGGGACGAGTCGAACCGGTGTTCCAGTTGCGGTCAGGGGTGCGCGGTGATGATCTCCGCCGATCTGGTGCCGCCTCTGGTCACGGCCGGGGCGGCCCTGCTGCTGGCCGGGTACGGCCGGATGCGCCGCATCCGGCGGGCCCGGACCCGGACGACTCCGGGCCGGGTCAGAACAGGCTCAGCAACGCCTCCGCCGGGTCGGTGAGCTGGGTGTCGGCGCCCGGCAGCGGCAGTTCGAACCACACGGTCTTGCCGCGCGGCGTACGGCGCGATCCCCAGGCCGCGCTGAGCAGGCCGACCAGTTGCAGGCCGCGGCCGCCCTCGTCGGTGTCGCGGGCCCGGCGCCGGCGGGGCTGGACCAGGCCGGAGTCCCAGACCTCGCAGACCAGGGTGCGGTCGAGGAGGAGGCGGAGGCGGATCTCGCCCTCGCCGTAGCGCAGCGCGTTGGTGACGAGTTCGCTGACGAGCAGTTCCGTCGTGTCGACCAGCGGCTCCATGTCCCAGGCGAGCAGCTGGGCGCGGGCGTACTCGCGGGCCCGGCCGACGCTGCGCGGCTCGCGCGGCAGGGTCCAGTCGCCGACGGACTCGCTGGGCAGGCCCTGGACGCGGGCCATCAGCAGGGCGATGTCGTCCTCACCGTGGTGGCTGTCCAGGGTGTTGAGGACGTGGTCGCAGACGTCCTCCAGCGGCTGGGCGGGGTCGGCGAGGGCGCCGACGAAGGCCTGGAGGCCCTCGTCGAGGGGGTGGTCGCGGCTCTCGACCAGGCCGTCGGTGTAGAGGGCGAGCAGGGAGCCCTCGGGCAGCTCGACCTCCACCTCCTCGAAGGGCTCCCCGCCGACACCGAGCGGCAGGCCGGGCGGCACGTCCAGCATCAGCGCGGTCTCGCCCGGCTCGACCAGGACGGGCGGCAGGTGGCCCGCGTTGGCGAAGGTGCAGCGCCTGGTCACCGAGTCGTAGACGGCGTACACGCAGGTCGCCAGGTAGACCTCGGACAGGTCGGCCTCGCGGGGGCGGCGGGCGGCCCGGGTGGCCTGCTGGACGCCCGAGGGCGCCCCGAGGCCGCGGGCGATCTCGTCCAGCTGGGAGAGCACCTCGGCCGGTTCGATGTCGAGCTGCGCCAGGGTGCGTACGGCGGTGCGCAGTTCGCCCATCGCCACGGCGGCGCGCAGCCCGCGGCCCATCACGTCGCCGACGACGAGCGCGGTGCGGTGGCCGGGGAGTTCGATGACGTCGAACCAGTCGCCGCCGACCTCGCTGGCCCGGCCGGTGGCCGCGTTGCCGGGCAGGTAGCGGCAGGCGATGTCGAGTCCGGAGGCCTCCGGGTCGCCGGGCGGGAGCAGGGAGCGCTGCAGGATCAGCGCGCGTTCGTGCTCGCGGCGGTAGAGGCGGGCGTTGTCGATGCAGACGGCGGCGCGCGCGGCCAGTTCCACGGCGAGGTCGCGGTCGCGGTCGCCGAACGGTTCGCTGCCCTTGGTGCGGGAGAACTGGACGAGTCCGACCACCGTGTCGTGGGCGACCATCGGCACGGCGAGCGTGGACTGCACGAGGCCGCCGTCCTCGGCGGGGACCGTGATCGGACGGGCGGTGCGCAGGGCGTCGGCACAGGGCGAGTTGAACGGGTAGTGGTGGACGGCGCCGAGCTCGACCCGCTCACCGGTGCCGTGGAAGGGGGCGTCGGAGACGGCACTGGAGAAGGCGACGCGGCGCAGCTCGGCGCTGCCGTCGGCCAGGCCGGGCGGGGTCTCGTCACCGACCAGCAGGCCCTGGTAGAGGTCGACGGTGGCCAGGTCGCAGAAGCCGGGGACGACGACGTCGAGCAGCTCGCGGGCGGTGGTCTCCAGGTCGAGGGAGTTGCCGATGCGGGCGCCGGCTTCGTTCAGGAGGGCGAGGTTGCGCCGGGCGGCGGCGGCCTCGCGGGCGGCCTGGCGCCGGGCGGTGATGTCGGTGCCGAGCCAGGCGACGCCGATGGGCCGGCCCGAACCGCTGTGCACGCGGTAGAGGTTGACGGACCAGTGACGCCGTTCCTCCGAGCCCGGCACGAAGCCCGTGACGTGCATGTCGGTGATCGAGTCGCCGGTCTCCAGCACCCGGCGCAGGGTCGCGCAGACCCGGTCGGCCTCGGCGCGCGGCAGATAGTCGTGGACCTTCTTGCCGCGGTGGTCGTCGGGGGTGCCGCCGAAGACGGAGGCGAAGCGCTGGTTGGCGCGGCGCACCGTCAGGTCGGGGTCGATCAGCAGGAAACCGAAGGGAGACTGGCCGAAAATGGCCTGCGAGGCGGCGAGATCGGTCTCGATGCTCCGCAGGACGCGGACGTCGACGACGATGCAGACGGCGGCCTTCTCCCCGTCCTCGGTGCGCGTCGGCATGACGTACACCTCGGCCAGGCCGCGCCGCCCGCCCGTGCGCGGCCCGTGCCCCGTGCCGTCGGCCGGCGCCCGGAACGGGACCACTCCGGTCCACTCCCGGCCGTCGAGGATCTCGGTCATCTTGCGCTGGCCGCGTTCGCGCAGGTCGGGGTCGATGAAGGTCTCGATGGGGTCGGCGCCCACGGCGTCCTCGGCCCGGATGCCGAGCAGTTGCTCCGCCCGCAGGCTCCACTGGTCGACGAGACCGTCGGGCCCGATGGAGAAGGAGGCGACCTTGATGTAGTCGTAGATGGAGCCGGGCGGGCTGCTCTGCCACACCGCGTCACCGAGCGGCGCGCCGTGCGACGGGCCCCCGGACGCCGTGGACTCCGTGGGCTCCTCGGCCCTCGCTGGTATCTCGCTCACGCGAACCGTCCCCTCCAGCTCACCGCGTCCGGCACCGGTCACCGGAGGCGGCTGCCCGCAGTATCCAGCACTACGGCGCCGCACGACACGGTGTTCACGATCACAGCACGGTCCCGATGCTTTTCGGTCCGGACCGTGACAACACTTCCAGTCTTCTAACCAGCGGACACGGCATCGAACCACGCAGTTCCACAACTGCCACCGGCCTGTACCGGAGGACGGACGAGCGGGCGGCGGATTCGCGTACATTCCGGACGGGTGCGGCGGCGCCGGCGACGGTGTGTCACAAGGCGGTCGCCCCCACCGTCACCCCACCGTGGTCCTAGCGCGGCACCGCGAGTTCGAACCACACGGTCTTTCCGGCCTCCCCGGGGCGGGTGCCCCAGCGGTGCGTGACGGACGCCACCAGCTGCAGCCCCCGGCCGTCCTCGTCGTCGGGGCGGGCGACTCGCTCGCGGGGCAGCTCCGGCAGCGGGTCGGAGACCTCCACCAGCAGGATCCCGGGGGTGGTGGCCGGGCGGCACAGGCGGACGCCGATGGGCCCGGTGGCGTGCCGCAGGGCGTTGGTGACCAGCTCGCTGACCAGCAGGACGGTGAGGTCCTCGACGCTGTCGAGCCGCCACTCGTCCAGGGTGCGGCGGACCAGGGAGCGGGCCCCGCGCACGGCGTCCGGCACCGCGGGGAAGACCCACTCGGCACAGTCGCCGTCGCTGCCGCTCACGCCGATCACTTCCCCGGCCGCTACTCCCCACCACCGTCCCTTTTCGTGGGGTTAATGGGCACATACCCTTTATCCGGGCTCGGTACCGCTCGCCGCGCCCTCCGACTCCGGCCCCAGGTGGGCGAGGACGGCCTCGACCGCCGGTACGTCCTGGTCGAGCCAGGGCACGTCCCAGACCTCGCCGGGGGCCAGCCAGCGCAGGTCGTCGTGGTCCTCCAGCGGTTGGGGGGCGGCGGAGCCGGGGCGCAGGCGGGCGGTCCACACCCGCAGGACGAACGGCGCCCTCAGGGGCCACTGCCCCGGGACGCGCTCACCGGTCTCGGCCGCCACCCCGAGCTCCTCGCGCAGCTCGCGCACGAGCGCCGCCTCGGGCGTCTCGCCCGCCTCGACCTTGCCGCCGGGCAGCTCCCACCGTCCGGCCAGTTCGGCCGGTGCGCTGCGGCGTGCGGCGAGCAGGCGCCCGCCGTCGAACAGGGCGGCGCCCACCACGATCCGTTCCGTCATGCGCCGGAGCCTACGGCCTGTCCGGCCACCGGTCCGGGCCCCGCCCGGCGACGGCGGATCAGTCCGCCGCGCCCGGGCCGGCCGCGCCCAGCTTCTCCACCCAGTAGAGCTGCTGGCGTCCGCGGCCGTCGAGCGTGTCCGCGATCTGCTGGGCCTCCGCCCGGGTCGCATACCTGCCCACGCGGTAGCGATTGCCGTTGTCGTCCTGCCGGAAGACCAGCCAGGGAAGAGTGACCGTGCTGTCGTTCATCGCGCCCCTCCACCTCCCGTTCCCGCGGTCCACGGCACCTTCTGCGCCCCGCCCGCCGAGGAAACCGCAATCCGCATATGCCCGAGCCTACGCCCAACCTTCACGGAGCGAATACGACTTTGCACAAAGAGGTACGCAAGCAGCCAGAACGCAGGGGGCGCACGATGCGGAACGCGCCGTCCACGCGCACCGATGCCTCCGGTCACAGGCATGACGGAGCGGATACGAGCGACCTGCGGGAACGGCGGGATTCCGGTGCCGCACGGACGGCACCGGACGAGGTGACCGAGGGGCAGGCAGGTGCGCGTGCGGAGGAAAGAGGCGCGGGAGGCGCACGACGGGCGTGCGCCATCTCACATCGGGAGGGCGCGTGAACTACCGCTGCCGGCGAGCCGATTGACGCTCCATCGGGCCGCCGGACGCCGGGCTACCTCACGGGCAGGTGGTACGCCACCCGGTACCGGTCGGCCGGGACGACCACGTCGGCGGTCTCCACCGCGCGGCCCGAGGCGTAGAACGTCCGCTGGACGACCAGCACCACGTGTCCCGGGACGCCACCCAGGGCGTGCAGCTCCTCGGCGAGGCCGGGGCGGGCGCCGACCTCCTCGGTGACGTTGTCGACGACGACGTCGATGGCGGCCATCCGCTCGACGACGCCCATGCCGCCGAGCGGGCCCTCCTCGGGCAGCATCACCGGCGTGCGCCCGGTCAGGTCCAGCGGCTCCCAGGAGGTGGAGAGCATGACGGCCTCGCCGGCCTCCCGGAAGACGTACCGCGTGCACATCACCCGGTCACCGGACTTGATCCCGAGCCGCTCCGCCACGGCACCGCTCGCCTCGGCCTGTTCGCTGCGCGACTCCCAGGTGCCGCGGGCGTCGCCGTCGGCCTGCTCCTGCCGGAAGGGCGTGGCGCCGCCGGCCGGCCGGTACCCGGAGCGCGCGACGCGCCGCGGGACGGGCCGCTCGCGCACATAGGTGCCGGACCCGGACCGGCCCTCGACCAGACCCTCGGCCATCAGCACCTTGCGGGCCTCCAGGGCGACGGTGTCCGAGACGCCGTACTCCTCGCGGATGCGGGCCTGGGAGGGGAGGCGGGTATGGGGCGGCAGCAGGCCGTCGGCGATTTTCTTGCGGAGATCACCCGCGACACGCAGATATGCCGGCTGCTCACCGAATGTCACTGGCCGCTCCCATCAGGTTGTACAGACAGCAACAGCGTGGCAACCGTAGGTTGGACGGGGCAAGCAAAGGCCAAAGAATCACTCGATGTGATGACTTGTGCGGCCCGGGGGCTTTACGCAGGCACTTTCTCCCCGCTATGGCCGCTCTCACACCTCCATGCCGGGGTCGTTCCCCCCGCCGTCACCGTCGCCCGCATGGTCCGGCGGCGTGGTGGCCAGCCCCAGAGCCTTGCGGGCGGTGACCGTGCTGTCGGCCACGATCAGGTCGTAGCCCTTGCCGTAGTGGTCGTAGTACGCGTCGGCGTCGGCGGCCTTCGCGGCCAGGGCCCACTCCGTCTGCGCCGCGCGCAGATCGCCGGTCAGCCCGGCGAGCGGACGCCGGGCGCCGGCGTCCCAGTCCCGCCGGTCCAGCATCGCGATCTCCTCCCGGAGCGCCTCCGACACCTGCCCCGCCCAGACCCGGTAGCCCGCGAGGTCGTCCTCGACGGTGTCCGCCGCGGGCGCCTCGTCCATGGCCCGGTTCAGGTGGCCCTCCGCGAGCAGGTACGTGTGCTGGTCGGGGTCGAGCCGTGCGGCGTCGTTGCGCAGCGAGCCGGTCAGCGTGTCCTGCTCGTCCGTGTTCCCGAACAGGCAGGTGATCCCGCGGTCGCCGGTGCGCCAGCTCGCGGCGGTCGGGGTCAGGTAGTACACGTCGACGTCGGCCGGCAGCGCCCACCGGTCCATCGCGTAGGCGTCCTGGAGGGCGTAGCACCGGTCGTCGGCGGCCCGCGTGATCTCCCCGTCGCCCGGGTAACGGCCGTCGGGCAGGTCGAAGGAGGCGAACACCTCGCCGTCGTGGGCCTCGTCGCAGGGCACCTGGTCCACGTCGTACGTGACGCCCTGGAGGGAGCCGCCCGGAGTGGTGAAGCACTGGCCCTCGCGCAGGGAGTAGGCGGTGCCGTCGCCGCGCGCGGCGTCCCGGAAGCCGTCCCAGAGGTCGGCGGCGACGCCGGTGGAGAGGGTCAGCGTCCACAGCGCCAGGCCCAGGGCGGAGAGGACGCATCCGGCCACCGCGAAGCCCTTGCCGCGTTCCCCGCGCTTGCGGATCCCGGCCAGCGCGACCAGTCCCAGCACGAGGCCGACCGCGGGCACGAAGCACAGGACGCCGAGCACGAAGGCGGCGACGGCCGGCCCGTTCAGGGGCGCCTGCCGGGGGTGGGGCCCGATGGGGTGGCCCCACTGCGGAGCGTACGGGCCCTGCGGGTAGTGCCCCCGGGGCCCCGGCGGTGGCGGTATCGACACGGGTTCCGTGCTCCTCTTCGGGGGTTCGGACGGTTCCGGAGCCTTCGGAAGCTGCCCCGCCGCATCGTAAGCGCGGCCCGCCCGGCCCCCGGCGCGCGGGGCGCGGGCGCGCCGGGCGTCGTCACCGCCTCCGCGACCGTCCGAACACCGCGTCGACCAGGTGCAGGGCGCCGAGACCGGCGGCGGCCGCCCCGGTGCGGCTCAGTCGTCGAACGCGGTGGCCCGGGTCTGCTTCTCCCACGCCTCGACGTCCTCGCGGACCTGGTCGAGGTGGCCGAGGACCGCGCCGACGCCGTCGTCGCCCAGCGGCAGGCGCAGCGGGGTGTGCTCGGCCGCGAGGGCGGCCCGGATGACCGCCGCCGCCTTGGCGGGGTCTCCGGGCTGGCTGCCGTCGCTCCCGGCGATCATCCCGCGGGTCTCGCCGACCTTGGCGTACACCCCGCTGTCCGAGCTGATCCCGGCGTTGCCCGCCTCGAACAGACCGGTGCGGAAGGAGCCCGGCTCGACGATGAGCACCTTGACGCCGAAGTCGCGGACCTCGTCGGCGAGCCCCTCGGACATGCCCTCCAGTGCGAACTTCGTGCCGCTGTACGCCGAGAAGCCCGCGAAGGACATCTGCCCGCCCATGCTGCTCATCTGCACGATCGCGCCGGAGCGCCGCTCCCGCATGAACGGCAGCACCGCGCGCGTCAGCGCGGCCGGCCCGAAGACGTGCACGTCGAACAGGGCGCGCAGTTCGTCCTCGCCGGTCTCCTCGAAGGCGCCGACGTGGGTGCGGCCCGCGTTGTTGACCAGGACGTCGATCCGCCCGTGCCGTGCCACCACGTCCCGTACGGCGTCCCCGGCGGCGGCCGTGTCGGCGACGTCCAGGCGCAGCGCCTCCATCTGGTCGGGGTGGGCGGCCACCAGGTCGTCGAGCGCCTCGGGGCGCCGGGCCGCGCCGACCACGACGTCGCCGTCGGCCAGGGCCGCCTCGGCGATCGCCCGTCCGAAGCCGCTGCTCGCCCCGGTGATCAGCCACACCTTGTTCATCGTCGTCTCCCTCGTGTCTGCCCGTTCCGACGTCAACGACCCTCTCCCGAAAGCCCGTTGTCCGTCCAAGACCCAGGGTGATAACCCATGGCTATGACGACGGACGTACACGTGCGCGAGCTGCGCTACTTCGCGACGGTGGCCGAGGAACTGCACTTCACCCGGGCGGCCGAGCGCCTGTACGTCTCCCAGCCCGCGTTGAGCAAGCAGATCCGGGCGCTGGAGCGCCAGTTGGGAGCCGAGCTGTTCCGCCGCGACCCGCAGGGCGTGACCCTCACCGAGGCGGGCGCGGCGCTGCTGCCGCACGCCCTGCGGGTACTGGCCGACTGGTCCGACGGCGCGGCGGCGGTGGAGGCGGCCCGGGAGGCGCGGCGCGGCACCCTGGTGGTCGGCATGAGCACCAGCCCCGGCCGCGGTGGTCTGCTGCCGGCGATCCGCTCCCGCTTCACGGCGGCCCATCCCGGGGCGGCCCTGCGGTTGCGGCAGCTGAGCTGGGAGGACTCGACCGCGGGCCTCGCCGACGGCACCGTCGACGTCGCCTACGTGTGGCTGCCGCTGCCCGACGCCGACCGTTACGCCTGGACGGTGGTCGCGGAGGAACCCCGGCTGGTCGCCCTCCCCGACACCCACCCGCTCGCCGCCCGCCCGGTGCTGGACTTCGCCGACCTGACCGACGAGCCGTTCCTGGCCCTGCCCCGGGAGGCGGGCGTGCTGCGCGACTTCTGGCTGGCACTGGACGAACGGCGCGCCCTGGCCGCCGGCCCACCGCGCGTCGGTGCCGAGATCTCCGGCACGGAGGAGACATACGAGGCGCTGGTCGCCGGCCTCGGCGTGTGCCTGGTGGCCACGGGCAACGCCCCGCTGATCACCCTGGGCGGCGTGACCACCCGCCCGGTCCGCGGCCTGTCCCCGAGCCGCTACGCGCTGGCCCGGCGCCGCGAGGACGAGGTGCGGCCACTGGTGCGGGGCTACGTGGAGGCCTGCCGCCGGGTGACGCGACGGGACTGACGGCGGCTCGGCACGCCGGCCGGCCCGGGTCCGGGCGGCCCCTCAGCCACCGTCGCCGTCACCCCCTGCGTCACGGCCGCTGCGCACGTGGGCGCGCACTCCCTGCAGGCCGAACAGGACGAGCAGTTCGACCGCGCCGCCGTCGGCGCTGCCCAGCCAGTGCGGCAGGGAGGTGTCGAACTCGGCCGCCTCGCCGGGCGCCAGCGTGAGGTCGCGCTCGCCGACCAGCAGCCGCAGCCGGCCGCTGAGCACGTACAGCCATTCGGAGCCCTCGTGGGTCTGCGGGGTCGGTTCGAGGGGCGCCGGACGGCTCGGGATGATCATTTTGAAGGCCTGGGTGCCGCCCGGCCGCCGGGACAGCGGCACGAAGACCATGCCGAAGCACCGGATCGGCTTCAGGTGGATCCGCGGGTCGCCCGTGCGCGGCGCGCCGACGAGGTCGTCCAGGGGGACGCCGTAGATCCGGGCCAGTGGCAGCAGCAGCTCCAGGGTCGCCCGGCGCTGCCCGCTCTCCAGCCGCGACAGGGTGCTCTCCGACACCCCGGTCGCCGTCGAGAGGTGGGCGAGGGTGATGCCGCGCTCGCGGCGCAGGGCGCGCAGTCGCGGGCCCACCGCCTCGAGTACGTCGTCCACGTCGTCCACGTCGTCCTTACGGGCGTCCATCGGGCCACCTTGCCACAACGGCAAGTTTCCGTGCCGGATCCGGCCGCCGCTGCCGAGACTGGCCGCATCCGCCGCGCCTGACCGGCGGTCCGCGACCGACCCGAAGGAGTCCCCATGAGTGCCACCGACGCGGCCGCGTTCTGGGACGGTGTGTACGCCGCCCGTACGACGCCCGACGCCCCGCGGCCCAACGTCCGTCTCGTCGGGGCGGTCGCCGACCTGCCTCCCGGCGACGCGCTCGACCTGGGGTGCGGCAGCGGCGGCGACGCGCTGTGGCTCGCCCGGCGGGGCTGGCGGGTCACGGCCGTGGACATCTCCGGCGTGGCGGCCGAGCGGCTCGCGGCGCACGCCCGCGCGCACGGACTCGGTGACCGGGTCGACGCCGTACGGCACGATCTGCGCGCGTCCTTCCCCGAGGGCCGGTTCGACCTGGTGAGCGCCCACTACCTGCACACGCCCCTCGGCCTGGACCGGGCGGAGGTCCTGCGGGCGGCCGCGCACGCGCTGCGTCCCGGCGGGCGGCTGCTGGTCGTCGACCACGGCTCCACCGCGCCGTGGTCGTGGGACCAGGACCCCGCCGTCCGGTACCCGGCCCCGGAGGAGGTCGCGGCGGACCTGGCCCTGGACCCGGCGACCTGGCGGGTCGAACGGGCCGAGGCCGCGCGCCGGACCGCGACCGGACCGGACGGGCGCACCGCCGAGGTCGTCGACCACGTCCTGCTCGTCCGCCGCGCGGGCTGACCGCGCCCGACCACGAGGGTGTCGTCCACCGGACGCCCGCCCACCAGGAGGTCCCCATGTCCACCACCCCCCGAGCCCGCCGCCGGGACACCCCGCCGCCCCGGACCGGAGGCAGCGAGGCGGAGACCCTGCGCGGGTTCCTCGACTACCTGCGGACCTCGGTCGCCGGCAAGGTCGACGGCGCCCCGGAACCCCAGGTCCGTACGGCCGCGGTGCCGTCCGGCACGAACCTGCTCGGGCTGCTCGAACACCTGGCCCACGTCGAGCGCGCGCTCTTCCTCGGGGAGGAGGTGCGGAGCTGGCCTGCGACCTTCCGGGCCGCGCCCGGGGACGGCGTGGCGGAGGTCGTGGCCCGCTACCGGGAGGCCGTCCGGCGGGCGAACCTCGTCCTCGACGCCTGCACCGACCTCGGCGCACCGCTCCCCCGGGCCCGTCCGGGCCGTCCCGCGCCCAGCGTCCGCTGGGCCCTCACCCACATGATCGAGGAGACCGCCCGCCACGCCGGCCACGCGGACATCCTGCGCGAGCTGATCGACGGCGGTACGGGACGCTGACCGCCCCGGCGCCGTGGCGTCCTCGGAGGTCCCCCGGGGGCCTGGCGTCCCGGCGTCCCGGCGTCCCGGCGTCCCGGGCGGGAGTCCCTCACCGTCGGACGGCACTCGTGGCCCGGCGTGCCCGGCGGTTGCGCCACCAGGTGACCAGCCAGAGGACGTTGACCCCGCCCAGCACCACCAGCACCGTCACCGCGTCGGCGTTGCCGGCCAGTCCGTGCTCCGGCCCCAGGCCCCGTACGGCGCGGACCAGGAGGACGATGTCGGCGGGCAGGGTGACCGCGGCCATGAAGGCCAGGCAGACCGCCGTGCCGATCACGAGGACGACGCTGTAGAGCCGCACGGCCCGGCGCTCGTGTGCGGGCAGCCGGGTGCTCGGGTCGTCCCGTCCCGAGGCCGCGGCCCGCGCACCGGCGCCGCGGCGCACCCCGCTCCGGGCACGCACCGCGCCCACCGCGCGCCACCACCGGTACCGGGCGTACGCCAGACCGTCGCCGTACAGATCGCGGCAGCCGGTGAGGTCCTGGAGGACGAAGTAGAGGTCCGTGCGGGTGAAGACCATGCACTGGAAGGGCAGCGGGAGCAGGGCAAGCAGCAGGGCCGCCGCCAGCAGCCGGTGCGCGGTCGTCCCGGTCTCCGTCGCCGCGAGGACCAGGACCAGGGACGACGCCACGGACAGGTTGAGGGCGATGCCGGCCAGGTAGGCCGTCAGGCGGTGGCGGCGGGGCGCGAGTTCGATGCCGCTGATGTCGGTCTGCATGACGAGGAACTGCAGCCGGGTGCCCAGCCTCATCTTCCCCGGCACGCCCGCCGCGCGGGCGGTGACCAGGTGCGCCAGTTCGTGGGCCAGCAGCAACGTCCACCCGGCCGCCGCCCCGGTGAGCAGGACCACGCTGCCGTGCCGGCTCCACAGGAGGTCGCGGTAACCGGGAAGCAGGTCGGGGCGGCGCACCAGGGCGACGACGGCCGCCGTCAGCAGTGCCCCGAACAGCAGCGGGAGCACCGGATGGAGAGCGAGGCGGACGTGGTGGGGGCGCAGCCGCGGCAGGGACGCCCGCGGTGGTTCGGCGTCCGGGACCGTACGGTCGCCGATCCGCGCCACGAAGCCCAGCGCGGCCAGGTCCCCGACGAAGTCCGCGATGTCGAACTCCTCCCCGGTCTCGGCGCGCAGCGTCTCCTCCGTACGCGCCACGCTCAGCCCCGCGCCCAGGAGTTCCACCGCGCGGGCCCCGGCCGCCGGCAGGGCGACGAAGTTCCGGGTGGCCATGCGGCCCACGATCCACTCGTCGCGGTCCCGCCGTACCGCCAGGTCGTGCAGGGCGACGCGGGTGGCCGGCCCGATCCGGGGAGGGACGTCGGCGGCGGTGTCCGTCACGACGGGCCCTGATCGCCGGAGCCGGGGCGCGCGCCCGGTGCGGGGCCCGCGACCCCGGACGCCGCCCGGGCCGGGTCGGGGCGCACCGCGCAGGACGGGCAGTCGGGGCGCCGCTGCGAGCGCTGCATGACCGGGTCGCCCGGCATCATGAGGTTGAGGCCGAACCGGCATCCGGGTTCGACGGGCGGGACGCCGCACAGCAGCATCAGGGCGGCGTGGGCGAGCAGCCCGCCGGACAGGCCCGCGGTCACGGCGTTGGCCGGGTTCCAGGGCATCCGGGGCGAGGCCGCGTCCTCGTCCTGGCCGGGGCCGAGCCGCAGGTCGCGCCGTTCGACCTCGGCGTCGCGGAGGCACTGCCAGCACGCGCCCCGGCCGGGGGTGAAGACCCCCACGCCGACCAGCGGCCCGCGGTAGCCGGCCTCGGCCCACGGCGTGCCCGTGGCCAGGCAGACCCGGTTGGCCCATCTGCGGATCTCGGCGGGCCGGTCGGCGGCGAGCAGCAGGACGTCGTAGCCCGACGCCCGGGTGTCTGCGGTGGCGCCGCGGTCACCGGTGCCGTCGCCGTCACCGGTGCCGTCGCCGTCACCCGTGGCGCCGGTGCCGTACGGGCCGTCGGTGCCGTACGGGCCGCCGGTGCTGTCGGTGCCGGCACCGGCACCAACGCGGAGCAGGTCTTCGAGGTCCGCCGGGCCGCGCACCTCGCGCCGCTCGCCGGTGACCTGGGTGTCCGGGTTCAGCGCGCGCAGGGCGGTGAGCGCCGCGTCGAGTTTGGGTCTGCCGAGGTCCTGCTCGCGATAGAGCGTCTGCCGGTTGAGGTTGGACAGTTCGACCACGTCCGGTTCGACGCAGTGCAGGTGCCCCACTCCGGAAGCCACCAGGTCCCGGGCGGCGGCCGAGCCGGTGCCGCCGACGCCTATGAGCAGGACGCTCGCCCGGCGCAGCAGCAGCTGCGGCTCCCAGGCACTGCTCCTGGGGCTCAGGTCCATCCAGCGCAGCAGCGTCATGCCCCGGCTGTACCGCTCGCGTTCGCGCTCGGACAGCTCCGCCGGCGGCTCGGCACCCGCGTCCTCGACGAACCCGGCGTCGGTCAGGTCCGTCATCGCCTGGGCGATGTCCGGGTCGGGCAGCCGCAGTTCCGGGTGGCGCCGGGACACCACGGCGACGACGTCCGCGACGTCCCGTGTCCCGTCCATCGCCTGGACCAGCGTCCAGATCCAGCCGTCGGCGTCCTGGACCTCGGCGCCGATGCCGTGGACGACGCTGCCGATCCTCACGTGGCCTTCCACGGTCCGGTAGGCGCGGTGCTCCGGCTTGATCCGGGGCCTGCGCATCGCGTGCACCGTCATGTTCGCGCCAACCTCGCCACCCCCAACCACCCGGACCACAACGGACATTGACAACAGTGACCCGACCGGCGAACGCTGACAAGAGCACAACGTGCCTCGCACGCCACCAGCACCACGGCCGCCACGGCCCTCACTGCCGTGACGGCCACCACCGGAAGGAGACGGCATGGCGAACAAGATCGAGATCCGTCCGCTGGACAAGAAGGAGACCACCGGCGACAGCGCCGGCAACGGCGGCGCCTGACCGGACGCGCCCGATGCACCGCCACCTCACGGTCGCGGAAGTCACCGAGTCGGCGCGGCGGCTGGTCACCCGGTTCCCCGGGTCCGGCCGCCTGCGCCGTATCGGCACGTCCCGGGGCGGCCGGCCGATCCGGATGCTGTCGGTGGGACACGGGCCGCGCCACGTCCTGGTGGTGGCCCGGCCGCACCCGGACGAGCCGGTGGGCGGCGCCACGGCGCTGGCGCTCGCGGAGCGGGTCGCGGCCGGCGACCGGCGGTCCCCGGCGACCGATCCCGCCGCCGTCACCTGGGACATCGTCCTGTGCCTCGACCCGGACGGCGCCGCACTGAGCGAGGGCGTCGAGGCGGCGACGGCCGGGCCCGGCCCCGCCCTGGCCCGTTACTACCGCGCCGCGTTCCGCCCGGTCGCGGCGGAACAGCCCGAGTGGGCTCCGATCATCGGACGGCGACTCCCGGAGAGCCGCGCCCTGTTCGACATGATCGACGACCTGCGCCCCGTGCTCCAGGCCTCCCTGCACAACGTGGACGCGGGCGGCACCTGGACCCAGCTGACCCGCGACCTGCCCGGACTCGCCGCGCCCTACGCGGCGGCCGCGGCCGAGGCCGGCGTCCCGGTCCAGCACGGCACGTACGACGCCCTGTACTGGGAGAACCCGGCCCCCGGCATCCACGTCCTGCCGCCGCCGCACAGCACCGCACGGCTGGCGGCCGGGTCCGAGAACATCGGCCGGTCCACCTGGTGCGCGCCCCAGCGGTACGGCGGCGTCACCGCGATCGTCGAGGTACCCCTGTGGGCGACCGGCCGGGCCGACGATCCGTCCCCGCACCCGGACCCCGCCGGGGCCCTGCGCGAGCTGTCCGGGCTGGTCCGCGAGGGCGGACGGCAGGTGACCGCCGTCTTCGAGAAGGCCCGCGGCTTCCTGCCGACGGCCGAGGACAGTCCGCCCAGACGCGTACTGGAGTGGATGGCCGACGACCTGTACGACCTGGTGGCCGACTCCTGGGCGCCTCTCGTCCGGCAGGTGGAGGCGTCTTCCCCCGCCCCCGCCTCACCCGCGTTGACGACGGCCGGGATCAGTGCCCTGGAGGTCGTCGCGCGCCGCCAGCCACTGCGCGCGGCGGGACTGCTGCTGCGGCTCCTGGCGGCGGCCGACGATCCGGCGGCCGCCGGCCTCCACCACGAACTGGACGGGCTCCTCACCGCCTGGTGCACGGAGTTCGAGGAGTCGCTGCGCCTGCGCCCGGTCCCCGTGCCCACCCAGGTGGAGCTCCAGACACGGGCGGTCGTGGCCGCGGCGGAGTGCGCACTGGAGCTGTGAGACGGCCCCGTGGCGACGGGGGTTCGGAGACGGCGGCGGGGAGACGGGGGTGCGGAGACGCGAGTGCGGAGACGGGCCGGGGGACGCCGCCGCCTCCGCAGCGCGGTGGAGGCCGTGACCCGCCCAGCCTTCGGCGACGTGTCCCGGGACCGTCAGGCGGCCTGGTCCCACTCGTCGGGCACGTCCTCCTCCCCGTCCTGGTTCGCGGCCTTCTCCCTGGCCCGCAGGCAGGCCCAGGCGACGGCGGCCGCGCAGGTGAGGAACCAGGGCAGGGGCCACAGCATCCGCCACCAGTCGCTTCGTGGGGCGAGGAGCAGATCGGTGGCGGCGGTGGCCATGCCGGCGGCGAGGCTCCAGCACAACAGCCGGCCGGCCCGCTGGACGGAACGGGTGAGCCGGTGCGGGGGAACGTGGTGCCGGCGGGTGGCCGACGAGCAGGGCATGCGTCTGCCGGGTGCGCTCATGGGAGGTCGTCCTTCGCGACTGGGTGGTTGCCGCGGGCTGGGGGACCACGCATGCGGGACGGACCAAGTGTGCATTTCGTGAAGCCGCGCCCGCAGCGGCGTCTCGTCTCCCCCACAGCCTCTGAGACAACTTGACGACTCAACCGTTTCCCGCCGTGACCAGCGAGAACACCCACTTCCCCGGCCGACGCGGAGTGGCGCTGAGGTCTGAACCTGACCGAAAAACAGCCTTTGCAGTCCCCGGCAGGCCGGCAATCGTCACCACCGAACGATTCCGGTCAGGCCACCCCACCCGTTCACCGGCCGAACACATCAACTCTCGCGCCTTTCATGCGCTTTCGCGACGAATGACCCGCCCCGTCCGGACGAAGCGGTGGGTCTGATTCCGGCCCGCATACCCACACACCTCGCGGGAAAAGCACGTCGCCCCCTCCTCCCCCGCCGCCCCGGTCAGCCCGTTCGCCCAGGTCACCGCAGTCGCGGACGCGCGATTCAACACTCGACCCAGGGGCAGCTTGAACTTCACCGCACCGGCGAGGAAAGGACCCTCTCATGAGCGTAGTGATCCTGTCCCTGTTCATCGTGATGGCCCTGGTCCAAGTGGTCAGACCACAACTCCTGTGGAAGTTGAACCGGCCCCTCCAGAAGCCTTTCGTGAAGGACTACGACGCCTCGGAGCCCTCTCCCGCGGGCTACACGATGCAGCGGGTCGTGGGAGGGGTCGTACTCGTCGCCGCCATCACCATGCTGGTGGTGGCCCTGAACTAAGAGCCGTGGCCCAAATCCCCTCATATACAGGTGTGTTGTGATCGGTCCGGGGCATCCGGCACACCGTGCGGGCGAGATGACCACGGCCGCGGCTCGTCGAAGGCGATGGGGAGATGGGGAGTCACATGCGCGTCAAGGGGACGAAGACCGGTGCGATCGCGCTTTCCGCGCTCATGGGAAGCGTCGTCCTGTCCGGGTGCGGCGGAGACGGTGGGTCCGGGGCCAAGGGGGGCGACGCGTCACCGGGCACGAGCGCGAGCAGGAGCACCGGCGCCCGTGAGCAGGGCACGGTGGAGGTGCGCGCGGCCTACGACAAGACGGCCGAAGCCGAGTCGGCACGGATGACCATCGACATGAAGCTCTCGGCGAAGGGCAGGACGATCACGTCCGACGCCGAGGGTGTCATCGACCTGGCCGAGGGCGACAGCGTCATGACCGTCACGGCGCAGGACAAGAGCATCGAGCAGCGGGTGGTCGAGCAGGTCCTCTACCAGAAGGTGCCCGGCCAGAAGGCTCCCGGCGGCAAGTCCTGGATCAAGATCGACCTGAAGAAGGTGGCCGCGCGGCAGGGGGTGAGCAACCAGCAGATCGGCGACCCCGCGCAGACCGCCGCCTACGCCAAGGCGATCATCGACAAGAACGTCGAGAAGGCCGGCACCGAGAAGATCGACGGAGTCGACACCACGCACTACAAGGTCTCCGTGGACGTCTCCAGGATTCCGGGCGGCGACCAGCTGGCCGAGCAGCTCGGCCCGACGCTGCCCATGCAGGTCTGGCTCGACGACGAGGGCCGCCTCCGTCGCCAGCAGATCGACATGACCGTCAAGGCTCCCGCCTCCGCGTCCGCCGAGCCGGACGGCAGCGGGTCCCCGGAGCAGCTCAAGATGACCACGGTGATGCAGTACTCGGACTTCGGCACCGAGGTCGACGCCGAGGCCCCGCCGGCCGGACAGGTGGCCGACATGACGGACCAGGCACTGCAGGGCACCAGCACGCAGGGCTGACCGCCCCCGCGACGCGAACCACACCGCCCGCCGGACGAACGAACGGTGCCCTCGCCGCAACGAACGGCGAGGGCACCGAAGCGCACCGCGGACCCTGTCGGCCTACGGACCCGGGCGGGTCAGACGTTGAACCGGAACTCCACCACGTCCCCGTCCTGCATCACGTAGTCCTTGCCCTCCATGCGGGCCTTGCCCTTCGCGCGGGCCTCCGCGACCGAGCCCGTTTCGACGAGGTCGCCGTAGGAGATGACCTCGGCCTTGATGAAGCCCTTCTGGAAGTCGGTGTGGATGACACCGGCGGCCTCGGGGGCGGTGGCGCCCTTCTTGATGGTCCAGGCGCGGGATTCCTTGGGGCCGGCCGTCAGGTAGGTCTGCAGGCCCAGAGTGCGGAAGCCGACGTGGGCGAGGGTGGCGAGGCCGGGCTCGTCCTGGCCGACGGACTGGAGGAGTTCGAGGGCCTCGTCCTCGTCCAGCTCGGCGAGGTCCGCCTCCAGCTTGGCGTTGAGGAAGATCGCCTCGGCGGGGGCGACCAGGGCCCGCTGCTCGTTCTTGAAGTCGTCGTCGGTCAGCTCGTCCTCGTCGACGTTGAAGACGTAGAGGAACGGCTTCGTCGTCAGGAGGTGCAGGTCGTGGAGCAGCTCGTTGCGCTCGGTGCCCTGGACGATGCCGTGGGCGAAGAGCGTGTCGCCCTTCTCCAGGATCTCCTTGGCCTCCTCGACCGCCTTGACCTTGGGAGCCACGTCCTTCTTGATGCGTGACTCCTTCTGGAGGCGCGGCAGGACCTTCTCGATGGTCTGGAGGTCGGCGAGGATCAGCTCGGTGTTGATCGTCTCGATGTCGTCCTTGGGCGAGACCTTGCCGTCGACGTGCACGACGTTCTCGTCCTTGAAGGCGCGGATGACCTGGCAGATCGCATCGGACTCGCGGATGTTGGCCAGGAACTTGTTGCCCAGGCCCTCGCCCTCGCTCGCGCCGCGCACAATGCCCGCGATGTCGACGAAGTCGACCGTGGCCGGGAGGACCTTCTCGGAGGAGAAGATCTCGGCCAGTTTCGTCAGGCGGGGGTCGGGGACGCCCACGACGCCGACGTTGGGCTCGATCGTGGCGAACGGGTAGTTGGCCGCGAGCACGTCGTTCTTGGTCAGGGCGTTGAACAGGGTCGACTTGCCGACATTCGGCAGACCGACGATTCCGATCGTGAGCGACACGTTGCGACTTCCCGTACGTGAGATGCGGAGGCTGGATGGGAGGTGACAGGGCCAGGCGTGGGCCGATCCACCAGTCTACGGGGTGTGCCGTGCCGGCCTCGTCCGGAGTCGAACGCTTGGCCAAGGCACGTCCTACGGCGTGTCTGTCGGGCTGTTCAGCACATAAACCGACCTAAGTTGGTCCAGTGGAGCAACACAGGACGCGACCTGCAGAGTACGGACCGCGACGGAACGGGGCGCCGCTGCCCTCGCAGGGCCGGGGCGGCACCGCCGCCGCCGCGCGGCCCCTCGGGCGGCCGGTGAGGCAGCGCACGGTCCCCGCGCGACCCGCCCCCGGGCCGGGTTCGCCGGTGGCCAGAGTGGTGCGCGCCCTGCGCGAGATGCCCAACCCACGGCTGACCGGGCTGGGCAGCGGTCTGTTCTGCGCGGCCCTGATGACCCTGCTGGGCTTCGTGGACGAGCTGCTGTTCGGCGCGTCCCTGACCGTGTACGGGGTGCTGTTCGTGCCGGTGAGCCTGCTCACCGCGCTCTGGGTGCGCCGGGGCGACCTGCTGACCGCCCCCGTGGTGGTGCCGATCGCCTTCGCCGTGGGCCTGGTCCCCGTCGCCGAGAGCGGCGACGGCCTCGGCGGGCGGCTGATGGGGCTCGTGACCGCGCTGGCCACCGAGGCCGGGTGGCTGTACGGCGGGACGCTGGTCGCCGGGTCGGCCGTCATCGTCCGCCGGATCCGGCTGGTGCGGCGACGACGGGCCGCCGCGCGCAACCGCCCCCCGGCGTGACGGGCGGTGCTCAGCCGGCGGCGTGCATCGCCGCCCCCACGATCCCCGCGTTGTTCTGGAGCTGAGCGGGGACGATCTCCGCCCGGATGCCCTCGATGTGGGGCAGGAACTTGTGGGCCTTGCGGCTGACCCCGCCGCCGATGACGAACAGCTCGGGCGAGAACAGCATCTCGACGTGGGCGAGGTACTTCTGGACGCGGTGGGCCCAGTGCTCCCACGACATGTCGTGGTCCTCCTTGACCTTGCTGGAGGCCCGCTTCTCCGCGTCGTGCCCGTCCAGCTCCAGGTGGCCCAGCTCGCTGTTGGGGACGAGGACCCCGCCGGCGAAGACCGCGCTGCCGATGCCGGTGCCGAAGGTGAGCAGGACGACGGTGCCCTTGCGGCCGCGGCCGGCCCCGAAGCGCATCTCGGCGACGCCCGCCGCGTCCGCGTCGTTGACGACCGTCACGTCCAGTCCGCCCAGCCGCTCGCTGAACAGGGCGCGCGCGTCGGTGTCGACCCAGCTCTTGTCGACGTTGGCCGCGGTGCGCACCATGGCGCCGCTGGTGACCACGCCCGGGAAGGTGAGACCGACCGGGCCGGTCCAGCCGAAGTGCTCCACGACCTCCTTGACCCCGTCGGCCACGCCGTCGGGGGTCGCCGGGTGCGGGGTCAGCACCTTGCAGCGCTCCTGGGTCAGGTCGCCCCTGTCGAGGTCCACAGGGGCGCCCTTGATACCGGATCCGCCGATGTCCACGCCGAAGATCTGCATGGCCCCACGTTACGACGGACGACTGACGGTCACGCTCCGGGCGTACCCGCCGTGCCCGAGCCGCCCCGCTCCGCCACCAGGGACGCCGCCTCCTCGCGCAGGTCGCGGCGCAGCTCCTTGGGGAGGGAGAAGGTGATCGACTCCTCGGCGGCCTTGACGATCTCCACGTCCTCGAAGCCGCGCTGCGAGAGCCACTCCAGGACCTGCTCGACCAGGACCTCGGGGACGGAGGCGCCGGAGGTGACGCCGACCGTGGTGACGCCGTCCAGCCAGGTCTCGTCGATCTCGTCGGCGAAGTCCACCAGGTACGCCGCGCGGGAGCCGGCCTGCTTGGCGACCTCGACGAGGCGCTTGGAGTTGGAGGAGTTGCGGGAGCCGACGACGATCACCAGGTCGGCCTCGGTGCCCATCTGCTTCACCGCGAGCTGGCGGTTCTGCGTGGCGTAGCAGATGTCGTCGCTCGGCGGGGAGATGAGCTGCGGGAACTTGTCCTTGAGCGCGTCGACGGTCTCCATGGTCTCGTCGACGGAGAGGGTGGTCTGGGAGAGCCAGACGACCTTCGACGGGTCACGGACCTCCACCTTGGCGGCGTCCTCGGGTCCGTCGACGAGCTGGATGTGGTCGGGGGCCTCGCCGGAGGTGCCGATGACCTCCTCGTGACCCTCGTGGCCGATCAGCAGGATGTCGTAGTCGTCGTTGGCGAAACGTACGGCTTCCTTGTGGACCTTGGTGACCAGCGGGCAGGTGGCGTCGATGGTGGCGAGCCGGCCGCGCTCGGCCTCCTCGTGGACGACGGGGGCCACGCCGTGCGCGGAGAACATCACGATGTTCCCCTCGGGCACCTCCTCCGTCCGCTCGACGAAGATCGCGCCCTTCTTCTCCAGGGTCTGGACGACGTACTTGTTGTGCACGATCTCGTGCCGGACGTACACCGGAGCCCCGTACTGCTCCAGGGCTTTCTCGACGGCGATCACGGCGCGGTCCACACCCGCGCAGTAGCCACGGGGGGCGGCGAGCAGGACACGGCGGCCAGGCGAAGCAGTCATGGCACCCATCGTAAGGCCGCGTTCGGCGGGTCAAAGATCGCGTGGGTGCGGCGTTGCCGGGGAGACTGGCGGGAACGTCTGGAGACGGAGTCCGAGGCGCAGGCGGAGGAACGATGTCGCAGAGCGGTACGACGGCCCCCGGGGCCGGTGAGCAGCAGCAGCTGAGGCGCAGCCTGGGCTTCAGGGACCTGGTCGTCTACGGGCTGCTGTTCATCGCGCCCATGGCGCCGGTCGGCGTGTTCGGCACGCTGGACGCCAAGTCGCACGGTGCGGTGGCCCTGGTCTACGTCGTCGCCACGGTCGCCATGGCGTTCACCGCGTTCAGCTACGCCCAGATGGTGCGGGTGGTCCCCCAGGCGGGGTCGGTGTTCGCCTACGCGCGCGCGGGGCTCGGCGACGGGGCCGGCTTCGTCGCGGGCTGGATGGCGATGCTGGACTACATCCTCATCCCGGCGGTGGCCTACCTGTTCTCCGGCATCGCGATGGAGGCGCTGGTCCCCGAGGTGTCGCGGTGGGTGTGGACGGCGATCGCGGTGGTCGTCACGACGCTGCTGAACCTGTGGGGGGTGCGGACGGCGGCCCGGGTGGGCTTCCTGGTGCTCGCCATGGAGATCGTCGTACTGCTCGTCTTCGTGGCCACGGCGATCGTGGTCCTGGCGCAGGACGGGGCCGAGCGGGACTGGCTGTCGCCGCTGTCCGGGGACGGCACGCAGGGCGCGTTCGCACTGTCGGCGGTGGTCGGCGCGGTGTCGGTGGCGGTGCTGTCGTACCTGGGCTTCGACGCGATCGCCACGTTCGCCGAGGAGGTCACCGGAGGGTCGGCGAAGGTCGCGCGGGCGCTGCTGTTCTGCCTGGCGCTGGCCGGTGTGCTGTTCGTGGCGCAGACCTACCTGGTGGCGCTGCTGGAGCCGGTGTCGTCGGCGCGGCTGGCGGCGGAGCCGGAGCTGCAGGGGTCGGCGTTCTACGACGCCGTGGACGCCTCGGTGGGCACGTGGCTGCACGACCTGGTGGCGGTGAGCAAGGCGATCGGCGCGGCGTTCGCGGCGCTGGCCGGGCAGGCGGCGGCCGGGCGGCTGCTGTTCGCGATGGGCCGCGACCGGCGGCTGCCGGGCGTGCTGGCCCGGACGGACGCCGGGGTGCCGCGGGTGGCGCTGCTGGTGTCTGCGGTGATCACGATGGCGGCGGCGGTGTGGGCGGCCCGCCGGGACGACGGCCTCGACCACCTGGTCTCGGTCGTCGACGTCGGCGCGCTGACCGCGTTCACCCTGCTGCACGCGAGCGTGGTGGGCTGGTTCGCGGTCCGGCGCCGAGGGGGGACGGTGAGCTGGTGGCGGCACCTGCTGGTGCCGGTGCTGGGCGCGGCGATCACCATCGCGGTGATCGTCGAGGCGTCGGGGACCGCTCAGGTGGTCGGGGCGGTCTGGCTGGTGGTGGGTCTGCTGGTGCTGGCGGTGCAGTGGAGGGGCCGCAGGGACGCGGACCCGGCGGGCGTGTGACGGGGGACGGACACGGAGGGCCGGGGCCTGTGACGGGGAACGGCCGCGGTGGGCCGGGGCGTGTGACCGGGGACGGACACGGAGGGCCGGATTGTCGGACCCGGCCGTTACGCTCGGGCGCATGGCTGCCAACTCGACCCCCGAAAGCCCCCTGCCCGTGGGCGAGGTGTCCCGGCTGATCGGGGGCTGGATCGACCGGCTCGGCGCGGTGTGGGTCGAGGGGCAGATCACGCAGTTGTCGCGGCGGCCGGGCGCCGGTGTGGTGTTCCTGACGCTGCGCGACCCGTCGTACGACATCTCCGTGAGCGTGACCTGCTACCGGCAGGTGTTCGACGCCGTGGCGGACGTGGTGGGCGAGGGCGCCCGGGTGGTCGTGCACGCCAAGCCGGAGTGGTACGCGCCGCGGGGGCAGCTGTCGCTGCGGGCCGCCGAGATCAAACCGGTGGGCGTCGGGGAGCTGCTGGCCCGTCTGGAGCAGCTGAAGAAGTCCCTCGCGCGCGAGGGACTGTTCGCGGCGGAGCGGAAAAAGCCGCTGCCGTTCCTGCCGCAGCTGATCGGCCTGGTGTGCGGGCGGGCCTCGGCGGCCGAGCGGGACGTCCTGGAGAACGCCCGGCACCGCTGGCCCGCCGTCCGCTTCGAGGTGCGCAACGTCCCCGTGCAGGGGGTGCACGCGGTGCCGCAGGTGGTGCAGGCGGTGAAGGAGCTGGACGCGATCGACGACGTCGACGTGATCGTCGTCGCGCGCGGCGGGGGCAGCGTCGAGGACCTGCTGCCGTTCTCCGACGAGCAGCTGGTGCGGGCGGTCGCCCAGTGCCGTACGCCGGTCGTCTCGGCGATCGGCCACGAGCCGGACAGCCCCCTGCTCGACCTGGTCGCCGACCTGCGCGCGTCCACGCCGACCGACGCCGCGAAGAAGGTCGTGCCGGACGTCGGCGAGGAGTACGAGCGGGTGCGGCTGCTGCGCGACCGCGCCCGGCGCTGTGTGGCGGCGTTCGTCGACCGTGAGGAGCGGGGGCTGGCGCACGCGCTGGCCCGGCCGTCGATACAGGATCCGCACCGGATGATCGAGGAGCGGGCCGAGCAGGTGACGGCGCTGCTTGAGCGGGGCCGCCGTGCGCTGCGGCACCACCTCGACCGGGCCGACTCCGAGCTGACGCACACGCACGCGCGCGTGGTCGCCCTCTCCCCCGCCGCGACGCTCAAGCGCGGGTACGCCGTGCTGCAGCGGGCCGACGGCCACGCGGTCCGTGACCCCGGCGAGGTGGAGCCGGGCGAGACCCTGCGGGCGCGGGTCTCCGAGGGCGATTTCTCCGTACGAGTCGACGCATAGGGTGGGTGGATGACCAGCGAGGTGGAGCAGCCGACGGCGATGTCCGAGGCGCTCGGGTACGAGCAGGCGCGGGACGAGCTGATCGAGGTGGTCCGGCGGCTGGAGGCCGGCGGTACGACGCTGGAGGAGTCCCTCGCCCTGTGGGAGCGGGGCGAGGAGCTGGCGAAGGTCTGCCGTCGCCGGCTGGACGGCGCCCGGGCACGCCTGGACGCGGCGCTGGCCGAGGAGGAGGCAGCCGACGAGGACGAGGAGCGGGCCTAGGGGTGTCGTTTGGATCTTGCCGTGGGTCGCGGGGTCGGCAACAGGGCACCGTCGCCCGGAGCCGGCCTGATCCGAACGACACCCCTACCCCTCCTTCGCCGTGTCCTCGGCCAGGGTGTGCGCGACGAGCGCGTTGGCGTGCCCGTGGCCCAGGCCGTGCTCGGTCTTGAGCCAGGTGACCAGTTCCATGTGCTTGGTGAGCGGCGAGGACCGGACGAGGTCCTTCCACTCCGCGACCGGGCGGCCGTACTTCTTCTCGATGGACGGGAAGTAGGAGGCCGGGCCCTTCACGCTGGCGGTCATGTCGTTGCGCTCCTTGGGTACGAGGTGCCGCGGTTTCCGCGATGCCGAGGCGGCGCGGGGTGCGCGGCGATGTGACCTTCATGACCGCGGCGGACGCCGGAAGTGATCGCCGATCACGTGTGATGCCCGTCACGCCACCTTCCGTGCGGCGTCGACGGCGGGAACAGGTCCGCTCGCCCCTTGCCCCACGCGGCCAGGTGAAGCGGATCACCGCCGTCCCCTTTTTGGTTGAACCTTGAACTTCTTTGTCGTAGGGTCGTCCCCGTCAACGGCTCCCGGCCCGCACGGGACGTGGAGCCGACGCACCCGGAGAAAGATCACGCATGTCTCTCGTTCTTGACCCCGCCGCCCAGGACCTGCTCTTCCGCGAGGCCCGCACCGCGAACACCTTCACCGACGAGCCGGTGACCGAGGAGCAGGTGCAGGCGATCTACGACCTGGTCAAGTACGGCCCGACCGCCTTCAACCAGTCGCCGCTGCGCATCACGCTGGTCCGCTCCCCCGAGGCCCGCGAGCGCCTGGTGGCGCACATGGCCGAGGGCAACCGGCCCAAGACCGCCGCCGCCCCGCTGGTCGCGATCCTCTCGGCGGACAACGAGTTCCACGAGGAGCTGCCGCACCTCTTCCCGCACTTCCCCGCCGCGAAGGACGCCTTCTTCAGCGAGCGCCCGGTGCGCGAGGGCGCCGCCACGCTGAACGCCGCCCTGCAGGCCGCGTACTTCATCGTCGGCGTCCGCGCCGCCGGCCTGGCCGCCGGACCGATGACCGGCTTCGACTTCGAGGGCGTGCGCAAGGAGTTCCTGGACGACGACCACACCCCGCTGATGGTCGTCAACATCGGCCGTCCGGGCCCGGACGCCTGGTTCCCGCGCTCCCCGCGCCTGGCCTACGACCAGGTCGTCACCACGGTCTGAGGACCGCGGTCCGTGCGCCGGCGTCCTCCGAGACCCGCGCACGCACATCGTCGAAGCCCCCGGTGACGCACCGGGGGCTTCGTCGTGCCCGCGAGGAAGGCCCACGAGGACACCCCCGAGGACGGCCCCCGCGGAGGACCGCGCGGCTACGGCGCCGGCTCAGGCCAGCTTCAGCGCCGCGGCCATGCTGCCCAGCTGCTCGAACGACCCGGTGCCGGCGACGACCGTCGTCGCGCCCTTCACGCCGTCGGTGTCCCGCAGTACCAGGGCCTCGTACCGGCCGCCGGTGTAGCGGGTCCAGGTCCGGCCGCCGATCTCCTCGGTGGTCGCGGTCCTGCGCCCGCCCTGGCTGGCCTCCTCGATGAACTCGTCCGGCTTCCGCGTCGACTGCTCGACGGCCACGTACTCACCGTCGGGCGCGCGGTAGCCAAGGTGCCAGGAGTCGCCGTCGGTGCCGCGGTAGCGGACGGAGGTCGGCTTCCACTCCTCGGCCAGCCCCTCGGGCGCCGCCACCGGGTACGGTGCGGCGCGGCGCGCGGTGGTCAGCTCGACCGTGTAGTCGACCCGCTTGAGGTCGGGCCCGCCGTCGTCGTCGTGCGGGATGAAGAGATACATGACCAGTCCCGCGAGAACGATGACCCCCAGGGAGAGGACCATGTCCCGGGCCGTCTTCTGCTTGCCGTTCGTACCTGCCACGCCCCCCATCGTCGCAGGTCCCTCATGTGCTCATACGTGGGGTCCCCTGCTCATTTTGTCGGACTGACGATAGAGTCGTGGCCACACCCTCATCCGGCCGTCGTCGTATCAGAAAGGTGCGTTCCGATGACCGAGCATCATCTCCCCTCCGAGCTGGACGTCCCCTCGGAGGCTCCCGACCGCAACCTCGCCATGGAGCTGGTGCGGGTCACCGAGGCCGCGGCGATGGCCGCCGGCCGCTGGGTCGGGCGCGGTGACAAGAACGGCGCCGACGGTGCCGCCGTGCGCGCCATGCGCACCCTCGTCCACACCGTCTCGATGAACGGCGTCGTCGTCATCGGCGAGGGCGAGAAGGACGAAGCCCCGATGCTCTTCAACGGGGAGCGGGTCGGGGACGGGACCGGCGCCGAGGTCGACATCGCCGTCGACCCGATCGACGGCACCACGCTGACCGCCAACGGCATGACCAACGCGATCGCGGTGCTGGCCGCCGCCGAGCGCGGCTCCATGTTCGACCCGTCCGCGGTCTTCTACATGGACAAGCTGGTCACGGGCCCCGAGGCCGCCGACTTCGTCGACATCAACGCGCCCGTGGCCGTGAACGTCCGCCGGATCGCCAAGGCCAAGCGCCGCACGCCCGAGGACGTCACCGTCGTCATCCTCGACCGCCCCCGGCACCAGGGCCTGATCAAGGAGGTCCGGGAGACCGGCGCCCGGATCAAGCTGATCTCCGACGGCGACGTGGCCGGCTCCATCCTGGCCCTGCGCGAGGGCACGGGCATCGACCTGCTGCTCGGCGTCGGCGGCACGCCGGAGGGCATCATCTCGGCCTGCGCCGTGAAGTGCCTGGGCGGCACCATCCAGGGCAAGCTGTGGCCCAAGGACGACGAGGAGCGGCAGCGGGCGGTGGACGCCGGGCACGATCTGGACCGGGTGCTGACCACCGACGACCTGGTCTCCGGGGACAACGTCTTCTTCGTCGCCACCGGCATCACCGACGGCGAGCTGCTGCGCGGGGTGCGGTACCGGTCGGAGACGGCGACGACCGACTCGATCGTGATGCGGTCCAAGTCGGGCACGGTGCGGCGGATCGACTCCGAGCACCGGCTGAGCAAGCTGCGGGCGTACAGCGCGGTGGATTTCGACCGGGCGAAGTGACTCCGTGGGTTTCGCGGGGCGCCCATGGACGCTCCGCGCGGCCGTGAATCGCCCCGACGTCGAAAGGGCACCCTCGGTGCGGAGAGGGTGCCCTTTCGGTCGCCTGAGTTCTAGCCGGCCGCGGCTATGCGGCCCGTCTGGCGGGCGGCGTTCTTGAGTTCCACCTCGCGGCGGCGGCGCCGGGCCAGGACCACGCGGCGCTCGGCGGCGGTGAGGCCGCCCCAGACACCGTAGGGCTCGGGTTGCAGCAGGGCGTGCTCACGGCACTCGACCATGACCGGGCAGCGCGCGCAGACCCGCTTCGCCGCCTCTTCGCGGGAGAGCCGGGCGGCGGTCGGTTCCTTGGAGGGGGCGAAGAACAGTCCGGCCTCGTCGCGCCGGCACACCGCCTCGGTGTGCCACGGAGCGTCTTGGTCCCTGTCCCGCACGGGCCCCCGCTGGGCCGGAACGGCAGCTACCTGCAGGGACGAATGCGGCGGTTGCAGCACGGGTCTACTCCTGACGACGGCTTCGCTAGCGAGAGACGATGCGTCAAGGCTTACCCGTTGTACGCGTGCCTATGCACTGAGTCCCCGACCGCTGCCGGTGCCGCGCTACAGGTGCTTGCGCATCCCCTTCTCGACCCGGCGGTGCACCCGGTCGAGGATGTCCGCGACGACCTTGCCGCGCCTGGGACGCACATCGACGCTGCCGAGAACGGCCCAGCCGTCGACGTACACGACGGGGGCCTCGGCCTCGGCGGAGTCGTGGGTGTGGACCTCGAAGCTGCCGAGGACGCTGCCCCCGGCGCCGCGCACCGACACGTTCTCCGGGACCCGCACCTCGACGCTGCCGAAGACGGAGAACGCCTTGACGACGACCTGCTGGTACTCGAAGACCGCCTCGCTGAGGTCGATCTCGACGCTGCCGAAGACCGCGTAGGCGTGGATGCGGCGGTTCGCCCGCCAGCGGCCCTTGCGGACGGCGCTGCTGAAGACCGCCACCACGTTCTCGTCGGGTTCCGCGGGGACGGCGCCCGGGGTGGGCCGGTTGGGCGCCGGGGCGGTGGCCTCCCGGCCGCGGTGGGCGGCGGGCAGGTCGCGCACGAAGACGTCCAGCTCGCCGACGGTCTTGGCGGCCAGCACGCCCTCGACGCGCTCGGCGTGCTCGGCGGCGGTGAGCCGCCCCTCGGCGAGGGCTTCGCGCAGCATGTCGGCGACACGGTCGCGGTCGGCGTCCGAGGCGCGCAGCTCGGAGGTACGCGGGACGGCTGGGGCGTGCTTGTGAAGGTCCACCGCCGTAGCGTACCGAAACGCGATAGATCGCGACCAGCCCTGTGGACAACCTCGTCGGGGACGGGCAGCGGCCGACTGAGCCTTACCTCACAAGCCCCGCGCCCCGGCCAGGTTCTACGCTGGTTGGCGCTGCCGATGGAGGCCAGCCGTCGTTGCTGAGGAATCCAGCCGCGCGTGATGTCGAGTGAGGAATGGGCGAGATGCCTGAGTTCGCGTACACCGATCTGCTCCCCCAGGGTGAGGACACCACTCCGTACCGGCTGGTGACCGCCGAGGGCGTGTCCACCTTCGAGGCCGACGGGCGGACCTTCCTCAAGGTGGAGCCGGAGGCGCTGCGCAAGCTGGCCGAAGAGGCGATCCACGACATCCAGCACTACCTCCGCCCGGCGCACCTGGCGCAGCTGCGCCGCATCATCGACGACCCCGAGGCGTCCGGCAACGACAAGTTCGTGGCGCTCGACCTGCTGAAGAACGCGAACATCGCGGCGGCGGGCGTGCTGCCGATGTGCCAGGACACCGGCACGGCGATCGTCATGGGCAAGCGCGGACAGAACGTGCTGACGGCGGGCGGTGACGAGGAGGCCCTCAGCCGCGGCATCTACGACGCCTACCGGAACCTCAACCTGCGGTACTCGCAGATGGCTCCGCTCACCATGTGGGAGGAGAAGAACACCGGCTCCAACCTCCCGGCCCAGATCGAGCTGTACGCGACCGACGGCGGCGCCTACAAGTTCCTGTTCATGGCGAAGGGCGGCGGCTCGGCCAACAAGTCCTTCCTCTACCAGGAGACGAAGGCCGTCCTGAACGAGTCCTCCATGATGAAGTTCCTGGAGGAGAAGATCCGCTCGCTCGGCACGGCCGCCTGCCCGCCGTACCACCTGGCGATCGTGGTCGGCGGCACGTCGGCCGAGTACGCGCTGAAGACCGCGAAGTACGCCTCCGCGCACTACCTGGACGAGATCCCGGCCGAGGGCTCGGCGCTCGGGCACGGCTTCCGGGACAAGGAGCTGGAGGAGAAGGTCTTCGAGCTGACCCAGAAGATCGGCATCGGCGCGCAGTTCGGCGGCAAGTACTTCTGCCACGACGTGCGCGTGGTGCGGCTGCCCCGGCACGGGGCGTCCTGCCCGGTCGCCATCGCCGTGTCCTGCTCGGCCGACCGGCAGGCCGTCGCGAAGATCACCGCCGAGGGCGTCTTCCTGGAGCAGCTGGAGACCGACCCGGCGCGCTTCCTGCCGGAGACGACGCAGGAGCACCTCGACGAGTCCGGCGACGTCGTCGAGATCGACCTGAACCAGCCGATGGACGCGATCCTCGCCGAGCTGGCCAGGCACCCGGTCAAGACCCGGCTCTCGCTGACCGGTCCGCTGGTCGTGGCCCGCGACATCGCGCACGCCAAGATCAAGGAGCGGCTGGACGCGGGCGAGGAGATGCCGCAGTACCTGAAGGACCACCCGGTGTACTACGCGGGCCCCGCGAAGACGCCGGAAGGCTACGCCTCGGGTTCCTTCGGCCCGACGACCGCCGGGCGCATGGACTCCTACGTGGAGCAGTTCCAGGCGGCGGGCGGCTCCAAGGTGATGCTGGCCAAGGGCAACCGCAGCAAGCAGGTCACCGACGCCTGCGACGCGCACGGCGGCTTCTACCTCGGCTCGATCGGCGGCCCGGCGGCCCGGCTCGCGCAGGACTGCATCAAGAAGGTCGAGGTCGTCGAGTACGAGGAGCTCGGCATGGAGGCGGTCTGGAAGATCGAGGTCGAGGACTTCCCGGCGTTCATCGTGGTGGACGACAAGGGCAACGACTTCTTCCAGGACCCGGCCCCCGCGCCCACGTTCACGACGATCCCGGTACGGGGCCCCGGGCTGGCCTGACGCCCCCCGCGACGCGTGAGGCGGCCCCCACCCGGCGACGGTGCGGGGGCCGCCCGCGTGTGGGGGTACGGCGCGGGTCGGCCCGTACGGTCGGGGAATAGGTAGGTCCGACCCTGTGCTGATCTTCGTGGAGGTACGACGATGACGACGAGCGGAACCGACGACACCGACTACCGGGTCGAGCACGACTCCATGGGCGAGGTCCGTGTCCCCGCCCACGCCAAGTGGCGGGCGCAGACGCAGCGTGCCGTCGAGAACTTCCCCGTCTCCGGGCAGCGGATCGAGCGCGCGCACATCGAGGCGCTCGCGCGGATCAAGGGCGCGGCCGCCAAGGTCAACGCCGAGCTGGGCGTGCTCGACCAGGACGTCGCCGCCGCGATCCGGGAGGCGGCCGGCGAGGTCGCCGAGGGGAAGTGGGACGAGCACTTCCCCGTCGACGTGTTCCAGACGGGGTCGGGGACCTCGTCCAACATGAACGCCAACGAGGTCATCGCCACCCTGGCCGGTGAGCGGCTCGGCCGTGACGTGCACCCCAACGACCACGTCAACGCCTCCCAGTCGTCCAACGACGTCTTCCCGTCCTCGATCCACATCGCCGCGACCGCCGCCGTCACCCGGGACCTGGTCCCGGCCCTCGACCACCTCGCCGGCGCCCTGGAGCGCAAGGCGGCGGAGTTCGCCGACGTGGTGAAGTCGGGGCGTACGCACCTGATGGACGCCACGCCGGTCACGCTGGGCCAGGAGTTCGGCGGGTACGCCGCACAGGTGCGGTACGGCATCGAGCGGCTGGAGGCGTCGCTCCCCCGCCTCGCCGAGCTGCCGCTGGGCGGCACCGCCGTCGGCACCGGCATCAACACCCCGCCCGGTTTCTCCGCCGCCGTCATCGAGGAGGTGGCCCGGGCGACCGGGCTGCCGCTGACCGAGGCGCGCGACCACTTCGAGGCGCAGGGCGCCCGGGACGGCATCGTCGAGACGAGCGGACAGCTGAGGACCATCGGCGTCGGCCTGACGAAGATCGCCAACGACCTGCGGTGGATGGCGTCCGGGCCGCGCACCGGACTCGCGGAGATCGCGCTCCCCGACCTGCAGCCCGGGTCGTCCATCATGCCCGGCAAGGTCAACCCGGTGATCCCCGAGGCGGTCCTCATGGTCGCCGCCCAGGTCACCGGCAACGACGCGACGGTCGCCGCCGCCGGAGCGGCCGGCAACTTCGAGCTGAACGTGATGCTGCCGGTCATCGCCAAGAACGTACTGGAGTCGGTGCGGCTGCTGGCCAACGTCTCCCGGCTGCTGGCCGACCGGACGGTGGACGGCGTCGTCGCGCACCGCGAGCGGGCCCGCGAGTACGCCGAGTCGTCCCCCTCCGTCGTCACGCCGCTCAACAAGTACATCGGGTACGAGGAGGCCGCCAGGGTCGCCAAGAAGGCGCTGGCGGAGCGGAAGACGATCCGTCAGGTCGTCCTGGAGGGCGGGTACGTCGACCGCGGCGACCTCACGCACGAGCAGCTCGACGAGGCGCTGGACGTGCTGCGGATGACCCGTCCGTGAGGGCCGCCGGCCGGGCCCGGGGCGGGCGCCGGCGGGCGCTGCGGCGATCGGCGGCGCGCCGCTTGGCCATGGCACCTAATATCTCCGCATGACAGACGGTGAAGCGGTGAGCGCGACGGCGGGACGGGGAGCGGACGGTCCGGCGGGCCCGGTGGACTTCTGGGCGCCCGGCAGCCGGATCCTGTGGCGGTACCGGGAGAACGGCGGTCCGCACGTGCACATCGCCCGTCCGGTCACCGTGGTGCGGGACGACGCCGAGCTGCTCGCCGTGTGGCTGGCGCCCGGCACCGAGTGCGTGAAGCCGGTCCTCGCCGACGGCACTCCCGTGCACCTGGAGCCGCTGGCCTCGCGCTACACCAAGCCGCGCACGGTGCAGCGCGACCGGTGGTTCGGCACGGGCGTGCTGAAGCTGGCGCGGCCCGGTGAGGCCTGGTCGGTGTGGCTGTTCTGGGACCCGGGCTGGCGGTTCAAGAACTGGTACGTGAATCTGGAGCAGCCGCTGACCCGGTGGGAGGGCGGGGTCGACTCCGAGGACCACTTCCTGGACATCTCCGTGCACCCGGACCGTACCTGGCACTGGCGGGACGAGGACGAGTTCGCGCAGGCGCAGCGGGACCGGCTGATGGACCCGGCGCAGGCCGAGCGGGTGCGCCGGGCGGGCCGTGCCGCGGTCGCGGAGATCCGTGCCTGGGGTTCGCCGTTCGCCGACGGCTGGGAGGACTGGCGGCCCGATCCGGCGTGGCCGGTACCGCCCCTGCCGGCCGACTGGGATCGCACGCCCGCGCACGTGTCCTCGTGAGACCCTTGATGTGCCCCCCGGCAGGAAACGTAGGATCGTCCTCCGCAACGAGCGCGGCAGCGGCAACCTGCGGAGTGTGCACTGTGCTTGACCGATCGTCACCGAGGGGCGGCAGGACGTGAGCGAGGGGTACGAGGGCAACACGGAGACGGGCCGCAGACGGTCCGCCGGTGACACAGGAACTGCCTCTGACCACGCGGGAATCCCGTTCCGTGGGCACGGATTGCGGGTATCGGGATTTCTGCGGGACGAACTGCACGCGACGCGCGCAGTCCCGGACGGACGGATTCGACACGCGTGACGGAGCACCCGACCTCCTTCGACCGCCCCACGACGGGCGCGGACCCCACGGATCCCCGCGGGGCGCTCCTGCGTGCCCCAGGGGCGCCGGGCGCCTCCGGGTCCGCGTTACCGGCCCAGGGGCCCGCCGGGGACCCGCCGCCCGGCGCGGGCCCGGACTCCCCGGGAACCTTCGAGCACGCCCAGCCCGGCGCCGAGCACGCCGCCGAGTCCGACGCGCACCGTCCGCGGCCCGTGGCCGAGGGAGTCCCGGTCCAGCCGGACGGCGGGCGGCAGGGCAGCGCGCCGTCGAGCGGTGCGGCCCCCGGGGACTCCCCCTCGGACGGCGCGCCCCCGGGCGTCGGCGGCGGGCGGGCCGGACTGCTGCGGTCCGGCTCCGGGGCACCGGCCGGCGCCGCGGTCCGGCGCGGGGCGCCGCCGGAGCAGGACCGGCGTACCGGGCAGCCCACCGCGCCCGGACAGCCCACGCCCATGCGGCGGGACGGCGACCGGCTGCGCTTCGTCGGGGCCGCGACCCGGCGGATCGCCCGCGGCATGGACCTCGACGAGATCGTGATGGGGCTGTGCCGGGCCACCGTGCCGACCTTCGCGGACGCCATCCTCGTCTATCTGCGCGAGCCGCTGCCGGTCGGCGACGAGCGGCCCACCGGTCCGCTGGTGCTGCGGTTGCGGCGCACCGACCGGATACCGGCCGAGCGGGACACCGAGGGGGCCTTCACGCCCGCCGCCCCGCCCGAGCCGTCCGAGCTGGAGACGGTCGGCGCCGAGCTGTGCGAGGTGCGGCCGGGCAGTGCGCTGGCCGAGGTGCTGCGCGGGGTGCGCCCGGTGTTCACGGACGCGCCAGCCGCCCGCGCCGCGCTGCCGGAACTGCTGGGCGAGGAACGCGACTTCGCACTGCCCGACGGCCGCAGGGCGATCCTCGCGCCGCTGCGCGGCCGGCGCCGGGTGATCGGCGCCGCGCTGTTCCTGCGCGGCCCGGAGCGCGTCGCCTTCGAGGCCGACGACCTGCTGGTGGCCGCGCAGCTCGCCACGCACAGCGCGCTCGGCATCGACAAGGCGGTGCTGTACGGGCGTGAGGCGTACATCGCCGACGAGTTGCAGCGCACGATGCTCCCGGAGAACCTGCCGCGCTGCACCGGCGTGCGGCTGGCCTCCCGCTACCTCCCGGCCGCCGAGACGGCGCGGGTCGGCGGCGACTGGTACGACGCCATCCCGCTGCCCGGCAGCCGGGTCGCGCTGGTCGTCGGGGACGTGATGGGCCACTCCATGACGTCGGCGGCCATCATGGGCCAGCTGCGGACCACCGCGCAGACCCTGGCCGGGCTCGACCTGCCCCCGCAGGAGGTGCTGCACCACCTGGACGAGCAGGCCCAGCGCCTGGGCACCGACCGCATGGCGACCTGCCTGTACGCGGTGTACGACCCGGTCTCGCACCGCATCACCGTCGCCAACGCCGGGCATCCGCCGCCCGTCCTGCTGCACCTGGGCGGCCACGCCGAGGTGCTGCGGGTGCCGGCCGGCGCCCCGATCGGCGTGGGCGGCGTGGACTTCGAGGCCGTGGAACTGGACGCCCCGGCCGGCGCGACCCTGCTCCTGTACACGGACGGGCTGGTCGAGTCCCGGCTGCGGGACGTGTGGACGGGCATAGAGCAGCTGCGGGAGCGGCTGGCGGCGACCGCGCGGCTGACCGGCCCCGACCATCCGCCGCCCCTGGAAGCCCTGTGCGACGAGGTGCTGGACATGCTCGGCCCGGGCGACCGGGACGACGACATCGCGCTGCTCGCCGCCCGCTTCGACGGCATCGCGCCCAGCGACGTGGCGTACTGGTTCCTCGATCCCGAGGACGCGGCTCCCGGCAAGGCACGGCGTCTGGCCCGGCGGGCGCTCGCCCGCTGGGGCATGGAGGACCTCACGGACTCCGTGGAGCTGCTCGTCAGCGAGGTCGTGACCAACGCGGTGCGGTACGCGTCGAAGCCGGTCACGCTCCGGCTGCTGCGTACGGACGTGCTGCGCTGCGAGGTCGGCGACGACGTGCCGCAGCTGCCCCGGCTGCGGCAGGCGCGGGCGACCGACGAGGGCGGGCGCGGACTGTACCTGGTGAACCGGCTGGCCCGGCGCTGGGGCGCGACCCGGCTGAGCACCGGCAAGGTGGTGTGGTTCGAGCTGAACCGCGGCTGAGGCGCGCGGAGGAGCGGCGACGCGCGAAGGGGCGCCCGGTGAGCACCGGGCGCCCCTTCGCGCGTGCAGTGGCCGTCGGCGGACTACGGCGCCAGGTCCGCGCCGGGGAAGTCGGGTTCCCCTGACTCGGTGGAGCCGCCGCCGTCGGGCGGTGTCTCGCCGCTGGACGCGCTGTTCGACGGTGACTGCGACGGCGACTCGGGCGGCTCCTCGGTCGTCGGGTCGCTGGACGGCGGCGCCTTGGTCGTCGGGTCGTCGGACGGCGGCGGTTCCTCGCTCGTCTCCTCCTGCGAGGGCGACTTGCTCGGCGACTCGGAGACCGTCGGCGACTTGCTGGGCTTGACCGCGGCGCCCTGCTTGGTCTTCAGGTCGAACTTGGTGACCTCGTCCATGACGCCGAAGGTGTACGCGGACCAGATCTCCGCCGGGGGGCCGCCGCCGTTGACGCGGTAGTCCACGCCGGCCGCCCTGTACATGGGGACCTGCTTGTGCGGGGGCGTGTCGTCCTCGCCGAACAGGCCGACCGAGGTGACCAGGCCGGGGGTGAAGCCGGTGAACCAGGCCGACTTGTTGTTGTCGGACGTACCGGTCTTGCCGGCCACCTGCTGGCCGTCGCGCAGCGGGTTCTCCCGCACGGACGTCTTGGCCGTACCGTCGTCGACCACGCCGGTGAGCACGGAGGTCACGGTGTCCGCGGCCTCCCGGCTGATGACGTTCTCGCCCACGGGGTCGGGCATCTCGATCGTGCGGTCCTTGTGCTCGACCGCCTTCACGATCGCCGGGGTGACCTTCTTGCCGTGGTTGTCGAAGGTGGCGTAGACGCCGGCCATCTCCAGGGGGCTGGCGCCCATGCTGCCCAGGGTCTGCGCGGGCACGGCCTGCTCGCCCTCGGTGTCCATGCCGAGGTCGGCGGCGACCTTCATGACCTCGGACATGCCGACGTCGGTGCCCATCTGCGCGAAGACGGAGTTGACGGACTTGTTCATCGCCTCCTGGACGTCGATCTCGCCGTAGTCCCGGTCGTCCTCGTTGGGCGGGGCGAAGCCGACCTTCTGGTCGCCGTCCATCACAGGGCGTTCGCTGTCGCCGTCGTAGAGGGTGTTGGCCGTGATCGGCACGCCGTCCTGGGTCTCGGCGTCGTGGTCGACGGCGGCGGCGAGGATCACCGGCTTGAAGGTGGAGGCGGGCTGGTAGTCGTCGCGGGTGGCGTTGTTGGTGTAGTGCTTCAGGTAGTTCACGCCGCCGTACATCGCCACGACGGAGCCCGTCTTCGGGTCGACCGAGACGGCTCCGGCCTGGACGTCCGCGTCGACCTTCCGCTTGCCTGGGTCCAGCTTGTCGGTGAGCTTCTCCTTGACGGCCTTCTCCAGCGCGGCCTGCTTCTTCTTGTCGATGTTGAGGGTGACGGTGTAGCCGCCGAGGTCCACCAGGGCCTTGGCCTGCTCCATGTCCTCGGCGGCGCCCTGGGCGACGAGCTGCTTCTTGAGCGCGTGGTCGGCCGCGTCGACCAGGTAGCCGACCTGGCCCTCCTTGCCGGCGGCGGCCTTGGGCTCCTTGGGCTCGGGGAACTTCATGCCCTGCCGGTCGCCCGCGCCCAGCCACTTCTGCTCGACCATGTTGTCCAGGACGTAGTTCCAGCGCTGCTGGACGAGCTTCTTGCCGGTCTCGCTGGCGATCGCCCAGTCGTACTGGTTCGGCGCCTGGAGCAGGGCCGCGAGGTAGGCGCCCTGTTCGACGGTGAGGTCCTCGGCGTCGACGCGGTAGTAGGCCTGGGCGGCGGCCTGGATGCCGTAGGCGCCGCGACCGTAGTAGCTGGTGTTGATGTAGCCGGCCAGGATGTAGTCCTTGGACTTCTCCCGGTCCAGCTTCAGGGAGATGACCAGTTCCTTCAGCTTGCGCGAGACCGTCTGTTCCTGGGTCAGGTAGTAGTTCTTGACGTACTGCTGGGTGATCGTCGAACCGCCCTGGGCGCCCTTGCCGGAGAGGGTGTTGAGCACACCGCGCGCGGTGCCCTTCAGGTCGACGCCGGCGTCGTTGTAGAACGTCTTGTTCTCGGCGGCGACGAAGGTGCGCTGGACGTCCTTGGGGATCTTGGCGAGGTCGACGATCTCGCGGTTGCGGTCGCCGGTGCGGGCCATGACGCTGCCGTCGCTGTACTTGTAGACGTTGCTCTGCAGCTCCGCCTCGGGGTTGCCCTCGGGGATGTCGATCATCATGTACAGCACGATGAAGGCGCCCATGCCGAGCAGGCAGAGGCCGAAGAAGGTGCCGAGGATCTTCTTCCAAGTGAACAGCCGGCGTATGCGGCTCTTGCCGCCCGCGGCACCGCCCGCGGTCGACGAACGGCGGCGTTTCGGCGCCGCGCGGCGTCCACCGCGCTGTCGCGCTCTTCTCTCTTCCGCTCGTCCCATGGGTCCGATCCGCTCCGCTTCGGTCATCTGTGGGCACGTCTCGCTCACGCGTCACACAGGTTCGTCGCTCAGGTCAGCTCAGAAAGCTAACACCGGGAGATATGACAAACGGCAACTGATCCGGCCTTGTACGGACGTGAGAATCAGCACCCGCTCCACAGGAACCGACGTACGAGAGGGGTTCAGGGTTGTGATTCGGCGGTAAAGTGATATCACTTAGCTAGACAAGCGATAGACGAAGACGGATGCCGCGGCGCGCCCCGGCCCGCCCGGCGAGAACGGGGGACACCCATGTCCACACACGATGCCCCGCAGGTCACCGCGGATGTGCCCGAGATGCCGGCGCCCCGGGTAAGGGAGCAGCAGGCGCACAGCATCGGCGGCGGTTTCGCGCTGCTGCTCGGTCTGGTCGGACTGCTCGTCGGCGCGGGCCTGGTCGTCACCGCCACGGCGGTCGACTCGGCCGGCGGCAAGGCCGGGCTGATCATCGGAGGCATCCTGATCGCCCTGGCCGCCTTCCTCGCGATGTGCGGGCTGAACATGGTCGCGCCGGGCGAGGCCCGCGTGGTGCAGCTCTTCGGGCGGTACCGGGGGACGATCCGCCAGGACGGCCTGCGCTGGGTCAACCCCTTCACCTCCCGCACCAAGATCTCGACGCGGGTGCGCAACCACGAGACGGCCGTCCTGAAGGTCAACGACGCCTACGGCAACCCGATCGAGCTGGCGGCGGTCGTGGTGTGGCGGGTGGAGGACACCGCGCAGGCCACCTTCGAGGTGGACGACTACATCGAGTTCGTCTCCACCCAGACCGAGGCCGCCGTGCGGCACATCGCCATCGAGTACCCCTACGACGCCCACGACGAGGACGGCCTCTCGCTGCGCGGCAACGCCGAGGAGATCACCGAGAAGCTCGCCGTCGAGCTGCACGCGCGCGTGGAGGCGGCCGGCGTGCAGATCATCGAGTCCCGCTTCACCCACCTCGCCTACGCGCCGGAGATCGCCTCGGCGATGCTCCAGCGGCAGCAGGCCGGCGCGGTGGTCGCGGCGCGGCGGCAGATCGTGGACGGCGCGGTCGGCATGGTCGAGGCGGCGCTCGCCCGGATCAGCGAGCAGGGCATCGTGGAGATGGACGACGAACGCAAGGCGGCCATGGTGTCCAACCTGATGGTCGTGCTCTGCGGGGACCGCGCCGCCCAGCCGGTCCTGAACACGGGGACGCTCTACCAGTGACACCCCCGTCCGAGGGTTCCGCGCCGTCCGGGGACTCCGCGCCCGAGGGCCCGGCCCCCAAGCGCCGGCCGCAGCAGCGCAAGCAGGTGCTGCTGCGGCTGGACCCGCACGTGTACGAGGCGCTGGCCCGCTGGGCGGGCGACGAGCTGCGCTCGGCCAACGCCCAGATCGAGTTCCTGCTCCGCCGGGCCCTGGCCGAGGCGGGCCGGCTGCCCGGCGACACCGGGCCGCTGCCGCGCCGGGGCCGCCCGCCGAGGAGCGGCGGACCGGGGGCCGCGCCACCGTCCTGACGGCGGGGCGGGGGCGGTCCGTGAGGCGCCGCCCCCGCCGTAGCGGAACCGTGACAATCGGCCCCGACCTGCGGCGCCGCCCCCTTCTTGCACCGGCCGCCACGACCTCTGCACGGTGCGTATACATAGCGCGTATACACCGTGTGTAGAGTGCTCGTCATGTCCATCGGTCACACCCTCCTGGGGCTCCTGGAGTCCGGTCCGCGCCACGGTTACGACCTCAAGCGCGCCTTCGACGAGAAGTTCGGTCACGACCGGCCGCTGCACTACGGCCAGGTCTACTCGACGATGTCCCGCCTGCTGAAGAACGGCCTCGTGGTGGTCGACGGCATCGAGACGGGCGGCGGTCCCGAGCGCAAGCGGTACGCGATCACCGACGAGGGGATCACCGACGTACAGCAGTGGCTCGCCACGCCGGAGAAGCCCGAGCCGTACCTCCAGTCGACGCTGTACACCAAGGTCGTCCTCGCGCTGCTCACCCACCGCGACGCCGCCGACATCCTCGACACCCAGCGTTCGGAGCACCTGCGCAGCATGCGCATCCTCACCGACCGCAAGCGCAAGGGCGACCTCGCGGACCAGCTCATCTGCGACCACGCCCTCTTCCACCTCGAGGCCGACCTGCGCTGGCTGGAACTGACCGCCGCGCGCCTCGACAAGCTCCGTGAGGCGGTAACCCGATGACTCCTCCCGCAGGTTCCCTGCTCTCGGCCGAGTCGCTCCGCAAGGCCTACGGCCCGACCCTCGCCCTCGACGACGCCGCGTTCTCCATCCACCCCGGCGAGGTCGTCGCCGTCATGGGCCCCTCCGGGTCCGGCAAGTCGACGCTGCTGCACTGCCTCGCCGGCATCGTGACGCCCGACTCGGGGACGATCACGTACAACGGGAGTGAGCTGTCCGCGATGTCCGACGCCCGGCGCAGTGCCCTGCGCCGCTCGGACTTCGGCTTCGTGTTCCAGTTCGGCCAGCTGGTGCCGGAGCTGACCTGCGTCGAGAACGTCGCCCTTCCGCTGCGTCTGAACGGCACCTCCCGCAAGGAGGCCGAGCGGACCGCGCTGACCTGGATGGAGCGGCTGGAGGTCGACGACCTCAAGAAGAAGCGGCCCGGCGAGGTCTCCGGCGGCCAGGGGCAGCGGGTCGCGGTGGCGCGCTCGCTGGTCACGAGCCCCCGGGTGCTCTTCGCCGACGAGCCGACCGGCGCGCTGGACTCCCTCAACGGGGAGCGCGTGATGGAGCTGCTCACCGACGCGGCCCGTTCCACCAACGCCGCCGTCGTGCTGGTCACGCACGAGGCACGGGTGGCCGCCTACTCCGACCGCGAGATCGTCGTGCGCGACGGCAAGTCCCGGGACATGGAGCGCGTCGTATGAGCGTGCGCCAGTGGGCCGCGGACCTGATGCTGGGCGTCCGCTTCGCCTTCACCGGGGGCCGGGAGGGCTGGACCCGGGCCGTACTGACGGCCGTCGGCGTCGGGCTCGGCGTGGCCCTGCTGCTGCTGACGACGGCCCTGCCGAACGCGCTCACCGTCCGGCACGACCGGGAGGCGGCGCGCTCCGACATCTCCTTCACCATCGATCCGATGCCGAAGGCGGACGACACGCTCGTGGTCGCCCACGTCGACGAGGACTTCCGCGACGACGACGTCCGCGGCCGGGCCCTGGAGCCCGAGGGGCCGCGGGCACCGCTGCCGCCCGGGGTGGAGAAGTTCCCCGCGGTGGGCGAGATGGTGGTGTCCCCCGCGCTGAAGGAGCTGCTGGACTCGGACTCCGGGGCACTGCTGCGCGAGCGGCTGCCGGACCGGATCGTCGGCACCATCGCGGAGGAAGGGCTGATCGGCTCGGCCGAACTCGCCTACTACCAGGGCGCGGAAGGGCTCGCCGAGCACATCACCGCGGGCCGGATCGAGCGCATCGACCGCTTCGGCGACCCGAAACCCGGTGAGGAGCAGTCCGATCCGGTGCTGCTCCTGCTGATCCTCGTCGTCTTCGTGGTGCTGCTGATGCCGGTCGCGGTGTTCATCGCCGCGGCCGTGCGCTTCGGCGGCGAGCGACGGGACCGACGGCTCGCGGCGCTGCGCCTGGTGGGCTCCGACAGCCGCATGACCCGGCGCATCGCCGCCGGTGAGGCCCTGGCCGGCGCGGTCCTCGGACTGGTCTTCGGCGCCGGGTTCTTCATGGTCGGGCGGCAACTGGCGGGCAACGCCGAGGTGTTCCGCATCAGCGTGTTCCCCAGCTACCTCAATCCCTCCCCGGTGCTGGCCCTGCTGGTCGCCGTGGCGGTGCCGGCGGCCGCGGTACTGGTGACGCTGTTCGCGCTGCGCGGGGTCGTCATCGAGCCGCTCGGCGTGGTGCGCGCGGGCCGGCCCGCCCGGCGCCGGCTGTGGTGGCGGCTGGTTCTGCCGCTGGCCGGACTGGCGATGCTCTACCCGATGATCGGCAACGGGCGCGAGAACGGCGACTTCAACCAGTACCTGGTGACCGGCGGTGTGATCCTGCTCCTGGTGGGCGTGACCGCGCTGCTGCCGTGGATCGTGGAGAGCGTCGTCGCGCGGCTCGGTTCCGGCGGCGTGGCCTGGCAGCTGGCCGTGCGCAGGCTGCAGCTGAGCAGCGGTACGGCGGCCAGGATGGTCAACGGCATCGCGGTGGCGGTCGCCGGGGCGATCGCGCTGCAGATGCTGTTCGCCGGCGTGGACGACGACTACACCAAGTCCACCGGGCAGGACGTGTCGTGGGCGCAGATGGAGGCGACCTTCCCGAGCGGGACCCCGACGGACCGGGCGGCCGGGAAGTTCCGCGACACGAAGGGCGTGAAGGAGGTCTTCGGCTACTCCGAGGGCTGGCTGGGCGACCGCCCCCAGGACCCGGACAACGGCACGACGCTGACCGTGGGCGACTGCGCCGCGCTGCGGGAGATCGCCCGTCTGCCCTCGTGCGCCGAGGGGGACGTGTTCGTCGTCCACGGCGCCGAGTGGGACGGCGACGAGGACGTGACGAAGCTGGCCGTGCCGGGCCGGAAGCTCTACGCGGACCCGTCCTACGAGGGCGGCCCGAAGCGTCCCGCGGTCCCCTGGACGATGCCGGAGGGCGTCAAGGCCGCGAAGCCGCGTACCGGTCTGCTCGCCGGGACCGACCGGGGCGGCTTCCTGATGACGCGGGAGGCGATGCCGGAGGCGCTCGTGCCGGCACTGGACGGGCACGCCTACCTCCGGCTGGACGAGTCGGTGCCGGACGTGCACGACCTGGTACGGAACACCACGGTGTCCATCGACCCGCTGGCGGACACCGTGACCTGGTCGGAGACCGAACGCACCGACCGGTTCGACGCCGTCCGCACCGGCCTGTTCGTGGGGGCCGCCTGTGTGCTGGCGCTGATCGGCGCGAGTCTGCTGGTCTCGCAGCTGGAGCAGCTGCGCGAGCGGAAGAAGCTGCTGTCGGCCCTGGTCGCCTTCGGCACCCGCCGTCGCACGCTCAGCCTGTCGGTGCTGTGGCAGACGGCGATCCCCATCGTGCTCGGCCTGCTGCTCGCCTCCGCGGTGGGCCTGACCCTGGGCACGGTGCTGCTGAAGATGACGAACACCCCGGTCCACGTCGACTGGACCGGCGTGCTGTCCATGACCGGCATCGGCGCGGCGGTCGTCCTGGTCGTCACGCTGTGCAGCCTGCCGCCGCTGCTGCGGCTGATGCGGCCGGAGGGACTGCGGACCGAATAGCCGCAACCGTACGCGACCGGGCGACCGCTCCGAGGGGCGGTCGCTCAGTCGTGCACCGTCCGCACCGGCAGGTCCGCCATCGCCTCGCGCAGGGCCACCGCCAGCTCCTCGTACTCCGCCGCGCGGGCCGCCCCGGTACGCATGGCCAGGGCGACACGGCGGGTGGGGGCCGGGTCGGCGAAGGACGCGGTGAGGAGCTGGCTGGAGCGGGAGGTCTCCACGCGGACGGCGGTGCGGGGCAGCAGCGTCACCCCGAGGCCGCCCGCCACCAGCTGCACCAGGGTGGACAGTCCGGCGGCCGTCGTGGTCGCCGGGACGTCCGCGCGGCCGGCCTCGCGGCAGATGTCGAGCGCCTGGTCGCGCAGGCAGTGCCCCTCGTCGAGCAGCAGCAGCTTCAGCTCGCGCAGCACCGAGCGCGCGAGGCCCTCCCGGCCGCCGAGCCGGTGGTCGAGCGGCGTGACCAGGACGAAGTCCTCGTCGAAGAGCGGCAGTTCGCTGACGCCCGGGACACCGAGCGGGACCGCGAGCAGGAGCAGGTCGAGGCGGCCGGACGTCAGGCCCTCCAGCAGGCTCGCGGTCTGCTCCTCGTGGACCTGGAGGTCGAGGTCGGGGTAGCGGTCGTGGACCAGCCGCAGCACCGCCGGCAGCAGGTACGGCGCGACGGTCGGGATGACGCCGAGCCGCAGCGCGCCGGTGAAGGGCGCCCGTACCGCCTCGGCCTCCTCCAGCAGCGCGCCGACCTCCGCCAGGACCGCCTTGGTCCGCACCGCGAGCCGTTCACCGGCCGGCGAGAGCAGCACCTTGCGCGTCGTACGCTCCAGGAGCGTGACACCCAGTGCCTCCTCCAGGGCGGACACGGCGCCCGAGAGCGCCGGCTGGCTCATGCCGATCGCCGCTGCGGCATCGCGGAAATGCAGGTGCTCGGCGACCGCGTCGAAAGCCCGCAGCTGAGCGAGGCTGGGCTGCCTCTTCTTGTTGGACACTAATAGCCACCTCCGATCAACTCGACCGAGTGTAGCTATTTCACTAATCAATGCACCCTGTGCCAACATCAACAGCGTCCAACCCATGGGAAACGCTCGCAAAGCGGGTGTTTCTTCGCTGCACTTATTGGAGAGCGCGTGCTCACTGTCGGTGACAAGTTCCCCGAGTTCGATCTGACCGCCTGCGTCTCGCTGGAGAAGGGCAAGGAGTTCCAGCAGATCAACCACAAGACCTACGAGGGTCAGTGGAAGGTCGTCTTCGCGTGGCCCAAGGACTTCACCTTCGTGTGCCCGACCGAGATCGCCGCCTTCGGCAAGCTGAACGACGAGTTCGCCGACCGTGACGCCCAGATCCTCGGCTTCTCCGGCGACTCCGAGTTCGTGCACCACGCCTGGCGCAAGGACCACCCGGACCTGACCGACCTGCCCTTCCCGATGCTGGCCGACTCGAAGCACGAGCTCATGCGTGACCTCGGCATCGAGGGCGAGGACGGCTTCGCGCAGCGCGCGGTCTTCATCGTGGACCAGAACAACGAGATCCAGTTCACGATGGTCACCGCCGGCTCCGTCGGCCGTAACCCCAAGGAGGTCCTGCGGGTCCTCGACGCCCTGCAGACCGACGAGCTCTGCCCGTGCAACTGGAGCAAGGGCGACGAGACCCTCGACCCGGTCGCGCTGCTGTCGGGGGAGTGATCTGACATGTCGCTCGATTCCCTGAAGTCCGCCGTACCGGACTACGCCAAGGACCTGAAGCTCAACCTGGGCTCGGTCATCGGCAACTCCGACCTCCCGGCGCAGCAGCTGTGGGGCACCGTGCTGGCGACCGCCATCGCCTCGCGCTCCCCCATCGTGCTGCGCGAGCTGGAGCCGGAGGCGAAGGCGAACCTGTCTCCCGAGGCGTACTCGGCCGCCAAGTCGGCCGCCGCCGTCATGGCGATGAACAACGTCTTCTACCGCACCCGGCACCTGCTGTCGGACCACGAGTACGGCACCCTGCGCGCCGGTCTGCGGATGAACGTCATCGGCAACCCGGGCATCGACAAGGTCGACTTCGAGCTGTGGTCCTTCGCGGTGTCCGCCATCAACGGCTGCGGCATGTGCCTGGACTCGCACGAGCAGGTGCTCCGCAAGGCCGGTGTCGACCGCGAGACGATCCAGGAGGCGTTCAAGATCGCCGCCGTGGTCGAGGCGGTCGGCGTCACGCTGGACGCCGAGGCCGTCCTGGCCGACCAGTAGTCGCGCGCCGCACGGCACGGGCCCCGCTCACCGGAAGGTGGGCGGGGCCCGTTCGCGTTGCCGGGGCGAGGCCGGAGGGTCCGGGGCAGGCGCCGGGGACGGGCGCCTCGCACCGCCTTCCGCTACGCCGGGGAGGCGTCCGACGGCGGACCGGCCTCCGGTGACTCCTGGGACTCGGGGGCGTCCGGGCCCCGGTCGAGTGCCGGGGCGGCGTCGGTCGACGTGGCACCGTGCGGCCTCGGCTTCTGCCGCAGGGCGGCCTCGCGGGAGTACGCCCGCAGGTAGCCGACGACGGTGTTGGTCACCGCGACCAGCGGTACGGCGACCACGGCGCCGCCGATGCCGGCCACCATGCCGCCCGCGGCCACGGACAGCACCACCGCCAGCGGATGGACCCGTACCGCGCGCCCCAGGATGAACGGCTGCAGGATGTGGCCCTCGATCTGCTGCACCACCAGCACCACGACGAGCGTCATGACCGCCGCGAACATGCCCTGCGTCACCAGCGCCACGACGACCGCGAGGGCACCCGAGACGACGGCGCCGACCAGCGGGACGAAGGCGAACAGGAAGATGAACACGGCCAGCGGGACGGCCATCGGCACGTCCAGGAAGTAGATGCCGAGTCCGATGAAGATGGCGTCGATCAGCGCCACGATCACCGTGCCGCGCACGTAAGCGGTCAGCGTCCGCCAGGCGCGGGGTCCGGCGCCGGCCACTCCCGGCCGGGCGGCCGCGGGCACCAGCTTCAGCGACCACTGCCAGATGCGCTTGCCGTCGTAGAGCAGGAAGAGCGTCGAGAAGGCGGCCAGCAGGATGCCGGTGAGCGCCTCGACGACGACCGTCACGCCCTCCAGTCCGGCCGACGTTATCTGGTCGGTGTTGGCGCCGACCGCTTCGCGCAGGTTCTTGGCGATCTCGTTGATCTGCTTGTCGGTGACGTGGAAGGGGCTGTTCAGCAGCCAGTTGCGCAGCTCGTCGATGCCGTCCTGGACCTGGTCGGAGAGGTTGTCGATGTTCTCCATGACCTGCCAGGTGACGAACCAGCCGATCAGCCCCATCACCACGAACCCGAGGATCGCGGTCAGGGCGGTGGCCGGGCCCCGGGGCACCCCGTGCCGGCGCAGCCAGGCCACGGTCGGCTGAAGCAGCGCGGTGATCAGCAGCGCGGCCACGAACGCCAGCACCACCAGCTGTACGGCGCTGATGATCCGCATCAGCACCCACACGGTGCCCGCGAGGACCAGCAGCCGCCATCCGGCCTCCGCGGCCACCCGCACTCCCCAGGGCACGGCCAGGGCCGGGTCGGGGCGGTCGGTGACGGCGACCGGGCCGTGTACGTCGAGGTGCTCGTCGGCCGCGCCCGCGGCCGTGTCGTCAGGCGTGTCGTGCGGGTGGCGCCGCCCATGACCGGAGACCGGCCCCGGCCCGTCGTCGGCGTCGCGCCGGCGCGCCTCTTCGCGACGCTGCTCCAACCGCTCGCTCACCTGCGTCAGTCCGGCACCGAGCCGGCCGAGCCACCCTGGCACTCGTGACATGATCCGTCCTCTTCCCCCGTCTTTCCCCACCACTCCCCCCGGAGTCTTTCCGGTCCGACCGTACAGGGCGGGAGCGCGAAAGCCCCTCACCGTGAGACGGCGAGGGGCTGCGCGAGGTTGAGCGTGGATCCCGACGGGGTACGGCGGTCGGCTCAGGGGCCGGGTACCGGGCTCAGTACCAGTGGTTGGCCTGCCAGAAGCCCCATGCTTCGCACGGGCTGCCGTAGCGGTTGTTCATGTAGCCGAGGCCCCACTTGATCTGGGTGGCCGGGTTGGTCCGCCAGTCGGCCCCCGCGGAGGCGTACTTGCCGGCCGGGAGGGCCTGGAAGAGACCGTAGGCGCCGGAGGATGCGTTGACGGCCTGGTAGTTCCAACTCGACTCGTGGTTCACGATGTTGCTGAAGCACTGGAACTGGCCGCTCGGCACCATCTGACGGGCCATCGCCTGGATCTGGCCGGTGCTGTAGGAGCTCTGGACGGCGAAGCTGGTGGCGTCGCGCTCGGCGTCGCGGCTGGCCGCTTCCTTCGCCGCCTCGCGCTTCTTGGCGTCCGCGGCCGCCTTCTTGGCCTTCTCCTGCTTGGCCACGGCGGTCTCGGCGGCTGCCTTGCGGGCCGCCTCCTCGGCGTCCTTCTTGGCGCTCGCGTCCGCGGCGATGGCCTGCACGTCGGCCTGCTGCGTCAGGGACGCGGTCTGCACCTGCGCCTGCTCACCCATGGGGATGTCGGCGAGCAGCGTCGTGCCTGCTGCCGTCGCCTCCGCGTCGTCGTTGCTCTGCGCGACGCTGCCCGAGGCAACGCCGACGACGCTTCCGACGGCGGTGACCGCCGTGGCCGAGGCCACTGCGAATCCCCGGACCGAGATCCGGCTCACACGGTTTCCTTCCAGCATCGCCCGCTTCGGTGACCCTCGCGGACGCAATCGTGCCCCTGGCACTGACCTCCCCAACTACGGGTCACGGGAGGCACGGGCCCGGTGGACAACTCCCCTGCGGGAAGCGCCGTGTGATGCTCGGGCGGCATACGACTCTGCTATGGAGTTGGCTGTGGTGCTTCTGTGGTGCTGTACCGCTGGGGGTACGGCTGTGTCGTATGCGGGGCCTGACAGGAATGAGACTCTGCCGTAACCCGACGGGGTGAGGCAATTCTGTGTTGCGTGTGAAAGCTCACATCCCGTTTGGCCCAAGGGATTCCTGGAAAGTCGCACACAGCGAGGCGCCGCCCGGCTAGGCTCTCGGCCTTTCGGACGGCGCCGACTGGTGGGTGACCGACCCCGGTCGGGTCGAAGCTCGCGGACGGGTCAGATGTGACCGTCCTCCAGCATTTCGGTGACAAGTGCCGCGATCTGGGACCTCTCGGAGCGCGTCAGGGTGACGTGCGCGAAGAGCGGATGCCCCTTCAGCTTCTCGACGACGGCGACCACTCCGTCGTACCGGCCCACCCGCAGGTTGTCCCGCTGCGCCACGTCATGGGTGAGGACCACCCGCGAGTTGGCCCCGATCCGGGACAGCACGGTCAGCAGGACGTTGCGTTCGAGCGACTGCGCCTCGTCGACGATCACGAAGGCGTCGTGCAGCGAGCGTCCCCTGATGTGGGTGAGCGGCAGGACCTCCAGCATCCCGCGCGCGGTCACCTCCTCGATGACCTCCCGGCTGGTGACGGCCGACAGCGTGTCGAAGACCGCCTGCGCCCAGGGGCTCATCTTCTCGGCCTCGGAGCCGGGCAGATAGCCGAGCTCCTGCCCGCCCACCGCGTACAGGGGACGGAAGACCATCACCTTCTGGTGCTGACGGCGCTCCAGGACCGCCTCCAGGCCGGCGCAGAGCGCGAGCGCCGACTTGCCCGTGCCGGCCCGGCCGCCCATCGACACGATGCCGACGTCCGGGTCGAGCAGCAGGTCGAGTGCGATCCGCTGCTCCGCGCTGCGGCCCTTGATGCCGAACGCCTCCCGGTCGCCGCGCACCAGCCGGACGTCGCCGTCGGGCGTGACCCGGCCGAGGGCCTTGCCGCGCTCGGACTGGACGGTCAGTCCGGTGTGCACGGGCAGCGCGGCGGCCTCGGGGACGTGGATGTGCCCTTCCTCGAAGAGCACATCCACCTGCTCGCCCGACAGGGTGAGTTCGGACATCCCGGTCCAGCCCGACGCGTCCGTGATGGCCAGCTCGGCGCGGTACTCCTCGGCGAGGAGTCCGACGGAGGACGCCTTGATCCTGAGCGGGAGGTCCTTCGAGACGACGGTGACGTCGAAGCCCTCCGCCTGCAGGTTGCGGGCGACCGCGAGGATGCGGGAGTCGTTGTCCCCCAGGCGGTAGCCGGTGGGCAGCACGCTGGGGTCCGAGTGGTTGAGCTCGACGCGGACGGTGCCGCCGAGGTCCCCGATCGGGATGGGGGCGTCGAGGCGACCGTGCCGTACCCGGAACTCGTCGAGCAGGCGCAGGGCCTGCCGGGCGAAGTAGCCCAGTTCGGGATGGTGCCGTTTGGCCTCCAACTCCGTCACCACGACGATGGGGAGCACGACCTCGTGCTCGTCGAAGCGGCTCAGGGCGTTCGGGTCGGCCAGCAGGACGCTGGTGTCGAGAACGTAGGTGCGCCTATCGGGCTTGTGGCGCTTTGTGCTGGTCACCACGGAAGGACGTACCCCCTCGGAAGAGGTCGGGGAGCGACGGAGTGGACGCTGGGCCGGGAGGGCGGGAACGAGCCGCGCCGGGAGAGCGGGAACGAGCCGCGCCGGGAGAGCGGGAACGAGCCGCGCTCGGAGGGCGGGAACGAGCCGACCGGTCCAGGGCCTGCCGGACGGAAGTCGTCAGGCAGGTCCTCCAGGCCGCCCTGCACTGGCGCGGGCCGTGGACCGGCCCTCCGCCGCGTCTTCCGTGCCGTGACCGCACGGTGGGGCTGGTGCAAAGGGCCTCCCGGGCGGACGGCTCCGTGCCGTCCGCTGAGATCCGACACCCGTGGTTCGGGCGTCGACCTGCTTGCCTTATGCCCTGGAACGAGCGCCGCCATGCCACGCCCCGGGGCGGCACACCGGTGAACTCCTCGTTACGGGCGCACCAGGGCCAGGGGGTGCAGAGGAGTGTCCCGGAGACGGGACAGAAAAACGGGCCGGTCCGTGGGGGGGAGACGGACCGGCCCGAGGGGGGGTTTCCACCATAACCCTTCGTAAGTGATGCTGCGTGCATCGGCGTGCCACAACTACTCTCCGGAGTCGTTCGGCGACACCCGGATGGCACGGACGCCCCCGTTCCGCCCTTGATCGTGGCCGGAACGCGGTGCACCCCGGGTGAGCGCCCGATTCGCGGGTGGACGGAGTGGCGGACGGTGCGGTCCGACCGCCGGCCGGTTCGGTGTCGGGCACGCACAGAAGCGGGGTGACGCCTCCCCCGTCCGGGTGACGCCGACGGCGCACTCCGGCTTGACCCGGCACCGCGCAGCCCCCTCCACTGCGCGGTGCCACGCGCGTAGCTTTGCTCACGCGAATCACATGGATCTGAACTTACGTCACCCGGCGGCCCGGATTCGACCCTGGAAGGACACCGCTGGATAACGATGTGGGCACCCTGTGAGGATCGGGGGGTGATTCCGCATCCCCGCGAGACCCCTGCTCCGACCGCGCGGATATTTGCGAAGGTGTGCGAAGGTGCGCCCTTTACGCCCGGAAGATCCACCCTCCGGAAGGCACGCCGCCCCGGGGCGACCGGTCCTCGCCTCGCCCTCCCTTGACGTCGGCTCACGCCGAGGGCGACCGGGGTCCCTTGGGCGGGAACGGGCACCCCCGCCTTCCACGGACGCGGACGGCGACGGTTCCTGACCAAAACGCGCCCGTTCGGGCAGGCCGGTCGCGGCCGCGGTCGCGGCCACCGCATGCGTCCTACGGCGTGCGTTATGCGGCTCGCGCCCTACGGCGTGCGCTCTACGGTTTGCGCTCTACGGTGTGCGCTCTACGGTTTGCGCGCGTCGAACAGATGACGGGAGCTGTGGGCGACGAAGGGCCCGTCGGTCCGGATGCGCTCGTGCAGGTCGCGCAACCGGTCGCGGTACGCCTCGACGGTGAACCCGGGGACCATCCACACGACCTTGCGCAGGAAGTGGACGACGGCACCGACGTCGAGGAACTCCATCCGCAGCCGCTCCGCCCGCAGCTCCACGACCTCCAGTCCCGCCGCCTCGGCGTCGGCGCGCTCCTGCTCGGGATCACGTCGCCGACGAGTGGTCTCGGGCAGCGGCCCGAGGAAGTACTCGATGAGAGCGAAGACACTGGCGGGCCCGACGTGCTGGGCGAAGTAGGTACCGCCGGGCGCGAGCACCCTGGCGACGTCCTCCCAGTGCGGCTCGACGGGATGCCGGCTCACCACCAGATCGAAGGCGCCGTCCGCGAAGGGAAGGCGCGCGTCGTCGGCCGAGGCGACCACCGCGACACCGCGCGGGCGCAGCAGCCGGGTGGCCTCCACGACGTTGGGCGCCCAGCCCTCGGTGGCGACGACGAGCGGGGCCCGGTCGGGCCCGGCGGCGTCGAGGGCGAAGTCCAGCACCTCACCGCCCCCGGTCTGCACGTCCAGTACCGCGGTGGCCGCGGCCAGCCGCCCCGCCATGGACCGCGCGTATCCCCAGGACGGCCGCGCCTCGGTGGCCCGCCCCTCGAACCAGGAGAAGTCCCAGCCCTCGGTGGGTACGGAGGCGCCTTCGGCCACGAGATCGTCGAAAGAACGGCAGCCGGGGGAACGGGAGCCGGACGAACGAGAGTCGGACGAACGGGAGCCGGGAGAACCGGAGTCGGACGCACAGGAGTCGGAAGAAGGGGAGTCGGACACGGCTAGGCCACCACCAGGGGCCGGACCTGCTCGGCGGCGAACCGCACGAACCCCTCCGGGTCGGGCTCGTCGCCGGTCGGCTGGAGGATCACGGTGTCGGCCCCGGCCCCGGCCAGCCGCCGCACGGCGTCGGCAACGGCCTCCGCGTCACCGGCGACCCCGAGCTCCGGCACGTCCGCGACGCCCTCGGTGACCAGTTCGGCCCGCAGCCGCTCGTGGGCGCCGGGACCGGTGGCGGTGAGGAGGTACACGACGACCCGGTGCGGGTCGCCCGTCCGACCGGCCGCCGCGCGCCCCTCGTCGATCAGCCGCCGGGCCCGGCGTACCCCGTCGGGCGGCGTGTTCGCGGTGAGGACGGTCCCGTCGGCGGCCTCACCGGCCAGCCGCAGCGAACGGGGCCCGGTGGCGCCGGCGAACACCTCGGCGGCCTGCTCCGGGGGCCAGTCCAGCGCGACGTCGTCGAGCCGCACGTAGCGCCCCTCCACGGTCACCCGCTCCCCCTTCAACAGCGACCGCAGCGCGAGGAGATGCTCCCGCAGCAGCGTGACGGGCGACTCGACCCGCGCCCCGACCTGCCCCATCCAGTCCTGCACCCCGTGCCCCACACCGAGGATCGCCCGGCCGGGGAACATCCGGTGCAGCGTGGCGGCCTCCATCGCGGTGACGGCCACGTTCCGCAACGGCACGGGCAACAGCCCGACCCCGACCCGCACCCGCTCGGTCCACGCGAGGGCGGCGGCGGCCGTGGAGATCCCGCCCTCGCGGAAGCAGTCCTCCCACAGCCACAGCTCCTCGAGCCCCGCCTCTTCGGCGGCCCGAGCCACGGCACGGAGCCGCTCGGGGGCGAGCTGGGGGCGGAATACGGCGCCGAGTCCTGTCATGGTGCCTTCCTATCGTCGGCCGAGCCCTCGTTCAACACCATTACGACGCCACCCCCAGCGGGTCCTCGAAACGAACGGTCCCGACGATCCCCCTCAACACCGCCCGGTACTCCTCCCGCCGGGCGCCCGAGACGGCGCTGATGGTGAGCACGGCCAGCCGCTTGCAGTCGGGGTGAGGGAGGTGGGCGTGGATCTGGAGGAGGGGGTGCCGAGGGAGCCCGCTTTCCGCGGCGCAGCGCACCGTCGTCTCACTGAAGACGGCCGGGCCGCAGGGCACCTCCTCGAAGGCGATGCGCGTGTGCCCCTTGGCCGCGGTGACAGCCCGTGCCGCCGTCACACCGCGTGGAGCGAGGTTCGTGTCCTGCCAGGAGATGGTGAAGAGGGAGAGCAAAGGCCGGACGCTGCTTCCGACGTCATCACGGTGCAAACCGACCGCGCAGTGGACTGTGCCGAATTCACGCAACGTTCCCAACATGCGCTGACCGGATGTCAGGAGCGCCATGCACTCCTGCCGGACCAGCTCGGTCGGGGCCGCCGTGAGCAGGGGCGCAGCAGCCGCGCGCAATCGATCGGCCTCTGGCGTCTCGGGTTTCGCGAGCAGGACCTCCAGGGGCAAGGCAGTGAAGCCTGCCGGTTCAACAAACCATAATTCTGCGTGAGGGTCCTGGAGAGAGTCGTGTGCGGTAAACACAGCAGGTCTCAAGGTATATCTCTTCTCAGCATTCACGGATTGGCTGGGTAGACGCCAGCGCGCTGCCCACGCTCAATGTCGTCCGGCGTGGCTCCCCAGTCGGCGAAACGTGTACCGCTACGCGCGTCGGTTCGCTGCTCAACGACGCGCAACCGACGGGGAACTGCTCCCCACCGAGGTGGCGCGGAAATGATCCCGATGAACCGGGGGTCACCTGCGAACCAAATGGTTTCGATCTCTGCCTTCAGACTTCTTTTGGCAAGGGGAGACATGCGACGGGACCACCATCGTCTGCGCAGGTGACTGGGGAAGACAAGCGCTAGCCGCTGTTCGGGGCAGGACGGGTTGGGAAATTCGAACCAGCCATACTGCTTGCTCACGACTTCTGGGCGTCTGGTCAACCCCCGCGGCGCATCTCGCACAATCCTCCACGGGTATGCACGCAGAATCCGCAACATCAAAAAGGCAGCCGGAAAGTATTTAAGCTGGACCACCGCTCGGTACGGACCGTAGATGAAGTACGGCATGAACACCCACACGACCCAGTTGGGTGTCCAGAGCGATACCTGCAACAACACAACCCACGCTGCGATCCATCCGACCAGCCCGGTGACGATCAAGGCCACATGCGCCGCCCAAGCCCATCGCGTCGAGCGGTGTTCCCAGGCCACCGCATTATTCAAAGGATGCAACTCGATACTCCCTCCGAACGGCATCAGAATACGTAGCGAACGAGAGCGATCAATCCACCATTGTCAATGATGAGACGAGAGCCGTCGATTCCGGCTACTGCACCGTCCTTGATGCCGTCGTCATCGGCGTCCACAGCCTTGTTGTAGAGGCCGAAACCTCCGGTGGCAATCCCAGTGAGACCTGATGCCGCAGAGACAGTCTTCACAGCCTTGTCCGGATTACTGAAACCGCGCACGGCTCGCGCAATGAGCTGGTTGTCCAGACTAGCGATGTGCCCAGCCTCATCGAGGGCTTTCGAACCGTAGGTTCCTAGTTTCTGCCAGACACCCAGCGATCTTGCGCCCGTTTGAATGGCATCTGTAGCTTCGATTCCACCCTTCGCCACAGCGCCCAGCCCAGGCAGCACCCCCATGAAGTCCGCGCCCACTGAGACGGCGTTGCTCCAGAAATCCGCGTCGAGTTCGCCCTTGGTGATGCCGTCCACGAGGGACGCTCGCACCTCTGGGTCGTTGAGGCGCAGCCCCAGGGCCGTGGCACTCAGCCCGGAAGCCACCAGCATCAAAGCCGCCACGGTCGCCAGCCCCAGGGGCCCCGCGAAGAGAAGCGCCACCACGCCGACCAGCCCCGCCACGAAGCTGAGGATGTCCGGCAGGTTGTCGCCCAGCCAGTCGAGAACCTCGTCGAACCACCCGGGCTCATGCGGCACCAGCTTCCTCGTGGCGTCGCGGATCTTCCGCGCCCGGTAGCCGGCCTTCTCCTCATGCTCCTCGGCCAGCCGCTTCGCCTTGCCGATGATCTTCTTCAGCTCGGCCTGCGCGTCGTCGAGGTCACCGTTCGCGCGCGTGAGCGCCTTCTGCGCGGCGTCCCCCTCGGCCCCTTCCTGCTTCAGGCCGGGAGCACGGCCCGCCGTGTCCGCACGCCCCTGCGCGCGGCCCACCGCGGCCTGCGCGTCCTTCGCGTCGTCCTCCAGCTTCCTGGCCCGCCGCTGGAAGTCGTCGAGTTCGCCCTCCCAGCGGTCCAGCTGCCTGGCCGCCTTGCGGACCGAGTGCGCCGCGTTCTTCAGGTTAAGCGGCAACGGCCCGCCGTCCAGCTGCTCACGGAAGGCGACCGCGGCGTCCCCCTTCCAGTAACTGCCGTCGAGCAGCTCGGTGACGAGGTCGTACGCCTCCTGGAGCACCTTCGCGCACCCGCTGAGCTTCTTCTCCAGCCCGCGCACGGTCTCCGTGTCCCCCGGCACCGGGTTGAAGCCGAGGTGCGGATACGACGGGTTGGGAATGGGCGGCGCGGACTTGAGTCCCTGCGGCTTGCCCAGGTCCGCCCGCGACCGCGGGTCGAGGGCGGCGCCGTACGGGTCGTGGCCGGTCGTGACGGTCACTGTCCGCCGCCCTTGACCTCGAGGGACTGCCGCAGCGCCGCCTCGAGCGCCTTGTCGACCTCGAGGTAGCCGTCCTTGCTCTTGCCGATGATGTCGGCGAGGTCCTCCGTCTGCTTGCCGATCTCCTCGGAGCCGTACTTCCAGTCCTCCTGGAAGGCCTCGCACGCCGAGTCGAGTTCGTCCGTGCCAAGACCGACGATCGTCGCGTCCGACAGCGCCTTCCGCACGCCCTTGAGCGAACTGGACGACGCCTTCAGCGACTTCATGAACCGCCCGAGTTCGTCTCCGTCAACGGCGAGCCGCTCCGCCACCTGCCCGTCCCCTCTCACCGGTCCACTGCACCGATGAGAGGAACGACGAGGTCCACTTTTCGTGGCGCCCCGGTGCCCGCCACCGCTCCGGAGACTGGCGGTTCCGCTCAGCGGTTGACGGCCTGGATCTCCTGGACGACGACGTCCTGGGTGGCGCCGAACGTACCGTCGGGCAGGTCTCCGCCCGCGCCGCCGCTGCCGGTCCAGTGGATTTCCCAGGAGACCGTCGCCCGGAGCGGAAACGATCCGTCACCCGAGGAACGCAGGTACTTCACCCCACACGCAGGTGTGTCGTCCGCCTTGCCCTTCTCGTACGGCACACCGATACGGCCGTCATTGATCTCGCACACCCCTGACGCCGGGTACGTCTCGGCATCGGGAGTGCCCGGCTCGATCTGCAACGAGACCGGTTCCGCCGTGGCCGTCGCGTTGATGCCGATCTCTTTCACAGACGCGGTGACCGAGACCGGCTTGAACTCGGCGCCGTCCAGCCACGCCCACGTCGGCAGGTTCACCTTGGTCGCCCCGGCGGGCGCCAGCGTCACCTTCGTACCCGGGACGCGGATCTCCGCGTAGGCGAGTTCGGCGAGGACCTCCGGGGTGACGGCGTTCTCCTTGTCCGCCGGCGGCGGGTCGCCCAGATCCACCCAGAAATAGTCCGTGTCACACTTGTTCCAGCCCGGCGGATAGCTCTTGTTCACGTACGAGCCCCACCAGTACCCCTCGCCGGTCTTGTCCTTGTGGAAGCCCTTCTTCTCATCCTTCGCGTTGTACTTCTCCCGCTGCTCGGCATCCCACTGGTATCCCGTGGACTCGGCCTCCCAGATCGGCTCCAGGTAATCCTGCAGCTCCTTGGGTGTGAACTTCGGGGCGTACCAACACGCCGGCGGCGACCACGAGGTGGACGACGTCACAGGGCCGACCGAAGCGCCACTCCCGTTCTTGGAACGGTCGAAGACGACACCACCCACGGTGACCGAAACGGTGCCGTCGCCGCCGGCGTCGGCGTGCTGCTCCGTGCCCGAGTTCTCCGTGTTGCCGTCCAGAATGTCGTCGGCGTGTGCCGTTCCGGGCAGGACGAGAAGCGACAGACATCCGCTCACCATGAGCGTGACCGGTACCGCCTTCTTCGCACGGGTCAGGGCTGGCACTGGTCACTCCCACTCTGCGAGGCGATCTTCTGGATCTCCCACACGCCCTCACCGTTCTTCTTCAGTGACGTGTGATAGATGACGTAGCTCTTTGCAGAGACCTCGGTTTTCCTTACCTTGCCGGTCTCGAGGTACTTCACGTACGCCTTGCCCTGGTCTTCGCAGTAAGTGAACGATGCGGTGCCGTCCTCGTCGACCGTCACTTCGGGGGCGTAGAAGCGGTAACTTCCCGTGAGCCCTGCCTTTTGGTCCACGTAGTTCTGAATGAACTTCTGGGTGCCGGCGGCTGCCTCTCCCTCGTAGTAGTAGAGGTAGGCCTTGTCGAGGGCATTCTGGTTGACGATCGCCAGGTCCACCGCTTTGATGGACTGCTCGCCGTCCGCAAGGATCGCGTCTTTGTCCTTGTCCCCCGTCTTGGGCCACTCGAACTTGTAGGAGAGGTCGGCGGGCACCTCGATCTTCGGCCTGGCCGCCTCCGGTGACTCGGAGGCGGTCGGCGAGACCGACGGTGAGGCACTGCTCGTGTCCGCCCCCGCGATCTTGTCGTTGTCCCCGGAACTGTCGTCGCTTCCGCACGCGGACAGCGTCAGGGCCGCGACGGCGGTCAGCGTGAGCGCTGTGATGAGGGTGGGTCGGCGGCGATTCACGGTCAGCTCCTGGGGGGACGAGACTTCTCTTGAGCGAAGCCACGCTATCCATCGGGATGGAGGGACACCAGAGCCAACCTCGTGATCACGCTGTGTCTACGAGACGCCCCGGACACTCACCGGGATCCGTCGGCCGAAGGCTCAGAGCGGGATTGCACGTTGGGACCCGGAGGAGTAGCCGACCGTGAGACTCCCGGCGGACACGAACCCGCCATCCAACGCCCGGGCGCCCTGCGCCCCGGCTACGGCTGGCATTGAGCCAGCCCTCTCGTAGAGACGATCTGTGATGTCTGCCAGACACCGTCGGCGTTCTTGTCGAGCCTGGTGTCGTAGTGGACGAAGCTGTTCTCGGTGACGGGCGTCTTGGCGACCTTGCCGGTCTTCTTGTCCTTGCTGAAGCCCTTGCTCTCGTCCGCGCAGAACGTCAGGACAGCTGAGGTCGGACTCTTGAGCGTCACCTTCCGCTCGAAGTAGCGAACCCGACCGGTCACAGTGGCGTCGGCCTTCTCGAACTGACCGATCCACGATACGGCTGCTTCCAAGGCCCTACCCGTGTTGTAGAAGCGGATCGCCTTACCCTCAGGGTCCGTTCCGGCGATCGCGGCATCGACGGCACGCATCCGCTCCGCGTTGTCGACGAGTACGGCATCCTTCACGGGGTCTCCGGTAGCAACACCCTCGAAGGTCAGCTTCAGGTCCGCCGGAAGCTCAATGTGAGGCCGGCCTGCCGCCGCAGTGGAGGAAGCGGACGGACTCGGCGCCTTCGCCGCCTCGTCACCCGCGTCCGCTCCTGGGCTTTCGGTCCCGGCCTTGCCGGAGCTGTCGTCGCTTCCGCACGCGGACAGCGTCAGGGCCGCGGCGGCGGTGAGCGTGAGCGCTGCGATGCGGGTGAAGTGGCGGTTCACGATCAGCTCCTGAGGGGCGAGGCTTCTCTTCGGCAACGCTGACGCTATCCAGAAGGGATGAGGGGATCGGTGGGGGCGGCGGAGGCGTCGGCGGGAGGGGGTGGGTGTGCTGGTCGTGGAGGGGCGGGGCGGCGCCACGGGCCTTCGCGTCCCGTTGGAGATCGCGGCTTCGTACCGTGCGTGTTCCAGAGGACTGTTGGGGCGGGACTCCGTCGAGGGCAGCGATGCTGTTGACGCCCGCCAACAGCGTGCACACCTTCCGGATGCGGATGGCCATCGACGTGGCCTACCTGGTGCCGTTCGTGCCCATCGTCGCCTGGTTCACCACCGCGCCGTGCTGCGGGCTCCCGGCATGCGCGGGGCCCACGGAGGACAGGAGAAGAACGGCAACTCCGACCGGCAGGAGGCAACTCGTTCGGCGACTCATGGACGGCACTTCGCACTCCCCCGCTCCGAAGACAGCCGCTCCGTCACCCAGACGCCCTTGCCGTTCTTCCGAAGCGTACCGGCGTAAACAACGTAGCTGTCGTCCGTCACCTGCGTGACGTCGGCTTTCCCTGTTTTGAGGAACTTGTTGAACGACTTGCTCTGATCCTCACAGTACACAAGTGCCGCGGTACCGTCATCGTTGAGAGCGACACTTTCACCGTAGTAGCGAGTCAGGCCCGTCGTACGAGCCTTGTGATCCACGAATTCCTGAATGTACTTCTCGCTGTCGGCGGCCGCTTCGCCCTCAGAGTAGTACCGATAGGCCGCGTGAAGCGGATCCTGCTCCGCGATGGCCATGTCCACAGCCTTGATGCGCTGTTCGGCATCACGCAGTACTGCATTCTTTCCCGGATCACCGGTTTTGGCCCACTCGAATTTGTACGTCACGTCGTCCGGCAGGGCGATCTTCGGCCTGTCAGGCGACGCCGAAGCCGTATCGCTCAGCGACTCGGACGGCGTTGCATTCGCGGCGTCCGCCCCCGCGATCTTGCCCTCCCCCTTGTCGGGGCTGTCGTCGCCTCCGCACGCGGACAGCGTCAGGGCCGCGACGGCGGTCAGCGTGAGCGCTGTGATGAGGGTGGGTCGGCGGCGATTCACGGTCAGCTCCTGGGGGGGACGAGTCTTCTCTTCAGCGAAGCAACGCTATCCACCGGGACCGACGTACACCAGAGGAGAGATTCCGGACCCGCGCACGGTCAGGGCTGGCAGCTGTCACTGCCCCTCTGGGAGTGAATCTCCTGCACAACCCACACACCCTTGTCGTTTTTGCGCAACTGAGTGTTGTACAGCACGTAGCTGTTCCTGGTCACGGGCGTCTTGTTGACTTTCCTCGGCTTCAGGTACATGTCGTAGGCTTTGCCCTGGTCCTCGCAATAGACAAGTGAGGCAGCGCTCTTGCTGCGAATGTTGACCACCGCGTCGTAGAACCGGTACGCGCCCGTCACTCGTGCGTTCTCATTGACATACGCCTTGATGAACTCCTCCGTGCCGGCCGCGGCTTCACCCTCGTAGTAGAAGAGGTACGCCTTGTCGAGCGGGTCCTGATTGACGATGGCCAGGTCCACGGCCTTGATGGACTGCTCTCCGTCGGCGAGCACGGCGTTCTTGTCCTTGTCCCGGGTTCTGGGCCAGTCGAAGGTGTACGAGAGGTCGGGGGGCAGTTCGATCTGCGGCCGGCCGGGATCCGCCGACGCCGACGCAGTCGATGACGCCGATGAGCTGGAGCTGCCGGTGTCCGCCGCCGCGGTCTTGTCCTCCCTCTTGCCGGAGTCGTCGTCGCCTCCGCACGCGGACAGCGTCAAGGCCGCGGCGGCGGTCAGTGTGAGCGCTGTGATGCGGGTGAAGTGGCGGTTCACGGTCAGCTCCTGAGGGGCGAGGTTTCACTTCGGCCAACTGACGCTATCCAGTGGGGCCGAGCGGCACCAGGGCGAGGCCGGTCGGCACGCGGGCGCCGTAGCTGCGGCACGAGCAACCGTGCGACGCGTGTTCCCGAAGCCGGTGTCGGTTCCGTTCCCGGCGGATACGTTCGGCAGGAAGGTCGGAGCGGCGGGTCGGGGTGAGGGTGAGGGGAACAGGTATGGGGTGGGGGCGGAGGCGGCGGCGGGACGGGGAGGGTGTGCTGGTCGTGGAGGGGCGGGGCGGGGCGGCGGGCCTTCGCGTCCCGTTGGAGATCGCGGCCTCGTACCGTGCGCGTTCCAGGGGGCTGTTGGGGCGGGACTCCGTCGAGGGGGCGATGCTGCTGACCCCTGCCAACAGCGTGCACACCTTTCGGATGCGGATGGCCATCGACGTGGCCTACCTGGACCGGAGACTCACGGTCGTCGCCGTGCGCACCATGCGGCCGGGCCGGCTGGGGCTGCCCCGGCTGCGGGCGCGGCACGTGCTGGAGGCCGAGGCGGGGGCGATGGGTCAGTGGGGGGTGCGGGTGGGGGCGCGGGTCGAGATCGAGGAGGGCCCGGCGACGCCGGACCGTGGGGCCGGTCGCCGGTGACGTCCGCCGCGGCGCTGCGAGCGGGCGGGTGCCTCAGGGCGAGACGATGTGCAGGACGGCCGTGCCGTTCGTGCCCGTCGTCGCCTGGATCACCACCGCGCCGGGCTGCGGGCTCGGGCGGGTGGCGTCGAGGGGGCCGCAGGAGTTGCCGCTGCCGTTCTCGCGCAGGTAGGTGAGGCAGCCCTGGCCCGGGCCGCTCGCGCTGCCCTTGGACCGGTTGTGGCCCGACTTCACCTCGTACTCGATCTCGTCCGGGCCGACCGCCGTCACCGACAGCGTTGCCCGGCTGCCGTCGGCCGGTCCCTGGAAGGGGATGGTCACGGGCTCGGTCACCGTGATCTCGCAGTCGCCGTCGGCGCATGCGCTGATGTCTGTGCCGTCCGCCGCCGACGGGGTGGTGGGCTCGGGGGCGGGGCGGGAGGTCGTGGGGCTGTTCCGGGGAGCGGGCTCCTCGTCGGACTCCGGCGCGTTGCTGCACGCCGCCGTCGCGACGGCCGTCAGCACCGCCAGGGCTGTCAGCGCCGTGCGGGCGGGGCTCGGGCCTGGGCGCGTTCGTCTGCTCATGGTGCGTCAGGGCTCCGTGCGGGGGAAGGAGACCTCGACCCTGCGGTTCTTCTTGCGGCCGGACTCCGTGGCGTTGTCCGCGATGGGGTACTGCTCGCCGTAGCCGCGGACCTCGTAGGTGATGCCGGCGTCGTTGAGGGACTGGGACAGCACGTCGTGCACGGCGTTGGCGCGTCGCTTGGAAAGTACGTCGCCGTGGGCGGAGGAGCCGAGGTCGTCGGTGAAGCCGAAGACGCGGACGCGGGTGGCGTTCTGGGTCCTGATCTCGTCGGCGATGCCCCTGATGCGGGACTTCGCCTCGGCGCCGAGTTTCGCGCTGTCCTTGCCGAACAGCACCTCGGCCTGGAGCGCGAGCGTCACGCTGGTGTTGGTGTCCTCGCGGCGTTCGTCGCCGCTCTGCTCTTCCACGACCGACTTGATGTCCAGGACCTTGGCCTGGGCGAGCGTGGCGCCGTCCGGGAGCTTGAGGTCGGGGTCGTTGGGGTCGACCTCCACGGAGGCGGAGGCGGAGGGATCCGTGCCCGGGGGGTCGTTGGGGTCGTCTTCGGCGTGGGCCGTGGTGGTGCCGTAGAGGGTCGTGGCGAGCACGAGGGTGACGGCGGCCAGCAGGCGGGGTGTCGGGGCCATGTTGCCCTCACCCGGAGATCGAGATGGTCGCGCTGGTGAAAGTCGGAAGCTGGAAAGTGACCTCGGTCGTGGCCGCTGGTGGGGATGGGAACTGCATGAACACGGATAGCCGGTCCCCGGATTTGATCGTCGAGAGACCCGTCGTCGTCAGCGGACGACCTTCTGTGTCACGCAGTACGTAATACCGCTTCTTGCTCTTGGAGTCGACCAATGTGGCCCCGCCGAGGGACCGGCCGTTCTTGATGATCTCGGTCTCGTTGCCGCTCAGGCCCGACGGGATAGCCACGCTCTTGTCGCCGTCGTTCTTCAGCTCGCCGTTCACCGTCACGAATCCGCCGGTGTCGCGCTCGGCGGAGGTAATCCGTAGAAGCAACCCGGCGCTGCCCTTCAGCTCAGCCAGCGGCTCTTCCTTGCTGCCCTCTTGAGCGCTCGGCCCGGCTTCCTCCGCAGTGGACGCCGACGTCGGGGCCTTGGGCTTGTCGTCGTCGCCACCGCTGCTGCAGCCGACAACACCGAAGGTCAGGCTGACGAGTGCGGCCAGTGAGAGTGCCGCCCTGCCCGGTGAGACCCGAATGCTCATGTCTTCGTTTCCTTCGTCACTCGTCACTCACTGGTGAATCGGCCAGGTGTACGTCGAACAAATCCTCCGGCTGGGGCAGGTCCGTAAGATCGTCCGGCGTCAAGTCCCATCGTTGGCCCTCGCACGACAGACTCGGCAACTCCGCCTCGCCAGGTTGTTCCTCAGAGGGCAGTTCGAACGAGCATCGACTCTCGATGACCGCGGTTGCGGACTCCGTGGCCTTCTGGTTCTCCGTGCCCGGGACGATGCTGTCGCCTACGGAACCATGGGTCCTCGCGACGACGGTGTAGCCCAACAGGCCGTCCGGACGGCACGTCGCCTGTGCGTCATTGCGCTCCGCGAGCTGTTGAGCACGCCAACAGGAATCGGATACAGACGCTTTGCCGTCGAATATGGCCTGCCATGAACTCGGTTCGAGGATGTTCGCGACCCACTGATCGACAAGTTGATCCCGCGTTTCCAGAGCCGCAGCGAGCGCCGCAGCATCTGCTGCCGTTTGAGCGTCGCTGCGAGTAGCGCCGGCTTGGCCGACAGCGAAGTACGCGAGGGCCAGCAGAAGCAGGCCTCCCACCACCGTGATGTAGATGGGGAAAGCCTGCCCTGCATCGCGGCACTGTCCTCGTCGACTCAGCCACCGGTGACTTCGGCGATCTTCGACGTGATCGCGTCGAAAATCGTCTGCCCGATATCCGTCCCCGTGATCGCCAGCACGATCGCCACCACCACCGCGATGATGCCCAGGTACTCCACGGCCGTCTGGCCCTTGTCGTCGCGGTGGGCGGTGTGGGTGTGCAGGTGGGCGGCGGCGGTGTGAAGCCAGTTGGTCATGGTGTTCCCCTCCAGGGTGGGCGAAGCCGCGTTCCTCGTGCGGAACGTGCGGGTGGGCGGTGGGGATCGGGCGGCTGGTCGTGCCGGATGTCGCGGCGTTCGTGATCTCCACCTCCCTTGCGCTCGGTCGGGACCTCGGCCCGGCGGGAATACCAGGCATCGACTGTCCCACAGTTGATTGCAAGTGCGAAAGGACTTGCGCGAAAGTAGCCCTACTGGGCGTTACTCCCGCGCCAGTTGACGTGGACGATGCGTGTGCATTCGCACTTTGGTGGCGTACGTGCTCCTCCTCTCCTGGACGCTGGACCGTCATGGCGCCGCTCCTCCTCCCCTACTCGCCCGTGATGGTGCCGAAGTCCGTCCCCGAGCCCAGGATCAGGCCCGCGCCGAGGAGGATCATCGTGGCCGGGACCATGAAGGTCGTGATCATCAGCGTGGCCTTGGGGACGGCGCGCGCGGCCTTGCGGCGGGCGTTCTGGGCGTCGGTGCGGCGCATGTCCTTGGCGAGGGAGACCAGGGTGTCGACGATCGGGGCGCCCAGTTCCTCGCCCTGCTGGAGTGCCGTCACGAACATCGCCACCTGCTCGGAGTCGTTGCGCCGGCGCAGCTCCGTGAAGGCTTCGCGGCGGCTCATGCCGAGGTCCATCTGGCGCAGTGTGATGCGCAGTTCGTCGGCCCAGGGGCCCTCGTAGCGCGTCGACACCCGGTCCAGGGCCTGGCGGAAACCCAGGCCCGCGCTGACCACCACCGCCAGGACGTCCAGGAAGTCGGGGAGCGTGCGCTCGATGACGTCCCTGCGGATGCGGATCGCCGACCAGATGCCCACCTCCGTCCAGAACGCGCCGAAGGCCAGGAGCAGGAGGGCCACCAGGTACTGGCCCCGGAGGACGAAGACCAGGAAGCCGAGGGCGCCCAGGAAGCCGTAGACCGCGCGGCGGGCGGCGTAGCGGTCGATGGTGAGGCCGCCGGGGTTGCCGGCCAGGTCGATCCGGCGGCGGTAGCGGGCGACCAGGGCCGGGCCCATGAGGCGCTGCACGGCGGGGGCGTAGCGCATGCCCATGCGGTCGATGAGGGAGTGCGCCGCGCCGGTGCGGGTGGCGCCGACCTCCAGGGCGAGGGCGAGGTCGTCGGGGAGCTTGGCGTCCGCCCGGTACATGCGGATGCCGGCGAAGACGCCCCAGACGCCCAGGCCCATGAGGAGGGCCAGGAGGATGCCGGGGAGCGGGAGTCCCATGTCGTCGCTCACCTCCTCTCAGACGTCGATGCGGGACAGGCGGCGGATGAGGACGAAGCCGACGGCGTACAGCGCGAAGGCGGTGATCACCGCTGCCTGGCCGGCCGAGGAGCCCGTCATGCGCTCCAGGGCGCCGTCCTTGACGCCGTTCATCAGGAGCAACGAGCCGATGCCCAGGACGGGGACGGCGTACGAGGTCATCGTGACCTGGGAGAGCTGGGTGCGGACCTCGCGCCGGGTCTCCTTGCGTTCCTCCAGGGTCTCCGTCAGGTTGCGCAGCGCGCTGACCACCTGGCCGCCCGCGCGGTTGGACAGGACGAGGGTGGTGACCAGGACCACCAGCTCGCGGGAGGGGAGGCGGCCGGCGAGTTCGCCGAGGGCGTCGTCCATGGTGGCGCCGATGGCGAGTTGGTCGGCCACCTTGGCCAGTTCCTCGCCGGCCGGGGCCTCCAGCTCCTCCGCCGCCATGCCGATGGCGGTGCGCAGGGCGAGGCCCGCCTGGGTGGCGTTGGCGAGGATGCGGGCGAGTTCGGGGAGCTGGTTGATGAACTTCTCGATGCGTTTCTGGCGTTGCCAGTTGAGGAACTGGAGAGCGACGCCGATGCCCAGCAGGCCGGCCAGCGGGCCGAAGAAGGGGGCCAGGGCGGCCTGGCCGATCAGCCACAGGCCGGCGACCGTCGCCACCATGTACGCGAAGAACTCGCCGGGGGTCACGTCCAGACCGGTCGCCGACAGGCGCCGTTCCAGGTTCCTGCCGAGCCCGGTGCGGCGCAGCCGGCGGTCCAGGGCCGGGAAACGGCGCCGGCGTCCGCTCGTCCGGCTCTGCCCGGACGCGGTGAGGCGGTCGACCAGGGCCGCCCGCTGCGCCTTGCCGGCGGCGTACGAGTGCAGGCCGGCGACCGCCAGGACGCAGGTCAGCAGCGTGACGCCGGTGGTGAGCGTGACGAGCGTGTCGAGTTCCGGTTCCATCGGGCGGTCCTACCTGGCTTCTCGGGTGGTGAGCTGGTCCGGGGTGTGGGCCACGCCGAAGGCCTGCGGGACGGGCTGGCCCGCCAGGTAGAGGCGCTCGGCGGTGCGTCGCGGGAGGGCGTGGTACTCGTACGCGCCGGCGACGCGGCCGTCGGCGGTCATCGGGCGGGCGTTGAAACGGGCGACCGTGGCGAGCCGGTACGGCTCGCCGCCGTGGCTGGCGAGCATGGCGATCTCGGTGATGCGGCGGGCGCCGTCGGCGAAGCGGGTGAGCTGGATGATGACGTCGACGGAGCTGTTGATCTGGTCGTGCAGGGCGACGAAGGGGATCTCCACGTCCGACATCGAGGCCAGGGTCTGCAGGCGCATCAGGGCGTCCTCGGCGCTGTTGGCGTGCACGGTGGCCAACGAGCCGTCGTGGCCCGTGGACATGGCCTGGAGCATGTCCAGGGACTCGCCGCCGCGCACCTCGCCGACGACGATGCGGTCGGGGCGCATGCGCAGCGAGTTGCGGACCAGGTCGCGGATGGTGACGCGGCCCTGGCCCTCGACGTTCGGCGGGCGGGACTCCAGGCGGATGACGTGCGCCTGCTGGAGCTGGAGTTCGGCCGAGTCCTCGATGGTGATGATGCGGTCGGACTCCGGGATGAGACCGGAGAGGGCGTTGAGGAGGGTCGTCTTCCCGGTGCCGGTCGCACCCGAGACGATGATGTTGAAGCGGGCCTGCACCAGGCCGGCCAGCAGGTAGAGCATGTTCTCGTCGAGCGAGCCGAGGCCGATCAGCTCCTGGAGGGTGAAGGAGCGCGGGAAGCGGCGGATGGTGAGCGTCGCTCCGGTGAGGGAGAGCGGCGGGATGATGACGTTGACGCGCTCGCCGGAGGGGAGGCGGGCGTCGACCATCGGGTTCGACTCGTCCACGCGGCGGTTGACCGTCGAGACGATGCGCTCGATGGTCTGCATCAGCTGGTCGTGGGAGGCGAAGCGGAGGGGCAGTTGCTCGACGCGGCCGGCCCGCTCCACGAAGATCGCTTCGGGGCCGTTGACCATGATCTCCGTGATCGAGGCGTCTTCGAGGAGCGGCTCCAGGATGCCGAGGCCCAGGGCCTCGTCGACGACCCGGCGGATCAGCTGGGCGCGTTCGACCGTCGACAGGACGGGTCCCTCGCGGCTGATGATGTGCCCGAGGACCCGCTCCAGGCGGGCCCGGCGCTCGGCCGCCGCCAGGGAGCTCATCTCGGCGAGGTCGATCTCCTCCAGGAGCTTGGCCCGGTAGGAGGCGACCAGGTGGCCGTCCTCGCCCCGGCTGCCGTGCTCCTCGGGGGAGTGGATGCGTGCGCGCAGGCTCATGCGTCCTCGGGCTCCTCGGTCAGTGGTCCAGCGGCATGGTGGCCGTCCGGGTGGCGTCCCCGAAGTCCCAGCCGGGGACGATGGTGGGGATGTGGACGGTGGCGGTGACCGTCACCTCGTCGGCGCCTTCCGACGGCGGGCAGTCGGTGCCGTCCGCCAGCCAGCTGCTGACGGCCGCCGCGCAGGCTCCCGCCGCGCTCTCCCCCAGCGAGGCGCTGCGCGCGCCCGCACGGGCCGCGGTGCCGGCCTGCTGGGCGGTGTAGGCGATCAGGCCGAGTTGTACGACGGCCATGCCGACCAGGACCAGGATGGGGAGGAAGCCGAGGTACTCGATGGCCACCTGGCCTCGGTCCCTGGCGCGGCCGCCCGTGCGCGCGTACGGCATCTCAGTCGTCCTCCTCTTCCACGGCCCCGGCGTGTCCGTGCACGGTGAAGGGGACGCTGAGGGTGCCCGGGAAGAGGACCGGGACCTCGATGCGCACGTCGGCGGTGACGTAGCCGCCCGCGCCGCCGCATTGCACCTCGGCGCCTCCCTCCCAGGAGCCCGGCAGCTTGTCCAGGCCCGCCTGACGGCACGCGGCGTCCCGCGCCCCGCGCTCGGCCGCCGTCGCCGCCCGTACCGCCTCGTCGGCAGCATTCCCCGCGAGCGTGTACGTGTATCCCACGAGCACGAGCTGCCACAGCACCACCAGCGTCGCGACGATCACCGGGGTCATGCCGAGGAACTCGATGGTGACCTGGCCGCTCTCCCCGTCCCGGGCCTGTCGCCGGGCGCGTGACACGCTCACCCCGCGCTCTCCTTCCGGCGCCGGAAGCCGGCCGCGCCCCGGTCCGGCCGCAGGCGCCCGTGGCTCTTGCGGCCCCCCTCCGGCGCGCCGGCCAGGCCCAGTTCGCCCGCGAGGGCCCACAGGGCCTGCTTCACGGTGCTCCTGCCGTCCAGTTCGTGCACGCGGCCGGCGTCCACCGCGCCCTGGAGTTCCTTGAAGTTCGCGGGGACGGTCGTCGCGGCGAGCGCCGTGCCGGTGATCTTCTGGATCAGCGGGGGCTGGATCTCGGTCCCCCGCGTGTGCCGGTTGACGACGACGGTCGTCTCCTCCGCCTTGCGGATCTGCAGCCGGTCCCACATCCGCACCGCCCGCTTGGCGCCCCGTACGGCGACCACGTCCGGCGTGGTGACCAGCAGCGCCGTGTCGGCCGTCTCCACGGCGGCCGCGCCGGCCCCGCCGAGCTGGGCGCCGCAGTCGACGACGACGACCTCGTAGCGGGAACGCAGGGCACCGACGATCTGGCGGGCGGCACGGTCGGTGACCTCCTCGCCGCGTTCGCCCTCGCCGGGGGCGAGCAGCAGGGCGAGGCCGCTGTCGTGGCGGAAGACGGCGTCGGCCAGGACGCGCGGGGACAGATCGGTGATGGCGGCCAGGTCGGCCACGGAGCGGCGGAACTGGACATCCAGGTAGGAGGCGACGTCGCCGGTCTGGAGGTCCATGTCGAGCAGGGCGGTGGAGCGGCCGGACGCCTGGGCGGCCAGGGCCAGTTGGATGGCGGTGAGGGTGGTGCCCACGCCGCCCTTGGCGCCGCTGACGGTGACGACGGTGCCGCCGGTCCCGGTGAACACGTCGACGGCGCTGCCGAGGTGCCGGCGCACGCCCACCGACCACTGGGCCACCGCCTGGACGCGGCTGGCGAGTTCCTCGTAGCCGAGCGGGAGGGCGACCAGGCCGCGGGCGCCGTGGTCCATGGCGGCCTGGAAGAGGCCCGGGCCGGGGTCGGAGGTGACGAGGATGACGCCGGCGGCCGGGAAGCGCAGGGCGACGTCGCGGATCAGTTCCAGGGCCGGGACCGGGCCGATGCGCTCGTGGACGATCACGACCTCGGGCAGCTCGTCCACCGACTCCGCCGCGAGGCGGGCGAGGGTGTCGACGAGCTGGGTGGAGTCGGCGACCGGGGCGACCGGTTCGGCGTCCGGGAGCTGGCTGAGCAGGGTCGTGAGGGACCGTACGGCGTCCGGGTCGCCGACTGCCGGGAGGATCCTCGTGGCCATGCGGCTCTCACTTGTCCTTCGCGAGTTCGTACGTCCGGTCCTTGTCGGGGACCGTGGTGTCGCCGCCGGGGGCCACGAGTGCGAGCCGGACGCGCCGGGCGAACGACTCGGCGTAGGTGATGCGCTGGGCGTCGATGGTGGACAGGGCGAAGGTGATGGGGACGGCGTCGGTGGGTTCGCGGTCGCGGCTGTCCTCGTCGGGCTCCAGCGAGGTGAGTTCGCCGACGTCGATGACCCTGGCGTCGGTCACGATGATCTTGGACTGGTCGGGGTCGCCCTCGCGCGGCCCCTCGAAGGTGGCGTACACGTTGACGGTGGCGCCCGGGGTGATCTTGCCCGCGACACCGGTCGCCGCGTCGATCATGATGGCGACCTCCTGCTGGCCGGGCCGCAGGGCGGGGGTGTCGACGATCATGTCGGTCTGGAGCAGCGATCCCGCCTTCAGCCGGGTCACGGCTATCTTGCCGCGGACCTGGGACAGGTCGGTGACGGCGTTCCCGGACAGCCAGCGCTCGGGCATCTCGATCTTCTCGAACTGCGTCGCGCCGAGCTCCGTGTACGGCTCGATGTCGGCCTTGAGCCGGTACGCGGTGACCTCGGGGCCGACCTTGGACTTCACGTCGTCGATGACGGACAGCACACCGGCGAACGCGCCGAGGGCGCAGAGGACCGACAGGATCAGCAGGATGATGCCGCGGCGCTGACGGGAGTTCATGGGCCGTGCAACCTCATTGGGGGTGGCGGGAGTCCGGGCGGGGGGCGTGGAGCGGGACCGACGGCTGGGGCCGGCGGACGGGAGCGGCGGACGGGGGCGGCGGACGGGGGCGGCGGACGGGGGCGGCGGACGGGGGCGGTACCGACCTACCCAGTCAGGGCCCGTCTCTCACGGCGGTGGCCGAGAGCGGGGTCGCGGCGGTGCCCCAGGGCACGGTCGCGGCCGCCGCCGCTGCCGTCGTCGTACGCCGGCGGAGTCGCGGAGCAGAACACGCACCGGTCGCCGATGACGTCGATGCCGCACCAGTGGCAGGCGCTCTGCCGCACGGACGTGACCAGTTGGTAGAGGACCGAGAGGTCGGGGAGGTACGCGCAGAACTCGGTCAGCCGGCCCGTCCCCCACCAGTGCGCGGACTCCGCGGGCAGCGCCGCCTCGCGCAGCCCCTGCACCCGCCAGGACGGGGCGAGGGTGCCGGTGACCCAGTCGGACGGGAGTGGCCCCTTGGCGACCAGCAGCCAGGTGCCGAACTCGGGCCCGCGCAGCGCGCCTTCGGAGCCGACCTTCACCAGCTGCGGCGCGGGGTGGGCCACGACGCCGAACTGGCTTCCGGGCACCCAGGACCTGGCGTGCGCCTTCAGGGTCACGGGAACGTGGTCGAGGCGGGCGACGGAGCCGAGCAGCGCGCCGGCGTGGAGGTAGTGGGTCAGCAGACGGCCCGCGGAGGCGAGGACGCCGGGGCTGAGGTCGCAGGAGGCGAGCTGGCGCAACTGACGGGCCAGTACCGCGATGCCGAGCGGCGGCAGGGGCGGGCGGAACAGGGCGATGCGGTCGGTCTCCAGGAGGGCGCGGACGGTGTGCAGGCGCCGTTCCACGCTCGCCGGGACCGCCCTGGAGCACACCACGATCAGGTGACCGTGCTGGTCGACCAGCGTCTGCAGCTCGGCCAGCACCTGCTCCAGCGGGCGCCGGTCGACGTCCTGGAGCACGGCTGCGGGCAGCGTCCGTTCGTCCTGCGGCGGCAGTGCCATGTCGGCACTGGTCACGGCAATGGCAGTTGGCACGCGCGGCTCCCCGTCTCCCATGCCCGCCGGTCCGCCGGAGTTACTCCGGCACACCCGGATGACTTCACTGCGTGACTACCTGAGCACTGTATCCACGCGTCTGTGACCGGAGAACAGCGTTTCGGCAGCTGTGGAACAACTCGTGATGCACAAGGCGCGCCAAAACAGGGCAGGTTGTGCATTTTCGAGGCCGAGCCGCCCGTCGTGAACCGTCCGCACACTTGGTCCGTACCTACCTCTTGACACTCTCAATTGGTCTGGACCACCTTGTACGTCAGCGGTGGCCACCGTCCCCATCCCCGCCCCACTCCCCCCGGAGGCAGCAGTGGACCCCGTACGCAGACGGCGCGGAAGACGTCTCGGCTCCTTGACGGGCGCCGTCACCGCCGCCCTGGCGCTCGCCGTGACGGCGGTCGGCCCGGCGGCGGCCGCCGACGTCAACAACGCCAAGAACGCCGGCTTCGAGTCCGGTCTGAGCAACTGGACCTGTTCGGCGAACAGCGGCACCACCGTCGCCTCCCCGGCGCACGCGGGCTCGGCCGCGCTGAAGGCCACCCCGGCGGGGCAGGACAACGCGCGCTGTTCGCAGAGCGTCGCGGTGAAGCCCAACTCGACGTACACACTGAGCGCGTGGGTGCAGGGCGGCTACTCGTACCTGGGCGCGACGGGCACCGGTACCACCGACGTGTCGACCTGGACGCCGGACTCCGCCTCCTGGAAGCAGCTCAGAACCACCTTCAGCACCGGCTCCTCGACGACCTCCGTGACGGTGTACACGCACGGCTGGTACGGGCAGTCGGCGTACTACGTCGACGACCTCTCCGTCTTCGGCCCGGACGGGGGCGGCGGCGACGGCGGGAACCCCGACCCGACGGCCCCGTCGGCCCCGGCCGGCCTGAGCGTCTCCGGCACCACGCCGAGCTCGGCCTCGCTCACCTGGAACACCGTGTCGGGCGCCACCGGCTACAACGTCTACCGCGACGGCACGAAGGTGACCGCGGTGACCGGCACGTCGGCGACGGTGACCGGCCTCGCGGCGTCGACGTCGTACTCCTTCCAGGTCACGGCGGTGAACGCGGCCGGCGAGTCGGCGAAGTCGGCGGCGGTCACGGCCCGCACCACGGCGCCGGACGACGGCGGCAACGGCGGCGACCTGCCCAAGCACGCGGTGACCGGCTACTGGCAGAACTTCAACAACGGGGCGACGGTCCAGAAGATCTCCGACGTGCCGTCCGCGTACGACATCATCGCGGTGGCCTTCGCCGACGCGACCACCACACCGGGCGCCGTCACCTTCAACCTGGACTCGGCCGGGCTCGGCGGCTACACGGTCGACCAGTTCAAGGCCGACGTACGGGCCAAGCAGGCCGCGGGCAAGAAGGTCATCGTCTCGGTGGGCGGCGAGAAGGGCACCGTCTCGGTGAACAGCTCCGCCTCCGCGACGAACTTCGCGAACTCCGTGTACTCCCTCATGCAGCAGTACGGCTTCGACGGCGTCGACATCGACCTGGAGAACGGTCTCAACCCGACCTACATGACCCAGGCCCTGCGCGCCCTGTCGGCGAAGGCCGGCCCGGGCATGATCCTCACGATGGCCCCGCAGACCATCGACATGCAGTCGACGCAGGGCGGCTACTTCCAGACCGCGCTGAACGTGAAGGACATCCTCACGGTCGTCAACATGCAGTACTACAACAGCGGCTCGATGCTGGGCTGCGACGGAAAGGTCTACTCGCAGGGCACGGTCGACTTCCTCACCGCCCTGGCCTGCATCCAGCTGGAGGGCGGCCTCGCCCCGTCCCAGGTCGGCCTGGGCCTCCCGGCCTCCACCCGCGCGGCGGGCGGCGGCTACGTCTCCCCGTCGGTGGTCAACGCCGCCCTGGACTGCCTCACCAAGGCGACCAACTGCGGCTCCTTCAAGCCGTCGAAGACGTACCCCGCCCTGCGCGGCGCGATGACCTGGTCCACCAACTGGGACGCGACGGCGGGCAACGGCTGGTCGAGCGCGGTGGGCGCGCACGTGCACGCGCTGCCGTAACTCCGGCCCGTCCGAACGGTTCTGACCACCCGGCCCCTGCCCGCCGACCGGCGGGCGGGGGCCTCTCACTGGCGTCAGATCTGCGCTGCGGCAACCCAGGCTTCGGACCTTTCCACACTCGGCCCGTTGACCTCGACGGCACCGGCGACGTACGCGAGCCATCGCAGCTCATCGCAGGCGAAGAAGGACTCGCCCCACGTGTCCACCCACAGCCGCACTTCACGATCACCCGATTGCGTAAGACCCCACCACGCCCAACCACGAAACTCGGATTCGGGATCGAACTGGTACAGCCACTCTTGAAGATCCCACGCACCGCGTCCGACAGCGGCCGTGTAGCGCACAGCACCGTGGACCGCGAAATCGGGGGCCGGGTCGGCACTTCCACGGGCAACGGCAACGAACCAATCGGGGATCGCGTCGACCGGCAGATCTTCACCTTCGAAAGGGTGTGAGACTGCCAGTCGGAGTGCGGGATCAAGCACGGACCGCACCCTGGCGCCGAATTCCGCGACAGGAGTGCGGGATCAAGCACGGACCGCACCCTGGCGCCGAATTCCGCGACCGGGCGACTGGTGCGTACGTCGAATACACCGACGACGGGAGGCGTCTCCTGCACGGAAGGACGCCGCGACAATCGCATCCGTTCCTGGTTGATGTCCTCGATCTCGTGCATCATGCAGAACGTCTCCTAACCTTCCTGCATAATTCTGCCCGGGGACTTCGCCACTTCTTCCCTGAACTCATTGAGCATTCCACTGGGAATGCCGTACAAGTCGTCTCCCATAGTCGGGTCCGAAATTTCCGGACAAATCCTCTTCATCTGTTTCCACTCGGCCTTGCTGAACCCCAGGCCGGGCTCCTCCTGAGGCACAGCGGTTCGCCTGATCTTTTCCCGGAACTCCGCCGATACCTGGAACTCGACGATCTGGCCCGCCTTCGCCTCGGAACCGGACTGTATGCCCGACGTCTCCACTCAGGTTGACGTAGAGCGACTCCACGGAGCGGCTGCGACAGTTCGTCACCGCCGGGGTGTGGCGCGAGGTGGTCGACGCCGTTCCGAAGAGCCCGAAGCGGTCGCGGTCGGCCGCGCCCCGCACGGAGCGGCCCGAGGTCTCCGGGAAGTCGGTCGGCGACACGCTCGCCGCGCTGCTCCCCGAGAAGCTGGACGTCGTCGCGCGCGGCGGGCAGGAGTCGGAGTACGCGTACGTCGTCGTGGACGACGGGCGGGGCCGCAGTCCGGTCCGGATCAACGTGCAGTACGTCATGGTGGACGCCGCCGGGAAGTTGTACGCCGACGGCGAGACGCTCCCCGACGGCACGCGCGTCGCGACCCGGCAGGGGCCCGGCGAGAAGGCCGGTTCCGGTGTGGTCATGTGGACCGTGGACACGCTGCGTCCCGGCGCCGAGGGCTTTCGCGTGGTCGTCAGCGCCTTCGACACCGGGGACCAGAACGCGGACGCCACCCGCGACGCGCCCGCGCCGGCCATGGAGCAGTTGCGGAAGATCGCGCTCAGCGAGGAGTGGGACGGCGTTGCGGTGAGCGGTGCGGGCGAAGTCTGCACGATCGACCCCCGGCTCTGCCCTCACGCGCCTGGCTGCGCCCACGGGCCGGCAGGTATCCAGGAAAGTTCTCACCTGGACACCACCGCACAGCCAAGAATGAGGTGACTCCGCTGCGCGACCAAGCCGTCGACGAGGCCACCGCAGGCGGCGCCGGTCGGCAGTGCAAGACGGTGCCCCATGAGGCAGTTGCCGCTGCCTCTCCGGGCCTGGCGCACGGTGCGGGCTCCCGGTAGACAGGGGCGGAGTTTGTCGTTACCTCCCGCGATAAGGACGTCCCGTGCCCGTGTTCGACCACCGTCAAGGGTCCTCCGAGCGGTCGGGCGCCGTGCCCTGTCTTGGTGCGGCCGGGTGCCCGGGCGGTCGTGCCCACGCCGCGCCGGGACGGGCAGAGCCTGGTCCTCGCCCTCGCCGCAGCGGTCCACACCTCTCGTCCTAGGGAGTGACCTCGGTGCACGCACAGGAAGAGCACGCCGGCAAGAACCCCGCGCGCGGGACACAGGCCCCTCCCAAGGCGACGGCTGGGCCCACGGTCATGGGGCCCGGTCCGATGACCGCTTCGGGGGCCTTGACCCTTCAGCGTTCCATCGGCAACCAGGCCGTCGCCCGCCTCCATGCCGCCACCTCGGCCAGGGACACCGGCCTGCCGGTCCAGCGGTCCCCGTTCGCCCCGGTCCCCGTTCAGCGCTCGCCGGACAACGATCCGAAGCCGAAGTCGGCCCGGCAGCAGGCGCTGAGCACCCACAAGGCCGTCAAGGAACACTGGGATCATTCGTACGGCGGCGGAAATCAGGGCAACGGCCCCGAAGAGGCCCACAAGCGCTTCTCCCGCTCCTACCGGGGCGGCGACGAGGCGGCCCAGACCCTGTCGCACCAAGCGTTCCTCGTCTACGACGCCCAGGCGGGCCTCCGGGAACAGGAGGAGAGCGAAGAAGAGAGCGTGAACGAGCGTGAGGTCCAGGGCATGCTCATCAACAACAGGCTCCTCTTCGCCTCGAACTTCAACGAGTCGATGGAGTTGTTCGAGGATTACCAGACCGACGGCAAGGACGGCCGCGACGCCTATTCCGAGATCATCGGGACACATCAGAGCGACCAGGGCCGTGAGGCGAACCTACCGAATGCGGACGCCCGCGAGTACGTCGACCGCGTGAAGCGCGCCGAACTCAAGACGAAATCGCTCTTCTCGAAGTCGAAGCCCCGCAACCCCACCGGAGACGCCACGGCCGACGCGCTGCGCAAGCGCCACGGCAAACCGGTGATGATCGTGGACATCAGCGACCCGCCGAAGCCGCTGAAGCATTTGCTGACCCACGAGGACTACATCGGTGCGATCTTCCTCATCACTTTCGGGGAGGAGAAGAAACTGGTCCACGCGGAGCAGAAGCTGATGCTGGCCCTGCATCGGTCCGGCGTCACTCCCGAGGAAGTCAGAGGCCCCCACGCCATCATGGGCCGGTACCGCGGCTGCCTCTGCTGCACCGCCGCGTTGAAGTACTACCAGAGCAGATTCACCGGCCTGCAATTCGACCCGAACCCCGGCTTCTACTACTGGACGTCCCTGGCGAACCTGTACAAGCACCAAGACCATGTGGTGAACGACCCGAAGTTCCACGAGAACATGATGGAGCTTGCCCAGGGGCTGCCGAGTTCCTCCGCGCTGTCGCGGGTGAAGCCTCCGGCGAACGCCGAGGACCGCCACGGCCCCCAGATCACCGAACCCGCCTCGTCGGCGGCGCGTCGGGGATACCGGACCTCCTCCGACACCGAGGGTGAGACGGAGACGGACTCCGACCGTATGGACACGGACTCCGACCGCATGGACACGGACGGCGAGTACGAGCCCAAGCCCCGGGCGTACGACCTCACCTACACGGAAGACTCCGCCGGGAAGCTCGGCAAAGGCTCGAAAGCGCAGAACTCCCGGTCCCGCGCCCGCGCCACCCGCATCGTCTCTCCCGAGGGCAGGGAAGAGATCCAGATCGCCTACCTCAACAACGACACCGAGGCAGAGACGAACGCCTACAAGAAGTGGCACGAGAAGGGGGCGAGCCAGGCAGAGCTGCGGGACATCGTCATGGAGGTCGACGTGTCCGACAGGTCCGAGGCCGCCGTCTACAGCCACGTCACCAGGTACGTGACGGGCAAGACCGGGCACGAGAAGCGCGACAACACCGCATCCGGACGCGAGGACATCAAGCGCCGGAAGACGGGCGTCAACACCGGCAAGAAGGAGTCGGACTCCACGGGCACGGGGTGGCAGAAGATGACCAGGGACTCGGACGACTGGAAGCGCCTGCTGGCCAAAGTGCAGGCCGACGACGTCTTCTACGGCGAGTGGCAGCGCCGGGAGAGCGACCCCGACCTCGGCGTCATCCCGTTCTCGAAGATGTCCCCGGAACTCGCCCGGTACGTCGCCGACCAGCGCAGCACCTACACCGTCTCCTCCATGGCCGGCCTGCTGCACATGCAGGAGAAGACGACTCGTACCAACCTGGTCAAGAACTACGGGCCGGCCAAGCCGTTGGCGACCACGTCGGCCCAGGGAGCTTCCTGATCGGTCGCAGACCTAGAAGAACTCCGACCACGGCTGGTCCCAGATCTGCTTCACGCACAGGACCAGGAACAGCAGTCCGGCGACGGTGAGCATGCCGTTGCTGAGGCCGCCGTTGCGCCACTCCCGCGGGGTGCGGGAGGAGTTGAGGAGCCAGATCAGGGTGAGGGCGAGGAAAGGCATGAAGGCGGCGCCCAGGACGCCGTAGATGATGATCAGGCGGAAGGGCTCGTCCTGGAAGAGCAGGACGATGGGCGGGAAGGTGAGCCAGAGCAGGTAGGCGCGGAAGGCCCAGGAGCGTTCGCGGCGGCCCGAGGCCAACTCGTCGCCCCGCGCCTCCCGTTCACCGCGCCGGCGGGCGAGGAAGTCGGCGAACATCAGGCTCACGCCGTGCCAGACGCCGATCAGCGAGGTGAACGAGGTGGCGAAGAAGCCGATCAGGAAGAGCTTTCCGGTGGCCGTGCCGTACTCCTGCTCCAGGATGTCGCCCAGCTGGATCAGGCCCTTGTCGCCGCTCGCGATCGCGACGTTCGCGGAGTGCAGCAGCTCGGCACCGACGAAGAGCATCGCGACGACGAAGATGCCGGTCGTGGCGTAGGCGACCCGGTTGTCCAGGCGCATGACCTTCATCCAGCCGGTGTCGGTCCAGCCCTTGGCGTTGACCCAGTAGCCGTACGCGGCCAGCGTGATGGTGCCGCCCACGCCGCCGATCAGGCCCAGGGTGTTGAGGACCGAGTCCTTCTCGTCCGGGAGGACCGGGAGGAGTCCGGCGAAGGCGTCGCCCAGGTGGGGCGTGACGCGGATCGCCAGGTACACCGTCACCACGAACATGACGCCCACCAGGACGGTCATGACCTTCTCGAAGACGTCGTACTTGTTGAACCAGACGAAGACCAGGCCCACCAGGCCGCAGGCGATGCCCCACCATTCGAGGCCCATCACGTCCGGGAAGAGGGCCTGCAGCGGCAGGGCGCTGGACGACATCGCCGCGGCCCCGTAGACGAAGCCCCAGATCACGGCGTAGACCGCGAAGAACCAGGTGGTCCAGGGGCCGATGCTGGCCCAGCCGTCGAAGAGTGTGCGGCCGGTGGCCAGGTGCCAGCGGCCGCACGCCTCGGCGAGGGAGATCTTCACCAGGCAGCCGATGACCGCCGCCCACAGCAGGGTGTAGCCGAAGTTGCTGCCCGCGATGAGGGTGGCCACGAGGTCGCCGGCGCCCACACCGGTCGCCGCCACGACGATGCCGGGGCCGATGTAGCGCCAACTGGACTTACGGGGAGCCGGGTCGGCACCGCCCGATACGCCTGCGTCTTGGGTGTTGCCCGTGGTGTCCGCCATGGGGGTCAAGAAAACCCATGGCCGCCGGTGGGGCAAGAGGGCGTGCACGGATCTTCACCCGATGCGCTTACTCGGCGCGGGGCTTGGTCTCCTCGGCTTCCTTTACCGCCGTGTCCGCCGTCTCTTCGGCCTCCGCTTCGGTGCCGGCTTCCGCTTCGGTGCCGGCGGCCTCCGCTTCGGTGCCGGCCTCCGCCTCGCCGTCGTCGAAGTACGCGTCCAGGACCTCGTCCAGCGCCGACTCCCACTCCGCGAAACGGCTCCGGGACGCGGCCTCGATCTCGATCGGGTACCAGCGGCTGTCCGGCGTGTGCACCGTCACCGTGAACCGCTTGCCGAAGCGGCCCGTCTCCGTCTCGACGGCCCCGACCTCGTCCCAGCGGAACTCGCAGCTCTGGTCGTCGAGGGAGAGACGTACGCCCTTGTGGTCGGCGACGATGCGGGCGCGGCGGTCGGCGGCCTCGAAGACCGGGCCGTCCACGGGGGCCTCGTCCTCCGCCTCTTCGGCACCCTCGGCGTCCACGGCGTCCACGGCGTCCACCGCGTCCACGGCGGGCGGTTCGCCCGCGACCGTGGCCTTCGCGGCCTCCTCGGTCTCCGCGTCGGCGTCCTCGTCCGCCTCGGCGCGTCTCACGTCCTCCGGCCCACCGGACACGGGTGCGGTGAGCCCGGGGATGAATGCCGGGTCGAATCCGGCGCCTTCCAGGGGCTGGCTCGTCGATCCTCTGCGCTGCTCCACAGCGGGCAGTATGGTCGACGATCCTGTGCCGGGCACAGCCAGCCCCAACTTCGTTATCAGACGCCTACACGAGCCGCCCGGGCGAGCACCCGCAGGAGCCGCCGCCCGGGCGGTCCGCCTACACGAACAGGCTCACCACCGCGGCCACCACGAACCCGGCGACCGACAGGACGCTCTCCAGGACCGTCCACGTCTTGAGCGTGTCCCGCTCGCTGATGCCGAAGTACTTGGAGACCATCCAGAAACCGCCGTCGTTGACGTGCGAGGCGAAGATGGAGCCCGCCGAGATGGCCATGATGACCAGCGCGACGAACGCCTGCGAGTGGTCGCCCTCGGCCAGCAGCGGCGCCACGATGCCCGCCGTCGTCACGATGGCCACCGTCGCCGAGCCCTGCGCGACCCGCAGCACCAGGGAGATCAGGTAGGCCAGGACGATCACCGGCAGGCCGACGTCGTTGAAGGTGTCGGAGAGGGCCTGGGCGACGCCGCTGGCCTTGAGCACGGCGCCGAAGACACCACCGGCGCCGACCACGAGCAGGATGTTGCCGACCGGCTTCAGCGAGGCCGTCGAGACGGTCTCCAGGGACTTGCGGGACCAGCCGCGCCGGATGCCGAGCAGGTAGTAGGCGAGGAGCAGGGCGATGGTCAGGGCGACGAACGGGTTGCCGAAGAACTCGATGACCGAGCGCAGGGTGGACGGGTCAAGGGCGATGGAGGAGAACGTCGCGGCGAGGATCAGGACCAGCGGGGTGCCGATGATGCCGAGGACCGTGCCGAGCGCGACGGGGCTCTCGGTCGGCGCGACGCCGGCCTTGCGCTGCTCCTCGATGACGGCCTGCTTGGCCTCGTCGGCGGCCTCGACCATGTCCTGCGGCACGGGCACGAAGATGCGGCGGCCGATCCAGGCGGAGAACACCCACGCGGCGAGGACCGCGGGGACGCCGCAGACGATGCCCATGAGGATGATCCAGCCGAGCTTCACGTGCAGCAGTCCGGCGGCGGCCACCGGGCCGGGGTGCGGCGGCAGGAAGGCGTGGGTCATGGAGAGGCCGGCCAGCAGCGGCAGGCAGTAGAGCAGGATCGACTTGCCGGAGCGCTTGGCGGCGGCGTAGACGATGGGCGCGAGGACGAAGATGCCCACGTCGAAGAAGACCGGGATGCCGAAGATCAGGCCGGTGAGGCCCATGGCGAGCGGGGCGCGCTTCTCCCCGAAGAGGCCGAGCAGGCGTGAGGCGAGCACCTGTGCGCCGCCGCTGACCTCGAGGATCGCGCCGAGCATGGTGCCCAGGCCGATGATGATGGCGACGTGTCCGAGGATGCCGCCCATGCCGGACTCGATGGTGGAGACGGCGTCGGACTTCTGGACGGTGCCGAAGAGTTCGGTGACCGAGAGACCGGCGAGCAGGCCGACGGCTATGGAGACGGCGAGCAGCGCGACGAAGGGCTGCAGCCGGACCTTGATGATGAGGAAGAGCAGGAGCGCGATGCCGATCGCGGCGACGATCAGCAGGCCGGTGGTGCCGTCGATCAGGGTGAGCAGGCCGCCGGTGTGCGGTGGGGTCTGCGGAGCGGAGGCGGCGAGCTGGAGGGACGTGAGGGACATACGGGGGTCCTCTGCGTAAACACATACTGCTTTCGGGCAGGGCGGGGCGCGGCACGGCGCCCCCGGGGGGTGAGGGGCGCCGTGCCCTGCGACAGACAGGCGGAACGGAGGAGGGGTCCCGGGTGGGTCAGCCCAGGACGGCCAGCGCGTCGATCTCGATGAGGAGGCCGGCGGGCAGACCGACGTAGACGGTCGTGCGGGCGGCGGGCGGCTGGGTGAGGCCCTGCTCCTCGAAATACGCGTTGTAGATCTCGTTCATCTCGGCGAAGTGGTCCACGTCGGTGAGGTAGACGCGGAGCATCATCACGTCGTCCCAGGAGGCGCCGCCCTCCTCCAGGATCGCCTTGACGTTGGCGAGGGTCTGGAGGGTCTGCTCGCGCAGGGTGGGGCCGGCCGGGGTGGGGGCCTTGCCCTCCTCGTGGGGGAGGAAGCCGACCTGGCCGGCGACCTGGAGGATGTTGCCCTTCCTGACGCCGTGGCTGAACTTCGCCGGGGGGACGGTGTGGGTCGCGGGGGTGAGAGCGGTCTTCTCGGTCATGCGGTGACTTCCTTGACTGGGGTCCTGCCGGAGTACTCGCCGCTGATCGCGTCCGCCGTACGGCGCACCAGCGGGAGCAGGGTGAGGAGTTCGTCGGCGGTGACCACGACGTTCGGCGCGGAGACCGACATCGCGGCGACCACCCGGCCGTCGGCGCCCCGGATGGGCGCGGCGACGCAGTTGATGGACTCCTCGTGGCCACCGAGGTCGGTGGCCCAGCCCTGTTCGCGCACCTTGGCCAGCTCCTTGAGGAAGCCGTCGGCGTGGGGTGTGGAACGGGCCGTGTACATGGGGTAGTCGAGCTTCTCGACGGCGGCTCGACGGTCGTTCTCGGGGAGGTCGGCGAGCAGGAGTTTCGCCACGGCCGCCACCGTGATGGCGACGGGCTTGCCGATCCGGGAGTACATGCGGACCGGGTAGCGGCTCTCCACCTTGTCGATGTAGAGGACCTCGTTGTCCTCGTGGACGGCGAGGTGGACGGTGTGCCCGCACTGCTCGTTGAGGCGGACGAGGTGGGGGTGGGCGATCTCGCGGACGTCCAGGTTCTCCATCGCCTCCTGGGCGAGGGCTATGAGGCGGGCGCCGAGGCGGTAGCGCTGGTCCTGCTGGCGGTAGACGAAGCCGTGTTCGTGGAGGGTGCGCAGCAGGCGCAGGGCGGTGGACTTGTGGACGCCGAGGCGGTCGGCGACCCGGCCCAGGTCGGCGGGGCCTTCGGCGAGCAGCGGCAGGATGCTCAGCGCGCGGTCGACGGTCTGGCTCATGGGGTGCGTACCTCCTCCTCGGCCCCTTCTGCGGCCTGTGTCCAGCCGGGGCCGAGTCGCAGTGTCCCCCACGCGTCGTCGTCGAGGGCGGCCAGGCGGTCGGCGCGTTCGCGTGCCGGGGGCGTGGCGAGGTCGCCGGGGACGGTGAGGGCGGCGGCGGCCATCAGGTGGCCGTGGCGCAGGCGTTCGCGTACGGGCAGTCCGCGCAGGGTGGCGGAGAGGAACCCGGCGGCGAAGGCGTCGCCCGCGCCGACGGCGGCGACGACGTCGACGGTGAGGGCGGGGACCGAGGTGACGTGGGGGCCGTGGAAGGCGGTGGCGCCGGTGGCGCCCTGCTTGACGACGAGCAGGTCGGGCTCGGGCAGCGCGGCGCGCACGGCCTCGGGTCCGCCGAGCCCCCAGGCCTCGTCCTCGCCGACGAAGACGATGTCGGCGCCCCGGGCCAGCTCCAGCAGCACCCGCGCGCCGTCCGCGTCGCCGCGCCACAGGCCGGGCCGGTGGTTGACGTCGAAGGAGACGAGGGGGCGGCCGGGGCGGCGGGCGGTCAGCTCGCGCATGAGGTTCAGGCAGTCGGCGGAGAGCGCGGGCGTGATGCCGGAGAGGTGGAGCACGCGGCCGGAGCGGATCGCGTCGAGGTCCATGGTGCGCACGGACATCGCGGAGGCGGCGGAGCCCGCGCGGTAGTAGGCGACCTCGTGGGCGTCGGTGGCGCGGTCCCCGGCGGTGCGGAAGTAGACGCCGGTGGGGCGGTCGGGGTCGCGGCGCACGGCGGACACGTCGACGCCGTAGGCGCCGATGGCCTCGACGAGGTGGTCGCCGAAGCCGTCCGCGCCGACCCGGCTGATCCAGCGGGCGGTGTGTCCGGCGGCGGCGAGCACGCAGGCCACGTTGGACTCGGCGCCGCCGATGGCACGGTCGAAGGAGGGGACGTCGGCGAGGCGGCCGGGCACGGAGGGGAGGAAGGTGACCATGGACTCGCCGAGCGTGACGACGTCCACGACGTCGGGAGTGGTGCTGCGGGGTCCGTCGAGGGTCACGATGGTCATGGCTCCTGGTCGCTTCTCGCGGGCGGCGGCTCCGTTGACCCCGCGTTCGTCGAGATGTTAGACAGCAGTAAGCGATATACGCAACGGTCGTTGCAAGTGTTGCAACGCAACCGCAACGCAGCAGAGCAGGGAGGCTCCATGGCCCTCGACACCGGCCCCGCCCACGGCACCGAGGCACTCGCCCGCCTGGCCGAGGAGCACGTCGACCACCGCTTCAAGGGCCTCCCGCCGGACGCGTACGGGCTGACCGTCGCCGAGCTGGCCGGACAGCGCCGCAACCTCTTCACCGACGGCTTCACCACGCCCGTGCTGGCCCTGTCCGCGGAGCGCCTGGAGCACAACCTGAAGCTCATGGAGACGTACTCCGCGCGGCACGGCCTCACCTTCGCGCCGCACGGCAAGACCTCCATGGCCCCGCAGCTCTTCCAGCGCCAGATCGAGCACGGCGCCTGGGGCATCACCCTGGCCGTGCCGCACCAGGTGCGGGTGGCGCGGGCCTTCGGCGTCCAGCGGATCTTCCTGGCCAACGAGCTGGTCGACGCCGCCGCCCTGCGCTGGGTCTCCTCGGAGCTGGACGCCGACCCGGACTTCCGCTTCGTCTGCTACGCCGACTCCGTGCGCGGGGTGGCCCTGATGGACGCGGCGCTGACGGAGGCGGGCGCCTCCCGCCCGGTGGACGTCGTGGTGGAGCTGGCCGCGGGCGAGGGCGCCCGGACCGGGGTGCGCACCGAGGCGGAGTGCGCGGCGGTCGCCGACGCGGTGGCGGGGGCGCGGACGCTGCGGCTGGCCGGTGTCGCCGGGTACGAGGGCGAGGTGCCGGACGCCGATCCGGAGAAGGTGCACGCCTGGCTGCGGCGGCTGGTGGCGCTCGCCGTCGACTTCGACAAGGCCGGGCGGTTCGAGGGGCTGGAGGAGATCGTGGTGAGCGCGGGCGGCAGCGCCTGGTTCGACGCGGTCGCCGACGTGTTCGCCGAGGTCCCCGACCTCTCCGTGCCCGTGCTCAAGCTGCTGCGCTCCGGCGCCTACGTCTCCCACGACGACGGCCACTACCGCGAGCTGACCCCCTTCAACCGGGTGCCCGAGGAGGGCGCGCTGGAGCCCGCCTTCCGCCTGTGGAGCCAGGTCGTCTCCCGCCCCTCCCCCGCGCAGGCGTTCACCAACGCGGGCAAGCGGGACGCGGCCTACGACCTCCACTTGCCCTTCGCCCAGGTCGTGCGCCGCGACGGGGTCGAGCGCCCGGCCACCGGCATCGAGGTGACCGGCCTGTCCGACCAGCACGCCTGGCTGCGCACGACGGCACAGGCGGACCTGGAGGTGGGCGACTGGCTCGGGACCGGCCTGTCACACCCCTGCACGTCCTTCGACAAGTGGCAGCTCATCCCGGTCGCCGAGGCGGACGGGACGGTCGTCGACTACATCCGCACGTTCTTCTGAGACGTCTGAGAAAGGGAGCCGGGCATGGAAGAGCTGGTCATCAGGGACGCGGACGTCGTCGACGGCTCCGGCGCCGACTCGTACCGCGCGGACGTCGTGGTCGACGGCGGCCGGATCGTGTCGATCGTGAAGGAGGCGGCGGGCGCCGGCTGCCAGCGCCCCGCGGCGCGCCGGGGGCTGGACGCCGAGGGCCTGGTCCTGGCCCCCGGCTTCATCGACATGCACGCCCACAGCGACCTGGCGCTGCTGCGGGACCCCGACCACAGCGCCAAGGCCGCGCAGGGCGTCACCCTGGAGGTCATCGGCCAGGACGGGCTGTCGTACGCGCCGGTCGACGACCGCACCCTCGGCGAGGTGCGCCGCGCGATCGCCGGGTGGAACGGCCCCGGTGACGACGTCGACTTCGACTGGCGGTCGGTCGGCGAGTACCTGGACCGGCTCGACGAGGGCATCGCGATCAACGCCGCCTACCTGATACCGCAGGGCACGGTGCGCGCCCTCGCGGTCGGCTGGGAGGACCGGGAGGCGACCGGGGCGGAGCTGGCGCACATGCGGCGCCTGGTCGCCGAGGGCCTGGAGCAGGGCGCGGTCGGCATGTCGTCGGGGCTGACGTACACGCCGGGCATGTACGCCAAGGACGCCGAGCTGACCGAGCTGTGCCGGGTGGTGGCCGAGTACGGCGGCTACTACTGCCCGCACCACCGCTCGTACGGGGCCGGGGCGCTCCAGGCGTACGAGGAGATGGTGGAGCTGACCCGGGAGGCGGGCTGCCCGCTCCACCTCGCGCACGCCACCATGAACTTCGGCGTCAACAAGGGCAGGGCCCCCGAACTGCTGACGCTGCTCGACAAGGCGCTGGCCGCCGGCGCCGACATCACGCTCGACACCTACCCGTACACCCCGGGCTGCACCACCCTCGTGGCGATGCTGCCGAGCTGGGCGAGCGAGGGCGGGCCGGAGCAGATCATGAGGCGGCTGGCGGACGACGACACCGCCGAGCGCATCCGGCACCACGTCGAGGAGATCGGCTCCGACGGCTGCCACGGCGTGCCCATGGAGTGGGACACGATCGAGATCTCCGGCACCGGCGACCCGGCACTCGGGGAGTACGTCGGCCGCACCGTCATGGAGTCGGCCGCCCTGCGCGGCGAGACGCCCTGGACGGTGGCCCGCAACCTGCTGCTGGCGGACCGGCTGGCGCCGACCATCCTCCAGCACGTCGGGCACGAGGAGAACGTCCGCGCGATCATGCGGCACCGGGTCCACACCGGCGGCTCGGACGGCATCCTCCAGGGCGCCAAGCCGCACCCGCGCGCCTACGGCACCTTCCCGCACTACCTCGGGCACTACGTGCGCGAGCTGGGCGTGCTCTCGCTGGAGGAGTGCGTCGCGCACCTCACCTCCCGCCCGGCGGCCCGGCTGCGGCTGCCGGACCGGGGGCTGGTCCGCGAGGGTCACCGGGCCGACCTGGTCCTCTTCGACCCGGCGACGGTCGCGGCGGGCAGCACTTACGACAACCCGCGCGTGCTGCCGACGGGCATCCCGTACGTGCTGGTGGACGGGCGGTTCGTGATGGAGGACGGGCGCCGCACGGACGTCCTGGCGGGCCGCTCGGTACGGCGGACGCCGCGCTGAACCACGGGGTGCCGTCCGGATCGGGCCGGCTCCGCGACCGCGGCGGGATCCGGACGGCGCTCCCTACGGCTTGGGCAGGACGCAGCCGCTGCGGGAGAGGTCGAGCTTGTTGTCGAGGCCGAAGCAGGCGGGGATGCGGTAGGTCTGCTGGGCGTAGTTGATGCCCTTGCGGACCGTGACCGTGCCGTTCTCGGCGACCTCGCAGGGGTTGTTGTCGGTGCAGCGCCCACCGTCCTCGTTGCCCGTGTTGTTGACGGCGACGACCTTGCCGGTGGCGTTGTCGACGACGGGCGATCCCGAGGTTCCCCCGATGGTCTGGCAGGCGGAGGTGTAGCGGACCGAGTCCTTCCAGGTCCACTCCCCTTCCTTGAGCCGGTAGGCGAAACCGTCGACGTTGCAGGCGTAGGTCCGCTTCCAGTAGCCGGAGACGACGGTGATCGCGGTGCCGGCCGTGGGACGGGTGTCGGAGAGCGTGAGCGGGCTGATCCCGTAGGAGCTGCGGATCTGGGCGTACGTGCTGGTGAGCTGGTAGAGCGAGACGTCCGTGTCGGTCATCGTCGCGTAGGCGATCTTGCCGGCGCGCAGGGTGCCGACGCGGCTGCCGGAGGCGTTGAGCAGCCCGAAGGAGCGGCTGGAGGGCTGGTCCACGACGACCTCGCCGGCCGCCGGGAAGCCGGTCTCCAGACAGTGGCCGTTGGACATGACCAGCGCCGGGTCGTCGTCCTCGGACGCGGGCAGGCGGACGACGGATCCGGAGCAGTTGCTGAGCGAGACGGTGCCGGCGAAGGACACGGCTCGGGCGGTCGGAGCCGCGGCCGGCGCGGGAGCCGCGGATGACGCGACCGCCGGTGCCGTGCCCACGCCGGTGAGGGCCAGGGTCGCGAGCGCGGCAAGGAGAGGCTTCTTCATGTGGGGGTCCCCTCTATGGAGGGCACCGGCCGGAGGTCTTCCGGACGGCACCCGGATTGTCATGGGCATTCTCATGACAGCGAGGGGCGTGAACAAGGGGCGCTATCCGGCCGCCCGTTGGCGCGATCCGGCCCGCCGGACACGGCGGAGGACGTGGGCGGCCACCCCGGCGCGCACGTCTCACGTGGCGGGAAACACGGCCCATGGGCCGTAACCGGGTCGTAAGCTCGCGGGCATGCAGGTGATCCAGTCGACCAAGCTCGCCAACGTCTGTTACGAGATCCGGGGCCCGGTGCTCGAGGAGGCGATGCGGCTGGAAGCGGCCGGCCACCGCATCCTGAAGCTGAACACCGGCAACCCGGCCGCCTTCGGCTTCGAGTGCCCGCCGGAGATCCTGGAGGACATCCTCCGCAACGTCTCCACGGCCCACGGCTACGGCGACGCGAAGGGTCTGCTGGCGGCGCGCCGGGCCGTGGTCATGCACAACCAGACCCTCGGCATCGAGACGGACGTCGAGCACGTCTTCATCGGCAACGGCGTCTCCGAGCTGATCGTGATGGCGATGCAGGGCCTGCTGGACGACGGCGACGAGGTCCTCGTCCCGGCGCCCGACTACCCGCTGTGGACGGCCGCCGTCTCGCTCTCCGGCGGCACCGCGGTGCACTACCGCTGCGACGAGCAGTCCGACTGGATGCCGGACCTGGCGGACGTGGAGCGGAAGATCACCGACCGCACCAAGGCGCTGGTGATCATCAATCCGAACAACCCGACGGGCGCGGTCTACGACGACGCGATGCTGCGCGGGCTGACGGACATCGCGCGCCGGCACAACCTGCTGGTCTGCTCCGACGAGATCTACGACAAGATCCTGTACGACGACGCCACGCACACCCCGACCGCCGCGATCGCCCCCGACCTGCTCACGCTCACCTTCAACGGCATGTCGAAGGCGTACCGGGTGGCCGGTTACCGGGTCGGCTGGATGTCGATCTCCGGGCCGCGCGCGCACGCCGAGTCCTACATCGAGGGCCTGACGGTCCTGGCGAACATGCGCCTGTGCGCCAACATGCCGGGCCAGCACGGCGTGGTCGCGGCGCTCAGCGGGCGGCAGACCATCAACGAGCTGGTGCTGCCCGGCGGGCGGCTGCGCGAGCAGCGGGACGCCGCACACGAGGCGCTGACCAGCATCCCGGGCGTGACCTGCGTGAAGCCGAAGGGGGCGCTGTACCTGTTCCCGCGGCTGGACCCCAAGGTCTTCAAGATCAAGGACGACCGCCGGATGGTCCTGGACCTGCTGCGCCAGGAGAAGATCATGGTCGTCCAGGGCACCGGCTTCAACTGGCCCGAGCCCGACCACTTCCGGGTGGTGACCCTGCCGACGGCCGCGGACCTGCGCGAGGCGGTGGGCCGGATCGGCACCTTCCTGGACGGGTACGGCCAGCACTGAGCCGCCGTCCGGACCCTGTTCCCGGACTTTGCCACGAACGGCGTCAACTTTAGATTGAATCCAATGTAGGATGGTTTCCTGAAGCACTCAGGAGGCCATCCCATGTACGAGCCGATCCGCAGCAAGTCGGTCCACAGCACGATGGCCGGCGGCACCACGGACTTCCCCCACCGGTCCCGGGACGAGGAACTGGACATCCAGCTCGCCGGCCATCTCGCCGCACTGCTCGCCGTCACGGACGAGCTGCGCGCACTGGCGCCCGACACCGGCCTGGACGCCGCCGCCGACCGGCTCTGCGAGCAGGTGACCCGGCTGCGGGGAGGTCAGGCGCCGGTCCGGCTGCACGTGACCGCCGGCCACCCGGAGCCGCAACCGGCGGCCCTGCACCGGCGGGCGCACACCCTGGCGGCCCGCGCCCTGGTGGTCGCCGCCTCGCGCGCCGACACGGCGGCCGCGATCCTGACCGCCGAGCGCATGGACGCCCACGCCGCGGCCCTGGAGCCGCGCGAACTCGCGTCCCGCTGAGCCTCCGGGCTCCCCCTGACGGCCCCGGTCCGCGCGCACCCGCAGCGACGCGCGGACCGGGTGCCACTCACTGCGTGGGGCTTGGCCGGGGGCGCCACGGCGCCGTAGGGCTGCTGACGGTCGGCGGCTTTCCGTCCGTTGGGGCTGGTCGCGCAGTTCCCCGCGCCCCTTCGAGGCGCGTCACCGCCGGCGTCCGTCGCCACGGCACCGTAGGGCTGCTGCCGGTCGGCGGCTTTCCGTCCGTTGGGGCTGGTCGCGCAGTTCCCCGCGCCCCTTCGAGGCGCGTCCCCGCCGGCGTCGGTCGCCACGGCGCCGTAGGGCCGCTGACGGCCGGCGGCTTTCCGTGCGGTGTGGCTGGTCGCGCAGTTCCCCGCGCCCCTTCGGGGCGCGTCTCGCTGTCGGTGTGGAGATGTCGAAGGGCCGGGTCCGGCGCACGCCTTTGTGCGGGGACCCGGCCCGTACGGGACCTCCCCCGCTCCGGGACATCGAGCTACTGGAGCGGGGCGGGGCCCCCTCGTGACCGGCCTTCGTGACGACTTCGCGGGTCAGGGCTAGTCGGACCGGCCACGGAGCTGGGGTGGGGACGGTGCTCAGCCCAGGCGCTGCACCAGGGCCCGGTACTGGTCCCACAGCTCGGTGGGCGTGTGGTCGCCGAAGGTGTTCAGGTGCTCGGGGACGAGCGCCGCCTCCTCGCGCCACACCTCCTTGTCGACGCTGAGCAGGAACTCCAGGTCCGCGTCGGCGAGGTCGAGGCCGTCGGTGTCGAGGGACTCCTTGGTCGGCAGCACGCCGATCGGGGTCTCGACGCCGTCCGCCTTGCCTTCCAGGCGCTCCACGATCCACTTCAGGACGCGGCCGTTCTCGCCGAAACCGGGCCAGACGAACCGGCCCTCGTCGTCCTTGCGGAACCAGTTGACGTAGTAGATCTTCGGCAGCTTGGACTGGTCCTTGTCCTTGGCCACGTCGACCCAGTGCCCCATGTAGTCGCCCATGTTGTAGCCGCAGAACGGCAGCATGGCGAAGGGGTCGCGGCGCAGCTCGCCGACCTTGCCCTCGGCGGCGGCGGTCTTCTCGGAGGCCACGTTGGCACCGAGGAAGACACCGTGGTTCCAGTCGAAGGACTCGGTGACCAGCGGTACGGCGGTGGCGCGGCGCCCGCCGAAGAGGATCGCCGAGATCGGCACGCCCTTCGGGTCCTCCCACTCCGGCGCGATGATCGGGCACTGGGAGGCGGGCGTGGTGAAGCGCGCGTTGGGGTGCGCGGCCGGCGTGCCCGACTCGGGCGTCCAGTCGTTGCCCTTCCAGTCGGTCAGGTGGGCCGGGGTCTCCTCCGTCATGCCCTCCCACCACACGTCGCCGTCGTCGGTGAGGGCGACGTTGGTGAAGACCGAGTTGCCCCACAGCGTCTTCATCGCGTTGGCGTTGGTGTGCTCACCGGTGCCGGGCGCGACACCGAAGAAGCCGGCCTCGGGGTTGATCGCGTACAGGCGGCCGTCCTCGCCGAAGCGCATCCAGGCGATGTCGTCGCCGATGGTCTCCACGGTCCAGCCGGAGATCGTCGGCTCCAGCATGGCGAGGTTGGTCTTGCCGCAGGCCGACGGGAAGGCGGCGGCGACGTACTTGGGCGCGCCGGTGGGCGGGGTCAGCTTCAGCACCAGCATGTGCTCGGCGAGCCAGCCCTCGTCGCGGGCCATGACGGAGGCGATGCGCAGCGCGTAGCACTTCTTGCCGAGCAGGGCGTTGCCGCCGTAGCCGGAGCCGTAGGACCAGATCTCGCGGTCCTCGGGGAAGTGCGAGATGTACTTGGTGCTGTTGCAGGGCCACGGGACGTCCGCCTCGCCCTCGGCGAGCGGCGCGCCGAGCGTGTGCACGGCCTTGACGAAGAAGCCGTCCTCGCCCAGCTCGTCCAGGACGGGCTGTCCCATGCGGGTCATGGTGCGCATGGAGACCGCGACGTAGGCGGAGTCGGTGATCTCGACGCCCAGCGCGGACAGCGGGGAGCCGAGGGGGCCCATGCAGAAGGGCACGACGTACATGGTCCGGCCGCGCATGGAACCGCGGAACAGGCCGCCCTCTCCCTGGTCACCGGTGAAGATCTCCCGCATCTCGGCGGGGTCCTTCCAGTGGTTGGTGGGGCCCGCGTCCTCCTCCTTGGCGGAGCAGATGAAGGTCCGGTCCTCGACACGCGCGACGTCGGAGGGGTCGGAGGCCGCGTAGTAGGAGTTGGGGCGCTTGATCGGGTCGAGCTTGCGGAAGGTGCCCTTCTCGACGAGCTCCCCGCACAGGCGCTCGTACTCGGCCTCGGATCCGTCGCACCAGACCACTGCGTCCGGCTGGGTCAGTTCGGCGATCTCGTTCACCCACGAGATCAGTTCCTGGTGGTCGGTGGGGACGGGGGGAGCAGCGATGTCGCGCGCCACGATTGCTCCTAAGTGAGGGGTTTTTTGCTGACAGGCCCCGTGGGGGCTGCGACCCGGATGCGTGACGTCGTCCTCTTGGGCGCTCATCCGGTGTCGACCGCACTCATTTGATCATCCGACGCGAGCGCCCATCTGTCCAGAGGGCGTCACACTTGAGCGGCGTGAGGCTCGCCACGTCCCGGAACCGGGAATGCGTCACCTCACCCCCCGTGAGATGATGGCCACTTGCCATGGGGCACCTGGCCGTACTGATGCGTAACTTACGGAACCGTAGGTACGATGCGTCCATGACTGCGTCCGTCCCCGACGCGCCCAGGGACTCGGCCGCCGCCGGCCAGGGCCCTGTAGCGCTCTCCCTTCCGCACCCGGTCAAGCCGAAGCTGCGCGGCTGGCTCCACCTCGGTATGTTCCCGGCCGTCCTCGTCGCCGGTCTGGTGCTCACCGCGCTCGCCGAATCGTCCGAGGCCCGCATCGCCTGCGGGATCTACGTCCTCACGGCCTGCCTGCTGTTCGGCGTCAGCGCGCTCTACCACCGGGGCAACTGGAGCCCGCGCATGGACGGCGTGCTGCGCCGCCTCGATCACGCCAACATCTTCCTGATCATCGCGGGCACCTACACTCCGCTCACGATGCTGCTGCTGCCCGGCGCCCAGGGCGAGTGGCTGCTGTGGGGCATCTGGGCGGCCGCTGCGGCAGGCATCGTCTTCCGGGTCTTCTGGGTCGGCGCACCGCGCTGGCTCTACACGCCCTGCTACCTCGCGATGGGCTGGGCGGCCGTCTTCTACCTGCCCGAGTTCATGCGGGCCGGCGGCATCGCCGTCCTCGTCCTGGTCATCGTGGGCGGGCTCCTCTACAGCGCGGGCGGCGTCATCTACGGCCTGAAGCGTCCCAACCCGTCCCCGCGCTGGTTCGGCTTCCACGAGGTCTTCCACTCCTTCACGCTGGCCGCCTTCATCGCGCACTACGTGGGGATCTCGCTGGTCGCGTACTAGGCGGCACGGGCTCCGAGGGGGCGGCGCATGGCCGACAATGGCCGTATGACCGGCGTACGCTCCCCCCTCTCCCCCACCGGCGGCGCGCGGCCGGGTCTGCGGGAGCGGAAGAAGGCCAAGACCCGTGCGGCGATCCGCGCCGCGGCCTACGGGCTGATCCGGCAGCAGGGGTACGAGGCGACGACGGTCGAGCAGATCGCCGGGCGCGCCGAGGTGTCCCCGTCGACCGTGCTGCGCTACTTGCCGACCAAGGAGGACATCGTCCTCACGGACGCGTACGACCCGGTCATGGCGGCGGGGCTCGCCGCCCGGCCCGCCGGAGAGCCGTGGCCGGAGTCCCTGCGGCACGTCCTGCGCGCGGTGCTCGGCGTCGGCGCCGGCGAGGAGGCCGAGCTGACCCGGCTGCGGACGCGGCTGCTGGCCGAGGTGCCCGCGGTGCGCTGCCGGATGCTGGAGAACATGTCGGCCACCGGGCGGGTGCTCGCCCGCGCCATCGCCGACCGCACCGGCCTCGCCCCGGACTCGCTGGAGGTCAGGACCGTGTCGATGTCCCTGGTCGGCGGCCTGATGGAGGTCTCGCGGTACTGGGCCGAACACGACCACGAGGAGAGCCTGGCCGAGCTGGTCGACCGCGCCCTGGACGCCCTGGAGAACGGGCTGCCCGCCCTCCGGCAAGGCCCCCGGGAGGGCCGCGGAGAAGCCCGGGGTCCCGGCCCGGACCCCGTGGCATCCTGACCGGGTGAACGGTCCCGAGATCCGCGTCGAGTTCGCCCCCGAGCTGCGTCTGTTCGTCCCCCGCGCCCGCTCCACCGGCACCGCCCTGACGGCCACCGACGGCGTCTCCACCCTCGGTCACCTCGTGGAGTCCCTCGGCGTCCCGCTGACCGAGGTCGGCGCCCTGCTCGTCGACGGCCGCGAGGCCGGGCCCGGACACGTCCCGTCGGGCGGCGAGTCGGTGCGCGTGAGGCCCGTCGAGCACCCTCAGCGGGTCCCCGGCGCTCCCCTGCGGTTCCTCCTCGACGTGCACCTCGGCACCCTCGCCCGACGGCTGCGGCTGCTCGGCGTGGACACGGCCTACGAGTCGACGGACCTCGGCGACCCGGCGCTCGCCGCGCTGTCGGCGGCCGAGAAGCGGGTCATGCTCAGCCGCGACCGGGGGCTGCTGCGCCGCCGCGAGCTGTGGGCCGGCGCCTACGTCTACAGCACCCGCCCCGACGAGCAGCTTCAGGAGATCCTGGACCGGTTCCGGCCCGCGCTGCGCCCGTGGACGCGGTGCACCGCCTGCAACGGCCTGCTCCGGGCGGCCACCAAGGAGGAGGTGGCCCAGCAGCTCAAGGGCGGAACGCAGCGGTCGTACGACGTCTTCGCCCAGTGCGCCGCGTGCGGACGCGCCTACTGGAGGGGCGCGCACCACGAGCAGCTGGAGGCGATCGTGGAGCGCGCCGTGAGCAGGAGCGCCCAGGGCCACTGAGCGGCCCGGACGGTCACCGGCGGCCGGTGCCGCCCGGCTCAGCCGTTGGGTGCGACCAGCGCGGCGCGCAGCCGCTCCGGGTCGGTGGTCGGCGCGTCGCAGGTGAAGTTCCGGCAGACGTAGGCGGCCGGCGCCCCGCCCACCAGGGGCCGGTCGGCGAGCAGCGGGAACTCGTCGCTCCCCTCGGCGCCGAAGGCCACGACCGCCCCGGGGGCCGTCCCCAGCAGCGCCGTGCGGTGCAGTCCCCGCGCGGCTCCGTCGGCCGGGCCGGCTCCGACCACGGCGACTTCCCGCGGGCCGTCGAGCAGCGCCTCGGCGGCCGCCAGTCCCCAGCCGACGAAGCGCGGGACGCGTGGGCCGAGCGTCTTCACCACGCCGAGGGCGCGCTCGGCGGCGGCCCGGTGCGGTGCGGAACCGGTGTGGGCGGCGTAGGACAGCAGGGCGGCCGCGGCGGCGCTCCAGCCGGACGGGGTGGCGTTGTCGGTCGGGTCCTGCGGGCGGCGGATCAGCTGCTCGGCGTCGGCCGCGGTGTCGTACAGCGAGCCGGACTCGTCCGCGAAGCGGGTGAGGACGTGGTCCAGCAGGAAACCGGCGAAGTCCAGCCAGACACCCTCCCCGGTGACCGACGCCAGCGCGAGGAACCCCTCGGCCACGTCGGCGTAGTCCTCCAGGACCCCGGCGTTGGCACCGGCCCTGCCGTCCTTGCTGGTGCGGGTCAGCCGCACCTGCTCGTCGAGGTGCAGCCGCACCAGCAGGTCACCGGCGGTGACGGCGGCCTCGACCAGGTCGGGGCGCTCGAAGTAGGCGCCGGTCTCGGCGAGCGCGGCGATGGCCAGCCCGTTCCAGGCGGCGACCACCTTGTCGTCCCGGCCCGGGGCGGGGCGTCCGTCCCGGGCGGCCAGCAGCCGCTCCCGGATCGACGCGACGCGCTCGGCGTCGAAGACGCCCTCCTGCTGCGGCAGTTGCAGCACGGAGGCGCCGTGCTCGAAGGTGCCCTCCTGTGTCACGCCGAAGTACCGGGCGGCCAGCTCCGCGTCCTCGGCGCCGAGGACCTCGGTGAGCTGGGCCGGCGTCCACACGTAGTACGCGCCCTCGACGTGCTTCCCGGTGCCGTCGTCACTGTCGGCGTCCAGCGCGGAGGCGAAACCGCCCTCGGCGGTGCGCAGTTCGCGGACCATGAAGTCGGCGGTCTCCAACGCCACCCGGCGGGCGAGGTCGGAGCCGGTGGCCCGCCACAGGTGAGCGTAGACCCGGCACAGCAGGGCGTTGTCGTACAGCATCTTCTCGAAGTGCGGCACGACCCACTCGCGGTCCACGGAGTACCGGGCGAAACCGCCGCCCAGCTGGTCGTAGATGCCGCCGCGCGCCATCCGCTCGCAGGTGTCGGCCGCCATCTGCAGGGCGCCCTCGGCGCCGGTGCGGGCGTGGTGGCGCAGCAGGAACTCGATCACCATGGACGGCGGGAACTTCGGCGCCCCGCCGAACCCGCCGCGCTGCTCGTCGTACTCCCGGGTGAGGCCGAGCAGTGCCTGCCCGAGCTGCTCCTCGCCGGGCGCCTCGGCGCCGCCGTAGGAGATCTCCCGCCCGGCGAGGTCCCGCACGATCTTCCCCGCGACCTCGGTGACCTCGCCGCGCCGCTCCGACCAGGCCTGGTGCACGCCCTGGAGCACCTGGCGGAAGGACGGCATGCCGTGCCGGGGCTCGGGCGGGTAGTAGGTGCCGAAGTAGAAGGGCTCGGCGTCCGGCGTGAGGAAGACGGTCATGGGCCAGCCGCCCTGCCCGGTCGCCGCCTGCACGGCCTCCATGTAGACGGCGTCCACGTCCGGCCGCTCCTCGCGGTCGACCTTGACGGACACGAAGTGGCTGTTCAGGAACGCGGCGGTCGTCTCGTCCTCGAAGGACTCGTGGGCCATGACGTGACACCAGTGGCAGGCGCTGTACCCGACGCTGAGGAGCACGGGGACGTCGCGCTCGCGCGCCTCCGCGAACGCCTCCGGCGACCACGGCCACCAGTCGACGGGATTGTCCGCGTGCTGGAGCAGGTACGGCGAGGTCTCGTTCGCAAGGCGATTCGGCATACGGCCAATCTAAGCCGTGCCCCCGCCCCTACGCGGGCCCGGCACGGCCCCTGTCCGCTTCCGGGACCCGGGCCCGCCCCGGACAGTACGCCGGGGCAGCACTGCCGAACCGCCGAGGCCCTCGAAGGAGCTGGACGGGACGGCCGTCGCGAGCCCGAGCGCCTCCGAGCGCCACAACCGGCCGGCCCGCATCCCGGCCAACGCCCTGGACGCAGCCGCGGGCCCGGACTGGAGGGCACCGAGAGGTCGTCCAGCCTCCGTAAGAGGGACGAGCACCGCCGGCTACTGGGTTCGCAGGTTCACCGTCACCCGTGGCAGGCGCTTACCCGACGCTCAGCAGGACGGGTACGCCGCCTGCGCAAGTCGGTCGCCCCTGCCCCCGTCCTCGCGCACTCGCCCCCGCACCGCCCCTGCGCCACGGTGAGCGGCGCACGGACGGGGCAGCCGCGGCCGGCCCTCGGACCGGCGCGGCCGACGGCGGGCGGCCGGTGGGCGGTGCGCCCCGGTCAGTAGTCGATGCGGTCGCTCTTGGCGATCCAGGCGTCGAACGGCTGGGTGCGGTGGGGCAGGTCGAGGTGCTCCACGGCCATCGGCCACATCTCCTGGGGCCGCTTCTCGAACAGGTCGTAGAACTTGCGGTCGTCGAAGCCGGCCACGGCGGCGTCGTGGCGGTCGGCGGCGTAGATCAGCCGGTCGACGCGCGCCCACAGGGACGAGGACAGACACATCGGGCAGGGCTCGCAGGACGTGACGAGGGTGCAGCCCTCGAGGCTGAAGGTGCCCAGTTCCTGGCAGGCGGCACGGATGGCGCTGACCTCGGCGTGCGCGGTGGGGTCGAGGCTGGAGGTGACCTTGTTGTTGGCGGTCGCGACGACGACGCCGTCCTTGGCGACGAGCGCGCCGAAGGGGCCGCCGCCGTTCGCGACGCTGGTCGTGGCCAGCTCGATGGCCTGGTCCATCCAGGCGCGCTCGTGCGCGCGGATGCCGGTCTCGACGATGTGGATAGTCATGGCGCTCCTTGGCCGGTGTGTGGGTGGACCTGCTGGCTGCAACCTGTAGAGGGAGTACACAGGTTGTCGGCCGGGACCAGCCAGAGACCGAAGGTACGAACAACCAGCAGGCTGGTACGGGCGCTTCGTAGACTCCTACAAGGGCCGCTCGGTGGCGTGGCGCGGGACCGCTCTCATGCCGAAAGGGTGCCCCGCCGGTGTGGTTCACACCGGCGGGACACCCCCTGTGGTCCCGGCGCGGAGGTCAGTCCCCCGCGGTCTCGAAGGTGCGCAGCAGGTCGGCCGCGACGCTCACGGCGATGGTCGCCGGCTCCTTGCCGGTGATGTCGGCCAGTCCGATCGGCGTCTTGATCCGGTCGATGGCGGCCTCGTCGTGGCCGCCCTCGGTGGCCAGCCGCTTGCGGAACCGCGACCACTTGGCCGCCGACCCGATCAGTCCGACGGAGCCGAGGTGTCCGGTGCGCAGGGCGGCGTCGCACAGGGCGGCGTCCTCGGCGTGGTCGTGCGTCATGATCAGGACGTGGGTGCCGGGCGGCAGCTCGGCCAGCACCTCCTCCGGCAGCAGCGGTGTGTGGTGCACGTGCACCTGCGCCACCGCGTCGGCCAGCACGCCGAGCCGCTCCTCGGACAGGAGCTCGGCGCGGCTGTCGACCAGGTGGAGGTCCAGGTCCTGGCGGGCCAGGATGCGGGCCAGTTCGAGCCCGACGTGGCCGACGCCGAAGACCGCCACCGCCCGCACCACGGGCAGCGGTTCGAGCAGGACCGCGACCGTGCCGCCGCAGCACTGCACGCCGTGCCGGTTGGTCACCTTGTCGTTCAGCGCGAAGTCCATCAGCTCGGGCTCCGGCTCGGCCGCGGTGATCATCTCCCGGGCCCGGTCGATCGCGACCGCCTCGACGTTGCCGCCGCCGATCGAACCCCACGTGCCGGTCCGCCCCACGACGAGCTTCGCACCGGCGTCGCGCGGGGCGTGGCCGCGCACGGTCGCGACGGTCACCAGCACGCCGGGTTCCCGGCGGGCCCGCAACCGCGCGACCGCGGCGATCCACGTCATGTCAGGCACCGCTCAGCGCTTCCGCGCCGCCGCGGACCCCGCCGTGGTCGGGGGCGGCTTCGCCGCGTTCCCGGCCGTCCCCTGCGGTGGCGCCCTGCCGGGCCGACTCGATCGCCCAGTACACCGCCTCCGGCGTGGCGGGCGAGGCCAGTTCGACGCTCACCCCGGCCGGGCCGAAGGCGGCGGCGGCCTGACGCAGCGCCTCGCGCACCGAGAACGCCAGCATCAGCGGGGGCTCGCCGACCGCCTTGGAGCCGTACACGGCGCCCTCTTCGGTGGCGTTCTCCAGCAGGTGGACGTTGAACTCCTCGGGCATCTCCGAGAAGCTCGGCAGCTTGTACGTGCTCGCCGCCTGGGTCAGCAGCCGGCCCCGGTTCGGGCCGTCCCCGGTGTCCCAGCGCAGGTCCTCCAGCGTCAGCCAGCCCGCGCCCTGCACGAAGCCGCCCTCGACCTGGCCGATGTCGATCATCGGGGAGAGGCTGTCGCCGACGTCGTGGACGATGTCCACCCGCCGGATGCGGTACGCGCCGGTGAAGCCGTCCACCTCCACCTCGGTCGCCGCGGCGCCGATGGCGAAGTACTTGAACGGGGTCCCCTGGAAGGACTTCGCGTCCCAGTGCAGCCCCTCGGTCCGGTAGTAGCCGGCCGCCGAGAGCTGGACCCGCTGGAAGTACGCGGTGTGCACCAGGTCGTCCCAGGCCAGCTCCGCGTCACCGCCGAGGGCGCGCGCGACGCCGTCGACGATGCGCACGTCGGAGGCGTTCGCGCCGAGCCGGCTCGCGGCCACCTGCAGCAGCCGCTCGCGCAACTGCTCGCAGGCGTCCTTGATCGCCCCGCCGTTGAGGTCCGCGCCGGAACTGGCGGCGGTGGCGGAGGTGTTGGGCACCTTGTCGGTGCGGGTCGGGGCGAGGCGCACCTTGTGCAGCGGGATGCCCAGGGTGGTCGCGGCCACCTGGAGCATCTTGGTGTGCAGGCCCTGGCCCATCTCGGTGCCGCCGTGGTTGATCAGGACGGAGCCGTCCTTGTAGATCAGCACCAGCGCGCCGCCCTGGTTGAAGGCGGTGAGGTTGAACGAGATGCCGAACTTGACGCCGGTGACCGCCAGCGCCCGCTTGGTGTGCGGGTGGGCCGCGTTGAAGGCGGCGATCTCGCGCTTGCGGTCGGCGATGCCGCCGTCGTCCCGCACCTGCTGCCAGACGGTGGCGATCCGCTCGGGCTGCGTGACCAGTTGCCCGTACGGCGTGGTCTGCCCCTGGCCCGGCCGGTAGAAGTTCCGCTCGCGCAGCTCCATCGGGTCCAGGCCGAGCCGCGGCGCGCAGCGGCCGAGGATGTCCTCGATCACCAGCATGCCCTGCGGTCCGCCGAAGCCGCGGAAGGCGGTGTTGGAGACGGTGTTGGTCCGGGCGATACGGCCGGCGACCCGCGCGTTGGGGATCCAGTACGTGTTGTCGATGTGGCACAGCGCCCGGGCGAGGACCGGCTCGGACAGGTCCAGGCTCCAGCCGCCGTCCGCGGTCAGGGTGGCCTCCAGGGCCTGGATGCGGCCCTCGGCGTCAAAGCCGATCTTCCAGCCGGCGTGGAACCCGTGCCGCTTGCCGGACATGGTCAGGTCCTGGGTCCGGTTGAGCCGGAACCGGACCGGGCGGCCGGTGAGCTTGGCGCCGAGCGCGGCGACGGCCGCGAAGCCGTGCGGCTGCATCTCCTTGCCGCCGAAGCCGCCGCCCATCCGCAGGCACTGCACGGTCACCTCGTGCGAGGGCACGCCGAGCACGTGCGCGACGATCTCCTGGGTCTCCGAGGGGTGCTGGGTGCTGCTCTGGATGAACAGCTGCCCGTTCTCGTCGACCTGGGCCAGCGCCGCGTGCGTCTCCAGGTAGAAGTGCTCCTGGCCGGAGAACTGGAACTCGCCGGTGAACACGTGCGCGGACTCGGCGAAGCCCGCGTCGACGTCGCCGTGCGTCATCACGGGGCGGGCGCCGTGGTAGCTGTCCGCCGCGATGGCGTCCTGCAGCGTGATCAGGGAGGGCAGTTCCTCCAGGTCCACCTCGACGGCCGCCGCGCCGAGCCGCGCCGCCTCCAGGGTCTCGCCGAGCACCCAGGCGACGGCGTGGCCGTGGAACATGACCTCGTCGGGGAAGAGCGGCTCGTCGTGCTTCATGCCGGCGTCGTTGACTCCGGGCACGTCGGCACCGGTCAGCACGCGGACCACGCCGGGCACGGCGAGCGCGGGGGCGGTGCGCAGCGCGGTGATCCGGCCGCGGGCCCTCATCACCTGGACCGGGTAGGCGTGCAGCACGTCCTTGGTGCGCTGGACCAGGTCGTCGGTGTAGAGCGCGGTGCCCGTGACGTGCTGGTAGGCGCTCTCGTGGGGCAGCGAGACGCCGACAACCGGCTTCTCGGGACGCTCGGACAGGTGGCTCATGACGGCACCGCCTCGGTGGTCTGGGCGTACAGCTTCAGCAGGCTCTGGCCGAGCATCGCGGAACGGTAGAGGGAACTGGCGCGATGGTCGTCCATCGGGGTGCCCTCGCCGCGCAGCACCCGGGCCGCGGCCTCGGCGGTCCCGGCCGTCCACGGCCTGCCCTCCAGGGCCGCCTCGGTGGCGAGCGCGCGGACCGGGGTGGCGGCCACGCCGCCCAGGCCGATGCGCGCCTTGCGGACGATCCCGCCGTCGACGTCCAGCGCGAAGGCGACGGCCACGCTGGAGATGTCGTCGAACCGCCGCTTGGCGATCTTGTGGAAGGCGGTGACCGGCGACAGCGGCAGCGGGACGCGCACCGCGCGGATCAGCTCCGCGGGACGGCGCACGCTCTGCCGGTAACCGGTGAAGTACTCGGCCAGCGGGACCTCCCGCTCGCCGTCGGCGTCGGCGAGCACCAGCGACGCCTCCAGCGCGAGGAGCACCGGCGGGCTGTCGCCGATGGGCGAGCCGGTACCGAGGTTGCCGCCCAGCGTGGCGCCGTTGCGGATCAGCCGGGACGCGAACTGCGGGAACAGCTGCGCCAGCAGCGGGACGGTGCCGTCGAGACGGCGTTCGATCTCGGTGAGCGTGAGGGCCGCGCCGATCTCGACGCGGTCGTCCCCGACGCGCAGTTCCCGCAGTTCGGGCAGCCGGTCGACGGCGACCACGCAGTCGGCGCGGCGGGAGCGGATGTTGACCTCCACGCCCCAGTCGGTGCTGCCGGCGACCACGACCGCGTCGGGCCGCTCGCGCAGCAGCCGCAGGGTCTCGGCCAGGGTGTCCCTGCGCACGAAGGCGCGGTCGTCCTGGCGGTACTCGGTGGCTACGGGTGCGGGCGGGGCCTCGTCGCGGCGCCGGGCCAGCGGGTCCTCGTCGGCGGGCGCGCCGACGGCGAAGGCGGCGTCGCGGATCGGCCGGTAGCCGGTGCAGCGGCACAGGTTGCCGCTGAGCGCGTGCAGGTCGAAGCCGTTCGGGCCGTGCTCGGCGTCAACGCCGTCACCGCTGCCGTCTGCCGCGTCCGCACCCGGGTCCGCACCCGGGTCCGGGTGGGCGCAGCGGTCGGGACGGTAGTACTCGCCGGCCATGCTGCAGATGAATCCCGGCGTGCAGTAGCCGCACTGGGAGCCGCCGCGGACCGCCATCTCCTCCTGCACCGGGTGCAGGGCGGGCGGGGTGCCCGGCGCCTGCACGGTGGCGAGGCCCTCCGAGGTGACGACCTCCTGGCCGTCGAGCGCCGCGACCGGGACCAGGCAGGCGTTGACCGGCACCCAGTCGGTGGGCTTGTTCACCCCGGGGCGGGCCACCAGGACCGAGCAGGCGCCGCACTCACCCTCGGCGCAGCCTTCCTTGGTGCCGGTCAGACCGCGCTCGCGCAGGAAGTCGAGGACCGTGGTGTGGGGCGCGGACGGCGCGATCGGTGCTTCTTTTCCATTGACGGTGATCCGTGCCGCTACCATGACCGACCTTCATTTCGACTCGGGACACGTCGATTCATCATGTTCGCCAATTTCAGGCAGCTTTCTTGGTTCATACGCGCCGCGCAGAAAAGGCGAGCGCACATCGGCACGCGACAACGGCGTGCCGTGAAGTGGTGAAGAGGGAGGGAACCCGGGACGTGCCGCTTCAGGGCACGGGGAACGGCGTGTCAGCAGCCGTGCGCGACCCGACCCGAAACCCACACCGTGCGGCGGGCGAGGCGACTCAGATCGGAGTTGGTGTACATCCGCCGGTCGCCTCCTCTCGGTAGTCATGGGTCTGCTTCCCTGGAAAATTAGTGGCTGCGCCCACCCGGGTCAAGAGTGGAATTCGTCGAATTTCCCGGCCGGGGAGAGGCCGCCGCACGGCCGACGGTGCCGTACGGACCCTCCTCAGGCTCTCCTCGGCGCGGGAGTCTTGACCGGCGCCGAAGCGGGGAAGGACCCGGGGACGGGCCGGGAGGGCTCTGGGACGCCCGGGGCCACCGGGGCGTCCGGGGCGGTCCCGGCGGAGGAGGGATGCCGCCGGAGGGGGCGCGACATGCGGGACAGTCATCGGGCGGAGGCCGAAGCGCTGCTCAGGCGGGCCGTGGAGGAGGAGGTACGGCGCTCGGGCGGACGCACGGACGGGAACGTGCTGCTCTCCCGGGCGCGCGCGGCACTGGACGCCATGGCGGGGACGGCAGGCGAGGAGTACGCGGCCTACACCCACGCACTCGACGAGGCCGCCGCCGGGCAGCTCACCTTCCGCCAGCGCTACGCCCGTGAGGGCGCCGGCACTCCGCTGCTGGTGGCCGCCGTGGCGGCCGTCGCCGCGGTGGTGGCCGACGTGGCGCTCGGCACCGGGACCGGCACCGCGGTGGGCGCGGGAATGACGGTCGGGGTCGTCGGCGCCGCGGCGACGGTGGTGAAGGTGGCCGGGGTCCATGTGCCGGCCGCCCATCACCGGGCCGGGGCGGCCGGCCAGCCCGGCGGTCCCGAGCAGCTGCGGCTGCAGTGGCTCACCGCGCTGGAGGTGCGCGGCATCCGGCCCTTCCTGGACCAGCAGCGGATGCTGGCCGCGTCCACCGGGCCGGCCAGGACCGGGCCGAAGCTACGGGGCGCCGACAAGAGCGCGGCCGCGCGGGGGCGCAGCGCCCTGGAGCAGTCGTTCGGGCAACTTCCCGTGGCGGACGGCCCGTTCGCGGGCCGGCGGCAGGAGATGGCGCGGCTGCGGCAGTGGGTGCAGGCGGCCCGGGCCGGCACGGAGACGAAGCCGACGGTGGTCGTGCTGCACGGTCCGCCGGGCAGCGGCCGTACGACGCTGGCGGTGCGGGCCGTCCACGAGCTGCGGGACTACTTCCGCGGGGCCTGCCTGGTCGACCTGCGCGGGAGCGGTTCCGGTGGCCCGGGAGCGGGCGGCTCCGGGGCCGACGCCGCCGGGGTCAGCGGCTCCGGGGCGGGCGGTCCCGGAGCGGGCGGCGAGTCGCCGTTGAGCACCCGGGACGCCCTGCTGCACCTGCTGAACCGGCTCGGGGCGCCGCGCGAGCAGCTGCTGTTCCGGGAGCGGTCCTCCGCCGACCAGCAGGTCAAGCGGCTCAGCGAGCTGTACCACCAGCATCTGACGGGCGTGCCGGTCACCGTCGTCCTCGACGACGCCTCGGACCCCGAGCAGGTACGGGCGCTGGTGCCGGAGCGGTCGGACAGCCTGGTGCTGGTCACCGCGCGCGAGGCGCTCAGGCTGCCGCCCGACCTGCCGGCCCGGGTGTACGACCTGCCCGTCGCGGAGCTGGACGCGGCGGGCGCGGAGGAGTTGCTGGGCGCCGCCGCCGAGGACGCCTCGGGGCCGTACGACGCCGAGGCCGGCGACCTGATCCGGCACCTGTGCGGCGGGCTGCCGCTGGCGCTGCGGATCGCCGGGTCGTCGCTGGGCCCGCGCTCACCGCGCGCGCTGGCGACCGACCTGGGCGCCTACGGTCCCGTGGAACCGGTCGAACGGGCGCTGTGGCTGCGCTACACCGACCAGTCGGAGCCGGCCCGGCGGCTGCTGCGGCGGCTGGCGCTGGCGGGACGCACCTCGCTGGGTGCAGCTGCCGCCGCCGCGCTGCTCGCCACGGACGAGACGGAGGCCACCCGGCAGCTGACGGCCCTGTCGCGGGCGGGTCTGATCGACCACGTCCGGGGCAGCCGCTACCGCCTGCACGACGTGGTGCGCGCCTTCGCCCGCGCCCGCCTCGCCGACGAGGAGGAGCCCGGCGAGCGGACGGCCGCGCAGGAACGCCTCATCGCCAACTACGCCGAGCTGGCCGACTCCGTGCTGCGCCTGGTCGACGGCAACATGTCGACCCGCTCCAACCAGTTCGGACAGTACGGCTTCACGTCCCTGGACGAGGCGCTGCGCTGGCTGGACGACGAGTCGAGCTTCATCACGGCGGCGCTGCGGCACGCCGAGGGCGTCGACCAGGGCGCGGTGCTGAACCTGCTGGGCGCGCTGTGCGACTACTGCCTGCTGCGCGGCGACCTGTACCGACTGGGGGAGATCAGCGAGCTGGCGCAGTCCGTGGACCAGGGGCTGCTGGTGCGCTCGGTGCAGTGGCGCACCGGTATCGCGGCCCGGCAGCTGGGCGAGCTGGACAAGGCGCGTACGACGCTGGCCTCCGTGGTCGACCTGTACCGGGACGCCCACCACGACGCCGGTGCGGCGCGTGCCCTGTGCTCGCTGGGGATCACGCTGCACCACCAGGGCAACCTGACCGACGCGGCGGCCAAGCTCCGGGAGGCACTGGACCTGCAGGCCGCTCCGGAGCTGGACACGGACCGGGCGTGGACGCTGCACGCGCTGGCGGCGGTCCAGCGCGACCGGGCCCGGCTGGCCGAGGCCCTGGAGCTGCTCACCGAGTCGCTGGTGCTGCACCGCGCGGGCGAGTCGTTGCACGGCCAGGCGTGGGCCCACTTCCAGCTCGGCCAGCTGCACCTGCGCAGGGGCGACGTCCCGGGCGCGGAGGCGGACCTGCGGGCGGCCCTGGAGCTGTACGGCCGCACCCAGGACGCGCGCGGGGAGGCGTGGGCGCTGACCCAGCTGGCGCGGGCCCGCCTGGTGGACGGCGACGCCTCGGAGGCGGTGGCGGAGCTGCGGCGGGCGGCGGCCCGGCACCGCGAGAACGAGGACGCCCGCGGCGAGGCGTGGACCGTGTACTACCTGGGCCAGGCCCTGGAGGAGACCGGCGACCTGGACCAGTCGGTGCGCGAGCTGGAGCGCTCCCGCACGATGTTCTCCCGGATGCGGGACGTGTACGGCCTGGCCTGCGCCCGGCACCACTCGGCCCGGGTCACCCGGGATCAGCGCGCCGCCCAGACCGGCTCGCTGCGCAACTCGGGCTTCGCCCGCCAGCTCCTGGTCGACGCGCGCGCCGACTTCCAGCGCATCGGCGTGGCGCACGGGGAGGCGTGGACGTGTCTGGAACTTGCGGTCGTGGACGCGGGCAACGCCCGTACCCCGCAGGCGCTGGCCCTGTGCGACGAGGCCGCCGCCCTCTTCGCCGGGTACGGCGACCGGCGGGGCGAGGACTGGGCCCGCTTCCTGCGCTGCACGCTGCTGCCCTACGCGGCCCCCGGCGGGGTGGAGGTCGGCACCGCGGTGGCGCAGGAGGAACTGGCCCAGCTGTCCCGCGCCCGCCACCCCGCCCGCGACTCCGAGCTGGACGACTACGTGGACGCCTACCAGCTTCTCCTGGAGCGGGGCGTGCAACTGGAGGCGGGCTGGCAGGCCTGGCGTCTGGGCATGGTCCCGGGCCGCCAGGCGAGGGAGGTGATGGGCGTGGCGGTCACGACGTGACCGCCACGACGCGGGGCTTGGTCCCGGCCTGGTCCCGGCGGGTCTAACCCCGCTGGGGCTTCGCCTCGCCGCCACCGGAGGCGTCCTGCTCCGCCGCCTCCTTGAAGTCGACCTTGCCCATGTGCCGGTTCATGGACTTCATCAGGCCCCACACCGCCAGAGCCATCACCGCGAACACGACGAACCCGAGGACACCGGGGGTGACCTTGTCCTCGTCCAGCTCGGCGAGGGTGACGAGATGCGTCATTGCCAGGCTTGCGCTTGCACTCATGTCAGGCATTGTCCCGGATACCCGCGAAGAGGTCGTCCTCGGGGAGGGAGGTTTCCACGAGGGACTTGGCCAGCTCGTACTCCTCGGTGGGCCAGACCTCCTTCTGGATCTCCATCGGCACCCGGAACCAGCCCCCGTCGGGGTCGATCTGCGTGGCGTGCGCGATCAGCGCCTTGTCGCGGATCTCGAAGAAGTCCGCGCAGGGCACGTGCGTGGTGAGGGTGCGCTCCTTGCGCTCGAACTCCGCCCAGCGCTTGAGCCAGTCGTGGTAGGGCGACTCCAGGCCGCGCTCCAGCAGCGCGTTGTGCAGCGCCTCGGTGCGGGGCCGGTTGAAGCCCTGGTTGTAGTAGACCTTCAGCGGCTGGTACGCCGGTCCGTACTCGCCCTCGGGATACTTCTCGGTGTCGGCCGCACCCTCGAACGCCACCATCGTGATCTTGTGGGTCATGATGTGGTCCGGGTGCGGATAGCCGCCGTTCTCGTCGTAGGTGGTGATCACCTGGGGCCGGAAGGAGCGGATCTTCCGCACCAGCTCACCGGCCGCCTTGTCGACGTCCTCCAGGGCGAAGCAGCCCTCCGGCAGCGGCGGCAGCGGGTCGCCCTCGGGCAGGCCGGAGTCGACGAAGCCGAGCCATTCCTGCCCCACGCCCAGGATCTCCCGGGCCTCGTCCATCTCCTTCCTGCGCACCTCGTGGATGTTCTCCTCGATGTACGCGTCGCCCTGGAGCTTCGGGTTGAGGATGGAGCCGCGTTCCCCGCCGGTGCAGGTCACCACCAGCACGTCCACCCCCTCGGACACGTACTTCGCCATGGTGGCCGCGCCCTTGCTCGACTCGTCGTCGGGGTGGGCGTGGACGGCCATCAGTCGCAGCTGGTCAGTCAAGACTCAATCCTCGGGTCAGTCGGCGCCCGTGTGCATCGGCGCAATCGGAGGCTTCTATAGTGACCGAATCGGGGGACGAAAAATTCCGGAGCCCGGACGGACCGGCTTCTGCCGAGAGGACGATCATGAGTACGGCGAGCACGCGGACGCCTCAGGGTCGGTACGGCCGCTCCTCGGACGAACGCGCCGATCGCACCCTCAAGACCGTCGGGGCCGTGCTCGGCGCGCTCCTGCTCGCGCTCATCGGCTGGTTCGGCTACCACTACGTCGGCCAGAACAAGATCAGCGGTGAGCTGATCGGCTTCGAGCTCGCCGACGACTCGGTGCAGGTCCACCTTGAGGTCCGCAAGGACGAGGGGGTCACCGGCTACTGCACGGTGCGCTCCCAGGCGGAGGACGGCGACGAGGTGGGCCGGGCCGACTTCCGCTTCGACGGGGACGAGACGCGGATCGACAAGGTCGTCACCCTGCGCACCAAGGCCGCGGGGACGTCGGCCGAGCTGCTCGGCTGCCATCCGGAGTGATCCGACGGGGCTCGCCGGCGCCAATACGTACCGCCTGGCCTGCTGCGACAGGAATCTGGTGGCTTATGTCCTCCCCCTTTGGCCACTGAATTGTTAGGCTCGTGGTTTCGCCCTTCCGTGAAGGAACATCCTTCTGGGTAGGGCGTTGATTTGTATTCCCAGTACCAACGAGGAGCACCCGTGACCCAGACCAGCGAGAACGTCACCTGGCTGACCCAGGAGGCGTACAACAAGCTCAAGGAGGAGCTTGAATACCTTACTGGTCCTGCGCGCACCGAGATCTCTGCCAAGATCGCCGCGGCTCGTGAGGAGGGGGACCTGCGCGAGAACGGCGGGTACCACGCGGCGAAGGAGGAGCAGGGCAAGCAGGAGCTCCGCGTGCGCCAGCTGACCCAGCTGCTGGAGAGCGCCAAGGTCGGTGAGGCTCCGGCCGCCGACGGCGTGGTGGCACCCGGCATGGTCGTCACGATCGCCTTCGACGGTGACGAGGACGACACGCTGACCTTCCTGCTCGCCTCCCGCGAGTACGCGAGCTCGGACATCGAGACCTACTCGCCGCAGTCCCCGCTGGGCTCGGGCGTCCTCGGCCACAAGGTCGGCGAGGACGCGCAGTACGAGCTGCCCAACGGCAAGCCGGCCTCGGTGAAGATCCTCACGGCCGAGCCGTACAACGGCTGACGCGCCCCGTCGGCCGGCCGCAGCCGGCCGACCGGCTTGGCCGAGCCCCCGGTGTCCCCGTGACGCCGGGGGCTCGTCGTCGTTCTGCCGGCCCGCTGCCTGTGAGTCCCGGGGGCCGTGGGTCCTGAGGTCAGCTGGCCGCCGAGCGGTACTTGCGCACCGCCAGCGTCCGGAAGACCGCGATGATCAGGACGGACCAGATCAGCGAGGCCCAGACGGGATGCTGCATCGGCCAGGCGTCGGACTGCACGACACCCGGGTTCCCGAACAGCTCCCGGCAGGCCTGCACCGTGGCGCTGAACGGGTTCCACTCGGCGATGTGCCGCAGCCAGGGCGTCATCTGACTGGAGTCCACGAAGGCGTTCGAGACGAACGTCACCGGGAACAGCCAGATGATCCCTCCCGAGGTCGCCGCCTCCGGGGTGCGCACGGAGAGACCGATCAGCGCGCCGATCCAGGTGAAGGCGTAGCCCAGGAGCAGCAGCAGCCCGAAGCCGGCCAGGACCTCCCCGGCGCTGGTCGGGTCGGCGGATCCGGTGCGCCAGCCCACGATCAGCGCGACTATCGCGAGGACGAGCAGCGTGATCGCCGTCTGTACGAGATCGGCGACGGTGCGGCCGGTGAGGACCGCGCCGCGGGCCATCGGCAGGGACCGGAAGCGGTCGACGAGCCCCTTCTGCATGTCGTCGGCGATGCCGGCCGCCGATCCCGCGGTGGCGAAGGTAACGGTCTGCGCGAAGATGCCCGCCATCAGGAAGTCCTTGTAGACATCCGGATCGGTGGTGTTCCCGATCTTCATCGAGCCGCCGAAGACGTACGTGAAGAGGACCACGAACATCACCGGCTGGATGATCCCGAACAGGACCATCTCCGGGATCCGGGTCATCCGGATCAGGTTTCTGCGGGCGATGACGAGGGAGTCCCGGACGGACTGGCCGATGGCGTTGGGGGGTGCCGCGGGCGGCGTCGTGTCGGTGGCGGCGCTCACTGGGCGGTCTCCTTCTGCTGCTCGCGGCCGGCGGCGTCCGCCGGACCGCTGGTCTCGTCCTTCGCCTCGGCCACGTGGCCGGTGAGGGAGAGGAAGACGTCGTCGAGGGTGGGGCGGCGCAGGCCGATGTCGTCGATCTCGATGCCGCGGACGTCGAGCTCGCGGATGACCTCGGCGAGCAGCTTCGCGCCGCCGGTCACGGGGACGGTCAGCTTGCGGGTGTGCTCCTCGACGGTGGTCGATCCCTTGCCGAACCGGGCCAGCACCTCGGAGGCCGTCCCCATGTGCTCGCGCTCGTGGACCACGACCTCGACGCGCTCTCCGCCGGTGCGGGCCTTGAGCTGGTCGGAGGTGCCGCGGGCGATGACGCGGCCGTGGTCGACGACCGCGATGTCGTGTGCCAGGTGATCGGCCTCCTCCAGGTACTGCGTGGTCAGCAGCAGGGTCGTGCCGCCGGCGACCAGCTGCTTGATGACCTCCCACAGCTCCTGCCGGTTGCGCGGGTCGAGGCCGGTCGTCGGTTCGTCCATGAACATGACGGGCGGGGAGACGACCAGGGCTGCCGCCAGGTCGAGCCTGCGGCGCATGCCTCCCGAGTAGGTCTTGGTGGGGCGGTCGGCGGCGTCCGAGAGATGGAACTGGTCGAGCAGCTCACCGGCCCGGGCCTTCGCCGCCCTGCCCTTCATCTGGTAGAGCTGGCCGACCATCTGCAGGTTCTCCCGGCCGGTCAGGTACTCGTCGACCGCGGCGAACTGGCCGGAGAGGCCGATGGAACGCCGCACCTCGTTGGGCTGCCTGAGGACGTCGATGCCCGCGACGACCGCTCTGCCGCTGTCGGGGCGCAACAGGGTCGTCAGGCAGCGGACGGCGGTGGTCTTGCCCGCGCCGTTCGGCCCGAGCAGGCCGAGGACCGTGCCCTCGGGGACGTCCAGGTCGACGCCGTCCAGAGCCCTTACGTCACCGAAGGTCTTCACCAGGCCTTCGGCATAGATGGCGCCTGGCATATGAGTCTCCACGTCGTCGGGGAAATCTTCGGAAAGCCTAGGTATGTACGTTTCGCCGCGCTCATCGAGCGACACATGACACACCGTAACGCGATGTATCGCGTCTCACAATGCAGTTACTCGAACGAGTGACGAACGGGCGGCGAAGCGGCCACCGGCCCCCGTCGGGGCTCAGGCGATGACGGTGTAGCCCGCCTCCCGCAGCGCCCTGCCGACCTCGGCACAGTGCTCCGGGCCCTTCGTCTCCAGGTGCAGTTCGACCTCCGCCTCCGTGAGCCCGAGCCGTGGATGGGTCCGCACGTGGCTCACGTCGAGGACGTTAGCGTCGACCACTGACAACACCCCGAGGAGCGTGGCCAGGGCGCCGGGCCGGTCCGTCAGCCGGAGCCGGACCGCCAGGTAGCGGCCCTGCGCGGCCATGCCGTGCCGCAGCACGCCCTGCATCAGCACCGGGTCCACGTTGCCGCCGGACAGGACCGCGACCACCGGCCCCGCGAAGGTGCCGGGCTCACTCAGCAGCGCCGCCACCGGGCTCGCGCCGGCCGGTTCCACCACCAGCTTCGCCCGCTCCAGGCACAGCAGCAGGGCCGTGGACAACGCGTCCTCGGAAACCGTGCGGACCTCGTCCACCAGCTCGCCGACGATCCCGAACGGCACGTCGCCCGGCCGCCCCACCTTGATGCCGTCGGCCATCGTCGCCGGGTTCTCGACCGCCACCGGGCGCCCCGCGGCCAGCGAGGGCGGGTACGCCGCCGCGCCCTCCGCCTGCACGCCCACGATCCGCACGTCGGGCCGCAGCGCCTTCACCGCCACCGCGATGCCCGCCGCGAGGCCACCCCCGCCGATACCGACCACGACGGTCCGCACCTCGGGACACTGCTCCAGGATCTCCAGCCCGACGGTGCCCTGGCCCGCGATGACGTCGGGATGGTCGAAGGGGTGGATGAACACCGCCCCGGTCCGCTCCGCGTACTCCTGGGCGGCGGCCAGCGTCTCGTCGACGACCTGTCCGTGCAGCCGCACCTCGGCGCCGTAGTCCCGGGTCGCGCTGATCTTCGGCAGCGGCGCGCCCTTCGGCATGAACACCGTCGACCGCACGCCGAGCAGGGACGACGCCAGCGCCACGCCCTGCGCGTGGTTGCCCGCGCTCGCCGCGACCACCCCCGCGGCCCGCTGCTCGGGCAGCAGTCCGGCGATCCGCACGTAGGCGCCGCGCAGCTTGAACGAGCCGGTCCGCTGGAGGTTCTCGCACTTGAAGTGCACCGGCGAGCCGACCAGCTGCGACAGGTGGCGGCTGCCCTCCATCGCCGTCACCCGTGCCACGCCCGAGAGCATCTTCTGGGCTCCGCGCACGTCGTCCAGGGTGACGGGACCGACCAGGGCCGCTGTGGTGTAGCTCATACCCTCCAGCATCGCAGTTCCGGGTCGCCCGGGGCCGTTGTGACCAACCTCCGAGACCCGCTTTGCCCAGCGCCGGTACGCCTCGGCGCCCGGCCGCGTACCCTGTCCCCCAATTAGCAGCCCTCCACGAAGTGAGCCCCCGGCCATGCCCACAACGCCTGAAATGTCGATGGACATGACGACCGCCGGTGACACCGGTCTTCTCGAGACGCTCCAGCACGAGGTCGCGCTCTTCGCCCGCCGCGCCGAACAGACCCGGCTCGGCGGGGTCGGGCAGGTGCGCAACTCCATGGACCGCGCCGCGTACCTGCTGCTCAACCGGCTCGACAAGGAGGGCCCGATGGGCGTGAAGGCGCTCGCCGCGAGCATGGGCATCGACTCCTCCACGGTCACCCGGCAGGTGGCCCCGCTCGTGGACACCGGACTCGTCAAGCGGACCTCCCACCCCGAGGACGGACGCGCCGTGGTCCTGCAGCTGTCCCCGCGCGGCGTGGCACGGCTGGAGGAGGTCCGCTCCTCCCGGCGTCAGCTCATGGCCGAGCTGACCCGCGACTGGGAGCCGGAGGAGCGCGAGACGTTCTGCGCCCTCCTGGCCCGCTTCAACGGTGCCCTGTCCGCACGGATGGCCCCCTCCGGCGTGGCGGCCACCGAGACGCCGTCGGGCTCCTGACCGATCGCACGCCTTCAGCAGCCGTACGCGGTTCGGTGGTTCCCCGGCTCCCGCCTCCGTGACTCCGCGGCTCCGCGCCCCTGCGGCTCCGCGGCTTTCGGAGCGGGGTTCGCGCCGAACCCTTGACCGGCGGGCCGCCCCTGGCCTGATATGAGACCTCAGGGGTCGTCGCCGTCCGGGCGGGAGGCGCGGTGCGAGATCGGCATGCGTCCCACGGTGCCCGCCGGGCCCGCGAGTTCGAGGCGTTCGTCGCGGGTGCGGCAGGGCGGCTGCTGCATGCCGCGACCCTGCTCACCGCCGAGGCCCCGGACGCCAATCCGCGCGCGCGGCGCCTGCTGGCCCTGAGCCTGGCGCACACGTACGCGTCCTGGGACCGGCTGCACGGCGAGGACCCGTACGACCGCGCCCGCCAGTACCTGGCCATGCGGTTCGCCCGCGAGGTCTGGCACCGGTACGGCGTGCTCGCCCGGGCCCGCAGACACCCGGCGGGCACCTTGGGCGCCCTCGCCCCGCAGGAGCGCCTGGTCCTGGTGCTCAGGCTGTACGAAGGCGTCGCCGAGGAACAGGCGGCCGCGCTGCTGGGCCTGCCCGTGGACCGGATCCGGACGATCTGCGCCCGGGCGACGACCACGCTCCTGCACCCACCGCCCGCGCCGGCCCGCCCGGTGGCGGCGAAGGCGACCGGAGCCGAGGCGGCGACGCCATGACGGGCGTGGCGGCGGCCGGGCGGACCCACCCGGCGAACGACGCGAGGAGCGGTCCCGCGACCCGCAGCGGGGCGGGCGCTACGACCAGCGCCGGGGCCGCGTCCCACACCGGGGCCGCGACCGACACCGGAGCGGGGGCTATGACCGCCGCCGGGGCAGGCGTCGCGTCCGTCGCCGGGCCGCATGCCGCGGCCGGCTCCCGGCCCGGCGGCACGAAAGGCATGAGGGCCATGAGGGGCGCGGGGGGCGCGAGGGTCACGCGCGCGCGGTGCGCCGGGAGGTGTCGGTGAACCGGGCCCGGCGCGAGGCGGCCGCGCGGCGGCTCATGGAGCAGTCGCCGCCCCGGGTGCCGCCCGACCTGTACGCGGAGGCCGTGCGCCGGGGCGGGCGCATACTGCGACGCAGGAGGGCGGCCCGCCGCCTGATGTGGCTGCTGACCGGCGCCGCGGCCGTGGTGTTCGCGGTGTGGGCGCTGACGGCACAGCCGTGGGCGGAGCCGCCTTCGGAGACGACCCCGCCCGTGACCGGCTGGGAGAGCTGGTGAGCCCGGTCCGCTAGCCCAGCGCCTGCTGGAGGTCGGCCAGCAGGTCCTCCGCGTTCTCGATGCCGACCGACAGCCGCACCAGGTCCGAGGGCACCTCCAGGGCGGAGCCGGCCACGGAGGCGTGCGTCATCCGGCCCGGGTGCTCGATCAGCGACTCGACGCCGCCGAGGGACTCGCCGAGCGTGAAGACCTTCGCGCGGTCGCACACCGCGACGGCCGCCTGCTCGCCGCCCTCGACGCGGAACGACACCATGCCGCCGAACGCCTTCATCTGCTTGGCGGCGACCTCGTGCCCCGGGTGCTCGGGCAGCCCCGGGTACAGCACGCTCGTCACGCGCGGGTGCCGCGAGAGCATCTCGGCGACCTTGGTCGCGTTCTCGCTGTGCCGGTCCATGCGCACCGCGAGGGTCTTGGTGCCGCGCAGCACCAGCCAGGAGTCGAAGGGCCCGGCGACCGCGCCCATCGCGTTCTGGTGGAACGCCAGTTCCTCGCCCAGCTCCTGGTCGTCGACGATCAGCGCGCCGCCCACGACGTCCGAGTGCCCGCCCATGTACTTGGTCAGCGAGTGCACGACGACGTCGGCGCCGAGCGCCAGCGGCTGCTGGAGGTACGGGGTGGCGAAGGTGTTGTCGACGACGAGCCGGGCGCCGGCGTCCCGGGCGACCTGGGCGACCTGGGCGATGTCGGTGATGCCGAGCAGCGGGTTGGAGGGGGTCTCCACCCACACCACCTTGGTCTTCGGGGTGAGGGCGGCCCGCACGGCGGCGGCGTCGCTCGTGTCGGCGACCGACCACTCCACGCCCCACCGGGTGGCGACCTTGGCGAAGAGGCGGAAGGTGCCGCCGTAGGCGTCGTTGGGGATCACCACGTGGTCGCCGGGGCGCAGCAGCGTACGCAACAGGCAGTCCTCGGCCGCCAGTCCGGACGCGAACGCGAGACCGCGACGGCCGCCCTCCAGGGCGGCGAGATTCTCCTCCAGGGCCGTGCGGGTCGGGTTCGCGCTGCGGCTGTACTCGTAGCCGCCGCGCAACCCCCCGACGCCGTCCTGTTTGTAGGTCGACACCTGATAGATCGGCGGGACGACCGCGCCCGTCAGGGGATCGGCGGTGTTGCCCGCGTGAATCGCGAGCGTCTCGAAGTGCTGACTGATGTGCCTGTCGCTCATGGGCACCGAGGGTAGCCGTGCGGAACGCCTCGTGCGTTTTCCACAGGGCGCGGGACGGGTTGGCCAATTGTCGGCGGCGTCTGGTTCGCTTGAGACATGGAGATTCTGTGGGTCCTGATGGCACTGGTCATGCTCGGCTTCGTGCTGCTCCAACTCTCGCGGCGCCGGCGCGGCGCGGTCGGCCTCGTCCCGCCCGGCCACCCGGACGCGGCGGACCCGGCGAACTACGGCTTCGCCCGCGAGGAGGAGCTGGACGTCCGCATGCCGGGTCCCGACCAGGACCTGCTGGACGTCCTGGACCTGGTGCAGCGCTCCCAGGACTACCGGGGGGCGCAGCAGCTCCTCGCCGGCACGGAGGCGGCGGGCGAGCGGCGCTGGCAGCGCGTGCAGGCCTTCGCCGGTGCCGCGTCGCTGGAGCTGCGGCAGCGGCCGGGCGGTGTGGGTCAGACGCCGGGCGGGCAATGGCTGCGGGTGTGGCGGGCCGAGGCCCCGAAGGACGCCGGCGGCGCGGCGGTGCACGCCGAGTTCCTGGTGCAGCAGGCGTGGCGGACGGCGACGCCGGGCACGGACGACTTCCGGATCATCATGGAGGAGGCCAAGGCGGCCTGCGGCGAGGCGGCCCTTCTCGCCCCCGGCGACCCCGTGCCGTACATCGTCGAGCTGTCGGTGGCCCGCGGCCTCGGCTATCCGCGCGAGGAGTTCGAGCAGCTCTGGCTGAAGATCCTGGACCGCCCCCCGCATCACATGGGTGCGCACCTGGCCGCCCTGCAGTACTGGTGCGAGAAGTGGCACGGCTCGCGCGACCTGGCGTACTCCTTCGCGGAGGCGGCGGCCGCCCGCGCCCCGCAGGGTTCGCTCCTCGCGGCGCTGCCGCTCTTCGCGGTCTTCGAGCACCTGCCCGAGGTCAACCTGGTCGCCGGTTTCTACCAGAGCGAGGTCGTCACCAAGGCCGTGCACGGCGCGCTGCACGCGGTCCACTCGGCCCGCCCGGACGACCCGATGCAGGCGCACGTCCGCCATCTGCTGGTCTTCTTCCTGGTCCGCGGTGAGCGCTGGGCCGAGGCGATGAACCAGCTGATGGTCATAGACGGCCACGTGGGCGCCCTGCCCTGGACCCTGTCGGCCGACCCGGCGGCGGAGTTCGCGGTCTACCGCGCGCTCGCGGTCGCGGGTTACGAGGCGAACGGCGGCAGCCCGGCGACGCTGCCCCACTGAGCGCCGAGGACGCGCATACGACGACGGCCCGGCCGTAACCCGGCCGGACCGCCCTCCGCTCATCCGCTGTCGCCGCTCGACGCCGCGTCGCCGCTCGACGCGGCGTCTCTGCTCCGCACCGCTGCCGTTGCCCGGCCGCTGTCGCTCAGCCTTCGCCGCGGGCGGGCAGCCGCCAGCCCGGTCGCGGGAAGTGGCAGGTGTACCCGTCCGGGTACCGCTGCAGGTAGTCCTGGTGCTCCGGCTCGGCCTCCCAGAAGGGGCCGACCGGCTCCACCTCGGTGACGACCTTGCCGGGCCACAGTCCGGAGGCGTCCACGTCGGCGATGGTGTCCTCAGCGATCCGCTTCTGCTCGTCGTCGACGTAGTAGATCGCCGAGCGGTAGCTGAGGCCGATGTCGTTGCCCTGGCGGTTCTTGGTGCTCGGGTCGTGGATCTGGAAGAAGAACTCCAGAAGCGCGCGGTAGTCGGTCGCCTCGGGGTCGTAGAGGATCTCGATGGCCTCCGCGTGCGTGCCGTGGTCGCGGTACGTCGCGTTCGGCACGTCACCCCCGGTGTAGCCGACCCGGGTCGCGGTCACGCCCGGCAGCCGACGGATCAGCTCCTCCATCCCCCAGAAGCATCCGCCCGCCAGCACGGCCCTCTGCGTCTGCGCAGCCATTGCGGCCCTCCAATGTCTCTCTCGGCTCGGTCACCCGGGCTGCTCGGCCCGCACACGACCGGCCTTTCATGCCCACCCTGCGTGCAACGCACGAGGCCCCCCGACGATTCCACCCCCGTCCCTCGTCCTCCCCTCGGGGTGCGGCCGTCTCCGCGGAAAACGGGTGGCCCGCGTCCGGGCCCACGTCACAAGCTGTACGGCATGCAGGAACCTCGACACCGGATCCGGGCGGACCACACGGCGTCCACCGTCACCGTCTACCAGGCGTACACCCCGGAGATCGGCCTCCCGGCCGCCCGGGAGGGCCGCTTTCCCGCCGCCTGGAAGCGGGACAGGATGACGTGGATCAAGCCGTCGTTCCTGTGGATGATGTACCGCTGCGGCTGGGCGGCGAAGCCGGGGCAGGAGACCGTCCTGGCCGTCGAGATCAGCCGCGAGGGCTTCGAATGGGCCCTGCGCCACGCCTGCCTGTCCAGCCACGTGCCCGGCGTGCACGGTGACCGGGCCGCCTGGCAGCGCGCGTTGAAGCGTTCACCCACCCGCGTCCAGTGGGACCCCGAGCGCGACCTGCGCCTGTGCCCCCTGCCGTACCGCTCCCTGCAGCTCGGTCTCTCCGGTGAGGCCGCACGCCGCTACGCCGACGAGTGGACGGTCGCCATCCGCGACGTGACACCACTCGCCCACGAGATCCACGCCCTGGTGATCGAGGACGACCTCGACGCGGCCCGGGCCCTGCTGCCGGTGGAGCGGCCGTATCCCGCGACGGACGAACTGCTGAGCGGCCTGCGCCCGTGAGACCGTCGTCCCGGCCCGGCCGGACGAACGCGTGCTGCTGTCCCGCGGCGGCGGACTCCCGTACACCGGTCCGCACGGAGAGAAGTGGTGGCACATCTTCCACTCCGGCTGCTCCACCTTCCCTGCGGCCGGCTTCTCCCCCTCCGGGCACACCATCGCCGTGGTGACGAGCAGCGACCTCACTCTGTGGACGCGTCAGTCCACGTCCATGCCGAAGTCGCGCACCAGTTCCTCCAGCCCGCCCGGGTAGCCGAACGCGGCGCGCACACTCCACCCGCCGCCTCGTCCAGCCCGACCCGCTGTCAGTCCCTCCGGCGCAACCCCGCGATCAGCACCCCCACCAGTTGCCGCGCGTCGTAGCGCGGGTCGGGGGTTTCCGCGCCGATGCAGAGGTTGCCGACGCCGCGCATGAGGGCGATGGCCGGTACGTCGGTGCGGATCTCGCCGGAGGCGGTCGCCGCGGCGAGGAGGTCGGTGCAGACCGGGACCAGGCGGTCGAGGAAGTAGGCGTGCAGGGTCTCGAAGCCGGTGTTGTCGGACTGGAGGACCGCGGCGAGGCCGTGTTTGGTGACCAGGAAGTCGACGAACAGGTCGATCCAGCTCGCCAGGGCGGCGTACGGGGTCGGGCTGCTCGCCAGCAGGGCGGGGCCGGCCTCGGCGCAGGCCTCCACCTGGTGGCGGTAGACGCCGATGATGAGGTCCGCCCGGGTCGGGAAGTGGCGGTAGATCGTGGCCGTGCCGACGCCGGCCTCGGCCGCGATGTCGCGCACCGGGGCCTCCACGCCCGCCCTGACGAACACCGCGGCGGCGGCGTCGAGCAGGGACTTCTCGTTGCGCCGGGCGTCGGCACGCTTGGGCCGGGAGGACGCCTGCGCCGCCCGGCCCGTGCTCGCTCGGCCCTCGCCCGTCCGACCCGTCCCCCCCGCCCCCGTCTGGCCCTCGCCCCCCTGGCCCTCGCCCGCGCGACCCGTGCCCCCCTGGCCCGTCCCCGCCCGCCGCGTCCCCGCTTCGTCGTCCTGCACCGTGCCGTTCCCTTCGTCGATTGATAAACGGGACACCGTTCCGTATCGTTGGCCGGGTAAACGGGACGGCGTTCCGCTTGGCCTCCCATGATGCCAGAGCGTGGAACCCGCCACCACGTCATGCCTCGATCCACCCCGCAAGCCACCCCGTGGAGGAACCGTCATGCAGTACCGCACCTTGGGCCGCACCGGTGTGCAGGTCAGCTCGCTCGCGCTCGGCGCCATGAACTTCGGCGGCATCGGGCACACCACCCAGGACGAGGCCACCGCCATCGTCGACGCCGCCCTGGAGGGCGGCATCAACCTCATCGACACCGCCGACTGGTACAGCGGCGGCGAGTCCGAGGAGATGGTCGGCAAGGCGATCGCCGGGCGCCGCGACGACATCGTGCTGGCCACCAAGGCGAACATGCCGATGAGCGACGAGCCCAACCACCAGGGCTCCTCGCGGCGCTGGCTGGTCACCGAGCTGGACAACAGCCTGCGCAGGCTCGGCGTCGACCACGTCGACCTCTACCAGATCCACCGGTGGGACCCGAACACCAGCGACGAGGAGACGCTGTCCGCGCTCACCGACCTCCAGCGCGCCGGGAAGATCCGGTACTTCGGCTCCTCGACCTTCCCCGCGTACCGGATCGTCGAGGCGCAGTGGGCCGCCCGCGAGCACCGGCTGAGCCGGTACGTCACCGAGCAGCCCAGCTACTCCCTGCTCCAGCGCGGGATCGAGAGCCACGTGCTGCCGGTGGCCGAGCAGTACGGGCTCGGCGTGCTCGTGTGGAGCCCGCTCGCCTCGGGCTGGCTGTCCGGCGCGGTGCGCGCGGGGCAGACGGTCGCCACGCACCGGTCGGCGGTCCTGCCCGAGCGCTTCGACCCCGCCCTGCCCGCCAACCGGGCCCGGCTCGACGCCGTCGAGAAGCTCGCCGCGATCGCCGACGAGGCCGGCCTGACCCTGATCCAGCTCGCGCTCGGCTTCGTGACCGCGCACCCCGCCGTCACCGGCGCGCTCATCGGGCCCCGCACCCTGGACCACCTGCGCTCCCAGCTCGCGGCCGCCGACACCGTGCTCTCCGACGACGTCCTCGACGCGATCGACGCCGTCGTCGCGCCCGGCACCGACCTGGCCGCGCACGAGAAGTTCGACGCCCCGCCCGCGCTGCTCGACCCGGCACTGCGCCGCCGTCGCCGCCCGGCGGCCCGCTGAGCGGTCAGCGCCCGGCCCGGCCCGGCACCGCGTCGCCGCGCCCCCGGTGGCGGTACACGACGTACGGCCGCACCAGGTACCCCAGCGGCACCGTGAAGGCGTGGACCAGGCGGGTGAAGGGCCACAGGGCGAAGAGGGCCATGGCCAGGAGGGCGTGCAGGCGGTAGACCAGGGGGGCCTCGGCCATGGCGGTCACGTCGGGGGCCAGCGTGAACAGGCTGCGGAACCAGACCGAGACACCGAGCCGGTAGTCGTACGGGGCGGTGGCCGTCGCGCCGGACGCGGTGGCCGTCAGCCCGGCGAGGACGACCGTGATCAGCACGGGGTAGACGGCGCGGTCGCTGCGACTGGTCGCGGCCCTGATCGCGGGGGTGCGCAGGCGGCGGTACAGAAGCAGGGCGAGGCCCGCCAGGGTGGCCAGGCCCGCCGTGCCACCCGCCAGCAGGGCGTTGGCGTGGTAGAGGTGCTCGCTGACGTGGAGGCGGTCGGTCAGCGACTCGGGGACCAACAGGCCCGCGACGTGGCCCGCGATCACGAACAGCAGGCCGTAGTGGAAGAGCGGACCGGCGACGCGCAGCAGCCTGCTCTCGTGCAGCTGGCTGGACCGGGTGGTGAAGCCGAAGCGGTCGTAGCGGTAGCGCCAGGCCGTGCCCGCCACCAGCACCACCAGGGTCAGGTAGGGCAGGACGCCCCACAGGGCGGTGTGCAGGTGCTTCATCGGCGCGCTCCTTCGTCGTGCGGCCGGGGCAGGGTGGGGAAGGGGCTCGGCACGTCCAGTCCCACCGCTTCGGCCGGCGGGCCGGTGCGGGTCAGGCGCAGGGCCTCCTCGCGGCTGGCCGGTGCCGGGCCGGGCAGGCAGTGGCAGACGGCCCGGAGCAGGTCGGCGTAGGGGCTGCGGTGCGCTTCGAGCGCGTAGCGCAGCACTTCGACCGCCGCACGGTGTTCCGTCAGCAGTGCGGTGCCCGCTGCGGGGACGCGGGCGGCGAACTCCAGCATCAGCGGCAGGAAGTCGGGCAGTTCGTCGTCCGGCGGGAGCCAGCCGTGGGCGCGGTACTCGGCCTTGATACGGGCGAGGGCGGCGCCGCGGCGGCGGGTGTCGCCGTCGGTGTAGTAGGTGAGGTAGAGGCAGCGCCGGCGGCTGCGGTCGAAGGTGGCGACGTAGCGGGCGGCCAGGGCCAGCGGGTCCTCTCGCTCCACCCGGTCGCAGAAGGAGAGGAGCAACCGGATCTCGGGGCCGGGCAGCCCGGCCACCGCCTCGCGGACCGTGCGCGGGCGGCGGGGCCAGTCGCCGTCCGGGTAGCCGAGGAGGAGGGCGGCGGCCTGGAAGACGGCCGGGGCGCCGGCGGCGTTTCCGGTACGGCCGCGGCTCGACGACCGGGTACGGCTGTTGCCGCGGCTCACCGTTCGGGTTCCGTCCGCGCGGCGCGGCGGGCGCGCGGGAAGAGGCCGTCGGGGCGTCCTCTTCCGTTCCAGTTCAGGAGGTTGACCCGGCCGCGCAGCGCCGGCGTGCCGGCTCCGGCGGTCGGCGGCGCGTGGAACGCGTCGGGGTCGAAGCCCTGCGGCAGCGGGCCCGGGCCGCCGCCCTCCGCGCCGTCCGGCATCATGCCGGGACCGCCCTCGCCGTCCAGGCTGCACCCCGCCCCGCTCCCGGGGTCGGGGACGGCGCCGGTGTAGGTGGTCGGGATGACGTAGCGCTCGTCGTACTTGGCCAGCGCGAGCAGCCGGTACAGCTCCAGGACGCCGGGCTCGTCCAGCCCGACCGACTCGGCGATCCGCGGGTCCTGTTCCTCGCCGAGGTTGACGCGCCGCATGTGGGAGCGCATCGCGGCCAGCCGGCACAGGGCGGCCTCGACGGGCCCGGGATCGCCCGCCGTGAAGAGTTCGGCGAGGTAGCCGACGGGGATGCGCAGCGTGTCGATCGCGCCGAACAGCGCGGCCGGGTCCTCCCCGTCGTGGCCGGTGCCGGTGAGGGCGTCGACGACCGGGGAGAGCGGAGGGACGTACCAGACCATCGGCATGGTGCGGTACTCCGGGTGCAGCGGGAGCGCGACGCGGTAACGGGTGATCAGGGCGCGCACCGGGGAGCGGCGCGCGGCCTCGACCCAGTCGTGCGGGATGCCGGACGCCTCCGCCGCGCGGGCCACCTCGGGGTCGTCGGGGTCGAGGAAGCAGCCGAGCTGGGCCTCGTACAGGTCCTTCTCGTCGGTGACGGAGGCGGCGGCGCCGACCTTGTCGGGGTCGTAGAGCATGACGCCGAGGTAGCGGAGCCGGCCGACGCAGGTCTCGGAGCAGACGGTCGGGTCGCCGGCCTCGATGCGCGGGTAGCAGAAGGTGCACTTCTCGGCCTTGCCGGTGGCGTGGTTGAAGTAGACCTTCTTGTACGGGCAGCCGCTGACGCACATCCGCCAGCCCCGGCAGCGGTCCTGGTCGACCAGGACGATGCCGTCCTCGACGCGCTTGTAGAGGGCGCCGGAGGGGCAGACGGCGACGCACGACGGGTTGAGGCAGTGCTCGCAGATGCGGGGCAGGTAGAACATGAACGCCCGCTCGTAGTCGAGGCGGACCTGTTCGCTCATACGGGCGAGCAGCGGGTCGGCGGCGATCAGTTCGGGGCCGCCGCCGAGGTCGTCGTCCCAGTTGGGGCCCCAGGTGATGGCGGTGGGGTGGCCGTCGATCGCCGAGCGGGGCGGGGCGGTGGGGATGTCGTCGCCGAGGGGGGCGGTGGTGAGGTTCTCGTACTCGTAGGTCCAGGGCTGGTAGTAGTCGTCCAGGGTGGGGAGTTCGGGGTTGGCGAAGAGGCGGGCCAGGCGCCGGGCCCGGCCGCCGCTGCGCGGGACGAGGCGCCCGCCCTTGAGGCGCCAGCCGCCCTTCCACTTCTCCTGGTCCTCGTGGCCGCGGGGGTAGCCCTGGCCGGGCCGGGTCTCGACGTTGTTGAACCAGGCGTACTCGGTGCCGGTGCGGTTGGTCCAGGTCTGCTTGCAGGTGACCGAGCAGGTGTGGCAGCCGATGCACTTGTCGAGGTTCATGACCATCGCCACCTGTGCCATGACGCGCATCAGTAGGTGACCTCCTGGGAGCGGCGCCGGATCGTGGTGACGGCGTCGCGCTGGTTGCCGGTCGGGCCGTAGTAGTTGGGGGCGAAGGAGAGCTGGCCGTAGCCGCCGATGAGGTGGGTGGGCTTGACGAGCAGCTTGGTCAGGGAGTTGTGGACGCCGCCGCGGCGGCCGTTCGTCTCCGACTTCGGTACGTTCACCAGGCGTTCCTGGACGTGGTACATCAGCACCGTGCCGTCGGGGACGCGGTGCGAGACGATCGCGCGGGCGACGACGACGCCGTGCGCGTTGACGGCCTCGACCCAGTCGTTGTCGGCGGCGCCGATCGCGCCGGCGTCGGCGGGGCTCATCCAGACGACGGGGCCGCCGCGGGCCAGGGTCTGCATCAGCAGGTTCTCCTGGTACTCGGAGTGGATGGACCACTTGGCGTGCGGGGTGAGGAAGCGGACGGTCACCGCGCGTCCTTCGCCCGCCGGGGCCGGGGAGTCGCCCAGCTCGGCCAGGTTCAGCGGGGGCCGGTAGACCGGGAGTTGCTCGCCCAGCTCCGCCATCCAGTCGTGGTCGACGTAGAAGTGCTGGCGGCCGGTGAGGGTGTGCCAGGGCTTCTTGTGCTCGGTGTTGACGGTGAAGGGCGAGTAGCGCCGGTCGGGTGCCTCCTTGCCGGACCACTCGAAGCTCGCCCCGACCTGCACGGGCCGCTCCTGGGTGTCGGAGAAGACCACGCGCCGCTCCGCCACCGTGGCGGCCAGCTCGGCGAGTCCGGCGCCGGGGCCGACGCGGTCGGCGAGCCGGTCGAATCCCTCAGCGGCCAGGCGCCCGTTGGTGGTGCCGGACAGGGCGAGGATCGCCTCGCAGAACTTGACGTCGGTGTCGAGCAGGGGACGGCCCCGGGCGGGCCCCGCGGGGGCGGTGCCGCAGCGGGCGGCGAGCCAGCGGGACTCCTCGTGCGGGTCGACGGTGACGCCCTTGACGGTCATGCCGTGCTCCTCGGCCAGCGGCCCGAAGGCGGCGAGCCGGTCGGCGACCGCCGTGTAGTCCCGTTCGACGACGGTCACCGGTGGGGCGTTGCGGCCTGGCTCGACGGGGGTGCGGCCGTCGCGCCAGTCGGTGACCCGGCCGCCGGGCTGGGCCAGCTCGCCGGGGGTGTCGTGCTGGAGGGCGGTGGCGACCAGGTCGTGGGCGGTGCCGAGGCGGCCGGCGGCGAGTTCGCTCAGGCGGCGTGCGAGGGAGTGGAAGATCTCGAAGTCGGTGCGGGCCTGCCACGGCGGGTTGATCGCGGGGCTGAAGGCGTGCACGAAGGGGTGCATGTCCGTGGAGGACAGGTCGTGCTTCTCGTACCAGGTGGCGGCGGGCAGCACCAGGTCGGAGAAGAGCGTCGTGGAGGTCATCCGGAAGTCGAGGCTGAGCAGCAGGTCGAGCTTGCCCTCGGGGGCGTCGTCCCGCCAGGCGACGGAGCGCGGCCGGTGTTCGGGCGGTGCCTCGTCGGAGGTGGCGCCGTCGCGGGCGCCGAGCAGGTGGCGCAGGAAGTACTCGTTGCCCTTGGCGGAGGAGCCGATCAGGTTGGCCCGCCACACGGTCAGCACGCGGGGCCAGTTGCGGGGAGCGTCGGGATCCTCGCAGGCGAAGTCGACGGCCCCGGATCCGAGTTGCTCCGCGATCCAGTCACCGGGGTCCTGGCCGCTCTCGCGGGCACGGCGTCCCAGGTCGAGCGGATTGGCGTCGAAGGTCGGGTAGGACGGCATCCAGCCCAGCCGGGCGGACTGCGCGACCAGGTCGGCGGTGTGGCGGCCGGCGAAGGTGCCGGGCGCGGTGGGCGACGCGAGCGCGTCGGCGGGGTGGGACTCGTACCGCCACTGACCGGTGTGGAGGTACCAGTACGGGGTGCCCGCCATCTGCCGCGAGGGCCGGACCCAGTCGGCGGCCGTGGACAGCTGCTGCCAGCCGGTGTACGGGCGGACCTTCTCCTGGCCGACGTAGTGCGCCCAGCCGCCGCCGTTGACGCCCTGGCAGCCGGTGAGGATCAGCAGCGAGAGGAAGGAGCGGTAGATGGTGTCGGAGTGGAACCAGTGGTTGGTCCCGGCCCCCATGACGATCATGCAGCGGCCCCGGGTCTGCTCGGCGGTGCGCGCGAACTCCCGGGCGGCCCGGACCGCGGCGGCGGCCGGTACGGAGGTGATGCGCTCCTGCCAGGCGGGGGTGCAGGGCTCGTCGGCGTCGTCGTAGCCGGCGGGCCACCGGCCGGCGAGTCCGGGGCGGGCTACGGCGTACTGGGCGAGGAGCAGGTCGTAGACGGTGGTGACGAGCCGGCCGCCGATCTCCCGGGCGGGTACGCCGCGCACCACGGTGGCCCCGGGTTCGTCGAAGCGGGGCAGCACCACCTCGACACCGTTGTCACGGTGGCCGTCGGTGTGCCCGTGCAGGCTGAGCAGCGGGTCGGCCCCGCCGAGGTCGAGGTTCCAGCGCCCCTCGCCGCTCTTGCCCCACCGGTCGCCGAGGGTGCCGTTCGGGACGATCACGTCGTCGGTGTCGGCGTCGATCAGCACCGGCATCCAGGCGCGCGCCCCGGCGTCGGCGTGCCGGCCGAGCCCGAGGTCGGCGGCGGTGACGAACTTGCCGGGCGTGCGGCGGCCTGCCGTACCCCCTTCGGAGTGGCCCTCCGTGTACTCGTCGAGGGCGACGAGGAAGGGCAGGTCGGTGAAGCGCTTGACGTAGTCGGTGAAGTACGGGACCTGCCGGCGGACGAAGAACTCGGTGAGCAGCACGTGCCCCATCGCCATGGCGAGCGCCCCGTCGGTGCCGGGGTGCGGGTGCAGCCACTCGTCGGCGAACTTGGTGGCGTCCGCGTAGTCGGGCGAGACGACGACGACCTTCTGGCCGCGGTAGCGCGCCTCGGCCATCCAGTGGGCGTCGGGGGTGCGGGTGACGGGGACGTTGGAGCCCCACAGCATCAGGTAGGCCGCGTCCCACCAGTCCCCCGACTCCGGCACGTCGGTCTGGTCGCCGAAGACCTGCGGAGAGGCGATGGGGAGGTCGGCGTACCAGTCGTAGAAGGAGATCATCGGGGCGCCGATGAGGGAGTGGTAGCGGGCCCCGACCGCGTGTGAGGCCATCGACATGGCCGGGATCGGGGAGAAACCGGCGACCCGGTCGGGGCCGTACTCCGCGATGGTGTGCACCTGGGCGGCGGCGGCGATCTCCAGTGCCTCGTCCCAGTCGACGCGGACGAAGCCGCCGTGGCCGCGGGCGCGCTGGTAGCGGCGCCGCTTGTCGGGGTCGCCGGTCAGTTCGGCCCAGGCGGCCACCGGGTCGCCGCCGTGCCGGCGTTTCGCGTCCCGGTACATTTCCACGAGGACACCGCGGGCCAACGGATGGCGAACGCGAGTGGGCGAATAGGTGTACCAGGAAAAGGAAGCACCGCGGGGACAACCGCGCGGCTCGTACTCGGGCCGATCGGGGCCGACGCTCGGATAATCCGTCTGCTGGGTCTCCCAGGTGATCAGACCGTCCTTGACGTACACCTTCCAGGAACAGGAACCCGTGCAGTTGACGCCGTGTGTCGAACGCACGACTTTGTCGTGCGCCCAGCGCTCCCGGTAGGGGCGGTCGTTGACGCTCTGGTCCGTGCGGTACACGGCCCTCAGATCGAGGGTGGTCGGGGACCTGCGCAACAACTGACCCGCCCTCAGGAGCCGGTCCGCGGCGTCGGCCGCGGCCTTCGCCCTGCTTCGCACCACGCTGCCATCTCCTTGTGAACGCGACGGAGCGATGCCCGCCGGACTCCGGCGGGCATGCTGTGTGCCGCTTTCAGCATCTCGCCGATATTCACTGCAGAAACGGTATTGCAGTCGCCTTTGCGGAGGAGGGGGCGAAGGTTTTCGTACGCTTTGCAATAGTTGTCATGCGCATATTCTTCAGCTCGGCCGACTTTCGGCCACGAATGCCGGAAGAATTCATACGGCCACCCACCGCGCGCCAGGAATTCCGCCCACGTCACCTTGCCGACCGGCACGCCTTACAGGGTGGGATTCCCGCCAGAACGGTACGCGCGACCCGCTTTTCCGGGGACCGCGCACCGGCGACTTCGGCACCGGCGCCCACCGCACAGGCCGAGGCGGGAACGGGCCGGTGTGGCCGGATCGACGACGTCGAGTCCTTCACCCACCCGGCGAAACCATGCCTGGTTCCCCGACTCCGAAGACTCATGTATGTCGCACACATCACAAGGAGAGAGCGCTTTCCCACAGGCTGCCGCCCCTCGCTCGCTTCGACCTGCAAAGCCATGGCCGTGACAGCAATGAGCCTGCGTTACGCAGGCTCCGGGCCCGCAAATCCATGGCTGTACGGAGAGTCATCTGACTACGCTCGGTAGTGCCAACTTTGGAATGTGGGGTTCCGGTGGGGGTCGTGGTGAGGATAGGGAGGCGCACCGGGCGGGTGCGCCTTCCATTACGCGGGTGCCCGGCTGAGGTTTCGGGTGGCTGGGGGCTGTGCGTCTTTCCAAGGGGGTAGTGCACGTGAAGCGTGCGCGTGTGACGGGTCTTGCCGCGGCCGTGACTGCGGCGACAGCGTTGTCGGTGCTGGGCGGCGGGGTCGCCTCGGCGGCGACGGGGCCGGGGCAGACACCGCAGCAGCAGGCGGCGAACCGGGCCGCGGGGACCGCGGGCACGGAGGCCGGCAATCCGCTGAGCAGCGCGGCGACGGCCGCGGGGGTGTGCGCGGACGCCGCGCAGATCGGTACGACGGAGTACATCTACCGGGGCACGGAGAAGATCGCCTCGGTCAAGCAGTTCTACTCGGCCCAGTGCGACGAGAACTACGGCTACGTGTGGGTCTGGAAGTCCTTCCTGGACAAGAACATCGAGTTCGACCTGACGGTCGGCGTGTGGTCCTACGAGCGCAACGCGCTGGTGGGCCGCAAGGACGTGTTCGGCACCCACTCCCAGGAGTTCTGGGGCAATGCCGCCAAGACGGTGGACGAGTGCACCTCGGGCGACGGGACCATGAGCATCCCCGACGACCCGCAGCAGCTGCACACCCGCACGTCCAAGCGCTGCTGACGCGGGTCCCCACGCCGGCGCAGCGCCGCCGGCCAGGTGACACGTACGACTTCCTCCGAGCAGGACGGGGCGGCACCCGTGCAGGGGTGCCGCCCCGGAAAGGCCCTGCTCCCTCGTCATTCAACGCATCGGAGAGACCTTCGTGAATCCTCGCATGCCCGTGACGCGTCAGCGTAGGCGCTGGCTGCCGCTGGCGATCTTGGCGGTGACCACCGCGACCGCCACCGTGGCCGCCGCCGTCCCGGCCACCGCACGACCGCACCCGACCACGTCCGCCACCGCCGCCACCTCGGCCAGGCCGGCCCCCTCGCCGCTGGGGGTGACCAAGGCTCCGGCCAGCACCCCCTTCAAGGCGAGCGGGAAGGCCGGCCGGCCGGTGGTCGAGTCGGCCGCGGCCGATCCCGGCTTCTACGCCCTCGGCGTCGGGCAGGTGCCCTGGTCGGAGTTCTTCACCGCGCAGCTCTCGGACGGCGTCAGCGCCCAGGTCAACTACGGCAACGGCAACCTGCTGCTGACCGTCGACGGCTTCGACATCGCCGACGCCGGCCCGGGTCTGGCCTACGGGAACACCTTCAACAGCCTCAACGGTGTCGGCTGGAACGCCACGTCCGGCGCCGACTACCGCGTCGAGGAGCCCACTCCCGACGGCGTCTCCGTGCAGGGCCCCACCGGCACGGTCGGCGTCTTCACCCGCTCCGGCTCGTCCCTCACCCCGGCCAGGGGTTACAAGCAGGACCTGACCGAGGCGTCGGACAAGAAGTCCTTCACGCTGACCAGCCGCAGGACCGGTGAGAAGACCACCTTCTCCCGTTCGGGCACCACCGGTGCCGCGCGGGTGTCGAAGGTGGAGGACAAGAACGGCAACGCCACCACCATCGCCTACTCCGGAAACTTCACCTCGAAGATCACGTCGGCCTCCGGGCGCACGCTGACGTTCACCAACGACGGCAAGCACATCACCAAGGTCACCGACAACACGGGCCGGACGATCGGCTACACCTACAGCGGCGATCTGATCAAGACGTTCACCGACACCGACGGCAGGACCACGACCTTCGACTACGACTCCTCCAACCGCCTGACCAAGGTGATCACGGCGGAGGCGCGGCAGACGAAGTTCACCTGGGACAGCGACAAGGTCGCCTCCGTGACCCGGGTGGTCACCAACTCCACCGGCGCCGGCAACACCACGGCCTTCCGCTGGATCCTGCCCCCCGACAACAACCCCGACGCCGAAGGCGTCGTGCGGGTCACCGATCCGCGGGGCAAGAACACGCTCAAGACGGTGGACGGCTACTGGCGCACCAAGAAGACCGAGGACCCCCTCGGCCACACCCGCTCGAAGTCCTGGGGACCGGACAACGACATCGCCACCGCCACGGACGCGATGGGCGCGGCCCCGGAGGACGGCAACGTCACCAGCTACAAGTACGACAACGTCTTCAACCCCACCACCGTCACCATCCCCACCGGGGCGTCGGCGACGGTGACCTGGGTGAAGAAGGGCAGCGGCTACTTCCCCGAGAACGCCACCACGGCCTCGGCGGAGAAGACGACCAACGCCTACGACACCTCCGGCAACCTGCTGACCTCGACCGACTCGACGACCGGCGGCACCGCCGCCAAGTGGACCTACGACTACAACCCCGAGTCCGGGACCATGGAGTGCGGCGGCCTGCCCGGCCAGCGGTGCAGCGCCACCGACCCGCGGGACAAGAAGACGAGCTACACCTACGACTCCAAGGGCAACCTGACCAAGGTCACCCCGCCGTCCCCGCTCAAGGCGATCACCTACACCTACGACGACCTCGGCCGCCAGAAGACGGTGACCGACGGCCGCGGGGTCACCACCAGCTACACCTACGACAACCGCGACCGCGTCAAGACCCAGACCGCCGGCAGCTCCACGGCCACCTTCACCTACGACGCCGACGGCAACCTCAGGACCCGCACCACCCCGGCCGGCACGTCGACGTTCACCTACGACGAGCAGAACCGCGAGCGCACCCGGGTCCTGCCCGGCAGCCCGGCGACGTCCATCACGTACGACGCCACCGGCAACGTCGCCACCGCCACCGACTCCGCGGGCACGGTGACGTACGGCTACGACGACGCCAACGAACTGACCTCGGTCACCGAACCCGGCGGCGCGAAGACGACGTACACCTACGACGACAACGGCAAGCGCACCAAGACCACCTTCCCCGGCGGCACGACGCAGACCGTCACCTCCGACGACTCGAGCCGTCCGACGAAGATCGAGGTCAAGTCGGGTTCCACGACGCTGTCGTCGATCTCGTACGACTACGCGAACGCGGGCAAGGACACCGACAGGATCCGCAAGCGCACCACCGACGGCGCCGCCCTCGCCTACACCTACGACACGATGGGGCGCCTGACCAAGGCCGTGGAGACCGAGTCCGGCTCCACGACGGCCGGCTGGTCGTACTGCTACGACAAGGCCGGCAACCGCACCGGGCGTTCCTCGGGGACCTCGCTGCCGGCCGACTGCGACGACGCCGAGCAGAAGGCCGTCTACAACGACGCCGGCGAACTGACCTCGTTCGACGGCGACGACGGCTTCGCCTACGACGGCGCGGGCAACGAGACCTCGGCCGCGAGCCCGACCGGCACCCGCACCGCCGAGACCTGGACGCCGTTCGCCCAGCTCGGCTCCTACACCCAGTCCGGCACCACCACGGACCAGACCTACGCGGGCACCGACAACACCCAGCGTCTCAAGGCCGGTTCCTCGACCTTCACCAACGCCGCAGTGGGCATCACCGGCCGGAGCGTCTCCGGCGCGGCCACAGGTTTCGTCCGCGAGCCCTCGGGCACGCTGGTCGCCATGAGGAGCGGGGGCGCCAGCCAGTACTACCTGACCGACGCCCAGAACTCCGTCGTCGGCCTGGTCGACGCGAGCGGCAGGCGCACGGCCACCTACTCCTACGGACCGTACGGCGAGCCGCGCGTCAACAGCGGCACCGACCAGCCGTTCCGCTACACCAGCACCTACCTCGACCCGACCGGCCTCTACCAGATGGACGCCCGGTACTACGACCCCGGCCTCGGCCGCTTCACCCAGCCCGACCCCGCCGGTGAGGAGCAGAACGCCTATCTGTACGCGGCCGGAGACCCGGTCAACCACACCGACCCCACCGGGACGAGCCTCCTCGGCTGCATCGGCGGAGGGCTGTCGGTGCTCGGCGGGGTGATCTCGACCGGCGCCGGGATAGCCAGTGCCGTCGGCTCGGGCGGGCTCAGCACGCCGGCGTCCTGGGCGGCCATCGGCGGCGGAATCGGACTCGTCGGAACGGGCATCGGAATGATCGACGCCTGCACGTCATGACGGACAGGAAGCAGAAGATGCTCGCCAGACTCGTGTGGATCGGGATCGCCCTGGGGTGTCTCGGAGTGCTCCTCTTTCTCCTCGACGTCCTGGTGAACTAGTCCCGGAGCTTCGCACCGAGGCATGCGTGCTCGTGAAGGCGGAGGCAGCCTGCCAGTGGCAGGCTGCCTCCGCCCTCCGCGTTCCGCTCCCCCGCCCCGGTCCTCTGCCGGGGCCCGGGGTCAGATCGTCGCGGTGTCGATCACGAAGCGGTAGCGGACGTCGCTGGCCAGGACCCGCTCGTAGGCCTCGTTGACCTCGGACGCGGCGATCAGCTCGATCTCGGCGCCGATGCCGTGCTCCGCGCAGAAGTCCAGCATCTCCTGGGTCTCGGCGATGCCGCCGATCATGGATCCGGAGAGGGACTTGCCGCCGCCGAGCAGCGCGAACAGGTTGAGGGAGACCGGCTCCTCGGGGGCACCGACGTTGGCCAGCGTGCCCTCCGTCTTCAGCAGCCCCAGGTAGGCGGCGAAGTCGAGGGGTGCCGAGACCGTGGAGACGATCAGGTCGAAGGTGCCGGCCAGCTCCTCGAAGGTGGCCGGGTCGCTGGTGGCGTAGTAGTGGTCGGCGCCCAGCTTCAGGCCGTCGTCCTTCTTGCGCAGGGACTGCGACAGCACGGTCACCTCGGCGCCCAGGGCGTGCGCGAGCTTGACGGCCATGTGGCCGAGGCCGCCCATGCCGACGACGGCGACCTTCTTGCCGGGACCCGCGTTCCAGCGCTTGAGCGGGGAGTACGTGGTGATGCCGGCGCACAGCAGGGGCGCGGCCTCGTCCAGGGAGATGCCCTCGGGGATGCCGAGGACGAAGTTCTCGTCGACGACGACCTTCTCCGAGTAGCCGCCGTAGGTGGGCTCGCCGTCCTTGCCGATGCCGTTGTACGTCATCACGTTGCCGCCCGTGCAGTACTGCTCACGGCCGGCCTTGCAGTTCTCGCACTCGCGGCAGGAGTCGACCATGCAGCCGACGCCCACCCGGTCGCCGACGGCGAACTTGGTGACGCCGGGGCCGACCTCGGAGACGACGCCCGCGATCTCGTGGCCGGGGACCATCGGGAAGATGGCCTCGCCCCAGCCCTCACGGACCTGGTGGATGTCGGAGTGGCAGATGCCGGCGAACTTGATGTCGATCAGGACGTCGTGTTCCCGCACCTCGCGCCGCTCGATGGTGGTGCGCTCCAGCGGCGCCTTGGCGGCGGGTGCTGCGTACGCGGCGACAGTGGTCATGCCGGGTTCTCCGGGATTCTCTCGACGTGACTGGGTGATGCTTCCACTGTGCCCGTGACCTGCTGATCCACCCAGACCACGGCTTTGCGTACGTCCAGCGTGCGTACCACTGACGGGGACAGGCTCATGTGCGTACGACCGGGAATACGTCCGGTGATACTGGAGGCATGGATGGACAGCTTGACCGGCGGGCCGAACTGAGCGAGTTCCTGCGCACCCGGCGGGCGCGGCTGAAGCCGGAGGACGTGGGCCTGCAGTCGTTCGGGCGGCAGCGCAGGGTGCCGGGGCTGCGGCGCGAGGAGCTGGCGCAGCTGGCCGGGGTGTCGGTGGCGTACTACACCCGTCTGGAACAGGGCAACGGGCAGAACGTGTCGACGGAGGTCCTGGACGCCATCGCCCGGGCCCTGCGGCTGACCGACGCCGAGCAGGCCCACCTGACGCACCTGGCCAAGCCGAAGCAGCAGCGCAGGCGCAGCGGCGCCGCGCGGGGCAAGCAGCCGGTGCGGGTGGCGCTGCTCCAGCTCCTCGAGTCGATCGACACGGTGCCCGCGTACGTGACGGGCCGCCGCTCGGAGATCCTCGCCTGGAACCGGATGGCCGCGGCCCTCTTCGGCGACTGGGGCAAGCTGCCCGCCCCGGAGCGGAACTGGGCGCGGCTGGTCTTCCTGAACCCGGACTACCGTGAGCTGTTCATCGACTGGGACCAGAAGGCGTACGACATGGTCAGCTTCCTGCGCATGGACGCGGGCCGGCACCCGGACGACCCGCGGCTGTCCGCGCTGGTGGGCGAGCTGTCGGTGAAGAGCGAGGAGTTCCGGCGGCTGTGGGCCACGCACGACGTCAAGGAGAAGAGCTACGGCGTCAAGCGGATGCGGCACCCGCTGGTCGGTGACCTGACCCTGTCGTTCGAGACGTTCCGCCTGGTCGACGACGACGAGCAGGCCTTCATCACCTACCACGCGGAGCCCGGCTCCCCGTCGGCGGACGCGCTGCGCCTCCTGGCGAGCTGGGGGACGGACGCGACGGCTTCGCTGCCGACGTGACGCGGGTCCACCGGGATGCGACCGCCCGGTGGAGACCGGTGGGCGTGAGCGGCGGCGCCCTCAGCCGGCTGCCGGGGTCCCGGATGCGAAGTCGTACACCGCGAAGTCGGCGACCGGGCGGTACCCGATCCGCTGGTAGAGGGCGTTGCTCGTCGCGTTGGCCAGGTCGGTGAAGAGCAGGACCTGGGCCGCTCCCGCTCCGAGCGCCGCCCGGCTCGCCGCTGCCGTCGCGGCGCCCCCGTAGCCGCGACCTCGCAGGTGGGCCGGGGTGTACACGGGTGCGATCCGGATCTGCCCGGCGACCAGCGGGGACACACCGGCCATGGACACGGGCGTGCCGTCCGGGGTCTCCCAGAGCGTGACGCGTCCCGCGGCGATGCGCGTGTCCGCCCACGACTCGCCGTCCGCGGCGGAGGTTCCCCCGACGTCGGCGACGAACCCGCGGTGCCAGAGCACGAGCCGCTCGCGGTCCTCCTCGTCCGCGATCCGCGCCCGGCCCGGAGGAGACGGCTCGGGCGGCGTGAGGCCGCCCAGACGGTACAGGCGCTTGCGCTCGCTCAGCGTCGGTATCGCGCCCGTGTGCCGCTGCCACGCCTCGGCGAAGACGGCGGCGGTGTCGCGGTCCCCGTCGACGCCGGGGAGCGGGTGGCCGAGGTGCGCCAGGCGGGCGGCGAGGCCGTCGGCCTCCTCGGGGGTGAGGGGGGTGAGGACCAGGTGGTGGGGCGGGGTGCGGAAGAAGACCGCACGGACCTCACCCGCCCGTTCCAGCAGGCCGAAGGCGGGTGCGGCGGAACCGTACACGGCCGCCCCGTGCGTACGCAGTGCCTCGGTCACCGTCAGCGGCACGGTGTGCAGGTCGGGGCGCGAGTGCAAGAAGTCTGTGGCGCGGGCGAGGAGGTCGCCGACGTCTTCGGTGAGGTACCAGTCGTTCGGACTCATGCCGCATGATCCACCGTGACGGCCCGGGCACGCCCGTCAATTTTCACCGGGTCCGGCGGCAGCACCCGGTGGCGGCCACAGCCCGCCGACGCGGCACCGCCCTGCTCCGTCTCCGCTGCGGGCCGCACATCCCCGACACCGTGCCACCAGGTCCGGTCCGCGCCGGCCGCGGGCGGCAGCCCCGCCGGAGACACCGCGTCCGTGGGCGGCGTCCGGCGGACTGCGCCCGACCGCCTGCCTGCCTGCCGCCCCGCCCCGGTCTCGCTGCGACCGGTGCGGGCCACGGGCCCCCGACGCGGTGCCGCCCGGTCCGGGTCGAGGTCCCGCCGGGTGCCGTCGGAGCCTGAGCATCATCCTGCCGGACCCGGCGAAGTCCCACCAGACTCGCCGGGCCTCGCCGGGCTCCGGGTCCCCCGGCTCCCGCCGGGTGCGCCGAGCCCCGCCGGCCCGGCGGGCCCCGTCGAGTCACGGCCGCGCGCCCGGTGTCAGGCCGACGCGTTCTCCTTGACGGTGATGCGGCCCTTGCGGAGGGTGGCCACGCGTGGGGCCTTGCGGGCTATCGCCGAGTCGTGGGTGACCATGACGAAGGTGAGGCCCAGCTCCCGCCACATGCGGTCGAGCACCTCCATGATCTCGTCGCGGGTCGACTCGTCGAGGTTCCCGGTGGGCTCGTCGGCCAGGAGCACCTTCGGCTGCTTCACCAGGGCGCGGGCGATGGCGACGCGCTGCTGCTGGCCGCCGGACATCTCGCCGGGAAGGTGACCGAGGCGTTCGCCGAGGCCGACGGAGGACAGGGCCTCGGCGGCCCTCTCGCGCCGGTCCCCCGCCCGGACGCCGAGCGGGACCAGGGCGGTCTCGACGTTCTCCTGGGCGGTCAGGGTCGGGATCAGGTTGAAGGACTGGAAGACGAAGCCGATGCTCTCGCTGCGCACCCGGGTCAGCCGGGCCTCGGGGAGGGTGGCGAGGTCGGTGCCGTCGAGGACGACCTCGCCCGAGCTGGGCCGGTCGAGACCGCCCAGCATCTGCAACAGGGTGGACTTGCCGCCGCCGGTGGGGCCCTGGATGACGAGCCGGTCGCCGTCGGCGATGGTCAGGTCGACGCCGTCGAGGGCCTGCACGGTGGCCTTGCCGCGGGTGTAGCGCTTGGTGACGCCGCTGAGTTGGTACATGGTGCGACTCCTGGAGTACGGGGAAGGTGGAGCTACTCGACGCGGCGCAGGGCGTCCGCGGGGCGCAGCCGGGCGGCGCGCCAGCCGCCGAAGCCGCCGGCGACGAGCCCGCCGGCCACGGCGAGGGCTACGGCGAGGGCGATGGTGGTGAGGCTGACGGGTGCGGTCAGTGCGATGTCCAGGGTCTTGGCGGCGGCCTGCCGGCCGGGACCGCCCATGCCACCGCCGCCGCCTCCGAAGCCGCCGGGGCCGCCCGTGCCGCCCCCGCCCGTGCCGCCGCCCAGCTGGGCCTGCAACGTCGGACTGACGGCCGTGACGGCGTACGCGCCCGCGAGTCCGAGCGCGATGCCGAGGGCGCCGCCGACCAGGCCGTTGACGACGGCCTCGCCGATCACCTGCCGGGTGACCCGGCCCGAGCGCCAGCCGAGCGCCTTGAGCGTGCCGAACTCGCGCACCCGGCGGGAGACCGCGGAGGAGGTGAGCAGCCCCGCGACCAGGAACGCCGCCGCCAGGACGAGGACGGACAGCCACTTGCCGACCCCGGTGGCGAGCGAGGAGGCGGTGGACAGGGAACCCGAGACGGTGTCGGCGAGGTCGGCGGAGGTGGTGACCGTCGTCCCCGAAATGTTCTTCTGGATCGCGGACTTGACGCCGTCGATCCGCTGCGAGTCGGTCGCCTTGACGTAGATCGTGGTGACCTTGTCCTTCGCGTCACTCAGCGTCTGGGCCCGCTTGAGCGGCACGTAGAGGTCGGCCGCCGCGTCACCGCTGTCGGCCGTGGCGATGCCGACGATCTCGAACTCGGTGTCCTTGACGGTGACCTTGCTGCCGGTCTTGAGCTTCTTCTCCTTGGCGTAGGCCGAGTCGGCGACGGCGACCTTCGCGTCGGTCTCCGACGCCTCGAAGGTGCGTCCGCTGGTGATGGCGGAGGTGGTCAGCGGGCCGAGGGCGGGCTCGGTGACGTCGGTGCCGTAGACGGAGTAGCTGTTGACGTCGAAGTCGGCGCCGCCGCCCTGGACGCGGCCCTGCGGGGACTGCCCGCCGCCCGGGCCGCCGCCCTGCCCCTGCCCCTGCCCCTGGCCCTGGGCCGTGCCGCCGGAGGCGTCCTGCTGGAACTGCCCGCGGGAGAACTCGCCGCTGACCTTGACGACTTGGAGGCTCAGGCCGCCCACCGCGTCGGCGACGCCGTTCTGCCCGGCGACCTTCCCGACGGTCGAGCCGGCCAGGGTCTGGAAGCCCTGCACCATGACGCGGTCGGTGCTCTGCTCCTTCTCGGCACCGTCGTCCTGTGCGTCGAAGCGGAAGCGCGGTCGTTCGGCGGTGTTCCCGGCGGAGGCCTCGGCGGCCTTGGTGACCGTCATGTCCGTGCCCAGCCCGTACAGGGACTGCAGGACCTTGTCCTGGGCCCGGCCCATGCCGGAGGAGACGGAGTCGACGACGATGACCAGCGCGATGCCCAGCGCCAGGCCGGAGGCGACGACGAGGGCCGCCTTTCTGCGGCGGCGCAGCTCGCGCCTCAGGTAGGTGAAGAACATGGCCGCAAAGTAGGGACGGCCCGTGATGAAGGGATAAGGCCCGCGTAAGAGGAGGATGAGAAGCCGGGAAAGGCGCGGGCGCCCGCCGCTCCCGTGCGGGGAGCGGCGGGCGCCCGTGCGAAGTGCAGTCGGCCCGGCGGGGGTTCGGCGTCAGACGGCCGAACCCGCCTTCCACTGGGCCCAGTCCATGTTCCAGCCGTTGAGGCCGTTGTCCGGGGAGACGGTCTTGTCGCCGGTGTTCTGGACGACGACCACGTCACCGATGATCGAGTTGTTGTAGAACCAGGCACCGGGCGTGTTCGGGTCGTTGGCACCCTTGGCGTCCTCCAGGCCCACGCAGCCGTGGCTGGTGTTGACGTTGCCGAAGATGCCCTTGCCCCAGTAGTTGCCGTGGATGAAGGTGCCGGAGGTGCTCAGGCGCATGGCGTGCGGCACGTCCTTGATGTCGTACTCGCCCTTGCCGTCGTCGTCGGTGAAGCCGACGGTCGAGCCGTCCATCCGGGTCTCCTTGTACTTCTCGGAGATCACCATCTGGCCTTCGTAGGTCTTGTTGTCCGGGGAGCCGGCGGAGATCGGGATGGTCTTGACCGTCTTGCCGTCCTGCGTGACCTTCATCTGCTTGGTCTTCGCGTCGACGTAGGAGACCTGGTTGCGGCCGATCTTGAAGGTGACCGACTTCTGCTGGACGCCGTAGACGCCGTCGGCGCCCTCGACCCCGTCGAGCGCCAGCTTGAGGGTGACGGTCGAGCCCTCCTGCCAGTAGTCCTTGGGACGGCAGTCCATGCGCTGGGTGGAGAACCAGTGGCAGGCGACCTCCTGGCCGCTGCTGCTGTTGACCGTGATGCCCTTCTGGACGGCGGCCTTGTCGGTGATCTGCTTGTCGAAGTTGATCGACACGGGCATCCCGACTCCGACGGTCTTGCCGTCGTCCGGGGTGAAGTTCCCGATGAAGCTGTTCTCGGGGGAGACCGTGGTGAACGACGCGTTCTCGTGGGCGGCGCGGCCCTCGGAGTCCTGCGCGGTCGCCGTGATCTGGTACTTGGTGGCGCGCTCCAGCTGGCCGCTGGGCTTCCAGCTGGTCTTGTCGGCGGATATCTCGCCGCTGACCTCGGTGCCGTCCGAGGCGGTCATCTTCACCTCGGTGAGCGTGCCCTTGCTCACGGTGACGCCGGCGGAGTTGTTGATGGAGGCGTTGTCCGAGCCGCCCTTGGGCGTGATCTTGATCTGGGCCTCGGACGTCTTCTTGGCCGCCGCTTCGTCGACCTCGGCCTGCGAGGTCTTGCCGTCCCCGCCCCCGGAGGTGTCGGCGTCGCCACTGGAACATGCCGAGAGCACCAGTACACCGCCGAGCAGTGCGGACGCGGCCGCCAGGCCCTTGCGCCGCTTACCGTCCGTCATCACACGCTTCTCCATCGTTGCCGATTCCCGAAACCCCGAGATACCCCGTCAATAACTTTCAACGCTACGACCGGTTCGTCCCGTTCCACATCGCTCACGGGTGTGGGCCATGCCACGTTTGCCGCGGGGGCTCAGGCGGCGCGGGGAGGTGTCGGTCAGTGCGCACCGTGAGACGAGGAAACCCCGGACGGCGGTTGCCGCCCGGGGCCGGGAATTTCCCCACACCGCGTCAGCCGACCGTCATTTCGTCGTCTTCCAGGTCGTTCTCGTCGCCATCATCCTCGCCGAGGTTCCACTCGGGGGAGTCGGGGTCGTAGTCGATCTGCTCACTGCTCCAGGAGGCCTGCTGGAGCTCGACCCCGGGCACCGCGCTGACCAGGTCGAACGGGTCCACCAGGTGGGCGAGCGCCTCTGCGGTGTCCTCCGTCACAGCACGCTCGGAGTCGGCCCGCTCCGCGCCGGACAGCTCGGTGTCGTCGGCGAGGGCCTGGAGTGCGGCTCCGGTGACGGCCTCCTCGTCGTCGATCTCGAGGACCAGCTCGACGCGAATCCGTACAAACCGTGATGTCTCTGGAGTGCTCATGTCCGGAGCGTAAGGCCGACCCCTCGCGTGACTTTCCTGTGACCCGCGCCTTTCACTAACATCTGCCCACACGGCCAATTCGCCAGCGCCACAAGGGGATCGATATTCCGTGTCATCCGCTCGCCGTTCCTTGCTGACCGCCACCGCCGCGGGCGGCCTGCTGTGTGCCCTCTGGTTCGTCCCGTCGGCCAACGCGACACCCGAGGCACCGGTGCTCGAGTCCGCGGCCGCGACGCCGTCCTCGCAGGTCACGGCCCAGGCGAGAGCCGTCTCCGCGGACACCTCCACGGACACGGCGGCGACCGGCGAGGGCACCACCCGGCTGGCCGACACCGGCAGCTTCGACAGCACGCCGTACGTCGTCGGCGGCGCCGTCTGCCTCGGTCTCGGCGCCGGCTTCGTGGGCTACTCGGTGCGCCGGGAACGCCTCGGTTTCTGAGCGGACCTGACGGTCTTTTGGCTTTCTTTTGGTTTTCTTGACCCGCGAGTGAACTTCCCGACCGTCCGGGGCGTGCGCGGACGGCACGAGGGGGCCCCGGCGTCACACCGGGGCCCCCTCCCGCACGTCACCGCCGGTTACCGCAGCGGCCCCGTGACCGTCTCCGCCGCGGCGACCAGGTGCCCGGCGCGCACGAACGCGTCCGCCGCGGCGAGGTCGGGCGCCAGGTAGCGGTCCGGGCCGGGTCCCTCGACGCCGGCCGCCCGTACGGCGTCGATGACGGCCCGCGAGGCCGGGGCCGGGGCGAGGCCCTCGCGGAGCTCGATCGCGCGCGTGGCGGCGTACAGCTCCACGGCGATCACGCGGCTGAGGTTGTCGACGGCCGTACGCAGCTTGCGCGCCGCCGACCAGCCCATGGAGACGTGGTCCTCCTGCATCGCGGAGGACGGGATGGAGTCGGCGGAGGCCGGTACCGCGAGCCGCTTCAGCTCGCCGACCAGCGCGGCCTGCGTGTACTGGGCGATCATCAGTCCGGAGTCGACGCCCGCGTCGTCGGCGAGGAACGGCGGCAGGCCGTGGCTGCGGTTCTTGTCGAGCAGCCGGTCGGTACGCCGCTCGGCGATGGAACCCAGGTCGGCGACGGCGACGGCGAGGAAGTCCAGGACGTAGGCGACCGGGGCGCCGTGGAAGTTGCCGTTGGACTCGACGCGGCCGTCGGGCAGGACGACGGGGTTGTCGACGGCCGCGGCCAGCTCGCGCTCGGCGACCAGGCCGGCGTGGGCCATGGTGTCCCGTCCGGCACCGGCGACCTGCGGGGCGCAGCGCACCGAGTAGGCGTCCTGGACGCGCGGGGCGTCGTCCTGGTGGTGCCCGGTCAGCGCGGAGCCCTTGAGCACGGCGGCCATGTTGGCGGCGCTGGCCGCCTGCCCCGGGTGCGGGCGGATGGCGTGCAGCTCGGGGGCGAGCACCTTGTCGGTGCCGAGCAGGGCCTCCATGGACAGCGCGGCGGTGATGTCGGCCGACTTGTAGAGGGTGTCGAGGTCGGCGAGGGCCATGACCAGCATGCCGAGCATGCCGTCGGTGCCGTTGAGGAGGGCGAGGCCCTCCTTCTCGCGCAGCTCGACCGGGGTGATCCCGTGCGCGGCGAGCAGCTCGCCGGCGGGCCGCACGGTGCCGTCGGGGCCCTCGGCCTCGCCCTCGCCCATGAGGGTCAGCGCGCAGTGCGACAGCGGGGCGAGGTCGCCGGAGCAGCCCAGCGAGCCGTACTCGTGCACGACCGGGGTGATCCCGGCGTTGAGCACGTCGGCCATGGTCTGCGCGACCTCGGGACGCACGCCGGTGTGGCCGGAGCAGACGGTCTTCAGCCGCAGGAACATCAGCGCGCGGACCACCTCGCGCTCGACGCGCGGGCCCATCCCGGCGGCGTGCGAGCGCACGATGTTGCGCTGCAGCTGCGCCCGCAGGTCGGGGCTGATGTGCCGGGTCGCCAGGGCGCCGAAGCCGGTGCTCACGCCGTACACGGGATCCGGCTTGGCGGCCAGTGCGTCCACGATGCCGCGGGCCGCGGCCAGGGCGGCGACCGCGTCGTCGGAGAGTTCGATCCGGGCGCCGCCGCGCGCCACGGCGAGGACGTCGGCCGCGGTGACCCCGGCCGTCCCCACCACCACAGTGTGCATATCCATATTCAGGAGCGTACGCAGTGAATTCGATGATGTCACGAGGGGGTACGTCACGGATGCACACCCGGAGCGCCCCTTACCGGACCGGCGTCACGGAGAGTGCCGCCCGCGGAACCGCCGACGCTCCCCGTCCTCCTCCCGCGAAGGCTCGTCGGCGAGCCGCACCACGGGGTCGTCCGGCCCCTCGCGGCCGGCGACGACCGGCCCGGCCGAGCGTTCCGCCTTGGCGCGGTACTGCGCGGCGTCGGCGAGCCGGAAGAGCCGGCGGGCGGAGCGGACCGGACCGACCGGGTCCTCCGTGGACGCGACCCCGCAGGCCACGCCGTCACCCAGCGCCAGCTCGGCGGCCCGGCGGCACAGCTCCTCGGCGGCCTTGACCACCGCGTCGGCGGACGGCCCGACCGCGAGCAGGCAGAACTCGTCCCCGCCGAGCCGGGCCGCGAGCGCTCCCGGCACCATCGCCCCGCACAGCGACAGCACCGACCCGAACCGCTCCAGGAGCCGGTCCCCGACGGCGTGTCCGTGCGTGTCGTTCACCCGCTTGAGTCCGTTCAGGTCGCAGACGACGAGGCTGACGACGACGCCCTCCACGCGGTGCCGCTCGACGGCCTCGTCGAGCGCGGAGTCGACGGCGCGGCGGTTGGCCAGCCCGGTGAGCGCGTCGGTGTACGCGAGCCGCCGGACCTCCTCCAGCCGCTCGGTCTGCGCGATCCCGGCGGCGACGACGGAGGCCAGCACGGTGGCGAAGTCGGCGTCGCTCCGCTCGAAGACCCGCTCCCCCACCGGGCGGGCCACGTACAGCTCGCCCCACGCCCTCCCGTGCAGCACGATCGGCGCGACCACGCAGCAGCCGCGGCCCCGGCGGCGCAGGGCGGCGACGCGCTGGTGGACGTAGCCGGGACTCCCGGTGGCGGGTCCCTCGGCGGTCTCGACCCAGGCGTCGGGTTCGCCGCCGCCCGCCCAGCGCTCGTGCAGGAACTCGGTGATCTCCGCGAACTGGTGCACCGGGTAGGACTCGTCCTCCGGGAACTCCTCCTCGTCCTCGGCCCGCCGGCCGACGTTCACCAGCACCCGGAGCCGGCCCAGCTCGCGCTCCCACACCGACAGCGCGGCGAAGCTGCCGCCGAGCGCCATGCAGCCGCCGACGGCCGCCGCCCGCCACGCCTCACGCGCGCTGTGCGCGGCGGCCATCCCCTGCGCAAGCGCCACCACGGCCGCGAGCCGCCTGTCGTCACCCATCACTCCAGGCTAGGGAGATTCACGAAGAAACGTTACTCAAGCAGGGCGAACCGGGCGAGTGTCGACGGCCGCGGCACCTGCCCGCCGTCACTCGCCCGGCCAGCGCGGTGCCCGCCTCTCGTTGAACGCCGCCACGCCCTCCGCCCGGTCGCCCGAGAACGCCACCGACCGCCACGCCGCGTCCTCGACCTCGAGCCCCGCGCGCAGGTCGAGCCCGTGCCCGAGCCGCAGCGCCCGCTTGGCCGCCCGCAGGCCCACGGGAGAGTTCGCGGCCATCCGCGAGGCCAGCTCCAGCGCGTCCTCACGGTCCCGCCCCTCGTCCGCCAGCTGGTCCACGAGCCCCAGCTCACGCGCCTCCCCGGCCGCGACCCGCCGCGCCGTGAACACCAGCTCGGCCGCTCGCGCCGCCCCCACCCGGCGGGGCAGCAGCTGGGTACCGCCGCCGCCCGGGATCACCCCGACCGACACCTCCGGCAGCCCCACCACGGCCGTACGGTCGGCCACGATCACGTCGCACGCCAGCGCCAGCTCGAACCCGCCGCCCAGCGCGAACCCGTGCACGGCGGCGATCGTCGGCTGCGGCAGTTCGAGGACCGCCGTGTACGCGCCCCGGGTCACCGGCCGCTGCCGCAGCAGGTCGGCGTCGGAGAAGGAGTTGCGCTCCTTCAGGTCCGCCCCGACGCAGAACGCCCGCTCGTGCGTCGAGGTCAGCACCACCACCCGCACGCCCCGGTCCTCGCCCAGCGCCGCGCAGGCCGCGCTCAGGGACCGGGCCATGGCGGTCGAGACGGCGTTCATGGCCTTGGGCCGGTCGAGTGCGAGCTCCGCGACATGGCCGTCCCCGTGCCTGCGCACCAGGACGAACTCTCCGAACCGCTCCTCGCTCATGACACCCTCCGGTTAACGCGTGTTAACAAGTCGACCGACCGATCATCGCAGGCGGGCCCGCCCGGGGGAAGAGCGGACGCGCCAGCTCCCCGCACGACCCCATCCACCCGTTCGGGTGACACGCGGCCGACCGTCCTCCTCCGGCCGGAGGCAGCCCGTAGCCTCGCTCCGCCAGGGCGCAGCGGGGCGCGTGCGCACCGGGGAGGGATCATGACGACGACCGGTATACCGACGACCGGCGGGCCGGCCGCCGGGCCGCGGCCGGAGCCGCGGTACGCGTGGATCCGCCGGGGCCGGCACCGCCGGCCCCGCCCCCGCAAGGTGGTGCTGGCGGCCGGCGGTCTCGCCCTGGCGGCCGGCGCCCTCAGCCTCGTACGCCTGCTGCCCGAGCCGGGCGGTGACGTGGGCGGCGGGCACGGCGCCCTGGCTGCGCCGCGCGTCGAGGGCGGCGGCCGGGACACGGCAGCGCAGGACCCGGAGTCCGCGGCGGCCGCCTCGGGCACCGGTCGCGGCTCTCCCGAGGCGGGCCCGTCGGCGACGTCCGTCATGGGCGGCCTGGGCGGATCCCCCGGGCCCGGCCTCGTACCCGGGCTCGCGCCGGGCCCGTCCGCGAGCGGCGCGCCCCTCCCGCCCGCGGCCACGTCCGCGCCCGGCGCTCCGGACACCGCCGGAGGACGGCCGGCGGACCGGCAGGAGCGGGGAGAACGGGAGGGCGGGTCCGACGGCCGCACCCGGGCCCCGGGCACGCCGTCGCCCTCGGGGTCCGACCGTCCCGCGCCCCGGCCCACGCCGACCCCGCCACCGGACCGCGGCACACCCCCGGCGCCCGATCCGGTGCCGGAACCCGACGACCCCGGCCTGTGCGTGCCCGTGATCGGCCTCTGCGTCGACCTGCTGGGCGGCTGAGGGACATCCGGCCCGGAGTGCCCGTCAGTCGCCCACCCGGGTCGTCCCGGGTGCCGGCGCTCCGAACGGTCGACGTACGGGCCGGGCGGCCTACGCCTCTCCGCCGTCCTCGCCCCGGCGGGTGAGCAGCCACGGCTCGACGACGCCGAGACCGCGCACCGGGCGCTGCCACATCGGCTGGAGCGCGAACCGGTACACCGGCGGCTCCACGCCCTCCTTCTCCGCCGCGGCGGCCTCCTCGGCGGCCGCGGCCTCCGAGGCGGGGGCGTCCCGGGTGCGGATCAGCTCCTCCGCGAAGGCGGTGTCGACGAGGACGGCGTCCTTGGGGGCTATCGAGGTGAGCCGGGAGGCCAGGTTGACGGTGGTGCCGAAGACATCGCCCATCCGGGTGGTGACCGTGCCGAAGGCGATGCCGACGCGCAGCTCGGGCATGGTCTCGTCGTTGGCCATCGTCTCGATGAGCCGCAGGGCGATCTCGGCGGCCGTACCGGCGTCGTCGGCGGCGTACAGCACCTCGTCGCCGAGGGTCTTGACCAGCCGTCCGCCGCGGGCGGCCACCAGGTCGGCGGAGGTGGTCTCGAAGGCCTCGACCAGCTCGCCGAGCTCCTCCTCCTCCATCCGCCGGGTCAGCCGCGTGAAGCCGACCAGGTCCGCGAAGCCGACCGCGAGGCGCCGGTCCACCATCTCCTCGTCGTCCCCGGCCTGGATGACCCGTCCGGCCGAGGCGGCGAGCTGGCGCCGCCAGACGTAGACGAGGAACTCCTGCAGTTCGGGAAGGAGCAGTTCGACGATGGGATACGTCACCTCGGTGCGCGTCATCCCGGGCTCCGGGGGCTCGGTCAGGCCCTCCAGGAAGCTGTCGATCTGCCACTCGGCCAACCGGGCGGTGGTCTGTCCCGTGGACCGGGCGACCTGCACCGCCATCGCCTCGCTCAGCAGCCCCGCCTCCACCAGACCGGCCAGCCGCCGCAGGGCGAGGACGTCGGCCTCGGTGAGTGCCTTGGCCTGGCCGATGTCGGCGAAGCCCATGGCCCGCCAGAACCGGGAGGCCAGCTCCATGGAGACGCCCGCGCTGCGGGCGGCCTGGAAGGGCGTGTAGCGGCGCTCGGCGCCCAGGATGAGCCCTTCGAGGCGCAGCGCGAGCGGGTCATCGCCGGAATCGGCGGAGTCCGGGGCGGGCTCGGGGTCCACCCGGCCGTCCCCGTCCGCGCCGGAGCCGGTGTCGTCGACGGTCACGCCTGTTGCCTTTCCGATCTGCCGCGGTCAGGTTCGACCGGCCCCAACTTTACGTCAGGTGTGCCCCAGCTCACTCCCGTGCGGCCCGCACCGCGAGCGGGCACCGGGGCCGCGCTCACGCCGGCCGCAGGTGCACGATGTCCCCCGCTCCCACCGGTTCCTGCACCCCCGCCTCCGTCGCCAGCACCAGCCGGCCGTCCCCGTCCACGGCCACCGCCTCCCCCACGAGCGATCGGTCCCCCGGAAGCTCCGCCCGCACCACGCGCCCGAGGGTCGCGCAGCCCGCCGCGTACGTCTCCTGGAGCCCGCTGGCCGCCGGGTCGCCGCCTGCCTCGCGCCAGCGCCCGTACCAGTCCTCCAGCGACCGCAGCACCCCGCGCAGCAGCGGGTCCCGGTCGGTGTTCGCGGCTCCGGCCAGGGCCAGCGACCCGGCCCGCGGGACGGGCAGCTCGTCGGCGCGCAGCGAGACGTTGATGCCGACGCCGATGACGACGCCGTCGTCCCCGGCCCGCTCGGCGAGGATGCCGCCGGCCTTGCGCTCCTCGTCGCCGACGGTCACCAGCAGGTCGTTGGGCCACTTCAGGGCGGTGTCGACGCCCGCGACGCGGGACAGCCCGGTCGCCACGGCGACGCCGGTGAGCAGCGGCAGCCAGCCCCAGCGGGTCACGGGGACCTCGGCGGGCCGCAGCAGCACGGAGAAGAAGAGCCCGGAGCGGGCCGGTGCCGTCCACTGCCGGTCCAGGCGCCCGCGCGCGGCACTCTGCTCCTCGGCGACCAGGACCACGCCCTCGGCCAGGTCCTCCCCGGCGGCCCGCGACACGAGGTCGGAGTTGGTGGAGCCGGTGCGCTGCACCACGTCCACCTGCCGCCACAGGCCCTTCTCCCGCACCAGGCCCCGGCGCAGGGCGGTGCCGTTGAGGGGCGGCCGGTCCAGGTCGGACCACCGGCCGTTCGGGGAGTCGGATGCGTCGGAGGAGTCTCGGGGCGTCATGCAACCCACCCTAGGTGTGGGAAACACCGCACTGCCGATCGGAAGGGCCCCTACTACTCTACGAACGAGTAACCGTCCCCCCTTTTGAGCAGGCAGGGAGCCGCATCCCGATGTCCGAGCCGGAAGAGCAGCAGCCCGACATCCACACGACCGCGGGCAAGCTCGCGGATCTCAGGCGCCGTATCGAGGAAGCGACGCACGCCGGTTCCGCACGCGCCGTCGAAAAGCAGCACGCCAAGGGCAAGCTGACGGCTCGTGAACGCATCGACCTCCTGCTCGACGAGGGTTCCTTCGTCGAGCTGGACGAGTTCGCCCGGCACCGTTCCACCAACTTCGGCCTCGACGCCAACCGCCCCTACGGCGACGGCGTCGTCACCGGCTACGGCACCGTCGACGGCCGTCCCGTCGCCGTCTTCTCCCAGGACTTCACCGTCTTCGGCGGCGCGCTGGGCGAGGTCTACGGCCAGAAGATCGTCAAGGTCATGGACTTCGCGCTGAAGACCGGCTGCCCGGTCGTCGGCATCAACGACTCCGGCGGCGCCCGCATCCAGGAGGGCGTCGCCTCCCTCGGGGCCTACGGCGAGATCTTCCGCCGCAACACCCACGCCTCCGGCGTGATCCCGCAGATCAGCCTGGTCGTCGGCCCGTGTGCGGGCGGCGCGGTGTACTCCCCCGCGATCACCGACTTCACGGTGATGGTCGACCAGACCAGCCACATGTTCATCACGGGTCCCGACGTCATCAAGACGGTCACCGGCGAGGACGTCGGCTTCGAGGAGCTGGGCGGCGCCCGCACCCACAACTCCACCTCGGGCGTGGCCCACCACATGGCCGGCGACGAGAAGGACGCCGTCGAGTACGTCAAGCAGCTGCTGTCCTACCTGCCGTCCAACAACCTCTCCGAGCCCCCCGCCTTCCCGGAGGAGGCGGACCTCACGGTCACGGACGAGGACGCCGAGCTGGACACGATCGTCCCCGACTCGGCGAACCAGCCCTACGACATGCACACCGTCATCGAGCACGTCCTCGACGACGCCGAGTTCTTCGAGACGCAGCCGCTGTTCGCGCCGAACATCCTCACCGGCTTCGGCCGCGTCGAGGGCCGCCCCGTCGGCATCGTCGCCAACCAGCCCATGCAGTTCGCCGGGTGCCTGGACATCACCGCCTCCGAGAAGGCGGCCCGCTTCGTGCGCACCTGCGACGCCTTCAACGTCCCCGTGCTCACCTTCGTGGACGTCCCCGGCTTCCTGCCCGGCGTCGACCAGGAGCACGACGGCATCATCCGCCGCGGCGCGAAGCTGATCTTCGCCTACGCCGAGGCCACGGTCCCGCTCATCACGGTCATCACCCGCAAGGCCTTCGGCGGCGCCTACGACGTCATGGGCTCCAAGCACCTGGGCGCGGACCTCAACCTGGCCTGGCCCACCGCCCAGATCGCCGTCATGGGCGCCCAGGGCGCGGTCAACATCCTGCACCGCCGCACCATCGCCGACGCCGGTGACGACGTCGAGGCCACCCGCGCCCGCCTCATCCAGGAGTACGAGGACGCCCTCCTCAACCCCTACACGGCGGCCGAGCGCGGCTACGTCGACGCGGTGATCATGCCGTCGGACACCCGCCGCCACATCGTCCGCGGCCTGCGCCAGCTGCGCACCAAGCGGGAGTCCCTGCCCCCGAAGAAGCACGGCAACATCCCCCTGTAAGGAGCCGCTGTGACCATCAAGGTCGTACGGGGCAACCCCACCCCGGAAGAACTGGCCGCCGCCCTGGCGGTGGTGCGGGCCCGCGCGGTGACGGCATCCGAGGAGCCGTCCACCACCGAGGCCCCACGCGACGCCTGGTCGGACCCGTCCCGTATCGCGACCCACCGGCTGCCCCACCCGGGCCCGGCCTCATGGGGCCGCACCTACTGGCCGAGCTGAGGACAGCCCACTCAGGGGCGCGGGGAACCGCGCACATTGCAACCCCGCGCCCCGATCTAGGTACCCGTACTCAAGCCCAGCCCCCCGGCCAAGCCCCACGCTGGTGACATGCTGTGGTCCGACCCCGAGAACGAGCCGCCCGAGGAACTGCGCGACATGCAGGACATGCTGCGGCGGCTGAGCGTCTTCCTGGCGCTGGCCATGGTCCTCGCGATGATCGTGATCGGCCTGCGCTGAGGCCCCGCCGACCCGGGCGGCGCCGATACCCTGGCCCCATGACCGACCAGCAGCCCCGCCGCCGACTCGTCCTCGCCTCCCAGTCCCCGGCCCGGCTCGGCCTGTTGCGCCAGGCCGGGCTCGCCCCCGAGGTGCTCGTGAGCGGCGTCGACGAGGAGGCCGTCACCGCCCCCACCCCCGCCGAGCTGGCCCTCGCCCTGGCCGAGGCCAAGGCGTCCGTGGTGGCCGCGAAGCCCGAGGTGCGCGGCGCCCTGGTGATCGGCTGCGACTCGGTGCTCGACCTGGACGGCCGGGCGCTCGGCAAGCCGGCGGACGCCGAGGAGGCCACCGCCCGCTGGAAGGCGATGCGCGGCCGGTCGGGCACGCTGCAGACCGGCCACTGCGTCTGGGACACCGCCTCCGGCCGCCACGTCTCGGCGACCGCGTCCACCGTCGTCCGCTTCGGCGAGCCCACCGACGCCGAGATCGCCGCCTACGTGGCCTCCGGCGAGCCCCTGTACGTCGCCGGGGCGTTCACCCTGGACGGCCGCTCCGCGCCGTTCATCGACGGCATCGAGGGCGACCACGGGAACGTCATCGGCCTCAGCCTGCCCCTGCTGCGGCGGCTCCTCGCCGAGCTGGGCACCGGCATCACGGAGTTGTGGGCGCCGGCGGAGAGCTGACCGGGGAGCCGTCACCGCCCTTGCCGCCGTCGCCGCCCTCGGGGCGCGGCCCGGCGGCGGGCGCCTCGCGGGCGTCGTACGTCATCAGCAGCAGCACGATCAGGGCCAGTACGACGATCATGAAGACGAAGGCGCCGGGGCCCACCAGGCCCCAGGTGAAGGCGCCGAGCAGGCCGTGCACCACGGCGGCGCTGATCAGCAGGATCCGTCCGAGCCCCGCGGGCGGGCGGTCGCGCAGCGCCACGAGCAGGGCGACCAGGGCGCACAGCGCGAAGTACAGGCCGAAGACGATCCCGCCGATCTTCGAGGACACGGACATCGTGTCCGGGTCCAGCCCGGCCAGGGACATGTCCTGCCGGTCGACGACGATCCCCAGGAACCAGTTCAGCGCCGCGACGCCGACCGCCTCCGCGAAGAGCACGACCGCCACGATCCACGCCACCGGCCTGCGCACCGACACCGGCCCCCACCCCTTTTCGACCGCTGTCGCACAGGACAGCCGTTACCCCAAGTACGTTCGAGACGCTCCGAACGCTACTAACCGGTAAACCTCGCCACAAGGGTTCCGGCACGAGCAAAGAATCATTGGGCCATTAGTAGGGACTCCACAAAGAAACCGAGTGGCCCGCAGCACGCTCTTACAGAGACCTTGGCCACATGGGAGGGCTAGGGTTTGCCCAAGGAGTCCTGCGTACCTCGGTACTACAAGGGCTTTCGGGGGTCGAGCGAGCCTCGAATCACGCTCCGTGTGGGCAAGCTCACCATTGGGGACGGGTCGAAGTGCCGTGTCGGCAGTCCCTAAACTCGGCTTGTTTCAAGGAGGGAGCCTCAATCGTGCGCAAGGTGCTCATCGCCAATCGTGGCGAAATCGCTGTCCGCGTGGCCCGGGCCTGCCGGGACGCCGGGATCGCGAGCGTGGCCGTCTACGCGGACCCGGACCGGGACGCATTGCATGTCCGCGCCGCTGATGAGGCGTTCGCCCTGGGTGGTGACACCCCCGCGACCAGCTATCTGGACATCGAGAAGGTCCTCAGAGCCGCGCGTGAGTCGGGCGCGGACGCCATCCACCCCGGGTACGGATTCCTGTCGGAGAACGCGGAGTTCGCCCAGGCCGTCCTGGACGCGGGCCTGGTCTGGATCGGTCCGCCCCCGCACGCCATCCGCGATCTGGGCGACAAGGTCGCCGCCCGCCACATCGCCCAGCGCGCCGGCGCACCCCTGGTCGCCGGCACCCCCGACCCCGTCTCCGGCGCGGACGAGGTCGTCGCCTTCGCCGAGGAACACGGCCTGCCGATCGCGATCAAGGCCGCCTTCGGCGGCGGCGGCCGCGGACTCAAGGTCGCCCGCACCCTGGAGGAGGTCCCCGAGCTGTACGACTCCGCCGTACGCGAGGCGGTGGCCGCCTTCGGCCGCGGCGAGTGCTTCGTCGAGCGCTACCTCGACAAGCCCCGCCACGTGGAGACCCAGTGCCTGGCCGACAC
>NZ_SOAV01000004.1 GCF_004364245.1 Streptomyces sp. BK208 | reverse complement strand
AAACGCCCGGTTACATTTCGAACCCGGAAGCTAAGCCTTACAGCGCCGATGGTACTGCAGGGGGGACCCTGTGGGAGAGTAGGACGCCGCCGAACTCCTTTTAGAGCTCTGGCTCTTGGGCACGCAGCCCGAGAGCCAGAGCTTTTTTGCGTTGAGGTAAGGTCAGTGGGCATCATCGGCTCGTTCACCCCAGGAGGCCCCCGCGTGGAGGTCCAGGAGACCCGCGTGCAGACCGACCGGGTCTTCACCATCCCGAACATCCTCAGCATGGCGCGTCTGGTCGGCGTACCCGTCTTCCTGTGGCTCATCCTGCGGCCCGAGTTCGGTGGCCCGCAGAGCGACGGCTGGGCGCTGTTGGTGCTCGCCCTCAGCGGGGTCAGCGACTACCTGGACGGAAAGCTCGCGCGGCGCTGGAATCAGATCAGCAGCCTCGGCCGGCTCCTGGACCCTGCCGCCGACCGCCTCTACATCCTGTCGACGCTCGTCGGACTCACCTGGCGCGAGATTCTCCCGCTCTGGTTGACCCTTGTACTGCTCGCCCGGGAAGCGGTGCTGCTGGTGATGGTGGGCGTTCTCCGGCGGCACGGCTATCCGCCGCCGCAGGTGAACTTCCTGGGCAAGGCCGCCACCTTCAACCTCATGTACGCCTTCCCCCTGCTTCTGCTCAGTGACGGAAGCGGATGGATCGCGTCACTCGCCGCAGTTTTCGGATGGGCGTTCGCTGGGTGGGGTACAACCCTGTACTGGTGGGCAGGTGTTCTCTACGTGGTGCAGGTCCGCCGCTTGGTACGTGCGGACTCCGCAGCCGATTGAACTCACAGATCTTGCGGCCTCGGTGGCCGGATGGCCCGCGCTGCAAAAGTGCGGGACCCTGGACGGGTGAAGTCGGCTGAACCGTCATCTCTCAGAGGAGGACGCTTCCGACATGAAGGCCGTCGTGATGGCTGGAGGCGAAGGTACACGCCTTCGTCCCATGACCTCGAGCATGCCCAAGCCGCTCCTGCCGGTGGCCAACCGGCCGATCATGGAGCATGTGCTTCGGTTGCTCAAAAGGCATGGGCTCAACGAGACCGTCGTCACCGTGCAGTTCCTGGCCTCACTGGTCAAGAACTACTTCGGTGACGGCGAAGAGCTCGGCATGGAGCTCACCTATGCCAACGAGGAGAAGCCACTCGGTACCGCCGGAAGCGTCAAGAACGCCGAGGAAGCGCTGAAGGACGACGCCTTCCTCGTTATCTCCGGTGATGCCCTGACCGACTTCGACCTCACCGACCTGATCAATTTCCACAAGGAAAAGGGCTCGCTCGTCACGGTGTGTCTGACGCGGGTGCCCAACCCCCTCGAATTCGGCATCACCATCGTCGACGAAGAGGGCAAGGTCGAACGCTTCCTGGAGAAGCCGACCTGGGGCCAGGTCTTCTCGGACACCGTGAACACCGGCATCTACGTCATGGAGCCCGAGGTCTTCGACTACGTCGACCCCGATGTGCCCGTGGACTGGTCCGGTGACGTCTTCCCGCAGCTGATGAAGGAAGGCAAGCCCATCTACGGCTACGTCGCCGAGGGCTACTGGGAGGACGTCGGCACCCACGAGAGCTACGTGAAGGCCCAGGCCGACGTTCTGGAGCGCAAGGTCGACGTCGACATCGACGGTTTCGAGATCTCGCCCGGCGTCTGGGTGGCCGAGGGCGCCGAGGTGCATCCGGACGCCGTGCTGCGCGGCCCCCTGTACATCGGCGACTACGCCAAGGTCGAGGCCGGCGCAGAGATCCGGGAACACACCGTGATCGGGTCCAACGTCGTCGTCAAGAGCGGCGCCTTCCTGCACAAGGCCGTGGTGGCCGACAACGTCTACGTCGGGCCGCACAGCAATCTGCGGGGCTGCGTGGTCGGCAAGAACACCGACATCATGCGTGCCGCGCGGATCGAGGACGGCGCGGTCATCGGTGACGAATGCCTGGTCGGTGAGGAATCGATCATCCAGGGCAATGTGCGGGTCTACCCGTTCAAGACCATCGAGGCCGGTGCCTTCGTCAACACCTCGGTGATCTGGGAGTCCCGCGGGCAGGCGCACCTGTTCGGTGCCCGCGGAGTCTCCGGCATCCTGAACGTGGAGATCACCCCGGAGCTCGCGGTGCGACTGGCCGGCGCGTACGCGACGACCCTGAAGAAGGGGTCCACCGTCACCACGGCCCGCGACCACTCCCGTGGTGCCCGCGCGCTGAAGCGGGCGGTGATCTCCGCTCTGCAGGCCAGCGCCATGGACGTACGCGACCTGGAGAACGTACCGCTGCCCGTGGCGCGGCAGCAGACCGCGCGGGGCAGTGCCGGCGGCATCATGATCCGGACCACCCCGGGTGTGCCGGACTCCGTCGACATCATGTTCTTCGACGGCCAGGGCGCCGACCTGTCGCAGGGAAGCCAGCGGAAGCTGGACCGGGTGTTCGCGCGACAGGAGTACCGGCGGGCGTTCCCCGGAGAGATCGGCGACCTGCACTTCCCGTCGAGTGTCTTCGACTCCTACACCGGGTCGCTGCTGCGGAACATCGACATCACCGGTATCGCGGAGTCCGGGCTCAAGGTGGTCGTCGACGCGTCCAACGGCAGCGCCGGGCTGGTACTGCCCAGCCTGCTCGGGAAGCTCGGCGTCGACTCGCTGACCATCAACCCCGGTCTCGACGAGGCCAGGCCCACGGAGTCGGCCGAGATGCGCCGGTCCGGCCTGGTGCGCCTCGGTGAGATCGTCGCGTCCTCGCGGGCCGCGTTCGGCGTGCGGTTCGACCCGGTCGGTGAGCGGCTGTCGCTCGTCGACGAGAAGGGGCGCATCATCGAGGACGACCGTGCGCTGCTGGTGATGCTGGACCTGATCGCGGCCGAGCGGCGCAGTGGACGGGTCGCGCTGCCGGTGACGACCACCAGGATCGCCGAGCAGGTCGCCGCGTACCACGGCACGCAGGTCGAGTGGACGACCACCTCTCCCGACGACCTGACCCGGGTCGGCGGCGAGGAAGGGGCGATCTTCGGCGGAGACGGCAAGGGCGGGTTCATCGTCCCCGAGTTCAGCAGCGTGTACGACGGCACCGCGGCCTTCGTGCGGCTGATCGGACTGGTCGCGCGCACCCAGCTCACCCTGAGCCAGATCGACGCGCGGATCCCGCGGGCCCACGTGCTCAAGCGGGACCTGGCCACTCCCTGGGCGGTCAAGGGCCTGGTCATGCGGCGAGTCGTCGAGGCGGCCGGGGACCGGTCCGTGGACACCACGGACGGAGTCCGGGTCGTCGAGACCGACGGACGCTGGGTGATGGTGCTGCCCGACCCGGCGGAGGCGGTCACGCACCTGTGGGCCGAGGGCCCCGACGACGCCTCGGCGCAGGCGCTGCTGGACGAGTGGGCCGCGGTGGTGGACAGCGCGGGCCGGTAGGACGGGCCGCACGCGTACGTGCCGGACAAGTGTCCCCAAGGGGGCCTGTCCGGCACGCCGGTGGGGCCGTTCGGAGGTAGTGGCGGCGGCGTGCGACGATGTGCGGCATGCCGCAGCCACCCCCCGTTCGGAGCACAGCCACGCGGCCCGCGCGCCCGGACGCGTCCATGTCGTTGCTGACGAACGTCATGGACCACAGTCTCGACGACGGATACGCCGAGGCCGCCGCGCGCAAGAAGGCCGACGGCGGCGGCGGGATGCCCAGGACGCTCCGTGCCAAGCTGGGCCTGGCGGCCGGGCTCGTGCTCGCGGCCCTGGTCGTGACCGTCGGCGCCGCCCAGGCACGCGTGGCCGCCCCCGTGGTCGCCAAGGAACGTGAAGAGCTGGTCGACCGCATAGAGGGGGAGACCTCGGCCGCCGACAAGCTGGAGAAGAGCGTCGACGCGCTGCGCGACGACGTGAACACGCGTCGGCGCGAGGCGCTGGAGAAGAGCGGCGAGGGCGACCGGTCCGACCTGGTGGGCATGCTGTCGGGCGCGGTCGAGGTGCACGGCCCGGGGGTGAAGCTCGTGGTCGACGACGCCAAGGACGTGAGCTCGGGCGCGGACGGGCAGCCGCGCGGCACCTCGGGCTTCTCCGACACGGGCCGGGTGCGGGACCGCGACATGCAGCGCGTGGTCAACGGGTTGTGGGAGTCAGGCGCCGAGGCGATCTCCATCAACGGACAGCGTCTGACGGCACTGTCGGCGATCCGGGCCGCCGGTGACGCGATACTGGTCGACAACAGGCCGCTGGTGCCGCCGTACTCGGTGCTCGCGGTGGGGGACGGCCAGGGGCTGAGCAGGGCCTTCCAGGACAGTGCCGACGGCTTGTACCTGAACGCCCTGCAGGAGAGCTACGGCATCCGCACCGCCATCTCCGTCGCGGACGACCTCACGCTGCCGGCCGCACCGAGTCTGATCGTACGTACAGCACAGCCGATATCCGAGAAGGGCACATCGTGATCGCCGTACTGGGCCTCGTCGTGGGAGTCGTGGCCGGATTGCTGGTCCGGCCCGAGGTGCCGGCAGCCGTGGAGCCGTATCTGCCGATCGCCGTCGTGGCGGCGCTGGACGCCGTCTTCGGTGGTCTGCGGGCCATGCTCGACGGCATCTTCGACGACAAGGTCTTCGTGGTGTCGTTCCTGTCGAACGTGGTCGTGGCCGCCCTGATCGTGTTCCTCGGCGACAAGCTGGGCGTCGGCGCGCAGCTGTCCACCGGTGTCGTGGTGGTCCTCGGCATCCGTATCTTCTCCAACGCCGCGGCGATCCGACGCCACGTCTTCCGGGCGTGAGGCGGATGAGCGATCACGACGAGCAGAGCGCGAACCGGCTGCGCAAGGAGCTGCCCGACGAAGTGGCGTCCTCGGCGGGCCCGGACCCGGACCCGGACGCGGAACCGCCGGCGGCCGGCGCACCGCAGGACACCCGGCCGGAGCGGAACGGACTGACCGGCAGGCAGCGGCTCCTGAAGGGGCTGTGGCCGCCGCGCCTCACGCGGGCCCAACTCATCGTGGCCCTGCTGCTGTTCGGGCTCGGCTTCGGCCTCGCCGTCCAGGTGGCGTCCAACAGCGACAACGACAGCGCGCTGCGCGGCGCCCGCCAGGAAGATCTGGTCCGCATCCTCGATGAACTGGACGACCGTACTCAGCGTCTAGAAGACGAGAAGCAGGGTCTCGAGAGTCAGCGCGACGAGCTCGAGAACAGCTCCGACCAGGCGGAGGAGGCCCGCAAGCAGACGCTCGAGAAGGAGCGGCAACTGGGCGTTCTCGCGGGCACCGTGGCCGCGCAGGGGCCCGGCATCACGGTGACCATCGAGGACACGAAGGGAACGGTCGAGGCGGACATGCTGCTCGACGCGATCCAGGAGCTGCGTGCGGCGGGTGCGGAGGCGATCCAGGTGAACGGTGTCCGGGTCGTCGCCGGCACGTACCTCGCGGACTCCGGCAACTCCGTCGGCGTCGACGGGAACAAGATCAACGCGCCCTATCGTTTCCAGGTCATCGGCAAGCCGCAGGACCTCGAGCCGGCTCTCAACATTCCTGGAGGAGTGGTGCAGACTCTGGAGAAGGAACAGGCCACCGTTACTGTCGAGAGGTCGAGCAAGATCGTCGTGGACGCCTTGCGAGCGGCGGAGCGGCCTGACTACGCTCGGTCGTCCTCCCAGTGAACCGGCGGTGCATGGGGGGCGTCCGGCGAGGGCATGAGGTTGCGGGGGGTCGGCGCACCGATTGGGTGGTGCGTGGTGGAAACTGTCCGGTGGAGACGGACGTTGTGAAGGTGTCCGGGTCGGTCAGTGCGTTCAGTAAGGGTTCGTCCTGCCCCACGGGCGGGTCTGTTTCGGTCAAGGGGAATCGCCCGTGAAGTTGTTTGCGAAGTTGTTCGGCAAGAGCGCGCGAGAGGGCAGCGGCGACAACGCGACCGCCCGTCATCGCGCACAGCCCGATGCGGAGGGCCGGCGCCCGATGTACCGGGACCAGGTGGGTGGTCCGGGCGCGCCGTCTGTTGACCCTTCTCAGTCCGGCGGCATAGGTTTCGGCCAGCCCTCCGCCGCAGGTACGGGTGGTGGGTACACCCCCGACCCGTACGCGTCGAGCGCCCCGGTGGGGCAGCCGCGGCAGGAGGATCCGTCCATGTCGGCCCTGGTGTGTACGAGGTGCGGCAACCGCAACGCGGAGAACAGCCGCTTCTGCTCCAACTGCGGCGCTCCGCTGCGGGCCGGCGCGGTCCCGGAGCGTGCGTCGGAGACGACCTCCACGATCTCCATCTCCGGCCTGGAGGCCTACGACTCCGAGGTCACCGGCCAGACCGCGATGCCGGCGCTCTCTCCCGAGGCGCAGGCGGCCGTCGACGCGCTGCCGCTGGGCTCCGCGCTCCTGGTCGTGCGGCGTGGCCCGAACTCGGGCAGCCGCTTCCTGCTGGACGGCGAGCTGACCACCGCCGGACGTCATCCGCAGAGCGACATCTTCCTGGACGACGTGACGGTCTCGCGCCGGCACGTGGAGTTCCGCCGCAGCCCGGACGGTTCGTTCACGGTCGCCGACGTCGGCAGCCTGAACGGCACGTACGTCAACCGGGAGCGCATCGACCAGGTCGCCCTGTCGAACGGTGACGAGGTGCAGATCGGCAAGTACCGGCTGGTGTTCTACGCGAGCCAGCGGGGTTACTGACCCGCCCCCGGGCCGCCCGCCCGGGGAACCCCCAGGGAAGGTCCATGTTTCAAACACCGAGCGGCGGCGCCGGTCACGGCGTCGCCGCCACGGACAGTGGGCTGATGAGCATCGGCGCAGTGCTGAACGCGCTGCGTGACGAGTTCCCCGACATCACCGTCTCCAAGATCCGTTTCCTCGAGTCGGAGGGTCTCGTCGAGCCGCGGCGGACCCCGGCCGGGTATCGCAAGTTCAGCGCGCACGACGTGGAACGCCTCGGTGAGGTTCTGCGCATGCAGCGCGACCACTACCTGCCGCTCAAGGTGATCCGCGAGCACCTGGACGCCGTGGAGCGCGGCGAGGCCGTCGCCCTGCCGAGAGTCGGCCGTCAGCGGGACGGGGAAGCCGTACCGGAACCGGTCGAAGGGGCGACGGTGGCCCGGATCGGGCGGGACGAGCTGCTCGCCACGGCCGGGGTCGACGACCGGGACCTGAAGGAGTGGGAGTCGTACGGGCTCCTCGCTCCGCTGCCCGACGGGGCGTACGACGCCGAGGCGGTCACCGTGGCATCGCTGGTGGTGCAGCTGGGCCGGTTCGGGATCGAACCGCGGCACCTGCGGGCGATGAAGGCCGCGGCCGACCGGGAGGCCGGGCTCGTGGACCAGGTGGTGGCCCCGCTGAAGCGGCACCGCAACCCTCAGACCAGGGCCCACGCGGAGGCCCGCACCAAGGAGCTGGCCGGTCTGGCGGTGAAGCTGCACGCGGCGCTGGTGCAGACCGCCCTGGGCGTGCGGCTGCCCTGAAGAGGGCGGGACGGAGAATCCGGGTCGCGCAGCCGATACAGACCCGGATCGCCCACCCGATCCCGGCCCGACTACCCAAACGTCCCGGGCACGGCCTAGGGTTGCTGTGTGAACGAGCTCGATGTCGTAGGTGTCCGGGTCGAGATGCCCTCCAACCAGCCGATCGTGCTGCTGCGCGAGGTGGGCGGCGACCGCTACCTTCCCATCTGGATCGGACCGGGGGAGGCGACGGCGATCGCCTTCGCCCAGCAGGGCATGGCCCCGGCGCGGCCGCTGACGCACGACCTGTTCAAGGACGTGCTGGAGGCCGTCGGCCAGGAGCTCACGGAAGTGCGTATCACCGACCTGCGTGACGGGGTCTTCTACGCGGAGCTGGTCTTCGCGAGCGGCGTCGAGGTCAGTGCGAGGCCGTCCGACGCCATAGCGCTGGCCCTGCGCACCGGTACGCCGATCTACGGCAGCGACACGGTCCTCGACGACGCCGGCATCGCGATCCCGGACGAGCAGGAGGACGAGGTGGAGAAGTTCCGCGAGTTCCTCGACCAGATCTCGCCCGAGGACTTCGGGACCAGCAACCAGTGAGACGCGGCCCGTTTCGCGCACATCCGACCAGCCTTTCCCGGGATCGGGCACGGGAAACCACTCTTAGGGTGATTATCACTCGGCGTGCCGAGTGTGGCGATCGTTGACGCACCCTTGGTGACTGCCTACCTTCGAGGAGGCAGGTCAAGGACGGAGGTCGGCGTGAGAATCAGCGGCGACGGTACGGTTGGGGGTGGCCCCGGGCCCAGCCTCGGGGCAGGCGGTCCGTACCCGCCCCCGGGCACCCGGCTCCGCGCAGGCGCGGGCCACGCCCAGCAGGGTGTTGCGGCCGATCCCGGTCCACAGCGACGGGCAGCCGTGCCGACCAGCGGAGGGGCGACGTCGATGGCGTCCGAGCAGATCGGCTACCGCGGGCCGACGGCCTGCGCGGCCGCCGGCATCACCTACCGGCAGCTCGACTACTGGGCCCGCACGGGTCTCGTCGAGCCCAGCGTGCGGCCCGCGCACGGATCCGGGACGCAGCGGCTCTACAGCTTCCGGGACGTGGTCGTGCTGAAGATCGTCAAGCGCTTCCTCGACACCGGGGTGTCCCTGCAGAACATCCGGACCGCCGTCCAGCACCTGCGGGAGCGCGGCTTTCGCGATCTGGAGCGGATGACGCTGATGAGCGACGGCGCCACCGTCTACGAGTGCACCTCGCCCGACGAGGTGCACGCCCTGCTCCAGGGCGGCCAGGGCGTCTTCGGAATCGCCGTCGGGGTGGTCTGGCGGGACGTGGAGAGCGCGCTGTCCCAGCTGCACGGGGAGCGGATCGACACGGGCGAGACCCTGGTCGGGCACAATCCGGCGGACGAGCTGGCCCGGCGGAGGAACAACCGGGCGGTCTGACCGCGCCGCGCCCCGGTTCCGTCCGGCGGTGAGGACGGCATTGTCAGTGGCGTAGGGCAGCATCGGAGATGTGAGAACCGCGCCCACGATCCTGCATCTCGACATGGATGCCTTCTTCGCCTCGGTGGAGCAGGCGTCCAAGCCGAGCCTGCGCGGAAAGGCCGTGGTGGTGGGCGGCCTCGGGCCGCGCGGCGTGGTCGCCACCTGCTCGTACGAGGCGCGGGTGTTCGGCGTGCACTCCGCGATGCCCATGGGCCAGGCCCGTCGGCTCGCCCCGCACGCCGCCTACCTCGTCCCCCGCTTCGAGCTCTACCGGTCGATCAGCGAGCAGGTGATGCGGCTGCTGCGCGAGCTGTCGCCCCTGGTGGAGCCCCTAAGCCTGGACGAGGCCTTCGTGGACCTGGAGGCCGGCGGGACGGCCTGGGACGCGGAGTCGGCGCGCCTGGCCGGGGTGAAGCTGCGGACGGACATCCGCGCCGTCACCGGGCTCACCGGCTCCGTGGGGCTCGCCGCCTCCAAGATGCTCGCCAAGATCGCCTCGGAGGAGGCCAAGCCCGACGGACTGGTGCTCATCCCGCCGGGGACGGAGCGGGCCATGCTGGAGCCGATGACCGTGCGGACGCTGCCCGGAGTCGGGCCGGCCACGGGGGACCACCTGCGCCGGGCGGGGATCACCACGGTCGGCGAGATCGCCGAGGCCGGCGAGGACGAGCTGGTGCGGCTGCTGGGCAACGCGCACGGCCACGCGCTGTACGCCATGGCGCTGGCCCGCGACGAGCGGCCGGTGGTGGCCGAGCGGGAGACCAAGTCGGTGTCCGTCGAGGACACCTACGACGTGGACATCCACGACCGGGTGCGGGTCGGCGTCGAGGTGGGGCGGCTCGCGGACCGCTGTGTGCGGCGGCTGCGCCGCTCCGGCCTGTCCGGGCGGACCATCGTGCTCAAGGTCCGCAGGTACGACTTCTCCACGCTCACCCGCTCCGAGACGCTGCGCGGGCCCACCGACGACCCCTCGGTGGTGCGGGAAGCCGCCGCCAGGCTGCTGGACTCGGTCGACACGACCGGTGGCGTGCGGCTGCTCGGGGTGGGGGTCACCGGGCTCGCCGACTTCACACAGGAGGACCTGTTCGCCCAGGCCGCCGGGGGCCGGGCCGAGGATCTCGCCGAGGAGCCCGAGGCCGAGCCCGTGGAGGAGCACAGCGCCTCACCCGCCGAGCGGCGGTGGCCGGCGGGACACGACGTGCGGCACGCGGAGCTGGGGCACGGGTGGGTGCAGGGCAGCGGGCTGGGCCGGGTCACCGTGCGGTTCGAGACGCCCTACTCGGAGGTCGGCAGGGTGCGGACCTTCCCGGTCGGCGACCCGGACCTGATCCCGGCGGACCCCCTGCCGCTGGTCGCCGGCGCGGAGGGCGGGGAGGGTCAGCCGTCGTCGTTGCCCTTGCCGGCCAGCTTGCCGAAGTCGTGGTCGGAGGGCGGGGGCGAGGGCGAGGGCGCGACGTCCAGGCCGTAGTGGTGGTAGAGCTGGAGTTCCTGTTCCGGCGAGAGATGGCGGCCGACGCCGAAGTCGGGCGCCTCCTTGATCAGGGACCGGTCGAAGGGCACGCGCAGGGCGCCGTCGACCAGCTCGCTCGGCTCCAGGGGGACGAAGGCGTCCCTGCTGAAGAGGCCCGTCCGTATCGCCGCCCACTCGGGGACGCCGGTGGCATCGTCGAGGTACACCTCGTCCACGGTGCCGATCCTGGTGCCGTCGCGGTCGAACGCCTTGCGGCCGATCAGGTTCCGCGGATCGATGTCAGTACGCACGGGGCCCTCCACTTGATCGCACCTGGGCCGCACTGGGTCGCACACCAGCCGCCTAATCATCCGTAAGTACTACAAAAGAACACATGGCGTCGGTCGGCCACTCGAAGCCCGGGGCACGGCGGCCACGCCGAGTCCGCGCCTCGGCCTCGCTGGTACGCTGGCAAACGGCTGCTGACCCCGCGCGGGAGAGTCCTCCGGGCATCACCGGAGGCGCCGAAGGAGCAAATCCTCCCCGGAATCTCTCAGGCTCACGTACCGCACGGACGAGGTCACTCTGGAAAGCAGAGCGGGTGTCACGGCTTCCGCTCTCACCGACGGTGAAAGCCGGGAGAGCCCCAGGGCTCGTCCGGTGAAGCTCTCAGGTTGAGATGACAGAGGGGGAGGCCGTCCGGGTACCCGCGCCTTGGTGCCCCTCGAAGGTCGTCAGACCAGGAGGCCTCCGCAATGACCGCCCATCGCACTCCGCTCTCCGAACTCGAACAGGCCATGCCCTTCGAGCAGCGCCACATCGGCCCCGACCACGAGGCCCGGGCCAAGATGCTCGCGCAGGTCGGCTACGGCTCGCTCGACGAGCTGACGGCCGCCGCCGTGCCGGAAGTGATCAAGAACGCCGACGCGCTGGACCTGCCGGGTGCGCGCTCCGAGGCGGAGGTGCTGGCCGAGCTGTGCTCCCTGGCCGACCGCAACCAGGTCCTCGACTCCATGATCGGCCTCGGCTACTACGGCACCTTCACCCCGCCGGTCATCCTGCGCAACGTCATGGAGAACCCGTCCTGGTACACGGCGTACACGCCGTACCAGCCGGAGATCTCCCAGGGCCGGCTCGAGGCCCTGCTGAACTTCCAGACCATGGTCGCCGAGCTGACCGGCCTGCCCACCTCGGGTGCCTCGCTGCTCGACGAGGGCACCGCCGCCGCCGAGGCGATGGCCCTGTCCCGGCGCATGGGCAAGAACAAGAAGGGCCTGTTCCTGGTCGACGCGGACGCCCTGCCGCAGACGGTCGCCGTGATACAGACCCGTGCCGAGCCGACCGGTGTCGAGGTGGTCGTCGCCGACCTGAGCGACGGCATCCCGGCCGAGGTCGCCGAGCGGGAGATCAACGGTGTCCTGATCCAGTACCCGGGCGCCTCCGGCGCCGTGCGCGACATCAAGCCGGTGATCGACCGGGCGCACGAACTCGGCGCGCTGGTCACCGTCGCCGCCGACCTCCTCGCCCTCACGCTGCTCACCTCGCCGGGCGAGCTGGGCGCGGACATCGCCGTCGGCACTACGCAGCGCTTCGGTGTGCCGATGGGCTTCGGCGGACCGCACGCCGGCTACATGGCCGTGCACGAGAAGTTCGCCCGCAGCCTGCCCGGCCGTCTGGTCGGCGTCTCCGTGGACGCGGACGGCAACAAGGCCTACCGCCTGGCCCTGCAGACCCGCGAGCAGCACATCCGCCGTGAGAAGGCCACCAGCAACATCTGCACCGCGCAGGTGCTGCTCGCCGTCATGGCCGGCATGTACGCCGTCTACCACGGCCCCGAGGGACTGCGGGCCATCGCCCGGCGCACGCACCGGTACGCCACGATCACCGCCGCCGGTCTCGCCGCGGGCGGCGTCGAGATCGTGCACGGCGCCTACTTCGACACCGTCACCGCCCGGGTGCCCGGCCGGGCCGACGCGATCGTCCACGCCGCCCGCGAGAACGGCATCAACCTGCGTCTCGTCGACACCGACCACGTGTCCTTCGCCTGCGACGAGACCACCACGCGTGCCCAGGTCGGCGGCGTGTGGAACGCGTTCGGCATCGAGGGCGACATCGAGGCGCTGGACGCCGACACCGAGGAGACGCTGCCCGAGGCGCTGCTGCGCACCGACGACTTCCTGACCCACCCCGTCTTCCACCAGCACCGTTCCGAGACCGCGATGCTGCGCTACCTGCGCCGCCTGGCCGACCGGGACTACGCGCTCGACCGCGGCATGATCCCGCTGGGCTCCTGCACCATGAAGCTCAACGCGACCACCGAGATGGAGCCGGTCACCTGGTCCGAGTTCGGCGCGCTGCACCCCTTCGCGCCCGCCGAGCAGGCGCAGGGCTACCTGACCCTCATCCGTGAGCTGGAGGAGCGGCTCGCCGAGGTCACCGGGTACGACAAGGTCTCCCTGCAGCCCAACGCCGGGTCCCAGGGCGAGTTCGCCGGCCTGCTCGCCGTCCGCGGCTACCACCGGGCCAACGGCGACGAGCAGCGCACCGTCTGCCTCATCCCGTCCTCCGCGCACGGCACGAACGCCGCGAGCGCCGTGATGGCCGGCATGAAGGTCGTCGTCGTCAAGACCGCCGGGGACGGCGAGATCGACGTCGAGGACCTGCGCGCCAAGATCGAGAAGCACCGCGACGAGCTGGCCGTGCTGATGATCACGTACCCCTCCACGCACGGCGTGTTCGAGGAGCACGTCGCCGACATCTGCGCGCAGGTGCACGAGGCGGGCGGCCAGGTCTACGTGGACGGCGCCAACCTGAACGCCCTGGTCGGCCTCGCCAAGCCCGGCCACTTCGGCGGCGACGTCTCCCACCTGAACCTGCACAAGACCTTCTGCATCCCGCACGGCGGCGGCGGTCCCGGCGTCGGCCCCGTGGCCGTACGGTCGCACCTGGCGCCGTACCTGCCCAACCACCCGCTGCAGCCCGCGGCGGGCCCGCAGACGGGCGTCGGACCGATCTCGGCGGCGCCGTGGGGCTCGGCCGGCATCCTGCCGATCTCGTGGTCGTACGTGCGGCTGATGGGCGGCGAGGGGCTCAAGCGCGCCACGCAGGTGGCCGTGCTGTCCGCCAACTACATCGCCAAGCGCCTGGAGCCGCACTTCCCGGTGCTGTACACGGGGCCGGGCGGGCTGGTCGCGCACGAGTGCATCATCGACCTGCGCCCGCTGACGAAGTCCACCGGCGTCAGCGTCGACGACGTCGCCAAGCGCCTGATCGACTACGGTTTCCACGCGCCGACGATGTCCTTCCCGGTGGCCGGCACGCTGATGATCGAGCCGACCGAGTCCGAGGACCTGGCCGAGCTGGACCGGTTCTGCGAGGCGATGATCGCCATCCGGGCGGAGATCGAGAAGGTCGGATCCGGTACCTGGTCCGCCGACGACAACCCGTTGCGCGGCGCCCCGCACACCGCGGGCGCGCTGGGCGGCGAATGGGACCACGCGTACACCCGCGAGGAGGCCGTCTTCCCGGCCGGCGTGTCCGCCGCCGACAAGTACTGGCCGCCGGTGCGCCGTATCGACCAGGCCTACGGCGACCGCAACCTCGTCTGCTCCTGCCCGCCGCTGGACGCGTACGAGGACTGAGTCCCGCACCGAGCGAGCCAGGCCCCGTCCGGGCCCCAGGGGACCGGACGGGGCCTCTCGGCGTCTCAGGCCGTGGCGAGCGACACCTCCGTCGACTTGATCAGCGCGACGACGGCAGCGCCGACGGCCAGGTCCAGGTCGTCCGCGGCCTTCCGGGTGATGGCCGCGGTCAGCTCGGCGCCCTCGACGGCGACCGCGACGGAGGCCATCGCGGCGCCCGTGGTGAGGGCGGTGACCGTGCCCGGCAGCCGGTTGCGGATGGACAGGCCGTCGACGCGCCCGGTGGCCAGGGCGACCTCCGTGGACTTCACCAGGGCCCGCACGGCGGTGCCGGGGGCGAGCGCGAGCTCCTCGGCGGACTCCCGGGTGATCGCCGCGGTGAGGTCCTGGCCGCCCGAGAGACGGACCGAGACCGTCGCCATGGCCTCGCCCGGGGTGACGGAGGTGACGGTGCCGGGGAGCTGGTTGCGGATGCTCAGGCTCATGGGGGCACCGTAGCCCGGGAAAGGCGTCGTCCCGGGTACGTGCGGGCCCGGGGCGGTCACGTCGCCATAGTGCGGGTGAAGTCGATGTAGATCCTTGTCGATGAATGGTCGCTGTCGAGCGGGTCGCGTGACGGAACGGGGCAAGGGCGCGGGGTGGAGGGGGTTGGCCACGGGGTGTAACGCGATATAGCGTTAGCGTGCGGGTCGGATCACAGGGACGAGGCGTTTCGCGGAACGTCCGGGGAGAACGGGGTCGAGCTATGCCGGTGCAGCCCTCGCAGGACGGTGCGATGCCCGAGCTCCGGGCCTCGGACACGGACCGGGACCGGGCGGTGGAGACGCTGAGCGCCGCCGCAGGCGACGGCAGGCTGACCGCCGAGGAGCTGGACGAGCGGGTGGGGGCGGCGCTCACCGCGCGCACCCAGGGGGAGCTGGCCGCCCTGACCGCCGACCTGCCGCTCGCGGCGGACGGTGCCGCGGCAGCGGCGGCGAGGGACGTCGTCCGCATCGAGCAGGAGGGCGCGTCCACCCGGCGGGGCGCGGGCTGGGTGGTCCCGCGACGGCTGGAGATCCGGTCGGCCTGGGGCGAGGTGACGCTCGACCTCGCCCGGGCGGTGATCACGGGCGACACCCTGCGGATCGACCTGGACATGCGGGCCGGGGCGCTGAAGATCCTGACCCGGCCCGGCATCGTGGTGGACACCGACTCCCTCGTGACGAGCTACGCCGAGGTGAAGACGCCGAGGACCCTCGACACCGGCGCTCCCGTGGTGCTGAGGGTGGAGATCGCGGGCGAGATCAGCTGGGGGCAGGTCGTGGTGCGTGCGCCGCGCCGCATACGCGCGCGGAGGGCGTGAGGGGCGGGGGCGCCGTGCTGGAGCGGAGGACCAGTTCCGTGTCCAACTCGGCACGGGGCGGGTCGGGCCGTTCGTCGCGGGCCCGGTCCAGCACCGTGCGCGCGGCCACCCTGCCCATGTCGGCGAGCGGCTGGCGCACGGTCGTCAGGGGCGGCGCCGACCAGCGGACCTCCGGAAGGTCGTCGAAGCCGACGACGCTCATGTCCCGCGGCACGGTCAGCCCGCGTCGGCGCAGCGCCTCGATCGCACCGAGCGCCATCTGGTCGCTGGTCGCGAAGATCGCCGTCGGGGGATCGGCCAGGGTCAGCAGGGCCTCGCAGGCCGCGTAACCGGACTCGTGGCGGAAGTCACCGGGGACGATCAGGGACTCGTCCACGGCGACGCCGGCGCCCTCCAGGGCGGCGCGGTAGCCGTCGTGGCGGGCCCGGGAGCACAGCAGTCGAGGCGGCCCGGCGATCAGGCCGATCCTGCGGTGTCCCAGCGACAGCAGATGCTCGGTGGCCGCCGTGCCGCCCGCCCGGTTGGCCGCGCCGACGGTGGGCACGTCCAGGGCCGGGGAGCCCGCCGGGTCGACGACGACCAGGGGCACGCCGAGGACGCGCAGCTCTTGCTGGAGCACGGGGTCCAGGGCCGAGGTGACCAGGACGACGCCGTCCGAGGCCCGGGCGCGCAGATTGCGCATCCACTGCCGGGCGTCGCCCGAGCGTCCGCGGACCGCCGAGACCACGGTGCCGACCCCGGCGGCGTGGGCCACCTCTTCGACGCCTCGGATGATCTCCACGGCCCAGGGGCTGTCCAGGTCGTTGAAGACCAGGTCGAGCAGGGCGGCCCGGCGTCCGGGCGCCGCGGCGCGCTTGCGGTACCCGTGCCGACGCAGCAGCTCCTCCACCCGTGCCCGGGTCCCGGGCGACACGTCCGACCGGCCGTTCACGACCCGGGACACGGTCGGCACCGAGACGCCCGCGCGGCGGGCGATGTCCGTGATGGTGACCCTGCCCCGCCCGCCGGAAGTCGTCCCGGCCCGGGCCTCGTCTGCTGCCACATCCCCACCTTCGCCGACACCGACCGTGAATCCTCCAGGAGTCTTCCGGAAACCGGACGCCCGGGGGAAGGGTGTACCGGCCCGGGAAACCGGGCCGTCACCGTGTCGACGCGGGCGGACTACGGGGAGTGACCGGCCCCGGACACGCGTGGGGGCCGGTGCGCAGCCGTGGCTGCGGGCCGGCCCCGTGAGGCACCGGGCGGTGCGGTGTCACCCCGCCCGGACGGTGGTCAGGCTGCGGTCGTCAGACCCGCGCCGACCGGGCGGTGCGGGGCGATGACCCGGCCGTCCGGCAGTAGCTCACCGGTGTCCTCGAAGAGGACGACACCGTTGCACAGCAGGCTCCACCCCTGCTCCGGGTGGTGCGCCACGAGACGGGCGGACTCCCGGTCGGCGGAGACGGCTGAGGGGCACGGTGGCTGGTGCTGACACATGAGTGGGGTCTCTCGGTCCGTGGTGATGGGTGCGTTCGCTGTCTTGTCTGGCCTTCGGCGTGAAGCCTCGTTCATGGCCGCCCCCCGTTGTCGAGTCGGTCCGAACCCAGTGTTGCCCCACGGGCGTCGATCCGCAGGTATTTCGCAGCACCGCTTCTCACAGGTTGATGACGCATCACCCGCGCGGACGGTTCAGCCCAACTGCACTGTCACTTCGGGTGGTTCTGCATGGCCGGATGGGGCTAGTCCGCGCGGGTGGGCGGAGGATTTGGGCGGGCACGGGCTGGGCCGATCGGGCTGTCCCGTCCCGCCCGCCCGGCCCAGCCGTCCGGCCTGGGCCCGCCCGGCCCGGGCGAACGGGACGGGCGGGCGGGACGGGCCGGCGGACCGCGTGCGACGGGCGGGTCAGGCGGGGGAGCCCAGCAGCCGCGTCGGTGTCATCCGGTGCGTGAGGACCGGGAGCAGCTCGGCGACCCGGTGCGGCCGGTGGGCCGCGATGCCGGGCGGGGCCGGTGCCAGCGGCACCAGCAGGTCGGTGGCCGCGGGGTGCCCGGCCGAGGCGTCCGCGCCACCGTCGCCGTGCAGCCACAGTGTCAGCATGTACAGCTCGGGAACCGACAGCAGACGGGGCTGGTACGGCTGCGCCATCGACTCGGCCTGGCGCAGGGCGTGCTCGGTCGAGGCGACGTAGGGACCCTCGAAGAAGTGCGAGAAGGCCCAGCCGTCGGGGGTCAGCATCGTCTCCGCCGCGGCCACCGCCCGGTCGCCGCACCGGATGTGGAAGCGCCACCCGGTCAGCCGTGTCGCCGTCACGCCCTCCGCCGTGACCCGGTCGAGGACGTGCACGGGCAGCGGCAGTTCGGGTGTGGCGGGGCCCCGGGCGCCGAGCAGGGCGGGGGTGCGGGCCTCACGGACCGCGGTGGGAGAGGAGAGGGCCGTGAGGACGGAACGCAGGGCGGCCGCGGGGGCCTCGGGGACACGCAGGGGCATGATGGGTCGCCTCTCATTCGAAGGCACGGTGGCGCGAGGGCGGAGCGGGGCGGACGACGCTGTCGGCCACAGGGCTGGGAGAGGCAGGGACCGGTTCCGGAGAACGAGAAGTGGGAGAGGCCTGCCGCGCGTCAGCTCGACGGCAGGACCCGGCGACCGTGGGCGCCGGTCCACTGCCTGTCCGCGGAGTTTATACGACACGTGTTCAGACTGTGTTTCGACTAGCCGATTGCGGTAACCAGTACAAGGTTGCATTCGGCCGTCGTTCTGCGGGAATCCTCCGCATTTCGTACCGGGTGTACGACGGTGACCTCGGGGAATGTTCACCGAGCGGTCGGCCAATTGTCGTCGGCGTTTTTCACGAGGTGCCGGTCCGGGAAACTGCTCGACGTGCCATGCCTGGTGAATGTGCCACCGGACAACACCGGCACAGCGTAGCGGCTGCCGGACCGGCGCGGGGACGTTATCGATCGCTTCGGCTGGGCATCATCCCACCTGACCGGCCACCTGCCAGCGGCGGCCGGATCTTCCATACATCGCTCCGAGAAGGGACTCTTCCATGGGGGAGAAGGTCGTGGCAGGTCAGTTCGACCTGTCCGATCGCCAGCGCTACCGCGAGAAGCTCCAGCGGTGCCTGACGGGCCTGGAGCGACTTCTGGCGGAGAAGCGGTTCGACCGTCCGAAGAACCTGATGGGGCTGGAGATCGAATTGAATCTCGTCGGTGCCGACGGGATGCCGAAAATGTTGAATGCGCAAGTCCTCGAGCGCATCGCGAGCCGTGACTTCCAAACCGAGCTCGCCATGTTCAACCTGGAAGTGAACATCGCTCCGCACCGCCTGGGCGGCCGGGTATTCGACCGGCTCGCCGAGGAGATCCGCACGTCCCTGGCGTATGCGGACCGCAAGGCCGGCGAGGTCGACGCGGGAATCGCGATGATCGGCATTCTGCCGACCCTGGACCGGGACGACCTGGTCTCGTCCAATCTCTCCGCCGTCGACCGCTACGCACTGCTCAACGAGCAGATCGTGGCCGCCCGCGGCGAGGACTTCACCCTCGACATCGAGGGTGTCGAGCGGTTGAGCTGCACGTCCAAGTCCATCGCCCCGGAGGCCGCCTGCACCTCGGTGCAGCTCCACCTCCAGGTCACCCCGGACCGCTTCGCCGACGTGTGGAACGCGGCCCAGGCCGTCACCGCCGCCCAGATCGCCCTGGGCGCCAACGCGCCCTTCCTCTTCGGCCGCGAGCTGTGGCGCGAGTCGCGGCCCCCGCTGTTCCAGCAGTCCACCGACACCCGCCCGCCCGAACTGCAGGCCCAGGGCGTACGGCCGCGCACCTGGTTCGGGGAGCGGTGGGTCACCTCGGCCTACGACCTGTTCGAGGAGAACCGGCGCTACTTCCCGGCACTGCTGCCGATCTGCGACGACGAGGACCCGCTGGACGTCCTCGACGCCGGAGGCGTGCCCTCGCTGTCCGAGCTCGTCCTGCACAACGGCACCGTCTACCGCTGGAACCGCCCCGTCTACGACATCGCCGACGGCGTCCCGCACCTGCGGGTGGAGAACCGGGTCCTGCCCGCGGGCCCCACCGTCACCGACGTCATCGCCAACGCGGCCTTCTACTACGGGGTCGTGCGCGCTCTCGCCGACGAACCCCGGCCGGTGTGGACCCGGATGCCGTTCGAGGCCGCGGCCGCCAACTTCGAGGCGGCGTGCCGCCACGGCATCGACGCCCGTTTCGAGTGGCCCCGGCGGGGGCGCCTCGGTGGCACCGCCGAGATCGACGCCGCCGTCCTGGTCCGCGACGAGCTGCTGCCGCTCGCCGAGGCGGGCCTGGACGCGTGGGGCGTGGAGCCCGCCGACCGGGACTTCTACCTCGGCGTCATCGACGAGCGGTGCCGACGCCGGGTCAACGGCGCGTCCTGGCAGGCGGCCACGTTCCACCGGGCACTGGAGGCCGGCCTGTCCCGGGAGGCCGCGCTGGCCGCCACGACCCGACGCTACGTCCAGCTCATGCGGGAAGGGGACCCCGTGCACCTGTGGCCGGTGGGTCTGCCGGAGACCGAGCCGGAAGCGGAGTCGGTGTCGCTGAGCTGACCGCCACCGGGCCCGCCCCCGCCGCGCGCCGCCCCATACTGATCGGGCAAGCTGTGACGTTCCAGCTGGAGGCAGGTGTGCATGGCGGAGGCGGGCCCGGTGGACGATGCGTTCCCTCAGAAGCGACTCGGCGAGCAGCTCTTGACCGAGGAGCGGCTCTCGCGGCGGATCCTGCGGGACGAGACGCTGCTCGTCCTCGCGCTCTCGCTCGGCGCGAGCGGGGTCTCCGCCCTCATCAGCTTCGTCGGCTCGGTCACCCGGCCGGGCGGGCTCAAGGACCAGGCCGCCACCCTCAACGCCTCGGCGGCGCCCGGCCGCCCCTGGCTCGACCTGGCCTGGCAGCTCTTCGGGATCACCACGGCACTCGTCCCGGTCGCCCTCGTCGCGCACTTCCTGCTGCGTGAGGGGCGGAGCCTGCGCACCCTCGGCTTCGACCGCACCCGTCCGTGGCCGGACCTGGGCCGGGGGGCCGCCGTGGCCGCCGTCATCGGCAGCACCGGCATCGCCTTCTACCTGGCCGCGCGCGGCCTCGGCTTCAACCTCACCGTGGTGCCCGAGGCCCTGCCCGACGTGTGGTGGAAGTACCCCGTCCTCATCCTCTCGGCGGTGCAGAACTCCGTCCTGGAGGAGGTCATCGTCGTCGGCTACCTGCTGCGCCGGCTCGACCAGCTCGGCTGGGGGACGGGCGCGTCCCTGGCGGCCAGTTCGGTACTGCGCGGGTCGTACCACCTCTACCAGGGGATCGGCGGGTTCGTCGGCAACATGGTGATGGGCGTGGTGTTCGTCCACCTGTACCGCCGCTGGGGGCGCGTGGGGCCGCTGGTGGTGGCCCATTCGCTGCTCGACATCGGGGCCTTCGTCGGCTACGGGCTGCTCGCCGGGAAGGTGGACTGGCTGCCGACGGCGTGAGCGTGCGGGCCCTGCGGCCCTCGCGGACCAGGGTCTCCGCGAGGACCGGGCCCTCGGCGTGACTCAGACCAGCAGCTCGCCCTCGATCACCGTCACGGCGTGTCCGGTCAGCAGCGTGCGCCCGCCGCGCAGGTGCGTGCGCACCCGCCCGGAGCGGGGTGACGCCTGGAGGCCGGTGAGTGCGGGGCGGCCGAGGCGCGCGGACCAGAAGGGCGCGAGTGCCGTGTGCGCGCTGCCGGTGACCGGGTCCTCGTCGATGCCGACGTTGGGGAAGAAGCACCGGGAGACGTAGTCGTAGCCCCGGGCCGGGTCCTCGGCCCGGGCGGTGGCGATGACGCCGCGCTCCGAGTGGGCGGCCAGCGCCTTGAGGTCCGGCGCCAGTGCGCGGACGGTCTTCTCGTCGGCGACCTCGACCAGCAGGTCCCGGATGTGCGGGCCGGTGTCCAGAACGGTCAGGGGCTCGGCGCCCAGGGCCGCCGCGACGCCCGCCGGCGCCTCGACCGGGGTGAGCGGCGCGGTCGGGAAGTCCAGGGTGATCGAGCCGTCCTCCCCGGGCGTCGCCACCAGGACGCCGCTGAGGGTGGCGAACCGCACCGGCCCCTCGTGTACGCCGGTGGTGTGCAGGACGTGGGCCGTGGCGAGCGTGGCGTGGCCGCACATCGCGACCTCGGTGGCCGGGGTGAACCAGCGCAGCGCCCAGTCGGCATCGCCGTCCGCGGGCAGGCGGTGGGCGAACGCGGTCTCTGCGTGGTTCACCTCCAGGGCGACCTGCTGGAGCCGCCCGTCGTCCGGGAAGGTGTCGAGGAGGAGGACCCCCGCGGGGTTGCCGGCGAAGGGCCGGTCGGTGAAGGCGTCGACGATTCGGATGCGCATGACCCGACGCTAGGACCCGCCCGAGCCCGCGGGCCAAGGCCAATTCCGTGATGGCGGCCCGTTTTCCGCGCGTTCGGCCGGCGGAACCCGGAACCGGCGGGTCCTCGGGGCCCGGTGGTGCTCGGGTCCGGCGCGCCGGGCTCGTCACGGTGCGCGAGGCGCCCGCTTCCAGATCGATCGGACCTACGATGCTTGCTCTCCGATAGTTTCCGATATATCGTCGAGACATCGCGACAGATCAACGACTGAGTGGAGTGATGGCGATGCGCAACCACGGATACGAGCGCGGGCACGGTGGGCACGGTCCCGGTCACGGAGAAGCCGGCCCGTTCGGGCCCTTCGGCCGAGGCGGCTTCGACGGCCGGCGTGCGGCCTTCGGCCCCTTCGGGCCGGGTGGGCCCGGCGGCGGTCCCGGCGGCCCCTTCGGACCGGGCTTCGGCCACGGGGGTCCCTGGGGAGGCCGAGGACGCGGCGGACCCAGGGGAAGGGCCCGGCGGGGAGACGTACGAGCGTCGATCCTGGCCCTCCTGAAGGACCGGCCCATGCACGGCTACGAGATGATCCAGGAGATCGCCGAGCGCAGCGGCGGGGCGTGGAAGCCCAGCCCCGGCTCGGTGTACCCCACCCTCCAGCTGCTGGAGGACGAGGGGCTGATCGCCAGTGAGAGCGAGGGCGGCAAGAAGCTCTTCGCGCTCACCGAGGCGGGCCGCACCGCGGCCGAGGAAGGCCCGGAAGCACCCTGGGAGGAGGCCTCGCGGGGCGTCGACTGGGAGGCTCTCAACGACATCCGGCAGGCCGGTTTCGGCCTCATGGAGGCCTTCGGCCAGGTCTGGAAGACCGGCAGCAAGGAGCAGCGCGAGAAGGCGCTCGCCGTCATCGGCGACGCCCGCAAGAAGCTGTACCTGATCCTCGCCGACGAGGACTGACGCCGACCGGACCGGCGCCGACCAGGAAGTGCCCCGCGGAGCGGATCCGCGGGGCACTTCCGTGTGCGAGGGGCGAGGCGGGGGCTCGGGCGGTGCGCTTCGGAGCGGGCGGGGCGGCACGCGCCCGGCGGGAACGGTCGGCGGAAACGGCCTGATCTCATCCGCAAGGAGGAGATTCCGTCCGTGCGGGTCCACTCTGCGTGGGACGGCGAAATGCTTCCCCCCGGGGATGACCGGGCCGCCCGGGACTGGTGAGCTGGGTGACGTGCAACCCCGTATCCCCCGGCAGTCGGCCGGCGAGCAAGGCGGCCGGTGGCCGGACGGCACCGACCTCGACGACCGGTTCAGCGCGGAACTGGCCTCCGCGGTCTCCGGTGCCCGCCGCCGGGCGGTGCGGGACGGGGACCGGCAGATCGACACGGCCCACCTGCTGCACTCGTTGCTGGAGTGCGACGCCCAGGCCCGCGGGCTCCTCGGGGACGCGGCGAGGATCGCCCGGGTCCTCGGCTACCTCGTGCAGCGCAGCATCGGCTACGGACTGCGCTGGCAGAGCTCCGTGGAGGACTCGGGCGCCGTACCCGCCGTGCCCGGTGCCGCCGGCTTCTCCCCTCCCGCGGCGGCCGCCATGGAGGACGCCTGTGCCCGCGCCGCCCGGCGCGGGTCGGCCCGGGCCGGTGGAGTGGACCTGCTCGCCGCGCTGGTCGCCGACCCGCGGACGCGGGCCGGAGAGGTGCTGGCCCGCGCCGCCGTCGAGCCGCACGCCGTCCTGGCCCGCGTGGAGAGCCACGTCGAGCCGACTGCCTGAGGCCGCCCCGCCCGCCGCCTCGCTCACGGGGTTCCCGCCACGCACGCGTGCTCCCCCTCTCACGGGCATTCGGGCCACGCGCGCGTGCTCCCCTCCCACGGGCCCCACGGGCCCCACGGGCCCCACGGGCCCCACGGGCGTCCACGCCCGTCACGAGGCTCCCGCCCCTCACGGGGCATGCCGTCCCCGTCCGGCGGCCCCCGGCCGTCCAGTCGGTGAGACAGGTGTCAACGAGGGTGACGGTCATGTCGACCCCTGTCATCATGTGCCGGTGCATACGTCTGACAGCGCTCGCGGCACTCGCGGCAGAGGCGCCGGGCTCGGCCTGGCGCTCGCCTCCGCCCTCGCCTTCGGAGGCTCGGGAGTCGCGGCGAAACCACTGATCGAGGCCGGACTCGACCCGCTGCACGTGGTCTGGCTGCGCGTGGCCGGAGCGGCCCTGGTGATGCTGCCGCTCGCCGTGCGCCACCGCGCGCTGCCGCGCCGCCGCCCCGCGCTGGTCGCCGGATACGGCCTGCTCGCCGTGGCCGGCGTGCAGGCCTGCTACTTCGCCGCCCTCTCCCGCATCCCCGTGGGCGTCGCACTCCTCGTCGAGTACCTGGCGCCCGCCCTGGTCCTCGGCTGGGTCCGGTTCGTGCAGCGGCGTCCGGTGACGCGGGCCGCCGCGCTCGGCGTGGTCCTGGCGGTCGGCGGACTCGCCTGCGTGGTCGAGGTCTGGTCCGGACTCGGCTTCGACGCCCTCGGGCTGCTGCTCGCGCTCGGCGCCGCCTGCTGCCAGGTCGGTTACTTCGTCCTGTCCGACCAGGGCAGCGAAGCCGGCGAGGCGGCACCCGACCCGCTCGGCGTGATCGCCTACGGTCTGCTCGTCGGCGCCGCCGTGCTCACCGTCGTCGCCCGCCCCTGGTCGATGGAGTGGTCCGTCCTCGCCCACGACGCCCCCATGGACGGCACGCCCGTGCCCGCCGCCCTGCTGCTGGCCTGGATCGTGCTCGTCGCCACGGTGCTCGCCTACGTCACCGGCATCGTCGCGGTGCGCCGTCTTTCGCCCCAGGTCGCCGGCGTCGTGGCGTGCCTCGAAGCCGTCATCGCGACCGTCGCGGCCTGGGTGCTGCTCGGCGAGCACCTCTCCGCGCCGCAGATCGCCGGCGGCTTCGTGGTGCTGGCCGGCGCCTTCATCGCCCAGACCTCCACTCCGGCGAAGGGCGCCGCGGAACCGGTGGCCGGCGGGGGACCCGAAAGGGATTTGTCGAGCCGGGGGACCGCGGCCTAAGGTGCCGATCATGCACTTCGACGCACTCGTCCTCCCGCCTCCGGCCGCCTGAGGCGGGCCCTGTGACCAGCCCGGCGCGCTGTCGCCGGGCCGGACGGTGCTGCCCGCAGACGAAAGTCCCCGCGCCCCGGCCGTTCGTTCCGGGACGCCTCGAACTTCCGCGCCTCGTGCGCGTCTGCGGAGAGAACTCGTGTCGAATGCCGTCTCCGGCCTGCCCGTAGGGCGTGGCCTCCTCTATCTGATCGTCGCCGGTGTCGCCTGGGGCACCGCCGGTGCCGCCGCCTCGCTGGCCTACCGCGTCAGCGACATGGGCCCCGTCGCCCTGTCGTTCTGGCGCTGTGCGGCGGGACTCGTCCTCCTGCTCGCCGCCCGCCCGCTGCGCCCGCGGGTCCGCCCGGCCGTCCGGGGACCGTTCAGGCGCAGGGCGCCGCGGGCCGTCGTCACCGGGCTTGGGCTCGCGGTGTTCCAGACCGCCTACTTCGCCGCCGTACAGTCCACCGGTCTCGCCGTCGCCACCGTCGTCACCCTCGGCGCGGGACCCGTACTGATCGCCCTCGGCGCCCGCCTCGGTCTCGGCGAACACCTCGGACGTGGCGGCTTCGCGTCCGTCGTGGGCGCGCTCGCCGGGCTCGCGGTGCTCGTCCTCGGCGGCGGGGGGACGACCGTCCGCCTGCCGGGCGTGCTCCTCGCGCTGCTGTCCGCCGCCGGGTACTCGGTGATGACGCTGCTCACCCGCTGGTGGGGGCGGGACGGCGGGGCGGACGCCGCGAGTACGTCCGTCGGGGCGTTCGCCGTCACGAGCCTGTGCCTGCTGCCGCTCGCCCTCGCCGAGGGCCTGGTGCCGCACACCGCCGAACCGGTGCGGCTGCTGTGGCTCCTCGCCTACGTCGCGGCCGTCCCGACCGCCCTCGCCTACGGGCTCTACTTCGCCGGCGCGGCCGTCGTCCGGTCCGCGACCGTCTCCGTGATCATGCTCCTGGAGCCGGTCAGCGCGGCGGCGCTCGCCGTCCTGCTGCTCGGTGAGCACCTCACGGCGGCGACCCTCGCCGGCACCCTGCTGATGCTCGGCTCGGTCGGGGGGCTAGCGGTGGCGGAGACGCGAGCGGCACGGGAGGCCAGGGAGGCACGGCCCCGACCGACGCCGGCCTGACGGCGGGGCCGGCCTGCCGGGGGCCCGCCCCTCCCGTGCGGGCCGGTGTCACCGGGCCGACAGGTAGTCCGGCAGCGCGGTGGCGGGGTCCAGGGCCGGGTCGGGGACCGGGGCCTCGTATCCCTTGCGCAACGGGACGAGGCCGGCCCAGTGGGGGAGGGCGAGGTCCTCCGGCTCGTCGTTCACCCCGCCGGTGCGGAGCTTGGCGGAGACCTCGTCGAGGTCGAGGCGGATCACGGCCGTGGCCGCCAGCTCCTTCCTGCTGGCCGGCCGGGCGTCGCGGGAGCGGCCCGGGACGACATGGTCGACCAGGGCGTCCAGGGCCGTGCGCCGCTCCTCGGGGTCCGTCACCTCGTACGCCGTGCCGTGCACCACCACCGACCGGTAGTTCATCGAGTGGTGGAAGGCCGAACGGGCCAGGACCAGCGCGTCCACGTGCGTCACGGTCAGGCATACCTGCAACCCCGGGTCAGCCGCGCCGGCCATCCGCAGCGGGCGCGAGCCCGTCGAACCGTGCACGTAGAGCCGCTCGCCCACCCGGCCGTACAACGTCGGCAGGACCACCGGGGCGCCGTCGCGGACGAAGCCGAGATGGCAGACGTAGCCCTCGTCGAGTATCGCGTGCACCAGTTCCTTGTCGTACGCGGCACGGTCGGCGGAGCGGGTGGGGACGGTGCGGTCGGTGGGCGGGTAGGTGGCGGTCGGCTGCGACGGCGTCCCCGTGGTCCCCTGCATGGCGTTCTCCATTGCACTAGTGCATAATCTACTTTGTGCTAGGAGAGTATCGGATCACAGGGCGGGGCGCAGCGGAGATCTCCGCGAGCGTCGAGCGTGCGGTGGGTGCCGGAGAGCTGCAGCCGGGGCAGCCCCTGCCGCCGATGCGGGAGTTGGCGCGGAGCCTGGGGGTGAACCCGAACACCGTCGCCGCGGCGTACCGCACCCTGCGCGAGCGCGGGGTCATCGAGACGGCCGGGCGGCGGGGGAGCCGGGTGCGCGCGAAGCCGGCCACCACCGGGCGGGAGTTCATCCGCGTCGACGTGCCCGAGGGCGTGCGCGACGTGTCCGACGGCAATCCGGATCCGGCGCTGCTGCCCGCGCTGGGCCCGGTGTTCGCAGCGGCGGCGGAAGCGGGCGACCGTGAACCGGTGCTGTACGGGCACGCGTCCCTGGACCCGGAGCTGGCCCGGGTCGCCCGGGCCGAACTGGACGCCGACGGGGTGCCCGAGGGTCCGGTCGCGGTGACGTCCGGCTCGCTGGACGCGATGGAGCGGGTGCTGGCCGCTCATCTCAAGCCCGGGGACGCCGTCGCCGTCGAGGATCCGGGCTGGGGCAGCCTGCTCGACCTGGTGCCCGCGCTCGGCCTGCGCACGGTCGCCGTCGGAGTGGACGACCAGGGGCCACGGCCCGAGGACGTACGCCGGGTCCTCGAGGCCGGTGCCCGCGCCCTGGTGGTCACGGACCGCGCGCAGAACCCGACGGGTGCGGCGGTGGGCGCCACCCGCGCGCGTGCCCTGCGGTCCGTCCTGCGCGACCACCCCGGCACGCTGCTCATCGAGGACGACCACGGCCACGGCATCGTCGACCTCCCCCTGCACCCCCTGGCCGGCACGACCGGCAACTGGGCCCTGGTCCGTTCCGCCGCCAAGGCCTGCGGTCCCGACCTCAGGCTCGCCGTGCTCACCGGGGACCCCGTCACGCTCGACCGGGTGCGCGGACGGCAGCGGCTGGGCCCCGGCTGGGTGAGCCGCATCAGCCAGCGGGCCGTGGCCCGGCTCTGGTCGGGCGGCGCGGTGGACACCCGCGCGGTGGCGGAGGTGTACCGGCGACGACGGGAGGCGCTCCTCGGTGCCCTCGCGGAACACGGGGTCACGGGGTTCGGGCGCAGCGGCATGAACGTGTGGATCCCGGTGCCGGACGAGACCGGCGCCGTCGCCCGGCTCCTGCACGCCGGCTGGGCGGTGGCCCCCGGCGCCCGCTTCCGGCTGAGCGCTCCGCCCGGCATCCGGATCACCGTGTCGACGCTCGGGGAGGACGACGTCGGGCCGTTGGCGGCGGCTGTCGCCGCGGCCGTGGGGCCGGGGGCCGGGCCGCTGCGGAGCTACGTCTGAGGAAGGGCTCCGTGCGCGGTTCTCAGACCCGCGACTCCTGCCGTACCCCCGTCGGCGCCCCGGCCGCCGGTGCAGGCGTGGTCCCGCCCCGGGCGGACCTCGGGCGGGCCTGCGTCAGTGCCGCGCCGGCGAGGACGACCGCCGCTCCGACCGGTGTCGACCAGGACAGCGACTCGCCGAGGAGCGCGACGCCCGCGGCCGTGGCGATGACCGGGGTGAAGTAGGTGACCATCTGGGCCGTGGTCGGGCCCACCTCGGCGACCAGGTCGTACTGGATCAGGAAGGCGAGCCCGGTGCCCAGCGCCCCGAGGGCCGCGACCGCCAGCAGGGGGAGCACCGGGAAGCTGGTCGGCACCGAGGTGAACAGCGGGGTCACGACCGCCAGTTGCACCGTGGCCAGGCCCAGCTGGGCGCCGGTCAGCGAGAGGTGGGAGTGGCGGGAGCCGGCCAGGGTGCGGCGGACGTAGATCCAGCCGACCGGGTAGCTGAGCGAGGCCAGCAGGGCCAGCGCCGTGCCCGTGACGTCGAGGCCGTGGAAGCCCTGCCAGACGCCCAGCACCGTCAGGACGCCGAGGAAGCCGATGCCGAGGCCGGCCACCCGGCGCCGCGTCGGCCGGTCCTCGGAGAGGGCGACCAGCGACAGGGCCATGCCCCACAGCGGCGAGGTCGCGTTGCAGATGCCCGCGAGGGACGACGGGATCGTCAGCTCCGAGAAGGCGAACAGGGAGAACGGCAGCGCGTTGAGGAGGAGCCCGGCCACCGCCAGGTGCACCCACGTCCACGTCCCTCGCGGGAGACGCTCCCGCTTCACCGCCATCGCGACGGCGACCACGGCCGTACCGAAGACCAGTCGTCCGAGCGTGACCTGGAAGGGGGCGAAACTCTCCGTGCCCACCTTCATGAAGAGGAAGCTGAAACCCCACACGAGGGAGAGGAGGCCGAAGCGCAGCCGCCAGTCGAGGACGCGGCGGGGCACAGAGGACGCGGTGGGCGCGGTGGACGAAGAGGAGGGGGCGCTGCTGCTCATACGGACAACGATGAATCAGTCGTCCTCGTAGCACAATCGAGATTTCGCACGGAGTACCTCGTAGTATCGCTTACATGTTGAACCTGGAGCGCCTGCGTACCCTCGACGCCCTCGCCCGGCACGGATCGGTCAGCGGGGCCGCCGCCGGCCTGCACATCACCACCTCGGCCGTCTCCCAGCAGATGGCCAAGCTGGAGCGCGAGGCCGGTCAGCAGCTCCTCGCCAGGAACGGCCGGGGCGTGCGGCTCACGGACGCCGGCCGGCTGCTCGCCGAGCACGCGGCCCGCATCCTCTCCCAGGTCGAGCTGGCCCAGGCCGACCTGGAGGCGCAGCGCGGACAGGTGGCGGGCGAGCTGAGGCTGTCGGCGTTCCCCACGGCCGCCCGCGGACTCTTCCCGGCCACGCTGGCGGCGCTGCGGGCCGAGCACCCCGCGCTGCGCATCCGCTCGGCGGAGCTGGAGCCGGAGCGCGGCATCAACGGCGTGGTGCGCGGCGACCTGGACCTGGCCGTCGTGCTCGACTGGTACAACAAGCCGATGCCGCTGCCCGACGGTCTGGTCAAGGCACCGCTCCTCGACGACCCCGCCGACGTCGCCATGCCCGTCGGCCACCGGCTCGCGAGCCGGGACGAGGTGGACCTGGCCGAGTTCGCCGAGGACGAGTGGATCACGTGGGGGGAGGGCGAGTTCTGTCACGAGTGGCTGATGTTCACGCTGCGTTCGAAGGGCGTCGAGCCGATCGTCGGCCACCGTGCCGCCGAGACCCACACCCAGCTCGGGCTGGTCGCCGCGGGGCTCGGCGTGTGCATCGCCCCGCTGCTCGGCCGTCACCCGATGCCCGCGGAGGTCGTCACCGTGCCGCTGAAGCAGCGGGTGCGGCGGCACGTGTACGTCGTGTGGCGGGCGGACGCCGACCGCCGCCCGTCGATCCGGGCGGCGGTGGACGCGCTGCGGGCGGCCGCGCGGACCGTGGCACAGGCGGGATGAGCCGTGGCCGGGGGGCGCCCGCCTAACCGGACGGCAGCTTGCGGAAGTCCCAGGAGACGACCTTCTGGGGCGTCAGACGCAGCCAGGCGTGCCGGCCGTCGTGCGGCATCTCCCGGAGACCGAAGTTCTTGCGGGCGAACAGCGTCTCCGGGAAGTCGAGTTCGGCGCACAGCTCACCGGTGCGCGGTGCCTCGCCCACGAACTCCACCCGGCCGGACAGCTCCGCGCCCCGCAACTGGTCGTAGTCCTCGCCGGTGTCGACGACGACCGCCACCCGCGGGTCGCGCCGCAGGTCCGTCCAGCGCCGGCTGCGCACGACCGAGTACAGCCACATCGACGCGCCGTCCCAGGCGAACCACAGCGTGCTGACGTGCGGGGTTCCGTCGGCGGATACGGTGGCCACGCGGCAGGTGCGCTGGGTGGTGAGGAACGCCTCCAGCTCGCCGGGGGTCATCATGATCCTGCGCCCCCGGCGCTGCGCCACGGTCACCCGGCCAGCCGGATCGAGTCCCCGCTGACCGTGATCTGCACGGCGGGCAGCGGCTTGGGAGCGGGTCCGCCCTGCACACTGCCGTCCGTGATCGAGAAGCTGCTGTTGTGACACGGGCAGTTGATGACACCGTCGGACACGCTCTTCACGGCGCAGCCCTGGTGGGTGCAGGTGGCGGAGAACGCCTTGAACTCGCCCGCGGCCGGCTGGGTGACGACCACCTTCCGGTCGGGGAAGACCTTCCCGCCGCCCTCGGGTATGTCGGCGGTCGTCGCGAGCGCCGCCCCGGCGCCGGCGCCCTCGCCGCCGCTGCCCGCGTCCCGCGAGGCGGAGTCGGGGGCGGCGCCGGTGTCGCTCGACGCGTCGTCGTCCGAGCCCGAGCACGCGGCCAGCACGGCGGTGAGGCCCGCCGCTGAGGCCGCCGCCACGACGGTACGACGGGCCGGTCCCGTCGCGGGGTGAAACGAAGCGCTGGTCATGCTGGGGTTCCCTTCCCGGGTGGACGTGGTGGTCTGCCGACAGGTACGGCCCGGAGGCACGTGTTGTTCAGCGACCGTCCGCCCCGGGCGCCGCGCAACGACCGGGTGGTCCGGTCCGGTACGGCGACCGCACGCCACGGATCAGCGCGAGGACCCCGCCTCCCGCTGCCCGGTGCTGCCGTCCGGGACGGCCCAGATGCCGCGGACGTGCCCCAGGTGGCGGGTCATGACCTCCTCGGCCCGCTCGCGGTCACGGGCCAGCAGGGCCTCCAGGATCTCCAGGTGCTCGTCCGCCGACGCCTTGAGGCGCCCCTCGGCGACCAGTGAGGTGAGGCCGTACAGCCGGGAGCGGGTGCGCAGCTCGCGCACCACCTCCACCAGGTGCCGGTTGCCCGAGAGGGCGAGCAGTCCCAGATGGAAGCGCAGGTCCGCCGACACGTAGGCGACCAGGTCCCCGGACGTGGCGGCCGTGACGATCTCCCGGGCCACCGGGCGGAGTGCCTCCAGCGCCGCCGGATCGGCCGTCGTCGCCAGGTCCGCGGTGGTGGGGATCTCGATCAGCGCCCGGATGTGGGTGTACTCGTCCAACTGCCGGTCGGACACCTCGGTGACCCGGAACCCCTTGTTCGGCACCGCGGTGACCAGGCCCTCCTTGGCCAGGTCCAGCATCGCCTCGCGCACCGGCGTGGCCGACACCCCGAACCGTGCGGCCAGGGCGGGCGCCGAGTGGACCTCGCCCGCACGCAGTTCGCCGGCGATCATCGCGGCGCGCAGCGCGTCGGTCACCCGCTCACGGAAACTGCGGCGCGTGCCCCCGAGAACGGGCAGATCGGGGTCGGTCGGCGAGGCGGCCACGGGATTCCTCTCGGTGCAATGTTACGTAGCACCAGGGTATCCGCGGCCGCTCCGCCCGTTCCCGGGCGGCGGGCACCGCCTTCGGTCCCGCGCCGCGGCGAGCGACGGGCACGCGCGCCGCGTCCGTGCCCGCCTCGCCGAAGGTCACCCGCGGTCACTATGCTCACCGCATGCCCGGGGGAGCCTCCCCGCGGTGAGGAGGCACGGCCGAAGAGACGGGTGACCCGCACAAGTGCTGAGCAAGGTCCTGGCGACCCGTTACATCACGCCCCTGCGCGAGGGCGGCTCGCTCCCGGGTCTCGTCGAGGCGGACGACCTCGGCACCTACGTCCTGAAGTTCACCGGCGCGGGACAGGGCCGCAAGACCCTCGTCGCCGAGGTGGTGTGCGGCGAACTCGCCCGCAGGCTGGGCTTCCGGGTGCCGCGGCTGGTGACGGTCGACCTCGATCCGGTGCTCGGGCTCGGTGAACCCGACCCGCAGGTGCAGGAGCTGCTCAAGTCCAGCGCCGGCACCAACCTCGGCATGGGCTTCCTCTCCGGAGCGCTCGGGTTCGACCCGCTCGCCTTCGAGGTGAGCGCCGAGGAGGCCGGACGCATCGTCTGGTTCGACGCGCTGGTCAACAACGTCGACCGCTCGTGGCGCAATCCCAACCTGCTGCGGCTGCACGGCGAGACGTGGCTCATCGACCACGGCGCCACCATGATCTGGCACCACAACTGGCCCGGTGCCGAGGCCTCAGCCGCCCGCCCCTACGACGCCGCCGACCACGCCCTGGCCCGGTTCGCGCCGGACGTCCGGTCGGCCGCCGCCGCGCTCGCGCCGCTGGTCACCGAGGAACTCCTCACCGAGGTCACCGCCGAGATCCCCGACGTCTGGCTGCGCGACGAACCCGGCTTCGCCACCCCCGACGACCTCCGCCGGGCCTACGCGCGGCCCCTGCTCGCGCGGGCCGCCACGATCCACGAACGCGTCAAGTGAGCCAAGGGGGAGCGGTGAGCGACCGCCACGTCTTCGAGTACGCGCTGCTGCGCGTCGTGCCGCGCGTCGAACGCGGGGAGTGCGTCAACGCCGGCGTACTCGTCTACTGCCGTGCCAAGTCCTACGTCGGGGCCCGCACCCACCTCGACGAGAACAGGCTGCTGGCCCTGGACCCGCGCGCCGACCTGCCCGGGGTGCGGGCGGCGCTGCGTGCCGTGGAGGGCGTCTGCGCCGGAGGGGACGCGGCGGGCCAGGCGGCCGGGGACGACCCAGGCCGCCGGTTCCGCTGGCTGATCGCGCCCCGCTCGACCGTCGTCCAGCCCGGCCCCGTCCACACCGGCCTCACGGCCGACCCGGCCGCCGAGACGGAGCGGCTGCTCGACCTGCTGGTGCGGTGAGGACGCGGCGGCCGGACCGGGCGGCCGGGGGGTGCCGTTTGGGTCAGGCCGGCTCCGGGTGAGAGTTCCTCGTTGCCGGACGACCCCGCGACCGCGGCTGGATCCGAACGACATCTCCTGGCCCGCGCGCCGGCTCACGCGCGTCGGCGGCGCCTGATCACCCAGCCCGCCGTGAGCGCGGCGCCGGTCACGAAGCTCAGGCCGATGCCGATGTCCCAGTCGCTGGGCCCGGTGCCCGAGGCGCCGCCCAGGCCGCCCCGAGTGCCGAGCGTCGGCGCGACGGAGGGAGAGGTCACGGGTGCCGGCGCGGTGGTGGCCGGAGCGGGGGTGGTGACCGGGGCCGGCCTGGTGGTGGCGGAGATCGTCGGGAGCTGGTCCCCGCGCGGATGCGCCACACCTCCGCCCACGCCGCCGTCTCCCTCCCGGATCTCCCGGATGCCGCCCTGGTCGAAAGGTCCCTGGTCGAAGGGTCCCTGGCCGGTGGAGTGCGACGTCCCGGGCCGGTTCTGATCGGGCCGGCCGTCCCCGGGACGGCCCGGGTCGAGTCCGCCTCCGTCGGGCAGGCCCTCGTCCGGCCGCCCGTCGCCGAGGCCGCTCCCGTCGAGCCGGTCGTCGCCGAGACCGCCCTCGTCCAGCGGAGCGTCGTCGGGCGGGGCGTCGAACAGCGCGTCCGGGCACAGCGGGTCCGGAACGCCCGGATCCGCCTCCAGCCCGATCGGAACCGCTTCCTGGTAGGTGGAGCTCAGGCAGTCCGACTCCAGGTTCGAGTCGAGGGTCTGAGCGGGTGCGGGGTCGGCCAGCGGCACGATCGCGGCGATCGCGACGGCTATGCCTGCTGCACCGGTACGACGGCGCATGGACGCCTCCTTTCCGGCCACGAGTGGCTCGCGCTTCGACGCTAGGGGCCCGGCGGCCCGGCGGCCCGCAGCGCTGGGCCGATCGGGCGACCGGTGCGGGGCGGCGCGCCGGGACGGCCAGGTAATGGATCACACCGGCCCGGTGTCCCGTTGACACCGCGTGCCAGGGCTTCTAGCGTCACGTCTGCGGAAGGTACTAAGCGGTCGCTCACCCCAGGGCGCACGCTCCGCACGGGCCGCATCCCCAGGACGAGGAGAAGCAGCGAATGTCCACCACTGAGCAGCGGGTCGCCGTAGTCACCGGAGCCGCGCGCGGCATCGGCGCCGCCACCGCCGTACGACTGGCCGCCGAGGGCCGTGCCGTCGCCGTCATCGACCTCGACGAGGCCGCCTGCAAGGACACCGTGGAGAAGATCACCGCGGCCGGCGGCACGGCGCTCGCGGTCGGCTGCGACGTCTCCGACGAGGCCCAGGTCGAGGCGGCCGTCGCGCGGATCGCCGAGGAGCTGGGCGCGCCGACGATCCTCGTCAACAACGCGGGCGTGCTCCGCGACAACCTGCTGTTCAAGATGAGCGTCTCCGACTGGGACACCGTCATGAACGTGCACCTGCGCGGTGCCTTCCTGATGTCGAAGGCCTGCCAGAAGCACATGGTCGACGCCAAGTTCGGGCGCATCGTCAACCTGTCCTCCTCCTCCGCCCTCGGCAACCGCGGCCAGGTCAACTACTCGGCCGCCAAGGCCGGTCTCCAGGGCTTCACGAAGACCCTCGCCAAGGAACTGGGCAAGTTCGGCGTCACCGCGAACGCCGTGGCCCCCGGCTTCATCGCCACCGAGATGACCAAGGCCACCGCCGACCGCGTCGGCATGGGCTTCGACGACTTCAAGGCCGCCGCCGCCACCCAGATCCCGGTCGCCCGCGTCGGCGAGCCCGAGGACATCGCCAACGCCATCGCCTTCTTCACCGGCGAGGCCGCCGGCTTCGTCTCCGGCCAGGTGCTGTACGTGGCCGGCGGGCCGCTCGACTAGTGAAAACGGAGACCAGGAACGGTGGGGAACACTGACATGACTGAACTGCCCGCACTCTCCGGCAAGGTCGCGCTCGTCACGGGCGCCAGCCGCGGCATCGGCTACGGCGTCGCCGAGGCCCTGGTCGCCCGCGGCGACCGGGTCTGCATCACCGGCCGCAACGAGGACGCCCTGAAGGAAGCCGTCGAGAAGCTCGGCTCCGACCGGGTCATCGGCGTCGCCGGCAAGGCGCACGACGAGGCCCACCAGGCCGTCGCCGTCGAGCGGGTGATGGAGGCCTTCGGGCGCGTCGACTTCCTGGTCAACAACGCCGGCACCAACCCGGTGTTCGGGCCGATCGCCGACCTCGACCTGAACGTCGCGCGCAAGGTCTTCGAGACCAACGTGATCTCGGCGCTCGGCTTCGCCCAGCGCACCTGGCACGCCTGGCAGAAGGACAACGGCGGCGCGATCGTCAACATCGCCTCCGTCGCGGGCCTCTCGCCCTCGCCCTTCATCGCCGCGTACGGCGTCAGCAAGGCCGCGCTGATCAACCTCACCGCTCAGCTGGCGCACGAGTTCGCGCCGAAGGTGCGGGTCAACGCGATCGCCCCGGCGGTCGTGAAGACCAAGTTCGCCGCAGCCCTGTACGAGGGACGCGAGGAGGAGGCCGCCTCGGGCTACCCGCTGGGCCGGCTCGGCGTGCCCTCCGACATCGGCGGCGCCACGGCCTTCCTCACCTCGGAGCAGTCCGCCTGGGTGACGGGCCAGACGCTCGTCGTGGACGGCGGCATCTTCCTCAACGCCGGCGTGGCCTGATCTCGCCCACGGGGAACCCCTCGGATCGATCCCGGACACGGGCGCCGTCCACACGGACGGCGCCCGTGTCCGCGTATCGGAGCACCGCGCACGATGACAACGTAGTCATCGCCAAATGATCAAAACCCCTGTTCAGAAGGGGGGTTCAGGGGGCGTGGCGCTGCGGTATGGTCTGCCGACCCTTGGTACGGCGGATCGAGGAGCGTGCGCGTGTTCAACCGGAAGCGGGGCCTGCGGCGGGTCGCGGCCATCGTGTCCATATCGTCGTTGGTCACCGGATGCGGCATCCTGTCGTCCGACAGTCCGGAGGACGAGGGGCCGATCGTCGTCGGGACGACCAGCGCCCCCAGCACCCTGGACCCGGCCGCTTCGTGGGACGGCTCCTGGGAGCTGTTCCGGAACATCTACCAGACGCTGCTCAGCTACCCCAGCGGTGCCACCGCGCCCCAGCCCGACGCCGCCGAGCAGTGCGCGTTCACCGACACGGCGAGCCAGGTGTACCGCTGCGAGCTGCGCGAGGGCCTGACCTTCTCCAACGGCGACCCCCTCGACGCCCAGGCCGTCAAGTTCTCGATCGACCGGATCAAGGACATCAACGTCAACGGTGGTCCGGCCGGCCTGCTCGGCAGCCTGGAGCGGGTCCAGGCGCCGAGCGAGCGCGAGGTGGTCTTCCACCTCAACAAGCCGGACGCCACCTTCCCGTTCGTGCTCGCCACGCCCGCCATGTCGATCGTCGACCCCGGCGCCTACCCCGCCGACGCCCTGCGCGAGGGCGGCGGCGTCGTGGGCTCCGGCCCGTACACCCTCGAGTCGTACGAGGACGGCGAGCGGGCCGAACTGCTGCGCAACGACCGCTACGAGGGCTTCGCCGAACGGCACAACAAGGCGGTGACGATCCGCTACTTCAAGGACTCCGCCGGCATGGTGAAGGCGCTGCGCGACGGCGACATCCAGGTCACCTACCGCGGTCTCGCCGCCGACGACGTCATCACCCTCCAGGGCAAGGAGGGCAAGGAGAAGAACCTCCAGCTGGTCGAGGGCAGCGGTACGGAGATCAGCTACCTGGTCTTCAACCCCGAGGACCCGTGGGCGGGGCGCAAGGAGGTGCGCCAGGCCGTCGCCCAGACGGTCGACCGGGCGGTGATCGCGCACAAGGTCTACCAGGACACCGTCGATCCGCTGTACTCGATGGTCCCCAAGGGCCTCACCGGCCACACCACCGGCTTCTTCGACGACTACGGCGACCCCAGCGTCCCCAAGGCCCGCGAGATGCTCAAGGACGCCGGCATCACCGAGCCGGTCCCGCTCACCCTCTGGTACACCACCGACCGCTACGGCTCCGAGACGGCGTCGGAGTTCAAGGAGATCAAGCGGCAGCTCGAAGCCTCCGGCCTGTTCGAGGTCACCCTCGAGAGCCGCCCGTGGAAGACCTACGTCGCCGGGTACCAGAAGGGCGAGTACCCGGTGTTCGGGCGCGGCTGGTCCCCGGACTTCCCGGACGGGGAGAACTTCATCGCCCCCTTCGTCGGCGAGCAGAACGCGCTCGGGACGCCCTACCTCACACCGGAGATCACCGGCGAGCTGCTGCCGCGCTCACGCCGGGAGAGCGACCGCGCCAACGTGGAGAAGGAGTTCGAGCGGGCCCAGCAGATCATGGTGGACGACGCGCGGCTGCTGCCGCTGTGGCAGGGCAAGCAGTACCTCGCCGCCAGCACGGACATCTCCGGCGCCGAGCAGGCCCTGGACCCGTCCACGATCATGATGATGTGGCAGCTCCACCGGAAGACGAGCTGGTAGACGATCCGGCGGAGGGATCGGCAGGCGGGCCGGCGGACGCGTCGGCGATCGCGTGGCGGCCCTCGACGGGCACCGGCCGGCGTCACCGTTGTCAGTGGTCGGCGGTAGGTTTCTGGGCACCGGAAGCGACCGCACAGCGTAAGGAAGTTGACGTGACCGACATCGCCATCCTGCCCGAGTCCTGGCGCGAGGTACTGGGCGGCGAGCTGCAGCAGCCCTACTTCAAGGAGCTGATGGAGTTCGTCGAGGAGGAGCGGGCGAGCGGCCCCGTCTACCCGCCGCGCGAAGAGGTCTTCGCCGCGCTGGACGCCACGCCCTTCGACCAGGTGAAGGTGCTGGTCCTCGGCCAGGACCCGTACCACGGCGAGGGCCAGGGGCACGGGCTGTGCTTCTCCGTCCGGCCCGGCGTGAAGGTCCCGCCGTCCCTGCGGAACATCTACAAGGAGATGCACGCGGAGCTGGGCACCCCGGTCCCGGACAACGGCTATCTGATGCCGTGGGCGAAGCAGGGCGTCCTGCTGCTGAACGCGGTGCTCACGGTCCGGGCCGGCGAGGCGAACTCGCACAAGTCCCGCGGCTGGGAGCTGTTCACCGACGCGGTGATCCGCGCGGTCGCCGAGCGGACCGACCCGGCGGTGTTCGTGCTCTGGGGGAACTACGCGCAGAAGAAGCTGCCGCTGATCGACGAGACGCGGCACGTCGTGGTCAAGGGTGCCCATCCCTCACCGCTGTCGGCGAAGAAGTTCTTCGGGTCCCGCCCCTTCACGCAGATCAACGAGGCGGTCGCGGCGCAGGGCCACGAGCCGATCGACTGGACCGTCCCGAACCTGGGCTGACCGGGTCCTCCGGGCCGGTCAGCCGGCGTCCGGCCCCGCGCTCCCCGGTGCCGCCTGACCGGGAACGCGGGTGCGTGCGGTTAGCGTCGTCGGGACAGCCGACGAGGGCACGGAGGATGCGGTGGCGAAGGGACAGGAGCAGGCGGCGCCGGACGCCGTGCTGACGCGGATCGGTCAGGTCGCCATGCTGCACCACGCGGGTGACCGCGAGGAGGCCCGGCACCGCTTCCTCGGGCTCTGGGCGGAGATCGGCGAGGGCGGCGACCCACTGCACCGCTGCACGCTGGCCCACTACCTCGCCGCCGCCCAGGACGACCCGCAGGAGCAACTGGCCTGGGACCTGCGGGCGTTGTCGTCCGCCGAGGAGCTGACCGAGGACCGCCTGGCCGACCGGCACGAGAACACGCCCGCCGCCCGCGCCCTCTCCCCGTCGCTCCACCTGCACGTGGCCGCCGACTACGACCGGCTCGGTCACCGCGAGGCGGCCCGTCTGCACCTGCGGCGCGCCCGCGCGGCGGCCGAGTCCCTCGCTCCCGGCCGCTACAGAGAGGGTGTGCGGGCCTCGATCGACCGGCTGGAGCTGCGCCTGGCAGGCCCCGGTCGGCCCGACGGCTCCGAGGGGCGGGGCCGACCGCCGCGGCAGCGGCCGTGACGCCGGGCGGCCCCCGGCGGGCGCCGCCCGGCCTCAGTGCCCGTACGTCTGCTCGCAGATGCGGGACTCGGGGCTGTCCGGGTGCCAACCGCCGTACTGCTTGCCGAGGGAGCACACGTCGGCCTTCCCGCCGCCGGCGCCGGAGGTGCCGGGCAGGTCGGGCACCCGGGGCCGGGGCCGGTTCGTGCCGGGGGCGCGGGTGTGCTCGGGCGGCGCCGGGCGGACGGGCCGCCGGCCGGGAGCACGGGCCGCGGGCGGGTCGTGCGGCCCGGTCGAGGCGGCCGGCGGCTTCGAGCGGCGGGGTGCGCCGGCGGCCCGCTCCGCGCTGGGGGACGGGCCGATCATCTCCAGCGCCTCCCGGGCCGGGGCCTGGACGACCCGGGGCACGGCCGGGCCGTCCGGGCGCGGCGCGGACGAGCGGGCGCCGGTCCCGGAGGGGGCGTCCACGGCCGGGCCGCCGACCGTCGTACAGCCGGTCAGGGCCGAGACGGTCACGGTCAGCAGGAGCGTTGCGGTGGTCGTCGTTCGATGCACCCGCGCCACTCTGCTGCCTCCGGCACCGCAACCGGAGCCGGACAAGCGGAGGTTGCCCCGCACGGGTGATCTCCGGCCCCGTACGGAGGCCCGGCGCCGACGGGAGGTGACGTCAGTCGCCCGTGGCTCCGTCCAGACGCTCGCGGATCAGGTCCGCGTGCCCGTTGTGACGCGCGTACTCCTCGATCATGTGGGTGTGGATCCAGCGCAGGGTCGAGCGCTTGCCGGTACGCAGGTGCCTGCCCTGGGACGTCTCGCCCAGCGGGACGCCGGCCGCGTTGCGGCGGGCCGCCTCGATCTCGGCCTGCCAGGTGGCGTGGGCCTCGGCGAAGGTGTCCGCCTCGGTGAACCGGAACTCGCCCTCCGTTTCCTCGCCGGAGGAGTAGATCGGGCCCGCGTCCTCGGCCGCCAGCACCCTGCGGTACCAGCTGCGCTCCACCTCCGCCATGTGCCGGACGAGTCCCATCAGGGTCAACGCCGAGGGCGCCACGGCCGCCGTCCTCAACTGTTCGTCGGTCAGTCCCTCGCACTTCCAGGCGAGGGTCTGCCGGTGGTACTCGAGCCAGCCCTCCAGCATGGCGCGTTCGCCGGCGTCGACGGGGGGTTCGCTGCGTTCGGTCGTCATGGCGGCATCCTCGCCCGGACCGGCCGTTGCCACCAGGGGATTTCAGCCCGCCGGCAGGTCGCGCCGCGGGCCGCCCAGCATGCCGTCGAGAAGTTCCCGCAGCCCCGACCGCACGTCCTTGAGGCTCGGCACCTCGGCGTGGAAGGTCCCGGCCACGCAGCTGAACATCAACCCGTCCGCCCAGGCGACCAGCGAGAGCACGTGCCGGGCCGGGTCGGTCGAGCCCATCGCCGTGACGAGGGCGCCCAGTTGCTCCCGGAAGCGGGCACCCGCCGCGTCGAAGTGCGCCCGCAGCTCCGGGCGGCGGGTGGCCTCCAGGGCCAGTTCGTACCGGGCCCGTGTCAGCGCGCGGTTGCGGGTCAGCGCCCGGTGGGTCGCCAGTGCCAGCGCGTCGGCCAGCGCGTCGAGACCGGCCCGCGGGTCCGGCATCTCGTGCAGCGCGAGCACCCTCGCCTCCCGGTCGGCCAGCCGCCGCACCGCCCGCTCCAGCAGCGCCTGCCGGGTCCGGGCGACATTGGACGTGGAGCCCTGGGGGAGTCCGGCCGTCTCGTCGACCGCCCGGTGGGTGAGCCCGCGCATCCCGCGCTCGGCCAGCAGCGTCAGCGCGGCGTCGGCGACCCGGTCGGCGCGGGAGGCGCCGGACGATGATCCGGAGGGTGCGGCAGGAGAGGACATGGAGCTCAATCTACCCGGCTCACTACGGCTGTAGTACAGTCGGCGGTGAGCCCTACTACAGCTGTAGTGAGCCGAGCGTGGAGGAGAGTCATGACACGGACGAGGACGGCCGTCGTGATAGGCGGCGGCATCGGCGGACTCACCGCGGCGGCCGCCCTGCACCTGAGCGGCCTGCGGGTCACCGTCCTGGAGCGCGCCCCCTCGCTCCGGCCGGTCGGTGCGGCCATCTCGCTGTCGCCCAACGCCCTGCGCGCCCTGGACGTGATCGGACTCGGCGACGAGATCCGCGCCCTCGCCGCCTGGCAGGGCGACGGGGGACTGCGCACCCCCGGCGGGCGGTGGCTCTCCCGGTCCAGTGCCGAAGCCGCCGAAGCACGCTTCGGCGGCCCGCTGGTACTGCTCCACCGGTCCACCCTCGTCGAGCGCCTCGCCGCGCTGCTGCCGCCGGAGGCGGTCCGCACGGCCGCCGACGCCGTGCTCACCGACCCCGGCGACCGCGACCGGCCGGCCAGGGTCCGCCTCCCGGACGGCGAACTGGAGGCCGACCTGGTCGTCGGGGCCGACGGCATCCACTCCGCCGTACGCCGCACGCTGTTCCCGCGGCACCCCGGCACCGTCTACTCCGGCTTCACCACCTGGCGGGTCGTGATCCCCGTCCCGGGCGTCGAGTTCGCCTCCCACGAGACCTGGGGCCCGGGCCGCCTCTGGGGCACGCATCCGCTCAAGGACGGCCGGGTCTACGCCTACGCCGCCGCCGTCACCCCGGCCGGCGGACACGCGGCCGACGAGAGGGCCGAACTGCTGCACCGCTACGGCGACTGGCACGATCCGATCCCCGCTGTCCTCGCCGCCGCCCGCCCCGAGGACGTCCTGCGCCACGACGTGCACCACATCGCCGAGCCGCTGCCCTCCTACCACCTGGGCAGGGCCGTCCTGCTCGGAGACGCCGCGCACGCCATGCCGCCGACCCTCGGCCAGGGCGGCAACCAGGCCATCGAGGACGCGGTGGTGCTGGCCCACCACAGCCAGGACCTCGCCGCCTACACGGCCGCCCGGCTGCCCCGCACCACCGCCGTCGCCCGCCAGGCCGTCAGGGTGGCCCGCCTCAACATGATGGGCAGCCGCACCGGCATCGCGGTCCGCGACGCCGCCCTCCTCGCCCTCTCCAAGGCCGGACCTGCACTGTTCCTGCGCGGCTTCGACGGCATCGCCGACTGGCGGCCCCCGCAGCCCCCGTATGCTTCCCGGCGGACCCAGGTCGGCGAGCGTTAGAGGAGCACATCCCGTGAAGGTCGGCTGCATCGGACTCGGCGACATCGCGCAGAAGGCCTACCTGCCGGTGCTCGCCGCCCTCCCCGGGATCGAACTGCACCTGCAGACCCGCACCCCCGCCACCCTCACCCGGGTCGCGGACAAGCTGCGCGTCCCGTCGCGGCAGCGCCACGCCGACCTCGACGCGCTCCTCGCCCAGGGCCTCGACGCCGCCTTCGTGCACGCGCCGACGTCCGTCCACCCCGAGATCGTGACCCGGCTGCTAAAAGCCGGCGTGCCCACCTACGTCGACAAGCCCCTCGCCTACGAACTCGCCGACTCCGAGCGCCTGGTCGTCCTCGCCGAGGAGCGGCGCACCAGCCTCGCCGTCGGCTTCAACCGGCGCCACGCCCCGGGGTACGCGCAGTGCGCCGAGCACCCGCGCGAGCTGATCCTCATGCAGAAGAACCGCACCGGCCTGCCCGAGGACCCGCGCACGATGATCCTCGACGACTTCATCCACGTCGTCGACACCCTGAGGTTCCTGGTGCCCGGACCGGTCGACGACGTGACGGTGCGCGCCCGCGCGGAGGGCGGCCTGCTCCACCACGTCGTGCTGCAGCTCGCCGGGGACGGCTTCACCGCGCTCGGCGTGATGAACCGGCTCAGCGGCTCGACGGAGGAGATCCTGGAGGTCTCCGGCCAGGACACCAAGCGCCAGGTGGTCAACCTCGCCGAGGTGATCGACCACAAGGGCCAGCCGACCGTGCGGCGGCGGGGCGACTGGGTGCCCGTGGCCCGCCAGCGCGGCATCGAGCAGGCGGTGCTCGCCTTCCTCGACGCGGTGCGCTCGGGCGAGGTGCTCAGCGCCCGGGACGCGCTGGAGACCCATGAGCTGTGCGAGCGGGTGGTCCGGGCCGTCGTGCCGCCCCGCTCCGCCTGAGCCGCACCGTCCGCACGCCCTCCGCGGCGCCCCAGACCCCCAGGGTCAGCAGCGCCGCGTACACCGTCCAGTCGCCGTAGCGGACGTACGGCGTGGTGCCCCGGGCCAGCGGGATCTCGTAGACCCGGGAGGCGCTCGCGCCGGTGCCGAGCCAGGAGCCGATCCGCTCACCGTCCGCGCCGTAGACGGCGGAGACACCGGTCAGTGTCGCGTGCACCATGGGACGGCCGGTCTCGGCGGCGCGCAGCGCGGCGAGCGAGGCGTGCTGCTCGGGCGCCCAGGTGTGCTGGAAGGTCGAGGTCGAGGACTGGGCGACCAGCACCTGGGCACCGTCGGCGACCAGACTGCGGCTCATGTCGGGGAACGCGCTCTCGAAGCAGACCATCGGCCCGATCCGCAGGCGGTCGCCGACGTCCATCACCACCTGCTCGGTGCCCCGCCTGCGGTCCTCGCCGGCCGCCTTGCCGACCGAGGTGGCCCAGCCGAGCATCGAGCGGAACGGCACGTACTCGCCGAAGGGGACGAGCCGCATCTTGTCGTACCGATCGCCGGTCGGTCCCGCCGCCCCGACGAGCACCGAACTCTTGTAGATGCCGGGTCTGTCGGAGCGCCGGGCGTCCACGTTGACCAGGATGTCCGCGCCCGTCTCCCGGGACAGGGCCGCGAGCCGCCGGGCGAAGTCCGGCCGGTCGTCGAGGTCGTAGCCGACACTGCTCTCGCCCCAGACGATCAGGTCGAGGTCCCGGCCCGCCAGCCGCCGGGTCAGCTGCTCCTCGCGGTCGAACCGCCGGTCCGCACTGTCCGCCCCGGCGACGATGCCCGGCTGCACCGCGGCGATCGCGACCCGCTCGCCGGTGTCGGGGCGCGGCGACCAGACCCAGGCCGCCGAGGCGGCCGCGGCGGTGGCGACCAGCCCGGCCAGGGCCGGCACCCTCGCCCGCCGCACGGCCACGAGGACCGTGACGGCGACGTTGACGGCCACCACCAGGAAGCTGAGCAGCCACACCCCGCCCACCGAGGCGAGCCGCAGCGCCGGAGCCACCTGCCACTGGGAGGCGCCGAGCATGCCCCAGGGGCCGCCGAGTCCCTGCCAGGAACGGACCAGCTCGGCCAGCAGCCAGCCCGAGGGCAGTACCACCAGGGCCGCCGCGACCCGGCCGGCGGACGGCGCCCCGCCCAGCATCCGGCGCACCAGCCAGCCCCACGGGACCCACAGGGCGCCGAGCAGCGCGGCGATGACGAAGGTGAACACGTGCAGGTTCGGCAGCAGCCAGTGGTGCATGGCCAGCACGAACCCGAACCCGCCGCACCACCCGTCGTACGCCGCCCGCTTCCCGCGCCGGGCGGTGCGGGCCAGCAGGATCCAGGGCACCAGTGCGAACCAGGCCCACCACCACAGGGCCGGGCCCGGGAAGGCGAGCACGGGCAGGGCCCCGGCGAGCACGGCGAGGACCGAGCGCCGCCACGAGGAGGCGAGCCAATGGTCGAGCGTCTTCATGGGCGCCTCCCTACCCGGTGATCTGTCCAGTGTGCGTCCGTGACGACGGCGAATTCAGTTGATCACACCGCGGCCTGGGCAGCGCGCGGCACTCCTCCTAAGATGATCGATGATCGATCAAAATGGAGGTGCTCATGAACCGACCCATCACGGTGGTCACCGGCGGCAGCCGGGGCATCGGCGCGGCGACCTGCCTGCGGCTCGCGACGGAGGGGCACGACGTCGCCGTGGGCTACGCGGCGGACGCCGCCGCCGCCGAGACGGTCGTCGCGGCGGTGCGCGAGGCGGGCGGGCGCGGCGTCGCCGTGCGGGCGGACACGTCCGTCGAGGCCGACGTCGAGCGGCTCTTCGACACGGTGGAGGAGCGGCTCGGTCCCGTGACGGGCCTGGTGAACAACGCGGCCGTGACCGGCCCGCTGGGCCGGCTCGCCGACAGCGACACCGCGGACCTGCGCCGGGTCCTCGACGTCAACCTCCTGGGCGTGCTGCTGTGCTCCCGGCGGGCGGCACGACTGATGACGCCGCGGCGGAGCGGCGTGATCGTGAACGTGTCGTCGGGCGCCGCGACGCTGGGCAGCCCGGGGGAGTACGTGCACTACGCGGCGAGCAAGGCGGGCGTCGACGCGCTGACCCTGGGCCTGGCCAAGGAACTCGGTCCGGACGGCATCCGGGTCAACGCCGTGGCCCCCGGCGTGATCGACACCGAGATGCACGCGGCGGCGGGCGACGCGGGCCGGGCGGCGCGGATGGGGGCTTCGGTGCCGATGGGACGTGCGGGCCGCGCGGAGGAGATCGCCGCGGCGATCGCCTGGCTGATGTCGTCCGACGCGTCGTACACGACGGGGACGGTGCTCCGGGTCGCCGGCGGGCGCTGACCCCTCTCGGGGTGATCCCCCGGAAGGCGGGGCGGCTGCGGGCCCCGGCCGGGGCCGGGGGCGTCATCCGCGCCGACCGGGCCGCCCTGTGACGGCGGGCCCCGCGCCGGGCCGGGCCGCCTCCGTGTCGAGTGGAGCCCCGGGCCGGGCCGCCCTCGGGCGGGCCCGGGCTCGGGTCCGGACCGCCCCCGTCGTTCAGGCCGCCTCGACGACCTCGCCGCGGATCGCCGTCGCCCACTCGACCACCAGCAGCTCGTACTCCACGCGCTCCTGCGCGGACAGGGAACCGCCCGCGCGCCGCCACAGCGCGCGGATCCGGTCGTTCAGCTCCGCGGCGGACCGCACGGAACCAGGGGTCGTGTAATCGGGGGACATGCGGACAAGCCTAGGGGCAAGCACTGACACTGCGCTACCGGACCGCTACACAAACGTGCGGTCAGCCGGCGGACTCCGCGGCGTGCGGGCTGAGGACACCCGCCGCGACCAGGGCGATGATGGCGATCCCGAGCGCGATGCGGTACCAGACGAACGGCATGAAGCTCTTGGTGGAGATCCACTTCATGAACCAGGCGATGACCACGTACCCGGTGGCGAAGGCGATGACCGTCGCGAAGAGCGTCGGCCCCCAGGAGACGTGGTCGCTCTCCATGGCGTCCTTAAGCTCGAAGACGCCGGACGCCAGCACCGCCGGGACCGCCAGCAGGAACGAGTACCGGGCGGCGGCCTCACGCCGGTAGCCCATGAAGAGGCCACCGCTGATGGTCGCGCCGGAGCGGGAGACGCCGGGGATGAGGGCCGCCGCCTGGCACAGACCGTAGATCAGGCCGTCCCGCACACCCAGGTCCTTCAGCTCCTTGCGCTGCTGAGGGGCGCGGTGCCGGCCGCCCCGCTCGTCGCGGGCGGCCATCCGGTCGGCGACGCCGATGACGACGCCGACGACGATCAGCATCGTGGCGGTGATCCGCAGGTCGCGGAAGGGGCCCTCGATCTGGTCCTTCAGCGTCAGGCCGAGCACGCCGATCGGGATGGAGCCGACGATCACCAGCCAGCCCATGCGCGCGTCGGGGTCGTGCCGCATCGCCTTGTCGGTGAGCGAGCGGGTCCACGCCGAGATGATCCGACCGATGTCCTTGCGGAAGTAGATGAGCACCGCGGCCTCGGTGCCGATCTGCGTGATCGCCGTGAAGGCCGCCCCCGGGTCGTGCCAGCCGGCGAACGCAGCGGTCAGCCGCAGGTGCGCGCTGGACGACACGGGGAGGAACTCGGTCAGCCCCTGGACGAGTCCAAGGACGAGGGATTCAAACCAAGACATGGAGTTACGTCAGTCCAAGGGGCGATCGAGAAACGGTCGGCGGACACGCCGAACCGTCGTGTGCGTGATCGGGACCTGGCGTGCCGAGGGGCAGCGTAGCGCCCCCGGATGAACCCCGGGTGACGGGGGGAGCGGCCCCCGGGGGGACCGCGGCCGTGGCAGCGGGACGACGCCGTCAGTGTCCGCGCATCCGGTGGCGCTTGCGCCAGGCGACGACCGCCCCCGCGAGCCCGGGCAGGGCGATGCAGGCCAGCGCGATCAGGAAGGCGGGAGAGGTCGGCGTCGAGGCGCGGGCGCCCGCGACGACGTAGGCGGCGGTGTTGGGGATCGAACCGAGCGCCGTCGCCAGCAGGAAGGGCAGCAGACCCATGCGGGAGACGGCGGCGCAGTAGTTGGCGGCGGCGAACGGCACCCCGGGGAACAGCCGCGCCGCCAGCATCGAGCGGAAACCGTGCCGGCTCAGCTGCCCGTCCGCGGCCTTCAGCCACTTGCCGCGCAGCAGCGGACGCAGCGCCTCCTGGCCGAGGACCCGGCCGAGACAGAAGGCGATCCCGGCGCCGAGCACCGTCCCGGCCAGCGCGGAGGCCAGCCCCAACTGAGAGCCGAACAGGGCACCGGCCGCCAGGTTGAGCAGCGGACGCGGCACGAAGGCGACCGTGCACAACCCGTACGCCACCGCGTACGCGACGGCCGCGGCGGCTCCCCCCAGCTGGGGCGGCCAGCCGTTGGTCAGCAACTGCTGCGGCTGGAACAGCACCACCGTCGTCGCGGCCGAGGCCAGCAGGGCGACGAGCAGGGAGAGCCGCGACCACGGGGACAGCAGCACTCTCGTCACACGGGTGGTGAGGCCCGTCGGTGAGGCCGGTCCGGCGGTGGCGACGGCGAGTTCGGCGGCGGCGGTCCGGGGACTGACCGTGGCGGTGCCCCCAGAGCGGGTGGTGGCATCGAGCATCCGGCGACACTAACCGACACATGTGTGTGATCGCCGTATGCTGCGTCTCATGAGCGTCACAACCCGGCCGGTTCCGGACCCGCCGCACAGCGCTCTCGCCGACACCGTACTGCGGCGGCTCACCGCCGAGTACCCCGCCGCGGCCGATCCCGAGCGGGCCGTCGGGCAGCGGGCGTACATGCGGGACGTGGCTCCCTTCCTGGGCCTGACCTCCTCTGTTCGCCGCTCCCTGTCCCGTGCCGTCCTGTCCGGCGTGCCCCGCCCCGGCGAGGCGGACTGCGCCGCGGTCGCGCTGCGCTGCTGGCAGTTGCCCGAGCGCGAGTACCACTACTTCGCCGTCGACTACCTGCGCCGGTATGTGACGTACTGCTCGTCCGATTTCCTGCCGGTGGTGCGGTACCTGCTCACCACGGTGCCCTGGTGGGACACCGTCGACCTGCTCGCCGCGCACGTCGTCGGGGGCCTGGTCGCCGCCGACCGGGACCTCACGGCCGACATGGACGCCTGGATCGAGGACGCGGACCGCTGGCTGGTCCGCGCGGCGCTCCTGCACCAGCTGCGCTACAAGCAACGTACCGACACCGACCGCCTCTTCGGCTACTGTGCCCGTCAGTCGGAGCACGGCGACTTCTTCGTCCGCAAGGCCATCGGCTGGAGCCTGCGCGAGTACGCCAAGACCGACCCGGACGCCGTGCGCGCCTTCGTGGCCGGGCACCGGGACCGCCTCGCGCCGCTGTCGGTGCGGGAGGCGCTGCGGACCGTCGGCCCGTAGCGGGAGCGGCCCGGTCCTCGGACTCCCGGCCCCCGAAAACCATTCGACGTGCGGCGAGGCGTCGGCGATGATCGGCGTCATGTTCCGGTACGCCTTCCACCTCGCAGCATCCGCGGTCGCGGATGCCCCGAAGGCTGCCGTCGCCCACTTCACCGCCGCAGTCGACGGCGCCCGAAGCTGACCCTCCCCGGATCGTCCGGCGGACCCCGCAGGGGGAGGGTCGGCCGGCCCCAGGGGTCCCCGCCACACCGCCACGAGGCTTCGAGGTACCGCCATGTCCAAGACGGCGTACGTCCGCACCAAACCGCATCTGAACATCGGCACGATGGGCCATGTCGACCACGGCAAGACCACCCTGACCGCCGCCATCACCAAGGTCCTCGCCGAGCGCGGGACCGGCACGTTCGTGCCGTTCGACCGCATCGACCGCGCCCCGGAGGAGGCGGCGCGCGGCATCACCATCAACATCGCGCACGTCGAGTACGAGACCGACACCCGGCACTACGCGCACGTCGACATGCCCGGGCACGCCGACTACGTCAAGAACATGGTCACCGGCGCCGCCCAGCTGGACGGGGCGATCCTCGTCGTCTCGGCGCTGGACGGGATCATGCCGCAGACCGCCGAACACGTGCTGCTCGCCCGGCAGGTGGGCGTCGACCACATCGTGGTCGCGCTCAACAAGGCCGACGCGGGCGACGAGGAACTGACCGACCTGGTCGAGCTGGAGGTCCGGGAACTGCTCACCGCGCACGGCTACGGCGGCGACGCCGTGCCCGTCGTACGGGTCTCCGGGCTGAAGGCCCTGGCGGGCGACCCGAGGTGGACGGCGTCCGTCGATGCGCTGCTCGACGCCGTGGACACGTACGTGCCCATGCCCGAGCGGTACCTGGACGCGCCGTTCCTGCTGCCGGTGGAGAACGTGCTCACCATCACCGGCCGCGGCACCGTCGTCACCGGCGCCGTCGAGCGCGGCACCGTGCGCGTCGGCGACCGGGTCGAGGTGCTCGGGGCGTCCGTCGAGACGGTCGTCACCGGCCTGGAGACCTTCGGCAAGCCGATGCAGGAGGCGCAGGCCGGGGACAACGTGGCGCTGCTGCTGCGCGGAGTCGCCCGCGACACCGTGCGCAGGGGACACGTGGTCGCCGTGCCCGGCAGCGTCGTGCCCGCCCGCCGCTTCACCGCGCGGGTGTACGTGCTGCCGACGCGCGAGGGTGGCCGGTCGACGCCGCTCACCACCGGGTACCGGCCGCAGTTCTACCTGCGGACCGCGGACGTCGTCGGTGACGTCGACCTCGGCGAGCCGGCCGTGGCGCGGCCCGGGGACACCGTCACCATGACGGTCGAGCTGGGGCGGGACGTGCCGCTGGAGACGGGACTCGGCTTCGCGATCCGCGAGGGCGGCCGTACCGTGGGGGCGGGGACCGTGACCGCGGTGGGGTGAACGCCCTGCCCGGCACCGGCACAATGGGCAGGTGAACGAAGCCATACCCGTCAGCCGCGTCACCGACCACGGCACGGCCAAGCTCATGCCCGACGTCGACCGGGAACGGGCCTGGCTGCTCACCGTGGACGGGGCGCCGCAGTCCTACGTCGACCTGGACGAGCCGGCGCACCTGGAGTTCGAGTACACGCGCCGGCTCGGCCACGTCCTGGACACGGTGGCCGAGCCGGGCCGCGCGCTGGACGTCCTGCACCTGGGCGGCGGCGCGCTGACCCTGCCCCGGTACGTGGCCGCGACCCGGCCCGGCTCGCGCCAGGACGTGGTGGAGGCGGACCGCGGGCTGCTCGGCCTGGTCGCCGAGCACCTGCCGCTGCCGCCGGGCGCGGGCGTCACCGCCCACGGCGACGACGCCCGCGCCTGGCTGGAACGCGCCCCCGCGGACTCGGCCGACGTACTGGTCGCCGACGTCTTCGGGGGCTCGCGGGTGCCCGCGCACCTGACCTCCACGGGCTACGTGCGCGAGGCCGCCCGGGTGCTGCGCCCCGACGGTGTCTACGTGGCGAACCTGGCCGACGGGGCGCCGTTCGCCTTCCTGCGCGGCCAACTGGCCGGATTCGCCCTGTTCTTCGAGGAGCTGGCGCTGATCGCCGAACCGGGGGTGCTGCGCGGGCGCCGCTTCGGCAACGCCGTGCTCGTCGCCGCGCACCGGCCGCTGGACATCGCGGTCCTGGCCCGGCGCACCGCCGCCGACGCCTTCCCGGCCAGGGTCGAGCACGGGCCCGCGCTGCGGGACTTCACCGGCGACGCCCGGCCGGTGCGCGACGAGGACGCCGTGCCGTCGCCGGAGCCGCCCGCAGGGGCGTTCGGCATCGGCTGAGCGGCGCGCGAGCCCCGCGGCGCGCGAGCCCCGCGGCGCGCGAGGCCCGCGGCGCGCGAGCCCCGCGGTGCGGGTGCGCTAGGACTCGGTCGGCGGTTCCTCGGTGAGGCGCACGGTGCTGAGGATCTTCTGGATCGTCGCCTCCGGGATCTCCTCGTCGACGCCCTTGGCGCCGTACAGGTTCCAGGTGACGAAATCGTCGGCACCGTTCTTGAACGCGAAGGTGATCGCCTTGCCCTCGGTGTCGCACTTGCCCTTCTGGGGCGTGCCCTCCGAGTGGGCGGTGATGACGCTGCCCTTGACGCCGGAGGCGGTCGTGTACGCCTTCGGCTTGCCGTACTTGACGCTCTTCTTGTCGGGCTCCGTGTAACCGCCGTAGATCCACCACGGCACCCGCGTCTCGGCCGCCATGTCGGTGTCCTTGGCGCCGCTCTCGCCGCGGGTGCCGGCGGTGGCGAGGGCGGTGCTCTCCTTGCGGCCGTCCTTGTTCTCGTCGGTCGTGCACCACTCGGACTTGAGGTACGCCGGGGCGGTGACGGTGGTGCGGTCGGTCTTGCCGTCCTCTTCCCACTCGAAGCCGACGCTGGTGTCGGTGCTGTCGATCTCCCAGTCCGCGGGCACGTCGAACATGGTGCCGAAGCGCGGGTTGGCGACGACCTTCCAGCCGTCGATGGTGGCCTTCGCGCCCTCACCGCCGCGCGGGTTGTCGTCGGAACCCGTAGCGGTCGGGTCGGCGGTGGGGGACTCGGACTTGCCCGTGGTCGGGCTCGCGGACGTCTTCTTGTCCTTGCCGTCGTCCGCCTGGTCGTCCTTGTCACCGCCGAGCACCAGGAACCCGGTGACACCGGCGGCCACCACGACGGCGAGGGACGCGACGATCGCGACCAGCTTCGTCCGGTTGCCGCCACCGCCACCGCCACCGCCCGGCGCCGGCTGCGGCGCGGTGGGAGGCTGCGGCGTACTCCACTGCTGCTGCCCGTATGCGCCGGGCTGCTGCTGGTAGCCGGGCTGCTGGTAGGGATTCGGCTGCTGGTACCCCGGCTGCTGGTAGGGGTTGTTCTGGTTCTGCGGGTTCTGCTCGCCCCCGGGCGGCTGCTGTCCTGGCCACATGAGCAGTCACCCTAATGCCGCCCAGGACACGATTCGGTCACCGGCCCTTGTCAGGGACGTACCGAAACGAGGCGGGCTAGGAGTCCGACGGGGTGTACTCCCTGACGGTGGCCAGGATCTTGCGGACGGTGGCGTCGGGCACCTCGTCGGCGACGCCCGCGGCGCCGAAGAACGACCACGAGACCAGGTCGCCGTCGGCCGACGTGAAGGCGAAGGTGGTCGCCTTGCCGTTCACGTCGCACTTGTCCTGCTTCGCCACCCCCGAGGACCGTGAGGTGGCGAGGCTGCCCCGGATGCCCGAGGCGGTCGTGAAGGACGTCACCGGGCCGGTCGCGACCTTGTCCCGGTCCGGCTGGGTGTAACCGCCGTAGACCCAGGCCGCCGAGTCGGTGCGGGCTATCTCCTCGGTGCTGCGCGCACCGTTGTTGCCGCGGGTGCCCGCACTGGCCAGGGGCGTGTAGTCCACCGAGCCGTCCCGGTCGTCGTCCGACCCGCACCACTCCTCCTCCAGGACGGCGGGTGCCTTCATGCCGACCAGCGGCTTCTCCTGGGGGTCGTCGTCCTCCGACACGTAGGTGACCCAGTCGCGCGCCTGCGGCACCCAGGTGGCCGGTACGTCGAAGGCGAGGCCGCGCTCGGGGTTGGCCACGACGGTCCAGCCCTCGACGGTGGCCTTCGGCGAGCCGTCCCCACCGCGCGGGTTGTCCGCGGGGGACGCGGCCGGGGAGGTCGCGGTGGGGCCGGGCCCGGCCTCGGCGTCCTCGTCGCCGCCCCACAGGACGACCCCGGTCACGGCGGCGGCGACCGCCACGACCGCGGCGGCGACGATCGCCACCACCTTGGTACGGCCGCTGCCGGGTCCCGGTCCGGCCGGCCCGCCGGAGGCGACCGTCGGTGTGTTCCAGGGGGCGGGCTGCTGCTGCCCGCCGTACGGCGACGGCTGACGGTAGCCGGGCCGCTGGTACGGGTTCGGCTGCCGGGGGTCGGGTCCGCCGGCGGATGACTGCTCTCCTGGCCACATGGGCGCTCAGCATACGGCGATCTTCACAGATGCCTGGTCCTGGAAGCTACTCACGGGTAACCTGCCTCCATGAGCGCAGACCAGATGTCGATCGGCGAGTTGCTCGCCGCCACGGTGCCGATGGTCAGGACCCTGAACCTCGAGTACCTGGAGACCACCCCGGAGAAGGCCGTCCTGGCCCTCCCGGACCAGAGCGAGTACCGCAACCACGTCGGCGGACCGCACGCCGGAGCCATGTTCACGCTGGGCGAGTCGGCCAGCGGCGCGATCGTGCTGGCCGCCTTCGGCGACCAGCTCAGCCGCGCGGTGCCGCTGCCGGTCACCGCGGAGATCGCCTTCAAGAAGATCGCCCTCGGCCCGGTGACCGCCACCGCCACGCTCGGCCGCCCCGCCGCCGACGTCGTCGCCGAACTGGACGCCGGCAGCCGCCCGGAGTTCCCGGTGAGCGTCGCCATCCAGCGCGAGGACGGTGCCGTGACGGGTGAGATGACCGTCATATGGACGCTGCGACCCAACAGCTGAGCCGCGTCGACCCGGTACGCTTCCCGGTGCGCCTCGACCGAGGCGCACCGGGAACAGGTATCCGAAGCGGAGGGTGGGGCGTTGCACGTCCAGGAATGGCTCGACACGGTGCCCGCGGTGGCCGTCTACGCAGCCGTCGCGCTGGTCATCGGTCTGGAGAGCCTGGGCATCCCGTTGCCCGGCGAGATCATCCTGGTGTCGGCGGCCCTGCTGTCGTCGCAGCACGGCGGGATCGACCCGCTGGTCCTCGGCATCTGCGCCAGCGCGGGCGCGGTGATCGGCGACTCCATCGGATACGCCATCGGCCGCAAGGGCGGCCGGCCCCTGCTGGCCTGGCTGGGCGGGAAGTTCCCCAAGCACTTCAGCGAGGGGCACGTGGCCACCGCCGAGCGGTCCTTCCAGAAGTGGGGCATGTGGGCCGTGTTCTTCGGCCGCTTCGTCGCCCTGCTGCGCATCTTCGCGGGCCCGCTGGCCGGTGTGCTGCGGATGCCGTACTGGAAGTTCCTGATCGCCAACGTCCTCGGCGGCATCGTCTGGGCCGGCGGCACCACCGCCGTCATCTACTACGTCGGCGTGGTCGCGGAGGACTGGCTCAAGCGCTTCTCCTGGCTGGGCCTGGTGGTGGCGGTCCTGATCGGCGTCGCCTCGATGCTGGTCGTCAAGCGCAGGGCGGGCAGGGCCCAGGCGGAGCCCGAGCCCGCGACCGCCGGGGACTGAAGCGCCCCGCGGAGGCGGGGGACCGCGCGAGCCACCGCGGCCACCCCGCGCGCACGGCGTGCTACAGAACCTCCCCCAGCGCATCCCGGTGCTGCCCGGCCAGCGCCGCGTACATCGTGCCGTTCAGCGTGACGCCCTGACGCTCCTCCTCCGTCAGCTCCCGCCTCACCTTCGCCGGCACCCCCGCCACCAGCGACCCCGGCGGCACGCGCATCCCCTGCGGCACGAGTGCCTGGGCGGCGACCAGTGAACCGGCGCCGATCACCGCGCCGTTGAGGACCGTGGCGCCCATGCCGATCAGGCAGTCGTCCTCGACGGTGGCGCCGTGCACCACGGCGTTGTGCCCGATGGAGACGCGCTCGCCGACGGTGACGGGGAAGCCGGGGTCGGCATGGAGCGTGCAGTTGTCCTGGACGTTGCTGCTCGCGCCGACCGAGATCCGCTCGACGTCGCCGCGCAGCACCGCGCCGTACCAGACGCTCGCTCCCGCGTGCAGCGTCACGTCCCCGACGACGGAGGACGTCGGTGCCACGAAGGCCTCGGGGTCCACCTTCGGGTCCTTGCCGCCGATGCCCGTGATCAGCGCCTTCTGCGTCATTTCGCCTCCTGCTCGGGTGTTGTACGGCACCGTACGCCACCCGGTGGGGTGAAGATCACAGCACGGTGCCGTCCTGGCCGCGGTGCGCGCGGACTACCGTGAGCGGGTGCCCCACCGCAAGAACACGTTCTCGTCCTGGCGGAGCCGCCTCGCCCAGCGGGCCGTCCACGCGGGCTGGGCCTGGGTGCAGCGCACCGGCTCCGTCACCGCCGCGCACCCCGGGCGCTTCCGCTTCGGCGCGCTGGGCACGGGCACCCGGCTCGCCTTCCCGCTCGGCACGGTCTTCGGCGAGCCCTGGATCCACGTCGGCGCCCACTGCATCATCGGCGAGCAGGTCACGCTGACCGCCGGCCTCATGCCCGACCTCGACCTCGGCCCCGAGCCGATCCTGCGCATCGGCGACGGGGTCGTCCTCGGCCGCGGCAGCCATGTCATCGCCGACACCACCGTCACCATCGGCAGCGACTGCTACTTCGGCCCGTACGTCTACGTCACCTCCACCAACCACTCCTACGACGACCCGCACCAGCCCATCGGGAAGCAGTGGCCGCGGATGGACCCGGTGGAGATCGGCACCGGCTGCTGGATCGGCACCGGCGCGGTGATCCTGCCCGGCGCGCGGATCGGGCGGAACGTGGTCGTGGCCGCCGGTGCCGTGGTCCGGGGCACAGTCCCCGACCACGCCGTGGTGGCGGGCGCCCCCGCCCGCGTCGTACGGCGCTGGACACCCGCCGAGGGCTGGCAGCCGCCGCTGCGGACCCCGGCCCCGGTGCCGATCCCCGACGGGATCACGCCGGGACAGCTGCGGGAGCTGTCCAAGCTGGACGACGAGGCGGTGGCCAGGCTCGCCGCGCTGGACGAGACCCCGGAACGGGCGCCGGGCAGACTCGCGGAACCGGCCGCCGAGGGCTGACGGGCCGGGGGCCGAGGCGCCCCCGGCGCGCGGTTCGCAGCGTTCACCGTCGGGTCCGCGGTACGGCCGCGACCGTGACGGGGCGTGCTCAGGTGTCCGGGCGGTCGGCCGTCGGCGGACAGCGGCCGGGTGGCCGGGGCCGCCGGCGCTGTCATGAGCCGGTCGCGTCGCAGTACAGTTCGGTGGACCTTCCGGTGCAGTCGACCGTGGTTCACCGCGCTGCACCCTCTCATCCACCCTCATGCACGCACCTGTACGAGTCCCTGGACGGAACGTGGCGGACCTCGACCTGCTGACCCATTCCCTGGCGCGCAACGTCAAGCGCTGGCGCGCCGAGCGCGGCTTCACGCTGGAGGCGCTGGCCGCGCGCGCCGGTGTCAGCCGGGGCATGCTCATCCAGATCGAACAGGCGCGCACCAACCCCAGTCTCGGCACCGTCGTCAAGATCGGCGACGCGCTCGGCGTCAGCATCACCACGCTGCTCGACTGGGAGCAGGGCCCCACGGTCCGCGTCGTCCCGGCCGAACAGGCCGTGCGCCTCTGGCACACGGACGCCGGGAGCTTCAGCCGCCTCCTCGCCGGGGTGGAGGCGCCCGGCCCGCTGGAGATGTGGGAGTGGCGGCTGATGCCGGGCGACAACAGCCCCTCCGACCCGCACCCCACCGGCACGGTCGAGCTGGTGCACGTCACCGCCGGGGAACTCACCCTCACCGTGGACGGGACCGCTCACCGCGTGCCGACGGGTGCGAGTGCCTCCTTCCCGTCCGACACCCCGCACACGTACGGCAACGAGGGCGACGGACCGATGGACATGATCATGGCGGTCTCGGTGCCGCCCGTCCGCTGAGACGGCCGATCGCCGCACCGCGCGCCGTTGCTAGCGTGCCGCCATGCACGCACCCATCGGGAACTTCGACAGCGCCACGCCCGCCCCGGACCGCCTCGACGACCTGACCCGCCCGGTCGCCGACGCCGTACGGCGCTGGAGCGGAACCGTCCCGGCCGACCAGATCCTCTACGTCGACACCGAACCGGAATGGGCCGACACCGCGACCTTCGTCGAGCACTACGGCCGTGAGCTGCTCGAACAGTCCGCCAACTGCGTGGTCGTCAACGGCAAGCGGGGCGCCGGCACGACGCTCGCCGCCTGCGTGGTGCTCTCCACCACCCGGGTCGACGTCAACGGCGTCGTGCGCCGTCACCTCGGTGCGCGCAAGGCCTCCTTCGCCCCGATGGACACGGCCACCGGCGAGACCGGCATGGAGTACGGCGGCATCACGCCGATCGGCCTGCCCGGCGACTGGCCCGTGCTCGTCGACTCGGCCGTCGTCGACCTGCCGTACGTGCTCGTCGGCAGCGGACGCCGGCGCGGCAAGCTGCTCGTGCCCGGCAAGGCCTTCGCGGAGCTGCCCGGCGCCGAGGTCCTGGACGGTCTTGGCACCGCCTGACCGTCCCGCGGGCGCGTGGTGGACGAACGCCAGGAAAAAGGGCACCAGGCCGTGTACTCCCTGCCCGACGGGAAGCCACGCCGTCCGGCAGGCGTCGCGCTGAACGCGGCCGGCCACCGGCTCGGCGACCGGCCGCCGTACGGCTGAACGGCCTGGTCTGGCGTGACGCTGAACGGCCCGGCCACCGCCGTGCCGTACGGCGGCCTGGCCCGGCGTGCCCGTCCGGCCGGGCGCTCAGCCGGTCGTCCGCACGCCGAGGTACCGCTCGGCGAACTCCGCCGCCGCGACCGGCGAGGAGAACAGGCGGTGCAGCCGTGCCCGGGCGGCACCCGCGCGGAAGGCGTCCCCCGACGCCGTGCCGTGGTACATCTCCGCGAGCCACCGGGAGAACTCCTGGTAGTCCCACACCCGGGCCAGGCACGCTGCCGAGTAGCCGGACAGCGCCGAGTCGTCGCCCTTCGTCAGGGAGGCGACCAGCCCGTCGCCGAGCAGGAAGGCGTCGTGCAGAGCGAGGTTCAGGCCCTTGGCCGCGACGGGCGCGGTCAGGTGGGCCGCGTCCCCGGCCAGGAAGAGCCGCCCGAACGCCATCGGCTCCACCACATAGCCGTGCATGTCCAGCACGCGCTTCTCGATCAGCCGCCCCTCGCGGAGCGGCGGTGCGTCCTTCGCGTCGAGCCGTGCCCGCAGCTCGGCCCAGACCCGTTCGTGCGGCCAGTTCTCCGGGTCGTCGCCCGGCGGACACTGGAGGTAGTAGCGGGTCACCTCGGGGCCGCGCGCCATGTGCCCGGCGAAACCCCGTGGATGCATGCCGAACACCACGCACTCCGAGGACGGCGGCGCCTCGGCCAGCAGCGCCAGCCAGCCGACGCCGTAGTCGTGGCGGGCGATGCGGGCCCGCCCGGCAGGCAGCGACGCCCGCGTCACACCGCGCGCACCGTCGCAGCCCGCGACGAAGTCCGCCTCCACGACCTGGCGTTCACCCGAGTGCGGGCACACGTACGACACCGACGGCCGCCCGGACCCGGTCCCGTGCAGGCGCACCTCCCGCACACCGAACCGGATCTCCCCGCCCCGCACGTCCGCGTACTCCCTGACCAGGTCCGTCACCAGGAACTGCTGCGGGTAGAAGTAGTGATGACGTCCCGTCAGCTCCGTGTAGGCGAAGCGGTACCGCTCACCGGCGAAGCGGAACTCGCACTCGGTGTGCGTCTGTGTCTGCCGCAGCAGGGTTTGGGCCAGCCCGCGCCGCTCCAGACCGCGTACGGCCCACTCCTCGATGACCCCGGCCCGCGGTCGGCGCTCGACGAACTCGCGGGTCTCGGTCTCCAGCACCAGGCAGTCGACGCCCGCGGCGCGCAGGATGTTGCCGACGGTCAGTCCGGCGGGACCGGCACCCACCACGACGACGGGAAAGCGCCGTGGCGCGGCGGAGCCGGCGTGGGGGGAAGGCGTGGGCACGCGCACATTATGACGGCGGGGCGACTCCACGGGAACGGCGGGGACGCCCTCGTGCGGGAGAGGACGGGGCGGCCCCGCCCCGCGGCCACCGGCGCCCGCGGTGAGCGGGGCGACAAGGCCGAAGAGCGGTCGGACCACCGAGGGGGCCCGGCCGCACTCCACCGGCGTGCGCGGTACACGGACCGGGAAGCCGCCCGGCTGATCAGCCCAGTTGATCAGCCCAGTCGCGGGATCTCGATGGCCGGGCAGCGGTCCATCACCATGTCGAGACCCGCGGCCCGGGTCCGGTCGTACGCCGCCTCGTCGACCACGCCGAGCTGGAACCAGACGGCCCTCGCGCCCTTGGCGACCGCGTCGTCGGCGACCGCTCCGGCCAGCTCGCTGTTGACGAAGACGTCCACGACGTCCACGTCGAACGGGACGTCCGCGAGCGAGGCGTACCCCTGCTCGCCGTGCACCGTCTCCGCCTTGGGATGCACGGGCACGACGCGCTTGCCGAAGCGCTGCAGCACCTCGGCGACGCCGTACGCCGCGCGCTGCCGGTTGTTCGACAGGCCCACCACGGCCCAGGTGTCGCCCAGCTCGGTGAGGATCTTGCGGACGGTAGCCTCGTCGCCGTACACCGGTGGCCTCCTCGCACTCCGGGCGGCCCGCGGATCGGGCCACCCGGTCGGGACAACGGACGGCGACGTGCCGGGATTCCCGCCCTCCGGAAGTGCGGCCGGCGAGCGCGCCCCGGTGCGCCGCCGCCCCGCCCCGCCTACGCTCGCCTCGTGCTGCGCATCATCGACGCCCGTACCGGAGAGACCGTCCCCGCCGCGCCCGCCCGGCGCGCGCCGACCCGTGTCGAGGCGCACGTGCCGGGGCGTGACGGCACCGCCCTGCGCGTCCTGCTGGTCGCGGACCTGCTGGTGCGCGCCCTGGAACTCGACGGCACGCCCGTGTGGGCGGTGCTGACCGGCGCCGCCGGCGGGGACCGGCTGCGTGAGGACGCCGCCGCCCTCGGCGTCCGGCCCTTCGAGGACGCCGCAGCGGGCCACGGCCCCGGCGCCGGGCAGGGCGTCCGCGTGCGGGGCGACGGCGGGGACGCCCCGGACGCGGCCACGGTCGCCGTCGGCCCCGTGCACCCCGCCGCCCTCGATCTCGCGGACCCCGACGCCGTGCGCCTTGCCCTGCTGGAACGGCACCACCACGCGCGCGTGGAGCTGGACGCGACCGCGCTGGACGCGTCCCGGGCCACCCTCGCCCGCCTGCGCCGCGCGGTCGCCGACTGGGCCCGGCAGCCCTCGCGACCGGTACCGGCCGAGGTGCGCGACCGGCTGCGGGCCGCCTGGGAGGAGGACCTGGACGCGCCCGCGGTGCTGAGCGTCCTGCACCGGGTGGAGACCGACCCGGACCTGCCGGACGGAGCCCGGTTCGAGATCTTCGCGTACGCCGACCGCTTCCTCGGCCTCCACCTCACCCGGGACGTCGGGACCGCACCGTGACGCCGGACGTCACCGCGGGCCGCGGCGGCGCCCCCGGCAGGTGCGCCGCGACGAGCGCATAGGCTGGCCGGATGCAGGACGAGTACCGCACCGTCGCCCGCGCGGGTGTGCACGAGACCGAGATCAACCGCTCGCGCTTCCTGTGCTCCCTCGCCCCGGCCGCCACCGAGCAGGACGCCCAGGCGTTCATCGCGGGCGTCCGCAAGGAGCACGCGGACGCCACGCACAACTGCTGGGCGTACGTCGTGGGGGCCGACGCCGCCGTCCAGAAGGCGAGTGACGACGGAGAGCCGGGCGGCACCGCGGGCGTCCCGATGCTCCAGATGCTGCTGCGCCGCGACATGCGGTACGTCGTCGCCGTCGTCACCCGCTACTACGGCGGCGTCAAGCTCGGCGCGGGCGGGCTGATCCGCGCCTACGGCGGCGCGGTCGGCGAGGCCCTGGACGACCTCGGGACGCTCACCCGGCGCCGGTTCCGCCTCGCCACGGTGACCGTCGACCACCAGCGGGCCGGCAAGCTCCAGAACGACCTGCGCACCGCGGGCCGCGCGGTGCGCGACGTGCGCTACGCCGAGGCCGTCACGATCGAGGTCGGCCTGCCGGAGGCCGACGTGGGCGCCTTCCGCTCCTGGCTCGCGGACGCCACCGCCGGATCCGCCGGGTTCGAGCTGGGCGGAGAGGCCTACGGGGACGCGTGACAAGTCGGACAACCAGGTCGTAACGGGGCGTGGTGCGGTCGGTGCGAGGGGCGAAACGGGAGTTACCGCCCGGGCTGTCGGACCCTCCCGTTAGTCTCGGGGGTCATGCGACTCCTGCACACCTCCGACTGGCACCTCGGCCGGGCGTTCCACCGGGTGAACATGCTCGGCGCCCAGGCCGGGTTCATCGGCCACCTCGTCGAGACCGTGCGCGAGCACGCCGTCGACGCCGTGGTCGTGTCGGGAGACGTGTACGACCGGGCGGTGCCGCCGCTCGCCGCCGTCGAGCTGTTCGACGACGCCCTGCACCGCCTCGCCGACCTCGGCGTACCGACGGTGATGATCTCCGGCAACCACGACTCGGCCCGCCGCCTCGGTGTCGGCGCCGGGCTCATCGACCGGGCCGGCATCCACCTGCGCACCGACCCGGCGGGCTGCGGCACCCCCGTGCTGCTGTCCGACGCCCACGGGGACGTGGCCTTCTACGGGCTGCCGTACCTCGAACCCGCGCTGGTGAAGACCGAGTTCGGCGTCGAGAAGGCGGGGCACGAGCCGGTGCTCGCCGCCGCCATGGACCGGGTGCGCGCCGACCTCGCCACGCGTGCGCCGGGCACCCGTTCCGTCGTCCTCGCGCACGCCTTCGTCACCGGCGGCGAGCAGAGCGACAGCGAGCGGGACATCACCGTCGGCGGCGTCGCCGCCGTGCCCTGTGGCGTCTTCGACGGCGTCGACTACGTCGCGCTCGGGCACCTGCACGGCTGCCAGACCCTCACCGGCCGCGTCCGCTACTCCGGCTCCCCGCTGCCCTACTCCTTCTCGGAGCACATGCACCGCAAAAGCATGTGGCTCGTCGACCTGGACGCCGAGGGGTCGGTCACCGCCGAGCGCGTCGACTGCCCGGTCCCGCGGGCGCTGGCCCGGCTGCGCGGCACGCTGGCGGACCTGCTCGCCGACCCGGAGCTGGCCGCGCACGAGGACGCGTGGATCGAGGCGACCCTCACCGACCCGGTCCGCCCGGACGAGCCCATGGCCCGGCTCACGGAGCGGTTCCCGCACACGCTCAGCCTCCTCTTCGACCCCGAGCGCGCCCCCGACGAGCCCGGCGTGTCCTACGCCCGGCGCCTCGCCGACCGCACCGACCAGCAGATCGCCGAGGACTTCGTGACCCACGTGCGCGGCGCCGGGCCCGACGGCCGCGAACAGGGCGTGCTGCGGGACGCCTTCGACGCGGTGCGCGCGGACGACACCGTGCGGGAGGTGGCCCGGTGAGGCTGCACCGGCTGGACATCACCGCCTTCGGACCCTTCGGCGCCTCGCAGAGCGTCGACTTCGACGACCTCTCGGCCGCCGGACTGTTCCTGCTGCACGGCCCCACCGGCGCCGGCAAGACCTCCGTGCTCGACGCCGTCTGCTACGCGCTGTACGGCTCGGTGCCGGGCGCCCGGCAGGGCGGCGGCCAGGGCATGACGCTGCGCAGCGACCACGCGGCCGTCGGCACCCGCACCGAGGTGCGCCTCGAGCTGACCGTCGCGGAGCGCCGGCTGGAGATCACCCGGCAGCCGCCCTGGGAGCGGCCGAAGCTCCGCGGCAAGGGCACGACCGTCGACAAGGCCCAGACCTGGCTGCGCGAGTACGACGCGACGAGCCGTGCCTGGAAGGACCTCAGCCGCTCCCACCAGGAGATCGGCGAGGAGATCACGCAACTGCTCGGGATGAGCCGCGAGCAGTTCTGCCAGGTGGTGCTGTTGCCCCAGGGCGACTTCGCGCGCTTCCTGCGCGCCGACGCGGAGGCGCGCGGCAAGCTCCTCGGCCGGCTCTTCGACACCCGGCGGTTCGCCGAGGTCGAGAAGCACCTCGCCGAGCGGCGCCGTACGACCGAGGCCCGGGTGCGCGAAGGGGACGCCGCGCTGCTGGCCGACGCGCACCGGATGCAGCAGGCCGCGGGCAGCGCCATGGAGCTGCCCGAGCTGGCGCCGGGCGACGCGGGCCTGGCGGAAGCCGTCCTCGAAGCCGCCGCCGTCGCCCGTTGCACCGCGCGGGAGCTGCTTGCGGTCGCCGACTGCCGGCTCACGGCCGCCGAGTCCGCCCAGGCCGCCGCCGAGCGCGACCTGGCCGACGCCCGCGAACTCGACCGGCTGCAACGCCGGTTCGCCGAGGCACGGGAGCGGGCCGCACGGCTGGCGGAGCGCGCCGACGAGCACCGCGGTGCGCAGCGGCGCATGGAGCGGGGCCGCAAGGCCGAGGCGGTGGCACCCGCGCTGGAGCTGCGGGAGACCGCCGACGCCGAACACCGGGCGGCGGCGGCAGCGGAAGAGGCCGCGCGCCTCCCGCTGCCGCCGGCCCTCGCCGAGGCGGGCGCCGCGGGACTCGCCGCCGCCGCACGCCGGGCCGCCGAGGAGCTGGGCGGCCTCGAAGCCGCCCGACGCGCCGAACACCGCCTCACCGCACTGGTCGAGGAGCGGGCCGGCCTCGACCGCCAGGAACGCGCCGACGACGACGTCCGCCAGGAAGCACGGGCCTGGCTCGCCGACTGGGAAACCGTTCGCGGCACGATCCAGGGCCGCGTCGACGCCGCTCAGCAGGCCGCGACCCGGGCCGAGCAACTCGCCCTGCAACGGGAGCCGGTCCGGCGGCGGCTCGACGCCGCACGGCAACGGGACCGGCTCGCCGACGAGACCGAAGAGGCGCGGCGGCAGGCGCTCGCCTCGGCCGAGGACGCCGTCGCAGCCCGCGCCCACTGGCTCGACCTCAAGGAACAGCGGTTGCACGGCATCGCCGCCGAACTCGCCGCGAACCTCACCGACGGCGTCCCGTGCACGGTGTGCGGTGCCACGGAACACCCCGCGCCCGCCCGCAAGGCCGCGGGCCACGTCGACCGCGAGGCGGAGGAGCGCGCCCTCGCCGCCTACCAGGCCGCCGACGAGCGCCGCGCGGACGCCGAACGGCACCTGGGCGCCGTACGCGAGGCACTCGCCGCGGCCACGGCGGAAGCCGGTGACGCACCCACCGCACGGCTGGCCGAAGAGGCCGAGGACCTGGAGCGGGAGTACACCCGGACCCGGGCGACCGCCTCCGGGCTGCACGCGGCGCAGGAGGAGCTCCGGAGGGCCGAGCGCGAGCGCGAGCAGCGCGCCGCCGCCCAGCAGCAGGCCGCCGTGCGGTCCGCCTCCCGGATCGCGGCACGGGAGCGACTGGAGGGCGAACAGGCCACTCTGGAAGAGGAGTTGACGCGGGTACGGGGTGACGCCGAGAGCGTGGCGGCGCGTGCCGCGCAGGTGGAGCGGCAGGCCGCGCTGCTGACCCGGGCCGCCGAGACCGCCCGTGCCGCCGCCGACACCGCGCAGCGGCTCAAGGACGCCGACGCCCGGCTCGCCGACGCCGCCTTCCGGGCCGGCTTCGACACCCCGGCGCAGGCGGCCGACGCGCTGCTCGACGACACGGCCCACCGCGAGCTGCAACGACGGCTCGACGCCTGGCAGGCCGAGGACGCTGCCGTGCGCGCGGTCCTCGCCGAGGCGGACACCGCTGACGCGGCCCGGCGGGCACCCGCCGACCCCGACGCGGCGCAGCGGGCGGCAGCCGACGCGGCCCGGCGCCTGCGCGAGGCGGCCTCGGCGCGCGACGCGGCCGCCCGGTGCTGCGCCGAGCTGGACCGGCTGTCCGCCCACGCCACCACCTCCGTACGCGGGCTGGCCCCGCTGCGCGAGGAGCACACCCGGGTCGCCCGCCTCGCCTCCCTCGCCGCGGGCACCTCGGCGGACAACGAGCGCCGGATGCGCCTGGAGTCCTACGTGCTCGCCGCCCGCCTCGAACAGGTCGCCGCCGCGGCCACCGCCCGGTTGCTGCGCATGTCCTCGGGCCGCTACACCCTCGTGCACTCCGACGACCGCACCGGACGCGGCCGCAGCGGCCTCGGCCTGCACGTCGTCGACGCCTGGACCGGCCGCGAGCGCGACACGGCCACCCTGTCGGGCGGCGAGACCTTCTTCGCGTCCCTCGCCCTCGCGCTCGGCCTTGCCGACGTGGTCACCGACGAGGCGGGCGGCGTCCGCCTGGACACCCTCTTCATCGACGAGGGGTTCGGCAGCCTCGACGACCAGACCCTCGACGAGGTCCTGGACGTCCTCGACGCGCTGCGCGAGCGGGACCGCAGTGTCGGCATCGTCAGCCACGTCGCCGACCTGAGGCGCCGCGTCCACGCCCAACTGGAGGTCGTGAAGGGGCGGTCGGGATCGGTACTGCGGCAGCGGGGAGCCGGCTGAGCGCCCCGGCGGCTCCCGCGCCGGTCTCAGCGGCCCAGGGGGCGGCGGGGCAGCGGTGAGGAGTAGACGACACTCGTGGTGACCGAGCCGAGGGCGCTGATCCGGCCGGACACCTCCTCCAGGTGCCGCATCGAACGCGCCGCGACCTTGATGACGAAGCAGTCGTCGCCCGTGACGTGGTGCGCCTCCAGGATCTCCGGCGTGACGGCGACCAGGTCGTGGAACGGCTTGTAGTTGGCGACCGGGTAGCGCAGCCGCACGAACGCCAGGATCGGCAGCCCGAGCCGCTCGGGGTCGACGACCGCCGTGTACCCCCGGACGATCCCGGCCTCCTCCAGTCGCCGCACCCGTTCGGTCACCGCGCTCGCGGACATCGAGACGGCACGGGCCAGCTCGGCGAAGCTGGCCCGACCGTCCCGCTGAAGGGCGTCGAGGAGAAGCCAGTCGGTGGCGTCCGGGGAATACTCGGTCATCAGGGATGGATAGCAGGCAATCCCCGGCAGAACAAGCGGCAGGCCGGGGAAGGCGCCTTCAGCCACCGTCGCGCGAACCGTAGATTCATGACCGGAAGATCCTTCGAGGAGAGGCCGGAGCGCCATGACCGTCACCACCCCCGCCACCCGACAGGTCAACCCCGTCCTGCGCGTGGCCCCCGCACCGCCCGCCGAGAGCGCCGCCCACTTCCGGGCGAGCCTCGCCTTCCACACCGACGTCTCCGACGTCGCCGCCGCACTCGCGGCCGGCGGCGACCCGGGGTTCGTGCTCGTGGACTGCCGGTCGACCGAGTCCTGGGACCAGGGACACGTCCCGGGCGCCGTCCACCTGCCCACCGCACTCGTCGCCGAGCGGGCCGGAGAACTCCTCGATCCCTCCGTACCGGTGGTGACGTACTGCTGGGGCCCGGCCTGCAACGGCGCGACGCGCGCCGCCCTAGCCCTCGCCGAACTCGGCTACCCGGTCAAGGAGATGCTGGGCGGCTTCGAGTACTGGGTGCGCGAGGGCTTCGAGTTCGGTACGTGGCAGGGTACCGGGCGCCGCGCCGCCGACCCGCTGACCGTCCCGGTGGACGCGGCCGACTGCGGCTGCTGAGCTGCGTGTAGGTTCTGCCGCATGGTGCGATACGCGGAGCCGGGCGCGGTGGAGTGGGTCGAGTCGGGCGGGGGGCCGCTGATCGCGGTCCCGGAGACCGTCCTGCCGTTCTGGACCGGCGCCGACGGCGAGGAGACGGACTCCGACTACGACCGGGCCTGCGAGGTCGACGGCTTCGTCGGGCTCCTCCCGGTCGGCGACTGCACCGCCCTGGTGCTCGGCGACGAACCCGCCGCCACCGCCTACCTCCCCGACCACGGAGCCTTCGTCCGCTGGTGTGCGGCGGACTCCGAGGCCGAGGTGCTGGCCGGTGTCCCCGCCGCCCTCGACGCGGCCGAGTGGGAGCCCGAGGTGGCCTGGCGCGTGCCCGGACCCGTGCTCCTGTTCGACGCCGCCTGGCCCGGCACCGCCTCGGACCGCGCCGGCCGGGCGCGGGTCGCCCTTGCTCCCGGCCGGTACGCGGTACGCGCGGCGGAGGTGCGCCCCGGGCCCGAGACCTGGCTGAGCCTCGTACAGCTGCGGCGGCTCGCCGACCGGTAGCCGGCCCGGGGGCACCGGTGCCTGACGGGACACGACGACGAGGCCGTCGCCGCGCCCTTCCCGCCGGGCGGCGGGACCGCCGACGCCGCCCCACGCCCCCGGCGGCTTCCGGCTGCTTGCGGCGCCGAGCGCCGTGCCGAACGCGCCCTACAGGCGCGCCAGTTCGTCGACCAGGTCGTCCAGGCCCAGCGAACCCTGGGAGAGGGCCGCCATGTGCCACGCCTTCGGGTCGAACGCGTCACCGTGCCGCTCGCGGGCCTTCTCCCGGCCCAGCAGCCAGGCCCGCTCACCGAGCTTGTAGCCGATCGCCTGACCCGGGATCGTCAGATACCGGGTCAGCTCGCTCTCCACGAAGTCCGCAGGGCGGCTGCTGTGCGCGCCGAAGAACTCCTGCGCCAGCTTCGGCGTCCAGCGCTCACCCGGGTGGAACGGCGAGTCCGCCGGGATCTCCAGCTCCAGGTGCATGCCGATGTCCACGATGACCCGGGCGGCACGCATCATCTGCGCGTCCAGGTAGCCGAGGCGCTGCTCCGCGTCGGTGAGGTAGCCCAGCTCGTCCATCAGCCGCTCCGCGTACAGCGCCCAGCCCTCGGCGTTGGCGCTGACCATGCCCACGGACGCCTGGTAGCGCGAGAGGTTCTCCGCCACGTGCGTCCACTGGGCGAGCTGGAGGTGGTGGCCCGGGACGCCCTCGTGGTACCAGGTCGACACCAGGTCGTACACCGGGAACCGGGTCTGGCCCATCGTCGGCAGCCAGGTGCGGCCGGGTCGCGAGAAGTCCTCCGAAGGCGACGTGTAGTACGGCGCCGCCGCACTGCCGGGCGGGGCGATGCGCGACTCCACCCTCCGCACCCGCTCGGCGAGTTCGAAGTGCGTGCCGTCCAACTGCTCGATCGCCTGGTCCATCAGGCCCTGCAACCAGTCGCGGACCTCGTCCACGCCCTCGATGTGCTTGCCGTGCTCGTCCAGGTGCGCCAGCGCCACCCACGGCGTCTCGGCGCCCGGCAGGATCTTCTCCGCCTCGGCCTTCATCTCGGCCAGCAGACGGTGGTACTCGGCCCAGCCGTACGCGTACGCCTCGTCCAGGTCCAGATCCGTGCCGTTGTAGTAGCGCGACCAGCGGGCGTAGCGCTCGCGGCCCACCGTGTCCGGGGCGCCCTCGATCGCCGGGGCGTACACGTCGCGCATCCAGTCCCGCAGCTCCACCACGGCGGCGGTCGCACCCCGGGCGGCCTCGTCCAGCTCCGCGCGCAGCGCCTCGGGACCGTCGGCGGCGAAGTCCTCGAACCAGCCGCGCCCTTCGCCCGTGTCCGCCCACTCGCCGAGCTGCTCGACGAAGGTGGCGGTCGGCCGCGGCGCCGCGTACAGCCCGCGCTCCAGGCCCAGCGACAGGGACTCCCGGTAGCCGGCGAACGCCGCCGGCACCGCGCGCAGCCGCTCGGCGACCCGGGCCCAGTCCTCCTCGGTCTGGGTCGGGGTGAGGGTGAACACCTCGCGCACCGAATGGGCGGCGGTGCCCATGTTGCCGACCGAGCGCAGGCCCTCGTCGGCCTCGTGCACCGCGAGTTCGGCCGTGAGGCGCTCGCGCAGCAGCCGCGCGCAGCGCCGCTCCACGTCGCTGTCCCCGCCGGGCCGGCGCTCGGCCTCGTCCAGCCGGGCGAGGGTGGTGCGGGCCAGCTCGGCGAGGGCCTCCTGCCCGGCGGGCGAGAAGTCGGGGAGACGGCTGGAACTCTCCGCGACACCGAGATAGGTACCGGTGACCGGGTCGAGGGCGATGAGCTCGTCGACGTACGCGTCGGCGACCTCGCGGGGCAGCGGGCTGTTCGTCTCTGACATGCGGACATCCTCATACGGATACCGGTGCCGCGTCAGCCCGGTGGGCCGGGCCCGGTCGCGAGGACGGCCGGATTTCGCTCAGGGCGTGGCCGCGGACGTGGCCGCCGACGGCGCCGCGGGGCCTGCGGGCGGCAGCAGGGGGCCGCACTCCCACTGCTGGAAGATCAGCCGGGTCTCTACCCGGGCCACCTCCCGCCGGGACGTGAACTCGTCCAGGACCAGCCGCTGCAGGTCCGTCATGTCCGCGACCGCGACATGCACCAGGTAGTCGTCGGGGCCGGTGAGGTGGAAGACGGTGCGGGACTCGGGCAGCGCCCTGATCCGCTCCACGAAAGGACCGACCAGCTCCCGCCGGTGCGGGCGCACCTGCACGAGCAGCAGCGCCTGGAGACCGCGCCCCAGCTTCGCCGGGTCCAGCTCGAGCCGGTGGCCGAGGATCACCCCGGCCCGACGCAGTCGCGCCACCCGGTCCAGGCAGGTCGACGGGGCCACACCGACCTGGGCGGCGAGATCGCGGTAGGTGGTCCGGGCGTCGTTCTGCAGCAACCGCAGCAGATGAAGATCCACCGGATCCAGTACGACGGAATCGGCCATGATCCGAACGTAGCACGGACCACGCACCCGCTGACCCGGTCACTGTTCACTCTTCCGCCATGGACTCAGCGCGCAGGCACACGTCAGCACCCGACGACGTACGCACCACCGCCCCCGCGGGCAGGGCACTGGCCACCGAAGCCGTGCACGCCGGCCGCGACGACCTCGCCGGCCGGGGACTGCACGCCCCGCCCATCGACCTGTCCACGACCTACCCGTCGTACGACAGCCGCGGCGAGGCCGCTCGCATCGACGCGTTCGCCGCCACCGGCGCCGAACCGGACGGACCGCCGGTCTACGGCCGCCTGGGCAACCCGACCGTCGCCCGCTTCGAGGCGGCGCTGGCCCGGCTGGAGGGGACCGAGGCCGCCGTCGCCTTCGCCAGCGGCATGGCGGCACTGACCGCGGTCCTGCTGGTGCGCGGCTCGATGGGACTGCGGCACGTGGTCGCCGTCCGGCCCCTGTACGGGTGCAGCGACCACCTGCTGACCGCCGGGCTGCTCGGGTCCGAGGTCACCTGGACCGATCCGGCGGGCGTCGCGGACGCGCTGCGCCCGGACACCGGCCTGGTGCTCGTGGAGTCGCCGGCCAATCCGACGCTGGCCGAGGTCGACCTGCGGGCCGTCGCCCATGCCTGCGGTTCGGTCCCGCTGCTGGTGGACAACACCTTCGCCACGCCCGTGCTCCAGCGCCCCGCCGAACACGGCGCCCGTCTGGTGCTGCACAGTGCCACCAAGTACCTGGGCGGACACGGGGACGTGCTCGCCGGGGTGGTCGCCTGCGACGAGGAGTTCGCGGGGCGGCTGCGGCAGGTGCGCTTCGCCACCGGCGGAGTGCTCCACCCACTGGCCGGCTACCTGCTCCTGCGGGGACTGTCCACCCTGCCCGTGCGGGTCAGGGCCGCCTCCGCCAACGCCGCCGACCTGGCCGGACGGCTCGCCGCCGACCCGCGGGTGTCCCGCGTCCACTATCCGCGGATCGGCGGCGCGATGGTCTCCTTCGAGGTGTACGGCGACCCGCACGAGGTCGTCGGCGGCGTCCGGCTGATCACCCCGGCGGTGAGCCTCGGCAGCGTCGACACGCTCATCCAGCACCCGGCGTCCATCAGCCACCGCATCGTCGACGCGGACGACCGGCGGAGCGCCGGAGTGTCCGACCGGCTGCTGCGGCTGTCGGTCGGCCTGGAGGACGTCGACGACCTGTGGGCCGACCTGGACCGGGCGCTGGGGGAGCGTGCCGCCGGGGCGATACCGCTGCGGGAGGCGCTGGCGCGGACCGAGTGACCGCGCCGGCGCCGCCGGTCAGTCCCGGCCGATCCGCTCCTCGTGGGGCACGCCCGCTCCGGGACGGGCGGACGGGGCCAGGCGGGCCGTGACGACCAGGGTCCCCTCCTCGATCTGGTAGTCGAGGGGGAGGCCCAGGCCGCGCATCGCGGCGACCATGCCGGTGTTGGACGCCTGCGTGACCGCGTAGACGCTCTCGCAGCCCGTCTCCGCCGCCATCGCCACGAGACGGCCGAGGAGTTCACCGCCGATGCCGCGGCGCTGCCACGCGTCCTCGACGAGCAGTGCGACCTCCGTCTCGTCCCCGTCCCACAACAGGTGGCCGAGCCCCACGATCCGTCCCGACGCGGTCTGCACGGCGAGGGTACGGCCGAATCGGGGGCTGAGCAGGTGGTTGAGGTAGCGGTCGGCGTCCCGCACCGGGCCGTGGTAGCGCAGCCCGAGGGTCTGCGCCGAGCACCGCTCGTGCATCGCCCTGGCGGCCGGAACGTCCCGCGTGTCGGCGCGGCGCACCGTGATGTCGCTCCCCTCGGGAAGCGTCAGGACGTCCCGGGCACGCGGGATGCGCGGACCGAGCCGGGCGTCCAGCTCGACCAGGGCCCGGGCCCGTGCGAACTCGGCCGGGGTGAACGGCAGGTGGGGGCGCTCCACGCTGATCACCCCGCCCTCCGGGGCCCGCAGCCGCAGCACGGTGTCCTCCAGCGTGCCCTCCGGCGGCACGGCGTCGCCGGCACCCGCACCGGCGCCCGCCGCCGGGGGGAGGGACCGGATCGTGCACCGGCCCAGCAACTGACGCAGGGCCAGCGGGAGTTCCGCCGTGTCCAGGGCCGTGCGGGCGGCCAGGCCCAGGACCCGGGTGGGCGCGTCCACCAGGTCGTGGGCATCGGCCCGCTCGGTCCAGGTCCGGGCACCGCCCGCCGCCGTCACCACCTCGGCCAGCTCCGTCCCGCTCAGCTCGCCCGGGGCACGGAGCAGGAACTCGTCCACCGTGCCCTCGGCCAGCGGATGCGTCTGCAGGCTCAGGATGTCGATCCGCCGGCCGGCCAGGGCGGCGCACAGCACGGCGAGTGATCCCGGCGCGTCCCGCACCGTCGTCCGCATCCGCCACAGTGCGCTCCCGGCGCCCTCGTGCCCGGTCGGCGCGGGCCCGGCCGCCCGCTCCGCACTCGGTGGCCGGGCGCCGGTATCGTCCGCCGGTGGCGCCTGCCCGTGGCGTCGTGACCAGCGGGTGCGGAAGCCCGCCGTGGCGATCAGGGCGGCCACCGAGGCCAGCAGCATGGCGGGCACCGCGGTGCCCTGCTGGAAGAGGTGGGCCACGGCGTCCGTCACATCGGACATGTCTCGACTCATGCACCCACTGTGACGGAGGGGTGTTGCGTGGTCGCGAACGCTCTGTGACCGACGGGTAAAGAGGGGTCCGGCACCCCGGGCCGGGCTCCCGTTCCGGCCGCGCACCGGGGGATGACGCCGATGCGCGGCACACCCGACAGGCTACGGGACTACTGGCCGACGCGGCCCGGTCGCAGCACCTTCGTGAACAGCACCGTGCCGTCCTGCTCGCGCAGGCGCACCGTCATGTCGGCGCTGTCGCCGTCGATGTGGACCTCGCCGAAGAACTGGTAACCACCCGCGGGCGAGACGTTCGAGGCGGTCGGCGCCTTCACGAAGACCCGTTCGGGACCGAAGGTGCCGTCCAGCCCGCTCGCCGGGAACGCGCCCGCGTTGAGCGGCCCCGACACGAACTCCCAGAACGGCTCGAAGTCGTCGAACGCGGCCCGCGACGGCTGGTAGTGCTGGGCCGAGGTGTGGTGCACGTCGGCCGTCAGCCACACCGTGCCGGTGATCCGCCGGTGCTTGACGAAACGCAGCAGCTCCGCGATCTGCAGCTCGCGGCCCAGCGGAGCGCCGGGATCGCCCTGCGCGATCGCCTCGATGTTGGGCGCGCCCTCGGTGGCGTCCGGCACGACGAGTCCGATCGGCATGTCCGCCGCGATCACCTTCCACACGGCGCGCGACCGGGCCAGCTCCCGCTTCAGCCACTCCAACTGCTCCCGGCCCAGGATGCCCTGCGGGTCCACGGTCTGCTCGCCGGGGGAGTTGGCGTTGCGGTAGGTCCGCATGTCCAGCACGAACACGTCGAGCAGCGGGCCCTGGCGCAGCACCCGGTGCACACGCCCCTCGCGCGCGCCGGGGAGCAGGGTGGAGACCGGGAAGTACTCGCTGAACGCGCGCCGGGCGCGGGCGGCCAGGACGTCGACGCTCTTCTCCGTGTACCGGTCGTCCGTGTCCGCGATCACCTGGCCCGGGTACCAGTTGTTGCGGACCTCGTGGTCGTCCCACTGGACGATCGACGGAACCCGCGCGTTGAAGCGCCGCAGGTTCTCGTCGAGCAGGTTGTAGCGGAAGTTGCCGCGGAACTCGGCGAGGGTCTCGGCGACCTTGGACTTCTCCTCGGTCGTGATGTTCCGCCAGGTGCCGCCGTCCGGCAGGGGGGCCGTTGCGGCGATGGGGCCGTCGGCGTAGATGTTGTCGCCGCTGCACAGGAAGAAGTCCGGGTCCAGGGCGCCCATGGCCTCGTAGATGCGGTAGCCGCCGAGGTCCGGGTTGATGCCCCAGCCCTGCCCCGCGAGGTCGCCGGACCACACGAAACGCACGCCCTCGCGGCGTCGGACCGGCACGGTGCGGAAGGTGCCCGTGACCGGCTCGCCCGTGCGGCGCGGGTCGTCCGGGTCGGCGAGCAGCACGCGGTAGTGGATCTGCTCGCCCGGCGGCAGGCCGCGCAGCCGGGTGGTGCCGGTGAAGTCGGTGCCGCGCCCGAGCAGCGGACCGTGCCACCGGTGCGGGTGGCGGAACGACTCGGTGGCCGACGTCTCGACGATCATCCGGGCCGGCCGGTCGGACCGCACCCAGACCAGACCGGAGTGGGAGGTCACGTCTCCCGTCTGCACGCCCCAGCCCGCCCCCGGCCGCCCGGAACGGGCGAACGCCGGAGCCGCCCCGAGGGTGGTGGGCAGGGTCAGGGCCGCCGACGTGGCGAGCGACGCGCGCAGCACGCTGCGGCGGGCGGGCAACGGACGTGGTGACATGGATGCGCCTCCAGGGACGGGATCCGGCCGGTGTACGGGCCCGGGTTCGAGCCAGTGTGCAGAGCCAGACCTACTGGCACCGCGCGGCGCCCACGGAAATTGCGGGTGAACAACCCGGACGCCCCGGACGCCCCGGACGCCCCGGACGCCCCGGACGCCCCGGACGCCCGGGACACCCGGACGCACCTGGGGTCCTGGGAGCCCCAGGGTCCTGGGGGTCCCGAGCAATCCGTGGCGCACCCGCGGCGGGTGCCGCGTCACACGGCCCGTGCCATCCTCGCCACCCCTTCCCGGATCCGTCCCGGCGTCAGATGCGCGTACCCCAGCACCAGCCGCACCTCCCTCGCCGTCACCGGACCCTCGCCCGCCGGTCCGCCGGCCGCACCGCCGTGCGCGTACGCCGTCAGCGGGCGCACCGCGACGTCCGCCTCCGTCACGCGCGCGAGGAACCCCTCCTCGGGCCCGAACCGCTCCGGAAGCGTGGCGATGGCGTGCAGGCCGGCGGCGACGCCGGTGACCCGTGAGCCGGGGAAGTGCTCGGCCAGCGCGGCCACCAGGGCGTCCCGGCGCTCCCGGTAGGCGCGCTGGCAGACACGGAGCCGGCGGTCGTAGTCGCCACGCTCGACGAAGCGGGCGAAGACCGCCTGGTCGAGGGTCGGGTGGCCGAGGTCGGTGGTGCGCTTGCGCTCGACCACGGCGTCCGCCAGCCAGTCGGGCACCAGCAGCCAGCCCAGCCGCAGCCCCGGGGCGAGGGACTTGCTGACCGAGCCCGTATAGGCGACGCGTTCCGGATCGAGCCCCTGGAGCGCGCCCACCGGCGCACGGTCGTAGCGGAAGTCGCCGTCGTAGTCGTCCTCCAGGACGAGGCCGTCCACGGACCGTGCCCAGTCGAGCAGTTCGGCGCGCCGCCGCGCCGAGTAGGCGATCCCGGTGGGGAACTGGTGGGCCGGTGTCGTCACCACGAGCCGGACGTCCGACGCGTACAGCGGGCCCGTGGCGAGGCCCTCGTCGTCCAGGGGGAGGGGCACGGCGTCGAGGCCGGCCGCGGCGTACAGGGCGTGGTGCTGAGGGCTGCCGGGGTCCTCGACACCGGCGGTGCGCGTCCCGCGCGCGTGGAGCACGCTCGCCAGCAGCGAGGTGGCCTGTGCCACGCCGGAGACCACCATGATCCGTTCCGGGTCCGCCACCACACCCCGGCGCCGCGCGAGCAGCTCGGCCAGGGCGGTCCGCAGCCCGGGCAGCCCGCGCGGGTCGGGATAGCCGAGGCTCTCGTGCGGCAGGTCCGCCAGTACGCCCCGCTGCGCGGCGGCCCAGGCCGAGCGCGGGAAGAGCGACAGATCCGGTGTCCCCGGCACGAAGTCGACGCGATCGGCGGGGGAGCGCGGGGCGAGATCACGCGGGCGTGGACGGGCGGCCCGTACGGCGTCCCCCACCCACGTCCCCGCGCCCTGCCCGCTGCGCAGATAGCCCTCGGCCGTCAGCTGCTCGTATGCCTCCGTCACCAGCCCCCGTGACACCTTGAGGTCGGCCGCCAGGTCCCGGCTGGACGGGAGGCGGGTGCCCGGTGTGAGCCGGCCCGAGCGGACCGCGTCGCGCAGGGACTCCTGCAAGGCGCGGCCACGCGCGCGTGCCGGTGCCGAGGCGGCGGGCAGCAGCAACTCCCAGGCCGCGCTGCCGGCGGCGGAGCCCGGAGGACCGTCCGGACCGGTCGACGGCGTCATGAAAGAAGTCCCCCCGGACATCACGTCTGCACCACGTCTTCTCAATCGGCTCCACTTTACGAGGGGTTGGACCCGCTGGTGCGTAAACCGGAGTGACAGACCACAGCGAGGGGGCGGGCCGAGGCCGCGCCCCGGAATCGTAAGCGCAATCCAGGAGCGCCCGTGGACGCCAAGAACCGTTTCGAGACGAAGACCACCTTCGCTCTCTCCCGACTCGAATGGCTGGGCTTTCTCACCGTATCGCTCGTGCTCGCATTCCAGCACCTCGCGGAAATCCGCTGGGCCGTCTTCGTGCTGCTGTTCGCGGTGATCGACGTCGTCGGATACCTGCCCGGCGCGATCGCCTTCCGGCGCAGCCCGGAAGGACACGTTCCGCGCGCCTGCTACGTGGCCTACAACACGATGCACAGCCTGGTCACGGCGGGCGCCCTGGCCGGGGCGTGGGCGCTGTTGGTCCGGCCGGAGTGGGCGCTGCTGGCCCTCCCGATCCACCTCATGGGCGACCGGGCCCTCTTCGGGAACTCCCTCAAACCCTTCGGGGTCGCCTTCGAGCCGGAAACCACGCCGGAGTTCCGCAGGTTCGAGCTGCGGTACCACTCGGCGGCGGTCTCCGGCGAAAACGGCGCCGCGCGGACTTCCGTGGAGGACGCCGATGCCGTCCGTGCTTGACACACTCGCCGCACACAGCGACAACCCCAGTTCCTTTCTCGCCCTCAACAGCGGGAACGCGTACTTCCACGACGCCGGGTTCGACGGCGCCTGTGCCTATCGCACCTCGGGCCGCTACGTACTGCAGTTCGGCGGTCCGTTCACCGCGCCGGAACACCGGGCACGTCTGCTGGACGCGTTCGCCGCCCACGCCGGCCGCCGGCTGGTCGCCGTGCAACTGCAGCGGGCGGACGCCGAGCTGTACGCGGCGAGCGGCTTCACGGTCAACCAGCTGGGGGCGTCGTACGCGGTCGACCTGAGCCGTTTCACGCTGCGCGGTTCACGGTTCGTCCGGCTGCGGAACAAGATCTCGCGCGCCCGGCGGGCGGGCCTGGAGGTCGCCGAGGTCATGGCCGGCGACGACTGCGCCGAACTGGACCGGATCGACCGGTGCTGGCTGCGGGAGAAGGGCCGGCACGTCAAGGAGCTGCGCTTCCTCGTCGGCCAGCGCGACGGGAGCCTGCAGAGCCACCGCCGCCTGTTCGTCGGCCGGATCGACGGCGAGACGGCCGGCTACATCAACTACTCGCCGGTCTACGGCAGCCGCCCCGGCTGGCTGCACGACCTCAGCCGGCGCCGCCCCGACGCTCCGCCCGGCGTGATGGAGGCGCTCAACGCCACCGTCATGGAACGGCTCACCGCCGACGGAGCGGGCTGGCTGCACTTCGGCTTCACCCCGTTCACCGGGCTGGATCCGGAGCTCGAACTGCCCGGGGCCAGCCCCCTGTTCGCCCGGCTCGCCCGTTTCCTGGCCGAGCACGGCGACGTGATCTACCCGGCCGCCTCCCAGCTCGAGTACAAGCAGAAGTGGGCCCCGCACGTGGTCCTGCCGGAGTACATCGCCTTCCGCGGCAAGCCCCGCCCCGGCGCGGTCTGGCAGTTGCTGCGCGCCACCAACGCCCTCTGAGTCACCGCGTCCACGGCCGCGCGAGTGCCGCGCCGATTCCGTATGCATCCCCTTCTGGAGGACCGCACGCCCATGAGATTCCTCGAGCGTGAACGCGCCACCCTTGCGAAGCTGCTGCCCGAACTGGACCCCGCCCTGCGCGAGGCCCCGCTGATGGAACTGGAGCGGCCGGGCAGCCCGGGCATCCGGCACTTCCGGGACAGCGGCGGTCCAGGACTGCTCGTCCCCGAGTCCCACCAGGGCCGGGGCGCCACCGCGCTCGACGCCCTGCGCGTGCAGCGGGCCATCGGCAGCCGCTCGCCGTCCCTGGCCGTGGCCACCACCATGCACCACTTCTCCATGGCCACCCTGGTCGGGCTCGGCGGCCTCGGCGACGGCCTGGAGTGGATGCTGATCGAGGGCGTGGCCTCGTCCAACCGCGTGATCGCCTCCGGCTTCGCCGAGGGCCGCAGCGGCGCCGGCGTTCTCGACCCGTCGATGACCGCCACGGTGACCGCGGACGGCGTCCGGATCAACGGCGTCAAACGGCCGTGCAGTCTGGCCCGCTCCATGGACCTGCTCACCGCCAGCGTGATGATCCCGCGCGAGGACGGGCAGGGCGACGAACTCGCCGTTGCCATCGTGCCCGCGGAGAGTGAGGGCTTGAGCGTCAGCGGCTTCTGGTCCAGCGCCTTCCTGGCCGGGGCCGAGAGCGAACAGGTCACGCTCACCGACGTCCTCGTACCGCCGGAACTCCTGCTGCGCACCTCGACGACCTCCGGTGAACAGCTCGACGAACTCCAGACGACCGGTCTGATCTGGTTCCAGACGCTGATGACGGGCAGCTACCTCGGTGCCGCGAGCGCGCTGGTGGAGCGGGTGTTGCTGAACGACCGCATCCCCGAGCACGAGCGCGTACGCCTGTTCGTCGAGACCGAGGCCGCCGCGGCCACCGCCGAGGGCGTCGCCCGGCGTATCGACGCCGGTGACCTCGACGAGTCGGCGCTCGCACAGGCGTTGTCCGTGCGCTACGGCGTCCAGGACGCCATCGTCCGGATCGTCCCGCGCGCGGTCGAACTGCTCGGCGGGCTCAACTTCATGACGTCCGACGAGGTGGGCCACCTGGCCGCCTGCGCCAACGGCCTCTCGCTGCATCCGCCGTCGCGCTCCCGGATGACCGGCCCGTTCTCCGCGTACCTGGCCGACCGGCCGCTCACCATCGCCTGACCCCCGCCCCACCGACCATCGGTGGGCCGAGACCCGTTGGGAGAACACACCCCCCATGCCGTCAGACAACCAGCGTCCCGCCCTCCTGCCCGTCGGCCGTACGGGACGGCGCGACCGCCCCTCCCTGCTGCTCACCGGCGGTTCCGGAGTACTCGGACGTGCCCTGATCGACGAGCTGTCACCCGACTTCGACCTGCTGTGCCTGCGCCGCGACACACCGTTGCGCGATCCACGGGTGCGCGAACTCCAGGGCGACCTGGTCGCTCCCCGGCTCGGCCTGACCCCCCGGGCCTGGCACGAACTGGCCCTGGAGGTGGACGTGGTGCTGCACTCCGCCGCCGAGACCAACTGGCGTACTCCGCCGGGGGACATCACGCGCACCAACCTGCGCGGTGCCGACAACATGCTCGACCTGGCGGCCCGGGCCGACGCCCCGCTGTACCTGGTGAGTACCGCGTTCGTGGCCAACACCCCCACCGAGGAGGACCGCCGGCGATTCCCGGGTGCCGCCGCCTACCTCGACTCCAAGGCCACGGCGGAACAGATGACCCGCGAGGCGGGCGTGCCCGGCGCCGTCGTCCGGCCCTCGGTCGTCATGGGTGACTCCGTCAGCGGGCGGATCGCCCGTCAGCAGGGGCTGACCAGGACGATCGGCTCGATGGTCCTGGGGCAGGTCCCGGTGCTGCCCGGAGCCCCGGACTCCCGGATCGACATGGTGCCCCAGGACTACGTCTCGCGGGCCATCGGCGACCTGGTCCGGGGCGGTGTGGCCGACGGCGAGTACTGGCTGACGGCCGGCAAGGAGGCCATCGGCCTGCGGGAGTTCGCCGACGTCTGCGCGGACGTCGCCGTACGCCACGGCCTGCCCCGACCCCAGCGGCCGCGGTTCGTCCCCGTCGACGCCGTGCACCGGCTGCTGCTGCCCATGCTGGAGGGCACCTCGCTGCCCGCGTCCCTCCGGCGGCGGCTGGAGCACCACGCGGAACTGCTGCTGGTGTTCCAGCGGGACCTGCCGTTCGACACCTCCCTCGGCGAACCCGACTGCGGCACCCGCCCGACCCGGACCGACATCAGGGCCGCGCTCGTACGCAACGCGGAGAGCTGGGCGGGGGACAGGGCCGGCCCGCTCACCCCGAACCGGGCCGCCGCGGCCGATCCGATCGGGGTGGCGTCATGACCGTGTCGCCCCCGTCCACCGGGGCTGCCGGACCGCTCTCCGGTCCTTGTGCCCCGTCCGCCGGGACCGCCGGGCCGCGCCCCGAGACCGCCACGCCCTCCGCCGGGTCCTCCGCCCCGTCCTCCGCCTCGTCCTCAGGGTCCTCCGCCCCGCGCTCCGGGACGGCCGCCCCGACCGACCGGCCCGACGTCGTGGACCTCTACCTCAAGCACATCGGCTCCGGCCGCGCCGTGATGGGCCGTGTCATGGGCGGCATGGCCGAGATCCGCTCCGAGGGCCCCTGGATCCACGCCGACGACGGCCGCCGCTTCCTGGACTTCGGCGGCTACGGCGTCTTCCTCATGGGCCACCGCCACCCGGCCGTCGTCGAAGCGGTGCACCGGCAGATCGACACCCACCCGCTGGCCAGCCGCGTCTTCCTCGAACCCGTCGCCGCCCTGGCCGCCCAGGCCCTGGCCGCCCACACCCCGCCCGGCCTCGACTACGTCCACTTCGTGAACTCCGGCGCCGAGGCCACCGAGGCGGCCCTGAAACTGGCCCGCGCCCACGGACTCTCCTCGGTGATCACCACCCGCAGCGGCTTCCACGGAAAGACCCTCGGCGCGCTCAGCGTCACCGCCAACGCCACGTACCAGACGCCCTTCCAGCCCCTGCTCCCGGACGTCACTCAGGTGGCCTACGACGACCCGGCCGACCTCGAACAGGCGCTGGCCGCCCGCCGCGACCGGGCCTGCGTCATCGTCGAGCCCGTCCAGGGGGAGGGCGGCGTACGCATCCCGCGCCACGGCTACCTCAGTCAGGTGCAGGCGCTGTGCCGGGAGTACGGCGCCCTGCTGGTCGTCGACGAGATCCAGACCGGCATGGGACGACTGGGCACCTGGTGGGGCGTCGACGCCGAGGGCGTGCGTCCGGACGTGCTGCTCGTCGGCAAGGGACTCAGCGGCGGTGTCGTACCGGTCGCCGCGATGGTCGCCACCGCCGAGGCCTACGCCCCGTTCAGCCGCGACCCCTACCTGCACACCTCCACCTTCGGCGCCTCGCCGATCGCCTGCGCCGCCGCCCTCGCCACCCTGCGGGCGATGGACGAGGAGGACACCGTGGCCCGGGCCGCCGCGCTCGGCCTGCGCATCCTCACCGCCGTACGGGAGGTGTGCGCGCCGTACGAGGGCGGACTGGTGCGCGAAGTGCGCGGCCGGGGGCTGATGATCGGCATCGAGTTCGCCGAAGAACAGGCGGTCGGCGAACTCCTGCTGGAACTGATCTCCCGCGGTGTGCTCGTCAACAACTCCCTCAACTCCACCCGGGTGCTGCGGCTGACCCCGCCGGCCGTGGTCGAGGACTCTGCGCTCGACCTGTTCCTCACCACCCTCGGCGCGGCCCTGCGCAGCACGGCCGACCGCATGACCGGATGACACCGGCTCCCGGCGCCCGCTCCTGACGCCGGCGCCTGCCACCAGCTCCGGACACCGGCGTCCGGAAACCCTCCGGGAAGGAACCGAACGACCCATGCGCCACGTGGTACTGCACGCCCTCGCCGACGGACTGGCACCCGCCGACGTCTACGGCCGCATCAGCGACTTCCGCCGCTTTCCCGACTACAGCGACACCTTCCGCGAGGTGCACGTCGAGCCTCCGCTGCCCGACGGCTCCACGGTCTCCAACTGGACCGTCGAGTTCCGGGGCGGCCTGATGCGGTGGCGGGAACGCGACACCTACTCGCCCGAGACGTACTCCATCGCCTTCGAACAGCTCAGCGGCGACTTCCATGCCTTCGAGGGGAGCTGGCGCTGCGAGGCGAGGGACGGCGGCACGCTCGTCGTCTTCACCGCGGCCTTCGACCTCGGCATCCCCTCCATGGCCGAGGTGCTCGACCCGGTGGCCGAGTCGACCCTGCGTACCAACATCGCCCGCGTGCTGCGGGGCCTGGCGGACGCGGAGGTGATCGATGAGCGCGCGGCTGCGGATCGTGACTGACCGGGCGGCCGTCGCGGGCGTCCCGTCTCCGGCCGCCGAGCCGCCGCACGTGGAACCGCTGCACGAGGAACCGGGGCCGGGCGCCGCGCGCTGCCTCGGCCTCTACGCCAAGCTGGCCGCCGGGGTGGCCGTCGTGACCGCCCGCGGCGCGGACGGCCCGCTCGGTATGACGGTGTCCGCCGTCACCTCGCTCTCCGCCCGCCCCCCGCTGCTGCTGGCCTGTCTGCGCGACGGCTCCCGCACCCTCGCCGCCGTCCGCGGCCGGCGGGCCTTCGCCGTGCACCTGCTGCGCGAGGAACAGCAGGACCTCGCGGGCCGGTTCGCGTCCCCCGCCACGACCGCGGCGGAGCGGTTCGCCGGCACCGAGACCCGGCAGGTGCTGGGCGTCCCCGTGCTGGCCGGCGCGCTCGCCTGGTCGGTGTGCCTGACCGAGGACGTACGCCGCTACGGCGACCACCACCTCGTCGTCGGCCGGGTCGCCGCCGTGCACGTGGGCGGCGGACGCCCGCTGCTGTGGCACGACCGCCGGTTCGGCGTGCTGACCGAGCCGGTGCCGGACGCGCCGGGATGACCGGGCCGCCGGCCGGAACGCCTTACTGGGACCCCGCGGAACTGCCGACGCAGCCCCAGTTGCACGGCGTGGTCACCGCGGACGTGGCCGTCGTCGGGGCCGGGCTGGCCGGGCTGTCCTGCGCCTACCACCTGGCGGAGCGCGCCCCGGGGCTCGACATCGCGGTGGTGGACGCCGAGTACCCGGCCGCCGGCGCCAGCGGCCGGGGCACCGGTCTGCTGGGCCCCCGGGCTGGCCCCGCGGTCGACCGCGCGGTGCGCCGCTTCGGCCCGCAGACGGCGCGCAGGATGCACCGGGCCAGTGAACGGGCGGTGCGGGACGTCCTCGCCCTGTGCGCCCGGCTCGACGTGCCCTGCGGGCTGCGGCCCGGCGAGCAGCTGGTGGCCACGCGGTCGTCCGCGGGCCTGGTGGCACTGGCCCGCCAGGCCCGCGCCTGCCGCGAACTCGGTCTGGACGTCCCCGTCCTCACTCCGGCCGACATTCGCGACCGGGTCGGCGTGCCCTACCGGGCGGCACTCCTGCACCGCCCCGCCGCGACCCTCGACCCGGCCGCCCTGACCTGCGCCCTCGCCCGTGCCTGCGCCGACAAAGGCGTGCGGTTCTACGGCCGCAGCCCGCTGCTGGCCCTCCGCCCGGGCGATCTGGTCGGCCCCGAGCTGGTCCTCCCGCACGGCAGGCTCTACGCCGGTCAGGCGGTGCTGGCCGTCAACTCGGCCGCGCAGGCACTGGACCTGCCGGTCGGCACCGTCCTGCCGCTCGAGGTGTACGCCGTCGCCACCGAACCGCTGAGCACCCCGGCCTACGAGGCACTGGGCGGGCGCGCCGGACACTCCGTCGTCGACGCCGTCCCGATGGCGCCGTACTTCCGGCTGCTCCCGGACCAGGGCCTGGTGGCGGGCGGCGGTACCGCCACGGTCCCGGCGGGCATCGGCGCTCCACGTCTCCAGGCCGTCAGGGAGCGGGCCTGGGCCCGGCTGGAGAGGTGGCTGCGGTCCCTGCACCCGGACCTCGCCCGGGTGCGGGTCACCCACCGCTGGTCCGGCCGCGTCGGTATGACGGGCGACGGCCTGCCGGTGGTGGGGCCGGTGCCGGGCTTCGACGGCGTCTGGTACATCGGCGGCTGCTGCGGGCACGGACTCGCCCTGTCCGTGGCGCACGGCGCGCACGTGGCCGCGGCCCTGCTGGGCGAGCCGGAACCCGGCGAATCGCTCCCGTGGCACCGCTCCCGGGCCCCGCGCCTGCCCGCACGCGGACCCGCTCGGCCCCTGCTGCGGGCGTACGTGGACGCGATGGGGCGGATCGCGCGGCACACGTGCTGACGGCGGGCGCGGCCCGCATCCGTACGCCGGCTCCGCAGACCGCGGCCCCCGGCCCCCGGCCCCGCAGACCTTCAGCCCTTCAGACCTTCAGACCTTCAGAACCCGACCAGGAGGTTCCACCATGCGACCCGCCTTCGGTACGGACGGCCGCCTGCCGTCGTCCCTGTCCATGGGAACCGCAGATGTCGCCTTCCACCTGGCGACGGGCGGCAGCCCCGTTCCCCTCGCGCTCACGTTCGGGTTCGAAGGCCGTGCCCCCACCCTGGACTCCGTACGCGCGCGGGTCGCCGAACGCGTCCACCGCGTCCCGGCGTCGCGCTACCGCATCGCACGGGACCGCAGGAAATTCCGGCGAGTGGACCGGATCGCGGTGGACCGGCACGTGCACGAGGCGTGGCTGCCCGAGGACACCGACGGGTCGGCGACCAGCCGCCTGATGCTGTCCCGGCCGATGAGCTCGGACGACCGGCCGCCCTGGGACGTGTGGCTGGTCCACGGCCCGGCGGACCGCCACACCCTGGTCTACCGAACCGACCACACCTTCCAGGACGGCATGGGCGCCGCCCACACCGCCCGCGCTCTCCTCGGAGACCACCCCGAGGGCGGACCGGCTCCACAGCGTTCCGCGCGGCCCACCGCACACGGCCTCGCGGACGCACTGGGCGAGGTGGTGGCCGCCTTCCGCGCGCCCACCCCGAAACCCGCGTTCGACGGAGAATCCACGGGCCGCGTCGACGTCTGCCACGCCGACACCCCGCTGGCCCGGCTGCGCGCCGTCGCCCGCGCCCACGGCGGCACGGTCACGGACGTCTACCTCGCGGCTCTGTCCCACGCCGTCCGCACCTGGCACCTGAAGGACACCGGCTCGGCCCACCCGCCGCTGCCCGTGTCGATCCCGATGTCGGTCCGGGGCCCCGGAGAGGAGTACGCCCCGGGCAACCGCATGGTCACCGCCCGGCTCCTGCTGCCCTGCGACGAGGAGTCACCCCAGCGGGCGCTGGCCCGGGTCGTCGCCCGTACGGGCCGGCTGCGGGCGAGCCGGCGGCGCGACGCCATGCGCCTGCTGCTGGCCGCGTCCCCGCGGACGCTCGGTGCCACCGTCGGCACCCGCCTGGTCCACGGGGCGTTCGTGGCCGGCCCGGTGAGCAGCGTGAACTTCGGTACGGCCCTGGTCCATCAGGGGGCCACGGCCCGTCGCGTGGCCGCCTTCGCCGGCGTCGCGTCAGGCATCCGGTGTGTGACGACGCTGACGAGCCAGCACGACACCGCGTGCCTGACCGTCGTTCACGACGAGGCTCTGACGACCGCGGACGAACTCCCCGACCTGTGGCTCGCGGCGCTGCTGGAGCTGGAACGGCCGTAGCCACGGCAGCCCGCGGTAGCCACGGCAGCACACGACGGCCCCGGACGCGTCGTCCGGGGCCGGCGCATCGTGCCGCGTCAGGCAGTGCCGCGCAGCGTTCCGGTGGTGAGGAAGACGCTCTCCGCCGCGGCCGTGCCGATCAGCGGCAGGTACGGGGAGAGGCGCTCGACCACGTACGGCAGCGTGAACAGGTCGGCGACCTCCGCGTCCCAGCCGTGCTCCGCCCACCAGCGCTCCGGCTCGGCGAGCCGCCAGTTCCAGGCCAGTCCGATCGTCGACAGGGCGTCCATGAAGGGCGCGACGAGCGGGGAGGACATGGTCGCGGAGTTCACGCACTCGGCGCCGAACATGCTGCCGGGCGCGGAGAGTTCGGTCATCGCGGCGACGACGGCCTCGACCTCCGGGGGCCGGAGGAAGTACAACGGTGCCTCGCAGTGCCACGCGGTGGGCCTGCCGGAATCGAATCCCGCCGCCCCGAGTTCCTCCCTCCAGGACGCCGTGCCGTCGGCTCCGACGGCGGAACGGCGCCCGCAGGAGAGCCGGCTGCCGTCCAGTACGCGTTCCTTGAAGGCCAGCACGGCCGGGTCCTCCACCTCGAAGAGGTGCACCCCGGTCGGCCACTCGAGCCGGAAGGCACGGGTGTCCAGGCCGGCGCCGAGCAGCACCACCTGACGGCAGCCCGAACGGGCCGCGGTGAGGAGGTAGTCGTCGAAGAAGCGGGTGCGCACCACCTGCCAGTCGGGCAGCAGACGCTGCATCGGTCCGTCGCCGGGCGGGCCGCCGTCGAATCCGGCCGCGTGGAGGAGGTCGGCGGCCCACGGGTCCCGGACGTGGGGCGCGGGCCGGAGGCACTCCGCCGCGTGCGCGGCGGCCGTCCAGAGCGCCGCCCGGGGAATACCGCCCGGGGCTGCGGCGGCCGGTGCGAACGGTGACTGCGAACGTGCGGATTGCGGCATGGGATCTCCTTGAGGTGGGTCGGGGTGGCTGTGCGGGCGCGGATCATCCGGAGCGGCGACGGCCCAGCAGGAAGGCCGCGGCACCCAGCGCGAGCAGGCTCGCGGAGGGGCGGTCGGGCCGCTGGCCGCCCATCGCGGCGGGGGTGCGCGGCTCGTGGACGTTCAGTGCGAACTGACGGTTGGCCACGTCGGAGAGGACACCCCGGACCTGTTCGGGACTGGTGACGGCGGCCAGCAGCAGCTCCATGGAGTTCCGGGCGAACTGGTTGCGGCCGAGGAACTCGCGGCCCAGTGCGAAAAGGATCTTCGGCACCTCCCCCTGGAACACCTCGGGCAGGGTGATCTCGGGAGCCAGGCACCGCACCGAACCGTCCAGGTTCGCGAAGGACTTTCCCAGCAGTGAGACGGCCGGCGGCGAACCGATCCCGCGCTTGGTCGCCTTGGCCAGCACGGTGGTGAGCGCCACGCCGAAGTTCATGTCCTCCAGCGAGAGATGGGAGACCTTGGGCACGAACGCGGCCATGTCGGCGGCGAACGCGGGCATGTTGGCCCAGGGCGTCATCCGGCCCATCTCCGCCCAGTGCTGCGCCAGCCCGGCCCCGTCGTTCTGCGCCAAGGCCATGAACAGCGGCAGAAGTTGAAGACTGGTCCGGCGGTCCAGGCGGCCGACCATGCCCCAGTCGATCAGCGTCGCGGGTCCGCCGGGAGCGGCGAAGACGTTGCCGGCGTGCGGGTCGGCGTGGAAGAAGCGATGGACGAAGTACCCGTGGTACATGAACCGCAGCAGGTCCTTGCCGATCTCCACGCGCTCGTCGTCCGTGAAGTGGGCGCGGTCGACGTGCCGCACCGACTTCCCGTCGGCCAGCGACTGGACGAGGACCCGGGGGCTGGCGTGCAGTACCCGGGGCACCTCCAGCGAACGGAACGACCGGACCTGCCCGCGGGCCTCGTCCATGTTGCGGGCCTCGCCGGTGAAGTCCAGCTCGGGCTCCATGGCGTCGAAGACCGAGCCGAGCATCGCCTCGATGTCGATGACCTCGTTGAACCGGGGAGCGACGCGGGCCACGATCTTCGACGCCCGGCGCATCAGGGCCATGTCCGCGAGTACGCCCTCGCGGATGCCGGGTCGCTGGATCTTCACCACGGCCGCGCGCCCGCCGGGCAGCGTCACGCGGTAGACCTGTGCGAGGGACGCCGCCCCGAGCGGGGCGACGGTCTCGACGTCGTCGAAGCGCAGCTTCCAGTCCGCCCCGAGATCCCGGGCCAGTACCGGCTCGAACTCCGAGAACGGCTGGACGTCGACCTGGTCGTGCAGGTTCTGCAGCTCGTCCCGGAGGGACTGGGGGACCATGTCGGGTCGGGTGGACAGGATCTGGCCGAGCTTCACATAGAAGGGCCCGAGGCTCTCCAGGGCATGCCGCACCGCCTTGGCGCGGCGCTGCTCCGCCCCGGCGTGAACGCCGGCGGCGGACCCGGCGGAGGCGTTGCCGTCCTCCGCCGGGAACCGCGTGTCCCGCCTCGTACGCCTCCGCAGCCGGGTCGCCTGTCCCACCTCGTCGGCCACGAGGCTGCCCAGGACCCTGACCACGAGACGCAGCCGATCGCCGACGACAGACGTCATCGTGTGTGATCCTCCTCAGATCGGGACCGGGATACGGAACGGCGGTCGGCGTGCACCACGGAGACGGCCGGACGGGACGGTGGCACGGCCGGTCAGCCGGAGGTCGGGGACTGTCCGCCCTGGGGCGGCTTTCCGCTCTGCCCCTGCTGACCGGTCAGGCCCTGCAGGGCCGCCAGCCCCTGCTGCCCGGCCTGGGCCGGCAGGTTGGTCAGGTTCTGCAGCCCTTGGACCGCTTCGAGGAGCTTGGGCAGCACCTGGAGCAGCTGGGTGAGCTGGGCCGGGAGCGCCATCAGGTCGCCCGCCCCGCTCGCCGCATGTCCGAGGCCCCCGGCGAGCTGACCGAGCCCGCCGAGCGCACCGGCCGCGCCGCCGACCGCGGCGAGCGGGTTGGCCGCCCCGCCCAGCGCGGCCAGGGGGTTGCCCGCCCCGCCCAGCGCGGCCGCGAGCGGATTGCCGCCGCCCGCGGCACCGGTGAGCGCGGCCAGGGGGTTCTGCGCCGCGCCCGCGAGGTTCCCCAGCGGGCCCGCGGCCCCCGAGGCGAGGCCGGCGAGCGGGTTGCCGGCCGCGCCGAACCCGCCGAGAGCGGCCAGCGGATTGGCGACACCCGCGAGCGCGGTCGCCGGGTTGAGGGCCCCGGCCAGTGCGGCCAGTGCGGTCGGGGGCAGACCGGCCAGCGTGTCGACGGCGTTGCCGGAGCCGCGCGACGATCCTGAGTCGTCGTCCCGGTTCAGGAGGTCGTCGAAAGCCTCCTTCCAGCTGTCGGTCACATCACCGACCAAATCCTTGGCGATGTCCTGGATGTTCTTGCTTTTGCCCATGAGTGTGGTCCCTTTCCGTTTCTCTGCGAGGGGGGAGGCGTGGTTTCCGGGTGTTATCGGGCGCAGCCCTCCAAGGCTTTCGCGCAGACGTTCTTCAAGCGTGCGCGGCCCCTGGTGAAGGCGGCTTCGGCCGCCTTGACGGAGATGTTGTGTATGCGGGCGAATTCCGCCGTGGAAATACCCTGCGCACGGGCGAGTATGACCTCTTGCTCCCGCCCCCGCAGGTTCTGTACCTGGCCGAGCAGCCATCTGCCGAAGTCTTCGTCGCAGACGTCCTCCTCGGTCGTACCTGGGGTGTCCGCGAGTGCCCCCCTTTGGAGGAGTCTGCTGCGACGGTCCATGTCACGGTAGAAGTCGATGCAGAGGCGAAGCGCCACGGACGTCAGAAAGGCACCGAGTCGATTCCTGTCCAACGTGGCGTGGGCGGCTGCCCGGGCCATGGTTTCCTGAACGCAGTCCTCGGCGTCCTGAAAACTCGGTAGTCTTCGTCGAACCAGCCGCATGAGGCGGTCCTGATGCTGGAAGATTTCTTCCCAGGAGCATTCAGCGGGCGATTGGCAGGTGGAATGTCGCACCATCGTGGATTGCAGCCCGTTGTCTCTCGGATCGAGCAGGGGGAACCGCGGCCGATTTTCCATTTGTTCGGCCATGTGGATTTCCTACCCGAGGCCCTGGAGCGGCAAACCGGAATATGTGCTTCCGGCAGTCGGCAGGAATGTTTCTCCGCGCTCATTTCCGAGGAGCGGGCCGCCGCGCCCAGTCGCGGTTCCAGTTGAGCCACATGTCCCGTACGGTCTGGTGCACTTGGGAGCTGCCGGCGCGCAGCTCGGTGGTGTACGCCTGGACCGCTTCCCTGCCCACCAGCCGCGCTCCGCCGGTGAAGTAGGAGCCCCGGACGTGCTGCGGCGAGCGGTACTTGCCCCACAGCAGGATCTTCATCAGCGGCCAGAGGGTGAACACCCCGGACGGGCACCGGTCGTCGGGGTCCAGGGTGCCCCACACGGCCGGCACCAGTCCGCTCTCGCCCAGCAGCTCGTAGATCCGTGCGATGGCCTGTTCCTTCGTCAACTCGCCTGTCCGATAGGCGAGTACGGCATCCCGCGACTGGTCGAACATCCGCTCCACCCAGGGGTTGTCCATACCCTGGAGACCTCGGTACGGCGGCAGCTCCAGCTTGTCGAAACAGGCCGGGTCGTGCGTCTTCTCGAACGTCACGGCGACCTGGTTCTGGGCGTTGGTGCCGTACAGCGTGGTGATGGTCCACACGCGGTTCCAGGCGTTCCACAGGTCGAAGTCGTCGAACGCGATGTAGCTGCACGACACCAGGTCGTCGTAGAACCGGAACATGCGCTTGGTCCAGTGGTCCAGGTACGCGAACCGGGATGTGTCGAAGTCGTTCTGGCGCACCGCGTCGATCAGCCGGTGGCCCAGCGCGTTCAGTGCCATCACGGTGACGGCGAGACCGCTGGAGAAGAGCGGGTCGATGAAGTCACTGGCGTGCGGCAGCAGGCACCACCGGTCGCCGACCACCTTCTGCGAGGCGAACTGGGTGCGGTCGGTGGAGACGTACGGCCGGACCGCCCGCGCCCGCTCGAACTGCCGCGCCACACTGGGGAATTTGCGCACGTACTGCCAGAACTCCTCCTCCGCCGAGATGTCCTCCGGCCGGGGGTGCTGGTCGAGATCGAGGTTGAGGCCGACACTGCACAACTGGTTCGTGCTGGTCGACTGGTTGTCGAACGGGATGACCCAGAACCATCCGCCCGGGAACATGTGGTGGAGCGTTCCCTGGCTGAACGGGCTGGGCATGCCGTGCTGCGCACGCGAAGGCGCCACGGCGTCGAAGGGGCGCACGTCCACCATGTGCGTGAAGATCGTGCGCGACCTCGTACGGTAGGGCGGTTCCTGCCGCAGTCCGAGGCGCTCGGGCAGGACCGCCCGCATGCCGCCGGCGTCGACCACGTACGAAGCCCGGAAGGTGCCCCGGTCGCGGGTGACGAGAGTCGCGCCGTCCTCCTCGAACTTCACGTCGTCGACCATGGTGTGGGTGTACGCGGTCACGCCGTAGGACACCGCGACGTGGAACATGTACGCGTCCACGTCCTGCCGGAAGTAGTGCGAGTCGGGACCGAGCGGAGGTCCCCAGGTGGGGTACTGGGTGCACTCGTCGGGCCGGGTGGGCTCACCTTCCCGGTGGTAGACGAAGCTGAAGTTGCGCTTGACCCCGCTGTTCGACGACACGTGGCGGCGCAGTGCCGCGTTGGTCGCCAGGTGCTCGAGCTCAGGGACGTCGTAGCGGCGGGCCAGGACCCGGAGCCCGAACGTGGTCTCGGGGACGGTGGACTCTCCGATGGCGAACCGGGGGTGGCCGCTGCCTTCGAGCAGCAGCACGCGCACGCCGTGATGTGCGAGTACGGTCCCCAGCATCGTCCCGCCGATGCCGCCTCCGACGATGGCGACATCGAAAACACGCTGGTCTTCTTGCATGTCTGCGGTTCCTTTCGCTACGGGAAGGGCGAGTCGCCGGGCTCCCCGGTCACCGGTGGGTGACCGGGGAGCCCGGCAGCACCCGGCGCAGCCCGCAGGCCATCACCCGGGCGGAGAAGGACACGGCGAACCAAGGGGTGGGTGCCAGCCGGGACAACCGACGGCGTTCGCACGGCACTTGTCGCTCGCCGCGCCCCGTGACGTCCAGCCACACGCCGAAGTGCAGCAGTCGCGCCTCGGGCCCGGCATCACGCGCGGGGAACGGCCGCATGTGCTCGCGCACCGCACGGGTGAGGGCCGTGCGCCGCACCGTGCCCACCTGGTGCCGTGCGAGGAAGTGGTCGAGCAACTGAGCCGAGCGGAACGGGAATCCACCGCGGCCGAGCGGTGTGCGCCCTACCAGCCCGGCGTCGTGGAACGCAGCGGCGACCAGCAGGCCGACCCGGTCGTACCCGGTCCCATGGGACCGCGCACAGGCGTCGGCCAGCAGGAACGCCCGCAGAGAGTGCACGGCGACCCGGGGTGGCAGGAGCCGGCACATCTCCTTCAGCGCGGCGCCCACGAGGGGGTGCCCGCGCAACTCCGCGAGGGCGGGGCGGTCGAGCAGGGGCTGCCATGCCTCCGGCAACACCGCCGGTGGGTCGAAGTGTGAACTCGGCCCGTTCCCACCGGAGAACGGGCCCCTCGGCATCTCTGGCCGTGCCGCCATGGTTCAACCCCCCTTGCGTCGCCACCCATTGGCTGTGTCTTTCTCATCTGTCTTTACGCTCGGGCCGCCCCCGCCCCCCGGCCTCCGTCTGGCAACGCTCCGTTCGCGTAAGCGCGTTGGGGTGTTTCCGACGGCGCGCGATACCGGTAACGAGCTCCGGGCGTACGTCCCGGCCGTCCATTCGGAGGCGTGGCCTCTTCGAATGAATGAGCCCTAGTCACCCGTGGTGGTGGCGCGGGTGCGGGTGACGGTCAGGAGGATGCGCCCTGTGCTCCCACTGGTGGAAGATTTCTGTAGTAGACCTCGTGAGGTGCGGGGAGTGTTCAGAGCAGGACCGAATCTCGCCTGTGCTGAAATGCGGTGGTGGTATGGCCGGTTTCCCGATCACCGACGATTTGCGACTTCCGGAGGAAATCGATGCGTCGTCTCTGGCGGATGTTCCCGAAGGGCCGCCCGAGAGAATTCTGCTGACGGGAGCCACCGGATTCCTCGGCGGTTTCCTCCTCGTCGACCTGCTGGATGCCACCGACGCTCGGATCCATTGCCTGGTGAGAGCGGATTCGGCCGCTCAGGCCCGGGAGCGGCTCGCGGCTCAGTTACGCGCCCGGGATGTACCGGAGCACCACATGTCCCGGATCGAGGTCGTGCCCGGCAGCCTGGCGAAGCCGCGGTTCGGCCTGACCGACGAGGATTTCTCGGGGCTCTCGCGCGGCATCGACGTCATTTACCACTGCGGTGCCTGGGTCAATCTTCTGGCGAGCTACCCGATCCTGCGCGGCTGCAATGTGTCGGGGACCCTGGAAATCCTGAGACTGGCGACCCGGACCCGCCGGATTCCCGTACATCACGTCTCGACGATGGGGGTCGTCCCGGCGGCCCGGACGGCCGGGACCGGTGTCTCCGGTTACTGCGCCACCAAATGGGTCGCCGAGCAGCTGGTCGCACAGGCCGCGGACCGCGGATCGCCCACGACGGTGCACCGGCCCGGTGTGATCCTGGCGGACTCGCGCACCGGCCTGGTGGGGAAGTCGGACTGGTTCGTCCACCTGACGACGGCGAGCATCCGCGCCGGCTGCGCCCCCGACCACCCCGGTCTCCTGCCGGTGGGCACGGTCGACTTCACCAGCCGTGCCATCGTCGACCTGTCCCTGAGCCGGCGCCCCCGAGGACAGGTGTTCCACGTGATCGATCCCGAGCCGCTGCCCTTCAGGTCGTACTTCCAGGGCTTCGCGGACGCGGGTGTCGACCTTCCGCTCGTTCCGTTCGACACCTGGCTGGAGCGGCTCCGCGACCTGGGCGACGAGGTCCCGCGCAGCACCCTGCGGCTGGCCGGCGAGACCCTCCGGCAGATGATCCCGGCCCCGGGGCAGGACACCGCCGGCCCCACCGCGGCGTCCGCGCACCGCGCCCCGCCCGTGCTCGACTCCGACTACTTCCGCAGGATGCTCGCCTTCCTGAGCCGCGACGCCGTGCTGTCCTCCCGGTGACCCACGCGCGGTCCTCTCCTCCCGTCCCTCCCGTCACCCCTCCCCGCACCTCATCAGCTGGAGTGTCCGCATGTCCCCTTTCACCCTGGAAGACCTGGTGGCGATGGTGGCCGAGATCGCCGGCGCCGAAGCGGCCCGGGCGATCTCGGAGCAGCCGGCCGACGCACCCTTCACCTCGTTGGGGTTCGACTCGATGGCCGTCGTCGAACTGGCCGAGCGCATCCAGGAGCGCTACGGCGTTCCGATCCCGGACGAGGCGGTGCACGACCTGCGCACCGTCCGGCGGACCCTCGACTACGTGAACGGCCGGGCGGCCGTCGCCGCGGCCGACGGAGCCCACTGATGGCCCGGGGTGCGGGGCGGCTGACCGGCATCGGCGCCTACCGCCCCGGTGGCCTGCTCACCAGTGCCGAACTCGACACCAGGTTCGGCCACGAGGAAGGCTGGATCGAGCAGATCACCGGAATCCGGTCCAGGCTGAAGGCCGACCCCGACGAGACCTTCGTCGAGATGGCCGCGCAGGCGGCGGACAAGGCCCTGGCCCAGGCGGGCCTGCTCGCCGCGGACCTGGACTGCGTCCTGTTCTCCTCCGCCAGCAGCGTCGGCCAGGCATCGTGCCGGGCCGCCAGTCTCGCCCACCGCATCGGAGCGGGCCGGGCCGGCGGGTTCGACGTCAACGGCGGGTGCGCCGGGTTCGGTTACGGGCTGACCCTGGCCTCCGGACTCATCGCCGCACAGCAGGCGCGTCAGATCCTGGTCGTCGCCGCCGAGCGGCTGAGCGACATCACCGACCCCGACGACTGCGCGACCGTCATGGTCTTCGGCGACGCCGCCGGGGCCGCGGTGGTCAGCGCCGCCGGGCACGCCGGGATCGGACCGGCGGTGTGGGGGACCCACGGCCCCGGCGAGCCCTGGATGACCAGCGCCCCGCCCAAACCCGGTGCCGACCGCCCGTACATGCACATGGACGGCACCCGGGTGGTCCGCTGGTTCGGTTCGCACATGCCGCAAGTGGCCCAGGACGCACTCGACGCGGCCGGGCTCACCTGGGACGACATCGGCGCCTTCGTGCCGCACCAGTGCAACGGTCGGCTGATCGACGCGATGGTGCGCCGACTGCGCCCGCCCGCGCACGTGGCGATCGCCCGCAGCATCGTCACCGACGGCAACACCAGTTCGGCGTCCATCCCACTGGCTCTGGAGTCGCTGCTCGCCTCGGCCACCGTACGGCCCCGCGACAAGGCGCTGCTCCTGGGCTTCGGGGCCGGGCTGACCTGGTGCGCCCAGGTGGTCGAACTTCCGTAAGGAGCACCTCATGAACGTCACGTCCGCGTCCCCCGCGGTCGACCTCAGGCCCGTCGGCGAACCCGAAGCCGGTGTGACGGCCCGTCCCCTGTCCCGTCTGTCCGACGCCGACCTCGGCACCCTGCTGATGATCCGCCACTTCGAACTGGCCGTGCTGGAGCTGTTCTCCCAAGGCCGGCTGCACGGCACCACGCACACCTGCCTCGGCCAGGAGTACATCCCCGTCGCGCTCTACCCGCTGCTGGACGAGGGCGACTACGTCTTCAGCAACCACCGCGGGCACGGCCACTACCTGGCCCGCTTCCACGACCCGCACGGTCTGCTCGCGGAGATCATGGGGCGGACCGGTGCCGTCTGCCACGGCGTGGGCGGCAGCCAGCACATCTACCGCGACCGCTACCTGTCGACCGGCGTACAGGGCCAGAGTCTGCCGGTCGCCGTGGGAGTCGGCCTGCACCTGAAGCGGGCCGAGCCGGGCCGGATCGCGGTGGTCCACATCGGCGACGGCACCTGGGGCGAGGGCGCCGTGTACGAGGCGCTCAACATGGCGCAGCTGTGGCAGGTCCCGGTGCTCGTCGTGGTGGAGCACAACGGGATCGCCCAGTCGACGCCGACCGAGCGGCAGATGTCCGGCACCGTCGCGGCCCGGGCGGCGGCCTTCGGCGTCGGCCACCTGCGGATCGACTCCGTGGACGTCACCGACGTACGGGCCGCCCTCACCCCCGTGGTCGAGCAGGTCCGCGACCGGCACCGCCCCTACGTGGTCGAGTGCGTCACCCACCGCGTGGGCCCGCACAGCAAGGGCGACGACACCCGCGCGGCCGAGGCCCGTGAGCGAGCGGCCCGGCACGACTGGTACCGCCGCTACCGACACGACCATCCCGCACAGTTCGCCGCCGCCGACCAGGCACAGGCGGAGGCCGTCGCCGCCGTCGTACGGGAGGTCGGCGCGCGCCCGGCGTCCCGGTGGGAGGCCCGATGACCAGGCGCCAGCGCGTGGCCGAGAACCTCAACAGCGCACTGCACCACCTCCTCGGCGCCCACCCCGGCACATATCTGATCGGCGAGGACGTCGCCGACCCCTACGGCGGGGCGTTCAAGGTGACCCGGGGACTCTCCGACCGCTTCCCGGACCGGGTGCTGTCCTCACCGCTGAGCGAAGGCGGCATCGCCGGCGTGGGTGCGGGTCTGGCCCTGTCCGGCAACCGGTCCGTGGTCGAGATGATGTTCTCGGACTTCGCCGCGCTGGCCTTCGACCCGCTGCTGAACTTCGCCGCCAAGTCCGTGTCGATGTACGGCCGCAGGGTCCCGATGAGCATGGTCGTCCGCTGCCCCACCGGCGGCAACCGGGGGTACGGCCCGACGCACAGCCAGAGCCTGCAGAAGCACTTCCTCGGCATTCCCTCCCTGCACCTGCGGGAAGTCTCCCCGTTCCACGACAACCGGCGCGTACTGACCGCGATGCTCGACCGCGAGGAGCCCGGTGTGCTCTTCGAGGACAAGGTGCTCTACACCCGCGCCATGTACCGGGCGGGAGTCGTGGACGACCTCTTCCGCTACGAGGTGCTGACCGATCCCAGCGAGACCGCCCGGGTGTTCGCGCCTGACTGCGGACCCCCCGACTGGATCGTCCTGGCCCCGGGCGGGCTCACCGAACGGGCCGTCACCGCCCTGCGCACCCTGCTCCTCGAAGAGGAGATCACATGTGAACTGCTGGTGCCCTCCCAGCTCTACCCCTTCGACAGCAAGGCGCTGCTCCCGGTGCTGTCCCGGGCCGACCGCATCTGTGTCCTGGAGGACTCCACGGCCGACGGGACCTGGGGCGAGCTGCTCGCCCAGCAGATCCACGAGCAGCTGTGGAGCCGGCTGGCCCGCCCGGTACTGCCGCTGAGCGCCGAGCCGAGCATCGTGCCCACCGCGGCGCACCTGGAGCACGGCGTGCTGCTCCAGCCGTCCACCATCCACCGTGCGATCACGGAGGCGACGAAGTGATCGGCATCGAACTGCCCACGCTCAACACGAACGACTCCAGCTACACACTGGTCGAGTGGCTCGTCCCCGACGGCGACAGCGTCAAGGGCGAGGAACCGCTGGCCATCGTGGAGACCTCCAAGGCCAGTGAGGAGATCGAGAGCACCGGCTCCGGAATCCTGCACGTCCTCGTCGGCGGAGGCCAGGACTGCAGGCCGGGGCAGACCATCGCCTACCTCTTCGAGTCGGCCGAGGAGCGCGACTCCTACCGGGCGTCGGCCGCCACCCCGGCGGCGGCACCCGCACCCCCCGGCGCGGCGCCGACCATCACCGACGCGGCCCGTGCGCTCGCCGACCACCACGGGGTGTCCGAGGCCGAGCTGCGCGGTCTCGGGCGCACGGTCGTCCGTACGGCCGACGTCGAGGCCCTGGTGCGGCGGACCGAGGCGGCACCCGCCTCCACCGAGCGCCGACTGTCCAAGCGGCAGCGGACGGTGGGGGCGGTGGTGACCGAGTCGATGCGGACCGTCCCGGCCGCGGCCGCCTACGCCAAGGTCGACGTCGGACCGGCGGAGGAACTGGCCCGGCGGCTGTCCGAGCGCACCGGCAGTTTCGTCTCCCTGCCCGTCCTGCTGATCAAGGCGGTGGCGCGCCGGCACGCGGCACATCCCCTGATGTTCGCCGCGCTCACCGACGACGGCGCGGTGCGCGAGAGCGAACGCGCCCATGTGGGCGTCGCCATGGACGCGGGCCGGGGTCTGTACACCCCGGTGGTGCACGACGCCGCCGAGCTGAGCGGCGACCGGATCGCCGACCTGCTGACCGGCTTCCGGAGCAAGGCGTTCCGGGGCACGTTCCAGGCCGCCGAACTCACCGGGGCCAACATCATGGTCGCCCCGCACACCACCGAGGGCGTGGTCCTGGCCACCCCCATCGTCTTCCCCGGCCAGACCTGCGTGATCTCCATCGGCGCCGTCGACGACCAGGTGCTCCTCGACGCGCAGGGCACTTTGCGCACCCACCGGTTCGTCCACCTCGGCCTGGTCTACGACCACCGGGTGGTCAACGGCAGGGACGCGATGGCCCTGCTCAAGGACGTCAAGGAGGAGCTGGAGGCACCGGCCGCACTCGGCTGACCGCCGGCCCGCCGTCACGGAAACCCACCCCAGGGAACCCCGCCACCGCGGGACCCCGGCACACGGAAAACCCCGCCACCGCGGGACCCCGGCACACGGAACCCCACCACACGGAACCCCACCACCCCCGGGGCACCGCCCGTCGGACCGGAAAGGACACCCCTGACATGACCACCGACACCACACCCCACAGCCGCGCCTACGAGCTGCTCACCTCGGTTCTCAGCGACAAGTTCGAAGTGCCCCCCGAGTCGATCGCCCCCACGGCGACCTTCGAGCAACTGGACCTCGACTCGCTGGCCGTGGTGGAGCTCTTCGTCGTGCTCACCGAGGAACTCGGCATCGAGGTGCAGGACCGCGAGGCCGACCCGGACCTCACCCTGGCCGGCGTGGCCGACCTCATCGCCGAGGCCGTCAAGCCGTGACCGGCACCCGTCCCGACGTCGCCGTCACCGGGATCGGCCTGGTCACTCCGGCCGGCACCGGTCGCGAGGCCACCTGGGACGGCGTGTGCGCGGGCCGCCCCACCGCCCGGCACGTTCCCGAACTCAAGGGCCTCCCGGTCGACTTCGCCTGCCTCGTACCGGACTTCTCGCCCCGCGATCACGTCCCGGGCTCACGCCCCTGGCAGTACGACCGCTTCACCCAGTTCGCCCTCTACGCCGCTCTGGAGGCGGTCTCCGACGCCGGCCTGGACCCGGCCGGCTGGGACGCGGACCGCGTCGCGGTGGTCTTCGGCAGCTCGGCCGGCGGCACCGGCACCATGCTGGAACAGCACCGCAAGCTGCTCGAACTGGGCTCGGCACGCGTCTCACCGCTGCTGCTGCCGATGTTCCTGCCCAACATGGCCACCGGACAGCTCACCATCCACCTGCGGGCCCGGGGTCCGGCGCTGTGCACGGTCACCGCCTGCGCCTCCGGCGCCACCGCCATCGGCACCGCCCTGCAACTCCTGCGCTCCGGGGCCTGCGACATCGCCGTCGCGGGGGCCTCCGACGCGGTCGTACAGCCTTTCTGGGTCACCGGCTTCGACCGGATGGGCGCGCTGTCCCGGCGCGGCGACGACCCGCGGGCCGCCTCCCGGCCCTTCGACACCGCCCGGGACGGCTTCGTCATGGCGGAGGGCGGTGCGGCCCTGGTCCTGGAGTCGGCGAGTACGGCCAGGGCCCGCGGACGCCCCGGCTACGCCCTGCTGGCGGGCTACGGAGCCTCGTCCGACGCCCACCACCCCGTGGCACCCGACCCCGAGGGCAAGGGCGCCGCCCTCGCCGTGCGGCGGGCCCTCGACGACGCCGGCGCCCGCCCCGCGGACGTGCAGCACATCAACGCGCACGGCACCGGCACGCCGCTCAACGACGCCGCCGAGGCCCGTCTGATCCGTCGCCTCTTCCCTCACCGGCCCTCCGTGACCTCGGTCAAGGGCACCCTCGGCCACCTGCTCGGGGCGGCCGGGGCGGTCGAAGCCGCGATCACCGCCCTGTCCGTGGCCCACGGCCGGGTGCCTCCCGTGGCCAACCTCGAGAAGCAGGAAGGCGGCGCCGAGATCAACGCCGTCACCGGCAGCAGCCGGACGCAGCCCGTCGACCTCGCGCTGAGCCATTCCTTCGGTTTCGGCGGCCACAACGCCGTACTCGCCTTCAGAAGCTGCCCCGCCGAACCGGCCCGGGAGCCGGCCGCTCCTTCACCGTGAGTATTTCCGGGCGGCGGCAGCGGACATCCGAACGACCTCTTCGCCGGCCGCCGCCGGTCACTCAGGTCTCTCCACCCCCCTCCCGATCGTCGCGGAATTCGACGGACGCGAGACCGAGGAGACAGTCCGAACTCCGCGCCGTTCCCCCACGAAAGGAAAAGACCGTGAGTTTCCTCAACCCCCGTATCCCCGGTGTGAACTCGGACGACGTCGTCACGGACATCACCGAGGCCCCGCACCGCCTGGTCGCGGTCACCCAGGCCGGCGGGGCGCAGGTCATCGCCACCGTCGACGTACCTGCGGGAGAGGACGACTGGAACGCCCCGCCGGCCGAGGAGCATCCGCGTCCGGTGGTGCTCGTGCACGGCACCTTCGGCAACCGCGGCTACACGTGGAACACGGCGACCCCCCTGCTGCGGCAGAACGGCCACCGTGTCTTCCGGCTCGACTACGGCCAGCACGGCAACCCGGTGATCTTCGGCCTCGGTGACATCAAGCGCTCCGCCCGGCAACTGGCCGACTTCGTCGACGAGGTGCTGCGCCGCACCGGCACCCAGCAGGTCGACCTCGTCGGCTTCTCGCAGGGCGGCATGATGCCGCGCTACTACCTGAACGCCCTGGGCGGAGGACCCAAGGTGCGCAACTTCGTCGGCATCGCGCCCAGCAACCACGGAGTCACGGCACAGGGGCTGATGAACCTCGCCCGCCAGATTCCCGGTGCGGTGGAACTCCTCGAACAGGGCGCCGTCGGGGAGGTCGTGCCGGCCTGGCCGCAACTCCAGCACGACCACCCCTTCCAGCGCGAGCTGGCCGATCTCGGCGAGACGACGGAGGGCGTCCGCCACACCGTCATCGCCACCCAGTACGACGACGTGGTCACTCCGTACACGTCGTGCGCCCTCGCCAGGACCGAGGGCCGCTACGTCAACAACATCGTCCTCCAGGACATCGACCCGGACGACCACACGCCGCACGCCGCACGTGAGCATGCCCTACAACCCGACCGTGCTGAACGAAGTCCTCAAGGCCCTGGCCGACTGAGCCCTGCTGCCGTCCAGGAGAACGCGGGCGACCAGCGCCGGGTCGTCGTTCATCGGGACGTGGCCGCAGCCGCGCAGCCGCACCAGCCGGGCCCGCGGAATGGCGTGCTTGGCGCGTACGCCCTGCCGGGGCAGGAGCAGCCGGTCCCGGTCGCCCCACGCCACGGTGACGGGGACACCGGGCACGTCGTCGGTGAACAGCACGCTACGTCCGGCCCGGAGCGTCTCGGTGAACCCCGGCGCGTGCGCGAGCGCCAGCGTCTCGGCGACGACCGCCTCGGGGGAGCGGCGGCCGGGACGGGCGTAGATCGTGCTCGTCAGCGCGGTGCGGCCGACCGCGGTGCGGGACAGCCGTTCGACCAGCGGGAGGGGCAGGCTCCGGGCGGTCCGGCGCATCCCCATCAGGACGCCGAAGGCGTAGCGCCGCTCGGCCTGCGTCCAGAAGCCGGCCGGGGACAGGGCGGTCACCGACCGCACCAGGTTCTCGCGGGCGAGCCCCAGGGCCAGCAGACCGCCCAGCGAGTTGCCGGCCACGTGCGGCCGGTCGAGCCCCAGCGCCGCGCAGAAGGCGCCGAGTACCGCCGTCGTCGTCGGCAGATCGTGCGGCAGGCCGTGCGGGAGTGCGGACGACTGCCCGAACCCCGGCAGGTCCACGGCTGTCACCTCGCGCTCGGTCGCGAGGATGTCGACCACCGGGTCCCAGGCCTGCCGGTGGTGACCTATGCCGTGCAGCAGTAGCAGCGGCTCGCCCTCACCCACGCGCGCGTAGGCGAGGGTGATGTCCTGCGGACCGTGCTCGGTGGGGGCCGTGAAGGAGAGCGTTGCGGACACGGGGCTCCTTGTTGCTCCTTGCCGTGAACATGTGTTGCGGGAACGCATGTTCACGGGAACGAATGAACGACGATGGTGCGTAGACACCTTGTCAGTAAGAGCTACCGACGGGTAGCCCCCGGTCGCCGGCCGGCCTCGGGCGGGGGCGATTCCGCCTGGACAGGGCGGGACGTGTCCGCTGGGATGGAGCGGTGACCACCGACACCGCGACCGACGTCTTCGAAGAGCACCGCCCCGTCCTCCTGGGGGTCGCCTACCGCATGCTGGGCCGCCTCGCCGACGCGGAGGACGTGGTCCAGGAGGCCTGGCTGCGCTGGTCCGGCGCCGACCGCTCCGGCGTCCGGGAGGCGCGCGGGTACCTGGTGCGCGTCACCACCCGCCTCGCCATCGACCGGCTGCGCCAGGTCAAGTCGCGGGGCGAGACCTACGTCGGTCCCTGGCTGCCGGAGCCCTACGCCACCGACTTCGGGGACGCCGTGCAGGACACCGCCGAGCGGGCCGTGCTCGCCGACTCGGTGTCCTTCGCCGTGCTCGTCGTCCTGGAGTCGCTGTCACCGCTGGAACGGGCGGTCTTCGTCCTGAGGGAGGCGTTCGGCTACCCGTTCGCGGAGATCGCCGCGATGCTGGAGCGCGGGGAGGCCGCGGTGCGCCAGCTCGCCGGACGGGCCCGCAAGCACGTCGAGGAACGGCGGCCCCGCTACGACGTCGACCCGGCGCAGCGCCGCGACCTCACCGAACGCTTCCTCGCGGCCGCGGCGAACGGCGACATGGCCGGTCTGCTGGCCACGCTGGCGCCGGACGTACGGCTGGTGGGCGACAGCGGAGGCCGCGCCAAGGCACCGCTGCGCGTGCTGGAGAGCTCCGACAAGGTGGCCCGCTTCCTGCTCGGCGTGGCGCGGCAGGGCATCCCCGACGCCACCTTCCACTTCCTGGAGGTCAACGGCGGTCCGGCGCTGCTGGTCCGCTCCGGCGGGAAGCCCGACTCCGTGGTCCAGGTGGACGTCGCCGACGGCCGCATCCAGTCGGTGTACGTCATCCGCAACCCGGACAAGCTGGTGTCCCTGGCCGACATCCCCTAGACCGGCCCGCCCTCGTCACTCCACGGCCCCGGCCCCCGTCCCGCGACGGGGGCCGGGGCCGTCCTGTCGCCGGATTGGTCTTGACCAAGGGGGTGGGGCGTCTTATGGTCACAGAGAACTGCAACAACCTTTAATAAACAAGGGCGTCAAAACGCCGCCGGACCACGGCGATTGCGGAGGACAGGGTGGGGACCACGCAGTTGGAACCGGTGCCGGAGCCCAAGTACTGGCACCTCAGGACCGTGCTCAGCGAGGCCCTGGACTCGGAGTTCGAGGTGGGCGAGATCCTGCCCAACGAGCGCGACCTCGCCGCCCGCTTCGGCGTCGCCCGCGCGACGCTGCGCCAGGCCCTGGAGCAGCTCGAACTGGAGGGCAGGCTCCAGCGTCGCCGCGGCGTCGGCACGACCGTGGCCCCGCCGCGCGTCGGCGTGGCCGTCGACACCCGGGAGCACGCCTGGCCGGGAACGGCCGACGACGTTTGGCATCCGGTCGACTGCCTCCTCGCGGCACCGCCCGCGGCCGTGGCCGACGCCCTGGAGACGGGCCGCGACGAGGACGTCCACACCGTCCGCCGCTCCCGCGTGAGCCACGGCCAGCCCGTCGCAGCGGACCTGCTGTACGTCCCGTCGTCCTCGGTGCCCGGCCTCACCGCCATCGACGCGCCCTCCGGCGCCGCACGCGCGCGTGCCGTACTGCGCGAACTGCAGCGCGGGGTGCTGGAGCGGCGGGAGAGCGCCGTGGAGCTGGGCTCGGCCGGCGCGGACGACGCGAGGGAGCTGGACCGTCTCCCCGGCGCACCGGTGCTCGTGGTCACCACCCGCTACCTCGCCGAGGGCCGCACCGCCGCGCTCTCCGTCGCCACCTACCGCGCGGACACCTGCCGGCTGACGTTCGGCGACTTCGGCGACGTGGAGATCCACCACGGCCCCGAGACCCAGGCCTCCTGACCCACCCGCCCCTTCCGCGACCCTGCCCCCGACGCTCGACCGCGGGGACGGGGCGGGGTTCCCTGGGCAGGCCGCAGCAGGATCGCGCCGATTCCAGCCGCCCCCCCGGGGCTGTCCCGCTCGCCGATACGGCCTCTCACCGATGCCCCGGCCTCCCGCCGCGTGCGGCAGCGGCGGGCCGCGGCGTGCTCGTCGCCACGGTGGCCTCGCCCGGCTAGGTCGGGGCGACCCGCGGCGGTCGCGGGGGCAAGCATGCGGGCTCCCGCCGCCACGGCTCCGGGACGCGGTCAGGACCGGGCGACAGGGCCTGTCGCCCGGTGCGCCGGCCTCCCGAGCCGCGGGTCAGCGGCGGGCCGTCGCGCCCTCGACCGCGAACAGCTGCTCCTCCACATGGTCGAGCGCGAGCCGCAGCGCACCCGTCGCCACCGCGGCCTCGCCGAGCAGCGACAGCGCCACGCGCGGCGGGCGCAGGCAGTAGCGCGCCAGCTCCCGGCGCAACGGCTCCAGTACGCCGTCGAGACCGGCCGCCCAGCCCCCGATGACGACCATCTCGGGGTCGAGGGCCAGGGCCAGCGCCGCCACGTCGTGCACCAGCCGCTGGAGGAAACGCTCCACGGCCGCGCGGGCCCGTTCGTCGCCCTCCCGGGCCTCGGCGAAGACCTTGGCGACCGCCTGCTCGTCCAGCGGGTGCAGCGGCTGGTCCGTCGTCGACAGCAGCGTCTCCGGCGTCACGTCGCGGCCCAGCAGATGCAGCGCGCCGATCTCCCCGGCCGCCCCGCCGTACCCCCGGTGCAGCCGTCCGCCGATCAGCGCTCCGGCTCCGGGGCTCAGCCCGGCCAGCACGAACACCATGTCCTCGCACTCGGTGGCGGAACCCTTCCAGTGCTCGGCGACCGCCGCCGCGTTGGCGTCGTTCTCGACCAGGACCGGGCACTTGAAGGAACGGCTCAGCCGCTCGCCGAGGCCCAGGCCGGTCCACCCGGGCAGCGCCGTGCCCAGGCGGACCGTGCCGTCCGCCTCGACGATGCCGGGGGTGGCGGCGCCGACCGCGCGCAGCGAACCGCGCGCCACACCGGCCCGGCGCAGCAGCTCGGCGACGGCCGTGCGCAGCCGCTCCAGCCGCTCGTCGGCCGACGCGTTCTCGTCCACGTCCTTGGCCTGGGCACCGATCACCCGGCCGTCCAGGTCGGACAGGAGCGCTGCGACGCGGTGCGGGCCGATCTCCAGGCCGAGCAGGTGCCCGGCCTCCGCCCGGAACCGGAACCGCCGCGCGGGCCGCCCCTGCCGCCGGGCCGCCCCTTCGCCGGGCGCCGCCTCGACGACCAGACCGGCCTCCGTCAGCCCCTCGACGACGCCCTCGACGGTCGGCCGGGACAGCCCCGTCACCCGGGTGACCTCGGTCAGTGTCGCGGAGTCCGTCGCACGCAGCGCGTGCAGCACCACAGCGGAGTTGATCCTCCGCAACAGCGACGGATCCCCGCCGGTCAGGCCTGCCAAGGTCCGTCCTCCCAGCTCGTGCGCGTGTTGGGCCGGATGGTACTCGGCCCGCCGACCCCCGGCGAGCGCCGGTCCGCCCCTCCCCGGACCACCACCGTCCCTCACGCGGGTGCCACGAACCCCGACTCGTACGCCTTGATCACCGCCTGGGTGCGGTCCCGCGCCCCCAACTTCGCCAGGACGGCGCTCACGTGCGACTTCACCGTCTCCGTGCCGACCACCAGCCGCGCGGCGATCTCCGCGTTCGACAGCCCCCGCGCCATCAGCCGCAGCACCTCGCCCTCCCGCTCGGTCAGCCGGGCTCGCTCCAGCTCGGCACGCGCCGCGCGGTTCCCCTCGCCGTCGCCGTACTCGGCGGCCAGCTGCCGCACCGAGGCCGGGAACAGCAGGGAGTCGCCCTCGGCGATCAGCCGCACCGCGTGCACGATCTCGGCCGGGCGGGCGCGCTTGAGCAGAAATCCGTCGGCCCCCGCCCGCAGCGCCTCGTACACGTACTCGTCGTTCTCGAAGGTCGTCACCACGAGGATCTTCGGCGGGTCGGCCACCGTCCGCAGCAACGCGCGCGTGGCCTCGATGCCGTCCAGCAACGGCATACGGACGTCCATGGCGACCACGTCCGGCCGCACCTGCCGCACCAGCGGAATGACCGCCGCCCCGTCGGCCGCCTCACCGACCACCTCGATGTCCGGCTGCGCCTCCAGCACCGCCCGAAGGCCCGCACGTACCAGGGGTTCGTCGTCGACGAGGAGCACTCTGACCGGCATCGGGCCAGCGTAGATCAGCCCGGCGGCAGCTCGACGCGCACCTTCCAGTCACCGGCGCCGTCCGGCCCCGTGTGCGCCCGGCCGCCCAGCAGCGCGGCCCGTTCCCGAATGCCCCGCAGCCCCGCGCCGCGTCCCGGCGCCGCCCTCGGGTCCGGCAGCGGATTGCGCACGTCCAGGACCAGGACACCGTCCGCCACCTCGACGCGGACCCGGGTCGGCACGGCACCGGCGTGGCGCAGCACGTTGGTCAGCGCCTCCTGCAGGATGCGGTAGCCCTCGCGGGTGACGGGGCCCGGCAGTGTCTCCACGGCACCCGTGACCTCGGCGTCGACCTCGGCCCCCGAGGCACGGGCGGACTCCAGCAGCCGGTCGGCGTCGGCGAGCGTCGGTCTGCCGCTCACCGGCCGCTCCGACTCCCGCAGCACCCCGAGCACCCGCTCCAGGTCCTCCAGGGCAGCCCTGCCGGTCTCCTCGATCGCGCTCAGCGCCCGGTCGGTGAACTCGGCGCTCCCCGCCGCGCGCGCGGCGCCCGCCTGGACGACGGCGACGGTCAGCGCGTGGCCGATGGAGTCGTGCAGCTCGCGGGCGATGCGATTGCGTTCCAGAAGCTGCTCGGTGCGCTCCTCCAGGGCCGAGAGCCGTTCGGCGCGGGACGGTCCGAGCAGCCGGCGGGCGAGCCGGGTGATCAGTTCTCCGGCGCCGACGACGACCGCGGCGAGCAGCAGCAGCGGCAGCGGCGACAGCAGGCCGTACCACCAGTGGTTCCCCGCCAGGCGCAGGTACGAGCCCGGCGCCTGGTGCCCGCCCCGCGCCGCGTTCACCAGGTCGACGGCGAGGACGGGCAACTGCACCGTGAGCATCGCGACGCAGAAGCCGACGGCCAGACGGGCCTCCAGCCACACGACCAGGCGCCCGTGGTCGGCCCAGGTCGCGGACGGCGCCACCACGATGTCCACGCTCGCGTCGTCCGGCCGGTGACCGGTCAGCAGCAGCCTGGCCTGCACCCCCTCGACCACCCGCATCCCGGGCACCAGACCGGCGAGCGCCAGCGGCACCACCGACGCGAAGGCCCACGCCTCGTCGACGAATATCCACATGGCCGGCCACACCACGGCCATGAAGAGGTGCAGCCATCGCGTGTACGTCACGGCCCGACGGAACGGGCGCAGCAAGCCGGCCATCCGCCCATGCTCCCAGCCGCCTCCGGCACCGGACCTCCCCCGCACGGGGGAGACGATCTCCACCGGCGGGGGAGGCCCCGCCCCCGCGGCGAACGGCACGCTGCTGCCATGACCAGCATCGACGTCCAGAACCTCACCAAGGAGTACGGCACCCGACGAGCCGTCGACGACCTCACCTTCACCGTGCACCCCGGCCGTGTCACCGGCTTCCTCGGTCCCAACGGCGCCGGCAAGTCCACCACCATGCGGCTCGTGCTGGGCCTTGACCGGCCCACCTGCGGCACCGCGACCGTCGGCGGACGCGCCTACGCCGCGCTGCGCGAGCCGCTGCGGCAGGTCGGCGCCCTGCTCGACGCGGACGCGGCCCACGGCTCGCGCACCGCCAGGAACCACCTGCGCGTCCTGGCGGCGAGCAACCGCGTGCCCGCCCGCCGGGTCGACGAGGTGATGGAGGAGACGGGCATCGCGTCCGTGGCCCGCCGCCGGGTGAAGACGTACTCCCTGGGCATGCGTCAGCGGCTGGGCATCGCCGCCGCGCTGCTCGGCGACCCCGAGGTGGTGATGCTGGACGAGCCGTCCAACGGGCTGGACCCCGAGGGCATCATCTGGATCCGCGGACTGCTGCGCCGGCTCGCGGCCGAGGGGCGCACCGTCCTCGTCTCCAGCCACCTGATGAACGAGACCGCGTCCTTCGCAGACCACCTGGTCGTCCTCGGCCGGGGCCGCCTGCTCGCCGACACGCCGATGCGGGAGTTCATCGACGCCCGCGTGCGGCCCCGGGTCCGCGTCCGCACGTCCGACCCGACCGCCCTGAAGGCCGCTCTCGCCCGGCACGGCCACGAAGCCGTGGAACACGACGACGGCCACTGGACCGTGCAGCACGCGCGCGTGGACGACATCGGCCGGATCGTGTCCGGCGCGGGCGTACCCGTCCTCGAACTGGCCACCGACGAAGGCACGCTGGAACAGGCCTACCTCGACCTGACCGCCACCGAGACCGAGTTCACCGCACAGCCCCAGGAGGCCTGACCATGGATCTCGCGCCCGTTCTCCGCGCGGAGGCGCTCAAGGTGCTCACCCTGCGCTCGCTGTGCGGCACCTTGCTGGCCCTGTTCGCCTTCACCACCGCGTTCTCCGCGCTGGCGGGGGTGTCCGACACCTCCGACCCGGACTTCGACCCGCTGTTCATGGCCCTGTCCGGAGTCATGCCCGGCCAGATCGCGGCCGTCGCCTTCGGCGCGGTCGTCGTCTCCGGCGAGTACCAGGGCAACGGAATCCGGCTCACCCTGGCCGCCGTCCCGCAGCGGGGGCGGTGGTTCGCGGCGAAGCTGGCGGTCGTCGCCGTACCGGTCCTCGCGGTGGGGCTGGTCACCGCACTCGCCGCCCTGCTCGCCGCGCGTGCGGGCCTCGGCGCGGCGGCGGACGGACTCACCGCGGGCGAACAGGCCCGGGGCGTCGCGGGATGCGGGATCTACCTCACGCTCATGGCCCTGTTCGCGGCCGGCCTGACCACCCTGTTCCGCAGTGGCGTGGCCACCCTGTCCACACTGATCCCGTTCATCCTCGTCGTCTCCTTCGTGATCGGGGACACCGCGGGCAGCGGCGCCGACTTCCTGCCGGACAGAGCCGGGCAGATCGTCCTGTACCAGACGCACGAGGGAACCCTGGGGCCCTGGTCGGGGCTCGCGGTGACCGCCCTGTGGGCGGCGGCCGCACTCCTGGCCGGGCTGTGGCGGCTGCGCCGACGGGACGCCTGACCCCGAAGGCCCGGCGGCCGGTCTGACGCCCCGCCAATTGTCAGTGGCGGCGGGTTTACTGGAGGCATGGACATCGCGCGGCACCTCGCCCTCATCGACGAGCTGTGCTTCCGGCCGTTCCCGGCGGAGCACGGCCCGTTGGACGGGGGCACCGCGGGCCCCGGGTACTTCACGGCGGTTCTGGAGAGCAGCCACGGTCTCGGCGGCGGCGACCCGGCCCGGCGGGCGGCGACGGTGGAGCAGTACGAGAAGGAGCGGGACGCCCTCTACGAGCGTCTCGCCCGGCGCTGGGGCGAGACGGACCCCTGGAACCTGCAGACGGTCCTGCTGCGGACCGAGCGGGAGGAGATACCCGAGCCGTGGGCCGGCCTGAGTGCCCGCGCGGACACGGCCTGCCTGTGGGAGGCGCGGGGCACCGGCCGCTGGATCGCGGTCGCCGTCGCCGGCCGCGACGAGACGGACGAGGTGCGGCTGCTGGCGGTGCTCACGCGAGAGGCACCCCCGTGACCGCCCCGCCCCCGCCTGCTGCCCCGGCTACGCCTGCGGTCCCGCCTCCGCCGCGACCCGCAGCCGGGCGAACTCCTCCGCCATCGACTCCACCGACCAGTGCGCGTTGAGGCCGCTCGGATTGGGCAGCACCCACACCCGCGTACCGCCGAACATCCGCTCCTGTGGCCCCACTTGCGCCTTCCGCTCGTCGAAGGCCGTGCGGTACGCGGTGACCCCGACCACGGCCAGCCAGCGGGGCCGCAGCCGCGCCACCTTGGCCGTCAGCAGCCGCCCGCCCTCCCGGTACTCCTCGGCGGTCAGCTCGTCCGCCCGCGCGCTGGCCCGCGCCACGACGTTCGTGATGCCGAGCCCGTACGACGGCAACAGCTCCTGCTCCGACGGCTTGAGCAGCCGCGGGGTGAACCCGGACCGGTGCAGGACCGGCCAGAAGCGGTTGCCCGGGCGGGCGAAGTGGTGCCCCGTCGCCGCCGACAGCAGCCCCGGGTTGATGCCGCAGAACAGCACCCGCAGGCCGTCCGCGACGACGTCCGGCAGCAGACGGTCGCGGGCGGCCTCCAGCTCCTCCCGGGTGACCCGGCTCAGAGGATGGCTCCCGGGGTGTAACCCGCGGCCTCCGGGTGCCGCTTGACGATCTCCTCGATCCGGCCGACGACGACGGCGACCTGGCCGGCCGCGGCGCCGGTGAAGGAGAGCTTGTCGGCCATCAGGGCGTCGAGGGCGGCACGGTCCAGCGGGATGCGGTCGTCGGCGGCCAGCTTGTCGAGGAGCTCGTTGCGCTCGGCTCCCTGCTCGCGCATGGCCAGCGCGGAGGCGACGGCGTTCTCCTTGATCGCCTCGTGGGCGACCTCACGGCCGACCCCGGCCCGCACCGCGCCCATCAGCACCTTGGTGGTGGCGAGGAACGGCAGGTAGCGGTCCAGCTCGCGGGCCACGACAGCGGGGAAGGCGCCGAACTCGTCGAGCACGGTCAGGAACGTCTCCAGCAGCCCGTCCAGCGCGAAGAACGCGTCCGGCAGCGCGACCCGGCGCACCACCGAGCAGGACACGTCGCCCTCGTTCCACTGGTCGCCCGCCAGCTCGCCGGTCATCGAGGCGTAGCCGCGCAGGATCACCATCAGGCCGTTGACGCGCTCGCAGGAGCGGGTGTTCATCTTGTGCGGCATCGCCGAGGAGCCGACCTGGCCGGGCTTGAAGCCCTCGGTGACCAGCTCGTGCCCGGCCATCAGACGGATGGTCTTGGCCAGCGACGACGGGGCCGCCGCGAGCTGCACCAGCGCGGTGACGACCTCGTAGTCCAGGGAGCGCGGGTAGACCTGGCCGACCGAGGTGAACGCCTGCGAGAAGCCGAGGTGCCCGGCGATCCGCTGCTCCAGCTCGGCGAGCCTGCCCGCGTCGCCGCCGAGCAGGTCCAGCATGTCCTGGGCGGTGCCGACCGGGCCCTTGATGCCGCGCAGCGGGTAGCGGCCGAGCAGCTCCTCCACCCGGCCGTGGGCCACGAGCAGCTCGTCGGCGGCGGTGGCGAACCGCTTGCCCAGCGTCGTGGCCTGCGCGGCGACGTTGTGGGAGCGGCCGGCCATGACCAGCTCGCCGTACTCGCCCGCCAGCTTGCCGAGGCGGGCCAGGACGGCCACCGAACGGTCCCGGATCAGTTCGAGGGAGAGCCGGACCTGAAGCTGCTCGACGTTCTCCGTCAGGTCGCGTGAGGTCATGCCCTTGTGCACGTGCTCGTGCCCGGCGAGGTCGTTGAACTCCTCGATCCGCGCCTTCACGTCGTGCCGGGTGACCTTCTCGCGCTCGGCGATCGAGGCCAGGTCGACCTGGTCGAGGACGCGCTCGTAGTCGGCGATCGCGGCGTCGGGCACCTCGATGCCCAGGTCCTTCTGGGCCCGCAGCACGGCGAGCCAGAGCTGCCGCTCGAGCCTCACCTTCTGCTCGGGCGACCAGAGGGTGGCGAGCTCGGCGGAGGCGTAGCGTCCGGCGAGGACGTTCGGGATGCGGGGCTTGGCGGGAGCGGAAGTCACGTGGACGGATTCTACTGGCGATTCGTGCAGGTCGGCCCGGCGGGGCCGTTCGTCGGAAGCTACGAAGGGCCCCGGGCGCCGGCGATCACCGCGTCAGGTCCTCGTAGGGCAGCAGGTCCGGACGCTTGGGCGGCAGGCCGTCCCCGGACGAGCGGCCGGTCAGCCTGCGGCCTATCCACGGCAGCAGGTGCTGCCGGGCGAACCGGACGTCCGCGGTCCTGCGGGCCACCCAGCCCGGCGGCGCGGTCGCCGGGACCGGCGCGTGCCAGTCGGGGTCCTCGGCGTCGTACCCGAGCGCCTGCCACACCGCCTCCGCGACCCGGCGGTGGCCCTCGGCGGTCAGGTGCAGCCGGTCCACGTCCCACATCCGCGGGTCGGCCAGCGACCGGGCCGCGTACAGGTCGACGACCACGGCGCCGTGCTGTCCGGCCAGGTCGTCGATGATGGCGAAGAGCGCCTCCATGCGGGGCCGGAACCGCTCCAGCACCGGACCCTGGCGGCCCGGGCTGCGCATCAGCACCAGCTGCTCGCACCGCGGCGCGAGCCGCTCCACGGCCTGGGTCAGCAGGTCCCGCACCCGGGCCATGTCGCACTTGGGCCGCAGCGTGTCGTTGAGCCCGCCGACGAGCGTGATCACGTCGGCCCCCATGGCGGCGGCGACGTCCACCTGCTCCTCGACGATCTGCCCGATCAGCTTTCCGCGCACCGCCAGGTTGGCGTACCGGAAGCCGGGGGAGCGGGCCGCCATCCGCGTGGCGAGGAGGTCGGCCCAGCCCCGGTAGGAGCCGTCGGGCAGCAGGTCCGACATGCCCTCGGTGAAGGAGTCGCCGACGGCGACGAGACTGGAGTACGTGGGGTTCGTCTGCATGGCGACGGAAATGCTATCCCCTGCACATACCCGCCGGTCGGTCGCCCTCCGCGGACAGGTCCGGACGGCCCGGGTCCACCGGGGTCACGTCGGCTGCCCGAACAGCTCCCGCAGGACGTCCTCCATGGTCACCAGGCCCGCGAGCCGCCCGTCGGAGCCGAGGACCGCCGCCAGGTGGGTGCGGCTGCGCCGCATGGCGGTCAGGACGTCGTCCAGCGGGGTGCGCTCGCGTACCCGGGCGATGGGACGCATGTCCTGCAACCGGAACGGCAGGTCGCGCGGCGAGGCGTCCAGGGCGTCCTTGACGTGCAGGTAGCCGACGATCCGCCGCCCGTCGTCCACCACCGGGAAGCGGGAGAACCCCGACTGCGCCGACAGCCGCTCCAGCTGCTCCGGGGTGATGCCCACGCGCGCGTGGACGACGCGCTCCAGCGGCAGCACCACGTCCCGCACCGGCCGCCGGCCCAGCTCCAGGGCGTCGTGCAGGCGCTCCCGGGCCCGGTCGTCGATCAGACCGGCCTCGCCCGCGTCCTTGACGATCTCCGCCAGCTCGGTGTCCGTGAAGGTCGCCGCCACCTCGTTCCTGGCCTCGACCCTGAGCAGCTTGAGCAGCCCGTTCGCGAAGGCGTTGACCGTGAAGATCACCGGACGCAGTGCCCGGGACAGCGCCACCAGCGGCGGCCCGAGCGCCAGCGCGCTGCGCACCGGCTCGGCCAGCGCGACGTTCTTCGGCACCATCTCGCCGAGCAGCATGTGCAGATACGTCGCCAGCGCCAGGGCGATCACGAAGGACACCGCGTGACCCGCGCCCGAGGGCACCCCCACCGCGTGGAACACCGGTTCCAGCAGATGCGCGATCGCCGGTTCCGCGACCACGCCGAGGACCAGCGTGCACAGCGTGATGCCCAGCTGTGCCGCCGCCAGCAGCGCCGACACGTGCTCCAGTCCCCACAGCACGCGTTTGGCTCGGGTGTCGCCCTCTTCGGCGTACGGCTCCACCTGGCTGCGGCGCACGGAGATCAGGGCGAACTCGGCGCCCACGAAGAACGCGTTGACGACCAGCGTCGCCAGGCCGATCAGCAGCTGTACCGCGGTCACCGCCGAGCCTCCCCTTCGTCGTCCCCGCCGCCGGGACCGGTGCCGGCCGCCCCGTCGGCGCCCTCGGCGCGGTCGGCGCCGTCGAGGGGTGCGTGCATCAGCACCCGGGCGGCCCTGCGTCCCGTGGCGTCCACGACGTCCAGCCGCCAGCCGGAGACGTCGAGGCGGTCACCGACCGAGGGGATACGCCCCAGGCCCGCCGCCACCAGCCCCGCGACCGTCTCGTACGGTCCTTCGGGCACCCGCATCCCCAGCCGCTCCAGCCGGTCCACGCGCGCCGAGCCGTCGGCCCGGTACAGCGCGCGCCCCTCCTCGTCCGTGCCGGCCGGGTCCAGCTCGGGCGTCTCGTGCGGGTCGTGCTCGTCCCGGACCTGTCCCACGACCTCCTCGACGATGTCCTCCAGCGTCGCCACGCCCGCCGTCCCGCCGTACTCGTCGATCACCACGGCCATCGTGCGCCGCCCGGAGAGCCGGTCCAGCAGCCGGTCGACGGTCAGCGACTCGGGGACCAGCAGCGGCTCGCGCATCAGGTCGGCGACCGGCATGCCGGGCCGTCGCTCGGCGGGCACCGCCAGGACGTCCTTGACGTGCGCCGTCCCCACCACGGCGTCGAGGGTGTCCCGGTAGACGGGGAACCGGGACAGGCCCGTCGCCCGCGTCGCGTTCGCCACGTCCTCGCAGGTGGCCCGCGCGTCCAGGGCCACGACCTGGACGCGCGGGGTCATCACCTGCTGCGCCGTCAGGTCGGCGAGGTTCAGGGTGCGCACGAACAACTCGGCGGTGTCGGCCTCCAGCGCGCCCTCCTTGGCCGAGTGCCGGGCCAGCGCCGCCAGCTCCTGCGGCCCGCGCGCGGACGCCAGCTCCTCGGCGGGCTCCACGCCGAGACGGCGTACGACACGGTTGGCGGTGTTGTTCAGGTGGGTGATGAAGGGCCGGAAGGCGGTGCTGAACCAGCGCTGCGGGCCGCCCACCCGCTTGGCCACGGTCAACGGTGAGGAGATCGCCCAGTTCTTCGGCACCAGCTCGCCGACGATCATCAGGAAGAGCGTCGACAGGGCCGTGCCCAGCACCAGGGCCAGCGAGGACGCCGCCGAACGGGACATGCCCAGGTCCTCCAGCGGACCCGAGATCAGCGCCGCGACCGACGGCTCGGCGAGCATGCCGACCACCAGGTTGGTGACCGTGATGCCGAGCTGCGCGCCGGAAAGCTGGAACGTCAGGTTCCGGACGCCCTTGAGGGCGCTCGCCGCGCCCCGTTCGCCCCGCGCCGCGGCCCGCTCCAGTTCGCCCCGTTCGACGGTGGTCAGCGAGAACTCGGCCGCGACGAAGGCGCCGCACGCGAGCGACAGCAGGATCGCCACCAGCAGCAGGAGCACTTCGGTCATCGGGTCACCTCGGATCCATGATCGGCCAGGACCCGGAGATTCGCCCGATGTTCAATTCTTCAACCTTTCGTCCCGCGGCCACTCAGCCGGCGAGGTGCTTCACCCAGCGCCGCCACTGCTCCTGCGGCTCGTACCCGGCGGCCCGCCAGGCATGCTGGGCCCGCTCGTTGCGCACCAGCACCATCGCGTCCCCGCGGCGCCCGCCGAGCCGTACGAACCGCTCGTCGGCCGCCGCGAGGAGGGCCGAGCCGATGCCCTGACGCCGGTGGTCCGGGTGCACCGCCAGCCGGTACAGATGGCACCGCCAGCCGTCGAAGCCCGCGATCACCGTGCCCACCAGCCGCCCGTCGCGCTCCGCGAGGAGCAGCGCCTCGGGGTCGCGGGTCACCAGGCGCTCCACGCCGTCCCGGTCGTCACTGATGCTCGTTCCCTCGGCGGCCGTCTTCCAGAAGGCCAGTGCCGCGTCGACATCCTCGGGGGCGGCGGGCCGTATGCGCAGTTCGGTCATGCCGTGATCCCAGCATGATCGTTCAGGTCCCGTGCGGCGATTCCGGCATGCGGACCGGTGCGGCACGCGCGGCCCGGTCGCCGTTGACCAGGGCACGCCCGCCCGCCGGGTGGGCGCCGGGACCGGGACGGACTGCGCCGGTGGAGCGGCTGACCGCGGGGCGCCTCAGGCGGGCCGCCAGGCCGTGCCCTGGACGCAGTACGAACTCGGCAGGGCCGGCCCGTTCTCCGGCATCATCACGCGCCGGTAGGGCCCGAGGGTGAACCCGGCCTCCCGCAGCGCGGCCACCGGCTCGCGGGACAGGTGGCAGCCGCCGGACAACGGGGGCCACAGCGTCCGGTCCAGCGCGCGCTGGGCCGACGTCATCACCCGGCCGCCGCCCCTGCCGTGCTCGAAGAACCGCACCTGTCCGCCGGGCCGCAGCACGCGCCGCAGCTCCGCGAGCGCCCGCGGCACGTCCCGGACGCTGCACAGCACCAGCGAGACCACGGCCGCGTCGAAGGCCTCGCTCTTGACGGGCAGGGCCTCCGCGGTGCCCGGCGCCACGTCCACCGGAACCCGGGCACGCAGCGCCGCCTCCACCGCCAAGTGCCGCAGCACGCGCTCCGGTTCGATGGCGACCACCTCGGAGACGGTGTCCGGGTAGTGGGAGAAGTTCAGCCCGTTGCCCGCACCGACCTCGATCACCCGCCCGGACAGCCCGGTGAGCAGCCGCTCGCGCACCCGGGCCATGCCCATCCGGGTCTCGGCGTTCACACTGATCCGGGCGTAGCAGCGGGCGAACAGCGGATGGTGCACGGCGTCCCGCGGCACCCCGCGGGCCCGGACGGATCGCAGCGGCATGGGACCTCCCTCACGAGGTGGCGCCTTACCGCGATTGTCCCCCGCACCGGCCCCGCGCACCCCCCGGCGGGAGAGAGTCCCTCGCCCCACCCCGCGACGGTCCCGCCCGCGCCCGCGCCCGGAGGCCCCCGGGCTCACGCCGGGCGCGTGGCGCTTTTCCGCCCCCGGGCCGGCGGCGGTGCCGTGCGGGTGAGAGGTCCGCCTGCCGCCTGCCGCCTGCCGCCTGCCGCCCGCCGCCCGCCGCGGGCCGTGCCGTAGCGGCGGGCGGGCGGGCCCGGGGGCCCCGGGCCCGGGTCAGGAGGCGTGCCGGGTGCCGAACGCGTCCGCGTCCCAGGTGCCCTCCAGCGGGGGTGCCAGCCAGGCGGGTGCCGCCGAGCGGAAGGCGGCCGGAGCGAGGGCGCCCGCTCCGGCGGGCACGGCGCCCAGCAGTGGGGCACCGGTCACGTCCGGCAGGTCCGCGAGGTTGCAGCGGGAGGCCAGGTCCGGGGAGCCGGGCCAGCTGCCGATCACCAGGCCCGGCAGGTCCAGCCCCCGGGAGCGCAGTTCACGCGCCGTCAGCTCCGTGGTGTTCAGCGTGCCCAGCCCCGCCGACGTCACCACCAGCACCGGTGCGCCCAGCAGACCGGCGACGTCCGCGAGGGTCCCGCCGGCCGCGTCGAAGCGGACCAGAAGACCGCCCGCGCCCTCGACCAGGACCAGGTCGTGCTCGGTGGCCAGCTTGGCGGCGGCCTCCGCCACCTCGGACGGGCGCACCGGCGGCAGCCCGGCCCGGCGTGCGGCCGTGCCCGGTGCCAAGGGCTCAGGGAACCTGGCCACCTCGGCGACCGTGACGTCCCCCGCGAGCCGTGCCACCTCCTGCGCGTCCCCGGCCTCGTCCGGTCGCACGCCGGTCTGCGCCGCCTTCAGGACGGCCACGGACCGGCCGCCCGCCAGGGCCGCCGCGGCGACGGCGGCCGTCACGACCGTCTTGCCGACCTCCGTGCCCGTGCCCGTGATCACCAGTACCGGCATGTCATCCCTCCCGTGCCGCCGCGCACACCGCGCGGGCGATGCGTGCCACGTCCGCGTCACCCGTGACGTACGGCGGCATCGTGTAGACCAGGTCGCGGAACGGCCGCAGCCACACGCCCTCGCGCACGGCCGCCTCCGTCGCGGCCCGCATGTCGACGGGGTGGTCCAGCTGCACCACCCCGATCGCGCCGAGCACCCGCACGTCCCGCACCCCGGGCAGCGCGGCGGCGGGCGCTAGGCCGTCGACCAGGCCGGCCTCGATCCGCTTGACCTCCGCGAGCCAGTCCTGCCCGAGCAGCAGCCCGATCGACGCGCAGGCCACCGCCGCGGCCAGCGGATTGCCCATGAACGTCGGCCCGTGCGCCAGCACCGGCACCTCGCCCCGCGAGATCCCCTCGGCCACCCGCGAGGTGCACAAGGTGGCCGCCATCGTCAGATAACCGCCGGTCAACGCCTTGCCCACGCACATCACGTCCGGCGTCACCGCCGCGTGGTCCGCGGCGAACAAGGCACCCGTGCGCCCGAACCCGGTGGCGATCTCGTCGAACACCAGCAGCACGTCGTGCGCGTCGCAGGCCTCGCGCAGCACCCGCAGATACGCGGGGGAGTGGAACCGCATCCCGCCCGCACCCTGCACCACCGGCTCGACGATCACCGCCGCCAGTTCGCCGGCGTGCCGCTCGATCAGCGACCGCAGGTGGTCGGCGTAGGCCTCCTCGTACTCCGCCGGAGGCGCGTCCGCGAAGACCTGGCGCGGCAGGACGCCCGACCACAGCTCGTGCATCCCGCCCTCCGGGTCGCACACCGCCATGGGCTGCCAGGTGTCGCCGTGGTAGCCGCCGCGCCAGGTGAGCAGGCGCCGCTTGCCGGGACGGCCGAGCGAACGCCAGTACTGCAGGCACATCTTGACGGCGACCTCGACCGAGACCGAGCCGGAGTCGGCCAGGAACACGTGCTCGAGACCCTCGGGCGACATGTCGACAAGGAGCTTCGCCAGCCGTACGGCGGGCTCGTGGGTGAGCCCGCCGAACATGACGTGGCTCATCCGCTCCAACTGCCCGCGCGCGGCCTCGTTCAGCACCGGGTGGTTGTAGCCGTGGATCGCCGACCACCAGGACGACATCCCGTCGACCAGCTCGCCGGAGCCGTCGGCAGGCCGCAGGCGCACCCCGCTCGCCGACTCCACGACGAGCGGGTCCTGCCGGCCGGGCATGGGGCCGTACGGGTGCCAGACGTGCCGCCGGTCGAGCGCGAGCAGCTCGGCGACGTCCGTCGCGGGCTCAGGCATTGGGCGCGAGGTCCGTGCCGGCGCCGCGGCGGCGCACCGCCACCAGGTCCGTACGGGGCTCCTCGGCGGGGCGCGGCGCCGAGGACACGGGGGCGCACACTCCGCCGCCCGCGTGCGAGCCGCAGCCTCCGGCACCCTCCGCATCCGCGTGTGAGCCGCAACCCTCCGCATCCGCGTGCGAGCCGCAACCGCCGGCATCCGCGTGCGAGCCGCAGCCGCCGCCCCGCACCGAGGCGCGGTGCTCCGGCAGCGTGACCTCGCCGGCGCCCTCCACCTCGAAGCCGGCGTCCGCGATCATCTCCAGGTCGGCATGGCCCGCCTGGCCCTCGCTGGTCAGGTAGTCGCCCAGGAAGATCGAGTTGGCGAGGTGCAGGGCGAGCGGCTGCATCGTGCGCAGGTGGACCTCGCGCCCGCCCGCGATGCGCACCTCCACGTCCGGGCAGACGAAGCGCGTCATCGCCAGGATGCGCAGGCACCGCTGCGGGGTGAGGTGCCACTCCTTGGCCAGCGGGGTGCCCTCCATCGGGATCAGGAAGTTGACCGGCACCGAGTCCGGGTCCAGCTCGCGCAGCGAGAAGACCACGTCGACCAGGTCCTCGTCGCTCTCGCCCATGCCCGCGATGAGGCCGGAGCAGGCGGACAGCCCGGCCGCGTGCGCCTTGTTCACCGTGTCCACCCGGTCGGCGTACGTGTGCGTGGTCGTGATGTCGCCGTACGTCGACTCGGAGGTGTTGAGGTTGTGGTTGTAGGCGTCGGCGCCCGCCTCGCGCAGCCGCTCCGCCTGCCCGTCGGAGAGCAGCCCCAGGCAGGCGCACACCTCGACGGCCTCGTTCTGCTCCTTGATGGCCCGGATGGTGTCCGAGACCCGGTCCACGTCCCGGTCGGTCGGGCCGCGCCCGCTGGCCACCAGGCACACCCGCTTGGCGCCCCCGGACACCCCGGCCGCGGCCGCCGCGGAGGCCTGGTCGGGCTTGAGCCAGGTGTACTTGAGGATCTCCGCCTTGGAGCCCAGCCGCTGCGAGCAGTACGAGCAGTCCTCGGGGCACAGGCCCGACTTGAGGTTGACGAGGTAGTTGAGTTTCACCCGCCGGCCGAACCAGTGGCGGCGCACCTTTCCGGCCGCGGCCACCACGTCGAGCAGGTCGTCGTCGGAAGTGGCGAGGACGGCGAGCGCCTCCTCGCGGCTCGGCGTCTCGCGCCGAAGCCCCTTGTCCACCAGCGTGTTCAGCAGGTCCATGAGAGCCGATCCTGTCCTAAGGGGCCGTCCGCGGCCAAGGAGACTTTGCACAACACTGACAGATCGACGTGTGGGTATTGCCACACCTCGCGGGGGTGGCCGGACCGCTAATGTCTGTCCATTGCCTACAAAACCCCGGAGGGCCGCCCCATGGCGTTCGGCTGGATCGACGAGCAGGCGCGGGTACGCCGCGAGGCAGGGCTCGTACGGATTCTGCGCCCACGTCCGGCGGCGTCGCCGCTGCTGGACCTGGCGAGCAACGACTACCTGGGGCTGGCCCGCCACCCCGAGGTCGTCGAAGGGGCGGTGCGGGCCGCGCGGACCTGGGGCGGCGGCGCCACCGGCTCACGGCTCGTGACCGGCACCACCGCGCTGCACACCGAACTCGAGCGCGAACTGGCCGCCTTCTGCGGGTTCGAGGCGGCTCTGGTCTTCTCCTCCGGCTACGCGGCCAACCTCGCCGCCGTCACCGCGCTGGCACCGCACGGCAGTCTCGTCGTCTCCGACGCGGGCAACCACGCCTCTCTGATCGACGGCTGCCGACTCGCCCGCGGCACCACCCGGGTCGTGGAGCACGCCGACCCCCAGGCCGTGCGCAAGGCACTGGCGGAGCACGGCGGGCCCGCCGTGGCCGTCTCCGACACGGTCTTCTCGGTCGACGGCGACGCCGCGCCGCTGGCCGAACTCGCCGCCGTCTGCCGGGAGTACGGCGCCGGTCTGATCGTGGACGACGCCCACGGGCTCGGCGTCCTCGGCGGCGGCGGCCGGGGCGCCCCGCAGGGGGCGGGGCTCGCGGGCCGGGACGACGTCGTCGTGACCGTCACGCTGTCCAAGTCGCTCGGTGCCCAGGGCGGCGCCGTGCTCGGCCCCGCCCGGGTGATCGACCACCTGGTCAACGCGGCCCGCACGTTCATCTTCGACACCGGACTCGCCCCCGCCGCCGCGGGGGCGGCCCTCGCGGCGCTCGCACTGCTGCGCCGCGAGCCGGAGCGCGCGGGGCGGGCCCGCGCGGTCGCCGACGGACTGCACGCGCGCCTGACCGCCGCGGGGCTGGACGCGGTACGTCCGGACGCCGCGGTCGTGTCGGTGCGCGCGCCCTCCCCGGAGGCGGCCGTGCGGTGGGCGGCCGACTGCCGAGCGGCCGGCCTGTCCGTGGGCTGCTTCCGCCCTCCATCGGTGCCCGACGGCATCTCACGGCTCAGGCTGACCGCTCGCGGAGATCTCACCGCGGAGCAGGTTGAACGCGCTGTACGGGTGATCGTCGAAGCGCGGCCATGAGTCGGCGTGACACGGCCGTGCGTCGTCCGGCGTCCGGTGCGGTCAGCCCTGGTGGACGCCGGTCGTGAACGCCGTCCAGCTCTCGGGGGAGAAGAGCAGGGCGGGCCCGGCCGGGCTCTTGGAGTCACGTACGGCCAGCAGCCCGGCCCAGGGGCCGGCCGACGCACGTGCCGTCTCCACACAGTTGTTCGCGCCGGTGCTGTAGCTGCTGCGCAGCCACCGGGCGCCGGGCAGATCGGTGCTGACGGGGATGTTCCGGGGACGTGCGGACATGGAGCCTGACATGGTGCCTCCTTACGCGCCTGCCGCGGTCGCGGCGATGAAGTCCAACGAGTCCTCGGGCGAAAGGGCATGGATCAGAAGGGCGTCGAAGGCCTCGGTGTAGGCCTCTAGGTCTTCTTTCCGTTCGAGGTGCAGGCTACTCGTCAAGTGGTCGAGAACAACCACGTCGAGATCAGAAGTGCTCGAAAAGGAGAAGATTACGAAAGGGCCGGTGACGCCGATGTGCGCCCCGGCGGCAAAGGGCAGGACCCGGAGCCGGACATGGGGCAGTCGCGCGGCCTCGACCAGTCTGTCCAGCTGACGTGCCATCACCTCCGGTCCGCCCACCTCCCGGCGCAGCACCGCCTCGTCGAGGACCGCGCTCAGTTCCAGCGGCGGCTCGCCGCGCAGCACGTCCTGCCGGGCCAGCCGGACCTCCACCAGCGCGTCCAGCCGCGCCGCCGGCATCCCGTCCACCGCGGCCCGTGTCACCGCGCGGGCGTACTCCGGCGTCTGGAGCAGGCCCGGGACCACCGTGGTCTCCAGCGTGCGCATCGCGCTGGCCTGCGACTCCAGGCTGATGTAGTCGCGATAGGTCGGGGGCAGCACCCCGCGGTAGGCGTGCCACCAGTGGTTGCGGCCGCCCGCGTCCTCGGAGCGGGCCAGCATCACCAGCAGGCCCCGCAACTGTTCGTCGTCCACCCCGTAGACGTCCAGGAGTAACCGCACGTCGGCCGGTTTCGCACCGCTCGTGCCGGTCTCGATCCGGCTGACCTTCGACTGGTGCCAGCCCGCGAGCCGGGCCGCCTCCCCGCTGGTGATGCCCGCCGACGTGCGCAGGGCGCGCAGTTCCGCGCCCAGCTTGCGGCGGCGCACCACGGGACCGTGCTGCATGGGACAACTCCCTTACTCCTTATGAGCCGCCCAAATACGCTCTGCCGTCGCAGAGTTCACCGCTTCGAGCGACAGATATATGCATATCTTGGGGGATCGCCGCCCTTCACGGGCCTGGTGATGGCACTCTGGCGGCGAAGCACCAGTCCGGGACCGTACTCGAACCATCTCCTCCGTGTCGGGCCTGCGGTCCCGTGAGAAAGGGACGACGTCGCCATGGCAGACCATCTGGAAGCATCCGTCACTCTGCCGAGCGATCCCGCCTCGGTGGCCGCCGCGCGGACCTACGCGGTCGGCACCCTGGCGGAATGGGGGCTGCCGACCGACGCGGACCTGTCCGAGACCGTCCGCCTCGTCGTCTCCGAGCTGGCGACCAACGCGGTCCAGCACACGCTCGGGCAGTCGCCCACCTTCACGGTGGACCTCGTCCTCGACCGTGACGAGCGACTGCGCGTCGGTGTCACCGACAGCCATCCGCGCTTCCCCAAGCGGCTGCCCGCCGCCGTGCAGCAGGACAACGGGCGGGGCATGGTGATCATCCGCTGGCTGACCGCCGAGTGCGGCGGCAGCCTGAGGGTCCGGCCCACGCGCGAGGGCGGCAAGACCGTCTCCATCGAACTGCCCTGGACGCCCCCGGACGGTACGGGTGCACCCGCGGGAGTGACGGCGGGGCAGAACGCCGTCACTCCCGCGGGCGGACTACTTGACCCGGCCGTACCAGACGCTTGAGGTCCAGATCTTCTGCAGGCGCACCACGTCCCCGGTCTTCGGGGCGTGCCAGAGTCTGCCTTTGCCGGCGTAGATGCCGACGTGGTAGACGCTCGGTCCGGAGTGGAAGAACACCAGGTCGCCGACCTTGCGCTTGGCGGCGGAGACATGGCGGGTCTTGTTGTACTGCTGAGCCGCGGTGCGCGGCAGCTTCTTCCCGGCCTTCTTGAACGAGTACAGCGTCAGACCGGAGCAGTCGAACCGGTGCGGGCCGATGGCCCCCCAGCGGTACGGGGATCCCTTCTTCGAGGCCGCGATCTTGAGGGCTTTCGTCGCATGGCTCGCCGCGGCCGCCTCCGAGGCGACGCTGGGGACCACGACGGAACCGCCCACGGCGGCGAGGGTGAGAGCCGAGGCCGTACCGGCACGAGCCATCAGCGACGGGACACGATTGAGCGCGGACATGCGCAACCCTTCGTCAGCCGCCTGTGAAGGATGACCTGTCGGATTCGGGCTGGCGAAGTTGCCCGGCCGCACGAGTGCGGCTTCACCCCAAGGACCGCTCGGCCCGGTGCCTCTCGCGAGGACGGCCGTGCCGGCGACCCGTCGTGCTCGGGTCCTCCACTCCTGCCGATCCACTTCCCTTGCGACCGGTCGTCCGGACGGCGGCAGGACTCGGCGTCCGCCCGGACCGCCCCGCCGCTGCGGCGGGGTCTTGTCGTCAGTCACGGATCTTGTCCCGCCCCGAGGGGAATTCCCAACGGAACGTGCCTTTTGTGTTGTTACGTGGCGCTCGTCCGTTCGGGTTGCCGCCCCGTGTCGCGGACGGCGGCGAGCGTGGCGGCGGCCCCGGGACCAGCGGCGGAGTGCGGCGTCGTCCCGGCCGGACGTCCGGCGGCGCAACTTCGGCGGGTCGCCGATCGGAGGTGTTCCTACGCCGAAGGGGGGTAAGCCGTTTGGTCCGTTTCGGTCCGGGACCGTCCGGACCGGTGGCGGGGGACCGGAACCCGTCCCGAGCGCGGGCATGCGGAAGCAAGCCGATGGCACCGGTAATCAATCGGTCAAAACCGGGTCACGTGGCCGTAACACTCTAGCCCTAGTCTGCACCCCGATCCACCTGCGGTTTTCCATGTAGCGGTAGGTTAATTCCAGCCTGTTCCTGTGTGTTACATCTAGAACCGTCGCGGTGGCCGCGGCAGCCGGACCCTTCGGTCCCGGCGTCATGCCCTGTGAGGTGGTACATGCAACTGACCCCGCACGAGCAGGAGAGACTGCTCATCCATGTGGCGGCGGACGTGGCGGAGAAGCGCCGCGCACGAGGCGTCAAGCTCAATCATCCCGAGGTCGTCGCGCTGATCACCGCGCACATCCTCGAAGGCGCCCGGGACGGGCGCGGCGTCGGCGAACTCATGTCCTCCGGGCGCAAGCTGATCCAGCGCGACGAGGTCATGGAGGGCGTCCCCGAGATGATCCACGACGTGCAGGTCGAGGCCACCTTCCCCGACGGCACCAAGCTGGTCACCGTCCACGAGCCGATCCTCTGACGGGGCCGCAGTCGTGATCCCCGGAGAGATCCTTTTCGCCGACGGCCCGGTCGCCTTCAACGAAGGCCGGGAAGCCGTCCGCATGACCGTGCTCAACACCGCCGACCGGCCCGTTCAGGTCGGCTCCCACTACCACTTCGCCGAGGTCAACCCCGGTCTCGAGTTCGACCGCGCCGCGGCGCACGGCAGGCGGCTGGACATCGCCGCCGGCACCGCCGTCCGGTTCGAGCCCGGCATTCCCGTCGACGTGCGGCTGATTCCCCTCGGGGGCGCCCGTGTCGTCGTGGGTCTGCGCGGCGCGACCGGAGGTGCCCTCGATGCCTGAACTGTCCCGACCCGCCTACGCCGACCTGTTCGGCCCGACGACCGGCGACCGGATCCGCCTCGCCGACACCGACCTCCTGGTCGAGATCGAGGAGGACCGCTCGGGCGGTCCCGGCCGCTCCGGGGACGAAGCCGTCTTCGGCGGCGGCAAGGTGCTGCGCGAGTCCATGGGCCAGGGGCGCACCACCCGCGCCGAGGGCGCCCCCGACACCGTGATCACCGGCGCCCTGATCATCGACCACTGGGGTGTGGTCAAGGCCGACATCGGCATGCGCGACGGACGGATCACCGGCATCGGCAAGGCCGGCAACCCGGACACCATGGACGGCGTCCACCCCGACCTGGTCATCGGCCCGGAGACCGAGGTCATCGCGGGCAACGGCAAGATCGTCACCGCGGGCGGCATCGACACCCACGTCCACTTCATCGCGCCGAACGCCGTCGACGAGGCGCTGGCGTCCGGCATCACCACCCTCATCGGCGGGGGCACGGGCCCGGCCGAGGGCAGCAAGGCGACCACCGTGACGCCCGGGGCCCGGCACCTCGCCTGGATGTTCGCCGCGATGGAGTCGAGCCCCGTCAACATCGGCTTCCTCGGCAAGGGCAGCACCATGTCGAAGGAGTCGATGCGCGACCAGCTGCGCGCCGGCGTCCTCGGCTTCAAGATCCACGAGGACTGGGGTGCGACCCCCGCCGTCATCTCCGCCTGCCTGGACGTCTGCGAGGAGTCCGGCGTCCAGCTCGCCGTCCACACGGACACCCTGAACGAGTCCGGCTTCGTCGGTGACACCTTCGACGCGGTCGCGGGCCGCACCCTGCACGCCTTCCACGTCGAGGGCGCCGGCGGCGGGCACGCACCCGACATGATCACCGCGGTGTCGCTCCCCAACATGCTGCCGGCGTCCACCAATCCGACCCGGCCGCACACCGTCAACACCGTCGAGGAACACCTCGACATGCTGATGGTCTGCCACCACCTCAACCCGGCCGTCCCCGAGGACCTGGCCTTCGCCGAGTCCCGGATCCGGCCCAGCACCATCGCGGCCGAGGACATCCTGCACGACATGGGGGCGATCTCCATCATGTCGTCGGACGCCCAGGCCATGGGCCGCATCGGCGAGGTGATCCTGCGCACCTGGCAGACCGCGCACGTGATGAAGCGGCGGCGCGGCTTCCTGCCCGGTGACACCCGTGCCGACAACCTGCGCGCACGTCGCTATGTCGCCAAGTACACCATCAACCCGGCCGTCGCCCAGGGCATCGAGCACGAGGTCGGTTCCGTGGAGACAGGCAAGCTCGCCGACCTGGTGCTCTGGGACCCCCGCTTCTTCGGGGTGAAGCCGCAACTGGTCATCAAGGGCGGTCAGATCGCGTACGCGCAGATGGGCGACGCCAACGCCTCCATCCCCACCCCGCAACCGGTCCTGCCGCGCCCGATGTTCGGGGCGCTGGGGGCCGCCCCCGCGACCAACTCGGTCAACTTCGTCTCCGAGCAGGCCGTCGCGGACGGGTTGCCGGGGCGGCTGGGACTCGGACGGGAGTTCGTGCCCATCCGGTCCACGCGCGGGCGTACGAAGGCCGACATGCGGCAGAACGACGCGCTGCCCCGCGTGGAGGTCGCCGCGGACTCCTTCGCGGTGACCATCGACGGTGAACTCGTCGAGCCCGCTCCCGTCGACGAACTGCCGCTGGCCCAGCGGTACTTCCTCTTCTGAGCGCCCGGATGAGCCGCGCAGCACTGCTCGTCCTCGCCGACGGCCGCTTCCCCGCCGGAGGGCACGCCCACTCCGGCGGGGCGGAGGCCGCCGTCCGGGCGGGCCGCGTCACCGACGCCGCCAGCCTGGAGGCGTTCTGCCGGGGGCGGTTGCACACCAACGGAGTGGTCGCGGCCTGCGTGGCCGCGGCCGCCGCGCTCGGTGCCGACCCCGGCGAACTCGACCGGGCCGCCGACGCCCGCACCCCGTCGCCCGCCCTGCGGGTGGCGGCGCGCAGACTGGGGCGGCAGCTGACGCGGGCCGCCCGCTCGACCTGGCCGAGCCCCGAACTCGACGCCCTGGCCTCGGCGTTCCCCAAGGGCGCCCATCAGCCCGTGGTGCTGGGGCTGGCCGCGCGCGCGGCCGGTCTCGGGGCGCTGGACGCGGCGTACTGCTCGCTCTACGAAGGGGTGAGCGGACCCGCGACGGCCGTCGTGCGGCTGCTCGGCCTCGATCCGTTCGACGCGACGGGAGTGCTGGCGCGGCTCACGGGCGAGGTGGACCGGATCGCCGCGGACGCCGTGGAGGTGGCGGAACGGGTGGTGACCGACGGGGTCGACCTGCTGCCCGCGCGGTCCGCGCCGTTGCTGGAGATCGGGGCGGAGGCGCATGCCGCCTGGCCGGTGCGGTTGTTCGCCTCGTAGGCGGGATCGCCCCCGCCGCCCCTCCCCGTACCCAGGGGCTCCGCCCCTTCGACCCCGCCAGGGGGCTCTGCCTCCTGGACCCCTTCGGCCTGGGCCCCTTCGGCACGGAGCCCTTCGCTCTGGAGGGCCTTGTCCGCAAGCAGCCGGACGGGCTGGAGGGCCGACACCGACTTCGACAGGAGCCGTTCATGCACCTTGACCACCACCTCGAGACCCCCGCCGCCGTCTCCGCCGACGCCCGGCGGCCCGACGGGACCCGTCGCGCGCTGCGGATCGGGCTCGGCGGGCCCGTCGGGTCCGGGAAGACCGCCACCGTCGCCGCGCTGTGCCGGGCGCTGCGGGAGGAGTTGTCCCTCGCCGTGGTGACCAACGACATCTACACCCGGGAGGACGCCGAGTTCCTGCTCCGCGAGGCGGTGCTGCCGCCCGAGCGGATCACCGCCGTGGAGACCGGCGCCTGCCCGCACACCGCGATCCGGGACGACATCTCCGCCAACCTGGAGGCCGTCGAGGACCTGGAGGACGAGGTCGGGCCGCTCGACCTGGTGCTGGTGGAGTCCGGTGGGGACAATCTCACCGCCACCTTCTCCAGGGGGCTCGTCGACGCGCAGGTGTTCGTGATCGACGTGGCGGGCGGCGACGACATCCCGCGCAAGGGCGGCCCGGGGGTCGCCACCGCCGACCTGCTGATCGTGAACAAGACGGACCTCGCACCGTACGTCGGCTCCGATCTCGCGCGGATGGCCGCCGACGCCAAGGCGGCCCGCGGCGAACTCCCCGTCGTCCTGCAGTCGCTGCGCGGCGAGGACGGGGTCCGGGAGGTCGCCGACTGGGTACGGGAGCGGATCGCCGCGTGGACCGCGTGACCACCGCACCGGGCGGCGTCCGGGCCCGCGCCCGCATCCTCGCCCGCGGCGACGGACGGGGCGGCACCGTGCTGCCGGTGCTGGAGGGCGAGGGGCCCCTGGCCGTGCGGCGGACCCGGGGGAGCGGTGCCGAGGCCCGGGTGATGCTGGTCGGCGCGATGAGCGGGCCGCTCGGCGGCGACCGGTTCGAGGTGGCGGTCCACGCGGCCGAGGGGGCAAGGCTGCGGGTCGGGTCGGCCGCCGCCACGCTCGCGCTGCCCGGACAGGACAAGACCGGCGCCCGCTACGACGTCCGGCTCACCGTGGACGACGACGCCGAACTGTGCTGGCTGCCGGAGCAGCTGATCTGCGCCGACGGCAGCGACCTGGCCGTCACCACGACGGCCGACCTCGCCGCCGGGGCGCAGCTGCTGCTGCGCGAGGAGCAGGTGCTCGGACGTTCCGGTGAGGAACCCGGCCGCCTCACCAGCCGTCTGACCGTACGGATCGACGGCCGGTGCGTCCTCGACCAGGAGCTGGCCTGCGGGCCCGGCGCGCCGGGCGGCTGGGACGGGCCCGCCGGACTGGCCGGGCACCGCGCGGTCGGCCAACTGGTGGTCGTGCGACCGGAGTTCGCCGAGGCGCCGCCGACTGCCCGAATGTACGAGGAGGGTGCGGCCGTCATGCCGCTCGCCGGGCCCGCCGCCCTGGTCAGCGCGGTGGCGCCCGATGCGCTGCGGCTGCGGCGGCTGCTGGACGGGGCGCTGGCCTCGCTGGACTGAGCCTCCCGGCGCGGGCCGCCCGACGGTTCCGCCGATCGAACGCGTTTCTCCGTTTATCGGATTGGTAAAGAAGTAGCACCACCTCTGTTCTCAGTAATCCCACAGCCGCGAGGATCCCCGTACTTGTCGCGAACACGTACGGGGAGGGCCACTTGAGGAAGAGCAGCATGCGGCGGAGGGCGACCGCGATCGGCTCGGCCGGAGCGCTGGTCACGGCCACGCTGATAGCCGGCGCCGTCTCGGCACCCGCCGCGAGCGCCACCCCGGCAGGCGGGCACGGCCACGCGCGGGGCCAGGACCGGGAGGCACGCGGTGCCGCCATCGCCGCGGCCCTCGCCGCCCGGGCCGGCATCGACTGGCAGGACTGCGCCGCCGACTGGAACCTGCCCAAGCCCATCCAGTGCGGCTACGTCACGGTGCCGTTGGACTACGCCAAGCCGTTCGGCAAGCAGATCAAGATCGCGGTCGACCGCATCGGCAACACCGGGGGCAAGAGCGCGCGCCAGGGCGCCCTCATCTACAACCCCGGTGGCCCCGGCGGCTCCGGTCTGCGCTTCCCGGCCCGCGTCACGGGCAAGAACGCGGTGTGGGCCAAGACCGCCGAGGCCTACGACTTCGTCGGGTTCGACCCGCGCGGCGTCGGCCACTCCGCGCCCATCTCCTGCGTCGACCCGCAGGAGTTCGTCAAGGCGCCCAAGGCGGACCCCGTGCCCGGCTCCGAGGCGGACAAGCTCGCCCAGCGCAAGCTGGCCCGCGAGTACGCCGAGGGCTGCTTCGAGCGCAGCGGCGAGATGCTGCCGCACATGACCACGCCGAACACCGCGCGCGACCTCGACGTCGTCCGCGCGGCACTCGGCGAGAAGAAGCTCAACTACCTCGGCGTCTCCTACGGCACCTACCTCGGTGCCGTCTACGGCACCCTCTTCCCGGACCACGTCCGCCGCATGGTCGTCGACAGCGTCGTCAACCCGTCCCGCGACAAGATCTGGTACCAGGCCAACCTCGACCAGGACGTCGCCTTCGAGGGCCGCTGGAAGGACTGGCAGGACTGGGTGGCCGCGAACGACGCCACCTACCACCTCGGCGACACGCGCGCCGAGGTCCAGGACCAGTGGCTGAAGCTGCGCGCCGCGGCCGCGAAGGAGCCGCTGGGCGGCGTCGTCGGTCCGGCCGAGCTGATCTCCTTCTTCCAGAGCGCCCCGTACTACGACTCCGCCTGGGCGCCGACCGCGGAGACCTTCAGCAAGTACGTCGCCGGTGACACCCAGGCCCTCGTCGACGCCGCGGCGCCCGACCTGTCCGACACCGCGGGCAACGCCTCCGCGGAGAACGGCAACGCCGTCTACACGGCCGTCGAGTGCACCGACGCCAAGTGGCCCACCGACTGGAGGACCTGGGACCGGGACAACACCCGGCTGCACCGCGACCACCCGTTCATGACCTGGGCCAACGCCTGGATGAACCTGCCGTGCGCCACCTGGCCGGTCAAGCAGCAGACCCCGCCGGACGTGAAGACCGGCAAGGGACTTCCGCCGGTGCTGATCGTCCAGTCGGAGCGGGACGCGGCCACCCCGTACGACGGCGCCGTCGAACTGCACCAGCGGTTCAAGGGCTCGCGCCTGATCACCGAGCGGGACGCCGGCTCGCACGGCGTCACCGGGCTGGTCAACCCGTGCGTCAACGACCGTGTGGACACCTACCTGCTCACCGGCAAGCTGGACGGCCGTGACGTGACCTGCGCGCCGCACGCCACGCCCAAGCCGTAACCCGGCCCACGCGAGAGGGGGCGGCCGGTCGCACCGGCCGCCCCCTTCGTCGTGTCCGGTGCTCAGCCGGACCGGCCCGCCAGCCAGGCGTCCTCCGCCGCGTAGTCGAAGAGGTCGCCGTACGTCGTGAACATCCTCGGGTACGCCTCCCGCCAGTCCCGCCCGGCCAGCCGCTCCTCCAGGAAGGCCACCGTCTCCGGCAGGCTCTCGGCGTAGCGGACCACCGGGCGGTAGCCCAACTGCTCCCGCGCCGCGCTCATGTCGCACACCACCGGCGACGGTGTGCTCCACGGGGTCTCGCCCACACCGTCCACCGGCGGCGGACCGTCCACCAGCACGTCCCGCACCTCGACGCCCATCACCGCGTCGATCGCCGCCGCGATCTCCGCCACCGTCGGGGCGTCCGGGTCCACCGCGTTCAGGACGCGCGTGCCCGGCCGGGCGGCCGCCAGCCGGATCAGCTCGGCGATGTTGCGGACGCTCGCCGGGTGGAAGCGGCTCGCCCCGCCGTACGCGAGCACGCGCCGGCGCCTGCCGTCGAGGTTGCGCTTGACGAAGTACAGCTCGCGCGGGCTCCGGCAGTGCGGCCCGTGGATCGCGCCCGCCCGCAGGAGCGTCACCGGCAACCGGTCGCCGGCCGCGAGGAGTTCCCGCTCCAGCGCCACCTTGCGGGTGCTGTACGAGGTGTCGCCCGGAGGTACGGTGCGCTGCGTCTCGGGGACCGGCACCGGGTACTCGGGGAAGCCGCCGGGCTCCGCCTGCGTGTCGAAGCCGCGGCCCTTGTCGTCCTCGTAGACCGACACGCTGGAGATCGCCACCGCCGAGCCCACCCGCCCGGCGAGCGAGACCAACTGCCGTGCGTGCGGCTCCCCGTAGGCCACCATGTCCACCAGGACGTCACAGCCCTCGCCCACCGCGGCCGACAGCGCCGCGTCGTCCTCCCGGTCGGCCCGCGCCACCCGTACCTCCGCGGGCCAGCGCGCGTCCCTCTCGCCGCCGCGCGAGACGGCCGTCACCTCCCAGCCGTCCCGGGCCAGCGCGTCGACCGCCGCCCGTCCGATCTGCCCCGTCGCCCCGACCACCACTGCATGCGTCATGCGACGACCGTAGGCGCACCGCGGCCCGCCGGGCCACGACCTCTGCCGACGGCAGAGGAGGTGACCACGGGGGGCCACCACGAGGGAGCCGCCGCAGACGCGGCTCGCGGCGCCTACCGGTGCGGCAGCCGGGGGAACCTCCGGCCCTGGGCCGCCTTCCCGGCCTCCTCCGCCTTCACGTCCGCCGCGTAGCGGTCGACGTACTCCTGCCCGGACAGCGTGAGGATCGCGTGGACGATCTCGTCCGTGACGGCGCGCAGCACGGCCTTCTCACCCTCCATGCCCGCGTAGCGGGAGAAGTCGAGGGGCTCGCCGAAGCGGATCACCACCGGGTGCAGCTTCGGGATCTTGCGGCCCGGCGGCTGCGCCTCGAACGTGCCGATCATCGCGCAGGGCACGACCGGCACCCCGGCCCTGATGGCCATCACCGCGACACCGACCTTGCCCTTGTAGAGCCGGCCGTCGTGCGAGCGGGTGCCCTCCGGGTAGATGCCGAGCAACTCGCCCCGGTCCAGCACCCCGAGACCCTCGCGGATCGCGGCCTTCCCCGCCTCCTTGCCGGAGCGGTCGACGGGGATCTGGCCCGCGCTGCGGAAGAAGAACGCGGTCAGCCTGCCCTTGAGGCCCGGCCCCGTGAAGTACTCGGCCTTGGCGAGGAAGGTGATGCGGCGCTTGAGCACCGCGGGCATGAGGAAGTGGTCCGAGAAGGAGAGGTGGTTGCCCGCGACGATGGCCGCGCCCGACCCCGGCACATGGTCCAGGCCCTCGATGCGGGGGCGGAAGACGACCCTCAGCAGCGGACCCAGCAGTACGTACTTGAGCACGTAGTAGAACACGGTGTGTCTCCCAGTTCTCCGGGCTCCCGGCCGGCCGTCCGTGACCGGTGATCGATCGTAGCCCGACCACGCCGGAACCGGACGGGACCGGTTCGGCCGCTCTTCGGTCAACTCGATTGACGCCGTACACCCCGTCCTCTGTGCTGTCCGGTGACGGAACACGCGCGGCCCGGGCGGCGCGCGCGGACCGCTGCGGGGCGCGACCGCGGGAGGGCGGATGACCGGTGGACCGGCGCGGACGGCGGGGACCTCGTGGGCGGAGTTCGGGCGGCAGTTGCGCTCCCTTCGCAGGGCGGCCGGGTTGACCCAGCTGCAACTCGGCCTGCGGATCGGCTACCACCACTCGGCCGTGAGCAAACTGGAGGCGGGCCTGCGCGAGCCGCCCGCGGGCCTGGTGCGCCGGCTCGATGCGGTACTGGAGACCGGCGGCCGGCTCGCCGCGATCGTCGCCGCGCCGCACGAGGTGCCGAGACGACCGGGCCGGTTTCCGGCGGACCCGGCACTGTTCGCGCCGCTGCCCGGCGCGGACGATCCCGGCGGCCGGGAGGCGCCGGACCCCGGGATGTGGCCCGCCCGGCTGCCCGCCGAGGGCCTGGTGTGCCCGCTGCACGGCACCGCGGGGTGCGCGGTGCCCGGGCCGGGGGAGTTGCCTGGGCTGCTCGGCCGGCTCGGTCCGGCGGGCGGCCTGGGCCCGGGGCGGGGCGCGGGCACGGAAAGGGGCGCGGGCGGCGTCCGGGCGGCGGTCGCCGAGGCGGAGTTGCTGCACGGCCTCACCGCCGTCCTCGCCTGTCTCATCCGCGAGGCATTCCGGTACGGGGGACGCGTGACGGCCGTCGAGGGACTGCTGCGGGCCCTGGCCCGCTGGGCCGGTGAGGTCAACTCCGCCGGGCGGCTGCCGTACGGGCAGTTGCGGCTCGGCGCGCAGTACGCGCAGGTCGCCGGACGGCTGCGGATGGAGCGCGGGCAGACCGGCGTGGCGATGGCCTGGTTCGGCCACGGTCTGCGCTGGGCGGACGCCGTCCGGGACGCGCCGGCCCGCGCCACGCTGCTCAGCGACATGTGCACCCTGGTCCGGCTCGACGGGGACCCCTCGTCGATGCTCGGGTACGCGCAGGGCATCGGCGCCGTGGACGGGCGGCGCCGGTGGACGGCCACCCTGTCGGACCTCTACCAGGCGCGCGGCCACGCCCTGGCGGGCGACGCGGCGCAGAGCCGCCGTCACATCACCCTGGCCCGGCGGGGGTTCGCCCGCCTCGGCCCGCAGGACCTCCTGGAAGCGCCGTGGATGGCAGGGGCCGAGGGCGCGATGCGGGTCGACTCGGCGATCGGCGGCGCCCTGCGCGACCTCGCCGTGGCGACCGGGGACCGGGCCGCGGCCAGGCGCGCGGTCGACGCCACCGCACGCTCGCGGGCGCAGGTGCCGCCCCAGATGCGGGGCGCGCGGCTGCTGCTCACCCTGCGCCTGGCGGACAGCTGGGCGTGTGCCGGCGATCCCGGCGCCGCCGTCGCCCTGGCCTCGGAGGTCCTGCCGGAGGCCGTGCGCTCGCGCGAGTCGATGGTCACCGCCGAACTGCGTGGCCTGCACAGCCGGCTCACCGGGAGGTGGGCCGACCTGCCGGAGGTCCGTGAGTACCGCCGGCGGCTGCTGGACGCGGGGGAGTGAGCGCCGGGGACCGCGGCTTCGCAGGGCGGGCCGCTCGCGAGGCGCACCCCCGCTTGCCGGATTTTGACAGGTCCGTACCAGCCCCGCGGAGCCGTTGCTTCCGCCGCGGCGGGGTGTGAGGGTTCCGCCAGCCCGTGACATGACATGCAACGGACATCCGTAGGACGCGCTCCCGCACCCCGGGGAGCGCGTCCGGCAGGTCACGGCCCGGGCCGGCCCGACAGGCGCCTCCCCACTCTCACAAGGAGCCACGATGCTCAGACAGACCGCGGTGGCCGGGACAGTCCTGGCCATGACGCTCGCAGGGGTGGTGGTACCGACCTCCCTCGCCTCGGCCTCGGAGCGGTCCGCGCCCTCCGCGGCGGAACCCACCCCCGTCGGGAAGGCCGTCGCCGCGGCCGACCGGGCCGTCCGCAGCGGCCTCGACGCCCTCGTCGCCGGCGGCCCGGACGAGCAGTACGACCGTCACCAGGTCATCCCCTGGGGCAAGGATCTGTTCTCCGTCGCCTACGAACGCACCTACCACGGGCTGCCGGTGGTCGGCGGCGACGCCGTCGTCCTCGCCGACGGCAAGGGCAGGGTGCGTGCCGTCCAGTCGGCCACCGAGGCCGCCGTCGCGGTACCGACCGAGGCCCGGATCAAGGCCGAGCAGGCGGTGCGGACCAGCCGCAAGCGGCTCGCCGACGTCGACGAGGCCGACTCCGGACGGCTGGTGGTCCGGGTCGCGGACGACGTGCAGACCCTGGCCTGGGAGACCGTGCTCGTCGGCACCACCGAGGAGCACGTGCCCAGCAGACTGCACGTCTTCGTCGACGCCCGCACCGGAAAGGTCGTCGACAGCTACGACGAGGTGAAGGCCGGCACCGGCCACAGCGAGTGGAACGGCCCGGACCCGCTGACCATCGACACCTCGCGCTCCGGCAGCCAGTACGCCCTGCGCGACACCACCCGCCCGGGCCTGCAGTGCTCGGACTACAACGGCGGCCTGTTCACCGGCCCGGACGACGACTGGGGCACCGGCAGCGCCTCCAGTCGCGAGACCGGCTGCGTCGACGTCATGTACGCGGCGCAGAAGGAGTCCGACATGCTCCGCGACTGGCTCGGTCGCAACAGCCACAACGGCAACGGCGGCAGCTGGCCGGTCCTCGTCGGCCTCGACCAGCTCAACGCCTACTGGGACGGCTCACGGGTCACCATCGGCCACAACAGCGCCGGCAAGTGGATCGCCGGCATGGACGTGGTGGGCCACGAGTTCGGCCACGGCCTGGACAGCAACACCCCCGGCGGCGCCAACCACGAGAGCGGCCTGGGAGAGGCCACCGGCGACATCATGGGCGCGCTGACCGAGGCCTACGCGAACCAGCCGGCCCCCTACGACACCCCCGACTACACCGTCGGCGAGGAGATCGACCTCCAGGGCCGCGGCCCGATCCGCAACATGTACAACCCCCGGCTGGTCAACAACGACCCCACCTGCTACTCCGCCTCCATCCCGAACACCGAGGAACACGCGGCCGCCGGCCCCATGAACCACTGGTTCTACCTCCTCGCCGAGGGCTCCAGCCCCGGCGGCGGCAAGCCCGCAAGCCCCACATGCGACGGCAGCCAGGTGACCGGCGTCGGCATCCGGAACGCCGGAAAGATCTTCTACGGCGGGATGCTCCTCAAGACCAGCGGCATGACCTACAAGCGGTACCGCACCGCCACCCTCACCGCGGCCAAGAACCTGGACGCCTCCTGCGACCTGTTCGACGCCACCAGGGCGGCCTGGACGGCGGTCGCCGTCCCGGCCCAGGGCGGCGACCCGACCTGCACCCGGCAGGAGACCGACTTCTCGCTGGCCCTGAGCCCCGCGAGCGGAAACGTCGAGGCCGGCTCCGCGGCCCAGGCCACGGTCGACACCAGCACCGTCGCCGGCGGTGCCCAGCAGGTGGCGCTGACGGCCACCGGCACCCCGCCCGGCGTCAGCGTCACCTTCAGCCCCTCGACGGTCACCTCCGGATCCAGCTCGACGATGCGCGTGACCACCGCCTCCGGCACCGCCGCCGGGACCTACTCGATCACCGTCAAGGGCACGGCGGGCAGCAGGAGCCACACCGCGCAGTACACCCTCACCGTCGGCGGCGGCACCGGCCCGGGCACGCCGCCCGACGTCGACGTCGCCCAAGTGCAGGCCCACCTCGCGCAGTTCAACTCGATCGCCGCTCAGAACGGCGGCAACCGCCGGTCCACCGGCACCGGGTACGGCGCCTCCCTCGCGTACGTGAAGGGCAGGCTCCAGGCGGCCGGCTACACCGTCACCGAGCAGACCTGCACCTCCGGCTGCGCCGCGGGCGCGGGCAACAACCTCGTCGCCGAGTGGCCCAAGGGCGACGCGAACAGCGTCTACATGTTCGGCGCCCACCTCGACGGCGTCGCGGCCGGCCCCGGCATCAACGACAACGGCTCCGGTTCCGCCGCGCTCCTGGAGACCGCGCTCACCCTGGCGAAGCAGAACCCCACCATGAAGAGCCGGGTCCGCTTCGCCTGGTGGACCGACGAGGAACAGGGCCTCAACGGCTCCGACTTCTACGCCCGGAACCTCACCTCGACCGAGCGCGCCAGGATCAAGGCGTACTACAACTTCGACATGGTGGCCTCCGTCAACGGCGGCTACTTCATCAACAACCTGGCCTCGGCGGCCTCCGCCCCGATGCGGGAGTACTGGACCTCCCTCGGACTGGCCCCGCAGGAGAACGTCGAGGGCCAGGGCCGCTCCGACGACTACTCCTTCCAGCAGGTCGGCATCCCCACCTCCGGTTACGCCACCGGCGCCTCCGCGACCAAGTCCGCCTCGGAGGCCGCCAAATGGGGCGGCACCGCCGGCCGCTCCTACGACCCGTGCTACCACTCCGCCTGCGACACCACCGCCAACATCAGCGCCACCGCGCTGAACCGCAGCGCCGACGGCATCGCGTACACCATCTGGAAGACCGCCGTCGGCGACGCACCGAACCCGCCGGACGACTTCTCCCTCTCCGTGAACCCGTCCTCGGGCACGATCGCCCCGGGCGGCTCCGCGACGGTCACCGTGAACACCGCGACGACCGGCGGCGAAGCGCAGACCGTACGGCTGTCCGCGACCGGCGCGCCGACCGGCGTGAGCGTGGGCTTCAGCCCCGCCTCCGTCACCTCCGGCCAGTCCGCCACCGCCACCGTCCGGGTCGCCGCGGGCACGGCCGGCGGCACCTACACCCTGACCCTCACCGGCACGGGCACCGTCACGCACACCACCACGTACACCCTCACCGTGCCCGGCGACGGCGGCGGTGAGACCACCTGGCAGCCGGGAGCCACCTACGCGGCCGGTGATGAGGTGACCTACGCCGGCGTCCGCTACCGGTGCGTCCAGGGCCACACCGCCTACCCCGGCTGGGAGCCCCCGAACGTACCCGCCCTGTGGCAGCGCCTCTGACACCCCTGCGCCGGCACACACCCGGACACGCCTGACACGCCGACGGGGCGGTGGGGTTCACGAACGAACCCCACCGCCCCGTCCCCGCGCGCTCGCGGTGTCAGAACTTCGGCGTCGGCGCCTGCGCCTCGACGATCTCCGCGGCCTCCTCCTCGGTCCCCACCGCCGGCGGGGAGCCCGCCAGCGGCTTCTGGGCCGTCTCCCGCATGCAGGCCACGGCCACCACACCGACCAGCGCGGCGGCCATCGAGTAGTAGGCGGGCATCATGTCGGAGCCGGTCACGCTGATCAGGGCAGTGATCACCAGCGGTGTGGTGCCGCCGAAGATCGACGCCGACAGGTTGTAGCCGACCGAAAGGGACCCGTAGCGGACGTTGGTCGGGAACATCGCCGGGAGCGCCGCCGACATCGTGCCCAGCAGACAGACCAGTGACAGGCCGAGCATCAGCATGCCGCCCGAGACCGCGAGCAGACTGCCCTCCTGCACCAGGACGAAGGCCGGGGCGGACAGCACGAAGAAGCCGATCATGCCGGTCATCAGAAGGGGCTTGCGGCCGAAGCGGTCGGAGAGCCGGCCCACCTGGTTGATGATCAGCATCAGCAGCACCATCGTCGCCACCAGGATCATCAGACCGTGGCTCTCGCTGTAGTCCAGCTCGTCCGACAGGTACGTCGGCATGTACGACAGCAGCATGTAGTCGGTGATGTTGTAGGCGCCGACCAGCGCGATGCACAGCACCAGCGACCGCCAGTGGGTACGGAAGATCTTGGCGAGGTCGCCCCGCGCGGTGGTCTCCACCGCGTTCGCCGCCTCCGAGATGTGGACGTTGGAGTCCTCCAGCTTCAGGAAGGCAGGCGTGTCGTCCAGCTTCAGCCGCAGATAGATACCCACGATGCCCAGCGGCGCCGCCACCAGGAACGGGATCCGCCAGCCCCAGGCGTCCATCGTGTCGCTGCCCAGCCCCGCCGTCAGCGCGGTGACGAGAGTGGCGGCACCGGTGTACCCGGCGAGCGTGCCCAGCTCCAGGAAGCTGCCGAAGAAGCCGCGCCGCTTGTCGGGCGCGTACTCGGCGATGAAGGTGGAGGCGCCGCCGTACTCGCCGCCGGTGGAGAAGCCCTGGAGCAGGCGGAACAGGATCAGCAGCACCGGGGACCAGAAGCCGATCGAGTCGTAGCTGGGGATGAGCCCGATGGCCGCGGTGCCGATCGCCATGAGGATCATGGTCAGCGCGAGCACCTTCTTGCGGCCGATCCTGTCGCCCATCGGTCCGAAGACCATGCCGCCGATCGGCCGCACCAGGAACGCCACGGCGAACGTGGCGAACGAGGAGAGCAGCTGCGCGGTGTCACTCCCGGACGGGAAGAACACGCGGCCGATGGTGCCCGCGAGGTAGGCGTAGATGCCGAAGTCGAACCACTCCATGGCGTTGCCGAGAGAGGCGGCCTTCACGGCTCGCTTGACCGCGGCCTCGTCGGTGACGGTGATGTCCGACCGGCGCAACCGGGGGTTCTTCCGACGCTTGATCGCCCGGAAGAGGGCGGGGTGGCGGCGCACTGCCGCGGCGTCGGTCTCTGGGCCGTTGTCGGTGGGGGACGTGGCAGCCTCCCTTTCCACACGCAGACACTCCGGACGGAGCCTGCTGGGTCGTACGTCTCTCGGCTCGTACCCGTTCCCCCGATCATGCTGGGTATGGTCGTGACTTCGGTCATGTGACTGGGCCGATGAGGTGAGCGGACGGTGAGTACGCTGCGCACATGCGCATCTCCGTCTCCTCCGACATGGACGAACCCGTGGCCCGGCTCCTCGTCGAGGAGCTGCGCGGACGCGGACACGACGTACGGACGTACGGAGCGCTGAGCCCGGGAGCGGACCCCCGGTGGGCGACGTGCTCCGAGCGGGCGGCGCGCGAGGTCGCCGAGGGGCGGGCCGACCAGGCCGTGGTGTGCTGCTGGACCGGCACCGGCGCGTCCATCGCCGCCAACAAGGTCCCGGGCGTCCGCGCGGCCCTGTGCACCGACGCGTACACCGCGGACGGGGCGCGTCGCTGGAACGACGCCAACGTGCTCGCGCTCGGCCTGCGGCTGACGTCCGGGCCGCTGCTGCGGGAGATCCTCGACGCCTGGTTCGCGGCCGGGCCCGGCGAGGACGCCGAGGACCGCGACAACGTCGCCCACGTGGAGCGGCTCGACGAAGGACGCCGAGCCGCTCGGTGACCGCCCGCGGGCGTGGTCAGGACGTCAGGACCTTCTCCAGCGTCCCGAGGGCGCCCGACAGCTCCCCGGCCGTGACGGTCAGCGGCGGGGCGAGGCGGATCGTGGAGCCGTGGGTGTCCTTGACGAGGATGCCCTCACGCATCAGCCGCTCACCGATCTCGCGCCCGGTGCCCAGGGCCGGGTCCACGTCCACGCCCGCCCACAGGCCGCGTGCCCGGAAACCGACGACGCCCTTGCCGACCAGGGCGGCGAGGCCCTCGCGCAGCACCGTGCCCAGCTCGGCCGCGCGGCGCTGGAACTCGCCCGTCTCCAGCAGCTCCACCACCGCCGTGCCCACCGCGGCGGCCAGCGGATTGCCGCCGAACGTCGAACCGTGCTCGCCCGGATGCAGCACGCCCAGCACCTCGCGGCGGCCGACCACCGCCGACACCGGGACGATGCCGCCGCCGAGCGCCTTGCCGAGCAGCACCACGTCCGGCACCACCGACTCGTGCTCGACGGCCAGGGTGTGCCCCGTGCGGCCCAGGCCGGACTGGATCTCGTCCGCGACGAACAGGCAGCCCTTGCGCCGGGTCAGCTCCCGCACGCCCGCCAGGTAGCCGTCGTCCGGGATCAGCACCCCGGCCTCGCCCTGGATCGGCTCGATCAGCACGGCGGCCGTCGTCTCGTCGACCGCCGCCTCCATCGCCGCCAGGTCGTTGTAGGGGACGATCCGGAAGCCGGGGGTGAAGGGCCCGAATCCGGAGCGGGCCGTCTCGTCGGTGGAGAAGCCGACGATCGTCGTCGTACGGCCGTGGAAGTTGTCCGCGGCGACCACGATCGTCGCCCGGCCGGCCGGGACGCCCTTGACGTCGTAGGCCCACTTGCGGGCGACCTTGATGCCGCTCTCCACCGCCTCCGCGCCGGTGTTCATCGGCAGCACCATGTCCGTGCCGGTCAGCGCGGCCAGCCGCTCGGCGAAGCCCGCGAGCCGGTCGTTGTGGAAGGCGCGCGAGGTGAGCGTCAGCCGGTCCAGCTGGCGGTGCGCGGCCTCGATCAGCGCCGGGTGGCGGTGCCCGAAGTTGAGCGCCGAGTAGCCGGCCAGCATGTCCAGGTAGCGGCGGCCCTCCACGTCCTCCACCCAGGCGCCCTCGGCGCGGGCCACCACGACGGGCAGCGGGTGGTAGTTGTGCGCGAGGACGGGCTCCTCGGCGCGGATCAGCTCCGCGGAACCGCGGGCGGCGCGGGCGGGTGCGGTCATGAGCGGGTCTCCCGGATCTCCTGGGTGCAGCACTTGATGCCGCCACCGGCCTTGTGGAACTCGGACAGGTCGACGGGGACCGGCACGTAGCCGAGACCCGAGAGCCGCTCGGCCAGCCCCCGGGCCTCCGGAGCGATGAACACGTGCCGTCCGTCGGACACGGAGTTGAGCCCGAACGCCAGCGCGTCCTCGCGGGTGGCGAGCACCGCGTCCGGGTAGAGCCGCTCCAGCACCTCGCGACTGCCGGGGGAGAAGGCGCCCGGGTAGTAGGCGATGTTCCCGCCGCCCGACCCGGCTCCGCCGTCCCCCTCCGTACCGTCGTCGAGCACGAACAACGCCGTGTCCAGGTGGTAGAAGTACGGGTCCACCAAGGTCAGCGAGATCACCGGCACGCCGAAGAACTCCTGCACCTCGCGGTGCGCGTCCCGGGTCGTACGGAACCCGGTGCCGGCCAGGATGAAACGCCCGGCCGGGACCAGGTCGCCCTCGCCCTCGCAGACCGACTCGGGATGGTGGACCTCGAAGCCCTCCGTCTTGAACCACGCCTCGAAGGGCACCGACTCGGGACGCCGCTCCGGCGCGTGGAAGCGGGAACCGAAGACCCGGCCGCCGACCACGACCGCGCAGTTCGCGGCGAAGACCATGTCGGGCAGGCCGGGGACCGGGGCGACGACGTCCACGGTGTGTCCGTGGGCACGGTAGGTGTCGACCAGCGCCTGCCACTGGTCGAGTGCGCGGATGACGTCGACGGGTCGGGCGGTGCTCATCCACGGGTTGATCGCGTACTGCACGGCGAAGTGTCTGGGTTCGCAGACGACGAAGCGTCGCCGGCGCGGCACACGGGACTCGGTCACAGAGGGGTACCTCCGCTTTTCACGGTGCGTGACGGGGTGTTGACACCACGGTAGGAAGCGGCGCCCGAGCCCGACAAGCGACGAAGGCTGCGTGTTCCCGCAGGATCGCTGCGTCGTTCCCCCGTTCAGCGCACTTCTGCTGCGCCGTCCGGGGCGAGCAGGGCCGCTCCCGCCTCCGGACTGTCCGGGATCAGATGGGACAGCACCATCACACTGATCGTCTTCCGGATGAACGGCTCCGCCCGGATGCGCTCCAGGACCTCCTCGAAGTGCTCCACGTCCCGCGCCCGCACGTGCAGCAGCGCGTCCGCGCCACCGGTCACCGTCATCGCCGCCGTGATCTCCGGGTAGCCCCGCACGACCTCCGCGAGCCGCCGGGGCGGCGCCGCCCCCTCGCAGTACACCTCCACGTACGCCTCCGTGCGCCACCCCAGCGCGGAGGGCCGCACCGTCGCCGTGAACCCGGTGATCACGTCCGTCTCGCGGAGCCGGTCCACCCGGCGCTTGACCGCCGTCGAGGAGAGACCGATCTCCGCGCCGATCTCGGCGAAGGACGTCCTGGCGTTCTCCATCAGCGCGGTGACGATCTTCCGGTCGAGTTCGTCGAAGGAAGCGGGCCTGCTGTTCATGCGGGCACTGTATCCAGCGGATACGGCCACGTCGCGGGCGTGTGCAGGCGCTCGGATCGCCCCTACACTCCACGTTCATGCTGCGCGCCCTGGCTGTCGACGACGAACGCCCCTCGCTCGAGGAACTCGTGTACCTGCTGAACGCCGACCCCCGCATCGGCACCGCGGAGGGAGCGAGCGACGCGACCGAGGCGCTGCGCCGCATCAACCGGGCCCTGGAGTCGGGCCCGGACGGGCCGGACGCCATCGACGTCGTCTTCCTCGACATCCAGACGCCCGGCCTCGACGGACTGGACCTCGCCCGGCTGCTGACCGGGTTCGCCCGGCCGCCGCTGGTCGTGTTCGTCACCGCGCACGAGGACTTCGCCGTCCAGGCCTTCGACCTCAAGGCCGTCGACTACGTGCTCAAACCGGTGCGCAGGGAGCGGCTGGCGGAAGCCGTGCGGCGGGCCGTCGAACGGCGCGGCACCGCCGCCGTGCCCGCCCCGCGCATACCCGTGCACGAGCCCGACCCCGACCACGTCACCGTGGAACTGGGCGGCGTCACCCGCTTCGTCCCCGTCGACGACATCACCCACGTCGAGGCCCAGGGCGACTACGCCCGCCTGCACACCGACCGGGGCAGCCACCTCGTCCGCATCCCCCTGTCCACCCTGGAGGAGCGCTGGCGCGCCCGCGGCTTCGTCCGCATCCACCGCCGCCACCTCGTCGCCCTGCGTCACATCGGCGAGCTGCGCCTGGACGCCGGCACCGTCAGCGTCCTGGTCGGCACGGAGGAACTCCAGGTCAGCCGGCGCCACGCCCGCGAGCTGCGGGACCTGCTCATGCGGAGGCCGTGAGCCGTGCCCCAGGACCCCGCCGAACGCCGCGTCACCGTCACCGGCCCGCCCCGGCGCACCGCCCCGCCCGCCCGGCTCCGCTCGCGCGGGCGGCACCCCCAGGCCTCCGGCCACTACCGCCCGCGCACCGAGATCGACGAACAGACCACCCTCGGCCACACCTACGTCCGCTCCCTGATGCGCAGCCAGCTGCGCGCCGGTCTCACCGCCCTCGCGGTCCTCGGCCTCCTCGTCGGCCCGCTCCCGCTGCTGTTCGCGGCGCTGCCCGACGCCCGCCACCTGGAGTGGGCCGTCCTCGGGTTCGGCCTGTACGCCCCGCTGGTCCTCCTCGCCCGCTGGTACGTGCGCCGCGCCGAGCGCAACGAACGCGACTTCGTACGGCTCGTCGAGGACCGATGACCCCGCCGGACGAGAACGCGGCCGAGGCCGTGCACGAGTGGGACGAGGCCGAGGCCGTGCACGAGTGGGACGAGGCCGAGGGTCTGCACGAGAAGAACGAGGACGCGGCCGGGAAGGCGCCATGAACTCCAGCTACGCCATACCCGCCGTCGCCCTGGTCGTCGTCGCCACCGTCCTCGTCGGCGCCTTCGGCCTGCGCATCTCCCGCACCACCTCCGACTTCTACGTCGCCTCCCGCACCGTCGGCCCCCGCCTCAACGCCGCCGCCATCAGCGGCGAGTACCTCTCCGCCGCGTCCTTCCTCGGCATCGCGGGGCTGGTCCTGGTCCAGGGCCCCGACATGCTCTGGTACCCGGTCGGCTACACCGCCGGATACCTCGTCCTGCTCCTCTTCGTCGCCGCCCCGCTGCGCCGCTCGGGCGCCTACACGCTGCCCGACTTCGCCGAGGCCCGGCTCGCCTCCCCAGGGGTCCGGCGGCTCGCGGGGGCCTTCGTCGTCGGGGTCGGCTGGCTGTACCTGCTGCCCCAGCTCCAGGGCGCCGGGCTGACCCTGACGGTGCTCAGCGGTGCGCCCGACCGGCTGGGCGGGGTGATCGTCGCCGTCGTCGTGACCGCCATCGTCGCGGCCGGCGGCATGCGCAGCATCACCTTCGTCCAGGCCTTCCAGTTCTGGCTCAAACTCACGGCCCTCCTCGTCCCCGCCCTCTTCCTGGTGCTGGCCTGGCAGGGCGACGGCGCCCCCGGACGCCCCTTCGAGGAACCCGCCACCTTCCGCGAGCAGCGCTCGGTCCGGGTCGACGACGCCCTCACCCTCAAGCTCGACGAGCCGCTGACGGTCACCGTCGACGGCACCGTGGACGGCCGCGCCCGCGACGGCGCCCGTGTCGCGCTGCCCGCCGGCACACACCGCATCGAGGCCGGCACCCGCCTCACCTTCGCCGCGGACACCCCCGTACCCGCCGCCGGGCGCGGCGCCGACGACGCCCTGTCGCCCTCCCGGGCCGAAAGCCGCACGGAACGCCCGCTGTACGCCACGTACGGCCTGATCCTGGCCACCTTCCTGGGCACCATGGGCCTGCCGCACGTCGTGGTCCGCTTCTACACCAGTCCGCACGGCGTCGCCGCCCGCCGCACCACCGTCGCCGTGCTCGGCCTGATCGGCGCCTTCTACCTGCTGCCGCCCCTCTACGGCGCCCTCGGCCGCCTGTACGCGCCCGAGCTGACCCTCACCGGGGACGCCGACGCCGCCGTCCTGCTGCTGCCCGACCGGGTGATCGGGGGAGTGGGCGGCGACCTGCTCGGCGCGCTGGTCGCGGGCGGCGCCTTCGCGGCCTTCCTGTCCACCGCGTCGGGCCTCACCATGGCCGTCGCGGGCGTGCTCACCCAGGACGTGCTGCCGTCCCGCGCGGTGCCGCACTTCCGGCTCGGCACCCTGCTCGCCATGGCCGTGCCGCTGGCGGCGAGCGCGCTGGTGGGCGGACTGCCGGTCGCCGACGCCGTCGGCCTCGCCTTCGCCGTGTCCGCCTCCTCCTTCTGCCCGCTGCTCGTCCTCGGCATCTGGTGGCGGCGGCTCACCCCGCCCGGCGCCGCGGCCGGGATGCTGGTGGGCGGCGGCTCCGCCCTGCTCGCCGTCGCGGCCACCATGGGCGGCTTCCCCGGCGGCGGAGGCGCGCGGCACGCGCTGCTGGCCTGGCCCGCCCTGTGGTCGGTGCCGCTGGGCTTCCTCACCATGGTGCTGGTCTCCCTGGCCACCCCGGGCCGCGTACCGCCCGGAACGGCGGCGATCCTGGCCCGCTTCCACCTGCCGGAGGAACTGCGTGCGGAGGAGTTGCGTGCGGAGGAACCGCGCACGGAGGATCCACGCACGGGCGACGGGCGTACGGATGACGGGCGTACGGACCGCGGGCCCACCGTCGGCGCGCACACTGACGGCAGGCGTACGGACGACGTGCGGGTGACGGACGGCCCGCGCAAGGAGACGACGCGGTGAGCGGCTCCGCCGGCGGTTTCCTGGCGGGCCTCGCCGTCGCCCTGCTCCCCCTGCTGGCCGCCGGCTTCTGGCTGGGGCGGCGCACGGCCCGCCCGCAGCACCTCGGCGGCCTGGGCACCCCCGTGGAGCACGCCACCTTCCAGACCCTGCACACCGCCTCGCTGGCCGCTCCGCCGCTGCGTGCGGGCCTGACCGAGGAGACCGCGGGCAAGTCGGCCCGCAAGCTGCGCTCGCTGCTGGGAACGGACGCGCTGTGCCTGACCGACCTCGAAGAGGTGCTGGTCTGGGACGGCCTCGGTACCCACCATCGCGCCGAGATCATGGAACGGCTCTCGGGGCCGCTGGAGAGCGGACGCGGCGAAGCCTTCCGGCTCACCTGCGACACCCCGGACTGCACGGTGCGCTGGGCCGTCGTCGCCCCGCTCACCGTCGACGACCGGGTGCACGGCGCCCTCGTCGCCTGCGCGCCCCGCGAGTCCGCCGTCCTGGTCCGCGCGGCCGGGGAAGTGGCCCGCTGGGTCTCCGTCCAGCTGGAGCTGGCCGACCTCGACAGGTCCCGCACCCGCCTCATCGAGGCCGAGATCAAGGCGCTGCGCGCGCAGATCTCCCCGCACTTCATCTTCAACTCGCTCGCGGTGATCGCGTCCTTCGTGCGCACCGACCCCGAGCGTGCCCGTGAGCTGCTCCTGGAGTTCGCCGACTTCACCCGCTACTCGTTCCGCAGGCACGGCGACTTCACCACGCTCGCCGACGAGCTGCACGCCATCGACCACTACCTGGCGCTGGTGCGGGCCCGCTTCGGCGACCGCCTCGCCGTCACCCTCCAGATCGCCCCCGAGGTACTGCCGGTCGCGCTGCCCTTCCTCTGCCTCCAGCCCCTCGTGGAGAACGCCGTCAAACACGGCCTGGAGGGCAAGGCCGACCGCTGCCGCATCCAGATCACCGCCCAGGACACGGGCGCCGAGGCACTGGTCGTCATCGAGGACGACGGCGCCGGCATGGACCCGGACCTGCTGCGCCGCATCTTGGCGCGCGAGGTCAGCCCGTCGGGCGGCATCGGACTGTCCAACGTCGACGACCGCCTCCGCCAGGTCTACGGAGACGACCACGGCCTCGTCATCGAGACGGCCGTCGGCGCGGGCATGAAGATCACGGTCCGGCTGCCGAAGTACCAGCCGGGCGTGCACTCGGCGGGCCGGATCGGCCGCGAGTGAGCCGGGGCGCCCCGCGAGGGGCTCAGGCGCTGCGCGTGGCCACCAGCCCCACAGTGATCAGACCGAGCACGACCCAGCCGAACCACAGCCAGCCGTTGCTTCCGAGCGCCACCGTGTAGGCCGTCACCGCGACGAGCCCGCCGATGGTGAGCGCTCCCATCGTCTTCGTCGAACTGTCCGTGGAACCGGGCATCGCAACACCCTCCTCGTGGTCCGCTCCTCCTATGGTGCCCCGGTTCCGGCTCCGAAGGGGTGCGGACGACGAGATGCGTGCCGTCGCGGGGTCAGCCGCCCCGGGTGTTCAGCGAGGCCAGGTAGGCGTTGTACGCCGCGAGCTCCTTGTCGCCGTCGCGGTCGGCGGCCCGGTCGCTGCGCCGGGCCTGGCGCTCCTCCGAGGCGTACCACTGGAACAGCAGGGCGAGCAGCACGAGCACCGACGGGACCTCGCTGAAGGCCCAGGCGATGCCGCCGGCCGCGTTCTGGTCGGAGAGCGCGTCGATACCGAGTGAGGCGGGCGGGTTCTCGAACGTGCCGACCATCGGCGAGGAGGCCATCATCAGCGCGATGCCGAAGAACGCGTGGAACGGCATGCCCGCGAACAGCTCCAGCATCCGCATCAGGTAGCCCGGCCGGTGCGGTCCCGGGTCCACGCCCATGATCGGCCAGAAGAACACCACACCGACGGCGAGGAAGTGCACCATCATCCCGATGTGCCCGGCCTGGGAGCCCATCAGGGTGTCGAAGAGCGGGGTGAAGTACAGCGCGTACAGGCTCGCGATGAACAGCGGGATGGTGAACGCCGGATGGGTGATGATCCGCATGTACCGGCTGTGCAGCAGCATCAGCAGCAGTTCACGGGGCCCCTTGCGGCCACGGCCCGCCGGGGGCAGCGCGCGCAGCGCCAGCGTGATCGGGGCGCCCAGCAGCAGCAGGATCGGCGACACCATGCTGATCACCATGTGCTGGACCATGTGCACGCTGAACATGACCATGCCGTAGTCGTTCAGCTTGGTGCACATCATCAGGGCGACGCTCAGCACGCCGGCGACGAAGGCCACGGTGCGCCCGACCGGCCACTTGTCACCGCGCCGCACCAGGCGGGCGACACCCCAGCCGTAGAGCGCCAGCCCCACGAGGCAGGCGATCAGGAAGAACGGGTCCGCCGACCAGGCGAGCCCTCGCCCCAGCGTGAACGGCGGCAGATCCATCGTCATGCCGTGCCCGCTGTGATCCATCCGCCGGCTCCTGTTTCGTGGGGGTTGAGCGCGGTTGCACGCCGCTTGTCCGAAGCAAGCGTAGAACCGCCCCCGGCAGCATTCTCAACCGGGGGCGGCACAGCGCCCCGTCAGCGGCGCGGGGCTGTACCGATCTGCGGCGCCGCCGCGTGGGCGCGACGAACCGCAAACGGCCCGCAGGCCGCGCATCACCTCAAGGCCCGAGCTCCGACCGGCAGGTCAGAGAACACACTCCGCCTCCGCGTACCGCGCGTCCGGCACCGTCTTCAACGACTCCACCGCCTCGGCCAGCGGCACCATCTGGATGTCCGTCCCGCGCAGGGCCGTCATCTTCCCGAACTCCCCGCGGTGCACCGCCTCCACCGCGTGCCACCCGAACCGCGTCGCCAGCACCCGGTCGTACGCCGTCGGCGTGCCGCCGCGCTGGACGTGTCCGAGGATCACCGGCCGGGCCTCCTTGCCGAGCCGCTCCTCCAGCTCGATGGAGAGCTGGCGGGCGATCCCGGCGAAGCGCTCGTGGCCGTAGACGTCCTTGCCGCCCTCGTCGAAGTCCATGGACCCGGCCCTCGGCTTGGCACCCTCCGCGGCCACCACGATCGCGAACCGCTTGCCCGCGGAGAACCGCTCGCCGACCTTCGCCGTCAGCTCGTCGATGTCGAAGGGCCGCTCCGGGACGACGACGGCGTGCGCGCCCGCCGCCATGCCCGAGTGCAGCGCGATCCATCCGGTGTGGCGGCCCATGACCTCGACGATCAGCACCCGCTGGTGGGACTCGGCGGTGGTCTTCAGCCGGTCCAGGGCCTCGGTGGCGACGGTCACTGCGGTGTCGAAGCCGAACGTGACGTCGGTGACCGCTATGTCGTTGTCGATGGTCTTCGGCACGCCGACGATCGGCAGGCCGTTGTCGGACAGCAGCCGGGCCGCCTTCAGCGTGCCCTCGCCGCCGATCGGGATGATCGCGTCCAGGCCGAGTTCCTCGACGTGGCCGCGGGCCCGCTCGACACCGTCCCGCAGGTGCTCGGGACGGACCCGGGACGAGCCGAGGATGGTGCCGCCGCGGGCCAGGATGCCGCCGACCGCGTCGAGGTCGAGCTTGAGGTAGTCGCACTCCAGGAGGCCCTTCCAGCCGTCCCGGAAACCGATGACCTCGTCGCCGTGGTCGACGACGGCACGGTGCACGACGGACCGGATGACGGCGTTCAGGCCGGGGCAATCGCCGCCGGACGTGAGGACACCAATGCGCATAGCCCGAAATACCTTCTCAACGTGGCACGGGTCCGGACCGCGCTGTCCGGCTCGATCCCCGCCACCCTAGCGGCAACGGGGGGCGGGACCGAACCGTGCGTCCGCCTACTGGACGAGCCCGCTCACCTGTGCGGACGCGCCATCAGAAGGGCCGGGGCGGGGAGCGTCACGCAGGTCGCCGCGCGACGGCCGGCGTACGCGGGCTGCCGCGCGGCCGTACCTACGCGGGCTGCCGCGCGGCCGTACCTACGCGGGCTGCTGCGCGGCCGCGATGCGCTCGTTGCGGAGCGCCTCGTACCAGCGGTCGTCCGTCGGCGGCAGCGCGTTCACGTCCAGGGCCAGCTTGAGCAGCAGGTCCGCGATCTGCGGGTTCCGCGCCAGCACCGGGCCGTGCATGTACGTACCGAACACCGTGTCGTTGTACGCGCCCTCGGTGCCGTCCCCCGTGCCGTTGCCGTTGCCGAAGCGGACCTGGGCGAGCGGGCGGGCGGTGGGGCCGAGGTGGGTGACGCCCTGGTGGTTCTCGAAGCCGGTCAGCGGCGGCAGACCGAGCCGCGGGTCGATGTCGCCGAGGACGTCGCCGACGCACCGCGCGCCCTCGCCCCGGGTCGAGACCACGTCGAGCAGGCCGAGGCCGGGCTCGCGCTGTCCGAGGTCGTTGATGAATTCGTGGCCCAGGATCTGGTAGCCGGCGCAGACGGAGAAGACGATGGCGCCGTTCGCCACCGCCCGGTGCAGGCCGCCGTCACGGCGCAGCCGCTCGGCCGCGAGCCGCTGCGGGCGGTCCTCGCCGCCGCCGACCAGGTAGATGTCGCCGGAGGTCGGGATCGGCTGGTCGCTGCGCACGTCGAGCCGCGCCACGTCGAGGCCGCGCTGACGGGCCCGGCGCTCCACGACCAGGGCGTTGCCCTGGTCGCCGTAGGTGCTGAGCAGGTCCGGGTAGATCCAGACGATCCGCAGTTGGTTGTCGCTCACGAGAGTCCCCTGAAGTTACGCGGTCAGTTGCCGACGCGGCGGCGCAGGTCCTGGAAGGCGGTGTAGTTCGCGATGACCTCGATGCGTCCCGGCGGGCACAGCTGCACCGCCTGGTCGAGGTCCTCGCACACCTGGAACTGCTGGTTCGCGACCTCCAGGCGCACCGCGAGGTCCAGCTTCCGGTCGCCGACCACGCAGATCGGATGGCCGGACAGCCGGGTGTAGTCCACGTCCCACAGCCAGGAGGTGTCCGTGCCGTCGGCGCCGCGCGCGTTCACCGAGAGGATCACCGGGGCCGGCGGCGGGTCGATCAGGGAGAAGGTCTCCAGCCAGCCCGCCGGGTTCTTGGCGAGCAGCAGACGCAGGTCACGGCCCTGGAACTGGACCACGTCGTAACGGCCGGCGACCGCCTGCACCTGGTACATGCGCTCCAGGGCGACCTGCGGCGGCACCCCGAAGACGGCGGCGACCGCGGCCGACGAGGCGGCGTTGGCCTTGTTGGCGCGGCCCGGCAGCTGGAGGTGGATCGGCCAGGCGGAACCGTGCGGGTCCAGGACGTGGTCGCCGGACAGCGCCCAGCTCGGCGTCGGGCGGCGGAAGCCGCACTCGCCGCAGAACCAGTCGTCGCCGGGGCGCTGCATCACGCCGCCGCAGGACGGGCAGGACCAGGCGTCGTCCTTCCACATCTGCCCGGCGGCGACCCAGATCACGTTGGGGGAGGAGGAGGCGGCCCACACCACCAGCGGGTCGTCGGCGTTGGCGACGATCACGGCCTTCGAACCGGCCAGACCCTCGCGCCAGTTCTCCGCGAGCATGCGGGTCTCGGCGGCGCGGTCCAGCTGGTCGCGGGAGAGGTTGAGCAGCGCGATGCACTTCGGGTCGGTGGCCTGGGCGACGCCGACGAGGTACTTCTCGTCGACCTCGATGACCCCGTAGCGGGAGTCCGCGCCGCCCGCGAGGGCCGAGGTGATGCCGGCCGGCATGTTGGCACCGAGCGCGTTGGAGACGACCGGTCCGGCCGCCTTGAGCGCCTCGGCGATGAGCCGGGTGGTGGTGGTCTTGCCGTTGGTCGCCGAGACCAGGGTCACGTCCAGGTGCTGGGCGAGCCGGTGGAGGAGGTCGGGGTCGAGTTTCAGCGCGACGCGGCCGCCGATCACCGAACCGCTGCCGCGCCCCGCGGCGCGCGATGCCGCCGCGACCGCCTTGCCCGCGGTCACGGCGATCTTGGCCCGCGGCGTGAGCGGGTCCGAGTTGCCTGCCATCAGTTCTCGATCCTCCTTGCCGTACGCGCCGCGCCTGAAGCCTGTGAAGCCTGACGGCCACGTGGTGTGGACCTCAGCCTATCGAGATCCATTCGCACTCCCGAATCGCGGCACCGGCCACCGGGTTCCGGCGGTGGGCGCGTGCCGCCGGCGGACACTGGGACCTTACTCTGACCGCCATGCGACAAGGCCCCATCCCGGGCGCCCACGGGCGCGTCCGTCCCCTCAGCCTCCTCGGCGACCCCGTCCTGCACGCTCCCGGCGCGGAGGTGACGGACTTCGGCCCGGAACTCGCGGCGCTCGTGGAGGACTTGTTCGCGACCATGTACGCCGCCCACGGCGTCGGCCTGGCCGCGAACCAGATCGGCCGGGCGCTGCGCGTCTTCGTGTTCGACTGCCCGGACGACGAGGAGGAGCGGCACCTCGGGCACGTGGTGAACCCGCGGCTGGTGGAGACCGGCGGGGTGGTGGTGCGCGGTCCCGAGGGCTGTCTGTCCCTGCCGGGTCTGGAGGCGGGGACCGAGCGGCACGACGAGGCGGTCGTGACGGGCCTCACGGTGCGGGGCGAGCCGGTCACCGTGCGCGGCACGGGGTTCTTCGCGCGGTGCCTCCAGCACGAGTGCGATCACCTGGAGGGGCGGGTCTACGCCGATCGCCTGACCGGCCGGCGCCACCGGAAGCTGATGCGCCAGGTGGAGCGGGCGTCCTGGCACCGCTGAGCGGACCCGGCCGGTGAGGCTCCTCGGAGCGGCGGTCCGGGCGGTCAGAAGCCGGGGCCGCCCGCCTTGTCGCCGGCCGCGGCGAGGCGGCCCCACAGCAGGTCGGCCAGGCTGCGGACCAGTTCTTCCCGGGGGCAGGGCCGTTCGCCCAGCCACCAGTCCCCGGCGGCGTGCATCATGCCGACGATCCCGTGCCCCCAGACCCGGGCCAGCTGCTGAGTGCCCGGTCCGACGTCGAGGCGCTCCTCGATGACCTGGGCCAGCTCCTCGCCCATGCGGCGCAGCAGCGGCGCCGAGTGCCTGCCGACGTCGAAGCCCTGTTCCGACTGGTCGCCCGGAGCGCCGGCGCCCTCCGCCGGATGCATCAGGAAGCGGTACACCTGCGGGCGGGCCTCGATGGCCGCCAGATAGGTGTCCAGGGTCGACTCGACGCGCTGCCGGCGCTCCGCCGGGGCGTCCAGGGCGGCCCGCAACGAGGCGAGCAGGGCGTCCGTGTGCCGGACGGCGAGGGCGGCGTAGAGTCCGCCCTTGTCGCCGAAGTGGCGGTACAGGATGGGCTTGGTGATGCCCGCCTCGGCGGCGATGGCGTTCATCGAGGCCTGCGGACCGTCGCGCAGCACCACCCGGTCGGCGGCCTCGAGGAGCTCGCGCCGTCTGCGGTCGGCGGACGTCTGCTGATCGGCCCGCTGCGTGGTGTCCATGTACTTCTCCCCACCCGTGCTGTTTCGGTGACGCCTGCGCAAACTAACACTCACGGGGCGCGGCACATCGAACGGGAGGGCGAGGGGGTCCGGGGAGTTGACTTTTCCTACCCGTCGGTAACACACTCGGGGTTACCGCAAGTAACATGCACGGGCGTCACTGGAGGGGACATGGCCGAGTTCACCATGGAGCTGAGCGACGAACAGAAGGAGGTCCGGGACTGGCTGCACGGCTTCGCGGCCGACGTCATCCGTCCCGCGGCCGCCGAATGGGACGAGCGCGAGGAGACTCCCTGGCCGGTCATCCAGGAGGCCGCCAAGGTCGGCATCTACTCCCTCGACTTCTACGCCCAGCAGTACTTCGACTCCACCGGCCTCGGCATCCCCATGGCGATGGAGGAGCTGTTCTGGGGCGACGCGGGCATCGCCCTGTCGATCGTCGGCACCGGCCTGGCCGCCGTGGGCGTGCTCGCCAACGGCACCGAGGAGCAGATCGGCACCTGGATCCCGCAGATGTACGGCGACGCCAACGACGTGAAGGTCGCCGCCTTCTGCTCCTCCGAGCCCGACGCCGGCTCCGACGTGGCGTCCATGCGCACCCGCGCCGTCTACGACGAGGCCAAGGGCGAGTGGGTGCTCAACGGCACCAAGACCTGGGCGACCAACGGCGGCATCGCCAACGTCCACGTCGTCGTCGCGGTCGTCGACCCGGACCTGGGCTCCAAGGGCCACGCCTCCTTCATCGTGCCGCCGAACACGCCGGGGCTGTCCCAGGGCCAGAAGTTCAAGAAGCACGGCATCCGCGCCTCGCACACCGCCGAGGTCGTCCTCGACGGCGTGCGGGTGCCCGGTTCCTGCCTGCTCGGCGGCAAGGAGAAGCTGGACGCCCGCCTCGCCCGCGCCCGGGAGAAGGCCAGGAAGGGCGGCGAGCGCGTGAAGAACGCGGCGATGGCCACCTTCGAGGCGTCCCGCCCCGCCGTCGGCGCGATGGCGGTGGGCACGGCCCGGGCCGCGTACGAGGTGGCGCTGGAGTACGCCCAGACCCGCGAGCAGTTCGGGCGGCCGATCATCGACAACCAGGGCGTCGCCTTCCAGCTCGCGGACATGCGGACGTCCATCGACGCGGCGCGGCTGCTGGTGTGGCGGGCGTCCTGGATGGCGATCAACGGCAAGCCGTTCACGGCGGCCGAGGGGTCGATGTCCAAGCTGTTCGCGAGCGAGACCGCGAAGAAGGTGACCGCCCAGGCGATCCAGATCCTGGGCGGCAACGGCTACACCCGGGAGTACCCGGTGGAGCGGATGCACCGCGACTCCGCGATCTACACGATCTTCGAGGGTACGAGTGAGATCCAGCGGCTGGTGATCGCGCGGACGCTGGCCGGGATGCCGATCCGCTGAGCGCCGGCCCCGGTCCGTGACGCGGCGCCCGCCCGGCAAGGCGGTGCACCCCTCCCGGGGTGCACCGCCTGTGTCAGGAGGAGGGGCCGCTGCTGTGGGCGATGCAGGCCACGTCGATCCGGTCGGCCAGTTTGGCCAGCTCGATGGTGAGGGCCGCGACGGTGTCCTCGTCCAGACTCTCCTCGCCCGTCTCCACCAGCCGCAGCCACCGCCCGCCCACCGTGCGCAGCAGCTTGCTCACGTCGGACGCGGCGACCTGGAGCGTGCCGCGGTCGTCGACGATCAGAGGCAGGGTCACTTCGCGGTTCACAATGGGGATCGTAGTCGCGGAAGCCTCACGCTCCGTGCCATACGGTGGTGATGTTGCAGAACTCGCGGATACCGTGCCCGGACAGCTCACGCCCGTACCCCGACCGCTTGACCCCGCCGAACGGGAACGCCGGATGGGACGCCGTCATCCCGTTGACGTACACACCGCCGGCCTCCAGGTCCCGCACGAAGCGGTCCACGTCGGCGTCGTCGCGCGTCCACACGTTGGAACTGAGCCCGAAGTCCGTGTCGTTGGCGATCAGCACCGCTTCGTCCAGGTCCGCCGCCCGGTAGAGCGTGGCGACCGGCCCGAAGGCCTCCTCGCGGTGGATGCGCATCTCACGGGTGACGTCCGCCAGCACGGTCGGCGGGTAGTACCAGCCGGGACCGTCCGGGCGTTCACCACCGCACAGCACCGTCGCGCCGCCGCGCACGGCGTCGTCGACCAGCTCCACCAGGTCGTTGACACCCTGCTCGCTGGAGAGCGGGCCGACCTCGGTCTCCTCGTCCATCGGGTCGCCGACCCTCAGCGCCCGCATGCCCTCGGCGAAGCGCTCGGCGAAAGCGTCGTACACGTCCGTGTGCACGATGAACCGCTTGGCGGCGATGCACGACTGCCCCGCGTTCTGCGTGCGCGCGGTCACCGCCACCGCGGCCGCCCGGTCGATGTCGGCGGACGGCATGACGACGAAGGGATCGCTGCCGCCCAGCTCCAGCACCGTCTTCTTGATCATCTCTCCGGCGGTGGAGGCCACCGCGCGGCCGGCCGGCTCGCTGCCGGTGAGGGTGGCGGCCCGCACCCGCTCGTCGCGCAGGAGGTCGTCGACTGCGGCGGATCCGATGAGGAGGGTCTGGAAACAGCCCTCGGGGAAGCCCGCCCGGTGGAACAGGTCCTCCAGGTAGAGGGCGGTCTGCGGCACGTTCGAGGCGTGCTTGAGCAGTCCCACGTTGCCCGCCATCAGCGCGGGCGCGGCGAAGCGGATCACCTGCCAGAGCGGGAAGTTCCACGGCATCACCGCGAGCACCGGACCGAGCGGCCGGTAGCGGACCAGGGCCCGGGAGGCGCCGGAGTCCTTCACGTCGGCCTCCGAGGGCTCCTCGTCGGCCAGCAGCTCCGCCGCGTGGTCGGCGTACCAGCGCATCGTCTTGGCACACTTGACCGCCTCGGCGCGGGCCTGCTTGACCGGCTTGCCCATCTCCGTGGTGATGAGCCTGCCGATCTCCTTCTGGTCGGCCTCCAGGAGGTCGGCGGCCCGGCGCATCAGCCCGGCCCGCTCGTAGAACCCCGTGGTGCGGTACGTGCGGAAGGTGGCCTCCGCGAGCTCGATCCGGCGCTCGATCTCCTCCTCGCCCATGGCCTCGTACGTCCTGAGCGTCTCGCCGTTCGCCGGGTTCACCGTCGCGATGGGCATGGCCGACCTCCCTGGGTGCGTGCGTGCCTCGACCTTGGCGCGCGGCGCGGGGCGCCGCAACGGGGACGGGCCGCGGTGTTGCTCGTGGTGTCTCGTCAGTGCGAGTGCTCCGTCAGACGGTCGAGAAACGCGGCCTGCGCCTTCACGATCACCTCGCGGGCCGCGTCCAGGGCGAACCACGCCACCCGGTCCAGCTCCGGGAACTCCGCGGTCCGCCCCGACCTCGGCGGCCACTCCATGGTGAAGGTGCCGGGCAGGACCGCCGCCGGATCGAGGTCCGCCTCGACGGCCCACACGGTGACGACCTTCCCGCCCGCCTGCCGCACCTCGCCGAGCGGCACGGCCTCGCCCTCGGGCGGGGGCAGCCCCAGCTCCTCCTCGAACTCCCGCCGCGCCGCCTCCCACGCGGGCTCCGCCGGGTCGTACTCGCCCTTGGGGACCGTCCAGGCCCCCGCGTCGCGCCGGGTGTAGAACGGCCCGCCCATGTGGCCGAGAAGCACCTGGAGCTCCCCGCCGGGACCGCGCCGGTGCAGCAGCAGGCCCGCGCTGCGCCTCACGGTGCCACCCCGGGGTGCGCGGCGAGCAGCGTCTCCACGGTGTCCGCGTCCCCGGGGCGCTTGTCCTCGCGGTAGCGGACCACGCGGGCGAAGCGCAGGGTGACGCCGGCCGGGTAGCGGGTGGAACGCTGGAGGCCGTCGTAGGCGATCTCCACGACGAGCTCGGGGCGTACGGTCACGCCCCAGCCGTGCTCCTCGACGGCCAGCTCCTGGAGGCGCTCGGTCTGCCAGGCCAGCAGCGCGTCGGTCATGCCCTTGAAGGTCTTGCCGAGCATCGCGAACGAACCGTCGGCGGTGCGGGCGCCCAGATGGAGGTTGGACAGCCTGCCGGTGCGGCGCCCGTGACCCCACTCGGCGGCCAGCACCACCAGGTCGAGGGTGTGGACGGGTTTCACCTTCAGCCAGGAGGCGCCGCGCCGGCCCGCGCTGTAGGCGGCGTCGAGTCCCTTGACGACGACGCCCTCGTGTCCGCGCTCCAGCGTCCGGGCCAGGAACTCCTCCGCCGCCCCGGTGTCCCCGGCGTCGTGCACCAGCGTGCGCCGTACCCGCAGCGGCTCGGGGACCAGCCGGGCCAGCTCCGCGTGCCGTTCGGTCAGGGGTAGGTCGAGCAGGTCGCGGCCGTCGACGGACAGGACGTCGAAGAAGACCGCGGAGACCGGGAGCGCCCGCGCCGCCGTGGCGACGTCCGTACGGGAACCGATCCGGCCGGCCGTCTCCTGGAAGGAGCGGGGGCGTCCGTCGGCGTCGAGGGAGATCGCCTCGCCGTCCAGGACGAACCGCTCCCCGGGAAGCGCCAGGGCCGCCCCGGTGACCTCGGGGAGCCGGTCGGTGATGTCGTCCAGGGTGCGGGTGTAGACCCGCACGGTGCCGCCGTCCCGGTGCACCTGGACGCGGATGCCGTCCAGCTTCTCCTCCACGGCCGCCGTGCCCAGCTTGCCGACCGCCTCGGCGACCGAGGACGCGCTGTGCGCCAGCATCGGCAGCACCGGCCGGCCGACGGTGAGCCGGAAGGCCGCCAGGGCGCCGGGGCCGTCCGCCAGCAGTGCCTCGGCCACCGTCTGGAGCGAGCCGGCCAGCATCACCGCGCGTCGCACGTCCGCCGGGGGCGCCCCCGTCGCCGCTGCCAGGCCCTCGACGGCGGCCGCGTCCAGGGCGCCCTGGCGCACCTCCCCGGTGAGCAGTCCGATCAGGAAGCGCTGCTCCTCCTCGGTCGCCGCGCCCATCAGCTCGCCGACCTGCCGGGTCCGCTCGGCCTGCGCACCGGCGCCCGAGACCGCGCCCAGCCGGGTCAGGCGAGCGTCCACGTCGCGTACGGTCAGGGTCGGGGCGCCGGCGGGCGGGACCGGGCGGCCCAGCACCTTCCAGCCGACGCCGATCCGGCCCTGCGGGAGCCGTCCCGCCAGGTACGGGATGACGACCGGCACGTCCTCCGCCTCCGCCTCGCGGAACAGCTCCGCGAGCAGGACGGTCTTCCGGGACCGCGCCGACGTGGCGGCGACCTCCCGGGACACCTGGGCCAACCGGGCAAGCAACATGCCAACAGGGTGCACCTCAGTGGCCGGTCGTACACCCCGCGCGTTCCGCGCGAGGCGGCGAACGCCCCCTCCGGGTGCTCGGCCGTGCCCTCACTCCCCGACGGCCGCGTCCAGGTCCGACATGATCAGGTCGCCGACGATCGCCGTCGCCGCCCGGTAGCCGCCGCTCGCCGCGTGGACGACCTGCTCGGCGAAGCCCATCGCGTTGCCGGCCGTCCACACGCCCGGCACGCTCGTGCGGCCCGTCGGATCGACCACGGGGTAGGCGCCGAACGGGGTCTCCTGCAGCTCCGCCCCCAGCCGCTCCATCAGACCGGTCTGCGGAAGCGCCTTCGGGGCGACGAACAGCACCGTGCGCTCGTGCACCGTGCCGTCCGCCAGCCGGACCCCGGTGAGCCGGTCGTCCTCGACCCGCAGCCCGGCGACCTCGCCCGGCACCACCTTGACCCCGGCCGCGGCGAGCCGGCGCAGGTCGTCGTCGGACAGCTCGCGCTCGGCGACCGTGTGCAGGAAGAGCGTCACGTCGTCCGACCAGCCGGACACCATCAGGGCCTGGTGCACGCTGAGCGGGCTGGTGGCCAGGACGCCGAAGCGTTCGTCCCGCACCTCCCAGCCGTGGCAGAACGGGCAGTGCAGCACGTCCCGGCCGTACCGTTCGGCGACCCCCGGCACGGGCGGCAGCTCGTCCCTCAGCCCGGTGGTGACGATCAGCCTCCGGGAGCGCACCGTGGCCCCGCCCGCCAGTTCCACCGCGAAGTCCGCGCCGCGCGCGACGTCCACGGCGCGGTCGCGGACCAGCTCCACCCCGTAACGGGCGATCTCCTCCCGGCCGAGGGCAAGGAACTCGGCGGGGGACATGCCGTCCCGGGTCAGGTACCCCTGCATGTGGGCCGAGGGCGCGTTGCGCGGTTCACCGGCGTCGACGACCAGGGTGCGCAGCCGCGAGCGGCCCAGGAGGAGCGCTGCGGAGAGTCCGGCCGCGCCGCCGCCGACGACGATCACGTCGTACCGGCCGGTCGGGTCGCTGCTCTCGGTCGTGGTGCTGTGCTGGGTCATGGTGACCACCTCCACGACAGAAGGTCGCTCCTGGACCCCGGAATTGACAAACAGAGTTGCCGATTCTGCAATATCCCCATGACCGCAGACGATGTCCTCGCCGGTGTCGGACCCCGGCTCCGCCAGCTCCGCAAGGAGCGGGAGGTGACCCTGGCGGCCCTCTCCGGGGCCACGGGTATCTCGGTGAGCACCCTGTCGCGGCTGGAGTCGGGGCTGCGGAAACCGAGCCTCGAACTCCTGCTGCCGATCGCCCAGGCGCACCAGGTGCCGCTGGACGAGCTGGTCGGCGCTCCGCCGGTCCGCGACCCCCGGGTGCACGCCGAGCCGATCACGCGTCACGGCCGCACCCACTGGCCGCTCACCCGCCAGGCGGGCGGACTCCAGGCGTTCAAGGTGCTGATACCCCGAAGCGAGGAGGAGCCGGACCCGCGTACCCACGAGGGGTACGAGTGGCTGTACGTCCTCTCCGGCAGGCTGCGGCTCGTGCTCGGCCGGCACGACGTGGTGCTGGCGCCGGGGGAGGCCGCCGAGTTCGACACCCGGGTGCCGCACTGGTTCGGGTCGGCGGGGGAGGGGCCGGTCGAGTTCCTCAGCCTCTTCGGCCCGCAGGGGGAGCGGATGCACGTGCGGGCGCGGCCCAAGCGGTCCTGACGGCCGTGACGCACGACTGCCGTGGAAGCTGTTCCCTGAACGGCAAGCGACCGCTTAGTATGCGAAGGACCCGGTCGGACGACGCAGTCGGTGGAGGCCCCGCATGCAGGCATGGCAGGTGCACGAGAACGGCGAGCCGGGCGAGGTGATGCGCCTCGCGGACGTGGCGCCGCCGACACCCGGCGAGGGCCAGGTCCTGCTGAGGGTCCGCGCCGCGAACATCAACTTCCCGGACGCCCTGCTCTGCCGGGGTCAGTACCAGGTCAGGCCGCCGCTGCCGTTCACGCCCGGCGTGGAGATCTGCGGCGAGACCGAGGACGGCCGCCGCGTCATCGCCAACCCAGTGCTGCCGCACGGCGGCTTCGCCGAGTGCGCCCTCGCGGACGCACGCGCCCTGCTGCCCGCGCCCGACGCGCTGGACGACGCCGAGGCCGCCGCCCTGCACATCGGCTACCAGACCGGCTGGTTCGGCCTGCACCGCCGGGCCCGCCTCGAGGCCGGCGAGACCCTGCTCGTCCACGCCGCCGCGGGAGGCGTCGGGAGCGCCGCCGTACAGCTCGGCAAGGCGGCCGGCGCCACCGTCATCGGCGTCGTCGGCGGCCCGGACAAGGCGGCCGTCGCCCGTGAGCTGGGCTGCGACACGGTCGTCGACCGGCACGGAGAGGACGTCGTCGCCGCGGTGAAGGAGGCCACCGGCGGCCGGGGTGCCGACGTGATCTACGACCCCGTCGGCGGCCAGGCCTACGCCCAGTCCGCCAAGGCCGTCGCCTTCGAGGGCCGGATCGTCGTCGTCGGCTTCGCGAGCGGCACGATCCCCAGCCCCGCGCTGAACCACGCGCTGGTCAAGAACTACGCGATCCTCGGCCTGCACTGGGGCCTGTACAACACCAAGAACCCGGAGCTGGTCCGGCACTGCCACGAGCAGCTCACCGAGCTGGCCGCGCGGGGCGCGATCAAGCCGCTGGTGAGCGAGCGGGTGCCGCTCGCCGGTGCCGCCGACGCCGTACAGCGCGTCGCCGACGGAAGGACGACCGGCCGCGTGGCCGTCGTCCCGGAGAACCTGGACAAGGGAGCCACCGCATGACGGACGCAGCGGAACTGCGCCGCCGTACCCGGGAGCTGCTGGCCGCCCATCCGCCGGCGACCACCGAACGCCTGGACTTCCTGCGGGCCCGCTTCGACGCGGGACTCGCCTGGGTGCACTACCCGGAGGGCCTCGGCGGACTCGGTGCCCCCCGCTCCCTCCAGGCCGTCGTGGACGCCGAGCTGGCGGCGGAGGGCGCCCCCGACAACGACCCGCGGCGCATCGGCATCGGCCTCGGCATGGCCGCCCCCACCATCCTCCAGTACGGCACCGACGAGCAGAAGCACCGGCTGCTGCGGCCCCTGTGGACCGGGGAGGAGGTCTGGTGCCAGCTCTTCAGCGAGCCGGGCGCCGGGTCCGACCTGGCCGCCCTCGGCACCCGCGCGGTGCGGGACGACGGAGGGGACTGGATCGTCAACGGGCAGAAGGTGTGGACCTCCAGCGCGCACCTCGCCCGCTGGGCCATCCTCATCGCCCGCACCGACCCGGAGGTGCCCAAGCACCGGGGCATCACCTACTTCGTGTGCGACATGACCGACCCCGGCGTCGACGTGCGGCCGCTGCGCCAGATCACCGGCGAGGCCGAGTTCAACGAGGTCTTCCTCACCGACGTCCGCATCCCCGACTCCCGCCGTCTCGGCGAGGTCGGCGACGGCTGGCGGGTCGCGCAGACCACGCTCAACAACGAGCGGGTCGCCATCGGCGGCACCCCGATCCCCCGCGAGGGCGGCATGATCGGCAAGATCGCCGCGACCTGGCGGGAGCGTCCCGAACTGCGCTCCCACGACCTGCACCAGCGACTGCTCGGGCTGTGGGTAGAGGCAGAGGTCGCCCGCCTCACCGGCGTGCGCCTGCGCCAGCAGCTGGTGGCGGGCCAGCCCGGCCCCGAGGGTGCCGGCATGAAGCTGAACTTCGCCCGCCTCAACCAGGAGATCAGCGGCCTGGAGGTCGAACTCCTCGGCGAGGAGGGCCTGCTCTACGACGACTGGACCATGCGCCGCCCCGAGCTGGTCGACTTCACCGGCCGCGACGCCGGATACCGCTACCTGCGGTCCAAGGGCAACAGCATCGAGGGCGGGACCAGCGAGGTCCTGCTGAACATCGTCGCCGAGCGCGTCCTCGGTCTGCCCGCCGAACCGCGCACCGACAAGGACGTCGCATGGAAGGACCTCGCCCGATGAGCGCACAGCCGGAACCCGCTCTCCTCTACTCCGAGGAGGAAGAGGCGCTGCGTGCCGCCGTCCGGGACCTGCTCACCGACCACTGCGACCCGGCGGGCGTCATCACGCGCACCGAATCGGCCGCCCCGCACGACCTGACGCTGTGGAAGACCCTCGCCGGCTCGATGGGCCTTGCGGGCCTGCTGGTCCCCGAGGAACTGGGCGGGCAGGGCGCCACGCACCGGGAAGCCGCCGTGGTTCTGGAGGAGTTGGGGCGCGCGGTCGCACCGGTGCCGTACCTGACGAGCGCCGTCGTCGCCACCGAGGCGCTGCTGGCCTGCGGGGCCGACGACCTGCTCACCGAGCTGGCGGCCGCCACGACCGTGGCCGCGCTCGCCGTCGGGCTGCACGTCGCACCGGGCGGCGCCGTGCCGCACGTACGGCTCGAAGGCGGCACGCTGCACGGGGAGTTGACGGGGATCGCCGACGCGTCCTTCGCCGACGTGCTGCTGGTGCCGGCGAATGACGGAGGCCTTTACGCGGTCGCCACGGCCGACGCGAGTCTCGCCCCGCAGGTGTCGCTCGACGCCACCCGCCCGGTGGCACGGGTGACCTTCGACGGGGCGCCCGGGCGCCGGATCGGCGACGCGGAGCCCGCCGTGCGCCGGGCCCTGCGTGCCGGTGCCGGGCTGCTGGCCTCCGAACAACTGGGCCTCGCCGACTGGCTGCTGACCGAGACGGTCCGCTACCTCAAGGAACGCAAGCAGTTCAACCGGCAGGTCGGCGGCTTCCAGGCGCTCAAGCACCGGCTCGCCCGGCTGTGGCTGGAGGTGGCCGGCCTGCGCGCCGCCGCCCGGAGCGCCGCCGACGCCCTGGCGACCGGCGAGGACACCGACGTGGCCGTCGCCGTGGCGCAGGCGTACGCGGCCCAGGTCGCCGTCCACGCCGCCGAGGAGGCGCTGCAACTGCACGGCGGGCTCGGCATGACCTGGGAGCACCCCGTCCACCTGTACCTCAAGCGGGCCAAGGCCGACTCGATCGCCTACGGGGCGGCGGGCACCCACCGCACGGCCCTGGCCGAACTGGTCGACCTGCGAGCGCCCTGACGCGTCCTTCCGGGACCCGAGGGGGGCCTGGCGCGTGCCGTCCGGGTCGGGTCTGGCGCGTGCCGTTCGGGCCCTGAGGGGTCTGGCGCGTGCCGTCCGGGTCCCGAGGGGGGCTGGCCGAGGGGGGCTGGCGTGCCGTCCGGGTCCCGAAGGGGTGCTGGCGTGCCGCCCGGGACCCGAGAGGGGCCCTGGCGTGCCGTCCGGACGCCGCGTAGGTCCGAGTGAACGACCGGCGGCGGTCCGGCCAACTCCCCGCAGGGCTCTGCTCCCGAGGCCACCGGGCACCCATACTCACTGGGGTCCCGTACGGCACCTCCAGGGAGGCAGAGCATGGCCGGCACCACCCGACGCAGAGCCCTCACCACCCTCGGCGCCGCCCTCGCGGGCGCGGTCGCCCTGCCCGCCGGCACCGCGCTGGCGTCCGAAGGCAGGCACGGACCGCGCCCGTTGTGGCGCGCGCACGCCCACAACGACTACGAGCACCCCCGCCCTCTCCTCGACGCCCTCGACCACCGCTTCGGCAGCGTCGAGGCCGACATCTACCTGGTCGACGGTCAACTCCTCGTCGCCCACGACCCCGAGGACCTCGACCCCTCCCGCACCCTGGAGTCCCTGTACCTCGACCCGCTCGCCGCCCGCGTCCGCGCTGGCCACGGCCGGGTGTACCCGCGGGAGGCAGGCTCCCTGCAACTCCTGATCGACATCAAGACCGAAGGCGCGTCGACGTACCTCGAACTCGACCGCCGACTGCGCCGCTACCCGCACCTGTTCACGTCCTGTGTCCACGGACGGGTCCGCCCGGGCGCGGTCACCGCGGTGGTCTCCGGCGACCGGGCCGCCCGCGCGCCCATGGCGGCCCAGCGCACCCGCCGCGCCTTCTACGACGGCCGTCTCACCGACCTGGGCACCGCCGCACCGGCCTCCTTCGTCCCGCTCATCAGCGACAACTGGACGCTCAACTTCACCTGGCAGGGCGTGGGCGCCTTCCCGGCCGCCGAGCGGCGCAGGCTGCGGGAGATCACCGAAGCGGCCCACGCGCGCGGGCAGCGGGTGCGTTTCTGGGCCACGCCCGACGTGGCCGGGCCCGCGCGGGACGCCGTGTGGGGCGAACTGCTCGCCGCCGGGGTCGACCATCTCAACACCGACGACCTGGCGGGCCTGGAGGCCTTCCTCGACGCCCGCCGGGACCGGTAGGGGCGGCACCGGAACACCACTCGTTCGGCGGACAGGTCAGCTGCCCGGACGAACCGTCCGCTACGCCACACTTACGGCCGAACGCCGCGAAGTGGACGTGGCGGAGGAGGTTGACGATGGCCATTTCCATCTCTGTGGTGCTCTTGCTGTTCATCCTGGCGGTGCTCTTCCTGCGCAACGGCGGGCTGAAGGTCTCGCACGCGCTGGTGTGCCTGCTGCTCGGCTTCTACCTGGCGAGTACGAGCATCGCCCCGACCATCAGCAGCGGTCTGACGGCGACGGCGGACATCGTGAGCAGCCTCAGACCGTGACCCGGTGACCCGGGTCCCCGGTGTCTCAGCCGTCGATCACCCGGGAGCGGATGAGGAAGCGCACCCCCTCGGGTGCCTCCAGTGAGAAGCCGCTGCCCCGGCCCGGGACGACGTCCACCGTCAGCCGGGTGTGACGCCACCCCTCGTACTGGCTGCGCGACATCCAGAACTCCACCGGCTGCGCGACGCCGTCCACGGCCAGTTCGCCGAGCAGGACGTCCGAGGCGCCGGTGCGGAACTCGCCGGCCGGATAGCACATGGGTGCGCTGCCGTCGCAGCAGCCGCCGGACTGGTGGAACATCAGCGGGCCGTGCGCCTCGCTCAGCCGTCGCAGCAGCAGGGCCGCCTCAGGGGTCAGCTCGACGCGGGGGATCTCCTCGTATGTGTCGCCCATGGCGCGTATGGCACCACGGGGAAGGTTGCGAGTGCGTTGCGCGGCAGTGCCCCTTTCGGCGTACCTCTCTCGACGTGCCCCTCTCGCATATGTCTTTTGACATACCTATAGTTCCATACTTATTATCCGCGGGTGACCGAATCCAGCACCCGGCGCCGGGACATCGACCACGTGGCCTCCGGCCTCGCGGCGTGCCTTCCCGCGCTGCACCGGGCGCTGGACCGGCAGGTCGCCGCCCGGTACCCGCACCCCAAGCCCCCCGAGGGCCATCTCGCCCTGCTGCGGTTCGTCGCCCAGCACGAGGGCGCCACGGTGCGCGAGGCCGCCGAGTCCCTGCTGATGAAGCCGAACAACGTCAGCGCGCTGGTCTCCCAGCTCACCGAACAGGGTGACCTGGAGCGCCGGCGGGACAGCGCCGACAAGCGGGTCGCCCACCTCCACCTCACGGCCACGGCCCGTGAGCGGCTCTCCGAGGTGCGGGAGCTGGAGACCGCGTTCATCCGCCACGCCCTGACCTCCCTCACCGAGGGCCAGCAGGGCGCGCTGGGCTCCGCCCTGGACGCCCTCGACGCGTTGACGCGGCACCTCCACCCCGGCGTTCGCTGACCCACGGGCCCGCCCCTCGCGGTGCGCCGCTCCCTCCCCCCGTATCACCCCTTCCGGCAGCACCCCTTCCGGCAGCACCCCTTCCCGCAGCACGCCTCGCTGCGGTGCCCCCGCATCAGGAAGAGAAGGCTCCTTCATGCCGTCCACGTCTGTGGATCACTCCGCCATGCCCGCGGCCGAGACCGCCCCCGCCCCCGCCCCGGGGACGGCCGGCCGTCCGCGGGCCAATCCGTGGCTGACCCTCCTCGCCGTCGCGTTCGGACTGTTCATGGTCCAGCTCGACGGCTCCGTCGTCGCCATCGCCAACCCCGAGATCGGCGGCGACCTGCACGCGTCCACCGCCCAGCTCCAGTGGGTGACCAACGCCTATCTGCTCGCCCTCGCCGCCACCCTCATCCTGGGCGGCAAGCTCGGTGACCGCTTCGGCCGCCGCACCTACTACCTGGCGGGCGTCGCGGGCTTCACCCTCGCCTCGGTCGCCATCGGCCTGTCCGGTTCGATCGAGGGCGTGGTCGCCTTCCGGGCCCTCCAGGGCGCCTTCGGCGGACTGCTGATGCCCAACACCCTCGGACTGCTCCGCTCCGTCTTCCCGCCGAAGAAGTTCGCCATGGCGGTGGGCATCTGGGCCATGGTCTCCGCCGTCGCGACGGCTCTCGGCCCCATCGTCGGCGGCCTCCTCGTGGAGCACGTCGACTGGGAGTCGGTCTTCTACATCAACGCCCCCATCGGAGTCGCCGCCGTCGTCTTCGGCGCCCTCGTCCTCCCGGAGAGCCGCAACGCGGGCGGCCGGGAACGGTTCGACATACCCGGCCTCGTCCTGCTCGCCCTCGGCCTCCTGGCCGTCGTCTTCGGCGTCGTCAAGGGCGAGACCTGGGGCTGGACCTCCGCGGGCACCCTCGGTGCCGTCGCCGCCGGCCTCGTACTCCTGCTCGTGTTCGGCCGGTACGAGATGCGCGTGGAGCACCCGTTGCTGCCGATGCGGCTGTTCCGCAGCCGCGCGCTGACCATCGGGGCGATCGTCACCGCGCTGAACTTCTTCGTCATGCTCGGTGTGATCTTCTTCGTCATGCTGTACCTGCAGAACGTGCGCGGCTTCACGCCGGTCGAGGCCGGAGTGCGGACGCTCCCGCTCAGCCTCGCCTCGCTGGTGGCCTCACCCCTGGGCGCGGCCCTGACCCAGCGGTTCGGCCCCCGGCTGACCATGCCGCTGGGCATGCTGCTCCAGGCGGCATCCTGCTTCGGCATGCTCACCTGGCAGACCGACTCCTCCTACGCCACGATGTGGCCGCCGTTCATCGCGCTCGGCCTCGGCGTCGGCATGGTGATGTCCGCCTCCTCCGACGCCATCGTGGGCAACGCCCCCGTCCGCGACGGCGGCGTGGCGGGCGGCCTCCAGGCGACGACCCTGCAGATCGGCGGCGCGCTGGGCACGTCGGTGCTGGTCTCCCTGATCAGCGCCCGGGTCGGGGCGACCCTCACCGGCGAGCTGATCGAGGCGGGCGTGACGCCGGCCGTGGCCGACCGTCTCGGAGAGGCCGAGGACGCCGTGGCGATGGGCGTGGCACCCGTCTCCGGCGACCTGCCGGCCGGGTTGCGGGCCGCCGTGGTGGAGGGCAGCGGGCAGGCGTTCATGAACGGCGTCCACGTGGCCGTGATCGTCACCGGCACCCTCTGCGTGCTGGGCGCGGTCCTCGCCGCGGCCGGCCTCAGGCTTCCCCGGCCACGGAGCGCGGAAGCACCGTGACCCGGTGGAAATTGCACCCCGGGGGCGCCGAGTGCCCGGAACTCCCGGGGGCCGCCGTGGCGAGGTCGGCCGGGGGCCGGGACTGATGGGCCTTGAGGGCGATGCTCGTCAGGCTCAGCAGCAGGTCGACGTCCGCGTCGCAGTCCAGGTGCACGGTCACCCAGCGGGAGTTGGGCACCAGGCGGATGGCGGTGGACCCGCCGAGGTCGTACTGGAAGCGCTGGATGGCCCGGTGGGTGAGGTGGAGGTCCACGTCCCGGTCCGAGTGGAAGTGGACGATCTCGTCACGGACGGAGCGCAGCGCCCGTCCGGTTCGGCAACTGGCCGGACCTGAGGTCAGGTCCGGCCAGGCGTGCAGCCGCTCAAAGGCGCGCTGGGCCAGAGTCATGGCCCTATCGTCGCCCTATCACCGCCTCGCAACCAGGGGTTGAGCGATTCTTAACCGGCACGTGAGGTCGGAGGGGCTCCTCGGTTCCCTCAGGGACTCAGGACCTGCGCTCCCCAGCTCCCCAGCTCCTCAGCTCCTCAGCTCCTCAGGGAGTGACGCAGCCGATCGAGTCGGCCGGGAAGTTGTTGCCCGTCGACGTCGCGGTGAAGCCGAAGGTCACGCTCCCGTCCGGTGGTACGACCCGGTTGTGGTCCACGTTCCGGACCGTGACCGCGCCGTCGCTGCCCTTGGACGCCGAGCCGTTCCACACTCCGCCGAGCGTCGTTCCGTTGCCCGGCTGCCACCGCACCGCCCAGCCGTTCAGCGGCTCGGTCCCGTGGTTCATCACCGTGACCGAGCCCTGGAAGCCGCCGCTCCAGGAGTTCTCCACGGAGTACACGGCCATGCAGGACCCGCTGTGGGTCGGCGGGTCGGTCGGGTCGGTCGGGTCGGTCGGGTCCGGGTCCGGGGTGCTGCCGGAACCGCGGATGCCGGTGACCTCCCCGTTGCCGCCGTCGAAGACGACGTCCGAGCAGGAGAAGAAGTTCTCCTGGCTGTCGGAACGCACCCACTGCATGAAGATCAGCGCGTTGCCCGAGCGGCCCGAGGGAAGCGCGAGGTCCCAGTAGTAGTGGCCCCCGTCGGTGCCCGGCGAGCCCTGCTGGGGCGGGTTGGTCTTCGTCTGGATCAGCTCCAGGTCGTCCCAGCCCAGCTCGGACGTGGGCGACCAGCCCGGCTTGGTCAGGTACACCCGGAAGGACCCCGGGTGGGCGGCCCAGTTGCTGTACTGCACCGGGATCGTCGCCCCCGAAGTCAGGTGCGTGCGGGGCCAGTCACCACGGGGCGCGTTGTAGGCGGAGAAGTCGTACGGGGAGCGGTCGCCCGCGCTGCACAGGCTGCCGTCCGGCACGTAACCGGCGCCGCGGCCACCCGCGTTGGAGTCGAGTACGGCGAACCAGTTGTACAGCGCCGTCGCCCCGCTCTGGTCGAGCGCGGCCTGGCACGCCGGGTTCGTCGGGTCGAGGGCGCCGGTGCCGGTCTTGGCGTCCAGCTGGCACAGGTAGGTGCGGGAGCCGGGCATCATCGCCACGCCGTGCGCCTCGGCCCGGCCCTGCCCGAGCAGAAGGGCGCTGCCGAGCGCGCCGAGCAGGGTGGCCAGTACCGCCGCTAGAGACAGGAATCTGGTGCGTCGAACCATAGGGATCTCCTGGTTCCGGTCCATGGATGAGCAGAGTAATGATCAGTTCATGACAAGATCGAGTCGCGATGGAACCCTCGCCCGTCCGGGGCGGGCGCATCGACCGGACGGGCGAGGAGACGGTGGGTGTGTGACTGCTACGCCGTGGTGCAGGCGACGTCGTTCAGGCGGAATCCGGCCGGCTTGGCGAAGGTGCCGTCGTAGGTGCCCTGGAAGCCGAACGACAGGCTGCCGCCGGGGGCGATGCGGGCGTTGTGACTCGCCCCGGTCGCCGTGACGCTGCCCGTGGAGGGCGTGACGGACGCGTTCCAGGCGTTGGCGATCCGCTGGCCGGAGGGCAGTGTGAAGGCGAGCCGCCAGCCGTCGACGGGGGCGGTACCGGTGTTGGTGACCTTCACGTCCGCGGTGAAACCGCCCTGCCAGACGTTCGTGCCGTACGACACCGCGCACGCCGACGTGCCGCCCGGATTCCCGGGGTCGGGGTCGCCGCCCGGTGCGCCGCCGGTCTCGACGCTGGAGGAGAAGGAGTTCACGGCCAGCCCGGCACCGTTCTGCCAGGGTTCGAACCCTGCCTGAACGCTCGTCAGGTACCAGTCGTTCGCGGCGAGTCCGCGCGCGACCGTCTCCCGCACGAAGTCCTTGACGTCGAAGCTCCAGCTGCTGATCGCCGACGGGGCCACGAACGACAGCACGTCGTTGGAGCCGTTGCCGCCGCTCCACACCTCCCAGGTCCGCCCGCCGACGGTGGCCGTCCCCACCGGCGAGCCGATGGGCTGGATCGGGCCCACCCGGTTGAACCAGATCATGATCTCGGTCCGGTTCACCCCGTCGGTACGGGGGGTCGGGTCCAGCCAGATGTCGTACGAGGCGTTGTAGACCGCGTTGCCGACGAAGCTGTACGAGATGCTGGACGGCGCCGAGGAGATGGTGTCGACCCGGGCGGGGAGCTTGGTACCCGGCGAACAGGCCGTGTAGTGGCAGCCGTTGAAGATCGAGGGATACGACTTCGGCGCCCCGTTGGTCGGCGTCGAGCCGTCCGCCTGGGTGACCCGGAAGCCGGTGTCGGTGGCGGTGACGCACTGGGTGGCGCTGGAGCCCCAGCGGTTGTTCTGGACGATGTACCGCCCCTGGACGGTGGTCGTCCCGAAGGGCTCGCAGAGTGTGGTGTCCGCCTGGGCCGGTGCCGCGGTGGTCACGAGTGACGCGACGAGGGCGAAGGTCGCGCAGGCCGCGCCGAGGGCGCCTGAGAGGCCGCGGGGGACGCGGACTCGGGGCCGTAACGTTCGCATGGGGGGCCTCTCCGGGAGGGTGCGGGGGAGGGAGGGGCCGGTGCGGGAGCGCTCCCAACTCCCCACTGATGGGAGCGCTCCCACTTACCGGTTGATTGAGGACTGTAGGAGTGGTTCATGTTCCTGACAAGACTGTGCGCACCCGGATTGTCGAATGAATCTCGAAGCACCAGGTGAGAGGCATGCTTCTCGGGAGCGCTCCCGAAGAAGTCCCCGGGGGCACACGGCCCTCAGGCGCCGGTTCCCCTCGCTCAGGCGGAGTCCCGGATCACCAGTTCCGTACGGAGAATGACCTGCCGCCAGGCGACCGGAGTGTCCTCCATCTCCTCCTGCAGCAGCCGCACCATCGTGCGGCCGATCTCCTCCAGGGGCTGCCGGACGGTCGTCAGCGGCGGATCCGTGCGGCGGGCCGGGTGGAAGTCGTCGAAGCCGATCACCGCGACGTCCTGCGGCACCCGGCGGCCCGCGGCGCGCAGTGCGTGGAGCGCTCCGGCGGCCATCGTGTCGGAGGCGGCGAAGACCGCGTCGAGGTCCGGGTGGCGGTCGAGCAGTTCGGTCATCGCCCGGTGCCCGCTCTCCTCTGTGAAGTCGGTCCCCTCGACGACCAACGACGACCTTGCGGCCACGCCCGCCGACTCCAGCGCATCGTGGTATCCGCGCAGACGGCACTGGGCGACGTACATGTCGAGCGGTCCGCTGATCGCCCCGATCGTGCTCCGGCCGGCCTCCAGCAGGTACGTCACCGCGCCGCGCGCTCCGCCCGCGTTGTCGGCGTCGACGTACGTGACGCTCTCCTCGCCGGAACGGCGCCCCAGCATCACGGTGGGCAGCCCCGCCTTGGCCAGCATGTCCGGCAACGGGTCCTCGGCGTGCACGGACATGAGCAGCACGCCGTCGACCCGGCCGCCACGGGCGTACTCCACGAAGCGCTGCCGCTCGGTGTCCGTGAGGACCAGGGTGAGCAGCAGCTGCACCGGGGTGTCCGTGAGGGCGTCGCCGACGGCGTGGACGATCTCGGTGAAGAACGGCTCCCCGAACAGCCGCCAGTCCGGCTCCGTCATCACCAGCGCGACGGCGTCGGCACGGTGCCCCGCCAGGGAACGCGCCGCGAGGTTCGGCACGTACCCCAGTTCGGCGATGGCCCGCTGCACGGCGCGACGGGTCGAATCCCGCACGCCGGCCGCGTTGTTGATGACCCTCGAGACGGTGCCCCTGCCCACGCCTGCGCGCGCGGCCACCTCCTCCAGCGTCGGCGTACCGGGACGCTGTCTGCCCATGTCCGCCCGCCTTCCCCACGAGATCATCCGATACTACGGCGACCCGCCCGGGCCCGGCGGGGGATCGTGCGGGTGGAAGCCGGCAGATCGACAACAGGTGGTGCGGGTGGGAGCCGGCGGGCCGGTGGGACATGGTGCGGATGGAGACGGGCGGACGGTGGCGGACCGTCGGGTGGAGGCCGGCGGACCGGCGGGGATCGTACGGGGTGGAGGCAGGCCGATCGCCGGGGGGCCTACGGGGTGGAGGGCAGGCCGATCGCCGGAGGCAGCCGGCCGCACCGGAAGGGTTTCCGGCCGTCAGCCCTCCAGGGCGGTGCGCAGGTCCCACAGGATGCGCCAGGTGGTCGACCCCCGCTCGGCACGGCGCGCCGGGACCGGGCCGTCCCAGTACCGTCCGGGAAAGGCGGGGACCGAGGGCGAGGGCGACGGCGAGAGCGGGGGCGGGAGCGGGAGCGGGAGCGACGGCGAGGACGGCGGTGGTGGCGGGCCGCGGCGAGGGGCGGCCCGCTCACCGTCAGTCGTCCAGGCGGACCGGCATCAGCAGCGAGAACGTCTCCTCGTCGTCCACCCGGCGGATCGCCAGGGGCGTCGTGGGGGCGGCACCGAACTCCAGGACGAGCCGGTCCCGGCCCGCGGCGGCGAGCGCGTCCAGCAGGAACCCGCGGTCGACGCCGACGTCGTTCCCGTCCTCGTCGCCGTCCCCGCAGACCACCACCGCGCCGTCGTCCGCCGTCGCCAGCACACTGACGTCCCGCGCCGCACGGCCCGGCTCGCCCGCCTCCGCCACGCGGACGGGACCGGCCTCCAGCGCCTCCCGGAACCCGGGGACGTCGACGACGACCCGCCGCCCCGACGGCAGCCGGACGAGACGGCGGTAGTCGGGGAAGTCGTGCGCGAGACGCTCGCCCGATACCCGGCGCTCTCCCGCCTCCAGCGTCACGCGGTCGCCCTCCAGGGCGAAGTCGGCGGCCCCGTCGTCACCCAGCAGCGCCCGCATCGCGTCGACGAGCGGGGCGGGCACGAGGACCTGCTCACGCGGGCCACCGTGTCCGGCACCGGCCACGCGCGCGACGGCCATCCGGTACCGGTCGGTGGCCACCACGCGCAGTGCGTCACCGTCGACGTCGAACAGCACCCCGCCGAGCATCGGCAGCTCGGGGTCCGTGGCGACGGCGAAACGGACCGCGTCGAGCGCGCCCGCCAGTGCGGACGCGGAAAGGGACAGCCGGACGATGCCGGTAAGCGGCGAGGCGGTCATGGGGTTCTCCCTGCGATCGAGCAGCGCTTCGAGTGCGGAGAACTCGCCGCGGGCCTCGGTCAGCCCGCGTTCGAGACGGCGCAGGTGCGCCCCGAGAAGCCCGCGCACCAGATCCGTGTCCGGGCCGGACCAGCCGGCCAGCACCAGCCGGACGTCCGCCAACGGCATGCCCGCCCGCCGCAGCCGGGCCAGCAACCTGGCCTCTTCGAGCTGTTCCGGGGCGTACCAGCGGTACCCGCTCACCGGATCGACCCGCGCCGGGACCAGCACGCCGGCCCGGTCGTAGAACCGCAGGGCGCTCACCCCCAGTCCGCTGTCGCGGGCCGTCTCCCCAATGCTGCGCATCTCGCTCTCCACGTCCGCCACCCTGGTCCCTCGACCAGGTCGAGGGTCAACCACGGGCCGACGCCCGCGGGAACCGGCCTTTCCGCACAGCCCGCCCGTCCATCCTTCCGGCCTTGACCTCACGCGCACTTGAGGTACGACAGTGGTCCACATGAGCACAGAAGACGCATACGTGGAAGCACACCCGGCCGACATCAAGGCCATCGAAGGCGTCGTGGCCGCCGTCGAACGCACCCAGCGCGCCAAGGACGCCGAAGGGTTCCTCACCCTCTTCCACCCCGACGCGCTCTGGACCACCGCCCACGGCAAGGTCCTCCTGGGCCTCGACGCGATCGCCGGGTTCACCCGTGCGGTCCTCCCCGCCGCCGTCTGGGACGGCGACGTCACCTACGAGGTGACCCACACGCAGTTCCTGCGTCCGGACGTGGCCGCGGTCAAGGTCCGGCAGGTCTACCACTCGGCCGAGGGCGACACGGAGGGCGCCCCGCTCTACGTGATGACCAGGCAGGACGACGGACGCTGGCTGCTGCACGCCTGCCAGAACACCGAGGTCCAGAAGCCACGTTAGGGCTGTCGCTTCCGCAGCGCAGGGGAGGGGCGATCGGACTCACCAGGCCTTGCTCCACCCGGTCGTCCTGGAGAACGAGTCCAGCAGGTCCACCACGAAGACCAGGGTCGATCCGGGCGGGATCAACGGGGAGGGCGACTGGTTGCCGTAGCCGAGACGCGGGGGAACGATGATCTCGCGGCGGCCGCCGACCTTCATCCCCCTCACCCCCCGGTTCCCAGCCCTTGATGACCTTGCCACTGCCCAGGGCGAACTTGAACGGCTGGTCCCGGTCCCAGGAGGCATCGAACTCCTTCCCGGTCGCGAAGGTCACCCCGACATAGTGGACCCTGACCACCATGCCCGGCTTCACCTCGGCACCGTCCCCGACGACCAGGTCCCGGATGGTCAGCTCGGCAGGAGCGTCACCCTCCGGAACGTCGACCTCGGGCTTCGTCGGTTCACTCATTGCAGCCTCATCACTCTCAGCCGGAAGCCCTCGCACGGACCGGCCGGACACACTACCGAGAGGGCAGGTCCCCGGCACACGGGGGCCTGACCAGGCAAGTCGCCTGGTCGTGCCCAGCCAGGCCCCCTTCCCGGGTGTCTAGAAGAAGCCGAGCTTCTTGGGCGAGTACGACACCAGGAGGGTTCTTGGTCTGCAGGTGGTACACGCTCACCGTCGCCTCTGGCCTGCGGCAGAGGGTGGGATCGTCTGCCGTTGAGCCGAGCGGGTCCGCACCTGGGCCGGATCTCGGTGCGTGTTCCGTGGTGTCGGCGTGCGAGTCCAGCGGTACGACATGGCACAGGTTGTAGAGACCGTCTTCGCACGTCAGTCCAGGGCGGGCGTGGCCTGCCGGGCCACTCCTTGGACTCCGACCGCTCCGGCGGCGCGGCCGGTCCCCCTGCCGCCCGGCCCGCGGCACATCCCCAGTCACGGCACGGTCGACATGGCTGCCCCGACCAGCCAGGGCCCGCTCCCGCTGCGCCTGGACCGGGCGGAGGCGCCGTGCCGGGGCATCAGGCCGCGACGAGCTCCTGCTCGCGGGCCGGCGTCTGGGCCGCGGGCTTCTTCCTGTTCGGCAGCGAGAGCCGGAAGACCTTGCGCCACGCGGAGAACACCTGCTGGGGCAGCGGCCCGGTGACGTACTCCAGCTCGTACTTCTCGAACAGCGCGCGCACCCTCACCGCGACCTCGGCGTAGCGGTTGCTCGGCAGGTCCGGGAACAGGTGGTGCTCGATCTGGTGGGACAGGTTGCCGGTCATGAAGTGCATGGCCTTGCTGCCGCTGATGTTCGCCGAGCCCATCATCTGGCGCAGGTACCACTGGCCGCGTGTCTCACCCTTGATCGACCGGCGCTCGAAGACCTGCACGCCCTCGGGGAAGTGCCCGCACATGATCACCGAGTGGGACCAGAGGTTGCGGACCAGGTTGGCGGTGAACGTGGCGGCGAGTGTGGGGAGGAACGACGGGCCCGACAGCAGCGGGTGGATCACGTAGTCCTTGAGCACCTGCTTGCGGATCTTGCGGCCCACGGCCTTGGCCCGCGCGCGGAACTCCGGGTTCTTGCGGCGGCGCTTGCTCAGGTTCTTGCCGAGCTCCAGGTCGTACGCTGCGATGCCGTACTCGAAGAAGCAGGCGTTGATGAAGTTCCACAGCGGCTGGCCGAGGTGGAAGGGATGCCACTTCTGGTCCTCGTCGACGCGCATGATGCCGTAGCCGAGGTCGTTGTCCTTGCCGATCACGTTGGTGTACGTGTGGTGCAGCTCGTTGTGCGAGTGCTTCCACTGGTCCGCCGGCGAGACGTGATCCCATTCCCATGTGGTGGAGTGGATCTTCGGGTCCCGCATCCAGTCCCACTGGCCGTGCAGGATGTTGTGCCCGATCTCCATGTTGTCCATGATCTTCGCTACAGAGAGCCCGGCGGTGCCGATCAGCCACGCGGGCGGGAAGATCGAGAACAGCAGCACGCCCCTGCTGACCAGCTCGAGCTTGCGCTGGGCGGAGATGACCTTCCGGATGTAGGCGGCGTCCTTCTCGCCGCGGCCGGCGATCACCTCGTCGCGGATCGCGTCCAGCTCGCGGCCGAGCTCCTCGATCTGCTCCGCGGTCAGGTGGGCGGTGGGGTCGATGGCGGTCAAGGTGCTCCTACCGTTCGATGCTGCAGGGGCCCGCCGCGGCGGACACACAGGTCTGGATGAGGACGCCCGGCTCGGCCTCGGTGACCTCGCCGGTGCGCAGGTCGCGTACGGCACCCGCATTGAGCGGTGTGACGCAGCCGAAGCAGATGCCCATACGGCAACCGGAGGGCATGAGGACCCCGGATTCCTCGCCGACGTCCAGCAACGGCGTGGCGCCGTCCGCGGCGACGGTCTTGCCGGTCGTGCTGAAGGTGACCTCGCCGCCGTCACCGGCGACGACGATGCCGGGGCGGAAGCGTTCGGTGTGCAGGCGCTCCGGTACGCCGTGCTCGCTCCAGTGCTTCTCGGCGGCGTCGAGCACGCCCGCGGGCCCGCAGGCCCAGGTCTCGCGCTCGGCCCAGTCGGGCACGAGTTCGTCGAGACGGGCGATGTCCAGTATGCCGTCGGTGTCGGTGTGCACCTCGGTGAGCCGCAGCTTCGTATCCGCGACCAGACCGTGCAGTTCGTTGCGGAAGATCACGTCCTGCGGCTGTGGAGCGCAGTGGACCATGACGACGTCGTCGAACTCGGTGTCGCGCAGCATGCCCATGACCGGCGTGATGCCGCTTCCGGCCGTCAGGTACAGCACCTTGGCGGGCCTGGTCTTCGGCAGCACGAAGTCACCGGTCGCCTGGTCGAGCTGGATCAGCGTGCCCGGCTTCGCCCTGCGGACGAGGTGGTTGCTGACTTTGCCCCCCGGGATCGCCTTCACGGTGATCGTGACGCGGCCGTCGCGCCGGTCCGTCGGGGAGGTGATCGAGTAGGCACGCCACAGGCGCACACCGTCGACGTCGACGCCGATCCGCACGTACTGGCCGGCGGTGTGTCCACGCCAGCCCCGTCCCGGCCTGATCACGATGGTCGCGGCGTCATCCGTCTCGGGAAGCACGGCCTCGATGCGCCCACGCAGGTCGGCGCCCGCTCGCAGCGGGCTGACCAGGTCGAGGTAGTCCGACGGCAGCAGCGGCGTCGTGACCATCTCCAGTAGTTTCCACGCCCTGCTGCGGAGGGCTGTACTCGTCATGACCCCAGCTTGGTGAGTCCGAAGGCGTAAAGTCCTGACCGCAGGACGTGAATCTGGCCGCCCTATTTGTTCGCAGGGAACAAGAAATGAGCCATGCAGTCCAGAGGGCCAGCGAACTGGCCCTGGACGAGAGAACGGTCACCGCACTGCGGGCCGCGCTGAGGACCACCGCCGACGAGGTCGTCCAGGCGATCATCGACGAGGTTCCTCCCTACGCCAATGCCCTGTCGGGCAGCATGGGCGGCACCATCCGCCGAGCCGTCCGCACCGCCTTGGGGCACTACCTGGACCTCGCGAGCGGGAACGCCACCGGCGGCGACGCCGGTGACGCCGCCTACGAGCTGGGCCGGGGCGAGGTGCGCGACGGCCGTTCGATGGACGCTCTGCTCAGCGCCTACCGCGTCGGTGCCCGCGTGGCCTGGCGATGCCTGGCAGCAGGTGCCGTACCCGCGGGTCTGCCCGCCGCCGAGGTCGCCAAGTTCGCCGAGCTGACCTTCGCCTACATCGACGAGCTCTCCGCCGCGAGCGCCGCGGGCCATGCCGACGAACTGGCCGCCCAGGGCCGGGCTCAGGAGCGCCACCTGGAACAACTGGCCCGCGACCTCCTCGCCGGCTCGAGCCCGGACGTACTGCTTGTGTCAGCTCAACGGGCCGGGTGGCAGCCTCCGGTTTCGCTGACCGCGGTCCTGCTGCCCGCCGCCCAGGCCCGGCCTGCCTACCGCGTGCTCGACCCGAGCACCCTCGTCCTCGACGATCTGCCGGACGCCACGGGTGTGCTGCTTGTCCCCGATGCCGACCGATCACGTCTCATGCGACAGCTGGCCGACCGCACCGCCGTGGTGGGCCCTGCCCGGCCGTGGACGCGTGCGTCGGCCTCGTACGCACGAGCCGTACGCGCGCGCTCCCTCTCCTCCGGCATTCGCGACACCGAGGAGCACCTGTCCGAGCTGGTGCTGAGCGCCGACATGGACGCTTTCGTGGACCTGCGTGCCCGAGCGCTCGCACCGTTGCGGACCTTGCCCGACTCGACCGCGCGGCGGCTGGAGGAGACGTTGCGGGCGTGGCTGCTGCACCAGGGCAGGCGGGACGAGGTGGCGGCGGCGTTGTTCGTCCATCCCCAGACCGTCCGGTACCGGATGTCGCAGGTGCGGGAGCTGTTCCCGGATCTCGCATCACCGCACCGGGTCCTTGAACTGACGCTGGCGGTAGGTCTTCGGGGCAGGTGACGCGCTCCTCGACTGTCCACGGCCACATCCGGGGGGTCCACCGGCCGGTCAGTGCCCGCTCCGCGCGAGGCCCAGGCCCTTCGCGCCGGTGGGCCATCGCGCCGTCGTCACGGCTTCCCTCTGCTCTCTGCGAGGCCGTCCGCCCCGCCGGCGCGAGTGCCCAGCCGGCGGACGGACCGCGGTCCGTCCGACCGGCCGGGGCGAGTTTGGCAGGGGGCCGCCCCGGAGGGGTGGATGCGGGCAGCCAGAGCGGTGGCCAGCGCTTGCCATACGTCAGCGGCGAGGCCGACGTACCTGGACTGCGTGGCCTGTCGTGCGAGCTGTTGGAGCGCGGCGACGCCCTCCTCGACCCGGCCCGCGTGGATCGCCAGCCGGCCGTCGAGGACCGACAGGCGTACCCGGTCACGGTAGGGGAGACGCAAATCCTCCTCGGACAGCACGGTCCGACTGAGCAGGGCGGCGTCCTCCAACCGGCCCTGTGCAAAGGCGAGATGGGCCTGGAGGGTGTGCAGTTCCTGGAGCTGCGCAGGCGTGCCGGTCAGATCGAGGACGGAGGCGGCCTCTGTCAGCCACTCCTCCGCGGCGGCCACCCGAGGCGGTGACATCTGCAGTGCCGCAGCGGCGGCAGCGGTCCGCAGCCGGGCCCACGCGGTGAGGTCCTCCCGTCCGCCCTTGAGTAGACCCAGGGCCTTGTTCAGCCGGGCCATGGCGGCCGCGTCGTCGCCCTTGCGGCTGCTGACCACGGCGGCCGTCCACAGGGCCTCGGCCGCCTGTACGGCAGACGCCCGGGGCAGCAGATCGCGGTCCAACTCGCCGACGTGCTGCGAGGCCGCCTCCCACCGGCCGAGTTCCGTCTCACTGTTGATCAGCTCCAGCAGGGCGGCGAGGGTGTCGGGCACGCACAGGTGCGCGGTGCGGGCGAGGGAGAGCGCCTCCGTCGCCGCCGATTCCGCCGTGGCCAGGTCGCCGATCGCCCGTGTGCAGCGCGCGTAGCGGACGAGCGAGCGGGTGTGGAGGTCGGGGGCGCCCAACGAGCGGCTCAGCGCCAGGAGTTCCAGCAGGCGTGTGCGCTCCGATTGGTGGTCGCCGTCCCGATCGGCGGCTTGGCTGAGCAGCCACAGGGCCTGCCAGCGGGCGGCGGGGTCCTCGCCGGGGTCCTCCTCGACCGCGCGACTGAGCGCCGCGGTGCTGTCCGTCCCGGACGGCGCCGAGGCCACGGCGGCCAGCACTCCGCCCAGGGACCTGCCGTCCTGCGGGCCGGTCAGGGCCGAAGCGTCGACGCCGAGTCGCTGGGCGAGGTAGGCCACGGTGCGCTCGGTGGGCCGCCGGTCGCCGGACTCCAGGCGTGACAGGTGTCCCGTCGACATGCCGTCGCCGACGACGTCGGCCTGGCTCAGGCCGCGTGCGGTCCGGAGTCTTTTGAGTCGACGGCCGAACTGCGGCTGGTCGAGCATCTCCCTCCTCGGGTCAGGTGGCCCGATCGGCGCGGTATCCGTGGTTCCGCTTGCCCGATCGGGCAGGTGAGTTGTCAGCACTTTAAGGAGCGCGGCAAGGGGCGACAAGCGGTTGGGCGTGGCAGGCAAGCGCATTCCAGGGGCAGCGTCCCGGGCCGGCGGGATTGTTGGTGAGGGGGGTTCGTGGGGCCCGAATTCGGCCCATTCGCAGATGAGTTCACGCGTTGCCCAGGTCACCTGGCAAACTCTTGTCTCAAGGGTTGTCTCCCCTTAATCTCGAAGGAGGCTTCCCCCAAGCGATCCCCTCTTCGTCTCGTGGAGGTTCTCGTGCTCCCCATGGCCGAACGCGCTTCTCGTCTCGGCAGGGCTTACGTGTCGCCCGCCCGGCCCTTGGGCGGCCCGTCGACGGGACCGTACCCCGGGCTCGAACGACAGCGATGACAACGTTGCCCAGCAGGCCCGGATGACGGTCGTCTCGGCACCGCTCTCTCCGCTCACCTGACCCGATCCCGGCTCCATGGCCCGCCGCCGGCCGGGAACGACGCGGAACTGCGGCCCCGGCCACCGACGAGGTGGCGCGTGCCGTCACCGGGCGCTCGTCGACACCCAGTACAGCGCATCGGTCCGCTCCGCGTCCGTGACACCCTTCCCAGCCCCCCACGTGCAGGAAGAAGGACGGTACGTCCGTGGCCACCACGAGTTTCCCCGACGCCTCGCCCGGCAAGAAGAAGACCGCAGCCACAGCTGTTCCCGCCCGCCGCGACCTGATCGCCGCGCAGGACCATGTGACCCCGGCGGCCACCTGCACGGCCCACGTCTCCCCGCGGGACCTCGCGGTCACGGCCGCGGAACCCGAATTCGCCCGCCAATTCGGCCTGAGTGCCGAAGAAATCTGCGGACGGGGGCTCCTCGAACTGCTCCGTACCCCGACCCCAGGCCATTTGCGGGAACAGTGTGCCGCGCTTTCCTCGGGGCGTAGCCGGAGATTCAAGCAGAAGGTGACGGGCCGGGACGGCGACGGCCGTAGTTTTCATGCCGAAATCACCGCCATCGCCGTCAGGCAGCCCTCTGGTGAGACGGCCGGTGTCGTCGTCCTCCTGCGCCGGACGACGGAAGCGGTCACCGGCGGGCCCGTGCTCAGCGCCCTCGACGCGCAGGTTCTGGAGGGTGTGGCGAGTGGCGATTCCACGGTGCAGTTGGCCTCCCGTCTGTATCTGAGCCGCCAGGGCATCGAGTACCGCGTCGGACAGATGCTGCGTCGTTTCGACGCGCCCAACCGGCCCGCCCTCGTGGCGCGGGCACACGCCCTCGGGATGTTCGCCGCGGGGCAGTGGCCCCCGCGTGTCCTCCCGGAATGCGTGCGGTAGTGCGGAACGGGGCCTGCCGGGCCCCGCGCGGCGGCCGTGGCGGAAACACCGCCACGGCCGCCGTCGTAACGGCCCGGCCCCCGAAGTGGCCGGACCGGCCTCACGCTGCCGAGGGCTGCCAGGCTTCCTGGAACCGGCGGCGGGCACGGAAGAGACGGGAACGGACGGTGCCCACGGGCAGGGCGAGCACCTCGGCCATCTCCTCCTCGTTGAGCCCGTAGGCACGCAGGGTGAGGACCTGCCGGTGCGCCTGCGACAGGCGTTCCAGCACGTCGATGATGTACACCGCGTCCATGGGATTGGTCTCCTGCTGAGCTTCCACCTCGGAGCACCAGCTCTCCGTGCCGTAGCGCTTGGCGGTGCGGACGGCTTCCCGGACCGACACGGAGCGCACCCAGCCGTAGAACGCCGCCGGTTCGCGCAGGGATCCCAGGCCGCGGTAGACGGCGAGCAGTGCCTCCTGCGTGGCGTCGGCGCCGTCGTCATGGGTGATGGACCGGCAGAGACGCGCCACAAAGGGCGTGATGGCGGTCAGCAGGTGGTTCATCGCGTGCTCGTCGCCCGACTGGGCTCGGGGGAGCAGCGTGAGGGGGGAGGGGAGTTCGCTGAAGGTCTTCATGACGGACAGAGGTTCCTTACGGCCGGGCGGGCGAGGTCGAAGGGGCGAACGCGTGGACGTACTCAGCCGGTGGCGGCCAGGGCGTGCCCGGGCTCGGACGCATCCGTGAACGCCAGGAGTCCGGCGTGCACGTCGTCGCGGAAAGCCCTCATGAAGTCAGGGCTGTAACAGGCGGTGGAGTGGGGGAACTCGATGCTGAGCCGGCCCTCGAAGGAGACGACGCAGGCCATGACGGGGCTGCGACCGGCCTGCGGGAAGTAGTGCTCGCGGCCCGGGACCAGCCGTACGTCGACGGCCCGCAGCCCGCCGGGCAGGCGCGGACCCGGGACCACGCCCATGTTGGTGGCGATCACCGTGGCCAGTTGCAGGGCGGGGTTGCCGCGGATCTCCGGCGCGATGCGCACCTCGTGCACGTGGTCACCTCGGGAGAGGAAGTCGCTGAGACGGGCGTGCACGGCACGGGCCACCTCCGACGGCTCGGAGCTCGCGGACACCTGAAGGGCCTGCAGGTGGGTGGTGACCGCGGGGACCGGGGCGGAGGCGGGCAGCGGCGGGGACAGTCGCGAGCGCAGGTCGACGGGGGAGAGACAACCGAGCGTGCGGGCTCCGTCGTCCCCCGGCAGCCGCCGTCTCGCCGTCACCAGAAGGGTGGCGGAGATCAGAGCGTGCACCGAGACGCCCGAGGCGCGCGCCGTCCGGCGCAGCCGTGAGGTGAGGTCCGCGTCCAGGGTCATCCTGCGGACCTCGATGTGCCCGCCGGCGTCGGTCCCCTCGCCGGGGGCGGCGTCGTAGGGGATCAGTTCGACCGGGTGGCGCCGTATCTCCTCCAGGCGGCCGTCCAGGTACTTCGCCGTGTCGCCGTCGTCGACGGCAGGCAGCAGCCGGCTCACCGGCTCCGGCCAGCGGGGGTCCTCCGGATCGGCGCTCTCGCCGGTGCCCCCCTCGACCAACTGCCGGTAGCGGTCCCACAGGGCGTTGTGCAGCGCGATGCTGCTGTGGCCGTCGGTGACGGTGTGGTCGATCACCAGCACGAAGAGGTGGCGGTCCCCGCCCGATGCGCTGACCAGGACGGCGCGGCTGAGGGGACCTCCGAGCGGCAGTGGCCTGTTCAGCTCCGCCGCGTAGGCCTCGGTCTCGTCGCCGGTCCGGGTGATCAGCCGGGGCCGCTCGTCGGCATCGAGGACGCGCAACAGGTGCCCCACCCCGTCCTGTTCGATGCGGGAGCGCAGGGGCGGGTTCGCCTCGGCCGTGGCGTCGAACGCGGCCGACAGTGCCGCGACGTCCACCGGCCCACGCAGGGTGCAGGACAGCACGGCCCTGCTTCTCTGGCCCACGTAGAGCGTCTCGACCGGACACAGCGCACGGTGCATGCCGTCAGCCTTCTTTCCGTCGTTCGTTCCGGAAGTCCACGGCCCCGGGGACGGGTCTGCCACCGCGGTGGTCCGCGGGGAGGTCGGGGGCTTTTCGAGGGTGCACGGCGGTGCACGGCGGAATCCAGCTCGGAGGCCTCCGGGTGGGGAAGTCGCGTGAATTCCCTAGAAGTTGAGCAGCGGTCCGCACTCCCTAGCCCGGCGGATCTCAGGGAAATCCCTGAATCGCCGGCCGGCGGGCCGGTTCGCCTTGACGCGGCCTGTGCGGGTCCCTCAACGTGCTGTGACGTGAAACCGGGGCAGACGGTGTGATCGCCCTGACCCCGGGTGTTGCGGCCTTTGCATCCCCCTGTGGGCCGCGCCCGGTGTGCGGCCGTACACCGCGCGTGGGCGGGGCGGCACGGGGGTGGCCGCACCCGTCCGATCCGGCCGGGCCTCGCCGTCCGGGACATCTTCGGTTTGCCACGTGAGGTTTGCGCTATGTCACTCCAGGACGACGCATGTCGACCGCTGTCCGGAGCCCAGGAGGGCCTCTGGTACGCCGGACGGCTCGCACCGGACAGCGCCGCGTACAACACCGCGGAGGCCGTGGAGATCCACGGGCTCCTCGACTGCGCTCTGTTCGAGACCGCGTTGCGGCGCGTCGTGGCCGAGGCCGACACCTTCGCCCTGCGGTTCGCCGACACCGACGAAGGTCCGCGCTGCCACCCGGCTCCGGACGCGGACGACTGGAGTCTGAACCGAGCCGACGTCAGCGGCGCCGCCGATCCGGAGGCCACCGCATGGGAGTACGTCCGAGCCGACCTCGCGACCCCGGTGGACCCGGAGAAGGGTCCCCTGTTCGCGCACACCCTGCTCACCCTCGCCGAGGACCGGTACTTGTGGCTGCTGAGGGCCCATCACCTGCTCCTGGACGGTTACAGCTACAAGCTCCTCGGGCGCCGCCTGGCCGAGACGTACAACGCGCTGGCCGAGGACCGCGAACCGGAGCCGTGCGCCTTCGCGCCGGTGCGCCGGCTCCAGGAGGAGGAGGCGGCCTACCTCGCCTCCGAGCGCTCTGCCCGCGACCGTGACCACTGGGCGCAGCGTCTGGCCGGCCTGCCCGAACCCGCCCGGCTCACTGCCCGCACGGCGCCGCCCACCGCGCCCTTCCTGCGCCGCACCGCCGAACTGACGCCTGCCGAGACCGACGCCCTGGACACCGCGGCCGCCCGCCTCGGTGTCCGGCGTACCGACCTGCTGACCGCCGCGACCGCCGTCTACCTGCACCGGATGACCGGCGCCCACGACCTGGTGCTGGGCATGGCCACGATGAGCCGGCTGGGCAGCGCCGCCCTGCGCACCCCCGGCACCGCCTCGGACGTCCTGCCGCTGCGCGTGGCCGCCGCCCCCTCGACGAGCGTCGCGGAACTCGCCCGGGCCGTCGCCGGCGAACTGCAGGCCCTGCGTCGCCACCAGCGCTACCGCGGCGAGTTCCTCCGCCGCGACCTGGGCCTGCTGGGCACCGGCCGTCGACTGTACGGGCCGGTGCTGAACATCGTCCCGTTCAACGAGTCCCCGGTCTTCGGCGGTCACCCCACCACCTGGCACCACCTGTCCGGCGGAGCCGTCGACGACTTGCAGATCTCTGTGCGTCCCGGACAGCGCGGCGGCGGACTGTGGCTGGCCCTCGACGCCAACCCCGCCCTGTACGGCGAGGACGAACTCGCTTTGCACCGCGACCGGTTCTGCACACTGCTGCGCCTGATGGCCGAGGCCGGCCCGGCGACGCCGCTGGGTGATCTGGACATCCTGCTGCCGGGCGAACACCCCTGCGACACACCCGCGCACACGTATCCGGTCGGGCGGACCCTGACGCAGCTGTTCGAGGAGCGGGCCGCGGCCGGGCCCGAGCGCACGGCCGTCAGCCACGGGGACGAGCGGCTCACCTACGCCGGTCTCAACGCCGAGGCAAACCGGATCGCCCGGCTGCTGACCGAGCACGGCGCGGGCCCCGGCCGGGTCGTGGCGCTCGCCCTTGAGCGCGGCATCCGGCTGCTGCCCGCCCTGCTGGCCGTCCTGAAGACCGGCGCCGCCTACCTGCCCCTGGACCCGGGTCAGCCGGCCGGGCGGCTGCTGATGGTCGTCGAGGACGCGGCCCCCGTCGTCCTCGTCACCGAACACGCCCACGCCCACCTCGCCCGGGACGCCGTCCCCACCCTGCTGCTGGACGACCCCCAGGTGGCCGCAGATCTCGCCCGCCGCCCAGGCACCGACCTGACCGACACCGAACGGCACGGTCCGCTCAGCCCGTCCGACACCGCGTACATCATCCACACCTCCGGCTCCACCGGCCGCCCCAAGGGCGTACCCGTGCCGCACGCCAACGTCGTTCGCCTCTTCGCCGCCGCGGCCGAGCACTTCGACTTCCGGGCCGACGACGTGTGGACGCTGTTCCACTCCTACGCCTTCGACTTCTCCGTGTGGGAGATCTGGGGCGCCCTGCTGCACGGTGGCCGGGTCGTCGTTGTGCCCTATGCCGTCAGCCGCTCGCCGCGCGACTTCCTCGACCTGCTGCACCGCGAGGGCGTAACCGTCCTCAGCCAGACACCGTCCGCGTTCGAGCAGCTCATCGATGCCGACGTCGAACACGGCTGCGGCAGTGGGGTGTTGCGCTATGTCATCTTCGGCGGGGAGGCCCTGCGCCCGGCGCGGCTGCGCCCCTGGGCCGACCGGCACGGCCTCGACCGACCGGCGCTGGTGAACATGTACGGCATCACCGAGACCACCGTGCACGTCACCCACCACCGCCTCACCGAAGCCGACCTGGACGACCCGCGCCGCGTCAGCGTCATCGGCCGACCGCTCGCCGACCTGCGGGTGTACCTGCTGGACCCCGAGGGACGGCCGGTACCGCCCGGCGCGACAGGGGAGATGTACGTCTCCGGCGCCGGCGTCGCCCCCGGCTACCTCAACCGACCCGAGCAGACCGCGGAACGTTTCCTCGACGACCCCTACGGCCCGCCCGGCACCCGCATGTACCGCTCGGGCGACCTGGCCCGGCGCCGTCCCGACGGCACCCTCGACTACGTCGGCCGCGCCGACGCCCAGATACAGCTGCGCGGCTTCCGCGTCGAGCCCGGCGAGATCGAGGCCGTCCTCACCGACCACCCGGGCGTCGCCCGCGCCGCCGTCGTTCCCCGCCGCACCGGCAACGGCGCCCTGCACCTCGTCGCCTACACCGTCCCCTCGGGTGACACCCCTGCGGACCCCGCCGACCTGCGCACCCACGCGGCCACACACCTGCCCGAGCACATGGTCCCGGTCGCCTGCGTCCCCGTGGACCTCCTGCCGCTGACCGCGAACGGCAAACTCGACGTGCAGGCCCTGCCCGATCCCGACTTCGCCGCCGCCGCGTCCGGCACCCGGCCGGCGACTGCGCACCAGCGCCTGGTGTGTGCCCTGTTCGAGGACGTGCTGGACCTGCCACGCGAGTCCGTGGGCGTGGACGCCCGCTTCTTCGACCTGGGCGGCGACTCCCTGCTCGCCACCCGGCTGCTGGCCCGGCTGCGGCGGCGGACCGGTGCGGAGATCCCCATCACCGCCCTGTTCGAGGCGCCGACCCCGGCGGCGCTCGCCGAACGGTTCGCCGCGGGCACGCAGGACGCCCCGCCCCGACCCGTCCTCGGCGCCGTCGTTCGCCCGCAGCGGGTGCCGCTGTCCTTCGCCCAGGAACGCATGTGGTTCCTGAACCGGCTCGACGAGGGTGCGGCCACCTACCACATCCCGCTCCTGGTTCCCGTCGGATCCGGCCTGGACACCGAGGCGCTCCAGGCCGCGCTCGGGGACCTGGCCGACCGGCACGAGAGCCTGCGCACGGTGATCGCCGAACAGGACGGGACGGCCTCCCAGCGCATCCTGGCGCCCGGAGAGCTGCGCACGGTGCTGCGGCGCGTCGACTGCCCCGCCGCGGAGATCGCCGCCCACGTCCACGCAGCCTCGCGCCGCCCCTTCGACCTGACGGCGGAAAGCCCCCTGGCGGCCTGGCTGTTGGGCACCGGCAGTGACCGGGTCCTGCTGTTCGTACTGCACCACAGCGCCGCCGATGGCTGGTCGCTCACCCCCTTCGCCGCCGACCTGTCCGTCGCCTACGCCGCCCGCCGGGCGGGCCGGGCACCGGAGTGGCCCCCGCTGACGGTCCAGTACGCCGACTACGCGCTGTGGCAGCGCGCCCTGCTCGCGCCCGGTCCGGACAGCCCCGGCCGCCTGGAGCGGCTCACCACCCACTGGCGCGGCGTGCTGGACGCTCTGCCCGAGGAGTGCACGCTGCCCGGCGACCGGCCCCGTCCCACCGCACCGCGGGGCGCGGGCGCGCACGTCGAAGTCGCCGTCGACGCCGACCTGCACCGTGCACTGCTGCGGCTGGCCGACCGCGAGGGCGCCAGCCTGTTCATGGTGCTGCACGCCGCCGTCAGCGCCCTGCTCACCCGCTGCGGCGCCGGCGAGGACATCGTCCTCGGCACTCCCGTCGCCGGTCGCACCGAACCCGGCCTTGACCCCCTGATCGGCCTGATCACCAACACCCTCGTACTGCGTGCCGACACCTCCGGCGACCCCGCCTTCCTTGACCTTCTCGCCCGGTTGCGCACCGCCGACCTGGCCGCCCTGGACCACCAGGACCTGCCCTTCGACCGGCTGGTGGAGGACCTCAACCCGACCCGCGCGCCCGGCCGGCACCCCCTGTTCCAGGTGATGCTGGCCCTGCAGAACAACGCACCCGCCGTCCTCGAACTCGACGGCACCCGCACCTGGTTGCGGCCCACCGCCACCGGCACCGCCAAGTTCGACCTGTTCGTCGACGTCCTTCAGCACCACGATGCCGCGGGCGCCCCCGACGGCCTGACCCTGCAAGTCGAGTACGCCACCGACCTCTACGACGCCCGGACCGCCGAGGCGTTCGCCCGCGCCCTGCACGACGTCCTGCGCACGGTGAGCACCGACCCCGCCGTCCACCTCGGGCAGCTGCCCGCGCTTCCCGAGCGCACCGCCTTCCCGGCCACGGTCGACACGGCCGAGCTCGCGGACGCGGCCCGGTCCGTGCCCGGCATCCGCGAGGCCTACGTGTTGCCCGGCCACGGCGACGCCCCCGCCTGCCTGTACGTGGTGCCCGGGCGGCCCGACGCCGCCGAACGCGTCGAGGAGGTCCTGGCCCGCGCGGGCAACGGCACGGTCCGTGTCACGGCGGTGAACGCCCTGCCCCGGACCGAGGACGGCGGCGTCGACAGCGCGGCACTGCGGGCCCTGCCCGCCGTCGACACGACCGCGGCCAGGACCTGGCGGCAGCGGCTGGCCGAGCTGCCCGGCGTCACAGCCGTCGACGTGGCGATGGAGAACGCCCCCGAGGAACTGGAACGCCGCCACACCGGCCTGCCCGACCGCCCCGCTCAGGCCGCCTCCACCGCCCGCCCCGAGCCGGTCCGCGCCGTCCCCGCCGTCAGCGAGGGCCCCGCCCTGATCGAACCGTCCGTGCCGAGCTGGGTCGAGGCCCTGCGCCGCGCCGCCGCACGCGAGAAGGGCGACATCGTCCACGTCCACGACGACGGCAGCGAGCACCGGCGCACCTACGCATCCCTGATCCCCGAGGCATCCCGCGTCCTGGCCGGGCTGCGCCGGGCCGGCCTGCGTCCGGGCGACCGGGTCATCCTCCAGTGCGACGTCACCGAGGACTTCCTCGCCGTGCTGTGGGGCTGCGTCCTCGGCGGCTTCGTCGCCGTCCCGCTGACCGTCCCCGCCTCCTACGAGAGCCCCTCCGCGGCGCTGGCCAAGCTGGAGGGCATCTGGCGGATGCTCGGCCGGCCCTCGATCGTCTGCTCCGCCGGGCGCGAGGCCGGGCTGCGTGCGGTCGCCGCCCTGCAGGACGGGCCCGGGCCGCGCGTCACCACCGCCGAGGCCCTGCGCGCCGCGCCCGAGGACCACGACTGGTACCCCGCCCGGCCCGACGACCTGATGCTGATGCTGATGACGTCCGGCAGCACCGGCCTGCCCAAGGCGGTACGGCTCACCCACCGCAACGTGCTGACCCGCTCGGCCGCCACCGAGCAGCTCAACGGCCTCGGCGCCGACGACGTCTCCCTGAACTGGATCCCGCTCGACCACGTCACCGGCGTCGTCATGTTCCACCTGCGCGACGTGTACCTGGGCTGCCGCCAGATCCACGCCCCCACCCCCTGGATACTGCAGGACCCGCTGCGCTGGATGGACCTCGCCGACCGGCACCGGGTCACCGTCACCTGGGCGCCCAACTTCGCCTTCGGGCTCCTGGCCGAACAGTCCCACCGCTTCACCGGCCGTGACTGGGACCTGTCGCCGATGCGGTTGGTGATGAACGCAGGCGAGGTCGTCGTCGCGTCCGCGGCCCGGGGCTTCCTGCACGCGCTGAGGCCCTTCGGCCTGCCGCAGGACGTGATGCACCCCGGCTGGGGCATGTCCGAGACCTGCTCGGTGGTCACCGACGCCGTCCTGCCCGCCGAACAGGTCCCGGGCGAGGGCACGTTCGTGAGCTGCGGCCGCCCCTACCCGGGCTTCGCCATGCGGGTCGTCGACGAACAGGGCGCTGTCCTGCCCGAGGGCGAGGCGGGCCGCTTCCAGGTCCGCGGCACCTCGGTGACCGCCGGCTACCACGACAATCCGGCCGCCACCGCGGAGGCGTTCACCGACGACGGCTGGTTCGACACCGGCGACCTGGCGTTCCTGCGTGACGGAGAGCTCTACGTCACCGGCCGCGCCAAGGACGTCATCATCGTCAACGGCGTCAACCACTACAGCCACGAGATCGAGGCCTGCGTGGAGGAACTCCCCCACGCGGAGCGGAGTTTCACCGCCGCGGTCGCGGTACGCACCGACCCCGCCTCGCCCACCGACGAACTCGCCCTGTTCCTGCACCTCACCCCCGAGGCCGGCGCCGACCCGGCCCGCGCCCTGCGTGAGGTCGCCGGCAAGGTCACCCGGGAGATCGGCGTCAGCCCGGCCTTCCTCATCCCGGTGGCGCGGGACGCCGTCCCCAAGACGGAGATCGGCAAGATCCAGCGCACCAAGCTGCGCAAGAGCTTCGAGGCGGGCGACTTCGACGACGAGGTGCGCCGCACCCAGGTGCTGCTGGGCACCGCGGCCACCGTCCCCGACTGGTTCCTGCGCCCGGTGTGGCAGCGGACGCAACGCCCCGACGCCCCCGCCGTGGCGCCGGGCCGGCACACCCTCGTCCTGGCGGGCGGCGACCCTCGGGTCGGCGCACTCGCCAAGCGGCTTGCCGACGCGCTGCGCTCGGTGGGCGGCCTGTGCACGGTGGTCGAGGAGGCGGCCGCGTACGAGCGGGTGGACGCCGCCCACTACCGGGTCCGGCCCTTGGAGACCGCCGACTACGTCGCACTGCTGGGCCAGTTGGCGGACGACGAGCGGCCCGTCGACGCCGTCCTGTACCTGGGCGGGCTCCGCGGCACGGAAGAGCCGCCGGTGGCGCCGGACGACACGACGGGCGTGGAGCGGCTGCTGGCGTTCGCCCGGGCCCTCGCCGGCCGGCCCGGCCCGCAGCGTCCCGTGGACCTGGTGTACGTCTCGGCGGGCGCCCAGGCCGTGCGGCCCGGTGACCGGCCCTCACCGGCGCACGCCATGGCCGCGGCCCTGCTGAAGTCGCTGGCCGAGGAGTCCGCCGCGCTGCGGGCCCGCCACCTCGACCTGCCCGCCGACGACACCGCGGACCCGTTGACCGTCCTCGCGGCCGAGGCGGCGCACACCGTCGACGGCGCGGACGTCGCCCTCCGCGACGGACACCGCTACGTACGCCGCCTCGCCCCCCTGCCCGAAACCCCCTCCCGCGCCGAACCCCCCGCGCACGGTGGCTTCACCCTGATCACCGGCGGCCTCGGTGGTGTCGGGGCCGAGATCGCCGCCCACCTGCTGCGCACCCCCGGCACCCGGCTGCTCGTCCTCGGCCGCACCCCCGAAGACGAGGCCCGCGCCCTGCCGGGGCTGCGTGAGCGGGGAGAGGTCCGCTATGCCAGCGCCGACGTCACCGACGAACACCAGGTGCGGGCCGCCGTCGAGGCCGCCGCCGAGACCTGGGGCGTGCCCTTGAGGTCAGTGCTGCATCTGGCGGGCACGCTCGTGGAACGCCCCGTGCGCGACCTGGACACCACCACCTGGCGCCGGGCGCTGGAGGCGAAGGTGCGCGGCGCGTGGACGCTGCACCGGCTCACCGCCGACCACCCGCACGTCTCGTTCGTCACCTTCTCCACGGTCAACGGCTTCTTCGGCGGCGCCATGAACGCCGCCTACGCCGCCGCCAACGCCTACCTGGACGCCCTCGCCGAGTACCGCCGCAGCCTCGACCTGCCCGCGCAGTCGCTGGCCTGGAGCATGTGGCGCAACCGTGGCCTGAGCCGCGGCTACGGTCTCACCGCCCTCACCGAGGCCCGGGGCTACCGGTTGCTCGACCCGCCGGCCGCGCTGCGCTCGTTCGACTTCGCCCGCACCCTGGACGAACCGCACCTGTTGATCGGCGCCGACCGCACCGCCCCCTGGGTGGGCAGCCACGTCGTGGCACCCGTGCGCCAGACCCGGCGCCTGGCCGCCCGCGTCGGCCTGGAGGACGGCACCGACCTGGGAGCCCTGTACCGAGCCGCGGCCGCCGGTGCCCAGGCGGCCGGCCTGTCCGACGACGCGTGGACGCTTGCCTCGGCGGGCACCGGCGCCCGCCCGAACGAGCCCGAGACGGAAGAAGACCTGCGGCGCCTGGAGGGCCGGCTCGCCCAGCTGTGGCGCGAGGTCCTGAACCGCGACCGGGTGGGCCTGGACGACAACTTCTTCGACCTGGGCGGCAACTCGCTGCTCCTGGTCACCGCGCAGAGCGCCGTCAACCGCGCCATCGGCAGCGAGCTGTCCGTCGTCGACCTCTTCGCGCACCCCACAGTCCGGGACCTGGCCCGCCACCTGGCGGCCACCGGCGCGGGCCCGGTGGCCGGCGTCGAAGCGGCCTCCCGGCCGGAGAGCGGCGACGGCCTGGACCGCGCCAGGGAACAGGCCCGCCGGCAACGCGCGGCCCGCGCCCGCCGCTCCGCCCGCCAGGGCAAGGACCGCGGCCATATCTGAGCGGACCGACCGCACTGCGTACACCACCGAACCGGGAGAGGACGAGGCACAGGCCGTGCACAACACCACCGCATCCCACGAGGACGACCTGCCCGCCGTCGCCGTCATCGGCCTGGCGGGCCGCTTCCCCGGCGCCGACGATCTCGACGCCTTCTGGGACAACCTCGCGGCCGGCCGGGAGTCCGTACGGCCCGTCACCGACGAGGAGTTCCTCGCCGTCGGCGGCGACGCGCGAGACCTCGACGACCCGGCCCTGATCCGCATGGCGTCGGTGGTCGAGGGCATCGACCGCTTCGACTCCGGCTTCTTCGGCTACAGCCCCGCCGAGGCCGCCGTCGTCGACCCCCAGCAGCGGCTGCTGCTGGAGACGGCCTACCACGCCCTGGAGGACGCCGGCTGCCTCGGCGGAGACCGTGCGGGGGAGGCGTTCGGCGTGTACGCGGGGGCCGGCGACAGCCGCTACTACCCCGCCCACGTCCACCCCCGCTACGCCGGACAGCCCGGCTCGGTGGCGCTCGTCCACGCCGCCACCGCCAACTCCCTCGGCACGCTCGCCACCCGCGTGTCCTACGAACTGGGCCTCACCGGGCCCAGCGTGTCCCTGCAGACCGCGTGCTCCACCGCGCTGGTCGCCGTGCACACCGCCTGCCAGGACCTGCTCGACCACCGCTGCGACACCGCGCTCGCCGCCGCCGTCTCCCTCAACCCCTCCGCAGTACTGGGTTACCGCCACGTACCCGACGGGCCCTTCTCGCCCGACGGGCACTGCCGCGCCTTCGCCGCGGACGCCGCCGGCACCTCCTCCGGCGACGGTGTGGGCGCCGTCGTACTCAAGCGGCTCGAGGACGCCCTCGCCGACGGCGACCGCATCCGCGCCGTCATCCGCGGCAGCGCCGTCAACAACGACGGCCGGCGCAAGGTGGGCTTCAGCGCGCCCAGCGCCGCCGGACAGACCGAGGTCATCCTCGCCGCGCAGGCCCAGGCCGAGGTCGACGCCGCCACCATCGGCTTGATCGAGGCGCACGGCACCGCCACCAAACTCGGCGACCCCATCGAGGTGTCCGCCCTGACGGAAGCCTTCCGGCACAGCACGGACCGCACCGGGTTCTGCGCGCTCGGCTCGGTCAAGACCAACATCGGCCACCTCGGAGCCGCCGCCGGCATCGCCGGACTCATCAAGGCGGTCCTGGCCCTGGAGCACCGGCAGATCCCGCCGAGCCTGCACTTCGACCGGCCCAACCCGCTCATCGACTTCGACGCGAGCCCCTTCCGCGTGCCGACCGCGCTGGAGGAGTGGCCCGAGGGCGACCACCCCCGCCGCGCGGCCGTCAGCGCCTTCGGTATCGGCGGCACCAACGCCCACGTCATCCTGGAGGAAGCCCCCCGCACGCCCCCCGCCCCGCCCCGCCCGCCCCACGACGGCCGCCGCCTGGTGCTGCCCCTGTCGGCGCGCACCGCCGGCGCCCTGCGCGGCCAGGCCACCGCACTCGCCCGGCACCTCGAACGCCGGCCCGACCTGCGCCTGGACGACGTGGCCCACTCCCTGCGCACCGACCGGCCCGCACTGCGACACCGGCTCACCGTCACGGCGGCCACCCGCAAGGAGGCCCTGGACGCACTGCGCTCCGCGACCCCGGCCGCCCCTCCGCTCGCCGACGCCCCGGCCCGCGTGGCGTTCCTGCTGCCCGGCGGCGGCACCCAGTACCCGGGCATGGGCAAGGAGCTGTACCGCGACCAGGCCGTCTACCGCGACACCGTCGACGAGTGCGCCCGCATCCTGCGGCCCGTCCTCGGTGCCGACCTGCGCACCGCCCTCTTCGAGGAGCAACGGCCCGACGACACCTCCGCCTTCCTCGGGCTCGTCGTCACCGAGTACGCCCTGGGCCGTGCGCTCATGGAGTCGGGCGTGCGCCCCGACGCGCTGATCGGCCACTCGCTCGGCGAGTACACGGCCGCCTGCCTGGCCGGCGTCATCGACCTCGCCGACATGCTGCCCCTGGTCACCGAACGCATCCGGCTCATCAGTTCCGCCGGCGGAGCCACCGTCGGCGTCGCAGCTCCGGCCGAACGGATCAGGCCGCTGCTCGACACCGACCTGTCCCTCGCCGCTGTCAACGGCCCCACCGCCTGCACGGTCGCCGGACACCTCGGCGCCGTCACCCGCTTCGAGGCCGTACTCACCCGGCGCGGCATCCCGTTCCGCCGCCTGCGCATCCCCGTCGCGGCCCACTCGCACGTCCTGGACCCGGTCCTGCCGGCCTACGAGACCCACCTGCGCCAGGTCACCCTGCGTCCGCCGCGCATCCCGTACGTCACCAACGTCACCGGTACCTGGGTCACCGACGCCCAGGCCACCTCCGTCCAGCACTGGCTCGCCCACACCCGCGACACCGTGCGGTTCGCCGACGGCATCACCGCCCTGTGGGACCGGCTGCACCCCGTGCTCGTGGAGATCGGGCCGGGCGACACCCTGAGCAAGCTCGCCGCCGGCCGCCTCACCGACCGGACGCCGATGACGGTGACCACCATGCGCCACGCCAAGGCCGAGGCGTCCGACGGTTTCGTCCTCGCCGAAGCGCTGGGACGGCTGTGGAGCGCGGGCGTGGACCGCGCGCTGCCCCCGGTGCCGGGCGCACCCCGGCGGGTGCCGCTGCCTCCGTACGCCTTCGAGCGCCACCGTCACTGGATCGACGCGCCCGGCGCCCGGACGGAGCCCGCCCCCTCCGACGACACCACGACGACGGCAGGCCCCGGCCTCGCCCCCCGGCCCCGGCTGACGACCGAACACGTACCGCCCCGCGACGACCGCGAACGGGAGGTCACCCGGCTCTGGGAGGAGACCCTCGGCATCGGCGGCATCGGAGTGCACGACAACTTCTTCGACCTCGGTGGTGACTCGATGCGCGCCGTGCTGCTGGCGGGACGGCTGCGCCAGACCGGCGTCCTCCAAGTCCCGGCGGCGACCCTGCTGGCCGCGCCCACCGTGGCCGGAGTCCTGGCCGCGGCCGGCCGGCCGGACGGGCCGGCCCCCGAGACCACCTCTTCCGCGCTCGGCCCGCTGCTGCCGCTGCGTGCCGAGGGCAGCGCCGCCCCCCTGTTCTGCGTCCACCCCGGCGCGGGCGTCGCCTGGCGCTACACGGGCCTGCTGCCCCACCTCGGCGGCGATCAGCCCGTCTACGGCATCCAGGCCGCCGGCCTCGACGGCACCCGGCCGCCCGCCCCTGACGCCACCGCCATGGTCGACCACTACCTCGACCTGGTACGCCGGGTGCAACCCCGCGGCCCCTACCGGCTGCTGGGCTGGTCCTACGGCGGATTCGTCGCCCACGCCATGGCCTGCGCCCTGCAACGCGACGGCGAGCAGGTCGAACTCCTCGCGATGCTCGACGCGCCCCAGCCGCACGGCACGGCACACGACGCTGACGCCACAGAACGTCAGGTCGCCGCCCTGCTGTCCAGGGTGGCCGGAATCCCCGTCGACGCACAGACCTCCGTGGAGGCCGTCCTGGACCAGATCGGCGCCCGCGTCGCGGCCGACCCGGCGAGCGTCCCCGTCAGCGGCGCCGAGGCCGCCGCCATCGCTGCCGTCATGCGCAACAACCTGCGCATCGCGCCCCACTTCACCCCTGGCACCTACCGCGGTGACGTGCTGTTCTTCAGCGCCGTCGAGGAGCAGCGCACCCGACACCCGGCGGATCTGGCGGTGCTGCCCGGCAAGGCCGACAGCTGGCGGCCGCACGTCGACGGAACCCTTCACGACCACCGCGTGCCCTGCGGCCACTACGAGATGACCGAACCCGAACCCATCGCCCGCATCGGCGAAGCGGTGACGAAGGCACTACGTGCCCTCGGCGACCGCGCCTGCACACCCCCTTCCCCGTGAAACCGTGCGACGAGGAGAACCAGCGTGCAAGCGACCCAGGATCTCTACGAACTCGGTGACGCCCCCGAGATCGGCACCGCCCCGAAGAAGATGTACGCCTCGCTCATCCGCCGTGAGCGCTACGGACAGCCCGTCGACGCCTTCCGTACCGAGGTGGTCGACGTGCCGCCCGTGGGGCGCGGCCAGGTCCTGGTGAAGGTGATGGCGGCCGGCATCAACTACAACAACGTCTGGGCGGCACTCGGTTCGCCGCTCGACGTGATCGCCGCACGGCAGAAGGCCGGCGCCGCCGAGGACTTCCACATCGGCGGCTCCGACCTGTCCGGGATCGTGTGGGCGGTCGGCGAGGACGTACGCGGGGTGGGGCTCGGCGACGAGGTCATCGTCCTCGCCAACCGCTGGGACGAGAAGGCCGAGGACATCCGTCTCGGCGGCGACCCCACGTGGTCCGCCACCCAGCGGGTGTGGGGCTACGAGGAGAACTACGGCTCGTTCGCCCAGTTCGCCGTCGTCGACGACTACATGTGCCACCCGAAGCCCGCACGGCTGCCCTGGGCGGAGGCCGCCTGCTACATGGCGACCGCCGCCACCGCCTACCGCCAGCTCTTCGGCTGGCCGCCGCACACGGTCCGCCCCGGCGACCCGGTACTGATCTGGGGTGGCGCGGGCGGACTGGGCTGCATCGCCATCCAGCTCGTCCGGCACGTCGGCGGCATCCCCGTCGCGGTCGTCTCCAGCGAGGAACGGGGCGAGTTCTGCCTCAAACTGGGCGCCGAGGGCTTCATCGACCGGCGGAGGTTCGATCACTGGGGGAGGCTCCCGGACGCCTCCGACGAAGCGGCGATGGCACGCTGGCTGTCGGGAGCCAGGGCCTTCGGGCGGGCCTTCTGGGAGGTGCTGGGCGAGCGCCGCAGTCCACGCATCGTGCTGGAACACTCCGGCGCCGACACCATCCCCACCTCCCTGTACCTGTGCGGCAACGGCGGCATGGTCGTGCTGTGCGGTGGCACCACCGGCTACAACGGCGACGTCGACCTGCGGTTCCTGTGGATGCGGCAGAAGCGGCTGCAGGGCTCGCACGTCGCCACGGCACGAGAAGCACGTGAGGTCACCCGGCTGATCGACCAGGGGATCATCGATCCGTGCCTGTCCCAGACCTTCGACTTCGACGAGATCGGCCTCGCCCACCAGCTCATCCACGACAACCGGCACCCGGCGGGCAACATGGCGGCCCGAGTGGGCGACCTGGGGTGATTCGCCCGCGGCCTGAGGGGTACCTGCGGCGGGGTACGACGCACGCGCACCTCTTGGAGGTACCCCCATGGGCAAGCTGGGCGACATGATGAACAAGGCCAAGGAGATGGCCAAGGGTCACCCCGACCAGGCGGACAAGGGCGTCTCGGGCGCCGAGCGCATGGTCGACGAGCGCACGGGCAACAAGTACGACGCCCAGACCGACAAGGCGGCCGGCGCGGTGCGGCGTTCCTACCGGGACGGCGGCACGACGCCGGAGCGCTGACCCGTCGCCCCGCCCGTTCCCCGGCGCACCCGGGGAACGGGCGGCTTCTGTCAGCCGGGGATGGCGTCCCAGCCGGTCACGTAACTGAAGATTCCCGCCGCCCCGACGTGCACGACCCGCACCCGCACGGCACGCGCGGGATCCACGCGAAGGCAGACGCGCAGTTCGTCCCCGCAGGACGTTGCCCGCAAGTCCCGCAGGCCCCCGTCCGCCGCGGCGAGGGCCTTCCACGCAGATTCCTTGGCGGAGAACAATGCGGTCACCGACCAGACCACGAGCAGCGGCTCCTCGTCGGCACGCAGCACCAGACGGGCCGCCGCGCGGGGGAGGGGCCGCTGCTCCAGGTCACAGCCGAGAGGCAATTCCCCGTCGGCACCGCGCGCCACGGCGACGGCGATCCCCGCACTGTGCGAGATCGACGCGGCCCGGCCCGGCGGGAACACCGGCAGGCGCCCCGACCGGGGGATCTCACCACAGTCCAGCCCCACCGCCCACAGGGCCCGGCGGGCGGCCCGCCGGCCGGCCAGGAACTCCCGCCGCCGCTGCTCCGGCATCGACGCCGCGGCGGCCGCCTCGGCGGGCCCGGCCGGTTCCGCACCCGGCTCGGATGCGGCGGCGACGCCGAGCCCGAGTCCGACGGCGAGAAGGAGCGGACGCAGCGCGGCCAAATCATCGCGTACCCACGGCAGCGGCTTGCCACGGTGCGGCCCCTCTTCGGCCCGGCCCCACCACAGGGGTCTCCCGCAACCCCGAACCGCCGGCACAAGCTCCGCACCAGCTCGGGCCGGCCACGGCGTCCGCGTCGTGGCCGGCCCGGGGCACGTCGGGCGTTCACTCATCGCCGTCCGCCCTCGCGCGCCCTCATACCCGCAGCAGCTTCTTGATGATCTTGCCGGCGGGATTGCGCGGCACCTGTTCGACGAACTCCACCCGCCGCGGCCGCTTGTACGGCGCGAGCAGCGCCGTCACGTGTGCGAGCAACTCCGCGGTGCTCGGCTCCGCGTCCGCCTCCAGGGTCACGTAGGCCAGCGGCACCTCGCCGTAGTCCTCGTCGGGCATGCCGACGACCGCCGCGTCCCGGACCGCCGGGTGGGTCACCAGGGCGCGCTCGATCTCGGAGGGGTAGACGTTCTGACCCGCGCGGATGATCACGTCCTTGGTGCGGTCCACCAGGCTCATGCGGCCCTCGTCGTCCATGAAGCCGAGGTCACCCGTCCTGACCCAGCCGTCGCGGGTGATCTCGCGGGTGGCCTCCGGGTCGTTCCAGTAGCCCTGCATGACGCCCGGTCCGCGCACCACGATTTCGCCGATCTCGCCGGGCGGCAGTTCCCGGCCTGTCTCGTCGACAGCGCGGGCGGACATGCCCGGCACGACCCGTCCGCACGGGATGCGGGCGGTCACGTCCCCGGGCGCGGGGTGCTCGTCGGGACCGAGCGTGACGAACGGGCCCCCCACCTCGGTCATGCCGTACACCTGCCGGAAGCCGCACCCGAGCCGTTCGACCGCGTCGGCGTAGACGTCGAGCGGCATGGGGGCGGCCCCGTACAGCACCTCCCGCAGGGAGGACAGGTCGGTGTGCCCGGACGCCTTCGCCCGAAGCATGAAGCGCAGCATCTGAGGCACCAGCCACATATGCGTGGCGCGGTGCCGCTCCACCGCCGACAGCGCCCGCTGCGGAGTGAATCCGGGCATCAGCACGATCGTCGCTCCGGCCGCCAGGTAGGTGAGGGAAACGACCATGCTGCCGTGGTACAGCGGGCAGCAGTTGACCATGACGATGTCGTCGGTGGGGCGGGCCATCACGAGCCAGCCGAGGGCGATCGCGCGGAAGGACGCGCTGTCGACCGTCACGCCCTTGGCCTGCCCGGTGGTCGCCGAGGTGTGCAGTACGGCGATGGGGTCGGTGTCGGCGACGTCCGGCAGCTCCCGCTCCTCGGCCAGGGTGCCCAGCGCCGCGAAGGCTGGCTTGTCGACGGCGACCCGGAGACGCACCGACTTCGGCAGTTCGGCGTGTCGGTCGAGCAGTGCGGACTCGCCGAGGACGGCCACCGCGCCGACGCGCTCGACGATCCCGGCGACCTCGAGCTCGGCCAGGCTGTGATTGAGCGGCACGAACAGCGCGCCGAGACGGGCCAACGCGAAGTAGCACTCCAGGACCTCGATCCGGTCCTTGGAGAGCACGGCCACCCGGTCACCCCGTCCGATGCCCAATTCCGCCAGTCCGTGCGCCAGTTGCCGCGTACGGTCGTGCAGCTCGGTCCAGGTGACGCTGCGTTCGTCGTCCACCAGCGCGATCCGGCCGGGCCGGCACTGGCGGTTGCGCTCCAGCAGCTGTGTCAGCCACATCACGCACCACCGCTCGCGCCGGCGCCCGCGCGCTCGGCCACGAAACGCTCGTAGTCACCGATCGTGCGCAGCCCCTCCATGTCCTCGGCGGTGATTTCGACCCCGAGCCGCTGCTCGACCAGCAGGACCAGGCGCACCAGGTCCCCGGAGTCGATGCCGCTGGCGGCCAGGTCGGCGTCGTCGCCGATCCGGTCGGCGTACTCGACGGTGCCGGTGAGTTCGACCAGCAATTCCCTGATGGTGCTCATGGTTTCCCCTTTCGCCTCGGCGTGCCGGCCGCCGCGGTCCACGGACTGTCACCTCCTCAAGAGGCCGCCGCGGCCCGGCCGCACTCCCCGGACCGCCCCGTGAGCTTTGTCACGCACCCGAACCTCGCGGGCCGGGGATAGGCGGGCCGCACGCCCGGCCTCTTATCGCAACGAAGCAACCCGCTCCGCCCGGCATCCCGCGCGGGCGGTCGTCGAACCGAAGGAGTGATGTGCGTGCCCAGGCAGCCGGTACGGGTCCGGTTCCCGCGACGGTGCCCGCAGCACGGCACCGCCGCGACGGTCACCGCACGCCCGGGCGGTGTCCGGTGACCGCGTCGACCACCGCCACCACCACGGCCTCCGCCACCGCGGACGAGGCCGACCTGCTCGCCCACTTCGACGCGCTCATCGCCGAAGGCGAGACGATCGAACCGCGCGACTGGATGCCCGACGGCTACCGCCGCATGCTGGTGCGTCAAATCGCCCAGCACGCCCACTCCGAGATCATCGGCATGCAGCCCGAGGGCGCCTGGCTCACCCGAGCCCCGTCCCTGCATCGCAAGTCGGTGCTGCTCGCCAAGGTGCAGGACGAGGCGGGCCACGGCCTGTACCTGTACTCCGCGGCCGAGACACTCGGCGTGGACCGCGCCGACCTGCTGGACGCCCTGCACCACGGCCGGCAGCGCGCCTCGGCCGCCTTCAACCATCCCGCGCTGACCTGGGCGGACACCGGCGCCATCGCCTGGCTGACGGACGGCGCAGCCGTCATCAACCAGGCACCCCTGTGCCGTACCTCCTACGGGCCCTATGCCCGGGCGATGCGCCGCGTCTGCCAGGAGGAGGCCTTCCACGTACGTCAGGGCTACGACCTGATGCGCACCCTGTGCGAGGGGACCCCGGAGCAGAAGGAGATGGCGCAGGACGCGGTGAACCGCTGGTGGCTGCCGGCGGTGGCGCTGATGTTCGGACCGCCCGACACGGAGGCGGGCGGCGCCGACGCGCGGACCGCGGCGCTGGGGGCCGCGGTCTCCCGCCGCGCGATGGCCTGGGGCATCAAGCACCACACCAACGACGAGCTGCGCCAGCGTTTCGTCGACACCTGCGTCCCGCAGGCCGAGCGCCTCGGCCTGACGCTGCCCGACCCGGCGATCCGCTGGAACGAGGAGCGCGGGCACTACGACTTCACGCCCGTCGACTGGGAGACCTACCGCACCGCCCTGGGTGACGACACCCACTGGGCGCGGCAGCGCGTCGCGAGCCGCCTGGCCGCGCACGAGGGCGGCGCCTGGGTCAGGGAGGCCGTCGTCGCGTACGCCGCGAGGACGGACGAGCCGCGGGGAGCGGCCGCATGAGCGCGGCACGACAGGGCGCGCCGGCGTCCTGGGAGGTGTTCCTGCGTGCCCGCAGGGGCCTGGCGCACCAGCACGTGGGGTCGGTGCGTGCCGCCGGCCCGGACGCGGCACTGGCGGCCGCCCGCGACCTGTACACGCGCCGGGGCGAGCCCCTGTCGCTGTGGGTGGTCCGCTCCGACGCCGTGCACACGGCCTCCCCGGACGAACGCGACCCGTACTTCGCGGGCGCCCGCCACAAGCCGTACCGCTACCCCGAGCACTACGCACCGCTGACCGAGAAGGGCCCCGAAGGTGAGCACGACGAGTGACGTTGTGGCAGTGCGCCCCGGCACCCTGCCGGACGTGCCGCCGTCCGCCGCCCACCCCGATCTGGCCCGGTACGCGACGCGCCTCGGTGACGACGCGCTCGTCCTCGGACAGCGGCTGTGCCAGTGGATCACCCGTGCGCCGACCATCGACGAGGACCTGGCCCTGTCCAACATCGCCCTCGACCTGATCGGCCACGCCCGCGCGCTGCTCACCCGCGCCGGCCGCCTCGACGGAACCGGCCGCACCGAGGACGACTTCGCCTACACCCGCTCGGAGCGCGAGTTCACCAACGCCCTGCTGACCGAGCTGCCCAACGGCGACTTCGCCGTGACGGTGGCCCGGCAACTCGCCTACACCCACTACGCCGTCCTCCACTACGAGAACCTCGCGCACTGCGCCGACCCCGAGCTCGCCGCGTTCGGGGCCCGGGCCGCCAAGGAGGTCGCCTTCCACCGGCTGCACGCCGACCGCTGGACGGAGACTCTGGGACGCGGCACCGCCGAGAGCGCGCGCCGCATGCGACACGCCCTGGAGCGGGTGTGGCCCTACACCGGCGAACTCTTCGAGGAGGACGACCTCCTGCGCCGCCTGGCCGCGGCCGGCACCGTGCCCTCCCCGGCACCCCTGCGTGACACGTGGCTCGGGCGGGTCACCGGCGTCGTCACCGAGGCGGGCCTCGCCGTGCCCGTTCCCACCTGGTCGGCCACCGGCGGCCGCGCGGGCCTGCACAGCGAGGAGTTCGGGCCACTGATCGCCGAACTGCAGTCCGTGCGCAGGCAGTTCCCGGGAGGTGCCTGGTGAACGCACCCACGCCCGCACCGGTCACAGCCCGCTGCTCCGCCCAGGAGGTGCGCGAGCGGGTGGCCGCGCTCCCGGACCCGGAACTGCCGGTGATCGGACTCGGCGACCTCGGCGTGGTGGGCCGCGTCGCCCCCGGCGCCGACGGTGTGCTGGAGGTGGAGATCACACCCACCTACCTCGGCTGCCCCGCGCTGGCCGAGATCACCGCCGCCGTGCGGGAGGTTCTGACCTCCTGCGGCCACCCGGACGGCCGCGTCCGGCACGTCCTGACACCCCCCTGGACGACGGACCGCATCACCCCCGAGGGGCGGCGCGCCCTCGTCGCGCACGGCATCGCGCCACCCGCGACCCCGGCACCCGACAGCCCGGTCCCCGTCGCGCTGGGCGCCGTGCCCTGCCCGCACTGCGGCTCGAGGGCCACCCGGCCGCATAGCGCCTTCGGCCCGGCCCGCTGTCAGTCGGTGCTGTGGTGCACCGCGTGCCGCGAGCCCTTCCCCCACCTGACCGCGTTGTGAGGCACACCGTGAACACCGCCCCGCCCGCCCCCCTCGACGAGGCACCGGCCGGCCAGCCCCGCCGCTTCGGCTGGCACCCGCTGGACGTCCGCGAGGTCCGTCACCTGAGCGCCGACACGGTCGCCGTCACCCTGCACGTGCCCACCAACCTGCGCGATGTCTTCGCCCATCACCCCGGCCGGCACGTCGTCGTCCGGCACCGGCAGGCCGCCGGCACCGAACTGCTCCGCAGTTACTCGCTCTGCCCACCACCGCACGCCCCCTCGGCGCTCCGCCTGGTGATAAAACGCTCCGGCCCGGGCGGCTTCGGCGAGTACGCCACCACCCGGCTCGTACCGGGGGCGCGTCTGGAACTCTCCGCGCCCACCGGCGCCTTCGCCCTGCCGCGGCTGCCGGGCGCCCATCATGTGCTGCTCGCTGGCGGCACCGGCATCACCCCCCTGGCCCCGATGGCCGCCCACGCCCTGCGCCGGGACCCGACCTGCCGCGTCAGTCTGGTCCACTCGGTGCGCACCTCCCCCGACGCCGTGCTGGCCGATGAACTGGCGCAGGTCAAGGACGAGTTCGTCGACCGTTTCACCGTCCTGTACGTGCTGACGCGGGACGACCGGGGGAGCGGGGGCGGTCCGCTCGCACGGCGGCTGGACGCGTCCGGAGTGCGTCGGCTGCTGGCCGCCGTGGACGCCCGGCCGGGCCCGGACACCACGTTCGCCCTGTGCGGACCGCCCGGCCTCGTCGCCACCGCCCGGCACGTGCTGGCAGGCCTCGGTGCGGATCCCTCGCTCGTCCGCTGGGAGCTCTTCACCGCCGAGGACAGGCAGCCACCAGAGCCGGAGCCGCTCGGGCAGGCGCCGAGGGCGGGGGAGTACCGGGTCACGGCCCTGCTCGACGGGCGCCGCCGTGCCGCCACCGTCCTGCCGGACGACCCGGTCCTGCTCGACGCACTGCTGCGCAGCCACCCCGACGTGCCCTACGCCTGCCGGGAGGGCGTCTGCGGCAGCTGCCGCGCGAAGGTCGTATCCGGACAGGTGACAGCGGACGGCCAGCACGCCCTGGACGTACGCGACCGCGCCGCCGGCTACACGCTCGTCTGCCGCGCCAGGCCCCGCACTCCCGAGATCACCCTCGACTTCGACGCCTGATCCGTCAGCGCCATCCCTCAGCGAAGGAGATCCACGATGACCGCCACCGCCCGCCACACGGGGAAGACCGCCCTGGTCACCGGAGGCAGCCGGGGCATCGGCAGAGCGATCAGTCACCGCCTCGCCCGCGAAGGCGCGCTCGTCGCGGTCCACTACGGCCACGACCCGACGGCAGCCGAGCGGACCGTCAAGGAGATCCAGGCCGACGGCGGCCGCGCTTTTCCCGTCCACGCCGAACTCGGCGTCCCTGGCGACGCCGACACCCTGTGGTCCGCCTTCGACGACGCCCTGGCGCGGCAGGACGCCCCGGCGGACCTGGACATCCTCGTCAACAACGCGGGCATCACCGTACCCCGCCCCATCGCCCAGGTGACGGAGACCGACTTCGACCGCGTCTTCGCCATCAACGCCAAGGCGCCGTTCTTCATCATCCAGCGCGGATTGGACCGCCTGCGGGACGGCGGCCGGATCGTCAACATCTCCTCCGTCGCGACCCGCGTCGCCTTCCCGGCGATCGTCTCCTACACCATGACGAAGGCCGCCCTCGACTACCTCACCCTCTCCCTGGCCCAGGAGCTCGGCCCGCGGGGCATCACCGTCAACGCCGTCGCACCCGGTTACACCGAGACGGAGATCAACCCCACCCTCGCCGTCCCGGAGATCCGTCGCCGCTACTCCGAGGCCTCCACGTTCGGCCGGCTCGGCGACCCGGTGGACATCGCGGACGTCGTCTCCTTCGTCGCGAGCGACGACGCCCGCTGGGTGACCGGTCAGTGGATCGACGCGTCCGGCGGCGCCCACCTCGGTGTGTGACCCCTACGCACTCCTGGGAGATGTGATGAACGACCGCACGACCACCCTCGACGCACCGGCCACCGACGACACTCTGACCTGCCCCTTCGAGGGCGCCAGCCCCTACGACACGTATGTGCACGCCTCGGTCCTCAACACGCTGCAGCACCCGCTCACCGAGGCCCCGGACGAGATGAGCTTCCTCGTCACCACCCAGGTGATGGAGCTGTGGTTCACCCTGATCGTGCACGAGTGGCGCGCCGCCAAGGTCGCCTTCGCCAAGGACGACCTGCCCGCCGCCATGGACGCGCTGGTGCGCAGCCGCCGCGCGCTGACCGCTCTGAGCGGCGCCTGGGAGCCCATCGCCGCCCTGACGCCTGCCCAGTTCAACGGCTTCAGGGCCGCGTTCGGCCGGGCCTCGGGCTTCCAGTCGGCGATGTACCGGCATATGGAGTTCCTCCTCGGCGACAAGTCCGCCGGACTGCTGCGCGCCCACCGCGGCGACCCGGCCGTCCACGAGGCGCTCGCCGAGACCTACCGCGAACCGTCCCTGTACGACGACGTGCTGGCCTACCTCCACCGCCAGGGTCTGCCGGTCCCGGCCCATGTCCGCGAACGGGACGTGGTCCGCCCCTACGACGGAGACCCCGGAGTGGTGGAGGCGTGGAGGCACGTCTACGCCGGTCCGCAGCACCACCCCCACCTCGCCCTGGGCGAACTGCTCACGGACATCGCCGAACTCGTCACCCGCTGGCGGTTCGACCACCTCCTGGTGGTCCGCCGCGCCATGGGAGCCAAACCGGGCAGCGCCGGATCCGCCGGGCTCGCCTGGCTCGAACAGCGCGCGGCCCGGCCGGTCTTCCCCGAGCTGTGGGAGGTGCGCGGTGACGTCTAGGCCGATCTCCGCCTTCGCGGCCGAGGAGGAGCGACGGGTCCTGAGCCTGAAGCCGGTCCTGGCCCCGGTGCACGGCCGCTACGGCGACCACCCTCACCAGTCCTACGACGCCTGGCCGTCCGAGAACCCGGACGCCCCGCTGGTGATCCTCCTGCACGGCGGCTACTGGCGCTACGACCGGATGCACCTGACCCCCTTCGCCGAGTGGCTGTCCACGGAGGGGTTCAATGTGCTGCTCCCGGGCTTCAGACGGTCCGGCGGTGCGGGCGGCTACCCCGAGACCTTCGACGACATCGCCCGCATCGTCGACACGCTGCCCGAAGGCCGCCCCTACGTCCTGGCAGGCCACTGCTCCGGCGGCCACCTGGCCCTGTGGTGCGCCGCCCGGGGCCTGCTGCCGCCCGCCTCCCGCTGGTACACCCGCACCCTGCCGACGAGTGTGCTCGCCCTCGCCCCGATCACCGACCTCACCGCGACCCGCCGCGACCGCCTCAGCGATGACGCCGCCTTGCAATTCCTCGGCGGCGAGGAGCACTTCACGGCCCGCCTGCCCGAGGTCGACCCCCTCAGCCTGCTGCGCGGCACAGGAGCCACGGGCGTGGCCACCGTGCTCCTGCACGGCGCCGCGGACGAGGAGGTCCCCCTCACGCAGTTCAGCGATTACGCGGCCGTGCACCAGGACCTCAGGACGGTCGTCCTGCCCGACACCGGCCACTACACCCTCATCGAACCCGGGGCACCCGGCGCCCGCGCGGTCGCCGACACCCTCCGGGACATGGTGGCCGCCCACTTCCCGGCGGACGCCGGCCGCGCGGACGAGGAGGCCGCACACCGATGACCACCACACTTCCCGCAACCGCCACCCTGCACGAGCAGGCCGCACGGCTGGACGCCGACGACACCCTGGCCGACCTCCGGGCCCGCTTCGTGCTTCCGCCGGACGTCGTGTACCTCGACGGCAACTCCCTGGGCCCGCTGCCCGCCGCCGTGCCGGCGGCCCTGGACGCCGTCGTACGGCGCCAGTGGGCGACCGGACTCATCGGCTCCTGGAACGCGGCCGGCTGGTGGGAGGCGCCGCTGCGCGTCGGCGATGCCGTCGGAAGGCTCATCGGGGCGGCGCAGGGGCAGACGATCGCGGGCGACTCCACCAGCGTGCAGCTGTTCACCGCCCTCGACGCCGCCGCCGCCCTCCGCCCGGACCGCCCGCTGCTGGTCACCGACCCCGGGCACTTCCCGACCGACCGCTACCTCGCCGACGCGGTCGCCCGCCGCCGCGACCTGGAGGTACTGCACGTGCGCCCGGAGGACCTTCCGGACCTCCTCGCCGCAGACGGCGAACGGGTCGCCGTCGTCAGCTACTCGCCCGTCGACTACCGCACCGGCGAGCTGTACGACATGCGGACGCTGACCCGTGCCGCGCACGACGCCGGGGCCCTGGCGCTGTGGGATCTGTGCCACGCCGCCGGCGCCCTGCCCCTGGACGTCGACGGGCTGGGCGTGGACCTGGCGGTTGGCTGCGGCTACAAGTTCCTCTCCGGCGGCCCCGGCGCTCCCGCCTTCCTCTACGTCGCCCGACGCCACCACACCAGGCTGGAAACCCCGTTGCCGGGCTGGACCGGCCACACCGATCCTTTCGCCCTGGCCGACAGCTACACGCCTGCCCCCGGCATCGCCCGCGCCCGCATCGGCACCCCGCCGATCCTCTCCCTGCTCGCCCTGGAAGCGGCCCTCACCGCATTCGACGGCGTCGACCTGGCCCGGCTCCGTACCAAGAGCCTGTCGCTGACGGGCTTCTTCCTGCGCTGCGCGGGCGAACTCCTGACCCCTCTGGGCTTCACCCCCGTCACCCCGGCCGAGCCCGGCCGCCGCGGCAGTCAGGTCACCCTCCGTCACGCCCACGCCCGCGGTCTGGCCGTCGCCCTCGCGGAGGTCGGGGTCATCGCGGACATGCGTGCGCCGGACCTGCTCCGCTTCGGCGTCAACGCCCTCTACACCAGCCACCAGGACATGCTCGCCGCCGCAACGCGCCTGCGCGACCTCACCGAAAAGGCCGACTACGATCCGTCACCCCCCACCCAGGGCCCGGTGACCTGAACGGGGTTGTCCGGACGTGTGGTCAACACCCTCAGCGTCGCCGCGCAGGAGCGATTCCAGTGCCAGACCGGCGCCCGGACCGACCAGGGCGCCGACCGACGTCCGCCAGGCGGGCGCTGCTCCCGCCACGGGCACGTCAGGTGGACGAGGTGCGACGGCCGACGGCGTCGGTGGTCACGCAAGCTTGGTTGCCCGGAGCGCGAGATCACCTCCAGGCAACCCGACTCCAGGCTCTAGAAGAAGCCAAGTTTCCGAGGGCTGTAGGAACAGAGAATGTTCTTGGTCTGCTGGTAGTGCTCCAGCATCATCTTGTGGTTCTCCCGGCCGATGCCCGACTGCTTGTAACCGCCGAAGGCGGCGTGCGCCGGGTAGGCGTGGTAGCAGTTCGTCCACACGCGTCCCGCCTGGATCGCACGGCCCGCGCGGTAGGCGGTGTTCATGTCGCGGGTCCAGACTCCGGCGCCGAGGCCGTACAGGGTGTCGTTGGCGATCCCGACGGCGTCGTCGAAGTCGTCGAAGGGCGTCACCGACACGACCGGGCCGAAGATCTCCTCCTGGAAGATCCGCATGCGGTTGTGGCCCTCGAAGACGGTCGGCTGGACGTAGTAACCGCCCTTCAACTCGCCGTCGTGCTCGATCCGTTCCCCACCGGTGAGCACCTTGGCGCCCTCCTGACGGCCGATGTCCAGATAGGAGAGGATCTTCTCCAGCTGGTCGTTCGAGGCCTGCGCGCCGATCATCGTGTCGGTGTCCAGCGGGTGGCCCGGCTTGATCAGTTCGGTGCGGGCGACGGCGGCCTCCATGAACTCGGCGTAGCTGCCGCGCTGGACGAGGGCCCGGGACGGACAGGTGCAGACCTCGCCCTGATTGAGCGCGAACATCGTGAAGCCTTCGAGGGCCTTGTCCCGGAAATCGTCGTCCCGCGCCCAGACGTCGTCGAAGAAGATGTTCGGCGACTTGCCGCCCAGCTCCAGCGTGACCGGCTTGATGTTCTCCGAGGCGTACTGCATGATCAGCCGCCCGGTGGTGGTCTCCCCGGTGAAGGCCACCTTCGCCACCCGGGGGCTCGACGCCAGCGGTTTGCCCGCCTCCACGCCGAAGCCGTTCACGATGTTGAGGACACCGGGCGGCAGCAGGTCCGCCACCAGGCTCAGCAAGTAGTGGATCGAGGCCGGCGTCTGCTCCGCGGGCTTGAGGACCACCGCGTTCCCGGCGGCGAGGGCGGGGGCGAGTTTCCAGGCCGCCATCAGGATCGGGAAGTTCCACGGGATGATCTGCGCTACCACTCCCAGCGGCTCGTGGAAGTGGTACGCCACGGTGTCGTCGTCGACCTCACCGAGGGAACCCTCCTGGGCCCGGACCGCGCCCGCGAAATAGCGGAAGTGGTCGATGGCGAGCGGGATGTCCGCCGCCAGCGTCTCGCGCACCGGCTTGCCGTTCTCCCAGCTCTCGGCGACCGCCAGACGCTCCAGATTCGCCTCCATGCGGTCCGCGATCTTCAGCAGGACGTCGGACCGCTCCGTCACCGAGGTGCGGCCCCAGCCCGGAGCGGCCGCGTGGGCGGCGTCGAGCGCCCGCTCCACGTCGTCCGCCGTGCCGCGCGCGACCTCGGTGAACGGCAGACCGTTCACCGGGGACGGGTTCTCGAAGTACTGGCCGCGCGCCGGCGGCACGTACTCCCCGCCGATGAAGTGGTCGTAGCGGGACCGGTAGGAGACGATCGCGCCCTCGGTGCCGGGCGCCGCGTAACGGGTCATCCTGAGTGCCTCCCTCATCGAGCACTGCCCGTCGTCGGACAGCTCCGCGGTGAGGCTAGGAAGCGGGACGTTGCAGTGACGTTGCGGTGAGGCCGCGTGCGCCGTCGTGACCGCTCGGTCTTCCCGGCAACGCTCACCGGTGAACGCTCACCACGTGTCCGCCGCAGTCAGCTCGGACTCCAGCGCCGCGAGCCGGGCGGCGGTCGCCGCCGTCGGCCGGACCGCAGCCAGCGCGCGCCATATGTCGAAGTCGTCCTCCCCCCAGGGGGCGTGTGCCCAGTCGGCGAGCAGGTCGGGGTCGCCGCTGGCGATCAGGGCCGCGCGCAGACCGTCGGAGAGCCGGCGCCTGAGCCGTGCCACCGCCGGAGCCCGGGAGCCGGGCAGCAGGGGCCCCGCGTACTCCGCCGCGGCCGCCGTGACCGCACCGGCCCGCAGACGACGTTCGACGACGGAGGCGTCGGACGCGACGGGCATCGTGAGCCGGTACGGTCTGGAGGCCAGCCGCCCCGGGCCCAGGATGCCCCGCAGCCGCGCCAGTTCGGCCCGCAGCGTCACCGGCGGCACCGTCTCGTCCTCGTACAGCGCGCACAGCAGCTCGTCACCGCTCAGGCCCTCCGGGTGCTGGGCCAGCAGCACGACGATCTCACTGTGCCGCCGGCTCAGCCGCACCCGGCGGCCGTCCGTACGCAGCAGGGCCTCGTCGCGACCCAGCGCTGTCAGCTCGGCCGCCCCGGTCCCGGGCAGCTCCGGAGTGAGCAGCGCCAGCTGCGACTCGGCGGCCCGCGCCACCGCCTGTACGAAGCCCAGACTGTGCGGATGCGCCAGACCGTTCCCGCCGGTGATGTCCACGGCCCCCAGCACCCGCCCGGTGCGGGGGTCGTGCACCGGAGCGGCGGCGCAGGTCCAGGGGTGGACCCGGCGGATGAAGTGCTCGGCCGCGAAGACCTGCACCGGGCGCCCGACGGCCACCGCCGTGCCCGGCGCGTTCGTCCCGACGGCCGACTCCGCCCAGCGGGCGCCGGGCACGAAGTTCATGCGTCCCGCCAGGCGCCGGGTGGCCGGATGCCCCTCGACCCACAACAGCCGGCCGTGCGCGTCGCACACCGCGAGCAGATGCTCGCCGTCGGCGGCGAACGACCCCAGGAGTTCCCGGACCAGTGGCATCACCCGGGCCAGCGGGTGCTCGGACCGGTAGGTGCCGAGGTCACCGTCCGTCAGCTCCACGCTCGCGGTGCCGTCCGGGCCCACACCCGCATGGACCGACCGCCGCCACGAGTCCGCCACCACCGCGCGCACGGGCCGCGACACCGTGCCCGCCTCGGTGAACGCCTCGTGCGCCCGGCGAAGGGCCCGCGCACGCTCCACGGGATCCGCCCCCGGTTCCAGGGCCAGCCATGACTCGGTCAACTCGGCCTCCCCGGACGTCGCTGCGGTACGGGACATCGTGACTCCGTGGCCAGGCGCGGACAACCACCCGGACCGGCCGAACCACCCGGACCGGCCGAACCACCCGGACGTCGGCGTTCCGGGTGGACGGAACGATCGGGCGGCTGAGGGGGGAGGGGAGGAGGCGACGCGGGCCGGCGAGCGGGTCAGAAGAAGTTGACCAGTCTGATGTAGCGGGTCCAGTCCCAGAAGGGCCCCGGATCCGTGTGGTCGCTTCCGGGAACCTCGTGGTGCGCGATGATGCGGGAGCGGTCCTTCGGGATGCCGTAGGCGGTGCAGATCGCCGCGGTGAGCCGGGCCGACTGTTCGTACAGGGCGTCGGTGAAGTACTCGGGTCGGTCCACCCACCCCTCGTGTTCGATCCCGATGCTGCGGGTGTTGTAGTCCCAGTTGCCCGCGTGCCAGGCGATGTCCGCCTCGCGGACGCACTGCGCCACGTGCCCGTCGCCGGACCGGACGACGTAGTGCGCGGACACCTGCTTCTCGGGGTCGCGGAAGATGGACAAGGTGTCGTCGTACGTCTCCTGCGTGACGTGGACGACCACGTAGTCGACGGGATAGCTCGTGGGACGGCTCGACCGGCTGTAGTTGGACGAGGTGGCCGGCTGCCACTCGGCAGAGGGGTAGTCGGCGGCGCGGACCTGTGCGGCGGCGGCCCGGGTGCCGGAGAGCAGGGTGTAGGGGACGGTGGCCAGCGCGGCGCCCTTAAGGATCCGCCGCCTGCTCGGAACGGGTACTGTCCTCTCCCTGTCCATGGGGGTTGCCCTTTCGTCGGTGGGCCCTGGGCCCGGTGGGGGGTGGGTGCTCGGCTGTCCGGCATGACCGAGCGACACGACCCGGCGGCGTGGCGGACCGTCATGACGGGACGGCAGGGACAGGCCGTCATGACAGGGCGTCACGTCAACGAGACATGGCTGCGGAGCCGAAGCCGACGCGGACGTCCGGTCGCCCCGGGGGCGAGGTGCGTCCGCGTGAATCACCGTACGGGGAGCGGGGATTGCGCAGTAGAGCGCCGCGCCGTTCGGTGGACAGCCACCACCTTGTGGACACTGCGCTCACTCGATCGAGTGACGAGAGTGTCGTGCCTGTCCTTCTGAGGATCCTCGGTGCTGGTGCTGGTGCTGGTGCTGGTGCCGGGGCTGGGGCCGGGGTCCGGGGCCGCCGCTCGGGCGGGAAGGGGCACGGGACAGGGGGGAGAGGAGGCGGGAGGCGCGTCAGGCCCGCTCCGCCACCGCGCCCGGATCGTCCAGCACGGCCCGGACCACGGAGTGCGCGGCGCCGAGCAGTGGCCCCTGCGGACCCAGTTCCGACACCGAGACCGGGCAGGCCGGGCCCGCCGTGCGCCGGGCCAGTTCGTCGCGCAGCGACGGCAGCAGCCAGGGCGCGAGCCCGGCCAGGGCGCCGCCCAGCACCACTCCTTCGGGGTCCAGCAGGTTGACCGCGCCGGTCAGGGCGATGCCGAGCGCCGTGCCCGCGTCACGCAGGGCGCGCCGTACGTCCTCGTCGCCCTCCGCGGCTCGTCCGGCGAGCAGTCCGACACGGTCCTCCCCGGGGGCCACGCCCGCCGCGCGCAGCACGGCCTTCTCGCCCGCGTACTGCTCCAGGCACCCCCGCCCGCCGCAGGCGCACTCGGGGCCGTCCGGGCGTACCGGCACATGGCCGAGCTCACCGGCGAAACCGCGCGTACCGCGCAGCAGCCGGCCGTCGAAGACCACGGCCGCGCCGATGCCGATCTCGGCCGAGACGTGCAGGAAGTCCCGCGGAGTGCCGTCACCGAGCCACAGTTCGGCGAGCGCGCCGAAATTGGCCTCGTTGTCCACGGCCGGCGGCAGGTCCGCGGGCAGCAGCGCGCCCAGGTCCGCGTCGTGCCAGTCCAGGTTGGGGGCCCGTACGACGGTCCGGCCGTCCCGCGCCACGAGGCCCGGCACCGCCACCGCGAGCCCGGCCGGCCACAGCCCCTCGGCCTCGGCCTCCGCGACGACCTGCCCCACCAGGCCGGTGAGCTGCTCGAGCACCGGCTCCGGCGAACGGCCCCGATTGCTCCCGTACCGCACGGCACGCGCGCGTACCCGTCCCCGCAGGTCGACCGCGCAGACCGCGAGGTGGTCGACGCCGACCTCCGCCCCGATGCCGGCCGGGCCCTGTCCGCTGACGGCGAGCGCGGACCCGGGCCGGCCCACGCGACCCGGACGCTCGGGACCCAGCTCCTCCAGCAGACCCGAGCGGATGAGCTCGTCCACGAGAGTGGAGACGGCCGCCCGCGTCAACCCGATGCGCGAGGCGACGGCGGCCCTGGACAGCGGGCCCTCGGCGCTGACGGTGTGCATCACGCGCGCGAGATTGCGGCGTCGCATCCCTTGTTGCGTGTCCGGCAACGCGCGCCCGGGGCGGGCCGGATGGGCTTCGTGCGGCGGTGCGGTCATGCCTCCGTCAGTCCTTGGTCTGTCGTCGCTCGTCCGGCCCCCGGCCGGGGACCCGGGTCGTTCGGTCCGGCCCCCGGCCGGGAGTCAGGGTGAGGCTCGGTCCAGTCTCCGGCCAGGGACACGGTGTCGCGCGGCCCGGTCCCCGGCCGGACACGGTCAGGTCCGGTCCGCATGCGGGCGGCCCCTGCCCGGGATGCCCGGGGCGTGGCGGCCGGGGAGCGCCCCCGACCGCCACGCCCCGGTTCCGCGGGACCGGGCCCGTAACGCCCGACGCGGAAACCGGTCGCGTACCGTCCGTCGGTGGCCGCAGCCGTGACGAGCGTGCCCTCAGCGGGAGGACGCGTCCCGTTCCAGCAGCGGTGCCGCGTCGGAGAGTACCCCGGTGATCCTCTCCAGCGTCGCCCCGTCCCGTTCCACGGCGTCGAGCACCGGACCGGCCGCCGTGTTCCAGCGCCGGGCTACGGCGGCCGCGTCCTCACCCGTCAGCAGGCCGGCCGCCTGTGCCGCGGCACCGAGCGCGACCAGTTCCCTGGCCTCCGGGATCTGGACCGGGCGTCCGGACAGCCGTCGTACGGTCTGCTGCCAGGCCGCGCCCCGGGCGCCGCCGCCGATCAGCAGCAGCGGCGCGGACGGGTCCGCGTCGGCGTCCAGGACCAGGTCGAGCGCGCCGAGCAGCGAGTGGACGGCGCCGTCGTAAGCGGCCTGGAGCAACTGGCCCGCGGTCGTGTCGTGGCGCAGCCCGTGCAGGAGGCCTGAGGAGTGCGGGAGGTTCGGTGTGCGCTCGCCGTCCAGGAACGGCAGGAGCGTCACGCCGGTGCCCGGCTCGACCGCTTCCCGGTCCAGGTTCAGCAGGGCCGCCACGCGGTCGACGGCGAGCGTGCAGTTGAGGGTGCAGGCCAGCGGCAGCCAGTCGCCGCGCGCGTCGGCGAAGCCCGCCACGGTGCCGGTCGGGTCGGCGGGCCGGCGCTGCGACACGGCGTACACCGTGCCCGAGGTGCCCAGGCTCATCACGGGCACGCCGGGACGCAGGCCGAGGCCCAGCGCGGCGGCGGCGTTGTCACCGGTGCCGGCGGCGACCAGGGTGCCCTTGGCGAACGGCAGGTTGTGGCCGTCGCGCACGGTGCCCGCCACCTCGCCGGGCCGCACCACCCGGGGCAGCAACGCCGGATCGAGCCCCACGCGCGCGAGGATCTCCTCGTCGTACTCCTCCGTGCCCGACGCCCACCAGCCGGTGCCGGACACGTCACCGCGGTCGGTGGTGCCCTCGCCGGTGAGGCGCTCGGTGAGGTAGTCGTGGGGGAGCCGTACCGATTTCACCGCGCGGGCCGCGTCCGGCTCGTGCTCGGTCAGCCACGCCCACTTGGTGACCGTGAAGGAAGCGCTGGGGACACTTCCCGTGCGTTCCGCCCAGGCCTTGGCGCCGCCCAGCTCGTCGATCAGACGGCGGGCCTGAGGGGCCGAGCGCACGTCGTTCCACAGCAGGGCGGGGCGCACCGGCTCGCCCTGCGCGTCCAGCGTGACCAGTCCGTGCTGCTGCCCGCCGACGGACACGGCGGCGGCCTCACGGGCGGCGTCGCCGCACTGGCCCAGCGCCTCGCCCAGCGCGTCCCACCACTGGCGGGGATCGCTCTCACGGCCGGCCCCGGACGACACGGTGTGCGGTGCCTGGCCGCTCGCGACGACCCGGCCGGTGGCCGCGTCGACGACCAGTGCCTTGGTGGACTGGGTGGACGTGTCCACACCGACGACGAGCGGACCCTCGGCTGCTGACATCGGGCTTCTCTCCCTCTTCGGCGGGTCCTGTGACCCGGACTCACTCCTTCGGGGACACCTTGTCCCTTCCCAGGACCGTGTGTGCATACTAATTTGTAAAGCGCCATGACGAAATAGTCGGCAGCGATTGATCGGCAGCGAGTGAGGAGCCGCGGAATGAACTACCAGCCCACTCCCGAGGACAGGTTCACTTTCGGTTTGTGGACGGTCGGCTGGCAGGGCCGTGACCCGTTCGGTGATGCGACCCGGCAGGCCCTGGACCCGGCGGAGTCGGTGCGGCGTCTGTCGGAGCTGGGCGCCTACGGCGTCACGTTCCACGACGACGACCTGATCCCGTTCGGGTCGAGCGACACCGAGCGCGAGGCGCACATCAAGCGCTTCCGGCAGGCGCTGGACGCGACCGGCATGAAGGTGCCGATGGCGACGACGAACCTGTTCACGCATCCGGTGTTCAAGGACGGCGCCTTCACGGCGAACGACCGGGACGTGCGCCGCTACGCGCTGCGCAAGACGATCCGCAACATCGACCTGGCGGTCGAGCTGGGCGCGAGCGTCTACGTCGCCTGGGGCGGCCGCGAGGGCGCGGAGTCCGGCGCGGCCAAGGACGTGCGGGACGCGCTGGACCGCATGAAGGAGGCATTCGACCTGCTGGGCGAGTACGTCACCGAGCAGGGCTACGACCTGAAGTTCGCGATCGAGCCGAAGCCGAACGAGCCGCGCGGTGACATCCTGCTGCCGACCGTCGGTCACGCCCTGGCGTTCATCGAGCGCCTCGAACGGCCGGAACTCTACGGCGTGAACCCGGAGGTCGGCCACGAGCAGATGGCCGGTCTGAACTTCCCGCACGGCATCGCCCAGGCGCTGTGGGCGGGCAAGCTCTTCCACATCGACCTCAACGGCCAGTCCGGCATCAAGTACGACCAGGACCTGCGGTTCGGCGCGGGCGACCTGCGGGCAGCGTTCTGGCTCGTCGACCTGCTGGAGCGGGCCGGGTACGCCGGTCCGCGGCACTTCGACTTCAAGCCGCCGCGGACCGAGGACTTCGACGGCGTCTGGGCGTCGGCGGCCGGCTGCATGCGCAACTACCTGATCCTCAAGGACCGGGCGGCCGCATTCCGCGCCGACCCCCAGGTGCAGGAGGCCCTGGCCGCGGCCCGGCTGGACGAGCTGGCCCGTCCGACCGCCGAGGACGGTCTCGCGGGTCTGCTGGCCGACCGGAGCGCCTACGACACCTTCGACGTGGACGCGGCCGCGGCACGGGGTATGGCCTTCGAGCACCTCGACCAGCTCGCCATGGACCACCTGCTCGGCGCCCGCTGATCACTTCGGTCTCCGTGTGAACACCCCGGCCCCGCCCTTCTCGGGCGGGGCCGGAGCCCGTGGAGGCTTCCTTCCGTGCTCGTGTCAGGTGTCGTCACCGGGCACGTGCGCCGCCGAGGCCAGGGCCGTCGCGGGGTCCTGGCTCGCGCCGCCGGCGGGGGCCCACCGCCCGTGCTCCCGGCGGTACGGCCACCAGCGCCCGTCGCGGTCCAGGCGCAGCTGGTGCGGTGCGTCGGCGACGGTCCACCGGTTGGCCCGCCCCTGCAACGAGGGGTGCTCGCCCTCCTCCCAGGCCGACTCCAGAGCCGCACGCGCGCGTACGAGCGTGTCGCCCTCCACGGCCCACTCCTCCTCGAGCACGGACAGAGCGGCCGCGCCCCCGAGCCGCCATGCGCGCACGGCCACGGCCAGTGCCTCCCGCGTACGCCCCGATCCCGCGCAGAGACGGTCCAGCACCTCCGGTGCGGGATCTTCCCCGGCGGCCAGGCGCACCGCATCCTGCGCCACCGTCGGCTCCGCGGCCACGGCCTGCCGGTCGTGTCCGTCGCGCAGCGCCTCGGAGAGCAGGCGGTGGGCCTCCGACGCCGTCCGGGACGCCAGCAGGGCCAGCCGCGACGGATCGACACCGGGCGGGGGTGCCGCCTCGGTGTCCAGCGACGGCGGTACCCCTGGCCCTTCCCGGAGCCCGGGCGGCGCGGGCAACGGGGGCAGCAGCTGCCCCGCCGCGTACGCCTCGGCGGCGTCCACCCCTTCCGTCCCGGGTGCGACCGTCTCCGCGGGCGGGGCGGCGTGCGCCTGGAGGGCGTCGAGTACGGCGCTCTCCGTGCGCCCCCGCATCAGCAGCAGGACGAAGGGGTCCTCGTCCAGCAGCCTGGCGACCTGGTAGCAGAGCGCCGCCGTGTGCCCGCAGTGGTCCCAGGCGCCGCAGTCGCACTCCGGTTCCAGGTCGCCCATGCCCGGCAGCAGGTCGATGCCGGCCGCCGCGGCGTCCTCCACGAGGTACGGCGGCATGTCGCGGTCCAGCAGCGCCGCCACGTGTCCCGACCGCTCGATCGCCATGTCGACGAAGTGATCCCATTGGGTGTCGGAGAGCTGCCCCCACAGGACGTCGGCCCGATGCGCCGTGCGGTCCCGGTCCTGAACGATCGCGGTGATGCGCCCCGGCCGTACCGACACCGCGCCGACCGCTCCCGCGCGCGCGAGCCGCCGCCCCGTCTTCACCTGTGCCGTGTCCATGGCCGCGTCCTCCAGCGCCTTCAGCCAGGCGCGGCCCCACCAGGTCTGGGCGAAGCCCCGTCCCTGTGCGGGCGGCAGGGCGACGAACGTCCGTTCCGCGTCGTTGTCGTACCGAGTCATCGCGTACCCCCTCGCAGCTCGACCAGGTCGGCCAGTTCCGCGTCCGTCAGTTCCGTCAGTGCGGCCTCGCCCGTGCCCAGGACGGCGTCGGCGAGTTCCCTCTTGCGATTCAGCAGGGCGGCGATGCGATCCTCGATGGTCCCCTCGGCGATCATCCGGTGCACCTGCACCGGGCGCGTCTGGCCGATGCGGTAGGCGCGGTCGGTGGCCTGTGCCTCGACGGCGGGGTTCCACCAGCGGTCGTAGTGCACGACGTGTTCCGCGCGCGTGAGGTTCAGTCCGGTTCCCGCCGCCTTCAGCGACAGCAGGAAGACCGGCACCTCACCGTCCTGGAACCGCCGCACCAACGACTCCCGTGCCGTCACGGACGTGCCGCCGTGCAGGAACAGCGACGACACGCCGCGCGCGGCCAGATGCCGCTCCAGGAGCCGAGCCATCTGCACGTACTGCGTGAAGACCAGCACGCTCGCCCCTTCGGCGAGGATCGTGTCGAGCAGTTCGTCCAGCAGTTCCAGCTTCCCGGAGCGGCCGGTGATCCTCGGTCGGTCCTCCTTGAGGAACTGCGCCGGATGGTTGCAGATCTGTTTGAGGCCCGTCAGCAGCTTCACGATCATGCCGCGTCGCGCCATGCTGTCGGCCGCCGCGATCTCCGCGAGTGCCTCGCGCACCACGGCCTCGTACAGGCCCGCCTGTTCCGGGGTCAGCGACACGGGATGGTCCGTCTCGGTCTTCGGCGGCAGCTCAGGTGCGATGCCGGGGTCCGATTTGCGGCGTCGCAACAGGAACGGGCTCACGAGCCGGGCCAGTCGCTCCGCCGCCGCCGGGTCCTGCCCGCCCTCGACGGCCTGGGCGTGATGCCGGCGGAAGGTGCCCAGACTCCCGAGCAGTCCCGGGGTGGCCCAGTCGAGGACGGCCCACAGCTCCGAGAGGTTGTTCTCCACAGGTGTGCCCGTGAGCGCCACGCGCGCGCGTGCGCCGATGGAACGCAACTGCCGCGCGGTCTCGGAGTAGGGGTTCTTCACGTGCTGTGCCTCGTCCGCCACGACCATGCCCCACGAGACGGCGGAGAGCCGGTCGGTGTCCAGGCGCATGGTGCCGTAGGTGGTCAGCACGAACTCGCCGTCCGCCAGGTCGCCGAGGTCGCGGCGGGTGCCGTGGAAGCGACGCACCGGCGTGCCGGGCGCGAACCGCTCGATCTCCCGCTGCCAGTTGCCCATGAGGGAGGTCGGGCAGACCACCAGAGTGGGGCCGGCGGCGTCGGCGTCCGTCTGCCGGTGCAGATGCAGGGCGATGAGGGTGATGGTCTTTCCGAGCCCCATGTCGTCGGCCAGACAGCAGCCGAGTCCCAACGACGTCATGCGGACCAGCCAGTTGAGGCCCCGTCGCTGGTAGTCGCGCAGCGTGGCACGAAGGGCGGCGGGCTGCTCCACGCTCGCCTGCGCCTCGGGGTCGGCGAGGCGCTCCCGCAGGGTCGCCAGCCACCCCGTGGGGCGCACTTCCACACGGCGTCCGCCGACCTCCGTCGAACCCGTCAGAGCCACGGCGAGCGCGTCGACCGGCGTGACCTTGTGGTCCTGCCGGGCGCGGGCCCGGTGAGCCTCCTCTGGGTCGACGAGCACCCACCGGTCGCGCAGCCGCACGAGAGGGCGGTCGGCCTCGGCCAGCAGATCCAGCTCCTCGCGGGTGAGGCCCTCACCGCCGACGGCGAACGTCCAGTTGAAGGCGAGCAGGGCGTCGGCGGACAGGAACGACGGGCCGGCTTCGGACAGGTCCGCGCGCGTGCCCGGCGTGTCGTCGGGCGGTCCGACCTCGGCGCGCTCCGTCAGCTCGCGCGCCAGCTCCCTCGGCCAGTGCACGTCGACTCCCGCGCCGGCGAGCGCCGAGGAGCCCGCCCCGAGAAGCTCGGTCACCTCTTCGTCGGTGAGGTCGACGACGTCCGGTACGGCCGCCGACAGCAGAGGTCCGAGGGAGGACCAGGCCCGTGCCGCCCGGCGCAGGGCGAGCAGGGCGTCCATCCGCGCGCGCGTGCCGAACGCGTCGCCGACGGTGCCGGCCCACACCTCGGTGAGGTCCGCGACCCGGGCCGGGTCGCGGACACTGTGCACCTGGGGCACGGCCCGGAACGTCGGCCGGGCGTCCTGGGGAGCCGCGGCCGAAAGTCCCCGCACCTCGATACGCAGGGACAGCCGCACGCCCATGTCGTGCCCCGCGGCGACGTCCGCGGCCCACTCGCGCAGTTCGGGTGAGCGCCGTGGCTCCCGTGAGGCGTAGGCGGGTCCCGCTGTCAGGAGCTCGGCGGCGGGGGAGCGGGGCAGCGTGTCCGCGACGGCGTCCAGGAAGGACCGCACCAGGCTCTCGGGGTCGGGCAGTCTCGGGGGAACGGCACCGTGGACCGGGACCGCCCCGGCCTCCGGCGGCATGGCGGCGGCGAGATGGCGGATCCGCTCCGTCTCCTCCGCGCCCAGCGGACCCACCCGCCACGCGTCGTGCCCGCCCACGGACAGTCCGGGCAACAACAGCCCGCGCGCCACGAGGTGCAGGGCCTCGACGGCGACCGCGCCCCAGAAGACCGACGCCCGGTGGCCGTGCGCGCGGGCACGCGCGCGCGTGAGCACCGGCAGGGCGGCCCGCACCGGCAGCAGCACGGCCGGCACGCTCACCGCCTCCACACCCTCGCCGTCCGGCAGTACGACGGTCAGGCAAGGGTTTTCCGGACCTGCGGCCCGGACGGGGCCGGGCATTTCGCCGTCGGGCCGCCAGAACGCGACGGTGCCGGTGCGACCTGGATCGCCGGGCAGGAAAACAGCGCAGCAGTCGGCGAGTGCGGAGATCTCGGAGGAGGTGGGAAGAGCGTTCTGCGCAGCGATGATGTATTCCTCAAATTTGACTAGTCAGGATGCGGCGGCCGATGATACCCCATCGCTGGCATCCTGAGGTGCGATCTCGCTGTGGCATGAGTCACTGTTCAGATGGGGAGGTGTTCCCTCGACGCCTGTCCGTCGCCGGTGCCCGGTCATCCGGACTCCGGCGGGGCCTTCAGGTCACGTAGGGGTCGGTTCTCAGGGTGTTCTCAGGGTCACGGTACGGAACTGCCGGGAGCGCGGGCCCGTTTTCGATACAGAGAGCGGCAGTGGCCGCGAAGGAGGCGACACCATGTCGAACAACGCCAAGGTCGCAGCGGGCGGTGTGGCGGCCGGACTCATCCTGCTGATCTGGCTGCCCTGGTGGGCCGCCCTGCTGATCGTTCTGGGGGTCCCGGCCGCCGCCTACCTCGCGCTCGATCCGTCGCAGCGGCGCAGGCTGCGGCGCGTCTCGCGCAAGGAGATAGGCCGTTGAGGCGCTGACGCCGCGACGACCCGTGGTTCCTCCTGCTTCCGGGAGCGGGCGCCTTTCGTGCGCCCGGTCAGCTCGGACGCACGGCCATCTTGTCGAGCGCTTCGAGGAGACCCGGCAGAGACGGTCCCCGTCCCACCGGGAGGACCTCGCCGGGCTCGTCGTCGAGCAGGATGAAGGCGATGTCGTCGGTCCTGGCGACGAGCGACCAGCCGGGACCGTCCGCACGCAGCGTCCGCGCGTCTCCCGGGGCGAACGACGAGCGGACCCGGCCGAGCGGCGGCGGCGTGTCGACGTAGGCGCGGGCCTCCGCCAGCACCCGCCGGACGCCGCTGTGCCCGCTGGATTCCGCGTCGGCCCGATCGCCCGTGCCGTCGGCCCCGTCCGTGGCGTCGGCCTGTGCGCCCGCGCCGCCGCTTGCCCCGGCTCGCCCGTCCTCACCACCGGCACCGCCCGCGGAACCGGCACCGCCGTCCGGCGCCGGGAATTCGGCGTCGTCGATCTGCTCCCGCCACTGGGTCCACTGCAGGGCGATCTCGTCGGCCCCCAGACGCCGCTGAGCCGGCCCCCAGACAGTGGTGTCCGGCGGGCACAGGGCGGGCTGGTCGGCGGACTCGGGGCCCGGATCGTGCGGCAGGGGCACGCCAGGTGCCGCCACCGCGACCGCGAGCGGCCAGCCCGGCAGCGCGGTGACGACCGTGCGCTCGTCCGGCGACAGGTCGTACTCCATGCCGCAGTCCCACGACGCCACGGCGACAGCGACGAGCGAGACGTCGTCGACGACGACGGTCCACCGGGCGCCGTCACCGTCCTGGCCGAGCACCAGGCCGTAGCCGTCGGCCAGCGGTGGCAGCCCGAGCGCGGCGCACGCCTCCGGATAGTCGTCGCCCAGCACACTCGGGAACTTCGCCGGCGTCAGCAGCACCGCCGTGAGCACATAGAGCGCATCGTCCGCGGCGGCGACGGCGTCCTCGTCCGTCCCTGCCATCCCAGCCTCCCCATCGGTTCGTCCAATGGCGGGCACCCTAGTGTGCCCGGGAAGCCCTTGTCACGACGCCCAGACGCACGCGAGCTGCAGTTTTCCGGTTGGACGGGGGCGAATCGACCACCGGCCACCGGCCTGCCACGCTCAGTTCGCGGGCAGACCGAGAAGCGCGCGAGCCACCGTCTCCGGGGACTGGTCCCGTTCGCGCGCGAGCGCGATCACGGCCCGGCACGCCAGTTCGTTCACCCCGAACGAGAGGGCCTCCGGCGAGACGCGGCCCGCCGCCTCGTCGATCCGGTCCTGGTCGTCGTCCACGCACGCCGCGACGTAGGCGGCAGCGGCCTCGAAGAGGTTGTGCGAGCGTGACCCGTCGCCCGCCCTCCCGCCCTGTGCCGCTTCCGTGCGCCGAGCGGTGCGAGATCTGTCCCAGGCCTCAAGGATCCTGCTGAACAAGTGGACCACCCAATCCCTTGTGATCGCTCGGTTCGACGGTGCGTCTTCCGCTGTCCAACGTAGAGTTGAAGGCCCGACGGCAGAAGGGGGCGGCCGTGACGCGGCGCTTCGGAGTACTCGCACGGATCAGGAGCATGGACCCGCACGCGGACGCCTCGGAGATCTACCGGCTGTCCTCGGCCTACGAGTTCCCCTGGGATTTCGCCCGCGCCCTGGAACTGGCGCTCTACCGCACCTACGCCGTGCCGAGCATCGGCCGACTGCTCGCCGAGACGGCGGAGTTCACCGAGCGGCCGCAGAAGCGGTACGACGACACGGCGCTGTTGCTCGACGCCGTCGTCGAGCACGGCTTCGACAGTGAGCAGGGCCGCACGGCGATCCGGCGCATCAACCGGATGCACCGCAGCTACGACATCAGCAACGAAGACATGCGGTACGTCCTGTGCACGTTCGTCGTCATCCCCAAACGCTGGATCGACGCCTACGGGTGGCGCAGGATGTCGCGCCACGAGGCCGTCGCCTCCGCCGTCCACTACCGCACGCTCGGACGGCACATGGGCATCAGGGACCTTCCCGGCTCCTACGAGGAATTCGAAACCTGTCTCGACGCCTACGAGAAGGCGCACTTCGCCCCGGACGAGGGCGGACGCCGCGTCTCGGACGCCACCCTCGACCTCATGGCCTCCTGGTATCCCCGCCCCCTCGCCCCGCTGCTGCGAACGGGGACCCTCGCCCTGCTCGACGATTCCCTCCTGCGGGCCTTCGGCTACGCTCCGCCGAGCCCCGTCACGCGGGCGGTCGTGCGCCGGGCCGTCAGACTGCGCGGGCGCGCGGTCCGCCTGCTGCCACCCAGGCGCGCTCCGCACCATGCCCGTCAGAACAGGGAGATCAAGGGCTACCCCAACGGCTACCGGCTGGCGGAGCTGGGCACTCGTCCGGTCCCCGGCGTCCGGGGCTGTCCGGTCCGCGGCATCGACACGTCAGCCGTCGAGTGAGGCGATCGTCTCCCGCAGCCAGCTGAGTTCGGCCCGCGAGGTGGCCCGGGCGACGACCAGCACGCCACGTCGGAAGGGGTCCTCCAGCTCTTCGGCACCCAGCGGCCGGTCCCCGTCGTAGAAGAAGCTCGCGGGCTCCTCCAGGAAGGCCAGCCGGCGGCGCAGCACGGCGGCCTGGGCTGCGGCGTCGTCCAGGTGCCGGAGGAAGGCGAGCACGGTGAACCAGCGGTTCTCGTCGGTGATGTCGCGCTGGACGGGCTCCGCGAGCCGTCGACGCAGCTCCCGCCGGCCCGCCTCGGTGAGGATCAGAACGTGACGCGGCGCGGCCACGGACCCGGGCTGCGTGGTGCGCGCCAGGAGACCCGCCTTCTCCAGACGTTTGATGGCGGGGTAGAGCGTGCTCTCGGCGACCGGACGCACGTGTCCTGTCAGTGCGGTGATGCGCTTGCGCAGCTCGTAGCCGTGCAACGGGGCGTCGTAGAGGAAACCGAGGATGGCGAGCTCCAGCATGTCGGCATTATCGTCCCCATCCCTTCCGTCTGATGCGACCGGAGTACATCGGCCGCTCAATATATCGGCCACGATGTATTGTCGGCGGGCAGGAACAGCGGGACAGGGCACAGAACGAGACTGGGCACAGGGGGACGGTATGAACGAGGTGCGCTTCGACGGCAGGGGAAGTGTGGTCCGCTGGACGGAGACGCCCGGGGAGGAGCCCGCGCGGGTGTACGTGCACGGGCTCGGCTCGGTCTCTTCCGTCTACCACGCCCACATCGCGGCCCGGGCCGAACTGGCGGGCCGCCGCAGTCTCTTCGTCGACCTGCCAGGCCACGGCATCAGCGACCGTCCCGAGGACTTCGGCTACACGCTCACCGACCACGCCGACGCGCTGGCCGCCGTGCTGGACGCGACCGGACTGACCGGCGTCGAACTGGTCGCGCACAGCATGGGTGGCGCCGTCGCCGTCCTCCTCGCCCACCGGCGACCGCTACTCGTCTCCCGCCTTGTCCTCACGGAGGCCAACCTCGACGCGTCCCCGCCGCCGACCGCCGGCAGCAGCATCATCGCTTCGTACGAGGAGGACGACTTCGTCGACGGTGGCCACGCGCGCATGCTGGGGCAAGTCGGCCCCCAGTGGGCGGCGACGATGCGGCTCACCGATCCCCGCGCCCTGCACCGCTCCGCCGTCGGACTCTGCCGAGGGTCGGATCCTGCCCCGCGCGCCCTCCTGGAAGGACTTGCGATCGAGCGCGTGTACATCCAGGGCGAGCGCAGCGGTGAGGTGGAGGGCCGGGAGGCTTTGGAGGCCGCGGGCGTGCGCGTGACGACGGTGCCGGGGGCCGGGCACAACGTCATGCTCGACCGCCCGGACGCGTTCGCGGCGGTGGTCGCAGGGCCGCGCTGACTCAGGACGCGCGGGTCGCCCGGACCAGGAACCGGGCGTCCTCGTCGACGTAGGCCGTCACCTCCCACCCCGAACCGGCCAGCAGCGGACGGAGATTGTGTTCGGCGCGCAGGTCGTCCGGTGTGAGGCGCCGCCCCTGCCGGGCCGCGAGCGCCGCCCGGCCGATCGGGTGGAACAGCGCCAGCAGGCCGCCGGGGCGCACCACGCGGGCCAACTCCCGCAGGTTGGCTTCCGGATCGGGCAGGTGAGCGATGAGGCCCGCGGCGAACACCGCGTCGAGCGACCCCGAACGCAGCGGCAGCGCGGCCGCGTCCGCCAGCACGAGACGCCCGTCACCGTCCCTTCCGGCCCGGACGGCGGCCTGGAGCATCGCGGGGGTCAGATCGGCCCCGACGACCAGCCCCGACGGTCCCACGGCGGCGCGCAACGGCGGCAGGGCACGTCCGGTGCCGCATCCCGCGTCGAGCACGCGATCACCCTCACCGAGCCCCAGACCGGCGACCGCGGCCGCGTAGGCCGGACCGTCGTCGGGGAACCGGCGGTCCCAGTCGGCGGCCCGGGAGCCGAAGAATTCCTGAACGTGCGTGTGGTCGTCGCTCATGCCTCGCATGATCCCCCAAGGGCACGGACGGCGCCGCGGCGCACACGTTCGAGCGTGACGCGATCGTTCCAGCGCTTCTCGGTGTCAGATAACAACACCTTTCGAAATGCGCCCCCGTGGTGCGCCCGGTCCGGGACTAGCGTCCCGGGGCCATGGGACACCTGGACCACGCCGCCCTCGGCTGGCTGACCCCCGCGCTGTCGTACGCGATGGCCTGTATCGGCGCCGCCCTCGGACTGCGCTGCACCGTGCGCGCCCTGGCCGCCGCCGGGCGCGTCCGCCGCAACTGGCTCCTGACGGCGGCCTCGTCGATCGGCACGGGCATCTGGACCATGCACTTCGTGGCCATGCTCGGCTTCCGCGTGGACGGCACCGACATCCGGTACGACGTGCCGCTCACCCTGGTGAGTCTGCTCGTCGCCGTGCTCGTCGTCTGCGTCGGCGTCTTCGCCGTCGGCTACGGCCGCCACCGTGCGCGAGCCCTCCTGCTCGGTGGTCTCACCACGGGGATCGGCGTGGCGAGCATGCACTATCTCGGCATGGCCGCCATGCGGCTGCACGGCGAGGTGAGCTACGACCCGGTGCGCGTCGCGCTTTCCGTGCTCATAGCCGTCGCAGCCGCCACCGCGGCCCTGTGGGCGGCGCTGAACACCGAATCGCCTCTCGCGGTCGCCCTCGCCTCGCTGATCATGGGAGCGGCGGTGAGCAGCATGCACTACACCGGCATGTTCGCGGTGAGCGTGCGGGTCACGCCCTCGGGGGAGACGCTGCCGGGGGCCACGGCCATGCAGTTCATCTTCCCGCTCGCCGTCGGCCTCGGGTCGTACCTCTTCCTGACGTCGGCCTTCGTCGCGCTGTCGCCGACGGCCGGGGAGCGCGAGGCGTCCGCCTCGGCCCGGCAGCGCCCGGCCGGGAGCACCGCCCCGTGACGACGTCCCAGGGCGGGAGGATCCCGCGACAACGCACCGATCCCGGCCCGAGCGAGGAGGCCATGCGCCCGACCCGTAGCAACTCCGCCCGCACCACGTCCGGATCGGACGGCGCCACGCCGGCGCAGCCGTCCGCACGCGGTCGTCGCGCCCACGCCGGACCACCCGCCGACGAAGGCCCGGCAGAGCTTGCGGGAGAGGGCCCGGCAGGCCGCGGGGGCACGGCGCCCGGTGCACCCACCAGGCGTGCGTGGCCCGGACGGGTGCGCCCCCGCACCGTGCGCGCCAGGATCGTCTGCCTCCTGATGGTGCCCGTCGTGTCCCTGCTGGCCCTGTGGGCTTACGCCACCGTCACCACCGCCCAGGACGTCTCACGGCTGCGGCAGGTGCAACGCGTGGACGCCCGTGTCCGCGCCCCGGTCGGCGCCGCCGTCGCCGCCCTGCAGGCCGAGCGGTCCGCGGCCGTCCGCCACGCCACCGATCCCTCGTCGAGTCCCGCTGCCGACTACCGGGAACGGTCCGCGCGCACCGACCGCGCGGTGGCGGAGTTGCGGCTGGGCGACCGTCACACCGTGGCCGACAGCGAGGAACTGCCGGCCGCGGTGGCCCGACGGCTCGAGGCGTTCGTCACCGGCGCGGAGAGGCTGGGCCCGCTGCGCACCGCCGTACTCGACCACCGCGCGGACTGGGAGGAGGCCTACCGCCGGTACACGGCGGCCATCTCGGCGGCCTTCCCCGTGGGCGGCGCGCTGAGCGGAGTCCAGGCCGCCGATCCGGGATCCGACGCGCGCGTGCTGGTCGAATTCGCCCGCGCGGGCGAGGCACTCGCCCAGGAGGACGCCCTGCTGGCCGGTGCCCGGCTCTCCGGCGGGCTCGCCGGTGAGCGGCTGCGCCTGTTCACCGGAGCCGTCGACACCCGCCGGGCGCTGATCGAGTCCGCCGTCGTGGACCTGCGCGGCGCCGAGCGCGCCGCCTGGCAGCAACTGGCGGACGGCAGCGCGTACACCACGCTGGGCGCCGCGGAGGAGCGGTTGCTCGACGGCGCTTCGCGAGGACAGGCCGTCGAGGCGACGGTGCCCCGCTCCACCTGGGACGGCGCCCACGCGCGCGTGCGGGACGGCATGCGGGCGATCGAGCAGGACGCCGGACGCTCGGCCGCCGACCGGGCCGACCCGTTCACCCGCGGTGTGCTCACCCCGGCCGGGGCCGCGGTCCTGTTCGGCCTCCTCGCCGTCGCCACGTCCCTGGTCATCTCCGTCCGCATCGGCCGTGACCTGGTGGTCGAGCTGGTGAGCCTGCGCAACAGCGCCTTGGAGATCGCCCGGCACAAACTCCCCGAGGCCATGCGCCGACTGCGCGCCGGAGAGGAGATCGACATCCGGTCCGAGGCGCCGCCGCGGCCCCCCGCCGAGGACGAGGCCGGGCAGGTCGCGGAGGCGCTGGGCACCGTGCACCGGGCCGCCCTGCGCGCGGCGGTGGAACGCGCCGAACTCGCCGACGGCATCGCCGGGGTCTTCGTCAACCTCGCCCGCCGCAGCCAGATCCTCGTCCACCGCCAACTGAGCCTGCTGGACAGCATGGAACGCCGCTCCGACGATCCGAACGAACTCGGTGACCTCTTCCGCCTCGACCACCTCACCACCCGCATGCGGCGCCACGCCGAAAGCCTGATCATCCTCTCCGGCGCCGCGCCCGGCCGGGCCTGGCGCATGCCGGTCTCCCTGACCGACGTGGTCCGTGCCGCCGTGTCCGAAGTGGAGGACTACGCGCGGGTGGAGGTTCGACACCTTCCCGAGGCGCACGTCACCGGCGCGGCCGTCGCCGACGTCATCCACCTCCTGGCCGAGATCATCGAGAACGCCGCCCAGTTCTCACCACCCCACACGCGCGTGCGCGTCACCGGCGAACCCGTCGGCAACGGCTACGCGATCGAGGTCGAGGACCGCGGACTCGGCATGGGCAAGGACACCCTCGCCGAGGCCAACCACCGCATCGCCCGCTCCGAGACGCTCGACCTGTTCGACAGCGACCGGCTCGGCCTGTTCGTCGTCAGCCGGCTGGCCGCCCGGCAGGACATCAGGGTGCATCTCAAGGCATCCCCCTACGGCGGCACCACCGCCGTCGTCCTGCTGCCCACCGGCCTCCTGCACGGCGAGACGGTGGCGAGTCCTGGCGCGGCGGCACACGAGGCGGCCGGGGCCCAGGAACAGCCGTACACGCGCGTGACCGTCGCCACCGGGTGGCAGGAGCCGGTTCCCGCTCCGGTCGACCGGCCCGCGCTGACATCCGCCGTACCGGCGGCGACGCCCGCCACCGCGCCGGAGCCGGGTCGGCCTCCGGGCGCGCCCGCGCTGCCACTGCACCGACCGTCCGACACTCCCGAGCCCCGCGACGCCACCAGCCGTCCCGGCGCCGACGACGATCCCGCGAAGAGCGACGACCCTCGAGCGCCGCGACCGGCGGGGGAGTCCGGCGAGCTTCCCCGGCGGGTACGGCAGGCCAGCCTCGCCCCCCAACTGCGCGAAGCCGGTCCCGTGGAACCGGCCCCGCCCGGCCGGCCGCATGAGGACGAGGAACGCACCCCCGAAGCCGTACGGGACCGCATGACCGCCTACCGCGACGGGTGGTCGCGAGGCGGCGGCCGTCACCCCGGCCGAACGGCCCCGCCGGCCGGCCACAGCACCGAAGGAGACCCCGCATGATCCACAATCCCGGCACGGGCACCACCCGCCGGACCCGCGAACTCGACTGGCTGCTGGACGACCTCGTCGGGCTGGTGCACGAGGTACGGCACGCCGTGGTGCTGTCGAACGACGGCCTCGCCGTGGGCGCGTCGAACGGACTCGGCCGCGAAGACGCCGAACACCTCGCCGCCGTCGCCTCCGGTTTCCACAGCCTGGCCAAGGGAGCGGGGCGGCACTTCGGCGCGGGCGGTGTGCGCCAGACCATGGTCGAGATGGACGACGGCTTCCTGTTCGTGGCCGCCGCGGGAGACGGCTCCTGCATCGCTGTCCTCACCGCCGTGACCGCCGACATCGGACTGGTGGCCTACGAGATGGCACGGCTGGTCAGACGCGTCGGCGAACACCTGCGCACCGCACCGCGTGCTGCCGTGCGCCCGCCCTTCGGCGGATGACCCGGAAGGGCCTCACGGATGACCGAGGACTGCACGGGAGCGGGCCGGGAAGAGCCGGGCAGCCAGTGGTACGACCACGAGGCCGGGCCCCTCGTCCGCCCCTACGCGATGACCGGCGGCCGCACCCGGCCCGGCCCCGCCGGAGTGCGGTTCGATCTGATCGCCCTCGTCACGCGCGCCGTCGGCGCACCGGACGCCGACGACGGCACGCTGGGACCGGAACACCGGACACTGATCGACCTGTGCCGGACGGAAACCCAGTCGGTCGCCGAACTCGCCGCCGACGCCGACCTGCCCGTGGGCGTCGTCCGAGTGCTCCTCGGGGACCTGGTGGAGCTGGGGTCCGTCACCGTCAGCCGTCCCGTGCCGCCGGCGCAGTTGCCCGACGAACGGATCCTGCGCGAAGTGATCGACGGACTGCGCGCCCTGTAGAGAACCCGTAAGACCGTGACCGGCACGCATGTGCACGACCACCCGCAGCGAGAGAAGTGATCGATGCCCTCCGAACGCTCCGAACGCTCCGAACGCTCCGAACGTTCCGACGCCTCCGACGACGACACGAGCGCGCTGGCGCTGAAGATCCTGGTCGCCGGAGGGTTCGGCGTGGGCAAGACCACCTTGGTGGGCGCGGTCAGCGAGATCCGACCGCTGCGCACGGAGGAACTGCTCAGCGAGGCCGGGCGGCTGGTGGACGACACCGACGGCATCGACCGCAAGGTCACCACGACCGTCGCCATGGACTTCGGCCGCATCACCATCAGGTCCGGTCTCTCCCTGTACCTCTTCGGCACGCCGGGACAGGACCGGTTCTGGTTCCTCTGGGACGAACTGGCGCAGGGCGCGCTGGGCGCCGTCGTCCTCGCGGACACCCGCCGCCTGGCGGACTGCTTTCCCGCGGTCGACTACTTCGAGCACCGGCACATCCCGTTCGTGGTGGCCGTGAACTGTTTCACGGGCGCACGCCGGCACGACACCGACAGCGTCCTGCGCGCCCTCGACCTCGATCCGGGAACTCCCGTCGTGCTGTGTGACGCCCGGGACCGGAACTCGGGGAAGGAGGTGCTCATCCGGCTCGTCGAGTACGCCGGGCGGATGCACACCGCCCGGCTCCTCGACTCCGTGCGATGACCGCGACCGCGGCCGGGGCAGGCGCCCCGGTCCTAGTCCGCCACCGACTTCTGGGCCAGCACCTTGTCCACGGTGACACGGACGAGGAGTTCGCCCGGGACACCGTTGCGTGCCCCGAACTCCTCGGCGCGCTCCTCACCCATGTACCGGGCGCCGATACGGGCGGCCCAGTGCCTCAGCTCGCCCGGGTCCTCCGAGATCCGCGCACGCCCTTGCAACACGACGAAGTCGAAGGGCGGCCGGTCGTCGTCCACGCACAGCGCGACACGACCGTCACGGACCAGATTGCGCCCCTTCACGGTGTCCTTGCCGGTGTTGAACACCAGGTCGTCCCCGTCCAGCAGGAACCAGATGGGCGCCACGTGCGGGCTGCCGTCGGCCCGAACGGTCGAGAGCTTCCCGGTGCGGGTTCCGTCCGAGACGAAGGCCCGCCATTCCTCATCGGTCATCTTCTGTGCCATGGCCCCATCCTCCTTGCCCGGAGCACGGGCGTGGGGAAGGCTGGCGGACGGGTCCCCCGGCCAGGGGGAGGCTACACGTACGGGGAGACACGGGGAGATCGGACCATGGTGCACAACCAGGGACTCGGCTGGCTGCTTGACGACCTGACCGCGCGCGTCGAACACGTACGGCACGCGTTGGTCCTGTCCAACGACGGACTGGTGACCGGAGCGAGTACGGGTCTGCGACGCGAGGACGCCGAGCACCTCGCCGCCGTCTCGTCCGGGTTGCACAGCCTCGCCAAGGGTTCGGGCCGCCACTTCGGCGCCGGCCAGGTACGGCAGACGATGGTCGAGTTCGACGACGCCGTGCTGTTCGTCACCGCAGCGGGCTCGGGCAGCTGCCTGTGCGTGCTCAGCGGAGCGGAGGCCGACATCGGACAGATCGCGTACGAGATGACACTGCTGGTGAACCGGGTGGGCGAGCATCTCGACGTCGATGCGCGGCAGCCGGGACGAATAACACCCACAGAGCTCTGAGCTGGGGATTCGTCGCTCCGTCGGACGCCGCCGCAGAGTTTTCCACAGGGCTGGAACGGACAACGCGGACACGGCTACGGTTTTCGTGTCAGGGGGTGCGAACGGCACCTGCCACGCTCCACGGGGGAGACGAACCATGTCCGGCAGCACCGTCACGCACAAGACCACCGCGGCCTCCGAGCGGGCCGGGACGACCCGCGACCACCCCTCACTCGCGCCGACGCGCGCGGCGCGGGAACTGGGCCTCAGGCGGGATGAGTTCAACCTCGCCGTGCTCCTCGGCCGAATCCGTACGATGCCCGGCGACGGAGGAGGCGGACGGCGCGTCCCCCGCGACGAGATCGACCGGATCCGGGCGGCGGACGGCTTTCCCGAGCGGCTCCGGGCCGAGGTCAGGACCGTCGGGACCACGGAGGGCGCGGCCCTCATGGAGGTGACCGGAGCGCGGCTCACTCGTCTGGCACGGCTGGGGCTCGTGGTGCCCGTCAAGTTCTACGTGAACCGGTACCGCACCGTCGTCTGGCTGTATCTGGCCGAGGAGCTGAGCCAGTTCAAGCACGACGAGCGGAACGCCGCGCTGCTGAAGGGCCGTGCGCCCGAAGGGCTGCGGGACCAACTGAGGGAAGGGCTGGACCTGCGTCCTCGGAACTGGCGGGGAAGGCAGCTGGGCTTCCTGCTCCGCCAGGCCGACGACCCGTGGGCCCGGGCCGCGGCCGTGGCCTCGCTGCTCGACGCCGACGACGTCTCGGACGTCGTCGACGACCCCCACGAGCGCCTCCATCTGCTCGGGCTGCGCCCCACACCGGCGGCCCACGGCTCACCGGCGTCCCCGGCCGCACGGCTGGCCGAGGAGATCACGACGGCCTCCGGCCCGGACGAGATCGCGTGGCTCCGCTCGGACCTCGCGGAGGCGGTGGAATCGGCCCGCCGGCAGAGCCCCGTCCCCCGCCCGCATTCGATGCCGCCCGAGGCGGAGCGGCCGACGCCACGTGAAACGGCCCGCCCGGGACGGCTGAGCGGCCTGTTGGACCGGCTCCGGCGCAGAGACTCCTGACCTACAGGGCCCGGAACAGCCCCTCCTGGACGACCGACACCAGCATGCGTCCTTCCCTGTCGTAGATCCGTCCGCGGGCCAGACCGCGCCCGCCGGTCGCGATCGGGGACTCCTGGTCGTACAGGAACCACTCGTCCGCCCGGAACGGCCGGTGGAACCACATGGCGTGGTCCAGCGACGCCATGTCGAAGCCCCGGGGCCCCCACAGCGGCTCCACCGGGATGCGCACCGCGTCCAGGAGCGTCATGTCGCTGGCGTAGGTCAGGGCGCAGGTGTGCACGAGCGGATCGTCGCCCAGCGGGCCGACCGCGCGCATCCACACCGCGCTGCGGGGTTCGGACCCCTCTACCTCGTCGGCGCTCCAGCGCAGCCGGTCGACGTAGCGGATGTCGAAGGGCTGGCGGCGGGCCATCCGCTCCAACTGCTCCGGCAGCGCACCCAGGTGCTCGCGCACCTCTTCGGTGACCGTCGGCAGCGACTCCGGATCCGGAACGTTGCGGGCCGGCGGCAACTGATGCTCGAAACTCCCCTGCTCAGGCTTGTGGAAGGAGGCGGTGAGCGTGAAGATCGTGCGGCCCTGCTGCACCGCGGTGACCCGGCGGGTGGTGAACGACCGCCCGTCCCGGTCCCGTTCGACCTGGTACACGATCGGCACGCCGGGGCGGCCGGGACGCAGGAAGTACGCGTGCAGGGAGTGGACCGGGCGGTCGCCGTCGGTGGTGCGGCCCGCGGCGACCAGCGCCTGGCCGGCCACCTGGCCGCCGAAGACACGCTGCAGCGACTCCTCGGGGCTGCGGCCACGGAAGATGTTGACCTCGATCCGCTCCAGGTCGAGCAGGTCGACGAGGCTCTCGGCCGGATTCGTCATGGGTGAAGTTCTCCTGTGCTCACAGCTGGCCGACATCGGTGACACGGACGACCGCACGGCCCTCCGCGTCGGAGGCGGTGAGATCGACCTCCGCACTGATGCCCCAGTCGTGGTCGTCGTTCGGGTCGTCGAAGATCTGCCGCACGCGCCACAGCCCGTTCTGCGGCTCCTCCTCGATGACCAGCAGCTTCGGCCCGCGGGCGTCGGGCCCGGTGCCGAGGTCGTCGTACTCGTCCCAGTACTTGTCCAGGGCCTCGCCCCACGCGTCGGCGTCCCACCCCGCGTCGGCGTCCATCTCACCCAGCTCACCGACCTGGTCGAGGGCGGCGAGTTCGACACGGCGGAACATGGCGTTGCGGACCAGGACCCGGAAGGCGCGCGCGTTGGCGGTGACCGGCCGTACCTGATCGGCCTTCTCCTGGGCCTCCTCGGCCGTCATCTCCTCCGGATTGGCGAGCTGCTCCCACTCGTCGAGGAGACTGGAGTCGACCTGGCGCACCATCTCACCGAGCCACTCGATCAGGTCCTGCAGGTCCTCGGACTTCAGGTCGTCCGGGACGGTGTGGTCGAGGGCCTTGTAGGCGCTCGCCAGGTAGCGCAGCACGATGCCCTCGGTGCGGGCCAGTTCGTAATGGGAGACCAGTTCCGTGAAGGTCAGCGCCCGCTCGTACATGTCCCGGATGACCGACTTCGGGGACAGCGGGTGGTCACCGACCCAGGGGTGGCTCCTGCGGTACGTGTCGTAGGCGTGGAAGAGCAGCTCCTCCAGGGGCTTCGGGTACGTGACGTCCTGGAGGCGCTCCATGCGCTCCTCGTACTCGACGCCGTCCGCCTTCATCGCGGCCACGGCCTCGCCGCGGGCCTTGTTCTGCTGGGCCGCGAGGATCTGCCGCGGATCGTCCAGCGTGGACTCCACGACCGACACCATGTCCAGCGCGTACGACGGCGACTCCGGATCCAGCAGTTCGAAGGCGGCCAGGGCGAACGTGGACAGCGGCTGGTTCAGCGCGAAGTCCTGCTGCAGGTCCACCGTGAGCCGCACGATGCGCCCCTCGGCGTCCGGCTGGTCGAGCTTCTCCACGATGCCGCCGTCCAGCAGCGAGCGGTAGATCGCGATCGCGCGCCGGATGTGCCGCAGTTGCTGCCTGCGCGGCTCGTGGTTGTCCTCCAGCAGGTGCCGCATCGCGGAGAAGGCGTCACCGGGACGGGCGATCACCGACAGCAGCATGGTGTGCGTGACCCTGAAGCGGGACGTCAGCGGCTCCGGATCGGAGCCGATGAGCTTGTCGAACGTGCTCTCCGACCAGGCCACGAAGCCCTCGGGAGCCTTCTTCCGGACGACCTTGCGCCGCTTCTTCGGATCGTCACCGGCCTTGGCGAGCGCCTTCTCGTTCTCGACGACGTGCTCGGGCGCCTGGGCGACCACGAACCCCTCCGTGTCGAACCCGGCGCGCCCGGCCCGGCCGGCGATCTGGTGGAACTCCCGCGCCCGCAGCGTCCGGACCCGGGTGCCGTCGTACTTGGTCAGCGCGGTGAACAGCACCGTCCGGATCGGTACGTTGACGCCCACTCCCAGCGTGTCCGTCCCGCAGATCACCTTCAGGAGACCCGCCTGTGCGAGCTTCTCCACCAGCCGCCGGTACTTGGGCAGCATGCCGGCGTGGTGCACCCCGATGCCGTGCCGCACGTAGCGGGAGAGATTGCGGCCGAACTTCGTGGTGAAACGGAAGTTGCCGATCAATTCGGCGATCCGCTCCTTCTCCTCACGCGTGCACATGTTGATGCTCATCAGCGCCTGCGCCCGTTCCACGGCCTGCGCCTGGGTGAAGTGCACGATGTACACGGGCGCCTGCCGGGCCGCCAGCAGATCGGTGAGGGTCTCGGTGAGCGGGGTGTAGCGGAACTCGTAGGACAGGGGCACCGGACGGGTGGCCGAGCGGACCACCGCGGTGGGGCGGCCGGTACGGCGCGCGAGGTCCTTCTCGAAGAAGGAGACGTCGCCGAGCGTCGCCGACATCAGCACGAACTGGGCCTGCGGCAGCTCCAGCAGGGGAATCTGCCAGGCCCAGCCGCGGTCGGACTCCGCGTAGAAGTGGAACTCGTCCATGACGACCTGGCCGATGTCCGCGTGCTTGCCGTCACGCAGGGCGATGGACGCCAGCACCTCGGCCGTGCAGCAGATGACGGGGGCGTCGGAGTTCACGGAGGCGTCGCCGGTCAGCATGCCCACGTTCTCGGTGCCGAAGATCTTGCACAGCTCGAAGAACTTCTCCGACACCAGCGCCTTGATCGGAGCCGTGTAGAAGGTGACCTCGTCCCGGGCCAGCGCCGCGAAGTGGGCACCCGCCGCGATCATGCTCTTGCCCGAGCCGGTGGGCGTCGACACGATCACGTTCGCACCGGAGACCACCTCGATCAGCGCCTCCTCCTGATGGGGGTAGAGCGTGAGACCGCGTTCCCGGGCCCACGCCTCGAAGGCTTCGTACAGGGCATCGGGGTCGGCGGTCCGCGGCAGCTGATCGATGAGGGTCACGCCCCCATCTTGCCTGCCCGGGGGCGCAAGGAGGGAATCGGCTGTCGGCGGCAAGATCACGAACGCTACGCTGGGTCGCCGGTGCGACAACCAGGGACCCGGACAACTGCACAGCGGCACACGAGGAATGGGGCGGGCAACGGCGATGATGGGACCAGCACACTCACTGTCGGGCGCCGCGGCGTGGCTCGGCGTCGGGGCGGCGACCGCCGCCGCCGGTCACCCGATGCCCTGGCCGGTGCTGCTCGCCGGAGCCCTGATCTGCGCCGGGGCGGCGCTGGCCCCCGACCTCGACCACAAGGCGGCCACCATCTCCCGGTCCTTCGGGCCGGTCTCACGGTGGTTGTGCGAGATCGTCGACAAGCTGTCCTACGCCGTCTACAAGGCCACGAAGAAGCGGGCCGACCCGCGTCGCTCCGGCGGACACCGCACGCTGACACACACCTGGCTGTGGGCGGTCGTGATCGGCGCGGGCACGTCGGCCCTGGCCATCACGGGTGGCCGCTGGGCGGTGCTGGCGATCCTCTTCGTGCACATGGTGCTGGCCATCGAGGGCCTGCTCTGGCGGGCCGCCCGCGGCTCCAGCAGCGACGTGCTGGTCTGGCTGCTGGCCGGGACCAGCGCGTGGATCATCGCCGACATCCTCGACAAGACGGACGGCGGAGCGGACTGGCTGTTCACGGCGCCCGGCCAGGAGTACCTGTGGCTTGGGCTGCCGATCGTGCTCGGGGCCCTGGTACACGACATCGGGGACGCGCTGACCGTCTCGGGCTGCCCGATACTCTGGCCGATACCGGTGGGCCGCAAGCGCTGGTATCCCATCGGTCCGCCGAAGGTCATGCGGTTCCGGGCGGGCAGCTGGGTGGAGCTCAAGGTGCTGATGCCCGTGTTCATGCTGCTCGGGGGAGTGGGCGGCGCGGCGGCGCTCAACTTCATCTGAGCGACGCCGGCCCGGCCGGCTCAGCCGGCTTCCCCGGTCTCCTGTCCTTCGCCCGCACCGTAGCGCCGCTCGAAACGGGCGACGCGCCCCTCCGAGTCCACCGTCCGCGCCTTGCCCGTGTAGAAGGGGTGGCTCTCCGAGGAGATCTCCACGTCCACCACCGGGTACGTCTCGCCGTCGTCCCAGGCGATGGTCTCGTCGCTGACCGCCGTGGACCGGGTCAGGAAGGCGTATCCGGCACTGCGGTCCCGGAAGACGACAGGCCGGTAGTCGGGGTGCTTGTCCTGCTGCATGGCTGCTCCTCGTGCGGGAGGGATCGTCGGGGCGACGGCACGGGTCCGCCATCGCGGGGGGCCTCAGCCCGGCAGGGAGTCCTCGTCGACCACGTGCATCGCGGCCTCTTCGGCGGAGGCGGCCGCGCCGTCGATACCCACGTCCATGGCGACCAGGGCCGGCTCCTCGTCCTCGTGCGCGCCTTCGTCGGGGGCCACGAGCCGACCGGAACGGCCCGCGCCGACCTCGTTGTCCAGCAGTTCCCCGTCGGTCCCGTCGGAGTCGCCCAGCCCGTCGCCGTCGGGTGCGAGCTCGTCCGGACGCTCCTCGGCGAGTCGCTGGTCCAGCGTTTCGCCGCGCTGACGTTCGGCGGCCGTCACCCCGGTGTGCTCCACCGCCCAGGGACGCTCGGGCGGGGACCAGCCCCGGTCGAGGGGATCGTCGACGCCGTCCTCCTCCAGGGTGTCCTCGCCGTCGAGCAGACCGGTGTCCTCCCGCTGCTCGGATCCGTCCGGCTGGTAGACGTCATCTCCCCATCCGTCGACGCTGTTCACGGATACCTCCAGGGAATGGGGACCGGCCCCTTCTCGCCGTGGACCGCGGCGGGCCGCCGCTGCACGGAGCACAGGCCTCACCCGTCACGGAACCACCCGGTTCCCGGGCCTGCCTCGAGCCGGTGCCTCCTTCCAGCCTTCCACTCCCGTTCGGGAGCGCGCAACGGCACGGCACCCGCCCGGGTACCCGGCAGGCACGTCCTCCCGGCACCACCGCCTACCGGCGGGACCAGGGCAGCCGGGCGCCGGCCCGGAAACCGGACCGGCCGCCACCTGCCCAGCCCGGCCAGCACCTGCCCGGCCCGGTCCCGGCCGCTTCCGGCTGGTGCCCGACCGTCACAGCCCCGGTCCCGGCCGTCTCCGGCCCGGTCCCGCCTGCCTCCGGCCGGTGTGCGACCGCCACCGGCCCGTGCCCAGGTGTCCGTGCCGCGTACCGTCCCGGTCCGTCACCGCACCCCGTCCCGGCACCGGGCGCCGTCCGTGCCGTCCCTCCCTCGGCGGGTCTGACCCGGCTACCCGTGCCAGGACCGCCACAGTGCCGCGTACGCGCCGTCCGCCGCGACCAGCTCGTCGTGACTGCCCAGCTCACTGATCCGGCCGTTCTCGACCACGGCGATGACGTCCGCGTCGTGGGCGGTGTGCAGCCGATGGGCGATCGCGATCACCGTGCGACCGTCCAGGACCCGGGCCAGGGACCGTTCGAGATGGCGCGCCGCTCGCGGGTCGAGCAGGGACGTCGCCTCGTCCAGCACCAGGGTGTGCGGGTCGGCCAGCACCAGGCGGGCCAGCGCGATCTGCTGGGCCTGCGCCGGAGTGAGCGCGAAGCCGCCGGAGCCGACCTCGGTGTCCAGTCCCTCATCCAGCGCACGGGACCAGTCGTCCGCGTCGACCGCGCCCAGCGCCGCCCACAGCTCGGCGTCGGTGGCGCCGGCCTCGGCGAGACGGAGGTTGTCGCGCAGGGAGCCCACGAAGACGTGGTGCTCCTGGTTGACGAGGGCGACGTGCGAGCGGACCCGCTCCGCGGACATCCGGGAGAGTTCCGCGCCGCCCAGGGTGATCCGGCCCTCGCGGGGACCGTAGATCCCCGCGAGCAGCCTGCCGAGGGTGGATTTCCCGGCGCCCGACGGACCGACCAGGGCGAGCCTCGTGCCGGGGGCGACCTCCAGCGACACCTTGCGCAGGACGTCCACGCCCTCGAGGTAGCCGAAATGCACCTCGTCGGCGTGCACGTGGCGTCCGTCGGGGGCCAGGGACGAGTCACCGGCGTCCGGCTCGATGTCCCGTACGCCCACCAGCCGGGCCAGGGAGACCTGGGCCACCTGCAGCTCGTCGTACCAGCGCAGGATCAGGCCGACCGGGTCGACGAGCATCTGCGCGATCAGGGCCGCCGTGGTCAGCTGACCGACCCCGATCCAGCCCTGGAGGACGAAGACACCGCCGATGAGCAGGACGGAGGCGAGCACGGTCACATGGGTGACGTTGATGACGGGGAAGAGCACCGACCGCAGCCACAGGGTGTAGCGCTCCCAGGCCGTCCACTCGCTGATCCGGCGCTCCGAAAGTTCGATGCGGCGGGTGTCGAGACGGTGGGACTCGACGGTGCGCCCGGCGTCCACCGTCTCGGCGAGCGCGGCGGCCACCGCGGCGTACCCGGCGGCCTCCGAGCGGTAGGCGGCGGGGGCCCTGCGGAAGTACCAGCGGCAGCCGATCACCAGCAGCGGTACCGCGATCAGTACCGCGGGCGCCAGCGGTGGCGCCGTGACCACCAGCCCGGCGAGCAGCAGCACCACCCACACGGTGCCGATCGCGAGCTGGGGCACGGCCTCACGCATGGCGTTGGCGAGCCGGTCGATGTCGGTGGTGATCCTGGAGAGCAGGTCGCCCGTGCCGGCCCGCTCCAGCACGCCGGGCGGCAATCCGACCGACCGCACGAGGAAGTCCTCGCGCAGGTCCGCCAGCATCCGCTCGCCGAGCATGGCCCCCCGCAGCCGCACCTCGCGCACGAAGACGGCCTGGACGACCAGGGCGAGCAGGAAGAGCGTGGCGGTGAGACCGAGACGCAGCTCCCGGGTGTCGTCCGACACCCGTTCCACGAGCCCGCCCAGCAGGTAGGGGCCCGCCATCGAGGCGATCACGGCGACGGTGTTGACGGTGACGAGGAAGAGGAACGCCCGGCGGTGCCGACGCAGCAGTTCTCCCACGTACGCGCGTACGGTCGGGCGGGAGCCCACGGGCAGGGTGGTGGCCGTCGTGGGAGCCGCCGGGTCGTAGGACGGGGGCGCGACGCCGATCATGCCGTTTCCTCGATCTCTTCCAGTCGGTGCAGTACGTCGTCTTCGCGTCGGTGCAGTACGTCGTCTTCGCGCAGGGCGTCGTCGCTGAGGGCGCCGTCGCGACCGCCGTCGCGTTCGTCGTAGCGTCCGCCGTCACGTTCGTCGCCTCGGCCGTCGTCGGCCTCGGTCCGGGCCGGCTTGCGGCCGGCCGGTACGGCGTCCGGGCGTGCCGCGGTCTCCTCGTCGGTCTCGCGGGTCACCACCGCCCGGTACCGGGGCTCGGTGTGCAGCAGCTCCCGGTGGGTACCGACCGCCGCGACCTCGCCGTCGTGCAGGAACACGATCCGGTCCGCGCGGTCCAGGAGCAGCGGGGACGAGGTGAGGACGACCGTGGTGCGTCCCGCACGCAGGGCCCGAACGCCTTCCGCGATCCGTGCCTCCGTGTGCGAGTCCACGGCCGAGGTCGGTTCGTCCAGGACCAGCGCCTCCGGGTCGGTGATCAGGGACCGGGCCAGCGCCAGCCGCTGGCGCTGGCCGCCCGAAAGCGACCGGCCGCGTTCGGTGATCCGGGCGTCCATCGGGTCGTCGGCGCCGAGCGAACCCTGCGTGAGCGCCGTCAGGACGTCACCGCACTGGGCGGCGTTCAGCGCGTCGTCGGCGCCGACGGCGCCGGAGGCGGGCACGTCCAGCAGTTCGCGGAGCGTGCCGGAGAGCAGAACCGGGTCCTTGTCCTGGACCAGAACCGCGGTGCGAGCGGTCTTCAGGGGCAGCTCGTCCAGCGGCACGCCGCCCAGCAGCACCGACGTGCCCTTCTCCGAGGGGTGGCCGCCGAGCCGCTCGGCCAGCCGCCCGGCGGCGTCCGGGTCGCCGCACACCACGGCGGTGAACCGGCCTGCCGGGGCGAGCAGACCGGTGGCAGGGTCGTACAGATCCCCGGCAGGGGTCTCGGCGGCGCGTGAACCCGCGGTGTCCGTGGTGCGCTCCAGGGACAGCACCCGGGCCGCCCGGCCGGCCGAAGGACGGGAGAAGGAGTACGCCATGGCGATCTCCTCGAAGTGCCGCAGGGGGTAGGTGAGGATCATGACCGAGCTGTAGACGGTGACGAGTTCGCCGACGTCGATGCGGCCCTCGCGGGCCAGGTGGACGCCGTGCCAGACCACCGCGATCAGCAGCAGCCCCGGCAGCAGCACCTGGATGGCGGAGATCAGGGACCACATGCGGGCGCTGCGCACGGCCGCGTGGCGCACCTCCTGGGAGGCGTCGCGGTAGCGGTCGAGGAAGAGTTCCTCACCACCGATGCCGCGCAGCACGCGCAGTCCGGCGACGGTGTCCGAGGCGAGTTCGGTGGCGCGGCCGGCCTTGTCCCGCTGGACGTCGGCCCGCCGGGTGGCGCGCGGCAGCAGCGGCAGGACCGCCAGGGCAAGCACCGGCAGGCCGACGACCACGACGATGCCGAGCGCCGGCTGGTAGACGACCAGCGCCACGCAGACCAGCACGATGGTGAGCGCGGCCGCGGTGAAGCGGGAGACGGCCTCCACGAACCAGCCGATCTTCTCGACGTCACCGGTGGACACGGCCACGACCTCGCCGGCGGCGACGCGCCGGGTCAGCGCCGAGCCCAGCAGCGCGGTCTTGCGGGCCAGGAGTTGCTGGACGCGAGCAGCCGCGGTGATCCAGTTGGTGACGGCGGTGCGGTGCAGGAAGGTGTCGCCGATCGCGTTGCCGGCGCAGCACAGCGCCATGACGCCGCCCGCGACGGCGAGCCGGGCGCCGGAGCGGTCGACGACCGCCTGGACGGCGAGACCGATGCAGAACGGCAGAGCGGAGACGGAGGCGAAGTGCAGCAGGCCCCAGGCCAGTGACTTGAGTTGGCCGCCGAGCTGGTTGCGGAACAGCCACCACAGGAATCGGGGGCCCGTGCGTGCGTCGGGCACGCCCGGGTCAGGGTACGGAAGGTCTTGGATCTGCATGACGTCCCAGTGGCTCGTGTCAGGGGGTGCCGTCGCTACGCGGCATCAGGAGGCTGCAAACCGTGAAAGGTTCGCGTCGCCGGGCGCCCAAAATCAAGCGGTTTTCCGGGGTAGGGCCGGGAATCGGGCCGCGATTCCCCACATGCGCGTGGTGCGCGGCGCGCCACCCGTCCCACCCGAGGTGCCCCTTCCCGCCACCGTCCTGACGGCATGCCCGGGACGAGTGCGACCATGGACGGATGGCGAGTGGTGGAGTACGGCGTACGGCGGTCGTGGCAGCGGCCCTTGGCTCTTTGCTGACGGTGTCGGCGCTGTCCGCCTGCGGCGGCCCGTCCGGCTCCGGCGCGGACTCCGCGGCGAGCGCGCCCCCCGCCGGCGCGGGCCGCGGCAGCGCGACGGCCGACCCGAAGACCGTCCCAGGCGTCGGCGACCGGCTCCAGCGGCGTATCCCAACCGACTCGCGCCAGGTCGTCGCGGTGTACGGCGACGGCGTGGACTCCGCCGACTCCACGGCCGTGCTGTACACGAAGCGGGGCTCCGGCTGGCACCGTTCCCGCAGTTGGGCGGCGCACAACGGCACCAAGGGCTGGACGACCGACCACCACGAGAACGACAAGCGCAGTCCCGTCGGGGTGTTCACGCTCAGCGACGCGGGCGGCGTGCTCCCGGACCCGGATCCGGCCCCCGGCACCGGGCTGCCGTACAGCAGGTCGGCGAGCTTCGCGGCACCGCGCTGGTGGGCGAAGTCGTACTGGCACGACTTCGACTACGTCATCGCCATCGACTACAACCGCGTCAAGGGAACCCCGCCCAACGATCCGACGCGCCCCGAGGGCTCGTCCAAGGGCGGTTCGATCTGGCTCCACATGGACCACGGCAGCGGTACGTCGGCCTGCGTCAGTCTGCCCAAGCCGGCGATGGAGTACCTGCTGCGCACCCTCGACCCGGACCTGCACCCGGTGGTGGTCATGGGGGACAGGGCCAATCTGAAGGCCTGAGCAGGAAGCCTTCCGAACCCGAACCCGAACCCGAACGCGGAGCCGGCCCCGAACGCGGAGCCGGCCCAGGAGCCGGTCGTTCCCCGGACCCGGATCAGGACGTGTGGCGGTGGCCCCCGTCGCTGTCGGGACCGTCGACCAGTGTGTCCAGCAGCCCACCCAGCACCGCGCGCTGCTCGTCCGTCAGCGGGGCGAGGATCTCCTCGGCGGCGGACCGGCGCGCCGCGCGCAGTTCCCCCAGGGCCGCGCGTCCGTCGTCGGTCAGCTCGATGCGGATGACGCGGCGGTTGGCCGGGTCCGGGACGCGGCGCACCTTCCCGGCCGCCTCCAGACCGTCGACCAGTGTCGTCACCGCCCTGGGCACGACCTCGAGGCGCTCGGCGAGGTCGGCCATGCGCGGGGGCGAGCCCCAGTGCGCCAGCGTGCGCAGCAGCCGGGACTGCGCCGGGGTGATACCGAGGTCGCGGTGCTCGAGGTGGCGCTTCTGGATGCGGTGCACCCGGCGGGTGAGCCGCAGCAGCTGCTCGGCGAGCAGGCCGTCGGGATCGGGGGCGATCATGCGGGAACAATATCAGGATGGCGTTCATTGTGAGTATAGGTAACAATGACTGTCGATCCGTAATTCTCGATCCGTAATTCTCGATCCGTGATTTCTGATCCGTAATCCACGATCCGTGGGGACCACGCGCGCCCGCGGCGGTACCGCGAGGTCTGTCGTCCGGAGGGCTGCGCGCGCCCGTCCCTCGCCGTCTCCTAAGGAGCCCATGCGCCCCGATCGCGAATCCGCCTGGACCGCGCCTGCCGACGCCAAGGAACAGCCCCGGCAGGTGCGTCGCATCCTCACGCTGTTCCGGCCCTACCGCGGCCGTCTCGCGGTCGTCGGCCTGCTGGTCGGCGCCGCGTCCCTGGTGTCGGTCGCGACGCCCTTCCTGCTCAGGGAGATCCTCGACGTCGCGATCCCGGAGGGGCGCACCGGTCTGCTGAGCCTGCTCGCCCTCGGCATGATCTTCGGTGCGGTCCTGACCAGCGTCTTCGGCGTGCTGCAGACGCTCATCTCCACGACCGTGGGCCAGCGCGTCATGCACGACCTGCGCACCGCCGTCTACGGCCGGCTCCAGCAGATGTCCCTCGCCTTCTTCACCCGCACCCGCACCGGCGAGGTCCAGTCCCGCATCGCCAACGACATCGGCGGCATGCAGGCCACCGTCACCTCCACGGCGACCTCCCTGGTCTCCAACCTCACCAGCGTGGTGGCCACGATCGTCGCCATGGTCGTCCTCGACTGGCGCCTCACCGTCGTCTCCCTGCTCCTGCTTCCGGTGTTCGTGTGGATCAGCCGCCGCGTGGGCAGGGAGCGCAGGAAGATCACCACCCGGCGGCAGAAGCAGATGGCCGCGATGGCCGCCACGGTCACCGAGTCGCTCTCCGTCAGCGGCATCCTGCTCGGCCGCACCATGGGGCGGTCCGACTCGCTCACCCGCGCCTTCGCGGAGGAGTCGGAGAGTCTGGTCGACCTGGAGGTGAGGTCGAACATGGCGGGCCGCTGGCGGATGGCCGTCATCACGATCGTCATGGCCGCCATGCCGGCCGTCATCTACTGGACCGCCGGCATCGCCCTGCAGCTCGGTGGGCCGGATGTGTCGCTCGGTACGATCGTCGCCTTCGTCTCACTCCAGCAGGGACTGTTCCGGCCGACGGTGAGCCTGCTGTCGACCGGTGTCCAGATCCAGACCTCGCTCGCGCTCTTCCAGCGCATCTTCGAGTACCTCGACCTGCCGATCGACATCACCGAACGGCGGGACCCCGTCCACCTCGACCACATCAAGGGCGAGATCCGCTTCGAGCACGTCGAGTTCGGCTACGGCGGCAAGGGCGGCCCGGTGCTCGACGGCATCGACATCACGGTCCCCGCCGGCAGCAGCCTCGCCGTCGTCGGCCCCACCGGCGCCGGCAAGTCCACCCTCGGCCACCTGGTGCCGCGGTTGTACGACGTGACGGGCGGCCGGGTCACCCTCGACGGGGTCGACGTGCGCGACCTCGACTTCGACACCCTTGCCCGCGCGGTCGGCGTCGTGTCGCAGGAGACGTACCTCTTCCACGCCTCCGTCGCCGAGAACCTGCGTTTCGCCAAGCCGGACGCCACCGATGCGGAGCTGGAGGCGGCGGCGCGGGCGGCCCAGATCCACGACCACATCGCCGCCCTGCCCGAGGGCTACGACACCGTGGTGGGCGAGCGCGGCCACCGCTTCTCCGGCGGTGAGAAGCAGCGCCTGGCCATTGCCCGCACCATCCTGCGCGACCCGCCCGTCCTCGTCCTGGACGAGGCCACCAGCGCCCTGGACACCCGTACCGAGGCCGCCGTGCAGGGCGCCATCGACGCTCTGTCCGCCAACCGCACCACGATCACCATCGCCCACCGCCTCTCCACCGTCCGGGGTGCCGACCGGATCGTGGTCCTCGACTCCGGACGCCTGGCCGAACAGGGCACGCACGAGGCGCTGCTGGCACAGGACGGGAGGTACGCCGCGCTGGTCCGCAGGGACGCCCGACTGGAGCCGACGAAATGACGATATGCCGGGTTTGCGTGCATATGGGGGTTACCGTGCCCGCATGCAGATGAACACGCCGCCGCGGAACGCGAGAAGCGCGAGAAGCGCGAGAGGTGCCGGGAGCGCCAGGAGCGCCGGAGGTCACGGCAGCCCGAGGAATCCCGGAGGCCCTGGGGGCCCTGGAGGCCTCAGAGGTCCCAGCAGCCCAAGGAGGACGATCCGGCTCACGCGCCGGGGCCGTATCGCCCTGATCGCGATCGGCGCCGTGGTGGCCGGTACCGCCGTCGCGGTGCCGCTGCTGACGACGGACGAGGAGGGCGAGTCCCGTCCCACGTCCCTGACGATCCCGGAGGGCCGGCGCGCCACGGAGGTCTACGAAGCCGTCGACAAGGCCCTCGCCCTGCCCGCGGGCACCACCAAGAAGTCCCTGGCCAAGGCCGGCCTCAAGCTGCCGAACGACGCCGAGGGCAACCCCGAGGGCTACCTCTTCCCGGCGACCTACCCGCTGGGCGGGAACCCGACCCCGGAGAAGCTGCTGACGGCCATGGTCGACACGGCGAACAAGAGGTTCACCGGCGCGCCGGTCGCCGCGGGCGCCCAGCGCAACGCGCTGAACGTCTACCAGGCGGTCACCATCGCCAGCATCGTGCAGGAGGAGGCCGCCGACGAGGAGGACATGGGCAAGGTGGCCCGGGTGATCTTCAACCGGCTGGAACGCGGGATGCCGCTGCAGATGGACTCCACCATCAACTACGCCCTGGGCCGTTCGACGCTGAAGACCACCACCCAGGACACGAAGATCGACAGCCCGTACAACTCGTACCAGCGCATGGGGCTGCCGCCGACCCCCATCGCCAATCCCGGCGACGAGGCGATGAGTGCCGCGATCAACCCGACACCGGGGGACTGGCTGTACTTCGTCACGGTCAAGCCGGGTGACACCCGCTTCACCGCCGACTATGCCGAGCACCAGCGCAACGTGGCCGAGTTCAACCGCCTCCAGGCGAGCGCCGGGAGGAAGGGCGGGGCCGAGGCGGCCGAGTGACCCGTCGGGGCGTCACGCGGCGACCGGCTCGCCCCCGGCCAGCAGCCGCCTGATGTCCCGCACGGCCGCGCGGCCCGCCCGGTTGGCGCCGACGGTGCTGGCCGAGGGGCCGTAACCGACGAGATGGATCCGGGGATCGGCGACCGCGCGCGTCCCCTCGACCCGGACACCGCCGCCCGCCTCCCGCAGCCGCAGCGGCCTCAGGTGGTGGAGGGCGGCCCGGAACCCGGTCGCCCACAGGATCACGTCCGCCGTCACCCGCCGCCCGCCGCTCCACTCCACGCCCTCGGGAGTGATCCGGTCGAACATCGGCTGCCGGTCCAGCACTCCCGACGCCAGTCCGGCCCGGATCGCGTCGTTGAGCGGCAGTCCGGTCACCGAGACGACGCTCTTCGGTGGCAGCCCCTGCCGCACCCGTTCCTCCACGAGGGCCACCGCCGCCCGGCCCGCTCCCTCGTCGAAGGGCCCCTCGCGGAAGACGGGCGGCCTCCTGGTCACCCAGGTGGTGGCCGCCGCGAACGGAGCGATCTCCAGCAGGTGCTGCGTCCCGGAGGCGCCGCCGCCCACCACGATCACGCGCCGCCCGGCGAACTCCTCGGGCCCCGCGTACTGGGCGGTGTGCAGCTGCCGTCCCCGGAAGGTCTCCTGCCCGGGGTAGCGCGGCCAGAAGGGCCGGTCCCACGTGCCGGTCGCGTTGATCAGGGCGCGTGTCGCCCACGACCCGGCCGACGTCTCGACGAGCAGGCGCCCGTCCGCCCCCTCACGCACGGCACGCACGTCGACGGGGCGCCGCACCCGCAGGTCGAAGGTCCGCTCGTACGCGGCGAAGTACCCGCTGATCACCTCGGCGGACGGCCGCGCCGGATCCGCACCGGTCAGCTCCATGCCCGGCAGGGCGTGCATGCCGTGCACCCTGCCGTACGTCAGGGACGGCCAGCGGAACTGCCAGGCGCCGCCGGGCCCGGGGGAGTGGTCGAGCACCACGAAGTCGCGCTCCGGCTCGAAACCCGTGCGCCGGAGGTGATAGGCGGCGGCGAGTCCGGCCTGACCGGCCCCGATGACGACGACGTCGACCTCGCGCATGTTGTTCACGCTTCTACCAACGGTGCCGGAGGCCGCGATCTTCCCCCGGTGTCAGGATGGGGGCATGCCAGATGCCTTCACCACCCGAGTCCTGAACCTCGCCACCGGCGCGGCGGAGCGGGTCGCCGACATCACCGGCGACTGCGAGTCCTTCCTGCGCGAGGCGGCGTCCGGCCGCGACGGCCTGCTCAACGTGTTCGTCCCGCACGCCACCGCCGGGATCGCGATCATCGAGACCGGCGCCGGCAGCGACGACGACCTGCTCTCCGCCCTGCACACCCTGCTCCCGGCCGACGACCGCTGGCAGCACCGCCACGGGAGCCCCGGCCACGGCCGCGACCACGTCCTGCCGGCCTTCGTACCGCCGCACGCGACACTGCCGGTGATCGGCGGCCGCCTGGAACTCGGGACCTGGCAGTCGGTGTGCCTGGTGGACACCAACAAGGACAACCCCGACCGCCGGGTCCGGCTGAGCTTCCTCGGCTGACGGGGCGCTCTCCACGGGGGCGGGAGGCCCTACTCCACCGCCATCTCGCCCAGCTCCGACCAGTCCTCCTGGTCGACCGTCGCGTTCACGATGCGCGGGGTACGGGCCAGGTGCCGCGGCAGCTTCTCCCGCGCGGCGCGGAAGTGCGCGGATCCGACGTGCGCGGCGCCCGCCTCGTCGTCGCGGAACGCCTCGACCAGCACGTACTCCGTGGGGTCGTCGACGCTGCGCGACCAGTCGAACCAGAGACAGCCGGGTTCCGCCCGGGTGGCCCGGGTGAACTCACCGGCGATCTCCGGCCACCGGTCCGCGTGCTCGGGGAGTACCTGGAACTTCGCCGTGATGAAGATCATGGGGTCGGTTCCCTTTCTGGGGTCTCAGGGGGCGGGGACCGGAAGGGGGGGCCCGCGGACGGCGGGGCCCGGCAGCGGTCGGCCCGCCCGGGTCGAGGGGGCTGCGGACGAGGTTACCGACGAAGCCGGCGCCGGTCCCGGCGCCGGGCCGCCGCTCGACGGCCCGGTACGGGGTCGGCGTACCGGGCCGCACGCAGACCTTCCCGGGAGCGGGGCACGCTGCCGGGCCGGGTGAGCGCGGGTCAGGCGTTCGCCCGCTTCCGGCCACGCACCACCAGCCGCTTCACCAGCGGCCAGGCGAGCAGCAGCACGATCACGCCGTACACCGTCACCGAGAACGGCGTGTCGACCAGGCCCGACACGCTGCCGTCGCTGATCTGCAGGGCGCGGCGCAACTGCTGCTCGGCGTTCGGGCCGAGGATGACGCCGATCACGGCGGGCAGGACGGGCAGCCCGTAGCGCCGCATGCCGAAGCCGATGAGGCCGATGACGAGCAGGATCACCAGGTCGACCACCTCACCGCCGACCGCGTACGCGCCGACCGCCGCGAAGAACATGATCCCCGCGTACAGGTACGGGCGCGGGATCCGCAGCAGCTTGGCCCACACAGGAGCGAGCGGCAGGTTCAGGGCGAGCAGCAGCACCATGCCGACGAAGAGCGAGGCGATCAGACCCCACACCAGCTCGGGCTCGCGTTCGAAGAGCAGCGGTCCCGGCTGGATGCCGTACTGCTGGAAGGCGGCCAGCATGACCGCCGCGACCGCGGTGGTCGGCAGGCCCAGGGTCAGCATCGACACCAGCGTGCCCGCCGCCGAGGCCGACGCCGCCGACTCGGGGCCCGCCACCCCCTCGATGGCGCCCTTGCCCCACTCGTCCTTGTGCTTGGACAGCCGCTTCTCCGTGACGTACGAGAGGAAGGTCGGGATCTCCGCGCCGCCCGCCGGGATCGCGCCGAACGGGAAGCCGATGAACGGACCGCGCAGCCAGGACTTCCAGGTGCGCCTGACGTCGTCGCGGCCGAGCCAGGGGCGGCCCACCGGAATGGGCTCGGCCCCGCCGCGCCGCAGGTGCGCCGCCACCCACAGCGCCTCGCCGATCGCGAACAGACCGACCGCCACGATCACCACGTCCACACCGTCGGCGAGTTGCAGCGAACCGAAGGTCAGCCGCTGCTGGCCGGTCATCTGGTCGAGCCCCACCAGGCCGATGGTCAGACCGATCAGCAGCGAGGCCAGACCCCTGACGCGCGACGAACCCAGCACCGACGTCACGGCGATGAACGCCAGCACCATGATGGCGAAGTAGTCCGGAGCGCCGATGTCCACCGCCAGGTCGGCGACCGTGGGCGCCAGCGCGACCAGCAGGATCGTGCCGATCATGCCGCCCGCGAAGTGACCGATGGCCGCGGCGGCCAGCGCCTGCGCGCCGCGTCCCGCCTTCGCCATGGGGTTGCCCTCCATGGCCGCGACCACGGCGGCGCTCTCACCGGGGGTGTTGAGCAGGATGGAGGTGGTCGAACCGCCGAACATGGCGCCGTAATAAATGCCCGCGAACATGATGAACGCGGCGACCGGGTCAAGCCCGTACGTCACCGGCAGCAGCAGCGCCACCGCCATCGCGGGTCCGATGCCGGGCAGCACACCGATGGCCGTGCCCAGCAGCACGCCGAGGGCGGCCCACAGCAGGTTGAGCGGGGTGAGCGCCGTGCCGAACCCGTCCATGAGGGAGTTGAGGGCGTTCATGTCAGAGCACTCCCATCAGCGGACCGCCGGGCAGGGGCACGCCGAGCAGCTTGTCGAAGACGACGTAGGTGATCAGGGACAGCACCGCGGCGATCAGCGGATCGCGGTCCAGGCGGCGGCTGCCGAGGGCGAAGGCCGCACCCCAGAAGAGCAGCGCCCCCGCCACGGGGAAGCCGGCCGGCTCGATCAGGGCGGCGGCGCCGAGGAATATCCCGGACAGCAGCAGCACCGTGCGCCAGTCGGCCGGTTCGGACAGGTCGACGTCCTCGCCGCCCTCCGCCTCGCCCCGGCCGCCGCGCAGCACGTCCACGGCGAGCAGCGCCGCGATCACCAGCAGACCGATGCCGACCACGACCGGCACCGTCCTGGGGCCGACCGGGCCGCGCTGGGTGATGTCGACGTCCATGGTGAGCGCGTCGGTCAGCACGAGCACGCCGAGCGCCAGCAGCAGGACGCACACGCCGAGTTCGGAGTGCTCGCGCAGCCACGAGCCCCGGCCGGCGGCCCTCTCCTCGGGAACGTCGGTCGGCGTCGTCACAGTCCCAGCTCCTTCAGCACCGACACCACGCGCTCGTCCTGGGCGTCCAGGAAGTCGCCGAACTCCTCACCGGTCAGGAAGGCGTCGTCCCAGCCGTTCTGGTCCATGGACTTCTTCCACTCGGGCGAGTCGTGCAGTTCCTCGAACAGGCGGGTCAGCTTGGTGCGCTGCGCCTCGGACAGACCGGGCGGGGCGACGACGCCGCGCCAGTTGGTGAAGTTCACGTCGTAGCCCGACTCCTTGAGCGTGGGCACGTCCTGGAGGTCGTCCACCCGCTCGGGGCCGGTCACCGCGAGCACCCTCAGCTCACCCGCCTTGATCTGGTCCAGGTACTCGCCCACGCCGGAGACCCCGAAGCCGACCTTGTCGCCGAGGATCGAGGCGAGCAGCTCGCCGCCGCCGTCGAAGGGGATGTAGTTGACCGCCTTCGGGGAGATCCCGGCGGCCTGCGCCATCAGCATCGGCGCGAGGTGGTCGGGCCCGCCCGGAGACGAACCACCGCCCACGGGGATCTTGCCCGGGTCCTTCTTCCAGGCGTCGATCAGCTCGTCGATCGTCTTGTACGGCGAGTCCTTGGCGACCACGACGACGTCCTGCTCCTCGGTGAGACGCGCGATCGGCGTGGCGTCGGCGAGGGTCTTGGGCGCGTGGTTGGAGCGGGCGGCGCCCACGACACCGAGGCCCATGGACATGGCGAGCTTGCCGTTGCCGTGCTCGCTCACCAGGCGGCTCAGGCCCACGGTGCCGCCCGCGCCGGGCAGGTTGAACACCTCGATGCCGTGGGTGAGTCCGGCGTCCTCGGCGTTCTTCGCGGCCGTGCGGGCGGTGATGTCGTAGCCGCCGCCGGGCGTGTTGGGAACCATGAAGCGCAGGCCCGGGATGCGGGTGCCGGAGTCGGAGTCGTCGCCGGAGGAGAGCAACGGCGGCCCCGCCAGCACGAGCACGGCGGCTCCGAGCAGCGCGAGGGGGGTGCGCAGGCGCACGTATGACACCACCTGTCGGTCGGGTAGATCGGTACGGGGAAGCCCTGTGGGGAGGGTGACGTGGGCCACATGGTGCCCGGACGCCTGCCTCGTGTCTTCCTTCCGGAACCAAGGGAGGTTGTGTTCATTGCGGTCACCGGGGCGGGGCCGAACCGGCACCCGGCCGGCGCACCGCCGGTTCATTGCGATGAGGGCACATCCCTTTCCTTCGCCGCAGGTGGGCGCCATGATGGCGTCCCGGCACACCGACCGGTCTCCCCGCCGGTCACCGCATCCGCGTCCCCGTGCCTCCGCCCGTCCGTGAGCCGAGAACGAGTCCGCCGTGGCCCCCGCCTTCCGCCGTCAGACCCTCGCGGGCGAGATGCTGGTCCTCCAGCTCGCCATCGTCGTGGTCGTCCTGCTCGCGGTCGCCGCCGTCTCGCTCGCCCAGTCCAGGACCACCTTCAACCGGGTCGAGGGCCGCCGGGTCACCGCCCTCGCGGAACAGCTCGCCGCGACGCCGCTGGTGCGCAGCCAGCTGCTCGGCCCCCTGCCGCAGGAGGCCCTCGCCCCGCTGGTCAACGCCACACAGACCCAGTCGGGCGTCACCTCCGTCACGGTGGCCGACGCCGAGGGCCGCCTCGTCAGCTCCACGGACCCCACGCTGATCGGCGCCCAGGTGCCGCGCGGTGAGGGCGCCGAGGTCACCAGCGGCTGGTCGGGGCCGCTGACCGTGCGGGGCAGCCGGGAACTCGTCGCCCAGGTCCCGGTGCTCGGCGCCACCCGGCAGACCCTCGGCCGTCACCTCGGCACGGTGATGGTCGGCGAGGCCGACCCGACGGTGTGGCAGCGCCTGAGCGGCGCCTCCTCCTACCTCCTCGCCTACCTGGGCATCGCCAGCGGCCTCGGCGTCGCCGGGTCCTGGCTGCTCGCCCGGCGCGTCAAGCGGCAGACCCTGGGGCTCGAGCCGCGCGAGATCGCCGGCCTCGCCGAGCATCGCGAGGCCATGCTGTACGGCATCGCCGAGGGCGTCGTCGCCCTCGACCCGCAGCACCGGCTCACCCTGGTCAACGAGATGGGCCGGCGCCTGCTCGACCTGCCCGCGGACTGCGTGGGCCAGAGCCTGGACGGCCTCGGCATCGACGGACGGCTGCGGGACGTCCTCGCCGGTGCCACCTCCGCGGCGGCCGGGCCCAGCGACGAGGTCGTCGTCCGTCACGGCCGGGTCCTGGTCATGAACCGCATGACGGTCACCAAGGACGGCCGCACGCTCGGTTCGGTCACCACCCTGCGCGACCGCACCGAACTGGCCCGCCTGGAACGCGAGATCGGTTCCTTCCGCAGCACCTCCGAGCTGCTGCGCGCCCAGGCCCACGAGTTCGCCAACCAGTTGCACACCATCTCCGGCCTGATCCAGATCGGTGAGCAGGACGAAGTGGTGCGCTACGTGCGCGGGCTCACCCGGCGCCGCCAGTCCCTGGACCTCATCCTCAGCCGCCGGGTCCGTGACACCGCGGTCGCCGCGCTGATCACGGCGAAGTCCTCGCTGGCGGCCGAGCGCAGGGTCGCGCTGCGCGTGTCGGAGCGCACGGCGCTGGACCGGCTGGACCCGGCGGACGCCGCCGACGTGGCGACCGTGCTCGGCAACCTCGTCGACAACGCCGTGGACGCCGCAGCGTCCCCCGACGACGCGCACGAGGCCTGGGTCGAGGTCGAGCTGCGGCAGGACGCCGCCAGCGTCGAGGTCGTGGTCCGCGACTCCGGCCCCGGGGTGGCGCCCGAACTGGCCCGGGAGGTCTTCTCCCACGGCTTCACCACCAAGGCCGCCCGGCAGGGCGAGCGCGGTATCGGCCTGGCGCTGACCCGGCTGGTCTGCGAACGTCACGGCGGTGAGATCTCGGTGACCAACACCCCCGAGGGGGCCGTGTTCACCGCACGCATGACCGTCAGCCACCTCACCGACGCGGTGGCGGAAGGAGCAGCACCATGACGGCACCGAGCGACCCGTCCGACGCGACCGCCCCGACCGCCGGCCCCGAAGGGGTGCCCCGGGCCGCCGACCCGATCGGCGTGCTCGTGGTCGACGACGACTTCATGGTGGCCCGCGTCCACCGCGCGTTCGTCGAACGGGTCGAGCCGTTCCGGGTCGTCGGGGTCGCCGGCACCGGGGAGCAGGCGCTCGCCGCCGTCGGGGACCTGCGCCCCGACCTGATCCTGCTCGACCTGTACCTGCCGGACGTCTTCGGCCTGGACGTCATCCCACGGCTGCGCTCCGCCGGCCACGACTGCGACGTCATGGTCGTCAGCGCCGCCCGCGAGGCGGACGCGGTGCGGGGCGCCGTGCGCCACGGCGTGGTCGACTACCTGCTCAAACCCTTCGAGTTCGAGGATCTGCGGGTCCGGCTGGAGCGCTACGCCGTCCAGCGGGGCCGGCTGCTCGGCACGGTCGTGCGCAGCCAGGCCGACGTCGACCGCGTACTGGCCGGAGCCGCGGTGCAGGCGGCCAACGCCCCCGTGCTGCCCAAGGGCATGAGCGTGGAGACCGCCGAACTCGTCGAGCGCACCCTGCGTGAGGCCGACGGCACCCTGTCCGCCAGCGAGTGCGCGGCGCTGACGGGCGTCTCCCGGGTCAGCGCCCGCCGTTACCTGGAGTACTTCCACACCGTGGGCAGCGCGGACGTCTCCCTGCGCTACGGGGTGGCGGGCCGCCCCGAGCGCCGATACCGCTTCCTGGGCACGGTCACCGGCCTGGCGCTCCCGCCCGCAGCCCGTCCATGACGAAGTCGAGGAACCGGGTGACCCGCGGCTGCCAGTCGTCACCGGAGTCGATCAGCCAGAGGCCGCCGATGACGAGGAAGAAGTCGTCGGCGGAGACGCCCGGGCGGATGGTGCCGGCCGCCTCGTTGGCGCGCAGCAGGAGGTCGGCCGCGTCCATCACCGGGGCGGGTTCGGGTTTCGCCGGGCCCCCGGGCGCGCTCGTGACCAGCCGGATCGCGTCCGCCAGTCCGACCTTGGTCATGGCGAAGCGGGCGAGGTGGTCCAGCCACTCGCGCAGGGCGTCCTCGGGCCCCCGCGCGGCCAGCAGCTCGGGTGCCGCGTCGGCCACCTGCTGCATCTCGTAGCGGTAGACCTCCAGGACCAGCGCCTCGCGGTGCGGGAAGTTGCGGTAGAACGTGCCCTGTCCGACGCCCGCCTTCTTGGCGATGGTGCTCAGCGGGACGCGTGCGCAGCGGGTCAGCTCCTCCGTGGCCACGCGCAGGATGCGCTCGCGGTTGCGCTGCGCGTCCGACCGCAGAGGCGGGTCCGCCTCGTCTCTCCTCGACGGCGACACTCGTCCTCCTCCCGGGTTCGTGACCGAATCCCGTCCTTGCTAACCGGACAACTGTCCGTTACGTTTTCCAGTGAGCGGACAACTGTCCGGTTACCCGTCCAGTCTAGCGGCGGACGCGACCGGAAGGACCGGCCGACGGCCCACCGGCCACCGGCCACGCACACACCCCCCACTGCCTACAGCCCCATTCTCCCTGTCACCGGACACCTGTCACCAGACACCAAAGAAGGCTGACCATGGCTCCAGAGCCCTCGTCGACGTCCAGCGCCGTCACCCTGAACATCAACGGGGAGAAGCACCAGCTGACCGTCGACCACCGCACCACACTCCTCGACGCCCTGCGCGAGCGGCTCGACCTCACCGGCACCAAGAAGGGCTGTGACCAGGGCCAGTGCGGCGCCTGCACCGTCCTGGTCGACGGACGCCGTGCCGTCTCCTGCCTGAATCTCGCCGTCGCCGCCGAGGGGCGCGAGATCACCACCATCGAGGGCATGGCCGACGGCGACCGGCTGCACCCGGTCCAGCAGGCCTTCCTCGACCTCGACGGCTACCAGTGCGGTTACTGCACGCCTGGCCAGATCTGCTCGGCGATCGCCGTCATAGAGGAGCACGCGGCCGGCTGGCCCAGTGCCGCCACCGAGGACGTACGTCCCGAGGCCGGGCCGCCACCCCTGACACCGGACGAGATCCGCGAACGGATGAGCGGCAACCTCTGCCGCTGCGGTGCCTACGTCTCCATCGTCCAGGCGGTCACCCGTGCGGCCGAGGCCCACGAAGCCGCCGGCCGGCACGACGACGGCGACCGGTCCGCCGAGACGGTGAAGGAGACGGCGGCATGAGGGAGTTCGACTACCAGCGCGCCGACGACGTCTCCGGCGCCGTGGCCCTGCTCGCCGGGGACCCCGACGCCCGCTTCCTGGGCGGCGGCACCAACCTGGTCGACCTGATGAAGACCGGCGTCGAGCGCCCCGCCCGGCTCGTCGACGTCCGCGAACTGCCGCTGAACGGTATCGAGGAGAGCGCCGACGGCGGCCTGCGCATCGGCGCCACCGTCACCAACAGCGACCTCGCCGCCCACCCCGAGGTGCGCCGCCGCTACCCGGTCCTGAGCCAGGCGGTCCTGGCCGGCGCCTCCGGACAGCTGCGCAACATGGCCACCGTCGGGGGAAACCTCCTCCAGCGCACCCGCTGCGGCTACTTCACCGACCTCAGCAGGCCCTGCAACAAGCGGGCACCCGGCAGCGGTTGCTCCGCGATCACGGGTGAGCACCACAACCACGCCGTCCTGGGCGCATCCGACCACTGCGTGGCCGTCCACCCCTCCGACATGGGCGTGGCCCTCGCCGCCCTCGACGCCGTCGTGGAGTACGAAACCCTCGACGGCCCCGGCGAGTTGCCGCTGGCCGACTTCTACCTCCCCGTCGGGGACACCCCGCACCGGGAGACCGCCCTGCCGCCCGGGGCGCTGATCACCGGCGTCACCCTGCCGCCCGCCCCGGTCGCCGCCCGTTCCCGCTACCGCAAGGTCCGCGAGCGCGCTTCGTACGCCTTCGCGATCGGTTCGGTCGCCGCGGCGCTCGACGTCGAGGACGGCGTGGTGCGCGAGGCCCGGCTGGCCCTCGGCGCGGTCGCCTCGCGGCCCTGGCGGGCCCGCACCGCCGAGGCCGTGCTGACCGGGGCACCGGCCGACGGCGCCACCTTCGCCGCCGCCGCCGACGCCGAACTCGCGGCCGCCAGGCCGCTGCCCGACAACGGATACAAGGTGACCCTCATGCGCAACCTCGTGGTGGCCGTCCTGACCGAACTCGCCGAGGAGGCCGCCCGATGAGCACCGCCACCACCGGCCGCACGACGACCCGGGGCGCCGTCGGCACCGCCCACACGCGCGTAGAGGGCCGCGACAAGGTCACCGGAGCGGCCCGCTACGCCGGCGAGATCCCCTTCGCCGACCTCGCGCACGGCTGGCTGGTGCTGTCCACCGTGGCCCGCGGCCGGATCCGCACCATCGACACCGAGCCCGTCCTCGCCATGCCCGGCGTCCTCACCGTCCTGCACCACGGCAACGCCCCGCGCGTCGACACCGACTACGTGGGTCTGCTGGGCATCACGCCGGACCCCACCGCCGCCCTCTTCCAGAACGACCGGGTGCCGCACGTGGGCTGGCCGGTCGCCCTCGTCGTCGCCGGGACGTCCGAACAGGCCAGGGAGGCCGCCGAGGCCCTGGTCGTCTCCTACGACGAGGAACCGCACGACACCACGCTCACCACCGGACACCCGGGCGCCCACCCGGCCGGCGGCGTCATGCCCGGCGAGACCGCCAAGGGCGACCTGGCGGCCGGCCTCGCCGCCTCCGCCGTCGTGGTGGACGCGGAGTACACGACCCCCGAAGAGCACCACAGCATGATGGAGCCGCACGCCGCCACGGCCCGGTGGGACGGCGGCCGCCTGGAGGTCGTCGACTCCAACCAGGGCACCACCTGGATCCAGAGCGAACTGGCGAACATGTTCTCGCTGGACGCGTCCGCCGTGCGGGTGCGCTCCGAGCACATCGGCGGCGGCTTCGGCAGCAAGGGCCTGCGGGCCCACCAGGTCGCCGCCGTGATGGCCGCGACCGAACTGCAGCGGCCGGTACGCGTGGTCATGACGAGACGACAGATGTTCTCGCTGGCCGGCCACCGCAGCCCCACCGTCCAGCGCGTCCGCCTCGGCGCCGACGCCGACGGCCGGCTGCGCGCCCTGGAGCACCGCTCGCTGAGCCGGACGTCCACCGTCTACGAGTTCGTCGAACCCAGTGCGGGCGTGGCCCGGGTGATGTACGACGCCGACGCCCACCACACGGCCAACGAGGTCACGCCCCTCGACGTGCCGTCACCGACGTTCATGCGCGCGCCGGGCGAGGCGCCGGGGTCCTTCGCCGTCGAGTCGGCCCTCGACGAACTCGCCGAGCGCTGCGGCGTCGACCCGATCGAACTGCGCCTGCGCAACGAGCCCGAGGTGGGCCCGGTGTCCGGCCTGCCCTTCAGCAGCCGCAACCTGGAGGCCTGTTTCCGTGAGGGTGCCCGGCGGTTCGGCTGGGCCGAGCGCGACCCGCGCCCCGGCACCCGGCGCGACGGGCGCTGGCTCCTCGGCACGGGCACGGCCGCCGCCTCCTTCCACGCGGGCGCCGGACCCTCCACGGCCGCTCTGACCGCCCAGGCCGACGGCGGCTTCACCGTGCGGATCGCCGCCGCCGACATCGGCACCGGTGCCCGTACCGCGCTCACCCTGGTCGCGGCCGACGCGCTGCAGGTGGCGCCGGAGCGGATCCGGGTCCGGATCGGGGACAGCGACTTCGGCCCCGCGATGATCGCGGGCGGCTCGATGGGCACCCGCTCGTGGGCCTGGGCGATCACGGCCGCGGCCGCGGAACTGCGCGAACGCCTCGCCCTGGGCACCGACATCCCCGCCGAGGGCATCACCGTACGGTCCGACACCACCGAGGCCCTCGGCCGTCTCGCGCAGAAGGAACGGCACTCCTTCGGGGCGCAGTTCGCGGAGGTCGCCGTGGACCCCGCCACGGGCGAGGTACGGGTGCGCCGCATGCTCGGCATCTTCGCGGCGGGCCGGATCGTCAACCCGCTCACCGCCCGCAACCAGCTGGTCGGCGGCATGGTCTGGGGCATCTCCATGGCCCTGCACGAGGAGGCGGTCCGGGACCGGGCCAGCGGCGCCCTCTACGCTCCCGACCTCGCCGGTTACCACGTCGCCACCCACGCCGACGTGGGCGACATCCAGGCGGACTGGGTGGACGACGAGGACCCGGACGACCCCGTGGGCATCAAGGGGGTCGGCGAGATCGGCGTCGTGGGCGCCGCGGCCGCCGTCGCCAACGCGGTGCACCATGCGACCGGCGTGCGCCACCGCAGCCTGCCGATCCGTCCGGACCGTGTGCTGTCGGCGGGGGTGCCCGCGACCGGGGGCGGCACGGATGCTTGACATCGCCGACGAGCTGAACCGCTGGCTGGCCGAAGGCCGGGAGTTCGCCGTCGCCACCGTCGTCTCCGTCGGCGGCAGCGCACCGCGCGGGCCCGGCGCCGCCCTCGCCGTCGACAGCGACGGCACGGCGATCGGCTCCGTCTCCGGCGGCTGTGTGGAGGGCGCCGTGTACGAGCTGTGCACCGACGCCCTGCGCAGCGGCGAGACGGTGCGCGAGCGCTTCGGCTACAGCGACGAGGACGCCTTCGCGGTCGGGCTGACCTGCGGCGGCATCGTCGACGTCCTGGTCACGCCGGTCGGCGCGGACGCGCCGTCGCGTGAGGTGTTCCGGGCGGCGCTCGACAGCGCCGCCCGGGGCGGGACGGCGGCCCTCGCCCGGGTCGTCCGGGGCCCGGCCGGCCTGCTCGGGCGGGCCCTGCTGGTCCGCCCCGACGGCACCCGCGAGGGAGGACTCGGGGGCCACCCCGACCTGGACCGCACCGCCGCCGCCGAAGCCGGCGCTCTGCTGGACGCCGGGCGCACCGGCACGGTCGGGCTCTCGGAGGACGGTTCGCACTGCCCCGGCGGACTCACCCTGCTCGTCGAGTCCAGCGTGCCGCCGCCCCGCATGATCGTCTTCGGCGCGGTCGACTTCGCCGCGGCGCTGGTGCGGGCGGGGAAGTTCCTCGGACACCATGTGACGGTGTGCGACGCCCGGCCCGTCTTCGCCACCCGGGCCCGCTTCCCGGAGGCCGACGAGGTCGTCGTCGACTGGCCGCACCGCTACCTGCGCGGCACCCCGACCGACGGGCGCACGATGCTGTGCGTGCTGACCCACGACGCCAAGTTCGACGTGCCGCTGCTGACGGAGGCGCTGCGGATGCCGGTCGCCTTCGTCGGCGCCATGGGTTCGCGCCGCACCCACGAGGACCGCGACCGGCGGCTGCGCGAGGCGGGCCTGACCGAGGAGGAGCTGTCCCGGCTGCGCTCACCGATCGGTCTGGACCTCGGCGCCCGTACCCCCGAGGAGACCGCCCTGTCCATCGCGGCGGAGATCGTCGCCCTCCGCCGCGGCGGCACGGGCGTCCCCCTGACCGGCGGGGCGGCGCCGATCCACCGGGAGGTGACAGGGGCGGCTGCCTGAGGCAGAGGGAGGTGGCGGGTCCTGCCCGGGCCCGCCACCGCACCGTCGTGTCGGCTCCGGCCCGACAGACCGCGTACGGCGCCCCAGGGGCCCAGCACCCCCCGCTCGCCGTCGGCGGGCACGGCGTACTCACGCAGGGTCAGGGCGGGCACGACGGGTCCGGTGCCGCCGCGCGCTGATCGTCGCTGTCCTCCATGACGCTACGGCTGTCCCGGCGCCGGTGACCGAAACGGTGCGTTCCGTGCACTGCGCCCGCTGCGCGCACCCCCGCCGCCACCGCGGCCCCGCCCGTCCCGTGCTCGCCCAGCGGGCCCACCGCCAACCCCGCCTCGCGGCAGTCGCGCACGACGTCCGGCAGCGCGCCGAGCGTGGCCCGCCAGCTGCCCGGAGCGGAGGCGTGGTCGGTGTCGTGGAGAAGAATCGTGCCGCCGCCGCGCAGGTCCGCCGCGACGTTCGCGCGCACCGAGGCCGGCGTCGCGTCGTGCCGCCAGTCCTTGCCCCACGCCGTCCACAGCACCGGCCGCAGCCCGGCCCGGCGGGCGGCCGCCCAGCGCCCGGAGGTGAGGATGCCGTAGGGCGGCCGGTACCAGGTGGGGGACCGGCCGGTCACCTCGCCCACCACCTGCGCGGCGCGCAGCACCTCGCGCGCGTCCCGCAGCGGCGCCGGCCACCAGGGGCGGTCGTGCGCCCAGCCGTGCACACCGACTTCGTGCCCGCGCCGGGCCATCTCCCCGGCCACGGCAGGGTGCCGTGACACGTTCTCGCCGAGGACGAAGAACGTCGCCCGGACTCCGAGTGCGTCCAGGGCGTCGAGGAAGTGCGGTGTGGATACGGGGTCCGGGCCGTCGTCGAAGGTGAGCGCGACGTGACCGGGACCGCCCTGCCCCGCCAGCGCGGGGAACCGGCGCCGGCGCAGCCCGGGGAGCCAGGTCGCGGCCGGGCCGATGTGCGCCAGCGCGGCCGCGACCGGCGCGGCGGCCGCGACGGCATACACCACCGCACGCCCTGCGTGCCCCGCGTGTCCCACGTGCCCTGCGTGTCCCGCGTGAAGACTCTGACCCATTCCTGCTGCCTCCGGCCCGCTCGGTCGGTCCGTCCCGGACCGCTCATCGCCTCATCCCCCGCCCCGCCCCGGCCCGTCCCGCGCCGCCGTGGCCGTGTCCCAGGCACCGTGGACGGACGGCGCCCGGGCCAGCCCGACGCTGCCGAGGCCGATCAGAGCCACGCCGATCAGCTCGGGCAGCACCCGCACGCCGAGCACGATCTCCTCGCCGAACAGGGCCCAGCCCAGCGCGACGCTGGTCAGCGCGTCGCCGAGGGTCAGTGCGGGCTGCGAGGCCGCGAGGGTCCCCGCCCGCAGGGCGCTCTGCAACAACAGGAAGCTGATCACGCCCACCACCCCCGTCGCGTACGGCGGCCACTGGGTCAGCACCTCGCCCACCCCCTGGGACAGCCGCCCGGTGAGTTCCTTGAGCAGCGCCGCCGTCCCGCCGAACCCCACCGCCGACGCCGATCCGAACAGCGCCGCCCGGGGTGCGCCGTGCACCATGCTGCCGACCGAGGCGAGGACCGTGATCAGTACGAACAGCGCCAGGCCCGCCCAGATCCAGCGGCCCGAGGCGGCCGTGTCGTGACCGGCCGACGGAGCGGCGGCGCCCAGGAACAACGCGAGCCCCACGGCCAGGGCCGCGAAGGCCAGCCACGTCCGCGAGTCCGGGCGCCGGTGGAAGACGACGCTGCCCACCACCAGCGTGAAGAGCAGTTCGGTGGCCATCAGCGGCTGGACGACGGCCAGGCTGCCCACCGCCAGCGCGGCCCCCTGCAGCACCGTGGTCAGCGCGAGCAGCGCCGCCCCGCCGACCCAGTACCGGTCGTGCACCATCCGCAGCAGCGAGTGCAGCGCCGTGTGCCGGGCGCCCGCCCGGTTCTCGTCCTGCGCCGCGGCCCGGCGCTGCAGCACCGACGCCGCCGCGTTGGACAGCGCGGCGAACAGGGCGAGGACGACGGTGAGGACACTCACCGCGGCGCGCTCCCGGTCATCCGAACCGAGCGGCCAGCCGCCGGTACAGTCCCGGGGTCGCGCCGCGCACCCGGCACGGCAGCCGCAGCCACGAGGGCACGTACACCTCGTCGCGGCCCCGCACCACCGCGCCGCGCACCGCGTCGGCCACGCGCTCGGGCGGGACCGGACGCGGCCTGGACCGCCGGTAGGGGGTGCCGCGGCGCTCGAAGAACGGCGTGTCGACGACGCCGGGCACCACGTGGGTGACTCCCACGCCCGTGCCCCGCAGCTCGTAGCGCAACGAGTCCGCGAAGGCGCCGATCGCGGCCTTCGCCGCCGAGTACACGGCCTCGTCGCGCACCGCGACACTGCCCGCCAGCGAGCCGATGAGCACCACCCGCCCCGAACCCGCCGCCACCATCCCCGGCAGCACCAGCCGCACCAGCCGCAGCGTGGCCAGCACGTTGACGTCGAGCACCTCGTCGATGATGTGCGGCGGCATGTCCAGGAACTCGCCGGCCCAGCCCACGCCGGCTCCGGCCACCAGCAGGTCCACCGGGCCGGCCGTGGCCAGCGTGAAGTCGGCGAGCTGCCGGTCGGCGCCGGGGAGGGTGAGGTCCGCCGCGAACGCGGTGGCCGACGTGTCGTCGGCGACCTGGCGCAGCCGCACCGGGTCCCGTCCGGTCAGCACCAGCCGCCAGCCGTCCTCGCCGCCCAGCCGGCGGGCCACGGCCGCACCGATGCCGGAGGACGCCCCCGTCACGAGCGCCGTACGGGTCCGGGTGTCCAGGGCTCCCACGGGCCGCCGGGGCCTGGCACGGTCCGCGTCGGGTGCGACGACCTGCGGTCCGGGAGCGGACCGGGGACGGGAGAACGCATGGACCATGGGGACCACCTTGGCTCGGGGCGGGCACCGCGAAGCGACCGACCGGGTGGCCGGGCTCCGCCGTCCGTCCGGACGGGCGGTCACGGAGTATCCAGCCGCGGTACACCCGAAACGCCCGCATGTGCGGTGGTTTGGAACCCCTCACGTCGGCAACCTGGTCCGCTGTGCATCCTCGCAGCTCATCCGTGCCCCGCCGGGCCGGCACCGCACGCGGCCCGGGAGGCGGCCGACGCCTGCTGGTGCTCAGCGCGAGCATGGGCGCCGGCCACGACACGGTCGCCGCCGAACTGGTCCGCCGGGCCGGGGAGCGCGGCGACACCGCCCAGGTCGTCGACGTCCTGGCGCTCCTGCCGTACGGCCTGGGCACTGTCCTGAGGCGCTTCTACCGCGGGTCGGTACGGCACTTCCCCTGGGCGTACGCCGCCCTGTACCGCCTTTTCCTGCGACCCGGCCCGGGGCACCGCCCCAGCGGGACGCCCCTGGCCCGGCTCGCCGGGGGCCGACTGCGCGAGCTGGCCGAGCGCACGGGCGCGGACGTCGTCGTGCCCGTCTTCCACCTCGGCGCCCAGCTGACCGGCCATCTGCGGGCCCGCGGGCTGCTTTCCGTGCCCAGTGTCGTCCTCGTGATCGACTTCGAGGTCCACCGGCAGTGGCTGCACCCCGGCAACGACCACTGCCTGTGCCTCACCGAGGCCGCGGCGCGCCAGGTGCGGACGAGTACCGGCACGCCCGCGTCGGCCTGCGGACCTCTCGTGGCGCCCGGCTTCCTCGCCGGCACCCCCGACGTCCCGGGGGCGGCCGCGTGGCGTGACCTGTTCGACCGGCTCGGCCCCGGCCGGCCCGCCGTGGTGCTCTCCGCCGGCGCCTGGGGCGTCGGCTCGCACCTGGACACCACCGTCCGGCTCCTGGCGGAGCACGGCTTCCTGCCGGTCGTGCTCTGCGGCGACAACCGGCGGCTGCGCCGCGCACTGTCCGGCACCCCGGGTGTCCTCGCCCTGGGCTGGGTGACGGACATGCCCGGTCTGCTGCACGCCGCCCGGGCCCTGATCGACAACGCGGCCGGTCAGACCGCCGTACAGGCTCTCGCGGCCGGACTGCCGGTCGTGGGCCACCGTCCGATCCCGGGCCACGGCGCGGACGGCGTCCGGCGGATGGCGGAGCTGGGTGTGTCCGAGGCCGCCGAGGACGGGGACGCGCTGCTGCGCGCGCTGCGGCGGCTCACCGCACCGGGCCCGGCCAGGCGCCGGAGGGTCGCGGCCGGGCGCGCCCTGTTCACCGAGCAGCCCGACGCCCTGACCGCACTGACCGGCGCCGCCGACTCCGCGAGGGCCCGCCTGCGGCGGTGAGTGCGCGCACGGCCCGCGGGCCCGCGGGCCCGCGCACGGCGGTGCGAGCGCGCACGGCGACGACAGCGCGCCGACGGCGTCCGGCGCGCGGCCGTTTTCCCGCCCCGCCCCAGGGCACCCGGCACGGAACGCGAACCGGCACAAGGAGGCGACGTCGTGCGACTCGACGAATTCCTGGACCGGGTCCGCGACCGCGGTGAGTTCCACAGCGACGACGAGGCCGAGCAGGTCACCACGGCCGTCCTGTGGGTGATCGCGTCCCGCGTCCCGCCCGAGGAGGCCGCAGGTCTGGCCGCCGAGCTGCCCGCACCCCTGGACGACGCGCTGCGCCTGGAGCGCGGGCGTCCCGAGTCGTTCGGCCGCGAGGAGTTCCTCCGGCGGGTGGCCCAGCAGACCGGTGCGCGGCCACGCACCGCCGAGTGGGACGCGGGCGCCGTGCTGTCCGTCCTCGCCGAGGCGGTGCCCCGCGAACGCGTCGACCGTCTGCTGGCCCGGCTGCCCGCCGACTGCGCCGACCTCTTCGGCGACCCGCCGCCCCACCCGCAGCGCCCCGGCGGCACGCCCCACTGACCACTGACCCCACCGAGCCGCACCGAGCCTCACGGAGCCCCACCGAGATCGAGGAGACATGATGACGGACGTTGAGCAGCGCTACGCCGGCGGGGAGGAGGCACCCCTCGCCGGATACGCGACGCTCGCGACGACCTTCGCGGCGGGCGTCGGCGTGTTCGCGGCGACGGCGTGGCGGCGCGGCGTCCGGCTCCCGGACACCGTCCCGCCCTGGGACGTGGCCCTGCTGGGAACGGCGACGTTCAAAGCCTCCCGGCTGCTGACCAAGGACAAGATCACCAGCTTCCTGCGGGCGCCGTTCACCCGCCGTGAGGGGCACGGCAACGCCAACGAGGTGATGGACGCCGGACGCGGCACCGGTCTGCGCCGTGCCGTCGGTGACCTGCTCTCCTGCCCGTTCTGCACCTCAGCCTGGGTGGCCGGCGGACTCGTCGGCACCTACGCCGTCGCGCCGCGCGCGGGGCGGCTGCTGTGCGCCGGCCTCAGCGCGGTCGTCCTGTCGGACTGGCTGCAGTACGCCTGGAGCCTGACGGCGCAGAAGGCCGAGGAATGAGCGGAAGAACGGGCCGAGGCACGAGCGGAAGAACGGGCCGACGAACGAGCGGGTGACCGCCGGGCCGGGCCGCGCGGGGCGGCCGACCGGGCAGTGAGGCCGGTCAGTCGCGCTCGGCGCGCTCCGCCCGCTCGGCGTGCAGCTTCTTGACGCGGGCCGCCTCCTTGCGTACGTCCGCCTGGACGGCCTGCTCCCGCTCCAGCCATTCGGGGCGCTCCTGCCTCAGCGCGTCGATCTGCTCCGTGGTGAGCGGTTCCGCCACCCCGCCCCGGTGCAGGCCCGCGATGGAGATGCCCAGCCTGGCCGCCACCACCGGCCGCGGGTGCGGGCCGTCGCGCCGCAGCTCACGCAGCCACGCCGGGGGGTCGGCCTGCAGCGCGTTCAGCTCGGCACGGGTGACGACGCCCTCCTGGAACTCGGCGGGTGTGGCCTCGAGGTACACACCCAGCTTCTTCGCCGCGGTCGCGGGCTTCATGGTCTGGGTGTTCTGGTGCGACGTCATGCCGTCAAGGGTATCGATCGTGTGAGTGGCTCCCGACCACGCCCGGTAACCTGGCCGGGTGACAGGCTCGGAAGCTCCCCCCTCGTTCCGGCTCGCGTACGTCCCGGGGGTGACGCCCGACAAATGGGTGCGCATCTGGAACGAGCGGCTGCCGGACGTCCCGCTCGCCCTGACCCAGGTCCCGGCCGCCGACGCGGGCGGCGTGCTGCGGGACGGTGACGCCGACGCCGGACTGGTGCGGCTGCCCGTCGACCGGAGTGTGCTCAGCGCCATCCCGCTCTACACCGAGACCACGGTGGTGCTGGTCCTCAGGGACCACCTCGTCACGGCGGCCGAGGAGGTGAGCGTCGAGGACCTCGCCGACGAGATCGTGCTGCACCCCCTCGACGACGTCCTCGACTGGGAGCGGCTGCCCGGCAGGCCCGCCCTGGAACGTCCGGCCGGCACCGCGGACGCCGTCGAGCTGGTGGCGGCCGGGATCGGCGTGCTGCTCGTGCCGCTGTCGCTGGCCCGGCTGCACCACCGCAAGGACCTCACGTACCGCACGGTCACGGACGCCCCCGAGTCGAGCGTGGCCCTGTCCTGGCGGGAGGACGCGCACACGGACCGTGTCGAGGACTTCATCGGCATCGTCCGGGGCCGGACCGTCAACAGCACCCGGGGCCGGCAGCCCGAGCCGTCCGCCGCCCCGCGCCGCACGGCGGAGGGCGGCAGGTCGGGCGGCGGCAAGCCGGGCGGCGCGAGGTCGGGCGGCGGCAAAGCGGGTGGCAAGGCTGGCGGAAAGGCCGGCGGGAGGCAGACCGGAGGGGCCGCCCGGCGCGGTGCCGGGGGCGCGTCCAGGGGCGGCAGCGGCGGCAAGGGCAAGGGCGGACGCGGCGGCAGGCCGGGCCACCGCTGACTCAGCGGACCGTCGGACTCGGCGTGGGCGCCGAGGTGTTGACCTCCAGGCCGGGCGGCGCGGTGAGCGAGAGAACCGGCTCGCCCGGCTGCGGGGCCGGCGGGGTGAGCTGCACCTTGGGCAGGCTCGGCGGGGCGGTCTGCTGGAAGTTGACCTGGTCGAAGTTGACCAGCCCCGTTTTCTCCAGCACCGTGATGTGGTCAAGGACGGTGTCGTTGGCCTGGTCGGCGAGCTGCCGCACCAGGGAGTTCTTGGTGTTGGCGCGGATGTTGGCGATGGCCGGGAAGATCTGGCCGTGCGTGATCCGCATGATGTTGACCGCCGTCGTGTCGAACTGCTTGCCCGTGGTCCCGTCCACGGTCGACACGAACTGCTGCTGCTGCGGTGATGCCAGGTTGGGCAGGGTGATGCCCAGCTCCGGCGCGATCTTCCGGCAGGTCGCGTCCAGCCGGGAGTGGCCGACGACCAGGTGCTCACCCGCCTCCCTCATCTCCGCAGTCGTCCCCCGCTCCATGGCCATCAGCCCCAGGGGGTGCTCCCACAGTCCCGCGGCACGCACCTTCACCACGAAGTCCCGGTCCTGCTCGGTGAGCGGCCCGTACCGCGTCTCGGTGACGACGCGGGCCTGGTCGCTGCCCGCGTTCTGCACTCCCAGCATGGTCGGGTAGGCGAGTGCGGTCAGGGTGAGGACCAGGGCACCGGCCACGAAGGCGGTCCCTGCCGTGGCGCGCGTGATGCGCATCGTGCCTCCTGGGCGAAGACAGGCTCGGACACCGGGAGATACGGATACGGGCGCCGGTCTGATCACCGTCTCGGGCACTTGCTCGGATTCTTTCCCGAGTCAGGACGCCATCGGTCGCCGTAGGTCGCCGTCGGTTCAGGCAGTGCGCGCCTCGCGCACGAGCCAGTCGTACGCCGCCCGCGCGGTGAACTCCTCCTGGCCCCCGCGCAGCAGCAGCCCCGCGGTGGCGAACTCCGGGGCGTCGGCCTGCGCCGCGACGTAGGGGATCGCGATGCAGCGCATCCCGGCCGCGTGCGCGGCGGCGGCCCCGGGAGCGGCGTCCTCCAGGACCACGCACCGGGCCGGCCGCGTCCCCAGCCTGCGGGCCGCTTCCAGGAAGACGTCGGGGGCGGGCTTGCCCCGTGCGACCTCGTCGGCCGAGACGACCGTGCGCAGGTGCGCGTCCAGGCCGGTCCGGGCGAGGACCGTCCCGATCGCCTCCGGCGACGAACCCGACGCCACGGCCATCGGCACGCCCACGCCGGCCAGCAACTCGACGAACGCGCGCATCTCGGGGTACGCGCGGACCGAGGTGCGGACGATGTCGAGATAGTGGCGGTTCTTGACGGCGAGCAGCTCCCCGACCGTGGCCCGCAGCCCGTACCGCCGTTTCCAGTCGGCGACCGTCTCCCGGGTGCTGATACCCACGTACGCCTCGTGGTCGGCCCAGGTGAAGTCCGCGACGCCGTACTCGGCGAGAGTGCGTCGACCCGCCTCGTAGTAGTTCGGCTCGCTGTCCACGAGTGTTCCGTCCAGATCGAAGACGGCCGAGATGCCGCCGAGGGGTCCCATGGTGCTCATGGCGTCCAGGATGCCAAGGATCACCTGCGGGCCGAGCGGCCGATCGACTCCACGAGCGGCAGCAGCCGGTGCGGCACCCGCTCGCGCAACGCCACCTCGCTGCGGGTGCGGACCACACCGGGCAGGCTGATCAGCTTCTGCACCACATCCTCCAGGTGCGCGTTGTCACGGGCCACGACACGGGTGAGCAGGTCCCCGCCCCCGGTGATGGAGAAGGCCTCGACGATCTCCGGCACGGCCGCCAGCGCCTCGCCCACCTCGTCCAGATGCCCCTGGGTGACCTCGATGTGCACGAACGCGAGCACCGGATGGCCCAGGGCGGCGGGGGAGAGGGACGGAGCGGTACCGGTGATCACACCGTCCCGCTCCAGACGATCGAGACGGGCCTGGAGAGTGCCGCGGGCGACCCCGAGGAGGCGGGCGTACTCGCGCACACTGGTGCGCGGCTGCTCCAGGAGCAGACGGAGGATCCGGGTGTCGAGCTCGTCGACGGCCATCGCGGGCGGGCCCCTCTCGCGTCGGCCATTGGCACCCCAGTGGCCGTGAACATGTCGTGATCACTGTACCAATGGCCCATTCCTGCAGCGGCCGGTTGAGCCACTGGTGGCAGAGATGCTCCTATAGACGTGTCGATGGCGCTGCGGACCCCCGCGGCGCCTTTTGCATGCGGTGACTTCCAGCCGGTGGACGTGGACGAGCGAGGGGGCGGTAGGCAGTGCTGAAGAAGGTGTTCGTGAGCCCGGACCCGGGACGGTCCCGGCTGCGGTTCGCCGCCCGGGCCGTCCTCGGCATCGGGCTGGCCGTCGTGGTCTGCGGACTGGCCGGCACCTCCCTGGTCGGCGCGATCACCGGAGGGCTCGCCGCGCTGCTGGCGCTGTTCACCGTCACCGACGCCACCGTGCGCGGTCAGGCCGTCACCACCGCGCTGCTGCCGGTGGCGGGACTGCCCGTCCTCACCGCCGCCGCGGCGCTGCACGACCTGCCCGTGGTCCGGGACCTCGCCTTCCTCGCCGTCGTCGGCGCGGGCGTGTACGCGCGCCGCTGGGGGCCGCGCGGGCACAGCCTCGGCGTGTTCGCCTTCATGACCTTCTTCGTCGCCCAGTTCCTGCACGCCACCACGGACCGGCTGCCCGAGATGTACGCAGCCGTCCTGCTGTCCGTGGCCACCGCCGCGGCGGTGCGCTTCGGCCTGTGGTGCTACGAGCGCCGTCGCCCCGCGCCCGTCGTCCCCGCACCGCCCGCCGGCACCGGGCTGGCACGCATCACCACCCGCCAGGCCGTGCAGGCCACCGCCGGCGCGGGCTTCGCGCTGGTCGTGGGCCAGCTGGTGTCGGGCGACCGCTGGTACTGGGCCGTCGGCGCCACCTGGTGGGTCTTCGTCAACACCACTTCGCGCGGGGAGACGCTGGTGCGCGGCTTCCGGCGCGTCCTCGGCACGGTCGTCGGCATCGGCCTGGGCTTCCTGATCGCCGTGCCCCTCGCCGGGTCCGCGGTGCCCACCGCCGTACTCGCCGCCGCCTGCGTGTTCGGCATCTTCTACACCGCGGCGGTCTCCTACACCTGGATGATGCTCTGCGTGACCCTGCTCGCCGAGCTGCTCTACGGCCTGCTGGGCGTCCTCAGTCCCGGCCTGCTGGCGCTGCGCTTCGCCGAAACCGGCGTGGGCGCGCTCGGTGCCGTGCTCGCCGTGCTCTTCGTCCTGCCCGTCACCACCCATGCCGTCACCGACGCCTGGATCCAGCGCGCCCTGCGCTGCGTGCACGCCTGCACCGCCGAGGCCGCCGCCCGCCTCGCCGGCACCGAGGGCGCCGACCCGGCGCCCAGGGTCGCGGAACTGGAGCAGCTGCTCGGCCGGGTACGGCTGTCGGTCGCCCCGCTCGTCCACCCGCTGAGCCCGATGTACGGCCGCAGGCGGCGGGCCCGACGGGTCCTCGGCCTGCTCGACGACTGCGCCCGGGAGATCCGCGGGCTGGTCGCCGTCGCCGCCGACCCCGAGGCCTCCCACGACGCCCGGCTGGCCGCCGCCTGCTGGCGTGTCGAGGCCGCGGTCGAGGCGCTCACCGGCGGCGGCGTCCCCGCCCGCGCGGGCGGCCCGCGTGCCGCCGAACCGGCGCTGGCCCACCTCCACGACCTGGAACACGCCCTCGCCGAACTCGCCGCGCCGCTGGGAGCCCCTTCCGGTTCGCGACTGGCAGGCGCCTGACCCGCCGTACCCGCGGCACCCGTTTGGTCTAGACCGCATGTGATCGACTGCTACCGTCGCTCCCGGGTGAATGCCCGGGTCGGACGGCCGGAGGGTCGTACGGCCGGGCGATCGGACGCCCGGAGCCGGCGACCGGGCCGGACGGACAGGCCGGACGCTCAAGCCGGACGGCCGGTCGGTGCGTGATGCGGGTCGAGCGGGCAGACGGAGCGGGACGAGAGGGGCAGCGGTGGCGGACGGCGACAGGCGGCGGCGGGCATACATCGGGTCGTTCACGGCGGCCGGCGGCCCCGGGATCCTGACGGCGACCGTCGCGCCCGACGACGGAGCCCTCACGGTCGTGAGCGGCACGGACGGCCTGGCCGACCCCTCCTACCTGGCCCTGTCGCCCGACGGGGAGACCCTCTACGCCGTCAGCGAGACGGCCGAGGGCGCGGTGGCCGCGTACCGCGTGTGCGGCGACAAGCCCGAGCCCTTCGGGCGTCCGGTGTCCGTCGAGGGCGACGGACCCACCCACCTCGGCCTGTACGCCGGACACGTGCTGACCGCCAACTACGGCTCCGGCACCGTCACCGCGGTACCGCTGCGCGCCGACGGCACCCTGGCCCGGTCCGCGTCCGGCGTCCTGCGCCACACCGGCTCCGGCCCGCACGCCCAGCGGCAGCAGGGGCCGCACGCCCACCAGGTGCGGCCCGACCCCAGCGGGCGGTGGGCCGTCAGCGTGGACCTCGGCACCGACTCGGTGCGTGTCTGCACCCTCGCCGACGGCGCCCCCGCCGTGCACCGCGAGATCGCGCTGCGCCCCGGGTCGGGCCCGCGGCACCTGGCCTTCCACCCGGACGGCGCCCACGCCTACGTGGTCAACGAACTGTCGCCCACCGTCACCGTCTGCCACTGGGACGCCGCCGACGGCCTGCTCAAGCCGCTCACCGAGGTACCGGTGCTGCCGGGAGCCCCGGCGGGCGACGCCTACCCGTCCGGCATCGCCGTCTCGCCCGACGGCCGCTTCGTGTGGACCGCGACCCGCGGTGAGGACGTCCTGTCCGTGTTCGTCGTGGAGCCGGACGGACTCCGGCTGTCCGCCACCGTGCCCTGCGGCGGACACTGGCCCCGCGACATCACCGTCTCGGAGGGCTTCCTGTACGCGGCCAACGAACGCTCCGGAGACGTGACCTGGTTCGCCCTCGACCCGGCCACCGGCATTCCCCGCCGCACGGGCTCCCTGGCAGCCCCGGCGGCATCCTGCGTGGTCTTCGGCCCGGCCTGACGCGGTCGCGGGCGGAAGGCCCCCGCGGTCGCGGGCGGACAAGCCTCCTGTGCGTGGAAGGGGCCCGCTCCTGCCCCGGAGCGGGCCCCTTCCACGCGCGCCCGTGAAGAGCGCGGCACGTCACCGGACCGGCGTCCCCTGAGCCTGCTGCGGCGAGATGCCGAGCGCCGTCGTGTACTTGGCCAGCGCCAGCTTGCCGATCGCCGGGTACGGGCCCAGCGGCTCGGCGGCGGAGCAGCCCGCCTCCTTGGCCGCCTCCTCCAACACCGACTGCTCGATCTCCGGCCCGATCAGGTACGGCGCGAGCGCCAGCTGCTGGGACCCCGAGGAGCGCAGCTGCTCGGCCACGGACGCGATCGAGCCCTCCTCGTCCAGCGCCGCCGCGATCACCGGCACGGCGAGGCGCGCGGCGAGCAGCATGCCGGTGATCCCGGCCGCCTGGACCGCCTCGTCACCGCCCACGGAGGCCAGGATGATGCCGTCCGCCGCGGTCGCCACGGTGAACAGGCGGGCGCGGTCGGCGCGGGCGAGACCCGCCTCGGACAGCCGCACGTGCAGCGCCTCGGCCAGCAGCGGGTGGGGCCCCAGCACATCGGTCAGCTCGGCCGCGATCCTGCTGTCCATGACGGCCTGCCGGATCCGGCGCAGCAGCGCGTTGTCCGGGCCCGCGAGCAGCGGCACGACGACCGCGACGGGGCCCTCGGGCTCCCTCACGTCCAGACCGGCGGCACGCGCCTGCTCGAAGCGGGCGGTGCGCTCCTCGGCGGCCCGCACGAGCACGGTGGACAGGGTGGGGAACTCGTCGTCGTCCCCGTCGAGGTGGCCGATCCGGGCGTCGAGCCCGGGCAGCTCGGAGCGGGCGATGCTGATGACCTCGTCGGCGAGGCCGCGGGTGGCACTACTGGGCGTCCCCGGCACCGCGAGGACGAGCGCCGGCGCGCCCTCGGGAGCCACCAGGGGTTCGGGACGGCGGTGCCGTCCGGGCTGGCGGGGGCGCGGCATTCGTACGGGCAGGCCGGACGCGGGCCCAGTGGGGGAGCTCATGGCGCCGCATGTTACTGGTTTCCGGGGCTTCCCTGTTCGGGGAGGGTGCAGGTGAGCGGTATCCGTCCGGTTTTGTCTGATGAGTGATGTACGGATCGGCCGACATCGGCACGATTCACCTCACCGCCGGGCCGATGGTGACTGCCCGGCACGCTCCTCGGCCACAGCGCGGCCGGGAAGCCGACGCCGCTCACGGCAGCCGCCAGTCGACCGGCTGGCCCCCCATGCGCATCAACAGGTCGTTGGCCCGGCTGAACGGGCGGGATCCGAAGAAGCCCCGGTCCGCCGACATCGGGGACGGGTGCGCGGACTCCACGGCCGGCAGGTCGCCGAGCAGCGGCCGCAGATTGCGGGCGTCCCGGCCCCACAGAATGGACACCATCGGCTTGCCGCGCGCCGCGAGCGCCCGGATCGCCTGCTCGGTGACCTCCTCCCAGCCCTTGCCGCGGTGAGCGGCGGGCTTGCGCGGGGCCGTGGTGAGCGCCCTGTTGAGCAGCAGCACACCCTGCTCCGTCCAAGGCGTCAGGTCCCCGCTGGAGGGCTGCGGGAGATCCAGGTCGGCGTTCAGCTCGCGGAAGATGTTGAGCAGGCTGCCGGGCAGCGGACGTACCTCGGGGGCGACGGAGAAGGACAGCCCCACGGCATGCCCGGGGGTGGGATACGGGTCCTGCCCGACGATCAGCACCCGCACGTCGTCGAAGGGCTGTTGGAAGGCCCGCAGGACGTTCGCCCCGGAGGGGAGGTAGGTGCGTCCGGCGGCGATCTCCGCGCGCAGGAACTCACCCATCGAGGTGATCCGCCCGGCGACGGGTTCCAGGGCTTTCGCCCAGCCCGCTTCGACGATTTCGTTCAAGGGTCGTGGTGCCACGGGCGTCACCCTACTGCCGTACGGGTGGCGCCGATCAACCCGTGGCCGAAGCCGGTCCCCCCGGTCCGGTTCACGCGACGACCGCGGCCCGCACGCACAGCACGTCCGGCAGGTGCGAGGCCAACTGCCGCCAGCTGTCGCCGTCGTCGGCCGACGCGAACACCTCGCCGTTGCGGTTGCCGAAGTACACGCCCGCCCGGTCCGCGTCGTCCGTGGACAGCGCGTCGCGCAGCACGGTGCCGTAGTGGTCCTCCTGGGGCAGGCCCGCGGAGAGCGGCTCCCAGCTCCTGCCCGCGTCCGCCGTGCGGAAGACCCGGCACTTGCGGTCCGCCGGCACCCGGTCGGAGTCCGCGTTGATCGGGAAGACGTACGCCGTGTCGCCCCGGTGCGGATGGGCGGCCACCGCGAAACCGAAGGTGGAGGGCAGACCCTCGCCGATGTCCGTCCAGTGCCCGCCGGCGTCGTCGCTGCGGTACACCCCCCAGTGGTTCTGGAGGTACAGGCGGTCCGGGTTGGCCGCGTCCCGTGCGACCTTGTGCACGCACTGGCCGAACTCCGGGTCGGGATCGGGCAGGAAGACGGCGGAGACACCGGAGTTGGACGGCGCCCAGCTCGCGCCGCCGTCCGAGGTGCGGAACACGCCCGCGGTCGAGACGGCGACCGTCACCGACCGGGGATCGCGGCGGTCGGTGAGGACGGTGTGCAGTCCTTCACCGCCACCGCCGGGCACCCACCGCGAGCGCGTCGGGTGCTCCCACAGCGGGCGGACCAGCTCGAAGCTCTCGCCGCGGTCCTCCGAGCGGTACAGCGCGGCCGGCTCGGTGCCCGCGTACACCACGTCCGGCTCGGCGGCAGCGGGGTGCAGCTGCCACACCCGCTCCAGCGAGGCGCCGGTCTCCTTGGGGAACCTGACGGCGGGCGCGGCCGGTTCGGTCCAGGTCCGGCCCAGGTCGTCGGAGTGGAACACCGACGGGCCCCAGTGCGCGCTGTCGCCGCCGGCCAGCAGGCGCGGGGTGTCGCCGCGGGTGTCGAGGGCGACCGAGTACACCGCTTGGGCGTTGAAGCAGGGACTCTCGTCGAACTCCCAGGTGCCACCCCGCCGACGCCCGATGAACAGGCCCTTGCGGGTGCCCACGGCGAGCAGTACCTCGGTCATGCCGACCACCTCCGCGGCGTCCTCGTCGACGCCTTCGTCTCGGACACGGGCCAGTCTGCACCCAGCCACTGACAGTCACCCCGCGGAAGGCTGTCGTCGCAGGTCAGGCCGTGGTGTCGAGTCCGGTGAGGGGTCCTGCCGTGCCTCCCGGTCAGTCCGTTCCGGGCAGCGCCCGCGCCAGCACGCCGTCGAGGTCGGCCGTGTCCGGCAGCGTGCCGAAGGAGTGCCCCCAGTCGCCGCCCAGCCTGGTGGCGCAGAACGCGTCGGCGACGGCGGGCGGGGCGTGCCGGACCAGCAGCGAGCCCTGGAGGGTCAGGGCCATCAGCTCCACCAGCCGGCGGGCACCGGTCCCGGAGGCCTCGCCGAGCCCCGCCTCCAGCCGGGCCACCGCCGCGTCCAGCCGGGTGTCCGCACCGCGCGCGAGGGCGAGTTCCTCGAACAGGGCGTGCGCGCAGGCGGGGGAGCGGCCGAGCGCCCGCAGCACGTCGAGGGCGTTGACGTTCCCCGAGCCCTCCCAGATCGACAGCAGCGGTGCCTCGCGGTAGTGCCGGGGCATGCCCGACTCCTCGACGTACCCGTTGCCGCCCAGGCACTCCAGGGCCTCGGCGGTGAAGGCAGGCCCGCGCTTGGTCACCCAGTACTTGCCGACGGCGGTGGCGATCCTGCGGAACGCCGCCTCCCCGGCGTCCCCCCGCACGGCACGGTCGGCCGCGCCGGCGAGCCGCAGGGTGAGCGTGGTCGCGGCCTCGGACTCCAGCGCGAGGTCGGCCAGGACGTTGCGCATCAGGGGCTGGTCCACCAGCCGGGCGCCGAACGCGCTGCGGTGCCGTACGTGGTGACCGGCCTCGACTAGGGTCTTGCGCATCAGCGTCGCCGAGGACATCACGCAGTCCAGCCGGGTGCAGTTGACCATCTCGATGATGGTCTTGACGCCCTGCCCCTCCGGTCCGACCAGCCAGGCCACCGTCCCGTCGAACTCGGGCTCCGAGGAGGCGTTGGACCGGTTGCCGAGCTTGTCCTTCAGGCGCTGGATGCGGAAGGTGTTGCGGGTGCCGTCGGGCAGGACGCGCGGCACCAGGAAGCAGGACAGCCCGCCGGCCGCCTGCGCCAGCACCAGGAACACGTCGCACATCGGGGCCGACGTGAACCACTTGTGCCCGCGCAGCGTGTACACGCCGGGCTCGGCGGTCGCCGTGGCCGTCGTGGTGTTCGTCCGGACGTCCGAGCCGCCCTGCTTCTCGGTCATCCCCATGCCGGCCAGCAGGCCCTGCTTCTCCAGGGGCGTCCGCAGCCCCGGTTCGTACGCGCGGGAGGTCAGCAGCGGCTCGTAGAGGGCCGCCAGCTCGGGCTGGGCCCGCAGGGCCGGGACGGCGGCGTACGTCATCGACGTCGGGCACCCGTGCCCCGCCTCCGTGTGCCCCCAGACCAGGCCCCCGGCGGTCCGCGCCACGTGGGCGCCGGGCCGGTCGTCGGCCCACGGCGACCCGGCCAGGCCCTCGCCGACCGCCACCCGCATCAGGTGGTGCCAGCTCGGGTGGTACTCGACCTCGTCGACCCGGTCACCGTACCGGTCGTGCGTGCGCAGGACGGGCTCGTGCCGGTTGGCGAGGTCGCCCCAGTCCTGCGCCTCGGCACTGCCCGCCCGCCGGCCCAGCCGCCGCAGCCCGTCCTCGGCCCACGCCGCGCCCTCGCGCCGCACGCCCTCCAGCAGGACCGTGTCGTCGGACGCGTCGTAGGGGGCCAGGGGCGGAGGCTGGTTGGTGACGTCGTGCGTGGCGTACCCCGCCGGCCGGGCCCAGGGGTCCTGCGACGGCTCGTACGGCTCGTAGGGCGGCTCCTGCGCGAGTGTCGTCATGACCCGAGTGTTGCACTGCCTCTGCGGTCGCAGCAATAGTGCAACACGGTGGGCGCACGTACAGTACGTGCCCATGTGGACGAACGACACGTACCCGCGCGGATGAACGGTCCAAAGGCCCCCGGTGGGTTCCGACCGCGTCCGCTGTCCGCGCGGTCGGTGGTCCTGAGCCTGCTGCTCGGCACCCATCCCCCCGAGCTTCCGGCGCGGGAACTGGTGCGGCTCGTGGAGGGCTTCGACGTCGGCGCCTCCACCGCGCGCGCGGCGCTCAGCCGGATGGCCGCCGCCGGGGACCTGAGGCGCACCGGGACCGGATACCGGCTCAGCGAGCGGCTGCTGGAGCGCCAGCGGCGCCAGGACGAGGCCCTCGGCCCGCACACGCGCGCGTGGGAGGGCGACTGGGAGACGCTCGTGATCACCGCGACGGGGCGCGGGCCCGCCGCCCGTGCCGAGCTGCGCACCCGGCTGACCGCCCTGCGCCTGGCCGAACTCCGCGAGGGTGTCTGGCTGCGCCCCGCCAACCTCGACCGCCCGCTGCCCGCCGACCTCGGCCCGGTGGCCGAGCGGCTGGTCTCGCGGCCCGCGTCCCCGGCCGCCGAACTGGCCGCGCGCCTGTGGCCGCTGGCGGAGTGGTCCGACCACGCCCGGGCCCTGCTGGACCACGTCGGCCGGGCGCGGCGCCCGGCCGACCGCCTCACCGCCTTCGCGGCCGTGGTACGGCACCTGCTCGCCGATCCGGTGCTGCCCGCGGAGCTGCTCCCGCCCGACTGGCCGGGGGAGGCCCTGCGGGACGCCTACGCGCGGTACCAGCGGGAGCAGTCCGGACAGGTCCGGGCGCACGCCACCCGGACCTGAGGCGTCACTTGTAGGTGATGTCGGACGAGGAGTACTTGCAGTACGTGCCGTCGGCTCCCGAGCCGTTCGAGTCCGGCTCGTCCCCGTCGTCGTTGCCGATGTACTTCTGGCACGGGACGATCTTCTTGCTGCTGTCCCCGACGATCGTGATGTTGCGCAGGGTCGCGCTGTCGCCGTAGTTCGTGTTGATGCCGGCGATCCGGCCGCCCTTCCAGTTCACCTCGATGCCGCTGAGGTTGATCGTCCGCTTGTACTGCGTCGAGCAGTTGCCGCAGGAACGGACGAAGGTGCCGAAGTTCTTCACGGCGAAGTCGGAGACGTTCAGAGTGCCCGCGCCGTTGAACTGGAAGACCTTGTCGCCGGCCTCCTTGGCGCCACCGCCCGAGACCGTGTAGACGTTCGACGACGAGGAGCCCCGGAAGGTCGCCGCGTCCTCGCCGACGTCCTCCCACCAGACGTTCTGGAGCGTGCAGCTGCCCTTGCAGTGGACGCCGTCCGCGGCGGGAGCGCCGATGATCACGTTCTTGAGGACGGCGCCGGGGGCGAGCTCCAGGATCGGGCCCTGGTCCTCGTCCTGGCCGTCGGAGCCCAGGTCGCCGGTGCCGTACAGGCGCTTCATCCCGTAGTCCTTGGTACCGGAGACGGCGATGGTGGAGGAGACGCCCTGACTGCCGTTGGGGGTCGGCCAGGTGGCGGCGTGGGCCGAGGAGGCCCCGGAGGTCATGAGCATGCCAATCGAGAGTCCGAGCGCCGCCAGTGCGCCGGTCGCCGCGCGCCGTGGCAGGCGGGGGTGTGTCGCAGCGGTCATGTTCTGATCCCTTCCGAAGGGGTGGGGGTGAACGGAACATGTACGTGAACGTTGTGCATCAATCTGATCGCTTACCGGACGCCGAAGGCTCCCTTTGGGAAAATAGGAGCCTGCGGCGTCCGAGACGGTCACGCTGATGAACGGACCGTAGAGGGTAAGCGCTTTCTGGTCAACGCCTCGCGCGAAACCCCGCCCCCGGGGCCCCGCCGCTACATCCCCCAGCCGTACTGGTCCGGCATCCGGGCGTCCGCGCCGAGCTCCCGCGCCGCGTGCTGGGCCCAGGACGGGTTGCGCAGCAGCTCGCGGCCGAGCAGGACAGCGTCGGCCTCGCCGTTGGCCAGGATCTTCTCGGCCTGTCCGACTTCGGTGATCAGGCCGACCGCGGCGACCGGCAGTGGGCTCCCGGCCCTCACCCGCGCGGCGAACGGGACCTGGTAGCCGGGCCCGGTGGGGATCCGGACGCGCGGCACGTTGCCGCCGGTGGACACGTCCAGGAGGTCGACGCCGTGGGCCCGGAGGTCGCCGGCGAAACGGACGGTGTCCTCCGGCGTCCAGCCGCCCTCCTCCAGCCAGTCGGTCGCCGAGACGCGGAAGAACAGCGGCTTGTCGTCGGGCCACACCTCTCGTACGGCGTCGACGACCTCGAGGGCGAACCGGGTGCGGTTCTCGTACGAGCCGCCGTAGGCGTCGGTGCGGTGGTTGGAGTGCGGCGACAGGAACTCGTGGATCAGGTAGCCGTGGGCGCCGTGGATCTCGGCGATCTCGAAACCCGCGGCCAGCGCCCGGCGCGCGGCGTCCGCGAACCGGCCGACCAGCTCCTGGATCTGCGGGGCCGTCAGCTCGGTCGGCACCGGGTGCCGCTCGTCGAACGCCAGCGCGCTCGGCGCCAGCGGCTGCCAGCCGTACGCGTCCGGTCCCACCGGCGCCCCGCCCTTCCAGGGCTGCGCGGTCGACGCCTTGCGGCCGGCGTGGGCCAGCTGGATCGCGGGCACCGTGCCCCGGGAGCGCATGAAGTCGGTGATCCGGCGGAACGCCTCGGCCTGCGTGTCGTTCCACAGTCCGAGGTCCTGCGGGGAGATGCGGCCCTCGGGCGACACGCCCGTGGCCTCCACGACGATCAGCCCGGTGCCGCCCACCGCGCGGGCGCCGTAGTGCGCGAAGTGCCAGTCGCCCGGCACGCCTGTCGCCGGGCCCTCCGGCGCGGCCGAGTACTGGCACATCGGTGGCATCCAGATCCGGTTGGGGATCGTGGTGTCGCGGAGCCGGAGGGGCTCGAAGAGTGCGCTCATGGCGGGCTGCTCCCTGGGACGCTGCGGTTCGGGACGGCTCGTACGATAACCCTCGTAGTACGTCGAGTGTCAAACTACGGCGTCCTTCGTACAATGGGGTGCCCCGCCGACCGGCGGGACCCCCTGACGAACCGGAGTCGCCGTGCCTCCCGCCGCCACCGCCGCCGGCGCCCGCGAGCTGCCCCATCCCGCGCGTGCGGAGATCCGGCTCGAAGGGGTGCTGCACGCGCTGTCCGACCCGGTGCGGCTGCGGATCGTGCGGGACCTCGCCGCCGACAGCGACGCGCTCTTCTCCTGCTCGCACTTCGACCTGCCGGTCACCAAGTCCACCACCACGCACCATTTCCGGGTGCTGCGCGAGAGCGGGGTGATCCGGCAGACCTACCGGGGCACGGCCAAGCTGAACGGTCTGCGCCGGGACGACCTGGACACCCTCTTCCCCGGGCTGCTCGACGCGCTGCTGGCCGCGGCCGCCCGTCAGGCGGCCGTCGTCGGGAGCGACTGACCTCCGCGCCCGGGGCGCCTGCCCCGGCGCGGCCGCTCCGCTGACAGGGTGCCGCGTCGGCTGAACGAAGCGTGTTCCGTTCGTATGGAATGTGATCATTCGGTTACGTTGCGTATGTGCTCGAAGCATCCTTCGTTGATCGTTCTCTTCAGCTTTCCGACCGCTGTCCGGACGAGGGTGAGATGTCCGTGCGGCACGCCTGGGTGGTGAGCGAGGGCGGCACCACGACCTCGTGGTTCGACGTCCGGCTGGCCTTCGCCGACGGTGCCCGGGTCGACGCGCTCGCCGTGCTGTCCGGCCAGGACGTGCGGGTCGAGGACGTGCGGGCCCGGCCGCCGCTGTCCCTCGACGACCTGGCCGTGCTCGCCGAGTGGCTGGAGAACCCGCTGTTCGAGGCCTGCGTGCCGGTCGCCGCCCGTGGCGTTCCGGCCGCGTCGCGGCGGGCCAGGTCCGCGTGGCCGCGCGGACGGGAGGGGCGCAGGCTGGTCGCCCGGGAGTACCGGGCGGCCCGGGAGGAGGGCGGTGATCCGGTCCTCGCGGTGATGAGCGCGACCGGGCACAGCAGGCGCAAGTCGCTCAGGCTGATCGGCCAGGCGCGCGACGAGGGCTTCCTGACGCCGCGTCGCGCGCGTCGCTGAGGCGCACCCGGGAGCCCGTTCCGCCGCCGGGCCGCCGCGGCGTCACAGCATCGCGCGCATCCGGGAGATCTCACTCGTCTGCTGGGCGACCACGTCGTCGGCCATCTCCTCGATCCGTACGTTGTTGCCCTCGGACTTCACGTCCGCGGCCATATTGATCGCGCCCTCGTGGTGAGTGATCATCAGTGTCAGGAAGAGCTGGTCGAAGGCCTTGCCGCGCGCCGCGCGCAGTTTCTTCAACTGTGCCTCGGTCGCCATGCCCGGCATCGCGGCGTGCTCGTGCGGACCACCCGCCTTCTTCTCGCCGTTGGTCTCGAGCCAGCCCTCCATCGCCTTGATCTCCGGGCCCTGCGCGGCCGAGATCCGCTCGGCCAGCTTCCTGACCCGGCCGGACCCGGCCTGCTCCGGTGCCAGTTCGGTCATCTCCAGTGCCTGGGCGTGGTGCTGGATCATCATCCGCGCGTAGGAGACGTCCGCCGAGTTGGGGGAGTCGTCGTCGGCGCGCTGCTTCTCGGCGTCCTCGGCGGACAGGGTCCGGTTGCCCTCCCCCGGCTTGCCCGGCGCGATCACCGAGGGACCGGCCGCGGCCGCCGCGCCGGTGTCCGATCCCGAGTCGCAGGCTCCCAGCGCGAGCACCGCCAGTGCGCTCATCGAGGCCATGACGAGCGACGCGCTGGACGGCCCGGGGCGAGGGGACACGACGACCTCCTGTGACTGGGGGCACTCCCTGCGGGGAGGAAAGCGGAACACGTTGTGGGTGCGATGACCGTCCTAGCACGCTTCCGCGCGTCAGTGATCAAAAAACTTCATTGCGTCTTTGTTGCCCCCTGTTGGTATGTGCATGGCGAAGACGATACTGCGTGGTGCGTGAACCGTTCCAACCGGAACGGACGTTGGGAGGAAACAGTGACCCTGTTGAGCGACCCGCGAACGCGGCGCAGACGCCTGGGAGTCGCGGCCGCCGCCGCCGGACTCCTGTCCGCGCTGCTCACCGCAGGACCGGCCATGGCCACCCCCGACCCCGGGGACGGTCCGGCCACTTCGAAGGAGGTGTCGAAGAGCGCGCGCGCCGAGGTGCGCGAAGCCATCGAGAGCGGCGGGATACCCGGTCAGGACGAGACGGTCCACTCCGACAACATCGAACACCTGACCAACATCCCCAAGGACGCGCTGCCCGGCACCAATTCGGACCTGGCGTTCCAGGGCCGCTATGCCTTCGCCGGCAACTACGACGGCTTCCGCATCTTCGACATCAAGAACCCGAAGAAGCCGAAGACCGTCGCCCAGGTGCTGTGCCCGGGCTCGCAGAACGACATCTCCGTCTCCGGGGACCTGCTGTTCGTGTCGACCGACTCCTCGCGCAGCGACAGCAGTTGCAACAGCACCACGCAGCCCGCGACCGAGAAGTCCTCCTGGGAGGGCATGAAGGTCTTCGACATCAGCGACAAGCGGAACCCGAAGTACGTCGCCGCGGTCGAGACCGCCTGCGGTTCGCACACCCACACGCTGGTGCCCGAGCGCAAGAACGTCTACATCTACGTCTCCTCCTACTCACCGAACGCCGCCTACCCCGACTGCCAGCCGCCGCACGACGGGATCTCCGTGATCAAGGTGCCGCGCCAGGCACCCGAGCGGGCGGCCCTGGTGGGCTTCCCCGTGCTGTTCCCCGGTGAGGGCCCCGACGGCGGCGGCAACCCGGGCGGGCCCACCAACCCGGGCGTCACCAAGACCACCGGCTGCCACGACATCACGGTCCTGCCCTCCGAGGACCTGGCGGCGGGCGCCTGCATGGGCGACGGCATCCTGTTCTCCCTCAAGGACCCCGAGCACCCGAAGGTCATCGACCGCGTCCAGGACAACGTGAACTTCGCGTTCTGGCACTCGGCGACCTTCAACCAGAAGGCGAACAAGGTCGTCTTCACCGACGAGCTGGGCGGCGGCGGAGCCGCCACCTGCAACGCGGAGATCGGGCCGGACCGCGGCGCCGACGGCATCTACGACATCGTCGGCCGGGGCGACCACCGCAAGCTGGTCTTCCGCAACTACTTCAAGATCCCGCGCCACCAGGCCGACACCGAGAACTGCGTGGCCCACAACGGCTCGCTGATCCCGGTCAAGGGCAAGGACATCATGGTCCAGGCCTGGTACCAGGGCGGCGTCTCCGTCTGGGAGTTCACCGACTCCTCGCGGCCCAAGGAGATCGCCTACTTCGAGCGCGGCCCGCTGAGCACCGACACGATGATCACCGGTGGTTCCTGGTCGGCGTACTACTACAACGGCTACATCTACTCGAACGACATCGCCAAGGGCTTCGACGTCCTCAAGCTCAGCGACCGGCGCACCGACCCGGCCGAGCGGGTCCACCTGCGGGAGCTCAACACGCAGACGCAGCCGGACTACTTCGACTGAGCGGCCGGGTCCGTCCGGTCCGCCGGTTCCGTCCGTCCGGCCGGTTCCGTCCGGTCCACCTGATCCGTGCGTTCCGCGTGGGCCGGCTGCTCCGGGGTGCCGGTCTCGAAGAACCGCGACAGGTCCGGGTCGCACGTCGTCCCGCCGGGTGCTTCGGCTCCCGGCGGGACACCCAGCTTCCAGTCCAGCCGGTAGTGCCCGAACAACTCGGCGCGCAGCTCCGGCACCGGCATCGGCACCCCGGGCACGAGGGCCGCGAAGACGGCGCCCATCAACTGTGCGCGCAGCATCGGGTAGTCGCGGTCGACGTCCTGCGAGCCGTGCCGGGCCATGGTGTCCCGCAGCAACTCGGCGAGCCGTCGCTGCTCGGGGCACGGTACGAAGCCCACCTCGGCCTGGAGCAGCCCCGCCATGTGCTGGCGCATGAGCACCGGCCGGTCCCGGGCGAGTCCCAGGATCGCGTCGATGGCCCGCGCCAGCCGCTCGGACCCCCCCGAGGTGCGCGGCTCGCGCTCCAGAGCCTCCTCGAGGGTCCGGTGCATCAGCCGGTGCACGGCGGACTGCACCAACTGCCGCTTGCCGGGGAAGTAGTACGAGACCAGTCCGCGTGCCGAGCCTGCCCGGTCGGCGATGTCGCCCAGCGTGGTCGCCTCGTAGCCGCGCTCGCCCACCAGCTCCACGGCGGCCTGCAGAAGACGCTCCTTCGAGCGCCGCCGCAATTCTTCATTGACCGAGGCGCTGCGCGGGGACATGCTGTACTCCTGCGTTGACTGGCTGCCAGCCAACTATACTCGGCGCAGGCGGACGGACCTTCACGGATCGTCCGCACCGTCTGCCTCGGGCGACACGGGGGATCGTCCGAGGCGGACGGCACCACCCCATGGTTGCCTCGGGCTACATGCGTACCGGGTGAAGCCCGTCAGCCCAGGTCAGGACCCGTGCCGATCGGCTCGCGGATGCCCGCGCCGGTGCACCAGCACCGCGAGGGCCACGACCAGCGCGCCCAGGAGCCAGCCGCCGACGACGTCCGAGGCCCAGTGGACGCCGAGCCACACCCGGGTCACGCCCACCCCGGCCACGGAGACCAGGGCCACGGCGAGGCCGGCCCGGCGCGGGAGGCGCCCGGCGCCGTAGTGGTGCAGCAGCCACACCAGCAGGCCGCACACGAACGTGGCGGTCATGGCGTGCCCGGAGGGGAAGGCCGCGTAGTGCGCGGAGTCCACGGGGTCGGGCCAGACCGGGCGGGGGCGGTCCACCGCCGCCTTCAGGACCTGCTGCAGCAGACTGCCCGACAGGCACACCGCCGCCAGCCACCCGGCCGTCCACCGGTCGCCACGGCGCCACCACAGCCACACGACCACCACCGCGCAGAGCAGGCGCATCGTCCAGGGGTCCCACACCCAGTCGGTGAGGACCCGCATCGTCCGCGTGACGCCGCCTTCCTCGACGGCCCAGCGGTGCGTCGTGCCGGCGATGTCGTCGTCGAGTCTCAGCAGCGGCCCCCACTCGACGGCGACCAGGGTGAGCACGAGCGCGGAGCACACGGCCAGTGCCCAGGCGGCGCGAAGGGCCGTGCGCGGCTGCGGCGGGGCGGGCGGGGAGTCGACCGGCGGCGTCTGCATGCTGCGATACTCGCCGAACCGGGTCCTCCGGGGCCACTTCCCCTGCTAGCCCAACACCCACAGTCCCGGTGCGAAGGCCACCAGGACCGGAACCGCGGGCACCAGCGCGGCGGCGGCCGTCAGCCGCAGCCTCCGGCCCGCCGTGAGCCGGTTCGGTGGGGTGAGCAAGCGGTGGACCCGCTGCGGGACTTGGGCCTGAGCGGTCGGACACGGGCCGAAGACGCCCCGGCCCTCGTTGAGTTCGACCAGAGCCAGGGCGGTGGTCAGCCGCCCGAAGCGGCGGGAGGCGACGTCGTCGGCGGCCAGTTCGACCAGGCGGTGCATCTCGTCGCGGAACGCAGCGAAGACCGGAACCCGCGGGAAACCGTCGGCCAGCGCGACGGAGCAGTGCAGCAGCCAGTCGTGACGCGCCTGCGCGTGGCCCTTCTCGTGCGCGAGCACCGCGTCCAGTTGCCGGCCTTCGAGGCGGCGCAGCGCGGCGGTGGTGACCACCAGCTGCGGGGGAGCGGCGGGCAGCCACCAGGCGTCCGGCCGCTCGCCCTCCAGGACGACGAGCCGGCCGCGGCCGGGCTCCTCGCCCGGCAGCAGCGGAGCGCGGTGCCTCAGCTCCGCCCGGCGCAGCCGACGCCGGGAGCGGGCCCGCGCGACCTCCCGGGTCAGCATCGCGACGCTCCACAGGCCGCCGCAGGCCAGCGTGAGCGCGGTCGTGTCGGCCCACAGCCCCGAGGTGCCCAGCGCGTACGCCTCGACCACGCGTCCGGGGGCCGTCGCGAAGACGGGGCCGCCCACGGCGTGCCAGGCCGCCGCCGCGCTGAACGTCATCGACAGCGCGCAGCACACGATCACCGCCGCCACCGCACACTGCCAGACCCACAGGGCGACCACCGGTTCGCGATCCGGCCAGTCGGCCCGGGCGAGCAGCCTGGGGGCGAGCACGGCGGTCAGCGCGCCGAGCAGCAGCAGTGCCGCGGGGAGAATCATGGGGGCAGCCTATGAGCGCCGCGCCGTCGGCAGTACGGCCCCGGGCGCGAAGTGACGCAGCCAACGATCGCGCACGACGCGCGACGGGCAGGCCGGGGCCTCGGCGGCCCGGGCCGCATGCGGGCCGACGCCGGTGCATGCCGGGCTTCACTCAGGCCGACGCCGTGCAGGCCCGGCCCCACGCAGGCCGACGCCCGGCGCAGGCCGGGACCCGTTCGAGCCCGCCCCATGCGCGCCGGACCCTGTGCGGACCGGGCTCCGTACAGGCCGGGTGCCCGTGCGAACCGGCCGTGCAGGTCGCGCTCCGAGTGGGCGGGCCCCCGGCGTCCGTGTCACAGGGGCAGCAGCATGGCCAGCATCCCGATCGCCATGGAGAGGCGGCAGGCCAGGGCCAGCTCCGGCCGGTCGCCCCACGCCGCCGCCGTACGGCCGCCGGCTCCCGCTCCGTCGGCCGCGGACGCGACCGGTGTCCCCGGGCCACCGCCGGTCACCGCCACGACCGGTATCAGGCGTACGCCGGTCAGCAGGACGTATCCCGTGAAGTACAGCAGCAGCACTCCGGTCAGCACCGGTGTGCCGGACGCCCCGTGGGCATGGGTGTGCGCGGGGGACCCGGTCATCGCCACCGCCATGTAGACCATCGCCGCGGCGCCCACGAGGTGGTGCAGGTGGTGGCGCCCGGACCGGGCGGCCCACAACGCCCGCAGCCCGGCCGCGCCGAACACCACCGCATAGCCGGGCCAGACCCAGGCCGGCGGGGTGAACACGGCAGCGGGCACGGCCATGGCGGCCATGCCGAACCCCATGAGGGCCTCGCCGCCCGCGGCGCTGCGCTGCTCCTCGACGCCGCTGCGCATCCGCAGCAGGCAGTACACGCCGGTCGCCGCGCACAGCGCGACCAGCAGCCATCCGGACGACGCCGGTCCGTGCACAGCACCTCCCCGTTCCGCGGTCCACGGTCCGTCAAGGACTGCCCGGGCCACGCGGCGCGCACGCGAGCGCAAGGGGGTACGCGGGGGCACCAGGGGGAGCGCGCGTCCCGGGCGCGGGGGAACGCCGCAGGTCGGCGAGGCGGGCAGAGTGCGGGGTGATCTCCGGCACATTTGATTTACAGGTAAAACACTTGTTAATCTCCTTCTCATGAGCAGTGCGACCCCCACCCCCGGCACCCCACCGGTACGACGTCTGTCCCTGGCAGGCGTGCTGCGCCTGCGCCGGCCCTCCGAGATCTGGTTCAAGCCCGCCCTGAGTTCGGTCGCCGCCGTCGCCCCTCCCAACCTGCTCCTGCTGGCGTTCGGCCGGCTCGACCTGGCGATGTACACGATGGCCGGGGCCCTGTGCGCGCTCTACGCGCACAACCGCCCCTACGCGGCCCGCGCCCGCACCCTGGCGTGGGTGGTGCTCGGCATGCTCGGCGGCGTCGCCGTCGCCCTGGTCACCGCCTCCCTCACGCGCAACGCGGTCGTCCTCGTCACCGTCGGCGCGCTGCTGGCCGCCGTGCAGAAGACGCTCTGCGACGCGACCCGGGTCGGCCCGCCGGGCAACGTGGTCCTGACCTTCATCAGTTCCGCCACCCTCTTCGTCCCGCAGACCCTCGACCGGATCCCCGGTCACCTGGCGCTGGCCGCCGCCGCGGGCGTCTGGGCCTGGCTGGTCTGCATGGCCCCCGCCCTGATCCGCCCGCACGGCCCGGAGCGCCGGGCCACCGCCCAGGCGCTGAACGCCGCCGCCGCGTACGCCGCCACCCGCGGCACCGGTGACGGCCACGCCTCCGCCCGCGCCGCCGGGTACGCCGCCGTGCAGGCCGCCTGGCAGACGCTGCTGTCCCTCCCCGCGACGGGCACCCGCGCCACCACCCGGCACGCCCTGGAGCGCCTCGTCGTGCGCGCCGAGGTCGCACTCGCGGCCCCGGCCGACACCGACCCCGAGCGGCTGCGCGGCTGGGCCCTGGCCCTGCGCGGCGGCGGCCGGATCCCCCGCACCGGCGGCACGCCGGAGGACCGGGAGGAACTCCTCGGCGTGGACGCCGAACTCGCCGCCCGACCCGCGCCCCTGCGGCAGCGGCTCGGCCCGCTGGCCCCGATCGCCGTACGCACCGCCCTCGGCTGCGCGCTGGCCGGCTACGCCTCCCTCGCGCTCGGCATCGGCCGCCCGTACTGGGCGCTGGTCACCGCCGCCGCGCTCTACCAGGCCAACCTCACGCTGACCTGGAGCCGGGCCGTGCAGCGCGTGGTCGGCAACCTCGCCGGGGTGCTGCTCTTCGCCGCCATCGCCCCGCTCGCGCACCTCGGACAGGCGCTGCTCGTCCTGTGCTGCCTCGCCCTGAACTTCGGCGCCGAGGCCCTCATCACCCGCAACTACTGGCTCGGCAGCGTCTGCGTGACCCCGATGGCCCTGCTCGTCACCGAGTTCGCCGGCTACCAGGCCCCCGGCGACCTGATGACCGAGCGGGCCGTCGACACCCTCGTCGGGGCCCTGGTCGGCTTCCTCGCCGCCGTCGCCGTCACCAACCGGCGCGCCGGGAACCGCGTCGAACATGCGGTGGCCGCGGCCGACCGGGCCCGGGAAGGCGCCGCGCGCCTCCTCGCGGAGCAGGCCCCCGCCCCCGGCGCCCTGGAGGCCGCCCGCCGGAACCTGGCCGCCGCGCTGACCGACCTGCGGGCCACCGCGGACGGGGCGGCCGGCGAATGGTGGGGACGCGCACTGCCCCAGGAGAGGGTCGTGCTCGCCGAGCAGTCCGGACACCGTACGCTCGCCGAGGTGGTGCGACGCCGGGCAGCGCGTCCGGACCTGGACACGGGCACGAGAACGGAGGACGTACGGCCATGACCGCAACCGACGGGACAGCCCACGGCGGGGGAGCCGGCGACGGGGGGACGGGACCGGACGGGGACACCGTGGCCGCAGTCGTACGTCAGTGGCGTGCCGTCCGCCCGGACCTCGACACCGGGCCCATGGAGATCATCGGCCGCATCAACCGCTGCGCCGCCCTCCTCCAGCAGGCCGAGGACGCCCCGCTGCGCCGGGCGGGCCTCAGCCGGGCCGAGTTCGACCTGCTCGGCGCGCTGCGCCGCACCGGGCACGAGCTGACCCCCGGTGAGCTGGCCAGGGAGACCTTCTCCTCCGGCGCCGCCGTCACCAAGCGCCTCAAGCAGCTCACCGAGCGCGGTCTCGTCGAGCGGCGCGGCGACACCCGGGACCGCCGGGTCGCCCACCTCCGCCTCACGGGCGCCGGGCGCGACCTCGTCGACGGCATCCTGCCCGATCAGCTCGCCTACGAGTCCGCCGTGCTGTCCGGCGTGGACGGATCCCGGCAGGGTGAGCTGGCGGCGCTCCTCGGCGGGCTGCTGAGCCAGCTGGAGGGCCGCCTGGACGCGCTGCGGGCCTGATCCGCCGCCGTCCGACGACGCCCCCGCCGCCCTCCGGCGCCCGGCGGGTCAGCGCTCGTCGCCCGCCCGGTACACGCCGAACATCGCGCCCTGCGGATCCCGCAGCACCGCGATGCGCGGTCCGTCGGTCACGGCGGTCGGCTCCATGAGCACGGTGCCGCCGCCGTCGGTCGTGCCGACCGCGGCGGTGTCCACGTCCGCCACCGCGAAGTACGGCAGCCAGTGCGCCGGCACCTCGTGCGGGAACTTGTCGTCCATCGTCACCATGCCGCCGAAGTCCGCTCCGTCGATCCCCCACTGCGGATAGGCCGGCGAGGGGGTGACGCTCCAGCCGAAGACCGTGGTGTAGAAGTCGGCGGCCCGGTCGGGCTCCCGGGTCAGCAGCTCCACCCAGCCCAGCGTGCCGGGCGCGTTGAACAGCCCTGCGCCGGGGAAGGAGCGCGCCTGCCACAGCTGGAACGACGCCCCGGTGGGATCGGCGGCCACCGCGAAGCGGCCCGTGTCGAAGACGTCCGTGGGCCCCTGGAGGGCCGTCCCCCCGGCCGCCGTCACCTGCCGCAGGGCCGTGTCCGCGTCCCGCACGGCGAACGACACGTTCCACGCGACCGGCTGCCCCGGCCGGTGCAGCGGGGTCAGGGCGGCGACCGCCGCGTCGTCGATCCGCGCGATCGTGCAGCCGCCCGCCTGCTGCCGCGGGTCCGTGTGCGGATACCAGCCGAACAGCTCGGTGTAGAACCTCTTGGCCGCTTCCAGGTCGGTGGTCCCCAGCTCCGCCCAGCAGGGCCCGCCGGTCACCGGTTCGTGGAGCTTCATCGTGGTGGCGTCCTTCCGCCGGGGCCGCAGACCGTCCGCCCCCTCCAGCACGCTAAGGCCGGGCCGGGACCGCGGCCATCCGGCGGGAACGCACCGCGCTCGCGGCGCCCTTCCGACTACTCAGATCCCGGGCCGGTAGCGCAGCGGATGCCCGGCGGGCACCTCCACGAGCACGATCCGGGTGCCGTCCGGGTCCGCGATCCACATCTCCACCAGTCCCCACGGCTCCTCGACCGGCGGCCGTACGATCTCGACCCCCTTGGCCCGCAGTTCGTCGTGGGCCGCGGCGGCGTCCTCGACCTGGAGCCACAGGGCGAGCCCGGGGGCGGCGGGCGCCTCGGAGCGGCCGGAGACCTCGAGGAAGCCGCCACCGAGGAAGTAGACGGTGCCCCGCTCAGGACCGGTGCCGAACTCCCGGTGGACGGCGAGGCCGAGCTGCTCGCCGTAGAAGGCGCGGGAGCGGTCGGGGTCGGTGGGGCGGAGCAGCGTCCGGCTGCTGAGTACATGCACCATGCGGACCGACACTAGTGGCAGCGTTACTCTCTTCGGTGCCCCCGCCGCGCCCGAGCACGAACCGGAGACGCCCCACATGGACACCACCGCCGGCCCACTGACCTACCGCGACGCCACCGACACCGACGTGGACGCGCTCGTGGCGCTCGTGGAGTCCGCCTACCGGGGTGAGACCAGCCGGGCCGGCTGGACCACCGAGGCGGACATCCTCCAGGGGCAGCGCACCGACCCGCAGGGCGTGCTGGACGTGGTCAAGGCGCCGGACAGCCGTCTGCTGACGGTGGAGCGGGACGGCCGGATCGTGGCCTGCTGCCAGCTGGAGCACCGCGGGGCGCACGCCTACTTCGGGATGTTCGCCGTCAGCCCGGCGCTGCAGGGCTCGGGGCTGGGCAAGGCGATCATCGCGGAGGCCGAGCGGCGGGCCCGCGAGACGTGGGGCGTCACGGAGATGCACATGACCGTGATCTCCGTGCGCGAGGACCTGATCGCCTGGTACGAGCGCCGCGGCTACCGCCGTACGGGAGAGATGACCCCCTTCCCGTACGGCGACGAGCGCTTCGGCATCCCGCAGCGCGACGACCTCCAGTTCGAGCTGCTGGTCAAGCCACTGGTGTGACGGGCCCCCGGCCGCTCAGCCCGTTCGCCCCGCTCGGTCCGCTCAGTCCGTTCGCCCCGCTCGGTCCGCTCAGGCGGTGAAGCGGCCGGTGCGCTTGATCTCCGGGTAGTCGGTCGTCGCGCCGTCGAGTCCCAGGGCGCGCACCAGTCGCAGGTGGTCCTGGGTGTTCACGGTCCAGGAGAAGACCCGCAGACCCGCCTTGCGGGCCTTCTTCACGATCTCCAGCGTGATCCTGTTGATGTCCAGACACAGGGCCCCCGCGCCCGCCGCCACGGCACGGTCCACGACCTCGGGGCCGTAGTACTGGGCGACCAGGGCGGTCCGCACCCCCGGCACCAGCCGGGCGATCTCGACGATGGCCTCGTCGTGGAACGAGATCACCTCCACCCGGTCCACCAGGTCCCGGCGGAGCATCACCTCGGCCAGGACGCGCGCGGCCGCCGCGTCCTTGATCTCGGCCTGCAACGGGACCGAGACGGCGTCCAGCGCCTCCTCGAAGACCGGCACCCGCTCCCCGCGGCCCGCGTCCAGGGCGCGCAGCTCCTCCAGCGTCTTGTCGGCGATCGCTCCGGTGCCGTCGGTGGTGCGGTCCACGTCGGCGTCGTGCATGACGACGAGCGCGCCGTCCTTGCTCAGGTGCAGGTCCAGTTCGACGACGTCGAGGCCGGCCTGCTCGGCGGCGACGAAGGAACGCAGGGTGTTCTCGGGTTCGACACCCATCGCTCCGCGGTGACCGATGGTGAGGAAGTTCAAGGCTCGACTCGCTTCCGTCGACGTCGGCGTGGGCAGGGCGGCAGCCTAACGGCCCTGCCGGACCGTTTCCCCTGTGCCGCGCCGGGTATACGAACTCGACGCTCGACAGGAAAAAATGCGGCGAAGCCCGGGGTGAGGCAGGATAATTTACGGGACCTCCCCTTGATTGGAGAAACGTCGTATGTCTACGGTGTCGTGACGCTAGCTTCTCCCGTGGAGGATGGGACATGACGGAAATTCTTGTGCAGGTGGGTGCGGAGGAGAACGTTCCTCCGGTGAGCAGGGTGGTGGAGCACCCGGCATGGCCCGTGCTCAAGGATGCCGTGGAGCAGATCCAGCCATGGCAGTCCGCGGACGGGTCGATCGACTTCGACGCCGAGGGCGCCCCCGAGCGGGCCGCCGCCGAGGACGCCGTGCGCCGCGTCACCGGAGCCGTGCGCGAGCTGTCCCCGCTGCTGCCGCACGACGGCGCCTACCACGAGGCCCTGGTGCAGGACCTCGGCCGCTGGGCCGACGGCGGCTTCGAGATCCCCGACTTCCTCGACTCGCTGTTGGCCTTCCAGCCCGCCGCGAACCGCGCGGACGGCCTCCAGCATCTGGTCGTCTTCCCGATGTACACGCAGAACGGCAACCCGGACCGCAACCTCGAAGCGGTCGTGCTGCGCATGGTCTGGCCCGACTGGCTGGCCGAACTGGAGCGCACCCGCTACGACAACCCGCTGTTCTGCGGCATCACCTTCGAGGACTTCACGGCCGGCTACGACACCAACTCGGCCGTCCTCTTCCCGGAGACCATCGCCGTGCGCGAGGCCCCCGAGCGCTTCTCCTGGGGCGGCATCTTCTGCGACCGCGAGGCCGCCCGCTTCCGCCGCGTCACCGAGGCCGCCGTGGGCCTGCTGGGCCTGGAGCTGCCCGAGGACGTCGCCGCCATGGTCGACGACCAGAAGCGCTGCGAGGAGGCCTTCGTCCTGTGGGACATGGTCCACGACCGCACCCACAGCCACGGCGACCTGCCGTTCGACCCGTTCATGATCAAGCAGCGCCAGCCGTTCTGGATGTACGGCCTGGAGGAGCTGCGCTGCGACCTCACCGCCTTCAAGGAGGCCGTGAAGCTGGCGGACGAGGGTGTCCCGCAGGCCCGCGACGTGCAGTACGCGGTGCTCTTCGACCGCATGTTCCGCTTCCCGGTCACCGGCGAGCGGGTGCGCAACTACGACGGTCTCGGCGGCCAGCTCCTCTTCGCCTACCTGCACAAGCACGACGTCGTCCGCTGGACCGACAACAAGCTCTTCATCGACTGGCAGCGCGCGCCGCAGGTCACCAACCAGCTGTGCGCCGAGATCGAGAAGCTCTACCGCGACGGCATCGACCGTCCGAAGATCGTCCACTGGTTCGCCGGCTACGAGCTGGTCTCCACCTACCTCGCCCCGCACCCGGGCTCGAAGTGGGCCAAGGGCCCCGACGCCCTGGACCTGTCCCTGCCGCCGCGCAAACTCGTCGACGACGTGCTTCCCGACGAGTTTCCGCTGAGCATGTTCTACGAGGCCCTGTCCAAGAAGCTCAAGAAGGTGATCGCCGCCACCCGGGGCATCACCGCGGCCGCGGACGGCGCCGAGCGGGCCGCCGCGTGAGCGACGGCGGCGGCACGCACGGACACACACAGACACAGGCTCGGGAGGCGAGGACCATGGGGAACGGGGCGCTCGACGGCGCGGTGATCGCGGTGGCAGGGGCGGGCGGACCCGCCGGACGGGCCGCGCTGCTGCGGCTGGCCGAGGCGGGCGCGACCGTCGTCGGCGCGGACAACGACCCGGAGCGGCTCGCCGAGGCCGTGGACGCGGCGCGCTACGCGCACGGCGGCGCCACGGTCACCGGCGAGACGGTCGACCTGCTGGACCTGGACTCCACCCGGGCCTGGGCCGACCGCATCGAGCAGGAGTTCGGCCACGTCGACGGCGTGGTCCACCTCGTGGGCGGCTGGCGCGGCAGCAAGTCCTTCACCAAGACCGAACTGGGCGACTGGGACCTCCTGGAGAAGCTGCTCATCCGTACCGTGCAGCACACGTCCCTCGCCTTCCACGAGGCGCTCCAGCGCAGCGACCGCGGCCGCTACCTCCTGATCAGCGCCGCCGGCGCGTCCAGCCCCACCGCGGGCAACGCCGCCTACTCGGCCGCGAAGGCCGCCGCCGAGGCGTGGACGCTGGCCATGGGGGACTACTTCCGCAAGGCGGGGGGCGAGCAGGGACCGACGTCGGCGGCTGCGATCCTGGTGGTCAAGGCGTTGGTGCACGACGCGATGCGCGCCGAGCGTCCCAACGCGAAGTTCGCGGGCTTCACGGACGTGCGTGACCTCGCCGAGGCAGTCGCCGGTGTCTGGGACAAGCCCGCCGCGGAAGTGAACGGAACCCGTCTGTGGCTGACCGAGAAGCCGTGAACCCCCCGAAGACCGACGCGCGTCGCCACCACGACCCCGAGGTCCGCGGTTTCGCCAGTGACAACTACGCCGGCGCGCACCCCGAGGTGCTCGCCGCCCTGGCACTGGCCAACGGCGGGCACCAGGTCGCGTACGGCGAGGACGACTACACCGCGAACCTCCAGCAGGTGATCCGCAGCCACTTCGGCTCCGGCGCCGAGGCGTTCCCGGTCTTCAACGGCACCGGCGCCAACGTCGTCGCGCTCCAGGCGGTCACCGACCGCTGGGGCGCGGTGATCTGCGCCGAGAGCGCGCACATCAACGTCGACGAGGGCGGCGCCCCCGAGCGCATGGGCGGCCTGAAGCTGCTCACCGTCCCCACCCCCGACGGCAAGCTCACGCCCGACCTGATCGACCGGCAGGCGTACGGCTGGGACGACGAGCACCGGGCGATGCCGCAGGTCGTCTCGATCACCCAGAGCACCGAGCTGGGCACCCTCTACACACCCGACGAGATACGCGCCGTCTGCGAGCACGCCCACGCGCACGGCATGAAGGTGCACCTGGACGGCTCCCGGATAGCCAACGCCGCCGCCTCGCTGGACGTGCCCATGCGGACGTTCACCAACGCGGTCGGCGTGGACCTCCTCTCCCTCGGCGGCACCAAGAACGGCGCCCTGTTCGGCGAGGCGGTGGTGGTGCTGAACCAGGACGCGGTGCGCCACATGAAGCACCTGCGCAAGCTGTCCATGCAGCTCGCCTCCAAGATGCGCTTCGTGTCCGTGCAGCTGGAGGCCCTGCTGGCCAAGGACCTGTGGCTGCGCAACGCCCGGCACGCCAACGAGATGGCCCAGCGCCTGGCCGAGGGCGTGCGCGCCGTGCACGGGGTGGAGATCCTCTATCCGGTGCGGGCCAACGGGGTCTTCGCCCGGCTGCCGCACGAGGTGGGCGAGCGCCTGCAGAAGCGGTTCCGCTTCTACTTCTGGGACGAGGCCGCCGGGGTCGTGCGCTGGATGTGCGCCTTCGACACCACCGAGGACGACGTCGACGCGTTCGTGGCCGCCCTCAAGGAGGAGATGGCGCGCTGACGCACGACCCTCCGGGGCAAGGCAGTTTATGCATAGGTATGCGGTCACCTGAAAAGTCATTGACTGACGGGTGATCGCTTTCCTATGCTCTGCCGACATGGAGCTGATCCAGCAAACCCCTGACCTGTCCGCTTACCTGGCGTCGGACGAGGCCATCGACCACGAGCACCCGCGCGTGCGGGAGACGGCCGGCCTGCTCGCCAAGGAGGCGGAGGACTCGTATGCCTATGCGCGGCTGGCCTTCGAGTTCGTGCGCGACACGATTCCGCACTCGCAGGACTCCGGGGACCCGCGCGTCACCTGGCGGGCCTCCGACGTCCTGGAGCAGCGCACCGGCATCTGCTATGCCAAGGCCCACGCGCTGGCCGCGCTGCTGCGGGCCGAGGACATCCCCACCGCGCTGTGCTATCAGCGGTTCGACGTGGTGCACGGGCTGGTCGCGGTACGCCTCGACGGTGCGTGGCACCGGCAGGACCCGCGCGGTAACAAGCCCGGCGTGAACGCGCGGTTCTCCCTGCGGGGGGAGCGACTGGCCTTCACGCCGGACCGGGCGGCGGGCGAGGCGGACTACCCGGAGCTGTACGCGGCGCCGCATCCGGCGGTGCTGGACGCCCTGAAGACGGCCACCGACCGCCGTCACCTGTGGGAGACGCTCCCGGCCGCTCTGTGAGGCGTGCGGCTCAGTGCGCCTGGGCGGTGCGCAGCTGCTCGGGCGTCGGAGCCGTGCCGCCGAGATGGGCCGGCATCCACCAGGTGTCGTCGGCCCCCTTGGGACGGACCGGGTACGCGCGCTGCGCCGCCTCCAGCAGCTCCTGCACGCGCTCGCGCAGCCGCCGGGTGATGGCGCCCGCGTACTGATCGCGCGGGGCCTCCATCGCCTCGCCGACCCGGATGGTGATGGGGGTGTGGCTGCGCTTGAAGTTGCGCGGGTGGCCCTTGGTCCACAGGCGCTGGGTGCCCCACAGTGCCATCGGCACCAGCGGGACGTCCGCCTCCTGCGCGAGCCGCGCGGCTCCCGACTTGAAGCTCTTCAGGGTGAACGACTCGGAGATCGTCGCCTCCGGGAAGACCCCGACGATCTCCCCGGACTTCAGCGAGTCGAGGGCGTGGGCGTAGGCCGTCTCGCCCTGCTTGCGGTCCACCGGGATGTGCTTCATCCCGCGCATCAGCGGACCGGAGACGCGGTGCCGGAAGACCGACTCCTTCGCCATGAAGCGCACCAGCCGCTTCTGCGGCAGTGCGGCCAGACCGTCGAAGATGAAGTCCAGGTAGCTGATGTGGTTGCTCACCAGCACGGCGCCGCCCGAGCGCGGGATGTTCTCCGATCCCTGGCAGTCGATCTTGAGGTCCCACGCCTTGAACAGGGTGCGGGCGAGACCGATCACCGGGCGGTAGACGAGTTCTGCCATGGGCGGGTCGAACCCTTCCTTGTCAGCCTGGGAAGGGGGCTCCCAGTCGAAAGTTACGCAGCCGTAGGTTTACGGCTTGTCGCAGATCGTGCCCCAAGAACGGCCGGTGTACCAGCCTTGGTGCCCGGGTGCGGCGAGATCCTCATCACTCGCGCGGCCCCGGTGTGGCCGAAAAGCGATGGTGAGCGGGAATCTCCGCCGCCCCGCGAGCGCTGCACCTTCGGAGAACGGACCGGCGGCGCGCGGGTGAACGCGTGCCGATGAGTGCCGCGACGGCGGCGGAACGGGGGCGCGCCGATGCGCGAGCGGCACGACGGCAGGCGGTCCGGGGCCGCCGTCCCTCGGCTGGGTGCGGCCGACCTGGGTGCGGAACTCGGCCCGCGCGCGACGCTGGTGCAGTTCTCCAGCGCCTTCTGCGCGCCCTGCCGGGCCACCCGGAGGGTCCTCGGCGAGGTGGCCGGTATGGTCCCCGGCGTGGCCCACGTCGAGATCGACGCCGAGGGCCACCTGGAGCTCGTCCGCGCCCTCGACGTGGTCAAGACCCCCACCGTGCTGGTGCTGGACGCCGACGGCCGTGTCGTACGCCGTGCCGTGGGCCTGCCGCGCAAGGCGGACGTCGTCGCGGCGTTGGGCGAGGCGGTGTGACGAGCGACACGGCAGTGGCGAGGTCTTCTCCACAGCTTCGAGACCCCTGGACGTAATTGACTGTGTGTACCACCCGTCGTCAGCCTGCCCCCGCGTCCCGTTCCCCGCTCCCGGGGCCGAGGCGCGACGCGGAAGGAGGGACCCGCATGCCGGTCGGCCCCGACCTCGCCGCGCCGCGGCCCGCCACTGACGACCTGCTGCGGTCCGTCTTCCGGCGGCACGCGGCGGGCGTCGCCGTGATCACCGCGCGCGGTCCCGGCGGCCCGGTCGGTTTCACGGCCACGTCCCTCACCTCGGTCTCCGCCCGCCCGCCGCTGCTCTCCTTCGGGATCGGCACCGGTTCGTCGAGCTGGCCCGCGGTGTCCGAGGCCGAGCACGTCGGCGTCCATCTGCTCGGTGAGCACCAGGAGGAGCTCGCGGCCACCTTCGCCCGCAGCGGCGCCGACCGCTTCGCGGCGCCCACTGCCTGGCGGGAGGGGCCGAAGGGGGTGCCCGTACTGGACGGTGTGCTCGCCTGGCTGGTGTGCCGTGCGGTCGCCCGGGTGCCCGCCGGGGACCACCGGATCGTGCTGGCGGAGGTCCTCCTCGGCGACCCGGCGGGAGAGGGCAGGCCACTCCTGTACCACCAGGGGCGCTACCGGGGGCTGCGCGACTGACCGGCCCGCGGGGCGCCTTCTGCGGGGGTGTCGGGTTCCGGTTACGCTGCGTTGCGAAGGTCACAGTTCAAAGCGCTTGCTTAGCGGGAAAGAACTGGATGTACTGACGAGTAATATTCCGGGCGGAGCGCGGGTCGCCCCGACCGGGATCGGCCGCTTGGGGCGCCTATGCTGCCTGCAAGAGGCAGCACTGAAATGTCGACGCAGTAGGAGAGCCGGCGTGAGCTTGAGGATCGTTGTCACTGTGAAGTACGTGCCCGACGCCACTGGCGACCGGCACTTCGCCGATGACCTGACCGTCGACCGGGACGACGTGGACGGTCTGCTCTCCGAGCTGGACGAGTACGCGGTCGAGCAGGCGCTGCAGATCTCGGAGAACTCGGACGACGACGTGGAGGTCACCGTCCTGACGGTGGGCCCCGAGGACGCCAAGGACGCCCTGCGCAAGGCGCTGTCCATGGGTGCGGACAAGGCGATCCACGTCGAGGACGACGACCTGCACGGCACCGACGCCATCGGCACCTCCCTGGTGCTGGCCAAGGCGATCGAGAAGGCCGGCTACGACCTGGTCGTCTCCGGCATGGCCTCCACCGACGGCACCATGGGCGTCGTCCCGGCCCTGCTCGCGGAGCGCCTGGGCGTGCCGCAGGTGACGCTGCTGTCCGAGGTCTCGGTCGAGGGCACCACGGTCAAGGGCCGTCGCGACGGCGACGCGGCCACGGAGCAGCTGGAGGCGTCGCTGCCGGCGGTCGTGTCGGTCACCGACCAGTCGGGCGAGGCCCGTTACCCGTCCTTCAAGGGCATCATGGCGGCCAAGAAGAAGCCGGTGGAGTCCTGGGACCTGTCCGACCTCGACATCGACGAGGACGAGGTCGGCCTGGAGAACGCGTACACGGTCGTGGAGTCGGCGGCCGAGCGTCCGGCGCGCAGCGCGGGCACGATCGTCAAGGACGAGGGCGAGGGCGGCAAGCAGCTCGCTGAGTTCCTCGTGGGCCAGAAGTTCATCTGAGCCCGCCCCCTTACCGCCCCTCATCTTTCGCAAGCAGGAGAGAAGAAGTCCCATGGCTGAAGTTCTCGTCTACGTCGATCACGTGGACGGCGCCGTCCGCAAGCCGACCCTGGAGCTGCTGACGCTGGCCCGCCGCGTGGGCGAGCCCGTCGCCGTCGCGCTGGGCAACGGTGCCGGTGACACCGCCGCCGCCCTCGCCGAGCACGGCGCGGTCAAGGTCCTCACCCACGAGGCCGCCGAGTACGCCGACTACCTGGTCGTACCCAAGGTGGACGCCCTGCAGGCCGCCGTCGCCGCGGTCTCCCCGGCCGCCGTGCTGGTCCCGTCCTCCGCCGAGGGCAAGGAGATCGCCGCCCGCCTGGCGCTGCGTCTCGGATCGGGCGTCATCACCGACGCCGTCGACCTGGAGGCCGGCGACGAGGGCCCGGTGGCCACCCAGTCGGTGTTCGCCGCCGCCTTCACCACCAAGTCCCGTGTCTCCAAGGGCACTCCGGTCATCACGGTCAAGCCGAACTCGGCCGCCGTGGAGCCCGCCCCGGCCGCCGGCACCGTCGAGGCCCTGTCGGTCACCTTCTCCGACGCCGCGACCGGCACCAAGGTCACCGCGCGCACCCCGCGCGAGTCGACCGGACGTCCGGAGCTGACCGAGGCCGCGATCGTGGTCTCCGGCGGCCGCGGTGTCAACGGCGCGGAGAACTTCGCGATCATCGAGGCGCTGGCCGACTCGCTCGGTGCGGCCGTCGGTGCCTCGCGCGCCGCGGTGGACGCGGGCTGGTACCCGCACACCAACCAGGTCGGCCAGACCGGCAAGTCCGTCTCGCCGCAGCTGTACATCGCCTCCGGCATCTCCGGCGCGATCCAGCACCGCGCGGGCATGCAGACCTCGAAGACGATCGTGGCGATCAACAAGGACGCCGAGGCCCCGATCTTCGAGCTGGTCGACTACGGCGTCGTCGGCGACCTCTTCGACGTCGTCCCGCAGCTCACCGAGGAGGTCAAGTCCCGCAAGGGCTGACCCTCCCGGCCGCAGCACATGCCGAGGCCCCCGCGACCGTCCGTGGTCGCGGGGGCCTCGGCACGTGCGCAGGATGGGTGTTGACCGGCGGGAGACCGACAGATAACTTCGCTCTACGGATAAGTGATTCCGTTCAGCGGAAAAACGAACATCAGGAGGGTGTCGGATGGGTCAGCAGGAGAAGGTGGCAACGAGCCTCGCGGGCGCCGTCGGCGAGGAGATCAGTGCCTCCCTCGCACCGGTCGACGCGGAGCTGGAGCGCCGCTACCCCGGAGACCCGGGCACCCGCCAGCCCGTCCACACCGTCTACGTCCCCGGCGACGTCTTCGCCGCCGACACGATCCGCTCCTGGGGCGACCGGGCCCTCGCGGCCCTCGACGAGCACGCCCCGGACGCCGCCTCGTTCGCCGCGGTGCTCGGCCTCGCCGACGACCTCGCCGAGCCCGTGTACGCGCGCGTGCGCGCCAAGCTGGAGCGCGAGCCGGTCGAGGACCTGCGCGTCGACTTCGAGGACGGCTACGGCAACCGTACGGACGCCGAGGAGGACGAGGCGGCCGCCCGCGCGGCCCGGCTGGTCGCCGAGGCGTACGAACAGGGCACCGCGGCCCCGTACATGGGTATCCGCATGAAGTGCATGGAGGCGCCGGTGCGCGCCCGGGGCATCCGCACCCTCGACGTCTTCCTCAGCGGGCTGATGGAGGCCGGCGGCCTGCCCGACGGTCTGGTCCTCACCCTGCCCAAGGTGACCTACCCCGAGCAGGTCACCGCCATGGTGCGGCTCCTGGAGGCGTTCGAGAAGGCGCGCGGTCTCACGCCGGGCCGGATCGGCTTCGAGATCCAGATCGAGACCAGCCAGTCCATCCTGGCCGCCGACGGCACGGCCACCGTCGCCCGCATGATCCAGGCCGCCGAGGGCCGCGCCACCGGCCTGCACTACGGCACCTTCGACTACAGCGCCTGCCTCGGCGTCTCCGCCGCCCACCAGGCCAGCGACCACCCGGCCGCCGACCACGCCAAGGCGGTCATGCAGGTCGCCGCGGCCGGCACCGGCGTCCGCGTCTCGGACGGCTCCACCAACGTCCTGCCGGTCGGCCCCACCGCGCAGGTCCACGACGCCTGGCGGCTGCACTACGGCCTCACCCGCCGTGCCCTGGCCCGCGCCTACTACCAGGGCTGGGACATGCACCCCGGCCACATCCCCACCCGGTACGCGGCCGTCTTCGCCTTCTACCGCGAGGGCTTCGAGCAGGCCGCCGCCCGCCTCGCCCGCTACGCCAACCGCACCGGCGGCGACGTCATGGACGAGCCCGCCACCGCCAAGGCCCTCAGCGGCTACCTGCTGCGCGGCCTGGACTGCGGCGCCCTCGACATCGGCGAGGTCGCCCGGCTGACCGGCCTGACCCGCGCCGACCTGGAGGGCTTCTCGGGCCCGCGGCGCGGCGACCTCACGGCATCGGCGCAGTAGACCCCGGCCCCGCCGGCGGCCGCGTCCCGGCGAAGGGATCGTCCGGCCCGGAGCCCGCGTACCGCTCCAGGCCGGACGCCGTCACCCGCCGCTCCTCGGCGAACAGGCGCGTCCCCCGGTCGCACAGCCGCCGGTCCGCCCGAGCCCTGGCGCAGAACTCCTCCGGCGTCCGGCCGAACAGCTCCCGCAGCCGGGCCGAACCGTCCAGCAGCTCGGTGATCAGCGGCCGTTGCTCGCCCGGATGCCGCCGCGGCGCACCGGTGCCGTCGTGCAGCACGCCGTGACGGTTGACGTACGCGTACGCGCCGCGCAGCACCGAGCCGTCACCCGGCTCGACGCGCACCTCGGGCGCGGGCAGCCAGACGCGGTCGAAGTTGCCGCCCGCCATCGGCACGCCCTCGCTCGCGTCGATCACCGTGAGCTGCTCGGCGTCCAGCCACAGGACGAACAGCTCCCGTACGACGCCGGGGGCGGCCACCGGCGAGGCGGACACGTAGCCCATGCGGCTCACGTGCGCGGAGACGCCGATGTCCAGGCCGGTGACCCGCGACCTCACCATCGGGATCGGCGAGGCGATCCCGAACTCGGCCATCTTGTGCCGCAGCTGGCCCGGACTCGCGTTGGAGCCGATCGCCAGCACCGGGACCCGGCGGTCGGCGTCCTCGGGCACCGGCTGCTCCAGCGGCAGCAACCGGTCCCCGTCCAGCAGCCCGGACTCACGGGGCCAGGCGCCCGGGTACAGCAGCGGCTCCTCGCGCGGCACCCCGGCCAGCCCGAGCGCCGCCAGGGTCCGGTCCCCGCCGGGCGGCCGCGCGGTCTCCCGGCCCTGGTGCGGTGGTCGCGACACGGTGTGGTTCCTCCCGGCGGCGGTGCGTGGGGCGGGCGGCCCGTCAGTGCGAGGGCGGCAGCTCGCCCGAGCCCCGGGTGACCAGTCTGGTCGGCAGTTCGATGCGGTCGGGCGCGAGCAGGGTGCCGTCCAGCTGCCGGAAGAGCCGCTCGGCGGCGGTGCGGCCGAGGGCCGCCGCGTCCTGCGCGACCACGGTGACGCCCGGCCGGAGCAGGTCGGCCAGTTCGATGTCGTCGAAGCCGACCAGGGCCACGGCCCGGGTGTGCTCGGCCAGGACCCGGATCACGGTGACCGTCACCCGGTTGTTGCCCGTGAAGATCGCGGTGACCGGGTGCGGATCGGCGAGCATCTCCTCGGCCGCCCGGCGCACCCGCACCGGATCGGTGACGCCCAGGGACATCCAGGAGTCCTCGACCGGTATCCCGGCGTCCTCCATGGCGGCCCGGTAGCCGCGCAGCCGCTCGGCGGCGGTGTGGATGCGGGGCATGTCGCCGATGAAGCCGATCCTGCGGTGCCCGTGCGCGATCAGGTGCGCCACGCCGTCCCGGGCACCGCCGAAGTTGTCCGACACCACCACGTCCGCGTCGATCTGCCCCGCCGGACGGTCCACGAACACCGTGGCGACGCCCGCCTTCAGCTCCGGCTCCAGGTACCGGTGGTCGTCACCGGCGGGAATCACCACGAGACCGTCCACGCGCCGCGCGCACAGCGCCAGCACCAGCTCCTGCTCGCGCTCCGGGTCCTCCGCGCTCGATCCGTTGATCAGCAGCGCTCCGTGGGCGCGGGCGACCTCCTCGACGGCGCGGCTGAGCGGCCCGTAGAACGGGTCCGCCAGGTCCTCCAGGACCAGGCCGATGCTCGCGGTGCGGCCCTTGCGCAGCACCCGCGCGCTGTCGTTGCGGCGGAAGCCCAGCGCGTCGATGGCCTCCTGGACCCGGCGCTCGGTCTCCGGGGTGACCCCGGGCTCCCCGTTGACCACCCGGGACACGGTCTTGAGGCCGACACCCGCCCGGGCGGCGACGTCCTTCATGGTCGGGCGGTTGCCGTAGCGGTTCCCGGAGAGGCGGTCTGCGCGGCGGGTCGCGTCGGGCACGGTGCGGTGTCCTGTCCTGTCGTCCACGGGGATGCGTCGGCTCCTGCTGTCCGGGGGATGTGTCGGTCATGGGCTTGTATGAGGATGTGGCGTCGAGCATAGAGCCTGGACAACGTTGTCAGATGCGGGAGACACTGTCCATCGCACTCTCCGGCCCCTCGTCCCCACCACGGGGCCGGTCGCTGCGCGCTCTTGTATACGGCTTTTTTGTACGGCTTTTTCGCTTTCGGTCCGACGGGGAGATCCGACTCTGATGCACACCGACCTCGTGGCAGCGCTGGACATCGGCGGTACCAAGATCGCCGGCGCGCTGGTGGACGGCCACGGCCGCATCCAGGCGCGCGCGCAGCGTGCGACACCGGCCCGGGAGGACGGCGACACGGTGATGGGGGCCGTCGAGGCAGTCCTCGCGGACCTGGCCGCGTCGCCCCTGTGGGGCCGGGCCACGGCCGTCGGCATCGGCAGCGCGGGCCCGGTGGACGCCTCGGAGGGCACGGTCAGCCCGGTGAACGTGCCGGGCTGGCGCGACTATCCGCTGGTCCGGCGGGTGCGGTCGGCCACCGGTGGGCTGCCCGTGGAGCTGATCGGCGACGGAGTGGCCATCACGGCCGCCGAGCACTGGCAGGGCGCGGCCCGCGGGCACGACAACGCGCTGTGCATGGTGGTGTCGACCGGCGTCGGCGGCGGCCTGGTGCTGGGCGGCCGGCTGCATCCCGGACCGACCGGCAACGCCGGTCACATCGGACACATCAGCGTCGACCTGGACGGGGATCCCTGCCCGTGCGGCGCGCGCGGCTGCGTGGAGCGCATAGCGAGCGGCCCCAACATCGCCCGCCGCGCCCTGGACGCGGGCTGGCGGCCCGGCCCGGACGGCGACACCTCCGCCGCCGCGGTCGCCGCCGCCGCCCGCGCGGGCGACCCCGTCGCCGTCGCCTCCTTCGAGCGGGCCGCGCAGGCGCTGGCCGCCGGCATCGCCGCCACCGCGACCCTGGTCGAGATCGACATCGCCGTGGTCGGCGGGGGAGTGGGCAAGGCGGGGGACGTCCTCTTCACCCCGCTGCGCAAGGCACTCACCGCGTACGCGACCCTGTCCTTCGTCCAGCGCCTCGCGGTGGTCCCCGCTCAGATGGGGACGGACGCCGGGCTGGTCGGAGCGGCCGCGGCGGCCCTGTCGACGACGGCGGGCGTGACCGCCGCGCACGTCTGAGCCCCGCGCGGCGCCGGTACGCAGTGGTGCCTTCCGGGACTTCCGGGACGGCGCCCGTGACTCCGGCGCCGCGGCGCAGTTGGACGGGGCATGAAGAAGCGCAGCATGCTCGCCCTCGCGACCCTCGCCACCGGGTTCGTCGTCGCCGCCGTCAGCCCGTCCCACGCCGCCCCGAGCGACCTCCCGCTCCACCTCGACGTGGACGACACCGTCAGCTCCCTGCAGGACACCGTCGCCACCGAGAGCCTGTCCCTCGACGGCGACACCCTGGGATCGCTGGGCTGACGCCCACGGCAGGGCCGTCCAGCCCCCGCCGGACCACGCGGCGCCGGTGCCCCGAAAGGGCGCCGGCGCCGTTGTCATATGCCCTTTTCGCCGTCCACCGACCGGGCCTGGTTTTCGTGGCAGGGTGAAGCGGGCAAGCCACAGGGGGCCAACAGAAGAGGGGGACCTGTGACCGTCGTCTGGATCAACGGCGCGTTCGGTGCGGGAAAGACCACCACCGCACGGGAACTGATCGAACTGATCCCGAACAGCACGCTCTTCGACCCCGAAGTCGTCGGCGCGGCGCTCGCACACCTGCTGCCGCCCAAACGCCTGGCGGAGGTGGGCGACTTCCAGGACCTGCCGATCTGGCGCCGACTGGTGACCGACACCGCGGCCGCGCTGCTCGCGGACCTCGGCGGGACGCTGGTGGTCCCGATGACCCTACTGCGCCAGGACTACCGGGACGAGATCTTCGGCGGCCTCGCCGCCCGCAGGATCGAGGTCCACCACATCCTGCTGGCCCCGGCGGAAACGATCCTGCGAGAGCGCATAGCCCGCCGTGAGACACCCGACGACCTGCCGGACGGCGAGATACGGGTACGGCGGTGGAGCTACGACCACATCGAGCCCTACCGCACGGCCCTCGCCTCCTGGCTCACCGCCGACGCCCACCCCGTCGACACCGGCGCCCTCACCCCGTACCAGGCCGCCGCCCGGGTGGCCGAGGCCCTCGGCAGTGGCGCCGTGCCAGCCTGCGAGATCGTACAGACACCGGAACCAACCGGCGAGACCGTCGCGGCCGGCGTCCTGCTCTTCGACGAGCGGGACCGGGTCCTGCTCGTCGACCCCACCTACAAGCCCGGCTGGGAGTTCCCCGGCGGCGTCGTCGAACCCGGCGAGGCCCCGGCCCGGGCCGGCATGCGCGAGGTCACCGAGGAGACCGGGCTCAGCCTCGACGACGTACCGGCCCTGCTGGTCGTCGACTGGGAACCACCGGCACCCCCCGCCCACGGCGGTCTGCGGCTGCTCTTCGACGGTGGCCGGCTCGACTCGGCGGACGCGGACCGGGTCCTGCTGCCCGGCGCCGAGCTGCGCGCCTGGTGCTTCGCCACCGAGGACGAGGCCGCCGCCCTGCTGCCCCCGGTCCGCTACGAACGGCTGCGCTGGGCGCTGCGGGCCCGGGAACGCGGCGCCGCGCACTACCTGGAGGCGGGCACGCCGGTCGGCTGACGTCAGCCGACGGCCCGGTACGTCCGCGCCGAGGCCCGCAGCGCCTCCCCGGCCCGTACGGTCACCGGATCCCCGTGACCGAAGCAGGCGACCTCCGTGTCCAGGTCCGCCAGCCGTCCGAAGGAGGCCACGGCCAGGTCCCGGTCGACGTTGAACACACCGAGCATCACACCGCCGTCGACCGGCGACACGGCGACCGCGTCGCCCGTGCACAGCACGCCGTGGGACGGGAGGTGCACCGCGATGCTCCCGTCCGTGTGGCCCGGCGCGTGCACGACCCGGGCCCCGCCGCCGAAGTCCAGGACGTCACCGTCCACCACCTCCGTCACCCGGGCCGGCCGGGCGAAACCACCCCGCGGCAGCCGGCGCACGGCGTCCGCGTGCAACGGACGCTCCCAGTCCTCGAAGACGGGCGGCGGACCGGGCAGCTCGCCCCGCACGAAGGGCGCCTCGACGGTGTGCGCGACCACTTCGGCCCCGGTCAGCGCGGCGACCTCCTGGGCCCCGCCCGCGTGGTCCTCGTGGAAGTGGGTGAGCACCACACGCCGCAGCCGGCCGGCTGCCTCCGCGGCCTCGACGACACGCGCTCCGTACCCGGCAGGCCCCGCGTCGATGAGCGTCACCTCGTCACCGTCGCGCCAGAGGTAGGCCTGACCGACCGGGAAGCGCAGCAGACTCAGCCGCGGGAGGAGTTCGACGACATCCATACGGCGACCGTAGACAGGGCCCCGCCCGGTGGCGAGGCCCTCTGCCGACGGCAGAACGCGAAACGCGACCCGGCTCAGCTCGCGGCGTAGTTGAGCAGGAAGTGCGCCTCCGCCACCGACAGCCGCTCCAGCTCCTCCGGGGACACGCTCTCGTTCACGGCGTGGATCTGGGCCTCGGGCTCGCTCAGGCCGATCAGCAGGATCTCCGCGTCCGGGTAGAGGGCCGCCAGGGTGTTGCACAGCGGGATCGAGCCGCCCTGACCGGCGTACTGCATCTCCTCGCCGGGGTACGCCACCGCCATCGCGTCCGCCATGGCCTGGTAGGCGGGGCTCGTGGTGTCGGCGCGGAACGCCTGGCCCTGGCCGATCTGCTCGACGGCGACCCGGGCACCCCACGGCGTCCGCGCCTCCAGGTGGGCCCGAAGCAGCTTGGTGGCCTCGGCCGCGTCCACGCCCGGCGGCACCCGCAGGCTCACCAGCGCCCGCGCACCCGCCTGCACCGACGGGGTGGCGCCGACGACCGGCGGGCAGTCGATGCCGAGCACCGTGACGGCCGGCCGCGCCCAGATCCGGTCGGCGACGGAGCCGCTGCCGATCAGCTCCACACCGTCCAGCACCCGTGCGTCCCGGCGGAACTGCTCCTCGTCGTAGACCAGCCCCTCCCAGGTGCTGTCCGCCACGAGCCCGTCGACGGTCGTCGAGCCGTCCTCGGCGCGCAGCGAGTCCAGTACGCGGATCAGGGCGCCGAGGGCGTCGGGTGCCGCACCGCCGAACTGGCCGGAGTGCAGGTTGCCTTCGAGCGTGTCGACCTGCACGCGCAGCATCGTCATGCCGCGCAGCGTGGAGGTGACCGTCGGCAGGCCGACGCGGAAGTTGCCCGCGTCGCCGATGACGACGGTGTCCGCGGCCAGCAGCTCGGGGTGCGCCTCCGCGTACCGCTCCAGGCCGCCCGTGCCCTGCTCCTCGGAACCCTCGGCGATCACCTTGACGTGCACCGGCACGCCGCCGTTGGCCTTCAGGGCGCGCAGCGCGAGCAGGTGCATCAGCACGCCGCCCTTGCAGTCCGCGGTGCCCCGTCCGTACCAGCGGCCGTCGCGCTCGGTCAGCTCGAACGGCGGAGTGGCCCAGCCGGCCTCGTCCAGCGGCGGCTGCACGTCGTAGTGGGCGTAGAGCAGCACCGTCTTCGCGCCCTCGGGGCCGGGCAGGTACCCGTACACCGACTGCGTGCCGTCCGGCGTGTCCAGCAGGGCGACGTCCTGGAAGCCCTCGGCGCGCAGGGCCGTCGCTATCCAGTCGGCGGCCCCCTCGCTCTCGCTGCGCGGGAACTGTTCGAAGTCGGCCACCGACCTGAAGGCCACCAGCGCGGCGAGCTCCTCCTTCGCGCGGGGCATCAGCGAAGCGACGGTCTCGGCGACCGGATTCGGCGACATGGGCACGCTCCTTGTGGGTGCGACGTTGTACCAAGGAGTACTTGGAATGATCGGGCCGATCCTCCCACAGTGGCCTGCGGCGATGCCCGCCGTAGGATGCGGGGGTCAGGTGCGGCATGCGGTTTGATCGGAGCAGTAGACCATCGTGAGCAGCGAGAACTCTTCGGCGGACGACGCGCGTCAGGTCTGGGACGTGGTCGTGGTGGGCGCGGGACCGGCAGGGGCCTCGGCCGCCTACGCGGCGGCGGTCGCGGGGCGGCGCGTGCTGTTGCTGGAGAAGGCGGAGCTGCCCCGCTACAAAACGTGCGGCGGCGGCATCATCGGCCCCTCGCGCGACACCCTCCCACCCGGTTTCGAGCTGCCCCTCCAGGACCGGGTGCACGCGGTGACCTTCTCGAACAACGGGCGCTTCACCCGGACCCGCCGCTCCCGGCAGATGCTGTTCGGGCTGATCAACCGGCCCGAGTTCGACCTGCAGCTCGTCGAGCACGCCCAGAAGGCCGGTGCCGAGCTGCGGACCGGGGCGACGGTGACCCGGGTGGAGCAACACGGTTCGGCGGTGCCGGACCGGCGCACGGTCGCCGTCGTCCTCCAGGGCGGTGAGACGGTCCTGGCCCGCGCCGTGGTCGGCGCGGACGGCAGCGCCAGCCGGATAGGCGCGCACGTCGGGGTGAAGCTCGACCAGGTCGACCTGGGCCTGGAGGCGGAGATCCCGGTGCCCGAGACGGTCGCCGAGGACTGGAAGGGCCGGGTGCTCATCGACTGGGGCCCGATCCCCGGCAGTTACGGCTGGGTCTTCCCCAAGGGCGACACGCTGACGGTCGGGGTGATCTCGGCGCGCGGCGAGGGCGCGGCGACCAAGCGGTACCTGGAGGACTTCGTCGCCCGGCTCGGACTCTCCGGTTTCGAACCGAGCATCTCCTCCGGCCATCTGACGCGCTGCCGTGCGGACGACTCGCCGCTGTCGCGCGGCCGGGTCCTGGTGTGCGGCGACGCCGCCGGACTGCTGGAGCCGTGGACCCGCGAGGGCATCTCCTTCGCGCTGCGTTCGGGACGGCTCGCGGGGGAGTGGGCGGTGCGCGTCTCCGAGGCGCACGACGCGGTGGACGCGCGCAGGCAGGCCCTGAACTACGCGTTCGCGATCAAGGCCGGGCTGGGCGTGGAGATGAGCGTCGGCAAGCGGATGCTGGCGGTGTTCGAGCGCCGGCCCGGGCTGTTCCACGCGGCCCTGACGGGGTTCCGTCCGGCCTGGAAGGCGTTCCGGGACATCACGCAGGGCTCGACCTCGCTGGGCGAGCTGGTGCGTGGTCATCCGCTGGCGCAGCGGGCGCTGGCGGCGATGGACCGGCGTCCCGAGCCGTCCGCCTCGTCCTCCTCGCCCGAGCCCTCCGGGGCGTCCGAACCGACCGGATCGTCCGCGTCGACCGGGCCGTCGGGGCCGTCCGGGCCGTCCTCGGGGGAGGAGTCCGGCGCCTGACCCGCGGTCGGGTCGTCGCACTCCTGACCGTCCGTCGCGGCCGGGACCGAACCGGGTCCGGGCGGGCGGGGGCGTACTTCCCCGGGAGTACGGGCGGGCACCGCGCGCGGGTGACGCCGGCCGCGGTGCCCGGCGTCTAGCGTGGCGGACATGGACGGACAGCGCGAGCGCGGGGACCGGGCACCGCAGTGGCGGTGGCACGGGCCCCCGTGGTGGAACCGGCGGGTCGACGAGGAGCGCCGCCCCCGGTGGCCGTGGGTCTCCACCGCGCTCGTCACGGCGTTCGTGCTGGTCGGCTCGAACTTCGCCGCCCATGTGCAGGAAGGGGAGCGGGCCGGACTCGACCCCTTCGCCCGTGCGCTGCTGTTCGTGACGGGGGCCGCCCTGCTGTGGCGGCTGCGGTACCCGGTGCCGGTCGTGTTCGGCACGGCGGTCGCCACCCTGGCCTACCTGGGCGCCGGCTACCCGTACGGCCCGGTCTTCCTGGCCGTGGCGGTGGCCTGCTTCAGCGCCGTCGTCGCCGGGCACCGCGAGGCCGCGTGGGCGGCGATGGGGATCCTGTGGGCGGGGCACGCCCTGATGGCCCACTGGCTCTACCGCTGGCTGCCACCGGCCGGGGACTCCGCCGCGTCCTGGGGGCAGGAGCTCGGGATCGCCGCCTGGGTCGTGGCCGTCGCGGCCCTGTCGGAGCTGGCCCGGGCCCGCCGCGAGCAGTGGGCGCGGGAGCGGGCGGAGCGGGCCCGGGCGGCCCGGCGGCGTGCGGACGAGGAGCGGCTGCGGATCGCCCGTGAGCTGCACGACGTCCTCGCGCACAGCATCTCCGTCATCAACGTGCAGGCCGGCGTCGGGCTGGCCCTCCTGGACACGGACCCGGAGCAGGCCCGCACGGCGCTCACCACCATCAAGGACCAGAGCAAGGAGGCGCTCGGCGAGGTGCGGCAGGTGCTCGACACCCTGCGCACCCCGGGCGACGCGCCGCGCGCTCCGGCCCCCGGCCTCGACCGGCTCCCCGAACTGGTCGAACAGGCGGCGAGCGCCGGACTCACCGTCGAGGTGGAGGGGAAGCCGCCGCGTCTGTCGCCCGGCACCGACCTGGCCGCGTTCCGCATCGTGCAGGAGGCGCTCACCAACGTCGTACGGCACTCGGGTTCCCGGCACGCGCGCGTCCGACTCGACCGGGACGGGAGCACGCTGCGGCTGCGCGTCGACGACGACGGCCCCGCGACGGGCGCCGACGCGGGCGGCAGCGGCAACGGGCTGGCCGGGATGCGGGAGCGGGCGGCGGCTCTCGGTGGCACCATCGAGGCGGGCCCGCGTCCCGACGGCGGTTTCCGCGTCCTGGCGGCCCTGCCGGTCGACGTGGGGCACACGGCACAGACGAAGGACACGACGCAGGCGAAAGGGGACGACCGGTGATCCGCGTACTGCTCGCCGACGACCAGTCGTTGGTACGGGCCGGGTTCCGGGCGCTGCTGGACGCGCAGCCGGACATCGAGGTGGTCGCGGAGGCGGCCGACGGCGAGGAGGCCGTGCGCGCGATCCGCGAACTGCGGCCCGACGTCGTCCTCATGGACATCCGCATGCCCCTGCTGGACGGCCTCGCCGCGACCCGCCGGGTCACCGAGGACGCGGGGCTGCACGAGGTGAAGGTGGTCATGCTCACCACCTTCGAACTCGACGAGTACGTCTTCGAGGCGATCCGCTCCGGAGCCTCCGGCTTCCTGGTCAAGGACACCGAGCCCGAGGAACTGCTGCGCGCCGTACGGGCGGTGGTGGACGGCGACGCGCTGCTGTCACCGGGGGTGACGCGCCGGCTGATCGCCGAGTTCGCGGCCCGCTCCAAGGAGCCCGCGGCGGCCGGTGAGATGGCCCGGCTGACCGAGCGGGAGCGCGAGGTGATGGCCCTGGTCGGCATCGGACTGTCCAACGAGGAGATCGCCCGCCGACTCGTCGTCAGCCCGCTGACCGCCAAGACCCACGTCAGCCGCACCATGGTGAAGCTGGGCGCCCGCGACCGGGCCCAACTGGTGGTCCTCGCCTACGAGTCGGGGCTGGTGCGGCCGGGCTGGCTCGGCTGACCGCCGCGGCCGAACCGGACCAGTACGCTCACCACCCGGACGAAGAACACGGCCACGGCCAGCACCGTCCCCGCCCCGACGAGCGCGCCGCGCACCCGGCCCGGCAGGCCGAAGAGATACGCCGGTCCGGCCACGGCCTCGAACAGCACGGCCGCCGCGAACGCCGCACTGCACAGCGCGTAACCGATCTCGACCGTGACGGCGTCCCGCTCGCCCTGCGTACGCCGTCCCCCGTATGTGTCCATGCCGGCAAGTCTCCCAGAGCGACGGCGGCCCGGCAGGGGGTACGGTGCCGAGCGACCGAGCGACCGAGCGACCGAGCGACCGAGCGACCGAGCGACCGAGCGAGACCGGCTGACCGACGCCGCCGTCCCCGGGCGCCTCATCCCCACGTGACGCGCGACCGTTCCCGCCACAACGCGGCGAGCGAGGCGTCGCCGGCCACCTCCGGGAACGGCCGGCGGTTCCACAGCGCCGGGTAGAGCTGGGCGGCCGGTCCGGACAGCTCGCAGTCGGCGTCCTCCGCGTCCTCGGCGTCCTCCCGCACGGTCACCGGCGGCTGCGCGGACAGCCGGACGGTCCACACGGCGTCCGTCGCGTCCGTCGCCCGCACCCGCAGCGTGCGGGGTTCCTCGGTGCGTACGGCGCTCTTCGGCCGGGCGTGGAAGGCGCACAGCAGTTCGTCGACGCCGTCCACCGCGAACTCCACACCGATGCCGGTGGGTTCACCGCCCCGGGCCGACTCGGCGTCGAGCCGGTGCACGGTCGTCTCGTGCGCCTGCCGCCGGGCCCAGAAGGCCAAGGGCGAGGGAGCCGGCAGGAAGGACCAGCACCACACGCCGGGCGCGGCGCCGGCGAGGGTGTCGACGAGCCGCCCGTGTCCCTCTCGGAACCAGGTCAGGAGCGGGGCTCCGTCGAGGTCGGTGAGGTCTTCCGCGGGCCGGGGACCGGTGTGCCCCTCGGCGACGAACGCGGTCGCCCAGCGATGCACCATTCCCGTGTGCCGCAGCAGGTCCCGCACCCGCCAGCTGGGGCAGGTCGGTACCGGGGCGCCGGTACCCGCCGACTCGGCGGCGGCCGCCAGCAACACGCCTTCGCGGTCCAGGACTTCGATGTGAGCGGCAGTCTTCATGACAGGGAGTGTGCCGCAGGGCCCGGGCGCGGCGGCAGGTCCGCGCGCACCGGGAACGGCCGCCCGGCTCAGCCGGGCACCGCCGACCGCCGCGTCGCGACCGCGACCAGCACCGCCACTGCCGCGAGCGCCGCCACGCTGGTGAGGGCGGCGGACAGGGAGAACCAGTCGGCCATGAAGCCGATCGCGGGCGGCCCGAGCAGCATGCCGCCGTAGCCCAGCGTGGACGCGGTCGCGACCCCGCTGGGACCGCCCAGCGCACCGGCCCGCTCGACCGCGACCGGAAAGATGTTGGCGAGTCCGAGACCGGTGATCGCGAAGCCGAACAGCGCCGCCCACAGGGACGGGGCGAGCGAGCCGAGCAGCATGCCGGCCACGGCGGTGGTGCCGCCGGCCACCACCGTGGCCGTCCGCCCCAGGCGTTCGAGCAGGGTCGTCCCGGTCAGCCGGCCGACGGTCATGGCCAGGGCGAAGCACGAGTACCCCGCGGCAGCCATGCCCGGCGAGGCGTCGAGGTCCTGCTCCAGGTGCAGGGCGCCCCAGTCGGCCATGGCACCCTCGCCGTAGGCCGTGCACAGGGCGATCAGACCGAAGGTGACCACCAGGCGGCGGGTGCGGCGGTCCCGGTGGTGCGGGGCACCGTCCTTCCCGGGCGTGCGGTCCGTGCGGTCCGGTGGCGCGGCGGGCTCGCAGCGCAGCAGGGCCCGGCCGGCGAACAGCGTGACCAGCAGACCGGTCACGGTGAGGGCGAGCAGATGCCGCGTCGGCGACAGCGCCCCGGCGACCAGCCCGCCGAGCCCCGCCCCGACCATGCCGCCGAGGCTGAACGCCGCGTGGAAGCTGGGCATGATCGGGCGCTCGAGGACGGCCACCAGGTCGACGGCGGCGCTGTTGAAGGCGACGTTGATCCCGCCGTAGGCACTGCCGAAGACCAGGAGCACGACACCCAGGGCGAGGGCCGAACGGGTCAGCGGGGGCAGGGCGATGCTGAGGCAGAGCAGGACCGCGCAGGCGACGGTGACGGGGTGGCTGCCGTAGCGCCGGACCAGCCGCCCGGTGAGCGTCATGGTGACGACGGCACCCGCCGAGACGCCGAGCAGGGCGAGGCCCAGGGCGCTGGCGGAGGCGCCGGTCTGCTCCTTGATGGCGGGGATGCGCACCACCCAGCCGGCGAAGACGAAGCCGTCGAGGGCGAAGAAGACGGTCAGGGCGATGCGGAGACGGGTGAGATCGCGGCGGGGACCCGGCACGACACTGTGCGATCGGGTTTTGTTTATTTGCGGCACAAAGTCAGGCTAGGGGTCGGGCGGGATGGCGGCAAGGGTGCCGCGAGGGCGCGCGGAGGGGGAGGGCGAGCGGGCGGGACCGGGAGGAGGGAGGAGGCGAGGGCGAAGGGGGGAGCACGCCCCGCGCCCCGGCCGGCCGCACTCCCGGACGGACACCCCGGCCGCGGCGGGCGGAGCACCCGGGAACCGGCGCCCCGGGTGTCGCATACGCTCGACAGCACGATGATGAACAACCTCACCCCCCTGGAACCGAAGGCCGACAAGGCCACGGTCAGACGGCACAACCTCAGCCTGGTCCTGAGGGCCGTGCACGACGCGGGGGAGGCGACCAGGGCCGGCGTCGCCACACATGTCGGTCTGACCCGCGCCGCGGTGTCGTCCCTGGTGGAACAGCTCCTCGAATACGGCTTCGTCTCCGAATGGGGCAAGACCAGCAGTGGCCAGGCGGGGCGGCCCGGCACCGTCCTGAAGGTGTCCAGGTCGGGCCCCGCGGGCCTCGGCGTCGAGATCAACATCGACTACATCGCCGTGTGCGTCGTCGACCTCGCCGGCACCGACCGGGTGCGCCTGGTGGAGCACTCCGACAACCGCGGGGTCCAGGCCGGCGAGGTCGTCACGCGCGCGGCCCGGCTGGCGGCGCGCGCCATCGGCTCGGCGGCCGAGCAGGAACTCGTCCCGACCGGTGCCCACGTCGCCCTGCCGGGCCTGGTCACCGGCGGCAGCGTGCGCCAGGCTCCCAACCTGGGGTGGCAACGGGTCGCCATCGAGGGCCTGTTCGCCCAGGCGCTTCTCGCCCTGCGTCCCGCCCACCGCCCGCTGCCGGTCAGCTCCGACAACGAGGCCAACACCGCCGCCCTCGCCGAGCTGTGGTTCGGCGCGGGCACCGAGGGCGTGCGCAGCTTCCTGTACCTGACCGGCGAGATCGGCGTCGGCGGTGCCCTGGTGCTGGACGGCGAGCTGCTGCGCGGCGCGCACGGCTTCGCCGGGGAGATCGGCCACATGGTCGTCGACCCCGACGGCCCGCGCTGCCGCTGCGGTGCCCACGGCTGCCTGGAGCAGTACGCCGGTCAGGCCGCGCTGCTCGCCGCCGCGGGAATCGACGCGGACGCGGGCGTGCAGGGCGTCGCCGAACTGGAGCGCCGCGCCCGGCGGGGCGACCCGGCCGCGCTGTCGGCGATCGAACGGGCCGGACGGCAGCTGGGGGTCGTCGTCTCGGGCGCGGTGAACCTCTTCGACCCCGGCGCCGTCATGCTCGGCGGTGTCTACCGCGAGCTGATGGACTGGCTCGCCCCCGCCGTCGACCGGGAACTCGCCCGGCGCGTGGTCTCCGGGCTGTGGAGCGAGGGCGGCGAGCGGCTGCGCGCCGCGTCCTCGCTCGGCGACGCGGCGCGGGGCGCGGCCGGCGTGATCGTCCGCGAGGTGCTGGCCGACCCGGCGGCGTACGCGGAACGCGCCCCGGGCTGACGCGGGGGCGGCCCGCCCGCCGCTCGCGGCGGCCCGTGACGGCGCCGTTCCCGTGGCGCCGGCCGCGGAATCCGCATGGCGGTCCATCCGGGCCGTGCGGGGCCGGGCGAGGCCGTCCGGCGCCCCCGCCCCCGGCGTCACCCGCGGTTCGCGGCGATCATCTCCCGGTACCAGTGGTAGCTGTCCTTCGGCGTGCGCCGCTGTGTGCCGTAGTCGACCCGCACGATGCCGAAGCGCTTGTCGTAGCCGTACGCCCACTCGAAGTTGTCCAGCAGGGACCACACGTAGTACCCGCGCACGTCCACGCCCGCGTCCATCGCCGCCCGCAGAGCGGTGAGGTGGTCGCGCAGATAGGCGACCCGGTCGGTGTCGTGCACCGTGCCGTCGGCGGCCGCCGTGTCGTCCTCCGCCGAGCCGTTCTCGGTGATGTGGACCGGCGGCAGGGCGTCGCCGTACCGCTTCTTCAGCTCCACCAGCAGGTCGGTGAAGCTGTCCGGCACGACCGGCCAGTTCATCGCCGTGTGCCGCACGCCGGGCAGCCGCACCTCCTCGTACCGGTTGTCCGTGGCCACCCGCCGCGCCGGGTCGCTCTCGCGGTGGGGGGCGTCGGCGACCACGATCGGCCGGTAGTAGTTGATTCCGAGGAAGTCCAGCGGCTGGGAGATCAGCTCCAGGTCGCCGTCCCGGCGGAAGTCCTGGCCGGTGATCAGCTCGCCCCAGGTCTCCTCCTCGGTCGCCGGGTAGCGGCCCGCGAGGATCGGGTCGGTCCACACCAGGTTGTGCTGGGTGTCCGCGCGGACCACCGCCGCCCGGTCGGCGGGGGAGTCGGTGGCGGGCAGGTTGCGGTCCAGGTTGAGCGTGATGCCCACCTCGCGCACCCCGGCCGCGCGCAGCGCCTGCACGGCCAGCCCGTGGGCGACCAGCAGGTGGTGGGCGGCGGCCAGCGCACCCCGGCCCTCCTTGGCGCCGGGCGCGTGCCGGCCGATGGAGTAGCCGAGGAAGGAGCTGCACCACGGCTCGTTGAGAGTGATCCAGCGCGGCACCCGGTCGCCCAGGTGCTCCGCGACCACCGCCGTGTACTCGGCGAACCGCTCCGCCGTCTCCCGCACCCGCCAGCCGCCCTGCGTGGCGGAGCCGCTGCCGGACGGAGTCTCCAGGGCCTGCGGCAGGTCCCAGTGGTAGAGGGTGGCGGCCGGCTCGATGCCCGCCGCGAGCAGCTCGTCCACCAGCCGGGAGTAGAAGTCGAGCCCCTTGGGGTTCACCGCGCCCGAGCCGTCCGGCACGATGCGCGGCCAGGCGATCGAGAAGCGGTAGGAGTCCACACCCAGGTCGCGCAGCAGGGCCACGTCCTCGGGGTAGCGGTGGTAGTGGTCGCAGGCCACGTCACCGGTGTCGCCGTTCACCACCAGCCCCGGGGTGCGGCTGTAGGTGTCCCAGATCGACGGACCGCGGCCGTCCTCCGTCGCCGCGCCCTCGATCTGGTACGAGGCGGTCGCGGCGCCGAAGACGAAACCGGGCGGGAAACCGGGGTAGTCGCTCATGCTGTGGTGCTCATCTCCGTGCTTGCGTGACGTGCGGGGTGCGGTGGTCGGTTCACTTGACGGAACCGCCGGAGATTCCGGCGGCGATGTACTTCTGGGCGAGGACGAGGAGGATCGCCGCCGGCACCGCGGACAGCACGGAGGCGGCCATCACCGAGCCCCAGTCGCCGACGTGTGCGCCGATGTACTGGTAGATGCCCAGGGTGATGGGCTTGACGTCGTCGGTGGTGTTCAGGGTGAGGGCGAACATGAAGTCGCTCCACGAGAACAGGAACGCGAACAGCCCCGACGTGATCAGCGAGTTGCGGCTCATCGGCAGCACCACCCGCACGAACGTCCGCAGCGGCCCGGCCCCGTCGATCTGCGCGGCCTCGATCACCTCGCCCGGGATCGACACCATGAACGAGCGCATCAGCACGATGGAGAACGGGATGCCCAGCGAGGCGTCCGCCAGCATCAGGCCGAAGTAGGAGTTGACCAGGCCGAGGTCGACGTAGGAGTTGTAGAGCGCGTTGGCGATGACGATGCCCGGCACCATCTGGGTGATCAGCGTGCCGAAGACGATCGTGCGCGAGCCGCGCAGCCCGAACCGCGCGAGCCCGTAGGCGGCCGGCGCCGAGATCACCAGGCAGATGGCGACCGCGCCCAGCGAGACCGCCAGCGAGGTCAGCAGGTGCCCGCCCTGGTCGCTGATCGCCTTGGAGAAGCCGGACAGGTCCAGGCTGCCCGGCACCGGGTCGACCTGGAGCAGTCCCGCGTCGGGCTGCAGCGCGGTGTTGAGCATCCAGTACAGCGGGAACAGCATCACGCACAGGATCAGAACGCCGGCGACGGTGGAGCCCCAGCGGCGCCGGGAGGCGGTGGGCGTGTGGGAGGCCATGGACGTCACTTCCCCTCGGTGCGGTTGGCCCGCAGGTAGAACACCGCGAACACGGCGGAGATCAGGATGAGTACGTTGCCGACGACGGCGCCCGCGCCGAAGTCCAGCTGGACGAAGGAGTTCTGGTACGTCAGGGTGCCCAGCGTCTGCGTGGCGTCGGCCGGGCCGCCGTCGGTCAGGGCCAGGATCAGGTCGAGGATCTTGACCGTCGACATGAAGCCGAGCACCAGGACGACGGTGACGACGGGCTTGAGCATCGGCAGGGTGACCGAGCGGAAGGTACGCCAGGCCGAGGCGCCGTCGAGGGCGGCCGCCTCGTGCAGCTCCTTCGGGATCTCCTGGAGACCGCCGTACAGGATGACCATGTTGAACGGGATGCCGATCCAGATGTTGACCAGGATCACCGACAGCAGGGCCATCTCGGGGCTGGTCAGCCACGGCGTGTGGCCGCCGAGACCGAGGGTGTCCAGGAACGAGTTGAGCACACCCGTGTCCTGGTCGAGGATGCGCCGCCACACGATGCCGGACACCACCATGGGCACCAGCCAGGGCAGCAGGATCAGCGAGCGCAGCACCCCGTTCAGCGGGAAGCGGCGGCTGAAGAAGACCGCCAGCGCCAGTCCGATGCAGAACTGCCCGAGCAGCGAGCCCGCCGTGAAGACGAGCGTGTGCCACAGGGCCTTGCCGAACAGGGCGTCCTGGAAGACGTTGGACCAGTTGTCGGTGCCGTTGAAGGGCGCCTCACCGGTGAAGAAGGTCTTCGGCGTGTAGTCCTGGAAGCTCATCACGACGTTGCGCACGAGCGGGTAGCCGAAGAACAGCAGCATGAAGACGACGGCGGGGGCGACGAAGCCCCACCGGGTGAGCCTGCGCCGGCGCGCGATGCGGCCGGGGTCGGAAGGGGCGGGCGACGTGGACGGCTTCGCGGGTGTCCGCGCGGAGACGGACGACGTGGGCGTGGGCGTGGTCATGGGGGCGTACCTCAGTTCCCGCTCGTGGCCCGCTGCTGGGCGCGCTTCAGGGCGGTCTCACTGGACTGGCCGGTCAGGGCCGACTGGAAGGCGCTCTGCAGGGCGAGCGACACGCTCGACCAGCCGGCGCCGAGCTTCGCCGTCCGGGACCGGGCGACGGCCACCTGGTCGGCGAGCGAGTCCAGCTCGGGCACCTTCTCGCGCCATTCGGCGGCTGCCTTCGCGTTGGCCGGGACCATCCAGCTGTTGAGCGCGTAGGTCAGCTGCTCCTTCTCGCTCGCCAGACACGCGACGATCTTCCCGGCCGTCTTCTCCCGGGCCTCGTCACCGGTGTTGGGCACGGTCAGGACGGCGCCGCCGAGGGGACCCACCGAGTCGTCGCCCGCCGCGGGCACCGGGATCGGCGCGATGCCCCAGTGCAGCGACGTGTCGCTGTTGAGGGTCTCCACCTGCCACGGCCCGTTGATCATCATCGCCGCGTTGCCGGCCATGAACTGGTCGTTGACGTCCGCCTGGGTCCAGTTGACCGTCGACTTCGACAGCGAACGGTCCTTGAGCAGGCTCTTCCAGTAGTCCAGAGCCTCCACGACCTTCGGGCCGTCCAGGTCGGTCTCGTCACCGCCGTTGGACCACATGAACGGCGTGAACTGGAAGACGCCGTCCTCCGCGCCGCCCGCGCTGAGCGCCAGGCCGTACCGCTTGCCCCGTGTGAGCTCCTGCGCCGTCCGGCGCAGCTCCGCCCAGGTGGCCGGGACCTTCACGCCCGCCTCGTCGAGGACGTCCTTGTTGTAGAAGAGGGCCAGGGTGTTCACGGAGCGGGCCGCGCCGTAGTACGTGCCCTTGTAGGAGCCGAAGTCGACGATGCCGTCGGGGATGCCGTCGGTGCTCAGTCCGATCGTCCGCAGGTCGACGAGACCCCCCGCGTCCGCGAAGGTCGGCATCTCGGACGCGTCGAACTGCACGACGTCGGGCAGCGACTTGGACGAGGCCATGCGCAGGGCCTTCGTCATCACCTGCGCCGCCGGGACGCTCTGCTGCTCGATCGTGACACCCAGCTGCTCGCCGCAGCGGGCCATCGCCTCCGCGTCCCAGCGGTGGTACGACTCGTCGGTCGACGAGTTCATCACGGTGTACGTGTCGGCGTCCCGCTGCTGTCCGCAGCCGGCCAGTGCCGCCCCGGCGACCAGTACGGACACGGCGGTGAACGGGGCGACGACTCGGCGTGAGCGTCCTCGCCCGCGGCGCGTGGCAGCCGGAGGGTGTGCTGTCAAGGCGAGCGAGGTGAAGCGCTTCGACATGGTGCGGCCCTTGCTGTCGTACTGTCCGGCTCCGTCGCCGGACTGTTTTGTTTGATGTGATGACTAATACGTCACGGACCCGCTCCCGCGCTAGAGGAAAGTGGCCCCGGTCTCCCGGCTCCGTGCGGTGAGTGATGTGTTCCCTTGGGTAATACTCCCAGTTCAGCGCGGTGGAATGGTGGCGAACGTCTCGGCGGACGGATTTGTTTTGTGTACGATCAAAACGCTGTGAGACGGCCCCCGTGCTCCCCACCCGACAGCTCCCGCCCCACCCGAGGAAGATCATGAAGTTCACCGACGGCTTCTGGCTCATCCGTGAGGGTGTGCAACTCTCGTACGCCACCGAGGTACGCGATGTGCGCCCTGAATCGAAGCGCTTCACCGCCCATGCCGCCGTGAAGAAGGTGACGCGGAGGGGGGACACGCTCAACGCGCCGCTCCTCACGGTCGAATGCTTCTCTCCCGCCGAGGGCGTCATCGGCGTCCGCGTCACCCACCACGCCGGGAAGCGCCGGCCCGGCCCCGACTTCGCCCTCGCCGGCGCGCCGGACGGCGCCGGCGAGGTGCGCCAGGACGGCGGCCTCACCGAGCTGACCAGCGGTCCGCTCACCCTCCGCCTGGACCGCGAGGGCCCCTGGGGCCTCACCTTCCACGACGCCGACGGGCGCGAGCTGACCCGCGCCGACGCCAAGGGCACCGCCTTCGCCACCACCGGCGACGGCGCGCACCACATGCTCGGCCGCCTCGCCCTCGGCGTGGGCGAGCAGATCTACGGCCTCGGCGAACGCTTCACCCCGTTCGTCAAGAACGGCCAGGTCGTCGACATGTGGCAGGCGGACGGCGGCACGAGCAGCGAACAGGCCTACAAGAACGTCCCGTTCTACCTGTCCTCGCGCGGCTACGGCGTCTTCGTCAACCACCCCGGCGCGGTCTCCTTCGAGGTCGGCTCCGAGTCGGTGGGCCAGGTGCAGTTCAGCGTCGAGGACCAGACGCTGGAGTACTACGTCGTCGCCGGGCCCACGCCCAAGGACGTCCTCACCCGCTACACCGCCCTCACCGGCCGCCCCGCCCTGCCGCCGGCCTGGTCCTTCGGACTCTGGCTCACCACGTCCTTCACCACCTCGTACGACGAGGGGACCGTGACGAAGTTCGTGGACGGCATGGCCCGGCGCGGCATCCCGCTCTCCGTCTTCCACTTCGACTGCTTCTGGATGCGCGAGTACCAGTGGTGCGACTTCCAGTGGGACCCGGACGTCTTCCCGGACCCGGACGGCATGCTCGCCCGGCTCAAGGCCAAGGGGCTGAGGGTCAGCGCCTGGATCAACCCCTACATCGCGCAGAAGTCCCCGCTCTTCGACGAGGCCGCCGCCCTGGGGCACCTGGTGCGCAGGCCCGACGGCGACATCTGGCAGTGGGACCTGTGGCAGGCGGGCATGGGCCTGGTCGACTTCACCAGCCCGGCCGCCCGCGACTGGTTCGCCGGGAAGCTCAAGCCGCTGCTCGACCAGGGCGTGGACTGCTTCAAGACCGACTTCGGCGAGCGCATCCCCACCGACGTGGTCTGGCACGACGGCTCCGACCCGCAGCGCATGCACAACTACTACACGCACCTGTTCAACCGCACCGTCTTCGAACTCCTCGAGAAGGAGCGCGGTCAGGGCGAGGCCGTCCTCTTCGCCCGTTCGGCGACCGCGGGGGGCCAGCAGTACCCCGTCCACTGGGGCGGCGACTGCTGGTCGTCCTTCGAGGCGATGGCCGAGTCACTGCGGGGCGGCCTCTCCCTGTCCCTGAGCGGCTTCGGCTTCTGGAGCCACGACATCGGCGGCTTCGAGGGCACGCCCGACCCGGCGGTCTTCAAGCGCTGGCTCGCCTTCGGCCTGCTCTCCTCGCACAGCCGGCTGCACGGCTCCTCGTCCTACCGGGTGCCGTGGGAGTTCGGCGAGGAGGCGGTAGACGTCGCCCGCAGCTTCACCCTCCTCAAGCACCGCCTCATGCCCTACCTGTACGGCGTCGCCGCCGAGGCCCACCGCACCGGCGTGCCGATGATGCGGCCGATGGTCCTGGAGTACCCGCACGACCCGGCCTGCCGCCCGCTGGACCGCCAGTACATGCTCGGCCCCGACCTCCTCGTCGCCCCGGTCTTCACCGAGGACGGCGAGGTCGAGGTCTACCTTCCCGCGGGCACCTGGACCCACCTGCTGACCGGCGAGCGCGTCACCGGCCCGGCCTGGCGCACCGAACGGCACGGCTACGACAGTCTGCCCCTGTACGTCAGGGAGGGCGCCGTCCTGCCGCTCGCCGCCGACGACACGCGCCCCGACGGCGACTGGCTGGACGCCCCGACCCTGCTGGTCCATCCGACCGCCGACGCCGACTACACGGCCGAGGCCCGCGTGCCCGACCTCCTGGGCACACCGGCCGCGGCCTTCCGCGTGCGGCGCGAGGGGGACGCCCTGCGCGTCACCGCGAACGGCACCGACCGCCCGTTCACCGTCCGGGTCGCGGGCGGCGGGAGCGCGGAGGGCGAAGGGGAGGTGACCGTGCCGCTGTCGTGACGCCGGGACGCGGTCAGCGGTCGAGGCCGGCCAGCGCGGTCAGGAGACGCTCCACGTCGTCCGCGCCGGTGTAGGGCGCCAGTCCGACGCGGACGGCGCCCTCGTCGCCCAGGCCCAGGCGGCGCGAGGCCTCCAGGGCGTAGAAGGACCCGGCGGGCGCGTCGACGCCCCGCTCGGCCAGCTGCCGGTACACCTCGGCCGGCCGCAGGCCCGCCACGGTGAACAGCAGGGTCGGCGTGCGCCGTGCGGCCCGCGAGTACACGGTGACGCCGTCCAGCGCGGCCAGCCCCTCCTCGATCCGCTCGCGCAGCACGTCCTCGTGGCTCTCCAGCGCGGCGAACGAGGCGACCAGCCGGTCCCGGCGCGAGCCCCGGGCCTCCGGGGCGAGCCCTGCCAGGAAATCCACCGCCGCGCTCGCCCCGGCCAGCAACTCGTAGGGCAGCGTGCCCAGTTCGAACCGCTCGGGCACGGTGTCGGCGGACGGCAGCAGCTTGTCCGGGCGCAGCGACTCCAGCACCTCGGCCCGGCCGGTCAGCACGCCCAGGTGCGGTCCGAGGAACTTGTACGGCGAGCACACCAGCGTGTCCGCGCCCGTCTCCGCCAGGTCCACCACGGCGTGCGAGGCGTAGTGCACCGCGTCGACGTGGAAGTGCGCCCCGTGCGCGTGGACGAGGGACGCCAGCGCCGGCAGGTCCGGCATCGTCCCGATCAGGTTCGACGCGGCGGTGACCGCGACCAGCCTGGTACGCGGGCTCAGTACCGCCGCGACGTGCTCGGGCCGCAGCTCGCCCGTCGCGGGGTCGAAGTCCGCCCACCGCACGCGGGCCCCCGCCGCCTCGGCCGCCTGCACCCACGGCCGGATGTTCGAGTCGTGGTCGAGCCGGGTGACCACCACCTCGTCGCCCGGCGCCCAGTCCTTGCCCAGGGTCCGGGACAGGTCGTAGGTGAGCTGGGTTGCGCTGCGTCCGAAGGCGACCGTCTGCGGCGTGGCGGCGAGGAGGTCGGCGAGCGCGGACCGGGCCTCGGCCACGATCCGGTCGGCGTTGCGCTCGCCCTCGGTGTTGCGGCCCCGGTTGGCGAGCGGGGCGGTCAGCGCCGCGGCGATCGCGTCGATCACCGGCTGCGGGGTCTGCGTACCGCCCGGCGCGTCGAACCGCGCGGTACCGGACTTGAGGGCGGGCACATGTGCGCGGATCGCGGCGACGTCGAGGGCCATGGGGCAACTCCAGGGTCGTGGGTCCGGACGGACGGACCGGGCGGTTGTCGGGTGATGCGGTGCTTCGGCCGCGGTGGCAGGCAGGTGGTGCGGACCGGGGGTGTCGTTCGGTCCGGGCCGGTTCCGGGCGACGGTGCCCCGGTGCCGGCCCGAGCGGGGTCCGGGGCGTGCGGCTGCAAGCGGAGGGGGCGCCAGGGCACATGCCCGGCAACCGACGACAACGCCGCGGATGTGCCTGCCGGGCCCCGCGCGTCCGCGGCAAGATCCAAACGACACCCCCTGGGTCGCGCCCCGAGCCGCACCCGCGGCTCCAGCCACATGATCGCAGCCCCGGTGGGGCCGACGACAGGGACGAAGCGGCCTTCGGCCGCGAGGCGTTCCTGGAGGGCGGCGGGCCGCCACCGCCGCCGCCCGCGTCCTCGGCCTGCACCGCGACTCCGTCGTCGCCCGGCTGCGCCAGGTCCGCGAACGGCTCGGTGCTCCGCCGGACGACCCCGGCGGCCGGCTCGCCCTCCGGATGGCCTGTCGTGCCCTCACCTCCCCGTGGGCACGACGCGGCGTCAGGAGCCGGTGGCCTCCGTCCCGGCTTCCGACGGGTCCTTCTCCCGTCCGCCGGGATGCCGGTGCCGCCAGACCCAGAAGACCGCGCAGGACAGCAGCGCCCACCCGGCCAGCACCAGGAAGGGGAAGGCGTGCTGATGGCCCTGGAAGTACACCGCCGTGTGCTGCGCGTTGACCGAGGCCCCGGGCGGCAGCCACCGGCCGATCAGTCCCAGCGGTGACGGCAGCAGCGGCCAGGACACCGCGCCGCCCGAGGAGGGGTTGCCGATGATCACCATCAGGCCCCACGTGGGCAGCATCGCCCAGCGGCCGAACAGGGTGTTGAACATGGTGAAGACCATGCCGGACACGAACATCGTGAGCGCCAGGATCAGCCACGACTCGGCGAACGGCAGGTCCAGCGCGCCCAGCAGCCAGTCCACCGTGGCGGCGATGGCGAACCCGCCCAGCAGCGCGTAGGCCACCGTGAACAGGATGCGCTCGACCGGGGTGAGCGAGCGCGCGTGCACGCTCAGCTGGATCGCCCCGACGAAACCGATGATCACGGCGGCCAGTGAGATGTAGAAGATGGCCAGGCCGCGCGGGTCGCCCTCCTGGAGGGGGTTGACGTCCCGGACGGTGACCTGGACGCCGAGCTTCTCGCCCACGGCCGGTGCCGTCTGCGCGAGCAGTTCGGCGACCGACGAGCCGGACGCGCCGGACACGTCGAGAACGGCCCGCCGCCCGTCCTCGCGCAGTTCGAAGACCGCGAACACCTCCTGCTGCTCGATCGCCTCGTGGGCCGCGGCACGGGTCCGGTACGGATGCACCTTCACCGAGGTGTCGAGCGCCTTCTCCAGGCCGAGCAGATAGGCCTGCCCGCCCGCCCTCTCGTAGGAACCGACCACGGCCGTGGGGATCAGGCGCGGTGTCGGGTTCGCCATCGAGTAGGTGTACGAGCCCGCGAAGAGACCCGCCGCGGCCGCGAGGATCAGCACCAGCACGGTGGCCGGCCAGAACGGCGACTGCCGGAAGGCGGACCACCGGCCGCGCGCCGGGGGACCGCCTTCGGTGTCCTGGGACGTGTGCGCCATGTCCGGGCGGGGTCAGGCGTGGACCAGCGGAGTGTCCACGAGGTGCTCCGCCACGAACCACGCCTGGAGTTCGTTGGTGCGCAGCACCTCGGAGACCAGGAGGTCGTTGGTGCCGTCGTCCCCGTACTCCTGGGTGCGGGCCGCCGCGTCGTGACACTCGGTCAGGATCAGCTCGTGCGCCTCCAGCAGCCGCGACAGCATCGACGGCACCTCCTCGACCCCGTCCGGCGGACGCGGCACGGTGGTGATCTCGGCGACGTGCCGGGGATCGCCCACCGCGACGCCGCCCAGCGTCTGGACGCGCTCGGCGACGGTGTCGATCAGTTCGAGCTGCTCACCGGCGTGCTTGTCGAGGAGCAGGTGCAGTTGGTAGAACGTCGCCCCGCGCATCAGCCAGTGGTACTTCTTGTACAGGTCGTGCAGGATCCGGGTGTCCGCGAGGACCTTGTTGAGCCGCTGGCAGGAGTAGAGGCGGGTCTCCATGGTCAGGGCCACGGGGAACTGCTTGACGGTGCCGTACTCCTGAATGGTCCGGCCCCTCTGGTGCAGCCAGGGCTGGCTGCCGTCCGACCGGTGTTCCGCGGGCGACGAGGGATTCGGCTTCGGGGAACTCACGCCTGGACTCCTTCTGGAGACGACTGGAGACGGGCCGGTGTGTCACCGCCGGCCCCGTTTCCCCCCGCGCCAGTCGACCAGCCGCACGCCCGGCCCGCAAACGGTGGGGGTTGTCCGGGCTATGGCTCCCCGCCTATTGTCTGCGCTGTTGAAAGCGCTTTCTACCGGTGGTGTCCGTGTCCCGTGCGCCGCCCGTCCGAGGAGGACCGCATGTCCGCAGGGGAGGACCGCACGCCGCCGGGCCCCGTCCGCCGCAGGGTCGCCGTGGTCGGCACCGGCGCCATCGTCACCGGCGGCCACCTGCCGGCCCTCGCCGCCCACGCCGACCGCACCGAACTGGTCGCCGCCGTCGACGTGGACCCCTCACGGCTCGACGCGTTCCGCGCGCAGGCGCCGGGCGACGTCGCCGGGTACGCGTCGACGGAGGCCATGCTGGACGACGTACGCCCCGACCTCGTCCTCGTCGGCACGCCGCCGTCCCTGCACCGGGAGCAGACGGTGGCCGCGCTGAAGTCCGGCGCCTGGGTGCTGTGCGAGAAGCCGCTGTGCCTCTCCCTCGCCGAGTACGACGACATCGCGGCGGCCGAGGAGGCGTCCGGCGCGTACGCGTCCGTGGTCTTCCAGCACCGGTACGGCTCCGGGGCCGCGCACGCCCGTGAGCTGATCGCCGGCGGCGAGCTGGGCGCCCCGCTCGTCGCCCACTGCCAGACCACCTGGCACCGCGACGCCGCCTACTACGCGGTGCCCTGGCGCGGACGCTGGTCCACCGAGGGCGGCGGCCCGACCATGGGCCACGGCATCCACCAGTACGACCTGCTGCTGCACCTGCTGGGTCCCTGGGCGGAGATCCGGGCCATGGCCGCGCGCCTGGTCCACGACACCGAGAGCGAGGACGTCTCCACCGCCCTGGTGCGCTTCGAGAGCGGCGCTCTCGCCACCGTGGTCAACAGTGTGCTGTCCCCGGACGAGACGAGCCGGATACGCGTCGACTGCGCCGACGCGACGGTCGAGTTGACCCACCTGTACGGACACCGCAACGACGACTGGACCTACACCCCGGCCCGGCACGTCGCCCCCGAGCGTGCCGCCGCCTGGCGTACGCCTCCCGCCGACGTGCCCAGCTCCCACACGGCGCAGCTCGGCGCCGTGCTGGACGCCTGGGACGCCGGGGTCCGCCCGCCCGGCAGCGGCCCGCAGGCGCGCGCCACGCTGGAGTTCGCCGCGGCCCTGTACAAGGCGGCGTTCACCGGACGGCCGGTCCGTGCGGGCGAGATCGCTCCCGGCGATCCGTTCCACCTCGCCATGCACGGCGGGGATCCGGACTGGGCGCCAGGGGGACGCGCGTAGCGTCACAAGAATGCGGTGTTCACGACGAGTTGGGCCTCCGGAGGTGTGAACGGGTGGTCCAGGTGCGCATCATCTTGACATGAACCTGCGGCCCGAGTGGCGGGCCGCAGCCTCATGGAGGTGTGGGATGCACCGCAGACTCGCCACCGGACTCAGTGCCGCCGCGCTGGCCGTGACCACCGTCGTCGCCACCGCCGCGACCGCCGACGCCGTTCCCTCCGACAAGTCACAGGTACTCGCGAGCTGGACGCAGACCAGCGCGTCCAGCTACAACGCCTGGAACGCCGCGCGCGCCGACAAGTCCGCCTGGTCCGCCTACGGATTCGACTGGACCACCGACTACTGCTCCACCTCGCCGGACAACCCGTTCGGCTTTCCCTTCAGCACCTCCTGCGCACGGCACGACTTCGGCTACCGCAACTACAAGGCCGCGGGCACCTTCGACGCCAACAAGTCCCGGATCGACAGCGCCTTCTACGAGGACCTCAAGCGCGTCTGCGCCGGTTACGGCGGCGCCACCAAGACCGCCTGCAACAGCACCGCGTGGACGTACTACCAGGCGGTGAAGGTGTTCGGCTGACGGGACGCCGCCGCGAGCGCCGCGGCAGCGCTGGCGATGCCCAGTACGGCGCCCGCGGCCACGTCACCGGGATAGTGCACGCCGGTGTGGACCCGGGAGTAGCCCACGGCGCTAGCCAGCGCGCCGAGCGGCACGGCGGCCTCGGGCAGGACCACGCCGACGGCCGTGGCGAACGCGACCGCCGCGGCCGTGTGCCCTGACGGGAACGACGCCGACGCGGGCATGGGCACGTACCGGTCCGTGGTCACCCGCGCCGCCTCCCGGTCCGGTCGCGCCCGGTGCACCAGGTGCTTGCCGAGCAGGTTCGTCGAGGCCGACGCCACGGCGACCGCCGCCACGCCGACGAGGGCCGCCCGCCGCGCCCGCGCTCCGCTCAGCGAGAGCGCGGCGGCGATCCCGAGGGAGACCTTCGAATGGTCGGCGGCGTGGGACAGGCGCCGCAGTGCCCGGTCGAGGGCGGGCGTGGACGTGGCGGCCACCGCCGCGTACAGGGCGCCGTCCACGGCCCGCAGTTCGGCGAGCACGGCGCGGAGGGCCCGCCCGCGCTCCGGCATCCGGCCCGCGGCCGGGCCGAGCGGGCCGCGCGGGTCGCCGTCGGCGTTGGTCGGTCCGGTCATGGGCTCCTGCTCCGTGGGGAGACGGGACCCGAACCATCCTGCTCGCCCCGGGCCCGGGCGGCGCGCGGGCGGACCCGTCCGGGGGACGGCGCGGCGCGGGCGGCAGGCACCGAGCCGCCGGACCGGTCTGCTCCCCGGGCGGCTGCCCTTCGCGGGTGGCGGCGGCGCGGCGGCCCGGTGGCGGGTGTGGGTCAGGCCGTGGCCTTGAAGCCCCTCAGCCGCAGGCTGTTGCCCACGACGAAGACGGAGGAGAAGGCCATGGCCGCCCCGGCGATCATCGGATTGAGCAGTCCCGCCGCGGCGAGCGGCAGGGCGGCGAGGTTGTAGGCGAAGGCCCAGAACAGGTTGGACCTGATGGTGCCGAGCGTCCTGCGGGCCAGCCGGATGGCGTCGGCGGCGGTGCGCAGGTCACCGCGGACCAGGGTGAGGTCGCCCGCCTCGATGGCGGCATCCGTGCCGGTGCCCATGGCGAGCCCCAGGTCGGCCCGGGCGAGCGCGGCGGCGTCGTTGACACCGTCGCCGACCATGGCCACCGAGCGGCCCTCGTTCTGGAGGCGTTCGACGACGGCCACCTTGTCCTGCGGCAGGACCTCGGCGACGACGTGCTCGGCGTCGATGCCCACCTCGCGCGCCACGGAGGCGGCCACCGCCTCGTTGTCGCCGGTCAGCAGCATCGGCGTCAGGCCGAGGGCGCGCAGCCGGGCGATCGCCTCGGGGCTGGTGTCCTTGACCGCGTCGGCGACCTCCAGGACCGCGCGGGCCTCGCCGTCCCAGGCGACGGCGATCGCGGTGCGCCCGGCCCGCTCCGCCTCGGCCTTGGCCCCGGCCAGCCGGGCGGGCAGTTCCACGGCCCGATCGGCGAGCAGCTTCTCGCGGCCGACCAGGACCGCGTGCCCGTCGACGACGCCCTGGACACCGAGACCCGGGACGCCGGTGAAGTCCTCGGGGACGGGCAGCGTGCCGACCCGCTCGGCGGCGCCCGCGGCCACCGCCCGGGCGATCGGGTGCTCCGAGGCGTGCTCCAACGCCCCGGCCAGCCGCAGGACTTCGGTCTCCTCGACATCTGTCGCGGTGTGCACGGCGAGCAGGGTCATGCGGCCGGTGGTGACGGTGCCGGTCTTGTCGAGGACGACGGTGTCGACCCTGCGGGTGGACTCCAGGACCTCGGGGCCCTTGATGAGGATGCCGAGCTGGGCGCCGCGCCCGGTGCCGACCAGCAGCGCGGTCGGGGTGGCGAGCCCCAGGGCGCAGGGGCAGGCGATGATCAGGACGGCGACGGCGGCGGTGAACGCGGCCGTCGGTCCTGAGCCGTTGCCGATCCAGAAGCCGAGGGTGGCCAGAGCGAGGGCGATGACGACGGGGACGAAGACACCGGAGACGCGGTCGGCGAGCCGCTGGACGGCCGCCTTGCCGTTCTGGGCGTCCTCGACCAGCTTCGCCATCCGCGCCAGCTGCGTGTCCGCGCCGACCCGGACCGCCTCGACCACCAGCCGGCCGCCCACGTTCATGGTCGCTCCGGTGACGCCGTCGCCGACGCCGACCTCGACCGGGACGGACTCGCCGGTGAGCATCGACGCGTCGACGGCCGAGGCGCCCTCGACGACCGTGCCGTCGGTGGCGATCTTCTCCCCCGGGCGGACCAGGAAACGGTCGCCGGCCTTCAGCTCCCCGACGGGAATCTCCTCCTCACGGCCTTCCCGGAGCACGGTGACGTCCTTGGCGCCCAGTTCCAGCAGGGCCCTGAGCGCGGCACCGGCCTTGCGCCGGGAACGGGCCTCGAAGTAGCGCCCGGCGAGGAGGAAGGCGGTCACCCCGGCCGCGGCCTCCAGGTAGATGTTCGCGGAGCCGTCGCCGCGGGCGATGGTGAGTTCGAAGGGGTGGGTCATGCCGGGAGCGCCCGCGGTGCCGAGGAACAGGGCCCACAGCGACCACAGGAACGCCGCCGACGTGCCGACCGAGACCAGGGTGTCCATGGTGGCCGCGCCGTGGCGGGCGTTGGTGAACGCGGCCTTGTGGAAGGGCCAGGCCGCGTACGTCACCACGGGGGCCGCCAAGGTCAGCGACAGCCACTGCCAGTAGGTGAACTGCAAGGCCGGCACCATCGCCATCGCGATCACGGGGACCGCCAGCACCACGGCGGTCACCAGCCGCTGCCGGAGCGGCCGCAGTGCGTCGTCCGGCCCGGCGTCCTCCGCGCCGCTCGCGGGCTCGGCCCGGGCCGGCTCCGGTGGGCGGGCCGTGTACCCGGTCGCCTCGACCATGGCGATCAACTCCGGGACGGACACGTCACCGGTATGGAAGATCCTCGCCTTCTCCGTCGCGTAGTTGACGGTGGCGGTCACTCCGTCGAGCCGGTTGAGCTTCTTCTCGATCCGGGCGGCGCACGAGGCACAGGTCATGCCGCCGATGGCGAGCTCCACCTCGGCTGGTGCGCTGGTCGTACCGGGGGTCATGGCTGCTCCTGATGGGGGGCGTCGGCCGGGGCGCGGGTCCCGGTGTGCGGCGGGGGTGTCGGGTCGGTCAGACACGACCGGTCAGCTCGTAGCCCGCTTCGTGGACCACCCGGGCGATCACGGTGTCGTCCGGCGCCGCGGTGGCCGTGACGGTCACCCGTCCGGTGCCGAGTTCGACGTCCACCCGGGTGACACCGTCCAGTTCGCCGATCGCCCGCGTGAGCGTCGCGCCGCAGTGACCGCAGCTCATGCCGGAGACGGCGTAGGTGGTGGACGCGGGGGACACGGCGGCGGTGAGGTTCGAGGGCATGGCTTCCTCCGGGAGCGAGCGAAAGGTGCGATACGGGGCGGGGGTATCCGCCTCGCGAGCTCATGTTTACCCCTAGGGGGTATGTGAAGCAAGTGTTCCCGTCGCTTGACTAGGTACCCCCTGGGGGTATCGTGAGGTGCAGGGAGGGTCTTCGAGTGCCCCGGAGACCCGTGATCGAGGAGACGACCGTCATGCACACCGGACTGAGGATCACCGCGTTCGCCGCCGCCCTGGCCGCGGCCTTCGGCACCGCCTACGGCGTCGGCGCGGGAGTGGACCCGATCGTCGCGAACGGCGCACCCGCGCCCCACGGCGGGCACGGCGAACGGGACGGCGCCAGTGAGGAGGCGCCGCGGCCGGACGAGGGCGGCGGACACGGAGGACACCAGGACACCCCGGCCGGCGGCCTGCAGATCTCCGAGGACGGTTACACCCTCGACCTCGCCACCCCGCGCGTCACCGCCGGACAGCGCAGCGAACTGCGCTTCACGGTCCGGGACGCGAGCGGCGCGGCGGTCACCGCGTACCAGCGGGAGCACGACAAGGAGCTCCACCTCATCCTGGCCTCACGCGACCTGGTCACCTACCGCCACCTGCACCCCACCCGCGCCGCCGACGGCACCTGGAGCACCCCCGTCGACCTGCCCGCGGCGGGCGGTTACCGCGTTTTCGCCGACTTCACCCCGGCGGGCAAGGGCGCGAAGAACCTCACCCTCGGCGCCGACCTGGCCGCCTCAGGCCGTTACGAGCCGGCGCGGCTGCCCGCCCCGAACAGCACCGCCCGGGTCGACGGCTACCAGGTGGCACTCGCGGGTTCCCTGCGCCCGGGCAAGGCGAGCGAGCTGAAACTGACGGTGTCCCGCGACGGCGAACCCGTCAACGACCTCCAGCCCTACCTCGGCGCCTACGGCCACCTCGTCGCCCTGCGCTCAGGCGACCTCGCGTACCTGCACGTCCACCCGAACGGCGAACCCTGCGACGGCACCACGGAACCCGGCCCGGGGATCTCCTTCACGGCCACCGCACCCAGTAGCGGCACCTACCGTCTCTTCCTCGACTTCCGGCACCGCGGCGAGGTCCGCACCGCGGCGTTCACCGTGCGCGCCGGGTCGGTGCCGGGCGCGGCCGAACCCGCCCCGGCCGGCACGCCGGAGCACTCCGGCGGCCACGGCCACTGAACCGCACCGTCGCCGGCGGCCCCTCAGGCCGTGACGACCCGGACGCCCGCCTCCTCGAACCGGCGCACCAGCTCCGGGTCGGCCGCGCCGTCCGTCACCAGGGTGTCCACCGACTCGGTCGCGCAGATCCGGGCGAACGCCCGTCGGCCCAGCTTGCTGGAGTCGGCGGCCACGACCACCCGCTCGGCGCGCTCGCACAGCAGCCGGTTGATCGCGGCCTCCGCCTCGTCGTGGGCGGCGGCGCCGTGCGCGACGTCGAAGGCGACGACGCCCAGTACGGCCACGTCGAGCGTCACCTGACCCAGCACCCCGTCCGCGAGCGGACCGATCAGCTCGTACGACTGCGCCCGGGCCACACCTCCGGTCACCACGATCTTGAACTGCGGCCGCACGGCCAGCTCGTTGGCGATGTTGAGGGCGTTGGTGACCACGGTCAGCGCGGGGGTGCCGGAGGCCAGGTCGGCGCGCACGGCCAGGGCGCGCGCCACTTCCGTGGTGGTCGTGCCCCCGGTCAGTCCCACCGCCTCGCCGGGCGCCACCAGCGCCGCGACCGCCTGGGCGACGCGCTGCTTCTCCGACGCCCGACGGGCCGTCTTGTAACGCAGCGGCAGTTCGTACGACACCCCGTGCACGACCGCGCCACCGCGCGTGCGCACCAGCATCTGCTGTTCGGCGAGCCGGTCGAAGTCGCGGCGGATCGTCGCGGCCGAGACCTCCAGTTCGGTCGCCGCCTCCTCGACGTCCAGCCGGCCGCGCTCGACGAGCAGCTCCAGCAGCGCCTTCCAGCGGGCGTCGCGCGACATCCGCGCCTCCGTTCCTCGACCCCCGCCGACCCTAGCGCACCGCACAGTTCGTCCTATTGCTTGATTGTGCTCGAAAGCTCGCTATATCTTGCAGGAACAATCAGCCTGTGTGCGGGGAGAGTGCGACATGACGTACGTCGAGGACGAGCTCAACAGCCAGCCCGAGTGCTGGGCACGCGCCGCGGCCCAGGCGGCGGACCACACACCGGCGCTGCCGGCGGCGGGGGAGCGGGTGGCGATCGTCGGATGCGGCACCTCGTACTTCATGGCGCAGGCGGCGGCGGCCCTGCGCGAGGACGCGGGCCTGGGGGAGACGGACGCGTTCGCCGCCTCCGAGTTCCCGCGAGGCCGCGCGTACGACCGGGTCGTCGCCCTCACCCGGTCCGGCACCACCACCGAAGTGCTGGCGCTGCTCGCGGAGTTGAAGGGCCGCACGCGGACCGTCGCGCTCACCGCCGACCCGGGGACGCCGGTCATGACCGCCGCCGACGACCTGGTCGTCCTCGACTTCGCCGACGAGCGGTCCGTCGTGCAGACGCGGTTCGCGACCACCGCGCTCACCCTGCTCCGCGCCCACCTGGGCCTGCACACCGACGCCGTCGTCGCCGACGCCCGCACCGCGCTCGCCGCCGAACTGCCCGAGGGGCTCGTCGAGCGCACCCAGTTCACCTTCCTCGGCCGGGGCTGGACCGTCGGACTGGCCAACGAGGCCGGCCTGAAGATGCGCGAGGCCTCCCTGTCGTGGACCGAGGCCTACCCGGCGATGGAGTACCGGCACGGCCCCATCAGCATCAGCACCGCGGGCACGGCCACCTGGATGTTCGGCGAGGCGCCCGAGGGGCTGGCCGATCAGGTCCGGGAGACCGGCGCGATGTGGGTGCCCGGCGAGCTGGACCCGCTGGCCGAACTGGTCCGCGCCCAGCGGCTGGCCGTGGCCGTCGCCGCCGCCCGCGGCCTCGACCCGGACCGCCCGCGCCATCTGACCCGCTCGGTGATCCTCGCCCCCTGAAGCCTCCTGAAGCCCCCCGAAGCCCCCGGGCTCGCTCCCCGGAGCCCGCTGCCGAAGCCCGCCCCCCTACGCCCGGATAGGACAGACCGTGCCCCTCGCCACCACCGGCGACCTGGTCGGCCGTGCCACCGCCGCGCGCTCCGCGGTCGCCGCCTTCAACGTCATCACCCTGGAGCACATCGAGGCCGTCGTCGCGGGCGCCGAGTCCGCGCGGATGCCCGTCGTCCTCCAGGTCAGCGAGAACGCCGTCAAGTACCGCTACGGCCGCCTGCTGCCCCTGGCCCGCGCGGCCGTCGCCGCCGCCGAGGGCGCCGCCGTGCCCGTCGCCCTGCACCTCGACCACGTCCAGGGCGACGGCCTGCTGCGGCAGGCCCCGGACGCCGGGTTCAGCTCCGTGATGTACGACGCCGCCCGGCTGCCGTACGCGGACAACCTCGCGGCGACCCGGGCCGCCGCCGACTGGGCCCACGCCCAGGGGCTTTGGATCGAGGCCGAGTTGGGGGAGGTCGGCGGGAAGAACGGCGCACCGCCGCTCGACGCCCACGCCCCCGGTGCCCGCACCGACCCCGCCGAGGCCCGCGCCTTCGTGGCCGACTCCGGCGTCGACGCCCTGGCCGTCGCCGTCGGCAGCTCCCACGCCATGACGACGCGCACCGCGGCCCTCGACCACGACCTGCTCAAGGCGCTGTCCGGCACCCTGGACGTGCCCCTCGTCCTGCACGGCTCCTCCGGCGTCCCGGACGACGAGCTCGCCGCGGCCGTCGCGGGCGGCATCGCCAAGGTCAACGTCGGCACCGCCCTCAACATCGCCATGACCGGCGCGATCAGGGAGCACCTGGCCGCCCGGCCCGACGCGGTGGACTCGCGCGACTACCTCACCGCGGGGAGGGAGGCCATGGCCCGTACGGTGACGGCGCTCATCCAGGTGGTCGCCCGGACCGCGCCCCCTCCCGCGGCCGCTCCGGCCGCTACTGCTTGACCGCCCTCAGCACCACGAACTTCCGGTCGCCCGCGACCAGCCGGCTGTTGCCGAACAGGCGACGCAGCGTGACGTGGTACCCCAGGTGCCGGTTGCCGACCACCCACAGTTCGCCGCCGGGGCGCAGCGCCCGCCGCGCCCCGGTGAACATCCGGTGGGCCGTCGCGTCCGTCGTCGCCTGATGGGAGTGGAACGGCGGATTGTTGAGCACCAGGTCGACATTTCCGTCCGGCACCCCGGCCAGCCCGTCGCCGAGGCGGAACTCCGCCCGGCCCGGGGAGCCGTTCGCCCGGTACGTCGCCTCGGCCGAGGCCACGGCCTGGAACGACTCGTCGGTGAACAGCACCTCGGCGTCCGGATCGGCCAGCGCCACCGCCGTACCGACCACACCGTTGCCGCAGCCGAGGTCCACGACCCGCCGGAAGGCCCCGGGGTCCGGCAGGTGCCGGAGGAAGAAGCGGGTGCCGATGTCGAGCCGGTCGGCGCAGAAGACGCCCGCGTGGCTGACGACGGGGCGGCCGGAGAGCGGTCCCACGTCGTCGGGGAGCCGGTAGCCGAGCGGCCAGGGGTTGGCCGGCCGCTCCAGCGCGGGGTCGGGCTCCGAGAAGATCAGCCGGGCCTTCCTCACCGCCAGCGAGGTCCGGGTCGGCCCGACGATCCGCTCGAACAGCCGGAGCGTCGAGGTGTGGATCTCCTTCACCATCCCGGTGCCCACCACGACCGTGCCCTCGTGCAGCGCGGGCGCCAGCCGCAGCAGCTGGTCCTCCAGCAGCGCCAGGCTCTTCGGCACCCGCACCAGCAGTACGTCGACGCGGTCCGGCGGCGGGTCCTGCGTGGTGAGCAGGCGCACCGCACCCGGTGCGGCGCCGGCCCGCTCCAGGTTGGCCCGCGTCGCCTCCCGGGCGAGGTGCGAGTCGGTGATCTGCACCGGCCGGTGCGCCGCGAGCGCCGTCACCAGCGCTCCCCAGCGGTCGCCGACGACCACGACCGTGCCGTCGAGCGGCACCTCCCGCTCGGCGAGGTGCCCCAGCAGGTACTCGTCGGACGCGTCCCAGGCACGCAGCCGGTCCCGCGGGTCCTCCGGGTAGCGGGACAGCACGTGCTCGCCCCACGGCGTGGCCATACGGCCGTCACGGTCGCTGCGGTCGTGCGCACCGCGGTCGTGCGCACCGCGGTCGTCCGCGCCGCGTTCGTCGGGGCCGGGGGTGTTCGTGCTGCGGTGGTTCGTGCTGCGGTCGTTCATCGTGTGCCCAGGCTAGCCGAGCCGCAGCTCAGCGCCGGTCGCGGCGGTGAGGCGGGACGCGGAGGCACGATGGGGGCATGGACGCCGAGCTGTTCCCCAGGACCCCGACCGTGATCGCGCCCGCTGCCGTCCACGTACCGGACTGGCTGGACGCGGACGCGCAGCGCGAGCTGCTGGACGCCTGCCGGGACTGGGCCCGCCCCCCGGCGGGACTGCGCACGGTGCGCACCCCGGGCGGCGGCACCATGACCGCCCGGCAGGTCTGCCTCGGCCGGCACTGGTACCCGTACGGCTACGCCTCCACCGCGGTCGACGGCGACGGCGCCCCGGTCAAGCCCTTCCCCGCGTGGCTCGACGACCTCGCCCGCCGTGCGGTGACCGACGCGCTGGGCACCGAGGCGGTGGCACCGGCGCCGTACGACATCGCGCTGGTGGATTTCTACGACGCCGACGCGCGCATGGGCATGCACCGCGACGCGGACGAGCGGTCCGACGCCCCCGTGGTCTCCCTGAGCCTCGGTGACACCTGCGTCTTCCGCTTCGGCAACCCGGAGACCCGCACCCGCCCCTACACCGACATCGAGCTGCGCAGCGGCGACCTGTTCGTCTTCGGCGGCCCCTCCCGGCTCGCCTACCACGGCGTCCCGAGGGTGCACCCGGGCACCGCACCGCCCGAGTCGGGACTCACCGGACGGCTGAACATCACGCTCAGGGTCAGTGGGCTCTAGTGCTCCGACGGCGTGGGTACGCCGGGTCCGTGGTGGGGGAGGGGAGGGGCGGCCGAACCGCTGTGGGTGCGTGCGTAACGCGCGGGTGTGGTGCCGACGTGGCGCATGAAGTGCCGGTTCAGGTGGGCCTGGTCGTGGAACCCCACAGTCGTGGCGACATCGGCGGGCCGGTGGCCGTCGAGGAGCAGCTGTCGTGCCTGGTCGATGCGCTTGCCGGTGAGATAGGCGTGGGGCGGCAGGCCGTACGTCAGCTTGAAGCAGCGGATCAGGTGGGTGGGGTGGGCGTGCAGGATGGCGGCGGCTTCGCGCAGGGATATGCCGGCGCGTGTCCGGGAGTCCAGTAGATCCCGCAATGCGGTGGCGAGCCGGTTCGCCTCACGTCCCGGTACGCGAGGGTGGAGACCGGTGAGGTGGAAGCCGAGCCGTTCCTGGATGAACGAGAGGCGGGACTCGGCCTCCAGTTCGCCCCCCGTACGGGCAAGTGCGGCGTGCAGCCGGTGGATCCGGTGGCGAAGCAGCCGGTCGTCGATGACCGGGGTGTCCACGGCGCGGCCGGCCAGCCGTTGGGGGAGTACGGAGTCGTCGAGGTAGAGGTTGCGCTTGCGGAATCCGGACGCGGTGACGGTCCGGCCGTCGTGGGAGACGCCAGGCGGCAACAGGAGGACGCAGGAGTTGCCGGTCGCCCCGTGACGGCGGCGGTCGAGTGCGAAGTCGACCGCCCCGTCATCGAGGATCATCAGGTCCCACGTGCCGTGGGTGTGGGCCGGGTACGCGTGCTCGGTGAAGTGCGCGTGGAAAACCTCGGAGATGCCCGGGACCTCGGGCCGCCATGCGCTGACGGAGGCGCGGGGTCGGTGTCCAGTCATGCCAGGAACGTACAAGACCGGCACGGTCCGGGGGCGGCAGGCTGATGAAGCCGGCCGAAGGGTGCCCGAGGAGGTGCCCCGGTTGACCGGCCTTGCGGAAGGATGCCGTATGTCCAGGTCTGTTGTGCCCGTCAACCTCGTCGACAAGCTGGCGCAGTTCAGCGAGCTGTGGTCGCAGAAGCGGGTGGCTGTGGTCAACGACTACGAGGTCAAGGTGGCAAAACTGAAGGGGGAGTTCGTCTGGCACACCCACGAGGACACCGACGAACTGTTCCTGGTCATCGCCGGGCGGCTCAGAATCCAGCTCAGGGACGCCGATGTGGTGCTGGAGCCCGGCGAGTTGTTCGTGGTTCCCCGTGGGGTCGAACACTGCCCCGTGGCGGACGAGGAGACCGCGATTCTGCTGTTCGAACCGAAGGGAACGATCAACACCGGCGACGCGGGCGGACCGATGACCAAGGCGGCCGAGGTCCTCGGCTGACGTGGACGGCTGCGGTGGCCGACACCCCGCGGCGAGCCTGCCCGGCGGGCCTGGACGGGTTCAACGGCCTTTGGTGTGCGAGCCCGAGGGCCGGGGCAGTGGCTGACGCCAGTCGCCCAGGGCCGTCACAAGGAGCCGGCGGGCGAGGAGACGTACTTCGTCCCACGCCGGATCCGCGAGCAGGGCGTCGGCCCAGAGGCCGACGCGGCATCCGGCATCGATCTCGCCGACGCGTCGGCCGATCGCCCGGAAGCCGCGCAGGTCCCCGGGCCCGAACGCCCCGCGCTCCGTGAGTCCTTCAGCGATGGAGCAGATGAGTTCCACCTCCTCGACGACGTCCTTCGTCTCCACGTCCCGCTCGCCCAGCCAGGCAAGCTGATCAGGGGAGTCGGCCGCGAAGAGGACCATGCAACGCAGCGACCAGTCACGAAGTTTCGCATCGCCGAGATCGTTCATCCGTGCAGGATCGCACGCGGAGTTCGCTTGCCCACGGCAGGACGGAGAACGAGGCCCTCGCTGCGGGTACGGCGGAGCCTCGGGCGACCGGCGCCCCGCCCAGAGGTGTTGCCAGGTCCACCCCGGCAGGGGTGCTGAGCCGCTGGTGGGCTCGGCGTGACGCTCATAGCGTCGGGGCATGACGGATTCCACGAACGATCAGCGATCGGGTACCACCAGGCGGACGGCGCTGCGCGGTCTGGGGCTCGCGGTGGGTGCCACCGCCCTGTCCGGCGGGGCCGGAGCGTCGCGAGCAGCGGCTGAGCCTCGTCGCGGGTCCACCACCTACGTGCTGGTGCACGGCACCCACAGCGCCGGCGCGTTCTGGACGCCGATCGCGCGGGAGTTGACGCTCCGGGGCCACCGCGTCGTCATGGTGGACCAGCCGCGGCACGGCACGGAGGCCTTCCTCCCGGAGTCCTACCAGCGGCAGGACCTCGAAGCGATGGCGTCCGAGCCCTCCCCGCTGTCGGGCCTCGGACTGGACGACTACGAGGCACGCGTCACGGGTGCCGTGCGGCGCGCGGCGAGGAACGGCCCGGTGGTGCTGGTCGGGCACAGTCTGGGCGGCGTGTCGGTCAGCCGCGTCGGCAACGCCGTCCCGCACCTGCTTCACCACCTCTGCTACATGGCCGCCTTCTGCCCCAGCCGTGCCCTGCCCACAGCGGACGCCTGCACGGCGGCACCCGAGAACGCCGACGCCGTCAGTCCGGTCGAGCTGACGGTGGGCGACCCGGACCGCCTCGGAGTGCTGCGGCTGAACTTCCGGACAGGTGAGCGTCGTGAACTCGCCCTTCTCAAGGAGATGATCTGCGCCGATTACCCGGAAGCCGACTTCCGCCGGGTACTGGCCGGCATGCAGACCGACGAGCCCGTCGCCGCCTACGCGGGTCGAGCCGTCGGCCGCGCCGAGAGCTGGGGACGCATTCGCCGCACCTACCTGCGCTTCGGTGAGGACCGGACGATAGCCACCGCTCTCCAGGACAGGATGGTCGCGGAAGCCGACGCGCTCACCCCCGGCAACCCTTTCCGCGTACACGACTTCCCGGAGGCGTCCCACGTGGGCCCGCTGGACCCCGCTCCCGTCACCGACGTCCTGGACACTCTCGCGGCGTAGACGCAGCCCGGTCGTGAGCACCTCCGCCTCCCACTCGGGTCAGTGTGCCTCCCCAGGACCAGGCAAGTGATCGTGGGACGGACTTCCTGCGGGGCCAGGCCAGCCGGGTCGTCGTGCTGGGTCGCCCGGACCGAGATCGGAAGAGGCGTCCCGGGCGGCGACACGGACGGATCATGGGAGACTCCCCCTCATGAGCGGCAAGGCGGACCCCCGGGCGGCGGGGGAAGGGACCACCTCGAGGACGCGGCTGGACCGGGGACGCGGTGCGCTCGGACCCGCGTTGGAGCTGGTGCACACCGGCCGCGCCCCCACCCGGGCCGTCCTCACCGCGGAACTGGGGGTGACCCGCGCCACGGCGGGCGCGGTGGCCGCGGAACTGGAGGCGCTCGGCCTGATCCGGGTGGACGCCCGGCCCGGCGCGGCGGCCGGCTCCCAGGGCCGCCCCTCGCACCGTCTCTCGGTCGCCGAGGACGGGCCCGTCGCCCTCGCCGCCCAGATCCACGCCGACGGTTTCCGCGCGGCCCTGGTCGGTCTAGGCGGCCGGATCGTCGCCACCGCACCCGGCTGCGAGGTCGTCGACGCCGACCCGGCGAAGGTGCTGGGCTCCGTCGTCGAGGCGGGCGCGGAACTCCTGAGCCGGACCGGGCGCCGCTGCGTCGGCGCGGGGCTCGCCGTGCCGTCGGCCGTCGCGGAACCGGAGGGCCTGGCCCTGAACCCGCTGCACCTGGCCTGGCCGGCGGGTGCCCCGGTGCGGGAGATCTTCGCCCGGCAGGTGCGGGCCGCCGGGATCGAGGGGCCCGCCTTCGCCGCCAACGACGTCAACCTCGCGGCCCTCGCCGAGCACCGCCACGGCGCCGGACGCGGCGCGCGCGACCTGCTGTGCGTGGCCACCGGCCACCGCGGGGTCGGCGGTGCGCTGGTCCTCGACGGCCGCCTGCACACCGGCAGTTCCGGTCTCGCCCTGGAGGTCGGCCACCTCGCCGTCAATCCCGAGGGGCGCCCCTGCCACTGTGGGAGCCGCGGCTGCCTGGACGTGGAGACCGACCCGCTGGCCTTCCTCACGGCCGCCGGACGCGAGCCGGGCCCCGACGTCTCACTGCTCCAGCGGTCCTACGACCTGATCCGCGACCACTACGCCGACCCGGCCGTCCGCACCGCCACCGAGACCCTCATCGACCGCCTCGGCCTGGGCCTCGCCGGCCTGGTGAACATCCTCAACCCCGACCGCATCGTCCTCGGCGGACTGCACCGGGCGCTTCTCGACGCCGACCCGGAGCGGCTGCGCGCGGTCGTCGCCGGGCGCAGCCTGTGGGGCCAGAGCGGCGGCGTGCCGATCCTGCCCTGCGGCCTGGACCACAACAGCCTCGTCGGTGCGGCCGAGTTGGCCTGGCAGCCGGTCCTGGACGACCCGCTGGGCGTACCGGCGTAGGCAGCCGGAGGACGCCTCAGGTCGCGGGCCCGTCGCCGCCGCTCGGCGCGTGGCCGAGGTCGATGACGCAGAAGACGTTGCCGTCCGGGTCGGCCAGGACGACGAAGTCCGGGTCGGGCGGGTATCGGTCCCACTCGACGGCCCGCGCCCCCAGGGCGATCAGCCGCCGCACCTCCGCCTCCTGCTCCTCGGCTGAGTCGGTGAACAGGTCGAGGTGCAGACGGGGGCGCGGCTCCACCGGCGAGTCGCTGCGCATCAGTCCGAGAGCGCGGCCGGAGCCGTCCGCGTGGTACAGGGTGCGCCACGTCTCGCTCTGCCGTTCCTCCGTGGTGACCAGCGGCAGCGCCTGGGTCCAGAACGCCACCGCACGGGGGATGTCGGTGACACCGATGACGGGAATTCCGAGTCTCAGCATGATCGCGACCCTACGTACTGTGCGAGCCCGTCGCCCAGCGACCAGTCGGCGGAGGTGTTCTCGCTCAGGGTGACGAGGACGTTGCGGGGGGCCGTCCCCGCGTACTCCTCGGCGAGTTCGGCGATCCGGTGGTACAGCGCCTCCTTCTGCCAGGTCGTCCGCCCTGCCCGCAGGGTGATCGCCACGAAGACGATGCCCTCGTCCCGGTGCACGCCGAGGTAGTCGTCGTGGGGCAGGGTGCCGCGGGCGGCGTCGTGCGCCGTCAGCACCTGGAAGCGGTCGTCGGGCGGGATGCCGAGCGTCTCCACGAGGGCGTCGTGGACGGCCCGGCCGAGCGCGTCGAGCCGGTCCGGGCGGGAGTCGGTGCCGTAGGCGTCTATGCGTACGAAAGGCATGGGGTTCCCCTGTCGAGTGGTAGGCCGCATCCGCATCCGGTGCCGGTCGGTGCCGGTGCCGGTGCCGGTGCCGGTGCCCGGACCCGGGTCCGGCAGCCCGCGGCGGGTGGCCCGGACGTCAGTGCCAGGCGACGGCGAACGCCCGCGCGGGATTGTCGGTGAGGATGCGCCGCACCAGGTCGTCCCCCACGGCGAGCGCCAGCCGGGGCGCCACGCGGCGCAGCAGGTACGGCATCCCCGGCCCGCCGTCGACCGACCGGGCGGACGCGGTGGTCGTGTCGCCGCCGAGCAGCAGCCGGTCGCCGAACCCCGCGTCGGCGAGGTCCCGCACCGCGTCCGGCATCCGCCAGTCGGTGGCGTGGTTGCCCCGCGACGGCCCGTCGAAGGCCAGCCAGCACCCCGAGCGGGCGGCGAGCCGGTGCGTCACGGCGTCGGGGGCGCGGTTGAGGTGCCCGAGGATCAGGTGGTCCGGCGGTACCTCCAACTCGCCGCACAGCAGGTCCAGTACGTCCAGGGCGCCGGTGCCCAGCTCCAGGTGGACGGCGATGGGCGCGCCCGTCGCGTGGTGCGCCTCGGCCGCCGCCGACATGGTCCACCGCGCGTGCGCGTCGAGCGCGTGGAAACCCCCGGCCACCTTGATCAGTCCGGCGCGCACGCCCGACGTCCCGATGCCCCGCGTCAGCTCGCCGACGAAGACCTCGGCGAGCCGGCCCCGCAGCGCGGCGAGGGTCTCCTCTGCGTAGTGGACCTCCTGGTGCAGCCCCGTCGCGGCCACCACGTGCACTCCGGTCTCCCGGGACAGTCCCGGCAGATCGGCGGCCCGCCGTCCCAGCCCGTACGGCGTCCACTGCATCACGGCGCCGCCGCCCCGCTCCCGGAACGCGGTCAGCTCGGCACGTGCAGCCGCCGCGTCGTCCAGCTCCTCGCCGGGCAGCCGGGGAGAGGCGAAGAACAAGTGGTCGTGCGCGTCGCACACGCCCAACTCCCCACCGGGCACGTCCCCGAGCACGGTGCGGACGGCGCTCACCACTGCCGCCCCCTCGCCAGCAGGCCCCGCCCCGGCTCGGAGAGGTGCAGCACGTGGAAGACCTCGCCCTCCGCCCCGTCCGGCGCCTCGCCCGCGTGGAGCGAGAAGTGCGCCAGCTCCCAGCGGGCGGTGTCCACGACCGCCGCGGCGAGCAGCGTCCCGTCCGCGGCCGCCAGCCGTCCGGCCTCCCGCACGGCCCGCTGCGCCACCTCCGACAGCGCCCCGCCTTCCGGGACCGGCTGCCTCCGCAGGACGGCCACCCGCGCGGGGGAGCCGGCGGCGCCGCCCTCCTCGTACGCGAGGCCCGTCCACTGCCGGACCGCGGGCCGGCCGAAGTCGTCGGTGGGCCGCTGGAAGGCGCCCTCCCAGAGGAAGGCGTTCATGCCCTCCACGCTCCGCCACAGGTAGAACGGTGCGTACTGGTTGACCGGTGACCCGTCCCGCCCGCGCTCGCGCACCAGGTAGGCCTTGAGTCCGAGGCCGGGCCAGTCGTCCAGCAGGTGCCCGGTGCCGGCCACGCGGTCCCTGATGACGTCCATCGGGTAGTCGGCGGGCAGGGTGAACGAGTACTGCATGGCGTGCATGGATGCCCCCTCAGGCGTGCTGGTCCTCGTCGGCGACGTGCGCGCCCCACTCGGTGGTCGTGCCGTCCCCGGCGGCCTCGACGACCGCGAGGTGGGTCATGAAGGTGCGCGGCCCGGCGCCGTGCCAGTGCCACTCGCCCGGTGCGATCCACACGGTGTCGCCCGCGCGGACGTGCTCGACCGCGCCGCCCCTGCGCTGCACCCGGCCCTCGCCCTCCAGGATGTGCAGGACCTGGCCGTGCGGGTGGTGGTGCCAGGCGGTGTGCGCGCCCGGTGCGAAGTGGACGTTGAACATGCGGAGCCGGGAGGGCGCCGGGGGCACGGCGATCTCGTCCAGCCAGACCGCGCCGGTGAAGTTCTCGGCCGGGCCCTGCTCGGTCGCGGGGCGCTGTCGGGTGATGTGCACTGGTCCTCGGACTCCTCTACGCGGTGGTGTTCCTGTGAGTGGCGAGCAGCGAGAGCAGCCCTCGGACGGCCGCCTCGAAGGCGGTGGGGGAGCCGGACGCGCGGGCCAGCACGTAGCCGCCCTGGACGGTCGCGACGACCGCCGCCGCGACCTCCGCCCCGTCCAGCGAGGGCGCGAACTCGCCCTGCTCCCGGCCCTCCTCGACCAACCCGGCGATCCGCTCGCGCAGCCAGTCGAGGGTCTCGTCCACTGGGGCGCGCAGGGCGTCGTCGGCGATCACGTCCGGGTCCATGGTCAGACGGCCGACCGGGCACCCCCGCAACACGTCGCGCTCGCGCAGCAGATACGCCTCGATCCGCTCGTACGGCGTCCCCGGGCCGTCGAGCAGGGCGGCGGCGGTGACCCGCATCTCCTGGGCCGTCCGCCGGATCGCGGCGAGCGCGAGATCGGGCTTGCCCTTGAAGTGGTGATACATGCTGCCCTGCCCGGCGCCGGCCCGTTCGAGGATCGCCTTGGGGCTGGTGCCCACGTATCCCCGCTCCCACAACAGCTCGCGGGTGGACTCGATCAGTCGTTCCGAGGTGCTCATGCACGCACTGTACATACTAGTAGTTACAGAAGTCGAGTGATCGGGGAAGCGCGGCGTGCGAGGGGGAAGCGGGAGGGCGCAGCGGGAGGGGGGAAGCAGACGCGCGCCGCCGGAGTACTCCCGGCGGCGTACGCACACTGCCGCTGGCCGTACGACGACCGGGGCCCCCTCCCGGAGCGAGGCTCGGAAGCGACACGAGGGACATCGCGACCGAGGAGTTGGACGACATGGAGACCCTGGCACAGTTCGGCGACGGCGGGCCCGGCCCGTGGATCCTGCTCTTCCCGGTGATCTGGGTGCTGGTCATCGGCGGCGGCATCACCCTGCTGCGCCGCACGGTGTGGCGCGGGCGCCGCGGCCCCGGGCGGCCGGGGAGCGCCGAGGACAACTCGCCCATCACGGTGCTCGGCCACCGCTTCGCCTCCGGCGAGATCGACGAGGACGAGTACTGGCGCCGCCTGTCCGTGCTGGACGAGCAGTTCGGCAGGAGCGGAAAGGGCGGCGCGGCATGACCACGACGACCGTCACCCGGGCCGCCGCCCGGGTCGTGGACGCCGTGAAGGTGTACGGCGGTGGCGACACCGCCGTACACGCCCTCGACGGCGTGAGCGTCGACTTTCCGGCCGGCCGCTTCACCGCCATCATGGGGCCCTCCGGCTCCGGCAAGTCCACCCTGATGCACTGCGCCGCCGGCCTGGACACGCTCACCTCGGGCAGCGCCCACATCGGCGACACCGACCTCGGCACCCTGGACGACCGCCGGCTCACCCTGCTGCGCCGCGACCGCGTCGGCTTTGTGTTCCAGGCGTTCAACCTGGTGCCGACCCTGACCGTCGCCGAGAACATCACCCTCCCCCTCGACCTCGCCGGAGGGCCCGGTGACACCGAGTGGGTCGACGCCCTGATCGACGTCGTCGGACTGCGCGACCGCCTCCACCACCGGCCCGCCGAACTCTCCGGCGGTCAGCAGCAACGCGTCGCCGTGGCCCGCGCCTTCGCGGGCCGGCCGGACGTGGTCTTCGCCGACGAGCCCACCGGCAACCTCGACTCCCGCTCCGGCGGCGAGGTGCTGGGCCTGCTCGGCCGCACCGTCCGGCAGACCGGCCGCACCGTCGTCATGGTCACCCACGACCCGGTCGCCGCCGCCCACGCGGACGAGGTCGTCTTCCTCGCCGACGGACGCCTCGTCGACCGTATGGACGCGCCCACCGCCGACACGGTCCTCGACCGGATGAAAGCCTTCGAGGTGCCGTCATGAACGCCTCCGTCCGCCTGAGCGCGTCCTCGCTCAGGGCCCACAAGCGACGCTTCGCCGGTACGTTCCTCGCCGTGGCCTTGGGCGTCGCCTTCCTGGCCGGCACCCTCGTCATGGGCGACACGCTCCGCGCGAGCTTCGACACGATGTTCGGCGACGCCGCCGGCGGCACCGACGCCGTGGTGCGCAGCGCCGACGCGATCACCGCGCCGGGCGAGAGCCAGGGCGTGCGGCAGCCGGTCGGCACCGGCCTGGTGCGAACCGTCGAGCGGGTGCCCGGTGTCGCGGCCGCCGCTCCCAGCATCCAGGGCGCGGGCCAGCTCGTCGGTGCGGACGGCGACCCGATCGGCGGTCAGGGCCCGCCCACGCTGGCCGGCAACTGGATCACCGACCCGGAGCTGAACCCGTACCGCCTCGCCGAGGGCCGTGCCCCGCACAGGTCCGGCGAGGTCGTCGTCAACCGCGGCGCCGCCGAGAAGGGCGGCCTGGCGATCGGCGACACCACCGTCCTGCGCACCCCCGACCCCGTCGAGGTCACCATCGTCGGCCTCGCCACCTTCGGCGGTGCGGACGGCATGGCCCAGGTGACCTTCACCGGCATGACCCAGGCCGACGCCGAGAAACACCTCAGCGCGCGGCCGGGCGAGGCGGCGAGCATCCAGGTGCGGGCCGGGCCGGGCGTCGGCCAGCGGGAACTCGTGGAGCGGCTCACCCGCGTGCTGCCCGGGGGCGTCGAGGCCATCACCGGGCAGGAGTCGGCCGCGGAGAACACCGACATGATCTCCAGCCGGTTCCTGACGCTGTTCACGACCTTCCTGCTCGTCTTCTCCGGCATCGCCCTGCTGGTCGCGACCTTCTCGATCCACAACACCTTCGCCATCGTGGTCGCCCAGCGCACCCGCGAGAACGCCCTGCTGCGCGCCATCGGCGCCTCCCGGCACCAGGTCACCGCCGCCACTCTCGTCGAGGCGGCCGTCGTGGCCGTGACCGCGTCCGCCGCCGGACTCGCGGGCGGCATCGGCATCGCGGCCGGGCTCCAGGCCCTGTTCCCCGCGATCGGTTTCCCGTTCCCCGACGGCGCCCTGGTGATCGGCGCGCCGTCGCTGCTGCTCCCGCTCGCCGTCGGCGTCGTGGTCTGCCTCGGCTCCGCCCTGCTGCCCGCCGTCCGTGCCGGGCGCACGGCACCGCTCGCCGCGCTGCGCGAGACGGCCGTCGACACCTCCGGCGCCTCCCGCGCGCGGGCGGTCACCGGCACGGCGCTGCTCGGGCTCGCCCTCGCCCTGACGCTCGCCGGGGTCCTGGTCTCCCCGTCGGTGTGGCAGGCGGGAGCGGGCGCCGTCCTGGCCCTGGCCTCCTTCGTCGTCCTCGGCCCGGTCGCCGCCACCGCCGCCGTACGCGTCCTCGGTGCCCCGCTGGACCGGATGCGCGGCGTCACCGGGGTCCTCGCCCGGCGCAACGCGCTGCGCAGTCCCAAGCGGACGGCGGCGACCGCCGGGGCGCTGATGATCGGCGTGGCGGTCGTGTCGCTGTTCACGGTGTTCGGCGCCTCGCTCAAGGCGACCATGGACCAGACCGTCTCCCGGTCCTTCGCCGGCGACGTAGCCGTCAGCGCGCCGTCCTTCGGCGCGGGCGGCAGCGGCCTCAGTCCCCGCCTGGCCGGTGCGGTCCAGGAGCTGCCCCAGGTGGACACCGCCGTCGGACTGGGCCGCGGGGTGGCGGAAGTCGACGGCAGGGGACGGGCGTTGACCGTCACCGATCCGGACGCCCTGGACCGCGCCTTCGACCTGGGCACCGTCCACGGTTCCCTGGACGACCTGGGCGCCGACGGCCTCGCCATCACCGAGAGCGAGGCGGAGAAGCAGGGGCTGACCACCGGGGACACCACCCGCCTCACCTTCACCGACGGACGCAGCGCCACCTTCACCGTCCGCGCGGTCTACGGGCAGTCGGAACTCGTCGGCGACTACGTCATCACCCGCACCGCCTGGGCCCCGCACCGCACCCAGGACTCCGACACCCTGATCGCGGTCGACTTCGCGGACGGCGTGGACCCGGACGAGGGCAGGGCCGCGGTCGAGAAGGTCGCCGACCGGTACGGCAACCCCGAGGTGCAGACCCGCGACGCGTACGCGCGGTCCTCGGCGGGCGGGATCGACATGATGCTGACCCTCGTCTACGCGCTGCTCGCCCTCGCGGTGCTCATCGCACTCCTGGGCATCGCCAACACCCTGACCCTGGCGGTCCACGAGCGCACCCGCGAACTGGGGCTGCTGAGGGCCGTCGGGCAGACCCGGGCGCAGCTGCGGGCCATGGTCCGCTGGGAGTCCGTCCTGGTCGCCGCCTTCGGCACGGCCGGCGGGCTCGGTCTCGGCGCCTTCCTCGGCTGGGTCCTCGTGGCGGCCTCCGACGGTGCCTCGGACTCCGCCTTCGTCTTCGCGCTGCCGCCCGTACGGCTCGCCGTGGTGGCTCTGGTGGGCCTCGCCGCCGGGGCCTTGGCGGGCCTGCGACCTGCCCGGCGGGCCGCCCGCCTGGACGTCCTGCACGCGGTCGCCACGGAGTAGTCGGGTCCCACGGCGCGGCGCCGGGCGTCGATCCCGGTCGGCTTGCCGTCCTGCACCGTCCCCGCCGTCGCACGGCGAGGACGGCGGGCCGGCCGCCGGTGCCCGGCGCCCACGCCGGGCACCGCGGCGGGGAGTTGGTGAGCGGCCTCCTGGAGAGGGCACCGGCAGCGGCGGGACCGGGTCCGCCGGTGCCGGTGCCGGTGCGCGGGCGAGGGAGTGCGCGGAACCCGTTCGCACGAAACCCGTCCGCGCCGGGCCGCTCAGCCCGGCGTCAGGCGTCGGTTCGTCCCGGTGCCAGGTCGTCCGCCCAGCCGGCCGCCAGGACGGACGTCGCCTGCCGGGCCTCAGGACGTCGGCCGGTACGGCGAAGTCGTGGCCCGGCCCGTCGCAGCGGGCCACGCCGGACACCGGACGCCGACCGCCCACGCGCCCGGCAAGACGGCGGCAGGCCCGCCATCCGGGCCCGCAACCTCCGGCCGGGACCGTCCCGGTGAGCCCGTCCACCGCCCGCGGGGTGCCCGCCGGCCGCCGCTCGCCCGCTGCCCTTGGCCGCAGCACCGCCCGCCCCGTGACCTCGGTCCGCGGCGCGCCGCCGGCCGCGCCATGCACGGCAACTCGTCCCGGCCGCAGGCCGCAACGCCGTGGCACGGTCCACGCCGGTGGAGGGTCACCGCCCGGTCAGCCGACAACGGCCGGCCGGGCGGGAGCGGGTTGGGGGCTGCCGAGGTCGACCGCGTGCTCGACCTCGGCGAACGCGGCGACCGGTACGTCCTCGACCAGCCGGCGCGGCGGGCGCGTCGACACGGGCGGTACGGTGCCGACCGCCGTCGGAAGCGTGAACCAGACGACCTTGCCCGACTCACCGTCCGGCCGTGCGCCCCAGCTCTCGCTCATCGCGGCCACCATGGCGAGCCCACGCCCACGGGTCGCGAGGGGCCCGGCGTCGTCCACGACGGGCAGGCTCGGATCCTGGTCGCGCACCGAGACCGTGAGCCGGTCCAGGAGCAGTTCCATCTCCACGGTGCAGGTCTTGTCCGGCCGCGCATGCAGGTGGACGTTGGTCAGCAACTCCGTCACGCCGAGCACGGCCCGGTCGATCAGGAGGTCCATATGCCAGTAGCGCAATTGCGCAGATACGATTCTGCGGACCTGGCCGATCCGCGACGGCAGGGCTTGGAGCTCCACCGTGCAGTGTCTGCTTGGGTGAGTGATCACGGCTGCGACTCCCCGACATAGAGGTCCGGAAGAACACGGAGTTCGGATCCAGCGGGGCGCACGTGGCACACGCCGCCCGCTGTCGTGGCCGGCGGGCTGGTTCGCAGCGTTATCGCCGGTAAACCCAGAGTGACGTGAGACCAGCGTGACGCAAGGGGTGAGGCACCGCAACTTACGGCCATCTCTCAGGCGCGGCGTCCGGCCGCCCTGCGCACCGCTTCGATGAAGCGGCCGGCCGCCGGTGGGCCCGGCTCGCCGGGGGCGGGGTCGCGCTCGCCGAGCGTCAGCAGGTACCGCTTGCCGTCGAGGTCGGCCAGTGCCCGGTCGTGCGGGGCGAACCACGGACGGGAGGCCCGCACCGCCTGCACCGGCGCGCTGTCTATCTCGCTGCCGTAGCTGGTGAGCAACTCGACCCTGCCACCGCTGATCCGGACCGTCCCGGCCCGGGTGAGGGAACGCAGCCGCTTGCCGATCCGCACCCCCGTGGCCCTGAACTCCGGCTCCGCCATGGCCGTCGCCCCCTCGTGCGCGTCGGTTGCCGGACCGTGCAGCGACCGCGGTGCTCCCGGTACCGGCTCGTGTCGTGCTCCCGTGTACGTCCGCGACGGGAATCCGTTCCCGCCGCAGGCAGTCTGCCCGCACCGCGCGCCGAGCACCAGTACGCGCTGCCCCTTTCCGGAGGCGACCGGAGCACTCGCGCGAATGCGCCCCCCGTCGCGCCCGTACCACGCCCACCTCGGCTCCCCAGGAGTGGCTTTGAGGCACCCAAAGGGGTGTTTATGCAGGTGAGAAGCGTGTGGAAGGTGTTTATGATCGGGCTGTCGGCCGCGCTGTCCGCCGTCGGCGCGCAGCGTAAGGAGCCCCCGAAGTGAGCACTGACCGGCAGCCCGGCACCGGCGCCACCCTCGACGTCGACCACAGCGACGCCGCCTACCGCACCTGGCTGAAAGAGGCCGTCCGCAAGGTCCAGGCCGACGCCAACCGCTCGGCCGACACCCATCTCCTCCTGTTCCCGCTCCCCGAGCACTGGGGCATCGACCTGTACCTGAAGGACGAGTCGACCCACCCCACCGGCAGCCTCAAGCACCGCCTCGCCCGCTCCCTGTTCCTCTACGGCCTGTGCAACGGCTGGATCCGGCCGGACCGGCCGGTCATCGAGGCGTCCAGCGGTTCGACGGCCGTCTCCGAGGCGTACTTCGCGAGCCTGATCGGCGTGCCGTTCATCGCCGTCATGCCCCGCACGACGAGCACGGAGAAGATCCGCCTGATCGAGTTCCACGGCGGGCGGTGCCACTTCGTGGACGACTCCCGGCGGATGTACGAGGAGTCCGCCCGCCTCGCGGCGGAGACCGGCGGCCATTACATGGACCAGTTCACCTACGCCGAACGCGCCACCGACTGGCGCGGCAACAACAACATCGCCGAGTCGATCTTCCGGCAGCTGAGGCTGGAGCGGTACCCGGAGCCTTCCTGGATCGTCGCCACGGCCGGCACCGGCGGCACCTCGGCGACCCTCGCCCGCTACGTCCACTACATGCAGTACGACACCCGCGTCTGCGTCGCCGACCCGGAGAACTCCTGCTTCTTCGAGGGCTGGACCACCGGCGACCCCGACGTGGCCTGCGACCGGGGCTCCCGGATCGAGGGGATCGGCCGGCCCCGCATGGAACCGAGCTTCGTGCCCGGCGCGATCGACCGCATGATGAAGGTGCCGGACGCGGCGAGTGTCGCGGCCGTACGCGCCCTGGAGCAGGTCGTGGGCCGCAAGGCGGGCGGCTCGACGGGCACCGGGCTGTGGAGCGCGCTGAAGATCGTCGCCGAGATGGTCTCCGCGGGGGACCGGGGCAGCGTCGTGACGCTGCTGTGCGATCCGGGGGACCGGTACCTCGACAAGTACTACTCCGACGCCTGGCTCGTCGAACAGGGGCTCGACATCGCGCCGTACACGGCGGCGATCGAGTCGCTGCTGCGGACGGGCACCTGGCCCTGCTGACACCGGCCGCGGGCTACGCGCGCCGCAGCCGCCGGTCCAGCGAGGTGACCGCGCCACCGAAGGCCCGCCCCAGCCCCGGACGCGCCCGGGCGAGCACGAAGCGGAACGGCGCCGTACCGTCCGCCGCGAACGTCCACCGCACCCGCGTCCCGGTGCCGGCGGGTGTCAGCCGCCACTCCTCCAGCATCGCCCGGGCACCCGGCGCGTTGGTGACGTCGACGCGATAGGCGTACACCTCGGGGCGCTCGGCCGCCAGTACCGTCTCCACGAAGCGCGCACCGCCCCTGAGCCGGATCTCGCGCCCCGCGCCCTCACCGATGGGCCGGGCGAACGTCACCGCCGAGAACCACGCCGTCCAGCCGGGCACGTCCTCGGCCAGGGCACGGAAGACGGCGTCCGGCGCGGCGCGGATCTCCCGGGCGAAGACCAGGCGTACCTGCGCCGTCCCGGCGAAACCGAGACCCACTGGACGCAGACGGCGGACCATGGGCACACCCCCCTGGTGAGCAACGGCGCACGCGGACGACCGGCCGAGTGGCGCCACGATAACCCGGGGCGCGCCGGGTGTCAGCGGGGCGAGCGAAGCACGGCAGCGGCCCGTACGCCTGGTTCTTCGCGCCGGCCGGCGGGCGTCAGTCGGCCGACGGCTCCGGCTCGCCCGCGACGACCAGCCCGAGGTGCTCGGCCACCTCCGTGCGCGCCTGGCCGGACAGACCGGAATCGGTCACCAGCGTGTCCACCTGATCCAGCGCCGCGAACGAACTCAGGCCCACGACGCCCCACTTGGTGTGATCCGCGACCACCACGACACGCCGTGCCGACTGCACGAGGCGCCGGTTCGTCTCCGCCTCCGCGAGGTTCGGCGTGGACAGACCGGCCTCCGCCGATATCCCGTGCACACCCAGGAACAGCACGTCGAAGTGGAGCGTCGCGATCGCCTGGTCGGCCACCGGGCCAACCAACGAGTCGGACGGCGTGCGCACACCGCCGGTGAGCACCACCGTCGCCGCGCCCTGCCGCGCCCCGGAGGTGCGCTGCGCGACGTGGAACACGTCGGCCACCCGCACCGAGTTGGTGACCACCGTCAGGTCCGGCACGTCCACCAGCCGGTGCGCCAGCGCGTACGTCGTCGTCCCGCCCGACAGGGCGATCGCGGCGCCCGGCGCGACCAGCTCCGCGGCGGCCCGCGCGATGTCCTCCTTGGCGGTCGGCTCCAGACCAGACTTGGCCTCGAACCCCGGCTCGTGGGTGCTCGCCTCGGCCACAGGGACCGCGCCCCCGTGCACCTTCTCCAGCACACCCTGCCGGGACAGCGCGTCGAGGTCGCGGCGGACCGTCATGTCCGACACGCCCAGCTTGCGGGTCAGCTCGTTGACCCGGACCCCGCCCCGGCGGCGCACCTCGTCCAGGATCAGGGCGCGCCGCTGCTCCGCGAGGAGGTTCGGATTCTCGCTCACGTACGCTTCGGTCCTTTCGCCGCACAACCGCCCGACACGCCGACGCACTCGCTCCGATGAGGACTTCTCCCCGCACCTGTGCGCGGACGTCCCATCCTCGCACGCCCCATCGCGGCCCGCGCCACCGCCCGGCACGGCGGCGCCGGTCACACGGATCGGGGAGATTCCGTGCCGAGGGGTGCGGGACGCCCCCGGAACGGAGATCCTGGTGCCCGCACGGACACGGCCGACGGCGCGTCACGCGGGAGTGCGGACAGTGGAACAGACGCAGCAAGGACCCGGGAGCGCGGGGACGGACGCGAGAAGCGGCACCGCTCTGGAACTCCTGGTGCACGGAGTGGGCGGTACGTCGCCCGCCGAGATGCTGGACGATCCGCGGACCGTCCGGATCACCGGCGACCACGTCGCGGCCGTGTTCCGGCGCGCCGAGGACGCCGACGCCGAGTCCCGGCCCGCCGACTACCGGGGCCGCCCGGTGCCCGAGGCCTACGTCTGGTGCAACCTCACCTCCGGCAACGGCACCCGCGCCCTGTGGCTGCTGCTCCTGCCCTTCATGGTCGTCAACATCGCCCACTGGATGCGGCCAGCCGCCGACGGCCGGGTCCGCACGGTCCGCCTCTACGGGCTGCTGGTGCGGCTCGCCGGCCTCACCCTCACCGTGCTCCTCGTCGCCGCCGCCTGCGAGGTCGCGCTCGACCTCGTCGCCTGGCAGTGCGCGGGCACGCGCGCGTGCGCCGAGCGGCACTCCTGGCTCGGCTTCTTGTCACCGGCGACCTCGGACGGCGGCTGGTGGACCCTGCCCGGCCGCAGGCTCGCCCTCGCGGCAGCGGTGCCCGCCGCGCTGACCGGGCTGCTGTGGTACCTGTCGCTGCGCACCTGGCGGGCCTACGAGTCCCAGCAGCCGATGGACCGCGAGCCCGACCCCGAGGAGCACTCCCGCCGCGCCGCGCTCGGCCGCCCCGGGTTCTGGTACGGGCGCCGCCTGGTGGCCCGGCTGCGTGCCGCGCACACCGCCGCAGGGCTGCTGACGGTCGCCGTGGCGGTCGTCCTGCCCGCGGCCCGCTTCGACCGGCGCCCCGGCGGGCCCGCGTCGCTCGACGCGCTGGGATGGGCGCTGGCGGGGGCGCTGGCCGCGGCGGCGGTCGGCGTGGTCGCGGTGGTGTGCCGCCGGGGCCGCAGCGAGCGGTACGTGGACCGGCGGCTCGACGAGCACCTCGTACGCCTCCTGCCGCTCGCCGCTCTCCTCCTGTTCGTCCTCGCCCTGCTGTACGGCGGCTGGGCCCGTCCCGGGTGGACGTCGGACGGGCGGCTGTCCGGGGACGCGGCCTTCGGCGGCATCGCCCTGGTGCAGGGCCTGCTGGTGATCGCGCTGGCCGTGGTCGCCCGCCTGCTCCACCGCGCCCGCCCCGACGCCCGCGCCGCGATCGGGGGCCTCGGCGGTCCCGCCGTCGCCATGCTGGCCTGCGCGCTGGGCGGTGTCATGTCCGGCGGCGTCTCCCAGCGCGTCTCCGACTGGATGGACGGCACCGGCACCTTCCTCGACGGCCCGCCCGTCCTGCTCACCTGGCAGGCGTCCGTCATCCCGCCGCTGCTCGTCGTCGTCCTGCTGATGTGCGCCGTGCTCGCCCGGCACACCCTGCGGCTGGCCCGCGCGGAACGGGACGCCGTGGAACGCGATCACCCGGGGGAGAGCGGAGACCCGGGGCGCACCCGGCGCATCGCCCTCACCCGCGCCACGGCCACGCTCACCGACCTGGCTCCCGTCCTCGTCGCCGTCACCTCCGCAGCCACCCTGCTGCTCGGCGCCGGGGCCCTGGTGGGTGCCCTGACGACCGGGAAGGTGCCCGGCGAGGCCGCGCGCGGGACGTACGCCGTCGTCCAGGGGGCCGCCCAGACCGCGCAGGAGCTGGGCTCCTGGCTGATCGGCCTCGGCTTCATACTGTTCGTCACCTGGGGCAGGCGCGCCTACAAGGACGCCTCCGCGCGGCGCACCATCGGCATCCTGTGGGACGTCGGCACCTTCTGGCCGCGCGCCGCGCATCCCTTCGCGCCCCCCTGCTACGCCGAGCGCGCGGTGCCCGACCTCACCTGGCGGATGGCGACCTGGACCCGCGCCACCGGCGGGCGGCTCGTCATCTCCGGCCACTCGCAGGGCAGTGTCCTGGCCGCCGCCGCGTCCTGGCAGCTTGAGCCGTCCGCCCGCAGCCGTGTCGCGCTGCTCACCTACGGCTCCCCGCTGGAGCGGCTGTACGGCCGCTGGTTCCCGGCCCACTTCGGTCCCGACGCGCTCGCCTCGCTGCACGAGGAGGTCGACTGCTGGCGCAACCTGTACCGGCGCACCGACCCCATCGGCGGCCCGGTGCGGCTGCCGGGCGACGCGGGCCCCGCCGTGGACCGCGCCCCCCTCAAGGACCCGCTGACGTACGGCCGGACCGAGACGCACCCGCTGCCCGCGCCGATCCTCGGCCACTCCGACTACCAGGCCGACCCGGCCTTCGTCGAGGAACGACGGCGGCTGCTGGCCCGGCTGCGACCGGAGGTGCCGGCGCCGCGCCACACCGGCGGCGCGGCCCCGCCCCTCCCGGCGGCGGACGACGCGACGGAAACCTGCTGAGGCCCGCCCCGGCCGGCCGCGGTTCCCCTACGGCAGTTCGGGCAGGTCCTCGGGGTAGAGCAGGGTCAGGTCGTCGGTGCTCGGGTCGGACAGCTGGGCGACCCGGCTCGCGTGGCGCTCCACCATCGCCTCGAAGGTCTGGCGGGCGGTGCGGCCGTTGCCGAACGCCGGACCCTTGGGGATCTTCGTGAAGTACGCCGTCAGCGCCTCGGGAGTGCCCGGCCCCAGCCGGTACTCGTGCTCGTCGGCCTGCTGCTCCACGATCCGCAGCAGCTCCCCGGGGCCGTAGTCGCCGAAGGTGATGGTGCGTGAGAACCGGGACGCCACACCGGGGTTGACGGACAGGAAGCGCTCCATCTCCGCCGTGTACCCCGCGACGATCACGACGACGGCCTCCCGCTGGTCCTCCATCAGCTTGACCAGGGTGTCGATGGCCTCCTTGCCGAAGTCCCGGCCCGCGTCCTCGGGCGAGAGCGCGTACGCCTCGTCGATGAACAGCACGCCCCCGTGCGCCCGCTGGAACGCCTCCTGGGTGCGGATGGCCGTCGACCCGATGTGCTCGCCCACCAGGTCCACCCGGGACACCTCGACCAGGTGCCCCTTGTCCAGCACCCCGAGGGAGGCGAGGATCTCGCCGTACAGCCGGGCGACCGTCGTCTTTCCGGTGCCGGGAGAGCCGGTGAAGACCAGGTGGCGCTTGACCGACGCTGCCTTCAGGCCCGCCCGCCGGCGGCGCCGGCCCACCTCGATCATGTCGGTCAGCGCACGCACCTCGCGCTTGACGCTGTCCAGGCCGACCAGGGCGTCCAGTTCTCCCAGGACGGCCTGCGAGGTGCGGGCAGGCTCCGACGGGGCCGCGGCGGCGATCAGCGGCTCCTGCTCCATGGTGCGCTGACCGGGGATCGAGCCCAGCAGCCCGGGGGACTGGGCCGCCGTCTGCACCACCGGCTCCGGCGCCGCGGACGCCGCCAGGCCGGTGCTCTCGTCGCTGGTGCAGTCCTCGACGAGCGGACCGGAGTCGTACGCCGTGTCGGGGCCGCCCTCCGCGAACTCGTACCCGCCGCGCGCGCACCGCTCCGTGCGGCACTTCCGCAGCGTCGTGCGGCAGCCGTCGATCACGTGGAAGCCGTAGCCCGCGCTGCCGGTGACCCGGCAGCCCAGGAAGCTGCCGCGGCCTCCGGCGGACACGTAGACACCCGCCTCGGAAGGGGAGTCGACGGTGCAGCGCTCGATGGTGGGGTCGGCGCCCTTGGTGACGATCACACCGGTGCGATTGCCGTCCAGGGTGCAGTTGTTGAGGGTGCCACCGCTGCCGTGGTCGCGGAACCAGGCGCCGGTCGCGGCGTCCCGGATGCGGCAGTCGTCGAGCTGCGCGGTGGCGCCGTCGCTCACCGACACGGCGGTGTTGCGCACCTGGGAGAGGTCGCTGTCGACGACGTCCGCGCGCGAACCGCGGTCCAGGACGAACAGCGCGTCCGGCACGTCGTGCACCCGGCAGGAGTCGAGCACCGCGGTGGCGCCGTCACTGACCCAGACCGCCGGGTAGTCGCCGGTGCTGTCGAAGATCTCGCACTGGTTGGCGTCCACACGCGTGCCCGGGTCCCACACCGACAGGCCGTTGCGCCCGAACTGCCGCACGGTGGTGCGGGTCAGGGTGAGGACCGAGCGGGACCTGAGGTCGACCGCGTTCTCCGGGATGTCGTGGATGCGGCAGTCGGCCAGGGTGAGCACCGCGTCCGTGTCCAGGGTGACGCCGTCTCCGGTGGTCCGGTGCACGTCGCAGTCGGTCAGGTGGGCCGTGGCCCGGCCGGTCACCTGCACGCCGCTGCCCCGGACCTCGTAGACCTCGCAGCCCACGGCCTCCAGGGCGGAGCCCTCGCCGGTCGCCGTCAGTCCGCTGCCCGCGGCGTGGTGCACCCGGCAGCGCTCCAGCCGGGGGTGGGCGCCGGAGCGCACCGCGACGCCCGCCTGGCCGGCCGCGACGACCTCGCACTCCTCGAACACGCCGCCCCCGCCGTCCAGGACGGCGATGCCGACACCGGCCGGATTGTCGACGGTGCAGCGCCGCACCGTGGGACGCGCGCTGCCGCGCACCTCTATCCCGGAGGCGGAACGCGCGACGACCCGCAGACCCAGCAGCTCGGGTGTGCCGTCCTCGACGAGCACGGCGGGCGCCGCCGCGTCCTGCCCCTCGACGTGCAGGTCCTGGACCACCGCCGAGGCGCGCACGGTCAGCGGGACGCCGTCGGCGGGCGCGATGCGCACCGACCCCTGACCGCCCTCGGGCCCGCGCAGGGTCACCGCCCGCTGGACGACGAGATTCTCCCGGTAGGTCCCGGGGGCGATGGTGAGGACGTCACCGTCGGCCGCGGCCTCCAGGGCGGCGGCGAGCGATGCGTACTCACCCGTGCGGCGCCGCCACCGCGAGGTGCCGGTGTGCGTCACCTGGACCGTGCCCTGTGCCATGGCGTTGCTGTGCCCCCACCTCGTCGTACGCGGGTCGTCACCGAATCCGTTCGGCCCGGTCCACCGTAGCGTGCGCGCAGGTGGTGGGTTGACCGGAGGCGCAAGCCCGTCAACTGCCCGCGCCGGTCCGGCCCCAGTCCGGTCCCGCCCGCTCCCATTCCCGCTCCAGGCGGGCGTACCGCCGGCGGACCAGGCGCCAGACCACGATCCGCCGGGCGACCTCCACCGAGGCCGCGGCCGCCACCGCGGTGCCCGTCCCGGCGAGCACCGCGTGGGTGGTCGCGGTCGCGGAGTCCAGCGGGCGGGCCACCGCCCGGCCCCGCGCGTCCGTCCACAGCGCGAACCGGTCGCCGCCGTCCGGATCGTCGACCGCCACCAGGACGGCGGCCTCGTGCCGCGAGCCGTCCGGCCCGGTCCAGGCGGCGAGGACACGGCGGCGCACGTCCTCGCCCGAGGCGCCCTCCGGGTCGACGGCCAGGGGTGAACGCTCCAGGGCCCGGACCACGGTGGCCGTCACCCGGTGCCGGGACTCGTGCTGTTCGCGCACCGACCGCTGCAGGGTGCCCTGCGCCGCGCCGCCCACGAGGACGCCGATCAGGGGCGCCACGGACACGATCAGCAGCAGCGCCGTCAGGGCCACCCAGGCCTCGGCCAGATCGCTCGCGCGGCACAGCGGATTGCCTCGCCAGCGCCACAGACCACTGATCACTCGCACGCGCGCACCCCCTTCCGCTCCCCCCGTCGAGCAGGTCACCCGGGCCGCGGCCGGGCCGGCCGCGGGAGCGTGCCGCCCGCGGCCGGTGGACCTGCCGGCCGAGTTCTCATGAAGCTCTCACGCGGCCCAACGCGCGGACCCCGTACCGGGTTCCCGTTACCGGGCCGTTTGTCCGGAACGAGGAACCCGTCCGGGGCAACGCCCGTACGTCACCCGATGATCCGCACCGGGTCGCCGACCCGGACCGTGCCGCGGCCGAGCGGGACCAGGTTCTGCCCGAAGACCAGCTTGCCGTCGATGCGCCGGTGCCGGGCGAGGCTGTGCAGAGGCTCGGCGCCCCGGGCCGCGGTGCCCTGGTCGGTGGTCGTCACGACGCACCGTCCGCACGGCTTGGCGACCCGCAGGACGACCTCCCCCACGGCGACGCGCGACCAGCCGTCCTCGGCCCAGGGCTCGGTGCCGGAGACGACCAGGTTCGGCCGGAAGCGGTCCATGGGCAGCGGGCCCTCGGCCGCGTGCTCGCCCCGCGCGATCAGGGAGTTGAGGGCGTCGAGCGAGGCGGTGGCGGTCAGCAGCAGCGGGAAGCCGTCCGCGAACGAGACGGTCTCGTCCGCCCGCGCGTACTCGGGGTCCACGGGCCGGCGGGTGGCGGGATCGTCGAGGTGCACCAGGCGGACGTCGGTCCCGAGCAGCGCGCTGCACCAGGCGTGCGCGGCCTCGTCCTCGGCGGGGACCGCCTCGACCTTGTCCCGGAAGATCCGCACCGTCACGGTGCCCACCGCGGGCGGCACCGGCACCGTGAGCGGCGCCGTGCCGGGCGCGGACAGCCGTACGCCGCCACCGGGCAGAGGCTCGGCGGCGGCCAGGGCGAGGCGCGGCTGCGTGCGTTGCGTGACGACCTTTCCCCCGTCGTCGATCAGCATCCAGCGTCGGTCCCCGGCCGGCCCCCAGGGCTCCACGACGGCCTCCTGGACCGACAGGCTCCGGAAGGCCTTGACCGGGTGGACGTGGATCGACTGCAGTCGCGCGTACCTCATGGGGTCATCGTGCCAGGTGGCACCGCCGACCCGGCCGACGGCTCAGTAGCCGCGGTACTGCTGCTGGTTGTACGGATCCTGGTACGGCGCCGGGGCCGGCCGGGGAGCCGCGGGGCGCATCGCCTCGTACCCCGCGGGGCCGGGAGCGGCCGGGCGCGACTGCTGCGGCTGCTGGGGGCCGGGGTAGCCGCGGGGCGCGGTGGCCTGGTGCGGGATGTACGCGGCGGGGGCCTGCTGCAGCGGGGCGGGCTGCGGGGCCTGCTGCGGGTATCCGTAGGACGGTTGCGAGGGGCCCGCCGGGAGGGCGGGCAGGGCGGACGACAGCGCGGGCAGGTGGCTGCTGCTCGGCATGTCGTACGCGGCGGGGACCCGGATCGGGGCGATCTGCGGTGTGCCCCGTTCGGCCACGAGAGAGTCGTAGATCGGGGTGTCCGGGAAGGAGGCGGAGTAGTAGCCGCCGCCATAAGTGGAGCGGGGGGAGGTCATGGCCATAAGTTAAGCCCACGATGTGCTGGTTGGGGAGACCGATAAGAGGGTTGTTTTCCGTGTCCGCGGTGACCCGGCATCGCCAATGCGAGCGAACTTGGCAAAATAGGGCGTCATGCCGCGCGAGTTTGCGGTAAAGGCCAAGCTCCGCAAGGGTTACCGGCGGGTTACCGAGGTTGATCGCGTTTTCCACGGGACTCCCTCCGCGCGCGGGCGGCACGGAGAATAGGTTGGGCGTCGGAAACTCGAAGAAGCGCCGGGACACGGCCCGGCTCGGTGACACGTGATGGGGGCGGACATGTCAATGTCGAAGGGATCGAACACCCCGGTGCCGACCACGGCACTGCGGGTCGAACTGGGCTGGAGATCCGGTCCCGGCGTACCCGACGCGGACGCCTCCGCCCTGCTCCTGGTGGGCGGAAAGGTCCGTTCCGACGCGGACTTCGTCTTCTACAACCAGCCCGCCCACTCCTCCGGCGCCGTCCGGCACGAGGGCAAGCGCGACGCCGGCGGCCGGGTGACCGACAGCCTGCTCGTCGACCTCGCCCGCGTGGAGCCCGCGATCGAGACCGTGATCCTCGCCGCCTCCTCCGACGGCGGAGCGTTCGGGCAGGTGCCCGATCTGTACATCGAGGTCAACGACGCCGCGCGGAACACCGTCGTCGCCCGCTTCGACAATCCGGGCGCGACCGTCGAGACGGCCTTCGTGCTCGGCGAGTTCTACCGACGGCAGGGCGCCTGGAAGTTCCGCGCCGTCGGCCAGGGCTACGACAGCGGACTGGAGGGACTGGCCACCGACTACGGCATCTCGGTGGACGAACCCCAGCACGCGCCGCCGGCCGCACCGCCCGCGCCGGTGGCCCCGCCCGCTCCGGCGGCCACGACGCCCGCGCCGTCCCCCTTCGCGCCGCCCGCGGCCCGTCCGGCCGCCGCCCCGCCCCCGCCGGCCGCGCCCCCCGCCGGCGCGCAGGTGAGCCTGTCCAAGGTCACGCTCACCAAGGCGGCGCCCGCCGTCTCGCTGACCAAGCAGGGCGGCACCTCCGGTGCCATGCGCGTCAACCTCAACTGGCAGGTGCGCAAGCAGTTCTCGGGCTGGGGCCGCAAGCTCGGCCGCCCGGTCGCCATGCACGACGACCTCGACCTGGACCTGTGCTGCCTGTACGAACTGACCGACGGCAGCAAGGGAGTCGTCCAGGCACTCGGCAACGCCTTCGGCGCGCTGCACCAGCCGCCGTTCATCCACCTGGACGGCGACGACCGCACCGGCGCCGTGTCGACCGGCGAGAACCTCACCATCAGCCTCGACCACCAGCGGTACTTCCGGCGCATCCTCGTCTTCGTGACCATCTACGAGGGCGCCCGTTCCTTCGCCGACCTGCACGCCACCGTCACCCTCCAGCCGCAGTACGGTGCCGCGGTCGACTTCTCGCTCGACGAGTGCACCGTGCCCTCGACGGTGTGCGCCCTCGCACTGATCACCAACACCGGGAACGACCTCGTCGTCCAGCGCGAGGCCCGCTACCTGGTGCCCGAGCGCGGGGTGAGCCCGCAGCGAACCGTCGACTACGCCTACGGCTGGGGCATGAACTGGACCCCCGGTCGCAAGTGACCGGCCCCGGGCCGGTGCTCAGCCCTCCTCGGGCACGGCGTCCGGGCGGGCGTAGGTGCGGCCCTTCCAGGCCGCGCCCCGCCCCCGGTAGTGCTGCACCGCCGAGTCGACCGTCATCAGGAGATAGAGGAAGGCGGTGAGCGGCAGCAGCGGCGCGAGCCACCAGGGCTGCCGGTAGTAGCGCAGCATCGGCAGGTACGTCGCCGCCATCACCAGCCAGGCGGCGGCACCCGGCACGGCCGTCGCGCCCCGCCCCGCCGCCAGGCCGAGCACGAGCGCCGCCGGCGGCACCAGGTACACGAGCGCCAGCCCGAGCACCGTCGCGGCGAGGACCAGCGGCTGGTGCCGCAACTGCGCGTACGCGCTGCGCGAGACCATCCGCCACAGGTCGTGCAGCCGCGGATACGGACGCACACTGTCCACCCGCTCGGCCAGGCCCAGCCAGACCCGGCCACCCGCACCCTTCACCGCGCGGGCGAGCGCCACGTCGTCGATCACCGCGTGCCGGATGGCGTCCGGGATCCGCGCCCGCTCGGCGGCGTCGGCACGCAGCAGCACACAGCCGCCCGCCGCGGCCGCCGTCCGCGTCCCCTTCTTCCCGGTCCCCTTGTCACCCGCCCCGTTCCTCCCGTCGCCGCCGATCCACCGGAACGGGTAGAGCTGGGCGAAGAAGTAGACGAAGGCCGGCACCACGAGCCGCTCCCACAGGCTCTCCACCCGCAGCCGGGCCATCTGGGAGACGACGTCGAACCCTCCCGTGCCTGCCGCCGAGACCAGCCCGCGCAGGCTGTCCGGCGCGTGCGCGATGTCGGCGTCCGTCAGCAGCAGGTATTCGGGTCCGCGCGCGCGTGCCAGGCCGATCCCGTGCCGCACGGCCCACAGCTTGCCCGTCCAGCCGGCGGGCGGCTCCCCGGGCGAGGCCACCGTGAGCGGCAGTCCCTCGTGCCGCCGGGCCAGCTCGCAGGCCAGCGCGCCCGTGCCGTCCGTGCTGCCGTCGTCGATCAGGAAGACCTCGGCCCGCCCCGGGTAGTCCTGGGCCAGCAGCGAGGGCAGGCTCGCGGGGAGCACCGCCGCCTCGTCGCGCGCCGGGACGACGACGCACACCGAGGGCCAGACGGCGGGCTCCGTGCGGGCCGGGAGTCTGACGTCGGTACGCCAGAAGAAGCCACGGGCGAGCAGCAGCCACAGCCAGACGGCGAGGGAGAGGGCTGCCACGACGGTCTCGGCGGAAGTCCACGCATCGGCGCTCACGTGCGCAGTCTGCCCCACGGCACCGGCCGCCGGCGGGCACATCGTCTATGGTGGCCGGGTGAAGATCGCGCTCATGGACTCCGGAATCGGTCTGCTGGCGGCCACCGCCGCGGTACGGCGGCTGCGACCGGACGCCGATCTCATCCTCTCCCTCGACCCCGACGGCATGCCCTGGGGGCCGCGTACCCCGGAGGACCTGACCGGGCGTGCCCTCGCCGTGGCCGAGGCCGCCGCCGCGCACCGTCCGGACGCCCTGATCGTCGGCTGCAACACCGCCACCGTGCACGCGCTGCCCGCGCTGCGCGCCCGGCTCGAGCCCGGCGTGCCCGTGATCGGCACCGTGCCGGCGATCAAGCCCGCGGCGGCGGGCGGCGGCCCGGTGGCGATCTGGGCGACGCCCGCCACCACCGGCAGCCCCTACCAGCGCGACCTGATCGAGAAGTTCGCCGGCGACGCGGCGGTCACCGAGGTGCCCTGCCCGGGACTCGCGGACGCCGTCGAGCACGCGGACGAGGCGGCGATCAACGGAGCCGTCGCCGCCGCGGCCGCCCTCACCCCCGACGACGTGACGACCGTCGTCCTGGGCTGCACCCACTACGAGCTGGTCGCCGAGCGCATCCGCGCCGCCGTGCAGCGCCCCGGCGCCCCGCGCCTCGTCCTGCACGGGTCCGCCGGGGCGGTGGCCGCCCAGGCGCTGCGCCGGATCGGCGCCCGGCCCGACCCCGGCGCCCCCGCGGAGGGCACCATGACCGTGCTCCTCAGCGGACGCGAGGGCGCGCTGCCCGCGCCCGCGCTGGCCTACGACGAGGGCCGGCTCCTGCGCACGGTCACACCGGCCGGCTGACCGGCCCGTCCGCCCGGTCGGCCCAGTCACCCTGTGCGACGAGGGTACCAGCGCAGCGAAACCTGAGTAGTCTCATTGCCATGAGGCATCGCCACGGCGAGATCGTCCCCCAGTCGAACGTCTGGACCGGCCGTGCCACCAACCGCGTCCAGTGGTTCCTGGCGCTCATCGGCGTCGCCAGCGTGGCGCTCGGCATCGCCCTGGCCGTCGAGTCCGCCTGGGAGTCCGGCGTCGCCCCGCTCGCCATGGCCGTGGTCGGCTGCATCGCGGCGGGACTGCTGGTGCTCTTCGGCACGCTCGCGTTCGTGCACGTCGCGCTGAGAGTCGACGACGACTGCCTCGAAGTGCGCTGCGGCCACATCGGCGTCCCCCGCCGCCGCATCCCCCTCTCGCACGTCGCCGGCGCCGAGTTCGCGCCGCACGTCACCCCGCGCCACTGGGGCGGCTGGGGTTACCGCTGGCGGCCGGAGCGGGGCACCGCCGTGGTCGTCCGGCGCGGGGAGGGGCTGGTCCTGCGGCTGTGGGACGGCCACACCTTCACGGTCACCGTCGACGACGCGGAGGCGGCCGTCCAGGTCATCAAGGACCGCCTCCGGCCGAAAGCGCCGGGCCCGGCCCACTGACCCCACCGGCACCCCGAGCCGCCGGCGCGCGGGTGGGGCGGACGCCGCGGCACCGGCGGTCCACAGCCCGCGACCTCCCCGGACCGTCCTGTCCGGGGCCCGCGCACCCGCCGTACACTCCGGGGGGTGACAGCCACCGCAACCTCCGTCGGCGAGTCGGACCGCACGCAGCCGCAGACCACGCCCGCCTCCCGGGCCGTCGCGCGCCTCCTGCGCCTCCTGCCGGCCGCCGTCGCCGCACTCTCCGGGGTGCTGCTCTACGTCAGCTTCCCGCCGCGCACCCTGTGGTGGCTCGCGCTGCCCGCCTTCGCCGCCCTCGGCCTGCTGCTGGGCGGCCGCGGCTGGAAGGCCGGCCTGGGCCTCGGCTACCTCTTCGGGCTCGGTTTCCTGCTGCCCCTGCTGGTGTGGACCGGTGTGGAGGTCGGCCCCGGCCCCTGGCTCGCCCTGGTCGCGATCGAGGCGCTCTTCGTCGCGGCGGTCGGCGCGGGCGTGGCCGCGGTGTCGAAGCTGCCGGGATGGCCGGTGTGGGCGGCGGCACTGTGGACCGCGGGGGAGGCGGCACGCGCGCGTGCTCCGTTCGAGGGCTTCCCCTGGGGCAAGATCGCGTTCGGTCAGGCGGACGGCGTCTTCCTGCCGCTCGCCGCGCTCGGCGGCACACCGGTACTCGGCTTCGCGGTCGTCCTGTGCGGTTTCGGTCTCGGCGAGGCCGTGCGCCTGGCCGTCCGGGCCCGCCGCGGGGACGAGGTACGACGCGGTGCCGCGGCGGTGGCGCTGCTCGGCATGGCCGTACCCGTCGTGGCGGCCGTGGCCGCCCGGCCGCTGGTCAGCGACAAGGCGGAGGACGGCACCGCCACCGTCGCCGTGATCCAGGGCAACGTGCCGCGCGCGGGCCTCGGCTTCAACGCCCAGCGCCGTGCCGTACTCGACTACCACGCGCGGGAAACCCTGCGTCTGGCCGCCGACGTGGAGGCGGGGAAGGCGGCCCGCCCCGACTTCGTGCTCTGGCCGGAGAACTCCTCGGACATCGACCCCTTCGCCAACGCCGACGCCCGCGCGATCATCGACCGGGCCGCCAAGGCGATCGGCGCGCCCATCTCGGTCGGCGGCGTCGTGGACCGCGACGGCAAGCTGCTCAACGAGCAGATCCTGTGGGACCCGGACAAGGGCCCCGTCGACACCTACGACAAGCGGCAGATCCAGCCCTTCGGCGAGTACCTGCCGCTGCGCTCGCTCATCGGGGCGATCAACGAGACGTGGACCACCATGGTCAGCCGGGACTTCAGCCGGGGCACCGAGCCCGGCGTGTTCACCATGGCCGGCACCAAGGTCGGCCTGGTGACCTGCTACGAGGCGGCCTTCGACTGGGCCGTGCGCTCCGAGGTCACCGACGGCGCCCGGATGATCTCCGTGCCCAGCAACAACGCCACCTTCGACCGCAGCGAGATGACCTACCAGCAGCTCGCCATGTCCCGGATCCGCGCGGTCGAGCACAGCCGGACCGTCACCGTCCCGGTGACCAGCGGCGTCAGCGCGATCATCATGCCGGACGGCAGGGTCACCCGGAAGACCGGCATGTTCGTGGCGGACTCCCTGGTCCAGGAGGTGCCCCTGCGCTCCTCCGAGACGCCCGCCACCCGGGTCGGCATCGCACCCGAGATCGCCCTGGTGCTGCTCGCGGCCGGCGGGATCGGCTGGGCCGTCGGCGCCGGTGTGCGCGGCCGACGCGCCCGCACCGTGTAGCGGTACGCCCGCCGCACGCCCCGCGGCACCGGCGGGAGCGGCCGGGGCATCCCGTTAGGGTCGGGCCCATGACTACTCCCGATTTCATCCGCGACCTGCGCGCCTCGGCCGGGCACCAGCTCCTGTGGCTCCCCGGAGTCACCGCCGTCGTCTTCGACGACGAGGGCAGGGTGCTGCTCGGCCGCCGGTCCGACAACGGGCGCTGGTCCCTGATCGGAGGCATCCCGGAGCCGGGCGAGCAGCCCGCCGCCTGCGCCGTGCGCGAGGTCGAGGAGGAGACCGCCGTCCGGTGCGTCGTCGAGCGGCTGGTCCTCGTCCAGGCACTGAAGCCGGTCACCTACGACAACGGCGACGTGTGCCAGTTCATGGACATCACCTTCCGCTGCCGGGCCGTCGGCGGCGAGGCCCGGGTCAACGACGACGAGTCGCTGGAGGTCGGCTGGTTCGCGGTGGACGCGCTGCCGGACATCAAAGAGTTCGGACACGCCCGGGTCAAGCAGGCCCTGTCCGACGCCCCCGCGTGGTTCGACCCCGCCGCTTCCCTCTGAGGCACGGGGCGCGCCCGCATGGGGCGACGCCCCGCGCCGGCTGCTCAGACGCAGGTGACGCGCAGGTCCGCCCAGTCCGCGTGGTCGTAGTCGACGCCGTCCCCGGCGTCCGTGACCACCAGGCGGACCACGTCCGCCCCGGAGACGTCGGCGAGGACGGCGAGCGCCGGATCGGCGTGGGTCACCGTGCCCGTCGACGCGGCCCTGGTCCCGTCGGCCCAGACCTCGAAGGCCACGCTGCCCCGGTCGCCCGACTCGTCGTCCACACCGACCTGCGCGGTGACCTCGCTGCACGCGCCGCCGAGGTAGTACTCCACGCTGCTCGGCGCGTGGACGCCGAGGCCCTTGGCGAACTCCCGGCCGCCCACGGTGATCGGCCCGCCGTCGCCGGCCTGGCTCTCGCCCACGCTCCGGTCCCGCTCGACGGGTCCCCAGCCGTTGGAGGAGCTGAGCGGACCGGCGTCCGACAGGGCGGTCCGGCCCGCGGGCAGCGGCACGCCGACGCGCACCGTCACCGGCACCGCCGAGGTGACCCAGGCGCCGGAACGCGTGCGGTGTCTCGCCGTGAGCGTCAGGTCCCGGTCACCCGCGGAGGTGCCCTCGGGCACCGTGACGTCCCAGTCCGTCGCCAGGGTCCCGCCCGGCTCGAGAGCACGCGCCGACGTGGCGGACCTGGGGGTGACGCGCCAGCCCTCGGGACCGGTCAGGGCGACCCGCACCGAGTGGGCCGCGCTGCCGCCCAGGTCGGTGACCCTGGAGGTGATCCGCTCGGTGCGCCCGGCCTCGGTCACCGTGTCACCGTCCGCGCTCACGTCCACGGCGGGCGGGTACTGGGCCCACTTCCTGTCGGCCGCCACCCGCACCAGCACCGTGCCGTGCGCGGGGACGGTCGCGGCGATCGTGCCCGTCGTGCCGGCGTCACTGTGCTTCCACAGGTCACGCATCGCGTACCCGCGCGCCTGCGGCAGGCCGACGGCCCGCGCGGTCGTCTCGATCCGCTGCGCGCGGGAGCCCTCGTTGAACAGCGCGACCGCGCGGCCGCCGTCCGCCAGCTCCTTCGACACGACCCACCGGCCGCCCTCCGAGGAGACGACCTCGCCCTGCCTGCCCAGCGGGTCCTGGTCGACGGCGATCACCTCGTCGTTGGTGAGGATGTCGAACGCCGACTCGGGCGCCGTGCGCAGGTCGGAGCCGATCAGCAGCGGTGCCGCCATGACCGACCACATGGAGAAGTGCGTGCGGTACTCGGTGTCCGTCATGCCCCCGTTGCCGACCTCCAGCATGTCGGGGTCGTTCCATCCGCCGGGGTGCGCGTACGGGGCGAGCGCGAGGTTCGCCTTCATGATCGAGGACATCGAGCTCCAGCTGTCGCTGATGTCACCGGTGGTGCGCCAGAGCTGGCCCAGCTCGCCGGCCCACTCCCACGGCTTGTTCTGTCCCCACTCGCAGATGCTGTAGACGATCGGCCGGCCGGTCGCCGCGAGCGCGTCCCGCATGGTGGTGTAGCGCTGCTTCGCGTCGACACCCTGGTTGTTGCAGTTGTCGTACTTGAGGTAGTCGACGCCCCAGTCGGCGAACTGCCGCGCGTCGCCGTACTCGTGGCCGAGGGCGCCGGGGAAGCCGATGTCGCTGCACGTCTTGGTGCCGGCGCTGGTGTAGATGCCGAACTTCAGGCCCTTGGAGTGGACGTAGTCGGCGACGGCCCCGATGCCGTTCGGGAAGCGCTTGGGGTCGGGCACCAAGCGGCCGTCGGCGTCGCGTTCCGGCAGCGCCCAGCAGTCGTCCAGGTTGACGTACTCGTAGCCGGCGTCCTTCAGGCCGCGTTCCACGAAGAGGTCGGCGATGCCCTTGACCATCGACTCGTCGAACTCGTCGCGGCAGTGCGTGGAGTTCCAGTTGTTGAAGCCCATCGGCGGGGTGAGGGCCAGTCCCTGGTGACCGGGGGCCGCCGCGGGCCTCGCGGGCACCGGGGCCGGGGCCGCGGGCGCGGCCTGTGCGTTCACCCCCAGGCCCGCGGCGGCGATCAGCCCGGCGGCCACCGCGGCCAGGGCTCTGCGGCCGGTGATGCGCGGTTCACGCATGGCAAGGTGACGCATCGTTCCACTCCTCCGCTGTTCGTCGGAAGCGGTGCGCGGGGAGACACGCATCGTCAACGCGCGCTCACAGTAGGGGCGTTGAGGTCTGAGGGAAAGAGGGCGTTCATGGTGGATTCTGTGCTCTCTCCCGGACGCCGCGGTGCGCGGATCTTGACGCGGTGCTCCGTCCTCCCCGAGCATCGGGCCGAGAGCCCCGCGGGGTCCGAGGCGCCGTGACCGCCGGGCGCCAGGCTTCGGGAAGCGGGCGCGGGGACTCACGGACCGCGACCGAAGGGGCGGGGATGGCGACGGAAGGCACCGGCGGCGCACCCGCCGCACTGCCGGTGCGCACCCTCGGGCGCAGCGGCGTACCCGTCACCGCCCTCGGCTTCGGTGCCGCCGCCGTCGCCGGACTCTACGAGGAGGTGGGGGAGGAACAGGCGGCGGCGACCGTGGAGGCTGCCTGGGACGCGGGCATCCGCTACTTCGACACCGCCCCGCACTACGGCCTGGGCCTGTCGGAACGCCGACTGGGCGCGGCCCTGCGGACCAGGCCGCGGGACTCCTACACCCTGTCCACCAAGGTGGGCCGCCTGCTCGAACCGTACGACGGCGGTGGCGACGACCTGGCCGACGGATTCGCCGTACCCGCCACCCACCGGCGCCGCTGGGACTTCAGCGCCGACGGAGTACGCCGCTCCCTGGAGGCCAGCCTGACCCGACTCGGTCTCGACCGCGTGGACCTCGTGCTGCTCCACGACCCCGACGGCCACGAGCGGCAGGCCTTCGACGAGGCCTACCCGGCGCTGGAGGACCTCCGCACCCAAGGCGTCGTCCGGGCCATCGGCGCCGGGATGAACCAGACCCGGATGCTGGCCCGCTTCGTCACGGACACCGACGTCGACGCGGTGCTCTGCGCCGGGCGCTACACGCTGCTCGATCAGAGCGCGCTCCAGGACCTGCTGCCCGGAGCGGAAGCCGCCGGCAAGAGCGTGATCGTCGGGGGAGTGTTCAACTCCGGCCTGCTGGCGGCTCCCGCGCCCGGCGCCACGTACGACTACACGGCGGCGCCCGGCCGACTCCTGCGCCGCGCCCTGCGCATGCGCGACGCCACCGAGGCACTCGGCGTGCCGCTGCGGGCCGCGGCCCTCCGCTTCCCCTTCGGGCACCCGGCGGTCGCGGCCGTCCTCGTCGGCGCCCGCTCGGCCGCCGAGGCCGGTGACGCGGCCGCGCAGTACCGCGGGCCCGTGCCGGGGGCCGTGTGGCAGGCGTTGCGCGAGCGGGACCTGCTGCCGCCCGGCGCCCCCACTCCCGGATCCGCCGGATGACCGGCACCCGTACCGGGTGACGCCCAGCCGGAGCACCGGTGGGCCCCGCCCTCCGGGCAGCGGGACGACCGGCGTTCCGGGCCGCGCGTGACGTGCCCGGCGGTCACTGGGCCCGGCGGTGCGCACGTGGCGGTGGTGGTGCGGCTCGGTCCGGTCCGCAGCGGTCGAGTGCCGCACGGACCCGGGCGAGCCCTTCCGTCCGCCAGTGGTCCCGGTCGGGCATCTGGTCGCCCCGGCGCCAGCGCCAGGCCGAGAACAGTGCCCAGTTCAGGGCGCGGCACCGGAGGAGGATCCCGGGGTCTGCCTCCGGGCAGTGCTCCGCCACCGCTTCGGGCGCATGGGCGAGGTCGAACTCGACCGGTCCGCGGCAGCAGGTGGCGAGGTCCACGAAGAGCGGCCCCCGCCTCGTGTTCAGGAGATTGCCCGGGTGGGGCTCGCCGTGCAGCAGTTGATCGCGGGAGCGGTCGGCACCGAGCGAGGCGCGCAGTCCACCGAGCGTGCCGCTGAGGAACTCCCGGTCCTCGTAGGAGAGTTCCGGCGAGCGCTCCCGGTCACCCACCTGCTTGAGCGCCGCGGCCACCCGATCGGTGAAGTGGGGTGCGCGCAGATCGATCCGGCGCAGGGCAGCGTGGTGCCGCGTCAGCGTGTCCGCGTAGGCAGCCGGTGCGACCTCCGGACCCACCGGCTCGTAGTAGGTCCACAGGGAGACGGCGAAGCCGTCGCGCGTGTGGACGCGCGGCTCCACCCGCGGGTCGAGCCCGGCCACCGGAGCGCCGACGCCGGCGAGCCGGCGGGCGACCTCCGCCTCGAACTCGGAGTCGGCCCGCTGTGCCGCGGGCGCGACCCTGGCGAGCACGTCGCAGGGGAGCAGGCGCAGCGCGACACGGTCCGAGTCGTGGACCACGCTCACGTCCTCGGCCCGAAGACCCAGCGCCGTGGCGGTCGCTCGTCCTGCCGCGACCGCGCGACGCAGTTCGGACGGCTCCATACGCTGCTCCTCCGTGCTCTCTGCGGTCGTCGGGCAGTGCGTCGGGAAGGCCGCCGGCGAGGCCCGTGACGTCGACGAAGTGTACGCCGGGCGGTCCGTCACGCCACCGCGCCGCCGGGCGGTCCGTCACGCCACCGCGCCGCCGGGTGCCGCCGCCGCGCCGCCCGGCGGCGCGGTGCTCTGCCGTACCACGAGATGGGTCGCCAGCTCGATGCGCCGGCCGGCCCCGCGGGGGTCCTCCCGCTGGAAGAGCATGCGGGTGGCTTCCTCGGCCATGTGCCGCAGCGGTTGGTGCACGGTGGTCAGCGGCGGGCTCGACCACTGGGCGAGCGGCACGTCGTCGTAGCCGACGACCGAGAGGTCCTGAGGGACCCTCAGTCCCCTGACCCGGGCCGCCTCCAGCACGCCGAGGGCCTGGAGGTCGCTGCCCGCGAAGACCGCCGTCGGCCGCTCGGGCCCGGCGAGCAGGTCCATGCCGTGCTCGAAGCCGCTCTCCACGCTGTAGTCGCCGTAGCGGACCAGGGCGGGGTCGATGGGCAGGCCCGCCATGGTCATCGCCGAGCGGTAGCCGTCGAGGCGGGCCAGCGAGCACAGCATGTCCTCGAACCCGGTGATGATCGCGACGCGCCGGTGCCCGTGGTCGGTGAGGTGGCGGGTGGCCGCCAAACCCCCGGCCCAGTTGGCGGAGCCGACGGACGGGACGTCGGGGTCGGGGTCGCCGGCCGGGTCGACGATGACGAAGGGGATGTCCCAGGACCGCAGCCGGTGCTTGACCTCCGCGGGGAGCGAGGAGAAGACCAGCACGACACCGAGCGGCCTGCGCCCGAGCACCCCCTCGATCCAGTCCGGCGCGGGAGCGTGCCGGGTGCCGCTGCGGGTGAGCACGACCTCGGTCCGATGGGCCTTGGCGACCTCCTCCACGCCCCGGACCAGCTCCATCGCCCAGACGCTGTCCAGTTCGTGGAAGACGAGTTCGACCAGCGGCGAACGCGGCGGGGTCGCGCTCCGGCGCCGGTAACCGTGCACCTCGAGGAGCCGCTCCACCTTGGCCCGGGTGGAGCGGGAGACATCCGAACGACCGTTGAGGACCTTCGAAACTGTCGGGGGCGAGACCCCCGCCTCTTTCGCCACCTCGGCCAGGGTCACCCTGGCGCTCACCTCAACTTCCTCGTGCATGCTCGAAGGATAGGGCATGCGGTCGATAACGTTTTGAGACGGCAGCCGCACGGCCATTGACCGGAAATCCGGTCTCACTTTACTGTCCGACCAGCATGGACTTTCGGTGATGGTGCCGAAACTTTCGAAAGGCGAACGATGAAGACACGTGCGCGCTTGCCCAGACTGGTCGCCACCGGCGCGACGCTCGCCCTGGCGCTGAGCCTGTCGGCCTGCGGTGACGGGAACGGCGGGGCGTCGTCGGACGACGGCAAGATCCATGTCCTGGTCTACGGGGACGCCAGCAACAAGGTCGAAGAGCAGATCGTCAAGACCTTCAACGAGACGTCCGACGTCAAGGCGGTGCTCGACACCATCCCCGGTGCCGACTACCAGACCAAGCTGCAGACGATCATCAACACCCCGCAGGCTCCGGACGTCTTCTTCAACTGGGGCGGCGGCAGCATCAAGCCGTTCGTCAAGGCGGACCTGCTCCTCCCGCTGGACGACTTCATCAAGAAGAACCCGGACCTGGAGAAGAAGTTCCTGCCGTCCGTCTTCGAGAGCGCCGTCGTCGACGGCAAGCCGTACGGCGTCCCGATGCGCGGTACCCAGCCGGTGCTGCTGTTCCACAACAAGAAGGTCCTCGACGACGCGGGCGTCCAGCCGCCGAAGACCTGGGACGAGCTGCTCGACGCGGTGGGCAAGCTCAAGGACGCGGGCGTCACGCCGATCGCGCTCGGTGGCGGCGACGTCTGGCCCACCCAGATGTGGTTCCAGTACCTCTACGACCGCATAGCCGGACCGGAGCTGTTCGCGAAGGCCGTCGGCGGCGACAAGAGCGCCTGGGAGAGCGCGGAGAGCAAGAAGGCCCTGGACATGATCAAGGAGCTGGTCGACTCCGGGGCCTTCGGCAAGAACTACGACTCCGTCAAGTACACCAACGGCGGCTCGGTCCAGCTGGTGGCCTCAGGCAAGGCCGGCTTCGAGCTGATGGGTTCCTGGTACTACTCCCAGCAGCTCACGGACCACAAGGAGTTCGCCGAGAAGGACCTCGGCTACACCGCTTTCCCGACCGTCGCGGGCGGCAAGGGCGACCCGGCCGACGTGGCGGGCAACACCAACAACTACTACTCGGTGATGAAGAAGACCAAGCACCCCGAGGCGGTCGCCGAGTTCCTGAAGCTCATGTACTCCGACGACTTCGTCAAGGCGCAGCTCGACATCGGCAACCTGCCGACGACGACGAACACCGACAAGTTCATCGACGGTTCCGGCACCCCCGAGTACTCGCGCTTCCAGTACGACCTGGTCTCCGACGCCCCGTCCTTCCAGCTGTCCTGGGACCAGGCGTACCCGCAGAAGGCCAGCTCGGACATGCACAAGGCCATCCAGCAGTTCTTCAACGGACAGCTCGACGCGGACGGCTTCATCAAGGCCATGCAGGCCCTCCCGACCGAGTGACGAACGGCTCATGACCACAGACCTCACGAGCGCACGGCCCGCCGCCGGACCCCGCAAGGAGTCCCGGCGGCGGCCGCCCGCCTCGTCCGCGACGACGGTGGGCCGCCCCGGCTTCGGCTGGGCGGTGCCCGCCGCAGTGTTCTTCTTCCTCTTCGCGATCGTCCCGCTGATCATGGTGGCGGTGCTGTCCTTCATGAGCTGGGACGGCATCAGCTCGCCCGAGTTCGTCGGCACGGACAACTGGTCGCGCCTCATCGACGACCCGGTGATGCTCAAGAGCATCTGGCTGACCCTGCTGCTGACCGCGCTCGGCGTGGTCCTGCAGACTCCGCTGAGCATCCTGCTCGGCGTCTGGGCCGCCGGCCACCAGCGCAACCGCGCCGTCCTGTCCGTCATCTACTTCATCCCGCTGCTGCTGTCCGCGACGGCCGTGTCCGTGCTGTGGCGGGCGCTGCTCGACCCGAACTTCGGCATCCCCGCCGAGGCCACGTGGCTCTTCGGCGACGGCAACCTGTTCGGCGAGCAGAGCACCGCCATCGGCGTGCTGGCCTTCGTCAGCACCTGGCAGTTCACCCCGTTCCACACGCTGATCTACCAGGGCGCCGCCCGCTCCGTCCCGCAGGTGCTGTACCAGGCGGCGGAGATCGACGGGGCGGGCCGCTACCGGCAGTTCTTCCACATCACCCTGCCGCAGCTGCGGACCTCGATGATCACCTCGATGATCCTGATGATCGTCGGCGGACTGACCACCTTCGAGACCGTCCTCATCCTGACCCAGGGCGGCCCCGGCACGGACACCACCATCAGCGCCTACTACATGTACGACAAGGCGTTCAAGGGCTTCGACTACGGCACCGGCTCCGCGATCGCCCTCGCCCTGGTCGTCGCCGCCACCGTCATCTCGCTGGTCGTCGTCCGGGTCTCCGGCTACGACAAGATGCGCAGCTCCATGGAGGGTGTGTCATGAGACGCCGACCCAACTACGTGGCCGGCGTCGGCTCGCTCGTCTGGCTCGTCCTGGTCGGGCTGCCGCTGTACGTGATGCTCGCCGCGACCCTGCGGACCCGCCAGGACTACGCCGAGAACGGCCCGGTCTCGTTCCCGGACAGCTTCACGCTGGACAACTTCACCGGTGCCTTCGACTCGGGCTTCGGCCAGTACTTCCTCAACACGCTCGTCGTCACCGCCTGCGTGATCGGCATCGTGCTGCTGCTGGTCCCGCCGCTCGCCTACGCGATCGTCCGCAGCCGCGGCAGGGCCACGTCGGCGATCTTCCGGCTGTTCCTGCTCGGCCTGGCCATCCCGGCCCAGGCCGTGATCGTGCCGATGTTCTACCTGATCAGCGAAGCGGGGCTGTACGACAACCTGCTCGGCGTCATCCTGCCGACGGCCGCCTTCTGCCTGCCGATGTCCGCGCTGATCCTCAGCGGCGCGATGCGTGACATCTCCTCGGAGCTGTACGAGGCCATGGCGATGGACGGCGCCAGTCCGCGGCGCATGTTCTTCCAGCTCGTCGTCCCGCTGTCCCGCGGCGGACTCTCCACGATCGTGGTGTTCTCCGCACTCCAGGCGTGGAACGGCTTCCTGTTCCCGCTGGTCCTGACCCAGTCCGAGTCCACCAAGGTGGTCACCCTGGGTCTGTACAACTTCCAGACCGCGCACGGGATCGACATCCCCGGTCTGCTGGGAGCCGTGGTGCTGTCCATGGTGCCCATCCTGCTCGTCTACCTGTTCGCCCGTCGCGCCCTGGTCCAGGGGCTGATGGGTGTCGGAGGAAAGTGACTGCCGACGTGGCTGTAGAGACCACTCCCGAAATTCCCCTCTGGAACGACCCCACCCGCCCCGTCGCCGCCCGAGTCGACGCGCTCGTCGCCGCGATGACCCTCGAGGAGAAGATCGCCCAGCTGTACGGCGTGTGGGTCGGCGCCTCCGACAAGGGCGGTGAAGTCGCCCCCCACCAGCACGACATGGAGGAGGCCGTCGACCTCGACGCGCTCGTGCCCGCCGGGCTCGGCCAGCTCACCCGCCCCTTCGGCACCGTCCCCGTCGACCCCGCGCTCGGCGCGCTCTCCCTCATGCGCACCCAGGCCCGCATCACCTCGGCCGGCCGCTTCGGCATCCCCGCCGTCGCCCACGAGGAGTGCCTGGCCGGCTTCGCCGCCTGGGGCGCCACGGCCTACCCCGTCCCCCTGTCCTGGGGCGCCACCTTCGACCCGGACGTGGTGCGCCGGATGGCCGCCGCCATCGGCCGCGACATGCGCTCCCTCGGCATCCACCAGGGCCTCGCGCCCGTCCTCGACGTGGTCCGCGACGCCCGCTGGGGCCGGGTCGAGGAGACCATCGGGGAGGACCCCTACCTCGTCGGCACCATCGGTACCGCGTACGTCCAGGGCCTGGAGTCCGCCGGGATCGTCGCCACCCTCAAGCACTTCGTGGGCTACTCCGCCTCCCGCGCCGGCCGCAACCTCGCCCCCTCCTCCGTGGGCACCCGCGAGCGGGCCGACGTCCTGCTCCCGCCGTTCGAGATGGCCGTCCGCGAGGGCGGCCCCCGTTCCGTGATGTCCGCCTACACCGACATCGACGGCGTGCCCGCCGCGGGCGACGAGACGCTGCTGACCGGGCTGCTGCGCGACACCTGGGGCTTCGAGGGAACGGTCGTCGCCGACTACTTCGGCATCGCCTTCCTCAAGACGCTGCACGGCGTCGTCGCCGACTGGACCGACGCCGCCTCGGCCGCCCTGCACGCGGGCCTGGACGTCGAGCTGCCCACCGTCAAGACCTTCGGTGCCCCGCTCGTCGAGGCGGTCACCGACGGCCGGGTGCCCGAGGCGCTCATCGACCGGGCGCTGCGCCGGGTCCTCGGCCAGAAGGCCCAGCTCGGCCTGCTCGACCCGGACTGGAGCCCGGTCCCGCCCGCGCTCGACGGGGTGGATTTGGACGACCCGGAGGCGCTGCGCGGACGGATCGACCTGGACCGGCCCGAGAACCGGGAACTGGCCCGGGAGATCGCCGACAAGGCGGTCGTGCTGCTCACCAACGACGGCACCCTGCCGCTCGCCGGTCCCCGCCGCATCGCCCTGGTCGGTCCCAACGCCACCGAGGCGACCGCGGTGCTCGGCTGCTACTCCTTCCCCCGGCACGTCGGCGTGCAGCACCCGCAGGTGCCGGTCGGCATCGACCTGCCCACCCTGCACGACACGCTGACCGCCGAGTTCCCCGACGCGGAGATCACCGTCGCCCGGGGCACCGGCGTCGACGACGGCGACCTCTCCGGCATCGAGGCGGCGGTGGACGCGGCCCGCGAGGCGGACGTGGTCGTCGCCGTCCTCGGTGACCGGGCCGGCCTGTTCGGCCGCGGCACGAGCGGTGAGGGCTGCGACGCCGAGTCCCTCACCCTGCCCGGCGCCCAGCAGCAGCTCCTCGACGCGCTCCTCGACGCCGGCAGCCCCGTGGTCACCGTTCTGCTCGCCGGGCGGCCCTACGCGCTGGGCCGGGCGGTGACCGAGTCCGCCGCGATCGTGCAGTCCTTCTTCCCCGGCGAGGAGGGCACCGCCGCCATCGCCGGCGTGCTCAGCGGGCGCACCAGCCCCTCCGGCAGGCTGCCCGTCAGCGTGCCCCGCGGCCCGGGCGCCCAGCCGACCACCTACCTCGGGGCGCGGCTCGCCCAGGCCAGCGAGGTGTCCAACATCGACCCGACACCCGCCTTCGGCTTCGGGCACGGGCTCACGTACACCGCGTTCGCCTGGAGCGACCTCGTGGCGCACGGGGAGCAGGTGCCCACGGACGGCGCGTTCTCGGTGGAACTCACCGTCCGCAACACCGGCGAACGGCACGGCACCGAGGTGGTGCAGCTCTACCTGCACGACCCGGTCGCCTCCGTCGTGCAGCCGGTGCAGCGCCTCGTCGGCTGGACGCGGGTGCCGCTGGCCCCGGGCGAGGCCCGCCGGGTGCGCGTCGAGGTACCCGCCGACCTCGCCTCCTTCACCGGCCGCGACGGCCGCCGCGTCGTCGAACCCGGGGAGCTGGAGCTGCGGTTCGCCGCGTCCAGCACGGAGACGCGGCTGACGGCGACGGTCGCGCTCACCGGACCGGAACGGCAGGTCGACCACACGCGGCGCCTGCACGCCGTGTTCACGCAGGAGGCGCTGGAGACCCAGGAGCCACTGGAGACCCAGGAGACCCAGGGCGTCTGAGTCTGCGCCGGACGGCGAGCGGCGGCCCCGGGGCTCCGGCCCCGGCACCGCCGCTCGCCGGACGGCTCAGTGGACGACGTCGAAGACGTTCTTCTGCAGGCCGTTGGCGTAGACCTCGTGCTCGACGAGCCGCAGCTTCCGCGCGTCGTTGTCCGCGTCGCTGAACAGCCGCTTGCCCGCACCGAGGAGGAGCGGGAAGACCAGCAGGTGGTAGCGGTCGATCAGGCCGGCGTCCGACAGGCCCCGGTTCAGGGCGGCACTGCCGTGCACGATGATCGGCCCGCCCTCGGTCTGCTTCAGCGCGGCGACCTCGTCGAGCGAACGCAGGATCGTCGTCTCGCCCCAGTTCGTGACCAGGTCGTCCTCGGTGAGCGTGGTGGAGACGACGTACTTCGGCATCTTCCGGTACTCGGGAAACTCCTCCATGTCCGGCCACACCGGGCTGAACGCCTGGTAGCTGACCCGTCCGAGGAGCAGTGCCGTGGCCTCGCTCTGCTCCCGGCCCTTGATCTCGAACGCCTCGGGGAGGAAATCCACGTGCTTGACGGTCCACCCGGAGTTCCGGTAGCCGGGCTCGCCGCCCGGGGCCTCCACGACACCGTCGAGCGAGACGAAAGCGGTGCTGATCAGAGTACGCATGCGAAGTCCTCAACGTTTCGTGTGCGGTCGGACACCACTACGACCCGGGCCCCGGCGAAAACTCATCGGTCGCGGCCGGGACGGCGGCCGGCCGGCGGGAGAGCCCGCAGCGCGTCGACGGCGTGCAGGGCCACGTGGAGTTCGGTGCGCTGCTCGCCGGACTCCAGGTCCCGGCCGAGCAACCGCTCGATGGTGCGCAGCCGCTGGTAGACGGTCTCCCGGGACAGGCCCGACGAGCGGGCGGCGACCGTTTTGTTGCCCGCGGCGTCCAGGTAGCCCCGCAGGGTCGTCACGAGGTCGGTGCCGTGCCGGGCGTCGTGGTCCAGGAGCGGCCCCAACTGCCGTTCGGCGAAGTCCTGGAGGCGGGTGTCGTCGCGCAGCGCGAACAGCAGGCGGCGCAGGCCGATGTCGGACCGCTCGTGGAAGGAACGGCCGGACGGCAGCGGCAGGCCCGGGTCGGCGGCCTCGGCCACCCGGGCCGCCTCGCGGAACGAGCGGGCCACGTCGGCCAGGTCGCCGGCCGGCGCGCCGGCGCTCACCGTGGCACCCGGGGCCGCGTCCAGGGCGGTGCGGCTCACCCGCTGCACGGCCTCGCGCCAGGGGCGGGTCGGGCGCAGCGCCAGCAGCACCCCGAGACGGGTGGGGGAGAGGAGCCCGGCGAGCACCCGCGGACCCTGGGGGGCCGACTCCTCGCAGAGCCGCACCTCGGCGGCCGCGGCGTCCTCAGCCGAGGGCAGGTCCGCCAGGACGGCGACGAAGAGGGTGTCGTCCGCCGGCACCCCCAGGGCGGTGAGGCGGGCCCGCGCGTCCGCGGGGGAGCGGTGACGCTGTTCGACCAGCTCGCGCAGGGCGTTGCGGTGAGCGGTGCGTTCCCAGGGCGTGGGGTGGGTGAGGCGGGCGATGGTGAGCGCCATCGCGGTCCGCTCCAGCACCGTGACGTCCTCGGGCCCGAAGGCCCGGCCGGGGTGCGCCGCGGGCAGCATGACCACCCGGCCCCACCTCTCGCCCTGGTACTCCACGGGCGCCGCCAGCCAGCCCTCGGGGCCCGAGACCCCCGCCCGGTCGGTGGCCGGCGTGGTGCGCGAGCGGCGTTCCCAGTCCGTGAGCGCGGCCCGCTCCACGGACCCGGAGGGCTCGCAGACCAGCGCCCGGTGCACCAGGTTCTCCAGCACGACTGTGCGGGCGCTCATCTCCGCGGCGGCGCGCAGCACCTCCTCGGGGCCCGCGCCGCGCAGGGTGAGGGCGGTGAACGCCTCGTGCACGCGCTGGGTCCTGCGCATCGCCTCCGCCTGGTGGCCGAGGATCAGCGTGTGGACCACCTGGGTGACCTCCAGGAAGTTGACGTCGCTGGCGAGCGTCACCAGGGGCAGACCCCGCGCCCGGCAGGCCTGGACCAGGGCGTCGGGCGGCCGGTGGTAGCGGCGCACCAGCTCGATGACCAGGGCCGCGGCCCCGACGCCGGCGAGTTCGTCGATGTAGCGGCGGACGCCGGCCGGGTCGTCGGGCAGGGGCATGCCGGTGGTGAGGACGAGCTCGCCGCCCTTGAGGAAGGAGGCGGGGTCCGTCAGTTCGGTGACGTGGACCCAGCGGACCGGACGGTCCACGTGCTCCTCGCCGGCGACCACCCGCGGATCACCCCCGGCCACCACCGGAAGCGCCAGCACGTCGGCCACGGTGGGCGCCCGGCCCGACGGGCCAGGCTGCCGGTTCTCGCTCACGGTGCCTCCCTGGCACTCAGGCTACGCCGCACACCTGACACATCGTCCGGACGGCGTGCCCCGGCCGGACAGATCAGGCGTTGCCGCGCCCGCCGCGCCGGGAAGGCTCGGGGGACCGCAGGAGACCGACGAGCAGGCCGGGAGACGAGCATGACCGCACTGTCGCCGCACCTTCGCCAGGCCACCCCCGTGGTGGCGGTCCGGGGCGAGGGCGTCCACCTTCACGGCGAGGACGGCCGCCGCTATCTGGACTTCACCGCCGGCATCGGCGTCACCAGCACCGGCCACTGCCACCCCAGGGTCGTGGCCGCCGCCCAGGAGCAGGTCGCCACCCTGGTCCACGGGCAGTACACCACCGTCATGCACCCGCCGCTGCGGCGCCTGGTCGGCAAGCTCGGCGAGGTGCTGCCCCAGGGCCTGGACAGCCTGTTCTTCACCAACTCCGGCAGCGAGGCGGTCGAGGCCGCGCTGCGCCTGGCCCGCCAGGCCACCGGACGGCCCAACGTGCTGGTCTGCCACGGCGGCTTCCACGGCCGCACCGTGGCCGCCGCCGCCATGACCACCTCCGGCACCCGCTTCAGGTCCGGGTTCTCCCCGCTGATGAGCGGCGTCGTCGTCACCCCCTTCCCGACCGCCTTCCGCTACGGCTGGGACGAGGAGACCGCCACCCGCTTCGCCCTGAGGGAACTCGACTACACCCTCCAGACGATCTCGTCTCCCGCCGACACCGCCGCCGTGATCGTCGAACCGGTCCTCGGCGAGGGCGGATACGTGCCCGCGAACCGGGCCTTCCTCCAGGGCCTGCGCGAGCGCGCCGACCGGCACGGCTTCCTGCTGATCCTCGACGAGGTGCAGACCGGTGTGGGCCGCACCGGCCGGTTCTGGGGCCACGAGCACTTCGGCGTCGTTCCCGACGTCCTCGTCACCGCCAAGGGACTGGCCAGCGGTTTCCCGCTGTCCGGCATCGCCGCCCCCGAGGAGCTGATGCGCAAGGCGTGGGCCGGCTCGCAGGGCGGGACGTACGGGGCCAACGCGGTCGCCTGCGCGGCTGCCTGCGCCACCCTCGACGTCGTGCGCGACGAGAAGCTCGTGGAGAACGCCGAGACGATGGGAGCCCGGTTGCGCCACGGCCTGGAGGCGGTGGCGTCCCGCACCCCGGCCATCGGCGACGTACGGGGCATGGGGCTGATGCTGGCGAGCGAGTTCGTCACCGAGGACGGCGAGCCGGACCCGGAGACCGCCGCCCGGGTGCAGCGGGCCGCCGTCGACGAAGGACTGCTCCTCCTGCTGTGCGGGGCCTGGAACCAGGTGGTGCGGATGATCCCGGCCCTCGTGATCGACGAGACGGCCGTCGACGAGGGCCTGCGGGCGTGGGCCGCCGCCGTGGAGGCCGGTACGTCGGAGGCGACGGGACGATGACGGACGCCGCGACCCGCCCCACGACCCGCCCCGCACCGACCGCACACCGGCGCGAAGGAGTGCCCTCATGACCGAGACCCCGACGCGGCTGTTCGTCGGCGGAGCCTGGGTGGACGCCGCGGACGGCGCCCTCATGCCCGTCGACGACCCCGCCACCGGCGAGATCCTCGCCCACGTCGCCGACGCCGGCCCCGAGGACGCCCGGCTCGCCGAGGAGGCGGCGGTCCGGGCGCAGCGGGAGTGGGCCCGCACGGCACCCCGGGCACGCAGCGAGATCCTGCGCCGCGCCTACGAGATCGTCCTGGAGCGCGCGGACGCGCTGGCCCGCCTGATGACCTCCGAGATGGGCAAACCGCTGGCCGAGGCCCGGGGCGAGGTCGCCTACGCCGCGGAGTTCTTCCGCTGGTTCTCCGAGGAGGCCGTCCGGATCGACGGCGGCCACGGCGTGCTGCCCGACGGACGCCACCGCATGCTGCTCTCCCGGCGCCCGGTCGGCCCCTGCCTGCTGATCACCCCGTGGAACTTCCCGCTCGCCATGGGCACCCGCAAGATCGGCCCCGCGATCGCGGCCGGCTGCACGATGGTGCTCAAGCCGGCCCCGCAGACCCCGCTCACCGGCCTGGCCCTCGCCGCGATCCTCCAGGAGGCGGGACTGCCCGACGGGGTGCTGAACGTCGTCCCGACCTCACGGGCCGGGGAGGTGTGCGAACCCCTCCTGCGCGGCGGGCGGATCCGCAAGCTCTCCTTCACCGGCTCGACGGCCGTCGGACGGCTGCTCCTGGCACAGTGCGCCGACACGGTCGTGCGGACCTCCATGGAACTGGGCGGCAACGCGCCGTTCGTGGTCTTCGACGACGCGGACCTGGACGCCGCCGTGGACGGCGCGATGGTCGCCAAGATGCGCAACATGGGAGAGGCGTGCACCGCGGCCAACCGCTTCTTCGTGCACCGGTCGGTGGCCCGGGAGTTCGCGGACCGGCTGGCCCGGCGGATGGGGGCGCTGGTGGTGGGCCCCGGCACCGAGGACGGCGTCGACGTCGGCCCGCTCATCGACGCCGCCGGGCGGGCCAAGGTCGGGGAACTGGTCGCCGACGCGGTGGAGCGCGGCGCGCGGGTCCTGGTCGGCGGCACCACGCCCGGGGGCCCCGGATGTTTCTACCCGCCCACGGTGCTCACCGACGTCTCCCCGGACAGCCGCCTGATGAGCACGGAGATCTTCGGTCCCGTCGCGGCGCTCCTCACCTTCGACGACGAGGACGAGGTGGTCAGGCGGGCCAACGACACGCCGTGGGGACTGGTCGGCTACGTCTTCACCGAGGGCCTGGACCGCGCCCTGCGGGTCAGCGAACGCCTGGAGGTGGGCATGGTCGGACTCAACACCGGCCTGGTCTCCAACCCCGCCGCGCCCTTCGGCGGCGTCAAGCAGTCGGGACTCGGCCGGGAGGGCGGCCGGGCGGGGATCGAGGAGTTCCTGGAGTACCAGTACGTGGCGCTGCCGACGGGGTGACGCGTGCGACGGGGGTCGGGGCGACGCACGCCGCGCGGGAGGGGGTGACGCAGGTCGCCCGGGACGGGGCTTTGCATGGTCATGCGTAATCATGCATACTCTTCCTATGTCCAAGGTCCTCACCTCCCTCCCCACCGGCGAGCGCGTCGGTATCGCCTTCTCGGGCGGCCTCGACACCTCGGTCGCGGTCGCGTGGATGCGTGACAAGGGCGCCGTCCCCTGCACGTACACCGCCGACATCGGCCAGTACGACGAGCCCGACATCGCCTCGGTGCCCGACCGTGCCAAGACGTACGGCGCCGAGGTCGCGCGCCTGGTCGACTGCCGCGAGGCGCTGGTCGAGGAAGGGCTGGCCGCACTCACCTGCGGGGCGTTCCACATCCGCTCGGGCGGGCGTGCCTACTTCAACACCACGCCGCTGGGCCGTGCCGTCACGGGCACCCTCCTCGTCCGGGCGATGCTCGAGGACGACGTCCAGATCTGGGGCGACGGCTCCACGTTCAAGGGCAACGACATCGAGCGGTTCTACCGGTACGGCCTGCTCGCCAACCCGCAGCTGCGGATCTACAAGCCCTGGCTCGACGCGGACTTCGTGACGGAGCTGGGCGGGCGCAAGGAGATGTCGGAGTGGCTGGTCGCCCACGACCTGCCGTACCGGGACTCCACCGAGAAGGCGTACTCCACCGACGCCAACATCTGGGGCGCCACCCACGAGGCCAAGACGCTGGAGCACCTCGACACCGGCGTGGAGACCGTGGAGCCCATCATGGGCGTGCGGTTCTGGGACCCGTCGGTCGAGATCGCGCCGGAGGACGTGACCATCGGCTTCGACCAGGGCCGTCCGGTGACGATCAACGGCAAGGAGTTCGCCTCCGCGGTCGACCTGGTGATGGAGGCCAACGCCATCGGCGGCCGGCACGGCATGGGCATGTCCGACCAGATCGAGAACCGGATCATCGAGGCCAAGAGCCGCGGCATCTACGAGGCCCCCGGCATGGCCCTGCTGCACGCCGCCTACGAGCGCCTGGTCAACGCCATCCACAACGAGGACACCCTCGCCCAGTACCACACCGAGGGGCGGCGGCTCGGACGGCTGATGTACGAGGGCCGCTGGCTCGACCCGCAGTCCCTCATGATCCGGGAGTCGCTGCAGCGCTGGGTCGGCTCGGCGGTCACCGGAGAGGTCACGCTGCGGCTGCGGCGCGGTGAGGACTACTCCATCCTCGACACCACCGGACCGGCCTTCAGCTACCACCCGGACAAGCTGTCCATGGAGCGCACCGAGGACTCCGCGTTCGGCCCCGTGGACCGGATCGGCCAGCTCACCATGCGGAACCTGGACATCGCCGACTCCCGCGCCAAGCTGGAGCAGTACGCGGGGCTCGGTCTCATCGGCACCGCCAACCCCGCGATCGGCGCCGCCCAGGCCGCCGCGACCGGGCTGATCGGCGCCATGCCGGAGGGCGGCGCGCAGGCCATCGCCTCCCGCGGCGAGGTCTCCGGCGAAGACGAGCTGCTCGACCGTGCCGCGATGGAGTCCGGCACCGACTGACCCCCGCGTCCCCGTCGGCGGGGACCGCGTACCGGCAAGGGCCGGCCCGACACCTCAGGGTGTCGGGCCGGCCCTTGCGTTTGTCACCCCTGTTTCCTTCAGTCGCGCAGGGCTTGCGTTCCTCATGAGCTTCGAACGGCTCACCCCGGTCGCTGTATCCACGAAATGTCATCTCAGGGGCTGCGCAAGCTAATTGTAAGCAACGCAAGCCGTTTGCGTGTCAACTTCGGCCTCAACCGCGACCGTTGACAAACGGGTGACACGCTAGAAACCTGATGACGCACTTTCCGCAAGGAATCGACTGCCTCGCTCAATTGGCGCGCAGATTCGGTGCTCCCCCCAACTGCCGGACCGTCGCGCCCTCCCCGACTCCCCACGGAACAGAGGACCCCCATGAGACGGAGATCCCTCGGCCGGCGGACGCTCTCGGGCGCCGCCGTCGCCGGGCTGATGACGGTCGGGCTCCTGCCGCTGCCCCTCACCGCCGCCGCACACGCGGCGACGCCGACGGTGGCCGCCGCCGACGTCAACCTGGCGCTCGGCCGCCCGGCGAGGGCGGGCGGCTCGCACGGCGCCTACCCGGCCGGCAACGCCACCGACGGACAGCAGGCCACCTACTGGGAGGGGCCGGCCGGCTCCTTCCCGCAGTGGGTCCAGGTCGACCTCGGCACCGCCCGCGACGTCGACCGGGTGGTCCTGAAGCTGCCCGCCGCCTGGGAGAGCAGGACCCAGACGCTCTCCGTGCGGGGCAGCACCGACGGCTCGGCCTTCCACAGCCTCGACGCCTCGGACGGGCGGGCGTTCGGGCCCTCCGGGGCGGGCGCCGTCGCCATCGACCTGGACTCCCCGTCCGAGGCCCGCTACGTCCGCGTCGACATCACCGGCAACACCGGCTGGAACGCCGCCCAGCTGGCCGAACTGGAGGTGTACGGCGACGACGCCGACACCGGCCCGCCGCCCGCCGGCACCAACCTCGCCCGCAACAAGCCGGCCGAGGCCACCTCGACGACGCAGAACTACGTCGCCGCCAACGCCACCGACGACTCCACCTCCACCTACTGGGAGGCCGCCGGCAACCCGGCCGACCTCACCGTCAAGCTCGGCTCCGACGCCGACGTCAGCGGTGTCGTGGTCAAGCTCAGTCCGGACCCGGTGTGGTCCGCCCGCACCCAGAGCATCCAGGTGCTCGGCCGGGCCCAGGGCGAGAGCGGCTTCACCTCGCTGCGCGACCGCGCCGACTACGCCTTCAGCCCCGGCCAGGGCAACGCGGTGACCATCCCGGTCGGCGGCCGGGTCTCCGACGTACGGCTCCGGTTCTTCTCCAACACCGGCGCACCCGGCGGCCAGGTCGCCGAGTTCCAGGTCATCGGCGCCGCCGCACCCGCACCCGACCTCACCGTCACCGGTCTCGACTGGTCGCCCGCCGCGCCGGACGAGCGCGACGAGGTCACCGTGAACACCACGGTCCGCAACACCGGCACCGCCGCCTCGAAGGAGACGACCGCCGAGGTCACCGTGGAGGGCACGACGGCCGGCAGCGCCAAGGTCCCCGCGCTCGACCCCGGCCAGTCCGCCGAGGTCGCCGTCGCCACCGGCACCCACCCGGCCGGCAGCTACGCGGTCACCGCCGTGGCCGACCCGAAGAACACCGTCGCAGAGCTGGACGACACCAACAACAGCCGCGCCGCCGCCGAACGCCTCGTCGTTGGCCAGGCACCCGGACCCGACCTCGAGGTGCGCTCCGTCACCACCAGCCCGGCCAACCCGGCGGTGGGCGCCGAGGTCTCCTTCACCGTCGCCGTGCACAACCGCGGCACCAGCGCCGCCGAGGCGGGCTCGGTGACCCGGGTCCAGGCCGGCTCCACCACCCTGGACGGCACGACCGGGCAGGTCGCGGCGGGCGCCACGGTGAACGTGCCGATCAGCGGCACCTGGACGGCGACCGGCGGCGGGGTCAACCTCACCGCCACCGCCGACGCCACCGCCCGGATCGCCGAGACCGACGAGAACAACAACGTGCTCGCCAAGTCCCTCGTCGTCGGACGCGGCGCCGCCGTGCCGTACACCGAGTACGAGGCCGAGGACGGCCGGTACGACGGCACCCTGCTCACCACCGACGCCGAGCGGACCTTCGGGCACACCGACTTCGGCACCGAGTCCTCGGGCCGCAAGTCCGTCCGGCTGAACTCGACCGGCCAGTACGTCGAGTTCACCTCCACCACACCCACCAACTCCATCGTGGTGCGCAACTCGATCCCGGACGCCCCGGGCGGCGGCGGAGCCGAGGCCACCATCAGCCTCTACGCCGACGGCGAGTTCGTGCAGAAGCTCGGCCTGTCGTCCAAGCACAGCTGGCTCTACGGCAGCACCGACGACCCCGAGGGGCTCACCAACCGGCCCGGCGGCGACGCCCGGCGCCTCTTCGACGAGTCCCACGCGCTCCTCGACCGGACCTTCCCGCAGGGCACCGAGTTCCGCCTCCAGCGCGACGCGGGAGACTCGGCCGCCTTCTACGTCATCGACCTGATCGACCTGGAGCAGGTCGCGCCCGCGAAGACCAAGCCCGCCGAGTGCACCTCCATCACCGCGTACGGCGCCGTCCCCGGCGACGGCCTCGACGACACCGACGCCATCCAGCGCGCCGTCACCGACGACCAGAACGGCAGGATCGACTGCGTGTGGATCCCGGCCGGGCAGTGGCGCCAGGAGCAGAAGATCCTCACCGACGATCCGCTCGACCGCGGCCAGTACAACCAGGTCGGCATCAGCGACGTCACCATCCGCGGCGCCGGGATGTGGCACTCCCAGCTCTACACCCTGACCCCGCCGCAGGAGGCCGGCGGCATCAACCACCCGCACGAGGGGAACTTCGGCTTCGACATCGACGACAACACCCAGATCTCCGACCTCGCCGTCTTCGGTTCGGGCACCATCCGCGGCGGTGACGGCAACGCGGAGGGCGGTGTCGGCCTCAACGGCCGGTTCGGCAAGAACACGAAGATCAGCAACGTGTGGATCGAGCACGCCAACGTCGGCGTCTGGGTCGGCCGCGACTACTCGAACATCCCCGAGCTGTGGGGACCGGCCGACGGCCTGGAGTTCACCGGCATGCGCATCCGCGACACCTACGCGGACGGCATCAACTTCTCCAACGGCACCCGCAACTCCACCGTCTACAACTCCTCCTTCCGCACCACCGGCGACGACTCGCTCGCGGTCTGGGCCAACAAGTACGTGAAGGACACCTCCGTGGACGTCGGCCACGACAACCACTTCCGCAACAACACCGTCCAGCTGCCGTGGCGGGCCAACGGCATCGCCGTGTACGGCGGCCACGGCAACACCATCGAGAACAACGTCGTCTCCGACACCATGAACTACCCCGGCATCATGCTCGCCACCGACCACGACCCGCTGCCCTTCTCCGGGCAGACGCTCATCGCGGGCAACGCCCTGCACCGCACCGGCGGCGCGTTCTGGGGCGAGGCGCAGGAGTTCGGCGCCATCACGCTGTTCGCGCAGGGCCAGGACATCCCGGGGGTCACCATCCGGGACACCGAGATCCTCGACTCCACCTACGACGGCATCCAGTTCAAGACGGGAGGCGGCGCGATGCCGGACGTGAAGATCCAGAACGTCCGCATCGACAGGTCCAACAACGGCTCCGGCATCCTCGCGATGAGCGGCGCCCGCGGCAGCGCGACCCTGACCGACGTCACGATCACCAACTCGGCCGAAGGGGACGTGCGGATCGAACCGGGCTCCCAGTTCAAGATCAACCAGTAGGAGCCGGCAGCAACCGCGGGCCGGTCAGCCCACGGCCGAACAGCGGGACACCGCCCGGCGGCGCGGAGCACCACCGCGTCGCCGGGTTTCCGCCGCGCCCTCCAGCCGGCCCGGCGAGCGCTCCACGGGAGGGCGGCGGCCTTCGTCCTCGACGCGTTCGGCGTTGAGTTCCCCGACCGCGCCGAGCGCGTCGCCGATCGTCGCGTAGTCCACCGCGACGAAGTTGACCGGCCTGCCGCGCTGCCGTTCACAGCTGTGCGCCCGTTCCAGCACCCGCTGCCGGGAGTTGACGACCCCGGCGTCCAGCCGCAGCCCGCCGCCCGCCGTGACGAAGTGGTTCAGCAGGAAGAGGCGCCCGTCCGAGCCGCCCCGGTTGGGCAGGCAGGACATCTCGTCCGGGCTGCGGAAGGCGAAGGGCGTCTCCATGGCGTACCGGTAGAGGTTGCGGTACCAGGGCGCGGGCCCGTCCGCCTTCTCCGCGAACACGACCAGCCGCCGGCCACCGTCGATCATGTCCTTGAGCTTCGGCCACGGGCGGTCCGGGTCCGGGTCCGGCTCGAACAGCAGATCCGAGAGGCCGGCCCGGGCGAAGGCGTCCTGCGTCGCCACCGCGTCCACGCCGTCCTGGAGGATCAGCGTGACCACCTCCGTGGGGTTGTCGCGCAGCCACTGGCCGATCTGCCGCAGCGTCGGCTCCAGTTCGAGGGCGCCGGCGCCGCACACCGAGTGACACAGCCACAGGCCCGGGTGGGGCGGGTTCACCCGCTCCAGGATCGAGGTCAGCCGGCGGCGCTCGGCGGGGGAGAAGTCCGAGGTGCTCAGCCGCTCCGCCACCTCCTGCGGCCGTTCCCAGCGGTGGGTGTCGAGGAGCAGCACCCGCACCCCGGCGCCCAGCTGGCCGACGATGTCGGGGTCCTGGAGGGGACCGATGAACCGGTCCGCCGTCGTCGCCATCGCGTTGTGCGAGGCGAGCTGGGCGATCTCGTCGTAGCGGGCGTCGCACAGCTCGGCGCTGCCCTGGCAGATGCGCGGCGAGGAACCGGTGATCGCCACCGGCGCCAGCATCGTCCCGACGAGGGCGACGGCGGTGACGGTGAACGTCAGCGCCGGGACGTGCCGCGGATCGGTGAGGACGGGCACACCGGGCCGGGTCTGCCACACCCAGCCGACGGTGATCAGCAGGGCGCCCGCGGCGAGCAGGATGACCGCGACGACGACGGCGGTGGTCAGCAGCCGGTCGAGCGCTGCGGCCTGCACGTCGGCGAGCAGCCCCGAGGCCGCCGGGGGCCACGACGCCGGGGTGCCGAACAGCGTGTCGCGCAGCGTGAGGCGCAGCACGAGCACGGTCAGCGCCAGCAGCGAGGCGGCGGCGGCCGGCACCCAGCCCAGCGGTATCAGCCGCCGCTTGGCGGGCGAGGGCGTCAGAAGCCACAGCAGGGTGAGCGCGGCGGCACACAGCACGGCCGCCGCCGGTTCCACCACGTCCTGGAAGAGCCGGGTGACGCCCCTGGCCCGGTCCAGCGGAGCCAGCGCCTCCGTGCCGGGCTCGACGTCGACGGTCACCACCCACGTGCCCTGCCTCGCCTCCCGCAGCAGCTCCTCGGCGGCGTCCCGCACCTGGTCGGTCAGGGCCACCGGGGCGATCGCGGCCAGGGCCGAGGCCACGTCCCCGCGGTCCAGCGCCGTCCGCACGGTCGACCTGACGTCGTCGTGCGTCGCGCCGTCCGGTACCACCCGCATCAGCGCGTCCGTGGCCGCGCCCGCCTGGCCGCGGGAGAGCGGCAGCGTCGGCAGCTCGTCCAGCGGAGCCTCGCCGGCCACCACCCGCGCCACCAGTTCGGACAGATGCTGCACGAAGGCCCGGAAGTCGGGTTCGGACCGCTTCTGCAGGGCGGCGACGGCGTCACCGAAGTACGCCTGGCTGAGCCGCTCGACGTTCTCGACGACGGGCTCCAGATCGACTCTGACCCGCAGCCGGTCGCGGTCGCCCTCCAGGTAGTGGACCATCTCCGCGATCTGGCCCTGGCCCATGGTCCGCAGGGTCTCGGGCGGGACCACCACCTTGAGGTTCGAGGTGATGGTCGACTGGGGCACCGGCAGCCGCTCCAGCAGGTCGCTGGTGAGCGGCGTACTGCCCGGATCCACCAGCACCTCGTCGTAGAAGCGCTGGTAGGCCCGCTCGTCCTCCAGCACCTTGCCGTAGAACCCGGCGTCCAGCACCGTGCTGCGGACGACGGCCGCCGCGGCCAGGACGGTCAGGCTCAGCACCGCCACGCACCAGACCAGCGCCCCGACCCAGGGCGAGCGCCGACCCAGTGCGTTCATGGAGCCATTCTCGTGTCAGCCGGCCGCCGCAGCGCACGGACGCCGGGACGGGCAGTGCTCCCACACACATGCCCCGCGCGGACCGGCCGATACCCGTCGCCGCTCCGCTCCGTCGCGGACGCCCCGCTCCCAGGCCCGGCACGCGCGAGGGGCGGTGGGCACCCTCGCCCCACCGCCCCTCGCGCCCTCGCGCCGCTCGTCGTGCGGATCAGACCGCCGGAGCCGGGTACGTCGGGTACTCCACCCCGGAGACGTGCTGGACGACGCGGACGACCTGGCAGGAGTAGCCGAACTCGTTGTCGTACCAGAGGTAGAGGATCGCGTTGTCACCCTCGACCTTCAGCGCGCCGGCGTCCACGATCGAGGCGTGGCGCGAGCCGATGAAGTCGCTGGAGACCGCGTCGGGGGCGTTGATGAAGTCGATCTGGCGCTTGAGCGGCGAGGTCAGCGACACCTCGCGCAGGTGCTCCACGACCTCTTCGCGGCTCGCCTCGCGGGCCAGCTGGAGGTTGAGGATCGCGATCGACACGTCCGGCACGGGCACCCGGATGGAGCTGCCCGTGATCCGCGCCTTGAGGTCGGGCAGCGCCTTGGCCACGGCGGAGGCGGCACCGGTCTCCGTGATGACCATGTTCAGCGGCGCGCTGCGGCCCCGGCGGTCCGACTTGTGGTAGTTGTCCAGCAGGTTCTGGTCGTTGGTGAAGGAGTGCACCGTCTCCACGTGACCGCGCAGGACGCCGTACTCGTCCTCCATCGCCTTGAGCGGCGGGACGATCGCGTTGGTGGTGCAGGACGCGCAGGACAGGATCCGCTCGTCCGGCTTGACGGTGTCGTGGTTGACGCCGTGGACGATGTTCGGGACGTCGCCCTTGCCCGGCGCGGTCAGCACGACCTTGTCGACGCCCGGCCGCAGGTGCTTGGACAGGCCCTCGCGGTCGCGCCACTTGCCCGTGTTGTCGATGAGGATGGCGTTCTTGATGCCGTACGCGGTGTAGTCGACCTGGGTCGGGTCGTCCGCGTAGATCACCTTGACGGCGTTGCCGTTGGCGAGGATCGTGCTGTTCTCCTCGTCGACGGTGATCGTGCCCTGGAACTGGCCGTGCACCGAGTCGCGGCGCAGCAGCGAGGCGCGCTTGACGAGATCCTGCTCGCCACCGCCCCGGACCACGATCGCGCGCAGCCGCAGCCCGTTGCCCGAGCCGGCCTTCTCGATCAGCAGCCGGGCGACGAGCCGGCCGATGCGGCCGAAGCCGTACAGGACGACGTCGCGCCCTTCGCGCCGGTCGATCTTGTTGGCGCCGGTGGCCCCGGCCACGGCGTCGGCGGTGAACTCCTCGACCGACAGTCCGCGGTCGTCGCTCCGGTAGGTCTCGGCGAGCATGCCGATGTCGATCTGCGAGGGCCCGAGGTCGAGCGTGGTGAGCGCCCGCAGGAAGGGCATCGTCTCGGTGACCGACAGCTCCGCACCGGCGATCTGGCGGGCGAAGCGGTGGGTCTTGAGGATGCTGACCACCGACTTGTTCACCAGGGAACGGCTGTGCAGCAGGATCGTGACGTCCTGCTCCCGGTGCAGCTTCCCGATCATCGGGATCATCGATTCCGCGGTCTCTTCGCGGTGCTTCCAGTTGGTGAACGAGTCGTCGTTGACAGTCACGTCTCTATCTTTCGAGCTAGGCGGCGCTCATATGCTAACCCGACCACCCTTCTGATCGATCAAGTGGGCCCCTCGTCCATCAGATGAGTACACGGGCGCGCGTGGTCCCGGGCAGGACCGGCCCCGTCGGCCGGGTGCGGGCCTCGGGCGGGGGCGGCGAACGTGATTGCGTCACGGACCCCCGGGGTACGCGAGCCTGGACCGCGTCCGCGCCGCTTGTGCGCGCGGACCGAAACGACGCCGCTACCAGGGAATCTGCCATGGAGACACCCGCGAACGACCATCCCGTCACGCCCGCCCAGCGGGCGCTCGACACGCTGGCCGAGACCACCGAGACCGCCGACAACACGGCGGCGCTCGACACGCTCGCGAGCAGCGACGTCCTCGTGCCGGTGCCCGACGACGCGAACGACCAGGACGCCGCCGACCCCGGCATGCTGGCGTTGCCGGTGCTGGAGCAGCAGGGCGGCCGCCAGGTGGTGCCCGTGTTCACCTCGGAACTGGAGATGGCCGACCTGCTGCCGTACGTCTCGCGCTACCGCATGGTGCCGCTCGGCGCCCTCGCGGCGCAGTGGCCGGCCGACGACCTGTCGCTGTCCATCGACGCCGGTTCGGAACACCGGCTCACCCTCACGTCGGACGGCGTGCGCACCCTGCTGGCGCGCCCCTAGGCCGAGGCGACGGTCGGCCCTCGTCCCGCGTCAGGGGCGGGGGCCGTCCTCGTCGTCGCCGAGCACGCGGGCCAGAGCCGCCCGCTGGAGCGGCAGTATCTCGGCGTGCAGGTCGCGGCCCCGGGGCGTCAGCGCCACGTACACACCGCGCCGGTCCTCCGTGCACATGGAACGCTGCACGAGACCGTCCTTCTCCAGCCGGGCGATGAGCCGGGACAGCGCGCTCTGACTGAGGTGGACCCGGCCGGCCAGGTTCTGCACCCGGCACCGGTCGCCGTCCTCGGGTCCCTCGCTCACCAGGAGGTCGAGCACCTCGAAGTCGCTCGCGCCCAGTCCGTGCGGATGCAGGGCCCGGTCGATCTCGCACATCGTGCGCGCGTGCACCGAGAGGATGCCCCGCCACCGTTCCTCGAGCCGCGCACCGGCGGTCCTGGCTGCCATGCCTGAACGGTAGCACCGGAACCGAAATTGGTTGAATGTGCAAATGAAGTGGCCGCGTTAGGCTGAGTACCGGCCGTGGCCCCGAGGGCGCGGCGCGGCGGTGGGGCCCGCCGTACCCGAACCGCGGCTCAGGTGCCGCCGACGGTCCCTGCTTGCGCACGGGGATGCCCCCGGCACGGCGAGTGGGAGACGGACGAGCATGACAGCCCCCAGGACCGGTCGCTTCGGCGGAGCCCGGCCGAGGACCGCGAGACGGCCCGGCCCGAGGGCCCAGGCGCCGGTCGTCGCCGTCGTGGCCCTCGGCGGTGGCACCGGCGCCGCCGCGCGCTACGCCGCCTCCCTGTGGTGGCCGACGCCGGCCGGCGGCTTCCCCTGGACGACCTTCTGGGTCAACGTGGCCGGCTGCGTCCTGATCGGGGCGTTCATGGTGGCCGTCACCGAGGTGTGGTCCGTCCACCGCCTGGTCCGGCCCTTCTTCGGCACCGGCGTGCTCGGCGGCTTCACCACCTTCTCCACCTACGCGGTCGACAGCCGGTCCCTGTTCGCCGACGGCCGGATCCCCACCGGCCTTGTCTACCTGGCCGCGACCCCGGTCGCGGCTCTCACGGCGGTGTCGCTCGCCACGTGGGCGGCCCGCCGCGTCCTGGAGCGGAGGCCGTCGTGAACTGGCTGCTGGTCGTCGCGGGCGGCATGATCGGTGCCCCGCTGCGCTACCTCACCGACCGGGCCGTGCAGTCCCGGCACGGCTCCGCCTTCCCCTGGGGCACCTTCACGGTCAACGTGACCGGCAGCCTGGTCCTCGGTCTGCTGACGGGGGCCGCCCTGGCCGGAGCGGCCGGTTCCGAGGTGCGGCTGCTACTGGGGACCGGACTGTGCGGCGCCCTGACGACGTACTCGACCTTCTCCTACGAGACGCTCCGGCTGACCGAGACCGGCGCGCGCCTGCCGGCCGCCGTGAACGTCGTCGCGGGCGTGGCGGCCGGCCTCGCGGCGGCGTTCGCGGGGGTGACGCTGGCCGACGCGCTCTGGACCTGACGCCGGGCACACAGCCGGGTGTAGTAGGAACTGGATGTTATGAGCGCCATCAGCATCGGTCAGGCCGTCGTCCTCGGAGCCGTCGAGGGGGTGACCGAGTTCCTGCCCGTCTCCTCCACCGGGCACCTCAAGATCGTCGAGGGGCTGATGGGCATCCCCGTCGACGACGACGCCGTCATCGGCTTCTCCGCGGTCATCCAGGTCGGTGCGATCGCCGCCGTGCTCGTCTACTTCTCCAAGGACATCGCGCGGATCGTCTCCGCCTGGGGGCGCGGCCTGCGCGACCGGGAGGAGCGGTACCACCACGACTACAAGTTCGCCTGGTGGGTCATCCTCGCCACCGTCCCCGTGGTGGTCGTCGGTCTGGCCGCCAAGTCCCTGATCAAGGGCCCGCTCGCCTCGCTGTGGGTGGTGGCGGGCTCGCTGATCGTCGGCAGCGCCGTGATGTGGTGGGCCGACCGCACCGGGCGGCACAAGCGGGGCGAGGACGACACGTCCTTCACGGACGCCATGCTGGTCGGCGGCTCCCAGATCCTCGCCCTGCTCTTCCCGGGCTTCTCCCGCTCCGGCGCCACCATGTCCACCGCCCTGCTGCTCGACCTCGACCGGGTCGCCGCCACCCGGCTGTCCTTCTTCCTCGGCATCCCGGCCCTGACCGGGGCCGGCCTGTACGAGCTGAAGGACGCGCTGGGCACCGGGACGGGCGCCGCACCGCTGGCGGTCGGCACCCTCGTCTCCTTCGTGGTGGCCTACGCCTCCATCGCCTGGCTGCTGAAGTTCGTCGCCCAGCACACCTTCAACACCTTCGTGATCTACCGGATCGCCGTCGGTGTCCTGCTGTTCGGGCTGCTCGGCACGGGGGTGCTGCACAGCTGACCGCCGGGCCGGCCGGGCGCCGTGCGGCCCGGACAGCCGACCGCCGGGACCGCCGCTCGGCCCGGCCGCTCAGCGGGCGGCGCGCAGCGGCTCCCCGACGCTGCGCATGTGGCGCAGTGCCTCGCGGTGCGAGGCCAGCAGCCCCGTCTGGTGGTACGGCACGCCCAGCTCGGCGCAGTACGCCTCGGTGATGGCCTGGGCCCGGCCGAGGGCGGGAGTCGGCATGCTGGGGAAGAGATGGTGCTCGATCTGGTAGTTGAGGCCGCCCATGAAGGCGTCCACGAGCGCGCCGCCCCGCACGTTGCGGGAGGTCAGGACCTGACGGCGCAGGAAGTCCAGCCGTGTGCCCTCCTCGATCATCGGCATGCCCTTGTGGTTGGGCGCGAAGACCGAACCCAGGTAGATGCCGAACAGACCCTGGTGCACGACGAGGAAGGCGAGCGCCTTGCCGGGGGAGAGGACCGTGAACAGGCCGCCGAAGTACACCGCGAAGTGGGCGACGAGCAGCGTGCCCTCCAGGACCGGGCGCTTCACGGCCCGGCCGCCCAGCGCCTTGAAGCTGTTGAAGCTCAGATTGAGCCCTTCCAGCGTCAGCAGCGGGAAGAACAGGGCGGCCTGGTGCCTGCCGACGAAACGCGGCAACCCGGTCGCCCGGCTCGCCTGCCCCCGGGACCACACCAGGATGTCGGGGGAGACGTCCGGGTCCTTCTCCTCGTGGTTGGGATTGGCGTGGTGGCGGGTGTGCTTGTTCATCCACCAGCCGTAACTCATGCCGAGCAGCAGGTCGGCCACCAGCAGACCGCCCGCCTCGCTGGGGCGCCGGCGCGAGAAGACCTGCCGGTGGGCGAGGTCGTGGGCCGCGAGCCCGAGCTGGCCGAAGACGACGGCGAGCCCGACCGCGACGAAGAGCTGGCTCCAGCTGTCCCCCAGGGCGACGAACGCGGCGACACCGCCCGCGAGCGCGAGGGCGACGGCGCCGAACCGCACCGTGTAGTAGAGCGGGCGGCGCCTGAGCAGCCCCGCGTCGGCTATGCGCCGCGACAGTTCGGAGAAGTCGCTTCCCTTGTCGCGGCTCTTCCCCTGTGCGCCCGTGGGCCGGCTCTCGACGAGCACCGTTGAATTGACCATGTACCCGAGTATGTGAACGGGACACCGGCCGCAGAATGGCGTCCGCCCCCGAAACGGGGGTGTGGCCAGCACCACCCCCGGGCGGGGGTCCTCCCGCTGCCTCCTCCGGCGCCCGGCCCGGCCCGAGGGGAGAATGGCGATCATGAGCACACCGACGACCTTCCGGCCGGTCCTGGAACGCATCGCCGAGGAGATCGAGCGGACGCCGGGCAGCGGCCGGCCCGCCGACTACATCCCGGCGCTCGCCGCCCTCGACCCGCGCCGCTTCGGCATGGCCGTCGCCGAACCGGACGGCACGGTGTACGGCGTGGGGGACTGGCGGGAGCCGTTCTCGGCCCAGTCCATCACCAAGGTCTTCACCCTCGCCCTCGACCTGGCCAGGGAGGGCGACGCCCTGTGGGACCACGTGGGCCGGGAGCCGTCCGGCAACCCGTTCAACTCCCTGGTGCAGCTGGAGTACGAGAACGGCATCCCGCGCAACCCGTTCATCAACGCGGGCGCCCTCGTCGTCACCGACCGGCTGCACACCCGGACCGGAGACGCGGCCGGTGAACTGCTCGCCTTCCTGCGCGCGGAGAGCGGCAACCCGGATCTGACCTACGACGAGGAGGTCGCCGCCTCCGAAGCCGCGCACGGCGACCGGAACGCCGCCCTCGCCCACTTCATGGCGTCCTACGGCAACATCGACAACCCCGTGCCGGTGCTGCTCCAGCAGTACTTCCGCCAGTGCTCCGTCGCCGCCTCCTGCGCCGACCTGGCCCTGGCGACGGGCTTCCTCGCCCGGCACGGCATCCGGGCCGACGGCACCCGGCTGCTCAGCCGCAGCCGGGCCAAGCAGGTCAACGCGGTGATGCTGACCTGCGGCACCTACGACGCGGCCGGTGACTTCGCACACCGGGTGGGCCTGCCGGGCAAGAGCGGGGTCGGCGGCGGCATCATCGCGGTCGTGCCGGGCCACTGCACGCTGTGCGTGTGGAGCCCCGGCCTGGACGAGCGGGGCAACTCGGTGGCCGGGGTGGCGGCCCTGGACCGCTTCACGACCCTGACCGGACTGTCGGTGTTCTGAGTGGACGGGACGCGGGACGCCACCGTCAACTCCCGGCGTCCCGTACGAGCTTGAGCCGCAGGGCGAGTGCCACGACGCCGGCCCCGAGGCCCGCGGCCGCCAGGATCGCGCCGGTCTCCTCCCAGCCGGGCTCGTTCTCCGCCGGCTTCGCGACGGCCACCGGCGCGGGCTCGGCCTGCGGTCCCTGCCGGGGCCGGCCGCTCTCCGGTACGAGCGAGCCCACCGGATCGACCTCCCCGTCCGCAGCGAATCCCCAGTCGAGCAGCGCACGGGCCTCCTCGTAGACGGCGTGGCCGCCGCCGTCCTGAGGGTTCATCACGGTGACGACCAGGGTCCGCCCCTCACGTCGGGCGGCGGCGATGAGCGTGTTGCCGGCGTTGCTGGTGTAGCCGTTCTTGACGCCGATCATCCCCGGGTACGGCGCCACCCCGTCGGCCCCGGTGAGCAGCCGGTTGGTGTTCATGATCCCGTACGCGCTCCCGTCGCGCCCCGGGAACAGCGCGTCGACCGTGGCGCAGTACCGGGCGAAGTCGGGCCGCCGCAGCCCGGCCCGGCCGAAGACGGCCAGGTCGTACGCCGAGGAGACCTGCCCCGGGGTGTCGTACCCGTCGGGCGAGCGGACATGGGTGTCACGGGCGCCGAGCGCGCGGGCCTCGGCCTGCATCCGGGCGGCGGTGGCGCTCCAGCCGCCGGTCAGCGAGGCGAGGACGTGCACGGCGTCGTTGCCCGAGTTGAGGAAGACGCCGTTCCACAGGTCGGAGAGCCGGTAGGTCTGCCCCTCGACGACACCGACCAGGCTGCTGCCCGGGCCGATGCCGGCCAGGTCCTCGGTGCTGACCTCGTGGTGGAGGCCGCCCGGCAGCGCCGGCAGCACCGTGAGGGCGAACAGCGTCTTGAGGGTGCTGGCCGGCGGCAGCCTGCGGTGCGCGTCGTGCGCCGCCAGCACGTCGCCCGTGCCGGCGTCGGCCACGACCCAGGACAGGGCGGAGACTTCGGGGACCCGGGGCGCTCCGGGGTGCGGCCGGACCTGCGTACCTGAGCGGTACAGCGGCGACGTCCGCGCCGTCGTGCCGCCGGGCGGGAGGGGGTCCGGCCCTCCCGGGCGTGCGGCCGCGGCGGCGGGCACGAGCGTCAGCAGACCCGCCACGCAGAGCAAGCAGGTGGACCGAACCGCCCGAGATGAGAATCCGATAGTCATACCGCAAACGTAGGAACGGGCCCCCGAACCGCCACGCTGACCGGGCCGGGTCGCGCCCGCGAGCACCCGAATGCCGTAGCGAGGGGCCGGTGTGAACGCCGTGGCGGCGGTCCGGCGGGCGGGGTCAGCCGGCGGGCAGCGTCGGCTGCACCTGCCGCAGGAAGGTGGCGTTGTCCGGCGTCCGGCGCAGCCGTTCCAGCAGGGTCTCCACGCCGGACTGCCCGTCGCGGGTCCCCAGGGCCCGCCGCAGCCCGCGCACGGCGCTCGTCTCGGCGGCGGACAGCAGGAGTTCCTCGCGCCGGGTGCCGGAGCCGGTCAGATCCACGGCCGGGAAGACCCGGCGGGAGGCGAGCTCGCGGTTCAGCCGCAGCTCCATGTTGCCGGTGCTCTTGAGCTCTTCGAAGTAGAAGTCGTCGGCGCGCGAGCCGGTCTCCACCAGGGCGGTGGCGAGAATGGTGAGGGAGCCGCCCTCCTCGGCGGTGCGGGCCGCGCCGAAGAACCGCTTGGGACCCAGCAGCGCACCCGCGTCCACGCCGCCGCTCAGCGTGCGGCCGCCGGACGAGGCGGCGTTGTTGTGCGCCCTGCACAGCCGGGTGAGGGAGTCGAGGAGGACGACGACGTCCTCCCCGGCCTCGACGAGCCGCTTGGCCCGCTCGATCACCAGCTCGGCGAGCGCGATGTGCTCCTTGGCGCTGCGGTCGAAGGTCGAGGCGTACACCTCGCCCCGTACGGAGCGCCGCATGTCGGTGACCTCCTCGGGGCGTTCGTCGAGCAGCACCACCATCAGGCGGGACTCGGGGTGGTTGCCGGCCACCGCGGCCGCGATCTGCTGGAGGAGGACGGTCTTGCCGGTCTTGGGCGGCGCGACGATCAGGCCGCGCTGTCCCTTGCCGACGGGGGCCATCAGGTCGGCGACGCGCCCGGTGAGGCCCGCCGCCGGGTGTTCGAGCCGCAGCCGCTCGTGCGGGTGCAGCGGGGTCAGGTCGGCGAAGTGCCGCCGTGCGCCCGGCCGGCCGGGGGAGCGGCCGTTGACGCGGACGACGTCGCTCAGGGTGAGCCGGTCGCCGCGCACCCCCTCGACGAGGTCGCCCCTGCGCAGCCCGTGCCGGCGGATCAACGCGGCCGGGAGGACGGGGTCGGTGGGTTCGGCGTGCAGGCTCTTGCCGCGCAGACGCCCCTTGCCGCCCGCTTCGATGTCGAGGACACCGCTCGCGATCTCGGCCGGGGACTGCTGGACAGGGGGGTGTTCGAGTGTGGTGGTCATGGTGGTCGGTCCTTTCGAGGACACGGGCATGGAACATGCGGAGGGAAGGGGGGAAGCCGCGCGAGGGGTCGGACGACACGCCTCCGGACGGCGGGGAACAGCGCCTCGGACCGGGCGGGGACGAGAATCCCGCTCGTGAGGTCGTGCTGAGAAGCGGACGAGCCGGTCGCACCTGGACGGGCGGGTCCGCGAACCGAAGGGAAACTGGCACCGGCGCCCCGGAACGAAGGGGCGTACACAAGTGCTGTCCGCACCGTACCACGGGATGCGGTGCCGTGGCGGTCGGGCGGGACCATCGAGGTCCCACCCCCTGCAACACGGCCGGTCAGGGGCTTGTTCCCGCTTCCGCGCGTGCCGCGTGCGTCATCCGCACGCGTCCCGGGCGTGCGGCGTGCCTCATCCGCACGTGTCCCGTGCGGATGAGGCATTCCTCTTCCGCACGTGTCCACACGTCTTCCGCACGCTCCTGCCGGGGTCAGTCGGCCGAACGCGCCCCGGCCTCCGCCGCCTCCTGCGCGACCCGCTCGAACTGCGCCGCCATGGCGGCCTGGAGGGCCTGAGCGCCCGACAACGGGCGCACCATCACCGTCAGTTCCGCGATGCGGCCGGACGCGTCCAGGCGCAGGAAGTCGCAGCCGCCGATCTCACGGTCGCCCACCCGTGCCGTGAAGAGCAGCGCGTGGTCGCGACCGTCCGCCTCGCCGATGACGCGCTCGTAGCGGAAGTCCTCGAAGACCCGCTCGACCGCGCGCAGGATCGCCATCGTGATCGCCTTGCCCCGGTAGGGCTTGAAGACGACGGGGCTGGAGAAGACCACGTCGTCGGCCAGCAGTGCTTCGACGGCGTCCATGTCGTGTGCCTCGACCGCCTCGCGGAATGCCCGCATCGCCACTCCCTCATACTGAACTATTTGAATAGGTGTGGAGTAGAGTAGTCGTCCTGGCCTCCGCTTGCTAGCGTGTCGACATGTCTCTCAAGTACGCCGTCCTGGCCGCTCTGCTGGAGGGCGAGGCCTCGGGCTACGAGCTGTCCAAGGTGTTCGACGTGTCGCTCGCCAACTTCTGGCCCGCCACGCCGCAGCAGCTCTACCGGGAGCTGGAGCGCCTCGCGGGCGACGGACTCATCGAGGCCCGGACCGTGCAGCAGGAACGCAGGCCCACCAAAAGGCTGTTCTCGCTCACCGCGGCCGGCCGGGAGCAGCTGGGCGCCTTCGCCGCCGAGCCGACCCGGCGGCCCACCGCCGTCCGCGACGAGTTCCTGATCAAGATGCAGGCGATGGACGGCGTCGACCCGCACGTCGTCCGCGCGCTGGTCGAGGAGCGCAGGGCCTGGGCGCTGGGCAAGCTCGCCCGCTACGAGCGGGTGCGGGAACGTCTCCTGGACGGCCGCTCCGAGGAGGAGCACCTGCGGGACGCGGACCGGGTCGGGCCCTACCTCACCCTGGCCGCCGGGATCACCTTCGAGCGGGAGAACGCCCGCTGGTGCGAGCGCGTGCTCGCCGTGCTCGACGAGCGCCGCGCTCCCACCGGGTCCGCCGGGTCCGCCGGGCACGCCGGACAAGCCCTAGGCTGACCGGATGTTCAGCCCCGAAGGCCCCACCCTGCGCGAACTCGCCGTCCAGGCGCTGTCGTCGGTCGAGCGGGGCTACGACCTGCTCGCGCCGAAGTTCGACCACACCCCCTACCGGACGCCGGACCGGCTGCTGGACGCCGCCGCCCGCGCGCTGGCGCCGATGGGACCCTTCGCCGCCGGCCTCGACCTGTGCTGCGGCACCGGCGCCGGCGTGGACGTCCTGGCCCGGGTGTGCCGGGAGCGGGTGACCGGGGTCGACTTCAGCGCGGGCATGCTGGAGGTCGCGCGCGCCCGCACCCTGCCGCCGGCCCCGGCGGTGTCCTGGGTGCGTGCGGACGCCCGTGCCCTGCCGTTCGGCCCCGTCTTCGACCTCGTGGTGAGCTTCGGGGCGTTCGGGCACTTCCTGCCCCGCGAACTGCCGGGCCTGTTCGGCCGGGTGCGCTCCGTGCTCCGCCCCGGCGGCTGCTTCGCCTTCCCGGTCGTCGCGCCGCCCCGGCCCGGTTCGGCGGGGTACTGGACGTTGCTCGGCTTCGACGCGGCGATGCGGGTGCGCAACGCGCTGTGGCGGCCTCCGTTCGTCATGTACTACCGCACGTTCCGGCTCGGCGACGTGGGCCGTGCGCTGTCCCGCGCCGGCTTCCGGGCCGACCTGCACGCCCTGCCGGAGTTCGGCCGCCGGCCCGACGGCAGCCCCCGTGTCCGGCTCGTCGTGGCCCGGCGGCTCGGGCAGGCCGCCCTCAGCCGGCCGCCGGCAGGGTGAACTCGTAGACCAGGGCGTCCCGCCGGGTGTCCACCAGGAGGTCCGTGATCTCCAGCGGCCGCGCGTACTGGTCGTGCACCCGCCGCACGACCCGCACCGACGCGGCGTCGGGCTGGAGGGTGATGGTGTCCCGGTGGTGCAGTGTCAGGCCCGCCGTCCGCATCCAGTCGTAGGCCCGGCGCAGTTGCGCGCAGGCGACACCGTCGGCGCGGTCCCGGTAGCGTGCCAGTTCCTCGACCTCGGCGAGCGCCACGGCGGAAAACGATGTCACCGCCGTCCGCGTGCCGCTTCCTCCGGCCGCCGCAGACGTGAAGCGGTGCATCAGGGTCGGCCGTCCCGGCACCAGCCCCAGCGCCGTCGCGTGCTCGGGAGGCGGCGCCGCCCAGACGACGGTGGCCCGGTCCCCGGTACGGGGCTCCGCCGCCCGGGCGCCCACCGGGAAGACGAGGGGTGCCGGGCTCGCGGTCGGCGGCCCGGGCAGGGCGACGTGGCTGCCCCGCCGGTCGGTGGTGAGCAGACCGTCGCGGCGCAGCACGTCCAGCGCCTGGCGCACGGTCTCCCGGCTGACCCCGAAGTGCTCAGCCAGCCGGCGCTCACCCGGCAGCCGTTCGCCCGGCGGGGCGGTCCCGTCGCGCAGCTCGCCGAGCAGTTGGTCCGCCACCCGCCGGTACAGGGGCGGCCGGACATCGGCGGGGGACTGGTCGTGGGGGGTGGTGCGGGCCATGCCGCGCCTCCTGTTGATGACGTACGGTAGCCGCGCGGGCTCGGTGCGCCACCAGAATTACCATTGGTCTAAACCAGCTGGGAAGCCCGGGCCGCCGGATCGGCCGAAACACCACCCACGGACCTCAGGCGTAGCGGCTCAGCCAGCCCAGCTTCGCGGCCTCCTGGAACGGCCCGCCCCCCTCGTGGTCGTTGAAGTCGTACACCTCGATCCTCTTGTCCTCGTGCGTCCAGGCGTTGAACGCGGCGAAAACGGTCGACGGCGGGCAGGTCTGGTCCTCCAGGGCGGCCGAGAACAGGGCGGGCGTCCGGCCCCGCGCCGCGAAGTGCACGCCGTCGAAGTACGACAGCGTGCGCAGCGCGTCCCCGGTCCTGCCGCGGTGCGTCTTGAGGTACAGCCCGACCTCACGGTAGGGATGCCGGTCGGTGAGCGTGGTGGCGCGGGGGAAGTCGCACAGGAACGGCACGTCGGGCGCGACCGCGACCAGATCCGGCACCAGACCGCCCACCGCTATCGTGATGCCGCCGCCCTGGCTGGCGCCCAGCGCGACCGTGCGGGTCGCGTCGGTCAGCGGGTGGGAGCGCGCCGCCTCGACCGCGCGCACGGCGTCGGTGAAGACCCGGCGGTAGTAGTAGTTCTCGGGGGCGTCCAGGCCGCGGGTCATGAACCCCGGGTAGGCGGGCGTGCCGCCGACCGGGTCCGGCGTCCCGCCGCCACCGCCCCAGGCGCTGCCCTGGCCGCGGGTGTCCATCACGAAGTGCGCCCGGCCCGAGGAGGCCCACAGCAGGTGCTCGTGCGGCAGCCCGCGCCCGCCGCCGTACCCGACGAACTCCACCACCAGCGGCAACGGCCCGTCCGCCGCGGCGGGCAGGGTCAGCCAGCCCTTCACCGGGTGACCGCCGAACCCGGCGAACGTCACGTCGTACACCCGCACCGTGGACAGCCCCGTCTCGACCGGTTCGAAGCGGGCGTCCAGGTCGTGCTCGCGCGCCTCCGCGAGCGTCTTGCCCCAGAACGCGTCGAAGTCCTCGGGCTCGGCCGACGCGCTGCGGTACGCGTGGAGTTCGTCGAGCGGAAGGTCGAACAGGGCCATCGAGAACCGCCTTTGCGGGGAGTCGTGCCAGACCGTGCGGATGATCACACCGTACGTGAGCGCCCGAAGGGCTCGCCAGGTCCGGTCGCAGGCGGGACCGCGCACGGGGCGCTCAGGCCCGGCGGTGCGACCACTGCGGCTCGGTGAGCGCCCAGTCGCGGTCCCACTCCGCCATGCGCCGGCGCAGCGCCACCCCGCGCACCGCCCGGTGCGCGAGGAACACCGTGAGCCCCGTGCCGATGGCGGTGAACGAGCCGACGGTGGCGCTGTGCTGCCAGATCTCGGCACCGTCCGACGGCGGCGGCACGCTCCGGCCGCGGGAGTCCAGCCACACGTCGACCGTGTCACCGTCACGGGCACCGGACGGCACCCGTGCCGTGGTGCTCTCCCGCGTGCCGTCCGGCGCCTTCCAGTGGACGGTCGCGCGGTACGAGTGCTGCCCGCCGAGCTCCCCCGTCGGCAGGGTCTCCGAGACCCTCTCGACCACCTCGGCGCGCACGTGCCGCCGCTCCGCCCGCTGCTCGGCGACGATCGCCTGAGCCTGGCCGTAGCCCCACCAGGCCGTGGCGGCCCCGAGCAGCGGCGCGCCCACGAACAGCAACAGGGTGAACAGCACCGTGGTCCACGCTTCGACGACGTCCGACCGGCGCCGCAGTGGATTGCGCGGCCGGCGCCGGCCGCCTACCCGGGTTCGCATGTCGACCTCCCCGCGTTCACCGCGACCCGAGGGGCGGACGGACGGCCAGGGGACGCGGGGGAGGCCGCCGCGCCTTCGTGTCGCGCCACGTGTGCGAGTGCCCGCACAGGCCAGGTACCCCGTCCTGCGGACCTCGCTCACGTTCCGGGCGGGATCAGCCGAAGCGCTCGATCCGGATCCGGTCCACCGGCTGCCCCGCCGCCACGAGGAGCCGTGACGCGTGTTCCGCGAAGGAGTTGGACCCGCACACGTACGCCTCCCAGCCGCCGGCGGGCGGCTCGGCCAGGAGCGGCGCCAGATGGGCGGAGGACAGACGGCCCACGGGCGTCCCGGCCGGCGCGGTGCGGGTGAAGACGGGCGTCGTCTCCGCGCCGTACTCACGGGCGTAGATCAGCTCCTCGGGGCTCCGCGCGGACACGAGGAGCCGCAGCGGCACGGTCAGGCCCCGCGCCCGGTGGTGCCGCACCATCGACATCAGCGGCACCACCCCGGAGCCGGCGCCCAGGAGCAGGGCGGGCCGGTCGCCCGGCCAGGCGAAGAAGCCGCTGAGCGGGCCGCGCACCTCGATCTCGTCACCGGGCCGTGCCACCGTGTGGAACCAGCCCGACACCTCCCCGTCGGCCACGCGGTCGAGGGTCAGCTCGATGTGCCCGGACTCGTCCGGCGCGGAGGCCAGCGAGTAGTGGCGCTGCGCCCGGTAGCCGTCCTCGGCGGTGAGCCGCAGCATCAGGTGCTGGCCGGGCAGGTGGCCCGCCCAGCCGGGCACGGCGAGGCGGAAGGTCGAGGCACGGGGCGTCTCACGGCGGATCTCCGTGAGGGTGGCCGTCTGCCACCTCCCGGCCACCGCGCCGTTCACCTCGATGCGTCCGGGCACGGCGAACCGTGCCGGGGGCGTGGAAGCCCCTGCCGTGTGCGTGGCCGTCTCAGTCACCGGAGTACCGCTGCTCCTCCCAGGGATTGCCGCGGGCGTGGTACCCGTTCTGCTCCCAGAAGCCGGGCTCGTCGTGGTCGAGGAGCTCCAGACCGGCGATCCACTTCACGCTCTTCCAGAAGTACAGGTGGGGAACGACCAGCCGGGCCGGGCCGCCGTGCTCGGGGGCCAGCGGCCGGCCGTCGTACTCCCACACGATCCAGGCGCGCCCGCCGGTGAGGTCCGCGAGCGGCAGGTTCGCGGTGTAGCCGGTGTGCGCGTGGGCGACGGCGTGCGTGGCGGACGGCAGCGGCCCCGCCGCGTCCAGGAAGGCGTCGAGGGACACGCCACCGAACCGCACCCCGAACTTCGACCAGCCGGTCACGCAGTGGATGTCGCCCGCGTACCCGGACGCCGGCAGCGCGCGGGCCCCGGCCAGGTCCCAGGTCCGGGGCCCGGCCACCAGGCCGCCCACGCGGAAGGTCCAGTCGGCCGGCGCGATCTCGGGCGTGACCTCGGCGGAGAGCACGGGCCAGTCGTCACCCGCGTCGTACTGGCCGGGCGGCAGCCCCGGCCGGGCGGCGCGCGGGCGCCCGGTGAAGCCTCGGGTGGTGTTCATGCGGTGGAGCCTTTCGGCCCGTCGGGGCGGTCCTGCCCGCGACCGGCGTGATCTGTGCGTACCCGTCGTCCGTGCGTTCCGTCGGAGGCGCGTACCCGTCGACGGTGCGTACCCGTCAACCGTACGTGTCCCGCGGCCGTGCCCGGTCCTCGTCCTCGCCGCGGGGCGCGCCCGGCCACGCGTTGTACCGCTCCAGATACGCGGCGAAGCGGAGCAGGTCCTCCTCGCGCCAGTCCGCGAGCCGCTCCCGGAAGGCGGCCCGCCGGCTCTCGGTGACCTGGCCCAGGATGCGCCGTCCCGCCTCCGTCAGGTGCAGCACCTGCACACGGTGGTCGTCCGGGTCGCCCCGCCGCTCGATCAGCCCGGCGCGCTCCAGCGCCGACACCTGACGGCTGACGGTGGACTTGTCCAGCGCGTAGTGGGCGGCCAGGTCCGTGGCCCGGCGGCCGCCGCGCTCCTCCAGGTCCCCGAGCAGCGTGTACGACACCAGCGACAGCTCCGGGTGCATGCGCCCCGCCGAGGCGCGGGCCCGGCGGGCGAAGGCCGTCATCTCCCGGTGAATGGTCTCCACGGCCGCGTCCGCGGGGCGTCCGCCGAGGGCTGCGACCGTCTCGTCGGGTGTCTCGGCAGCCGGCACGGATCCTCCTCGCATCGCACTGGTTGCACAGTACAACTTGGTCGGACGTCGCGTGAACCGGCCGCTTGAGGGAGGTCGTCGCCGTCTGATCATTGGGGTAGTGTGACCGGCGGCCGCGGACCGCCCCGGCCGCCGGAGACCGGGAGGTGAGACCGATTACCGCTGTGTCGGCCCGGATGCTCTTCTCCCACGGCAGTGCGGTCACCGCGAGCGAGTGACCGGGAGAGCGTCCTTCGGTTCCCGAAAGGCTCTCGGCTTCCATGCCTCCCACCTTCCCGGCGTCGCCCTCCGGGGCGCCTCTCTCCGCTTCTCCCGCGCATCTCTTCTCCGCGTCCCTCCCCTCGCGTGACTCCGTCGTCTCCGCGCTGCGCGCCGCCGGCTGCGTCTTCGCCGAGGACGAGGCGGAACTCCTGCTGACCACCGCCCGCACGGCCACGGAACTCACCGCACTGGTCGAGGGCCGCGTCACCGGCCTGCCCCTGGAACTCGTCCTCGGCTGGGCCGACTTCCGCGGCCTGCGCATCACCGTCGCCCCCGGCGTCTTCGTGCCCCGCCGGCGCACCGAGTTCCTGGTGTCCGAGGCCCTGGCCCACGCTCCGCACGCGAGCGTCGTCGTCGACCTGTGCTGCGGTTCGGGCGCCGTCGGCGCCGCCCTGGCGGCCGCCCTGGACCGGCCCGAGGTGCACGCCGCCGACGTCGACCCGGCCGCCGTGCGCTGCGCCCGCGGCAACCTCGCCGGCGCGGGCGGCCGGGTGTACACAGGTGACCTGTTCGACGCGCTGCCCGGCACGTTGCGCGGCCGGGTGGAGATCCTCGCGGCCAACGTGCCGTACGTCCCCTCCGGCGAGGTCGCCCTGCTGCCCGCCGAGGCCCGCGACCACGAACCGCTGGTCGCCCTCGACGGCGGCGCCGACGGCCTCGACGTGCTGCGCAGGGTCGCGTCGGCGGCGCCCGGCTGGCTCGCGCCGGGCGGCTGCCTGCTGGTCGAGACGAGCGAACGCCAGGCGGCCGACGCCGTCGACGCCTTCAACCGGGCCGGGCTGACGACCCGCCTCGCCGTCTGCGCCGAGCTGCACGCCCACGTGGTGGTCGGCGTCCGGGGCTGACCGTCTCCGGCGCGTACCGCCGCCGGTCGTCCGTGCCGCCTGCCGCGGCGGGACCGGGGGTCACGGCACCGGCGGCGTGGCCCGGGCGATCAGCAGGGCCACGTCGTCGGAGTTCTCCGGCTCGTGCAGGGTGCGCAGCAGCAGGTCGCAGACCTCCTCCAGCGGGCGGTCCGGGCCCTCCAGCAGGGCGAGGAGCGCGTCCAGCCGCTCGTCCAGCGGCTGCCGGCGCGTCTCCACCAGACCGTCGGTGTAGAACACCAGCCGGTCGCCCGGCTCCAGGTCGACGGTGGTGGTGGAGAAGGCGACACCGCCCACCCCGAGCGGCACCCCGGTGGGCAGGTCGAGCAGCTCGGGCGGCCGGCCCGCCCGCAGGCGGATCGGGGGCAGGTGCCCGGCGTTGGCGATCCGGCACTGCCGGCGGTGCGGGTCGTGGACGGCGTACAAGCAGGTGGCGATGGCCTGGTCCAGGCCGGCCGTGGTCCGCTCCAGGTGGCCGAGCAGCAGCGCGGGGTCCATCTCCAGGGCGGCCAGGGTGTTGGTCGCGGTGCGCAGCTGCCCCATGGAGGCCGCCGCCGTGATGCCGCTGCCCATCACGTCGCCCACCACCAGCGCGGTCCTGCCGCCCGCCAGCTCGATCACGTCGAACCAGTCGCCGCCCACCTCGCTGGTGCCCCCGGCCGGCTGGTAGCGGGAGGCGACCTCCAGCCCGCCCGTGACCGGCGGATGGCTCGGCAGCAGGCTGCGCTGGAGGGTGAGCGCGGTGTCGCGGGCGTTCTGGTACCAGCGGGCGTTGTCGATCTGCAGCGCCGCCCGGGCGGCCAGCTCCCGGGCCAGCAGCAGGTCGTCCTCGTCGAACGGCGTCGGGTTGGCGATCCGCTTCAGGTCCAGGGCGCCCAGCACCTCGCCGCGCGCGATCAGGGGCACGGCCAGGTACGAGTGCACGCCCGCCCGGGCCAGCAGTTCGGCCGCCTCGGGAGAGCGGGCGATGCGTTTCAGGTCCTCGGGCGTCACCCGCGGCACCGTCACCGGACGGCCGGTGCGCACGCACTCGGTGACCAGACGGTCCGGTCCGTACCGGGCGACCCGGCCGGGCTGGTCGGCCGCCCGCAGCGCATCCCGGGCACTATCGTCCGCGCGTACGGCCAGCGCCTTGATCACCGCGGACTCGGCCGGACCCAGCGTGCTGCGCCGGCCCTCCACCACGGCGTCCAGGAGATCCACGGCGGCGATGTCGGCGAGGCCGGGCACGGCCACGTCGGCCAGCTCGAACGCGGTGCGGTCCAGCTGCAGCGTGGTGCCGATCCGGGCGGACGCGTCCGCCACGGCGGCCAGCCGGCGCCGCGCGCCCTCCGCCTCGGCCGCCGTCCGGTACTGCTCGGTGACGTCGACGACCGAGATGGCCACGCCCAGCACGGCACCCAGGGCGTCCTCCAGCCGGTACAGCGACACCGACCAGGCGTGCTCCGTGTCCGGGTCCGCGGGGGTCCGCCCGGTCGCGGGCTGGTCGACGACCGGCTCCCCGGTCTCCAGCACCCGGCGCGCCGCCTCCTCCAGCGGGACGGTGTCCACCTGGGGCAGCAGATCACTGATCGTCCGGCCCAGGTGCTCCTCGGCGGGGACGCCGTTCAGCCGCTCCAGAGCCGGGTTGACCGAGACGTACCGCAGCTCGGGATCGAGGACGGCCAGACCGATCGGCGACTGCGTGACCACCCGCGTGGACAGGGCCACGTCCCGCTCCAGCCGGCGCACCGTCGACTGGTCGGCCGCGAGTCCGAGGGCGTAGACGTCCCCGCGGTCGTCCAGCAGCCGCATGTTGCGGAACTCGACCAGCCGGGTGCTGCCGTCCTTGTGCCGGACCGGGAAGGCACCGGCCCAGCTGCGGCCCGTCCTCATGACGTCCCCGAACAGCTTCACGACCAGGTCGAGGTGGCGTTCGTGGACCATGATGCGGGCCGCGTACTGCCCCAGCGCCTCCGGCGCCGAGTACCCGAACAGCTCCTCGGCCTGCGGGCTCCACAGGACGATCCGTCCCTCGGTGTCCAGCACGATCGAGGCCACGTTCAGCAGGTCGAGCAGCCCACTGGGCCGCACCGGGCCGCGCGGCGACGGCTCGCCCCCGAACCCGGCAGACCCCGCTGCACTCATCCCACGTCCCGCCTTCGCCGTCCGACGCGGCACGCCCTTCGATGCCGGCTTCCTTGTTCTACCGCGTTCCACCGCGAACAGAGCCGGTCCGTCAAGGCTCCACCATCTCCTCCCAGCATCTTCCCGCAGGCCGGGGAGTGCCGCACGGAGCGCGCGAGGCCGCCGGACGGCCGGGCGCGGGCATCGCCGGACGGCCCGGCCCGGGCGCCGCCGGACGGAGCACGTGCGGGGTGCCCCCGGAGTGCCCCCGGAGTGCGTCCGAAGTTGGTCTGTACATGACGGTATGGGCCGTCCAGACTGTGCGCCGGGCCCCGCACCCGCCCGGCCGCCCCCCACCCGAGGAGCCTCCATGTCCCTGCGTGCCCGGCAACGTTGTCACACCGTCCTGACCGGACTCGCCGTCCTCGCCCTCTCCCTCGCGCTCGCCGGTCCGGCGCACGCGGCCGCGCCGGCCGCCGACTCCTGGACGGAGGTGGGCTCCGACCGTGCCGATCCGCTGACCGAGAGCCAGGGCCTGGCCTCCGTCGAGGTCCCGGCGGGCAGTCCCAACCGCTACACCGGCATCGGCACCGTCCCCCTCGGCCTCAGCGCGCGCGGCTGGAACCACGTCGGCGACCCCGACGCCACCTACGACGGCCACTACATCGAGCCGTACCAGCGCGACAGCGGGAACACGAAGATGTTCCGCGTGCAGGCGCCGGACGGGAGCTGGTCGGAGTACGTGCACACGCTGAGTGCGGGGGAGGCGCTGAACAACTCGTGGTCCGCCGTCTCCCCGGACGGCCAGTGGATGCTGGCCGGCGAGTGGGGCACCATGGACCGGCTGCTGGTCTTTCCCACCCCCGGTGTCAACCCCGCCACCTCGCCCTCGGCCGACCTGCCCCGGGCGGCCACCGTCCGCCTGGACCACGCCGTGCGCGACGTCCAGGGCTGCGACTTCCTGGACGCGACCACGCTGCTGTGCTCCTCCGACGACCCGGAGGGCACGCTCTTCGGCCTCACCAAACCGCTGCTGCGCGTCGACCTGTCGGCCGCGCCCGGCGGCGGCGACGTCACCGGGCACGTCACCGCGCTGCGGCAGCTGCCCCTGCGCAGCGCCTGCTCGGGCGGCTTCGAGGCGGAGGGCGTCGACTACGACCGGCGGACCGGAACCCTGCGCGTGATCGTCGTGTCGCCGGGCTTCTGCGTCCTGACGGACAGCAAGACGTACCGGTTCACCCGGGGCTGACCCGGCCGCTTCGCGCCGGGCCGCGCGGGGTGCTTTTCTGGGGGTATCGGCGGTGCCCACGAGAGGAAGCGATCACGATGGACGGTGAGCGACTGCATCCCGAGTCCGTCTCGGTGGAGCTGAGCGGATGCAGCAAGGAGGACGCCCGGACCGTGTTCGACGCCCTGTGCGCGTGCTACTCCTCCGACCGGCACGCGGGCGACGCGACCCGGGAGTACCACGAGGTGCGCCCGACGGTGTGGCTCGGCACCTTCGACGTGGCCGACGCCCACGGCGGGGCGTGCGACCCCGCCCGGCTCGGGTCGTCCGTGGAGGCCGACGTGCAGGGCGGCTACTGGGCGATCGAGAGGTTCCGCACCACGCTGGACTCCCTGTTCACCGTGCACGACCTGAGCACGGCCTCCGGAGACCAGGAGCGGGAACTGCACGTCCGTCTCGAAAGCCACTGACCAGGCATCTCCGCATCAGGCCCGGTGACCGGTGAGGTGTGCGCCACCCTGTTGTGCAACTAGTTGCACAACAGGGTGGCGGTCCTCTACAACAGAGGCACCACACCGCGCACGGAGGGCCCGATGAGCCGTTACCCGCACCTGCTGAGCCCGCTGGACCTGGGCTTCACCACGCTGCCCAACCGGGTCCTGATGGGCTCCATGCACGTCGGCCTCGAGGAGGCCGAGCGCGGCTTCGAACGCATGGCGGCCTTCTACGCCGCCCGGGCCCGCGGCGGCGTGGGCCTGATCGTCACCGGTGGCATCGCCCCCAACGACGAGGGCCGCCCCTACCCCGGCGGCGCCAAGCTCACCACCGGGGCGGAGGCCGCACAGCACCGGACCGTCACCGACGCCGTGCACCGCGAGGGCGGCCGCATCGCGCTGCAGATCCTGCACTTCGGCCGCTACGCCTACCACGCCGACCTGGTCGCCCCGAGCGCGCTCCAGGCCCCGATCAGCCCGCACGTCCCGCGCGAGATGACCGACGCCGAGGTCGAGCGCACCATCGACGACTACGTCCGCACCGCACGCCTGGCGCGCGAGGCCGGGTACGACGGCGTCGAGATCATGGGCTCCGAGGGCTACCTGATCAACGAGTTCATCGCCGCCCGGACCAACCACCGCACCGACCGCTGGGGCGGCTCGTACGAGAACCGCTGCCGTTTCCCCGTCGAGATCGTCCGCCGGGTGCGCGAGGCGGTCGGCGAGGACTTCATCGTCGTCTACCGCCTCTCCATGCTCGACCTGGTGCCCGGCGGCTCCACCCTGGACGAGGTGATCACCCTCGCCAAGGCCGTCGAGGCCGCCGGAGCCACGATCATCAACACCGGCATCGGCTGGCACGAGGCCCGCATCCCCACCATCGCCACCTCCGTGCCCCGCGGCGCCTACACCTGGGTGACCAGGCGGCTGATGGGCGAGGTGTCCGTCCCGCTCGTCACCACCAACCGCATCAACACCCCCGAGGTGGCCGAGGCACTGCTCGCCGAGGGTACGGCCGACATGGTCTCGATGGCCCGCCCGATGCTCGCCGACCCCGACTTCGTCGCCAAGGCCGCGGCCGGGCGCCCCGAGGCGATCAACACCTGCATCGGTTGCAACCAGGCCTGCCTGGACCACACATTCAGCGGACAGATCACCTCCTGCCTGGTCAATCCGCGCGCCTGCCACGAGACCGAGCTGGTCCTCGCGCCCACCCGGCGGCGCAAGCGCGTGGCCGTCGTCGGCGCCGGACCGGCCGGCCTCGCCTGCGCGGTGAGCGCCGCCGAACGCGGCCACGAGGTCACCCTGTTCGACGCCGCCGCCGAGATCGGCGGGCAGCTGAACGTCGCCCGCAAGGTCCCCGGCAAGCAGGAGTTCGACGAGACGCTGCGCTACTTCCGCACCCAGCTCGCGGCCCACGGCGTCGACGTCCGCCTGAACACCCGCGTCGGCGTCGGCGACCTCACCGGCCACGACGAGGTCGTCGTCGCCACCGGCGTCACCCCGCGCACGCCCGACATCCCCGGCGTCGACCACCCCTCCGTCGTCGGCTACCTCGACGTCCTGCGCGACGGTGCCCCCGTCGGCGAGCGCGTCGCGATCCTCGGCGCCGGCGGGATCGGCTTCGACGTCGCCGAGTACCTCACCGACGGCGGCGACAAGGCGCACGAGGACCCCGGGACGTACTTCCGCCTCTGGGGCGTCGACACCGACTACCGCGCGCCCGGCGGCCTCGCCGCACCGGAGCGGCCCGCACCGCCGCGCACCGTCCACCTGCTCCAGCGCAAGGCCACCAAGGTCGGCGCCGGGCTCGGCAAGACCACCGGCTGGATCCACCGCACCGAGCTGAAACACCGCGGCGTCACCATGGTCCCGGGCGTGCGCTACGACCGTATCGACGACGCCGGACTGCACATCACCGTCGGTGACGAGTCCACCGTGCTGGAGGTCGACACCGTCGTCCTGTGCACGGGCCAGGAGCCGAGCCGGAGCCTGTACGACGACCTGGTCGCCGCCGGGCACAGCGCGCACCTCATCGGCGGCGCCGACGTGGCCGCCGAACTGGACGCCAAGCGCGCCGTCAAGCAGGGCACCGAGCTGGCGGCGGCGCTGTAGGAGGCGCGTGGGCCGTCCCTAGGATGAGCCCATGTCACTCCCGCACGCGATCCTCACCGCCCTGGTCGAAAAGCCGTCGTCGGGGCTGGAGCTGACCCGCCGGTTCGACAGGTCGATCGGCTACTTCTGGTCGGCCACGCACCAGCAGATCTATCGCGAGCTGGGAAAGCTGGAGGGGCAGGGCCTGATCCGCGCCCTGCCCGGCCAGCAGCCGGCCCGCGGGCAGAAGAAGTCCTACGAGGTCCTGCCCGCGGGCCGCGCCGAACTGGCCCGCTGGACCGCCGCCCCGCACGACCCCAAGCCCCTGCGGGACACGATGCTGCTGCGGCTGCGCGCCGCCGCAGTGGTGGGCACCGCCGGGGTCGGGGCCGATCTGCGTCGCCATCTGGAAATGCACGAGCGGCAGTTGGCCGAGTACGAGGAGATCGAGGAGCGGGACTTCCCGCCCGACCGGGACAGCACCGAGGACCGCCTGAGGCACCTGGTGCTCCGGGCCGGCATCGACCTGGAGACGTTCTGGACCGGGTGGCTCAGGCACGCGGTGGCGGAGTTCGCCGAACTGCCCGGCGACGAACCGGCCTGACCGCGGTCACGGCGGTGGGGGCGCCCGGACGGAGCCCCCGGCGCAGAACCGCGGTCGGTACGGCGTCGGCGCGGGTACGGCCCATGACCGGTACGACCCCGGCACCGGGACGGCCCATGACCGGTACGGCTCGGAACCGGTACGGCCCAGGACCGGGACGGCTCAGAACCGGTACGGCTTCGAGCGGCGGCGCAGGAACCAGGCCGCGGCGATGACGCCGGCCCCCACCAGCGCGCCGCCCGCCACCAGGGTGGCCGTGCCGTAGTCCTGGATCGCCCCGCCGAGGCCGCCCATCACACCGCCCGGCGACGCGGACGGGGAGGGGACGGCGGAGCGGCTGGGGGAGGGCGAGGGCGCCGAGGACACGATGACCGTCTGGGCGCCGGCGTTGCTGTTGTTCGAGCACATGACGATCACCGTGTACGTACCGGGCGAGATGCCCGACCAGGCCGCCGACTGGCCCGAGCCGCTGCCGGACAGCGCCACCTGACGCCCCTCGGCGAAGTCCCGCTGGCTGCTGGTGAGCAGCGAGGCGGTGCCCCAACTGCCGTTGAGCTGGGCGCAGGCGGTGGTCGTGACCGACACGGTGGTCCCGGTGGTGCTCACGGAGATGCCCGGACCCGCGAGGGCCGGTGCGGCGGCCGGGAGGACGGGCAGCGCGGCGGCCGCCGCCACGGTCGCACCCGAGCGGAGAAGTGGCGATGAGATGCGCATGTCGACTGCCCTTTCGGCGGCACGGCCGGCGGTACATCCCTTGCGCCGCCGGGATCGGGAACGCCCGTGCTCCCTCTGGCAGCCAACAGGGCAGCGGCCGTGCCCGCATGCGGAGCGCGACCGCCCAGGTGACGCGTCCACCGCCCGCCCCCGCCGGGTGGCGGCCGCACGGCGTCAGCCCGTACCCGTGGTCACCTTCCGCTCCGCCGAGAAGCCGCCCCAGGTCCCGTCGGCCAGCCGCGCCCGGATCCGCACCCGGTGGGTGACCCCGGCCTCGCGTCCGGCGTAGAAGCTGTACTCGGCTCTGTCGCGCGGCGCGTCGGCGCCGTAGACCAGCGAGGTCGCCGCACGGCCGTCCAGGTGGATCTGGTACTCGGTCACCGCAGTCTCGGTGTGCGGCGGGATCCAGGAGAGGTCCAGGTAGTACGCCCCGTCGGCCCGGTGGGAGGCGGCGCGCAGCGCGGTGGGCGCGGTGGCGTGCCCGTCGTCGGAGCCCGGGGTGGTGAGCCGGACCGCGGCACCGGCGGGGGAGACGTTGTCGGCCGCGTCCCGCGCCCGGACGGTGAAGGAGTAGCGGGTGCCAGGCCGCAGCCCCGTGACCACGGCAGCCGTCTGGGCGCCACCGACGCTGTGCACCTTCGCGTCGCCCTGGTAGACGTCGTAGGACACGACGGCACGGTCGTCCTTCGCTGCCGACCAGGTGAGCTGGACCGCCCGGCTGCCCGCCGCCCGGCCGCGCACGTCGCCCGGAGGGGCCGGGGCGGAAGCGTCGGCCGCCGCGGCGGGCGTGGTCGCCCGCACCTCCCGGCTGCGCGGTCCGAGCCGGCCGTCGCCGTCCCGCGCCCGCACGGTGAAGGCGTACGCCGTCGAGGGGCGCAGCCGGGTGACGTCCACCATCCGCTCGGACGCCGGCACCTTCTTCACCAGCGTGCCGCCGCGGTACACCTCGTAGCCCTCGACGCCGTCGACCGCGTGCCACATCACGTGCACGCTCGTCGCGCTGCCGGCCTGCGCGGTGACGCCCATGGGCACCGCGGGCAGCCCTCCGCCGCCGTCGTCCTCGCCCCCGCCCCAGCCGCAGGAGGTGAGCAGGACCAGTGCCCCGCCGAGCAGAGCGCACCGGCGCCGGAAGGCCGGAACGGGTACGTCACGCACGGATCTGCCTCCCAACGGCGCCGGCTCGACGGCGATGACCCGTAATGGTCCGGACCAATATGGCGCCCCAGGTGCCGTCACATCAAGAGGGCGTCACACCAGGAGGGCCGTGGAGGACAATCGTCCGGAAGTGTTCCGTACGCTGAGGCACCCGTGTTCCCAACTCCCGGGTTCCCGCCGGGACTGGGCCGATGGCGCGAGGACCGCTGTCGTCGCCGAACCCCGCGCCGACCCCGGTGCAGACCCCGCGTTGGTGCCGGGCGGCCGGACGGGTCGCGGGCGTCGCAGGCCCGGCCCCGCCGGCCCCCGGTCGCCCGCCTCCCGGCCCACGGGCCGGACGACGGGTGTGCACCGTCTGGCCCTGCAAAAGGTGGCCGCCGGGAGCGTTTCGGGGACAGATGGGGCCGAGTGCTGCCATGTCCCCGAGGAGAGGCCACATCCGTGCGTGTCCAGTCGCTCACACTGGTCGCGGCCAGCGCCGCCCTGCTCGCCCCCACGACGTTCCCGGCCGCCCCGCCCCCGCCGGAGGCCGGCCCGTCGGCGCGCGTCCTGCTGCCCGGTGTCCCGGAGCGTGCCGGGACCGTGCGGGCGGACCGGTCCGGGGTCCGGGTCGGACCCGTCCCGCACGGCCCCGCAGGCCGGTCCCGGCCCCCTTCGCGGGTCCGGCCCGGGGCCGGACCCGGGCACGGCGCGGGCGACGGGCCCGTCCGCGCCGCCGACCTGCTGGCCAGAGTCCGGGACTGCGACCCGGTGTCGTCCGGGCGCTACCGCAACGACGCCGGAGCACCGGCCGACATCCCGGTCTGCGGCACGCGGGACGCCGTGTACTGGAAGGCCGATCTGGACGTCGACTGCGACGGCCGGCCCGGCGACCGGTGCAACAGCCACACCGACGCGCAATTCAGCCCGTCCACCGCCTACACGGAGTCGGACGGCCGCCCGCTGGACGCGGAACACCTGCCCTACGTCGTCGTACCCGGCCCCAGCGACATCTGGGACCACCGGGAGGACGACGTCCGCGGCGGATCCCTCGCGGCGCTCGTGCACGGAGACCGGGTGCGGTACGCCGTCGTGGGCGACGTCGGCCCGCGCGACCTCATCGGCGAGGCCTCCTACGCCGCCGCCCGCTCCCTCGGCATCCCCGCCGACCCCGAGGGCGGCGGCGTCGCCTCCGACGTGACGTACATCGTCTTCAAGGGCAGCAAGGCCGAGCCCATCGAGGACACGGCCGCCGCAAGGAAGGCGGGGGAGCGGCTGGCCCGGAAGTTCGCGGCGGGCGACTGAGCGGGCCGGGGCCGGCCGGGGCCCGGCGGAGTGCCCGCCGCTTCCCGGCCGTGCGCCCGGACCGTCCGCTCATGCCTTCCGGTAGGAGTACGCCTCCGCGGCCGCCGCCTCCACGGCCGCCAGGTCGGCTCCCGTCGCGGCCGTGACGACCGCCGCCACCGCGCCCTCGACGAACGGCGCGTCCACCAGACGGGTGTCGTCCGGCAGTTCGTCGCCCTCGGCGAGCAGCGCCTTGACGGTGAGCACCGCACTGCCCAGGTCGGTGAGTACGGCCACCCCCGCGCCACGGTCCACGGACGCGGCGGCGGCCGCGACCAGTTCCGAGCTGGTGCCGAAACCGCCGGAGGCGGTACCGCCCGCCGGGGCGACGGCCACGTCCCCGGCGCCGCCCGCCAGGGCCTTCGCCAGCTCCGCCACCGAGGCGGCGACCTCGGCGCTGTGGGAGACCAGGACGATCCCCACCGACTGCTGCCCGTCACTCACCGGCCGTCTCCTTCAGTGCCTCGAAGAGCAGTGCGGCCGAGGTCGCCCCCGGGTCCTGGTGCCCGATGCTGCGCTCGCCCAGATAGCTCGCCCTGCCCTTGCGGGCCTGCATCGGCGTCGTCGCCTCGGCTCCCTCGGCGGCCGCCGCACCGGCCGCGGCGAACGAGTCGCCCAGGGCGTCCACGGCGGGCGTCAGCGCGTCGACCATGGTCTTGTCGCCCGGCGCGGCACCGCCCAGCGTCCGGACGGCGTCCACCCCCGCCCGCAGCGCCTCGGCGAGCTGGTCGGCACTCACCTCGGCCGCGTCCCCGAGCGTCTTGCCGGTACGGCGCAGCAGCGTGCCGTACAGCGGGCCGGAGGCACCGCCGACCGTGGAGATGAGCTGCCGTCCGGCGAGGGTGAGGACGGCACCGGGCGTGTCGGGTGCCTCCTTCCCCAGTGCGGCGGACACGGCCGTGAACCCGCGCTGCAGATTGCTGCCGTGGTCGGCGTCGCCGATGGGTGAGTCGAGGGCGGTGAGCCGCTCGGCGTCGCGGTCCACCAGCGCCGTGGTCGCCGTCATCCAACGGCGGAAGAAGTCGGCGTCGAGCACAGGATCTCCTTGCCTGGTAGGTACGTCGCGATTCTTCCCCCGCCCGCCGTCACATGCCCCACCGCAGGCCCGGAGTACTGACCGGTGCGTCCCACAGGGCGAGCAGTTCCTCGTCGATCTGGCACAGGGTGACCGAGGCGCCGGCCATGTCGAGGGAGGTGACGTAGTTGCCGACGAGGGTGCGGGCGACGGCGACGCCCCGCTCGCCGAGGACGCGCTGCACCTCGGCGTTGAACCCGTACAGCTCCAGCAGCGGCGTCGCGCCCATGCCGTTGACCAGGACCAGGACGGGGTTGCGCGGGGCGAGGTCGGTCAGCACCGCCTCCACGGCGGCCTCGGCGATCTCGCCCGAGGTCATCATCGCCCGCCGCTCCCGGCCGGGCTCCCCGTGGATGCCGATGCCCAGCTCCAGTTCTCCGGCGGGCAGGTCGAAGGTGGGGCTGCCCTTGGCCGGCGTGGTGACGGCGCTGAGCGCCACACCGAAACTGCGCGAGCCGTCGTTGACCCGGCGGGCGATCGCCTCCACCTGCTCCAGCGGCCGGCCCTCCCGCGCCGCCGCCCCGGCGATCTTCTCCACGAACAGGGTCGCCCCCGTACCGCGCCGGCCGGCCGTGTAGAGGCTGTCCGTCACCGCCACGTCGTCGTTGACGAGCACCTTCGCGATCTGGATGCCCTCGTCCTCGGCCAGTTCCGCGGCCATGTCGAAGTTGAGCACGTCACCGGTGTAGTTCTTGACGACGAACAGCACCCCGGCCCCGCTGTCCACGGCCGCTGCGGCCCGCACCATCTGGTCCGGCACCGGTGAGGTGAAGACCTCACCCGGACACGCGGCCGACAGCATCCCGGGGCCCACGAACCCGCCGTGCAGCGGCTCGTGCCCGGAACCACCCCCCGACACCAGGGCGACCTGCCCCGCCACGGGGGCGTCCCGGCGCACGATCACCCTGTTCTCGACATCCACGGTCAACTCGGGATGGGCGGCCGCCATACCGCGCAGCGCGTCGGCGACGACGGTCTCGGGAACGTTGATGAGCATCCTCAAGGGTATCTCCTAGGAAGAGCGGTGGACGGGCCTGCGGCGGGTGTTTTTCCTGGTCGGAGCAGGGGCGAGCAGTTGGGTGACGTTGGCGGTCGTGGCGGTTGGGGCGGGTTCCGGCGGTACTGATACTGACTCGGCGCTGACTCGGTGACGAGGTGTCAGTCGTGCGGCGTGCCGACTGCGCACCGGCAAGAGACCTACAGGGGCAGTATCAGCCTTGCGCGTGTGAAGGTCACCTGAAGCGCGGTCCGGAGAGTTCCGAATCCGCCGATCCGGCAGACACGGTCACCTCTCGGAACGGGGGTCACATCCCGAGGGGCCGACCGGTCCCGGCCGGGCGCCGACGGCTGTTTCGGACGAAACGGTATCGGGCGACTCGGCGTCGCGCGCGAGGACACGGAGACGCGCAGCGGGCCGCGTCCGGCAACGGGGGGGGGCTCCGGGCGCGCGCGGCGCTGTTCTGCTGCGTCGACCGGGGTGGCGGAGGCGCTCATCTTCGTGGACGGCGCGTGACGCTCCTTCCTTCGGGGCGCTCGGAGCGCCGTTTCCCACCGACCCGCACACAGTGGTTCCTGAGCCACCCGTTTCCGGGAAGAGGGAGAGGCATGTCATGAAGATCGCGGTCTTGGGCGGTACCGGGCTGATCGGCTCGCAGGTCGTCGAGAACCTGAACGCCGCCGGACACGAGGCGGTACCGCATGCGCTGTCCACCGGGGTCGACGTCGTCAGCGGCCAGGGGGTGGACCGGGCGGTCGAGGGAGCCGACGTCGTCGTCAACCTGACGAACAGCCCGACCTTCGACGACGCCTCCCTGGCCTTCTTCGAGGCCTCCATGGGAAACCTGCTGTCCTCCGCCGGAGACAGTGGGGTGGGGCATTTCGTCGTCCTCTCCATCGTCGGCGTCGACAAGGTGCCAGAACTGGACTACTACCGCGCCAAGGCCCTCCAGGAGGAGCTCCTGCGGGGCGGTCCCGTTCCGTACTCGATCGTGCGGGCCACCCAGTTCATGGAGTTCATGGACGCGGTCCTGGCCTGGACGGCCGACGACGACAGCGTCCGGCTGCCGCCCACGCCGATCCAGCCGATCGCCGCGAAGGACGTCGCCGCCGCGGTGGCGGAGGTCGCCGTGGGCGCACCCCTGAACGGGGTCCGCAACATCGGTGGGCCCGAGGTCTTCGCCCTCGACGACCTGGGCCGGCTGATCCTGTCCCGCAAGGGTGACAGCCGCACGGTGGTCACCGACCCCTCCGCCGGGATGTTCGCGGCAGTCAGAGGCGACGTGCTCACCGACACGGACGCACACCTGGCTCCCACCCGGTACACCGACTGGCTCTCCTGAGCCGTGGCGGTGCGGGGCGGCGGGTGCGGTCCTTCGTGCGGGCCGCCCCGGTCACGGCGCAGCGGTGCGGGATCGCGCGGAAGCGGCCCGGGCGGCTCGTCGTGGGCGAGGGCACGGGGGAGGTACGTGACGCGGTCCGTGCGCACGGTCCCGACGCCGAGCCTGCCGCCCTGGAGCCGGCCCCGCGACGTCCATCGGCCCGCGCCGGCCTCCGGGTCCGCCGGACGGAGCACCGGGTCCCGTTCGACGGCGCCGGACGCCTGCTCGGCCGAAAGGGCCCGTGCCACATGTCGCATCGGCGCGGCCCGCGATTCCCGACGGCGCGCCGGTCCCCTAATCTCGTGCGTGAGGGCGGGCGGACGCTCCGCGCGCCGGCACCGGGGGAGGCGATCGTGCTCGCCAGTGGAACACGGTGGTTCGTGGGCACGGTGGCCGTGCTCTGCGTGGTCCTCGTAGGTTCCCGTTCCCCCGGCGGCTCCGACGCCGGCCGGAGCCGCCCCGTGCGGCCCGAGCGCGACGTGGTGGCGAACCGCGTCATGACGTGGAACCTCTGCAACCCGTGCAAGGAGAGCAACGCCCACCGGGCCGCCGAGATCGCCGCGTTCGCCCCTCAGGTCCTCGGCGTGCAGGAGGCCTGCGTGCGGGACGTCGAGGCGATCCGGGACCACTTGGAGAACATCCACGGACTCGTCTACCACGTCCGGTACGGGACGGTCCTGAACAAGCGGAGCCGCTGCGGGGGAACGCCCTGGAACCCGGGCGCGTTCGGTCAGGCCGTCCTCTCCGCCGCGCCCATGACCGACCACGTCGGCGTGGAGTACCCCGAGGGCGGCTCCGAGGACCGCGGCTACATGGCGGTCACCACCGAGGTCGACGGCCAGAAGGTACGGGTCTTCAACACCCACCTCGCCCAGCGCCGGCAGGAGTCGGTCCGGGCGGGGCAGGCCGCCGTGCTCGCCACCGAGGTCGCCCGGCATGAACGCGCCATCGTCCTGGGTGACTTCAACGCGGTGCCGGACGCGCCCGAACTCTCGCGCCTCTGGTCCCTGGCCGTCGACGCGGACCCCGGGTGCCGTCCCGCGGGCACCGCCGCCGGCACCTGCCGGGCCACCACGGACTGGCAGAGCAAGTTCGACTACGTCTTCCTGCGCGGCATCGCCCCGGGTGAGTACCGCGTGCATCCCTCCCGGTACTCCGACCACCACCTGTTCTACGCCGACCTCGACCTGGCGTGATCCGGTCTGAGCTATCGTTCTGAGCACCCTGGGGATCACGTCCGTCGCGCGAACAAGGAGCTGCAACACGCCCTTGTACAGGCGGGATTCACAACTCCTGACCGGAGTCCGGGGTCTCCGCCCGATCACACGCAGAGAGAATCGGATGCGCATCAGAAACACGAGCCTCGCGCTTGCAGGTTCCGCGATGGCGGCCGCTCTGGTCACCGCCTCACCGGCCGTCGCGGACTCCACCCCCACACTTCCCAAGCCCTCGCTCACCGGTGTCCTCGCGGTGCAGAAGCAGGCGATGGCCGCGGGGGCGCCCGGCGCCCTCACCCGGATCGACGCCGGCTCCGCGGTCTACCGGCTCTCCACGGGCAAGGCGGACCGGGCCGCCGGCACGCCCATGGACGCCGACCGCAGGTTCCGCGTCGGCAGCGTCAGCAAGAGCTTCACCACCGTCGTGCTCATGCAGCTCGTCGCCGAGGGACGCATCGACCTGGACGCGCCGGCCAACGACTACCTGCCGCAGGCCCTGCCCGACGACCGCATCACCGTGCGCCACCTCCTGAGTCACCGCAGTGGACTGTGGGACTACACGAACGACATGTTCTACAACACCGTGCCCGGCTTCGAAGCCGTGCGGAACAAGGTGTTCACGTACCAGGAACTCATCGACCTCTCGACGGCGCATGCCCCCACCAACCAGCCGGGAGCCGCCTACAGTTACTCGAACACCAACTTCGTGGTGCTGGGCCTGATGATCGAGCACATCACGGGCGTGCCGATGGCCACGCAGTACCAGCAGCGGATCTTCGAGCCGCTCGGCCTGAGGAACACCTCGTACGTCCACCCGCGGACGACTCTCACCGGTTCGTACGCACGCGGCTACGTCCGCGACGACGACACCACGCTGCCCCTGGTGGACTCGACCGAGCAGACCGTCTCGTGGGCGCAGTCGGCCGGTGCCGTCATCTCGAACGCCGCCGACCTGAACCGCTTCTTCGCCGCGGTCGTCTCCGGCGAACTCGTCGGCCCCGCGCAGCTGCGCGAGATGATGAGCATGGTCCCGGTCAACGCGGACCAGACCCAGTCCTACGGCCTCGGGCTGCGCGGCAGGAAGCTCTCCTGCGGTGTCACCGTCTACGGCCACACCGGCACCGTCCAGGGCTACTACACCTACGCGTTCACGACGGCCGACGGCCGGCGCAGCATGTCGTCGATGGCGAACACCTCCAACAACGGCACGGTGAACACCATCCTCGGCGGCACCCTCGAGGCCGCCTTCTGCGGCACCGACCCGACGCGGACGACCACTCTCAGCCGCTCCGCCGCGGCCGACGACGGTCACACCGAGGACATCGCTCCGCAGGTCGTACGTCACTGACCCGGCCCGGCGCGTAGCCCTCGGGTCACGCGCCGGCACCGCCGCCGGGGGCCTGTCACCACGGGCGCTGTCCGGCCGGGACGGTCAGCGGGGCGCGCGGCGGATGCGGAGCGGACCGCGCGCTTCGGCCTGCGTCACGGGCCGGCCGGCCCGGGTCACCTCCACCTTGCCGGCCGCCGCCAGCCGCCAGGCCGCTCGGCGGGCCGGTTCCATGAGCGCTCGCCAGCCCTCGTCGTCACCGTCGTAGGCATGGCGTGCGGCGTCGGACGGGCAGATCGAAGCACCGTCCCGGCGTCGCTCCAGCAGGGCCGTGATGGCCCGTTCGAGCCGTCGGGTGAGCTGCGCGTCCGTCTCCGTCACGCCTTCCAGTGTGGCCCCGGTCGCCCGGGCGGGCGAACTGCGGGGCCGACGCTTCCGGCAGCCGGGGTCCCGGTTGGCCCACCAGGGGGAACACCGGGGCCGCGTGACGCGAGCGGCGGGCCGGGGGCGTCCGTGACGGGGACACTGCCGGGGAGTCAGCGCGCGCCGCCCGTGTACGGGCACCGGAACGGTGCGTGGATCGTCCTCGGCCCCGGGAGGCACACCATGACGCCCTGTCCACTCGTGTGAGGGGGTCCCGGAAGTGGAAGCGCGACGGCCGTCCCGGGGGAGCCTCCGGGGAAGGGCGCTTGTGGTGGCTGCCCGCCGTGGTGGTCGCCACGGCGTTCGTGCTCGACGTCGCCACCGGGGGAGGTGTCAACACGTTCCCCGTCCTCGCGGCGGCCCCCGGAGTCGCCGCCAGCGTGCTGACGCTGAGCGGGACCATCGCGACGGGTGTCGCGGTGAACCTCGTGGGGATCACCCTGGTGTACCTGGAGCGGGAGCCGGTCCGTGAGGACCTGGTCTCGTTCAGCAGTCTCGTCGTGCTCACCGCCATCGCCGCCGTTCTCAACGTGCAGTTGACGTCCAATCGACGGCAGTTGAGGACCAGCCGTGAGGTGGCGGCCGCGGTGCAGCGGGCCGTGCTCCCGGACCCGCCACGCCGGGTGGGCAGGCTGGCCGTGGCATCCCGCTACGAGGTCGCCCACGAGGAGGCCGCCATCGGCGGCGACCTCTTCGCGATCCATGAGACGGCCCACGGCATCCGCATGATCATCGCCGATGTGCGCGGCAAGGGGCTCCAGGCCGTCCGCACGGTCAACGCACTCCTCGGCTCGTTCCACGAAGCCTGCCATCACCAGGCGGAGCTGGCAGGTGTCGTGCGGCAACTGGAGAGCCGCATGAGGGAGGACGTCCGGCAGTCGAGCGGGGCGGCGGCCGAGTCGTTCGCCACGGCCGTCGTCGCGGAGCTGCCTCCGGACTCTTCCGTGCTGCGCGTGGCCAACCGGGGTCACGCGGCGCCCCTGCTGGTCCGCGACGGGAGGGCGGACCCGCTGGAACCCACCGCGCCGTCGCTGCCGCTGGGCCTGGGTGACCTCGTCGGCGACGACGTCCTGGTCGACCGGTTCGAGCTGCCCGTGGGATCCACTCTGGTGCTGTTCACCGACGGCATCAACGAGGCCCGTGACGCGGACGGTGTCTTCTTCGACCCCGCCTCGGTACTGTCGCGGCGCTGGCCGGCCGACCCGGACGCCGTGGTCGACGCCGTGCTCGGGGCCGTCCTCCGGCACACCGGGGGAGACCTTCAGGACGACGCGGCGCTGTTCGCGGCAACCCTGTCCGCCCCGCCCGGCCGTTCTCCGCAGACCGCTGCCCGGAGCGGGCGCTGACCGGCGCGGCCGCTCTCACTCGTCGACGGAACCGGGCGCCGGTGCGCTGCCCGGGTCCCGGCGGGATTCGGGCAGCCTGCCGAGCAGCGTCCCGCGTCCATCGGGCGAGGCTTCGGGCGAGCGGGGCTCCTCGTCCGGTGCCGCGACGACCAGCACGTGGTCCCCGGCGGCCCAGACGCGTCGTTCCGACCTGCCCGGAGCCAGCCGAACGCCGGTATCGAGGCTCGCGGCGCCGCCGTCGTCAGCCCGGTATCCGATCGCGCACTCCCCGTGCCTGAGGGCGGACACCACCACGGTGGCGAAGGACGCCGCCCTTCCGGGGAGCACGTAGTGGCGGGCCGGTCGCAGGGCGAGGGCGCCGCCCCGGGCGGTGAGGAGCTCCTCGAAGACGGCCGCCATGCCGGTGCTCTGGGAGATCCTGGCCATGACCAGCGAGGTGAGTTCTCCGCGCACGACCGCGGCTGACATCGGACCCAGCGGGGCCAGCGGCAGGCTGCGGTGGTCACTCAACTCGGCCACCACGGGGAGCGCTCGGCCCGTCTCCTCCTCCAGCGCGCTCAGCGCCAGCAACGTCAGCAGGGTGTCGTCGTCGGGCCGGGGCCGTTCCGGTCCGGCGTCCGGGCCGAGTGCGATCACACTGTCGTAGCCGAAGAGATCCAACGTCCGAAGGGTGTGGGGGAGGGTCGGCTCTCCCTTGTGATGGGCGACGGTGATCCTCATGTCCTCGGCGAGGCTACCGGGCCCCGGTCCGTCGTCGGGACCGGAGACGACGTGCAGCTGTGAGCCCTGCCGCGCCGTGCGACCGAGCAGGTCCACGATGAGTGGAGCACGGCGGTTCCAGCCCAGCAGCAGCGTTTTCGAGGGGCGTCGTTCCCGGGGCACCGGGTCGGGCATGACGGTGAGATCCACGGCGGCGTCCTCCGGCGTCCGGAGGGCGGGCCGGTCGTCCTCGGCGACGACGATCAACCGATCACCCGGACCCATACGAGCCTCGCGCGCCGGTGTGAGCAGGGCGCGGCCGCCGGCCGTCAGGAAGCCGACGGCACACGCCCTGTCGTAACGCAGCGAAATCTCGGCGAACGTCAGCCCCAAGGCGTCCGGCGCCCGGATCACGTGCAGTTCGGCTCCCGCCAGATCGAGCAGGTCCCGCAGCGCCCCCGCCAGACCCGGGTGGCGGGCGGCCTGGACGAGTAATCGCGCCGTGGTGGACTCGACGTCCAGGACGACGCCCCGCGGTCCGGCGGCCAGCCGGGCCGCGGCCAGGAACCGCTCGTCGCGCACGGCGGCCACGACCGGTGGGCCCGCCTCGGCTCCGAGCAGCGACCGCAGGGCCAACAGGGTCCGGACGACCTCCGCGTTGGCCGCGTCGTCGTCGCCCGGCACGACCAGGAGGGAGTGCGCGGCGGCAGGGGAGAGGAGCGTGAGGGCGGCGGGGTCCGTCGGCGCTCCCGTACGGCAGACCACGCGTACGCCACGGGTCGATCCCAGCACCGTGTTCAACTCCGACGCCATGACCGTGGAGTCCCGTTCGGCGAGCACCGCCACGGCTCCCCGCATCCGGCCCGCCTGGGCCGCGACCATCTCGCCGACAAGGGTGAAGACCTGGTCGGACCAGCCGAGCACCACCGCGTGTCCCCGCTCCAGCACCGTGGACCGGCCCCGCCGCAGTTCCTCCAGCCGGTCACCCAGCCCGGTCGTGATCACACCCACCAGCGTGGACACGCAGAGCAGGGCGATCAGCCCGAGGAACACCGACAGGAGCATCCGCAGCGGTGCGCCGGTCACCCCGCCGAGGCGGAGGGTCTCGGCGCTCGTGCGCCACACCGCGAGGAGCCGCTCCGAGAGGGAGCGGGGCGCTGCGGGGTCCGTCCACACCAGCAGCGTGCTGACGGGCACGACGACCACCAGACAGCACACGGCGAGCCAGCCGAGCAGCGCACCGGTGCTGCGGGCCAGTGTCCGGTCGAAGACATAGCGCGCCCGTTGTCGCAAGGAATCCGGCTGCTGCCGCCGCACCACGTCTGCCCCCTACCGTTCCGCACACCGCGTGTGCCGTCAGCGGAAGAGTGCTGGTGCGAAAGCCGCGACACACCGTGCCGCCGGGATGTTCACCCGTAGGGGGTCACGCGTCCGCGGGTGACGGCGGCCGGCGCGTCCTCAGACGTGTGCCTCGGCGGGAAGACCCGTCCAGCGCAGCTCGGCGGGCAGGTGTCGCATGTCGTTGGATACCGCGACGGAGGCCGCCCGGCCGGGCGGGTAGCGGATGACGGTGAGGGCCGCGTTGCCGTGGTCGAGGCCGAGCCAGCGCCACTTCGGGGCGTGCATGGCGTCGCGGACGAGCCAGGCGACGAGGAAGTTGTGGGTGACGACCAGTTCGTGCCGGTCCTCCGCGCCGTCCGTCACCGGTCCGGTGAACCGCCGCAGCGCCCGGCGGGCCAGCTCCGCACCGCGCTCGCGTTCCTCCTCGTCGGTGGCGGCGAGGAAACGGAGGTAGAAGTCCGCCGCGTCGGCGGGCAGTTCGGACCGCTGCGGCACGTGGGGCACGTAGTCACCGGCGATCTCCGAGACGCGCGGAGTGACGTTCTCCAGTTCGTCGGCGATCAGGTGTGCCGTCTGCGCGGCCCGCGGCAGGGGGCCGTGGTGGAAGGACGTGATGGGGACGTCCCTCAGGCGCCTGCCGAGCAGGGTGGCCTGGCGCCGGCCGGTGTCCGTCAGCCCGCTCTCGTCGGGTGACGCCTCGCCGTGCCGCGCCAGGTAGAGGTAACGGGTGGCCGTGCCGGTCATCTCTGGCTCCTCGGGACGCACTGGTGATCTTGTGCTCCCACGGACGCCGGGCCCCCGCTCCTCGGTTCCTCGCCCCTCGGTTCCCCGCGCCCCGGTTCCCCGCGCCCGGGGGCGACGGCGGCCTCCCACGGTCAGGCGGGGTACGGCCCCGCGGCTCCGTCAGCGCACCACCTCGGCCCAGACCACCTTGCCGGTCTCCGTCCAGCGCACCCCCCACCGGGTGGTGAGCCGGTGCACCACGTGCAGGCCGCGCCCCCCGTCGTCGAGGAGCCCGTTCCGGCCGAGCCGCGGTCTGCCGTTGCCGGTGTCACCGACCTCGCACAGCAGGCCGGGTCCCGACCTGATCAGCCGTACGGTGATGGGGCCGCCCGCGTAGCGGACCGCGTTGGTGACCAGCTCGCTGACCAGGAGCAGCACACTGTCCCGGGTGGTGTCCCTGATGTCCCACTGCCGCAGCAGCGCGGAGACCAGCGCGCGGGCGCGGGCGGCCGCGTCCTCGCGGGCGGGCAGCCGCCAGGTCGCCGTGTCGCCCTTGCGGTAACCGATCATCCGCGCGAGCAGCAGGGTCACGTCGTCACGCTGCCGCGCCGGCATCACCTCGGACACCACCCGCCGTGCGGCCTGCTGCAGCGCGTCCCAGGGGTGGACCGAGGCCACGGCGTCCGCCAGTCTGCCGATGCCCTCGTCGATCGGCGTCGCCGGATCCTCGACCAGACCGTCGGTGTAGAGGGCGAGCAGGGAGCCCGGAGGCGCGACGAACGTGTGCACGCCGAACGGCTCCCGCAGTGCGAACTCGGCGCCCAGACCGGGGTGCGGACGGACCGCCAGCGGTGCGGCGCGTCCGTCCGGCGACACCAGGATCGGGGGGAGATGCCCCGCGCTGGACAACGCCACCCGGTGGCTGACCGGGTCGTAGACGGCGATGCAGCACGTCGACCCGAGGGCGCTGTAGCCGGCCGCCAGCCCGGACTCCGCGTCGTCCAGCAGCGTCACGGTCTCGTCCAGGTGCTCCAGCACCTCGTCGGGCGCGAGCCCCGCGGACAGCAGCGCGCGGGCCTCCATGCTCAGCTGGCCCATGGTCGCCGCTGCCCCCAGGCCGTGACCGACGACGTCACCGACGACCAGCGCGGTACGGCCGTCCGGCAGCGGGAAGCTGTTCACCCAGTCCCCGCCGACGCCCGCGCTGTCGGGGGTGGTGGGCTGGTAGACACTGGCGGTCTGGACGGTGCCGCTGCCGGACCGCGGCAGCAGCCGGCGTTGCAGGGCCAGCACCTGTGTGTGCTCGCGCTGGTGCTGGCGGGCCAGGTCCACGTGGTGGGCAGTCCTGGCCACCAGTTCCTGCAGGTCGAACAGCTCACTGTCGGCGAAGGGACGGTCCGCGCGCCGCCAGACCTCCGCCACGCCCAGGACGACGGGCGGATCCCCCTCCAGGACCAGCGGCACGCACGCCACCCCGGCCGAACGCTCCCCGGGCACCAGGGCGCGCACCAGCCGCGGGCTCCCCAGAACCCGCTCGATCGCCTCACGGTCGGGGATGACGACGGACTGCGGGGCGTCGCCACGACGGATCGCCTGGGCCAGCAGCCGGCTCGCGTCGCCGGGCAGGTCTTCGCCGAGGGTGACGTAGCCCTCGGGCCACGCCCGGTCCGGGACCAGGGCGGCCCGCCGCAGCCGGATGCGGCCCTGCGTCCGCCCGGTGACCCCCTCGCCCGTCCACACGGCGAAGTCGAGATCGATGGCGGCCACGTCCCCCCAGGCCAGCAGCGACTCCGCGAGCGACTGCGCGGTCTCGCCGATGTCCAGCGAGGTGCCGATCGCGGTCTCGGCGGCGTACAGGTGCAGCCTGCGTGCCATGGCGATCACGGAGACGGTCAGGCCCTCCTGCGGAGGCGCCGCGGGCAGGATGCTCATCGAGACCACCAGCTCCGACCCGTCGGACCGCCGCAGGCGCTGGACCCGGGCGACGTGCGCCTCCCCGGTCTCCAGGACCTGCCGCAACCGCCGGGTGACCGTCGGGACGTCTCCCTGCGGCAGGAGGTCGACGAACGGTCGCCCGACCGCGGCGTCCAGCCCCGTGAAGACGGGGGCCTCCAGATTGCGGTCGGTGACTCTCAGCTCCCGGTCCAGATTGACCACGCCGAGGATCCGCTCCTGGCGGCCCGCTGCGGGGTGGCCGACCTGCGGTGACTGCCCGCCGGGGTCGGCCGGTGACCCGGCAGCACCGGACGCCGCCGCTCCGTCACGCGGGATGTACTGCCCCAGGGCGCTGCTGACCAGGTGGAACGGCGACGAGGACGAAGGGGAGGGTGTGGAGTCCATGCGGCTCCCTCAGCTCACTCGCCAACCCCGGCACAGCGCCGGGGCCGTACCCGAACCCGTGCGGAGGAGCCCCGAGCATCCCGACCGCACACCCCATTCAATAACACCCGCGGACGCTTCGCCCACACCAGCGGACCGGGCGGTGAACACGGAAAGTGACCGAGGAGCGCCCCTACAGCCACTGTCCTTCCAGGGCGGTGGCCGTCAGGCCCGGTGCCGCCGCGTACAGCACGGCCCGGCTGCCCGCCTTCTGCCCGGCGTCGCAGGCCCGGCGCAGGATGTCGAACACGGCGGCGCCGCCGCGGTTGCCGCTCGTGTAGCTGTCGCGGCTGTACTCCAGGAGGCCCGACGGCCAGTCCGCGGGCATCGTCTGTTCCATGTACTCCAGCACCCGGGTCCCGCCGGGGTGCGCGAGGAGCACGTCGGGGTGCCAGGAGTCGGGGTCGTCCTCGTAGCGGACGCGGAGCCACTCCCACATCGCGGTGACCGTGTCCTGCACCGCCCGCGGACCGCGCCGGTCCATCACGAAGTGCGTGCCGTCCGCGCGGGTGTCCAGGCGGTGCAGGTCCTGCGTGCCCGGCAGAGTGTGGTGCCAGGAGGCGTCCAGCCGCAGCACCGACTCGGGCCTCGGGCGGCCGGTGACCACCGCGGCGACCGCGGTGTCCGCGAACAGCAGCCGGACGATCAGGGACTCGAGGGTGTCGTCACCGGGCTGGTAGGTCGTGCTGAGCGCCTCGGAGATCACGACCAGGACCACCCGGTCGGGGTCCGCCGCCACCAGGTCCGCCGCCAGCGCCAGCGAACGGGTCCCGGCCACGCACGCCCACTGGGTGGCCGGCAGCAGCATGGTGTCGCCGCGGAGCGGAAGCCGGTTGGCCAGGGCGACGTCCAGACCGGGCAGCGCCGGGGTGGTGGAGTTGCTGGTGATCAGGCAGTCGACGTCCGCGACGTCCAGCCCGGCGATCTGCAGGGCTCCGCGCGCCGCACGCTCGCCGTAGGACTGCACGGCCTCCCAGGCCGGGGCGGTGCGCTCCTGGACGGTCTGCGCCGCGGGAACCGCGTCGAGCGCGGTGAGCACGCGGTCCGCGTCCTGCTCGGTGAACCCGTCGCGGATCAGCGCCTCCCGGGCGGGCCCGCGCGCGGCGGCTCCCAGGGCGCCGCCGTTGCCCGGGGCGACGGCGGCCTCCAGGGGCAGCATCCACCCGCGCGTCTCGATGCCGGTACTGGCCGCGATGCCGTCGACCCGCGGCGCCCACGCCGCGTCCGGGTGCCGGTCGCGTACTTCCGCCACGATCTGGCGGGTGTCCACGGAATGCTCGCCGTGTATCACGGAGGGAGGGCACAGGTATGCGGCCACGATCGGCACCTTTCTACGGATTCTGCGGTGTGCAGGCGTGCAGGTGGAGCGGCGCCGAGCAGGGGAGCTTGGTGGAGAAGGGGGAAGCGTCACGCGAGCCGTGGCGTGGGTCACTTCGGCGCTCTGCGTCCAAGTCGGCGACGGCGCGCGTCACTTCGGGCGGCGCCTCGTACTTCGAGCATGGACGCGAAACGGGCATTTGCGCAGTGACCCACGCAACTTGGGCGGTGCCGGGATGAGTGAGACGGCACACACGCCGAAGGCCGCCCCGGCGGCGCGAGGTCCGGCCCGGCGGGCCCGGCGCGCTACGCGACGGGCCGGTGGAGTGCCCTGATGCCGGCCAGGACGAGCGTGACCCCGGCGAGGAACTGCTCCCGGTCGTCATGGCCGCGCACCTGGGCCGCGACGGCGCGGGTGAACGGGTAGTCGTCCGGGTCGAGTCCTTCCCAGGCCGTCGACACGGCGTCCAGGAACTCGGTCCTGTCCACGTCGGGCCCCAGAGCGCCGGCTTCGGCGCCGGCGCCGTTCGCGGCGTTCTGGCCGGCGGCGCCCAGGATGTAGTGCATCAGCGTCGAGGACGCCGTGAACCAGTCGGCCTCGGGCACGCCCATCGCCCGGACCTGCCGGCCGAGACTCTCGAAGATCCGTGGCGCCACGGTCCCCCCGGGGGTGCGGGACAGTTGCGTCGCGAGCTGTGCCGCGAGCCACGGATGCGCTTCGGTCGCGTCGAACAGGCCGAGCGCCACGGCGCGTACGACGTCCTCGGGGGAGTCGGCGGCCCCGGCCGGTTCGACCGTCACGGCGGCGCCGACGACCGCGTCCGTGGCGGCGCCGAGCAGTTCGGCCTTCCCCGTGATGTGCCAGTAGATCGCCCCAGGACCGGTCGCGAGGCGTTCGGCCAGCGCGCGGAAGGTGAGGCCGCGCTCGCCCGCCGTGTCGAGGAGTTCGACGGCGGCCTTGACGATGCGCTCCCGCGAGAGGGGTTCCTGCCGCCGGTCCGGACGGCGCGACCTGGTTGCCATGCCGCCCATCCTAGACGCCGTGGAACGCCGTTCCAGCTTGACAGGTGATGGAACGGCGTTCCAGAGTGAAGGGCCTGGAACGGTGTTCCAGCGACATGGCCGGCCGGCTTCCGGTGCGGCAGTCCACGACCAGGAGGAGATGCGCCATGACCGCACACGTCACGATCGTCGGCGCCGGACTCGGCGGCCTCACGCTCGCCCGCGTCCTGCACGTCCACGGCATACCGGTCACCGTCTACGAGGCCGAGGCCTCGCCGGAGGCCCGCGCACAGGGCGGGATGCTCGACATCCACGACGGCACGGGCCGGTCCGCCCTGCGGGCCGCGGGCCTGACCGATGAGTTCCGCGGGCTCGTCCTGGACGGCCGGCAGGCCACGCGGGCCCTCGCCCCGGACGGGACGGTGCTGTACGAGGAGGACGACGACGGCACGGGCGGCCGGCCGGAGGTGATGCGGGGCGAACTGCGGCGGACCCTGCTCGCGTCACTCCCCTCGGGCACCGTCCGCTGGGGGCACAAGGTCCGTGCCGTCCACGCCCTCGGAGAGGGCCGGTACGAGGTGTCCTTCGCCGACGGCACCTCCCGGGTCACGAGTCTGCTGGTCGGCGCGGACGGCGCCTGGTCCCGGGTCCGCCCGCTGCTGTCCGGCGCCGTGCCCGAGTACGTCGGCATGAGTTTCGTCGAGACCTACCTGCTCGGCGCCGACACGAGGCACCCGGCCACCGCGAAAGCGGTCGGCGGCGGCACGATGTTCGCGCTCGTACCGGGCCGGGCGATCCAGGCCCACCGGGAGAGCGGCGGGGCCCTCCACGCGTACGTGGCGCTGCGCAAGCCGTCCGCGTGGTTCGACGGCATCGGCCTCGGCGACCCGGCGGCCGTCGCACGGGTGGCGGAGGAGTTCGCCGGCTGGGCACCGGAACTGACCGCGCTGGTCACCGACGCCGACACCGCGCCGGTCGTGCGGCCCCTCCACACCCTCCCCGCCGCACACCGGTGGGACCGCGTGCCGGGAGTGACCCTGCTCGGCGACGCCGCCCACCTCATGCCGCCCTCCGGCGAGGGCGCCAACCTCGCCATGTACGACGGCGCGGAACTCGGCACGGCGCTCGCCGCCCACCCCGGCGACGTGGAGGCCGCGCTCACCGCGTACGAACGGGACCTGTTCCCGCGCAGCGCGGCGGCGGCCGCCGACGCCTCCCGCCTGCACGCGCTGATGTTCGGCGACGACGCGCCGCACGGCCTCATCAGGATGTTCGCCGGACAGGACTAGCGGGTCGGCCGTGCGTCGGCACCCGCGAGTGACGATGCGCCAGCCGTCGACGGTCGCCCGGGGCGCGGAGACCGGGCAGAATCCGGGGGTGACCCTCACCCCGCGGCAGCTCGCCCTGTCCACCCTGGACCGCCAACTCCTTCTCGAACGCCGGAGACTGGACGTGGCGGAGGCGGTCGGCCGGCTGTGCGCACTGCAGGCCCAGTCGCCGGCGTCGCCCTACCTGGCGCTGTGGAACCGGCTGGAGGGCTTCGCGCCCGAGGATCTCGACGCGGCCTTCGCGGAGCGCCGCGTCGTGAAGGCGACGCTGATGCGGATCACACTGCACGCCGTGCGCGGCGAGGACCACGAGCCCTTCCGCGCGGCCATGCTGAGCACCCTGCGGTCGTCGCGCCTGTCCGACCGCCGCTACACCTCGACGGCGCTGACCCCTGCCGACGCCGACGCGCTGCTCCCGGAACTCGCGGCGTTCCTGGCGCGGCCGCGCACCGGCGCCGAGGTGGAGGCGGAGGTCACCGCGCGGTTCGGGGAGCACGCGCACCGTGTGTGGTGGGCGCTGCGGACCTACGCGCCGGTGCACCACGGGCCGACCGGCGGCCCGTGGTCGTTCACGGCGCGCAACGCCTACGTGGCGGCCCCGGCCGCCCCGGAGGCCGGGCCCGAGGAGGCGGGCGCGGGGGTGCGGCGGCTGCTGGTGGCCTACCTGCGCGCGTTCGGGCCCGCCTCCGCCCAGGACTTCGCCCGGTTCACCCTGCTGACGAGCCGGGTGATCGCGCAGGCGCTGCGGGAACTGGGTGACCGGGTGGTCCGGGTGGCGGGCCCGGACGGCGCCGCGCTGATCGACCTGCCGGAGGCGGTGGTGCCGGACGAGCGGACCCCGGCGCCCCCGAGGCTGCTCCCGATGTGGGACAGCGCGTTGCTGGCCCACGTGGTCCCCGGCCGGCTCATGCCCCCTCGGTACCGGCCGTGGGTCGTCCGGCGCAACGGGGACGTGCTGCCCTGCCTGCTCGTCGACGGGCGGGTCGCCGGGGTGTGGCGCGCGGTCGACGGCGCACTGGAACTGACCGCCTTCCACACGCTGGACAAGGCGGCGTGGCGGGGACTGACCGAGGAGGCCGAGAGGCTGTCCGCCCTGCTCGCCGACCGGGATCCGGCCGTCTACGGGCGTTACCGGCACTGGTGGGACAAGGGCTTCCCCGAAGCCGAGCGGGTGATCGTGCGGGGCTGATCACCCACTCGGTTCCGGTGGGGTGCGCACCGGCTCACATGGGCGTCGCCCTGTCCGGCGGCAGCGTCCTCGTGACCCGTCGGTCGCCGTCGTCCCGCCGGGAGTGGAGGCGGGACGCCAGACTCCAGCGGCCCGGACCGACGGCGGCGACCAGGAGGAAGGACCAGCAGAACAGGGCCGCCGACTCCCCGCCGTTCTCGATGGGGAAGAGGCCGTCGGGCTGGTGCTCGACGAAGTAGGCGTAGGCCATGGAGCCCGAACACAGGACGGCCGCCGCGCGGGTCGCGACGCCGCACAGGACCAGGGTGCCGCCGACGAGTTGCACCACGGCGGCCCACCAGCCGGGCCACGCGGCGAAACCCGGGGCGGGCCCGTGCGGACCGCCCAGGACGTCGAACAGGGTGGCCACTCCGTGACAGGCGAACAGCAGGCCGACGACGATGCGGAAGAGCGCGATCACGTGCTCCCTGCGTTTGTCCAGCGCTTCCAACGATGGTGCTCCTCTCTTGCGCAGCGACCGCGACGTTTCCGGGCGGCCGGTGGGGGTGGTGCGCAGTGCGGGGCAGGGTCCGACGGCGTCCTGAGGGAGGAGAGGACGCACGACCCATTCGAACCTTCAACCATCATGGGATCCTTGTCTAGACCAATAGCGCGACGAGTTGCGGGCGGGGACCGAGGCGGCGCACGCGCTCGGCGCCTTCGCCGTTCGACCGGCGACCGTGGGCCGGGGAGGCCCCGGAAACCGCACGGCCGCGCGACCACGTGGTGTCGTGATCGCGCGGCCGTGCGGGGGCGGGGCGGTTACGGGGTGACCCGGTTGCCGCCGAAGGTCACCACGAGGGTGCCGTCCGCGGCGAAGGACCAGTCCAGCGCGCCCGTGTACGCGGCACACCGGGACCCGTTCGAGCCGGTCCAGAACTGGTTCGAACCGTCGGCGTCGCCCACGGTCTTGTCCTTCGTGCCGTCGTCGTCGCGGCACGAGGTGTTGTTGCGGAACACCGAACTGCCCGCGTCGAAGGAGAAGTTGCGCTCGGCGTTGTCGATGCCGACGTTGTCCGAGATCGTCATGGTGCCCGGGTTGCGGTTGTAGGTGAACCCGTGCTTGCCGTTGTGGTAGGCGATGCTGCGGCGCACCACGTGGTCGACCTTGATGTCCTCGCCGCCCAGCTTGTAACCGTTGCGGTCACCGCTGGAGTTCTGGGTGCCGTCGGAGAGGGTGCCGTTCTCGTAGGCCAGGGAGTCCTCGATGGTGACCGCGCCGATCGCGCCGGTGTCGGTCTTGGTGTACAGGTCCCAGCCGTCGTCGATGTTGTTGTGGGACACGGCGTCGCGGAAGACGTTGCCGGGACCCACCGTGAGCTTGGCGGCGAAACCGTCGGCGTCCTCGCCGTCGGAGTCGGCGTTGTCGTGCGACTCCGCGCTCACGATGAGGTTGTCGGACGGCCACTGGTCGCGGGGCGTGTCGGAGGCGGTCCGCGACAGTTGCAGCCCGGTGTCGCGGTTGAAGCGCGTCACCGTGCGCTCGAACACGTTGTGGCTGCCGCCGACGAAGATGCCGTTGTCCCCGGCGTGCTCGACCACGACACCCTTGACGTGCCAGTACGAGCCGTTGACCGCGAGCCCTCGGTTCGAGGAACTCTCGGACTGTGCGGCGAAGTTGAGCACCGGCGTCTCGCCCGGGTAGGCGGACAGCTCGGTGCGGTCGCCCGAGGTGCCGTCGTTGCCCTGCGGCACGGTGACCGTCTGGGCGTAGCGGTAGGTGCCGCCGCGCAGGTAGATCGTGCCGCCGGGGGAGACGCGGCCGATCGCCGAGGTGAGTGTGGTCGGGTCGGACTCCGTCCCGGAGGCGCCGTCGGTGCCGGCCGGCGACACGTAGAGCGCGGAGCCGGACGTCGGCGGTGTCGTGTCGCCGCCGGGCGCCTCGGCGTCGACGTAGTCGAGGTTCGGCAGACCGGTGGCGGAGGTGGGAGTGAGCCGGACGGTGTTGTTCCCCGCCCGCACCGGCACCGTGACGGTCTTCGTCGCCCACGTGTCCCAGGCGCCGGTGGGAGCGAACGACGCCGAGGCGACGCTCGAACCGTTCACGATGATGTCCGCGGGCCGGGCGCCGTCGGTGCCGTTGGCGAAGCGCACGCTCAGCGTCGCCGTGCCCGCGGCCGGTGAGCCGACGGTGAACTGGGCGTAGGCGCCCTTGGCGTTGGTGCCGTTGCAGAAGCCGCTGCCGGAGTAGCCGGACCAGTCCGAGTCGATGGTGCCGGTGCAGACCGTCGGGGAGTTCTCGGCCTCGTGACGGGCGGACGCGGCCTGCGCGGAAGTGCCGGACAGAGCGGCGAGCGTGCCGGCCAGCAGCGCGGCGCTCGCGACGACGGGTCTTACGTGCATCGTGTCTCCAGGGGGTTGGGTCCGACCAGGACGGGGTGGGAGGATCGGCTGGAGAAAGCGCTTTCACGTACTCTGTCGTCGGACCCTAGAAGCTCGCCGTGCACGCGTCAATAGCTCGGTATATGAATGCTGTTCACCATATTGAACAAATGGCATCGGTGGGCTGACGCCTGGAGGCGCACGCTCACCCGAGGGCGGGCCCCGTGACGGGGTGTCCGTCGGCGTCGTAGGGCCAGACGTTGGTCCGGCAACCGTGCAGGCCCTTGATCTGCTGCATCATCACCGGCGCCGGGCGCCCCGCCCCGGGGCACCCCTCGTGACCGTGGCCGAGGAAGTGCCCGACCTCGTGATTGATGATCAGCGCCCGGTACGACGGCACGTCGTCCGCGTAGTACTGCGTCGCCAGCAGCCATCGTTTGAGGTTGACCATGACGTCCTGGCCCACGTTGCAGTTGACCTCGCCACCGGTGTCGAGGCCGTACCGGCCGCAGATGTCGTCCACCGTCGCCGCCGTGGCGAGCCGTACCCGGAAGTCGGCCGTGCCGCCGGACACCCGCCGGAACCCGACGTCGCCGTCGGCCGTCCAGCCCCGCTCGTCGGCGAGGATGTCCTCGACCTCGGCCGCGACGTCCCGCGCCGGGATCCCGATGCCGTCCTCGACCTGTACCACGTACGTCAGCGTCCGTCCGCTCCCGCCGACGCGGTCGCCCCCGCCGTCTGCGGTGGCGAAGGTCCCCGGCCCCGACGCCGGAACGGAGCCGGGATCCGGCGTGCCGTCCGTCCCCTTCCCGCCGCCCTTCCCCGCGTCTTCCTTCCCACCGCCCTGCCTGCCGTTCTCCTCGCCCTTCCCGCCGTCCCCCTCCTCGTCCTTCTTCTCTCCGTCCCCCTCCCCGTCCGTCTCGGGTGTGGGCTCGGCCTTCCGCGCCTGCTGCGTGCCGTCGGTGCCGGCCGCCGACGGCGCACCGGCCGCTCCGGTGGCGTCGCCCGAGGTTTCCGCCGTCCGCTGGAGGGCCAGGCCGCCGGTGAGCACCAGGACGGCTCCCGCCGCGATCCCCGGCCACAGCAGACGGTGCCGACCACCCCGCCGGCGGGCGCGGCCACCGTGGCGTCGGCGGCCCGTGGCGGAGGACGGCGGGGGAGTCGATCGGCGGCGTTCACTCATGATCACGAAGCGTGCCCGGGCCGTGTGATCGGGCGTGGACGGCTTCTGGACCTCTGTGTAACAGCACTCACCCGCACGCGGACTCCGGCCCGCGCACACGCATACTGAGGTCCATGCCAAGGGTCCTGATCATCGAAGACGACCGCGCCGTCCGGGACGGCGTGCTCCTGGCCCTGCGCCGGCAGGGACACGAGGTCGTCGGCGCCGCGACCGGCGAGGACGGGCTGGAGCAGCTCCGGTCGTTCCGTCCCGAGGCCGTGATCCTCGACCTGATGCTGCCGGGCATGTCCGGCCTGGAGGTGTGCCGCCGCATACGCGCCCACGACCAGGTGCCGATCATCATGGCCACCGCCCGCGGCGACGACACCGACATCGTCGTCGGACTGGAGGCCGGAGCCGACGACTACGTGGTCAAGCCGGTCCGCGCCCGTGTGCTGGACGCGCGCATACGCGCCGTGCTGCGCCGCGTGGGCGGCACCTCGGACGACCAGGGGACGGCGCGCACCGAACACCACGGTGACCTCGTCATCGACCGGGCCGGACTGACCGTCACCCACCAGGGACGACAGGTAGCCCTCGGCCCCTCCGAACTGCGGCTGCTGCTCACCCTGTCCGCCTCCGCCGGGCAGGTGTTCAGCCGCCAGCAGCTCCTCGAGGCCGTGTGGGAGCACAACTACCACGGGGACGCCCGGCTCGTGGACGCCTGCGTCAAACGACTGCGGTCCAAGATCGGCGAACCTCCGGGCAGTCCACGCTACGTCCACACCGTGCGCGGCTTCGGCTACCGGTTCGGGCCGCGGTGAAGCTTCCGCGGGTGCTGCGCGCGCTGGTGGGTCTGCGGCTGCGGCTGGTGGTGGCCTTCACCCTGGTCGCCGTCGTCGCCACGGTGACCACCGGCGCGCTGACCTTCCGCGAGGCACGCACCGGCGTCCTTCAGCAGAGCCAGGACACCGTGATCGAGGACTTCCGGCACCGCGTCAACACCCTCGTGCCCAACTACCGTTTCCCGCCCGACGCCGCCGACCTCCAGGCGTTCGCCGACGACGTCTCCAGGGGCGGGCGGTCCCAGCCGTGGCGGGTGCTGGTCGCCTACCGGCAGGCGAGCGCGACGTCCGCCCCCGGCGACGCGTTCGGGGAGCTGTCCCCGGCGATGCGCCAGTCGGTGCGCTCCCGCCGGGCCACCGTGTTCCAGCGGGTGTCGAGGGACGGCCACTCCTCACTGGTCGTCGGCATGCCCGTCACCTTCGCCGGGCTGTACAGCACCGAGCGGCGCGCCTCCGGGATCGAGGTCTACCTCACCGTGCCGCAGCAGGACGAACAGGGCTACGTCGACGCGCTGGTCGCCGCCATCGAACGCGCCACCGTACCGGCCCTGGTCCTGGCCGTCCTGATCGCACTCCTCGCCGCTCGCGGCGTGCTGCGGCCGGTGCGGGCGCTGCGCCGGGCGACCCGGAGCATCGCCGAGGGGCACCTTGACACCAGGCTCGCGGTGCACGGCTCCGACGAACTCGCCGACCTCTCCCGCACCTTCAACGAAACCGCCGCCGCGCTGGAGGGCTCGGTGGCCGAACTGCGGCGCATGGAGGCCGGCGCCCGGCGCTTCGCCGCGGACGTCTCCCACGAACTGCGCACCCCGCTGGCGGCGATGTCGGCGGTCACGGACGTACTCGACGAGGACGCGGCCGGCCTGGACGAGGACACCGCGACGGCCGTGCGACTCATCAGCACGGAGACCACGAAGCTGGCCGCCCTGGTGGACGACCTGATGGAGATCTCCCGGTTCGACGCGGGCGCGGCCGCCCTGCACCTGGACGAGATCGACCTGGCCGAGTCGCTGCGGCGCACGCTGGCCTCCCGCGGCTGGCAGGACACCGTGGAGACCGGCCTGCCGGAACCGGGGGAGCTGCGCGGCCGGGTCGATCCGCGCCGCCTCGACGTGATCGTGGCGAACCTCGTCGCCAACGCCCTCAGGCACGGCGCACCCCCGGTCCGCCTGGAGCTCGGCGTCCAGGACGGCCCACGTGCCGGGAGACAGGCGGTCGTCACGGTCCGCGACGGCGGGGACGGCATCCCCGTGAGCGTGCTGCCGCATGTCTTCGACCGCTTCTACAAGTCGGCCGGCGCCCGCGCCCGGAGCGAGGGCAGCGGCCTCGGGCTGGCCATCGCGACGGAGAACGCGCGTCTGCACGGCGGCACCGTCCGGGCGGCCAACCATCCGGAGGGCGGCGCCGTCTTCACGGTCGTCCTGCCCCTGCCGCCGGACGACGCGGAGGAACGGGCGACGCTCCCGCACTCGGCCCCGCACCGGACCCAGGACACGAACCTGGACACAGAGACGGACACGCCGATGGAGGCCAGGACATGAACCCGTCGCCGCGCTCACGGGCGGACGTCGCGCCCCCGCCCGGGCAACCGTCGCACGGCCGTCCCGGCCGTCCCGGCCGAAGCGCGGGACGCGCACTCCCCGTGCTGCTCGCGGCGCTGCTTCCGCTCTCCGCCTGCGGCATCCCGGAGACCGGGGTGGTCGAGGCGGGCGAACCCGCGACCGGCGTCCTGCGACCGGGCGTCACGGCCGTCCCGTCGGAGACGGTGCCGCAGGAGATGCCCCGCGTGAACGTCCCGCTGTACTTCGTCGCGGACGGCGACCTGACGGCGGTCTCCCGCACCGTGCCGGGCTCGGCCGACCTCGCGGGCACCGTGCTCATGCTGTTCGAAGGGCCCGACGCGCAGGAGCGCGGCAAGGGTCTGACCACCGAACTTCCCCCCACAGCCGAGGCTCCGACCATCCGCACCGACGGCACGGCGGTCAACGTCCGGCTGCCGCGAAGCGCCGGAAGCCTCAGCGACACGGCCGTCGACCAACTGGCCTGCACGGTCGCCGTCGCCCGGCTGCGGCAGGACCCGGCGCTGGGGAGCGCGAAGGTCACCGTCGAACAGCCCGGCGGGCGGCTGGCCGGCCGTTCCAGCGACGACTGCCCGTCCGGCACCACCGGCGAGCCCACCGTTTCCCCGTAGACCGCCGCCGACCGACCGGCGGAAGCGTCGCAGGGCCGGCGGAAGCGTCGCAGGACCCGCAGGACCCGCGGGACCCGCCGGATTGTTCGGAGACGGGGAGCCGCCCGTCGGCCCGGTCGACGGTGCGTGCGGCCATATGAAGGGCCCGCGCATCTGCGCGGGCCCGTTTCCTCAGCGACGGTACGGCGCAGGGGTTCCCCCGGCGCCGTACCGGAACACTCGGGTCAGCGGCCGCCCGGGCCGCCGCTGCCGAAGGAGCCACTGCTGCCCTCGTCCCAACGGCGCCGCTGCTGATCGGCGGCGGTACGGCTGCCCTGGTGGCCGAGTTCGTGCGGCAGCGTGCGTTCGTCGCTCTGCGGCATCTCGTGCGGCTCCCGGCGCTCCCGCTCCTCGTGGACGGGGCCACCCTCGGGCATACGGGGCTGTTCCTCGGGACGCGGCGGCGGCGACTCCCGGCGCTTTTGCCGACTGCCGAAAGCGAAGGCGCCGATCAACACGGCCACCACCACGACACCCGCCACGATCAGCCACACGGCGGTCGTGCCGGAACCGCCCGCGGCCAGGTCCATCCATGCATTGGTCATGGAGCGCGGGTACCCCCGACCCCCGTCACCAACCAGCTCACCGCGGTCGTGACGCTCGCGTCCGCGAACGGCCGATGCCGGGCCGCGGACCGCCGCGAGCGGGTCCGGCCGGGAGACACGGTCCGCAGACCCCGGAAACACCGGGACCCGCGGTTTGGTGCCGCCCCCAGCGGCAACCCGCGCGGTGTGACATCGACGACGACTTCCCAGCAGGAACTGTTCCGTTTCCTCGAGGACCGCTTCGCGTGCGCACAGGCGTGCACCGAGTGCGCCCGGGCCTGCGCCCTGCGGGCGAGCCTCGTGGACCCGGACGGGACCGAGAACCAGGAACTCGTACGACGCAGGGGCATCATGTGCGCGGAGGTCTGCGACGCGACCTGCCGGGTGCTGTCCGAGCAGAACCAGGTGGACGAGGGCGCCATCCGCGCTCAACTGGAGTGGTGCCGCCAGGTGTGCCTGGAGAGCGCCCACGTCTTCGACGGACACCCGGGCGCCGAGGAGAGCGCCAAGGCCTGCCGCGACTGTGCCCGTGCCTGCGGGGAGTTCCTCGCCACCCTGCGCTGAGCCCTGGGGCGGCGGCGCACGGGGGCGTTAGCCTGCCACCGTGACGGCGACGCGGACGAACACCGACCCCGGACTCTTCGGCCCCGACTCGGTTACCTGGCACGCGCACGGCGACCCGATGATGTGGGTGGCCGGCATCCGCGCGCTGTACCTCCAGGCACTGCACCCGCGCGCGGTGCGCGCGGTGATGGAGAACAGCGACTTCCGCCGCGACGCCTGGGGCCGCCTGATGCGCACCGCGGGCTTCGTCGGCACCACGACCTACGGCACCACCGAGGCCGCCGAGCGGGCCGGCGCCAGGGTGCGCAGGATCCACCGCATGCTCGGCGCCACGGACCCGGACACGGGGGAGCGTTACGCCGTCGACGAACCCGAGCTGCTGCTGTGGGTGCACTGCGCCGAGATCGGCTCCTACCTGCACGTCCTGCGCCGCTCCGGATTCCCGCTCACCGACGCCGACGCCGACCGCTACCTCGCCGAACACCGGCACAGCGCCCGCCTCGTCGGCCTCGCCCCCGGCTCCGCCCCGGCCAACCGGAGCGAGCTGGCCGCCTACTTCACGCGAGTACGACCCGAACTGGCCGCCGGGCCGGACGCGCACGAGGTGGACGACTTCCTGCGCCGCCCGCCCACCCACCCGCTCCTGGTCCCGGCCCGCGAACTGCTGTGGCGCAGGATCGCCCGTCTGGCGTACGACTCCCTACCGCCGTACGCGCACGAGCTCTACGGCACACCGGCGTCCCCGCCCGCCACCGTCACCCGCCGGCTGCGCGCCACGGGCGCCCTGCTGCGGACGGTCCCCGCTCGTCTGCGCTGGCAGCTGCCGCCCCGGCACATCCTGAGCGCCATGGCACGGCTCGGCCCGGCCGCGCGTCCGGCGCCATACAAAATCGGACGGCAGGCGGCCATACTGGACCGGCCAGGGGAGGGCGGGGCGGACGGAACCACGGGGGCGGCGAAGTCATGGGGGACAGCACGCTGATCCAGGGCCGGTACCGGCTGCTGGAGAGGATCGGACGCGGCGGCATGGGGGAGGTGTGGCGGGCGCGGGACGAGTCACTGGGCCGGCGCATCGCCGTCAAGTGCCTCAAGCCGCGGGGCGCGCAGCAGGACCACGCCTTCACCCACGTCCTGCGGGAGAGGTTCCGGCGTGAGGCCCGGGTGGCCGCCGCGCTCCAGCACCGCGGAGTGACCGTCGTCCACGACTTCGGCGACTGGGACGGGGTGCTCTTCCTGGTCATGGAACTGCTGGAGGGGCACGACCTGAGCCGGCTCCTGGAGGACAACAAAGGCCACCCGCTGCCGGTCCCGGACGTCGTCGACATCGCCGAACAGCTCGCCGCCGCGCTCGCCTACACGCACGAGCAGGGCATCGTCCACCGCGACCTCAAACCCGCGAACATCGTGCGGACCGCCGACGGCACCGTGAAGATCTGCGACTTCGGCATCGCCCGGCTCGGTCACGACGGGGGCTTCACCGCCCGCCTCACGGGCACCGGCATCCCCATGGGCACCCCGCACTACATGTCGCCCGAGCAGATCGGCGGCGACGAGGTCGACCGGCGCAGCGACCTGTACTCACTGGGCTGCGTGCTCTACGAGATGGCCACCGGCGTCCCGCCGTTCGACCTCGGCGACCCCTGGGCGATCCTCGTCGGCCACCGCGACACCGAGCCCGAACCGCCCGCCGCCCGTCGCGCCGGCCTGCCCGGTTACCTGGACCGGATCATCCTCGACCTGCTTGCCAAGCGGCCCGAGCAGCGGCCTGACGACGCCCGGGAACTGGGCCGCCGGATCACCGACGGACGCGCGGCGGCGCTCGGGGCCACGTCGGTGGCGACCGGACCGCGGACGCGTGAACCGGCCGCGGACCGCGCCCGGCTGCCGTCGTGGACCCGCGGCATGACCACCGGCCGCTCGGCGGCCCGCGGCGGCCCGCACGCCACACCCCCGGACCCCGGCGCGGGCCTGTCCGGCGAGTGGATCCCGCGCCCCGCCGGGAACCGGAACGGCGAGGGCCGGGACGCCGAGGGCCGGGACGCCGAGAGCCCGGGCGCCGGGGACGGGGCCGGCGGGGGCCGGACCACCGAGGAGGCCCACCGTACGGCCCGCGAGGCGGCCGCGGCCCGGGCCCGTGTACTCGGGCCCGACCATCCCGACACCCTGGTCACCCGCTACGAGGTGGCCCAAGAACTCGGGCGGCTGGACCGCTGGCAGGAGGCCCTCGCGACCTACCGCGAGGTCGCCGCGGCCCGCGCGCGAGTGCTCGGCCCACGCCACCCCGACACCCTCGCCGCCCGCGACGACGAGGCCCACTGCCTGGAACAGCTCGGCCACGCCGGCGAGGCCACGGAGCTGTACCGCAGGGTCGCGGTGCTGCGCGGGGCGGCGGCACCCTGACCGGGGGAGCGCCGCGGGGCCGGCACGGCAGGCAGAGGGAGCGCCGCGGGGGCCGAACGCGGCAGACCGGGGTGGCCGGCGGGCGGCCGTGACGGTGCCGGCGGCGGGCTGGCCGCCCCCGATCGGGTCGTGCTACCAAGAGCCATGACGCCCCCGCCGAGCACCCCCAGCACCCCCGGCACCTTCGGCACCTACGACGCCGTCGTCGTCGGCGGCGGCCACAACGGCCTGGTCGCCGCCGCCTACCTGGCCCGGGCCGGCCGCTCCGTGCTGGTCCTGGAACGACTGGACCACACCGGCGGAGCGGCCGTGTCCACTCGGCCGTTCACCGGGCTCGACGCACGACTGTCGCGCTACTCCTACCTCGTCAGCCTGCTGCCCCGGAAGATCGTGCGGGACCTCGGCCTGCGCTTCCGGGTACGTGCGCGCACCGTCTCCTCGTACACGCCCGTCGAGCGCGCCGGGCTGCCCACCGGGCTCCTCGTCGGCGGGGGCGAGCGGCGCACCCGTGAGTCCTTCGCCCGGCTCACCGGCTCCGAGCGGGAGTACGCGGCCTGGCAGCGCTTCTACGCCATGACCGGTCACGTGGCCCGGCGGGTCTTCCCGACCCTCACCGAACCGCTGCCCACCCGGGACGAACTGCGCCGCAGGGTCGACGACGAGGCGGCCTGGCGGGCCCTGTTCGAGGAACCGGTCGGTGTCGCGATCGAGGACCACTTCGCCGACGACCTGGTACGGGGTGTGGCCCTCACCGACGCCCTGATCGGCACCTTCGCCGACGCGCACGACCCGTCCCTCGCCCAGAACCGCTGCTTCCTCTACCACGTGATCGGCGGCGGCACCGGCGCCTGGGACGTGCCGGTCGGCGGCATGGGCGCCCTCACCGACGCGCTGGCCGAAGCGGCCCGCGCCGCCGGTGCCGTGCTCGCCACCGGACACGAGGCGGTGCGGATCGACGCCGACGGGCGCACCGCCGAGGTGACCTACCGCTCGGCCGACGGCGAGCAGGTCGCCGCCGCGCGTCACGTCCTGGTCAACGCCTCCCCGCGGGAACTGGCGGCACTCACCGGGCAGGCGGCGCCGCCGCCCGCCGAAGGCGCCCAGCTCAAGGTGAACATGCTGCTGACCCGGCTGCCGCGGCTGCGCGACCCCGAGGCCGACCCGCGCGAGGCCTTCGCCGGAACCTTCCACATCGCCGAGGGCTACGGTCAGCTTGCCGCCGCGCACGCGCGGGCGGCCGCCGGTGAACTGCCCGACGCACCGCCCTCCGAGATCTACTGCCACTCACTGACCGACCCCACCATCCTCGGCCCCGGCCTGGCCGCGAAGGGCATGCACACCCTCACCCTGTTCGGCCTGCACACACCGGCACGCCTCTTCGAGAGGGACAACGACGCCGTACGCGAGGAACTGCTGACGTCCACCCTCGCCCAGCTCGACGCCCATCTCGCCGAACCCCTCGCCGACTGCCTGGCGACCGACGCCGACGGGCGGCCCTGCATCGAGGCCAGGTCGCCCCTCGACCTGGACCGCGACCTGCGCCTGCCCGGCGGGAACATCTTCCACCGCGAGCTGTCCTGGCCCCACGCCCAGGAGGGCACCGGGCACTGGGGAGTGGAGACCGGCCGGGCGAACGTCCTGCTGTGCGGCGCGGGCGCCGTGCGCGGGGGAGGGGTGAGCGGTGTGCCGGGGCACAACGCGGCGATGGCGGTGCTGGAGGGGACCGGAGGCTGACGTACGAGGACGCCTGCCGGGGCGGGGACCGGGCACCGCGGCACCACGCATGCTCCGTCTTGAGCCTTGCTGTTGCCCGTAGCCCGTAGCCCGTGGGGGCCCGGCGCCCCGTGTCGCCCCTCGGGTGGGATCAGTCGGCCGACGCCGACCACCCCACCGCCTCGACGCGCGCCGCGTCCGCGGGGCGCGCGTCGTGGAACAGGACGTCGCCGCCCGCCTCCGCGCGCAGCCCGTCGACGTACGCCCCGCGCCCGACGTACAGGCGGTCGGTCGTGCAGCGCCAGCGCAGGGTGAGGCCGCGTGTGGCCGGGAGGGCGGCGGTCAACCGGTGCCAGACGCGTCCCGACCAGCCGGTCGCCGAGCCCGCCGGGTGCTCCCGGGGAGCCTCTCCGTGCCGGGTCGTGGTGAACGGGACCGGCCGCCACGACGCGCCGCCGTCGGTCGTGGCCTCCAGGACGAGGGTGTCCGATCCGGGCTCGGTGTCCCACCACAGCGAGCAGCGCAGTCGAGCCCGTCCCGCCGACGTGTCCAGCGCGGGCAGGGTCAGCGTGGCCGTGGCGGAACTCGCCGTCCCCGAGAACCAGGCGGTGCGCCCGTGCTCGGGCCGGACCGGCACCGCCCGTGCCAGGTTGGTGCCGGCCGCCACCCGCGGAGCCGATCCGGACCGCCAGCTCCGCACCGGGTGGACGGAGTTGCCGAGTACGACGAGGAACGAGTCGGTCGTGGGGTCGAGCACCAGCGAGGTGCCGGTGAATCCGGTGTGCCCGGCCGTGCGCGGTGTCGCCATCGCGCCCATGTACCAGTGCTGGTACAGCTCGAAGCCCAGGCCGTGCTCGTCGCCCGGGAAGTCGGTGTTGAAGTCGGTGAACATCAGCTCCACCGACTCCGGCCGCAGGATGCGCGAGCGCCCGTAGGAGCCGCCGTTGAGCAGCGTACGGCCGAGGACCGCGAGGTCCCACGCGCAGGAGAACACCCCCGCGTGCCCGGCGACCCCGCCCAGGCTGAAGGCGTTCTCGTCGTGCACCTCGCCCCACACCAGGCCCCGGTCCAGGCCGGACCAGGGCTGCCGGGCGTCCTCGGTGGCCGCGATCCCCGGCCGCCAGGAGGCGGGCGGGTTGTAGCGGGTGCGGCCCAGACCGAGCGGCCCGGTGACCTCGTCGCGCAGCAGGACGTCCAGGGCGCGGCCGGTGATCCTCTCCAGGACCAGCTGCAGCGAGATCATGTTCAGGTCCGAGTACAGGTACGCCGTGCCGGGCGCGTTCACCGGCACCTCGTCGTAGACGAGTTGTACCTTCTCCTCGCGCGTGGGCACGCTGTACAGCGGGACCCACGCCCGGAAACCCGAGGTGTGGGTCAGCAGGTGACGGATCGTCACCTGCTGCTTGCCCGCCCGGCCGAAGTCCGGCAGGTACGAGGTGACCGGCGCCTCCAGCTCCAGCGCGCCCCGCTCCAGCTGCTGCACGGCGAGGATCGAGGTGAACAGCTTGGAGATCGACGCGAGGTCGAACACCGTGTCCTTCGCCATCGGGATCTGCTGCCCCGCCGGGAACTCGACACCGGTGTCGGTCGCCTCGTCGTAGGCCCGGTAGCGCACCGCCATCCCGATCGGCTCGTGCAGCGCCACCGTGCCGCCCCGGCCGGCGAGCAGCACGGCCCCCGCGTACCAAGGGTGCTCGGGGGACGGGCCGAGGAACGCCTCGGCGTCGGTGACGAGCCGGCGCAGATGGCCCGGGAGCAGCCCGGCGCGCTCGGCCGAACCGTGCCGGAGCGTGGGCCGGCGGCCCGTGCCGGAGGCGGCCGCGGCCGGCCCCGCCGCGAACGGGGCGATGGCCAGTGCACCGCCCAGGGCCAAGGCGCCCGCCCCTAGTTGACGCCGTGTGCATCCGTGCGTCCCCTGACCGGCCATCGAAGAGCCTCCCGCAACCGAAGCTGAAAGTATCTTTCCCGGATCGCCGTGCGGAGTGAAACTTTCCTGTCAGTGACGGGCCGTGTCAATGGGGCGTACGGAGCGGACGCGCGGAGCCGGCGGACCGGCGCACACGGCTTGACCCGCCCTCGTGACCGGCCGAGGATCATGTCATGACGACCGGACACGGCAGCACCGTTGACGGAGTGCTGCGGCGCAGCGCCCGGCGCACTCCGGCACGCGTCGCGGTGGAGTACCGCGACCGCACCTGGACCTACGGGGAACTGGACACCGCGGTATCCCGCGCGGCGAGCGTCCTGCTGGACGAGGGCCTGTCCCCGGGCGACCGGGTCGGCGCCTACGGCCACAACTCCGACGCCTACCTCATCGCCTTCCTGGCCTGCGCCCGCGCGGGCCTGGTGCACGTCCCCGTCAACCAGAACCTCACCGGCGACGACCTCGCCTACGTCGTCGGACAGTCCGGCAGCACCCTGGTCCTCACCGACCCCGGCCTCGCCGCCCGGCTCCCCGCAGGGACACGCGCCCTGCCGCTGCGCGACGCCGAGGGTTCGCTGCTCGCCCGCCTCGCGTCGGCACCCGCGTACGACGGCCCCGAACCGGGCGCCGAGGACCTGGTGCAGCTCCTCTACACCTCGGGCACCACCGCGCTGCCCAAGGGCGCGATGATGACCCACCGGGCGCTGGTGCACGAGTACCGGAGCGCCATCACCGCCCTGGATCTCGGCGCGGGCGACCGCCCGGTGCACGCCCTGCCGCTCTACCACTCGGCGCAGACCCACGTCTTCCTGCTGCCCTACCTCGCGGTCGGCGCCACCAACATCGTCCTGGACGCACCGGACGGCGACCGGCTCTTCGACCTGATCGAAGCGGGCCGCGTGGACAGCCTGTTCGCCCCGCCCACCGTGTGGATCGGCCTCGCCAACCGCGCCGACTTCGCCACCCGCGACCTGGGCGGGCTGCGCAAGGCCTACTACGGCGCCTCGATCATGCCGGTGCCCGTCCTGGAACGGCTGCGCGCACGCCTGCCGCACCTGGCCTTCTACAACTGCTTCGGACAGAGCGAGATCGGTCCCCTCGCCACCGTCCTCGGGCCCGACGAACACGAAGGCCGGATGGACTCCTGCGGGCGTCCCGTCCTGTTCGTCGACGCGCGCGTGGTGGACGAGGACGGCAAGGACGTGCCCGACGGCACGCCCGGCGAAGTGGTCTACCGCTCCCCGCAGCTGTGCGAGGGGTACTGGGACAAGCCCGAGGAGACCGAGGCCGCCTTCCGCGACGGCTGGTTCCACTCCGGCGACCTCGCCGTGCGGGACGCGGAGGGCTACTACACGATCGTCGACCGGGTGAAGGACGTCATCAACTCCGGCGGCGTGCTGGTCGCCTCGCGCCAGGTCGAGGACGCCCTCTACGCGCACGAGGCCGTCGCGGAGGCGGCCGTGATCGGCCTGCCCGACGAGCGCTGGATCGAGGCCGTCACGGCCGTCGTCGTCCCGCGCGGCGAGGTCACCGAGGACGAACTGATCGCGCACGCCCGCGAGAAACTCGCCGCGTTCAAGGCACCCAAACACATCCGGTTCGTGGACGCCCTGCCGCGCAACGCCAGCGGCAAGATCCTCAAGAGGGAGCTGCGGGACCGCTTCACCCGTTCCTGAATCCGAAGCCGTCCCTGCACGGCCTGTCCGAGGCCGGACCCGATCGCTAGGCTGGCCGCGCACGACGACACCGGGAGGAGCACGGACGTGGCCGAGAGCACCACCCACCAGCGCCCGCTCATGGGCTGGGACAAGCCGCACCTGGATCTCAGCAACGCGCAGTGGCAGTCCAGCAGCCGAGGCCTGGGGGATGTCCAGATCGCCTTCGTCGAGGGATTCATCGCCATGCGCAACAGCGGCAGCCCGGAAAGCCCCTCGTTGATCTTCACCCCGGACGAGTGGGGTGCGTTCGTCTCCGGAGCGCGAGAAGGAGAGTTCGACCTCACGTAGCCACCACGGGGTGCGCCGACCGGCCGAACCTGGGTGTTCGCTCCGCCGCCGGGGGGAAGTCCGTACTCCGGAGGTGAGGACCCATGAGCACCCTGCCGGTCATCGCGGCGGTCGACGGTTCGGACGACGGCCTGCGCGCCCTGGACTGGGCGCTCGACGCCGCCCACCGGCGCGAGGCACCCCTGCGGGTGGTGCACGTGCGCCAGTACGCCGCCTGGGCCCAGACCGACGTCCTCGTCGCGGGCCCACCGGACACGACCGAGGACCCGGCGCTCGACCAGGCCCGCGCGCACCTGCAGGGACGGGCTTTCGCGGTGCCGACGGAATACGTCGGCATGGAGGGCGTACCGGGGGCCCTGCTCCCGGAACTGGGCGCCGACGCCCAGCTGCTGGTGCTCGGCTCCCGCGGCCGGGGCGGCTTCGCCGGCCTGCTGCTCGGCTCCAACGGCATGGCCGCCGCCCGCGACGCCGAGTGCCCCGTCGTCGTGGTGCCCCGTCCCGGGCGCGAGGTCCACGGCGAGGCACCGGACGACCCCGGTCCCCGGGTGGTGGTCGGCCTGCACGTGGACAGCCCCGACGACGCCGCCCTCGCCTTCGCCTTCACCGAGGCCGAGCTGCGCGGCGCCCGCCTCCAGGTGGTCGCCGCCTACCCGTGGCCGGTGCAGACCTGGGCCGCCGCGGGGCAGATCGTGCCGCCGGTGATCGACGCGGTCTCCCTCGAAAGCGAGACCAGGGTCCTCGCCGACGGCTTCCTCGCACCCCACCGCGAGCGTCACCCCGGTGTCCGGGCCGAGCCGTACGTCGCGCCGGGCGACGCCGCGGGACACCTGGTCGCCTCCTCCCGGGACGCCGACCTGGTCGTCGTCGGACGCCACCGGCGGCGCCTGCTGGCCCCCGCCCGCATGATGGGCTCGGTCACCCACGCCGTCCTGCTGCACGCGGCGTCCCCGGTCGCGGTGATCCCCCCGGCGTCACCGCGGGAGTGACGCCCGGACCCGTACCCGGCACGCGGCGACCGGGTCCGGGCGGCCCGCGGCCCGGAGCGCCACCGGCGCGTCGCCGAGCCCGGCCGTGGGTCCGCCCGCACACCGTTCACCCGGCCCGGACACGTACCATGGCGGCATGTCGTTCCTCCGCCGCCGCAGCGCCACACCCGCCGGGCCCGACTTCGACGTACTGGCCATGGACCCGGGCGACTGGCCCGGGAATCTCGGCGCCGGTCTGCTGCCCGCGCCCGACGGCACCTGCCAGGGCGTCTTCCTGCGCTACGACCTGTTCGGCGGCCGCGGTCCCGCGATGATCATCGGCAACCTGCCGGACGGCTCCCCGGCGCGCGAGATCCCCGAGGGAGAGATCCCCTTCGAGGTGGCCCAGCTGCTGCTCGCCCTGGAGAACGACGAGGAGATCACGGTCGTCGGCGCCGAGGACGTCCCCGTGATGCAGGGCGACAACCTGCTCATCGTGCGCCGCCTCAAGCTCTCCGAGAGCCGGATCTCCTGCGTGCAGTTCGACCGCAGCGACGGTGTCCTGGTGACCATCGCCGCCTGGGACCGCCCCATCACCGACGACCTGTACGCCCTGCTGAAGCCGCTCCCGGCGGAGCTTTTCCAGCAGGGCTGAGACCGCTCCCGTCAGCGCGCGGCCGAGACGGTCACGTCGGCGGCGCGCACGAACGCCACCCGGTGGCCGTACTGGATCTCGTAGTACTGGTCCTCGCCCCGCACCACCCGGTGGGACGCCTCGTCGAAGGTCACCGCGTAGTAGTACTCGCCGGGCACCTTCTCACCCACCACGTACTTCTGCCCCGCCGGCAGGGCGTACGGCAGCGGCGACACCGCCTGGGCGGGCACGTCCGCCGGGTAGGCGGCCTTCTCCGGGTACGCGCGCCCGTACACCGGGACGCTCTCCAGGCCCTTGCGCGGGGTGATCACCCGGCCCGACGCGGGCACCGCCGCCGGGCTCCTGCGCGGGTTGTGGAACCAGGCCTTCTGGCCCAGGTACCAGATGGCCGTCCAGTCGCCCCACCGGTCGGCCACCGCGTACTGCTGGCCCGTGGAGACCCGCGAGGACAGGTCGTTCACCCCGGTCGTCGGCGTGCCGCCGAGGCCGACGTCCTTGATCAGCGGCGCCTTCACGTCGTGGTCGGAGTACAGCCGCACCTCGCTGGAGCCGTGCGCCGTGCAGGGCTCGCCCGGCGTCTCGCAGCCCGTGTACTCGGGACGGTTGGCGTCGTAGTCCGGGCGGATCGTCACCAGGGACGACTTCCTGCCCGCGGTCGGTTCGACGGGCCGGCCGAGCAGCTGGAAGTAGTGCCGCCAGTCCCAGTAGGGGCCCGGGTCGGTGTGCATGCCCGGGATCGTCGCCGTGGTGGTGCCGGGGACGTTGTCGTGGCCCAGCACGTGCTGCCGGTCCAGCGGGATGCCGTACTTCCCGGCCAGGTACTTCACCAGCCGCGCCGAGGACCGGTACATCGCCTCCGTGTACCAGGCGTCCGGCTCCGTCAGGAAACCCTCGTGCTCCAGGCCGATCGACCCCGCGTTGACGTACCAGTTGCCCGCGTGCCAGGCCACGTCCTTCGCCTTCACGTGCTGCGCGATGTGGCCGTCGGTGGAGCGCAGCGTGTAGTTCCAGGACACGTAGGTGGGGTCCTGGACCAGGTTGAGGACACCGTTCCAGGTGCCCTCGGTGTCGTGCACGACGATGTAGCGGATGCGCTGGGAGGCAGGCCTGTCGCCCAGGTCGTGGTTGCCGTAGTCGCCGTCGCCGAACTCCTCGTACGGGGCGGGGACCCACTCGCACGACACCGACCTCGGGCACTCCGTGCCGGCCGCGGACGCCGCGCGCAGACCCGCGTCGCCCAGCTGGGAGACGTCGGGCGCCAGGCCGGGGCGGGCCGCCAGCGTGACCTGCTGGCCGGCGTCCGTGGTGCGCCGCTCGCCCGTCCGGATCACCTCGTAGACGTCGTTCGCGTACGACGCGGCCGTCGCGGAGTCCTCCGCCCCCGAGAAGCGGGCCACCGCCCCGTACCAGTCCGCAGGGTCGGGGCTCAGCGGTTCGCCCAGTTCCCGCTGGGCGGCGGCGAGCAGCGCGGCACCGCCGGACACGTTCGCCGCCGGGTCGGTGCGCAGCGACTCGGGGCTCAGTCCGGTCAGCCCGGCGGCCTTCGGCAGGGTGGTCAGCCGGGCAGGCAGGTCGGCGCTGGCCGCGGTGGGGGCCTGCGCCGACCCGCCGACCCGCAGCCGGGCACGCGCGTCGTCGCCGCGCGGGTCCTCGCCCCCCTCGCCGTGGTGGGACCGGGGCGTCTCGGCCAGCGCCGTGCGGGCGTCGGTGAGGTGCAGCGGTCCGTAGCCACCGGTCACGCTCGGCGCTCCACCGTGCGCGTCCCAGCGGGACTGCAGATAGGAGACGCCGAGGAGGACGCTCTGCGGTACGTGGTACTCGGCCGCCGCGGCGGCGAACGCCCGCTGCAGACGGTCCGGGGCGGACGGCGCGTCCGGGGCCACGGCGGCGGACGGCGCCGCGCCGAGCAGCGGCAGCAGCAGCGCCGCGGTGGCCAGGGCGGGCACGACGGGGGATCCTCGCAAAGCGGCCTCCTGTGACGGTCGGGCGGGACGGGGCGTGGGGGGACGTGCGGGGCCGGGCGTGGGTCAGTGGTACCCGGCGGTCCGACGATCCGTCAATCATGCCGTCGCGGCGGCGATTTCCCACGTCAGCAGGGGGTCCGGCGGGTTTCGTGGCGGCGGGGCACGGGCCTGCGCGGCGTCAGTGGCGTACACCAATGGCCCCTGCACACACCCGGTTGGCGGAGACACCAAAAAAAGCGGTGTGCTCCCATCAGGAGCACACCGCGGACCACCGTCTTCCCTGCGTCCCTCCCGTCAGCGCGTGCCGACCGCCGCCCGCACCGCCCGGCGCGCCATCTGACAGTCGTCGTGCAGCCGGCGCAGCAGCAGCCGCTGCTCCTCGCCGGTCGGGGCGGCACCCGGATGGGCCGGCGCCGACGGCGCGGCGACCGTGTCGTGCATCGAACGCTGCACGGCCGTCTCGTACGTACGGATCTCCCGGGTCAGTACGAGCATCAGGTTCACCAGGAACGCGTCGCGCGCCGCCGTGCCCGTGGACTGGGCGATCTGGCTGATCTGACGGCGGGCCGCCGGGGCGTCGCCGAGGACGGCCCACAGCGTCGCCAGGTCGTAACCCGGCAGGTACCAGCCCGCGTGCTCCCAGTCCACCAGCACCGGACCGGCCGGGGACATGAGGATGTTGGACAGCAGCGCGTCACCGTGGCAGAACTGGCCCATGCCCTGCCGTCCGCCCGCATGGGCGATGCCGTGCAGCAGCTTCTGCAGGTCGCCCAGGTCCCGGTCGGTGAGCAGCCCCAGCTCGTGGTAGCGGGAGATCCGGGCCGCGTAGTCCAGCGGGGGGTCGAAGGTGCCGGCCGGCGGTCGCCAGGCGTTCAGCCGGCAGACCGCTCCGATCGCCGCCCTGATGTCCGCCCGCGGCGGGGCCTCCAGAGGGTGCCGCTGCAGTGCGGCCACTCGTCCGGGCATCCGCTCGATCACCAGCGTGCCGTTGTCCGGATCCGCCGCGATCAGCCTCGGCACCCGCACCGGAGGGCGCTGCCGGACGAACGAGCGGTATGCCCCTATCTCGTGCCGGCTGCGCTCCGCCCAGGCGGGGGAGTGGTCCACTAAGCACTTGGCCACCGCCGTGCTGCGCCCGGTCGTCCCGACCAGGAGCACGGAACGCCCGCTGCGCCGCAGCACCTGCACGGGGGAGAACTCCGGGCAGATCCGGTGCACGGCGGCGATCGCCGTGCGCAGTTGGGCCCCCTGGGGGCCGGACAGGTCGATTCTTCCGCTGAGCGGCTGCGTGCCGGGCCCCGCGCCGAGCCGCGCCCTGCCGGCTCCGAGCACCGGGGCCGCCGGACGCGCGGGGGCGAGGTAGGGGCCGCCGCCCGCCGTCGGGCGGGGGTGCAGCGAGCGCTGCGGGGCGGACACGGAGGACGATGCTGCGTACATGGGCGAGACAGATCCCTTCGTGTGCCTGTTGTGCCTGCCTGAAGTGCGCTGCCGGTCCGGCCCGTTCGGTGCCGGGGGCCACGCCTTCCGAAAGCCGTCGCGCCGCCCGACCGGCCGCCCGGGACCACCCTGGGGAGTACCCCCCGCGGCGACCGGGTCGGGGTGGCGCATTCCTACCTGACACCCGGCCGCCCGTGGCACACCATCTGGCGCACCCTGGCGAACGGTGGCGAATAGTCGCCCGGCAACCCGCACGGGGCTACTGTCAACTCAGCCGAGAACCTGGGGGCTTGACGTGAGCAAAGAACCCAACACCCGTCTGTCGGACCTGTTCGGCCTGGCCGGCTGGTCCAAGGGCGAGCTCGCGAGGCTGGTCAACCGGCAGGCGGCGGCCATGGGCCACCCCCAGCTGGCGACCGACACCTCGCGGGTGCGGCGGTGGATCGACATGGGAGAGATCCCGCGCGATCCGGTGCCGCGGGTGCTGGCGGTTCTGTTCACCGAGCGTCTCGGCCGTGTCGTGACCATCGAGGACCTCGGTCTGGTCCGGCACGGGCGCGCGGGGAAACGGCCACCCGGCGGGAGCGAGGAGCATCCCGACGGAGTGCCGTGGGCGCCCGAGCGGACTGCGGCGGTCCTCACCGAATTCACGGGAATGGACCTCATGCTCAACCGACGCGGCTTGGTGGGCGCGGGCGCCGCGCTCGCCACGGGCTCCGCACTCAGCAGCGCCATGCACGACTGGCTGCACACCGATCCGGCCCTGGCGGCCGACGCCCCCGACCTCCGCACACCCCTGCACGCCGACCCCGCTGGGTTCGACCGGTACGAGGCCGCCCCCATCGGGTCGCAGGAAGTGGAGGAACTGGAGCGCTCGGTCGAGGTGTTCCGCGCCTGGGACGCCGCCCGCGGCGGCGGACTCCAGCGCAAGGCCGTGGTGGGCCAGCTCAACGAGGTGGGCGGCATGCTCGCCTACCACCACCCACCCCATCTCCAGCGCCGTCTGTGGGGCGTCGCGGCCAACCTCGCCGTCCTCGCGGGCTGGATGTCGCACGACGTCGGCCTGGAACCCACGGCGCAGAAGTACTTCGTCATCGCCGCGCACGCGGCGCGCGAGGGCGGCGACCGGCCCCGGGCGGGCGAGGCCCTCTCCCGGGCGGCCCGCCAGATGGTGCACCTGGGCAAGCCCGACGAGGCGCTGGACCTGATGAAGCTCGCCCAGTCAGGCTCCGGCGATCAGGTACTGCCGCGCACCAAGGCCATGCTGTACACCATCGAGGCCTGGGCGCAGGCAGCCATGGGCAAGGGCCAGGCGATGCGCCGCACCCTGGGCCGGGCCGAGGACCTCTTCGTCTCCGACAAGGCGGACGTACCGCCCCCGGACTGGATGCAGACGTTCAAGGAGGAGGACCTGTACGGCATGCAGGCCCTGGCCTACCGGACGCTCGCCGAGTTCGAGCCGGGGGCCGCCGCGCACGCGCAGCACTACGCGGACAAGGCCCTGGCCCTGAGGATCGACGGCCGGCAGCGGTCGAAGATCTTCGACTACCTGTCGATGGCCTCCGCCTGCTTCATCGCCGACGACCCCGAGCAGGCGGACCGGTACGCGCGGCTGGCCCTGGTGTCGATGGGGTCCAACTCCTCCCGGCGGACCTGGGACCGGCTGCGCCAGATGTACCGGCTCACCGCCGAGTACACCGGCTACCCGAAGATCCAGGAACTGCGCGAGGAGATCAAGCTGGCGCTGCCCAAGGCGAAGTCGGCGAGGGGGAAGGGGCCGGACGGCACCACCGCGCCGGTGTAGGGCGCGACACGCTCCGCCGGACCGTCGAGGGGCTAGGGCATGACCCGGGCCACCAGCAGGCAGGCGTCCCGGCGCCCCGGCAGCTCGCCGAGTTCCCGCGTCGCGATCGCCACGGCATGGTGCGCCGATTCCGCCCCGGTCAGATCGGGGGCCAGCGCGAGGAGGTGCTCCACGGCCTCCGGTTCGAGCGCCCCGGTGTGCAGGAGCAGCAGGTCGCCAGCTTCGAGGGTCGCCTCGGCGTGCCCGGACGGTCTGTCCTGTGCGGATGACCCGTCCTGTGCGGACGTCCCGTCCCGGCCGGACAGGACGTGCCCCGTCCCGCCGCGGAACAGCAGCGGGGCGGGCCCTGCGGCGTGCGCCCAGCTCAGGGTGCGGGTGCCCGGCCGGTACCCGCAGTACAGGGCCGCGCGCACCGGTGGCAGGGCGGTGGCCCCGGTCAAGCGGGCGAGCCGGTCGCGGAGCCGTGCGGGCGGGCCGCCGGCCAGCGCCAGACCGCGCAGGGCGCCGATGAGCACCGCCGGGCCGTGCGCCTCGGTACCCGGTGCCTCCAAGTCGCCGACGGTGAGGAGGGTTTCGTCGCCGTCGGCGAGCGGGCACGCGTCGTACCAGCCGCCGTACCGCGACCGCAGGGCCGTCGCGGGCGTCGGCGACAGGTGCGCGGCGGCCAGGTCCAGGCCGGGCCGGCCCTCGTCCGGGAAGCGCAGAAGGGCGTGCCAGGGCGGCGGCGGAGGGTGCCGGACCCCGTCACGGGTCTCGCTCACCACCCGCTGGCTGCGCCGCAGTTCACTGACGTCCCGCAGCACCGCCCACATCGAGGCGGTGCTGCCGTCGGCGTCGAGCACGGGCTCGCCCATCATGTGCACGGTGCGCACGGCCCCGTCGGGGTGGACGACGCGGAACTCGCCGTCGATGGGCCGGGCGTCGACCAGACAGTCCGTGACCATCGCGGTCAGCTTCGGGCGGTCCTCGGTGAGGACCAGGGAGGGCAGTTCGTCGAGGCTCAGCGGGGCGGACGCGGGGTCGCGGCCCAGGATGGGGAAGAGCTCCCCGGACCACTCGGCCTCGTCCGTCAGCAGGTTCCACTCCGCGCTGCCGACCCGGCTGAGCAGCGAACCGGGGCGTGGGGAGGGCGCCGGACCGTCCCGCAGCTGCGCCAGGTGCGCGTCGAGATCGGTGAGTTGGTGCAACGCCAGGTCGTACAGGGCGCGCTGCCAGCGTCCCCGGGGGTCCGCCGCGTCGTCCCGGCTGCCCCGCCGCACCGCGTCCACGTCGCCCCGCAGCCGCCGCGTCTGCGAAATGAGTGCCTCGACCGAGCCGTTCCCCGGGGGCTGGGCGGCCGGGTGGTCCGCGGAGAGATGGGACGACATGACGCACTCCGATGTGCTGACGGTACGACCGAGGTGGATCCGGGACGGGCGGGAAGGACCGTTACGACTGTTGCACAGGCCGCCATGGCTCGTAAGGGATTCGGCGACACACGATACGGTGGTGCTTTTGGCATATGCCATAGTCTTCCCGGTGCGAGTCGGGTACGCGTCCCACCCATCCGGCGCTCGGGGCAAGTCGTAGGCTTCCTACGGGACTTGACGGGTACCGGAGTGCCAGGGTGTCGTCGCTCGGGTGTTCGTCGGACCCCTGTTCTATGCCGGGCCGTGCGGGACCGGCCGGGGCGCCAGTTCGACGGGCGTGCGCGTGCCCGTCTCCAGCGCCCGCACCCCGGCCTCGGCGACCGCGGCGGCCGCGTACCCGTCCCAGGTGCCGGGCCCGGTGACCTGTCCCCGCCGGGTGGCGTCCACCCAGCTCTGCACCTGGCGGTCGTACGCGTCCGCGAACCGTACGAGGTAGTCCTGCGGCACCTCCTCCCGCGCGCCGCCCGCCGCCGTCACCAGCATGGTGTGCGCCTGGCCGATCCGGGCGCTGCCCGCCTCGCAGACGGCCTCGCACCGCACCTCGTAGCCGAAGCCGCAGTTGACGAAGATCTCCACGTCCACCACGGCGCCGCCCTCGGTCTCGAAGAGCACCAGCTGCGGGTCGAGCAGCCCCTCGGGCGCACCCGCCGACGGGCGCGGACGCAGCACGGTCACCGCGGTCAGCTCCTGGCCGAGCAGCCAGCGGGCCGCGTCGATCTCGTGCGAGACGGAGCTGTTGACCAGCATCGCCGAGGTGAAGTGCGGCGGCGAGGAGACGTTGCGGTGCACGCAGTGCAGCATCAGGGGCCGGCCGAGGCGTCCGCCGTCCAGGAGCGACTTCAACTGCCGGTACTCGGCGTCGTAGCGTCGCATGAACCCGATCTGCGCCAGCCGCCTGCCCAGGCGCGCCTCCGCCTCCACCACGCGCAACGCGCCCGCGGAGTCCGGCACCATGGGCTTCTCGCACAGGACCGGGAGCCCGCGGGCGAAGGCGGCCAGCAGTGCCTCCTCGTGCGCCTCGCCGGGCGAGGCGATCAGGACGGCCTCCACGCCCGGCGCGTCGAGCGCGGCCTCGGCGTCCGTGTGCACGGTGACCCCGCCGATCCCGGCCGCGGCCTCCTTCGCCCGCTCGGAGTCGGGGTCCGCCACCGCGGCCACCCGGGCGCCGCTCACCACCCGGTCGAGGCGCCGTACGTGATCGGCGCCCATGTGCCCCGCGCCCAGGACCGCCACACCCAGAAGTTCACTCACCCGCGCCCGCTCCTTCGCCGTCCGCCGCGCACCCGCGAACGGCGGGTACGTGTACGACGAACAGGCTTTCACGCCCGTCAAGGGACCGGTACGGAGAGCCGGCGCGGGCGCGGCGGTCCGCCTCAGTACCGCAGGACGCCCGCGATCCCCTCCACGTCCCCGAGCGCGCCGTCCGGTACGAAGCGCACGTCGGCGCCGGTCTCCAGACACTGCTCGACGATCTCGTCCACGATGTCCTCGCGGGCGTCGAGGTCGCCGTCGCTCGCCGGGAGCAGGTGCTCGCCGTCGTCGCGCATCGTCACCTTGAAGTTCTCCTCGACGGCCAGCAGCCGTACGCGGCCCGTGTGGGCGCTCTCCCACAACTCGTCGACCCCGGCCGCGAAGTCCTTGCGGCCGCGGGCCGCGTCCAGTTCCCTGGCCACCGCCTCGACCGACCCGCGCGCCTCGTCCTCCAGCACCGGCCGGATCGCCTGCCACACCGCCTCGGCGGAACCGTGCGCGAGCCCGCCGTGCGGGACGAGCACCGCGTCCGAGGCGAGCGCGCCCGCCTCGTCGAACAGGGAGAGCGCCGGCTCGGGGCCGGTGACGTACAGCGGCCGGGGATGGGCGCGCAGCACCTTCGCCATCGCGGAGTCGGCGTCCCGCAGGAACCTGCGGGTGCCCTCGTCCCGGAACGTGCTCGGCGCGTCGCCGATCCGCTCCTGGCGTTCGGGGTCGAAGTCCTCCTCGGGCCGGTCGAGCGGGAAACCGCCGAGGTGTTCCTCGACGACCCGGCCCCCGCCGCCGTTCCACAGCTTGACGCGGTCGGCGGCGACCGACAGGACCCAGAACGGCCGCTCGGCGGCCTGTGCGGCGACGAGGTTGCGGGTCAGGAAGGTGTCCGAGAGGACCACGCGCTCGGGCACGGAGCGGCTGAGCGTCCAGACCTGGTGCTCACCGGGAGCCGCGAAGATCGCCAGGCCGTCCTCGGCGTGGGTCAGGTCGATCTCGGCCAGGGCCCGGTCCAGCTCGTCGGACACCGCCGCGCGCCGGTCGCGGCTGACCGCGGGGTCCTCCTCCAGCCGCTTCTTGGCCGTGGCCACGGCGTTGCGCAACCGGACGCGGTCCTGGGCGTTGTCCGGCTCGCGGCGGTGCGTCGGCGTCAGTACGGACACGGCCGGGTAGGGGCGTGGGCGCCGCAGCTCGGCGAGGGTGGCGGGACTCAGATCGTGCTCCATGACAGCACGATAGGGCCGATGGGCATATCGGGCATTCGGAACGGCCGTCCGTTCAGTCGGAGCCGTCCTCGCCGGCGGACCCCGAGCCGCACGAGCTGCCGTCGGGCGGCAGGGAGCCGTAGAGGAGGAAGTCGTCGACCTTGCGGTGCACGCACCCGGAGGACGCGTAGCCGGTGTGTCCCTCGCCCCGGTTGTCCAGGACCACGGCGGAGGGGCCGAGCCGGTCGGCCGTCTCCGTCGTCCAGCGGTACGGGGTGGCCGGATCGCCGCGGGTGCCGACCAGCAGCATCCTGGCCGTGTCGAGGTTCTTCACGTCGTCCCGGATGTAGTCCGTGCCCTTGGGCCGGCCGTAGCACATCAGCACCTGGGTGAGCCGGTACCGGCCGAAGACGGGCGAGGCCTCCTCGTAGCGTGCGCGCAGCCGGCCGAGGGACGCGGTGACCCGGTCGGCGGTGGGCCGGTCGGGGTCGTCCGCGCAGTTGATCGCCATCAGGGCGGCCGGGAGGTTGTCCATGGGGACGTCCTCCTCGTCGGTCAGTCCGGCGCCGCCCCCGTCCTCGCGCGGGGAGGTGCGGCCGGGGGCGCGGACCGGGAAGGTGACGCCGCCGGAGGAGAAGCCCTCCAGGCCGCGGGTGTCACCGTCCCCGAGCAACTGCGCCAGCGCCCGCTCCAGGGAGGGCCACAGATCCCGGCTGTACAGCGCCTGACCGATCGCACCGACCATGTCCTGCCCGGTGAAGGGTTCGCCGAAGGCCGACGGCACCGGGTCGGAGTCGAGGGAGGCGACGAGCCGTACGACCTGGTCCCGGGCGGCGCGGGCGTCCTGGCCGAACGGGCAGGCGACGTCCTCCACGCACCAGTCGAGGAAGTTCTCCAGCGCGGTCTGCTGTCCGCGCGCCCCGGCCAGCCCCTGCTCGGCCAGCGGTTCCGTCAGGGTGTCCACGCCGTCCAGCACCATCCGGCCGACCTTGTCGGGGAACTGCGCCGCGTACACCGCGCCCAGCCGGGTCCCGTAGGAGAAACCCAGGTAGTTGAGCCGGTCGTCGCCGAGCGCCCGGCGCATCACGTCCATGTCGCGCGCGGCGTCCACCGTGCCTATGTGGGGCAGCACGGGGCCGGAGTACTCGGCGCACTCGGCCGCCGCGTCCCGCAGCCGCGCCAGCACCTTCCGCGGGTCGGCCGCTCCCTCGTCCCCGCCCGTCGCCTCCATGATCTTCAGGGTGGCCGGTCCGCAGGAGACCGGGGAGGACCGGCCGACGCCGCGGGGATCGAAGGTCACGACGTCGTAGCCGTTGGTGAGGTGCATGAACTCCTTGCCGCTCACGGCGAGTTCGTCGACACCGGAACCACCGGGACCGCCGAAGTTCAACAGGACCGAGCCGCGCGAGCGGCCGGTCGCCCGGTACCGGGCGAGAGCCACGTCGAGGGTTCTTCCCCCGGGCCGCGCGTAGTCGACGGGGACGGTGACCTTGCCGCACTGCAGGTCCCTGGGCATCTCCGTGCCCCGGCACGCCGACCACGTGACCTTCTGGTCGTAGAACCGGGACAGGCCGGGCCGGGCGGCGAGCCCGGCCGCCGTGGCCGCGGCGCTGTCGGCGCTCCCGGTGGCCGTGGCGTTCACGGCGGGCAGGCCCGCACCCAGCAGGGCCAGACCGAGCACTGCGGTGGCCGCGCGGCGCCGAACCGGGGGCCGAGTCTCCAGCATGGGCTTGGCCTGCATCGATGCCTCCAGGACGCCCCGTCGCGGACCGGTGGTCGGCGCCCTCGCTCACTTTAAGGGGGCTTCACGGCCGCCGCCTCCGGGCGGCGTCGCGGCGAGCGGCGCACCGCTTGTTCGATGAACCGCCCACTCGATGGGGTGAAAGACCGATAAGCCATAACTCGGATGGTGCGCACACGGTTTAACCGGTGCGGGCGAGCGCCCGCGACCATGTCTGGAAGGCAGGGAACCTCATGAGAAGGGTTACCCGAAATGGTGTGCTCGCCGTCGCCGCATCGGGCGCGCTGGCCGTGACGATGCCCGCGTACGCGGCGTTCGCGTCCGACGGCGCGGGCGCCGACGGGGCCGCGGCCGGATCACCCGGGCTGATCTCCGGCAACACCGTCCAGCTCCCGGTGGACGTGCCGGTCAACGTGTGCGGCAACACCGTGAACGTGGTGGGTCTCCTCAACCCGGCCGCGGGCAACCGCTGCGCCAACACCGGCCGGGCGGAGGCGTCGCACCCGGGGGCTTCGCACCAGGGGGCGGGCGCCTCAGGGAAGGCGTCCGGCGGTGCGGTCGCCGAGGGCGGCGGAAACGACTCGCCGGGCGTGCTCTCGGGCAACGGTGTGCAGCTGCCGGTGGACCTTCCGGTGAACGTCACCGGCAACAGCGTCAACGTGGTCGGCATCGGCAACCCGGCCGTCGGCAACGAGTCGACGAACGGCCCCGGCGGCCACCCGCGGCCCGAACGGCCCCCGGCGGAGCCGGAGCCGGAGCCGTCCGCCCCAGAGGAGGAGCGCACCGCACCCGCGCCGTCCCCGCACGCCGCGCCGCCGAGGGAGCAGGTCTCCCTCGCCCACACCGGGGCCGACGGGACCCTGCCCGCCCTCGCCGGCTCGGCCGCGCTCGTGCTCGGCGGGGCCGCCCTCCGCCGGCGCTTCCGGCCGGGTGCCGAGGGCTGACCGTGCTCTCCGGGGCGCCCGCCGTCGAGGCGGGCGCCCCCGCTCAGCCGCGTCCCCCGTTGAAGCGCCGGTGCAATGCGTGGATCTCCTCGGAGAGCCCCGGCACCGGGCCCTCCACGGTCACGCCGGGCGCCACCTCACGGACCGGGAGCGCCCGTACCGGTGCCGCCGGTACGCCCCACTCCGCCAGCCAGGCGCCCAGTTGCTCCGACGAGGCGACGTAGACGATGCGCCCCAGCCCCACCCACGCGTGGGCGGCGGCGCACATCGGACAGTGTTCGCCGGACGTGTACACCGTGGCCGCCGCCCGTTCCCCCGGGGTCAGGTGGGCGGCGGACCAGCGGGCGAGCTCGAACTCCGGGTGACGGGTCCGGTCGCCCGAGGCGACCCGGTTGCGGTCCTCGGCCAGCACTGCGCCGTCCCCGCCCACCAGTACCGACCCGAACGGCTCGTCGCCCGCCTCCAGCGCCTCGGCCGCCAGTTCCACACAACGGCGCAGATGGCGCAGTTCGGCGTCCTTCACGGCCATGGCGTACCGCCCTCCTGGTGGCTTGATCCTTCCCGCCCAGCCTAGGGCCCCTCACCCGGCACCGTTGTCGGAACGCATCGCGCACGTTAAGGTATATAACCAAGTGGAAAAGCTATAGCGCGTGCGAGACGTGCCGAACGACAGGAGTGCCATGACCACCGCAACCCCGCAGCCGCGGGCCCCGCACACCGTCCTGGGATCCGGCCCGGCCGGCACGGCGCTCGCCCGTGAGCTGGTGCGCAGAGGGCATCCGGTCCGGCTGGTGGACCGCAGGGCGGCAGGTCCCGAGATCGAGGGTGTCGAGCGGTTCGCCGCCGACGTGAGCACGGCCGACGGGGCCCGCGCCGCCCTGGGTGACGCCGACGTCGTGCACCACTGCGTCAACGTCGCCTATCACCTCCAGGTCGAGGTGATGCCCCGGATCCAGGAAGCCGTCCTGGCCGCCGTCGCGGCGAGCGGCGCCCGCCTGGTCGTACTCGACACCCTCTACCCGTACGGCGAGACCGGGGGAGTGGTGATGACCGAGGAGAGCCCCTGGAAGGCGACCAGCCGGAAGGGGCGGATGCGCGCCGAGCTGGACGAGCGGTACCTCGAGGCGCACCGGTCCGGCCGGGCCCGGGTGGCCCTCGGCCGCAGCGCCGACTTCGTCGGTCCCGGGGTCCTCAGCTCGTCACTGGGCGCGGCCGTCTTCCCCGGCGCGCTCACCGGCGGGGAGGTCGTCGCCCTGGGCGACATCGATCTGCCGCACAGCTACACCGGCATAGGCGACGTGGCGGCCGGCCTCGCCACGCTCGGGGAACACCCCGAGGGCGACGGGCGGGTCTGGCATCTGCCGACCGCACCGGCCGTCAGTACGCGCGAGATCCACGCGATGGTCGCGCGGCGCGTCGGCCGCCCGCTGAACGTCGTGGTGCTCGAACGGCCCCGGCCCTACGGGCCCTTCGACGACCGGATGATGGCCGAGTACGAGGAGATGTTCTACCAGCACACGGAGCCGCAGATCATGGACTCCGGTGCGTTCGAGCGGTCCTTCGGGGTGGCTCCGACCGCGCTCGCGGACACCGTGGACACGACCGTCACCTGGTACGAGGAGTGGCTCCGCAACAGGTGACGGCCGGGTCCGTCCGTCCTCAACGGCCGGGGCGCGACCGGGAGCGGTCCAGTGCGGCCACGCCGACCGCGGCCAGAGCGATCTGGATGAGCCACTCGACCCAGTCGACGCCGTCGGTGTCCGCCACGTCGAACGCCGACGCGACCCACGATCCGACGAACGCGGCCGCGATGCCGACGAGGATCGTCCACAGGACGCCGATGCGCTGCCGTCCGGGAACGACCAGCCTGCCCAGCACGCCGATGACGACACCGATGACGATGGCGCTGATTATTCCGTCGATCTCCATCTCCACCCCTTCATGTCAAGGTTCTCGCAGTAGTGCGTCTGCCCACTGCGGGCGGGTGCAGTCCGGCGGTCCCGGCCGTCGCCCGCGGGCGCGTGACCGGTGGCGCGGCGGGGCGCACACGCGCCGGGCCGGCCCGCGGGTGCGAGCCGGCCCGGCGCCGTTTCCTCCCCTGTGTCTAGTGCCTGTGCGGGGCGCTCCGCGCCGCCGTGCCGGCGCAGACCATGCCCAGGACAAGGGCCAGTGCCCCGATGATGATGTTGTTCCAGATGACGCCGGCGTCCGGGCTCGAGCCGACGATCCACGGCGAGATGATCATCCACACGCCGATCGCGCACATGGCCCAGCTGAGGCCGTACATGCGCTCCGGGGCGCGGGTGAATCCGAGGGCCAGCAGACCGATGGCGATGCCCACGATCAGGTTGTGGGCCACGAGTGAGGGCTGACTGGTGGTGAAGTGGAGTATCCACGGGGACACGGCACAGTAGAGGCCGAGCAGGAACACCGGCCCGTCCACGAGTGCCACGTCGCGACCACCGAGCATGCGCGCGTAGCGCGCCTGCATTTCCGGGGCGTCCGGGTGGCTGGTGATGTCACCTCGGGGGTGCGAGACGTTGGCCATGAGTCGTCTCCTTTGACTTGCAGGCCGACCGCTTCTTCCGGTGCGGTGTGCGGTAGCGCCGCATATGTTCATTCTGCTCTTATTTCTGCCTTATGTGTAGTCGTGGGCGCTCCGGGATCCGGGCGTGCGCGATCATCGCGAGGCGGCCGGATCCGGCCGCCTCGCATTGTCACGCGCGTGTGAAATCCGGTTCCGCGATCCGGGACCGGTCCGCATCTCCTTGACCGTGCTCGACCGCGTCTGCCACGATCACCGACATGATGACGCGACCGGACCTCACGCGGCGACGCCACGTCGACCTCGCGCGCGTCTCCAGCTCCTCCTGTCGCACCGCGGCCTGATCCCGCCGGTCCGCCGCCCGATCCCGCCGGTCCGCCGCCCGATCCCGCCGGTCCGCCGCCCGATTCGCCCCGCGCCGCGGTCCTCCGCACCGCCCTGCGCGCGATCTCCCGCACCGCCCGAACCCGGCGGCTGCACAGCCGGGTTGCCCCCGGTGCTTCCCATGTCCCGGTGGACGCACTCCCGCTGGTGACTCTGCCGGCGCTCCGCCGCGTCCGCCTCCCCGAAAGAGGACCACCATGGCCACCGTCCTGTCCGTCTCCGGCAGTCCGTCCGCCTCCTCGCGCACCAACCGGCTGTTGCGTCACCTCGACGAGCGGCTGACCGCACAGGGCCACGAGGTGATCCCGCTCGACGTCCGCACCGTCCCCGCCCAGGCGCTGCTCGGTGCCGACTTCAGGCACCCCGCGATCACCGAGGCGGCCGAGCTGTTCGCCCGCGCCGACGGGGTCGTGGTCGGCACGCCCGTCTACAAGGCGTCGTACTCCGGTGTCCTGAAGGCTCTTCTCGACCTGCTCCCGCAGTACGCCCTCACCGGCAAGACGGTGCTGCCGCTCGCCACCGGCGGGTCCACCGCCCACGTCCTGGCGATCGACTACGCGCTCCGCCCCGTGCTGAACTCCATGGGCGCCGCGCACGTCGTGCAGGGCTGGTTCACCCTGGACCGGGACATCACGGCGCACGAGGACGGCACCGTCACCGTCGCCCCGGAGACCGCACAGGCACTCGCTCAGGTGGTCGACCAGTTCTCGGCGGCCCTGGCCGCCCGTCCTGCCGCCCCCGCCCCCGCGCTCACGGCGGCGGGCTGACCGGGGCACGCCGCCCGGGCACCGCCGAGCCGCGCCAACTCCGGGGTCGGCCCGTCGGATTGGAATGGTCTACACCCTTGACTGGTACATACCAACGCGGTTGAGTGTGCCCCACACCCCCCTCCACGGCCGCCCCCACGCCGTGGCCGGTCCGACCGGCACGTGCGCACAAGGTTCCGCTCTTCCCTGCCCTTGTACGGGGAGCGGCCGTGCTCCGCAGAAGGAGACGTACCTGTGTCGAGGCGCCGTACATCCGCCCTGGTGACCGCGCTCGCCCTCGCGGGCGCCGTGCCGCTGCTCGTGCCCGCCGACGAAGCGTCGGCGGCCGCCTGTTCCAGCTACCCCGCCTGGTCGGCCGGCCGGAACTACAACACCGGCGACATCGTCCGCTACACCGACGGCAAGACCTACATCGCCGAGCACGCCAACCCCGGCTACGACCCGCTCATCAGCACCTGGTACTGGGACCCGTACGCCTGCGACGGCGGTTCGCAGACGCCGGTCGGCAACTTCGTGGTCAGCGAAGCCCAGTTCAACCAGATGTTCCCGGGCCGGAACTCCTTCTACACCTACAGCGGTCTCACCGCCGCGCTCAGCGCCTACCCCGGTTTCGCCAACACCGGCAGCGACACCACGAAGAAGCAGGAGGCCGCGGCCTTCCTCGCCAACGTCAGCCACGAGACCGGCGGGCTCGTGCACATCGTCGAGCAGAACACCGCCAACTATCCGCACTACTGCGACTGGAGCCAGCCCTACGGCTGTCCGGCGGGGCAGGCCGCCTACTACGGGCGGGGCCCGATCCAGCTCAGCTGGAACTTCAACTACAAGGCGGCGGGCGACGCGCTCGGCATCGACCTGCTGGGCAACCCCTGGCTGGTGCAGAACGACGCGGCCGTGGCCTGGAAGACCGGCCTGTGGTACTGGAACACCCAGTCCGGGCCGGGCACCATGACCCCGCACAACGCGATGGTCAACGGCGCCGGCTTCGGCCAGACCATCCGCTCCATCAACGGCTCGCTGGAGTGCGACGGCAGGAACCCCGCCCAGGTCCAGAGCCGGGTCGCCAAGTACCAGCAGTTCAGCCAGATCCTCGGCGTCTCCCCGGGCGGGAACCTGTACTGCTGACCCTCGCCCGGTGTGCGAAACTCCGCCGATGACCTCGGAAACGATCACCGCGGAGTCCGCGGGCACCTGGCACCTCGGCGACCTGCCCGTCCGCCGTGTCGGCTTCGGCGCGATGCGGCTGACGGGCAGCGCCGCCTTCCACCTCGGCACCCCGAGCGACCGCGAACGCTCCCTCGCCGTACTGCGCCGGGCCGTCGAACTCGGCGTCAACCACATCGACACCGCCGCCTTCTACTTCTCCTCGCTGCGCTCCGCCAACGAACTGATCAACAGCGCGCTGGCGCCCTACGCCGACGACCTGGTCGTCGCCACCAAGGTCGGCCCGTACCGCGACTGGTCGGGGGAGTGGGGCACCCCCGCCCGTCCCGAGGACCTGCGCGGCCACGTCGAGGAGAACCTGCGGCAGCTCGGCCGCGACCACCTCGACGTCGTCTACCTGCGCCGCATGCGGCAGGACTCGGTCGCCGAGCACTTCGGCGCCCTGGCCGAGCTGCGCGAGGCGGGACTCATCCGCCATCTCGCCCTCTCCGACGTGGAGCCCCGGCACCTGGCCGAGGCCCGGGCCATCGCGCCGGTGGTGAGCGTGCAGAACCGGTACGGACTCGGCTTCCACGACCCCGCCACCGACGCGCTCCTCGCCCAGTGCCGCGCCCAGGGCATCGCCTTCGTGCCGTTCTACGCCATCGCGGGCGAGGCCGGACCGCGCGGCGCCGGCGCCGCGCACGAGGAGGAGGTGCACGCGGTGGCCCGGGCGCACGGGGCGAGCCCCGCCCAGGTCAGGATCGCCTGGACCCTCCACCAGGGCCCGCACGTCCTGGCCATCCCCGGCACCGGCGATCCCGGGCACCTCGCCGAGAACGTCGCCGCCGGTGCCCTCCGCCTCACCGACGAGGACCTGGCCCGGCTCGACGGCGCCCGCACGAGCTGACGGAGAGTCGTCGGCGCGCCGCGTGCCCGGGTGGTCCCCCGCACCCGGGCCCACGCTGTCACGGCGTCGCGCCCATGGGCGTGGGGCCGGGCTCTCCGAGCGGGATGTCGCGCAGGCCGCGCAGGGGTGAGAAGAACAGCCACAGTCCCGCGCAGCAGCCGCCGGCCACCGCGATCCACAGGGTGCCTCGCACGCCGACGGCGGCGGCGAGAGCGCCACCGGCTAGACCCCCCAGCGGAAGCGTGCCCCAGTTGATCCAGCGGGCGGTGGCACTGACCCTGCCGAGCATGTCCGGCGGGCAGACGGACTGGCGGTAACTGGTCAACGAGATGCCCGCGACGGTCGAGGCGAAGGTCCACGAGATCCAGCCGAAGCCGAACAGCAGCACCCGCCAGCCGGGACCGGCCAGCGGAATGAGCAGGCCGGGCAGCGAAAGCAGGGTCATGGCGATCCAGCTGATCCGCGCCGAGCCGACCTTGCGGGCCAGATACCGGGCCGTCACGCCTCCCACCACCCCGCCCACGGCCCCCAGCGCCAGCAGCAGCCCGACCAGTCCCTCCGCCACGTGCAGCGTGCGGATGAGGAACACCGGGCCGAGGCTCTCCACCATGATCACGAAGAAGTTGGCCGTGCCGTTGAACGCCACGGAGTTGCGCAGTACGGGGTCACGGGTGACGTAGGCGAGCCCTTCACGGATCTGCGACCGCAGTGCGGGCCGTCGGCCGGGCCCGGGGCGGGCGGGGCGGGGCTCGCGCTTACGGATCGCCGTCAACGAGCCCGCCGACGCCGCGAAGGAGAGCGCGTCGGCGGCCATCGCCCCGGCGGCGCCGATCAGGGTCACCAGCCCTCCGCCCAGACCGGGCCCGGCGATCTGCGCGACCGACCGGGAAGCCGCGAGCCTGCTGTTGCCGTCCAGGAGTTGGTCACGGTCGAGCAGGACCGGCAGGTAGCTCTGGTAGGCCACCGAGAAGAACACCGAGAACACGCTGGAGACGACGGCGACGGCGAAGAGCTGGGCGAGGGTCAGCTTCCCGAAGGCATGGGCCAGCGGCACCGAGCCGATCACCAGGAACAGCGCGAGGTCGCAGCCGATCATCAGCCGGCGCTTGGCCACCCGGTCCACGACCACCCCGGCGGGCAGCGCCACCAGCAGGTACGCGCTCGTCTCCGCCGCCGCCAGCAGACCGACCTGGAACGCGGAGGCGTCCAGCAGCACGACGGCGACCAACGGCAGTGCGAGCACGGTGATCTGCGATCCCGTCTCGCTGATCGTCTGGCTCCCCCACAGCAGCAGGAAGTCACGATGACGCCGGACGGACGGGCGCGATCCCTCGGCATCGGTCACCGGGCGGTCCTTTCACGGAATCGCCGAGTTCGGGCAGGTGTCACCGCGAACGCGAGGAGAGGGCAGTCTGCTGGCGGATGTCCTCGGTGCGCGTCCGTCGCCCGATGCCGGCCGCGCCTCGGGAGGGACGGTCGGGCGTCATGCCAGTCCGCCCGTCGCCCGCAGGTTCTGGCCCGTGATCCACGCGCCGCCCGGCCCCACGAGGAACGCGACGACGTCGGCCACGTCGGACGGTTGCCCCAGCCGGCCGAGGGGCGTCCTGCCGACGACGGCCAGGAGAGCCTCCGGCGGGTTGGTCCCCCTGAGCAGGTCGGTGTCGGTCGCGCCGGGGGAAACGGTGTTGACCGTGATGCCGCGTGGCCCGAGCTCCCGGGCGGCGACCGCGGTCAGTTGCTCGATCGCGCCCTTGCTGGCGGCGTACGGCCCGATGCCCGGCACGGGCCGTACGGTGTTCATGGTGGAGATGTTCACGATCCGCCCGCCGTCGCGCATCCGCCTGGCCGCGTAACGCATCGTCAGGAAGACCGACCTGGTGTTGGCTGCCATCACGCCGTCGAACACCTCCGCCTCGGTCTCGGCCAGGGGGGCCGGGGCGAAGGACGTCGCCGCGTTGTTGACCAGGACGTCCACGCTGCCGAGATGCGCCTCGGCGGACTCCATCAGCCGCTCGGCCGCATCCGGCTCCCTCAGGTCGAGCCGCATCGCCCGGACCTTGCCGCCGTTCGCCCGGACGGTGCGGACGACGTCGGCGGCGGCTTCGTCGGCAGTGGAGTAGTTGAAGACCACGTCCGCTCCGTCGCGGCACAGGCGTTCGACGATGGCCCGGCCGATCCCCCGGGAGCCACCCGTGACCACGGCAGTCCTGTCATCGAGCACGGTTCCTCCATGTCGGAGAGAAGATCACATCGGATGTCGAACCTACCGATGCCGATGCCCCCGAGGGGCGGCTTCCGCCGTGCGGGACGAACGGCAGCCGCACCCCGCGTGCCGGCCGGCCGCGATCGTCCTCGACGGCTCTCCCCTGCCGTGTCCCGCACCCGGACTTGGCGTCCGGGGAGTTTTACGTATAACCTCTCCCGTCAATCGCCCGTCCCGGAAGGTGCCGATGACACGCATCGCCCTGGTCTCCCTCGTCGTCGACGACTACGACGAGGCGATCCGCTTCTACACCGAGGCCCTCGGCTTCCGCCTCGCCGAGGACGCCCCCCGGCCCGACGGCTCCCGCTGGGTCGTCGTCGAGCCCGGAGGCCCGGAGCAGGGAACCGCCCTGCTGCTGGCCCGCGCCAAGGGCGACGCCCAGCGTGCCAGGGTGGGTGACCAGACCGGCGGACGGGTCGGGTTCTTCCTCCACACCGACGACTTCGCCCGCGACCACGCCCGCATGACGGCGGCGGGCGTGACCTTCCTGGAGGAGCCCCGGCACGAGGCCTACGGCAGCGTCGCCGTCTTCCAGGACCTGTACGGCAACCGCTGGGACCTGCTCCAGCCCGCCGCCCCCTGATCCGTCCCCGCTCCACGGACCGCACCCGCGTCTCCCGTCCCCGTCCGCACCGTCCAACCGCCGAGGTACCGCCGCACATGACATCTACGCGCATAGACACCGAGACCCTCCGCCGCCTGCCCAAGGCGGTCCTGCACGACCACCTCGACGGCGGCCTGCGCCCGGCGACCGTCGTGGAGCTGGCCGGGAGCGTCGGCCACACCTTGCCCACCACCGACCCCGACGAGCTGGCCGCCTGGTACTACGAGGCCGCCAACTCCGGGGACCTGGTGCGCTACATCGCCACCTTCGAGCACACCCTCGCCGTGATGCAGAACCGCGAGGGGCTGCTGCGCACCACCGAGGAGTACGTCCTCGACCTCGCCGCTGACGGGGTCGTCTACGGCGAGGTCCGCTACGCTCCCGAGCTGATGACCAACGGCGGACTGACCCTCGCCGAGGTCGTCGAGACCGTCCAGGAGGGGCTGGCGGCCGGCATGGCCAAGGCCGCCGCGGCGGGCACCCCGGTCCGGGTCGGCACCCTGCTGTGCGGCATGCGGATGTTCGACCGGGTCCGCGAGGCCGCCGACCTCGCGGTCGCCTTCCGGGACTCCGGTGTCGTGGGCTTCGACATCGCCGGCGCCGAGGACGGGTTCCCGCCCGCCGACCACCTCGACGCCTTCGAGCACCTGCGCCGCGAGAACGTGCCGTTCACCATCCACGCCGGTGAGGCACACGGACTGCCCAGCATCCACCAGGCCCTCCAGGTCTGCGGCGCCCAGCGCATCGGCCACGGTGTGCGCATCACCGACGACATCCCCGACCTCGCCGCGGGCAAGCTCGGCCGGCTCGCCGCCTGGGTGCGCGACCGCCGCGTCGCCCTGGAGATGTGCCCCACCTCCAACCTCCAGACCGGCGCCGCCACCTCGATCGCCGAGCACCCGATCACGGCGCTCAAGGACCTCGGCTTCCGCGTCACCCTCAACACCGACAACCGTCTCGTCTCGGGTACGACGATGACGCGCGAGATGTCCCTCCTGGTCGAGCAGGCGGGCTGGGGCATCGACGACCTGCGCACGGTCACCGTGAACGCCCTCAAGAGCGCCTTCGCCCCGTTCGACGAGCGCAAGGCGCTCATCGAGGACGTCGTGCTGCCGGGCTACGCGTCCGCGCTCTGAACGAGTCCGCGCACATAGGCGGCCTGTCCGACGTGCTGGAGATCGTCGGACAGGACGCTGACCAGCCGTACGGCGAGCGTGACCGGCGGGTCCCAGTTGTCGTCGACGACCCGCTCCAGGTCCTTGGCGGACAGGGAGCGCAGGGCCGTGAGCGTCTGTTCGTGGACGGCGTCGTAGTAGCCGGTCAGCAGGTCGCCCGAGTCGACCCGCACCTTCGCCACCTCGGTGGAGTCGTGGCCGTAGCCCGTGTCGCGGCGGGGCAGGCCGAGGCCGAAGCGCTGCTCCCACTCCCCGGTGAGCCACACCTGGTCGAGCCCGAAGGCGTCGGCGACGTGGTCGTCCTGGACGCGGGTGAGATGCCAGACCAGCCAGGCGACCGAGTTGGCGTCGGGGGCCGGGCGGGCGTTCAGGCCGTCGGGGTCCAGGCCCTCGACGGCGGCGTGGACTTCTTCCTGGATGCGGCCGTAGCCCTCGATGAGGATGTCCTTCGCATGCATACGTCCACCATCGCGCAGTCGGCGCCCCGGCGCTCCCCGTTCACGCGTTCCCCTTCTCCCTCTCCAGCAGACCCATCAGCGCCCGCGCGGCCGGACTGGTGGCCTGCGAGGGCGGCAGCAGCGCGATGGTCTCGTACTCCGTGCCCTCGGCGTCCTTGAGGGGCAGCGAGGTGAGGGCGGCCCGCTTGTGGCGGAAGTGGCGCGGGACCACCGCGATGCCGAGGTTCTCGTCGATCAGGTCGAGCAGCCCGTGCACGTCGTTCACCTCCAGCGGCACGGTCCGCCGCACGCCCGCCGCGGCGAAGACGGCGTCGGTGACGCGGCGCGGACCCCAGTCCGGGTGGAAGTCGACGAAGACTTCGTCGGCGAGGTCGTGCGGGGTCAGCACCGCGCCGTCCGCCACCAGCCGGTGGTCCGGATGGCACAGCACGGTCATCGCCTCGCCGGCCAGCGACACCGAGCGAAGCTGGTCGGTGTCCTCCTGGGTGCGGTAGGCGAAGGCCAGGTCGAGCCGGCCCGCCGCGACCTCCTCCGCCAGCTCCCCGGAGCCCGCCTGCCGCAGCCGGATCTCCACGTCCGGGTGGCGCCGCCGGAAAGCGGCCAGCAGCCGGGCCACCGGCACCCCGGCGATGCACTGCTCGGCGCCCAGCGACAGCGTCCCGCGCAGCACCCCCTGCACCGCGGCGACCGCCTCGTGCGCCGACCGCACCTGGGCGAGGATCCGCCGGGCCTCGTCCAGCAGCGCCCGCCCGGCCTCCGTCAGGGTCACCCGGCGGGTCGTGCGCACGAACAGCGGCGCCCGCAGCTCCCGCTCCAGCGCCCGGATGGACGCCGACAGGCCGGACTGGGACACCAGCAGCCGCTCCGCCGCCCGGGTGAAGTGCTGGTCCTCGGCGACCGCGACGAAATGCTGGAGATGACGTAGTTCCACGATTGAGAAGCCTAACCGCGCAATCCCATCGGATTCTTCTGTTGGACCACTGCACGCAGGTCAGGCCAGAGTGGAGGACGGTTCCACCCAAACCCCGTACCTCGGGGGCCAACCCCTCTGGAGTCGCGTTGTACACCGCACACCCCGACCGCTACGCGGAGATGCCCTACCGGCGCACCGGACGCAGCGGCCTGAAGCTCCCCGCGCTCTCGCTCGGCCTGTGGCACAACTTCGGCCCGGACCGACCCGTCGAGACCCAGCGCGCCATCCTGCGCCGCGCCTTCGACCTGGGCGTCACCCACTTCGACCTCGCCAACAACTACGGCCCGCCCCCCGGCTCGGCCGAGTCCGCGCTCGGTGCGGCCCTCAAGGCCGACTTCACGCCGTACCGCGACGAGCTGGTCATCTCGACCAAGGCCGGCTACCTGATGTGGCCCGGACCGTACGGCGAGTGGGGCTCGCGCAAGTACCTGCTGTCGTCCCTGGACCAGAGCCTGTCCCGGATGGGCCTGGACCACGTCGACGTCTTCTACTCGCACCGCCCGGACCCCGAGACTCCGCTGGAGGAGACGATGGGGGCCCTGCACACCGCGGTACAGCAGGGCAAGGCGCTGTACGTCGGCGTCTCCAACTACTCGCCGGAGCAGACCCGCGAGGCGGCCCGCATCCTCGCCGAGCTGGGCACCCCGCTGCTGATCCACCAGCCGCGCTACTCCATGCTCGACCGCCGCCCCGAGACCAGCGGCCTGCTGGACACCCTGGACGAGCTGGAGGTCGGCTCCATCGCGTACTCCCCGCTGGAGCAGGGCCTGCTCACCGGCCGCTACCTGAACGGCATCCCGGAGGACTCCCGGGCCGCGAGCGACAGCCCCTTCCTGAACTCCGACGCGGTCACCGAGGAGCTGGTCGGCCGGCTGCGCACCCTGAACGAGATCGCCGCGTCCCGCGGCCAGTCACTGGCGCAGACGGCCCTGGCCTGGGTGCTGCGGCAGGGCAGGGTGACCTCCGCCCTGGTGGGCGCCAGCAGCCCGCGGCAGCTGGAGGACAGTGTCGCGGCCATCGGCAACCTGGATTTCGACGCCGACGAACTGGCCCGTATCGACAAGATCGTCAAGGGCTAGCAGGACGCGAGGGCGGCAGCGCGGGCCCGGGCCCGGAGCGGAGAACACCGGCTCCGGACCCGGGCCCGCGCGTGTCACCGGCCGGATCAGGCTCCGGCGGGCACCCGGTCGAGGAAGCCGTAGACGTCCCGGATGCGGCCCTCCTCGTCCAGCGTGACCACGTCGGACCCGGCCACGGGCGCCGAGCCGTCGGCCTCGTTCACCAGCTCCCAGGAGAAGCGCGCCGTGTCGTGGTGCCCGTCCACCACACCCGACAGGCGGAAGACGAAGCCGGGGAACTGCTCGTGCACCCCCGTGATCACGGCCGCGATCTGCTCGTGGCCGCGGGCGTCGGCCAGCGGGTCGGTGTAGCCGCCGTCATTGGTCCAGGCCGCGGCGACCGCCTTGGCCCGCGCGTCGGGGGCGGCGTTCCAGGCCTCGAAGTAACGGGCGACGGCGTTCTCGAAGCGGCGCGTGGGTGCGGACATGGCGATCAGCCTCCGTCGAGGGGATGTGTGCTGGTCAGGGGCCGGGTTCCGGTCTCGGCGACCCGGTACCGCAACCATGCCCGCACCCGTCGGCGCCGTCGATTACCCGCAAGGTCATGGCCCCCGCCGCGACGGGCGGCGCGGGGAGGCGGTGCGCAGCGGGACCCGGGCCGTCGTCACGGCGCAGCGTTTCGGCCATCAATAGCGGTGAATATGCCAGGAGACTGGCCGGAAATTCATGGTGACAGTGGTTCAGCCGTGAACATACTCACCACTAGGGCCTCTCACACCACGCGACAGCGCCCTCACGCACAGCACACGAGCCGCACGGACGTCATGCCGGACCGGCAGGCGGTTCGGTGACGGGGGAGGGTAGCAGTGCACGACGAGTTCTTGTGCCACGTCACCGCCTACGGAGTCTGCGACGGCCGGCGCATCGGCGTCCCGCTGGGCACCTACCGGGCGCCCACCCTCGCCCTCGCCCTGTGGTGGCTGCGGGACCGGGCGGCATGGATCGCCGAACGGCTCGATCCGCAGCCCGAGACCCCCCACTTACCGCGCGGCGCCCTGACCCCCGTCGCCGACGACGCACCCGACGTGCCGCGCATGCTGCGCGTCTGGTGCGCCGACGACGTACAGCAGGATCTGGTCGCCGACGAGTTGGCCGCGGGGCATCTGGTGCGCATCGCGACCAGTGACGAGACCACCGAGTACGAGCTGATGGCCGAGTCCGTGGACGCGCTGCGCATGCAGCGGGCCGCCCCGCCCCTGGTCGTCCCCGTCGCCTGAGCCCGCCGCGAAGCCGTCCCGCCGGATCTCAGCGCGGACCCCGGCCGGACCGTTCGCCCACCCACCGCGCGAGCAGCGCGCCCAGGAACCCGGCGACCAGCCCCCACAGCAGCGCGAGACCCACCGCACCCCGAAGGCGCGGCCGCAGGAAGAACCGCCCGGACAGTCCGCCGCCCAGGTCGCCGATTCCGAGCACCGACAGTCCGTAGTGGGCGGAGATCCGTCCGACGAGGCCGATCATCAGCACCGTGAGCGCCAGGGCCACCGCCATGCGCACCGCCTGCAGCCAGGCCGGCGTCCGGACCGGAGAGCGGGCCGCCATCAGGTACCCGGCCGCCAGGACCAGCACCGCAGCGGCCACCAGGAGCCACCACAGCCGCCCGTCGCGCTCGGTGAGGGTGCCCAGGTTCACGGTCGAGACGTCCGGCGTGCGCAGTACGTCGTCGAGCACCTTGGGCATCGGCAGCCCGAACGGCCCCTCGGCCCGCCCGTCCCAGGTCGCCCCCAGACCGATCGTGAGGGCGGGCCAGGCCAGGTTCGGCAGCCCGAGCAGCAGCACGGCGAAGGTCTCCGCCGGACGGTCCCGCGTCACGGCGACGACCAGGGCGACGACGGCACCGAGGACGACGTACGCGAGGAGCAGCGCGACCATCGCGTACGCGGCCGGACGCACCGCCGTCCGCAGCCGCGCCGGTGGCCCGGGCAGCGGCGCGGCGCGCGAGACCAGCAGGGCGAGGACGAGCACTCCCGCCAGCCACAGCAGGCCGAAGAGGACGGTCAGCGGCACGTCCGTGGTGAAGCCGACGGTCGGGGTGACGTCGAAGAAGTCACCGAGGTCGCCCAGCAGGCCCTCGCCGAGGGACACCTCGAAGGTCTGCCGCGCGGCGAACGCCGTCCCGAGGAGGCCGAGCAGCCACAGCACGGCGATCCGGCCCGCCCAGCCGGCCAGTTCCGGGGCGCCGGCGACGGTCCGGTGGCGCAGCGGCCGCAGAAAGCCCCGGGCGACGACCAGGGCGCCGGTCAAGGTGACGGACAGCGGCATCACGGTCAGCCCCGCGTCGGTGGCCGCCAGCTCACCCGCGTCGCCGGACATCTCGAGCGCGCCGCCCACGGCGGTCACGACGGTCGCCACGACGACCCGCGGGAAGGCGTTGTCGGGCAGGTCCGCGGCCCCGGCCGCCCACAGTCCGAGCGCGGCCACGAGTCCCATCGCGAGCAGCGCGGCGAGCACCGTGCCCAGGGCCTGCGCCCAGCCGTGACGGGCGGTCGCCCGGCCGGAGGGCCCGGCAGAGCCCGGTGGTCCCGGAGGGCCGGGTGGTCGCGGAGGGGCGGGCGGCCGGGGTGGGACGGGCGGGTTCGGTGGGTTTTGCGAACTCACGCTGACACGCTATGCAGCCGCCGAGGGGCCCGCCCGCCGGAAGGGCCGTCCGCGCCGGCCGGCACGGCGGCTTGTGGCGCGACGGCCCATGACGTGACGGCCTATGGCGCGACGGCTCATGACGTGACGGCTTATGGCGGCGACGGCTCACGGGGCCCGGCTGCCGCTCAGCCCTGGCGGACGACCAGCGCGTAGTCGCCGAGGCCCAGCAGACGGTCGGCCGGAAGCTCGCCGCGCGTGGTGAACAGTGCGAGGAGGCGAGCCGTCCGGGTGTCGAACGCGACGTCCAGCACCGTGCCGTGCCCGGTGCCCGTGTCGAAGAGGATCCGGTGGCCCAGCAGCTCGTGGTGGGCGGGCTCCGCATCGGGGACGGTGACGGACCGGACGCGGACGGCGCCGGGCCCGATCGAGTGCACCGCGTCCCACGGCAGTGCCTTCTCCCGGCCGAACCGGCCGTCGCGGAACCGGACATGGCTGACCGATCCCGACACGACGTCGACGGTCAGGGACGTCACGGTGCCGAGCGGCCCGGCCCCGTCCGGCGGAAGTACCGGCAGCCCGCGCACCTCGGTGAACAGCATCACGGCAGCGAGCCCCTCCAGTGGCCGGGCACGCCGCCGACCAGGGCGGTGAAGCCGTTCAGGTCGTCCGCGACGTGCCGGACGGAGTCCTCGGGCAGGACCAGCGCCCGGCCGCTGACCGTGAGCGTCTGCCCACGCGGCACGTACACCCGGCGCCGGTGCCGGGAGGGACCCGAGACGAAGCGCCTGTTCGCCGCCACCCGGAAGCCGAGCACCCGTCCACCGGTGCCGCCCTCCACCACGACGTCGAGCACCGTGCCGACCTCCGCGCCCGCCTCGGTCAGCACCTTGGCCCCCAGCAGCCGGGCCCGCACGTTCTGCTGGTCCGCCGTCATCACCGCCGCGTTCACCAGGCCCCGCCGGTCCCGGATCATCACCGCGTCATGACCGAGCGCGTACACCGCCGACCACGGCAGCCCCTCTCTGAGCGGGCCGGAGAGCAGGCCCCGGCCCGTCAGGGTGAAACCGGTGATCCGGCCCGCGGCCGCGTCGCATACGGTGTCCTTGACGTGGGCGACGGCATCGCCGCCGAGGGTGACCACCGGCCGGGTGGTGAGGCTTCGTGCGGCCATCAGTTCGTTCATCGCACCCTTCCCCGATCCCGATCGCACACCCTTCCGCTCTCCCGGGTTCCCCGCGGCACTGTGACGATGCCCGCACTGCGAGGAGGCGGGGACTGCGACGCGCGGTTCGGGGTAGGGGGCAGATGCAGCGGCGTCCGGCGAGTCCGGCTTCGAGAGAGAAACGCATGACCGACTACCTGGACGGGGCAGTGATACCGACTGGTTTCGACGTACCCGTCGAACCGCTGAGGCGGGCGGCGCACTACTCCGGCGAGCCGGGATGCATAGCGCGGGCGCGGGCCTTCGCCTCGCTCTTCCTCGACCAGCTGAGGACCGAGTGGTGCTCCACGATCGGTCCGCGCGCCGACGGCGCGGTGCTCCTGGTGGTGAGCGAGCTGGTCACCAACGCCGACCGGCACAGCATGGGGCCGTACATCCTGGAGCTCGAGGGCACGGGCACCTCGGTGGCGGTGACCGTCTACGACAGCAGCGGCGCCGTACCGGAGCGCTTTCCCCGGGACCCCGAGCGCATCGGCCGGCACGGCCTCGAGATCGTGCACGCCCTGGTCGAGACGGTCGTCGTCGAGCGCGTCCCGGTCGGCAAGCGCGTACGCGCCGTGGTGCCCCTCACCGAGGAGTGAAGGGCACCGTCGTCACCGCGGGGGCCGGGGCTCAGGCGCAGCCCAGCTCGCCCAGCATGCCCTCGCGCAGCCGGGTGATGATCCGCTTGATCAGCCGGGACACGTGCATCTGCGAGCAGCCCAGCCGCTCACCGATCTCCGCCTGCGTGGCCTCCTCGACGAACCGCAGGTGGATGATCTGGCGGTCGCGCTCGCTCAGCTCTGCCATCAGCGGGGCCAGCGAGTGGAAGTCCTCCACCAGCCGCAGCCCTTCCTCCTCGATGCCGATGAAGTCGGCCAGGACGGACTCGCCGCCCTCGGGTCCGTCGCCGGTCAGGGCGGCGTCCAGCGAGGAGGAGTTGTAGCCGTTGGCCGCGATCTGACCCTCGACCACCTCGCTCTCGCCGATGTTCATCAGCGTGGCCAGCTCGGCGACGGTGGGCTCGCGGTCCAGCCGGGAGGAGAGCTCCTCGCGGGCCCTGGCCAGCTCCACACGCAGTTCCTGGAGCCGCCGCGGCACGTGCACCGCCCAGGTGGTGTCCCGGAAGAAGCGCTTGATCTCACCGACGATGTAGGGCAGCGCGAAGGACGTGAACTCGACCTCGCGGGACAGCTCGAAGCGGTCGATGGCCTTGATCAGGCCGATCATGCCGGTCTGGACGATGTCCTCCATGTCGTCCCCGCGACCGCGGAAGCGGCCGGCGGCGAAGCGCACGAGCGACATGTTCATCTCGATCAGCGTGTTGCGCGCGTACTGGTACTCGTGCGTGCCCTCTTCGAGCTCCGTCAGACGCCGGAAGAACTGGCGGGACAGCTGTCGCGCGTCGCGGGGGGCCACGGTGCGGGGGTCCACCTGTCGCAGTGCGGATCCCTCACCCGTCCCGCTTCCGGCGGTCTTCCCGACGACCTGCGCTTCCGGCCGGACCACGGCGGTCTCCATTACCTCTCCCACGAAAGTCACGGTTGGACGTCTCCCTAGGCTGATTCCCGCTTGCGGGTACCCGGGTCGCGGCAACTCATGCCACCCGATTTCCCGGGTGGCGCGATCTGTGTGCCGCGGCGTCTTCGCGGGTGCTGCGTACCCGTCCAGGGTAGTCCCGCGGGAGGTGACCGGCACTGCGCGGGTCCCGCCTCGATTTCCCTGAGGGCGAAACGCCGCACCCTTCCGTGATCCGGCCGGGACCCTAGGCTGAGGAGGTGACCAGCCACGTGCCGAACGAAGTCCGCGTCATTCCGCTGCGCCCGCGGGCCGCGCGCCCCGGGACCCGCCCCGCCGCCCCGCCGGTCTCCCCGGAGCGGAGGCCGCCCACCGTGCGCGAGCCCCTGTGGCGCGATCTGGTCGGCGACGTACTGCGGCGTGAGCGCCTCGGACAGGAGCGCACGCTGAAGGAGGTCGCGGAGGCCGCCCGGATCTCCATGCCCTACCTGTCGGAGGTGGAGCGCGGCCGCAAGGAGGCGTCCTCGGAGGTCCTGGCCGCCGCCGCCGGCGCCCTCGGACTCGGCCTCGCGGACCTGCTGGCCCGCGCGCAGGGCGAGCTGATCCGTCTCACCTCCCGGCACACCGGTGCGGGACAGGCGGCGAGGACCGGCCAGGGGGCGTCCGGAGCGCGCTTCGACGGAATGTGCCTGGCCGCCTGAATTGGCGCACGGTCCGGCGCCCCGCCCCGGGCGGGGCGCCGGACCGTGCGCTCACACCCTCGCCAGCCGCCGGACCAGCACCTCGTCGGCCAGCCCGTACGCCACCGCCTCCTGGGCGGTGAACACCTTGTCGCGGTCCATGTCCGCGCGCAGGGTCGCGGCGTCGTGGTGGGTGTGGCGGGCCAGCACCTCCTCCACCTGGGAGCGGATCCGGACCATCTCCTTGGCCTGGAGCGCCAGGTCGGAGACCGTGCCCTGCCGCCCGCCGCTGGCCGGCTGCCCCAGCAAAACGCGCGCGTGTTCCAGGACGAACCGCCGCCCCGGGTCGCCGGCCGCCAGCAGCACGGCGGCCGTGGACGCCGCCTGCCCGACGCAGAACGTGGAGATCGGCGCCTGCACGAAGGTCATCGTGTCGTAGATCGCCATCAGCGAGGTGAACGAGCCGCCGGGGGAGTTGATGTAGACGGCGATCTCGCTCTCCGGGGCCGACGACTCCAGGTGCAGGAGCTGCGCGATCACGACATTGGCCACGCCGTCGTCGATCTCGGTCCCCAGGAAGATGATCCGCTCCGACAGCAGCCGGCTGAACACGTCGTAGGACCGCTCGCCCTGCGGGGTCCGCTCGACGACGTTCGGAATCGTGTAGCTCCCCATGTCACAGCCCCATCCGTCGCTTGGTGGCGGCCGGGCGCACATCCGTGAGGGACTGCACGACGTGGTCCACCATTCCGTACTCCCTGGCCTCCTCGGCCGTGAACCAGCGGTCGCGGTCCCCGTCCCGGGAGATGGTCTCCGGGCTCTGCCCGGTGTGCTCGGCGGTGATCCGCTCGATGGTCCGCTTGGTGAAGTCCAGGTTGTCCGCCTGGATCTCGATGTCGGCGGTGGTGCCGCCGATGCCCGCCGACGGCTGGTGCATCATGATCCGCGCGTTCGGCAGGGCGTAGCGCTTGCCCGCCGTACCGACGCTCAGCAGGAACTGGCCCATGCTGGCCGCGAACCCCATCGCGAGCGTGGAGACGTCGTTCGGGATCAGCCGCATCGTGTCGTAGATGGCGAGCCCCGCGTGCACCGAGCCGCCGGGGCTGTTGATGTACAGGCTGATCTCGGTGCGCGGGTCCTGTGCGGACAGGATGAGCAGCTGGGCGCAGACCCGGTTCGCGGAGACCTCGTCGACCTGCGTGCCCAGCAGCACGATCCGCTGGTCGAGCAACTGCTCGGCGAGCCGGTCGTCGAACCGGGTGGCGGGGGTGTCGCCCTCCTCTGCCCTGGGCAGTGCGGCCGGGCCGGAGATGAGTGGGGACATCGGCGCTCCTTGTCGAGTGGTGTCGAGTGGTGTCGGGGGTGTCGAGTCGTGGCGGGTGGTGCGGCCGGCGACCGTGGTGCGCGGCCGAACGCTCCGCGCTCTCCCACTCTCTGTCCGTCGCGGCTCCCACCGGGCATTTCTCTGCCCCCGGCAGATTCGCCACCGGCAGAGCGATGAGTTCGGCGGCCCGCGCCGGTCGACAGAGGTGACCGTGTGTTCCGCCCCCAGGAGGCAGTCATGAGCAGCGACGGATTCACCACGTGCCTGTGGTTCGACGGCGAGGCCGAGGACGCCGCGCACTTCTACGTCTCCGTCTTCGAGAACTCCGGGATCGGCGCCGTCACCCGCTACCCCGAGGGAGCGCACCAGCCCGCCGGCACCGTGCTCACCGTCGAGTTCACGGCCAACGGCCAGAAGTTCGTCGGGCTCAACGGCGGCCCGGAGTTCCGGTTCAACGAGGCGATCTCCTTCCAGATCACCTGTGACGACCAGGACGAGGTCGACCACTACTGGACCAGGCTCACCGAGGGCGGCGGCGAGGAGGGACCCTGCGGCTGGCTCAAGGACCGGTTCGGCGTGTCCTGGCAGGTCGTCCCGCGCAGGCTCGAAGAGATGTTCCGCGACCCCGATCCCGCCAGGGCGGGGCGCGCCAACAAGGCCATGATGTCGATGCGCAAGCTCGACATCGCCGCGCTCGAGCGGGCCTACGCCGGCGAGTGACCCCGCGGCGGAGGCACCGCCGGCGCGCGGGGCGGGGACGCGGTGGCTAGCGTGAAGAGGCGGACCGGTCCCCCCCTCGCATCCCACCCTCGTCCGTCCGTACAGGAGGCGGCAGTCATGGCCGTGCGACCTGAAGGGGCCCCTTGCTGGGCCGACGCGATGTTCACCGACGTGGAGGGAGCCAAGACCTTCTACGGCGCCGTCCTCGGCTGGACCTTCGGCGAGACGTCGTCGGAGTTCGGCGACTACACGCAGTGCTATGCGGAAGGCAAGGCGGTGGCCGCCGTGGTCCCGCCCCCGCCCGGCCGCGAGGAGCGGTCCCAGTGGTGCCTCTACCTCGCCTCCCCGGACGCGGCGGCGACCGCCGGCCGGATCCGCGGGGCCGGCGGCGATCTGCTCCTGGAACCGATGCGGGTCGGCGACTTCGGCACCATGTGCCTGGCGCGGGATCCGAGCGGCGTCGTCTTCGGCGTCTGGCAGGGCGACGCGCACGAGGGCTTCGAGGCGACGGCCGTGCCCGGCGCGTACTGCTGGGCCGAGGTCTTCACCCGCGAGCCCGCCGCCTCTGACGCCTTCTTCCCCGCCGTCTTCCCCTACCGGGCCCGGCAGATGCAGGACGACCAGGTGGACTTCCGCATCTTCGACCTCGGCGGCGACCCCGTCCTGGGCCGCATGGCCATGACGGAGGACTTCCCGCCCGAGGTACCGCCCTACATCAACGTCTACTTCACCGTCGGTGACTGCGACGCGGCCGTGGCCCGCGCCACCGGGCTCGGCGGCGTCCTGCGGTTCGGTCCGGTCACGACCCCGTTCGGCCGGTTCGCCGCCCTGAGCGACCCGCAGGGCGCGAGCTTCTCGGTGATCGACACCACGACGACCGAAGGGGAGATGCCGAAGGTCACGGACGTCTCCTGAGCCCGGTCCCGGGGCTCCGCCGGACCATGGCATGATCGAGCGCATGCGTGAACGTGCAGTGGCCGCGTGCGACGGGGCTTCGAAGGGAAACCCGGGTCCGGCCGGCTGGGCCTGGGTGCTCGCCGACGCGTCGGAGAACCCGGTGCGCTGGGAGGCCGGTCCGCTCGGCAGGGCCACCAACAACATCGCGGAACTGACGGCGCTGGAGCGCCTGCTGGCGTCGACCGACCCCGACGTGCCGCTCGAGGTCCGCATGGACTCGCAGTACGCCATGAAGGCCGTCACCACCTGGCTGCCCGGCTGGAAGCGCAACGGCTGGAAGACGGCCGCCGGCAAGCCGGTCGCCAACCAGGAGCTGGTCGTGCGCATCGACGAGCTGCTCGAAGGACGCTCGGTCGAGTTCCGCTACGTACCCGCCCACCAGGTGGACGGCGACCGGCTCAACGACTTCGCCGACCGCGCCGCCAGCCAGGCGGCCGTCGTCCAGGAACCCGCGGGCAGCGGTCTCGGCTCGCCGGAACCGCCACCCGCACCGGACGTCCCGGCGGCCCGCAGGGCCCCGCGCCGCGGGGCCGGCGCGGCCCGCAAGGGCGGCTCCTCCGCGCGCACCATCAAGGCGAAGTTCGCCGGACGCTGCCTGTGCGGCCGCCCCTACGCGGCCGGCGAGCCGATCGCCAAGAACGACCAGGGCTGGGGCCACCCGGAGTGCCGCACGGCGGCCGCCGGGTAACGCGCGAGGACCCACGGCCGTGTAGCACCGGCCCCGTGCCTCCCCCTTGTTACTCTGCGGTCCCGAATGACCGTGATGAGTGCATACCAGGGGTGTGTGTGAAGGTCGCCTGCGTCGGCGGTGGGCCCGCCGGACTGTATCTGTCGATCCTGCTGAAGCGGCAGGACCCGTCCCACGACGTCACCGTCCACGAACGCGACCCGGAGGGCTCCACCTACGGCTGGGGCGTCACCTACTGGCGCGGGCTGCTCGACCGGCTGCACGAGCACGACCCGGTCTCCGCGCGCGCCGTCGAGGAGCACTCGGTGCGCTGGCGCGACGGCGTCGCCCACGTGGGCGGCCGGGCCACCCGGCACCAGGGCGACGAGGGCTTCGGCATCGGCCGCCACCGGCTCCTCGCGATCCTCGCGGCACGCGCCCGCGACCTGGGCGTGCGCCTGGAGTTCGAGCGCCCGGTCAGCGGTGCCAACCCGCCCGCCGCCGACCTCGTGGTGGCGGCCGACGGCGCGGGCAGCGCCCTGCGCACCCATCACGCCGACCACTTCGGCACCGGGATCACCGGCGGCCGCAACCACTACGTGTGGCTCGGCACCACCAAGGCCTTCGACGCCTTCACCTTCGCCTTCGTCGAGACCGACCACGGCTGGATCTGGGCGTACGGCTACGGTTACGGCCCCGAGGGCAGCACCTGCGTCGTCGAGTGCGCCCCCGCCACCTGGACCGGCCTGGGCCTGGACCGGGCCGACGAGGCCGAGGCGCTGGTCCTGCTGGAGAAGCTCTTCGCCGACGTGCTGGACGGGCACCCGCTCACCGCCCGGCCGTCCGGCCGGGCCGGCACCGCGTGGCCCGTCTTCCGCACCGTCACCAACCGCACCTGGTCCCGGGGCAACCTCGTGCTGCTCGGCGACGCCGCGCACACCACGCACTACTCCATCGGCGCCGGCACCACGCTCGCCCTGGAGGACGCCATGACGCTGTCCGCGGCGCTGCGCGAGCGGGCCGGTCTGCCGGACGCCCTCGCCCACTACGAACGCGAACGCCGGGCCGCCCTGCTGCCGGTGCAGAGCGCGGCCCGGCTCAGCGCCCAGTGGTACGAGAACCTGCCCCGCTACGTCCACCTGCCGCCCGACGAGATGTTCGCCCTGCTCGGCCAGCGCCACTCGCCGCTGCTGCCGTACCTCCCGCCCCGCCTGTACTACCGGCTCGACCGGGCGGCCGGACGGCTGGAGACGCTGCGCCGGGTCAAGCGCCGGCTGGGCCCGAGGATCGCGCGCACGGTACAGGCACGCAGGCTCGCCACCGCCGACGGGCCGGGCGGCCCCGGGCGTCCCGACACGGTGCCCGCGCACCGCGGATGACAGACTGACGCCATGGACGAGCGTACTTTCGGCAGGTCGGATCAGCACGCGTCGGTCGTCGGCCTCGGCACCTGGCAACTGGGCTCCGACTGGGGAGACGTGGACGACAAGGAGGCCCTCGCGGTACTGGAGGCGGCGGCCGAATCGGGGGTGACCTTCTTCGACACGGCCGACGTCTACGGCGACGGCCGCAGCGAGCAGACCATCGCGACCTTCCTCGCGAGCAGGCCCGACCTGCACGTGCTCATCGCCACCAAGATGGGCCGCCGGGTGGACCAGATCCCGCAGAACTACGTGCTGGACAACTTCCGGGAGTGGAACGACCGTTCCCGCCGCAACCTCGGCGTCGACCGCCTGGACCTCGTGCAGCTGCACTGCCCGCCGACGCCCGTCTACTCCAGCGACGAGGTGTTCGACGCCCTGGACACCCTCGTCGAGGAGGAGCGTGTCGCCGCGTACGGCGTGAGTGTGGAGACCTGCGCCGAGGCGCTCACCGCCATCGCCCGGCCGAACGTGGCCAGCGTCCAGATCATCCTCAACCCGTTCCGGATGAAGCCCCTGCGCGAGGTGCTGCCCGCGGCCCGGGAGGCGGGCGTCGGCGTCATCGCCCGGGTGCCGCTGGCCTCCGGCCTGCTGTCGGGCAAGTACACCAAGGACACGGTCTTCGCGGCCAACGACCACCGGAACTACAACCGGCACGGCGAGGCCTTCGACCAGGGGGAGACCTTCTCCGGCGTCGACTTCGCCACCGGGGTGGAGGCCGCCGCCGAGTTCGCGGCGCTCGCGCCCGAGGGGTACACCCCGGCCCAGCTGGCGCTGCGCTGGATCATCCAGCAGCCCGGCGTGACCAGTGTGATCCCGGGCGCCCGCTCGCCCGAGCAGGCCCGCGCCAACACGGACGCCGCCCGGCTGCCGGAGCTGTCCGAGGACACCCTGGCCGCCGTCCGGGACCTCTACGACCGCCGGATCAAGGACCAGGTCGAGGGCCGCTGGTAGGCGTCCGCGAGGCGGCGGTCACGGGGCCTCACGGCACCAGGAGCAACTGCCTTTCGCGCTCCTGGTCGCCGGAGGCCGCTCCGTCGTCGCGCGTGGTGAAGGCACCGGACAGGGTCCGGGCCGCCGCCTCCACCGCCTGCGGGGTGCCCTGGACGGTGACGGTCACCGCGGTGGACAGCGTTCCGCCCGCCGCCGGATCCGACGCCGCTCGCGGCGCGTCCGGGGAGTCGAAGGTCGCGGTGCGCACCGTCGCCCCCTCGTCCGCGGGGAGGTCGCCGGGAGCCCCGAAGACGCCCTCCAGTGCGCGGACGATCGTTCGCGCGTCCTCGATGCCGCCGCCGTCGAGCGTCACGGTGAGCTGTGTGTCGGACATTCTTCGCCTTCCTTGCCGCGCCTTGGTCGTTCCCGGCTCGTGTAACCGTCCCCCGATCACCCAAACCGGGCGTCGCCGTGCCGGACCGGCGGCTGAGGACGGGGATCGCGGGGAAGGGGAAGGGAACGCAGGCTACCGGCAACGGAGGAACACGTGACGCACTCGGACTCGGAACCGGCCGACGAGGGACAGGTCCGGCGCAGGGGTCGCAACGAGACCGAGGAGGAGCGCGCCGACCGGATGTGGACGGAGCTGATCCAGGAGGTCCGCGTCGCTCAGATGGGCGTCCAGATCCTGTTCGGCTTCCTGCTCACCGTGGTGTTCCAGCCGAAGTACGAGAAACTCCCGGACGTCGATCAGACCATCTACCTGATCACCGTGGTCCTCGGGGCCGTCACGACCGGCGCCCTGATCGGACCGGTCTCGCTGCACCGCCTCGTCTCCGGCCGGCGGGTGAAACCCCAGGCGGTGCGGTGGGCGTCCCGGCTGACCCTGCTCGGCCTCGTCCTGCTGCTCGCCACGACGGCCTGCTCGCTCCTGCTGATCCTGCGCGTCGCGACCCACGACGGCTTCGTGCCCTACCTCGTCACCGGCGTGGTGCTCTGGTACCTGCTGTGCTGGTTCGGGCTTCCCCTGTGGACCCGGCACCGCCACACGACACGCTGAGTCTCGCGGCCGGCCGTCCCTCAGCCCTCGGCGGTCAGCCCGGCGAGGAAGTCGTCGACGCACACCTCTTCCTCCCCGGGCCGGACCACCGCGTGCGTGTCGCGCAGGAAGGACTCCACGGCCGAGGCCCACACGAACACCACCGCGCGGTGGCGGCCCCCGTCGGCCCGGTCGTTGCCGAGCAGCTCGATGCGCAGCTCGTCCCACATGCCCCGGGACTCGGGACGCAGCCGCACGTCGCCCACGCCGACCGGGCGGGTCAGCCCCTCACCGACCATCTCCCGGTCCAGCGCCCACTCGGCGAGCACCCGGCCGTCGTGGCTGAAGACCACGGAGAGGGCGAACGGGTCCGCCGCGTCGTACCGGAAATGGGCGAGGACGGGGAACCGGTCGGCGGCCTCGCCCGCCTGGAGCTGCACGACCAGGGTCTTGTGCACGACGGTGTTCACGAGGGCCTCCAGGGGGACGGACGTAAAGCCCTCTAGTACCCGCTCCACGGGCAAGATGCTCGGTCGTTCGAGTGATGCGCCCACGTCACCTCTCAGTCCCGGCCGAACGCCTCCCGCAGCGCGGGCAGCAGGGTCTTCTCCGACCAGTCGAGGAAGGCGTGCTGGGTGTCGCCGCCGATCTGCACCAGCGCGACCTCGGTGAACCCGGCCTCGACGTACGGCCGCACGGCGTCCACGAAGGCGTCCGGGTCGTCGCCGCAGGGGATGGACCCGGCGACGTCGTCGGGCCGCACGAACTGGGTGGCCGCCTCGAAGGAGTCCGGGTGGGGCAGTTCGGAGTTGACCTTCCAGCCGCTGCCGAACCAGCGGAACTGGGAGTGGGCGCGCTCGATCGCCGTGTCCCGGTCGGGGTCGTAGCACACGGGCAGCTGACCCACGCGCGCCTTGCCGGTGCCGCCGTGCCGGTCGAAGGACTCCAGCAGCTCCGCCTTGGGCTCGGTGGCGATCACCAGGTCGGCGAACTCGCCCGCCAGCTTGCAGGAGCGCTCGCCGGAGACGGCGAGACCGATGGGCGGCAGGTCCTCCGGCAGGTCCCACAGCCGGGCGGACTCCACGTCGAAGTGCGTGCCCCGGTGGTTCACGTGACCGCCCCGGAACAGTGCGCGGATGATCTCCAGGGACTCCTGCAGCATCTCGTGCCGCACGTCGACCGACGGCCATCCGCCGCCCACCACGTGCTCGTTGAGGTTCTCTCCCGAGCCCAGTCCCAGCCGGAACCGGCCCTGGGACAGCAGCTGCATCGTGGCCGCCTTCTGCGCCACCACCGCGGGGTGGTAGCGGAACGTCGGACACGTCACGTACGTCATCAGCGGAATGCGGGAGGTCGCCTGCGCCGCGGCGCCCAGCACGCTCCACGCGTAGGGCGCGTGGCCCTGCGAACGCAGCCAGGGGAAGTAGTGGTCCGAGGTCACCGAGAAGTCGAACCCGACCTCCTCGGCCCGTACCAGATGGCCGACGAGTTCACGCGGTCCGGCCTGCTCGGTCATCATGGTGTATCCGATGTGTGCCATGACGGCCGAGTCCCCGCCCCGCCGAAGGGAAAACCGGGGGAAACGGGGCGCAAGAGGGTCAGGCCGCGCCCTCCCGGAAGGTCTTGAGGAAGGCGGCGAGCGCTCGTGCGTTCGCGGTGTCGCCCCAGTCACCGGCCGGTGTCGTCCAGCGCAGCGAGAAGCTCCGTCCCCCGCCGAGCAGGAATCCGCGGCCGAAGGTGCGCACCCGGGCGCCGTCGTACCGGGCCAGCCACTCCATGTCGGCCGCCTCGCGCCCCCGGTACGTGACCGCGCGGATCTCGCCGATCCGCCGGTAGCCGCCCGAGCGGGCGAGGCCGGGCTCGACGTCGTCGCGCCAGACCGCCACCGGGTCCGTGCCCGCGCGCCTGCTGTAGGTGACGGCGAGGGTGCGCGGATCGCCGGCGGTTCCGAACACCACCCGGTACGCGCCGTCCGGAACACGTGCGGTGTCCAGTCGCCGCCAGCCGCCGGGAAGGGCGACGGAGAATCCCTCCGGCGCGTCGTAGCGGCGGAACCCGGCCGGGGCGGAGGCACCCGGAGCCGGGGAAGCCGGCGCACTCGCGCCCGGCCGGCCGGTGGGTGAGGCGGGGGAGGAGGGGGCGGTGGAGCCGGGCGGCGGCGCGGAGGGCGCCGGGGGACGCTGCCGGGCGTCCGCCGGGGCACCGCCGTCCGTGCCGGGAAGACGGCCGGTGACGGCGAGGGTGGCGACCGTGACCGCGGCGAGAGCCAGCGCGCCACCGGCGACGACCAGGGGCCGCCGAGCCCGGTAGGGGCTCGCGGGCGGTGCGGCGGCCGAGGTGTCGCCCGGCTCCGGCCGGGGTTCCTCGTCCGCGGTGAGGCCGGGGTCCTGCGCCAGCGCCCGGACGAGGGCCGCGCGTACCGCCGGGCGGGTCGGCCGCTCCCGGGAGTCCTTGCGCAGCAGTCCCCGCACGGCCTGGGCGAGCGGACCGGCGCGCACCGGCGTCCGCAGCGGCAGGCGGTCGACCCCCTTGAGCGTCGCCTCGGGCCGGCCCCGGTCACGGAAGGGCGCACGGCCCTCGACCATCGTGTACAGGATCGCGCCCAGCGTCCACAGATCGGCGGCGGGCCCGATCCGCTCGTTGCGGGCCTGCTCGGGCGAGGCGTACGCGGGGGAGGTCAGCCGTGGGACGAGCGTGGCTCCGGCCAGCCCGAAGCCGGTGACGACGACGGTGCCCTCCTCGCGCACGTACACCTGACCCGGGCTCAGCTCACCGTGCGTCACACCGTGGGCGTGCGCCGCCTCCAGCACGGTCAGCAGCTCCAGGCCGATGCGCGCCGCCCGGACGTGGTCGAGGGCGCCCTCGCGCTCGAGGAGGTCCGCGAGCGGAACACCCTCGACCCATTCGGTCACCGTCCACAGCGTGCCGTCGGCGACCACCGCGTCCAGCACCGTGGCGATCCGTCCGGGGCACAGCGACGCCATGGTCCCGCAGGTGCGGGCCACCCGGCCGGGGGCCCGGCGGGCGGCGTCCCCGGCCCCTTCCTCCGGCAGCCCGATCCGGGTGACCAGGCACGGGTGGCCCGTCGTGGCGTCCTCCCCGGACCAGCAGAGGCGGTTCGTCTCGCGCTGGACGACCTCGAACAGGCGGTAGCGTCCGGCGACCAGCCCGTGTGTGGAGACGTGCGCCCTGCCCATGGCCCTCCCTCGCTCGCACCGCCGGCTTCCGGCTCGACCAGTGGTACGTCGAGGGCCCCGGGGTGCGTTCAGCGAGCGCGCCCGTCCGACCCGATTCTGACTCTCCTTCAAAAAGCCGGCGCCGGCGCTCTGCCGAGAAGTCCGGACGGGCCGGGTGTCAGGCCGGCCCGAAGCGTTCCGCCCACGCCGCCATGTCGGCCACCGTGGCATTGCCTCCGCAGACCACGAGGCCGATCCGGGCGTCGTCGCCCACCCGCTCCACCACCCGCCGGGCCGCCGGCAGCAGACAGCCGGCGGCCGGCTCGGTCCACACCTTCGCGTGCTCGGCGAGCGTGAGCGAGCCCTGGACGGCCTCCCGGTCCGACACCACGAGCACCTCGGTGACCAGCTCCGCCACGTGGTCGTACGTCACCTGGGAGACGGACGGCGCGCTGAGCGTGGTGACGACCGAGGACAGGGGCACCGCGAGCGGCCCGCCCGCCGCGAGCGCCCGGGACATGGCCTCGGCGCCCGCCGTCTCCACGCCCCAGATCCGCACTCCGGGCCGCAGCGCCCGCAGTGCCGCCGCCACCCCCGCGATCAGCCCGCCGCCCCCGATGCTCACCAGCACGTCGGTGAGGTCCCCGGCGTCCTCGGCGAACTCCAGGCCCACCGTGCCCTGTCCCGCGATGACCACGGGGTCGTCGAAGGGGTGGACCAGGGTCAGCCCCTCCTCCCGGAGCCGGGCGACGAGCGCGAAGGCGCTGTCCATGCCGTCGGTGAGCCGGACCAGGGCGCCCGCCTCCTCGGCGATCTCCACGGAACGGGCCGGAGCCGTACGCGGCATCACCACCGTGGCCTTCACGTCGAGGGCCGCCGCCATCACGGCCACGGCGATGCCGTGGTTGCCGCCGCTGACCGCGACGACACCGGCGGCGCGCTCGGCCCCGGTCAGCGACAGCAGCTTCGCCGTCGCGCCGCGCGCCTTGAACGAGCCGGTGCGCTGGAGCAGTTCCAGTTTGGCGGTGACCGGGACGCCGAGCAGCGCGGACAGCCCCGGGCTGGGCACGGTCGGGGTGCGTACGACGTGTCCGGCGATCCGCTCGGCCGCGGTTTCGATCTCCGTGATCGCGATCAAGGCAGTCTCTTCCTTCCGGCGCGGGCGGGTGATCCGCGCCCGTTCGCAGCCTTGCGCGCGAGGCCCCCCAAGGTCAACAAGCCCCGGAGCGGGGCTCAGTGCTGCTGCGGCTTCTGCGGCGTCGCCTCGCTCGGCCGTACCACGACGAAGCCCTCGCCCTGGAGGACCAGTTGGACGGCTTCCCCGGAACCGCCGCGCAGCATCGAGCCGATCGACTGCGAGCGGTGCAGGGAGGTCGACAGCCCCGCGGACCAGCCGACGACCGCGTCGGTGTCGACGTACACCGGGTACTGGTGCGACACGGGGATGACCAGCGGGTCGCCCTCGCACACCAGCCCCAGCCTGCCCTGCCCGGTGAAGACGCTGTTGAACAGCCCGCCGCCCGCGATGCCGGAGCCCTTCACCGTGGCGATGCGGTACGAGAGCGAGGCGTCGAAGCACAGGACGTTGCGGCCGTTGACGGTGAACTCGTCACCCGGCTCGACCTCCACGACGAAGCAGGTCTGGGCCTCGTGGGCGAACCAGGCCTCGCCCTGCCCGCGCACCGCCATCAGCGGCAGCCCCTCCCCGGTGACCGCGCGCTTGAGCATGCCGCCCACGCCCTGGCCCTTGCGTTCGAACTGGAGGCTGCCCCGGTAGGCGATCATCGCGCCCTGCCGGGCGAGCATCTCGCCGTTCACCGTGTACCGGATGCACTTGGAGTTCTCGACGGTCATGCCGGGCGCCGAGGCGGGCCGGACCATGTGTTCGCTGGAAAAGAGGTCACCCTTCATGACGGCATCCTGGCCCGGACCGTCCCGTTCCGCCAAGATCGGGTGCGGGTCCGGACTATGACGACGTGGGTTCCGGGGCGATCAGTCGCTGCCGGTAGGCGACCGCGACCGCCTCCGTGCGGCTCGCCGCGTTCAGTTTGGCGAGGATGTTGGACACGTGGACGCTCGCGGTCTTGGCGCTGATGAACAGCTCCTCGCCGATCCGGCGGTTGCTGTGGCCCAGGGCGAGCAGCCGCAGGACGTCCTGTTCGCGGGCGGTCAGCACCGCGGTGCCCTGGGGCGGTGCCGGGTCCGTGAGCCGGCCGCGCCGGGCCAGGTCGTCGAGCCGGTCGCGCAGCACCGTCGCGCCGAGCCGGTCGGCCTCCCGGCGTACGGCGTCGGCCTCGGCGGCCGCCTCCTCGCGGCGGTCCGCCGCCAGCAGGGCCTCGGTCAGCCGCAGCCTGCACCGCGCGCGTTCGTAGACGTCGCCGTGCCCGAAGGCGGCCACCGCCTTCTCCCAGGCAGCCGGGTCCGCGGCCGCGGCCGGGATCCGCGACCACTCCGCCTCCGCCCGCGCCAGCCACGCCTGCCCTTCCGGCCCCTGCGGGACGCCGTCGTACCCGTGCGCGGCGGACCGGCGGGCATCGGCCAGCAGCTCCGCCGCCGTGTCCGTCCAGCGGGCCACCCCGGTCCCGTCCCCGGTCCGGCGCAGCTCGGTCACGGTGTCGGCGACCGCGGACAGCGCGAGGGTGGCGAGGCGGACGGTCACGGCGGGCCGCTCGCCCGCCTCGGTGAGCGCCTCGACGCTGGAGCGCATCCACCGCACGGCGTCCTCCGCGTCGCCGCGCAAGGCCGCCGCGTCGGTCAGCACCAGCCCCGCAACCATCCGCGCCATCCAGTCGAAGGGTCCCTTCAGCAGGGCCCGGGCCCGGTCGGCCGCCCCGAGGTCGCCGCGCGCCAGCGCCACGAACAGCCCCGGCCCGGCGGCGTGTCCGTCCGCGACCGGCCGTTCCCCGTCATGCCCGGCGGACTCGCGCAGGACCTCGTCCCAGTGGCCCAGCGTGTACTGGACCAGGAGCCGCAGATAGCGCATCTCCCGCGGGTACGGCGAGGACAGCAGCCCGAAGCGGCGGGCCCGCTCCAGTCCCTCCGACGCCCAGGGCAGGCACTCCTCCAGGTCTCCGGACTCGAAGCAGCCGATGGCGAGGTTGAACAGAGCACGCAGCTCCACCGGAGCGTTGCCCGCGCGCCGGGCCAGGTCGCGTGCCTCGATCAGCCGCTCGCGGCCCTGCGGGGTGGCGCGGTTGCCGCCCTCCAGGCTCGTCAGGGAGATCAGCAGATCGGCGCGCGCGTCGGTGACCTCCAGCTCCTCGGCGACCCGCAGCGCGCGGCGGGCCACCCGCAGCGCCGTCTCGTTCTCACCGACCTGACGGGCCGTCGACACATGGGTGGCCGCCGCCCACACCCACGTCGACGACGGCGGCTCGGCGGGGATCAGTGCGAGTGCCTCGCTGCTGTAGGTGTAGGCGGCCGGCAGGTTGTCGACGCTCAGCAGATTCCCGGCCAGCGTGTAACGGACGCGGGCGGCCAGTTCGAGGTCCGCGTCCTGGCCGAGACCGGCCAGTGCGGAGCGGGTCAGGGAGACCGCGCGGTGCAGTTCCCCGGCGTGCACGGCGGCCGCGGAGGCGCGCAGGGTGAGGGTCACGGCGTCGGGTCCCGCGGGGCGCGCGGTGGCGTCGACCGCCGTCCACAGGTCGAGGGCCGCCTCGACGTGCCGCAGCTCCTCGGCGGGCGCCTGGACCCGCTGGGCGTGGTCGGCGGCCTCCAGGGAGGCGGCGAGCGCCTCGGGCAGGTCGTGGCTCGCGCGGTAGTGGTGGGCGCGCTCGGCCGCGCTGTCCGCCCGGCGGTCGGGACCGGCCAGCAGCCGGGCGAACGCGCCGTGCAGCCGCGACCGTTCACCCGGCAGCAGGTCGGCGTAGACCGCCTCGCGGGCGAGGGCGTGCCGGAAGGAGTAGGTGTCCCCGTCACCGGAGACCAGCAACTGCCGTTCCACCGCCTCGCGCAGCGCCGACTCCAGCTCCTGCTCGGGCAGCCCGACGGCGTCCCGCAGCAGGTCGTGCCCCACGCGCCGACCGGCGACGGCGGCGGTGCGCAGCACCTGCTGGGCGGTGTCCGACAGCTGCTCGACCCGGATGAGCAGCACGTCGGCGAGTCCGCTGGGGACGCCCCCGGCGGGCGCGTCCGTGGCGGCCACCAGCTCCTCGGCGTAGAAGGCGTTGCCCTCCGCCCGCTCCACGATCCGGCGCACGGTGGTGTCCGGCAGCCGCCGCTCCCGCAGCGAACGCACCAGCCGGGCCACGTCGGCGTCGGGCAGCGGACGCAGCTCCAGCCTCTCCACGCCGGGCAGGCGCACCAGTTCGGCCAGCAGCGGACGCAGCGGGTGGCGGCGGTGCAGGTCGTCCGCCCGGTACGAGGCGAACAGCGCGAGCCGGTGACCGGGCACCCCGCCCGCGGGGCGCTGCAGGACTCCCCGGCTGAGCAGGAACCTCAGCAGGTCCCGGGAGGACTGGTCGGCCCAGTGTAGGTCCTCCAGGACCAGCAGCAGCGGCGCGATGTCCGCCACCTCGGTCAGCAGGGCCGCGACGCCCTCGAAGAGCCGCAGCCGGGAGGGCGCGGCGTCCGTCGCGTCGGCCGGAGCGCCGCCGAGCAGCCGGTCGGCCACCGGATGCCCGGCCGGCACGGCGGCGAACCGCTCGTCGGCGGCCAGGGCGCCCAGGATCTCCGTGAACGGCAGGTACGGCAGGCCCACGTCGCCCAGGTCCACGCAGTGCCCGGTGAGGACGGTCGTCCCGGCCGCCGCGGCCCGCCCGGCGACCTCGTCCAGGGTCCGGGTCTTGCCGACCCCGGCGTCCCCGGCGACGAGGACCGCGCGGGCCTCACCGGCTCGGGCGCGCTCCAATACGCCGGTGAGACGGGCGAGTTCGTCCTCGCGGCCGACGAGCGGGCTGGTCAGTGAGGTCTGCGGCACGCTGCCCATCCTGACACGCGGGTCCGGCGGCGGGCCTCCCCGTTCCGAGCCGGACGTCCGTCCGCGTCCGCCCGTCAGCGGTGCAGGGCGTCCGCCCAGTTCGCCGGGACCCGGCCCGCGGGGCCCGGCGACGGCTGGTCGTCCGGATGGCTGGCGGGCGGGGCGAGGTCAGGGCCGGACGCGCGCACCTCGTTCGTCGCGTAGTCCCAGTACCAGTCCTCGCCCGGTTCGTAGCTCTGCACCACCGGATGGCCGGTGGACCGGTAGTGGCCGGTCGCGTGCTGTCCCGGTGAGCTGTCGCAGCAGCCGACATGGCCACAGGCCGCGCAGCGCCGCAGGTGGAACCACCAGCCGCCCGCGGCGTCGCACTCGGCGCAGCCGGTGCCGCTGGGCGGGACGGTGGGGTCGATTCCGGTGTCGCTGGTCATACCGTCTCCTCGGTCGCGTCGGTGGAATCGGCTCGGGGGGTGGAACCGGTCGCGTCGGCCGGTCGGGTCTCCGCGGCGGTCAGCGGCAGGAGCACCTGGAAACGGGTGTCGCCCGGCACGGACTCGACCTGGAGGCTGCCGTGGTGCTTGTTGACCACGATCCGCCAGGAGATGTCCAGGCCGAGCCCGGTGCCCTCGCCCACCGGCTTGGTGGTGAAGAACGGGTCGAAGATGCGCTCCCGGATCTCCGGGGCGATGCCGGTGCCGGTGTCGCGGAACTCCACCAGCAGCCGGTCGTGGTGGAGCGCGGTCCGCACGGTCAGCGTCCCCTCGCCGCCCGCGCCGTTGACCGCGGCGACCGCGTTGTCGATCAGGTTGGTCCACACCTGGTTCAGCTCCGCCGGGTACGCGGGGACCTCGGGCACCGTGCGGTCGTACTCCTTGACGACCTCGATCCGCGGGCCGATCTTCCCGGACAGCATCAGCAGGGTGCTGTCGAGGAGTTCGTGGACGTCGACCGTCCGGTAGGGCGCCCGGTCCAGCTGCGCGTACTGCTTGGCCGCGTTCACCAGGTGGGAGACCCGGGCGGTGGAGTCCGCGATCTCGTTCATCAGCAGCTCGGTCTCGACGGTGTAGTTGAGCCAGCCGACCGCTCCCGGCAGGATCTCCTCGTCCACGGCCGCCGCGACCTGCTCCAGCCACTCGGTGTCCAGACCCGCCTGCACGAAGGTCGGCGCGAGCTGCCAGCCCTGCTCGATGCCGTGGTCCGCCAGCCAGTCGCCCAGGGCGTCCTCACGGTCGGAGGCCTCCAGCGGGCTGAGCGAGGGCGCCTTGGCGACCCGTTCCGCCGTGCGTTCCTGGATCTCGATCAGCTCCGCGAGCGCGTCCCGGGAGAACGGCCCCTCGGCGATCACGGCGAGCTTGTGCCGCATCTTGGCCACCCGTTCCCGCAGCGTCGAGGTGGCCCGTACCGCGGCCGCCGCCGGGTTGTTCAGCTCGTGCGTGAGACCCGCGGACAGCGAGCCCAGCGCCAGCAGCCGCTCGCGCTGGCCGATGGCGCGCTGGTTGTTCTTGGCCCCGAAGAACAGCCCCTCCAGCAGGTGCACCGCCATCGGGAACCACTCCCGCATGACGGCGGCGAAGGTGTCCGCGGGCAGCACGAAGAAGCGCGACGGTTCGGTGACCCGCATGGAGTTCGTGTAGACCTGCGGCAGCCGGTCGCCGACGTACGCCTGCATCGCGCCCGCGTACACCCCGCGCTGCGAGGTCCGGTTGGTCTCCACGTCGTCCTCGCCGACCCGGCGGGACAGCACCACCGTGCCCTCCAGCAGCACGTAGAAGCACGTGGCGTCCTGACCCTCGGTGTACACCGGACCGGGCTCGAACAGCTCCACCCGGCCCTCCGCGCAGAGTCGGCCCAGCTGCTCGGGCGCCAGCTTCTCGAACAGGAACAGCTGCCCGATCTCGCCGGGGCTGCACGGCATCGGCCGCCCGCTCACGACTGCTCCAGGTAACGGTGGACGAGCATGACGGCCATGGCTCCCTCTCCGACGGCGGACGCGACCCGCTTGGCGGACTCCGCGCGGGCGTCGCCCGCCACGAAGACGCCCGGGACGCTGGTTTCCAGGTGGTACGGCGGACGGTCCAGCTCCCAGTCGGCCGGCGGCCGTCCGTCGGGCGTCAGATCGGGCCCGGCGAGGATGAACCCGCGCTCGTCGCGCAGCACCGTGCCGTCCAGCCAGTCGGTGAGCGGGGCCGCGCCGATGAAGACGAACAGCCACTGCGCGTCGACCAGTTCGGTGGCACCGCTCGCCGCGTCGCGCAGCGTCAGCCGCTCCAGGTGGCCGTCGCCGTGCGCGCCCTCGACGAGGGTGCCGCAGCGCACCCGGATGTTGGGGGTCTCCTCGATCTGCTGGATCAGGTAGTACGACATCGACGCCTCCAGGGAGCCGCCGCGCACCAGCAGCGTCACCGACTTGGCGCCCCGGGCCAGGTACATCGCCGCCTGTCCGGCCGAGTTGGCACCGCCGACGATGTACACGTCGTGGCCCTGGCAGGAGGCCGCCTCGGTCAGCGCCGAACCGTAGAACACGCCGCAGCCGGCCAGGTCCTCGGTACCGGGGGCGGTCAGCTGCCGGTAGGAGACGCCGGTCGCCAGGATGACGCTGTGCGCGGCGATCGCCGAGCCGTCCGAGAACCGGACGACCCGCGCCGCGCCGTTCACCTCAAGACCGGTCACCTCGCGCGCGGTGAGGATCTCGGCGCCGAACTTCGCCGCCTGCCGCCGGGCCCGGTCGGTGAGCTGGCCGCCGGAGACGCCGTCGGGGAACCCGAGGTAGTTCTCGATGCGGGAACTCTGCCCGGCCTGCCCACCGGTCGCCGACCGCTCCACCAGCACCGTCCGCAGCCCTTCCGAGGCCCCGTACACCGCCGCGCCGAGCCCGGCCGGACCGCCGCCGATCACCACCAGGTCGTAGAAGTCGGCCGTCGGCGTGGTCGCCAGGCCCACCCGGGCGGCCAGCTCCGGCGCCTCCGGCTCCACCAGCGGCGTCCCGTCCGGCGTGATCACCACCGGCAGCCGCTGCCCGTCCTGCCCGGCCGCCGACAGCAGCCGCCGCCCCTCCGGCTCGTCCGAGGAGTACCAGCGGTACGGCACCTGGTTGCGGGCCAGGAACTCCCGGACCTCCGAGGACCGCGCCGACCAGCGGTGCCCGACGACCTTGGTGCTGGGCACCGGCCGGTGGTCGCCGGAGCGCCAGGCCTGGAGCAGGTCGTCCAGGACCGGGTAGAGCTTCTCCTCGGGCGGGTCCCAGGGCTTGAGCAGGTAGTGGTCCAGATCGACGACGTTGATCGCGTCGATCGCCGCGTCGGTGTCCGCGTACGCCGTCAGCAGCACCCGCCGGGCGCCCGGATACACGTCCAGGGCCTGTTCCAGGAACTCGATGCCGTTCATCTGCGGCATCCGGTAGTCGGCCAGGATCACGGCCACCAGGTCGCCGCGCAGCTTCAGCTCCCGCAGCGCCTCCAGCGCCGACTCGCCGGACTCCGCGCGCACGATCCGGTACGTGGCGCCGTAGCGCCGCCGCAGGTCGCGTGCGACGGCACGGGACACCCCCGGATCGTCGTCGACGGTCATGATGACGGTCCGTGTCTCCCCGTCGGCCTGTGCCATACGTCCCCCACGTCGAGCGGCCGGGTTCACGGCACGGCGTCCCCGTCACCGCACCGGCCTGGAGCCCATCGTATGTTCGATCGCGGGACCTCGCTCAGCGGCGGCGGGGGCACCGAGTGCGCAGGTGCCCGCCCCTGCGCGGTGCCGGGGGCGGCTTGGGGAAGACTGGCCTCCATGGACGAGACCGCGACGCAGGGAGGGACCCGCATGACGCGCCCGATCACGGCAGGCCTGGACGGTTCGGAGGAGAGCCTGGCCGCGCTGGCCTGGGCGGCGAGGGAGGCGGTCCGCCGCGACGCCCCGCTGCACGTGGTGCACGCCTGGCGGTTCCAGGACCGGGGGGTGGCCGGCACGGTGGACCGCGCGACACAGGAGACGTGGGCGCGGGACGGCCTCGCCGCTGCGGTCGGGACGGTCACCGAGCGGCACCCCGGTCTCACCGTGACGACCGACATCCGCGAGGGCGACGCCGTCGCGGCGCTGCTCGCCGGGACGGCCGGCGCCGAGTCGCTGGTGCTCGGCTCGCGCGGCCACGGGGCGGTCGTCGGCTTCCTGCTCGGTTCGGTCGGCCGGCAGGTCATCGCCGAGGCGCCGCGGCCGGTCGTCCTGGTGCGCGCCGGGGACGAGGCGAGCGCCGAGGCGGCGGGCCGCGAGGTCGTCGTGGGCCAGCAGGGCGAGCCGGAGGACAGCGCCGACGTCATCGGGTTCGCCTTCGAGGCCGCCGCCGCGCGCGGCGCCACCGTGCGTGCCGTGCGTGCCTGGCAGCTGCCGACGGTCTTCACCTACAGCCCCGGCTCCATGGCGCTCGCCGACGAGGCCGGGGGCCTGGAGCAGTACGAGAGGAAGGCGCTCGGCGAGGCGCTCGCACCGTGGCGCGAGCGCTTCCCCGACGTCCCGGTGGTCGAGCACGTGGAGATGGGCAGTGCCGGGCAGGTGCTGCTGTCGGTGAGCGGGGGAGCCCAGTTGATGGTCGTCGGCCGCCGCGCCCGCCGTACCGCCGTCGGCGCCCGGATCGGTTCGGTGGCCCACGGCGTCCTGCACCACGCGGAGTGCCCGGTGGCGGTCGTCCCGCACAGCTGACCGCGGTGCAGGCGCTGTTCAGTCCGCGGTGGGCCGCAGGGTCTCCCGGGCCGTGGGCAAAATGTTGACCAGGTAGTCCTCGACGGCCGTGTCCAGGCCGATGTCGTGCTGGGCCCGCTCGGACAGGTACCAGCGGTGCTCCAGCAGCTCGTGGTAGATCTCCGCCGGGTCCATCGCGCCGCGCAGCTCCACCGGCACGGCGCGCACGGTGGGCCGGAAGACCTCCCGCACCCAGCGGTGGGCGAGGACCTCCGGGCGGGCGCCGAGGGGGTCGCCCGGGGCGTAGTCGTCCTGGGTGGCCATCCAGCTCTCCAGGTCGTTGAGCAGCCGCCTGGCCTGGTTCTCCTCGGCGTCCAGGCCGGTCAGGCGCAGCAGCTGGCGCTGGTGGTGACCGGCGTCGACGACCTTGGGCACGAAGGTGACCGTGTCGCCGTTGGAGGCGTGTTCGATCTGCATCTCGGCCACGTCGAAACCGAGGTCGTTGAGCCGCCGGATCCGGCGCTCGATGTAGTGGTACTTGCCCGCCGGGTAGACGGAGGTGCGGGTCAGCTCCTCCCACAGGCTCCGGTAGCGGGCGCATATCTCCGTGCCGAAGTCGATCGGGTCGACGGACGGGTGCAGCGCCCCGGCCGCCTCCAGGTCGAGCAGTTCGCCGCTGATGTTCACCCGGGCGAGGTCGAGGTCGTAGTCGCGCTGCCCGGGGCTGAGCCGGGCGTGCAGCTCCCCGGTCTCGGCGTCCACCAGGTAGGCGGCGTAGGCGCCCGCGTCGCGCCGGAAGAGCGTGTTGGACAGCGAGCAGTCCCCCCAGGCGAACCCCGCCAGGTGCAGCCGGACCAGGAGCACGGCGAGGGCGTCCATCAGCCGGTGCATGGTCGCCGGACGCAGCGTCGTCTCGAACATCGACCGGTACGGCTGCGAGCCGCCCAGGTGCCGGGTGACCAGCACCGGCTCCAGCGCGCCGCCGTCGGCGTCCGCGCGCCCGGTGATCACGGCCAGCGCGTCCACCGCCGGGATGGCGAGCCGGTCCAGGTCGCGCAGCAGCTGGTACTCGCGCAGCGCGGGCCGTTCGGCCAGCTCCTTGACGGCGATGACCTCGTCCCCGGCGCGCGCGTAGCGGACCACGTGCCGGGAGATGCCGCGCGGCAGCGGCACGAGGTACTCCTCGGGCCACTGCTCCAGCGGCAGCTGCCAGGGCAGTTCGAGCAGGAGCGCGGGGTGCTCCGGGTTGGTGGCGCTGATCTGCAAGGCCATGCCCCGACCTTAGACGGCCCGTTCCCGGGCCAGCTCCGCGGCGTCCCTCACCGGCCCGCGGTGCAGGGGGCCGTGTCCCGGCAGCAGGAGGTCGCCCTCCAGACCGGCGACGACGTCGAGCGAGGCGATCGCGCGCGGGCGGTCGTGGTGGAACAGGTCCGGCAGCAGCTGCGGTCCCTCGGTACGGGAGAGGGCGTGCCCGCTGACCAGGGCGTCGCCGGAGACCACCACTCCGGCGTCGGGGAGGTGGTACACGCAGTGGCCGTCGGTGTGGCCGGGCGTGTGTACCGGCACCGGCCGGCCGGGCAGGTCCAGGGCGCCGCCCGCCGGGAAGGGCGCGGGAGCGGTCACCGGGTGCTGCTCGGTCCCCCCGGCGCGCAGCACGTGCGCCATCCACGGCAGCACGCCGGGCCGCCAGGCGTTGCGCAGCACCGCGGCGACCGACACCTGCTGGAGGAAGTCGCGCCGGGCGTGCGGCACTTCGGCCTCGTGCAGCAGGACCGGGGTGCCGTGGGCGGCGCGCAGGTACTCGGCCGAGCCCAGGTGGTCGTTGTGCGCGTGCGTGATCAGCACGGCCGCCACCGCCTCGGGCGCGATCCCGACGGCGGCCAGGGAGGCGAGCAGGTCCCGGCGGTCACCGGGATACCCGGTGTCCACCAGCGTCGCCGCGTCGCCGTCGGTGAGGATGATCCAGTTGGTGTGGCCGCCGTGCACCAGGTAGGTGCCGTCGGCGACCTGCCGTACGTCCGCGCTCATGGTCTCCCGCGTTCCAGGTCGGCTGTCCCCGCGCGGGGACAGCCAACCAGAAACCGCGGCCGGGTGGTTGCCGGTGTCCTCAGCGCACGCCGTGCGGGCGGAACTGGATGCTGATGCGGGGCCCGGCGGCGCGGGTGCTCTTGGGGACGCAGTGCTCCCAGGTGCGCTGGCAGGAGCCGCCCATGACGATCAGGTCGCCGTGGCCCAGCGGGCGGCGCACGGTCGGGCCGCCTCCGCCGGCCGGGCGCAGCAGCAGGTCCCGGGGGGCACCGACCGAGAGGATGGCGACCATCGTGTCCTGGCGCGCGCCGCGCCCGATCCGGTCGCCGTGCCAGGCGACGCTGTCCCGGCCGTCGCGGTAGTGGCACAGGCCCGCGGTGGTGAAGGGTTCGCCCAGCTCCCCGGCGTAGCGGGCGGACAGCGCGTCGCGTGCCTCGGTCAGCAGGGGGTCGGGCAGCGGGTCGGCCGCGCCGTAGAACGCCAGCAGCCGGGGGACGTCGACGACACGCTCGTACATGGCACGCCGCTCGGCGCGCCAGGGGACTTCGGTGGCCAGTCGCTCGAACAGCGCGTCGGCGCCGTTCAGCCACCCGGGGAGCAGGTCGATCCAGGCTCCCGAGCCGAGGTGGGTGCGGCGCAACCCGTCGAGCGGCCCGAGCCGGACCTCGTCGGTCTGGTCGAAGAGCGAGCCCTGGAGGTGCGTGGTCATGGAACCAGCGTACCCCTTGTCTCGAATGAGTGTTCTATTGGAGTGCCGTCCCTCCCGTAAGCCGTCCTTCTCGCGTTCCCGCCCTTTCGATACAGCGGTGTATCCGATACATTCGCGCATCGAACGAGGGAGGGGCGGCCGCATGACGGCGAAGGCGACCACCGGGCGGGTGACCAGGCGGCGCGTGCGCACCCGCGCGAACCTCCTGGACGCGGCGTTCGGGGTGTTCGCGGCCAAGGGGTTCGGACGGGTGTCGATCGAGGAGGTCTGCGAGGCCGCCGGATACAGCCGGGGCGCCTTCTACTCCAACTTCGACAGCCTCGACGAGCTGTTCTTCGCCCTCTACGAGCAACGGGCCGGCCTGATCGCCGAGCAGGTGTCCGCCGCCCTCGCCTCCGACGGCCCCGCCCTGGACGTGCCCGCCGCCGTGGAGCGCGTCACCGAGGCGCTGCTCCTGGACCGGGACTGGCTCCTGGTGAAGACGGACTTCCTGGTGCACGCCGCCCGGGCCCCCGAGGTCGCCCGGACCCTGCTGGAGCACCGGGCCCGCCTGCGGAACACCATCGCCGACCGGCTCGCGCGAGCCGGGGGGCACACCGCCCTGCCCGCCGTACTTGGCGGCATCGACGGTGCCGCGCACGCCGTGGTCGCCGCGTACGACGGAGTCACCACCCAGCTCCTCCTGGACCGGGACGTGGTCCGTGCCCGGGCCTGGCTGGGGCGGTTGCTCACCGCGCTGCTCACCGACGGCAGCGCCCGTCAATGACACAACAGGAAGGGACGGTCGCCATGGATGCCGACGTCATCGTGGTCGGAGCGGGTCTGGCGGGTCTGGTCGCGGCCCACGAGCTGACCAGCCGGGGCAGGAGGGTCGCCCTGGTCGACCAGGAGAACGCCGCCAACCTCGGCGGACAGGCCTTCTGGTCCTTCGGCGGTCTCTTCCTCGTCGACTCCCCGGAGCAGCGCAGGCTCGGCGTCAAGGACTCCCTCGACCTCGCCTGGAGCGACTGGCAGGGCAGCGCCGGTTTCGACCGGACGCAGGACGAGGACTCCTGGGCGGTGCGCTGGGCGCGGGCGTACGTCGAGTGGGCGGCGGGGGAGAAGCGTTCCTGGCTGGCCGGACACGGCATCACCTTCCTGCCCACCGTCGGCTGGGCCGAGCGCGGCGACCTGAGGGCCGGCGGGCACGGCAACTCCGTGCCCCGCTTCCACATCGCCTGGGGGACCGGCACCGGGGTCGTCGAACCCTTCGTGCGGTACGCGAGGCAGGCCGCCCGTGACGGGCTGCTCACCTTTCACCACCGACACCGCGTCGACCACCTGGTCGTCGAGGGCGGCGCCGCGCGCGGTGTGCGCGGCACGGTCCTCGCCGCGGACGACTCACCGCGCGGCGTCGCCTCCAACCGCGACGCGACGGGAGAGTTCGAGCTCACCGCCCCGGCCGTGATCGTCACCTCCGGCGGCATCGGCGCCGACCACGACATCGTCCGCCGGCACTGGCCCGAGCGCCTGGGCACCCCGCCCGCCGAGATGGTCACCGGAGTGCCCGCCTACGTCGACGGACGCATGCTCGACATCAGCGCCGCGGCGGGCGCCCGCCTGGTCAACCGCGACCGCATGTGGCACTACACCGAGGGCGTGCGCAACTGGGACCCGATCTGGCCCGGCCACGGCATCCGCATCCTGCCCGGCCCGTCCTCCCTGTGGTTCGACGCGCTGGGCCGCCGGCTGCCCGAGCCGTACCTGCCCGGCTACGACACCCTCGGCACGCTGCGCCACCTGCGCACGGCCGAGGACCTCGCGGGCCACGACCACTCCTGGTTCATCCTCACCCAGAAGATCATCGAGAAGGAGTTCGCGCTCTCCGGTTCCGAGCAGAACCCCGACATCACCGCCAAGGACCGCGCGGGCTTCCTGCGCGAACGGGTCCTCGGCAAGGGGGCGCCCGGCCCGGTGGACGCCTTCCTGCGCCGGGGCGCCGACTTCGTGAGCGCACCGGACCTGGAGCAACTGGTGGAGAAGATGAACCGGTTGACCGAGAAGCCGCTCCTGGACGCCGCCGCGCTGCGACGCCAGATCGAGGCCCGCGACCTGCAGATGGCCAACCCGTACGCCAAGGACGCCCAGGTCCAGGGCATCCGCAACGCCCGCCGCTACATCGGCGACCGCCTCGGCCGCGTCGCGGCCCCGCACCGGATCCTCGACCCGGCCGCGGGCCCGCTGATCGGCGTCAAGCTGCACATCCTCACCCGCAAGACGCTCGGCGGCATCCAGACCGACCTCGACTCCCGCGCCCTGGCCGCCGACGGCACTCCCGTCGAAGGTCTGTACGCGGCCGGCGAGGTGGCCGGCTTCGGCGGGGGAGGGGTGCACGGGTACAACGCGCTGGAGGGCACCTTCCTCGGCGGCTGCCTGTTCTCCGGGCGGGCGGCGGGCCGGGCCGCGGCGCGGCAGACCGCCTGAGCGGGACCGGAGGCCGGCTGCTCCGCCCCGCTCACCCCTGGCCGAGGAGGCGGAGCAGCACGGAGGCGTGGCTCTCGTCGGGGGACCTGGACGCGGTCAGCAGCGTCACGTCCCCCTCGGCCGTCAGCTCCCGTACGTGATCGAGGAGTTCGGCCGCCTCGGGCTCGGCCAGCTCCGCCTCGTAGCGCCGCGCGAACTCCTCGTACGAGCCCTCGCCCGCGTGGTACCAGCGGCGCAGTCCGGTCGACGGGGTGAGTCCCTTCGGCCACTCGTCCACGTGCGCCGCGTCCTTCGCCACGCCCCGGGGCCACAGCCGGTCCACGAGGACCCGCACGCCGTCGTCCGGTTCGGGCGGGTCGTAGACGCGGCGCACACGCACGTTCATGGCGGTCCTCTCGAGGCCGGTGCCGCCCTCGCGGCCTGGGTCGGGGTGGGGCGCCGGGGTCAGCCGGACCTGCGCCGCGCGGCCTCGCGCCGCTTGAGCGCACGGCGTTCCAGCTCGTCGGTTCCGCCCCACACGCCGATGGTCTGCCCGGTGTCGAGTGCCCAGCGCAGGCACTGCTCCTGGACCGGGCAGGTCCGGCAGACCGCCTTCGCCTGCTCGGCCTGCAGCGCGGCCGGTCCGGTGGTGCCGATCGGGAAGAAGAGGTCGGGGTCCTCCGTCCGGCATGCGGCGTGCTCTCGCCAGTTGTCCATCAAAGTCACCTGCGATCGGTATCGTTCGCGTCTTCGTGCATGGCTTGCTCCTCTGCGGGTGACCTGTCGACAGCGGGGTGAAACCGGTCCGTCGGCCGACCGGCGCCCGCGCACTACCGGCGCAGCGCCTGCGCGGCCGCCGTGACCACCGCTTCCGACACCGTGGCGAGGGCCGGGGAATCGAGCTTCCACTGCTGCCAGTACAGCGTGATGTCCACCGTCAGGTCCGGGGCGAAGCAGACGAGGCGGCCGGTGTGCAACAGGGGCTCGGCCTGCGGCTGCGGGACCATGCCCCAGCCCAGTCCGGCGGCGACCGCGTCGAGGAAGCCCTCCGAGGTCGGGACGTAGTGCCGCGCGGCGCTCGCGCCCTCGTGACCGAGCCGCCGCGCGAAGGAGTCCTGGAAGTCGTCCCGGCGGTCGAAGACCACCACGGGGGCGTCGGCGACGGACTCCCTCGGCGGCCCTGCCAGATGCCGGGCGGCGAAGGCGGGAGCGGCACAGGGCAGATAGCGCATCCGGCCCAGCGCCCGGACCGTGCAGCCCGGCACCGGCTCCGGCGACGAGGTCACCGCCGCCATCACCGCGCCCTCCCGCAGCAGCGCCGCGGTGTGCCCCTCGTCCTCGCGGCGCAGCTCGAAGCAGAGCGCGGGCTCCCGGGGGATGCGGGTGAGCGCGGGCAGGAACCAGGTGGCCAGCGAGTCCGCGTTCACCGCCACCGACACCCGGGTCGGCTCGCCCTCCCCCCGCAGGCCCAGCTCGGCCGAGGCGTCCCGCTCCAGTCGCGCGACCTGGCGGGCCAGCCGCACCAGCACCGCCCCCGAGTCGGTCGCCCGCACCGGCTTGGTGCGCAGCAGCAGCACCCGCCCGGTCCGCTGCTCCAGCGCCTTCACCCGCTGACTGACCGCGGACGGCGTCACGTGCAGGGCGGCCGCCGCCGCGTCGAACGTGCCCTCGTCCACCACGGCGAGCAGCGTGCGTACGTGGTCCAGCGGCAGATCCGCGAAAGGCGTCGTCACGTCGTCATCACGACGGCTAATGATACGTAAGAATCTTTAGCTGGATGTCCGGTGATCGTCCCGTTTAGCGTCGAGGGCATGAACAACGCGCTCACGGCCGCGGCCGCCGGTTTCGGCACCGGTCTCTCGCTCATCGTCGCCATCGGTGCCCAGAACGCCTTCGTCCTGCGTCAGGGGATCCGCCGGGACGCCGTCCTCGCCGTGGTCGGGATCTGCGCGCTGTCCGACGCCGTGCTCATCGCCCTGGGCGTCGGCGGGGTCGGCGCCGTGGTGGTGGCCTGGCCGGGTGCGCTGACCGCCGTGGGCTGGATCGGCGGCGCCTTCCTGCTCTGCTACGGCGCCCTGGCCGCCCGGCGGGTGGTCCGCCCGTCCGGCGTGCTGCGGGCGGAGGGCGACGCGGCGGGCTCCCGTCGCCGGGCCGTGCTCACCTGCCTGGCGCTGACCTGGCTCAACCCGCACGTCTACCTCGACACCGTGTTCCTGCTGGGCTCGGTCGCCGCCGACCGGGGGCCGCTGCGCTGGACCTTCGGCCTCGGGGCCGCGGTCGCCAGCCTGGTCTGGTTCGCCGCGCTCGGCTTCGGCGGCCGCCACCTCGGCCGCTTCCTTGCCCGGCCGGGGGCCTGGCGCGTCGTGGACGGTCTGGTGGCCGCCACCATGATCGCTCTCGGTGTCTCGCTCATCGCCGGCGCCTGAGCCGGGCCGCCTGTGGCCCCGGGTGTTCGGACGGACTCGAACGGAGCTGCGATAGTGATCCCCGCAGCCGAAAGATGTATCGAGCATGTAGGAAGCGCGTGGACACCAGCGAGAGCAGCAGTGAGAGCGGCACCGGACAGCAAGCGAAGACCCCGGCGGCGGCGGCGGCGGACGGTGCGGGGCGGCGGGGGTGGCGCCGCTGGGCCATGGACACCCGCCCCCTGCGCCGCCCGGCCTACCGGAGGCTGTGGTCCTCGACCATCGTCACGGCCGTCGGCAGCCAGCTCACGGCGGTCGCGGTACCGAAGCAGATCTACGACATCACCGGCTCCTCGGCCTGGGTGGGTGCCGCGAGCCTCGCCGGTCTGCTGCCGCTCATCGTGTTCGCGCTGTGGGGCGGCGCGGTGGCCGACACCATGGACCGCCGCAAGCTGCTGCTGATCACCAACACCGGCATCGCGGTGACCTCGCTGCTCTTCTGGGTGCAGGCGGTCACCGGCCTGGAGTCGGTGGCCGCGCTGATGCTGCTGCTCGCGCTGCAGCAGGCCTTCTGGGGTCTCAACGCCCCCGCCCGCAACGCCTCCATCGCCCGCCTGGTGCCCGAGGACGAACTGCCCGCCGCCAACGCCCTCGGTTCCACCGTCATGCAGACCGGGCAGGTGGTCGGCCCGCTGCTCGCCGGTGCGCTGATCCCGGTGATCGGACTGCCGGAGCTGTACCTGATCGACGCCCTGGCCCTGTGCGTCACCGTGTGGGCGGTCCACCAGCTTCCCGCGCTGCCGCCGCTGGCCGGCACGGCGGTGCGGCGCGCGGGCCTGCGCGAGGTCGTGGCGGGCTTCCGCTACATCGCCGGGCACAAGGTGCTGCTGCTGTCCTTCCTGGCCGACATCGTCGCCATGGTCCTCGGCATGCCCCGCGCCCTTTTCCCGCAGCTCGCCGCCGAGACGTACTCCTCCTACGGCGAAGGGCTCGCGCTCGGTCTGCTCTTCGCGGCGATCCCCGTCGGCGCCGTGGCCGGCGGGCTGTTCTCCGGCACCTTCTCGCGGGCGCGCCGGCACGGCTGGATGGTGATCGGCGCGGTCGTCGTGTGGGGTGCGGCCATCACCGGTGCCGGGCTGAGCGGCAGCCTGTGGCTCGCGGTGGCGTTCCTCGCCCTGGCCGGGGTCGCCGACATGGTCTCCATGGTCTTCCGCGGGGCGATCCTGCTGTCCGCCGCCACCGACGAGATGCGCGGGCGCATGCAGGGCGTGTTCACCGTCGTCGTCGCGGGCGGCCCGCGGCTGGCCGACGTCCTGCACGGCGGCGCGGGCTCCGCCTTCGGGGCGCGGGAGGCCGTGGCCGGCGGCGGGCTGCTCGTCGTGGTGGTGATGCTGGCCCTGGCCGGCATGGTGCCGGCCCTGCGCCGCTACCGCGTCTGACGGCGCCTCACAGGGAGCCGCGTCCGTGCAGCGCGTAGTGCTCCATGAGCCGGCCCCGGGTGGACTCCAGCCGGTGCGCGAGGATCTCCGCGACCGAGCGCACCAGCACGATGCCCAGCTGCGGGTCCCGCTCGCACAGGTCGAGCACGGCGGCCGCGTCGAACTCGTAGGCGCGCACCTGGCTGAACGCCTCGGCGCCGAAGTCCCACTCGTAGGGCGGGAACAGCCAGGACCAGCCGAGCAGGTCGCCCACGCCGAGACTGGCCACCGTGACCCGCTGCACCGAGGTGACCTGCTGGGTCAGGGAGACCGCGCCGGAGCGGATGACCCAGAAACGGTCGGCCCGGCTGCCCGCCTCGAAGATGAGGTCGTCCTCCGGGAAGGAGACCTCACGGGCGAGCCTCATCAGCCGCTCGCGCTGGGGGAGGGGCAGGGCGGTCAGGAGTTTGATCGCTTTGGTCATGGCACGGGGCTCCTCGCCGGCGATTCGGTTCCGGGGCTTTCCCTAAGCCCATTGGAGTCGCTGTCGGCGCCCTGAGCACCTCGGCGGACGGCGGATCCCGTACGGATTCCGTGCCGGAAGCGGGGACGGTCGCGTGAGGGCGTGAAAAAGCCCTGGCCGGACGGGGGAGGCCGGCCAGGGCCGTAAGCGGTGGCCGCGGAGGACTTTCCGTCGACTCCGTCGCCACGTATGTATGAACGCTAAACCATCTCTGGGAGTTCCGTGAAACCGGCACCGGGGCGAGTGACCTGTTTCACTCACCCCGCACCGAGACCTCCCCTCAGTCCTCACTCTCCGCGACGACCCTGATCGTCTCCAGAGCCGGATCGCTCGGGTCGGGCAGGTACATCCCGCCCTCCAGACCGCTGCGCAGATAGCGCAGGACCGGCTCGGCCAGCCGCTCGCCCGGCAGGACGGCCGGGATACCGGGCGGGTATGGCGTGATCATCTCCGCCGCGATCCGGCCGGCGGCCCGCTCCAGGGGCACGTCCTCGGTGGGCCCGAAGAACGCGTCCCGGGGCAGGGCCACCTGCGGCATCCGCAGCCCGGCGGGCGAGGGGACCTCGATCCGCGGCGCCGGCGGCAGGCCGGGCGCGGCCCGGGCGAGGTCCTTGAGGGCGGTGAGCAGTTCGTCGGCGGTCTCCCGGTCGTCGCCGTGGGTGATCTGCGCGCCGATCCGGCGGTGGTCGGTGATGTGCGCGATCACGCCGCGGTGCTCGCGCAGCCAGTCCGCCGCCTGGTAGCCCGAGATGCCGAGCCCGTCCAGGTCGATGATGACCGGCAGCGGGTCGAAGCCGTGGGCGAGACCGGGACCGCAGAAGTCCTCGCGTTCGTTGACGTGCAGGCCCTCGATCTCCTCGACCGCCGCCCGGACGTCGGCCGCCAGTTCCAGCGCGCCGCCCATCACCTCGTGCCCACGCAGCGCCATCTGCCGGCGCCAGCCGTCGAGCCCGGCGAAGATCAGCACCGAGGGGCTGGTGCTGCCCAGCAGGTCGGCGCGCATCCCGAGAAGCTTCGGCGGCACCAGGTCACCGCGCAGGTGGAAGACCGAGCCCTGCTCAAGACCGCTGCCCATCTTGTGGATGCTGGTCACGCAGATGTCGGCGCCCGCGTCCATCGCCCAGGACGGCAGGTCGGGGTGGAAGGGCAGGTGCGCGCCCCACGCCTCGTCGACGATGAGCGGCACCGAGCGCCGGTGGCAGACCTCGGCGACGGCCCGCAGGTCGGCACTGGCCCCGTACGGCGTCGGGCTGGTCACCAGCGCACCCTTGGCGTCGGGGTGGGCGGCGAAGGCCTCCTCGAACGCCTCGGGGGACGGCGGATGCGCCAGATGCCGCTCGGCGTCCCAGCGCGGCTCGACCCAGACCGGTTCGATGCCGGACAGGATCAGCCCCGAGACCACCGACTTGTGGGCGTCCCGGCCGATCAGCAGCTTCTCGTGCGGTCCCGCGACCGCCAGCATCGCCGCCTTCACCGACAGGGAACTCCCGCACGTCGAGAAGAAGGTGTGGTCGGCGTGGACGGCGTCCGCCATCAGCTCCTGGGCCCGCTGCAGCACCCGTCCCCGGGTGAGCCGGTCGTCGAGCCCGCCCACCGCCAGGACGTCGCCGTAGAACACCGCGTCACCCAGCACCTCGCGCACCGCCGGGTCGGCCCCGCGCGCCTGCTTGTGGCCAGGTGGCGTGAACGAGAGGCGCCCCTCACGGTGGTAGTCGACGAGGGCTTCCAGGACCGGTGCGTGATGGTGGTCGGCTGTCATGCCGCCCGGTTTCCCGTCCGCCGCCCCGTCAATCCGTCCCGCGGCCCGTCACCCCGAGGTACGGCCCGGGGTCAGCACCTCGTCGAGCACCCGCAGCACGGCCTCGTAGGCCACCGTCCGCACGGCGGCCTCCTGCGACCCCTGCGGATCGGTCGTCCGCAGTTCCTCGCTGCGCGACCGCCAACGGCGTCCTTCTTCCACCGCGCAGGCCCTCGCGCGGTGCATCCGGCGCAGCAGTTCGTCCGAGTCCACAACATCCGTCATGCACTCCGCGTACCCCCGTACGGCGCCCGGATGGCCCTTGGGCCGCGTGGTGGACCTGATGTTTGCCGGTACCCGCAGAGGTCAGCCGACAGGGACGGGCCGCACGGCGCGAGCGGCCGGGTCTCGGACTCCCACCGACCAGGGACCGGGCCCTTCCACCGACCAGGGAGCTGACGGATGTGTGACAGGGACACGATGCAGTCCGCCGTCGAGGAGCGCGGCTCGGACGCGCACCACCGCTACCGGCCGTGCCGGCCCGCCGACGCCCGCAGGGCGGTCGAGGACGCCGTCACGGCACACGCCGGCGCCGCCGGGGCCGGCCCGCACGACCGCGCGTGGTGCGACGCGGGCGCCCTGTCGGACGCGTTGCTCGTCGCCTCGGAGCTGACCACCAACGCCATCCTGCACGGCGGAGGCGTCACCGACTTCCAGGTGGACGTGGGGGATCCCGGGGTGCGCCTGTCGGTGTGCGACCGCAGCCACGACGTCCCGGTGGCGTTGGCCCCCACCGACGACCGCGGCCGCCGGCGCCTGGGCGGCCGGGGCTGGCCGATCGTCTGCCGCCTGGCACGCGAGGTACGCGTGGCAGATCTTCCCTCGGGAGGCAAGTGCATCACCGTGCTCGTTCCGCTGTCCTGATGACTTTTGGAAAAGCGGAGTTTGTTCCACCGGGGCAGGGGCAGTCGCAGTTTCGTGCTTCGGACCGGAGGCGCAGCAGCGGGAGCGGCACAGCCGTTTCGGCGCTCCGGCTGTGCCGGGGCGACCCGGACAGCGCCGTTCCCGCGGAAAGTCCCCTGAGACCACCGTTCAGGAGCGAATCCGCATGCTCATAGAAACACCCGCCATCCGTCCCGTCACCCCCCAGTCGACCGACTCTTCCGCCACCGCCACCCGCCGTCGGCACGACGACGCCCCGGACACCATGGCGCTCTTCGGCCGGCTGGCGGGACTGCCGGACGGCCCCGAGCGGGACGCCGTACGCGACGAACTCGTCACGGCCTGGCTGCCCATGGCACACCGGATCGCCGGGCGGTTCCGGGACCGCGGCGAATCCCTCGAGGACCTCCGCCAGGTCGCGGCGCTCGGCCTGGTCAAGGCCATCGACCGCTTCGACCCGGAGCGGGGAGCCTTCGAGAGCTACGCCGTGCCCACCATCACCGGTGAGGTCAAGCGCCACTTCCGCGACCGGATGTGGGCCCTGCGGGTGCCCCGCCGCGTCCAGGAACTGCGCAACAAGGTGCGTGTCGCCCGCAGGGAACTCGTCCAGAGCCCGGGCAGTCCCGAACCGTCGGTGGCCGCCCTGGCCGCCCACACCGGGCTGACCGAGGACGAGGTCACCGCCGGCATGGAGGCGCTGGAGAGCTTCAGCACCCTGTCGCTGGACGCCGAACTGGCGGCCGGCGACGACGGCTACAGCCTCGCGGACACCCTCGGCGCGGCCGACACCTCCTACGACACCGTGATCGACCGCGAGTCGGCCAAGGAAGGCCTGCGCAAGCTGCCCGAGAGGGAGCGCGCCATTCTCTACATGCGCTTCTTCGAGGACATGACACAGAGCCGGATCGCCGACTGCCTCGGCATCTCGCAGATGCACGTGTCCCGGCTCATCAGCCGCAGCTGCGCCCGCGTGCGCGACGAGGCGATGGGACAGCGGGCGGTCCGCCCCGGCCACGCGGCGCGCCCCCGGTGAGCCGCGGGGACGAGGGGCCGGACGCACGGGGCACCACCAGGGAGGGACGAGACGGATGCTGATGCCACACCCCGCGGAACTGCGCAGACTCCTGGAGGAGTACGAGACGGCCGCCACGAACGAGCCCGCGGACGTGACGGGCGAACCGGGCCCGCGGACCCGGGACCTCGCCTACACGCTGTGCGTGTCCACCGGCACCCGTGACGTGCGCGGGGCCCTGGAGGCCGCCCGGCGCCAGCTGGCGGCCGCGCTGGAGCCGGCGCCCGTGCCCGGTGGCGCACCCGCGGGCGTGGCGGACTGACGAGGACGAACGGACCAGGGACGCACAGGGGCACGACGGCGCGGCTGCCCGCACACCGCAAGGCGGTGTGCGGGCAGCCGCACGTCGGCCGTCGCAGGCACACCGGCGACCGTGGCGGTGTGCGCGCAGGATGCCGGGGCATCCGGAATTTCGGGAGGGGATTCACATGAACGCACGTGTCCAGGCACTCACCGGACGGGGCCGCGCCAGGCGGGCCGCCAACGGGTCGGCGGCCGAGGGGGCCGCCCGGGCCGGGCTCACCGCCCGCGGTGTCATCTACCTGCTGGTCGGCATCCTGGCCCTGCAGATCGCCTTCGGTTCGGGCAACCGGCAGGCGGACCGGGGCGGCGCCCTGGAGGAGCTGGCGGACAAGCCGTTCGGGGCCGTCCTGCTGTGGGCGCTGGGCGCCGGGCTCGTCGGCATGGCTCTGTGGAGGCTGTCCGAGGCGCTCTTCGGCGTCACGGGCAAGGACGGCCACACGGCCAAGAAGCGCCTGCCGGCCGCCGCCCGCTGCGTGTTCTACGCCTTCGTCGCCTACTCCGTGCTGGCCTTCGCGGCGGGTGCGGGCGGCGGCGGCTCCAGCGACCGGCAGTCCCGGGACGTCACGGCCAGGGTGATGGACATACCCGCCGGCCGGTGGCTCGTGGGCATCGCGGGCGTCGGCATCGTCATCGCCGGAGCCGTCATCGGCATCCAGGCGGCGCGCCGCAGCTATCACAAGAAGATGAAGCTCGGCGAGCTGAGCCCCCGCGTCCGGCGACTGGTCGACGTCACCGGCGTGGGCGGCGGGGTGGCCCGCGGCCTCGTCTTCGCCGGGGCCGGCGTCTTCGCCGTTCGGGCCGCCGTCGACTACGACCCCGACCGGGTCAAGGGACTGGACGACACCCTGCGCTCCTTCGCCGACACCCCCCTCGGCCCCTGGCTGCTGGTCCTGGTCGCCGCCGGACTGGTGCTTTTCGGCGTGTTCTCCTTCACCCTCGCCCGCTGGCGGAGGGTCTGAGCCGCCCGGCACGGGGAACACGGGGCGAATGAACGAACACGAGATTCCTCCGCCGGACGGACGTCCCGTGGACGTCTACCTCGACCTCCTGCGCGTCCGCATGCCGAACGACGACTACCAGCTGCTGCTCAGCGTGGTGGAACCGGTCCTCCAGGCGATCGACGAGCAGCAGATGCCGACCATCGACTTCTCCCTGGACGGGGACAGCGCCGAGGCGCTGCCCCAGGAGATCAGGGACGAGGCCGCTCTGGTCATCGCCACCGCCGTCACCGGACGTCTCGACAACGAGGTCGTCGAGATAGACACCGACGTGACCGGACCGGTCCGGGTGGTCACCGACGCGGCCACCGCCTCCGACCCCGAGCGCCTCGGCGAGATAGCCGACTACCTCAAGGAACGCCACCAGCAGAACGAGGAACTGCGCGGCATCGCCGAGGCCAGCGGTATGCCCAGCGACTTCTGACCCTCACCCACACCCACCGGGTGGCACCGTCACCGCTGCGGCGCCTTGACGGGCACCCCCAGCGGCCGGGCGAGGCCGACCACCGCCTCGTCCAGCCGCTCCAGATGCCGCAGTACCCGGCCCGTGATGCGCCCGTACCGCGGCACCCCGGCGGCGTCCGGCTCCAGCAGCGAGGCGATGCTCGGGCCGGTCTCCACCTCCGTCCCGGCGTCGTCCTCGGTGACGCGGGCGGCGATCGCCTCGATGTTGCGCACAGTGCGCCGCACGGCACCGCGCAGCCGCGGGTCGGCCGCGATCGAGGGATGGGTGGGCAGCAGCTCGGCCGTCGCCGCCAGCGACCGCGCGTGATAGGCGCAGGTCTCCAGCAGCGCCACCACGTACTGGGCCGTGTCCCGCCGGGCCCGCAGCGGCGTGATCGGATGGGTCAGCGGCTGGGTGGCCGCCCGCAGGTCGCCCAGCGCCTGGTCCAGCTCCCGCGCCGTGTCCAGCAGATCGGCCGCCGGACCGCCGCTGAGCTGGTCGACGGCGCCCTCCGTCACGTCGGTGAGCCGCTCAAGGACCGTGCCGAGGAGTTCGTTCGTACGCCGGTCGGTGCGGATCGGCAGCACCAGCGCCGCCGCCACGATCCCGCAGACCGCGCCGAGCGCCGTCTCCTCCACCCGCAGCAGCAGCACCGACATGCTGTAGGTGTGCAGCAGCGTGTACAGCAGCCCCAGCATCGCGGTGACGAAGAACGACATCAGCGTGTAGGACAGCGGCGCCGTGTAGAACATCGCGAAGATCAGCACCAGCACCAGCCCGAACGCGGTCCAGGTGTGGTTGCCGACCAGGCCGGCCAGCACGATGCCCGCCACCACGCCCAGCACGGTGCCGAGCAGACGGCGGTAGCCCTTGACCAGGATCTCGCCCGTCGAGGCGGTGTTGATGAAGACGATCCAGCAGGTCAGGACCGCCCAGTACCAGCGCTGCGTGGACAGGAACTCGCCGCCGACGATGGCCAGCGAGGACCCCACGGCCACCTGCACCGCGGCGCGCGTGGTGGGCCGCCGCAGCCCGGTCGGCTCCTCCTCCTGCACCGCCTCCTCACCGGCGTCGATGGCCGCGTCCTCGGCGTCCAGCTCCTCGCGGGACCTGGCGGTGGCCGGTGAGTCGTCCGACTCGTCCTGCGGCCCGTCCAGAGCGATCCTGAGGCCCATGACCGCGCGTGCCGCCTCACCGATGCCGCGGAACACGTCCTGGACGGCCGCGGTCGCGTCGGGAAGGTTCTCCTCGTCGCGGTAGCCGAGCAGCCGGTTGCGCAGGTGGGACAGCGCGGTGCCGCGCGCCTCGGCGGGCGGCCGCAGCACCAGCGTGCGCAGCGCCGCCAGATCGCGGCGCAGTGTCTCCGTGGCCTCACCCGGCGCCGGCGAGTGCCCCACCGCGGGAGCGGGCGCGCCGGGCAGGTGCAGGGTCAGGGTGTCCGCCCGCTCGGCGCTGCGCGCGGTCAGCAGCAGCAGGCCGAGGCGCTCGGAGGCGATCTCGGCGTCCGCGATGCGCCGCTGCACCAGGCGGGCCGTGGACGCGTCGGGCGTGCCCTCCTCCAGCCGGGACTGGATCAGCAGGGCGGTCTCGTGCAGGCGCGCGGTGCCCTCGCGCAGGCGCACCAGCGTCTTGTCGATGGCGTCGGGACCGGCGTCCAGCAGCTCGATCTGGGTGGCGATCAGCTGGGCCAGCCGGGCCCGGAAGGCCTGCCGCAGCAGCCGCAGGATGCGCGCGGGCGTCGCCGGGACCACCCCGAACCGCACCACCGCGCTGGAGGCGAACGCCACGGCGATCGCGGCGTACAGCCCCGGCAGCCCCGACACCTTCGCGCCGACGAACAGCGACACGAAGTAGACCTGGAAGCCGATCAGCCCGAGCGCCGTGCCCCGGTCGCCGAACCGGCGGACGAAGACCGCGCAGAAGATCAGGACGACGAAGAAGGCGTCGCCGAGGACGACCCGCGAGGTGAGCAGCGTGCTCAGCGAGACCGAGGCCAGGGCGACCGGCAGACCCAGCGCCAGTGTGACGGCCTGCGGGCCTGGTTCCTTCTCCCGGATGGCGAAGGTCGCGACCATCGCCACCATGGCCCCCGCCACCAGATGCTTGACGTCGACGCCGGCGACGGCGAGCACGCCCAGTGTCAGCGCGATGGCGCCCACCGTGCGCAAGCCCGCCGTCAGCCGCAACAGCCCCGGGTCGGACGCGGCGACGCGGTCCCGCAACCGTGTCCGCGCCGAGCGCCCCGCTGCCTTCACGCCGCCGTACACTCTCCCGATTCACAGCCGGCCCTCACAGCCGGTTCCAGCCACGGCCCGGCCACTTCACGCCGAGATCCACTTCTCAGCATGTCATGCCCCGGCCCGGTACCGGCGGCGGGGGCGGCCCCCGTCACAACTCCGCCCGGCTCGCCTCCCGCACCTGCTCCCGCACCTGCTCCGGGGTCAGATACGCGTCCGTGTACTCGAAGTCCTTCAGCTTGGCCGGCTTGCGGGCCTGGAAACCGGTACGGACGAAATCGTCGCCGGCCACCGCGTTGAGCGCCCAGTTGGCCGCCACGCGGGCCTTCGCCACGCCCGTGCGCAGCGCCGACCAGTGGTAGCCGCGGGCCACCGCCTGCGCGGGCAGGCCCTTGAGCTCGACACCCAGCGGCTTGGAGACCGCGTCCGCGCCGCCGAGGTCCACGACGAGACCGAGGTCCTTGTGGACGTAGGGCCGCATCGGCTGGCCCCGCAGGGTGGCGATGAGGTTCTCCGCGACGTGCCGGCCCTGCCGCATCGCGTGCTGGGCGGTGGGCGGGCAGACGGCACCCTCCTTGCCCTTGGCGAGGTCGGGAACGGCCGCGGAGTCGCCGAGCGCGAACACCCCGTCGTGGTCGGGCAGGCACATCTCGGCGGTGACCGCGAGGCGCCCCTTGACGGTCTCCGCGCCGAGGGTGGCCATCAGCGGACTGGCGACCACGCCCGCCGTCCAGATCAGGGTGCGGGTGGGCACCACCCGGCCGTCCGTGAAGGTGACCTCCTCGGGGCCGGCCTTGTCGATGGAGACCCCCAGGGAGATGTCGATGCCGCGCCGCGTGAGGATCTCCTGCGCGTCGCGTCCGAGCTTCTCGCCCAGCTCCGGCATCAGCTTCGGCGCGATGTCGATCAGGTGCCACTTGATCAGGGCCGGGTCCAGCCGGGTGTAGCGCTTGACGGCCGCGTGCGTCAGCCGCTGCAGACAGGCCGCGGTCTCGGTGCCCGCGTAGCCGCCGCCCACCACCACGAACTGCAGCCGGGAGGCGCGCTCGGCCGGGTCCTGGCTGGCGTCGGCGAGATCCAGCTGCGAGATGACGTGGTCGCGGATGTACGCGGCCTCCGCCAGCGTCTTCATGCCGAACGCGTGGTCGGTGAGCCCCGGGATGTCGAACGTCCGGGTGATGCTCCCGGGCGCCAGCACGATGTAGTCGTACGGCTCGTTGACGATCCGGTCGGTGATGGTGCGCACCACGCACACCTTCGCCTCGAGGTCCACGCCGATGGCGCCGCCCGGAATGATGCGGGTCCGGTACTTGCGGCTGCGGCGCAGGGAGAGCGCGATCGACTGGGGAGTGAGCACCCCCGCGGCGACGTGCGGCAGCAGCGGCAGATAGAGCTGGTAGGAGAACGGGGTCACCAGAGTGATCTCGGCCTCTTCGGGGGAGAGCCGGCGTTCCAGACGACGGACGCACTCCACGCCGGCGAAGCCTGCGCCGACCACCAGGATCCTGGGTCGTGTCACGGTGTTCATCCCTTTCTGCGGCGCCGGGGCGGTCTGCCGCGAACGCCCATCGCCTGCCCGTGGATCGCTGCTTCGCACCTCAGGCGGGCCACCGCGCTCCGACCGCTTCGGCGGGCCGGGTGCGGCAGGCAGGCGGCACGTCCTGATCACCACCATGCCCCGCCCGGGACCAAAGCGCACCGGGCGAGGGCGAACCGTGTGAAACGTGCGAGGTCAGCCCGTGGGGCTCAGGTGGCACAGCAGCAGGCACACGTCGTCGTCGCGTTCCGAGTCGCTGAGCATCGGATGCAGGATGCCGTCCGCCGCACCCTCCAGATCCGTGTCCAGCCGGTCCGCGTCGAAGGACCCGAGCGTGTCCGCGAGACGGGCGATGCCCGGGTCTATGCCCCGGGCGCGGCGCTCCACAAGACCGTCCGTGTACAGCGCGAGCGTCGAACCGGGCGGCACGGGCACCGTGTGGTCCGCGATCTCCTGCCGCAGCGGGATGCCGAGCATCGCCCCGGGCCTGGCGTCCAGTGTCCGCACCCGTCCGTCCGGGGTGCGCAGCACCGGCGGCGGGTGCCCGGCCGCCGCCCACGTCATGGTGGTCTCCGCGGGGTGGAAGCGCGCGATGACGGCGGTGGCGAACAGGTCGGGCTGGAGGTGGTGCAGGAATACGTGCAGGCGGGTCAGCAGCTGCCCCGGGCTGCCGCCGTCGACCGCGTACGCGCGCAGGGCGGTGCGCAGCTGACTCATCATCACGGCCGCGTGCAGCCCGTGCCCGGTGACGTCCCCGACCACGACGATGACTCCGCCGTCGGGCTGACGGAAGGCGTCGTACCAGTCGCCCCCGATGTTCAGCCCGTGGGTGGCCGGCAGGTAGCGGGCGGCCATCACGAGACCGGGCGGGGCCGGCAGCTCCGTCAGCAGGGCCCGCTGGAGCGTCTCGGCGATGTCGCGGTTGTGCTCGTAGCGCTGGGCGTGGTCGATCGCGATGCTGGTCCGCCGGGTCAGCTCCACCAGCATGACGGCGTCGTCCGGGTCCCAGCGCTCCCCGGGCGGGGACAGGGTCACCACGCCGAGCGGCGCCTGCCGGGTCGGCAGCGGGATGCTCAGCAGGGGCCGGTCGGGGGCGGCCGCCGAGGGCGGCTGGTCGTCGACGCCGGGCAGCCCTCCCGGGTGCGCGGCGGCGTACTGCGGCCGGCCGGTGCGGGCGGCGACCACCGCGGCCGCCGGGTGAGCGGGTCCGGGCCGGTCGCCGTCCTGGTCGAACAGCCAGATGTCGACGTCGGACGCGTACTCGGGCACCAGCAGCTCCGGCAGCCTGCGCACGATCTCGTGGTGGTCGAGCGACGCCGTGAGCACCGCGCTCGCGTCCGCCAGGAAGGTGAGCCTGCGCCGGGCGTTCTCGGCCTCCGTACGCGCCTTGCGCTCGGCGGCGAACGCCTCGCGCTGGGCCCGCCCGGCGGCGTCCAGCTCGGCGTGCAGCGCCACCACGCCCTGGTTCGTCTGCTGCAGCTCCTCGCGGTGGAACTCGACCAGGTTCTCCTGCTCGGTGAGTCTCTCCAGCACCAGCGCCGTGTCCTCGTCGGCACCGAGCAGGGCCTCCGCCAGCCCCGCCGGGTCGTCCGCCACGGTCTCGGCGCCGAGATCCGCCGACGCCTCGGGACACGGCACCGTGACCCGCCACGGCGGCTGTCCGGCGGCAGCGGCCTCGGGCGACGGCGTCACCACGGCGTGCAGCACGCTCTGCCGGGCACCCGGCGTGGCGAGGGAGACGGTGCCGGTGTCGAGGGTGAGCCGCCAGGTGCCGCCCTTGGCGAGACACAGCCGCAACTGCGCGCCGAGCAGGGCCGTCAGCCGGGTGCGCTCCACGGGCGGTACACCGCAGGCCGCCGCCAGCCGTGCGGTGCCGATGCGGGCCAGCGCCGCGTCGACGACGCCGGCGATCTGCCAGGTTCGGGTCATGGGCCGTCCGGCGGGGTAGGGGCCAGCACGGCGACGGCGGTGTCGTCCCGGACCGGCCGGGCCGGGCTGCTGGCGTCACGGATGGTCACGGCGGCGGTCACCGCCGGGTCGGTCGCGGTGCGGCAGGTGTCGGACGTCGGCGACCAGCGGCTCGGCAGACCGTCGCTGTGCAGGACCAGGACCCGGTCGTCCGCCCAGGGTCTCTCCTCCTCGCGCAGCGTCGTGGGCCGGTGGGTGCCGACGATGCCGGGCCGCGACACCAGGTGCCGCCAGGTGCCGCCCTCGCACAGCCGCGCCCCGATGTTGCCGACGCCGGTGAACCGGAGCAGGCCGGCCCGCGTGTCGATCTGGGCCACCGCGACGGCCGCGCCGCGGGTGCCGGACAACGCGCGGTCGAGCTGCCGCATCGCCTCGGCCGGCGGCAGGTGGGGCGAGGCGCGCAGCGCCTCCACGGCGGCGGTCGAGGCACGGGCGGCGTCCGGACCGTGACCGAGTCCGTCGGCCAGCATCAGCGTGACGAGGTCCCCGTGGCGCACCCAGGCCCAGGCGTCACCCGAGTACTCCGCCCCGCCGAACGGGACGTTCACCGCACCGGCCCGCACCCGGCCCGCCGGACCGGAGCCGGTGACGGCGGCCTCGGGCACGGGACCGATCCGGGCGACCACCACCGTGCCCCGGCCGGGGACGGTGTGCAGGTCGAAGTCGTCCGCGAGGCGCGCACAGGTGCCCAGCCCCGCACCGAGCGAGTTCTTGGTGGTGAAGCCGTCGCGCAGCGCGGCGGACACGTCGGGGATCCCCGGACCGTGGTCGACCGCGGCGACCTGCACGCACGGCGCCGCCTCACGGTCGGCCGGGAGGATGGGCGGGGGGACGACGTCGATCAGGACCTGGCCGCCCCCGGCGTGCTTGAGCAGGTTGGTGGCCAGCTCGGTCGCCACCAGCGCCGCGGTGGAGGTCCGCTGCTCGTCGAGACCGGCCAATGCCGCCGCGTGCTCCGCGGCGACCCTCGCGTCGCGCACCCGGGTCGAGTCGTGCACCGGGACGTCCCACACACGGGGCATCAGGGCTCCTCACGAGGGCGTGGCGGCCGGCCCACCCAGGACGTCACCCGCACGGTCGTACCGGCACCGGGAGAGCTCTCGATGGCGAACTCGTGCACCAGGCGGCGCGCGCCGCCCAGCCCCATGCCGAGACCACCGCCGGAGGTGAAACCGTCGCTGAGCGCCCGGTCCAGGTCCGGGATGCCGGGCCCCTCGTCGCTGAAGGTCAGCCGCAGCCCCTGTGTGGCGCCCTCGACGAGCGACTCCGCCTCCATGGTGCCGCCACCGCCGTACACGAGGGTGTTGCGGGCCAGCTCACTGGCCGCCGTGACCAGCTTCGTCTGGTCCACCAGACCGAAACCCAGCTGGGCGGCGGCCTGCCGCACATGCTGTCGCACCCACATCAGATCCATGTCCGAATGGATCGGCAAACGGGCCTGGGAGCCCGCTGCAGTGTGCATCACTGACTCTCCTGGCGCAGGCCGCCGAAGCGGGACGACGGAGCCTGCTGTCTGAGGAGCTCCATGGCCACCTCGGTGCTGAGCGCGGTGTGCACGCCCGGCAGGGTCAGGCCCAGCTCCACCAGCGTGATGGCGACCGCCGGCCGCATGCCGACCAGCACGGTCCGTGCGGCCAGCAGACCGGTCTGCCCGGCGATCTCGGCCAGGACCCGGCCGAGGAACGAGTCGACGATCTCCACGCCGGAGATGTCGATGATCACTCCGGTGGCACCGCTGCGCACGATGGTCTCGGCCAGGTCGTCCTGGAGCTGCTGGGCCGTGCTGTCGTGCAGATCCCCCTGAAGGGTGACCAGCAGGACCTCACCGATCCGCAGTACCGGAACACGCCCCGACACCGGAGCCCCGTGGGGCCCGGGGAATGGCTGGCTCACCGGCCGACCGCTCCGTTCGCCGCCGGTGTCACGATCCCCACACCGAGCTCGTGCAGCACGTACTTCAGCGCGTCGGCCAGGCTCGCCCGGGTGACCACCGTGCCGAGGTCAAGACCGAGGTGGACCATGGTCTGCGCGATCGCGGGCCGGATGCCGGAGACGATGCACTCCGCGCCCATCAGCCGGGCCGCCGCGACCGTCTTCATCAGGTGCTGGGCCACCAGCGAGTCGACGGTCGGAACACCGGTGATGTCGAGGATGGCGAAACGCGCCTGCTGCTCGACGACGGACTCCAGCAGGGTCTCCATCACCACCTGGCTGCGCGCGCTGTCCAGCGTGCCGATCAGCGGGACGGCCACGATGCCGTCCCACAGCTTGATGACCGGCGTGGCCACCTCGAGCAGCTGGAGACGCTGGCGGTCGATGAGCGCCTGCCCCTCGCTGAGAGCCGTCTGCATCACCACGACCCGCAGGGTACCCATCAGCACGCTCAGCGTGGTGACACACTCCCGGACGTACCCCGCGGGAGCGTCCTCGGGCAGGTCGGCCACCAGCAGGTTCTCGACGGGCGGACGCAGCGCGGCCAGCTCGCCCGACACCTGCGCGGCGCTCAGCCCGGCCCGTGAGCGGGCCGCGCCCATGCGCGCCAACTGTTCGCGCACCTCGGTGAACCCGGCGGCGTCCGGGTCCTCCACGCGGGCCGCGTCCGCGACGTGGGCCAGCGCGTCCACGACGGACTTGCCCGCCTCGACCGCCTCGTCGCGCGAGACGGTGAACACGGCACGGAACAGCGGTTCGTCCGCCCATCGCTGGGCGATCTCCTCACGCCGGCGCCGCAGAAAATCCCTGATCTCGTGCGTCGGCGCGCCCGCCGTTCCCTCCGCCTGCTCCGGCACCTGCCCCACTCCTCATCCGCGTTGCGCCGCACCTCACCTCGTACGGAAGCGACGTGCCGACGTCGTGACTCTGACGGCCGACTACTGTATCCACCCGCCGACCTGGCACGGCACCCGCTTCCGTACGACCGGTCCGGATGAGGCGCGGGGCACGGCGCTCAGGCGTCGGGCACCTGCGGCCCCTCCGGGTGCGCGTCCACGCGGGAGAGGGCCTCGTCGACGCTCTGGGAGACCGGCACCGTGATGCTCACCCCCGTCAGGTCCAGGACGCGCTGCACCGCCGGGAGCGGCGAGATGATGTGCACGCTGCCCGGCAGGTCGCGGGCCTCCTGGTAGACGCGCAGGATGATGTTCATGCCGGACGAGTCCATGAACGGGACCTCCGACAGGTCCAGCAGGAAGTGCCGTCGGCCGTGGTGCAGCTGGTTGGCCAGGTGGTGCTGGAACTCGGTCGCGGTGTCGACGTCCAGGTAGCCCTCCACCTTGAGCAGCGCGACGTCCTCCCGCGGCAGCGTCACCTCGACGGACAGCGGGTTCTGGGCTATGGGCACGTGTACCTCCAACAACGCGGCGGTGCGGTGGACCGTCGTGTGGTCCATCGCGCGGGGCGGATACCCCCGAAACCCGGATCCACACCCGCCGACCGGACCGGTTCACCACCCTGTGGCTCATCCCACCCGGATGCCGACCAGACACGTGTCGTCGTCCGTGTCCGACCTGCTGTACGTGAGCAGCCGGTCCAGGTGCTGGTCCAGGGTGTTCGGCGTCGGACGCACGGTGCTCAGCAGCTGGGTCAGCGCCTCCTCCACGGGGCGGTCGCGCCGCTCGATCAGACCGTCGGTGTACATCAGCAGGGTGTCCCCGCCGGCCAGCTGCACCTCGGACTCCTCGTACGCCGCCTCCGCGGCCGCGCCCAGCAGGATGCCCCTGACCAGCGGCAGCGGCTCCGCTCCCGGGCCCCGCACCAGCACCGGCGGAAGATGGCCGGCCCTGGCCCAGCGCAGCGTGTTCCGGGCCGGGTCGTACAGGCCGCACACCGCCGTGGCGGTGACACCGCCCGTCAGATGGTGCGCCACGATGTTCAGCCAGGACAGCAGCTGCCCCGGACCGGCCCCGGTCACCGCCAGACCGCGCAGCGCGTTGCGCAGCACCACCATGCTGGTCGCCGCCTCTATCCCGTGCCCGGCGACGTCCCCCACGCACAGCAGCACCAGCCCGCTCGGCAGCACGACGGCGTCGTACCAGTCGCCGCCCACCAGCTGGTCCGTCTCCGCGGGCCGGTACCGGACGGCCACCTGGAGGTCCGGCACCCGCAGCGGGGCCTGGGCCGGGGGCATGATGGCGTGCTGCAGCTGAAGGGTGAGCCGGGCGCGCTCGACGGCCTGCTGTTCGGTGTGTGCCAGCTGGTCGCGCGTCGCGGCGAGTGCCACCTCCGTCCAGTGCTGGGCGGAGATGTCCTGACAGGCACCCCGTACGAGCAGCAGCCGGTCGTCGGTGTCCAGGACCGGCTCGGCGACCACCCGCACGTGCCGGGTCACCCCGTCGGGCCGCCGCAGTCGGAAGGCCGCCGACGCCGGCCGGCGGTGGTGCAGCAGCGTGCGCAGGAACCGCCCGATGGCCACGGCGTCGTCCGGGTGGGCGTGCGCGGCCAGCTCCTCCAGCGGGACCGGCGCGCTCGTCTGCGGCCGCCCGTACAGGTCGAACAGCTGCCCGTTCCAGGTGATCTCGCCGGTCAGCAGGTTCTCCTCGAAACCGCCGATGCGGCCGAGCCGCTGGGCGTGCTGGAGGAGGCTGGCCAGCCGCGCCGTCTCGTCCTCGATGCGCCAGATGAGCAGCACCGCGTTGCCGTGCCGGCTGACACTGATGTCCGCGACCGCCGACAGCGGCACCTGGTCCACCAGAGCCGTCAGGTTCATGTGCCGGGCCCGGAACGGCTCGCCCGTGGCGTACACCCGCTCCACGTTGCGGAACAGCTCGCTGTCCCCGGCGGCCATCGGGTAGGTCTCCAGGAGCAGCGCGCCGCCCACGACGGCGCGTGGCCGCCCGGCCGGGTCCAGGAAGCGTTTGTTCACGTGCTGGATGCGGAAGTCCGCCAGGTTGCCCGAGGCGTCCAGGTGCGGGACCAGGACCAGGGCGGGGTCGTGCAGCCCGTCGGCGAGGTCCATCAGCTCCACCGCGTCCGGCACGACCCGGGGCTCGTGCCCCGAGCCGCTCGGCGTGTACGACTCCAGGGTGTGCGCGCACAGCTCCGCCAAGGCCTCCACCTGGCGGACCACCTGGGGCGGCTGCGGTGCCAGCGGCACCGCCCAGGCGATCTCCAGTACGCCGTGGATGCGCCCACCGGTACCGGCGGGCAGCGCGACCCTGCCGCCGTCCGGGTACTGGTGGCGGCCCACGCTGGGCAGCCCCGTCTCCGCGAGGGACGCGTACCACTGCCCCGCCCGGTCGGTCAGTCCGCGCCGGGCCACCGTCGCCACGTCGGGCGGCACGTAGTGCCAGCGGGTCGCCTCCGCCGACGGGAAGCCGGCGCTGCCCGCCAGGGTGAGCGACCCGTCGTACCCGGCCGCCCAGATGGCCACCGCGACCGCGCCGAGCGGGCGCAGTGCCTGCTCCAGCAGGGCGTCGGCGACGGCCTGGGTGTCGTTAGCGGCCAGCGCGCCGCTCTCGGCGGCCCGCAGGCGTACGGCGGCCGACCCGGCCACCGCCTCACCGGTCCCGTCCGCGTCCGCCGCGACCGCGCCGGCGGCGTCGTCGTCCGGGACCGCGGTCCGAGCGGCGGCGGTCGCCGCCAGGAACGCGTCCGTCACCTCCGACATACGGTCGCGGGCGGCCTGGTTGATGACGTCGACCGCGAACTGGAGCGGCGTGGCCTGGGACTGCTCGGCCAGTTCGGTCAGCTGCCGGGCGGCCTGTGCAGGACCGCAGCCGAGCCGGGCGACCAGGATGCCCTTCGCCAGCTCGATCAGTGCCCGGCCCTCGGCCTCCGCCTGGGCGGCCCGTACCTCACGGCTGAGCCGGTCGACCGTGGCCGCCAGCCGGCCCACGGGCGACAACGGGGTCATGCCCCCGAGGTCGGACGCGGCCGGCTGGAGGTCACCGCCCGGCTCGCCGGGCTGCTCGGAGGCGTTCATGCGGGCAGCCACCGCCGTACGCAGGCGATGAGGTCCTTGGTGTCGACGGGTTTGGTGACGTAGTCGCTGGCGCCCGAGGCGAGGCTCTTCTCCCGGTCCCCGGGCATCGCCTTCGCCGTGACGGCGATGATCGGCAGCTCGGCGTACCGGGGGATCCGGCGGATCTCGGCCGTCGCCGTGTAGCCGTCCATCTCGGGCATCATCACGTCCATCAGGACCAGCGCGATCTCCGGATGGTCCACCAGCGTCTCGATGCCCCGGCGGCCGTTCTCCGCGTGCAGGACCCGGAAGCCGTGCAGCTCCAGGATGCCGCTGAGCGCGAAGAGGTTGCGCGCGTCGTCGTCGACGACGAGAACGGTGCGCCCGGCGGGCGGCGCATGGCCGGTCTGGGCCGTCAGGCGCAGCGGTTCCTCCGGCCGGACCAGGGAGAGCACGTCACCGGGTTCCTCCGCGGCCAGGTGGAGGGCGATGCGCTCGCGCAGCTCGTCGAGGCTCGACAGGAACTCCAGCGCCCCGCCCGCCGGGCCCGAGCGCAGGTCGTCCTCCAGGGCGGCGTCGACGCGGTGAGCGCTGTGCACCAGCACCGGCACGCTCGCCAGCGCCGAGTCGCCCCGCAGCGCGTGCAGGAAACGGGACGCCTCGTCGTCCCGCATCCCCAGCTCCAGTACGACGCAGTGGCACGGCTCGGCGGCCAGCGCACCGGCCGCCTCCTCCGCCCCCACGGCGGTGATCACGTCGAGCGGCGGCCGGTCGCCCGCGTCGTCCCGCCCGTGCGTCAGATCCGCGATCACGCTCTCCGCGACCAGGGTCAGCAGCCCGCGCGGCCGCTCCTCCACGACGAGCAGCCGCCGCGGCCGCTGCCGGTGGCCGCCGGTCAGCTCGGGCAACGGCAGGGGCCCGTCGAGCACGTCGGCGGACGCCTCGGCCGGGACCCGCTCCGGCCCCCGGACCAGCAGGTCCTCGAAGTCCGGGCGCGCCACCGGCAGGAACAGCGTGAACGTGCTGCCCCGGTCCGGCGTGCTGTCCACGGTGACGGCCCCGCCGAGCAGCTGGGCGATCTCCCGGGTGATGGACAGGCCGAGCCCGGTGCCGCCGTACTTGCGGCTCGTCGTGCCGTCCGCCTGCTGGAACGCGCCGAAGATCGACTCCAGGTTCTGTTCCGGGATGCCGATGCCGGTGTCCTTCACCCGGAAGGCCACCACCGCCCCGCCCCGGACCACACCGGCGGGCACCTCGTCGTCCGGCGCCGGCTCGACGGCCAGCTCCACGCCGCCCCGCTCGGTGAACTTCACCGCGTTGGACAGCAGGTTGCGCAGCACCTGACGCAGCCGGGAGTCGTCGGTCAGCAGGTCCGCCGGGGCCCCGGCGGCCGTGGACACCGTGAACTCCAGGCCCTTCTGCGTCGTCATGGGCCGGAACGTGGCCTCGACGTACTCGATGAGCTGGCGCAACGTCACGCGCTCGGGGGAGACGTCCATCTTCCCCGCCTCGACCTTCGACAGGTCCAGGATGTCGTTGATCAGCTGCAGCAGGTCCGAGCCCGCCGAGTGGATGATGCCCGCGTACTCGACCTGCTTCGGGGTGAGGTTGCGTGAGGGGTTCTGGGCGAGCAGCTGGGCCAGGATGAGCAGGCTGTTGAGCGGGGTACGCAGCTCGTGGCTCATGTTGGCCAGGAACTCCGACTTGTACTTCGAGGCCAGCGACAGCTGCTGGGCGCGCGCCTCCAGCTCCTGCCTGGCCTGCTCGATCTGCAGGTTCTTCGCCTCGATGTCCCGGTTCTGCGAGGCGAGCAGGGACGCCTTGTCCTCCAGCTCGGCGTTGGAGTGCTGCAGCTCCTCCTGCTGCGCCTGCAGCTCCGCGGAGCGGGCCTGGAGTTCGGCGGTCAGGCGCTGCGACTCGGCGAGCAGCTCGTCGGTGCGGGCGTTGGCCACGATGGTGTTGACGTTCACGCCGATGGTCTCCATCAGCAGCTCCAGGAAGTCCTGGTTGATCTGCGTGAACGGGGCGACCGAGGCGAGTTCGATGACCCCGAGCACCTGCCCCTCCACCACGATGGGCAGCAGCACCAGCGCGGCCGGCACCACCTCGCCCAGCCCCGAGGAGACCGTCAGGTAGCCGGGCGGCAGGTCGTTCACCATGATGGTGCGCCGGCTGCGCGCCGCCTGGCCGACCAGGGTGCGGCCGAAGGAGATGCGGGTGGGCCGCTCCGTGTGCTCCGGATAGCCGTAGGAACCGACGAGTCGCAGCTCGGGACCGCCGTCCCCGTCCTCGGCCAGGTAGAAGGCACCGTACTGGGCCGACACCAGCGGCACCAGCTCGTCCATGATCAGCTCCGCGACCACCGGCAGGTCCCGGTGCCCCTGCATCAGACCGGAGATGCGGGCGAGGTTCGTCTTGAGCCAGTCCTGCTCCTGGTTGGCCCGCGTGGTCTCGCGCAGGGACTCCACCATGGCGTTGATGTTGTCCTTGAGCTCGGCGACCTCGCCGGACGCCTCCACGTTGACCGAGCGGGTCAGGTCGCCCTCGGCGACGGCCGACGTGACCTCGGCGATCGCGCGGACCTGCCGGGTGAGGTTGCCGGCCAGCTCGTTGACGTTCTCCGTGAGGCGCTTCCAGGTGCCGGAGACGCCTTCCACCTCGGCCTGGCCGCCGAGCCGGCCCTCGGTGCCGACCTCGCGGGCGACGCGGGTGACCTCGTCGGCGAAGGCGGAGAGCTGGTCGACCATGGTGTTGATCGTCGTCTTGAGTTCGAGGATCTCGCCACGCGCGTCGACGTCGATCTTCTTCGACAGGTCGCCCCGGGCCACCGCCGTCGTCACCAGGGCGATGTTGCGCACCTGGTTGGTGAGGTTGTTGGCCATCGAGTTGACGTTGTCGGTGAGGTCCTTCCAGGTGCCGGCGACGTTCGGCACGTTCGCCTGGCCGCCGAGGCGTCCGTCGGTGCCGACCTCGCGGGCGACGCGGGTGACCTCGCCGGCGAACGCCGACAGGGTGTCGACCATCGTGTTGATCACGTCGGCCAGCGCGGCGACCTCGCCCTCGGCGTCGACGGTGATCCGCTGCGACAGGTCGCCCCGGGCCACCGCGGTGGCCACCTGGGCGATGGAGCGGACCTGACCGGTCAGGTTCGACGCCATCACGTTGACGTTGTCGGTGAGGTCCTTCCAGGTGCCCGACACACCGCGCACCCGTGCCTGCCCGCCCAGGTTGCCGGCCGTGCCGACCTCGCGGGCGACGCGGGTGACCTCGTCGGCGAAGGCGGAGAGCTGGTCGACCATCGTGTTGATGGTGTTCTTCAGCTCCAGGATCTCGCCGCGGGCGTCCACGGTGATCTTCTGGGAGAGGTCGCCCTTGGCGACGGCGGTCGCCACCTGGGCGACGTTGCGCACCTGGTTGGTCAGGTTGCCCGCCATGAAGTTCACCGAGTCGGTGAGGTCGCGCCACGTGCCCTTGACGCCCTGCACGTCGGCCTGGCCGCCGAGCCGCCCGTCGGTGCCGACCTCGCGGGCGACGCGGGTGACCTCGTCGGCGAAGGCGGAGAGCTGGTCGACCATCGTGTTGATGGTGTTCTTCAGCTCCAGGATCTCGCCGCGGGCGTCCACGTCGATCTTCTGGGAGAGGTCGCCCCTGGCGACCGCCGTGGCCACCTGGGCGATGTCACGGACCTGGGTGGTGAGGTTGCCCGCCATGGCGTTGACCGAGTCCGTCAGGTCGGCCCAGGTGCCCGAGACCCCCGGCACCTTCGCCTGCCCGCCCAGGGTCCCCTCCGTGCCGACCTCGCGGGAGACCCGCGTGACCTCGGAGGTGAACACGGACAACTGGTCCACCATGCCGTTGAAGACCGTGGCGATGTCGCCCATCAGCCCGTCGGCGTCGTCCGGCAGCCGGGTACCGAAGTCGCCGTCCCGTACGGCCGTGAGGCCCGCCAGGAGACGGCGCAGCTCCTGATCGCCGGGAGCCGCGTCGACGGCACCTGCGCTGTCGTTGGTCATCTGCACCCTCGTTCCGCTCCCCGGGAGTCCTCGGGCGAGGACTCGCCACCCCCTCCGGACCGTTCGGGCGGTCCGGCCTTCCGTGCCCGCGTCTGCGCAGTTCACGGATGTGCCCCAGGCAGAAAAATACGTCAGAGGCTAACCCAGTCCCGGGGCCCGGACAAAGCGATGAGTCACCCGGCCGAACGCGTACCCACGGACGGGTAACGCCGCCTCGGCACCACCGCGCGGACAGGCAGGCCGGACACCGGCCGCACCGGAGCGCCCACCGGGCTCGAATGCGGTCGGCCCGGCCGGGTACGTGCTGCTGTGGAGCCGGTCCGGACCTTTGCGTCCCGTCCCGGCCCCACAGCGGTCACCGACACGGGAGGGAAGGGCAGGGTGCCGATGGAGAGCATCTGGTCGTACGCGGCGGAGAGCGGTCACCTGGCGGGAGCGGACCTGACGGGCTGTGATGTGGTCGCCGAGGACGGCACCATCGGGCACGTGGACCGGCAGGCGGAGCACTTCGGCATGCCGCACCTCGTCGTCGACACCGGCGTCTGGGTGTTCGGCCGCAGTGTGCTCGTGCCGGTCGGAGTGGTCCGCGGCGTCGACGCCGAGACGCGCACGGTCAAGCTGAACTGCACCAGGGCCGAGGTCAAGGCCGCGCCCAGGTTCCGGACCGACAGCGAGACGATGGACCGCGAGTACCTGGCGTCCGTCGGCGACTACTACCACCGGCTGCCGCCGCGGGAGAGTTCCGCGATCTGACCGGACCGAACGACAGCGCGCCGAAACCGGGGGACACCACGCACATGGAAGCAGCCGACCGGATCACCACGGCCACCGCGGCCGGCACGGCACCCCCGGGCACCACGCCCGGCCCCGTACCCGCCGCGCCGGGGGCGGGGGCGAGCGCGGCGGCGGCGCGGGCGTACGCGGAGGCGATGGCGCGGACGCGGTGGGGCGGGTACGGCCGTGAGGTGCGCGAGGAGGACGTGGCCGACCTGCTGCTCGTGGTCTCGGAACTGGTCACCAACGCGATCCGGCACGGCGACGGATTGGCCGGCTTCGAGGCCCGCCCCACGGACGAGGGGCTGTGGATCGCCGTCCACGACAACAGCACCGTGGTGCCCCGGGCCGTGGCCGCGTTTCCCACCACGCACCCCGGCGGTGGGTACGGATGGCCGCTGGTCGCCCGCCTCGCCCGGGACATCGCCGTCGACCTGCGACCGGGAGGCGGCAAGACGATCAGTGCCCTGGTGCCCCTGCGGGCGGCGGCCCCGTGAGCGACGCGGTCACCTGACCGCCCGGCTCACCAGGGCAGGAAGACGTGGATGTCCTTGCCCTGCTCCCCGGTGACGACGCTCACCTGGTCGGACAGGGTGTGGATCAGGTGCCAGCCGATGCCGCCGCCGCCCTTGCTCGGATGGAAGGGGCGCGGCGCGGGCTCGGTGGTGTTGGTGTCGTGCATCACCACGTGCACGCCGTCGAACGTACGGCGCAGCCGCAGCTGGAAGGGCCCCGGTGCGTACTGCACGGCGTTCGCCGCCAGCTCCGTGACGACGAGGAGGATGTCGTCCCAGTGCTCGGGCGCCGCGGGCGGCGCCGCACGGGCGAGGTCGTAGAGGAACTCCTCCGCGACCAGCCGCGCACCGGTCACATTGTGCAGTTCCCCGGTGAAACTGGCGGTGCGGTTCGTGATCTCCTCGGAAGCCAGTGTCCTGTCCCAACGCGACTCGGCTGCCATTGCGCCTTCCCGGCCCGGCCACGGCCGGGCGTCGTCTCTTCTCCTTCGCCTTCCCACCGTTGTAAGTGCCCGTGCCGGGCGAACCTAGTCGCGCCGTTGTCACCTGGCCAGGGGGTGGGCCGGTCGCCGGATCAGCGGAGGAACACGTTGTCCGCGTCCTCCCAGCCCGCCGGCTCCCGCGACGGCGCCTGGCCGGGCCGGCGGTGCGAGCGGGCCGCGTACATCGCGTCGATCTCCAGGGAGTAGGCCTGCGCGATCGCGTCCCGCCGGAGCTTCATCGACGGGGTGAGCAGGCCGCCTGCCACGTCGAAGGGGGCGGGCAGGACACGGAAGACCCTGATGGACTCCGAGCGCGAGACGGCGCTGTTGGCCGCGGCCACGGCCCGCGCGATCTCCTCCCGCAGCGCGTTCTCCTCGCGGGCCTCCCGGGCCGGTGCGTCGCCCGGCAGGGCCAGGGAGGCCCGCCAGTGGGTCAGGAACTCGGGGTCCAGCGTGATCAGCGCGCCGACGCACGGCCGGTTGTCGCCGACCAGCACCGCCTGGTGGACCAGCGGGTGCATCCGCAGCCGCTCCTCCAGCGCGGCCGGCGCCACGCTCTTGCCGCCGCTGGTGATGATGACGTCCTTCTTGCGCCCGGTGATCGCCAGGTAGTTCTCGTCGTCCAGGTGCCCGAGGTCGCCGGTGGCCAGCCAGCCGCCGCGCAGCACCGCACGGGTGGCGGCCTCGTCGCCGAGGTACCCCCGGAACAGCGACGGCCCGCGCACCAGGATCTCCCCGTCGTCCGCCACCCGGATCTCCGTCCCGGGCAGCGGCTGGCCCACGGTGCCGGACTTCTCCCGGCCCAGCGGCTGCATGGTCAGCCCGCCGCTGGTCTCGGTCAGACCGTAGCCGTCGTGCACGTAGACGCCGATGCCCTCGTAGAAGAGGGACAGCTCGCGGCTGAGCGGTGAACCGCCGGAGGTGGCCCGGCCCACCCGGCCGCCCAGGGCGCCGCGCAGCCTCCGGTACACCGTCCGCTCGTACAGGGCGTGCTGGAGGCGCAGGTCGAAGCCGGGCCCCGCCCCCCGGCCGAGACGCAGCCGCTCCTGCGCGGCGGCGAAGTCCCGCGCCGTGTGCGCGGCCCGCTCGAACAGGGCACCCCGGCCCGCCTGCTGGGCGGTGCGCAGGAAGTTCTTGTAGATCTTCTCCAGGACCGACGGCACCGCGTACAGGTACGTCGGACGGAAGGAACACAGGGCCGAGGAGAGGGCCTCCCCGGTCATCGCGGGTTCGTGCGCCATGAGGAGCCCGCCCCGGACGCACAGGGTCTGGATCATCAGCCCGTACACGTGTGCGAACGGCAGGTAGGCGAGGACCGCTCCCTGCTCTCCCTCGGGCGCCACCGTGTGGCCCCAGCCCGCCAGCAGCGTGTCGCACGGGCCGGCCAGGCCCCGGTGGCTCAGCGCACAGCCCAAAGCGCGGCCCGTGGTGCCCGAGGTGTAGGCGACCACCGCCGTGGAGTCGGGCAGCACGATGCGGCGCAGGGAGTCGACGGAGGCGAACGGGAGGAAGGCGCCGCGCTCCACCAGCGAGTCCAGCGCGCCCGCGTCCAGCTGCCAGACGTGGCGCAGCGCGGGCAGGGACGCGCACACCGGGCCGACGGTCATCACGCTCTGCTCGTCCTCGACCAGCACCCCCACGCAGCCCGCGTCCCGCAGGATCCACTCGACCTGCTCGCGCGAGGAGGTCGGATAGACCGGCACGACCTCGGCGCCCACCGTCCACAGGGCGTAGCTGAAGACCGTCCACTCGTACCGGGTGCGGGCCATGACCGCCACCCGGTCGCCCGGCGAGACACCGCTCGCGATCAGGCCCTTCGCCACGTCGACCACCTCGTCGCGGAACTCCACGGCGCTCACCTCGTCCCAGACCGCCGAGCCGGGGGAGCGGCGGCGGGCGAGCATCGGCAGGGCAGGCGTGCGGGCGGCCGTCTCGAAGAGGCTGTCGGCGAGGCCCCCGGTCAGCGGCGGGACGGCCCGGGGAGCTAGAGCGGGGTCGTGCATGCGCCGGCTCCTGACGTGTACGGACGGTGGTCCCCGACCGGCACCGGTGAGCACCGGGGTCGACGGTGCTCGGAGGCTAGCCCAGCCGCGGTCGGCGGGGGGCCGGGACGGCAGAAGTGTTCACACCTGGTGATCCCGGCGGATCGGGGGACCCGGGAGATATGAGCTATTCGAACCCGGATCCCGATCCGCGACTCAGTACCGGCCTGGAGCCGGGCGGCGGCGTTCCGCCCGGGGAGACCCCGCCGGCGGAGAGCAGCATGCCCGAGGCCGGCCCCCGGGACCTGCTCAGCAATCCGGCCAAGGGCTGGGCCAAGGGGCCGATGACGCTGATCCTCGCCGTCGTGCTGGTCTTCGCGGTGGGTCTGCTGGGCTACGCCCTGGCCCTCATCTACTGAGCGCGCCCTGATCTTCATCCACTGAGGGCCAGGGGCCGCCGACCGGCGCCCGGTCCGTTCGACGCCCGGTCCGATGCCGGTCCACGGCCCGCCGGACGGCAGCGAACGGGCCGCTGCGGGACGTCTCAGCCCGCCTGGGTGCGGCGCACGCAGGCGGCGACGACCTCCCGCAGGCTGCCCGTGCTCTCCAGCAGGCCGCGCTGCACCCGCGCTCCGTTGCCGTCCCGCAGCAGTGTGTCGACACCCTTGCGCACCAGGTCGAGGTCGCCCGCGGCGGCGAGGGCCTCCTCGGTGTGCTCCACCAGGGCCCGCAGGACCCTCTCGGCGGGCATCCGCCGCATCGTCCCCGGGTGCAGCAGCTCCTCCGTCAGCCCCGACCGGGCGGCCCGCCAGGCGGCGAGGCGCAGGAGGCTGACGCTGTGCCCGGCCGGCTCGACGCCCTCGCGCCACTCCCGAGCAGCCGTCTCGACCAGCGCGCGGGCGAGCGCGGCGAGGACGACGGCCGTCGAGGCGTCCAGGCAGACGTCCGCGACCCGGAACTCGACCGTCGGATACCGCTGGGAGAGCCGGATGTCGAGGTAGACCATCGCGTCGTCCAGGATCGTCCCCGTGGCGAGCATGTCCGCGATCCGGCGGTGATACCGCTCCGCCGAGCCGAACAGCTCGGTGGGACCGGCCGACGGCCAGCGCTGCCAGACCCGGCTGCGGTAACTGCTGTACGAGGAGTCCACGCCCTGCCAGAACGGCGAGTTGGCGCTGAGCGCGGTCAGTACCGGGAGCCAGGGCCGCACGCGGTCGATCACCGCGACGCCCTCCTCGTCCGACTCGACGGAGACGTGCACGTGGCAGCCGAGGACCAGCTGTTCCTGGACGACGACGCCGTACTGCTCTGCCATCCACTCGTAGCGCCGGTTCACGCCGATGGACGGGGTGACCGGGAGCGGTGACGTGGCGAGCGCGGCGACCGCGCACCCGATTCCGCCGGCGTGCCGCCCGGCCTCCTCGCGGCAGCGGACGATCTCCGCGTGCAGCCTCTCCATGTCCGCCTGCGGATGCGTGGCGAACTCGAGCATCTGCTCGTGCAGCTCCTTCTCGAAGACGTCCTGCTCCGCGTCGTCCAGCGAGGCCCGGGCGAGCACGGCCGCTGACAGCGCCCGCGGCTCGCCGGTCGCGGGATCGACCAGGAGGAGTTCCTCCTCCACTCCGACGGTGCGCACCTGTTGCCGCCTTTCTGAGGGCCTGTGTGACCAACCGACTGCCCCGGGGCGGCCGGTCGGACACCTGGTCACCTCACAGGGCGTACGGCATCAGCCACACCGTGGCCAGCGGGGGCAGTGTGATCCGGAGGTTCCCGTCCTCCGGCTTGACCGGGTCCGGGTTGGCCACACCGCCGCCGCCGTACTCCTCGGCGTCGGTGTTGAGCACCTCCTGCCAGGCGACGGCCTCGTCACCGACGGCCAGCTCGTACGCGTGCCGGACCACCGGGGAGAAGTTCGACACCGCCAGCAGCGGGGAGCCGTCCGCGGCGTACCGCAGGAAGGCGAAGACGTTGTCCTCGGCCGCGTCCACCGACACCCACCGGAAGCCGGCCGGGTCGGTGTCGCGCTGCCACAGGGCCGGGGTGCGCGCGTAGCGGGTGTTCAGCTCGCGGACCAGGTCCTGCACCCCGCGGTGGTCGCCCGCCGAGTGATACCCCTCGTCGAGCAGCCACCACTCCGGACCCTGCTTCTCCGACCACTCGGCACCCTGTGCGAACTCCTGCCCCATGAAGAGCAGCTGCTTGCCGGGGTGGGCCCACATGAAGCCCAGGTAGGCGCGCACGTTCGCGCGCCGCTGCCACCAGTCGCCCGGCATCTTCGACACCAGCGCCTGCTTGCCGTGCACCACCTCGTCGTGGGAGATCGGCAGCACGTAGTTCTCGCTGTACGCGTACACCATGGAGAAGGACATCTCATGGTGGTGGTACTTGCGGTGCACCGGCTCGTGGGCCACGTACTCCAGCGAGTCGTGCATCCAGCCCATGTTCCACTTCAGGCCGAAGCCCAGCCCGCCGGTGTCGGTCGGCCGGGTCACCCCGCCCCACGCCGTCGACTCCTCGGCGATGGTCACCACGCCCGGGCAGCGCCGGTAGACGGTCGCGTTCATCTCCTGGAGGAAGGCCATGGCCGCCAGGTCCTCCCGGCCGCCGTACCGGTTGGGCTCCCACTGGCCGGAGTCGCGCGAGTAGTCCAGGTAGAGCATCGAGGCGACCGCGTCCACGCGCAGCCCGTCGATGTGGAACTCCTCGCACCAGTACACGGCGTTCGCCACCAGGAAGTTGCGCACCTCGGTCCGGGCGAAGTCGAAGGTGTACGTCCCCCAGTCCGGGTGGGTCGCGCGCCGGTCGTCCCCGGGCTCGTACAGCGGGTCCCCGTCGAAGCGGCCCAGCGCCCAGTCGTCCTTCGGGAAGTGCGCCGGCACCCAGTCCATGATCACGCCGATCCCGGCCCGGTGCAGCGCGTCGACCAGGTACCGGAAGTCGTCCGGGGTGCCGAGGCGCGCGGTCGGGGCGTAGAACCCGGTGACCTGGTAGCCCCAGGACGGGCCGTAGGGGTGCTCGGCGACCGGCATCAGCTCGACGTGGGTGAAGCCCAGGTCCGTGACGTAGGCCGGCAGCTCCTCGGCCAGCTCGCGGTAGGTCAGTCCCGGCCGCCAGGACGGCAGGTGCACCTCGTAGACGGAGAACGGCGCCTCGTGCACGGGCCGGGCGGCGCGGGTCCGCATCCACTGGGCGTCGCCCCACTCGTAGTGCGAGGCGGTCACCACGGACGCGGTGTTCGGCGGCTCCTCGGCCGCGCGGGCCATCGGGTCGGCCTTCAGGAAACGGTGCCCGTAGCGCGAGTGGATCTCGAACTTGTACCGGGTGCCCTCGCCGACACCCGGCAGGAACAGCTCCCACACGCCGGACGAACCCAGCGAACGCATCGGGAAAGCCGTGCCGTCCCAGTGGGTGAAGTCGGTGGCGACCCGCACCCCCTGCGCGTTCGGCGCCCACACCGTGAAGCGGGTGCCGGTGACGCCCTCGTGGGTCATCGGCTCCGCGCCGAGGGCCTGCCACAGCTGCTCGTGCCGGCCCTCGCCGATCAGGTGCAGGTCCAGTTCGCCGAGCGCGGGCAGGAAGCGGTACGGGTCGTGCGTCTCCTGCGGCTCGCCCTCCTCGTACGCCACCACCAGCGTGTACGCCGGGATCCCGGACAGCGGAAGGACGCCGGAGAACAGGCCGTCCCCTTCCGACGCCAGGGCGTGGCGCTCGCCGTCGACGAGCACGCCGACCTCGCGGGCGAAGGGGCGCAGCGTCCGGAAGACGATGCCGCCGGGCACCGGGTGGGCGCCGAGCAGGGCGTGCGGGTCGTGGTGGGCACCGGCCAGCAGGCGCCCCCGGTCGGTGGGGTCGAGGGGCGGCGCGGTCGCGCAGGCACCGGGTGCGTGCGGGGCCGGGGCGGACGGCTCGGGGATCGAGGTGTCGCGGAGGGCCACGGGTCAGTCTCCTCTCACGGCGAGTCGTTCGATCGCCGCCATGGGTACGGGAAGCCAGTCGGGACGGTGCCGGGCCTCGTACAGCACCTCGTACACGGCACGGTCCGTCTCGTAGGCGCGGAGCAGGCCGTGCTTCTTGCGGGGGTCCCATCCGGCGCGGGCCGCGTAGCCCGCGCAGAACGCCTCCCGGCAGCGGCGCGCCCACTCGGGGCGCCACGGGCGGCGCTGCCGGGCGGCGTAGTCGAAGGAACGCAGCATCCCCGCGATGTCGCGGACGGGGGAGTGGGCGCTGCGCCGTTCGGCCAGCGGGCGCGAGGGCTCGCCCTCGAAGTCGATGACGAACCAGTCCCGGCCCGCCCGCAGCACCTGACCGAGGTGCAGGTCGCCGTGGATGCGCTGGGCGGGCGGTCCCCAGTCGCAGGTGGACAGCGCCGCGAAGGCCGTCCGCAGCCCCGGTACGAAGGGTTGCAGCGCCGGCACGCAGTGCGCGGCCGCGTCGAGCCGCTCGGTCATCGCCGCCGCCGTGCGGTCGTTCTCACCGGGTGCGCCCACCGGGAAGGCGGAGGCCAGCGCCCGGTGCACGTCGCCCATCGCCTGCCCCAGTTCGTGGGCCTGCACGGTGAACTCGTCCCCTGCGGCGAGCGCGTTCAGGGCGAGGGTCCAGCCGTCGGAGGCGCCGTGCAGGAACGGCTGGAGCACCCCGAGCGTCGCCTGGTAGGGATGGGTCGTGCGCATCCACGCCACCGGCGCGGGGACCCGGCCGCAGCCCTGGCGGGCCAGCGCGTCCGGCACCTCCAGGTCGGGATTGACGCCGGGCTGGACGCGCCGGAACAGCTTCAGGATGAACTCGTCGCCGTAGATCAGCGAGGAGTTCGACTGCTCGGCGTCCAGCAGCCGCGGCGCGAGCCCGCCGGGCACCGGACGCGCGGCGTCGGCCTCGAAGCGCAGCGGCCCCGCCTTGCCGGGGTGCCGGAGCCGCTCCAGGAGCAGCTGGGCGGTGCGGGGATCGTGCAGGGCGTCGTAGACGGTCCGCCCGGCCAGCGGACCGTCCTGCACCTGGCCGATGATCGCCCGGCCCAGGCGCGGCGAGGGCTGCTCGCGCACGCCGAGGAGCAGCTGGTAGCAGTCCCCGGCCTGCGGGGTGCCGCCCGGGGAGGGCACGGAGCCCTGCCCGGTGTGCACCAGGAGGTGCAGACAGCCCGGGAACAGCTCGGTCATCGACAGCAGACCCAGCTCGGCCACGGGCCGGTCCTTGCCCGCGAACCAGCGTTGGCGCGGCAGCCACTCCCGCAGCAGCTCGCCGAGCGACTCCATCGGCTCGGCGAGCTGCCCGCGTCCGGGGCGCAGGGATGCGGTCTTCGGCATGGTGACGCGTCCTTTCCTCGGCCCACGCTCAAGCGCGGCGGCCGATGCGGGATGCGACTCGGGTGAGCCGGAACCAGTAGAAGCCGTGGCCCCCGAGGGTCAGCAGGTACGGCAGTTCGCCGATCGCGGGGAAGCGGACGCCGCCGAACAGCTCGACCGGGTGGCGCCCGGCGAACTCGCGCAGGTCCAGCTCGGTGGGCTGGGCGAAGCGCGCGAAGTTGTTCACGCACAGCACCAGGTCGTCCTCGTACTCCCGCAGGAAGGCCAGCACCGCGGGGTTGGAGGAGGGCAGCTCGGTGTAGGTGCCCAGGCCGAAGGCGGGGTTCTGCTTGCGGATCTCGATCATGCGCCGGGTCCAGTGCAGCAGGGACGAGGGCGAGGCCATGGACGCCTCGACGTTCGTCACCTGGTAGCCGTAGACCGGGTCCATGATCGTGGGCAGGTAGAGGCGGCCCGGGTCACAGGTCGAGAAGCCGGCGTTGCGGTCGGGCGTCCACTGCATGGGGGTGCGCACGGCGTCGCGGTCGCCGAGCCAGATGTTGTCGCCCATGCCGATCTCGTCGCCGTAGTAGAGGATCGGTGATCCCGGGAGGGCGAGGAGCAGGGCGGTGAACAGCTCGATCTGGTCGCGGTCGTTGTCCAGCAGGGTGGCGAGCCGCCGGCGGATGCCGATGTTGGCGCGCATGCGCGGGTCCTTGGCGTACTCCGCGTACATGTAGTCGCGTTCCTCGTCGGTGACCATCTCCAGGGTCAGCTCGTCGTGGTTGCGCAGGAAGATGCCCCACTGGCAGCCGGACGGGATGGCCGGGGTCTTGGCGAGGATTTCCGAGACCGGGTAGCGGGACTCGCGGCGCACGGCCATGAAGATGCGGGGCATGACGGGGAAGTGGAAGGCCATGTGGCACTCGTCGCCGCCGGTGGCGTAGTCGCCGAAGTAGTCGACGACGTCCTCCGGCCACTGGTTGGCCTCCGCCAGCAGCACGGTGTCCGGGTACTGGGCGTCGATCTCGCGGCGCACCCGTTTGAGGAACGCGTGGGAGGCGGGCAGGTTCTCGCAGTTGGTGCCCTCTTCGGCGTACAGGTAGGGCACGGCGTCGAGACGGTAGCCGTCCACGCCCAGGTCGAGCCAGAACTTCAGGGCCGCCAGCATCTCCTCCTGCACGGCCGGGTTCTCGTAGTTGAGGTCCGGCTGGTGGGAGAAGAAGCGGTGCCAGAAGTACTGGCCGCGCACCGGGTCGTAGGTCCAGTTGGACGCCTCGGTGTCGACGAAGATGATGCGGGCGTCCGCGTAGCGGGTGTCGTCGTCGGCCCAGACGTAGTAGTCGCCGTAGGGGCCGTCCGGGTTCTTGCGGGACTCCTGGAACCACGGGTGCTGGTCGCTGGTGTGGTTCATGACGAAGTCGATGATCACGCGCATGCCGCGCTGGTGGGCGGCGTCCACGAACTCCACGAAGTCGGCGAGGTCGCCGAACTCGGGCAGGACGGCGGTGTAGTCGGAGACGTCGTAGCCGCCGTCGCGCAGCGGCGACTTGAAGAAGGGCGGGAGCCACAGGCAGTCCACACCCAGCCATTGCAGGTAGTCCAGTTTGGCGGTCAGGCCCTTGAGGTCGCCGACGCCGTCGCCGTTGCTGTCCTGGAAGGAGCGGACGAGGACCTCGTAGAAGACGGCTCTCTTGAACCAGTCCGGGTCGCGGTCCTTGGCGGGGGTGTCCTCGAAGGTGTCCGGCACGGGCTCGTTGACGGTCATGAGACTCCCGCCCCTCCGTTCTGCGGCGCGGCGGCGGACGGCCGCCGGACGTGGAAGACATGGGCGGGGGCCCGGCCGGGTTCGAGCCGCACGTAGTTCGTCCGGCCCCACTGGTAGGTCCGGCCGGTGAGTTCGTCGTGGACCGGCACCGACTCGTGCCGGTCCAGACCGAGCTGCGGCATGTCGAGGGAGATCGTGGCCTCCTGGGTGCGATGCGGATCGAGGTTCACGACCACCAGGACGACGTCGGACCCTTCGCGCTTGCTGTACGCGATCAGCGCGTCGTTGTCGGTGTGGTGGAAGCGGAGGTTCCGCAGCCGGTGCAGCGCGGGGTGGGCGCGCCGGATGGTGTTGAGGCGGGTGACGAGGGGGGCGATGGTGGTGCCCTCGCGGGCGGCGGTGGCCCAGTCGCGGGGTTTGAGCTGGTACTTCTCCGAGTCGAGGTATTCCTCGCTGCCCTCGCGCAGCGGGGTGTTCTCGCACAGTTCGTAGCCGCTGTAGATGCCCCAGGTGGGGGAGAGGGT
>NZ_SOAV01000003.1:520866-607103 GCF_004364245.1 Streptomyces sp. BK208 | reverse complement strand
CACATCGTAGGCAGCTGAGAGGAACGTGCGGTCGCCTGGGGCCCTGCCCTTTTCGCTATCCACGCTGAATCCGAAGCCGTGATCACGCCAGATGCCCCAAGGCCACCCCGCCTGTGACCAGCAGTTACGGGACAGCCCTTAGCCCCGGTCGGCCAGTTTGCGGAGCTGACCGCGGACCGGCTCCAAACATGAAGACAGCTGCCCGATGGAACGGCCCCCTGCTCCATCCATCCGAGAGTTTGAACTTTCCCACCAGCCGGCGCGGTCAAGTAGTCCACCCACCGAGGCCCCATGCCACCCCGGATCCGGCTCGCACCTGCCCCGCTTCCGGATCCGGGTTCAACCATCGTCCTCTCCGCATCGCCTTCACCTGGCCGAGAGGCCCCAGCCTCCGTGACCGACGACTGACCGAACGGCTCCGTTGCCGTGCTGACATGCGAGGACACGCTATGAACCCACCCACACTGTCGTCGTGAGTGGAGGCCCGGCGCGGGGAAAACCACCCTCGCACGCGCCCTGGCCTGCGAACTCGGATGCCCCGCAATCCGTTCGGGACGAAATCAAGCAAGGCATGGTCATGGCCACTCCGGCTACCGGCGCGCCAGGAGTGATCCCCTCAACTCCCTGACCCTGGAGACCTTCTTCGGCGTCCTGACGGTGCTCCTGCGGGCCAGGGTGACGGTGGTGGCGGAAGCCGCCTACCAGGACCGGCTGTGGCGGGCGAACCTGGAACCGCTGGCGGACCTTGGCCACCTTCGAGTCATCCGCTGTACTCGCGCCTGCCGCGATCGCCCGCGACCGCATCGCCCAGCGTGCCGCTGAGAACCCCCATCGCGCCGCGCACGACGATCGCGAACTGCTGGAAGCGCTCACTCAGGGGGATCACTCACTGGAGTCCTTCGTGCCCCTCTCCCTCGACGTCCCCACCAAGGTCGTGGACACCTCTTCCGTCTGCGCCCCGAGCATCGAAGACATCGCGGCCTTCGTACGGGGTGGGACGCCGTCCTTCTGAGAGGCAGATCCCGGCTAGTCACACTCCAGGTATCCGTCCACTGCAGTTCGGCGACGGCTGCCCTCACGGACCGCCCCACGCGGCCACCCGGTCGCTGTCTCCGTGCACGGGACAAGCCAGTCGGTGTGGACCAGCGGTTCCCTGCGTGGGGGGTTCCTGACGCGGACTGGAACTGCGCTCCGGCTCCGGAAGTCTCAGCGCGGGGCTTGGTGAATCGTTCAGCGATCGCGGCAAGGCCGTTGGAAGCGAGGGGCAGGGGGACGGGGGCGCCATGTCCGGAGTGTCGGAAGCGGGTTAGTGCGGGGGTCGGCTTGCCGGCGTCCCCGTCCTGAGCCGGAAGAAGGCTGTTGCTCATGACGCTCGTTTGACGCTCCGGGCGTCTGCACGAAGGGCGACGAGCCGAGAAACCGGCTCTGACCAGCGGCTTTCTCGGATCCCTTCAGTCTGACATCTTTTCGATGACGTCGCACGTGGAGTGTGTAGCTATTCTTGAGCCTGCTGCAAAGAGGCTCTGACCTGCGGATTTCTATGGTTCTTCAGGTGCGGCCGGTGGTGCTCGACCTGTTTCCTGTGCACTTTCACCCCGCAGCACAGCTACTTCGAGCGGATTTAGCCGTTCTCCTCGACGGACGGCAAGAACAGATCCGTGGAGGAGTGGTGCGGTAGTGGCCCGGATGTCTGTGGCGCGGGCGCGGCTGGTAGTGCTCGGGGCCGTGCTCGTCGTCGCCTGCGCGGCCTGGTTGATTCCGGCCTCGGTCGCGGCGTTCGGCAGGGACGGCAGAGTGGTCGAGAGCTCGGAGGCGGTCAGAGCGCGGCACGCGGCGAAGCGTGCGGGAGTTCCGCCCGTTGATCTGGTCCTGAGGGTCACCGGTGATGGGCGAACCGGGCGTAGCGCCGCGCGGGCTGCTCAGATCGTCTCGGCCGCCTTGCCCCGCGAGTCCGGGGTGCGCGCCGTATGGTCCGGTGCCACCCGGGAGCAGTCGGCGTTGCGTTCCCGCGACGGCGCTGCCGTGCTGGTCCTTGCGAGCCTGAACGGATCCGTACACGAACGGGAGAAGACGGCCGACCGCCTGGTAACGCGGGCGCGAGCCGTTGTGCCGGCCTCCACGGTTCAAGCAAGCGGGCTGTCGTGGACGCTGGAGCGCGTGGACAGCCGTATCGAGGATGACCTGCTGCGGGCCGAACTCCTGGCGGCACCGGTCGTGTTCGTCCTGCTGCTGATCACCTACGGCTCGTTCGTGAGTGCTCTGATGCCGGTGCTGGTCGCCGGGGTCGCCGTGCTGTGCACCATCCCATTGCTCAGTGGCATGGCGCGGCTGGTGCACGTCTCGGCGTTCGCGGTGAATGCGGCTCTGGCCATCGGATTCGGCCTTGCCGTGGACTACACGCTATTTCTCCTGGCACGGTACCGGGAGGAGCTGGCCGGCGGACTGGCACGCGCCGAGGCGTTGGCCGTGGCCGTTCGTACCAGTGGTCGCTCGGTCGCCTTCTCCGCCGCCGCGGTCACGGTGTGCCTGGCCGCGGTGACGGTCGTCCCGGTGCCCCTGGTCCGGGCGCTCGCGTTGGCAGGCGTGACCGTCACGCTCCTGTCTGCCACCGTGGCGCTGCTGCTGACGCCTGCCTGCGTGGTGCTGCTGGGACCGCTGTGCGAACGAGGCGATCCCTTCCACCGCTGGCGGCGCACGAAGCTTGGCCAGGGCAGCCCTTTCTGGCGCCGGACCGCGCGAGTGGTGACCCGGCGGTGGGCTGTGGCCGGCGGTGTTGTCGTGGTCTTGCTCGGCATGATGGCGTGGCCCTTCACCCACGCTCGGCTGGGCATCATGGACCATCGCGTCATGCCCGCCTCCTCGCCCGTCGCGTCCGCCGGCGAACGGGTCCGGGCGGAGTTCGCCGGAGCGCCGGAGCAGCTGGTCACGGTGGTGCTGTCCCAGGCGGCCCCTGCGGAACGGCTGGCCGGGTACCAGCAGGCTCTGGCTGCCGTTCCGGGCGTGACCGGCGTGCGGGTGGCGGCCGGTGCGCCTGGGGCAGGAACCGTTCTCGCCGCCACGACCACGGTGCGAGCAGGAAGCAGCGGCGCCGCGGATCTGGTCAAGGCGATCCGGGCGGTCCCCGCGCCAGGGCCCGTCATGGTCGGTGGGCGAGCCGCCGAGGTCGAGGACACCCTTGCGGCCGCCAAGCGGGCGCTGCCCTGGGCGTTGGCGTTGCTGAGCGTCGGGCTGGCACTTCTCCTGGCCTTGTTCACCCGCAGCGTCGTCGCGCCCCTCAAGGCACTGGTCGTGGCCGTTGTCAGTCTCGGCGCGAGCCTGGGAGCGGTGGTTGCTGTCTTCCAGGACGGCACGGCTCGCCGCGCACTCGGAGGATTCACGGTCACCGGGACACTCGACGTCTCGCTGCTGCTGTTCACCTTGGCCATCGCCCTGGCCCTGTCGGTGGATTACGAGGTGTTCCTGCTGGGGCGGATCCGTGAGGAGTACCAGCGCGGTGCGGACAACCGGGCTGCTGTGGTGGAGGGCATCGCTCGTACCGGGCGGCTGATGACGTCCGCCGCACTGGCCGTGGCGGTCTCCACGTCGGCCATGGTCACCTCCTCCGTATCCGTGATCAAGATGATCGGGGCAGGGGTGGCCTTGGCCGCGCTCGTCGACGCCGTCCTGGTGCGCGGAGTGCTGGTGCCGGCTGTCATGGCGGCGCTCGGTCCCGCCAACTGGTGGCTTCCCGCAGCCGCACGCCGCCGCACGGGCTTGGCCGCTCCGCAGGAAGCCGCCTGATCAGCGCTCCGGGAGGAGGTTGTTCGCGCCTGGGGACGTCTTCGGCCGCGCGAGCCGTACCAGGATGTGCCGCCACAGTGCCGGAACGCTGTCCGCCTGCCAGGAGGCTCGGTATGCCAGGCCACACCGCATCACTCCCTGCGCTCGTGTGAAGGAGAGATAGGACCTCGTGCCACCCGCGAGGTTGTACATCATCGACGTTCCCAGCAGACGCGCGCCCAGACACGGGCCAACGGCGGGGAACGTCAGACTGCTGGCGATCACCGGCGCGGTACGGGGGTCCATCATCACTCTGCTTGCCCAGGCCCCTACGGCGGTCGGGGACAGCTCCAGCAACCAGCGTGCCGCATCACGTCGCCGGTGGACGCGTGCCGCTCGACTCTGTTCGACCACCCGATCCACCGCTTCCTCGAAGCTTCCCGCCGATACGGGCAGACGAAGTCGGAAAGCCACCAACTGGTTGCCGGGTGCCGTTCTGTTCCGGTCGTCACGGGTGGACATGGGAATGACGGCGTCGAAGTCGGGTGCACGGGCCTGGTTGCCGGCCGTTGTCTGTGAGGCGTTCAGCCGCAGCGCCCATGCGAAAGCCGCCAAGCAGATGTCGTTTCCCGTGCACCGAGATCTACGGGCGATCTCATGCACGATGCGCTCGGGAACTTCTTCCCACGCCCACCGCACGGGATCGCCGGGGCGTGGCAGGGGGATGGAGCGGTGCCTCCGCCTGCCGCCCAGGGAACGGGTCAGATCCTTCACGACGTTGGCACAACCAGTGGCTGTGGGCCGTTTCCGTTCCACCGGACGTAAAGGCGGCGGGGAGTCGTCACAAAGCAGAGTCAGGAGATCGTGGGCCGCGCCCATCCCGTCATGGACCGCGTGGTGGATGCGGAACGCGACCTGGAACCGGCCATCATCTCTTCCGGGTGCGCACCACAGATCCCACGCCGGTACGCCTGCTCGGAGCGGCACGGCCAACAATGCCGCAGGGAAAGCGGTGAGATCCTGGTCGACGGCCCAACGCACATGTTCCACGGGGTCGAGGCGTACCGCCGCCGTGGGGCGCAGCCTGCGTCCTCGCTGAGGCTGTGGTTGCCACAGCGCCGGGAGCGACCCCACGCGTTCGGAGACCCGTGCCACCAGGTATTCCCTGGAAGGGGGCTTCCCTTCGAGGGCCAGGAAGAAGCCCGTGACCGGTTGTGGCTCGCTGCCTTCATAAGTGAAGCTCCGGTCCACTGCGCCGAGCAGAAGGCTCACGTCGTTTCCTGTTTCATTCAAGAGGTCGTTTCGCGACGGGACCCGGTTCGTCGAAAGCGTGCCGCGACGTGTTCTTTACTCGGCAGGGCGAGCATGAAGGCTTTACGCCAAGCGCTGCCCAACTGTCGAGGGAAAGGGCCGGTGTTGTAGGGGAGCCCGTACCTGGTGCAGAGGGCCTGTACCTGAGGTGCGATTTCTCTCAGGCGACTGGAGGGCAGGTCCGGGAACAAGTGATGCTCGATCTGGTGGCCGAAGTGTCCGGTGAGAATGTGGAAGAGCTTGCCGCCGCTGAAGTTGGCACTGCACATCAACTGCCGGTAGTACCAGTGCGCGCGAGATTCGCCTTCGACCTGCTGCTCGGTGAAGGTCTGCGCGTCCTGCGGGGTGTGGCCGGTGAAAGCGGCCGAAAAGGCGACGATGTTGCGGATCAGACCCGCTGCAACGTTACCGAGCAGGGTGCTGAGGAAGAGGGGCCCGGTGAGGGCCGGAAAGAGGACATACTCTCTGAGTGCGCAGGAGCCTGCTTTGCGTCGCAGCCGCAGGAGAGTCTCACGGCTCTCTGACCACTTTCTTTTCCTGGTGACAAGTCGATCGACCTGTACATCATGGAGAGCGGCTGCTTGCTCGAAGAACACCATGATGACGAGTGTGTACAGCGGGTTTCCGAGATGGTACGGGTGCCACGGCTGGCCGTCACTCATGCGCAGCACGCTGTAGCCGATATCTCGGTCCTTGCCCAGAACATTGGTGTAGGTGTGGTGCTCGTAGTTGTGTGATCGACGCCATTCTTCGGCAGGGTACATCCATTCCCACTCGAAGGTTTTCGACTGAAGGTCGGGATCGCCGATCCAGTCGTACTGGCCGTGCAGGACATTGTGCCCGATCTCCATGTTGTCCAGCATTTTGGCGATCGCCAGACACACGACTCCTGCGATCCAGGCAGGCGGGAAGAAGCCGAAGTAGAAGAGGCCCCGCCCCGCGATCTCCAAGCGGCGTTGGGTACGCACCACCGAGCGGATGTACGCAGCGTCGCGTTCTTGTAGGTCCGCGAGCACCTGTCTGCGCATCGCGTCCAGTTCCCGCCCGAGTTCTTCCATCTGCTCCGGTGACAGCAGCGGTTCTCCGTGGTCGTGTCGCATGCACTGCCCTTCTTCCCTTCACGTTTCTTCTGTCACATGTCCAGCAGTACGTCTCCGTGGGGCACGGAGACGCAGAGCTGGATGTTCTCGTCCTGGCCGTCGGACACGGCGCCGGTCAGCAGGTTGCCCACCGAGCCCGAGATCTTTCTGGTGGTGCAGGTGTGGCAAATGCCCATCCGGCACCCGTATCTGGGCTTGGCGCCGGCGGCCTCCGCATGATCGAGGAGAGTGCCTTCGCGGGCCGGTACGGCCACTGCGCTGCGGCTGAGACGCACTACACCCTGGTCGATCGCAACCTGGCCGGCGTTGCGACTCGCAGGGCAGGCGGCGTCGAGGGCGAACAACTCCGTATGCAGCAGATCATCAATGCCTTGCTGAGCCCAGAGGTCCCTGACGGCCTGTCGCAGACGTGATCCTGAGCAGAGGTAGGTCGGGGAGGTGCGGAAGTCGGGGGCCGCTTCGAGCAGGTGCCCGATGCCGAAGGGCCCGTGCAGATCACCACCGCGTTCCCGGGCCGGAAAGACCTTGTGGACCTCGACGTTCGGGTACCGCCGGGAGAGCTCACGGAGTTCGTCTCCGTAGACGACCTCCCGAGCGGACTTCGCGTAGTGCAGGAAGGTGATGCGCCCGGCATGATTTTCGTGGCACAACGTGCGGAGCATTGACATCACAGGGGTGATGCCGCTGCCCCCGCTGATCAGCAGTAGGCGCTGTGGACGACGTTCGGGCAGTGAGAAGACGCCTCTGGCTTGCGACATCGTCATGACCGTCCCGGGCCGGGCGTTCTCCCGGAGGTAGGAGGAGACGGTCCCGGCCGGATTCGATGCCACGGTGATCTCCACCTCCGCGGTGTCGTGCGCCGAGGAGGCCGGAGAGAAGAAGCGCTGCATGAGCACACCGTTGACGTCGACCCCGAAGCGGACGTACTGGCCGGCTCTGAACCCGTTCCACGTGCCGTTCGGCCGCAATCGGATGGTCACGGACCTCGCCGTGCGGTGCTGAACATCCACGACGCGTGCCCTCACCTCGTGCACGGTCCACATGGGGTTCAAATGCTCCAGGTACCGGTCGACGCCGTGAGGAGCGGCCAGAGCTGCGACGACACGCGATCGCAGACCCCGGCGAACCGTGCTTCCCACACGGCTGCGAAGGAAAGAACGCATGGTGGCCTCCTCGGTCATGAGGTCATTTCACGGCACTCGGACGAGAGACCGGGTCGAGTGACGCGTCGCTCCAGCGCGTTCATCCGGAACGCCTCAACTGCCGACCCACTGCCGCATGGACATCACGTATTGTGTTCGAAAGGTGACGCTCTGCTTTGCCAATCGTAGCGGTCCTGTGATCTTGTACGTGCTGTGACAGTTCTGCTCACCGGAGCCACCGGATTCCTCGGCTCCCGCATCGCGCACGCCCTGATCACCACCCGCTCCGAGCCCGTCGTCGTCTTGGGGCGCGGGGATCCGTCCCGCTTGAGGAGCCGCATGGCCGACGCTCTTCAGGTGGTGGGTGAGGGCGCCTTCGACGAACGTCACGGCGGCTACCTGCGGTGCGTGAGCGGGGACGTCACGAAGCCGTGGCTGGGCCTGTCTCCCGCGCTCTATGCGCGCCTGGCCGGCGAAGTGGACGCCATCTGGCACTGCGCCAGCGACATCGCGCTGACCGGGGAACGTGAGCGGTTATACCGGGTCAACGTTCACGGCACGGCCCAAGTGCTCGCCTTCGCGGCGGCCACCCCGCCCCAGTGTCGGCTGGTGCACGTGAGCTCCATGGCGGTGGCCGGCGCCCGCCCGAGCGGCCGCGTCACGGAAAGCGATCTGAGTGACGTGCACGGCTTCGAAACTCACTACGACGCCTCGAAGTACACGGCTGAGTGCCTGGTGCGGCAGTGGGCGGAGCGGCACGGACGACCGGTGGTGGTCCTGCGTCCCAGCATCGTCGCCGCGGACCGAACGCTGCCGGAAGGCGCAGCCGGTCACTCGCTGTCCGTCCTGGGGGACATGCTGAAGGCGATGTCTCAGGAGGGCGCTCCTGGTATTCCGGCGCAGCGCCCCGGCGCGCGGCAGCTTGTTCTGCGGCTGCGAGTATCCTCCAATGCGAGTTTCAACATCGTCGGTGATCGGTACGCGACCGAGGCGATGATCCGTATCGGTCATGACCGCTGCGATCAAGACGCGACCGTCCACACTTTCCACGTGGTGCACCCCCGACCCACGCCGGTCCGTGACCTGCTTGCCGTGATCGAGAAGCAATATCCGGGTCTGCGCATCGAGTGCGCCGACGATGACGTGCCGGACCCGACAGACGCTGAACGGTTCGTGACCGCAAGCCTCACCGGCTTCCTCCGTTACTGCCGACATCAGCGGGTGTACGACTGTTCGAACGCCACCGCGGCGACCCCCGGTCTTGCCGATCCCGCCCCGATCGACGCCGTGTTCCTGCGAGGGGCCCTTGGCTTCGCCTGCCCTGACGCCCATCCGAGCCGCACGTCCTGAAAGCCGCGTTGTCGGCCCACTGCTCCCCTCCGCGCCGTTCCCTCCCCGGAGATCAGCCTTGTCTGCACATCTGCCGTTCCCGCCCGATGACTCCATCGCCGTCGTCGGGGCCGCTTGCCGGCTTCCCGGCGGCGTTCACTCGCTCGCCGATCTCTGGGCCGTGCTGGTCACCGGGCGAGACATGGTCGGTGAGGTTCCCGCGGACCGTTTCCCAGCTGGTGACTTCGTCGACGCCGTCCGACGGCGCCCGGGGCAGTCCTACACCGCCGCCGGCGGCTTCCTGCAGGACGTCTACGGCTTCGATGCCTCCTGTTTCACAGGGATCTCGCCTCGCGAGGCGTCCCGCATGGATCCGCAGCAGCGGCTGCTTCTGGAGATGGCGGTCGAGGCGCTGGACGACGCCGGCATCGACTCCACGGCCCTTGAGGCGACCGACACATCGGTGTTCATCGGCTGCTCCAGCCGGGACTACGGTGAGCTGCAGGCGTGCTCCCCGGAGTCGGGTAACCCCTACACCGTCACCGGTATGGCAGGCGCCATCGTCGCCAACCGGCTGTCGCACTTCTTCGACTGGCGCGGCCAGTCGGTCATGGTCGACACGGCTTGCTCCTCGGCGCTGACGGCTGTGCACCAGGCGTGTGAGCATCTCAAGGCCGGTCATTCCCGCATCGCTGTGGCGGGCGGTGTCAACGTCCTGATCAATCCACAGGGTTTCAGCGGGTTCTCGGCCGCGTCGATGCTCTCCCCGACGGGCCGCTGCCGTGCCTTCTCCGCACGGGCGGACGGTTTCGTGCGCGCCGAGGGCGGCGGTCTGGTGCTGCTGAAGCGACTCGCCGACGCACGCCGCGATGGCGACCGCATTCACGGCGTGATTCTCGGCAGCGGGACCAACAACGACGGCCGTACACCCGGGCTGGCGCTGCCCAGCGCGTCCGCCCAGCAGGCTCTGCTGAGCGAGGTGTACGAACGGGCCGGTGTGCTCCCCGACGACCTCGCCTATCTGGAGGCTCACGGCACCGGCACCCCGGTGGGAGACCCGCTGGAGTGCGAGGCCGTCGGCCGAGTGCTGGGCCGCGGCCGCAACACCGGCGCGCTGCCGATCGGGTCGGTCAAGACGAACATCGGGCATCTGGAGGCCGCCTCGGGCATCGCCGGCCTGCTCAAGGCGCTTCTCGTCCTGAAGCACCGGCAGATCCCGGCTTCCCTCCACTGTGAGGAACTGAATCCAGCCATCGACTTCACCGGCCTCAACGTGCAGCCGGTGACCCGGCCGCAGCCCCTCGTCCACGACGGTCTGCCGTTGGCGGGAGTGAACTCCTTCGGATTCGGAGGCGCCAACGCGCACGTGATTCTGGCAGCCTCCGCACCGAACACCCCTGGCACCGAGAAGACCTCGGAGGGTTCGTCGTGCCACCCCGTCCTGCCGGTCGTGGTCTCGGCCCGCACCGAACAGGCCCTTCGGGTCGCGTGCCAGGAGATGGCGCAGCACCTGCAGTTCACCACCGACGCCTTCTACGACGTGGCGTACACGGCCACGGTGCGGCGGCACCATCACGAACGCCGCGCCGGTGTGCTGGCCGCCTCCGCCGCCGAGGCGGCCGATGCCCTGCTGTCGATGGCCGGGACTGAGGACGGGGACCACTCCGCGTGGGTGACCGGCCGACCGGGGAAGGTGGCCTTCGTCTTCAGCGGCAACGGCTCCCAGTGGCCGGGCATGGGTACCGATCTGCTGCGTAACGAGCCCGCCTTCCGTTCTGCGGTCGAGGCCGTCGACTCCGAACTCGCACCGCACCTGGGCTGGTCGGTACTGGACGAGTTGCTCGCAGACGCGCCACGCCTCGCCCGGACGGAGGTGGCGCAGCCCCTGCTCTTCGCCCTGCAGATCGGTCTGCTGCGTCTGCTCGCCTCATACGGCGTCGAGCCCGACGCCGTGACCGGCCACAGCGTCGGTGAGATCGCCGCCGCGTACGCGAGCGGCTGCCTCGACCTGGGGCAAGCCTGCCAGGTGGTCGTCGCCCGCAGCACCGCCCAGGCGGCCACCGCCGGGACCGGGCGCATGGCCGCATGCGGTCTGGGCCCGAAAGCGGCTGAGAAGGAACTCGCCGCCTACCACGGCCGCATCGAGCTGGCCGGAATCAACAGCGACCACGACGTCACCCTGGCGGGCCACGCAGAGGCGCTGGCAGACCTGGGACGGCAACTCACCACGCGGGAGGTGTTCTTCCGCGAGCTCGACCTCGACTACGCCTTCCACACCAGGGCCATGGACCCCGTCCGGCAGGATCTCACCGACAGCCTGCTGCCACTCCGACCCGGTCGCCACCAGCGGACGTTCGTCTCCACCGTGACGGGAGACCGCCTCGAGGGCAGCCGCCTCGACGCCGACTACTGGTGGCGCAACGTCCGTGAACCGGTGCGCTTCGCCGAGGCCGTTCGTGCGCTCGTCGACAGCGGATGCACGCAGTTCGTGGAGATCGGCCCCCACGCCGTACTGGCCGGCTACCTGCGCCGCCTGGTCGGAACGGACGCCACCGTAGCGCTGTGCCGACGTGAGCAGGACGCCCCCACCGCCATCCGCCGCGGGGCCGCTCGCCTGATCGCCGCCGGCGCACGTCTCCGCTGCTTCCTCCGGCCCGGCGCAGTGGTCTCCCTGCCGTCATACCCATTCCAGCGCGAGCAGTGCTGCAACGGACAGCCCGACTGGTGGGTCACCGTGCCGCAGGACAAGACCCTCACCCATCCGCTCCTCGGCCGGCGTGCCGCGGTCGCCGAACCGGCCTGGCACCAACTGCTGAGCACCAGCCGCCTCGGCTGGCTCAACGACCACCAGGTGGACGGCAGCGTCGTCATGCCCGGAGCCGGCTACGTCGAGGCGTTTCTCGCCGCCGGGCGGGCCGCCTTCAGCGCCGCATGCGAGGTGACGGACCTGGACATCGTCCGTCCCCTTGCCCTTCCGGCCGGTGACGATCCCACGAGCGTCACCGTCCAGACCTCCCTCTCCCTGGAGGACGGCCTGGCTTGTTTCGCCTCCCGGACCACGCCTACGGGCGACTGGACGTTGCACGCCCGCGGACGCGTACGCCGCCTCCTCGATCCCGCTCCCTCGGCGATCGACCCGCCCGCAGTGCGCTCCCGCCTGTCCGGGCCGGTGATCGCGGCCACCACCCACTACGACCGTGCCGCACGGGCCGGCCTGGCCTACGGACCCACCTTCCAGGTCCTGACGAGCCTGCACGTGGGCGATGGCGAGACACTGGCCTCTTACCGGCTGCCCCTGGATGATCAGCAGCACCTCGAAGCCCACCCGGTCATCCTGGACGGGGCGCTGCAGGCGTCCGGCCCGCTGCTGGCCGCCGCGGCGGACGGCAAGATGTTCCTCCCCACCGCTGTCGAGGCCACTCGCGTGTGGCGATCGCTGCCCAGTCAGGGGCTCGTTCACGTACGCCTGCGCGACCTGTCCGGCTCCGACGCGCTCGTCGACATCACGATCGCGGGGGAGGACGGCACCGTCTGGGCGGAGTTGACCGGCTGCCGCATGAGGGCCGTGGCGGCCGCCGCGGCACAGCCGGCACCGGTCCAGGAGCTGACCCACACCCTGCGAGCCACCAGCAGAACCTCTCTCCGATCCGACGCGGCCTGCCCCTGGCCGGACTTGGAGGAGACCGTGAGGGCCACCGCCGGGCAGCGCTCGGAACTGGACGCCCGGCATCCCGACGGTTATGCGGCCTTCGCGCCCCAGGTCAAGACCGCGGTCGGGCACTGGGCGGTGGCCGCTTTCACGGAACTTCTCCCGCAGGCCGACGAGTTCGGCATCGATGACCTCCTGGCTGCCGGCGTATGCCCACACCACGGGCGCTACGTGCGTCTGCTGGCACGCCTGGCCGAGGGGGCCGGTCTGCTCCGTACGGTGACCGCCGAGGGGGAGGACCGCTGGCGCCAGACCGGCGTCGCACAGCCACACGAGCAGACACAGCAACTGGTCGACCGCTTCCCCGAGTGGGTCACCGCCATTGCCGTCTACGTCCGCTGCGGCAGGCATCTGACCGACATCCTCACCGGCCGGGTCGACCCGCGTGAACTGCTGTTCACCGAGGCAGACCGACACCTAGTCGAGGGGTTCTACTCCGACACACCGCAGGTACGGATGCATGCCCGCCACGCGAGCGTCCTGCTGGCCCGCATGGTGCGGGACTGGCCGCAGGACCGGCCGCTGCGCGTCCTGGAGGTCGGAGCCGGAACCGGCGGCCTCACCGGGCACCTGCTTCCGCTCCTGCCAGCACCCCTGACGACCTACGTCTTCAGCGACGTCTCCGCCGCCTTCTTCCCTCGCGCCCGAACCCGCTTCACGGACTTCGACTTCGTTACCTACCGCACCCTCGATCTCAACACCGATGCATGGCAACAGGGCTTCACGCCCGGCAGTTTCGATCTGATCGTCGCCTCGAACGTGCTGCACGCCACGCGGGACCTCAGGGCGAGTTGCGGGCGCATCGCCGAACTGCTCGCCCCGGGCGGTCAGCTGCTGGCCGTCGAGAGCCATGACACCGACATCCTGGGTCCCTGCTTCGGTCTGCTGGAGGAGTTCTGGGCGTTCACGGACACGGACGTGCGCAGCAGCCCGCTGCTGGACCGGGAGTCCTGGCCCGCCTTGCTGCGCACCGGCGGCTTCGACGGTGTCGTGCAGACCGGCAGTGCCCAGCCGGAGGCCGACCAGGACTACTCCGTGCTGCTCGCCCGGCGCGCCGAGTACGGCACGACCGCCGTGCCACCGGCGCCCGCACGGGCCACGGGCAACTGGGTCATCGTCACCGCGGACTCCGGCCACCCGACCGCCCAGCACCTGGGGCGCGCGCTCACAGCGGCCGGTGCCACCGGCGTCCGTATCACCGACGGTGTCACACAGCCCCTCACGTCGGCGCCGCCTCCGGTCGGAGTGGTCGCGCTCCTGCACGAGACGGCCGCCGTCGCCGACCACGTGGAGACGGTGGCCGAAAACACCGAGCTGATCAGGACGGCTGCCGCACTGTGCACACCTGCCGACGACGGAACGTCGGCCCTGTGGGTGGTCACGGGCCCCACCGGACTGTTTCCCATGCCCGAACACACCGACGAGGCCGCTCCCGTACACGCCGCCGCCTGGGGAGTAGGCCGTGTGCTGGGTAACGAACGCCCGCTGCTGAAGGTCCGTCGCGTCAGCCTGCATCCCAGCGGTGACATCGGTCAGGACACCGAGCGGCTCACCCATGAACTCCTGCACGCCGATGACGAGGACGAGGTGGTCCTGGCAGGGGGCGGACGGTTCACCCCCCGGGTCGCCGCCCTGCCGCCCGTCACACGGACCGTGCGGGCCGGCGATCATTACGCTCTGCGTCTCGAACGTACAGGCCACGACCCCGTCGTGACCTGGGCTGCTACGGACGCGCCGGTCCCCGCTCCTGGCGAGGTAGTCGTACGGGTGCGCGCCGCCGCTCTCAACTACCGCGATGTCATGCTCGCCCAGGGCATGCTCCCGCCCGGCGCCGAACCGGCCACCGGTGCCGCGCCGCGGCTCGGGCTGGAATGCGCGGGTGATGTCGTCGCCGTCGGACCCGATGTGGCCTCCTCGCACGTCGGCGACCGGGTCTACGCCTTCGCGCACGGCGCACTGGCCTCCCACGTGACCGTGCGCCTTGAGCAGACCGGCCGCATTCCCGACCACATGACCTACGCGGAAGCCACCACGCTGCCCGCCGTCTACCTCACCGTCCAGCACAGTCTGGAACGCTGCGCCGGGCTGCGGGCCGGAGAGATCCTGCTCGTCCACGGTGGTGCGGGCGGCATCGGCCTGGCCGCACTGAACCATGCCCGGCAGATCGGGGCCCGGGTCGTCGCCACCGCCGGCAGTCCGGCCAAACGTGACCTGCTGCGCGCTCTCGGTGTCGAGGACGTACTGAACTCCCGCGACCTGTCCTTCGCCCACGACGTACGAAAGCTGACGGCAGGCGGCGTCGACGTCGTCCTCAATTCCCTGGCGGGTGAAGCGATCGGACGCAGCCTGGAATGCCTGCGCCCCGGTGGCCGGTTCGTGGAACTCGGCAAGCGGGACATCTACGCCAACAGCCCACTGCTGCTGCGCCCGTTCCGCGCCAACCTGTCCTACCACGCCGTGGACATCACCCGGCTGATCGTCGACACCCCCGCCGAGGCAGCCGCCGCCTTCACCACGGTCACCCGCCGGATCACCGACGGTACCTACCGCCCGCTACCGCACCGGGCCTACCCCGCCGACCGCGTGACAGAAGCCCTCAGCAGCCTGCGTCACTCCCGGCACCTGGGCAAGGTCGTGATCACCTTCTCCGGTACCGAGCCGGTCGAGGTTCACCAGCCCGTCAGCTCGGCGCCGCTGGATCCGGCCGCGACCTACCTGATCAGCGGTGGGCTGAGCGGTCTGGGGGCCGCCACCGCCCGTCATCTCGCCGACCGCGGAGCCCGCCATCTGGCTCTCGTCGGCCGTCGCGGAGCCGCGTCCCCCGAAGCATCAGCTCTCCTCGAAGACCTCGGCCGGCGCGGTGCCCAGGCGACAGTCCACGCGGCTGACGTCACCGACCGCCAGGCCATCACCCGGATCGTCCGGGAGGCAGTCGAGCAGGGGCGCCCTGTACGGGGGATCGTCCACGCGGCGATGCAGTTGGACGACGCGCCGCTCGACGAGCTGACACCCGGTCGCGTCCGCCGAGTTCTCGCGGCCAAGGTCCGGGGCGCGCAGATCCTCGATGAGGCCGGCACGGACTGCGTACTCGACTTCTTCGTCACCTACTCCTCCGTCGCCGCGCTCGTCGGCAACCTCCACCAGGCCCCGTACGCCGCCGCCAACCTCTACCTGGAGAGCCTGATGCGCAGGCGGCGAGCGGAGGGGCGCCCCGGCCTGGCACTGGCCTGGGGCGGCATCAGTGATACCGGCTACGTCGCCCGGACACTGATGGCCGAGACCATCGCCCGCTCCGGAATCGGCCTGATCAGTCCGCGGACGGCCTTGGCCGCCCTCGACCGGCACCTCGCGCTGGGCAGAGAGCCGGCCGTCACCGTCGGGGTCATGGACTGGGAACGACTCGCCCACATCCTGCCCGCTTTGACCGGACCGCGCTTCAGTGCACAACTGCACGACGTGACAGGCAGAACCTCCCCGCGAGCCGCTGACGGCCTCAGGCAGCGTCTCAAGACGGCCGGAAGCGGCGCCGAACGCATCACCCTCGTCACAGACGCTCTCACGGCACTTGCAGCAGACATCCTGCAGACCAGCCCGGACCGCGTCAGCACCACCGCCAACCTCACGGACCTCGGCCTCGACTCACTGATGGGCGCCGAACTCAAGGTTCAGGTGCAACGGGCGTTCGGGTGCGAGCTGCCCCTGATGGAACTCATGGGCGCGGCCACTCTGGCCGGCGTCGCCCAACGCCTCGACGTCCTGGTCCAACGGCACGAACAGGAGCCGACCGGCTGAGGAAGCACCGCAGCCGGATGCCACCGAAAGGTTCCCTGATGATGCAAGTCGACTTCTTCCTCGCCTATGGAACGGGCGCCCTGTTCGCGGCATCTGCCGTTCGGCAGACACACGGCGGACGACACGCTCCGACGAACCGGCGCTTCAGGCGGCTCAGTGCCTCCCTCGTCCCGTGTGCGCTGTTCCACGCTCTCCTGCTGGCGCCGTCCTGCGTGTGGCTGCTGTCACGGTTCCCCGCGTGGGAGACCATGCACGTGATGCAGAGCGCACCGGTATGGGGGAGGGCGCTCTTCGGAGCGAGTACCGTCGCCTTCGGCATCGCTGGATGCATCGCCGGACACTGGTTCCTGGCGAAGGGCAGTCTGCCGGCGGCTTACGCGAACCTGACCGCTCCCTGGGCCTTGGCGTTCGGCGTGCTGACGTACGGCTGGGACGGCCAGGGCTACTGCCGGTTTCTGTCGCCCACGGCCTTCGACCCTGCCTCCTGCGTAAACCGACCCTTGCGGCACATGGCAGGGGTCTGGGCGCGCGCCGACGTCGCGATCGCGTTGGCCGCTGTCGTCATGGTGGGCGTATCCGCTGCAGTGGTGGTGATGACGTGTCTGCACGCGGTCGGGGCACGGCAGGAGGGACTCTCGGCGACCCGGTGCGTCCTGGCTTTCCTGGGTTTCGTCGTGGGCGGTGTGTTCCTGCCCAGCCTGGTCGCCGCGGTGCTCGTAGCCGCGACGGCCTGGATTGCCGGACCGGCGGCGGGGGCAGGGACGCTGGCCTCGCTTCTTCTGCTGTGCGGCAGAATCGGCCGCGCTCAGTGGAGGACGCCCTTGAGCGCTGTACTGATGCCAGGTCTCGCCCCCCAGTCCCGCGCGGGTGCTCTCACCGGCGCAAGGTGAAGAACGGGCGTACGAGACGGAGGTCGTCCACCCCGAGGGCGGCGAACTGCGGTGCGAGCTGGCTCAATGAGCTCGCGGTGTGGACGACCACATGTCGCCCTGTTCCGCGGGCCGCCCAGAGCACCTCCGACCAGGCGGTGAACGGCGCGACAACCGCAACAGGGCCTGGAGGGATACGGGCCGTGTCGACCAGGTCGAGATCTTTTTGACTCAGCACCACCGGACTGTGTGTATGGCGGCCGGACGAGGAGACCTCCCCGCTGACCACCACGCGAGCGTTCTCCTCGGCCGTTCCACGCAGGTACGCCCGCACCGCGGTCACCTGCTGAGCAGAGGCCAGTCCGCTCAGCACGGTCTGTGGTGACCTGCGCGCTCGTTCACCGACCTCGCGGACCTCTGCGGCGAACAGTGCGAGGAACCGGTCGTAGTGGTGTGTGTGTACCGCCAGGACGGGCGTGGCCTCGCAGCTCCTGCCGGCGGTGCGAAAGGCGGATTGCACGGCGTCCCGTACGGCCGGACGAAGGCGAGCATCCTTGCGTACGACGAACAGACCAGGGCACGTGGTGCTCCCCGGTGCGGCCCGAGGCGTGCAGCAGGCGGTGACCGAGGCATCAGTGTGCTCGGCCAGCACCCACAACAACCGGCGGTCCTGGCCTTCCAGTTGCTGCCAGGCGCCGCCCGGAAGACCGGCCTCCAGAGCCAGCGCACGCAGGTGAGCGGCCATCGGCAGGGCATGTGAGGGGACAGCGGTGACGACACAGTCCCCGTCGAGCAGCGCCGGCACCACCCCGTTGAGGACGTGGGTCAGCGGCGCGGCATCGTCGTTCAAGGAGAGCACGACGTGTACCGCGGGCGGCTTGTCGGCCCGGGCTCGCGGAGTTCGTCTCCAGCCGTTCCGGTGCGCCCGGAAAGCGGCGCGTTGGTCGGTCACGACGTCACCACGGCACAGACCGCCCGTCTGCATGGCCAGGCGAGCCAGTCGAGATGCGTCTTTTCGAGCCAGGGCGACGAACCGCACGGCCCACTGCCGACGATGTGCCGGAGGCCGGCTGCTCCAGGCCAGTCCGGCGACGCGTGCTCGGGAGACGGCGGTCATGACGTCGTGGGGGGCCGTCGGGCCCGCGGGAGGGACACCAGAGGGGTCGGCGGGGGATGCGCCTGGGGGCGCGGCTCCTCCAGTCACCGCAGGACCCGTCCAGGTGCCGAGCTGCGGGACGGGCTCGAGGCGAACGTATTCGGCGCGGTAGAACCGCCAAGGATCATGACCTGGAAACGAGTGCTCCCTGGACCTGGTCACGCGCACCACCCGGCAGTGGTGAACGGCCGGAGGGATCACCGCGCAGGCATCCGCGAAGCGGAGTCGGCCGTTCGGGTGACGGGCAGCGTGGGAATCGTGACCAGGCGGTAGTGTCCCGGATCGATCGGCGCCTCTGTTTCTGTGCGCCGTCTCCCCTCGGGGACGGGCTCCTCCGAGTCGATGCCCTCGTCTCTCACTCCGCATTGGAGGCGCACATGATCAATGTCCCCGCTCACCAGGCTTCCGACGCGGCCACGACTGTCCGCCGCACAGCCGTGATCACCGGAGCGACGTCCGGACTGGGCCTGGCATTCGCCGAACGACTTGCCGCGGCTGGATACCGACTCACCCTGGTCGCCCGTCGTACGGAGGTCCTGAGGGAGGTTGCCGCCCGGCTCGGCCACGGCGGTGACAGCCCACTGATCATGACGGCGGACCTGGCCACCGAAGAGGGCGTCAGCCGCCTCACCGACGGTTTGGCCGCCTCTGTCCCTGACCTGTTGATCAACAATGCCGGGTACGGGCTGCCCGCCCCTTTCCCTTTCAGCGATCCTGCCGACGAGCGGGCGCTCCTCCAAGTGAATGTCGGGTGCGTTCTGCGCGCTACGCACGCGGTACTACCGGCGATGATCAGCCGGGGAGCGGGTGCCGTCATCAATGTCGCCTCCGTCGCGGCTCACGGACCCGTATGGCTCGCCAGCACCTATCCCGCGAGCAAGTCCTGGGTGCTGGCGTTCACCGAGTCCACCGCCCGCTCCGCCCAGCTCAAGGGCAGCGGCGTACACATGATGGCTCTGCTTCCGGGCTACACGAAGACGGCCTTCCCTCATCGCGCAGGAATGACCAGCCCTCACATGCCGCGGTGGATGTGGCTGACCAGCGAGCAGGTGGTTGCCACAGCCCTGAAGGACATGGAGCGCGGTCGCACGATCAGTATCCCGAGTCTGCGCTACCGGCTGCTGTCCCAGGCGCTGCGTCACTTGCCCCGCGCGGTGACCACACGCTTCAGCCTCGACCGCGGCCAGCCTCTGCGAGGACGCAGTGACGACTCCCCTCGTGACACCGCCGGGAGTACATCTGTCCAGGATCATCACTCGATCCGGTAATCCGGGCAATGCGGCGGAGACCGAGCTGGACTCGACGGTTGCCGTGTCGCCTTGAGGAATCGCCTGGTTGGTCCGGGCGATGGTGTCGCTTCGCACAGATGTGACGCTCGATTGACGCTCCGCACGTCTCAGGGATCGCTCAAGCCGACCCAAAAGCGGACCTGACCTGCGGTTATGTCGCCCCTACCTCATGTGACATCTTTCCGATGACGTCGCACGTTGAGTACGTGGCGTTTCTAGAGCCTGCACAAAAAGGGCTCTGACCTGCGGCCTTCTCGGTTCTTCAGGTGCTGGCGGTGGTGTTCGACCTGTTTCCCGAAGTGCAAGGCGTGAAGCGCGTCGCCTGCTCGCGAACGTCGTCTGACCAGGTGCCAGCAGGCGTGCGGGGATGGCGGTGCGGTCTTTGCGTTCCTCGGTACGAGGGAATGCCGACCGCCTCGACGCTCGGTTGACGCTCGTCCTGATGGCTCGTCATTCGGGTGCGGTGCCGGTGCCCTGACGGCGTGAATTCGTCGGCGCCGCAGTCAGGTAAGCGGCGGTCCGTCCATCGGGTGTGGCTCCTGAAGGACGGATGGCCGCAGTCGCTTCGGCGCGTACCGCTGCGGGCGATCAGCGGGTCGGAGTCGGGAGGGCGAGCCGTCCGTCGTGGACTTCGGCGATCTGGTCGACGGCGGTGAGGTGGGTGTGGTCGTGGGTGACCAGGACGGTGGCGGTGGCCTGCTGGTGGGTGAGGCGGGTGATGAGGTCGAGAACGGCGGCGCCGCGTTCGTGGTCGAGGGCGCTGGTGGGTTCGTCGACGAGGAGGACGGTGGGGTCGTTCATCAGGGCGCGGGCGATGTTGACGCGCTGGCGCTGGCCTCCGGAGAGCTGGTGGGGGCGACGGCCGGCCTGGTCGGCGAGGCCGACGGCGTCGAGGAGTTCCATCGCGCGGGTGTGATCGGTGCGGGGTTTGCGGCCGTCGATCTGGGCCATGACCTGGAGTTGTTCGGCGGCGGTGAGGGAGGGCAGCAGGTTGGGCTGCTGGAAGACGATGCCGATCTTGTGGCGCCGCAGTTCGGTGAGGTCGCCGCGGGTGAGGCCGGTGGTGCTCCGGCCATCGATGGTGACGGTGCCGGTGTCGGGGGTGATCAGGGTGGCGGCGACCGCGAGGAGGCTGGACTTGCCGGATCCGGAGGGGCCCACCACGGCGGTCAGGCTGCCCCGGGGAACATGCAGGCTGACCTGGTCGAGAGCGGTGAGGCGGGTGTCGCCGTCGGGGTAGGTGAGGGTGATGTCGGTCAGGTTCAGGCTCATCGGGCGCTCCCCAGGGCGGTCAGCGGGTCGACGGAGGTGATGCGGCGGATGGACAGGGCGGCGCCGAGCGCGCCGAGGAGGATCATCACGACGGCCGGGATCAGGACGGTGGCGGGGGTGAGGAGGAACGGCACCGCCCTGCCGGCGACGAGCGCGCCGAGGGCGGCGGCGATGCCGGTGCCGATCAAGGTGCCGCCGGCCAGCAGGACGAGGGCCTGGCCGAGGGCGTCCTTGAGCAGATTGGCAGTGGAAGCGCCCAGGGCCTTGAGGACGGCGACGTCGCCGCTGCGCTGGATGGTCCAGATGGTGAAGAAGGCGCCGATGACGAGGGCGGAGATGGCGAACAGGAAGCCGCGCATCAGCTGCAGGGAGCCGTTCTCGGAGGCGTAGGAGCCGATCGCGGACAGTGAGTCGTCGGTGGAGACCGTCTTGGTGCCGGCTTGGTGGTCGGTGGCGGTCGTATCGGCCTTGGGGGTGGTGCTCAAGGCGATGACGGTTGCGGTCGGGCCGTCGTCGGTGCCGGTGGGCGGTGCGGTCTTCTGCCAGGTGTCCAGGCTGGTCCAGATCACCGGGGTGTGGCTGTAGTGGGCATCGCCTGCGACGGCGGCCACCTTCAGCTGCCGGCCTGCCAGGGTCAGGGCGTCGCCGGCCTTGACGCCGAGGTCGTCGGCGGCCGTGGTGGAGAGCACCACCGCGTTGCCAGTGATCTTGTCGCTGTCGGGGGCGAGGCGGGAGCCGGGCTCGACGCCGAAGGCCGAGACCCCGGTGCTCTTGTCTCCCGCGGTGGCCTTGGTCGTGGTGATCCCCAGCGGCTCGGCGCTTTCGACACCGGGCGCCTCGGACCACTTCTTCCACTGCTGTTCGGTGATGGTGGAGTTGGAGTACGACAGGTCCTGCCCGCCGCTGGGCGCCTGGAAGGCGATCTCGTCTGCGGGCAGGGACGTGATCGCGGAGATGTTCTGCTGCCCCAGCCCGGCCGTCAGCCCGGACAGCAGCCCGATCAGCAAGGTGATCAGCACGATGACGGTCCCCATCAGGGCGAAGCGCCCCTTGGCGAATCTCAGGTCTCTCCAGGCGACAAACACGGCCTTGGCCTGTCCTTTCCGGCGGTGGAAGCGGTAGGACTCCACCCTCGCTGCCGGCCCCCTGTGCGCGCGTCTGGCGCAGGACGGCACTTCGCGGGCCGAATGACGGCACACGGGTTCTAACTTTCGATGGAGGCCACTCCGCAGTCGGCTTTCGTAACCTGGGACGCACTGTGAACTCCGCCGCCCCTGCCCTGACCCCGACCACCCGGGCCCTGGCCTGGTGCCTGCACCTGCTGGTCATCGGCCTGCTCGCCCTATCCGTCGGCCGGGCCGTGGCCGACGAGCGGCCCCACGCCGGGTGGATCGTTGCTGCCTCGGTGGTGTGTGGCCTGGTGTACGCGGTCGGGCCCACGCTGCCGTGCGTACGCCGTTCGCGGCAGGTCGCCGCGCTGTGGCTGGCCGCCGTGGGGGCCTGCTGGCTGGTATTGCTCGCGCTGTCCCCCGATGCGGTGTGGGTGGCCTTCCCGCTGTACTTCCTCCAGCTGCATCTGCTGTCCCGCAGAGCCGGACTGGTGGCCGTGGCCGCCACCGCTGGCGCGGCCATCGCGGGCTTCGCCGCCCACCAGCACTCGTTCAGCCTGGCCATAGCCATCGGCCCCGCCCTCGGCGCCGCCGTGGTGGTCGCCGTGGTGTGGGGGTACCAGGCCCTGTACCGGGAGAGCGAACACCGCCGACGTCTGATCGAGGAACTCACCGCCACCCGCGCCGACCTGGCCGCTGCCCAGCACACCGCCGGTGTGCTGGCCGAACGCGACCGCCTGGCCCGCGAGATCCACGACACCCTCGCCCAGGGCCTCTCCAGCATCCAACTGCTGCTGCGCGCCGCCGAGCGAGCACTGCCCCAGTCACCGCAGAACGCCGCCCGCTACGTCGACCAAGCACGGCAGGCTGCCGTTGACAACCTCGCCGAGGCCCGCCGCTTCGTCGCCGCGCTCACCCCGCCCACGTTGGAAGGCAGCACCCTGGCCGGCGCCCTGGAACGACTGTGCGCCACCACGTCCGCCCGCCACCGGCTCACCGCACGCTTCCACCTCACCGGCGACCCCGCCCCGCTCGCCACCGCGCACGAGGTCGCCCTGCTGCGCATCGCCCAGTCCGCCCTTGCCAACACCGTTCGCCACGCCGAGGCCACCACCGCCGAAGTCTCCCTCAGCTACCTCGGCGACCACGTCGCCCTCGACGTCGTCGACGACGGACGCGGTTTCGACCCCGCCCTCCTGCCCGTCCCCGACCTCGAGGCCGGCGGCTTCGGGCTGGTCGCCATGCGCGCCCGCGCCCACGCCCTCGGCGGCACCCTGACGATCGAATCCGTCCCTGGCCACGGCACCGCCCTGGCCGCCCATCTGCCCCTCAAGCCGACCGAGCCCGAGGCCCGCCCGTGACCTACGACACCCCCATCCGCCTGCTTCTGGCCGACGACCACCCCGTGGTACGAGCCGGACTGCGCGCCGTGCTGGAGACCGAGCTCGGTCTCCTCGTCGTGGCCGAAGCAGCCACCGCCGAGGACGCCGTGACCCGCGCCGCCGAAGGCGACATCGACGTCGTGCTGATGGACCTGCAGTTCGGTAAGGGCATGGGCGGCGCCGAGGCCACCGCCCGGATCACCGCCCGCCCGAGTGCCCCTCGCGTGCTGATCGTCACCACCTACGATTCCGACTCCGACACCCTGCCCGCGATCGAGGCCGGCGCCACCGGCTACATCCTCAAGGACGCCCCGCCCGAGGACCTGGCCGCCGCCGTGCGCACGGCCGCCGCCGGACGCACGACACTGGCGCCGACCGTCGCGGACCGCCTGATGAACCGGCTGCGCACACCGGGCACCGCCCTGACACGGCGCGAGACCGAAGTCCTCGTCCTGGTCGCCGACGGCCTGTCCAACCAGGCCATCGGCGACCGCCTCCACCTGACCGAGGGCACCGTCAAGTCCCACCTGGCCCGCGTCTACGCCAAGCTCCGCGTCGACTCGCGCACCGCAGCGGTCGCCACTGCCACCGACCTCGGCCTCATCCGCCGCTGACCATGTGCGGCGGCCCTGCCCCGTCTCATGTCGTGCAGCCGCACGTCACCCAACCGCGTGGACCAGAACGTCTTCGACCCTGTCCTCCGCCGCAACGCTGACCGGCATGCGGCTGGAGTCGAGTCCCATTCCTCTGCACGCGCTGCGCAAGGAGATCGGCGACGAGGACTTCTTCGCGGTCCTCAGGGGCTGGCAGCGTAAGTACGCCGGCACGGACGCGGCCGTCGCGGACTTCGTCGCGTACGCCGAGAAGGCGACGGGCAAGCAGCTGGACCGGCTGTTCGGCACTTGGTTGTACGAGACCTCGAAACCCGCTGTCGGGCCGAACGGGAAGAGTGACCAGCCGTCTCTCAAGGCGGCTGCGACCAAGCAGCCGAAGTCCTGGAAGAAGCTACAGGCCGTCCAGCAGGGGCACCGTCACTGATCACGCTGACCATCGCGGGGTCTTCGACCAACGCGCCACTGGCACGCGGTTGCGTCTTGGGACGTGATGTACGGGCCCCACCTGATTCAGGTGCTGGGTCCGATGCCGAAGGGCGGGTCCGGACATGAGTACGGCCACCGGCTGGGCTTCGAGACTCGGCTCGGTCGCCGGAGAACTACAGGGCCCGACGTGGTCGAGGCTGAGCCGCTGTGAGGTTCGGCCTCGGCGCTTCCTGTGTTGACCTTGTGGCAGAGCGTGATCGTCGTCGGTTACATCATTTGCGCTTGCTCGGGGCGTGAGCACAATCGGCGCATGCAGATCTTGTCGTTCCCGGAAGCAGCCACTCCCACCGACTTGCGTGTTCAGGTGGGAGAGATCCAGGAGCAGGTGTGGCCGTCCGAGTCAGGGCCGGACGCTCCTGTTGCCACCCCCACCCATGATCCCGCACTGCGGCCGATTTCGATGTTGCTCGTGGGCGAGGGAACCGTGCTGGCCGCGCTGGACATCCTGTTCAAAGAGATCGTCCATGTCGACCGGTGCCTTTCTGCTGGTGGGCTGAGCAGGGTGGTGACGAGCGAGCAGGCACGTGGCCGTGGGTACGGTCGGCAGTTGGTGGCAGCGGCGCGGGAGAGGATGGCCGCCCAGGGCCTGGACTTGGGCCTGTTCACGTGTGATCGCCCCTTGCAGCCGTTCTATGAGAGCGCCGGTTGGCGTGTGCTTCCGGGAGCCGTGCTCATCGGAGGAACACCGCAGGACCCCTTCCCCAGCGATCAGCCCGGCTTCGACAAGGTCATGATGTCGGGCTTCTTCTCGGCTGCGGGCCGTCAGGCGCAAGCGTCGTTCCATCACTCCCGCATCGAGTTGTACCCAGGGGAGATCGACAAGCTCTGGTGATGGTCGCTGACCGGTCCGTGGCCGACGGGCCAGGGTGCAGGTGAACGTCCCTGGCCTCAGCGAGTCCTTGAAGGTGCCCCCCCTTCAGCGCGATTGAATCCGCGCTCTCAAGCGCCGCAGCCGTGTGGATGGCCGTTGGCGGCCCAGGACTCCGCTCGGCTCCGTGCAGAAAGGAGCGTCACGATAGGCGGCAGAGGCAGGGTGCTGCCGAGTTTCGTGACCGCCCGGGTGGCTGGAGCCGTGTGAAGGTTCGGGCGTGATCAGTCGATGTCCGGATCATCGGACTCTTCGAGGAGGCGGGTCGCGAGGTCGTCGGCCCACTCCACGGCCCAGATACGAAGAGCAGTGATCGTGGTCTCGTCCAGGCCGTATGCGGCGAAGGCTTCGTCGTCGGTCCACTCGGCGCCCGTGAGGTTCGCCTGCAAGTCCTCGCGCTCGAAGCGGCCGCGGGCGTGGCGGCGGCCGAACTCCTCGAGCTCGGCGTTGGTCCAGCGGCGGGAGGCGGCGAACACGTCGATCAGGTCGCGGGGCGCTCCACGGTCGGCGAGGGCGCGGACCTTTGTCCCGATCACGTCCTCCTCCGCGAGGACGGGTCCGTAAGGGCTCTGTGCGACAGGCCGCCAGAAGATCTCCTTGAGGATGTCGACTTCGCATTCCTGCTCGGTGGCTGGGTCGGTCACGGTGAAGCGCGCGGACAGTGGCGCGGTCTCCAGCGCGTGCACTTTCCAGCCGCGGTCTTCCAGACCGGCGCGGAGCGTGGCGGCGATGTCGGCCATGGGCGCCGGGTTCTCGGTGGCGACGTCGAGGTCCTGGCTGGGGCGGTTGACGAGGTGGTGCGCCCGCACGGCATATCCGCCGGTGAGGACCAGGGGATATGGGGAGCCGAGGGCGATCACATCCGCCAGGAGCCGCGTGTGCAGCTCCGGCATGTCCGTCACGCGGCGGCCTGGGTGCGGGAGGCGAGCTGAGTGAAGGCGTCTTCCCATACGGCGCGCACGGTGCGGCCGACGAGGGTGCGCAGCACCGGCCACAGCTGGAGGAGCAGATCCCGATTGAGGTAACGGGGCAGGTCGTCGCGCAGTCCCTCGTGCAGGACGGTGCGGTACAGGCCCATGCACTGGCGCGGCTTGCCCAGGTCGTACGAGGTCATCCCCGACCAGGCCATGTGCAGTGGCAGCTCCACGACCCCCTGGGTCGGGCCGTGCAACTCGTCCAGCGACTCCGGCAGGCGCCGCCGGAACTTCTCCTGGTACAGCGCGAGGTCCTCGGCGACCGGGCCCGAGAGGCCGCTCGGAGGGGGTACGGCGTGCTGTGGGCTTGAGGGCATGACTCCATTATGGCGGCCTGAGAAGCGGTGCGGGTCATGATGTGCGAGCCTGCGTCCGGAGCGAGCGGGAGCGGGCCGGTGCAGGTGAGCTGATCGTGGCAGCCTGTCCCGCCGGAAGAGAAGCGGGATGGACCGTTGGTCATGACGCTCGTTTGACGCTGTTGGTGCCCGCCCACGGGACAGCGAGCCGATAAACCGGCTCTGACCTGGCCTTTTCCGAGACTCGCTCAGGCCGACATCTTTCCGATGACTGCGCACGTTGAGTGCGTGGCGATTTTGGAGCCCGCCGCAAAGGGGCTCTGACCTGCATTTTTCTTGGCTGGATCAGGAGCGGCCTGTTGCGCTCGACCTGTTCTCCAAAGCGCACGACGTAGAGCTTGCGGACCGCTCGTGAAAGCCGCCTGACCTGGCGTTGCACGAGCGGTGCCGCGATGTCGGCGTGGTCGGCCCTTCTCCTGGCGCGAGGGGAAACCGAAGGTCTTGACGCTCGGGTGACGCTATTTCTGAAGGGTCGTCACCGACTGGCGAGGCAGGGCCCTGCCTCTCGCGCCCGATGAAGCAGGTTCTCTCTGCTCCAGGTAATCGTCGAGGGTGCCCTGACGGATCAGGTAGACGGTCAGGGACTGCAGGGTGCAGGGCGTCGACGCCCAGGTCGAGGATCATCAGGGCGCTGTCATTGGTGATGGTGAAGGCGCCGATCACACCGTCGACGGAACAGGTTGCGTTCAGGAGTCTGTGCGGGCGCCGCACCGGCACGGTCTGGAAGCTCGGCTCCGACCGCAGCTCGCCACCAGTCGGAGAGGAGCCGATACTGTCCGGTGCCGGGTGACCCTTCGTGCAAGCGTTGCTGCCCCCGCTCGGCAGACCGGGGCAGCAACGCTTGCACGATCGGCCGGTACTCAACGGGATCGTGTGGAGTTTCGGACCGGAACGGCTTGGCAGGACGTGCCCGAGCGGTACGGCTCCTGGGCCATATTGCACACCCGCTTCCGTCGATGGGTGAAAGGCGGCACCTTTCAGTGAAAGGGGGTTCCGCCCCCCGGGACCTTGCGCCCACCGTCGCCGACCGGCTGATGAACCGGCTCCGCGCTCCCGCCACCAACCTGACCCGACGTGAGACCGAAGTCCTCTCACCGGTCGCCGACGGACTGTCCGACCAGGCCATCGGCGCACGCCTCCACTTGACCGAAGGCACCGTCGATATCACCTGGCCTGCATCTATGCCAACCTCGGAACCGACTCGCGCACCGCCGCTGTGGCCACTGTCACCGCCATCGACGACCTCGGGCTCATCCGCCGCTGAACAGTATGTGGTGGGCGGTGTTTCCGTTCTCCACGACTTCAGCGGCGTCCGGAGTTGTGGTGCTGGCTGGGCTTGGTGCCCGCTCCTCTGAACCCATGTGAACGCCCACGGCCAGTTCGAGCCGGACACGCCCCCCGGACCTGGCCTCCGCCGCGGCCAGAATGCCCGGCCCCTGCACCTGGTCTGCCTACCCGTACAGGCGAGGGCGGTCCCTCGGAGCCACTGCCTGTAACTCCGAGGGGCCGCCCTTGGCCGACTCGGCGGTCACCGCGGATGCGGTGCGGTCAGGAGGCACCGTCTGCGTCATCAGGCGCGGCTCGGCCGAGCGAGTTATTCCGGCACCCGTGGGACCAGACATGTCAGCCCTGCGTGACCGCTTCGAAGACCGTGACGCGGTTGTCGTCGGAGAGCGAGTGGGTGGGGTCGGCGTGCGCGGCGCGGAATGCCTCCGACGAGGTGTAGGCGGTGAATGCGGCGTCGTCCTCGAAGTCGAGGACGGCCAGGTAGCCGTGTGCGCCCTTGCGGGGACGCAGCAGCCGTGCGTTGCGCAGCCCCGGCACGTTGGAAAGGGTGGCGCGCATTCTGACAGTGAAGTGGTCCTCGAACGCGCCCTGGGCGGGCGCGGCGAGGGTGAACTCGGTGACGGCGGTGCTCATTTCTGTCTTCTCTCGGTTGTCGGCGTGATGTCGGTGGCTGTCCCGCCCGGCCGGGGCCCGCACGGCGATGGCGATGATGTGCACCGCGTGTCCGATCGAGTCCCTCCGCGGGGTGCGGTTACAGGGCTGGAGTTGGGCTCGGGTCCGCGGCCGGTTGAGGGAGCCTGCCTGTGCGGCGGGCCCAGATTTCGAACGCGATAGTCATGAACGGGGGTACGGCGGCCAGCAGGGCGAAGATCGTGGTCCGGCCCAGCCGCCACTTCAGCCGGATCGCGGCCAGGACGGTCAGGAACACGTAGGCGATGAAGGCGGCGCCGTGGAGGGTGCCGAAGATCCGTACGCCCAGTTCGGTGGTTTCAGGAATGTACTTGAGGTACATCCCGACCAGTAGACCTGCCCACGTGCACGCTTCGATGACCGCGATCCAGGTGAACGCGCGCAGCAGACGCCCGGACCCGGGTTCGGCAGCCTGAGCGGCCGGCGCGTCGGCGGAAGGCGGTTCGGGAGTGGGCGTGGAAGGCGTCGGGGTGCCTGGGCGTGCGGGCCACAGGGCGCGGTCGCCGAGCAGGCGGACGATGGCGGGGACCAGGAGCGGGCGGATGAGGAAGGTGTCCAGCAGGATACCGAAGGCCATGGCGAAGCCGAACTGGAACAGCTCGCGGATCGGCTGGGTCATCAGGACGGCGAAGGTCGCCGCGAGGATGAGGCCCGCGGAGGAGATGACGCCGCCGGTGCGTGTCAGGGCGGCGGTGATCGCCTTCGCTGGGGGCTGGGTGCGCAGTTCCTGCTTGAACCGGCTCATGATGAAGATGTTGTAGTCGACGCCGAGCGCGACGAGGAAGACGAAGATGTACGCGGTGACGCGGTTGCCGATGCCGTCGTCACCGAGGACGGTCACGGTGAAGAAGGTGGTGGCGCCCAGGGTGGCCAGGAACGACAGGATCAGGGTCGCGACCAGGTAGAGCGGGGCAAGGAGCGAGCGGAGCAGCAGGACGAGGACCGCGGTGACGAGGGCCAGGACCAGGAGCACGATGAAGGTCGTGTCGCGGTCGAGGGCGGAGCGGATGTCGGCGTTCTGCGCGGTCTCGCCGCCGATGAGCACCGTGGCGTCCTGCACTCCGGCGGCCTGGGCCGCGGATTGTGTGGCCTGCTTGAGGGGACCGATCGCGTCGAGTGCCTTCGAGCTGTAGGGGTCGAGGTCGAGGACGACGTCGTAGAAGACGGTCTTGCCGTCCTTGCCCATGCGGGGGTCTGCTACACGGCTGACGCGATCGGCGTCGGTGAGCGCGGTGGCGATGTCGGCGGGTGCGGGGCCGGAGCGCAGGTTGTCCTGGGAATGAACAACGACGGTACTGGGAGCGATCTCGCCGGGCCCGAATTCCTCGTGGATGAGGTGCTGGCCGTGCTCCGACTCGGTGGCGGCGCGGAAGCCGCTGAGGGTGTTGAAGCTCTCCTGGTAGCCGAGCAGTCCCGCGCTCAGCACCACCAGGAGTGCGATCACGGCCGAGGCCACCCTGACGGGAGCCCGTGCGACCAGGGCGGCGATGCGGTGCCAGACGCCTGCGCCGCGACTGCGTTCGGCGGCCTTGTCCACGCCCCCGGGCCAGAACACGCCCTTGCCCAGCAGGAGGACCAGGGCGGGGATGAAGGTGAACGCCACCAGCGCCATGACGGCCACGCCCAGAGCGAGGTACGGTCCGAAGCCTTGAAGTGCCGGGGAGACGGCCACGAGCAGGGCAAACATGGCGAGCACGATGGTCGAGGCGCTGGCGAGGACGGACTCGGCGGTGCGGCGCACGGCGGCCTGCATCGCGCGGGCGCGGTCTGGCTCGTCGAGCAGGGTCTCGCGGTAGCGGGCGGTGATGATCAGCGCGTAGTCCGTGCCCACCCCGAACAGCAGCACGGTCATGATCGAGGCGGTCTGGGAGCTGACCGTGATGACTCCGGCGTCCGCGAGAATCGCGCCGAGAGTCTCCGCCACGCGCATAGCCACGCCCACGGCAAGAAGCGGCACGAGCGCCATCAGGGGCGAGCGGTAGATCGCCAGCAGGATGATCAGGACGAGCACGACGGTGGCCAGCAGCAGGACTTTGTCACCGCCGCTGAAGACCTTCACGGTGTCGGTGGCGATCCCGGCGGGGCCGGTCACCGCGACGTCGGCGGGCCCGGCCCGGTCGGACGCGAGGGCACGCACCTCGTCGACCGCATTCTGGAAGGACTCGTCCGAGGGGCTTCCCTCCATGGGCACGATGACCAGCTGAGCACCGCGGTCCTGCGAGACCAACTCGGCCGCAGCGTCGGGAGCGGTCACCGTGGAGACCACGCTCACGACATGGTCGGGTCGGCTGGTTCCGGAAAGGGCCGAGGTGATGGCGGCGACCGATTGCGTGGCGCTCTTCGCGGCGTCGGTGCCCTTGCCGCGGACCACGATGATCGCCGGCGTCGCGTCCTGGCCCGGAAGCTGGGCGCGGACGAGATCACGGGCCTTCATGGAGTCCGAGGCGGCGGGCGGCAGGTTGGCGGAGGCGTTGTCCTCGACGGATTCCAGGGCCGGGGCGACCCCGGCGAGGAGGCCCGCGATCAGGACCCAGAAGGCCACCACCACGGCGGCGCGCTTCTTCGATCCCAGGAGACATCGCAGCAGAGCGGGGGAGTTCATCGGTTGCATCGGGCAGCCTTCAGCAGGAAGTACGGACAGAACTTAGCGACAGGGTGTCTCTAAGTTGCGTCAAGCTAACACGCCCCCTCGGCCTCTCGGGCGTGGGGGTAGGTTGGCGGGAGACGGCACAGCGTCCGAGGTGAAGCGGAGAAAATGCCCAAGATTGAAGCCGGCAGCGTCCGGGAGCACCGGGCGCAGCGGCTCGCGCAGCTGATCGACGCGGCCGAGGAGCTCCTGGAAGAGGGTGGTGCCGAAGCCCTCACGGCCGGAGCGGTTGCCGCGCGAGCCGGGATCGCCCGCAACAGCATCTACCGCTACTTCAACTCCATCGACGACCTGCTCGAACTCGTCGTCACCCGCGAATTCCCCGCCTGGATCGACGCAGTGGAGCAGGCCATCGCGGCCGAGACCACACCCGCCGCCCAGGCTGCCGCCTACGTCAGGGCCAACCTCGAACAGGCGGCTCGCGGCACCCACGGCTGGCGGGCCGCGCTCTCGCGCGACTCGCTCTCCCCGTCGGCGCGGGAGAGGGTGAGGAATCTGCACATCTCGCTACATGAGGCGCTCGCCCGGGTCGTGCGCGAACTGGGGCTGCCACAGCCAGAGCTGACCGTGGCGGTGGTCCAAGCAGTCGTCGATGCGTGCATCCGCAGAATCGACCAAGGCGACGATCTGACGACCGTGTCCGACTTCGCGGCCGGAGCGACGCGTCGACTGCTCGCGGATGACGACTTGCCACATCACCCGTGACGCACCCCGCCCAGGCGGCTCGCAGGCCCGTCGACAGCGAAGCCCCGGCAGAACGAGCCCGATCTTGAGCCGCACGGGACCGTGACGCAGACCGCTGGTGGCTCATGTCTCGTCTCATCCGATCTTGCCACCGGGCGGCCGACCGGTCAGTGCCCGACGCCCATCGATTACGAGGTCCACGACCCGAACCAGCGCGTTCAGTGCGTTGACGTTCGTGGTGCGCTCATTGGTCACCCGGCCTCTGGGGGTCACCAGCGCTTTTACTGGCTCTAACAAAAGCTGCTGATCATGAGGCTGTCGGCCTCTCTGCTCGTATATGTGGGTATGGGAAACAGTCAGTCGCGGCCGTGGATCGTGTCGGATGAACTGTGGTCGCTGATCGAGCCGTTGCTGCCGAAGCCGGGTCCGAAGAAGGTCCAGGGCAGACCGCGGGTGCCGGACCGCCAGGCCCTGTCGGGGATCCTGTTCGTCCTGCACACCGGCATCCAGTGGGAGTACCTGCCCCAGGAGCTCGGCTTCGGCTCGGAGATGACCTGCTGGCGGCGTCTTGCGGCCTGGAACGAGGCCGGCGTCTGGGACCGACTGCACGTACTGCTGCTGAACGAGCTGCGGTCGAAGAACCAGCTGGACTGGGAACGGGCGGTGATCGACTCCTCGCACGTGCGGGCCGCCCGACGGGGCCCAAAAGCGGGCCCAGCCCGGTCGACCGCGCACGGCCGGGCAGCAAGCACCACCTCATCGTCGACGGACAGGGCATCCCGCTCGCGGTGTCGCTGACCGGCGGCAACCGCAACGACGTCACCCAGCTCGAGCCGCTGCTCGACAAGGTTCCCGCCGTCGCGGGCCGGGTCGGCAGACCCCGTCGACGCCCCGATGCACTGCTGGCGGACCGCGGCTACGACCACGACAAGTACCGCCGCCTGCTCTGACAGCGCGGGATCCGCCCCGTGATCGCGAGACGGGGCGAGCCCCACGGCACTGGCCTGGGCATCTTCCGCTATGTCGTTGAGCGCACGATCGCCTGGCTCCACGGCTTCCGCCGCCTGCGCATCCGCTGGGAACGACGCGACGACATCCACGAAGCATTCCTCGGCCTCGCCGTCTGCCTGATCACCCACCGTCACGTTCGACGCCTCTGTTAGGACCTCTTTAGGGCACGAGACTCGACGGTGGCGCGTGATACCAGGCAGGCATCATGACCTTATGGCGATGACACTCCGGCTTCCCGACGACCTGGACACGAAGCTTACGGAGCGGGCTCGTGGGGAGGGTTGCAGCAAGCAGGAGCTTGCCATCGGGGCCATTCGTGATGCCCGGGACCGGGCCGAGCTGAAGGTCGATGACGTTCTGGCCGGTCTGATGGACAGCGATGCGGAGATTCTGGACTACCTGAAGTGAGCGGCGTGCGCTACCTCCAGATCGACGAGATCCTGGCCATCGTGCGCACGGTCAACGGTGCCGAGCACAGCGTGCGTGACATGGGCCTCCTTGTGTCGGCGATCGAACGGCCCCGGACGAACGTCTTCGGAGCCGAGCTGTATCCCACCCTGCACGAGAAGCCGCGGCACTACTGCACTCCGTCGCCCGCAATCACGCGCTGATCGACGGCAACAAGCGCACCGCCTGGCTCGCCATGCGCGTCTTCCTGCGGTTCAACGGCGCCAGCGCCAGTACCGTCCCGCCGCACGGGCGCCGGCCCGACGGACCCGAGGCCCGTCACGCGCTGCTCACCAGCAGCCCTCTCCTCAGCAGCGCACTGGGACCGGCGCTGCTGATCGCCCTGTCCGCCCTGGGGGTTCTCGCCCTGGACACGGCGTTGTGGGTCTCGGTGGTCAGTGAGGTGGCGGCGCCGGCCCGGTGGGGCTTCGTGAGCGGGCTGCGTGTCGGCGCCGGGCGTCTGGGAGCCCTGATCGCCGGCGTACTCAACGCCGTGATCGGTCTTGGCGTGGTCGCTGTCAAACTCGTCGCCGGGCATGAGAGGGCCTGTGGTGGTGTTCGCAGAGCGCATACGGTGGCAGACCGGTCGGAATCCTCGGCGCCGCGGCCGGAGCGGTCCCGGCACCCCGGCGAACAGCCGCACGTCCCCGTCCGGTCGGGTCAGGTCCGAGCCGTCAGATCCAGGTCAGTCGCCACAGGCGCAGAAGCCCGGTGCCGTCCACCGCGTACTGGCCGCCGCCCACGTCCTCCCCGGACACCACGAAGTCCTTGGCCTGCCACAGCGGGACGACGGGCACGTCGCGGGCGACGATCCGCTGAAGGGCTTCGAGGTCGGCTTCGGCGTCGCTCCGGTCGGCGAAGCGCTGACTGCTCGTGATCAGCCGGTCGGCGGCCTTGCTGCCGTACCCCGTCGCCATGGTGCCGTCCGTGCCGACGAGAGGACCGCCGAAGGTGTCGGGATCGGGGTAGTCGGCGACCCAGCCGACGGCGTAGGCGTCGAGCTCTCCCTCGGCCCAGCTCTTCTGGAATTCGTCCCATTCATATCCTCTGAGGGTCACCTTGAACAGCCCGTCGGCCTCTAGTTGCTTTTTCACCTCCGCAGCCTCCTCGTGGGCTGATCCGCGTCCCGCCGCGTAACCGTAGGTGAAAGACAGCGGGATTTCCTCACCGGCCTCGACGAGGAGGCGGCGTGCCTTTTCGGCGTTCTTGTGAGGGTAGTTGTCGAAGAAGGAGGTGGTGTGGCCCGTGATGCTCGTCGGGATGAGGGAGTAGAGCGGGTCCACGGTTCCGTCGTAGACGTCGTAGGAAATCCGGTCCCTGTCTATCAGCCAGGCCGCCGCCTGCCGTGCGCGTCTGTCGTGAAACGGCTTGCCGCGGCGGTTGTTGAGATACAGGTTTCGAGTCTCCGCGCTCTGCGCCTCCGTCACGCGAAGCCCCGGATCGCTCGGGTTCAGATCGGCGAGCATTTCGGGGGGAAGCTGTCTGAGGGCGACATCGATGCGGTGGGATATCCAGGCCCGGGCGAGTGAGTCGGGGGTGTCGTAGAAGTGGAGTTCGATCGGCCGGCCGGTGTTCTCGGCGGCGCCCTTGTACCGAGGGTTGGGCGAGAGGGAGATCTTCTCGCCCTTCGCGTAGGAGACGACGCCGTACGGTCCGGTCCCGTCGATCCGGCCGTCCGAGCGCAGGGAGTCCGCCGGGTACGTGGTCGAGTCGACGATCGAGCCCGCCCCGGTCGTCAGCTTGAAGGGGAACGTGGCGTCCGGTGCGGTCAGTCGGAAAGTGACGGTCCGGTCGCGGGCGTCCATCGACTCGATGGTGTCCAGGAGGGACGACGGCCCCACATCGGAATCTATCTTCTTGACCCGTTCGAACGAGAACCGGACGTCCTTGGCTGTCATTCTGCGTCCGCTGGAGAAGGTGATGTCATCCCGCAGCCGGCATCGATAGGTGCGTAGGCCGGAATCGGTGAAGGAGCAGCTTTCGGCTGCGTCGGGTACGGGCTCCGCCACTCCGGGCTCCAGGGTCAGCAGTGTCTGGAAGACATTGCTGTACAGAGCCGTCGAGCCGGAGTCGTAGCCGCCGGCCGGGTCGAGTGACGTCGGCGGTTCCGTCGTCCCGACCTTGATGGTGGCGCCCTCCTGGTCGTCCGTCGGGTAAAGCAGCAGACCGGCTGCCAGTGCCGTGGCGATCACCGTGGGTGTGACGACGGACGCACGGATGTGCGCACGAATAGGCCTCATGAGGCTCGTCCTCGCAAGATCGAGACGAACAGGAATTCTCGTACCCGTGGGGGGAGAGTGCGTCGGCCAAGTATGCGCAGGCGTCGCTTCCTTCGGAGCCCGACGGCGCTTCCGGAACGAAGTCTTATGACTGACACGGCGGAACTGTTATGCCCCGTTCGGCGAGAGGGCCGCCAGGAGTCGGCACCCCCTCCCAGCAGCCGTTCCGACTCGTCTCCGGTGGTCCTGCGGACCCGCTTGCACCGGTCCCGCCCACGGTCTCACTCCTCGACGCCATTCCCTGTGCAATGTCACCTGTGCCATGTTCCATGTTGCAGGGCGTGGCCATGCCAAGACGGAGAGGACATCCGTCTTCCGTCAGGTGGCAGCGCGGTACTCCGTTTCCCACGCCCTCTCCCCCTTCAGTCGGCCGTGCTCCGCACGGCCGGATCCCCCATGGGAGGCGCTGTGAGAAAGTCACTGGTACGGCGAGGTCTGGGGGCGGCGCTGCCGCTGGCCCTGACCGTCGCCATGAGCGTGGGCCTGCTGTCGCAGCCGGCTGGCGCAGCCGGGAACACTGGGTCCGTCGTGCACGTCGCGGCGGACGACCCGGAGCACGCGGGACCCCCGCCCGTCGCGCAGTCCCCCACCGCCGAGACGGAGCACGTCGCGCAGGGACGCACGAAGGCGTCCGAGCTTCCGCCCGTGGCCGCGAGTAAGGACGCGCTCAAGGAGGTGTACGGCAAGACCGCGAAGGCGCCGGTCCGTCCCTCGAAGTCGACGGACAAGGCGGTCGCCGGCAAGACCGGCAACTCTCGTGCGCGTGCCGCCGCGTGCAACGTCTCCGACTTCACCAGCCGGAGCGGCGGCGCGCTGGTCCAGCAGATCAAGGCGTCCACGACCGACTGCGTCAACACCCTGTTCAACCTGACCGGGAACGACGCCTACTACGCCTTCCGTGAGTCGCAGATGACCTCGGTCGCCTACGCCCTGCGCGACGGCTCGACGTCCTACCCGGGCAACGCCTCCACCGGTATGCCGCAGCTCGTGCTCTACCTGCGCGCCGGCTACTACGTGCACTACTACAACGCCGGCACGGTGGGCACCTACGGCAGCAGCCTGCAGACCGCGATACGCGCCGGGCTCGACGCCTTCTTCGCCAGCCCGCACTCCCGCGACGTCAACGACGCCAACGGCGAGACGCTCGCCGAGGCCGTCACGCTCATCGACAGCGCCGAGGAGAACGCCCGCTACATCCACGTCGTCAAGCGACTGCTGGCGGACTACGACTCCACCTGGAACTCCTCCTGGTGGATGCTCAACGCCGTCAACAACGTCTACACGGTGACCTTCCGAGGCCACCAGGTGCCCGCGTTCGTGAGTGCCGTGCAGTCTGACCCCGGCCTGATCGACGCGCTCTACAACTTCGCGAGCGGCCACCTCGCGCTGCTGGGAACGGACCAGTCGTACCTCACGTCGAACGCGGGACGTGAACTCGGCCGGTTCCTGCAGCATTCCGCGCTGCGCTCCAAGGTCAGCCCTCTGGCCGGCGGCCTGCTCAACTCCAGCTCCATCAAGGGCCGGACGGCCCCGCTGTGGGTCGGTGTGGCCGAGATGACCGACTACTACGACAAGGCCAACTGCTCCTACTACGGCACCTGCGGCCTCCAGGCCCAACTGGCCCGCTCCGTCCTGACGGTGACCTACCCGTGCAGCTCCAGCATCACCATCAAGGCGCAGCAGATGACCTCGGGCGAGCTGTCCTCCAGCTGCAGCAGCCTGCGCAACCAGGACGCCTACTTCCACAACGTGGTCCGTGACAACGGCCCCGTCGCGAACGACAACAACAGCACCATCGAGGTCGTGGTCTTCGACTCCAGCACCGACTACCAGACCTACGCCGGCGCGATGTACGGGATCGACACCAACAACGGCGGCATGTACCTGGAGGGGAATCCGTCGGCGGTCGGCAACCAGCCGCGCTTCATCGCCTACGAGGCCGAGTGGCTGCGCCCGGACTTCCAGATCTGGAACCTCAACCACGAGTACACCCACTACCTCGACGGCCGCTTCGACATGTACGGCGACTTCAACGCCAACATCACCACCCCGACCATCTGGTGGGTCGAGGGCTTCGCCGAGTACGTCTCCTACTCCTACCGCGGTGTCCCCTACACCGAGGCGACGACCGAGGCGGGGCGTCGCACGTACGCGCTGAGCACCCTGTTCGACACCACGTACAGCCACGACACCACGCGCATCTACCGCTGGGGCTACCTCGCCGTGCGGTACATGCTCGAGAACCACCGCGCCGACATGGACACCGTCCTCGGCCACTACCGCGCGGGAAACTGGAACGCCGCCCGCAGCTACCTGACCGGCACCATCGGCACCCGCTACGACAACGACTGGTACACCTGGCTGGCGGCCTGCGCGGCCGGCAACTGCGGTGGCGGGGGCACCAACCCGCCCGGGAACCAGGCGCCCACCGCCGCGTTCACCACCGCCGTCCAGGGCCTGGACGTCACCTTCACCGACCAGTCCACCGACGCCGACGGCACCATCGCCTCCCGCTCCTGGAGCTTCGGCGACGGCACCACCTCCACGGCCACCAACCCCGTCAAGACGTACGGGTCGGCCGGGTCCTACACGGTGAAGCTGACCGTCACCGACGACAAGGGAGCCACCGCCACCGCCACGAGGACGGTCACCGTCGGCAGCGGCGGAGGCGGCGGAACCGAGTGCACCGGGACCGACACTCGGGAACTGGGCCAGAACTGCCAACGCGGCAACCAGTCCGCCACCACCGGCAACTACGCCTACCTGTACCTCTACGTCCCGGCCGGCACCACCCAGCTGAAGATCACCACCTCCGGCGGGACGGGCGACGCGGACCTGTACTACAGCACCAGCGGCTGGCCCGGCACCACGAGCTACACGCAGCGGGCCACGGGGTCCGGCAACAGCCACACCCTGACCATCAGCAACCCGCCGGCCGGCGCCAACTACATCAGCCTGCACGCCGTGAGCAGCTTCAGCGGCGTCACCGTGAGTTCCGCCTACTGACCCACGGCTCCGCACCAGGGCACGACCCTCACGACGGCCCGGGGCGGCTCTCCCCGCCCCGGGCGGCGTCCGGGGCGGCGGCAGGGGGGAGACCTCCGTCGCCCCGGACCGAGAACACATCGCCCGCCCGCACACGGGCATCCCTACCTCCCAGGAGGCACAGCGTGAAGTCATTACCCGCACGCAGGCGACGCCGCGCCATGTGGTCCCTCATCATGTCCGTCGGTCTCACCTGCGCACTCGCCACACCCGCCGTCGGCAGCGGTGACCAGGGCACGTCACGGCTCAGCGCCTCGCAACAGGCCGCGGCCGGCCAACTCGCCGCGGACCAGCACATCTCCACCCAGGAGGCACAGCGGCGCGTACTGCGGCAGGAGCGGCTCACCGGCGTCGCAACAGCGCTGCGTGAGCGCCTGGGTTCCCGCTTCGCAGGAGCCTGGATCGACCAGAAGCACGGCGGCAGGCTGACCGTCGCCGTCACCCGGTCGACGGCCACGGCCCTCGTCGAGGCCCGGTCCGCGCAGGCTCAGGCACCCGACACGACCACCGTCGTCGTCGACCGCAGCCTGCGGCAACTCGACCGCATGTCCGCAGGACTGGCCCACCGTATCGCCGCAGCGAACAAGGGCGCCGCCCACGGCCTGCAGTCCGCGGTGGTGGTGCAGGACAACAAGGTTCGTCTGGACCTGCCACGGGGCAAGACCCTCACCCCCGCCCAGCACGCAGTCGTGGAGTGGGCGAAGCGGACCCTCGGCGAGGGCCTCGAGGTCAGCACCTACGCGCATGCCTCCGAACCCTTCTACTGCGGCGGCCAGTACTCGTGCGACCCCCCGCTGCGCTCGGGCCTGGCCATCTACGGCACGAACGTCCGCTGCTCCAGCGCCTTCATGGCGTACAGCGGCAGCAGCTACTACATGATGACCGCCGGCCACTGTGCGGAGGACAGCTCGTACTGGGAGGTCCCCACCTACAGCTACGGCTACCAGGGGGTCGGTCACGTCGCCGACTACACCTTCGGCTACTACGGCGACTCCGCGATCGTCAGGGTCGACGACCCCGGCTTCTGGCAGCCGCGCGGCTGGGTCTACCCCTCGACCCGCATCACCAACTGGGACTACGACTACGTCGGCCAGTACGTGTGCAAGCAGGGCTCCACGACCGGCTACACCTGCGGGCAGATCACCGAGACCAACGCAACGGTGTCCTACCCAGGCCGCACCCTGACCGGCATGACCTGGTCCACCGCATGCGACGCTCCCGGTGACAGCGGCAGCGGCGTCTACGACGGCTCAACGGCCCACGGCATCCTCAGCGGGGGGCCGAACAGCGGATGCGGCATGATCCACGAACCGATCAGCCGAGCACTGGCGGACCGCGGGGTCACGCTGCTGGCCGGCTAAGCAGCCCGGGCGGACCGTGAGTACGCCGCCCCGGTGCTCATCACGAGGACGTCGACCGCCGCACGCGCGGTCGGCGTCTTTCCCCGTGCTCCGCTTCGTCCGCCACCCAGCGGACTGGGGGGCGGGGGCGTGGCACGTCGTGCATGCCGCAGCGCGGTGGAACCCGTCGGCCGATTAGACCGTACCGGGGAGCGCCTTTCCGGCTCCGTTCGTGGGACGGGCGGGTGCGTATGCGCGCGTCACCCATTTCTGGAAGTGCGTAGCCTGCGACAGCAGTTGCCAGTGGGCGCGTACGGCATGATGGTGCACCACCTCGACGGCCGACGCCTCGACCGAATCCCGCCGCCAGACGAGCAGATGCCGCTGCCACAGCGGATCCCCCGCGAGGGGTTTGACCAGTACTCCGCCCACCGGGCGCATGGTGGGCTGGACGGCGGCCACCCCCAGACCCTTGGCGATCATCGACTGCAGTTGGTCGAGCATGTGGAACTCGTGGGTGACGGCGGGCCTGAATCCCGCGGCCCCACAAGCGTCGTAGAAGGCGCCGGGCCAGCCCACCCCGTCGTCCGCGGAGACGAACCACGCGTCCTCCGACAGGTCGGCCAAGGGCACCTCCAGCCGGTGCGCCAGTGGGTGATCGGCAGGGGTGGCCACGAACACCGGGACGGTTCTGACAGCTCGGTGGTCCAGCTTCGGAGAGTGTCGAAGAGGAAGCCCTGGGTAGTCGCAACCCAGGGCGACGTCGAGCTCGCCGGCCTCTAGGAGATCGATGAGTTCTCCGGTCGCGTACACACTGCTGACCGAGACGGTCAGATCGGGGCAGGCTTCACGGAGGACGTCGAGCAAGGTGGGTACCACCGGTGTGTTGATGGCCCCGAGGCGAAGCCGACGTGTCGCCCCGGACGAGCGGGGAGGCCGCAGCCGTGCGAGATTGTCGGAGAGCGCCAGGATCTCCCGGGCCCGGCCGACGACCTGGGCGCCGTAGGCGGTGAGCTCCACGCCCGCGCTGCTGCGCAGGAAGACCCCCTCGCCGAGCAGTCCCTCGATGCGGCGCAGTTGGGTACTCATCGCCGGCTGGGTGTATCCGAGCGCCGCAGCAGCCCGGCCGACGCCCCCCGCGTCGGCTATCGCACACAGCACGCGCAAGTGGCGCAGCTCAAGTTCCACGGGGGCACCTCGCTCCGGGCGAACAGAGTTCCATTATGCGCCAGGAGGAAGGCGGTGGGGAATCCGGGACGGCCTGACGCCTTCGGTCGACCAGTAGCCCGAGGGTTATGGATGAGCCGGAGCCTCTGGTATGGCCTGGCCGGTTGTTCCCGGGTGACCGCCGTGGAAATCTCGGACCTGCGTGTTGGTCCGCAGAGGCGACTGCGGAAGCCTGAAGCGCACCGCCATCGAGGAGCGACATCATGCCTCACACCTGCATCAGCTTCACCGTCGAAGCGACCGGGGCCGCGGTTCACCGCGCCCGCCACCGCGTCTCCACCGCGCTGAGCTGGTGGGGAGGGCCGGTCGAGGAAGAGCTCCGCTTCAGCGCGGAACTCGTGACCTCCGAGCTCCTCACCAACGGGCTGCGGCACGCGGGCGGGCCCATGACCGTCGAGTTGACGCTGGTGCACGACATGGTCGTCGTCGCGGTCCTCGATGACAGCCGGGAGCTGCCGCGGCCTCGGCAGACGGAGGCGGACGACGAGTGCGGGCGGGGACTCGCCCTGATCGAGGACCTCAGTCTGATACGGGGAGCCGAGACCACTTCCCGCGGGAAGCGCTGCTGGGCGGTTCTGCCGCTGCGGACGCCACAGGAGCGGGCTATCGAGTCGGCTCCGGCTGAGGAGTCGGACCACGGCTTCGAGGCGGACCGGGAACGCTGGTCACTGGCTCCCCAGGGAAGCGGACTACTGGCGAGTCTGTTTCCGGCGATGTGAGCTCGTCCTCCTCGGGCGGCCCAGTAGCCGACCCAGGGCAGGCGGGTGTGCCTGAGGGCGTGATGACGCTCGTCTGACGCTCTGGCCGCTTTCAAGCTGCACAGCGAGCCGAGAAACAGCCTTTGACCTGGCCTTTTCTGCGGCTGCCTCAGGCCGACATCTTTCCGATGACGCATCATGTGGAGTGCGTGGCGATCCTCGAACCTGCTGGCAAGGGGTCCTGACCTGCGCTTTTGGTTGTCCGGGTGGGTTGCTCGACCCGTTTCCCTCCGTGTAGCGGTTCGTGTGGACGGTCGCTCTTCAGAAGCCCTATGACCTGGGAAGATGTGAGTGACGCGCTTACAACGGCGACGCCTTCGGGAATCCTTGACGCTCGGATGACGCTCGCAACGGAGGTCGCTGCTGCACCTCCGCGGTAGCGGTGCGAACGGCCATGCGTGCCCGCACTGCGCGGAGCCGAAGCGCGGCCTGACCGCGCCGTCTGATACCGGTCTGGTATCATCTCTGTATGGCGATGACACTCCGGCTCCCCGACGACCTTGACGCGAAGCTCACCGAGCGTGCTCGCCGAGAGGGCCGTAGTAAGCAGGAACTCGCCATCGAAGCCATTCGTGACGCTCAGGACCGGGCCGAGCTGAAGATCGACGACGTCTTGGCCGAGCTGATGGACAGTGACGCGGAGATCCTGGACTACTTGAAGTGACTGAAGTGCGCTACATCCAGATCGACGAGATCTTGGCGATCGCCCGCGCGGTCAACGGTACCGAGCACAGTGTGCGCGACATGGGTCTTCTGGTGTCGGCGATCGAGCGGCCCCGGACCAATGTGTTCGGGGCCGAGCTGTATCCCACGCTGCATGAGAAGGCGGCAGCACTCCTGCACTCCGTCGCTCGCAATCACGCGCTGATCGACGGCAACAAGCGCACCGCCTGGCTCGCCATGCGCGTCTTCCTCCGGTTCAACGGCGTCAGCGCCGGTACCATCCCGCCGCACGTCTCCGTCGCCGGCCCGTTTGTCGAGGAAGTCGCGCAGGACAACATCGATGTACCGGCCATTGCCAAGCGCCTGGCGGCCTGGTTCCCCGTTTCCTGACGTTCGACGAGGTGAGGGCAGGGCACGCGCGTGCCCTGCCCTCACCTGCTGTCAGCCGGCGGGGTTACCAGCTCCGGCCTGCCGGTCCGGTGCCTTGATTCCCTGCACCAACTGGCGGGACACCATTTGCTCTGCGGTATCGCACCGGGTTTCGACCGTGTCTGGCTCCCCGAAGTCCCCCACATGTGGCCGCATTGGCTGGCTCGGGAGTATCGGGGCTGTGCCGATCAAACGCCTCGACGCCCCGCATTGGGTGCTCTGCCACGGCGTCACGTACCCGGCGCCGTCACGACCGACGACTCCTTGGCCAACGCGGCGACGGGGGATATGTGAGTCGACGCACACCTCCTGCCGGTCCCCGCCCCGTCGCTCGAGGTGATGTCGACGATGACGACGACCTCGCCGGATGGATTCCGGGGCGCCGTGGCCATCAGGCACCGCGTGGCTAAGCGGCTGCCTGGGGACGGTCGATTCACGCTGCCCACGACACCCGTCTCAGCCGAGCCGGGGCAGGACCGGGTTGACCGGGTACAGGAGCGCGCGGTGCCTTCCCTGCGCTGGCGCTACTGAAAATCCTCGCGATGCACGTGATCCACGTGGAAGGTCAGCCCGGCGACGGTGCCCGACTGGACGACGGGACCGTGCTGGACTCCTCCGCTGATGCGATTGTCCACCGTGCGCCAGGCGCCTGCCGCGGACGCCGAGAGCTGCAATAACGAGGTCAGCAGAGCACGCAGGGCTTCGTCGCTGCCGTCGTCGGCTTCCGCCAGGCGGCGCAGACGGTCACCGTATTGTCGGCTGATCTCGCGGGCGGTCCGTTCGCGTTCCGTGACGTCGGTGGCGAGGAGCCGGGTCCTCGCGTCCTGCAGGTCGTCGAACGTGTCGGGGTCCGCGCCCGTGCGGGTCATGTACCGCCCGACGAGTTCCCGGGCGTGTGTCCAGGAGTCGGTGACCATGAGGGAGACCAATGTGGTGGCGCCCGACGCCGCGAGTACGGCCAGTTCGCTGTTCAAGTGTCTTCTCCTAGGCGAGGGAGGAGCCGGAGGCGGGCGTCTCGTCGTCGTCCGGAGCGAGGGACGCCGGCGGATCGAAGTGGTGCTGGATCTCCTCGGCGGTCTCGTGGCGGTCTTGCTCCTTGATGAGGCCGGCGATCTGTGCCGCGAGCATCGGGCGGCGTACATCACCGTCGGAGAAGCCGATGCTGTCGAGGAAGTCGGAGAGATGCATCGTGGCCGTCTCCCGTCCCTGCGGTGCTGAGGGAGGCTCCGCCTGGGAAAAGTCCGACGTCGTCGGCTCGCCGGCCTGCTGAGGGATCAGATTCTGAAGCCGTTCGGGAATGTCGGTGTCATTGGCCGCCGAGGTGAGCTGAGCGAGCAGGGCCAGGTCGTTCACCGTACGTTCCACGTGCTCGTCGTTCCTGGCGAGCCACCAGACCACGGCGCTGCCGGTGTCCTTGAGGACGTCCTCGCCCAAGTACCGACGCTTGCTCTGCTCGTACTTGCGCTGGTGCGCCCAGACCTCCTCGTCCTTGCGAACGTCGGCGAGCTTGTCGAGGCGCTCCTGGTCCTGCTGCGCCAGGACGAGCTGGACGCCCTCCGCCATCGCCTGGAGGTGCCCGGTGGACTCGGGCGCCATCCGGCTGAGGGCGCCGGACAGTTCCTGCTCGACGAGTGAGGCCCGGACCGGTTCTCGTTGCTCGGTGATGGAGCGGGCCCGCTTCAGGACCGCGTCGACGGCGAGGCCCGCCGGGTTGAGAACGGGGGCACTCGCGGGAGCGTCGACGAGGTACCAGCGCACCGTCGCGGAGAAGACGAAGTCGTAGTCGGGCCACTTGCTGGGCAGCACCACCTGGCTGACGCGGTGTTCCGTGCGTTCTACAGGGGCGGCCGTGAGCTGTTCCTCGAAAGCCACCGGTACCGTGCCGCGGCGCATCGCGGCGATCCGGAAGACGGCTGCGGGGACGACGAGCAGCAGCACTGCCAGCAGTGGCCAGGCCCATGCGGGCCACCGCTGCGTCAGACCGACGATGCTCAGCAGGAGACCGCTCAGAACGGTGAGGAAGATGGTTGTGGTTCTCCGTGCGGTGGTCATGCTTGAGCCCTCCTGGGTGTGGTCGTCGGCGGTGTGGCCGGAGTGATGCCTTGAGCTGCGCTGATCTTGTGGAGCAGCAAACCGGTGGTCTCCGCGGCCCGCGCCGCATCCCCCGGACCGGTGCGCTCGGCGTCGCGGGCGCACGCGTACAGCAGAGCGAAGACCTCGCCTCGATTCTTCGTGCACCGCTGTGCCGCGCTGACGAGGAGGTCGAGCAGGAGTCCGCCGTGCGGTCCGGTGCCGGCTGCCGCCCAGTGGAGCCAGCGTCGCGCTTCGGCCTGCCACTGCGGAGGTGGCAGCTCGGTCAGTACCGCGTGCCAGCAGGTTGTCAGGGAGCGCTGTGCGCTCTGCTCGTCGACCAGGGCATGCGAGGTGCCGGGGCGTAGCGTCAACAGTGCGGGGTCGCTGGCCTGGAGGAAGATCCCGAGATGCGCGGGCGAGAAGTCGGAACGGGCGAGACGGTCGAGCAGCACGCGGTGCAGCCTGCGGCTGCGCGCCACCAGATCGCACAGCGCCTGCCGGGCACGCGTCGTGCCGCGCTCACGCCGGGCCAGGTGGTAGAGCCTGACCAGGGCTTGATCGGGATGACTGGTCGCGAGGACGTCGGCACAGACACGGACCAGCACCTGCGCGAGCTCCCCCTTGAGGCGCCGGTTGGCGCACCACTGGTAGATCTGCTCGCGGAAGTCCCTGGCGTGTACCGGGTCGGCCAGCCCGCTAGTGAGCGCATGGACGGCCGCTTCCAGGCGAGGCCGACTCGTCGCACCGGTGCTCCAGCGTTCGACGAGGGCCACCAGCCCGTCCGCACGTCCGGTCCGCAGGTATTCACCGGCCACTCGTTCCACCAGGCAGTCGCGTACGACGGTGACGACGTGCGGGTCGTTCAGCTCAACCACACTCGCGGCCCAGGTGCCGAGGTGGGGGCGGAGGTCGGGCATGTGGTCCCAGAAATGGGCACGAACAGCGGAGTCGAAGTCCAGCCTCTCGAACCGGACCTGTCCGTTGGGGGCGGCAGTGGCCGAGATGTCGAGGAGTCGCTCGGCGAGGTCCCGGTGCTGCAGCGGCGAGTCGCCCTGCGACGGAGGCCCGAGGGCACTCAGCAGTTGCTCGGCCGCGCGGTGAACGACATCAGCATGAGCCCCGTGCAGCATGGACACGGCGATCAGCAGGGCTCGTTGCGGCGCCTCCCTCAGCTTGGTGACGAGCGCGGCGGCTTCCCGGCGGCCGTCGTTCCGCGCCCGCCCGGCCGCCTCGCACCACTGATTGAACCCGTCCCCGGGCTGCCCGGCCTCGCGTGCCCGGCGCACAAGGTCGGCGAATTCCGCGATCTCCCGCATCGGCCTGTTCGCCGTCAGGAACCCGGCGACGGTGCCGTCCGACTGGAGATATTCCTCAGGCGGCACACCGTGCAGGCGCAGATGCCGCCGGAGAACGCCGATACCGGGCGGCCGTTCGAGCACCACGCGGCAGTACTGCAAGTCCGGGTCGAGAACGCCGCGGTGCGGCATGACCACGACCAGATGAGCCCGCCGCTCGTGCACGGCCTTGCGCAGCGCCGGAAGATCCGCCTGGGCCGCGGCCCAGCGGCGGTCGTCCGCGGCGGACAGGTCCAGCAGCAACTGATCACCGGTCCCGACCAGAGCGGGGTCCTGGAGGGAGAGCTCGCCCTCCTCACCGGGCAGGAGTTCGTGGAAGACACCACTGTCCCGGTGGTGTTCGTGCAGCAGTACGCGGGCCGCAGCCGACCGGCCGCTGCCCGGGACACCATCCAGGATGACGGTGCCGGAGTCGGCGAGCACGGCACGCGCCTCGCCCATACCCGGCGGGGCGACCAGTACGTAGTTCAGTCGGCGGAGTTGGTCCTCGGCGACCCGGCGGAAAGCCGGTTTGTCCGAGTCCTGCAGCTGCGTGCCGATGTAGACGTCACCAGGGCCCGTGACCGTGACGCCCGAGTCCCGGACCCAGGTGCCGGTGTGCTGGTTCACCTGTCCTTGTCCTCGTGTCCGTCCCGTTCGCCGAACCGGTGCTGGATGGCGCCGTGGTGGTCACCCTCGAAGTTCGTCATCCCGTCACCCGAGTAGTGACGGTCGCCCGAGACATGGCGTGAATGCGAGTAGATGTTGCCGTTCCCAGTATGGACGGGACCGGCGGCGCCCTTGACGACCGTGCCGACGTCACCGGCGAAGTCGCGGCTCTGTACCGCTGTACCGTTCACGGTCCCGATGGAATTGCTCACGCCGCCCGGCGCGGGCGCCCCCGCCTCGGCCCCGGACCGGTCGTCGAGGCCGGGAATCAGGTCGGCCATCAGATCGCCGATGCGCGCGACACACACGTCGGTGTCACCGGAGTCGAACGCGATGGACTGAAGATCGGCGAGCCGTCGCAACGCGGGCGGAAGATCGGCTCTGCTCAGCCGGCTGGTCTTGCGTCCGTCCAGAACGGGGACCACCGGGACCTCACACGTGAAAGCCTCCTCGATCTCCTTGCGCACCCAGTCCTCGGGATCCTCCAGCCGGGCACGAAAGTTCGTCCAGCCCGGTCCGATGACGGCCAGGAGGACGGAGCTGCGCCGTACCGCGGTCAGTAGCCGTTCGGGCCAGCTTTCCCCGGGGACGATGGACTGTGACGCATGGAACGCGTGTCCCGGGCCGAAGCGGTGCGAGAGCCCTTGACGGAGCAGGGCCGCGGTCTTCTCCCCGTCCCCGGTGCGGTAGTTGATGAAGATCTCGCTCATGACGATGACTCCTTAAAAGGGGTTTCCGGGCGTGACAAGGTGCCGAGCCGCGGCGTCAGCCGGCGTACCGGTGGATGGTCCGGGTAGCGGCCCAACACCCGGACGAGCCGACGGAGATCGGTCGTGACAGTCGCAGAGCGCACCGCCGCCACGCCGTCGAGCAGGGGCTCCGTCAGCGCGCACGCGTGGTCGATCTCGCCGGCGGAGGCATAGGCGAGTGCGCGGCGTACGCCGTACCGGACCTGCGTACGCACCGCGTCGGGGCCGACCAGGGTGAGCTGCCGGTCCAGTTCCTCGCCCGCCTCGCGCGGTCGCCCGAGATCGACGAGGCACCAGCCGGTGACCATGCCGACCGAATCGGGAAGATGCATGGAGCCGATCACCGGACCGTCGGCACCGTCGTTCCGGCGGGCGAGCAGAGTACGAGCCCGGTCCAGGGCACCGAGACAGGCGCTGACATCACCGGCGAGGGCATGGCCCTGCGCTTCGCGCTGTGCGGCGAGACCGCGGATACGTGACGGCAGCACGCCGCTCTGCGCCCGGTGGGCCAGCGCGATGGTCTGCTCGGCGTCCTCCCGGTACAGCGTGACCAACGCCCTGCGGACCAGCGCATAACCGGCCAGTGCCTGGTCACCTCCGGCGGCGGCCAGGTCGACCGCACGCTGCGTCCACCACAGCGCCGCCCGCTCGTCCCCGGTCTCCTGCACCAGCCAGCCCACGTACTCGGCGTACCGGGAACCGAGCGCCAGCAGGCGGCGCCTGGTGCCGCTGTCGCTCTGCGCCGACAGCTCCCGCAGCGTGTGTGTCTGCGTGATCAGAACGGGCAGGAGCAGGCCGGGTTCCACGGCCTGACCGAGTCTGCGGTAGTGCGTGAAGAGTGAGCGCGATGCTTCCAGCATGCCTGCGCCGGCGGCCGGTGAAGCCGGACCCGATCCGTCCGACCTCCAGGTCATCAGCGAGGCGATACCGGCATTCATCACCCCACGCCGTCCCACGGGCCCGAACGAACTCGGGCCGTCCGGTGACAACTGCATCATCCAGTTCTCCTCCTCGACCCGGCCTGGCGCCGACACGGCAGGTGAATCGACAGTGATAGGGATGCTCAGGGCGATCAGCGCGCCGTCGGCGCCGAGTGCGGCGTCGCACAGCCGCGCGAGATCACGGCTGGGTGCCTTGATGCCCCGCTCGACCTTGCTGAGCTGTGCCTTGCTGTAGTGCACGAGACCGGACAGGTCCGTAAGGCTCAGTCCGGCCTCCAGACGTCGCTTCCTCAGTTCCTCGCCGAACGGTGCGGACGGATGTGGCACGGGAACCTCCCAGACCCGGTCGTCCGGGCTGAGGCGGTACTGCACGGAAGAGTGCGGCACCAACTCCCGGGCGGACAAGGCGATCGAAGCTGTTTCCCGTTTCCTTCTCCGACGGCGGGGCGCGGCAAGCCTCGTCAACAACCTTCGATCACACTGCCCCTTTGACGGCGGGCCTCTCGTACGCGCTGGGCGCGCCGACGTGACTCCACCGGCGTGAGACTCCGTACCGGTGGAGGCGTTGCGTACTACGGGGAGTCGTGACGCGCCAGAGTTCCGGTGCCGACCCGACGTAGGGCTGTGACGCTCATTTGACGCTCCAGGCGCGCGGCGGCTCTCATCCGGGGCCCAAAAACAGCTCTGACCTGCTGCTTCCCTGCCTGTGGCCACGCCGACATCTTCCCGATGACGCATCATGTGGAGTGCGTGGCGATCTTGGAGCCGGTGGCCAAGGGCTCCTGACCCGCGGTTGTGGCCCGGGTGGATGACTCGACCGTTTTCCATCCATTCACCACGTGAAGCATGGCGCACGCCCCACCGCCTTTATGACCTGCGGCTTCGCCTGACGGGATGCAGGTGCGCCTGGCTCAGGCGGGCTGGTCGGGGCAACGAGTTGACGCTCGTTCGACGTGATCCTGACGAGGCGTCATGGCCGCTGGCGTTGAACAGGCATCCGGGCCACATGCGGGCGCACCCACGTTGACGGCGCCGTGAAGGCCGCGGAGCAGGTGGACCGCTTGGACGTGCTGGTCGACGACGCCGTATCCCACCGTCACTCGCCCTGCCGATCGACACCGGAGTCGGGCCGAGGAGGGCTCCAGGGACGACGCGCTCGCCCCCGGCCTGGGGGCCACTCATCTCAACCCCCGGGCCGCCGCTGCCGGGGGCGATCCGGACGAGGCCGCCCAGGGCGCCCTCCGGACGGCCTTGCCGCCGGACGACGGCCCCGCCGGTGGCTTCTTCTCCTGGGGCGGAACGCCCGTGCCGAGGGTGCCGGCCCTCGTTCTCAGGAAGACGCGGGGCGGGCTGCGGCACTCACTGCGTGGCAGAGCCGGACGGGGCTCGCTTCTCGCCGGCGTGCAGGGTGCCGAGCAAGGTCAGGGCGTGGGCGGAGGGGCTGGCCGGTTCGGCGTGGTAGATGACGAGTTGCTGGCCCGGCGCATCGCGGACGTCGAAGGACTGGTAGGTGAGGGAGAGCGGTCCGACGTCCGGGTGGAGGAGTTGCTTGGCGTCCTGGGTTTTGCCACGCACGGTGTGCTGGGCCCACAGCCGCCGGAATGCGGCACTGTGCTCGGTCAGTGTGTCCACGAGGTGGCGCAGACGGGGGTGCTCGGGGTCGAAGCCGCTTGCCTGGCGCAGGTTGGCGACGGCGGCCTGGGCCGCACGGTCCCAGTCTCGGTAGAACTGCCGTCCCGCCGGGTCGAGGAAGGTCATGCGGGCCAGATTGTCCGCAGGAGTGAAGGGAGCGTAGAGCGCGTCCGTCAGGGCGTTGGCGGCCAGGAGGTCGAGGGTGCGGCTCATGACGAACGCCGGGGTGTGCGCGTAGCCGTCCATCAGCTGACGCAGCGCGGGACTGACCCGCTCGGTGGCGTGGAGGAGGTCGTGGCCGCCCGGTGACACTCCGGCCAGGCGGTGCAGGTGGTCGCGGGTGTCCGTGTCGAGCAGGAGGGCGCGGCTGAGCGCGTCCAGCACCTGCGGTGAGGGATGGCGCTCACGTCCCTGCTCCAGCCGGGTGTAGTAGTCGGCGTTGACGCCGGCCAGGACGGCGACCTCCTCGCGGCGCAGTCCGGCGACCCTGCGCACACCGTGGCTCGCCATGCTGACGTCCTGTGGCCTCAGGCTGGCGCGGCGCGCGCGCAGAAACTCTCCGAGGTGGTTGTCGTCCATGGCCTCCAGGCTAGGCGCTGGCCGCTCCCGCTGCCTGGGTGTGCCGCACCCAGGCAGCGAGCACCCTGGTACCCACGCGCTGACCTGCGCAGACTCGGTCGGGCACGGCACCGGTGCCCCACCGAGGAAGGGAATCTCGATGACAGACGATGCGCGGAGCGAGCGCGGTCCCGTGAACGCCGACGTGGTCGGCATGTGGGTGACCGCGGACGGTCACATCCGGCAGGAGCTGTTGCCGGACGGTCGCTACGACGAGGCCCGGGGAGACCGGCGCAGCGCGTACACCGGCCGGTACACGGTGACCGGTAACCACCTCGACTACGTCGACGACACCGGTTTCACCGCCACGGGAGACATCCGGGACGGCGTGCTCCACCACGAGCACCTCGTGCTCTACCGCGAGGACCGGGCGCGGAAGCCCCCACGAGCCGGCGCGGCAACGTCGTTTCCCGCGCCCGCGCACACGGAGGCCGGCGTGGTGCGGGCCCCGTTCCGCACAACCGCCGCCGGAGGAAGGCAGAGCCATGAAACAGACTGACGGAATCGTCACCGTCAACGGCGAGACCGGGGCCGTCGCGAAGGTCCGGCCGACACCCGGTACGGCGGCCCTGCTGGTGCTGTGCGCGGCTCATTTCATGGACGCGATCGATCTGTCCGACGTGGGCGTGGCCCTGCCCGCGATCCAGCGTGACCTCCACATGGTGTCGGGCTCCCTGCAGTGGGTCGTGTCCGCCTATGCCCTTGGTTACGGCGGGTTTCTTCTCCTCGGCGGCCGGGTCGCCGATCTGTTCGGTCGACGTCGCGCCTTCTTGACCGCGGTCGCCGTCTTCGGCGTGGTGAGTGTGCTGGGTGCGCTCGCTCCGACCGGCGGCCTGCTGATCGCGGCGCGGCTGGTGAAGGGGATCGCCGCGGGCTTCCTGGCCCCGGCGGCCCTTTCCCTGATCACCACCAACTGGCCGGAGGGCCCTCGGCGAGGCCGTGCTCTGGGGTGGTACGCCACCGCCGGGGCCTGCGGCTTCATCGGAGGGCTCGTTCTCGGCGGGGTACTGACCGAAGTGTCGTGGCGGCTCGTCTTCGCGCTTCCGGTGCCCATCGCCGTGGCGGCGCTGCTCGCAGGGCCGCGCCTGCTCCCGGCGGACCGCAGGGGCGGGGTCCGTGAGAAACTCGACGTTCCCGGTGCGCTGACGGCCACCGGAGCTCTGGTGCTCCTGGTCTACGCCCTCACGCAGGCTCCGGCGCACGGCTGGCTGTCCACCCGCACTCTCGTCCTCCTCGCCGTCGCGGCCTGCTCGCTCGCTCTGTTCCTCCGCGTCGAGTCCCGCGCACGCAAGCCGTTGGTCCCGTTGTCCTTCCTCACCCGGCGTGCGACCGCGCGCACCAACCTGACGATCTTCGCGATGTGGGGCGCCTACACGTCGTTCGCGTTCCTCGCCACGCTCTATCTGCAGAACGTGCTGGGCTGGACGCCGTTGCAGACGGCCGGTGCCTTCGTCCCGCTCGGCCTCGCCAACGGTGCGCTGGCGCCGTTCGCGGGCCGGCTCGCCGTGCGGTTCGGCGTGCACAGGACGATCGCCGTCGGGATGCTGCTTCTCGCGCTGTCCTACGCGCTGTTCTTCCGGATCGGCCCCGGCAGCCCGTTTCTCACGGTGATCCTGCCCGTCATGGTCGTCAACGGGATCGGTACCGCCGCGACGTTCCCCGCGCTGAACATGAGTGCGGTGGCCGGGGTGCCCGATCGGGACCAGGGGCTGGCGGGAGCCTTGCTCAACACCTTCATGCAGATCGGCGGTGCTGTCGTCCTCGCCCTCGTCACCGCGGTCGTCGAAGCCGGACGGCAGGCGGACCGCTCCGACCCTCTGGCGGGCTACACCCCTGGCACTGCCGTCGTCGTCGCCGCCGTACTCGCCGGTCTGTGCGCCGCCCTGCTCATCCGGCACCCGGCCGACAGCCGGAACCACTGACGCCGTGGCCCTCCGCCCCACCACGAAGCCATCCGTCGCCGGGCACCGCCACCCGAGCCCCACCCCCACAGGGAGTACCCGAATGACCTCCACACCCCTGTCCGCCGAAGCCGTCGAAGCCGTCGAAGCCGTCGAAGCTGCCGAGTTCGCCGGAAAGACCGCTCTCGTCACCGGCGCCGCACGCGGCATCGGCAAGGAGACCGTGGCTCTCCTCCATGCCCGCGGCGCACACGTCGTCGCCCTCGACACGCGTACCGAACTGGTCGCGCTGGCAGAGGAGTTCCCCGGGACCGTGACGGTGAGCGGCGATGTCACCGCGGAAGAGACCGCCACCCGCGCGGTCGGGGCCGCCGTCGACGCCTTCGGCGGACTGGACATCCTGGTCAACAACGCCGGACGCACCCTGAACAAGCCCGTCACGCACACCACGGCACAGGACTGGGACAGCGTGATGAACGTCAACGCCCGTGGTGCCTTCTTCTTCGCCCGCGAAGCCTTCCGGGCCATGGAGGAGCGCGGGGGCGGCGCCATCGTCAGTACCGGCTCCTACGCGTCTGCCGTCGGCCTGCCCGAAGGAGTCGCCTACAGCGCGTCGAAGGGTGCGCTCGCCCAGGTGACGAAGGTGCTGGCCCTGGAGGGCGGCCCGCTGGGCATCCGCGCGAACCTCGTCGCCGCCGGCGTCGTCGAGACCGACTTCCTCGACACCTTCCGCTCCGACAGCCGTGCCTATCTCGCGTCCTTCGGGAACGTCCACCCCCTGGGCAGGGTGGCGCAGCCGCGGGAGATCGCGGAAGTCCTGTGCTTCCTGGTGTCCCCGCGATCGTCCTTCGTCACGGGCGCCGTACTCGCCGCGGACGGCGGCTTCACCGCGGCCTGATCCACCGCCCGCCGCTCGCCGGCCGGCATGAGGGCCTGCCGGTCATCAAGGCGGTGTTCTCCGATTCGAGGTGCGCCGGTGTCGTATGCGCATCCTGTTGGGCCGCGACCTGGACGGCCGGGCGGCGTACGCGAACGCGTCGAGGCGGCTGACGGGGTGCTGCTCGGCACTCGCAACCCCATGCATGACCAACGAGCAGTCGTAATCGGCCATTTGGCAGATTTTACATTGGTGAGCGGGCGCCGTTCGGTGCCTGTCACCGGTGCCGTGCCGCTGGGTCGCCCATCCCGCAGCTCAGACAGGGTGCGACGGTCCGGGCCCGGTCGGGCGCGTGGTCCGGGCGGGCCGTTCGGGCGCCTCTTTGCCCGTTCGGTCAGCCGGAGTGGCTCCGTGGCCGGGAGCGGTGTCCCACCAGTGCATACGGGGCGGGGACGTCGGCCGCCGGAAGGTTGTCGCGAAGCGTAGGCGTGTGACGGTCATGACGTGGAGGCCCGGCAGGACCCTTCCTATGGTGGGGAGGAAGTCGCCGGACGCACCCAGCGCGGCGGCACCGGAGGCCGCGTACCGGATCCGGGGAAGTACGGTCCACGAGATGTCGGATGTCGGAGTCACCTCATGGAAAACCTTCAGTTCGCCGAAATGCTGATGCGCACCAGACTGCGTTCAGGCATCACCCAGCAGCAGTTGGCCGACCTCTCCACCATCAGTTCGCGCGCGATAAGAAACCTGGAGAAGGGTCATGTGCGCCATCCGCGCAAAGAGACCGTCAAGTTGCTGGCCGACGCTCTGCGCATCGACGGGTCCACTCGGTACCGGTTGCTGAAACTCGCCGTGGAAGGGGAACGCGAAGGCCCGCACGGAAGTCCGGACGGCGTCCGTCCGCGGGACTTCACACGGCCCGCCGGCCCGGGGGAGCCCTTTCACGACGCTCACGGATTCCCCGAACAGGGACCACGGTTGTCCGGTTCCTCGCACGGCCAGGGATCGATCCCGCTCGCCTCTCCCGCCACCGCCCCCGCCAAGGGAACGCGCCCCGATGCCGGCCCGGGAGCCCTCGACGGGACGGCCCGGACGGCCGCTGCCGGAACCGGCACGGACGGGGACGACCGGGACGCGGAAGCCGCCGGTGCACCGGATGTGCGGCGCCCCGCGCCCACTTGCGCGTACGAGTACAGGGCCGTGCCGCTCCCCGAGGGGCCCGGCCCCGGTGCCACCGGCGCTCTCATGGAGGTGGCCCGCGACGGCTGGCGGTTGGCCGCCGTCGACCGCGGCACCGCATACCTGGAACGTCGCACCCGCTGAGTTCACGGACGCGCCCGCCGATACGCCGGCGCCCGGCCGTGACGCTCCCGCGCGCCCTGCGCAGACCCCTCTCCCGAGCGGTGTGTCCGCAGGGCGCTTCCACCTGCCCGCGAGCCGGTCGTCCGGCCAGCGGAATTCCGGTTGTATTCCGCCGGAAAATTCCGGACCGGTCACTTCCCTCCCCTAGCGTGGATCAGGCGAAGTTCTTCCCTGATCCTTTAGAGAACGAGGGAGCACGAAGAATGTCAGCACCCGCAGTCGTCGTTGGCGCGCACCTCCCACCCGGGCCACGAGCACACCTCGGCTCCGACAGCACCCGTCGGATTCTCCGCCTGCAGAACCTGTTTCTGCGACACGCCCGGGAATTCCTGTACGAAGCCGGATTCGTGGAACTCCTCCCTCCCGTCATCGGCCCGGTCACCGACCCCGGAATTCGCGGCGCCAAACAGGTCGACGTCGACTTCTACGGCCACCGCTACAAACTCATGACGAGCGCCTTCGTCTACAAGCAGGCGGCCCTGCTCGCCTACGACAAGATCTTCTACGTCGCTCCGAACGTACGGATGGAGCCGCTGGAGACCTGCTCCACCCAGCGCCATCTCGCGGAGTTCCATCAGCTGGACATCGAGATGGCGCACACCAGCCGCGAACAGGTGATGGACCTGGCCGAGGAGCTGATCGCCACCGCTACCCGAGCGGTCGTCGCCGAGTGCGAACCGGCGCTGCGCGACCTGGGGCGCGACGTGGACGCGCTGCGGGCGATGCTCGCGGCCCCATTCGAACGGCTCGCTCACACGGACGCCGTCACCCGCCTCGTCGACGGCGGTCATGCCCAGAGCGCGGCGGCCGAGATCGACTGGGAGGGCGAGCGCATCCTCTCCGAGGGCAGCGTCCGCCCCGTGTTCCTGACCGACTACCCCAAGGGCTCGCGCGTCTTCCTGGAGCGAGAGGACAGTCAACGGCCGGGCGTGCTGCGGACGTTCGACCTTCTCATGCCGGAGGGCTACGGCGAGGTCATCAGCGGCGGCGAACGCGAGTCGGACTACCGGCGTCTGATCACCCGGATGCGTGAGACGGGGGAGAACCCCGCCAAGTACGGCTGGTACCTGGACGAGGTGAAGAAGGGCATACCGCCGAGCGCGGGCTTCGGGCTCGGTGTCCAGCGCTTCACCCGCTACCTGGTGGGTGCCGACTACGTGTGGCAGACCACCGCCTTCCCGAAGCTTCCCGGCGTCGTCTCGCCCTGACCGCGGAGGTGCCGCGATGACCCGTATCACGAGCCACCCCCAGCGCGAGACCGGCGCGAGCGCGTGGGGCGGGGTGCTCCCCGCCGCCGCGCTCCTCGACCACCCTCCCCGCCTCCCCTCACGCCCGGCCGGACCGGTCGTGAAAGGGGCTGGCCCCGTGGGGCCGGCCGCAGCGGCCACCACGGGAGGACCCGCCACCGCCGGATCCGCCACCGCCGGGCTCGCCACGGCGCCCGCACCTGCGCAGGTGTTCGCGCCGGCCGCCCCGCCGTCCGCCGAACCGCCCCGTGTCCTCCTGGTCGACGGGGACCCGGTCTCCCGCCAGGTCTTCGGCGGCACCCTGCACGCGGACGACCAGGTCAGCCTGGTCGCCACCGGCGACAGCCGCCGCCCGGCCGCGGAGTGGCCGCTGCACCGGGCGGACCTGACGATCCTGGTCTCCGGACCGCTGGAGAACCACGTCCTCAAGGCCCAGGACGTCAACCGCCGCGGCGGCAGGACCCTCCTGGTGGGCGTCGACTGGTCCAAGCACCGGCTGGACGCCGCCCTGGCCTCGGGTACCTCGGGGTGCCTGAGCAAGGACTGGGCGCTGTCCCACCTGCCGCAGGCCGCTGCCGCCGCCGCGACCGGGCACATCGTGCTCTCGCCCGACCTCGTCGGACTCTGCGTGGCCATGCAGCCCGCGGACGCCGGGCGTGACCTCGCGGTCCGGCTGCGCTGCCTGACCCGACGGGAACGGGAGGTACTGACCCTGCTCGCGGAGGGGATGTCGACCGGCGAGGTGTCCGACTGCCTCGTCGTCTCCCCGGCCACCATCAAGAGCCACGTCTCCCACGCCCTGACCAAGCTGTGCGTGCGCAACCGACTCGAAGCGGTCCTGCTCATGCAGGCGGCTCTGGGCTGCGGTGTCCAGCACGGCGAACTGCGCCCCGGAGAGATCTGAAAGGGACCGATCATGCCCCCATACGTCCTGGTGGGATACAGCGCGGACCTGCTGCGCATCCTCGACGGCTTCCTGGCGCCGGACAGCGTCCTCGTCGTGGACGAACCGGAAGTCCTCGCCGTGCGAGGCGCCCGCGACCGCACCGGCGAGATCGCCTGCTTCGCCGACGTCCTGCCCGCCCCGGTGCAGACCGACGCGGACCGGCTGCCCGCCCTCGTCGCCCCGCCGCCCGGTGTACGTGCCGTGCTGCCGGGCAACGACTACGGCGTCGTGGCCGCAGCGGTCCTCGCCGACGCCTGGGGTCTGCCCGGCCCCGGCACCGAGGCCGCCCGGACCTTCCGCGACAAGCGCCGTCAGCGACGGCTCGCCGACGAGGCGGGCATCCCCCAGCCCGCCTGGAGAGAGGTGTCCGACGCGGCCGAAGCGGCGGAATTCGCCGCCGGGTGCCCCGACGGGTTCGTCCTCAAGCCCGCCACCCTCCAGTCCAGCGAAGGCGTCCTTGTACTCGAACCCGGCGCGGACGTGGCGGCGGCCTGGCGGCACACCACCGCGCGCAACGCCATCGGCGGGACCATGCGCCTGGACGGGGCGCCCTCCCCCTGCCTGGCCGAACGACGGCTCCTGGGCGAGGAGTTCAGCGTCGAGCTGCTGCTGCGCGACGGTGACGCGCTGTTCTGCAACGTGACCGCCAAGCGCCTGCTCGGCGGTGTCCACCCGGTGGAGATGGGACACGTCGTCCCGGCTCCGCCCGAGGGCGGCGTACGCGAATCGCTGAGCGCCAGCATGCTGGCCCTGGCCCGCGCGTCCGGATTCCGTACCGGCGTCATGCACGGCGAGTGGATCGTCGAGGACGGGATGCCGCACCTGGTGGAGTGTGCCGCGAGGCTGCCCGGCGACCAGATCCACCGGCTCATCGAACTCGCCTACGACTGGGACCTGTTGCGCAACTGGTTCCGTGTCGCGGCCGGGGAGGAGCCCGCTGCGGTGCCACGGCGGCCACAAGGCGCCGCCATCCGCTTCCTGGGTGTCCCGCCCGGCCGCGTCACGTCCGTCAGCGGGATCGACGAGGCCCGGTCCACGGCGGGCGTGCGCGACGTCGCCCTCGCCGTCGACGTGGGCTCGCACGTCGAACCGATCCGCAGTTCCTGGGAGCGCTCCGGATTCGTGATCGCCACCGGGCCGGACGGCCGGGGCGCCGAACGCACGGCCCGTACGGCGTCCGAGCGCATCGTCATCGCGACCGAGCAGGACGCGCTGGCCGGCACCTGATCCGGGCCACCCGCCCCGCACCGACCCCCACACGCGCCCCGCCGGGACCCATCCGGCGGGGCGCGTGCCCGTGCCGAGGCGGGGCGCACGGCGGGACCGCCGCGCGTCGGCGCGGCGGTCCCGCCGTCCGCTTCAGGCCCGGCCGGCCCCGTGCCCGTGCCGGCCCGGCGCCGCCGCCAGTTCGCCGGCCACGCCGGCCACGGACGGATGGCGCAGCAGCGTGCGCAGCCGCACCTCGTGGCCGAACTCCGCCTTGATCCGGCCCAGCAGGCGCAGCGCCAGGATCGAGTGGCCGCCCAGCCGGAAGAAGTCGTCGTCCACACCGACCCGTTCGACGCCCAGCACCTCGGCGAACAGCACGCACAGCCGCGCCCGCACGGGATCGTCCGGAGCCGGCGAGGACGCGGCCGCCGAGCCGTACCGCGGTGGGGGCAGAGCCCGGCGGTCCAGCTTCCCGTTGGGCGTGGTGGGGAACCGCTCCAGCGTCACGTACGCCACCGGCCGCAGGTGCTCGGGCAGCACGGCGGCCGCGTGCGCGCGCAGGTCCTCCGGCTCCGCAGGCGTACCGCCGTGCGGCACCACGTAGGCGACGAGCCGCTGGTCACCCGGCCCCTCGGTGCGCACCAGCACCCGGGCACCGGAGATCCCCGGGTGCCGGGCCAGCGCCGTCTCCACCTCCGAGGGCTCGATCCGGAAGCCGCGCAGCTTCACCTGGTCGTCGCGCCTGCCCAGGTACTCCACGGCCCCGTCGGCGCGCCACCGGGCCAGGTCCCCGGAGCGGTACATGCGCGAGCCGGGCGGCCCGTAGGGGTCGGCCACGAAGCGTTCGGCCGTCAGCCGGGCCTCGCCCAGGTAGCCGTGCGCCTCGCCCACGCCCCCGAGGTACACCTCGCCCACCATGCCGGGCGGCAGCACCCGCAGATGGTCGTCGAGGACGTAGAAGTGCTTGTTGGCGACCGGTCCGCCGAGGGGGACGGAGCCGTCGAGGCAGTCCTCCAGGGTCACCCGCCGGTAGACGGTGACCATCATGCACTCCAGTGGCGAGTAGGCGTTGACCAGGGTCAGCCCGGGGCGGCGGCGCAGCAGGCGCTCCAGGTGTCCGGGGGAGGCGGCCTCGCCGCCGGTCAGGACGAGCCGGACCGTGTCGAACGCCGAAGGGTGGGCGTCCACCAGGAAGTTCAGGAGGCTGGAGGAGAAATGGGCCACGGTGACGCGGTGTTCGCCCATGAGCCGCACGGCCACCTCCGGCTCGGGCGCCCCGCCCGGCTGCAGGACACACGTGGCGCCCGCGAACAGCGCGGACAGCAGCTCGAAGGCGAAGGCGTCCCAGGACATCGGCGAGCACTGGAGCACGACGTCCGACGGCGTCACCCGCGCGAACGCCTGTCCCAGCAGGCTGCCGACGAGCGCCCGGTGCGGCGCCGCCACACCCTTGGGCCGCCCCTGCGACCCCGAGGTGAACAGCACGCAGGCGAGATCCTCCCCGTCGACCGGCGTCCCCGGATCGGTCCGGGGCGCCCCTTCGAGACGCGGATCGTCGATCCGTACGAGACGCGGGCCGTCCCGCTCCGCCACCTCGTCCGGCAGCGGGCGGTCGCTCACCACGGTCCGGCAGCCGGTCGCCCGTACGCACTCGGCGGCCCGCGCGCCGGGGAAGTCCGGGTCCAGCAGCACGTAGGCGGCACCCGACTTGAGGGCCGCGAGGAGGGCCGTCACCAGGCGGGGGCCGCGCTCCAGGCGCACCCCCACCCAGTCGCCGCGGCCGATCCCGAGGCCGATCAGATGGTGGGCCAACCGGTTCGCCTGCTGGTCCAGTTCACCGTAGGAGACGCGCTCGCCCTCGAAGACGAGGGCGGTCGCGTCCGGTTCGCGGGTGGCCTGTTCGGCGAAGACCGTGTGCACGCACGGATGCCGGGGGAGCGCGAAGCGTGCGCCCCTGCCCGCGTCCAGCATTCGCTCGGCCTCCCGCGCGTCACACGGCTCGATGTCACCGGGGTGCGCGCGGGGATCTTCCGCGATCACGCCGAGCACCCGTGTCAGCTGAGCGGCCAGGACGCGCGCGACAGCCGCGGGAACGCGGCTCGTGTCGTGGTGCACCCGCACCGAGAGGCGCTCCCCGGGCGTCACCACCACCGTCACCGGGTAGTGCGCCGTCTCCTCGCAGCCGACCTCGCCGACCCGCAGTCCGCCCGGGTCACGGCTCCACTGCGGTACGTCGGGCACCGCCTCCACGGACACCGTCGTGTCGAGCAGCGGCCCGTCCACGCCCGCGGCCCTGGCCGCCTCGCCCAGGCCCACGTGGTCGTGCGCGGCCAGCGCCAGCCGTCGCGCCCGTATGTCGGCGAGCAGGTCGGCCAGGGTCGCCGAGGCGCCCGTCCGGACCCGCACGGGCACCGTGTTGACGAGCATGCCCACCATGTCCTCGACACCGTCCAGTTCGGCCGGGCGGCCGCTGAGGACGGAGCCGAACGTGATGTCGTCCCGGTCGGTGTGGCGCGCCAGCACCAGCGCCCACGCGGCCTGGACGGCCGTCGTGAGGGTGGCGTTCAAGCTCCGCATCCTCCCGCCGAGTTCGGCGGTCCGCGCGGGTGAGAGCTCCCGCACGACCGTCGCCCAGCGCGCGGCCGTGGCACCCGACTCCGGTGCGAGCAGCGTCGGCGGCGCGTCCGCCAGTTCCTCCCGCCAGGCCCGCTCGGCGGCCGCCCGGTCGCGCCCCGCGAGCCAGCCGAGGAATCCGCGGTACGGCACCGGTGGCGCCAGCTCCTCGTCGGCGTACCCGGCGAGGATCTCGCGCAGCAGCACGGAGGCGCTCCACCCGTCCAGCACGCAGTGGTGCGCGGTGACCGCCAGGCGGTACCGGTCGACGCCGTCGCGCACCAGGTCGAAACGGATCAGCGGGCCGCCCTCGACGCCGACGCCGCCGGTGCGCGCGGCGCGCAGCACGGCGTCACCGTCGTCCGGGCCGGCCACCGACCAGTGCGGCTCCACGTCCCGGGGGACGACCTGCACGGGCTGTCCGTTGGCCCGGTGGTGGATGCGGGCCCGCAGATTGGGGTGGCGCACCAGCGTCCGCCGTACCGCGTCGCGCAGCCGTGCCTCGTCCAGCGGGCCCTCCAGCGGGACGGTGTACTGCGCGACGTAGAGCCCGCGCGCTCCGTCCTCCGCCAGGGAGTGGAACAGGATGCCCTCCTGAAGAGGGGTGAGGGGGAGTATTTCGTCGATGGCCGGTGCTGACATCTGTCCTCCGCTCAGGGACGGATCGGGGGCCCGGCCCGGGGCCGCCCGCGCGGGGGACCCGGCCCGGGCGGCGGTCAGCCGCGCGAGAGCTGCGCGGCCAAGGAGGCGTACTCGCCGGGATCCAGGTCGGGCAGCAGCTCCGGCTCCGCGGCGGTGCCGGCCGCCGGTGCCGGGGTGCCCACCGAGGCGGCGACTTCGGCCAGCGTGGCCGATCCGACGACATCGGCCACGGTGAGCGCGAGGCCCCGCGCGCGGGCCCGGTTCACCAGCCGCATCGCCGCCATGCTGTCGCCGCCCAGGCCGACGAAGGAGTGCCCCGGCGTCGCGTCGCCCGCCGGGCGCCGCAGCACCTCGTCGGTCGCGCCGCACAGCCAGGCCGTCACCTCGTCGGCGGCCTCCGCGGTGGCGGCGGCCGGTGTGGCGGCCGCCGTGCCGGGGCGCGGCGGCTCCGGCAGCGCCGTCCGGTCGAGCTTGCCGTTGCCGGTCAGGGGCACCCGCTCCAGGACCGCCCACGCCGTGGGCACCAGCGCGTCCGGGAGCGAGTCCCGCAGGTGCGTGCCCAGCGCATGCGGCTCGGGGACGGGCACGCCCGGCGCGGGTACGACGAAGCAGGCCAGCCACCGGTCGCCGTCCTGCGGCCCGGCGAGGACGGCCGCCGCCTGGGTCACGGCCGGGTGGGTGCACAGCACCGCCTCGATCTCGCCGAGCTCGACGCGCCGGCCCCGGAACTTCACCTGCCCGTCCGTCCGGCCGATGAACTCCAGTGCACCGTCGGCCCGTCGGCGCGCGAGATCGCCGGTGCGGTAGAGGCGTGAGCCGGGCGGACCCAGCGGATTGGCCACGAAGCGCTCCGCCGTCTGACCCGGACGCGCCAGATACCCCTCGGCGAGTTGCGCGCCCGAGAGGTACAGCTCGCCCGTCACCCCGACCGGCACCGGGTCGAGCCGCTCGTCGAGCACGTGCGCACCGGTGTCCGCGACCGGGACGCCGATCGGCACGCTGTCCGGGTCCGCCCCGGGGCGGCAGAGCCACGCCGTGGCCGCCACCGTCACCTCGGTCGGCCCGTACAGGTTGTGCAACTCGGCGCCGAGCAGGGCCAGGCAGCGGTCGCGCAGCGACACGGGCAGCGCCTCGCCGATGCAGATGATCCGCCGCAGCCCCCGGCAGTGGACGGCGACGTCCGCGTCCAGGAACAGGCGCAGCATCGAGGGGACGAACTGGATCGTCGTCACGCCCCGGTGCGCGACGAGCGCGGCGAGGCCGTGCGGCTCGCGCTCCAGGCCCGGTGGCGCGACGACCAGGGCGGCGCCGCAGATCAGCGGCCAGAAGTACTCGTACGTGGACACGTCGAAGCTCACCGGTGTCTTCACCAGCACCCGGTCGTCGGCCGCCAGCGGAACGGCCGCCCGCATCCACCGCAGATGCCGGGCGATGGCCTCCTGGCGCACCACGACGCCCTTGGGGCGGCCGGTGGAACCGGAGGTGTAGATGAGGTAGGCGGGGTCGTCGGGGTGCGCGCGCACCACCTCGGCCCCCGGGTCCGTCCCCGCGGGGAGGGTGGTCAGGACCCGGTCCGGCGCCGCCTCCTCCAGGATCAGCGCGGCACGCTGCGCGGGGGTGTCCTTCTCCAGCGGCAGATACGCAGCGCCGGTGGTCAGTACGCCGAGCAGGGCGACCACCAGGTCGGGGGAGCGGTCCAGGCGGACCGCCACCACACTGCCCGGGCCGATGCCGTCCTGGCGCAGGGTCCCGGCCAGTTCACGGACCCGGCGCCACAGCTCCGCGTAGGTGAGGGTGACCTGGTCGGAGACGACGGCGGTGGCGTGCGGGGTGCGCTCCGCCTGAGCGGCGACGAGCGCGGGGAGCGTGAGGGCGGTCACCGTCCCGGCCCCGATCCGGTGGGGGCCGGCTCGCCCGGCCGGGGCGCCACCACGGTGAAGTGGCGGTCCACGTACTCCAGGCAGGCAGCCCGGTCCCGGCGTGTGAGCACCACCCGCCAGCCGTCCGGCACCCGGATGCCGTCGGGCCACAGCGAGTGCCGCCCCTGGTCGTTGACGAGCACCAGATAGGGGGCCGAGTCATCCTCGAACGGATTCGCCATGGGGCACCTCTTCCTTCTGTACGGTCGGCAGCGGGCCGACGTCGTCCCTGTTCACCGCGGTCGTGTCGTACTTGCCGAGGGCGCTGATCAGCATGCGCACCTCCAGGTCCAGGCAGGCCGCCAGCCTCAGCAGCCCCTCCTCGGGGTCCTCGTCGGCGGCGACCAGCGCCGCCCGCCCCAGGCCCACCGCCCGCGCCCCGAGCGCCAGGCACTTCACCGCCCGGGTCCCCTCCCAGATCCGGCCCCCCGCGAGCAGGCACCCCGGGCCGGCGCCGGCGGCCAGCAGGCAGTCGAAGAGCGGCAGCCCCACGTGGTCGAGGAAACCGCCCGGCGCCCAGCCCGTGCCCCCCTCGGCGCCGTCCACCGTGACGCTGTCCGCGCCGGCCGCCCAGGCCACCCGGGCGGCCGCGCCGACGTCCCGGCCCGGGTGGAGCTTCACCCACACCCGGGCCCGCGGGTAGTTGTTGCGCATGAGGTTGATCTGCTGGCGCAGGATCTCCGCCGTGTACGTACCGGGGCTGGAGGCCCGCAGTGTCCGGCCGTCGCCGGGGATCGGCAGCAGCGCGTACTGCTCCGCCACCGCCGCCGCGGCCTCGGTGTCCATCAGCGTCATCCCGCCCAGGCCCGGCTTCGCGCCCTGACCGGTCTTCAACTCGAAGGCCAGCCGTCCCGCCTCGAGGAACGGCTGGGCCGCCGGGTCGCTGTAGACCAGGTTCCACACCTCCGCGTCGGCGTCCTCGGTGCTCTGCTGCACCACGATCCCGCCGTGTCGGCCGTCGCCCTCCTGCCCGTACGCCTCGATCCGGGCCAGCAGCGCCCTGGCGGGCTGCGCCCCGAGGCGGCCGTAGCCGATGACCGGCACCACGTTCTCGCCGACGACCAGCGGGATGCCCAGCCGGGCCGCCTGCCGCCCGAGCGAGGTGCCCAGGTCGCCGCGGGCCGCGGCGGTCGACCCGAACGCCGAGACGTAGAAGGGGAGCCGGGAGGGAAATCCGCCGATCACGGTCTCCAGGGACACGTCCGACGGCATCGGCTCGCGCCCGAGGTCGATCAGTTTCTCCAGGCGCTGCTCCATGAACACCGGGGGGAGCAGCCGCAGCCGCTCCAGCGGATCGTCGTGCCCCGGCCCGGACCAGCCGCTGCCGTAGAGCGTCGCGCCATAGCCGTCAAGCGGCGGAAAAGCCGCCTCGACACCCGTGCGCGCGCGATGGCGCACGGCGGCCTCCGGAAATCCTGGCGCGCGCAGCATGCCGCTCATGCGGCCTCCCGTAATGGAATGTGAGATCCCGTAGCAAAGGGTGGACACCAACGTAGCCCGCGGCGCGGACCCACCCGGAACTTCCGGTCGGAAGTTTCCCCGAAACCGCTTGGACGGGACTCGGAGAGGAGGTCATCTCCGCCCCGGGTGGAGAGAGTTGGGCGTGACAATGATTGACCGTCTCTCGATGCGCGTGGCTCGATGAGGGTTATCTGGAAGGCCGCGAAAGGGGCTACCGATGGAAAAACGTCGAGTTTCCATTTTCGACACCACTCTGCGGGACGGCGAACAGGCGCCGCGCAATTCCATGAAACCGCAGGAAAAACTGGAACTCGCGCTGCGGATCGAGGCACTCGGGGTCGACGTCGTCGAGACCGGCTTCCCCGCCTCGTCACCCGCGGAGATGGAGGCCACCCGGCTGATCTCCCGCCACCTCACCCGCGCCCGGTTCACCACGTTCTGCCGCGCCGTGCGCTCCGACATCGACTGCGCGGTGTCCGCCGGCGGCACCCGCAACCACGAGGTGCAGATCCTCGCCACCTCCAGCGAGCTGCACCTCGACCGCAAGCGCCGCATCTCCCGCAAGGAGTCCATCGACGAGATCGTCGAGTGCGTCACCCACGCCCGCCGGATGGGCGTGCCCTACATCTCGCTCGCGCTGGAGGACGCCTCGCGCGGCTCGGACGAACTGCTGCGCGCCCAGATCGAGGCGGGCGTGGACGCCGGGGTCACCTGCGTCGTGGCAGCCGACACGTCCGGCTGCATGACCCCGGCCGAGTACGGCGGGCTCATGGGCAAGGTCCGCTCCTGGACCCCACCGCCCATCAGCGTGTTCACCCACTGCCACGAGGACTTCGGGCTCTCCACGGCCAACACCCTCGCGGGCCTCCAGGCAGGGGCCGACGGCGTGCAGACCACGGTCGGCGGCATCGGGGAGCGCGCGGGCAACGCCGCGCTGGAGGAACTCGTCGCGCTCCTGTCGTACAAGAGCGACTCGCTGGGCCTGTACACCGACATCGACACCGTGGCCATGTACGGCGTGTACGAGGCGCTCCGCGGGATCATCGGGCTGGACCAGCCGCGCAACAAGGCGATCTTCGGGACGTACGCCTTCGGCAGTGCCGCCGGTATCCACCAGGCGGGGATACTGCGGGACCCCGCCACGTACGAGTTCGTGGAACCCGACCGCTTCGGCCGGGAGCGCTCCCTGCTCATCGCCCGCCACTCCGGCCGCTCGGTGCTGCGCCACTTGCTGGAGAACATGCACGTGGACGTCGACGAAGACCGGATGGAGGCGCTCTACCGCCGGCACATCACCGAACGCGTCGGCGGCGACTGCGAGGACATCTCGGTTCTGCGGCGCAGGCTCGCCGACGAACTGCTCACCGTAGGGGCGGCGCACTGAGACGCCACGCCGCGCACGAGGGCGGTGGGAGCCGGACTTCACGGTCCGGCTCCCACCGCCCTCGTCGTGCCCGGAGCGGCCTTCGCGCGTCTTCGTGAGCTTCCGTTCGACCTGGTGCGTCTTCGTACCGGGCCGGGTCCGGCTGCCGCGTTCGGTGCGGGCACGTGCGTGGGCGGCCCGTCGTCGGCGACGAGCCGCCCGGGGGCCCCGCGCGCGGGGCGGGCCGGCGTGTCAGTCGTCTATGAGCCCCGGCACCCCGTCCTTCCAACGGCCACTGAACGAGTCGGCCCTCGCCTGGTCGCGGAACGCGTACGTCTTCAGCAGCCAGCGTGTGGCGGCCCGGTCCGCGTTCAGGATCTCGATGCGGTCCCGGCTGTGCAGCCCGTCCTGGTTGGCGAAGAGCAACAGGTCCCCGTCGCGCAGGCGATGACGCTGCTTCTCGGCGACGACCAGGGCGTTCTTCATGGCCAGCAGCGCGTCCTTGGCCTCGCCGGGGGCGTCGGGCAGCACGGTCGTCGTCGTCTCCAGGTAGCGGATCGAGTGGTCGCCCTCCAGGATCGGGTGCGCCCCCGAAGACCGCTGAGTGCTGTTGGTGGCCCGGGAGAAGACGTCGAACGAGGTCGTGAAGTACGGCTGCCGCAGGATCTCCTGGTCCTCGTCCGACAGACACCGCAGCAGGGCACGCCCGCTGACGAACGTCGTGTAGATGACCTCGTCCTGCGGGCAGCGCATGCCCAGCAGAGCGATGTGGTCGGCCCGCGCCCAGTGCGCGGTGCGGTCGTTGTGGAAGGGCAGCTCGCTGTCGCTGAACCCGGTCTGCATGCCGCTGTACTTGTTGATCGCGATGACGTCGGTGAAGAAGTCCCCGTTGTTCCTGCTGCCGTACGCCATGAGCGGCGTCCGGGTGAGCCGGGCGATCAGGGCGAGGAACGCCTCGCCGACGAAGGTCGTCTTCTTGCGGTACTTGTCGGCGACCGGGTCGTCGAGGTCGAGGTCGGGGATCTGCGGGTCGACGGGGCAGTTGCGCAGCACGTGGGCTTCGCTGAGGCCGTTCAGCCGGTCCTGCCGGACGCGCTCGCAGACTTCCACGAGGAACCGCGGGGCGTCGACCTCCGCCACATCCGCGACGAATTCCCGGTGGTCCCGGTACGGATTCCCTGGCACGGCGCCGAGCACGGCGGTCAGTTCGTCGCGCTGGTCCGGGGTGAGTACGTGAATCGGTTCCATTCCGCCATGCTGCGCCCGCGACCCGGGCGATGCATCGGTCGGGCGGCCGAGCGAACTCCACCCCGGGGCGAGCGAGTTCATCACGGCTGTCGATTCCCGGCTTCCGACCCCGGTGTTTCGATGGGCCGGCAGGCCGGACAACCGGGCGAGGGGTTACGAGACCCCGGATGAGACGATCACCAGGAATGCGGAGGTGCCCACCGTGTCACCCCAGGCAACGGCCCCAGACGGGTCATCCGTGACCACGGCCGCGGACGTGTCCCCCCGGACACTCGCGGCGAAGGTGTGGCGCGAGCACGTCGTGCGCCGGACCAAGGCCGGCAACGACCTGCTCTACATCGACCTCCACCTGCTGCACGAGGTGAACACACCCCAGGCCTTCACCGGGTTGCGCGACGCCGGCCGCACCGTACGCCGTCCGGACCTCACCCTGGGCACTGAGGACCACAGCACCCCCACGCGCTCCGTCGACCACGTCGACCCGGACGCGGCACGGCGGCTCCAGCGGCGGACCATGGCCCGCAACTGCGCGGAGTTCCGTATCCCGATGCACCGGCTCGGCAGTGCCTCGCAGGGCATCGTGCACGTCATCGGACCCGAACTCGGCCTGGTGCGGCCCGGGACGACGGTCGTCTGCTGCGACTCGCACACCACGACCCTGGGGGCGTTCGGCGCGCTGGCGCTCGGTATCGGCACCAGCCAGGTCGAGCACGTGCTGGCCACCCAGACCCTCGCCCTGGCCCGCCCGAAGGACATGGCCGTCACGGTGACCGGCACCCTGCCCGCGGGCAGCACGGCCAAGGACCTGGCCCTCGCGGTGATCCACCGGGTCGGCTCGGCCGGCGCGCAGGGCCACGTGGTGGAGTTCCGCGGCGAGGCCGTGCGGGCGCTGTCCATGGAAGGCCGTATGACGCTGTGCAACATGGCCGTCGAGATGGGCGCACGGGCCGGGATCGTGGCACCGGACGAGGTCACCCGGGACTACCTGCTCCGGGCCGCCCCCCGCGACGCCGGGCGCTTCGACGGCCTCGCGCCGGTCGGGGACGACGACGCGGTCTTCGACCGGGAGGTCACCCTCGACGGCGCGGCCGTACTGCCCCGCGTCTCGTGGGGCACCAACCCGGCCCAGAGCGTGCCGTTGGACGGCCGGGTGCCCGACCCGGCCGAGCTGGGCGACGCGGCCGAGGCGTCCGCCGCCCGCCGCGCCCTGGACTACATGGCCCTGGCCCCCGGCACCGCCGTACGCGACATCGCCGTCGACACCGTCTTCGTCGGCTCCTGCACCAACAGCCGGATCGAGGACCTGCGGGCCGCCGCCGCCGTGCTGCGGGGCCGCCGGGTCCGGGTGGACACCGTGGTGGTGCCCGGCTCGGCCCGGGTGCGCGCCGAGGCGGTCGCGGAGGGCCTGGACGAGATCTTCGCCCGGGCCGGGGCCGACTTCCGGGCCGCGCCGGGCTGTTCCATGTGCGTCGGCCTGGGCGAGGACCGGCTCGCCCCCGGGACCCGCTGCGCCTCCACCACCAACCGCAACTTCGAGGGCCGCCAGGGCACCGGATCGCGCACCCACCTCGTCTCGCCCGCCGTCGCCGCGGCCACCGCCGTGCGCGGCCGGATCGCGAGCCCCGACGACCTGTGACGGACGAGCGGCGCCTGCCTGGGGCGTGACCTCACGGTGGCGCCGGTCGGCACACCGGTCGCCGCACCCGCCACCACCCCTGCGACCCACCCGAGGACCCCACCGACGAGGAGGAGACGGCGATGACGCCGACGACTTCGGCCCCGCCACCGGCCAGCGCACCCACGGCCTGCCCGCCCGCCGGCGTACACGTGGGGACCGCGGTCCCGCTGCGCGTACGCGACGTGGACACCGACCAGATCATCCCGGCACGCTTCTGCACCAACACCGAACGGACCGGCTTCGCCGACGGCCTGTTCGCCGACCGGCGGGCCGACGACTCCGGCTTCGTCCTCGACGACCCCCGCCACCGCGGCGCCAGCGTGATCGTCGCCGCCGAGAACTTCGGCACCGGCTCCTCGCGCGAGGCCGCCGTCTGGGCGCTGGCCGAACACGGCATCCGCGTGGTCCTCTCCCCCCGGTTCGGGGACATCTTCCGCGCCAACGCCTGGTTCAACGGGCTGTACGCCGTCACCGTGCCGCAGAGCTTCGTCGACGCCGTCTGGCGGGCCGTCGACGCCGACCCGGCCACCGAGGTCCGCGTGGACCTGGCGGACCTCACCGTCACCGGCGCGGGAATCGTCCAGCCCTTCGCGCTCGACGCCGACACCCAGATCCGGCTGCTGCGCGGCCAGGACGCCATCGGCGCCACGCTCCACCACGAGGACGACGTGCGCGCCTACGAGACCCACCGGGCCCCCACCCCGACGACCACGGCCCGCTTCCCGGCGGCCGGTCCGCGCCGTGCGCGGCGGCCCCGCCCCGCCCAGGAGACGCCCATGTCACCCGAGGACCGCGTCCACGCCCTGTACCGCCGCATCGACGAGGGCGACTTCGCCGGCTTCGCGGCCCTCTTCCACGAGGACGCCGTCTACCACCGGCCCGGCAGCCCCGCGCTGGTCGGCCGCGACGCCATCGAGGCGTACTACCGCGACGAGCGCACCGTCGCCGACGGTACGCACACGCTCTCCCGGGTCCTCCTGAGCGACGGCGCCCTGGCGGTCGACGGTGCCTTCAGCGGCCACCTCACCGACGGCCGGGAGCAGGCCCACCGGTTCGCCGAGATCTTCGAGTTCGGCCCGGACGGGCTGTTCACGCGCCGCGACTCCTTCCTGTTCGTCCTCAACTTCTGATCACCCGCCGCTGTCGACGCGCCCGCACCCCGCGGCGCGCCCGCCCCTCAGGACCTCTGCCAGCAACCGAGCACGTGAGGACCACCAGATGACCGTCAGCAGTGCCGCACCCGCACCCACTCACGCCGCCGGCGCGACCTCGCCGGGCGAGTCCGGCATCGGGAAGGCGGAGATAGGCGACTTCACCCCGCACATGGTGACGCTGCGGTGGACCGAGGACGACGGCTGGACCGCGCCCCGGCTCGGCCCGCACGAGAACCTGTCCGTCTCCCCGGCGACCGCCGCGCTCCACTACGGCCAGTCCATCATCGAAGGGCTCAAGGCGCACCGCCAGCCCGACGGCTCCTTCGCCGTCTTCCGGCCCCGCGACCACGCCCGTCGCTTCCGGAGCTCGGCCCGCCGCCTGGCCATGCCCGAGTTGCCCGACGACCTCTTCGTCGATGCCCTGGACCGCCTCGTCGAGGCGAACACCGACGTCGTCCCGGACCGCCCCGGGTACAGCCTGTACCTGCGGCCGTACATGTTCGCCTCCGAGGCCAACGTGGTGCCGCGTCCGGCCCGCGAGTACACCGTCGTCGTCATCTCCTTCCTGATCGGCAGCTACTTCGGGGACAGCCCCGACGGCGTCTCCGCGTGGGTCTGCCGCGACCACGCCCGTGCCTTCCCCGGAGGGACGGGAAGCGCCAAGACACCCGGCAACTACGCGCCCACCATGCCCGCCCAGCTCGCCGCCGGCCGGGCCGGCTGCCAGCAGGTGGTGTGGCTGGACGCGGTGGAGCGCCGCTGGGTGGAGGAGATGGGCAGCGCCAACCTGTTCTTCGTACGCGGCAGCGGCGACGACCTCACCGTCGTCACCCCGCCGCTGAACGGCAACTTCCTGCCCGGCATCACCCGCGACTCGGTCATCGCCGTCGCCACCGAACTCGGCTACCGCGTCCGTGAGGAGCCCGTGGCCCTCGACGAATGGCGCGAGGCGTGCGCGTCGGGACTGATCACCGAGACGTTCGGGTGCGGCACGGCCGCCGTCGTCACGGCCGTCGGACACGTCCGCGACGGCGACCGCGAGTGGACCGTCGGAGACGGCACCACGGGACCGGTCACCAGCGCCGTCAAGGAACGGCTGCTCGCCCACCACCACGGGCTGATCCCCGACGTCCACGGCTGGCGGCACTCCACGACGACGGGGGCACGGCGATGACCACGACCACCACCTCGCTCAGTCCGGCGCGCGTCGACGCGGCCCGGCTGCTGGACACCCTGGAGCGGCTGCGCGCCATCGGGGCGACCGGCGACGGCGGCGTGACGCGCCGCGCCTTCAGCCACGAGGACGTCAAGGGACAGGAGTTCGTGGCCGGGCTGATGCGCGAGGCCGGACTCACGGTCCACGTCGACGCCGCGGCCAACCTCGTCGGCACGTGCCCGGGCCGCGACCCGGACGCCCCGACGCTGGTGCTCGGCTCCCACCTCGACACCGTCCCCGGCGGCGGCGCCTACGACGGGGCGTACGGCGTCCTCGCGGCCGTCGAGACCGCCCGCACGCTGCACGAACGCGGCACCCCGCTCGACCGGCCGCTGACGGTGATGGCGTTCAGCAACGAGGAGGGCACCACCGGCACCCCCGCCATGTTCGGCTCCCGCGCCGTCGCCGGCTGCCTCACCCCCGGCGAACTGGAGCTGCCCGTCGCCGGGGAGAACCGCTCGCTCGCCCAGGTCCTGGACGCCGCCGGGGGCGACAGCCTGCGCGTCGACAACGTCCGCCGGAGCGCCGGCTCCGTCGCCGCCTACCTCGAACTGCACATAGAACAGGGGCCGGTGCTCATCGGCTGCGGCGCCGAGATCGGCATCGTCGAGGGCATCTCCGGGCGCCTCACCGCCGAGGTCACCGTCCGGGGCCAGGCCAATCACGCGGGCACCACCCCCATGGCCGACCGCCACGACGCGCTGCTCGCCGCGGCCCGGATCACGGTCGGCGTCCCCGGGCTCACCGGCACCGACGGCGTGGTCAGGGTCGCCACCGTCGGCGACTGCCGGGTCTCGCCCGGCGCGTGGAACGTCGTCCCCGGCGGGGCCACGCTCGTCGTCGACCTGCGCGACATGTCCGAGGACAACCTGGAGGCCGGCCTCGACCGGCTGCGGGTCCTGGGCGAAGAGGCCGCCCGGGCCACCGGCACCCGCGTCGACGTCGCCGAGGTGCAACGGGTGAGCCCCACCCCCTGCGACGCGGATCGGCGGGACACCGTGCGCCGCGCCACCGACGCCCTCGGCCTGTCCAGCGTCACCCTGCCCAGCGGGGCCGGTCACGACGCTCAGTGGATGGCCCGCGTCGCCCCCACCGGCATGATCTTCGTGCCCAGCGAGGAGGGCGCGAGCCACGTCCCCTACGAGCGCACCGCGCCCGCCGACCTCGTCCGGGGCGCCGACGTGCTGCTCGGCTGCGCCCTCCTGGAGGGAACGACGTCATGACCACCGCGACCCGGCAGCCCGCCCACCCCATCCAGCGGGGCATGTGGCTGGCCTCCCAACTCGACCCGATCAGCTCCGAGTTCACCGTCTCCACCGCCGTACGCCTGACCGGGCCCCTGGACCGGAGCGCACTGCGCGCCGCACTCGGCGACGTGCTCGCCGAACAACCCCTGCTGCGTTCCCGCTTCGCGCGCTACGGCCACAACGGCCTGTCTCTGGTCGTCGATCCGGACCTCGCCGCCCCGCTGGCGGAGACCGACCTCGGCACCCTGCCCGCGACCGCCGCCGAGGACACCGCGCGGGAGCGCGTCGCCGCCGCCGCACGCGTCCCCTTCGACCTGGAGAACGGCCCCCTGCTGCGGGCCATGCTGGTACGCCTCGGCCCCGAGGACCACGTCGTCGCACTCCATTTGCACCACGCCGTCTGCGACGGCGACTCCGTGCAGATCCTGTACGACGCCTGGAGCCGCGCCTATGCGAACCGCACCGGCGCCGGCCCGTCCCCGGCGACGCGGCCGGCCCCGCGGCCGGCCCCGTACGACGACACCCCCGAGTACTTCCGCCACGCCACGGTCTCCGAGAAGGAACACGCCGAAGGACTCGCCTACTGGAGCCGTCGCCTCGACGGCGCGCAGCCCCTGGCGCTGCCCATGACCGGTACCCCCGGCCGCACGGACCGGGAAGGGGCCGGACACCGCTTCGCGCTGTCCGCGCCCCTGGTCCGGCGGGTCGACGCCTACGCCCGCGAGGCGCACACCACGCGCTATGCCGTCCTGCTCACCGCGTACGCCGCCCTGCTCGCGCGGCTGTGCCGCACGGAGGAGGTAACCGTCGGCACGACCGCGTCCACCCGGCTGACCGAGGAAGCGCGCCCGGCCGTCGGCCCCCTGTTCAACACCCTCGCCCTGCGCACCGGCGTCCGGGCGGACCTCACCTTCCGGGACGCCACGGAGACGGTGACCGACACCGTGCTCGACGCCTTCGAGCACGTACGGGTGCCGTTCGAGGACGTCCTGGACACCGTGCGCACCGCCGCCTCCTCCGGGCTGCGCAACCCGCTGTTCAACGTGTTCTTCGAACTCGACCACGACACCGCGCCCGCCCTGTGCCTGCCCGGCTGCGCGGCGACCGCGTTCCCCTTCCCCGACCACGCGCCCAAGACCGACCTGATGCTCGTGCTGAGGCCCGACGCCGAGGGCCTGACCGGCGAGTTCACCTACCGCACCGCCGTCTGCGACGCCATCGGCGTGCGCGCGCTGGCCGAAGGCTTCACCGCGCTGCTCGACCGCGCCCTGGCGACGCCCGACACCCCCCTCGCCGACCTGCCCGTCATGCCGGAGCACCGCCGAGCCGAGGTGCTGGAGCGGTTCGCCGAAGGAGGCAGCGTGCCGTTCGAGGACCGGTGCGCGCACCGGCTCTTCGAAGAACAGGTCCGCCGCACCCCCGAGGCCGTGGCCGTACGCGAACTCGGCGACGCGCAGCGGACGTTGACGTACGCCGAGCTGAACGGCCGGGCCAACCGGCTGGCCCGCTACCTGGTGGACCAGGGGGTGGCCGCGCACGACCGCGTCGCGCTGCTCCTGCGCCGCTCGCCGGACCTGGTCGTCGCCTGCCTCGCCGTGTGGAAGGCCGGCGCCGCGTACGTACCGCTCGACCCGGCCTTCCCCGACCCCCGGCTGGCCTTCGTCGTCGAGGACACCGACGCGCGCCTGGTCGTCACCGAATCCTCCCTGGCCGGACGGGCCGCGGCCCTCGGCGGCGACGTGGTCGTGCTCGACGAGGCGTGGCCCGCCATCGCCGTCCACGCCGAGAGCGACCTGCCCGGAGGGCCGGACTCCGGCGCGCTCGCGTACGTCATCCACACCTCCGGCTCGACCGGCAGGCCCAAGGGCGTGCTCGTGGAGCACCGCGGGCTCGCCAACTTCCTCGCCTGGTGCGTGAGCCGGTACGCGGCCGACGGCGACGGCGGTGCCCCGCTCTTCTCCTCCATGGCCTTCGACATGGTGGTGCCCGACCTGTACACCCCCCTGCTCACCGGCCAGTCCGTCGCCCTGGCCCCGGACGGTCTTCCGCCGGACCGCCTCGGCGAGGTCCTCGCGGGCGGAGCCCCCTACAGCTTCATCAAGCTGACCCCGGGCCATCTGGAACTGCTCACCGCCCAGCTCACCCCCGCCCAGGCCCGCGGCCTGGCCCGGCTGCTCGTCGTCGGCGCCGACGCGTTCCCGCCCGCCGCCCTCGCCGCCTGGCGCGCGCTCGCCCCCGACGTACCGCTGCTCAACGAGTACGGACCGACCGAGGCGACCGTGGCCAACAGCGCGTACGAGATACCGCCCCCCGCGGCGCCGGGAGCGCGCGAGACCGACGCACCGGCCACCCTGCCCATCGGACGGCCCATCCCCAACACGACGCTCCACGTCCTGGACGGCGACGGCGCACCCGTGCCGCCCGGTGTCGTCGGCGAGATCCACATCGGCGGGGCCTGCGTCGCCCGCGGTTACGCGAACCGGCCCGCCGCCACGGCCGAGCGGTTCCTCGACGACCCGTACGGCCCGCCCGGCGCACGGCTCTATCGCACCGGTGACCTCGGCCGCTGGCTGTCCGACGGGCAGGCGGAGTTCCTCGGCAGGTCCGACCACCAGGTCAAGATCAATGGTTACCGGGTCGAACCGGGCGAGGTCGAGGCCGCCCTCGTCGCGGCGCCCGGCGTCCGCCAGGCCCTCGTGGTCACCGCCGACACGCCCGCCGGCGCCCCCGCCCTGGTCGCGCACGTCGTGCCGGACCCGGGAAGTGCCTTCGACGCCGCCGCCCTGCGCGCCGAACTCGCCCGCACCCTGCCCGCGCATCTCGTGCCCGCCCGGATCCTGGAGCTCGCCACGATCCCGCTCAACGCCAACGGGAAGGTCGACCGGGCAGCTCTGCCCGAGCCCGAGTGGGGCGGCGGGGCCACCGGCGGACCCCGGGGCCCGCGCACGCCCGCCGAGGAAGCCGTCACCCGGGCGTGGGCGGAGGTCCTGGGCCTCGCCCCCGACGCGTTCGGCCCGGACGACAACTTCTTCGGCCTCGGCGGCAACTCCCTGCTCGTCCTGACCGTGGTCGCCCGCCTGCGCGGTCTGCTCGGCGCCCAGCTCAGCTTCGCCCGCTTCCTCCAGGACCCGACGGTCGCCGGGATCGCCGCCGCGCTCGGCGAGACAGCGCAGCCGGCCGGCGGCGGCCGCAGCCTGGCGCCGCTCGCCCCCGACGGTGACGGCGTGCCCACGGTGTTCGTCCACCCCCTGGGCGGCACGGTCTTCTGCTACCGCCACATCGTCGAGATCCTGCGCGGCGAGGGTCCCCTGTACGGGCTCACCCTCGGGGCGCTGCGCGGCGAGGACCCCGAGGGCGACGACCGCCTGGAGGACACCGCCGCCCGCTACGCCGCGGAGATCCACGACACCGTGTCCGGTCCGGTCAACGTTGTCGGCTGGTCGGCGGGCGGCGTCATCGCGTTCGAGACCGCCCGGCAGCTCCGCGCGCTCGGCGGGGACGTCGCCCACCTGGTGCTGCTCGACCCTTCCACCCCGCACGAGAACACCCGCTGGCGCGGCTACGTACGCCAGCTGCGCCGGATCCGGACCAGGCTGGGTCTGGCCGACGACGAGGAGCGGGAGGCGGAGTTCCAGGCGGTGCTGCGCGGCGACCTGTTCCAGGCGATGGGCATCGACCCCGCCACCTGCCGCGACTACTCCCTCTTCCCCCAGGACGTGCTGCTCATCTGGCAGCGCCAGCTCGAGACGCTCGGCGGTTACGAAGTCGGCTTCTACGACGGACCGATGACCGTCCTGACCTCCCAGGAGAAGGACGGCGACGACCAGATCCTCCTCGTGGCGCAGTGGCAGGAGCACGCCGGGGGACCGGTCAAGCACATCCAGGTGGGCGGCGACCACCTGCAAATGATGCAACTGCCCGCCGCGGCCTCCTCGGCGGCCGCGCTGCGGGAACTGATCACCCGGGGAGGGAAGGCACGCGATGACCACGCACGCTGACAGGGCCGCCGGCACGGACGCCGAACAGATCATCGGTGAGTTCTACTCCGAGTTCCCCTACCCCTGGCACGCCACCCGTCTCACCGCACCCGACGACCCGTCTCTCCATCCCGCCCTCCTCGCACAGGAGCTGGGTGACTTCACCCACGGGCGCCTCCCGCCTGACGCCCGCGTGTGGGTGCCCGGCTGCGGCGTCAACCAGGCGCTGATCGTCGCCCTGCGCTTCCCCGCCGCCCAGGTCGTCGGCAGCGACGTCTCCACGGACTCCCTGGACCTGTGCCGCACCGCACGCGACCAGATCGGCGCGACCAATCTGACTCTGCGTGAGGAGGGCATAAGCGACGCCCCGTACCGGGAGGAGTTCGACTACGTCGTGTGCACCGGGGTGATCCACCACCACCCCGACCCGGGGATGCTCCTCGCCCGCCTCGCCGCCGCCCTGAAACCGACCGGCGTCCTGGAACTCATGGTCTACAACGCCTACCACCGGCGCGAGATCACCGCGTTCCAGGAGGCGATGCGGCTGCTCGGACGCGAACAGGACCTCTGGTTCGCCCGCCGCGTCGCCGGCTCCCTCACCCGCGACAGCGAACTCACCCGCCAGCTGCGCGCCGACCTCGGGGAGCCGGAGGAGCAGTTCGCGGACAGCTGGCTCAACCCCTGCGAGCGCAACTTCACGGTCCGTACCCTGCACGAGACGGCCGGCACGGCCGGGCTCGCCCTGGAGGCACCCTGCGCCAGCCCGCTCGCCACCGGCCTCGATCTCTACGACTGGCGGGTGCCCTGCGACGACGCACAACTCAGGCGCCAGACCGCCGGGTTGACCGACGTGGAGCGCTGGCAGGTCACCCAGGCGCTGAGCGTCGACCGAAGTCCGCTGCTGTGGTTCTACCTGCGCCGCACGGACAACCCGTGGCCCGCCCTGCGCGAGTCGGACCGCGACGAGGCTTTCCTGGACACCGCGTTCGTCCCCGTGACGACGGGCGAGCGGGTGTGGGTGATGGGACGCGCGGGCGGCTACCAGCCGCTGGACGCCCCCCAGCCCCTGGTCGCCGGCCCCGCGCCGGTCGTGCCGTGGCTGCCGGACGTGGCGGACGGCGAACGCACGGTCCGTGAGCTGCTCACCGACCGCGGCGGAGTGCCGAACCGCGACGACCTGCGCGAGCTGCGCATCCGGCTCACCACCCCGTCGTTCCCGCACCTGCGGGCCGTGTCGGACCCGTCGGGAGCGTAGGCGGCCGCGGACGGGAGGAAAGGGGGTGGGCCCCACACCGACCGGTGTGGGGCCCACCCCCTGACCCTTCCCCCCGCTCAGGCGGGGGCCATCTGGGTCACGGGCGCCGGGCGGGGGAGCCCCAGCAGGTCGAGGGCCGCGTCCGGAGCGTCGGCCACCTTGACGATGGAACGCTCCCGGGGCGTGAAGAAACCTTCCTCGCACATACGGTCGAGCATCGATATCAGCGGCTGGAAGAATTCCCGGACATTGACGAGGACAACCGGCTTGCGGTGATATCCCAACTGGTTCCAGGTGGCCACCTCCATCAGTTCGTCGAGCGTGCCGAAGCCGCCCGGAAGCACCAGGAACGCGTCCGACAGCCGGTACATCAGCGCCTTGCGCTCGTGCATGCTGGGCACCACGAAGATCTCGCCGCACGCCTCGACCGCCCGCTCGCGCTCGTGCAGGGCGTGCGGGATCACGCCGGTCACCTTGGCTCCGGACCGGTGCGCGGCCTGGGAGACGGCGCCCATGACGCCGGCTCCGCCCGCACCGTAGACCAGGTCGGCACCACGGAGCCCGAGCCCCTCGCCGAGCGCGGTCGCCATCTCCACGTAGTGCGACGAATTGCCGCCGCGTGAACCGCAGAGCACGCCGATGCGCCGCGAGCTCGATGTGGGAAAAGCCATGTCGAATTCCCTTCCTGGGACGGTGGTCGGGTTCTCTTCGGCAGGCTAGAGGAATTCTCCGGAAATCTCGCCGCGCACCGGCGTATTTCCACCCGAGGGGGAGGGCCCCGCATTGTCCGGCCGTGTCCACACAGTGAAATAGATATTTCACATCGGGCGAGAACCCTCGCCCTGGAGCGAGCGGACAGGGGTAAATCAGGCCAAAACGGTGCCGATGAGATCGTGTCCGCGAGGCGGGGCCTTGCGCCCGATGGCGTGCCGACGCAGTATTGAAAGATGTCTTTCAAGTCCCGAGCGAACCCCGCTGCCCGCCCCGGACGAGTCCCGATCACTGATGTGCGCGTCCTGGGCGCCTTCGCGCACCCTCTGCGCCTCCGCCTGCTGCACCACCTCATGCGCAAGGGACCGGACACCGCGAGCCGCTGCGCGGAGGCGGTCGACGACTCGGCCTCCAACTGCAGCTACCACCTCCGCCTGCTCCACCGGTACGGACTGGTGGAGCGCGTCGAGGCGGAGGACGGCTCCGACGCCCGTGACCGGCCGTGGCGCGCGGTCGCCACCGGTTTCGACTTCCTGCCGGACGGCCAGGGCCCCGAGTCGCTCGCCGCCCACTCGGCGGTAGTCGGGGCCGAGCTGGGCGAGCTCACCCGTCTCGTGCGGCACTTCCTCGCCAACTTCGGCTCACTGGAGGAACCCTGGCAGCGGGCGGCGGTGTTCGACTCCTACGCGCTCGCCCTCACGCCGGACGAGCTCCTCCACCTGACCTCGGTGATCGACCTGCTGGTACGCCCGTACATCATCGCCAACCGCCGTGACGTGCCGCCCGACGCGGCCGAGATCAGCTTCAGCGTCCAGGCGTTCCGCCGGCCCAAGGAGCAGAGTTGACCCCCGTACTCCGCCGGAAGAAGCCCGCCGGGCCCACAGGTTCTGCCGGGTCCGTCCGGGACTCCGCGAACTCCCCGATACGCAACCCGCGCTTCCGCGCCTTATGGGCGGCCGGGCTGCTCGACGACACGATCGACTGGATGCTGGTCACCGCCATCCCGATCTTCGTCTACCGCATGACCGAGTCGGCGATGACGACGTCCCTCGCCTTCCTGATCGAACTCGCCCCGGGCGTCCTCGTCGGCTCCCTTGCCGGGATCGCCGCGGACCGGTACGACCGCAGGAAGCTGCTGCTCGTCTGCACGCTGCTGCACGCGGCCCTGGCTGCCCTGCTCCTTCCGGTCACCTCCGGCGACCAGCTGTGGCTCGTCTATGCGGTGATCGCGGGGCGCGCGGTGTGCGCGCAGTTCGTCCTGACGTCGAAGAACGCGCTGCTGCCCGACCTCGTGGAGCCCGGGCAGAGGGCGGCGGCCAGCAACCTGGTCGTCCTGAACTCCAACCTCGGCCGCCTGGGCGGCAGTCTGCTCGGCGGCGTCGTGGTCGCCGGGGGACTGCGCCCGGTGGCGGCGGGCTCGGTCCTCGGCCTGCTCCTGACGGCCGGGGTGGTCAGCCGGATCCGTCGGCCCGAACGCGCGCCTGTCAGGCCCGGGCCGGAGGCGGCCGCGACGGAGAGTGCGCCGGGGGGACCGATGGCCACGTCGGCGTCCACGGGCTCGGCGTCCACGGACTCGGCGTCCACGGACTCGGCGTCCACGGACTCGGCGTCCACGGGCTCGGCGGCCGGCGAGAGGGCCCAGCGCGCCGAGGCGACCGCTCCTGCGGCTGCCGCGGGCTCCGGCCGGATGTTCCGGCACTGGCGCGAAGGCGTCGCGGTGATCACCGACGACCGCCGCCTACGCGTGTCCTTCCTCGCGGCCATCCTCTGCGCCATAGGCCAGGGCCTGTTCGTCGTGCTGTTCGTCGTCTTCGTGGCCACCACCCTGCACGGCACCGACGCCGAGATCGGCCTGCTGCGCAGCATCCAGGGCATCGGCGGCATCGCGGGCGGCCTGGCGCTGGGCTTCCTGGGCACCCGCGTGCACCCGAGGCCGCTGATCACCTGGGGAGCGCTGTCCTTCTCCGCCCTGGCGCTGCTGATCTGGAACGCGCCGACGGTCACGACCGCCTTCGGCGTGTACGTCGTCCTGTTCGCCGTGGTGGGCCTGCCCGGTGGCGTCTACTACGCCGGGATGCTCGGGATGGTCCAGCAGCGGGTCCCCGCCGACCACCTGGGCCGGGCACTCGGCTCCTTCTACACCGTGTCCAACGGCGCCCAGGCCATCGGCATGGCCCTCGCGGGCCTGCTCACCGACCGCCTGGGCCCGGTACCGCTGCTGAACGCGCAGGCAGTCCTCTACCTGGCCGCCGGCCTGATGGCCCTGTTCGTACTGGGCGCCCGCAACACCCCGGAGACCCCGGCGACCGCCACACCCCCCGCGCCCCGGCGCAAGGCACCGCTGCCCGACCCGCACGGATAGCACCGCAGCCCGTACCGGCACCTGCCGCCGTCCAGCGAGGTGATGCCGGCGTCGCTGCTGACCTGCGGTTCTCTGAATCCCGTTCGGGCCGACATCTTGCCGCAACGCCCGTGCCGGGCGCGGTGAGCCGGCCACCGCCCCTCCCGCTCAGGGGGTGAGCACCAGGCGGATCGGGTCGCCGGCCTTCTTCTCCAGGCGGGCGACGGCGTCCGCGGCCTCGGCCAGCGGGACGTGGGCCGTGATGGAGGGGGCCAGGTCGATGCGTCCGGCCGAGGCCAGGCCGACGAGCTGCTCCACGTGCTCGGGCTCGGAGCCGTAGTGGCCGCGGACCTGGTTGACGTTGAAGCAGAATCCGATGCTGTCGGCGATCGTGACCGGCTCCGGGGTGAGTCCGGCGAGGACGAGTGAACCGAACGGGCCGAGGACCGACGCGGCCTGGGCGCGGGCGTCGCCCACGCCGGCGAAGTCGAAGGCGACGTCGAGGCCGCGCCCGGCCGTCGCCTCCCGCACCGCCTCGGCGAAGGCGGGGGCGAGCGGGTCGAGGGCGACGTCCGCGCCGAAGACGAGGGCTCGTTCGCGGGCCGAGGGCAGCGGGTCGATCGCGATGATCGGGGCCGCGCCGACCATCCGGGCGAGCCGTACGGCGTGGGCGCCGAGGCCGCCCGCGCCCCAGATGCCGACCGCCTGGGCGGGGCGGACGGCGCCGGTGCCCACGATCGCGGCGTACGGGGTGGAGACCGCGTCGGGGATGATCGCGGCCTGGTCGAAGGGCAGGCCGTCCGGGATGGGTAGCAGGGTGCCCTCGCGGGCGATCGTGTACTGCGCCCAGCCGCCGTCGTAGTCCAGGCCGCGGGTGAGTGGTCGGTGGCACGTCATCCGGCGCAGGCAGCCGCCGCAGTCGCCGCACGCCTCGCCGGCCTGGAGGACCACGCGCTGCCCGGGCGTCCAGCCGCCCTTCACGTCCGGGCCGAGGGTGTGGACGACACCGGCCACCTCGTGGCCGAGGGTGACGGCACCCGCCTCCGTGACCGCGTCGATGGGGAAGAAGGGGCTCAGGCTGCCGTCGATCAGGTGGACGTCCGACAGGCAGACACCCGCTGCCCGCACCTCGACGAGGACCTCGCCCGGGCCGGGGACCGGGATCGGGACCTCTTCGACGGCGAAGGTACGGGTGTCCAGGCGCAGCCGTCCGGCCTGCATGGTGTTCATGCGGAAACCTCGATGTGCTCGGTGGGAAGAAGCGCGCCCGCAGCTCAGGCGCTCGACATGGTCGCATGACCATGTCGTTTAACCGTGTCCACTGACGAGGTCATCTGTCAAGCCGCTTCCGCCGGACGTTCGCGGGCGGTTCCGAGTTCCGCCCGACGGCTGTGTCGTTCAATACAGTCACTCGACATGTTCGATCGACAAAGTCGTGTGTAAGTTGGCCGGTGACTGCTGGAGTGCAACGAAAGGCACGCTCATGACTCAGGTGTCCGCAGGCGCGGCACGGGCGATTCCCGAGCGCCCCCCGCTGCCGCTCGTAGGCCACGCGTTCAACGTTCCCGCGGGTGCGGACGGACTGGCCCACCTGCTGAAGGAGTTCAGGGAGTTCGGCCCCGTGTACCGGCTGCGCATCTTCGGGAGGGACACCGTCATGGTCGGCGGCCTGGACCTCGTGGCTGAACTGTCGGACGAGACCCGCTTCCGCAAGCACGTCCACACCGACCTGGTCGAGGTCCGGGCCCTGGCCGGGGACGGCCTGTTCACCGCCTACAACCACGAACCGAACTGGCGCAAGGCCCACGACATCCTGATGCCCGCGTTCTCGCTCGGCGCGATGCGCAGCTACCACGACCCCATGCTCAAGGTCGCCCGCTCACTGATCGGCAAGTGGGACCGGCTGGCCGGGGCGCAGACGGTGGACGTGCCCGACGAGATGACCCGGCTGACCTTCGACACGATCGGCCTGTGCGGCTTCGGCTACGACTTCCGGTCCTTCCGCCGCGACGACCTGCACCCGTTCGTCGAGGCGATGGCCAGGGCCCTCGTCTTCGCCCAGGAGAAGGGTGAGTCCATCCCGGGCTCCGAAATCTTCAAGAGGAAGAAGGTCGAGCAGTTCCGCGCGGACATCGACCTGATGACGGACCTCGTCGACGACGTGATCAGGGAGCGCCGCGCCTCCGGCGACACCAGCACGGACGACCTGATGGGGCTGATGCTGCACACGAAGGACCCCGTCACCGGCGAGCCGCTGGACGACGTGAACATCCGGCACCAGGTGATCACCTTCCTGATCGCCGGCCACGAGACCACCAGCAGCGCGCTCTCCTTCGCCCTGTACTACCTGACCAAGCATCCGGAGGTGCTCGCCCGGGCCCAGGCCGAGGTGGACGCCCTGTGGGGCGACACCGCGTCCCCGGACCCCCAGTACGGCGACATCGGCAGGCTCACCTACATCCGCCAGGTGCTCAACGAGAGCCTGAGGCTGTGGCCGACCGCACCCGCGTACGCCGTCGAGCCGATCGAGGACACCGTCATCGGCGGCAAGTACCCCGTCCGCAAGGGCGAGTCGCTGATGGTGATCACCTCGGCCCTTCACCGCGACGCGGCCTGGGGCGAGAACGTCGAGCTGTTCGACCCCGAGCGCTTCACTCCCGAGCGGGAGGCGGCCCGCTCGGTCCATGCCTTCAAACCGTTCGGCAACGGCGAACGAGCTTGCATCGGCCGCCAGTTCGCGCTGCACGAGGCCACCCTGCTGCTGGGCCTGCTGGTGCACCGCTACCGTCTGATCGACCACACCGACTACCAGCTGAAGATCAAGTCGACCCTGACCATCAAGCCCGACGGGTTCAGCCTCAGGCTGGCCCGCCGCACCGGCGACGAACGGCGCCTGCCCGTCGCGGCGAAGGCGGACCCCGTCGCGGGCCGGACCACGGCCGTGACGCGCCGGGCGAGCGGCACCGCGCTGACGCTGCTCCACGGTTCCAACCTCGGCACCTGTGCCGGCATCGCCCGCGACCTCGGCACGGACGGTGAGGAGCACGGCTTCGCCCCGACCGTCGCCCCCCTCGACGCGTACACGGAGCGGCTGGCCGGCTCCGAGGGACCGGTCGTCATCGTCGCCGCCTCCTACAACGGCCGCCCGACCGACGACGCCGCCCGCTTCGTCGCCGCCCTGGAGAACCTCGCCCCCGGCTCGCTGACGGGACTGCGGTACGCCGTCCTCGGTGTCGGTGACCGCAACTGGGCAGCCACCTACCAGTGGATCCCCACCCTGATCGACGAGCGCCTGACCGCCGCCGGCGCCGTCCCGCTTCTGCAGCGCGGCAGCGCCGACGCCTCCGGCGACTTCGGCGGAGTGGTCGACCGGTGGACCGAAGACCTGTGGAAGGCGCTCCTGGACGAGTACGGCGAGGCGACCGCCGGTGAAACGGCCGCCCCCGGGCCCGAGGCGGAAGGGGAGGGGCTGTACGAGCTGGAGGACACCTCGGAGTCGGTCCTCGGCGGTCTCGCCGAGCGCCACGGCGTCCAGCCGATGGAGGTCCTCGAGGCGTACGAACTCGTCGACACCGACCACGAACTGGGACGCTCCAAGCGGTTCCTGCGGCTCCGGCTGCCCGAGGGCGTCACCTATCGCACCGCCGACCACCTGGCCGTCCTGCCCGGAAACCCCGACGGCCTCGTCCAGCGCGTCGCCGACCGCTTCGGCCTCGATCTGGACCGCACCGTCCGGCTGCGCGCCCGCCGCCGGAGCCGGGGCGCCCTGCCCGTGGACCGGCCACTGACCCTGCGCCGTCTGCTCACCGACTTCGTCGAGCTCCAGGACGCGGCCACCCAGGAGCAGGTCGCCGTGCTCGCCGAGCACACCTCCTGCCCGCCCGAGAAGCAGCCGCTCACCGCCTTCGCCACCGCCGGTCCCGAGACCTTCCGGGAGCAGGTGACCGCAGGGGGACTCAGCGTCCTGGACCTCCTGGAGCGCTACCGCGCGTGCGAACTGCCCTTCGAGCGCTTCCTGGAGCTGCTGCCGGTGCTGCGTCCCCGGCACTACTCGATCTCGTCGTCCGCCGCGGCCCGGCCCGGTGAAGCCGACCTGATGGTGTCGCTGCTCGCCGCGCCCCACCGGTCGGGGGAGGGCACCTTCCGGGGGATCGCCTCGCACTTCCTGCAGACGGTGCACGCGGGTGGGGCGATCCAGGCCCGGGTCCTGCCGTGCAGCGAGTCCTTCCGCCTGCCCGAGGACACCTCCGTGCCGGTGATCCTGGTCAGCGCGGGCACCGGCCTCGCGCCCTTCCGCGGCGCGGTCCTCGACCGCCACCACACCGGCTCGACCGGCACCCTGCTCTGCTACTTCGGCTGCGACCACCCCGACGTGGACTTCCTGCACCGGGAGGAGTTCGAGGCGGCCGAGGCGGCCGGCGCCGTCAGCATGCGCCCCACCTTCATGCACGCGCCCGAGAACGGCGCCCGCTTCGTCCAGGAGCGCATCGCCCGTGAGAGCGAGGAGGTGTGGTCCGTCCTGGAGGCCGGCGGACGCGTCTACGTCTGCGGCGACGGCCGTCGTATGGCCCCCGCCGTCCGGGAGGCGTTCATGGCGGTCTACCGCGAGCGGACCGGTGCGAGCGACGAGCAGGCCGTGGCATGGCTCGCCGCGCTCGTGGGATCCGGACGCTACGTCGAGGACGTCTGGGCCGGCTGATCCTCACGAGGAGGCGGAAACGGTGGTGGGGGGGGGGGGGGGGGGGGCCCCCCCCCCCCCCCCCGCGGGGGGGCCCCGGGGGCGGGGGGGGGGGGGGGGGGGGCGCCCCGCCGCGGGGGGGGGGGGGGGTG
>NZ_SOAV01000003.1:0-520858 GCF_004364245.1 Streptomyces sp. BK208 | reverse complement strand
TTGGTGGGCGCCCGGGAAGGGGCGCCCACCACCGTTTCCGCGTCGTGTCAGGCCATCGGTACGTCCGGGAGGTCGAGGCTCCCCTTGGCCAGCGCCACGGTCGCGGCCACGAGCGCCCTGAGACCCGTGCGCTCGGTGGCCTCGTCCGGCAGGCACTGCAGGACCTGCATGGTGAGTCCGTCGAAGCCGGAGAGGAAGAACCGTGCCACCGTCTCCGGCGACTCGGCCAGTTCCTGCCCCGTCCGCTCCGCCGTCTCCGCGATCACCTGGGCGGTCACCTCGACGACCCGCCGGTAGTGGCTCTGCCGGGCCTCGTTGAGGCCGGGCACCCGCATGGCGAACATGGTCAGCTCGCTGAGCAGCTGGTGGTGCGACGACGGCTCGCGCACAGTGCCCCACAGGGCGCCCGCCAGAGCGCTGAAGGTCTCCTCGAAGCCCGCGTCCTCCGGCGCCGCCCGCTGCACCTGCGCGACCAACTCGTCGGTGATCTGGTCCATGACCGCGCGGTACAGGTCCTCCTTCGTACCGAAGGTGTAGTGGACGGTCGCCTGCGCGACACCGAGCTCCGCGGCGATGGCGCGGGTGCTCCCGGCGGCGACGCCCTCCCGGGTCATGAGGTCGATGGCCGCCTTGATCAACTGGGGGCGGCGCTCCGCCGCGGATACATGAGCCATAAGCGCAGTGTATCGACTCAGTCGATCGAACAAGTCGATCCGGCCGGCGTCACCGTCCCGCGGTGATCGACCCTCTGCGCGCGGGGAGAGCCTGCTCGGCCCAGATGACCTTTCCCTCGCGGCCGTGCCGGGTACCCCAGCGTTCGGCGCACTGGGCCACCAGGAGCAGGCCGCGGCCGCCTTCGTCGAGGATCCGGGCCCGGCGCAGATGCGGAGCGGTGCTGCTGGCGTCGGAGACCTCGCAGGTGAGCGTCGACTGGAGGATCAGCCGCAACTGGACGGGAGGCTCGCCGTAGCGGATCGCGTTCGTCACCAGTTCGCTGACGATCAGCTCCGTGGTGAAGGAAAGCTCCTCCAGATTCCAGGCCCTGAGGACGTCGGAGGCGAAGCGGCGGGCCCCGGTCACGGCCGCCGGATCGGACGGGAGGTCCCTCGTGGCGACGTGGTCCGGGTCGAGGGCACGGGTCCGGGTGACGAGCAGAGCGACGTCATCGGCGGGACGGCTGGGCAGCAGAGCGGCCAGGAGCCGGTCGCAGGTCTCCTCCAGCGAGTGCGGCGCCGAGGCGAGGACATCGCGCAGCGTGGAGAGGCCGAGGTCCACGTCACGCGTGCGGCCGGCGATCAGCCCATCGGTGTGCAGGACCAGCAGGCTGTCCTCCGGCAGCTCGAACTCGATCGTCTCGAACGGGAGCCCGCCGAGGCCGAGGGGCGGTCCGATCGGCACCTCGGGCGTCTCGACCACCCTGGAGGTCCGGACGGCCTCGCCTGCGGCCGGGGGAGTCAGCACGGTCGGCGGTACATGGCCGGCACTGGCGAGGGAGCACCGCCGGGAGACGGGGTCGTAGATCGCGTACAGGCAGGTGGCGCTGATCTCGCCCTCGGCCGGCGACTCCTCGCGCTGCATCCGGATGACCACGTCGTCCAGACGGGTGAGAAGTTCATCGGGCATGAGGTCGATGTCGGCGAAGGCGCGGACGGCCGTGCGGAGCCGGCCCATGGTGGCGGCGGCGTGCAGCCCACGACCGACCACATCGCCGACGACCAACGCGACGCGGGCCCCGGACAGGGCGACGACGTCGTACCAGTCACCGCCCACACCCGCGCGGGACCCGGCGGGCAGGTAACGCGAAGCCGTCTCGACGGCCGCCTGTTCCACCGTGTTCCGCGGCAGCAGGGCCTGCTGCAGGGCGAGCGCGGTGGATCGCTCCTGGGCGTACCGGCGAGCGTGGTCGATGGACACCGCCGCCCTGGAGACGATCTCCTGAGCCAGCAGGAGATCGTCGTCGTCGAAGGGCGCCGAGGTGCGATGGCGTACGAACTGCACCAGGCCCAGGATCTCCCCGTGCGCGTGCAGCGGGACGAGGAGTACGGAGTGGAGCCCGAGGTCGCGCAGCACTCGGGCGCGGGACTCGGACGGTGCCACCCAGGTGGGCAGTTCGGTCCCCGCGAGTGGCTTCAGGACGGGCCGTCCGGTGGCCAGCGCGCGCATCGGCTCCGAGTCGGCGGGGTAGGCGTGGGTCTCACCGACGCGGAGCGGGGACTCGGGACAGCCGTCGAGGACGGAACGCTGCGCGACGCGGCGCTGCGTGCGGGCCTCCGGCGAGTCCGAGCCCCAGCCCGTTTCGTCGAGGACGGCGTCGAGGACGGAGTCGAGGAGGTCGACGGCGACGAGGTCGGCGAAGTCCTCGGTACAGACCTCCGTCAACTCCTCCGCGGTGCGGGTGATGTCGAGCGTGGTCCCGACGAGCTTGCTCGCCCTGTCGGTGAGGGCGAACCGGCCCTGCAGGAGACGGTCGCGCTCCTCCTGGTACGCGGCGACGACCTCCTCCGAGGAACGGTCCACGTAGTCGAAACCGAGCGTCACCAGCCTCGTGGAGACCAGGTGGATCATGTGCCAGTCGCCGGTGCGACGGGCGGCCTCGGCCTGCACCTGTTCGAGCAGGCCGAGGTGGCCGAGCCGGTAGGCGCGCAGGAGCCGGCTCAGAGGGGTCCCCCGCCGGGCACAGAGGCGGCCCAGGTCCAAGGCGGTCGGGGGAACCTTCGCCCCGCCGGCGCCGGGGCGCTCCTCCAGGAGATCCAGCAGGGTGGTGACGTGCTGGGCCGTCTCCTCCAGGGCCAGAGCCGCGATGTCCGCGTCTTCCGACAGCTCGGGGAGCTCGCCGTTCAGGCGCCGGAGCAGCAGGCCGGACAGCTTCGTCACCTGTGGTCTGAGGTGGCGGGCCAGTTGACCAAGGAACGCATCGACCTCGGTTCCCATAGTGCGAATGTACGGGAAAGCCATGACGCGCGCTCTTCGGACAGCCGCGGCGGGTTCTGGTCGGCCCGGGTCTCAGAGGCCGAGGTGGTCGCCCAGATCGGCGTAGTCCACTTGCCACAGGCCGGGTGAGCCCGTGGGGTACTGGGAGCGGAAGCCGAGCATGCGCTGGACACGCGGCGAGAGCGTCCTGGCGAGTTCCCCGTCGACCAGGAAGGGGTACGCCTCCTCGCCGGTGAGGAAGCCCGCGTTGAACGTGAAGGCGAGGCCCCGCCGGTACTCGTCGCCGGTCCGGTTCGCCCCGCCGCCGTGCGCGGTCTTGCCGCTGATGAGCAGGACGTCTCCGGCGTTCATGACCGCGGGAATCGTCTGGTCGGGGGTCCCCCGGTCCTCGAAGTCGCTCCAGTGGTTGCTTCCGGGGATGACGCGGGTGGCGCCGTTCTCCTCCGTGAAGTCGGTCAGCGCGACCAGGAAGTTGATGGTCACTTCCGGGCCGGCGGGGCCCATGCCGATGAACGGGAACCAGTTCTCCAGGTCGCGGTGGAGCATCTGCGCCTGGTTGCCGGGGCCGATCTCGATCACCTGCGCCGTGGTCATCCAGTACGTGCCCGACTCCTGGAGGAAGACCAGGTCGCTGATCTCGTGTACCAGGGGATGGTCGATGACCTCGCTGCGGAACGTGGCGCTGTGCGTCACCAGGTTGGTGAGGCGTTTGGTGTTGCTGCCGTGGAACGCGGCCACGATCTCGTTCTCGTGGGCGGACCCCGGCCTGAGCGCCCGCAGCGGCTGCTCGATCTCGGCGTTGAAGCGGGCGATCTGCTCGTGCGTCAGGAAGTTCTCGATGACGACGCCGCCGTCGCGGGTCACGGTCTTGAGGATCTCCTCCGCCGGCGTGCCGTTCGCCACGGACGTCAGGATCTGGGCCTTCTCCCGTGCGGTCATGTGTGTCCTCTTCCTCGATCTGGGTCACGGTCGACCGACCGCTCGGTCAACCGCCGGGTATTCCGTTCTGGGGACTTCGGCGCGTCGTCCTCGCGACGGTCAGGTGGGGCCGGTGGTCACGGCGTTTCCTCGTTGTCCATGTGGTGGTCGTCTCACTGTCGCCAGCCGGGACCGTCGGCGAGAACGACAGCGGGCACCTGCTTCGCCCGCGCCCGGTGCACGGTGCACAGGCAGTTCCGACCCCCACCCCCGGGCGCCGCAGGAAGCGGCAGTCCGCGGCCACCTCGGTCTTCCCGGCCTCGTACAGGGCTTCGGAGACGGCCGTCTTGCGCACCCCGTACAAGCAGGTGCCGGGCGCGGGGGCGCCGCCGGTCACCGAGGAGAGGCCGACGACGGTGAGGGGGAGGCCGGCCCCGGGCCGTCGAGGCCGCGGAGTTCGGCGCGCCGGATCTTGCCGCTCTGGGTCTTGGGCAGGTCGGCGACGAAGTGGACCGTGCGGGGGCACTTGTAGGCGGCCAGCCGGTCGCGCGTGAACGCGATCAGCTCCTCGGCCGTGGCGTGCAGGCCCGATTTGAGCGAGACGTGGGCGACGACCGTCTCGCCGCGGTAGTCGTCCGGCTGACCGACGACCGCGGCTTCGAGTACCGAGGGGTGCTCGTACAGCGCGTCCTCGACCTCACGCGGCCAGACCTTGTACCCGGACACGTTGATCTGGTCCTTGAGCCGGTCCACCAGATAGACCCAGCCCTCCTCGTCGATGACGGCGACGTCGCCGGTACGGAGCCGGCCCTCCGGCATCGTGTGACCGGTGGCCTCCGGCTTGCCCCAGTACCCGGGAACGATCTGCGGCCCGCTCAGTTCCAGCTCGCCCTGCTCACCGTTCGGCACCGGGTCACCGTGCAGGTCCACGACGCGCGCGGTGAGATGCGGCAGGGGCCTGCCGATGGACAGCGTCCCGCTCGGCTGGTGCACCGGCGCCCTGGCCCCCGGCGGCACGGCGATGACGGCGGACGTCGTCTCGGTCATCCCGTAGCCGTTGTGCAGGTAGACACCGAACCGCTCCTGGAACCGCTCGACGGTGGCCGGCGGGATCGGCGCGCCGCCGGAGTACAGCGCCTTCGCCGACGCGAAGTGTTCCGGTCCTGCCTGCGGCAACTCGAAGATCGCGTTGAACGCCGTGATGGAGCCGATGGTGCAGGTCACTCCGTGCTCGGCGAAGACCTCCAGGGCGACCTCGGGGTGGAACCGGCCTGCCAGGACGAGCGTGGTGTCGGTGAGCAGGGAGATCGTCGCGTTGACCACCGCGCCGGTGATGTGGAACAGCGGGGCCACGGCGAACACGACGTCCCCGTCGCCCACACCCATCCACGACGCGCAGGTCGCCACCACGCTCAGCACGTTGCCGTGGGTGTTCATCGCGCCCTTCGGCGGCCCCGTCGTTCCCGAGGTGTACGTCAGGAACGCGACGTCGTCGTGGGACAGCTCCACGGGCGAGGGCCCGCGGCCCTCGAACTCACCGATCAGCGCGATCAGATCGCCGTCCGGGGCCGGAGCGTGCCGTTCCGTCGACGCGAACACCCGTGGGTCGTTCCTCGACTGCAAGTCCAGCGCCGACGTGCTGACCAGCCAGCGCGCCGTGCTCCCCGCCAGCGTGCCCAGCGTCTCGTGGACGTCCGCGTCCGCGCAGACGACCCCGACCGCCCCGGAGTCGTCGATGATCCGGCGGAGTTCCTGGCGCCGGTACATCGGATTGAGTCCCAGCGCCGTGGCCCCCAGCTTCCACAGGGCCAGCAGCACCAGCGCGTACTGCGGGACGTTCTGCAGGTACACGCCGACGCGGTCGCCGCGCCCGGTCCCTCGCGCCTCGAAGGCGGCGGCCAGGGCGTCCGACGCGGAGTCCGCCTCCCGCGCGGACAGGACGCCGTCGAAGTAGCGCAGCGCCGCGCCCTCCGGGTTCTTCTCCACGCGTGCCTTCCAGGCGGTCACGAGCGAGTCGGGAACCGCGTCCGCCCCCGTACCCGACCCGCCGGGGAACGTCTCCCGCCGTCGGCCCTCGTCCACTGTCATCTGCCGTCCTTCCCACCCGTGTCCGTGCGCCTGTCGTGCCGGTCACGCGAGTTCGCGCTTGAGGATCTTTCCCGTGGACGTCATCGGCAGGGTCGGCACGATCTCCACGATGCGCGGGTACTTGTAGCCGGCCATCTGCTCCTTGCCCCAGGTGATCAGTTCGTCGGGACGGACCTCGGCACCGCGGTCGAGGACGACGAACGCCTTGATCTCCTCGCCGTGGCTCTCGTGGGGCACGCCGACGACCGCGGCCAGGCTGACCGCCGGGTGCGTCATCAGGACCTCCTCGATCTCGCGCGGGTACACGTTGAAGCCACCACGGATGATCAGGTCCTTCGCCCGGTCGACGATGTAGTAGAAGCCGTCCTTGTCCCTGCGGGCCAGGTCACCGGTGCGGAACCAGCCGTCCCTGATGGCTTCGGAGGTGGCCTCGGGCCGGCCGTGGTAGCCCTTCATGACGTTGTGACCCTTGACCGCGATCTCTCCGACGGCACTGCCCGTGCCGTCGTCCTCGGCCTCCGACCAGTCCGGCCCGACGAGCTTCACCTCCACGCCCCAGACCGGCACGCCGATCGATCCGGGCCGGGGCTCCTGCGCCGGATCGCTGAAGGTCACCACCGGTGAGGTCTCGGAGAGGCCGTAGCCCTCCAGGACCTGGACGCCCAGTCGCTCCCGGACCTGTCTGACGAGCTCCGCGGGGAGCGAGGCACCGCCGGAGACACCGACGCGCAGGTTCCTCGCGATCCTCTCGACGTCGACGTCGACGTCGTCGGTGAGTGCCCGCAGCAGGCCCCACCACATGGTGGGGACGCCTGCGAAGACGGTGATGTCCTCCCGCTGCATCAGGGACACCGTCTGCCGGGCGTCGAAACGCGGCAGCAGCACCAGCGTGCTCGCCGTCGAGAAGCCGGCGTTCATCTGCACGGTCGCGCCGAAGGAGTGGAACAGCGGCAGCACCAGGAGATGGGTGTCCGAGGCCGGCCGGCTGTCCAACAGGCGATTGCAGGCGAGGGCGTTGAGAACCAGGTTGGCGTGGCTGAGTTCGGCACCCTTCGCCTGCCCGGTCGTACCGCTGGTGTAGAGCAGCACAGCCGGGTCGTCCCCCGAGGTCCCGACGCTGTCGAAGGTCGTCGCGGTGCCCCGCAGCGCGGAGCCCAGGGTCTCGACGCCCTCGAACGGGCTGTCCGCCGCGGGGTCGGCGGTGACGAGGAAGAACTCCTCGCAGCCCGGGGTCCCGGTGAACCCGGCGTGTCCCGCCGCGCCCGTCGGCAGACCCGCGTCACCCTCGAAGCAGAAGTACGCCTTCGCCTCCGAGTCGGCGAGGTGGTAGGCGATCTCCCGGCCCTTGAGCAGGATGTTGAGCGGCACGACGACGGCGCCGGCCTTGAGGATCCCGTAGTAGACGATCGGGAACCAGGGCACGTTCGGACAGCTGAGCGCAACCTTGTCGCCGGGCCGGACGCCCCGGTCGACCAGGAGGCCGGCGACCCGGTTGGCGGCCGCGTCGACCTGGGCGTAGGTGAGACGCGTCGTGCCGAGGACGACGGCGTCCCGGTCCGGGTGCGTGCGGGCGGAGTCCTCGAGCAGGACCGAGAGGTTCAGCATGGTGTCTTCCGGAAAGGTGGACCGGGCCGGGCCGCGGGGAACAGGACACGCGGCCCGGCCCGGAGCGGGCGAAGAGTGGTACGCGGCGTGCTGCGGCGGTCACAACCGCCGCAGCAGCCGGTCGAGGGCCTCGGCCGTCGCCTCGATGTCGGCGGTGGTGTGCGCCGTGCTGAGGAAGACCTTGCCGGACGGCATGAACAGGAAGCCCTGCCGCAACATCCCTTCGAGGATCACCGCCCAGAGCCCACCGGTTCCGTGGAGCCCGGTGGACCCGCCGGCGGGGACGTACTGGAGGAGCGAGCCGACCCGGTTGAAGCTTCCGAAGTCGGGCGAAGAACCGAGAAGGGCGCCGACGAGGGCTTCGAACTCGCAGGAGATCCGCTCGAGTCGGTCGTAGACCACGGGATCAGCCAGGACGCGCATCGTCGCCGCGACGGCCGCCAGCGCGATCGGGTTGGCGTTGAAGGTGCCGGCGTGTACGACGCCGGACGTCACCTGGTCGATCAGATCGGCCCGGCCGACGACGGCGCTCTGGGTGAAACCGCCGGCCATCGCCTTCCCGAAGACGGACAGGTCGGGAAGGACGCCGTACTTCTCGGCCGCCCCGCCCCGGGCGATCCGGAACCCGGCGATCACCTCGTCGAAGACGAGGACGACGCCGTGCCGGTCGCAGAGGGCCCGCAGAGTCGACAGGAACCGCGGTGTGGGCGCTTCGACGCCGGCGTTGCTCATCACCGGGTCGACGAGGACGGCCGCGATGTCGCGCTCGACGGCTTCGCCCAGCAGGCGCTCGGCCAGCCGTACGTCGTTGAAGCGCGCCACGACCAGGTCGTCGAGCACGCTGGCCGACTGCCCCGCCCCTCCGGGGGTGGCGAGCCGACCGCAGTCGTCCTCGGACATCCCGGCGTACACGGTGTCGTGCCAGCCGTGGTAGCTCTTGGCGAACTTGAGGACGCGGCGCCGCCCGGTGGCGGCTCGCGCTAGGCGCAGCGCCACCTGCACCGCCTCGGTCCCCGTGTTGCTCCACAGCAGTCGCTCGCCGTGCGGCACCGCTTCGAGGACCGCCTCCGCCGCGAGGTACTCCAGCGGGTGGCCGGTGCCGACGACCTGCATCTTCGTCGCGACCTCGGACACCGCTGACAGCACGCGCGGGTCACCGTGGCCGAGGACGAGCGGCCCCCAGGCCATCACGTAGTCGACGTACCGGTCGCCGTCCAGGTCCCGGACGTGCGCGCCCCGCGCCTCTCGCACGAAGAGCGGATGGGGAGGCATCGCGGCGCGCAGGCCCGACCCCACACCCCCGCCGACGCTGCGGCGAGCCCGCTCGAAGGCCGAACGTGATGATTCCAGGGCCATGAGATCGCCCCTGCCTTTCAGTACGTGATCACCGAGCGGATGCCGATGCCGCGCTTCATCTGGTCGAACGCCTCGTTGACGTCCTGCAGACCGATCACGCCCGTCACCAGGGAGTCGAGATCGATGCGGTCGTTCATGTAGTGGTCGATCAGCAGCGGGAAGTCGCAAGCCGGCGTGCTGGAGCCGTAGTTCGAGCCGATGAGCGAGAGTTCCTGATCCGACATGACGAAGGGGTCGATGGTGATCCGCATGCCGTCCGCCACCTGCCCGGCGACCACCGCCGTGCCGCCCCGGGCCAGGACCTCGTAGGCCGACTCGATGGTGCGGGGCAGCCCGATGGCCTCGATGGCGATCTCCACGCCGCGTCCGTCCGTGAGCTCTCGCACCCTGTCCGCGAAGTCGTCGCGGCCGTTGTCGATCAGGTCGGTCGCGCCGAAGACGCGCGCCTGCTCCAGCTTCTCGTCGGAGATGTCCGCGGCGATGATCTTCCGCGCGCCGGCGAGCCGGGCCCCCTGGATCGCGTTCAGGCCCACGCCTCCGCAGCCGAGGACCAGCACGGTGTCGCTCGGACGCACCTTGGCGGTGTTGACGGCCGCGCCGACGCCGGTCGTGACGGCGCATCCGACCAGAGCCGACTGCGGGAACGGGGCGTCGTCCCGGACGGCGATCGCGCCCGATTCGGGCACGAGGGTGTACTGACCGAACGTCCCGAGGCCCGCGAAGCTGAGCACGTCGCCCCCGTCGGCGGACGTGATCCGGGACCGGCCGTCGAACGACAGGTGGTTCGCCGAGTGCCGGCTGACCATGTCGCAGAGGACGGGCCTGCCACTGACGCAGTAGCGGCAGCGGCGACACGAGGGCGTCCAGGACAGTACGACGTGGTCGCCCTTCTTCAGCGTCGTGACGCCGTCGCCGACACTCTCGACGATGCCGGCTCCCTCGTGGCCGAGGATCATCGGCGCAGGAACCTCCCATTCGCCCAGGAGGACGTGGAGGTCGCTGTGGCACACCCCGCTCGCCCGCAGCCGCACGAGCACCTCGCCGGGCGGAGGCGTCGAGGGGATCGTCACTCTCTCGACGGTCAGAGGTTCGTTCGGCGTCCTGAAGACGGCGGCGTCGAACTCGATGGTCATGAAAGGTCTCCTTCCGCGTTCCGGGGCGATCACGTCCGAGCGGTGCGGATCAGCTTCTTGTTGGCGAACTCGTCGATCCCCGCCCGGCCCAGCTCGCGGCCGAAACCGGACGACTTGACCCCTCCGAAGGGCAGTTCGGCGCCTTCGAGGCCGACGCCGTTGACGAAGACCATGCCTGCCTCGATCCTGTCGGCGACGCGCAGCGCCTGCTCGGCGTCCGTCGTGAACACGTAGGAGCCCAGCCCGTACGGGGTCGCGTTCGCCAGCTCGACGGCCTCGTCCTCGGATCCGACCCGGTAGACGGTCGCGACGGGACCGAAGAGCTCCTCCGCGGCCGACGGCGACGCCGGGGAGACGCCCGTCAACACGCCGGGCGGGAAGTACGCCCCCTCGCGCTGCCGTGCGGCGACGAAGGCCGCCCCGTCAGCGACGGCTCGCCCGACCTGTTCCTCGACGTACTCGGCGGCGGCGACCGAGGAGAGCGGCGCCAGCCCGTCGGTCAGGGCGAGCACCTTCTCGGTGAACTTGTCGAGGAAGGCGTCGTAGAGGTCCTCGGCGACGATGAAGCGCTTCCCGGCGTTGCACGCCTGCCCGGCGTTCTCGAAGCGGGTCTCGACCGCCGCCCGGACCGTGGCGTCGAGGTCGTCGGTCGACAGCACGACGAAGGGGTCGGAGCCGCCCAGTTCGAGCACCACCTTCTTGAGAGCGCGCCCGGCCTTCCCGGCGACCTCCGCGCCGGCCCGCTCCGAACCGGTGAAGGACACGCCCTGCACGCGGGGGTCCTCGATGGCGCGAGCGATCTGCTCGCCGGTGGCGTGGACGTTGACGTAGCAGCCCTGGGGGAAGCCCGCGTCCGTGAACAGCTGCTGGAGAGCCGCGGACGACTCCGGGCACTGCGACGCGTGCTTGAGCACGATGGTGTTGCCCAGCGCGAGGTTGGGCGCGGCGAACCGGGCCACCTGGTAGTACGGGTAGTTCCAGGGCATGATCCCCAGCAGCACTCCGATCGGCTGGCGGCGGACGAAGGCGGCGCCCTCCCCCTCAAGAAGCCCGATCGGTTCGTCGGTGAGGAACTTCGCCGCGTTCTCGGCGTAGTACCGGTAGATGGAGGCGCTGAACTCGACCTCCGCGACGGCCTCGTCCACCGGCTTGCCCATCTCCCGGTGGATGATCTCGGCGAGCCGCGCGCTGCGCTCGTCGTGGAGGGAGGCGACGGTGTTCAACAGCTCGGCGCGCCGCTCCACGGAGGTCCGCCTCGACCACCGCGCGTAGGCCTCCGCCGCCGCGTCGACCGCGCCCTCGACGGCCTCGTCCGTCGCGGTCGGGTACTCCTTGACCAGCTTGCCGTCGGCGGGGTCGACCACCGCGTACACGTGCCGCTTCGCCATCCTGACTCCTTCGTCGTGATTCGGGTTCATGCGAGGGTCCCGGTGGTGCGGGCCGGGTTCGCGTCCAAGGCCGCTTTGTGGTCGTGCAGCGCGCGGTAGGCGTGGAAGTAGACGAACCCCTGGGTGCCCCAGGTCGCCAGTGCGGCGGTGTAGAAGATCGTGCGGCTCGCGTCGTCGAACGGCAGGGGGAAGAAGTCGTAGGCCAACGCGATGGTCGTTCCGGCGGCGGTGACCAGGCCGGTCCAGACGGCGAGCCGCTTCGCGCCCGCGTTCCAGAGCCGCTTGGCGAAGTACCCGAGGAAGACCGCCGTGAGGAGGTTGACGACCACGTAGAACACGGCGACCCAGAACGCGATGCCGCCGGTGTGCAGGTCCGCGCCGTGGAACTGCCGGAGGAGGAGACCGGCCACGCCCGCTGCCCCGAACACGCCCACATCGACGCCGACGCCCGGCTTGTAGCGATGGGTGACCTTCATCAGGCCCATGATCAGGATGAGCGTGATGCCGATCGATCTGGAGAAGGCGTCGAAGAAGTACGCCACGTCGTACAGGACGCTGCCGCTGTCGGCACCGAGCAGCGACCAGAGCAGGAAGTTGCTGCCCGACGTCGCGACGACCATGCACTCGAGGCCGAGGAGGTAGTTGCCGTACCGGCGGACGAACATCCAGCCGTAGAAGTAGCCGACGAAGATCATCCACAGGTCGGCCGACAGGAACAGCGCCTCCCTCAACGCGACGCCCCCGTTCGGACGTCACGGGACAGGAGGGTGGCGACGCTCTCCGCGGTGCGCCGGCCCGCCAGAACCGCGCCGTTCATGGTGCCGGCCCATTCACCGGCGGTCTCGGTGCCGGCCCAGTGGATGCGCCCGTGGGGCTCGGTCAGCGCCTTGCCGTAGCGCGTGGTCGCGCGGGGACCGGCGGCAGGGTGGGGGCCGCCCGGGGCGAACGGTTCCGATCCCCAGCAGTGGTCCAGGTAGTCGATCGGGGTGCGGGCCTGCGGACCGTAGAGGTCGGCGAGCTGCTGGACGACCAGGTCGCGCCGGGTCCCGGGGTCGAAGCCGTCGAAGACGCGAGGGTCGCAGAAGGCCATCAGAACACCCGGTCCGCCGGCGGCGGGGGACACGTCGAAGGTGATGAACACGGTGCCGGTGTCGGTCACCGCCTCGCCGGAGCATCCGTCGGTCCGCCAGAACGGCTTCTCGTAGGCCACGAACGCCTTGCTGAGGACGCCCATGCGCCAGGTTCGTATGAGTCCCTCGGCCTGCTCGGGCAGAGCGGGTTCGAACTCGATGGTGGCGCGGTGCGCCGGGGCGGCCGTGACGATCGCGTATCCCGCGTGGATCTCGCCGAAGTCGGTGTGGACGGTGACGCCGTCGTCGTCCTGCGTGATGCGGCGCACCGGTGTCTCCAGGCGCACGCGGTCGCCGAGCCTCTCCGCCACCCGCTTGGCGATCTCCTGGGTGGTCTCGGTGAACCGGTCCTGGTTCGCTCCGCCCTCGACGTCCAGCATGTGGTTGAGCCCGCCCGCCGCACGGATGTAGCGCAGTACGTGCAGCAGGGAGACGTCTCCCGGGGCGCAGCCCCACTGCACCTTGCTGACGATGGTCATCAGCGCGCGGGTGCTGGGCAGCGCGTTCTTCCGGTCGAGCCACTCGCCGAACGAGATGGCGTCGAGCCGGCCCGCCCCGGGCGTCTCCCACGCGGCGTGCACGTCGATGGTCGCCACCAGCTTGTTCACCGCCGTCTGCATGCGGGCCATGTCCACCAGGGTCGCGAGGGAGACCTTGGGAATGGTGCCGCTGTAGGTGCGGCGCCGGCCCGCCATCCACAGCACGTTGCGCCCCTGGTCGAACTGGCCGGTCGTGGTACACCCCATCCGGTCCGCGAGGTCCCGGATGGCGGTGTGGCGTCGTGCCACCCAAGTCGCTCCGAGGTCGACCTGCACGCCCGCCACCTCGCCGGAGAGCGATCGGCCTCCGACCCGGTCGCGGCCTTCCACCACCAGGACGGACCGCCCCGTGCTCACCAGCCGCTCGGCAGCGCTCAGACCGGCGAAGCCGGCACCGACGATCACGACGTCGACCGTGGTGTCCCTGGAGTCGGACCTACGGGATCCGGACATGGTTTCCTCCTTCGCCCACGCGGTTCGCGTGCTGTGAGATGTAGGTGGTGACGGGGTCGACGAGGGCCTCGGGGATGTGGTGGCCCATGCCGGGGACGACCACGTGCTGCGCCGAGCGGATCGCCCGGACGGTCGCGGCGCCGCCGCTCGGGTGCACCAGCGGGTCCCGGTCGCCGTTGATGACCAGGGTCGGAGCGGTGATCCCGCTCAGCTGGGCCGTCCGGTCTCCGGAACGCTGGATGGCCTGGATCTGCCGCGCCGTGCCGGCCGCCGGGTCGCCGGCGCTGCGGTCCCATCCACGCGCCGCGATGGCCGCCTCGGCCGCGTCGTCGATGGGATGCCCCGTCCCCGCGATGTGCCGGGTGAGCCGCAGATGGGCACGGACCGCCGCGGTCCTGGTCCTCGCGGGCGGGGCGGCGAGGAGCCGGATCGTCGACAGAGCCGGCTGACCGACCTTGCGCGCCCCGGTGGTGGAGTAGAGGGAGGCCAGCGACAGGACCCGCTCGGGCGCCGTGGCCGCGACGGTCTGCGCGATCATCCCTCCCATCGACCGCCCGACCAGGTGCGCCCGCGCGATCCCGAGGTGGTCGAGTACGCCGACGGCGTCCTGGGCCATGTCGGACAGCGCGTACGCGTCGCAGCGCGGGCGCGCGGCGATCTGACGCCAGATCCCGGGCGGGGGCGCGGTGACGAACGTCGACCGGCCGGCGTCGCGGTTGTCGATGGCGACGACCCGGAAGCCCTTGGTGACGAGGGAACCGACGAACGAGTCGGTCCAGAACGTGAGGTCTTCGCCCAGTCCCGCGACGAGCAGCATCGCGGGGTCGTCCTTGTCGCCGTGGTCCCGGAAGCAGATCGTGATCCCGGACGGCAGGGCCGCGTACTGGTCGGCGCTCTTGGAGCCGCCGGTCTCAGGCATGGGTGGTCCGCCGCCCCTCGGATGACTGCGGGGCCGTCCGACGGGCGCCGAACCGGAGGTTGTCGTCGGCCACCGGGCCGCGGAGCGCCCTGGCGTCCTCGGGGTAGGACATCGCCATCCGCCAGGGCTTCTCGGCACCCTGCTTGGGCAGGAACTTCTCGCCGCGCTTGGCGTACCCGGCCTGAAGGTCCATGACGGGCCTGCGCTTCGTTCCCGACGGTGCGACCGGGACCACCGTGTCGTACCCGCGGGCGTCCATGTGCCGGACGAGATCGATGAAGTAACGGCACATCAGGCTCACCTTGAGCGTCCAGGACGAGGTGGTGTAGCCGATCGCCATCGCCCAGTTCGGGATGCCGCTCAGCAGCATGCCGCGGTAACAGAGCGCGTCCGCGAGGTCGACCTGGCGTCCGTCGACCACGAGCGGCATGCCGCCGAAGAGCTGCAGGTTCAGTCCCGTCGCGGTGACGACGACGTCGGCTTCCAGTTCCTCGCCCGACGCCAGGACGATGCCGCGCCTGCTGAACCGGGCCACGGCGTCGGTGACGACGGAGGCCCTGCCTTCCTTGATCGCGTCGAAGAAGTCCCCGTCCGGCGCCACGCACAGCCGCTGGTCCCACGGGTCGTACGGCGGGTTGAAGTGCCTGTCGACATCGAATCCCTTGGGAAGGCGCTTGACGTTCTCGCGCCGGATGAATGCGCGCCCGGCCTTGGGGAAGGTCCGCAGGCCTTTCACGACGGCGTGTTCGGTCCAGATGTTCTTGAACCGCGTCACGGCGTACCCGCGCTCTTCTCCGAGCAGTTTCGTGAGCGCCAGGGCGACCTTGTCGACACGGGGGAGCGCCATGACGTAGGTGGGAGTGCGCTGCAGCATCGTCACGTGCCGGGCGGCGCCCGCCCCGGTGGTCATGGCCGGCACCAGCGTGATCGCGGTCGCGCCGCTGCCGATGACGACGACCTTCTTGCCGCTGTAGTCGAGATCTTCGGGCCAGTGCTGCGGATGGACGATCTCGCCCTCGAAGTCGTCCCGCCCCGGGAACTCCGGGGAGAACCCCTGGTCGTACCGGTAGTAGCCGGTGGCGGCGAAGACCCATCCCGCGTGGATCGTCTTGGTCCTGGTCGCTCCCGTGGCGGGGTCCGAGGTCTGGACGGTGAGAGTCCACCGTGAGTCCGCCGTGGACCACTCCGAGCGGACGACCCGGTGGCCGAGCCTGAGGACGCGCTCCAGGCCGTTCTCCTCGACGGTCTCGTGGAGGTACTCCTTGATGAGGGGAGCGTCGGCGATCGCGGCTTCGTGGCGCCAGGGCTTGAACGCGTATCCGAACGTGTGGAGGTCGGAGTCCGAGCGGATGCCGGGATAGCGGAACAGGTCCCAGGTGCCTCCGATGTCGTCGCGCCCTTCCAGCACGGCGAGCGACTTCTCGGGAAGCTCCCGGCTGAAATAGGAGGCCGCGCCGATCCCGGAGATCCCGGCCCCGACGATCACCACGTCGAACTCCTCGACGGCGTCCAACACCTCAGCTGTCATGGCGTTTCCTCGCTGTTCCTGTGGCGGTTACCTCACTGTCGCGAGCCGCGACCGCCTGCGAGAACGACAGCGGGCACCTCGTTCGCCGGGGCTCGGTGCACGATGCACAGGAGGGCCGGGCCGCTGCGCCCGTACGGTGTCCGACGGCCGGGGCGCGACCCCCACCGAGGTCGGGACTCCGCCTCGCGCGGAGCAGGGCGACGGGCGGCTTCGGCGTGGCGGCCGGCCTTTGCGCAGCCATTGCGGGGGCGAGGACGGCGTGATATTCGTTTGCCCGCCACGCGTTTAGTAGCGCTAAACGCGCGACCGTGGTCGTGCGCGGAGGCCGAACCCGCCGTCGTCGCGGTCCCGCTCGGAGCCACCTCCTCTCCGGACCGAGCCGGAGAGACGGAAGCCGGATCTCCGCGCCGCGCCGCGCGAAAACCGCTTCGGTTCACCGCGCGTGGGCGTACCGCCTCACGCACCCGCAGCCCTTCACCCACCCATGACGAGCCGGTACCGGCCCGTGAGCCGAAAGGTGGTCGCGATGACCGACCTCTCCAGGACAGGGCACGCCGAAGTACCCGGCGGTGAAGCGGGGTCGGACCACCCGCTCCACCGTGGGCTCGGCGTGTCGCAGATCGTGTTCATGGTCGTCGCCGCGGCGGCGCCGCTCGGCCTTGTGGCCGGCGGGGTGCCGCTCGCCCTCGCCGTGAGCGGCAGCCCCGGGATGCCGCTGTACTTCGCGCTGTCCACCGTGCTGCTGCTGATCTTCGCGGTCGGCTTCACGCTGATGGCCGGCCGGGTACGCAACGCGGGAGCCTTCTACGCCTACGTCCAGGCGGGGCTGGGCCGGATCCCCGGTCTCTCGGCCGCGACCCTCGCGCTCTTCTCCTACACACTGCTTCTCGTCGGGGTGAACGCCTACGTCGGCGTCGCGACGAGCAACGTCGTCGAGCGGTACGGCGACGTCGGTTCCCCGTGGTGGGCGTGGGCACTCGTCTCGCTGGGCGTCATCGCCTTCCTCGGCTACCGCGACATCGAGCTGAGCGCCAAGGTGCTCGGTGCCGTGCTGGTGCTGGAATCCTTGCTGCCCATAGTCCTGGACCTCGGCATCGTGGGCCGTGGCGGTGCCCACGGCCTCACGGCCGAGCCGCTGTCGCCCTCGATCGCGGGCGGGCACCGGTTCCCTGGGGCTCGGTGTCATGTTCGCCCTCTTCGGGTTCATCGGCTTCGAGGCGACGGCCGTGTTCCGCAACGAGGCGAAGGACCCCGACGCCACGGTCCCGCGGGCGACGTACGTCGCGATCCTGCTCATCGGGGTCTTCTACTCGCTCACCGTGTGGGCGATCGTGGTGGGTGCCGGCGTCGACGCGGTGGTGGGAGCCGCGCAGGCCGACCCCGAGGGCCTGGTCCTCACGCTGACACGGGGCTACGTCGGGGCCGTCTGGGCCGACACCGTGCAACGCCTCCTGATCACCAGTCAGTTCGCTTGCGTACTGGCCTTCCACAACGTCGTGACGCGCTACCAGTTCGCGCTGTCCCGGGCCGGTGCGCTTCCGGCGTCGCTGGGCGCCGTCCACTCACGGCACCGCGCGCCGTCGGCGTCCTCGGCCGTCGCCTCGGCGGTCGCGTTCGTCCCCACGCTCGTCGTCGCCGCGCTCGGCCTCGACCCGATCGCGGACCTCTACGCCTGGTTCTCCGGCGCCGCCACCCTCGGCATCGTCCTGCTGATGGCGGCCACCAGCCTCGCGGTCATCGGGTTCTTCCGGCGCGCCTACGGGCGGTGGTCGTTGTGGCGTACGGTCGTGGCCCCGGGCGTCGCCTTCCTCGGCCTGGCCTGTGTGGTCTGCATGATGGTCGTCAACTTCCCGCTCCTCGTCGGTACCGTCACGGGGGCCTGGGTGATCGGTGGTCTCGTCGCCCTCTCGGCCGTGGCCGGCGCGGTGCAGGCCCTCGTCCTGCGAGCGCGCCGCCCGGCCGTCTACGAGCGGCTCCAGGCGACCTCTTCACATGTTCCTGCTCGGTGGATCACGGTGGGGTGAATGTCGCCATGAACTGTTGGCTGCCGAGCGGGAGTTCGTCCTAGGGGTGGCCGCGCCGCGCCGGTCCCGGCTTCGACGGCGGAACCTGGGCGGGTCCTCGCGCGGCGCGCAGCAGGGGAGGCGACAGGACCCAGAGGACCTCGCTCACCGTCGCACCCGGATTGTCGAACTGGTGAAGCGTCTGTCCGGAGAACGAGGTGGACGCCCCTGCCGGCAGCATCCGGGTCTCGCCCCCGACGATCAGACGGGTCGTGCCGCTCAGTCCCATCGCGAAGATCGTGGCGGTGTCGAGCCGGTAGGGGCCTCCGGTGCCTCCGCCCGGCTCGATCACGGAACGGAAGACCTGGAACGCCGTGGTGTCGGCGGGCGTGAGCAGGTATTCGGCCACGCCCTCACCGCCCATGTCGATCCGGCTTCCACCGTCCACGACGTGCTCCTCGGGGTACGCGAACAGCTCCCCGACCCCGATCCGCAGCACCTCGCAGACGCGCAGCAGCGTCGGGACGGACACGCTGGTGAGCCCGCGCTCCAACTGGCTGAGAAAGCCCTTGGTGACCTCTGCCCGGTGCGCGACCTCCGTCAACGACAACCCGCGGTCGAGCCTGATCCTCCGCAGCTGCGCGCCCGTGGTCGCTTCGAGGGCGGCGGCGCCCCTTTCCGCTCCGCCTGCTGTCACGCCGTCACCGATGGACATGGTGTGATCACCGCCCGTCCCGAGGCCGAGGTCGTGCGCCTGTCAGGTGACGGGCCGACCCGGACGAGTCCTCTCCGGGACACGAGGCTAAGGCATGCGCGCCGGGGCGGTCGGTGCGCCCCTGGGGAGGGGGGAGACGGCGTCGCACCCCTTGTGGCGCCGACGAGGGCGTGGTAAATCTGCGGCTGTTTAGTGGTAGTAAACAGCGGCGCCCGGCAGCCCGCGCCTTCGCCCTCGGCCAGGCCGCCGACGAGCCCTTCATCTGTCGGTGACACGGCATGCCGGGAGCCTCGGCTCCCCGGGAGCAGAGGGACACTGAGAACATGGAAGAGCCGTGGCACCCGCCCTCGCGTGAGGTGGCTGACGCGATCAGGTCACTGTGCCAGCGCCTGCTGACGGAAACGGACGCCCTGGTCGGCGTCTTCGCGAGGCCCTCCCTCATCGCCCAGAACGATCCCGCCCTCCTCGCGGACGCGTCGCTGGTCGAGGAGGATCGCGCGCTCAACCGCTCCGACCTGGTCCAATGGTTGACCGCGAACGTTCAGCAACCGGGACGGCGGGTGGAGCCCTACGTCAGCCCGAGGACCACGGCGTACATCAACGATCTCGTCTCCCGGGGCATCGCGCCCGACTTCGCCGTCGCCTGGCGTGTGGCCCTGGGGATCGGCTGGCGGCGCTGGCTCGAGGAATGCGTGGCGGACTGCGCCGACCCCGACCTTCTCGTCGGGGTCCTGGACGTGACGGCGCAGTCGCTGGTGCAGTACGCCCTCGACTCCGTCGCGGCCCTGCGGCAAGCCGGACTCGCCGCGGCGATGGGGAACACGGACGCCGAGGGGATCGCACTGATCCAGCTGATCGCCAGTGGGGCGCCGATGGCGGAGGACCTCGCCGAAGGGCGCCTGCGCTACCGGATGACGCGGTGGCACATGGGCCTCGTCCTCTGGGTCGATGATCCCCAGGACGCCGACGCCCTGGACGAGGCGGTCGCCGCCGTGCGCTCCTCCACCGCCGGCCGGAGCGCCCTGGTGGCGCGCGCCAGCGCCACGTCGCGGTGGATGTGGCTCTCGGGGGAAGCCGTCCCGGACCCTCACCACGTGGAGAAGGGCCTCGCGGCGGCCGACGAGGTCCGCGCGGCGGTGGGAAGGCCGGGACGCGGTCTCGAAGGGTTCCGCTCCAGTCACCAGGACGCCCTCGCGGCGCAGGCGCTGGTGATCCGGCTGGGGTCCGACCGGCGCTTCACCGCCTACGCCGACGTCGAACTGATCGACGCGCTCACGAAGGACCGGCCCGGCGCACGCCGGTTCGTCATCAACACCCTCGGGCCACTGGCCGAAGCCGACACGGCGCTGCGGCAGGCGTTGCTCACCTATGTGCAGTGCGGCTTCAGCACCACCCGGGCGGCCGCCCACCTCTACGCGCACCGCAACACCGTCGAACGGCGCGTCTCGCGCGCCAACGAGCTCGCGGCCGTCAAGGTGGAGGACAACCCGACCCATGTGGCGGCGGCACTCCTGGTGCTGGACATCGCACCTGACGTCGTGACGGTCGCTCCGAGCTGACCTCACACCACGCAGCCTGCCGGCCCGTCGGCCGAGGAAAGTCGCGCAGGGCACCGTCGACGTACCGGCCGTCGCCAGGCGCCTGTCGGCCTGGTTCCCGGTTTCCCTGCGTGCGACGTCTCGTCCTGGGCTTCGTCCACGAACGGACACTGCGCCTCATCGCGATGCGTGTACTGCGCAACTATGGAGTTAAGGTGTGAAGGGAGCCGTGGAGACCGACCGGGGCAGGGCAGTGACCGACCGGGGAAGAACGGAGAAACACCGCACGTGAGCACTTCCTCGTCCGCCTCGCGCACCCTGGTCCTCAAGGAGTTCGGCACCCTGCCGCGCCTTGAGGAGAGGACCGTGCCCGAACCGCGGCCCGGACACACCCTCGTCCGGGCGGCCGCGGCGACCGTCGCCCATCTGGACCTGAACATCCTCGACGGGAAGTTCGGCATCCTGCCCGAGCTGCCGTTCATCCCCGGCACCCAGGGCAGCGGCTATGTCGTCGCCTCGGACACGCACCCCGAGGGGGCCCTGGTCCGGCTGCGCGGTGAAGGGCTGGGTCTCAGCCGCGACGGCGCCTGGGCCGAACACGTGCTGGTGCCGGACGCCGCCGCGGAGGCCATGCCCGAGGGCACCGACCCCGCTCTGGCCTGCGTCTACTTCTCACCGGTCGGCACCGCCTGGGCGACCGTCCACGCCATCGCCCAGGTACGCCCGGGGGAGCGGGTACTGGTCACCGGCGCGTCCGGCGCCGTCGGTGCCATGGCCGTGCAGCTCGCCGCGCGTGCCGGCGCAGAGGTCGTCGGTGCGGTCGGGCGGCCGGCCAAACTGCCCCACGTACCCACAGCGGCCACGGCGCTGCTCGCCTCGGACCTCTCCGAGGAAGCGATCGGCGGCAAAGTCGACGTACTGATCGACACGGTCGGCGGCACGGTCCTGCGCGACGCCCTCACTCTGGTCCGTCCGCGTGGCCGGGCCGCGCTCCTCGGCTACACGGCCGGCCGCGAACTCACCCTCGACCTCGCGGACTTCTTCCTCGCCGACGTCTCCCTCCTGCCGGTCAACATGATCTCCCGCGGCCAGGAGGTCGCCCCCGAGGTGCTGCGTCTGCTGCCGGACTTGTCCTCGGGCGCGCTGTCGCTGCCGTACGAGCGCTACGGGATGGACGCACTCGGCGAAGCGGTGGAACGGCTGCGCACGGGAACGGCGGTGGGCAAGATCGTGCTCGACATGGGGGACACCGGCGACTGACGCCCCCCTCGCCTTAGCGCGTCGAACGGGCCCTCTCGCGGGAGAGGGCCCGTCGGCGTACCGGGTCAGGACCGGGGAACGCCGGCCTGTGCGGGTCGACGGGGAGCCGGTCGTAGTCGACGGAGTTCCGGAAGTCGCACGGGTGGCGCGCCTCCTGGACCCCGGTCTTCAGGGCCCGGCTCTCACCGCCGGGCAGCAGGGATTCGTTCAGCAGGGCACTGCCGATGTTTCCAGCGGCTCCGGTCACGAGGATCATGGACCTGGTTTCCTGTCCTCAGGGGATCGAGTAGGCGACACGAGAGAACCTCGACTTTCCTTCAGGTCAAGGAGGCGCCCAGCATCGATCGCCCAGCCGATCACTGCCATCGACAGGACACCCGGTCGGCTGACGGTAGCGGTGGTCCTGGTTCTTACGGACCCGGCCGGCTCTCTGTCGGTCTGACGGGGCGGAACGACGGCGTTCGTCCGCGAGTCCGGGAGTCCGGGAGTCCGCCGGTCGTGCGGTCGTGCTGCGCGAAGCGTTCAGCGCCCGAGCATGGCCCCGCCATTGCAGTTCAGGAACTCACCCGTGATGTAGCGCGCTTCCGGCGAGGCCAGGAACGCGACGGCGGCCGCGATGTCGTCCGGCTTTCCCACCTCTCCGACAAGGGTCTGAGCCCGCCGTCTGGCGAGTTCCTCCCTGTCCGCGAGCGCGCCGAAGAACTCGGTGCCCGCGACGAAACCGGGCACCACGACATTGGCCGTGGCGCCATGCGGCCCCAACTGCTGCGCCAGCGTGTGGTTCCAGGCCAGCAGGGCCGCCTTCATCGCTCCGTAGGCGCCGTTTCCCCGCAAGGCGGCGAGTGAACCGAGCGTGACCACCCTGCCGCCGGGGCGCGTCAGGCGTGGCAGAAGCGCCTCGGTGAGCAGGACCGTCGGCAGGACGTTGTTGTCGAAGTCCCGCCGCCACCGCTCGGCGGCCTCCTTCAGGCCGCCCGCCCGCACGGGCGTGCCGCGCCTGCCCGCATTGTTCACCAGGACATCGACACGCTCGGGGAGTTCACGCAGGCTCTGTTCAATCTCTTCCGGTACAGAAAGGTCGACCGCCACGACCTGTACCGGGTGTGCCCCCTCGATCTCCTGGGCCGCCGCGCGCAAGACATCCGCTCGCCTTCCCAGGATGGTCACCTTGTCGCCCTGCCCGGCGAACCTCGCGGCGATGGCGCGGCCGATCCCGGTGCCGCCGCCGCTGATCACTACCGAACGATCCGACCCGCCCATGAGACCCCCCGTGACCTTGCGCGTGTGCTTCCCACCATGCCACGAGCGCTCGTCGTCCCGGCGGCCGTGTCCACGGCGAGCGCGACCACCCGCTGGACGATCACGTCAGGAAGCTTGCGGCGTCCGGCTGTCCGGCCGTGATCCGATCGTTCGTCAGGACCAGTGGATGCGTGCGATCAGCCGATGTCACGTTGCCATCGGATCTCGCCGTCGTGCCACTGGTCGGTGGGGGTGAGTCCGACTGCGGTCGCGACGGCGGCGGATGCCTTGTGGTCGGGGTTGATGTGGGCGACGACCGTGTGCACCGGGTGCTCGCGGAGCCAGGCGACGAGTCCTCGGGCTGCCTCGGTGGCTATGCCGCGCCGCTGCCAGGGGGTACCCACCACCCAGGCGATCTCCGCGGTGGCACCGCGGTCGTCGGCAGTGATCGTCGCCTGGAGCGTACCGGCCAGGCAGGTCGCGTCGCGGAGCTGGATCGCCCAGTTGCACCAGGATGCGGCGGGGTCGGGCGAACCGGCCGCCCACCGTTCGTAGCGGGTGCGCAGGGCCTCGGCCGTGTCCGGAGCACCGCCGATGAACGTGTGCAGGCCGGGGTCGGAGAGCACCGTGGCCATCTCGTCGGCGTGCTCGGCCTTGAGGGGCAGCATGGTCAGCCGCTCGGTGCGGATGATGTCGGGCCTGAGAGTGATCACACTGCCTCCTGGTCGGAACGTTCGACGGGTATGCCCCGGCCCGAAACGGGCGCCGGCCGGGACCGGGGCGCGTGTCCAGCGGTTGCCGTCGCCGGTTCTGCGCGGCGACTCCTTCGCCGGGCGCAGGGCGAGCGGATCACCGAGGCCCACCATCGGCATGAGCCTGGTCGGCCCGTGCGGCCGGGGTCTCCGGGAAGAGGGCCGCCGCCACGTGCCGGGTGTCCGCGTATTCGACGACGGACGTGATCCGGCCGGCGTGGACCGTGTAGATCCCGATGCAGCGGTTGTCGTACGTGCCGCCGTACACGGTCCGGGCCTTGGAGGTCCACTCGGCGACCACACGGTCGCCCTCGGCGATCGTGCTGACCAGCTCGACCTTCATCGTGCCGGGAACGAGGATCGGTCCCATGCCGCCCAGGAAGTCGTTGACGATCGCGTCGCGGCCCCGCCACACCTTCGAGATCGGCAGGTCGTTGCCCGGGTAGTGCCAGGTCGCGTCCTCGGCGAAGCTTTCGAGGACGACGTCGGCGTCGCCGTCCCGGACGGCCTCGACGTAGCGGATGACGACGGCCCGGGGATCGGTCGAGGTGGCGGGAGCGGTGGTGCCGGTGGTGCCGGTGGTCTCGGTCATGGAAGGGCTCCTTCTGGTGGGTTCAACGGGTCAGTGGGTTCAGTGGGTTCAGGTTCATGTCTTCGGGGCGCTGGGGTTTCGGCTGCTCAGGAGAGGGTGAGTACGGCCTTGCCCCGAATGCGCCGGTCCCGCAGGTCGGTGAGGGTGCTCGCGGTGTCGGCCCAGTCCGCGACGCGGCCGATCTCGGGGTGCAGGCGGCCTTCGGCGGTGAGCCGGACGAGCGTCGCCAGGTCGTCGCCGAGGACGGTGTCGGCGTCGAGGTAGTGGAAGTGGCGGATGACGGCCGACTCGGGGCCGTCGAAGAAGGCGAAGAAGTCGAGCGTCACCGGGGTGCGGCTGGCCTGCCCGAACCAGATGAGCGTGCCCCGCTTCGCGAGCCGCGCGAGGGCGACGGGGAGGGCCTGGCCGCCGGTCGACTCCAGCACGATGTCGTACGGTCCGCGTGCGTCGGCCGGACGGTGGACGATCTCGGCCGCGCCGAGTTCGCTGAGCCGGGCACCGCGTTCGGTGTCCCGGGTCACCGCGGTGACCTCCGCGCCCGCAGCGGTCGCGAGTTCGGTCACGTAGTGCCCCACGCCCCCTGACGCTCCGGTCAGCAGCACGCGCCGCCCCACTACGGGCCCGGCCGCGCGCAGCAGCCGCAGCGCGGTGAGCCCGGCGAGCGGCAGCGCCGCGCCGTCCGTCGCCGAGACGCTGTCGGGCAGAACCGCAAGCGCGCTGGTCGGCACCGCCGCGAACTCCGCCCAGCCGCCGCCCATGGGGTGGCCGACGACGCGTGCGATGCCGGCCGGCCCACTCCCGTCGGCGGCCGGCTGCACCACGAGCCCGGCGATGTCCTTGCCGGGCCGTTCCCCCGGCACCGGCGCCTCCAGCTTGAAGGTCTCACCCCGGTTCACGGAGAAGGCCTCCACCCTCACCAGCGCCTCGTCGGGGCGCGGCGTGGGCTCGGGGACGTCGGCGAGGACGACCGGTTCGGCGGGGTCCCCGGTCGGTACGAAAGCTTTCATCTCGCTGCCTCCTTGGCGGTGTCGGTGTCGGTGTCGGTGTCGCCTGGGAACACCTCACCGCGGGAGGCACCGGCCGGGCCAACAACGAAAGCGGCCGGCCGACAACGTGTGGTTGTCATATATGGTCAGCCGCATGGACCTTGACCTCGCCCTGGTCCGTGCGTTCGTCGTGACCGCCGAGACGTTGCACTTCGGGCGCGCGGCCGAACGGCTCAACACCAGCCAGCAGGCACTGTCCAAGCGCGTCGCGCGCCTGGAAGCGTTGCTCGGCGTCGGCCTGTTCGAGCGTGAGGGCGGCACGCGGTTGACCGAGGCCGGTGAGCGGTTCGAGACGGCCGCGCGTGAGGTCCTGGCGGCGGGCTCGCGCGCGGTCGCGGCCGCACAGGGCGCCGGACCGACCGTACGGATCGACGTGTGGGGCCATTTGTACGCGCCGATGCGCACCGTCGCGCAGGTGGTGGAGACGCTCGACGGCATGCGCCTGGAGCCGGGACCGGCTCGTGACTGGCCGTCTGCCGCGCAGGCGTTGCTGCGGGGAGACGCAGATCTGGGTTTCGGCCGGGTGCACCCGCTCCCCGGGGGCCGTGACGCCGGCCTCGCTCAGCGACTCGTTCGCCTGGAGCCCGTCGACGCGGTGGTCAGCGCGTCCCACCCGCTGGCCGACGCGGACGAACTCTCCCCGGCCGACCTGCGCGACAGCACCTTGTGGTGTCCGGCCGAGCTGTCCCGCCTCGACTTCCTGCGGCGTTTCGCGGACGAGTTCGGCATCGAGAGGCACCAGGACGGCCCCAACCTGGGCCTCGACCACCTCGTCCAGCGCGTTCGCGGTGACGCGACGTGCTTCACGCTGTTCCCCAGCGACGCCCCGCTGCCCGACCACGCGGGCCTGCGCTCGATCCCGCTCACCGCACCGACCCCGCTGTACGCCTGGTCCCTCGCCTGGCGCGAGACCCACCGCCACCCACAACTCGACGCCCTGCTGCGGGGATTCACGGACCTGGGCCGCACCCGGCGCTGGCTGGACTACGTACCGAAGCGGGACTGGCTTCCTGAAGCGGACCAGGTGAAGCTCGCGGGCGTGGCGGGGGGCTGACGGCAACCGGCGCGGTCGGTACCGCCGGCCGACGCACTCGGGCGGTCGCGTCACAGCGCCCGGTCGAGCAGCCGGCCGACCAGCCCGTCGACGTAGTCCGGGGTGAGCGGGACCATGCCGAACAGGACGCGGATGTACATCGGGGCCAGGACGTGGTCCAGCACGTCCAGCGCGTCGGGCGCCTGCTCGCCGCGTGCGTGGGCGCGGTCGAGCATGACCTGCATCTGCCGGGTGCGTTCGGAGCGGAGGTCGGCACCGGCCTGCCGCCCCAGCTCCCCGCTGCCCGACAGGGCGACGGCCAGGTGCAGCACCGCCGGACCGTCGGGTCCGGTGATCTCGCGGGCCACTTGTGCCGCGTAAGTGCGCAGGTCGCCGGCGAGGCTGCCGGTGTCGGGCATCGGCGACTGAGCGTTGAGGCGGGTGAGCGCCACCTCGCTGAGCAGGGCCTCCAGGCTGCCCCACCGGCGGTAGATGCTGCTGTCGGCCACGCCCGCGCGGGCGGCGACCTCGCCGACGGTGAAGTTGCCGTAGCCACGCTCACCGATCAGGTCGGTGACGGCCTGGTGCACCTGTGCGCCGACGCGGGCGCTGCGCCCGCCGGGCCGCCGGACTGGCTGTCGCTCGTTCATGCCGCCACCTTAACGCAGGAAGCACTTGCGTTTGTGGGGTGAGCCTCCTTATAGTCGACTAACGCAGTCAGTAACTGCTTTAAAGTGCTCGGGTGTCGCCACCTTCGTCGGCCGTGGCCGGGCGCACCCACCGACCGAGGGGGATTCCCATCGCCGCATCGCAAGTGGCCGCAGGCAGCCGATCGAACCGGGGCGTGCTGCTCACGGTGACCTGCCTGGGCCAGTTCATGGTCCTGCTCGACAACACGATCGTCGGAGCGGCGCTGCCCGACATGCAGCACCGGCTGCATACGCAGCTGACCGGTCTGCAGTGGATCGTCGACGCGTACGTACTGCTGGTCGCCATGCTGCTGCTGTCCGGCGGTGTCTTCGCCGACCGGTTCGGCCGCAAGCGGGTGTACCTGACCGGCGTGGCGGTGTTCACCGCCGCTTCGGTGCTGTGCAGCCTCGCTCCCTCGGTCGGCTGGCTGGTCACCGGCCGGGTGCTGCAGGGCGTCGGGGCCGCCGCCCTGAGCCCTGCCTCGCTCGCCCTGCTCGCCGCCGCCTATCCCGTGCCGCAGGAACGCGTCAAGGCGATCGGGCTGTGGGCCGGACTCAGCGGAATCGGGCTGGCCGCGGGCCCCGTGGCCGGCGGCGTGCTGACGGAAGCCTTCGGCTGGCCCGCCATCTTCCTGGTCAATCTGCCCATCGGCCTGGTCCTGCTGCTGGTCGGCCTGCGCCACCTCGGCGAGACCCGCAATCCGGGCGCCCCCGCGATCGACGTCCCCGGAACCGTGCTGTCCATCCTGGCGGTGGGGGCGCTGACCTACGGTCTGATCGAGGGTGGCGCCCGCGGCTGGACCTCACCGGCCATCCTGGGCAGCTTCGCCGCCGCGGCCGTCCTCCTCGCCGCCTTCGTCGCCGTCGAAGCGCGTCGCTCCGCACCGATGCTGCCGTTGCGGCTGTTCCGGCAGCGCCTGTTCACCGTGTCCAACGCCGCCATGACCGTGGTCGGGTTCGCGCTCATGGGTTCGTCGTTCTTCTTCTCCCAGTTCTTCGTGTACGTCCAGGGCAGCTCGATCCTGCGCGCCGGTCTGCAGACCCTGCCGTTGTCCCTCGCCATGGTGCTCGTCAGTCCGTACGCGGGCCGGCTCGCCGCACGCCACGGTTTCCGCATCGTGGTGACCACCGGCCTGGCCCTGGCCGGCCTGGGACTGCTCGCGCTCGGCACGGTGCACGCCGACACCGGGTACGGGAACGTGTGGTGGCGGCTGGGACTCGCCGGCGCCGGCTTCGCGCTGGCCATGTCCCCCCTGACAGGCGCCGCCATCCAAGCGGTCGCCCCGCAGGAAGGCGGCCTCGCCTCCGGCATCAGCAGCACCACCCGGCAGATCGGCGCGGTGCTCGGCGTGGCGGTACTCGGAGCCGTCGTCCGCACCCGGCAATCGGGCGGAGCCTCCTTCGAGACCGGGCTCGACAGCGCCTTCCTCGCCGCCGGTGCCGTCACTCTGGCCACCGCCGTCTTCACCGGCCTGTGGCTGGCGAGGTCCAAGCCCGCGGAAGTCCCGGCGACGCCGCGCCGAGCCACCCGTCCAGGTGCGGTCACCACCTCGAACGAGGCATCCATGAACAGCCGTTGACGCCCGTTGACGGCGACAACGGCACGGCCGGCCCGGAAAGGCGACCGAGCGACATCGCCGTCGACCATCATCAGGGACCAGCACCGGAGGCTGAAGCCCACCGATCGCACCGGACTTCCGGCCGAACGGCGAGGGAGTCCTGCTCGTTGCCACCCGTCGGCGGGCTCGCTCAACGCTCCGGCCGGCCCGAAGGCCCCTGCGCGGGTCCGAGACGCGACGCGGACGGGCGTCGGGGCGTTCCACGCCCCTGAAATGCTGCGCTTCGGCCGGACCGATATCTGTGCCCGCGGGCTTAGATTTCGACAGAACACGTGCACAGATTCTCTGTTGCCGTGGACAGGCCCCGATTAGTCCCCGCACACAGACCGTTGCGTCGTGCTACTGTCGATCCCAGTTGCAGTCGTGGTTCCCGAAAACTTCAAGTTCCTCCGGCCCGGCCCCTGTGCCGCTGGAAGCGCTTTTGTAGGTCCGGTCTTTTCCGGATGGGGTGATCATCGCGGCGACACGGGGTCCGCACGGTGCGGATCCCGAGGCACTGCCCCAAAGGAGAATGACATGGCTTCCGGTACTGTGAAGTGGTTCAACGCGGAAAAGGGTTTCGGCTTCATCGAGCAGGACGGTGGCGGCGCTGACGTGTTCGCCCACTACTCGAACATCGCCGCCCAGGGATTCCGTGAGCTGCTCGAGGGTCAGAAGGTGACCTTCGACATCGCGCAGGGTCAGAAGGGCCCGACGGCCGAGAACATCGTGCTCGCCTGACGGTGACGCGCCTTTCGTAGCTGGGACCCGCATCCTTTGGGGTGCGGGTCCCAGCTGCTTGTTTTTCCCGCAGCTGTTCTGCTGCGGACGACAGTCGGGAAATCCGCGGGCTGACCGCATCCGAAAAATCTTTCAGGATATGCGCGCCCCCTCCCGGCTTCATCGCGATGACGCCCAAGTATTGCGTCCATTTCGCGTCACTCATTTCAGCTCCTGTGCGCGTACGGATTTCCGTCGGCCAGCTGTGCTGTCGCGTTACACCGGCCCGTTCTTGCGATTCTCCGTGCGGCTCATTGCTGCAGGAATTCCTTGATATGAGCCGCATCGAGGAAGGTTCCGCATGAACCGCACCCGTACGAACGACCGCTTCACCCGTAGCCGTAACGGCGGTGCCGACTCCGGAAGGGGCGGCAGCCGTTTCGGTTCGTCGGCCCCGAACCGGTCGGGCAGGTCGAGCCGTTCCGACGGCCATGGCCGCCGACCCGCCGCGCTCCAGGGGGAGTTCGCGCTGCCCGAGACGGTGACTCCCGCTCTTCCCGCTGCCGAGGTCTTCGCCGATCTCGACATGCCCGAGGAACTGCTGGCCGCGCTGGGTTCACAAGGCGTGACCGTGCCGTTCCCGATCCAGGGCGCGACCCTGCCGAATTCGCTCGCCGGACGGGACGTCCTCGGCCGTGGCCGCACCGGCTCCGGCAAGACCCTGGCCTTCGGCCTGGCGCTGCTGGCCCGTACGGCCGGGCAGCGCGCCGAGGCCCGGCAGCCGCTGGGACTGGTCCTCGTACCGACGCGTGAGCTGGCACAGCAGGTCACCGACGCGCTCACCCCGTACGCCCGCTCCGTGAAGCTGCGGCTGGCCACCGTGGTGGGCGGGATGCCGATCGGCAGGCAGGCGAGCGCGTTGCGCGGCGGCGCCGAGATCGTCGTCGCCACACCGGGGCGCCTCAAGGACCTCATCGAGCGTGGCGACTGCCGACTCGACCAGGTGCGCGTCACCGTCCTGGACGAAGCCGACCAGATGGCCGACATGGGTTTCATGCCGCAGGTCACCGCCCTTCTCGACCAGGTCCGCCCCGAGGGCCAGCGCATGCTGTTCTCCGCCACCCTCGACCGCAACGTCGACCTGCTCGTGCGCCGCTACCTCAGCGACCCCGTCGTACACTCCGTCGACCCTTCGGCCGGCGCGGTCACCACGATGGAGCACCACGTGCTGCACGTCCACGGCGCGGACAAGCACACGGCCACCACCGAGATCGCCGCGCGCGACGGCCGCGTGATCATGTTCCTCGACACCAAGCACGCCGTCGACCGCCTCACCGAGCACCTCCTGAACAGCGGGGTGAGGGCCGCCGCCCTGCACGGAGGGAAGTCGCAGCCGCAGCGCACCCGCACGCTGACGCAGTTCAAGACCGGGCACGTCAACGTGCTGGTGGCGACCAACGTCGCGGCGCGCGGCATCCACGTCGACAGCCTCGACCTCGTCGTCAACGTGGATCCCCCCACCGACCACAAGGACTACCTCCACCGCGGCGGACGCACGGCCCGCGCCGGTGAACGGGGCAGCGTCGTCACCCTCGTCACCCCGAGCCAGCGCCGCGCCATGACCCGTCTCATGGCAGCGGCCGGCATCGTCCCGCAGACCACCCAGGTCCGCGTCGGCGGGGAAGCCCTGAACCGCATCACCGGCGCCCGGACCCCTTCCGGCGTCCCGGTCGTCATCACCGCACCGGTGGCCGAACGCGCCAAGAAGCGCGGCGCGACCTCGCGCGGCCGACGCCGTCCCGCCGCGGCGGCCCGCCGCGCCTCCGTACGGCAGGCGAACCTCGGTACGGCGGCGTAGCACTTCCGTGATCAGGACCCCGGCCCATCTCCGCAGGAGGCACCCTTTGACGCTGGTCCAGACGCAGTACCGCCCGGGAAGTGCCCACCACGCGCACCGCACGGTGGCCGACACCATGGAAGCGGCCGGACCGCAGGTCTGGGGAGACATGACCGTGGAGGTGGCACTCTCCGTGATGGCCGCCGCCCGTACGGGGCATCTGGTCGTCTGCGACGACGACGGTCTGTGCACCGGTCTGGTCACCCGGACCCGGCTCACAGCCGTTCGCGACGACTCCGGGTACACGGACCGGACCTGTCTGCGTGACATCGCCGACGTCAGCGCCCCCTTCGCCTCACCGCTGGCCACGAGGGCCGAAGCCGAGCACGCGATGCGGCACCGCCGGCTCGGGGCGCTGCCCGTGGTCGACGAACAGGGCAACGCCCTGGGCGTCCTCGCCCTCTCCCGCTGAACCGCTTCACGGCGGTCGGCCCCGTCCCTCCTCTTCCCCGTGAGGCATCATGCGCTGTGTCATCGCCCGCTTCCCGTTCGACCTGACCAAGAGCGGCGTCCTGGAGTCGATGAAGGGCATCAAGCCCGAACCGGTCACCGGCGAGTCCGTGATCGTCGGACGACGCCACTACCCCGCCAAGCAGGTCGGCGAGGTCGTCACCCGCCAGGACCGCCGCGATTTCACCGCCGGTGAGGTCCTGCGGGCCATGTCGCGGCTCGGCTTCACCTGTCGCGCTCTTCCCGGCGCCGCACCCGCGCGCGTGGACAGCCCGTTGCAGCGGGCTTCCGCACTGCTCGGCACCCCCCTGCCCGGCTGACCCACGGGAGACACGGGAGACACGACACAGCACGGAGGGCCCGGCCGGCACACGCCGGCAGGGTCCGCCCGAGTGCAGCAGCGCCCGCCCCGCACGTGTCCGGTAACGCCCACGGCGTCCCGGTCGCCCGTACACCGAGTGGACCAGTCGAACCGGCGGTGGATCATGCCGTCCCGCACTCCGGGTACCGTGAAGGCATGAGCCACCCGCACCCCGGACTGAAAGCCGCCCCGCCTCTTCCCGAGGGAGGGCTGCGGGTCATCGCCCTGGGCGGCCTGGGCGAGATCGGCCGCAACATGACCGTCTTCGAGCACGAGGGCAAGCTGCTCGTCGTCGACTGCGGCGTGCTGTTCCCCGAGGAGACCCAGCCCGGTGTGGACGTGATCCTGCCGGACTTCACCTCGATCCGGGACCGGCTGGACGATGTCGTGGCCGTGATCCTCACCCACGGCCACGAGGACCACATCGGCGGCGTGCCGTACCTGCTGCGCGAGCGGTCCGACATTCCCGTCGTCGGCTCCAAGCTGACGCTGGCGTTCTTGGAGGCCAAGCTCAAGGAACACGGGATCCGGCCGCGCACCGTACGGGTGCGGGAGGGCGACCGCCGCCGTTTCGGGCCCTTCGACTGCGAGTTCGTGGCGGTCAACCACTCCATCCCCGACAGCCTCGCGGTCGCGCTCCGCACCCGGGCCGGGATGGTGCTGCACACCGGCGACTTCAAGATGGACCAGTTCCCCCTCGACGACCGCATCACCGACCTGCGCGCCTTCGCCCGCCTCGGCGAGGAGGGCGTGGACCTGTTCCTCACCGACTCCACCAACGCCGAGGTACCCGGCTTCACCACCTCCGAGCGTGAGCTGAATCCGGCGATCGAGCAGGTGATGCGCACCGCGCCGCGCCGGGTCATCGTCTCCAGCTTCGCCAGCCATGTGCACCGCATCCAGCAGGTCCTGGACGCCGCCCACCAGCACGGCCGCAAGGTCGCCTTCGTCGGCCGGTCGATGGTCCGCAACATGGGAATCGCCCGTGACCTGGGCTATCTGAAGGTCCCGTCCGGTCTGGTCGTGACGACGAAGGAGCTGGAGAAGCTCCCGGACCACAAGGTCACTCTGGTGTGCACCGGCTCCCAGGGCGAACCGATGGCGGCACTGTCGCGGATGGCCAACCGCGATCACATGATCCGCATCGGCAAGGGGGACACCGTCCTGCTCGCCAGTTCCCTCATCCCCGGCAACGAGAACGCCATCTACCGGGTGATCAACGGACTCACCCGGTGGGGCGCCCACGTCGTCCACAAGGGCAACGCCAAGGTGCACGTCTCCGGGCACGCCAGCGCCGGCGAGCTCGTCTACTGCTACAACATCGTCAAGCCCCGCAACGTCATGCCGGTGCACGGCGAATGGCGGCACCTTCGGGCCAACGCCGACCTCGCCATCCGTACCGGTGTCGACCCCGACCGGGTCGTCATCGCCGAGGACGGCGTCGTCGTCGACCTCGTCGACGGGCGCGCGTCCATCACCGGCAAGGTTCCCGCGGGCAACGTCTACGTGGACGGCATGGAGGTCGGCGGCGCCACCGAAGCGTCCCTCAAGGACCGCCTCACCCTCGCGGAGGAAGGCGTGGTCACGGTGGTGGCGATCGTCGACGCGGACACCGGCGCTCTCGCCGAGGCCCCGGACTTCCTGGCCCGCGGCTTCGTCCACGACGACACCACCTTCGAGCCGGTCGTCCCGGTCATCGAGAAGACGCTGGCCGCCGCGGCCGAGGAAGGCGTCGGAGACGCGCGCCAACTCGAACAGCTCCTCGCCCGCGCGGTGGCGAACTGGGCATTTCGCACCCACCGCCGCAAGCCCCTCATCATCCCCGTCATCATCGACGCCTGAACCACGGCCCGGGAGCCGCCCACGAGCCGCCCGGGGCCGCCCGGGGGCCGGACGCCGATGTGCACGAGGCGTGAACCGGTCCCCGGTTCGTCGTGTCCCGGCCCTGGGCTGAGCCGCCGGGCCGGTCTGCACGAACCGCATGCGTCCAAGGCCGCTCGAAAGTTTCGAATCCTTCGTACATGCTTGCGGAGATTGCGGTTCGAAGCCCGGTTGCAGCGTCTGTGAAGAGCTGCCCAAGAGCCTGCTTCATCTGCGTAGATGGATAAGTCGGGGCCCATCGCCGCCCTGAGGGCTGTTTCCGAAAGCTCGTCGAAACTGTTGACAGGGGCATGTCGGTCTACGAAAACTGTGGCCACCGAACGACAGGAGACCGCGCTTCCTCGCGCCATGCGCTCGGGAAGGGCGGCCGGCTCGTCACGGCACGGCGTCGAACGATCCCCGCCGTGGTCCATGCAAGGCCGCGGGCGACACAACTCGCCCGCCCCCCACCAGCCTTCATCGGGAGGATGCATGCAGCAGGACCAGAGCAACAACCCCGCTCCGCTCAACGGCTTGAGCCGACGGGGCTTCCTCGGCGGCGCCGGCACCGTCGCGCTCGCCACCGCGTCCGGGCTGTTGCTGCCCGGCACCGCCCAGGCCGCCACCACCATCACCACCAGCCAGACCGGCACCGACGGCCTGTACTACTCGTTCTGGACCGACGGCGGCGGTTCGGTCTCCATGACGCTCAACGGCGGCGGCAGCTACAGCACCAAGTGGACCAACTGCGGGAACTTCGTCGCCGGCAAGGGCTGGAGCACCGGCGGACGCAGGACGGTCCGCTACAACGGCTACTTCAACCCGTCGGGCAACGGATACGGCTGCCTCTACGGCTGGACCTCCAACCCGCTGGTGGAGTACTACATCGTCGACAACTGGGGCAGCTACCGGCCCACCGGCGAGTACCGGGGCACCGTCTCCAGCGACGGCGGCACGTACGACATCTACAAGACGACGCGGTACAACGCCCCCTCCGTCGAGGGCACCCGCACCTTCGACCAGTACTGGAGCGTCCGGCAGTCGAAGGTGACCAGCGGCTCCGGCACCATCACCACCGGCAACCACTTCGACGCCTGGGCGCGCGCGGGCATGAACCTGGGCCAGTTCAGGTACTACATGATCATGGCCACCGAGGGCTACCAGAGCAGTGGAAGCTCCACCGTCACGGTCAGCGGCTGACCTCTGCCCGGTGCCATCAGCTCCCTCCCTGTAGCGGGCCCGCCGCCGTCCTCGTTGCGGGGGCGGGCCGTCGCTCTACACTGTGGCCCACCGGCCGTGCGGGTGCCGCGCGGGCCGGGTACCGGACGCTCAGGGGGAGTTGGGTTGCTGTGGAACCGCTGAGGAGTGACGACCCCACGCACATCGGGGGCTACGCCCTCCGCGGCCGGATCGGATCCGGCGGCATGGGCCGGGTGTATCTGGGTGAGTCACCCGCCGGCCAGCTGGTGGGCGTCAAGGTGATCAAGGCGTCCGTACTCGACGCCGAGACCCGCAGCCGGTTCGTGCTCGAGGTGGAAAACCTGAAGAAGGTGTTCGGTCCGCGCGTCGCCGCGTTCGCCGGTGCCGATCCGCTGGCCGAACGGCCCTGGCTGGCCGTCGACTACGTCCCCGGACCCGATCTCCTGCGCCACGTCCAAGATCACGGCCCACTGCCGCTCGTCGAGACCGCGAGCCTCGGAGCGCTGCTCGCCGAGGGGCTCACCTCCGTCCACCTGGCCGAGCTGCTGCACCGCGACCTCAAACCGCAGAACATCCTGTTGGGGCCGGACGGGCCCAAGGTGATCGACTTCGGACTCGCGGTCCTCGCGGAGCGGCGTACGACGCTGACCGCGACCGGAGTCGTGGTCGGCAGCGTACTGTGCATGCCGCCCGAGCAGGCGGAGGGGAACCATCACCTGACCGCGGCCGCCGATGTCTACGCCCTCGGCGCGGTGCTGCTCTTCGCGGCCACCGGCCACTACCCGTACGACGGCACGAACTGGCTCGCGGTGGCGTCCAGGATCGGTGACCCGGACCAGGCGCCCGATCTGACCGGCCTGCCCGGCCACCTGCTCCCCATGGTGTCCGCGATGCTCGCCCACGACCCGGTCGACCGTCCGTCTCTCATCGAGGTGACCGGTGGTCTGGTGACCGTCCTCACCGACTCGGGCCTCACCGCCCGCCAGGCCCGGCAGCGGCTGATCGAGCGGACGGCGCCGCATGTCGACGGTCGGCCGGTGCTGCCGCCGGGGCCGATCGCCGAGTACGAGCCGACGCTCGTCGAACCCTCCCCGGAACCCGCCGAAGGGCTTCCGATCCCGTCCGTGTCACCTCCCGGTCCCGTGCCTGTCCTGCCGGGCTCCGCCGAGGTACGCACGGTCACTCTCGCCCCGCCCCCGGTTCCGGCCGCGCCGCGCAGGCGCTCGACGGGCGGGCGCACACCCGATGCGGCCACTGCGCATGCCATCGCCGAGGACCTGCGTACGGCATATGCGAGGAACGCGGCGTTCGTCCCGGCGTGCAGTGGGGCCCGCTGATCCGGCCGCGGCGAGGACGTCTCGTGTCGCGCCGCAGGATTACCGCAGTGACCTGCGCGGACATCCTCCGGCATGGAAGACTTGCCCGGTATTTCGGCCACTTCCCGTGGCCGGCGTGTGCAGGAGACGGAGGCGGCGAGCGTGACCCACCAGCCGGACGGGCGGCCGGAGCAGTCGGTGACCTCTGAGGCGGCGGACGCCTCCGAGATGAGGTTCCCGCCGGGGGCCCAGATCCTCGTCCGAGACGAGGAATGGCTGGTGAAGAGCGTCAGCCCGAGCCGTGACGGAGCCAAGATCGAGGCCGTGGGCGTCTCGGAGTTCGTCCGGGACGAGCCGGCCGTCTTCTTCACCGAGATCGAGCGCCTGGCCGGTGACGGGGTCCGCCTTCTGGACCCCGAGGACACGGAGCTGGTCGAAGACCCCACCGACCACTTCCGCCGCAGCCGTCTCTTCCTGGAGGCTCTGCTGCGCAAGACCCCGCTCCCGCAGACCGAACGCGGACTGGCGCTCGCCGACCGTTTCCTCGTCGACCCGCTCAGCTACCAGCAGCGCCCCGCCGAGCTGGCCCTCTCTCTCGCCAACCTGCGCCCCCGACTGCTCATCGCCGACGTCGTCGGCCTCGGCAAGACCCTGGAGATCGGCCTCACCCTGGCCGAGCTGATCCGCCGCGGCCGGGGCGAGCGCATCCTCGTCGTCACTCCGCAGCACGTCCTGGAGCAGTTCCAGCACGAGCTGTGGACCCGCTTCTCGATCCCGCTCATCCGCCTGGACTCGGTCGGTATCCAGCGCATCCAGCGGGAGATCCCGGCCGGCCGCAACCCCTTCACCCACTACAAGCGGGTCATCGTCTCCGTCGACACTCTCAAGAACATCGGCCAGTACCGCCACCACCTGGAGAGGATCCAGTGGGACGCGGTCGTCATCGACGAGTCGCACAACCTCATCAACCGGGGCAGCCAGCGCAACGCCCTGGCACGCGTCCTCGCCCCGAACACCGACGCCCTGCTCCTGGCCAGCGCCACTCCGCACAACGGGGACGGCAGGTCCTTCGCCGAACTGATCAGCCTCCTCGACCCGGCCGCGATCGCGGACCCGAGCGACTACGACGCCGAGAAGGACCTGGGGCACCTCTTCATCCGCCGGACCAAGGTCCACCCCGAGGTACGGGACCAGATCGGCAAGGAGTGGGCCGACCGCGATCCCACCGTCTCCGTGCCGTGCACCGCCACCGAGGCCGAGGAACGGATCTTCGCCGAGTTGACGCGGCACTGGATCCCGGCGCCGGACACCTCCACCGAGTTCGGCACCGCGCCGTCCGGCCGTGCGGCGCCCACCGAGGACCGCCTCTTCCCGTACACGCTCCTGAAGGCCTTCCTCTCTTCCCACCGGGCGCTCGCCAAGACCGTGACCACCCGGATCAGCACCCTGAACGACAAGACGGCGAAGACCGCCCCCGGCACCCCGGCGGCCACTCGCATCGCCACGGAACTCGCCGCACTGGAGCGCCTGCGGGCGCTCACGTCCGCCATCGGGGAGGCCGGCACACGGGGCGACTCGTCGAAGCTGGACGCCCTCGTGGAGCAGCTTTCCGCCATGGGAGTACGCCCCGGTTCGGCCACGCGCGTCGTCGTCTTCTCCGAACGCGTCGAAACGCTGAAGTGGCTCGCCAAGGTCGTGCCGGACAGGCTCGGATTCACCGAGGGCCAGGCGAAGCAGGCCGTGCGGATCATGCACGGCGGGCTGTCCGACAAGGAACAGATGGAGGTCGTGGAGGCGTTCGGTCTGGCCCACCACCCCGTGCGCATCCTGTTCACCGGTGACGTGGCTTCCGAGGGCGTCAACCTGCACCGCCAGTGCCACGACCTCGTGCACTACGACATCCCCTGGTCGCTGATCCGCATCGAGCAGCGCAACGGCCGCATCGACCGCTACGGCCAGAAGCACAACCCCCGGTTCCGGGCACTGATCCTGCACTCCGCTACCCAGGGCGCGAAGGACGACCGCACGGTCGCCGAGAAACTCCTCGAACGCGAGGAGGAGGCCTATCGCCTGGACGGTACCGCCGAGGCGGTCACCGGCCTGTACCGCGCGGAGGAGGAGGAACGCCGCCTGATCAGGGATCTTCTCGCGGGCCGCACCGTCGAGGAGTCGCTGGCCGGTTCGCCCACCCAGGGCGATCCGCTGACCGCGCTCTTCTCCCAGTCGTCCGTCCTGCCCGAGCACCGGCCGGTGCCCAGGGCACAGGTCCCTACCCTGTTCGGCGGCGACACCGAGGCGTTCGTCCGTGCGGCCCTCGACGAGGTCTACGACGAACGCCCGCACGACGTGCTCGACCTCTCCGAGCACCATCAGAAGCTCCCGCACGGCGAGTCCTCCCCCTACCTGAGTCTCGCCACCGCGAAGGCACCCGATCTCCTGCACCGCCTGGACGTCCTGCCCCCCGACTATCTGCGGGAGCAGAAGCTGAAGGACCGGCTCCGGGTCACCTTCGATCGGCGCCTCGGACAGCACAGTCTGGACGAGGCCCGAGGCAAGTCCGGCTCCAGCTGGCCCGCCGTGGGCTACCTCACCGACATCCATCCCCTGGTGGAATGGCTCGTCGACAAGGTCCTCGTCCAGCTCGGCCGCCAGCAGGCACCCGTCCTCCTCACCCCCGGCGCGACCGGCCCGGTCTTCCTCGTCCAGGGCATCTACTCCAACAAGCTGGGCCGCCCCACGGTCGTGGAGTGGATGGCCGTCCGCGGTCTGCCCGGCACCGCCGAGGTGGTGCCGATGCCGGACGCCCTGACGGAGGCCGGCGTCGGCCCCGACATGGCGAATCCGGCAGCACCCAGTGACCTGCCCGCCCTTCAGAGGCTCGTCCCGGCTGCCGTCGCCGCCGCCCGCGAGCACCTGGAGGAACGCAAGGACGCCTGGACCCGGCAGATCAGCGCCCAGCTCGACGACTACCGTGCACGCCTCGGCCGCTGGCAGCAGGAGGCCCTGCTGCCCGGCCGCGTGATCGAGGACACCATCCGCGACCAGACGGAACTGGCCGACAAGCTCACCGCCACCGGCCGCCCGCTGCTGCGCGTCCTGGCCGTCCTCGACCGCGCCTGACCGGCACCGGCCCCACCATCCGAAAGCCACCCGCAGAACCATCCGCAGAAACGGTCCTGACGTGACGTACGACTCGCTGGTCAACCACGGCGACTACTTCTCCGCGCACTACCTCGCCGAAGTCCTCCCCAAGGATCTCAAGGCGAAGGACGGACTGCTGGCCCGCTGGGCCGAACACGAGGCCGAGGAGAGCAGGAAACCGGAGGACGAGCCGCGCCTCCTCACCCCCCGCCAGGGCCTGCGCGCCTTGCGCGCCCCCTACTTCACCGACCGTGCCTTCCTCGCCGAGCGCGCCCAGGCGGAGGTGGACGCTCCCGACGAGGAATCGGGGTGGCGCACCTACGACGACGCCCGCTGGACCAAGACGGCCGCGGACCTCCACGACCGGGTGCTGCGCGCCCTCGGCTACACCCCCGCGCCGGCCACGCTGACCATCGAGCGCGCCGGCCGCACCTACGACATCCCGGTCGCCCACGCCGAACCCGGCCTGGTCGCCCTCGCCTGCGGCTGGGCCGCCGAACCGGACGCCGCCCGGGACCCCGCCGGCCCCGGCCGGCTCCTGCACCCGGTCGACATCCCCCAGGGCGAGCCGATCACCGATGCCGACACCCTTGTCCGCTTCCTCTTCGCCGCCGACGAGCCACCGCGCTACGTCCTCGTCCTGGTCGGCGGAGTCGTCGTCCTCGCCGACCGGACCGCCTGGAGCGAGGGCCGCTACCTCGCCGTCAGCCTCGACTCCGCCCTGGAACGCCGGGACGACCGCCCGGGCGGCGAACTCGACACGGTGGCAGCCCTGTTCGGCGCCGACTCGCTCCGCGTCCCGGAGACAGGGGGTACCAACCCGCTGGACGATCTCGTCTCCAAGTCGGCCAAACACGCCGTGGGCGTCTCGACGGAACTCCGCGAGGGCCTGAAGGACTCCGTCGAGCTGATCGCCCAGGCCGTCCTGGAGCGCCTGGCCGAGCAGGGCGTGACCCCCGCCGACCTCGACGACCCCCAGCGCCTGGCCCGCCGCCTGACCCGCGAATCGCTGCGCTACCTCTACCGCATCCTGTTCCTGCTCTACGCCGAGGCCCGCCCGGAGCTGGGCATCCTCCCCTCGGACTATCCCGAGTACGGCGCCGGTTACGGCCTTCAGCGTCTGGGTGACCTGGCGGTGAAGACCTTGGTCGGCCCCACGGCCCGGGACGGCTTTCACCTGTACCAGTCGGTCGACCTCCTCACCCGCATGGTGAACAAGGGCCACCGCCCGTACGGCACCGAGCCGGAGGACCGGGCGGAGCGGGACACGGACAGCGTGGCAGCGGCTGCGGAAGCCGCGCAGCCGTCGGCGACGGGCGAAGAACTGACGGAGGCCCAGCTGGCCCTGCGCGCCCGTCGCTTCGAGCAGGCCCGTCGGGCCCGCCGCAGCGAGGACGTGGGCCTGCGCTTCGAGCCGCTGCGCTCCGACCTCTTCGAGCCGGGCGCGATCCGCCTGATCGGCCCGGCAGTGCCCAATCCCGCCCACGACGAGGACGACCCGGCCACCGGACCGGAGCACTTCGACACCCGGCTGCGCAACGCCACCCTGCACAAGGTGCTGCGCCGCCTGATGCTGACCAAGGGCCGCAGGGGCGAGCGCGGAGGCTTCATCTCCTACGCCAAGCTCGGCATCAACCAGCTCGGCGCCGTGTACGAGGGCCTGATGTCGTACACCGGCTTCATCGCCGACGAGACCCTCTTCGAGGTCGCGAAGGGCGGGGACCCCGCCAAGGGCAGCTGGATGATCCCGGAGTCCCGGGCGAACGACTATCCGAGCGAGGTGTTCGTCCAGCGGCAGAACGAGGAGACGGGCCTCACGGAGCGGGCCGAGTACCCGCCGGGGTCGTTCGTCTACCGCTTGGCGGGACGCGACCGCGAGAACACGGCCTCGTACTACACGCCGGAGTCCCTGACCGAAGTCACGGTCGAACTGGCGCTCAAGCACCGCCTCGACCAGAACGGCGAGGTGACGTCCGCGCGGGAGCTGCTGGAGTGGAAGATCTGCGAGCCCGCCCTCGGCTCCGGTGCCTTCCTCAACGAGGCGGTCGACCAGGTCGCCGCGGAGTACCTGCGGCGCCGTGAGGCCGAGACCGGCGTGGAGATCGCGCCCGACCAGCGCACGGTGGAACTCCAGAAGGCCAAGGCCTACGTCGCCCTGCACAACGCGTACGGCGTCGACCTCAACGCCACGGCGGTGGAGCTGGCGGAGGTGTCGCTGTGGCTGAACACCATGCACCCGGGGATGCAGGCCCCGTGGTTCGGCCTGCATCTGCGGCGCGGGAACTCGCTGGTCGGCGCAGGGCGCAGGATCTACGACAAGGACGCGCTGGGCAAGGGCAAGTGGCTGTCGAAGAAGGACACGCTCGCTCCGAGGGAACTCCCCTTCCGTGACGGAGCGTTGCCGGAGGGCTCGGTCCACCACTTCCTCCTGCCCGCGTTGGGCTGGGGAGCGGTGGTCGCGGACGCCAAGTCCAAGAAGATCGCCGAGGAACTGGACAAGGCGGCCGTCCAGCGGATGGAGAAGTGGCGGTCCGGTGTCCTGCGCGCTCCGAAGACGGTGGCCCAGCGGCGCCGGCTCCAGGGGGTCGCCCGGAGGGCCGAGTTCCTGTGGAAACTGGTGATCGAGCGGCTGAAGCAGTCCGAGCGGGAGATCTCCCGGGAGATCGACGTCTGGGGCGCGGACTGGCTGGAGCATCCGGAGCAGGCGGTGCCGAAGGAGGTCGTCTACGGCGACCTCACGCGTCCGGGGACGCCGTACTGGCGGTTGAAGACCGTCATGGACGTATGGTGCGCGTTGTGGTTCTGGCCGCTGGACCGGGTGGGGGAGCTGGACGGTTCCGAGGCGGTGTCGTACGGCGACGGGGACGACGCCCGAGCCGGGCAGCCCTCGGTTGAGGCGACGGTGGACCCGTCCGGGCCCGCGCCGGGGGACCAGGCGTGGGTGAAGGAGAGCCTGTTCGACGACGGGCTGCCGCAGCAGTTGGAGATGGAGGACACCGGGTCTGCTTCGGCCGCAGGGGACAAGAAGCCGGCGCGGAAGCGGACCGCCGCTCGGCCGAAGGGGCGGCGTGAGGTCATTCCCCTCGCCACGCTGGACGACTGGATCGACTTCCTGGAGTGCGCGCTCGGTGCGACGGACGTGCCGGCGGACTCACTGGTCGCCGAGTTCCCGAGCCTTGCCGCTCTGCGCGACTACGAGGTCGAACTGGACGCGTTCATGGGCATGGACTCGCCGTTCCGCCTCAAGGCGCGGTTCCCGTGGCTGGACACGGTGGAGGACGTGGCCGGGTCCGAGGACCGGGACGACGCCGGGGCGGACGGGGGGATGGGCTTCTTCCACTGGGAGCTGCACTTCGCGCACGTCTTCGCGGGGGAGGCCGGGGGGTTCGACTTGCAGGTGGGGAATCCGCCGTGGGTCAGGCCTGAGTGGAAGGAGGACCCTGTTCTCGCCGAGCGCGATCCGTGGTTCATGCTCACCGAGAAGCCGAGTGCGGCGGTGCGTAAGGCCCGAGTGGCTGAGCTGTTCCAGAGGGCCGAGGCGCGGGCCTACTTCGTGAACGAACTCGTCACCATCATGGGAGTGTCGAACCAGCTCGGTTCTCCAGTCGTGTACCCGATTCTCGACGGTAAGCGCCCCGACCTGTACCGCGCTTTCATGTGTCAGACCTGGGCCCACGCCGCGCGAAACGGCACGGTCGGTCTCATCCATCCGGATTCGCACTTCAATGGCGACAGGGACGGGCTGCTGCGGGCGGCTGCCTACAAGCGATTGCGTGTGCATGGTGAATTCGTCAATTCGGGCAACCGCTTCTTCCCGCCGCCGGTTGGCAGGTCGAGTCACTTTGGCCTGCACATTTACGGAGTTGAGGGCGAGATCGGCTTTGACCACCTCTCTTGGTTGTTCTCCGTTGACGCGTTGCGATTGTCTGCGCAGCACGACGGTTCTGGTCCGGACCCGGGTGTGCGATATGGGGAAACATGGGATGAGCGGCCGCACAAGAAGCGGATTATCCGGGTGGATCGTGCGACGTTGGAGCGGTGGCAGCGGCTAACCGGGAATGAGGACCAGGTGGTGGAGCAGGGGAGGTTGCTGTCACCGGTCAGTGTGGCGGAGGGAGCGGCGATCGAAGCGCTTGCCAACTATCAGTTGAAGGTGGGGGAACTACCACCGATTTCGTCGGGTTACAACGAGACGTTGGCCAAGCGCGATGGCGTGATCGACTACAACCACCCGAGCGAAGACGGTGCAGTATTCCGGCCTGAAAGGTGGGATGACGTCATCCTTCGGGGTCCACAACTCGGGTTGTCGAACCCGCTGTTTAAGCAGCCCAGCCAGGGCAGCGGCGAGGTGCTAGGCCTGAACCTCCTGGCGGTTTCCGACGATGCGGTACCGGAGACGGAATACGTACGCGTCGCGACTCCGGAGAAGTACGCAGACAAGCAGGATAAATGGTTCGACAAGGGCGGGTTCATGCGACTGCGGGGGTCGGAGGAGGCGGCAGCACAGGCGCGACGTGTGCTGGCGGAGGCGCGAGACGTGCCGGAGAACGAGATCGACTCCGACGATGTTGATCGTTACTTCGTGGGGCGGTCGACGCATTCCTACACGAAGTATTACCGCGTGGCGTGGCGCGAGATGATCGCACCTGATACTGAGCGGAGCTTGTACGTGGCGCTCATTCCGCCAGGTGCGGCTCACATCGACTTGGTGCACAGCATGTACATGGGTGATAACCGCTTGACCGCGCTCACGGCAGGCTTTTGGGCCGGCCTGCCCGTGGACTACCTCCTGCGCACGACAGGCGTGGGTCATCTGAAAAAGGCACCGGCGCGGCGCATGCCTGCCCCATCGCAGGGTCACCCCCTGGAGTCGGCCCTGTTGCTGCGCACCCTGCGCCTCAATTGCCTAACGTCGGCCTATGGAGAGATTTGGTCTGAGCTCTATGACCCGACCTGGCCGGCGTACGAGCCGTGGGCGTGCAAGTGGCCTGAGTTGCAGCCCCTGCATGAGGTCGGCCCGGGATGGACCCATGCCACTCCATTGCGCAGCGAACGGACTCGTCGCGCAGCACAGGTTGAGGTTGATGCTTTGGTCGCCGTCTGGCTCGGCGTCGACGCCGATGCACTCATCGCCATGTACCGTGCCCGCTTTCCAATTTTGCAGGACTTCGACGCCGTGACTTGGTTCGATGCCCGCGAACGCCGGATCGCAGGAAACCGCTACACCTACGGCCACGGCCAAACCAAGGAACACTACGAGCACCTCCGCGCCCACTTCGACGGCGAGCGCACGGACCCGCCGGAGGGCTACACGCCCCCCTTCTACAAGGCCAACCGCGAAGCCGAGATGCGAGAGGCACACGCCTACTTCTCGGCGCGGCTCCAGGCGGCCATCGACCAGGGCAAGTGGACTCCGCCGCCCACCTGACTGGAGAACGCCGACGCACCGCATCCGGTACGGCACCAGAGGCGGGGCGTCGGCAGATTGCCCGTCAGTGATCTGCGGCGTACGACACGAACGCGGCCCACTGCTGGGCCCCGAAGACGAGTCGGGGTCCCTGCCTCTGCTTCGAGTCCCGGACGTGCATCGTGGCGGGAGTGGACGCGACCTCGACGCAGGCTGGCCCGTCGTCGGTGCTGTAACTGCTCTTTATCCATGTCATCTCGAAGCCGTGACCGGCCGGGGGATTCATGCTCATGTCTCTCCAAGGACTTTCTCGACGAAGGCCAGCGACTCCTGCGGCGGGAGGGCCTGAGCGCGGAGGACCCCGTAGCGGAGTTCGAGGATCTGGATCTCTTTGGGCTCGGAGATCAGTCGACTGGTCCGCTGAACCTCGTTGTGCCCCACCGTGGTGCCCTCGTTCAGCCGCAGTAGGTGGAAGGGGCCGCCGAGACCGGCGTTGTCCTCACGATCCATGGGAAGCACCTGGATCTCCACGTTCCGCATCTGCCCGACTTCCAACAGTCGTTCGAGCTGTCGGCGTAGCACCATTCTGCCCCCGACTCGCCTCCGCAGCGTCGCTTCATCATGCACGAAGCTGAACGACGGGATCATCTGCTTTCCAGCGATGACCGACTGTCGCGCCAGCCGCGCAGCGACAAGCCGCTCCACCTGCTCCTCCGAAAACGCCGGCCGCCGTGACCCGAACACCGCCCGCAGGTACTCCTCCGTCTGCAAGAGCCCGTTGACGACGGAGTTGTCGTAGGCGCAGATCTCCACCGCCTCCGCCTCCAACTTCGCCAGATCCCGCACCTTCTTCGGGTACCGGGCCTGCTCCACGTCCTTCCGCAGCCCGGCGAGCAGCCCACCGGCGTCCAGAGCCCTGTCCGCCGCCTCCAGGAACGTCGGACTCGGCGCCCGCCGCCCCCGTTCCACCGAGGACACCTGCTCCTCGCTGTACCCGATCGCCGTCCCCAACTCGGCCTGGCGGAGCCCCTTCCGCTCACGGCACGTCTTGATGACCCTGCCGACCGTCCGCAGTACCGCCGCCGACTCCTCGTCGTCCGCGCCGTACGGCTCCATCCCGTCACCGCCCTGCGATCCCTGCCCCGTCACGCCCACGTCTCCGACACCTCCGCATGCCGCCCGTGCTCAACCCCTCACCGGCGCACCGCGTCACGCGGCACTGTCCGGACAGAGCCGGACAGCGACCGGACAGTGACGGTGGGTACCGCCGCCGTTACTGGTCAGGGTAGGGACGGCCGACCACGCTGAGTGACATGAACGCCGATATTGCCCACTCCCGGGCACCGCGCCCCGAGCGCGCCCAACCCGCCGACGCGCCCCGCCCCTTCACCATCCGCCTCTCGGCCACTCCCCGAGGTGCCCGCCTCGCCCGTCGTCTCGCCGCCGAACAACTCCACGGCTGGGGGTGGTCGTACGACACCGAGGCCAACCGCACGGCGGCACTGCTCGTCGCCGAACTCGCCGCGAACGCCGTACGGCACGGCCGGGTGTCCGGTCGGGACTTCCACCTGCGGCTGAGCCTCCACCCGCAGGGCCCCGCCCTCCGTATCGAGGTGACGGACGCCCGCGCCGACCGCTTCCCTCCCCGCCCCGGCGCGCTCGCTCCGCCGTCTGCAGACGTCGACTCCGGCCGGGGGCTACTCCTCGTGGAGGCGCTGTCCACTCACTGGGGAACGGCCACGCACGCCCCGTACACCAAGACCGTCTGGTGCGAAGTCGTCCTGGGCTGACTGTCAGTGGCGTCTGCGACGCTGAGCGTCATCACACGCACGCACTTCGCGAACGTCGCGTTCCTCTGGGGCTGGTGGACCTTCTTCGAGGCGGTGTGGATCGCCGTGCTGTGGCGGACCCGCACCCGTGTGCTTGGCGGCGGGGTGTACCGGATGCCCGGCCTGCGGCGCATCCGGCGCACAGCGTGCGAGAGGCGCGTCGAGGCGTTGCTCGCCGAGCTGGAAGGGCGGGGCGTACCGGCGCAGGACGGGCCGGACAAGGGGGAACTCGTCGACCGGTGGCACCGTATCGTCGCCGGCCGGTGCGTATCGGCACTTCTCCAGGTGGTGCCTGTCCTGCTCGCGGTGCTTCCCTTCTGGTGGCTGGCCTCACTGCACCGCACCACGGTCACCCCGTTCTGGATGTGCGTCGCCATCGCCGGTTTCGGTGCCGTCTCCGTCACGCTCATGGTCGCCGACGTACGGGCCGTCGCCGTCTCCGACGCGGCCGGAGTCGTCACCGTGGAGGCGGTCGGCTTCCTGGAGCTGCTGCTCATGCCGTCCCGGCGTCGGTCCCAGGACTCCGCTCTCGACGTCCACGGCAGGCAGTTCGGCCGCCTCTGCAACGCCCTGCGCGGTCAAGCCCGGCACGGCACCCGCACCATGCCGCCCGTCACGCGTGAGCGGGTGCGGGCGAGTACGGAGAGACTGGTCGCGGCACTCGCCGACGCCAACCAGCGTTACCTCCTCGGTGAGGGAGCAGACCGCGACAGTGCCCTGCGCGACCTGTCCCGGCTCGTCGCCTCAACCCTGCGGCACAGCTGCCGTGCGCGATCCAGGCGGGACAGTCTGGTGGTCGTCGACGCCCGGCTCCTCGCAGACGTGCCGGAGTCCGGCGCGGCCGACGCCGTGACCGAGCCGCTCGGCAGCCGCCTGCTGGCCGGCGCGGGCAGGCTCGCGGTGGCCGTGGGGCTCCTCGGCGGGGCGTTCCTCCTCCCGGGCGGGGGAGTGGTCCCGGATCTGCTCGCCGCGGCGGGCGTGGCCGGCCTGGCCGTGATCTGCCCGCCGCTTCGCGACTTCCTGCACCGGGGCATGCAGTACCTCGTCGGCGGTCCGACCACCGCCGTGGAGGGCGAGGCCGGGGACGAGGAGCCGAACCGCCCGGCGCCGTCGTCCTCAACGCCCTGCCGTCACTGCTCTGATCGTTCCGGCGTCACCGCGGGATCACGGACGGTAGGCTGAAGGGCGATCGCAGCGGACACGATGATGCCGTACGGCACGAGGGGGAGGGCGACCAGAGGAATGGCGGCGTTGGAGGAGAGCCAGGGGCGTACACGGGACCAACGGTCGGTGTTCGAGCGGTATCAGGACGCCGCGGCCGACGCCGGGGAGCATGAATCCCCCTTGTTCTCCGTGGAGGTCACCACCGACGGCCGGCCGACCGACATCGAGCGCGAGGAGGCCGAGGATGTGGTGATCGAGCAGATCACCTCTCCCTTCGACCCCGAGCACATCGACATCGACACCCGGACGACCACCGTCGACCTGCTGTTGTCCCGGCTGCGCAACGAGATGATCGACCTCGCCCCGGACTTCCAGCGCAAGGCGGGCATCTGGACCGACGGCAAGCAGTCCCGGCTCATCGAGTCCCTGCTGCTGCGCATCCCCATCCCGTCCTTCTACGCCGCGGAGAAGAAGGACGGCAGTTGGGCCATCGTCGACGGCATCCAGCGCCTCACGTCCATCGCCCGCTTCCTGGAGCCCGAGGCGGTCGGCGCCGACCCGCTGAAACTGACGGGGCTGGAGTACCTGCGCAACTTCGAGGGCACCGGCTTCGCGAACCTGTCCGGGAAGCTCCAGATCCGGCTGCGGGAGACCGAGGTCGTCGTCCACGTCATCCGACGCGGTACTCCGGAGCCGGTGATGTTCAACGTCTTCGCGCGCATCAACACGGGAGGTGAGCCCCTGACCCGGCAGGAGATCCGGCACGCGCTCATCTCGGGCCGGGCGCGCACGCTGCTCGCGGAGCTGGCGGAGACCGAGGAGTTCAAGCGGGCCACGGGCCACAGCGTCGTCGGCGACCGGATGGCCGACCGGGAGATGGTCCTGCGCTTCCTGGCCTTCCGGATGACTTCACCGCACGCGTACAAGCCCGGTGACTTCGACGCGTTCCTCGCCGAGGCGATGCACCAGGTGAACCGTCTCGACAGCGCGGAGGAGAACCGCCTGAGCACCGAGTTCCTCACGGCGATGCGCGCGGCCGAGGAGATCTTCGGCCCCCACGCCTTCCGCAAGTACCGCCACAACCAGCAGCGCAAGTCACCCATCAACAAGGCGCTCTTCGAGGCGGTCGCCGTCAACCTCGCCGGACTTGACGACGACGACCGTGCGGCGCTGGGGCAGACCGACGTCCTCGACGCCTTCGCGCACCTCATGGAAGACGTGGAGTTCGAACGCGCCATCTCCGTGGGCACCGGTGACGCCAGGAAGGTGCGCAAGCGGTTCGACGCGATCAAGGAGCTTCTGGAGACAGCGCTCACCGAGGGGCGGAGCGGGGACGGGCAGTGATCAACCGCATCACGCTGATCAACTTCAAGGCGTTCCGGCGTCTGGAACTCCCCCTCGGCCCGCTCACGCTCCTCACCGGTCTCAACTCCTCGGGCAAGAGCAGCGTCCTGCAGGCGCTGGGCCTGCTGCGCCAGTCGTACGAGACGCAGATGCTCATGCGGACCAAGCGCGCCGGAGGCGGGCTGCTGCTCAACGGCGACCTGGTGAGCCTCGGCACCGCACAGGACGTCCTGCACGAGGACTTCGGGCCGGTGGAGGAACTCCCCGCCGTCCGCGAGCCACTCGTCGGCTTCGTGATCGAGGAAGACGGCGAGCAGCGGACCTGGGCCGCCGCGTACGACATCCGCCACCCCGACCGGGACGTCATGCCGCTGGCGGAGGGATCGGTCCGCGCCCACCTGGCCGAGCAGCCGTTCCAGTACCTGCACGCCGACCGCATCACCCCGGCGGTCACCTACCCGCGCTCCCACCAGATCGCCGTCGCGCGGGGTTTCCTCGGCGTGCGCGGTGAACACACCATCAACTACCTGCGCCACCACACGGACCAGGAAGTCCCCATGGAGGTGCCCGACGGCCCCCTCCGCCACCCCGGCGCCACCTCCCCCCAGCTCCTGGACCAGGCGATCGCGTGGATGCAGGAGCTGTGTCCGGGCGTCAACATCGAGACCGACCCCATCGAGGGAACCGACTCGGTCCGCCTGTCCTACGGCTTCGGCGGCACCGCCGGCATCAACGCCACCCGCCGCCGGCGCCCCACCAATGTCGGCTTCGGTCTCACCTACGCGCTGCCCGTCGTGGTCGCCTGCCTCACCGCGACGCCCGAGAGCCTGATCCTGCTGGAGAACCCCGAGGCCCATCTGCACCCGAAAGGGCAGAGCAGGATGGCGGCACTGCTGTCCGCGGCCGCCGCCACCGGCGCGCAGCTGGTCGTCGAGACCCACAGCGACCACGTGCTGAACGGTGTCCGCATCGCCGTGAAACAGGGCGTCCTCCAGCCGCAGGACGCGGTCGTGCACTACTTCAGCGGCAACGGGGCGGGCACCGAGGTCGTCACCCCGCGCATCGACAAGGACGGCATGCTCGAACAGTGGCCCGAGGGCTTCTTCGACGAGTGGGAGAACTCGCTCGACCGGCTGCTGGACTGACGGCACGGGACGACACAGGGGGAAGAGGTAAGCGTGCCACTGCTGTTTCTGAACGAGAAGTCCTGGGGGACGGCCTGCGACCCGGCGCGGGCCGAGCGGGCCATGGCCGACTTCGTGGCCGTCGTCCGTGCCGCCGCGGCCGCCGGAGGCGCCACCCTCGTGAGCGAGGTGGACGTCAAGGCACTGGAGATCGCCGAGGGCTACCCCGTCAACAAGTGGATCGGCGCCAGCCCGCGCAACCGCGCCCTCTGGCAGCGCCTGAGGGCCTTACAGGGCCGCGCTCCCGTGCGGAGCGTCTTCCCCGCGGAGGACGCCGCCGACCACTTGGAGTACCGCCACGACGGAGGGGTCGTCCTCGGTCTGGGTGCCGCGCACTTCATGGACGGCATCGCCGTCAGTCTCGCGGTGGCCCGCCCATGGCAGACCGACCACGTCACCCTGGAGCGCGCCGAACTCGCCGAGGACGACGCGGGCACGCTGGAGATGCGGCACGACACCGTGGACGTCCGGCACCTGTCCGCCGAGCCGCATCTCGACGGGCACCTGGAGTGGATCCGGAAGGCACGGCGGGAAAGCGTCACCACCGGCCTGCGGATCTGGGACAGCCGGGCCGACCTCTACCCGCACCTCACCTTCCTGCCGCGCGTCAAGGGTCAGCTCAGCGGTCTGAACCCGCACTGGGTGGTACCCGTGCGCCGATCCCTGGAACGGCTGGAGGAAGCCGTCGCCGCATGGGACCCGGCGGCCATGGCCGAGCCCGAGTGGCAGAGCAAGGTCAGCCCGGAGGGCGAGACCCGCAAGCGCGTGTGCCGCTTCACCGACCTGGACGGGGAAACGCGCACGTTCGACCTGCACGCCCGGTTCACGCCGGGCGTCGGCCGCATCCACTTCCGCCTGGTCCCGGAGGAACGCACGATCCGCCTCGCCCACATCGGCAGCAAGATCAGGCCAGAGGTCTAGCGGCGCCCGTCAGAACAGGGTGCCCTGCCCTTCCGGCACCCCGGACTTGCTCGCCGCTGCTTGAGACGCCTTCGGCTTCGGTTCCGGTTTCGGCTCCCGCTCCGGCTCCGGGTGCGACGGAACCTCAGGCACCGCTGTCCGGTCCGTCTGCTGGGGCTCCGCCTCCCGCGCCTCCTCGCGCGGCTTGCGCCGGCGCTTCTTGCCCCGCGGCTCCGGAGCCCCACCCGCCAGGACGACCTTCAGCCGGTCGCGGGCCCGGGTCTCCAGCTGCCGGATGCGTTCCCGGGAGACGCCGTACTCTTCGCCGATCTCCTCCAGCGTCTGGCGCTCACCGCCCACCAGTCCACTGCGCCTTCGCATCACGTCGGCCTCGCGCTCGGTCAGCCCGGCCCGCGCGAGCAGCTCCTCCACACGCTGCCGGGAGTACTTGGGGTGCAGCATCTCTTCCGGGGTGGGAGCCAGGTGGAGCGTCGCCACCAGCTCGCCCAGATGCGTCCCGTCGCCGATCTCGCGGTCCAAGGAGTCCGTGGGTCGGCTGATCCGGCGTACCGCGTCGACCTCCTCCACCGTGAGGTTCGCCGCCACGGCCACCGCGCCGGCGGAGACGGACTTCCCCTGGGCGGACAGCCGGGCCTCGGCCACCGCCACCTTGCGCACCTTCTCGTGCATGTGCACCGGGATGCGGATCAGCCGGCTCTCGTTCCCAAGGGACCGCTCCAGCGCCTGACGGGCCCACCACGTCGCGTACGTCGAGAACTTGAAACCCTTGCTCGGATCGAACATGCAGGCCGCGTGCATCACCCCCAGCACGCCGTGCTGCACCAGGTCCTCGTGATCGAGGCCCTGCCCCTGCAGTCGCTGCGCCAGCTTGTGCACCAGCCGTACATTGTGCGCGACCAGCGTCTCGTAGGCCCTGCGGCGGATGTCGCCGGCGGGGAGGGCCGCCAGCTCCGTCTCCTGCGGGACGTGGTCGAGGTGCTCGGGGCCGCCCTTGAGCAGGACGCTCAGACCGACCTCCTCCTCGGCGGTCAGCAACCTCTTCCACGCGCTCCGTGCGAACCGGTCCTCGTCCATGCGGGCCCGCGCGGCGGCCATCGCCCCGTCCAGATCGGTGGGAACCTCGCCGCTCGCTCCCAGCTCCTCCGGCCCGGGCTCCTCGGCCGAGGCCGCCGCGGCCTCGGAGACGTCCGCCGGCCGGGGGGACGGAATCGCGCCGATCACCACCCCCTCGTCCCCCAACGCCGCCGTCAGCAGCTCCCGCTCCGCGGCATCCAGCCCGCACAGCGAGACCAGGCCGGTGAACGCGGGGACGGGGACGACTCCCGCCGAGACGTACTTGCGGGCCAGCCCAAGGACCCTGCCGACCCGTATCCCGGCGTGGGAGGGTGCGGCGGCGTGCTCCACGACCAGCCCTTGCTGGGCCAGAGCCGCTTCCAACCTTTTCAGGCCGTCCGCGTCCAGATCCAGGGAAGCGGTGGCGGCCCTGAAGTCGTCCTCACCCACCCTGCCGGCGTGCGCACGGCCGTGCAGATCCGCGAGCAACGCACCCAACGCGCCCCGCAGTTCACGCACCCTGATTTCCCGGGTGCCCGGTGCGTCCGCCGTCATGAGGGAGACTTTGACACAGGGCACTGACAATCGACCCCGAGAGGGGGACGCTGCGTCCACTCCCCGTGGCTGGATGTGAGCGATTTCCCGGTACGAGGGGCGCCATCCGGCATATGCCGGATACGATCTTGCGGACCGGTACGTTCGGTCGCCAGGGTGTGGCATGGGGGGTACAGGGGCCATGGGACCCAGAGAAGAACTCGTCTCGTTCGTGCGGGACCAGCTCGTGGGGCCCGCCCGGGGTGAACACGAGACGGTGGCCTCGCCACCGGACCGGCAGTACCTGATGGGCACCCTCTACCCGCGGGAAGCCGACCTGCACCGTCAGTTGACGCTCTCCGCCGAGGTGGTCGACGCGCCGGGCGCCGAGGAGCAGAGGGAGGACACCGCCCAGCGGGACGATCCCGTCCCCGAGGCGAACTCGTGGCTCCCCTCGTCCCTGGGACTGTCCTTGTTCACGACGGCCGCCGAACTCCGCGTCACGGTCGAGGGCGCTCGCTATCTGACCGAGCGGGACGATGACGGGCGGCGCCGCTGGCGGCGCATCCCGCTGACGGCCGAGTCCCCCGCCTTCAAACCGGGGGAGACGAGCGGCCTGGTATTCGACGGGCGCGGCGAGATCCGCGTGACATGGCGGACCTTCGGGCACGGCCGGCTGGTGACGGTCGCGCTCATCAACACGGCTCGCGCGCCCCGCCGGTCCCCTTCGCTCACTGCCGCCGAGCGTGAACGGCTCTGGGACGCCATGCTGTTCCAGGTCCGGCTGGGGGTCGAGGCGATCGACGGGGAGGTCCTGCCGTATCCAGGCGTCCGGCTCGCCAGCCGCGACGAGGAGGAACAGGAACTCCGCCTCCAGTACCGGCACGTCAGGACCTATGCCGTCGGCCACGGTTGCGCCACCCGGGAAGAACGCACGGACGACGGCCGGGTGACCGGTGTCCACGCCGAGGTGATGCCGCGGACCGAGGTGCCCGCCGTCCGGGCGGCGGGGCCGAACAGCCCGGTGCTGCTGCTGAGGCGCCTCTCCGACCCGTCCGTACCGGTGAGCCGGCTGCGCGGAGGACTCGACGAGTTCGTCGCGGGCTACCGCGCCTGGTACGAGGAGCAGCGGGCCACCGACGTACCGGCCTGGGGGCGGCCCGCCGCCCGCCGGATCCTGGAACGGATCGAGGCCGCCGTACGGCGGATGGAGTCCGGTGTGCGGACGCTGTGCGCCGAGGAGAACGAGGACCTGCGGCGGGCCTTCCGTACGGCGAACGCGGCGATGGCACTCCAGATGCGCCACAGCGAAGCCGACCAGGCGGGCCGGCGGCACGACCGCTCGGCCGCCGTGCAGCTCGACCCGGAACCCGACCCCACGGCCGCCTGGCGCCCGTTCCAGCTGGCCTTCTTCCTCATGACCCTGGACGGCGCGGCCGACCCGTCGCATTCCGACCGGGAGACGGTCGATCTGATCTGGTTCCCGACCGGCGGCGGCAAAACGGAGGCGTACCTGCTGCTGGCCGCCTTCGTCATGGTCCTGCGTCGCCTCCGGCCGCCGCACGGTGACACCGGCCGGGGGACCACGGTGCTGAGCCGGTACACGCTCTCGCTGCTGACCACCCAGCAGTTCCAGCGGGCCGCGACCACCGTGTGCGCCCTGGAACGCCTGCGGCAGGCCGACCCGGTGACGCTCGGCGGCGAGCCGTTCTCGATCGGACTGTGGGTCGGTGAGGCGACGACACCCAACTCCTACCAGGGGGCCGTGGACGCCTTCGACGAGCTGCGTGCGGCCGCCACGCCGGACGACCGCTTCATCCTCGACCGCTGCCCCTGGTGCGGCACCCGCATCGTGCCCGCACGCAAGTCACCGGACCACGCCGACTACGGCATCGACGCGCGCGCCGCGTCCTTCCGGTTCTTCTGCCCTCGCGACGACTGCGCCTTCCACCACCGGCTGCCCGTCGCCGTCGTCGACCAGCACCTCTACGACGACCCGCCCGCATTCGTCCTCGGCACCGTCGACAAGTTCGCCCGGCTCGCCTGGGAGCCGGAAGCGGGCCGTCTCTTCGGCAGCGGCGGCGGCCTGCCGCCCGACCTCGTCATCCAGGACGAGCTGCACCTGCTCACCGGCCCGCTCGGCACCACCGTCGGTCTGTACGAGGCGGCCGTCCTGCAACTGTGCTCGCCCGCCCGGCAGGGACCGAAGATCGTCGCCTCCACGGCCACCATCCGGCGCGCCGGCGAACAGGTCCGCAGGCTCTACGGCCGGCCCGTGCAGCTCTTCCCGCCGTCCGGTCCGGACGCGCGCTCCTCCTATTTCGCGGAGCCCGACACAGAACGTCCCGGCCGGCTGTACGTCGGCGTCATGGCGCAGGGCCACACCGCCGGCCGTGCCACCGTGGCGACCGCCGCGACCCTCCTCCAGGGAGCAGTGCAGCTCTCCGGCGAACACCGGGACGACTACTGGACGCTGGTCGCCTACCACCACAGCCTGAGGGAGCTGGGCCGAACCGTCACCGCCGCGGCCGACGACATCCCCGCCCAGCTCGCCGGCACCGGCCCGGTCGGCGAACGGCGCGTGCTCACCGAAGGGCAGGTGCAGGAACTCACCAGCAGCCTGGACCGCAGCGAACAACCGCTCGTCCTCGACCGGCTGGAGAAGCCCTGGGACCACCCCGCGGCCATCTCCCTGCTGCCCTGCACCAACATGCTCTCCGTGGGCGTCGACGTGAAGCGTCTCGCGCTGATGCTGATGCTCGGCCAGCCCAAGGCCACCGCCGAGTACATCCAGGCCACCAGCCGGGTGGGCCGGCACGGCGTGCCCGGCCTGGTCGTGACCTTCCTCAACGCCACCAAGCCGCGCGACCGTTCGCACTACGAGACGTTCGGTACGTACCACGCGGCCCTGTACCGGCACGTGGAACCGACGACCATCACCCCCTGGTCCGTGCCCTCCCGCAGGCGTGCCCTGCACGCGGCACTGGTGGTGCTCGTCCGGCACGGCCTCGGCCTCGGCGCGGAGGACGCGGCCGGTGACGTCCTCGAGCACGTGGCCGAGGTGAGCACACAGGCGGAACGGATCGTGGACTGGGTCACCCGCAGTGATCCGGAGGCCGCCCCCGGGGTCCGCGACGACCTCTTCGAGCTGTTCCAGCAATGGCTGGAGGCGGCGCGGGAGGCACGCGACGACGGCAAGCGCCTGCACTACCGAACCCAGGGCAAGGGCCAGCACAACCTCCTGCGTGACTTCGACCGCGGCGGAGGCCTGTGGGAGACCCCGCACTCCATGCGCAACGTCGACCGGGAATGCCAGGTCGTGGTGAAGGGAGCCGACGCATGAGCCGCCGCCGGGTGCGTCAGGCGCAGACCGTGGTGCCCTTCGGCACCGGTGCCGTCCTCGACGTCCAGGGAGAGTCCTTCGTTGCCGCGGGCATCGGTGACTGGCCCCGCGCCCATCAGGCCGTCTCGTCGCCCCGGCTGGCCGCGCGCCTCGGCGTCAGCGGCTTCCGCGCGGCGCCCCCCGCCCCGCACGATGCCTGGGACATCCCGGACGCCGCCGGACCGCCGTACATCCGCTTCCCCGCCTGGCTGTTCTGCCCGGCGTGCCGCCGTATGACCCACTGGCGCGTGGCCGACGAGCGGCCCGGAACGCCGCCGCGCTGCCGCAGCTGCTCACCGCAGCGGCAGCTCACGCCGATGCGGTTCGTCCAGATCTGCCCGTCCGGCCATCTCGGCGATGTCGACTGGTGGTACTGGGCCCACTCCGAACTCACTCCCGAGCAGCGGGAGTCCTGCCACAGTCGCGACCACCTCCGGTTCCGTTTCGAGGAGAGGGCGACCGGTCTGGAAGCGCTGTCGGTGGCCTGCACGGCGCCGGGCTGCCCCAAACCGTCCCGGGACCTGCTCGACGTGCTGGGCGCCAAGCGGCTGCGCTGCACCGGCCGTAATCCATGGCAGCGCAGGAGCGAAGCGGTCAAGGACTGCCCGGGCCCCGTCCAGATCGTCCAGCGCACCGCCGGAAACCTGTACTACCCCGTCGTGCACTCCGCCCTCGACATCCCCGACAGCGGCGCGTCCGTCACCGACGGCGAACTCGCCGAGACGGTGCGGTTGCACGACATGTGGCTCGCTCTGTGCAAGGCGCCGGACGGCCCGCGCGCACCGCTGATCCGTTCGATGATCTCGGAGGACACCGGAGCCGACGACGACCTGCTGGACGCCCTCCTCGCGGAAGAGACCGGCACTCCGATCGACGAGTCCGGGGAACGCACCCACCAGGTGGTGTACCCGGACCTCAGCAGCGACGAGTGGGCCGCGTTCACGGCCCCCGCCCCCGAGCCCACCCGGGACTTCGTCATCCGGGAGGTCGGGCTGGGGCTGGAAGGCGAACACACGGCACCCTGGCCCGACCTGCGGGACAAGGTCGCGCGCGTGGTCGTGGCCGACCGACTGCGCGAGGTCCGCGCCATCCAGGGCTTCAGCCGCGTCACCCCGACCGCCAGGTTCGTTCCCGTGGACACCGGCCGCCGGGCACGCTGGCTGCCCGCCGTCGAAGTCTTCGGCGAGGGAGTCTTCCTGGCCCTGGACGAGCGCCGGCTCGCCGAGTGGGAGCGGGACCGCGCCGTGCGCGAGCGGGTGCGCGGACTGCGGGACGACCTCGACCGGGCCTTCCAGAAGGACCGTCTCGAATCACTCACCGGCCTCGAGCTGCTGCCCCGGTTCGTCCTGCTGCACACGCTCGCCCATCTGCTGGTCCGGCAGCTCTCCTTCGAGTCGGGCTATTCCACGGCGTCCCTGCGGGAGCGTGTGTACGCCCGGTCGGGCGGCGCCGCACAGGCCGGCGTCCTCGTCTACACCGCGGCGGGCGACGCCGAGGGCACCCTCGGCGGCCTGGTCCGGCAGGGGGAGCCACCCCGGCTCGCCGAAACCCTGCTGCGCCTGACCGAAACCGCCGCCTGGTGCTCGGCCGACCCGCTGTGCGCCGAACACACCGGACAGGGATACGCCAACCTCAACCGGGCCGCCTGCCACGCCTGCTGTCTGCTGCCCGAGACCAGCTGTGAGACCGGCAACGCCCTCCTCGACCGCGTCCTGCTGGTCGGCGGGGCGGGCGTCCCCGGCTACTTCGAGGACGTCATCACCACCGCCCGGGAGCTCGCCGTACGGGAGATCGAGGACGACGCCCGGTGAGCCCGGCCTACCTCGACCTCGCCGACGAACAGCAGGACCTGCTGCGGAACCTGCCGTTCGACGGATGCCACCTGGTCACCGGACCACCCGGTTCCGGCAAGAGCGTCCTCGCCGCGCAGCACGCCTCCCTCGTCGCCCTCACCGGCGTCCGGGTGCACCTGCTCACCCGGTCGAACCTGCTGCGCCAGACTCTGACCGTCCACGGCGACGTCGAGGTCAGCACCGTGCACGCGTGGATCCACGCCTGGCACCGGGCGCGCACCGGCGAGCCCGCACCCCGGGCCGACGCGGACTGGTTCGACTGGCCCGAGCTGTTCGCCCTGGCCGCCGTCGAGGAGGACGGCGAGGGCTTCGCCCTCGTCGTGGACGAGGGACAGGACCTGCCCCCATCCTTCTACCGGCTGTGCCGCCTGCTCGGCGTCCCCGTCACCGTCTTCGCCGACGAGTGCCAGCGCATCACCGACACCCAGTCCACCCTCGACGAGATCAGCTCGGCCCTGGGCGAGTGTGCACGCCACCAGCTCACCCTCCAGCACCGCTCGACCCGGCCCGTCGCCGCGCTGGCCGCCCACTTCCACACAGGGGACACTGCACCGCCCCTGCCGTCCCGGACGGGGCCCGTTCCCCAGCTGCGGCGGTACGCCGACCAGCGGGCCCTGATCGCGCAGCTAGTCGCCCACGCCGAACGGCGTCCGCAGCACACCATCGGTGTGATCGTGCGCACCACGCGGCAGCAACTTGCCCTGCACGAACACCTGGAGCGCACCGCGCCCCGCCTGCGTTCCCAGGTGTACGTCGGTGCCGCGGCCGAGGGCCGCCACCGCACGCTCGACCTGCGACGGCCGGGGGTCCGCGTCATCAGCAGGGCCAGCGCCAAAGGGCTGGAGTTCGACAGCGTTTTCGTGCCCGACGTCCACACCGACGGCGGCGATCCGGGAGCGGCCGCGCTGCGGATGACGTACTACGTACTCCTCACCCGGGCTCGGCAAGAGATCCACCTCGGCTACGAGGGGGTCCGGGAACCGCCACCGGTCGCCGGTGTTCCCGAAGACCTCCTGCTCCGCTCCGTGTAAGACACTTCATACCAGCCGCAGTTCCCGGACGGGGCACCGTGCCGGGCAAGGAAGACAAGGAGCCACGCGGGTGCGCCCCACTCTCGCCGCCGAACAGGTCGGGGACAGTCTCACCCAGTACCTGACCACTACGTTCGCGCTTGCGGACGAGGGGGAACGGCGTGCTCTGGAGGATTTCCTGCGGGACGAGCGGGACGGCATCTTCCGTGGCCCCTACCTGCGGATCCGTACTCCCTTCAAACCGGCCGGTGACGCGTGGAAGGCGGCGCTGGACTGGGTGCCCGACGGGTTCCAGCCCTACCGGCACCAGGCCCGGGCCTGGCAGCGGCTGTCCACCCTGCACGGCCCCGCCCGGCCCACGCTGATCACCACCGGCACCGGATCGGGCAAGACCGAGTCCTTTCTGGTGCCCGTACTCGACCACTGCCGACGCGCGCGGGCGGCCGGACAGCGAGGTGTCAAGGCGATCCTGCTCTACCCGATGAACGCGCTTGCCACCGACCAGGCCGGGCGGCTCAACGACCAACTCCAGGACCCGCGCCTGGCCCAGGTGTCCGCGGCCCTCTACATCGGTGACGAGCCGGCCGGCGGTTACGCGCGAGTGGAGACCGACCGGGCCCGCATCCGCGGCGAGCGGCCCGACATCATCATCACCAACTACAAGATGCTGGACCTGCTGCTCCAGCGTGCCGAGGACATCCCGCTCTGGCAGGACGAAGCCCTCGCCTATGTCGTGCTCGACGAGTTCCACACCTACGACGGCGCCCAGGGCACGGATGTGGCCATGCTGATGCGCCGCCTCGGAGCAGCCACCGGTAAGGCGCGGCCGGGCCGCCCTCTCGGCGACGTCTGCCCCGTCGCCACCTCGGCGACCCTCGGCGAGAGTGCGCCCTCGGCGACCGGGGCGCTCCGTCTCCCGGCGGCGGAGGGAGGAGGCACCATCCTCGACGTCGCGACCCAGGTCTTCGGCACCAGGTTCGAGCCGGACGCGGTCATCGGCGAGGACCGCATGACGGTCCAGCAGTTCGCCGGCAAGTCGGACTTCACCCTCCCCTTCCCGGCCCCGCAGGATGTCATCTCCCTCGGTGACCCGCTGCGGGAACCGGACGCCATGGATCACCTCGTCGACGCCTTCACCCGCCGCCCCGGCGAGCGCCGCGACCGTCCGCCGACACCGGTCGAACTCGGCAGCATCCTGCGCACCCACCGGCTCACCGCGGCCGTCCTGGAGATCCTGGACGGCCGGCCCAAGACCCGCACCGAGATCATGGACGCGCTGCCGCGCTACGCCTACCACTGGGGCATGGCCGTCCAGCAGCAGCCCGAGGAGGCCGCACAGGCCCTGTCCCGGTTCATCGCCCTCCTCTCCGTCGCCCAAGGACCCGACAGCACCGAGGAGCGGCCGCGCCCCCTGCTGACGGTGGAGGTCCACCAGTGGGTCCGGTCCGTCTCGCGCGTCCTGCGCGGCGTCGGTCCGAAACCGGAGTTCCGCTGGGACGAGGACCGGTCCCGTCAGGAACCGGCCGGCTCCGTCGGCACGGTTGACGCCCGTCCCACCGACGAACCCGAGGCAGCGGTGGCCCTCGATTCCGCCGCACCTCCCGCGAACGTCTTCCTGCCCGCCGTACACTGCCGGCAGTGCGGACGGTCGGGCTGGGCCGCTCTGTCCCGGGAACACGACCGGGCCGAGCTGGAGACGGTCCCGGCGAAAATCCGGCAGGCATCCCTCAGCAGGGACAAACGCCTGGTGCGCCCCCTCATCGCAGCCACGGTCGCCGAGGCCCACCGGGCCGCCTTCGCCCCGGCCGAGGACACCGGCCGACGCGGATCCGTCCTCGTCCTCGACGGCGAGCAGGGCCGGATCCGGCCCATCGACCCGGCCAAGGACTTCGAACGGCCCGACCGGCACGGCGTACGGGCGGCCAAGGGCCTGAGGGACGCCGCGTTCGTCCACGTCGACCTGATGAACGACCAGGCCGCCGCCGACGACCGCTGCCCCCACTGCGCCACCGGCAACGCCATCCGCTTCCTGGGCCGTGGCCTCGCCCCGCTCGCCGCCGCCTCCGTCACCCAGCTGTTCACCGGCGGAGAACTGCCCCCCGGGCCGGAGCAGCGCACACTGCTGTTCAACGACTCCGTGCAGGACGCCGCCCACCGCGCCGGCTTCGTCGCCAGCCGGTCCTACGACTTCTCCCTGCGTGCCCTGCTCGCCGCCCAACTGGACGAGGAGTACGCGCGCCCGCTCAACGACATCGTGGCGGACTGCCTGGCCGAGGTCGTCGACCGCGACGTGCTGGCCGCCGTGGCGCCCCCGGACCTGCACGACATCCAGGGCGTGGACCTGCTGCTGTCCGGCCGCAGCAAGGGCAGTCGCGCCACCTGGCAGCGCATCGGGGAGCGCCTCTCCTTCGCGGCCGTGCTGGAGTTCGGACTGCGCTCCCGTCAGGGCCGCACTCTGGAACTGACCCGCACCGCCGCAGCCGAGGTCGATCTCCCCGACCCTGCCGTCGCCGCCGAACTGGTCCGGGACCTGCTGCGGCGGACACCGGCCATGGTGGCGCTCCCGGACGGGGAGGTGCCGGACGAGGACCGCTACCGCGGCTATGTCCGCGGCATCCTGGAACGGCTGCGCCTGCGGGGGGCCGTGCGCCACCGTTGGCTCGACCCCTGGCTCGACGAGGCGGGAGTACGCCGCTGGCTGGTGTGGGGCGGCAGGCCGCCGGGCATGCCCGCCTTCCCGCCCGGCATCTCGGCGCCCGCCTTCCTCCTCGACCGGGCCAAAGACAGGACTCAGTTCGACACCCTGGGCTCGGCACAGAACTGGTACCAGGACTGGACCACGCGCTGCCTAGGCCTGCCCCGCGACGCCGCCGCGGAGTTCGTCCGCGCACTGCTGCCCCGCCTGGCCGAGGCGGGCATCCTCTGTGTCCGCACGGCCAAGGACGGAGCGACCCGCGTCTACGGACTGCAACCCGGCCACATCCGGATCCGTGCGCTCGCCGACGACGTCCTGGGCGACGCCTACGCGCGCTGTTCCGTCTGCGCGTGGCAGCAGACGGTCCACCCCGAGCGGCTGGACCACTGGCACCGCCAGCCCTGCCCGCGCTACCAGTGTTCCGGCGTCCTGCTCGCCGCCGGGGCACGGAACGCCGACCCCGACAGTGACTCCCTGGCACGCCTGCGCGACTACACCAAGGACTACTACCGGCGGCTGTACCGGGAGACCGGTGCCTACACCGTCGTGACCGCCGAGCACACCGGCGCCCTCACCCGTAAGGAGCGAGAGACGGTCGAGGCCGCCTTCCGTCGCGGCACCCACTACACCGACCCCAACGTGCTGTCCTGCACCCCCACCCTCGAACTCGGCATCGACATCGGCGCCCTGTCGGCCGTCGTGCTCGCCTCCCTGCCCAAGGGGCCGGCGAACTACGTGCAGCGGGTCGGCCGTGCCGGACGGTCCAGCGGCAATGCCTATCTCCTCACCCTCGTCGACCGCGGCCCGCGTGACCTCTACTACCTCCAGGAACCCCGGCAGATGATCGCCGGAGAGATCCACCCGCCCGGCTGCTACCTGTCGGCCGCCGAGATCCTGCGCCGCCAGTATGTGGCCCGGCTGCTCGACCTCGCGGCCCGCGGCCTGCTGCACGGACCCGACGAGGACGGCGCCCCCGAAGTCCTCCCTCTGCCGCGGCAGGCCTCCGCACTGTTCGGCGACACCGGCTGGCTGCACGACCTCACCGACGCCGCACTGGCCCGGGGCCCACATCTGGTGGAGGAGTTCCTGCACCTCTTCGTGGACCAGAAAGACGGGTCCGCGATCGATGAGGAGACAGCGGACACCCTGCGCGCCTTCGCCACCGGCGGCCTGCGCGCGGCCGTCGAGCGGGCCGCCGCCACCTGGGAAGAGCGCCTTACCGACCTGCGTGGGCGCCTCGCCGCGATCGACGAGGCCCGTGCCCAGCTCATCGCCGGTGACCCGGAGCACGTCCGGCAGGACCGTGAACTCAGGGCCGAACGGGCCGCCGTGTCCCGCCGGTTCGCAGAGATCGGCCGGGAGAACGCCCACGGCACCCTGGTCGATCTGGGCCTCCTGCCCAACTACAGCCTGGTGGACGGTGGCACGGAGCTGGAGGCGACGCTCACCTGGAGCGAGGAGGACGAGGCGGGTAACACCGTCTACGACAGCAAGGTCGTCAGCCACGAGCGGGCCGCCAGGCTGGCGCTCACCGACTACGCGCCGGGCAACTTCTTCTACTTCAAAGGCTACAAGCACCGCGTCTCCGGCCTGGACGTCGGCAGCGCCGAACGCCCCAAATGGCTGGTCTGGCGGGTCTGCCCCAACTGCGGTTACGTCCGTACCCACCGGGCCGAGGACGACACCTCCCGCTGTCCCCGCTGCCACACCAGCGCCATCGGCGACCGCGGCTGTCTGCACCGCGTGCTCCAGCCCACCCGCGTCACCTCCCGCGACCGGCGCGACGACGCCCGGGTCCGGGACGAGTCGGACGACCGTGAGCGCCTCACCTACACGGTGGTCACCGCCGTCGACATCCCCACCGAGCACATCGAGACCGCGTGGCGCCATCAACAGGCCACCTTCGGATGGGACTTCAGCCGGCGCGCAGCGGTGCGCGCGTTCAATCTGGGCCAGACGCGCTTCGACGCTCCCGCCACCGACTCCTTCGCCGGCGAGGACGTCCGCCTCAACCCCTTCTATGTCTGCACGCAGTGCGGCGGGGCGACGGCGAAGGGACGGCCGGCGCCGGACCAGTCCCCGGACGCCCTCAGCCCGTCCCTCGCCCGGCGGCCCGACCGGTCCCACCACCGTCCGTGGTGCCCCCGCTTCCGTGGAGGAGGGCGACCGGACGCCGACGTCCCCCTGCTGCTCGCCCACGAACTCCACACCGAAGCCCTGCGCATCCTGCTGCCCGCCGCCACCACCCATGTCGAGGAGCGGTTGTCCTCCTTCAAGGCGCTGCTGCGGGCCGGTATCGCCGAAACCTACGGCGGCAACCCCGACCATCTGGAGGCCGTTGTCGCGTCCATGCCCGACCAGTCGGGCGACGGCGAGATCCGGCGCCGTTTCCTCGTGCTGTACGACACTCTTCCCGGCGGCACCGGCTATCTGCACCGCCTGGCCACCCCGGACACCTTCCGGGAGGTCCTCGATGCGGCACGCCACCGCATCGACACCTGCCCCTGCACCGAGGAGGGCAGGGCGGCCTGCCACCGTTGCCTGCTGCGCCACGTCTCCGGTTCCGAGTACGCACACGTCAGCCGGAAAGCCGCGCTCGGCATGCTGCGCGAGATCCTGGGCGACACGACCGAGGGCTGGCAGGTGACGCCGGCCACGGCCACCCACGAGATCCCCCTCGGGCGTCAGGTGGAGAGCGAACTCGAGGCCCGCTTCCTGGAAGGCCTCGTCGCCTGGGCCCGCCGCAAGGACACCCAGGCGAGCGTCCGGCACGCCCAGGACCCTTCCGGCACCGTCGCCACCGACCTCAGGCTCACCGGCCCGGACGGACACACCGTCGTCCACTGGCAGATCAAGCCACAGGAGGACCTCGGATGGACGCGGCCGGACTTCGTCGCCCGGAGACTGGACGCCGAACCCCTGCGCGTCGCGGTCTACCTCGACGGCTTCCACTACCACGCCTCGGCCGACCACAACCGCATCGCCGAGGACGCCGCCCGGCGCGCCCGGCTCCGCGCCGAGGGCTGGGTCGTCTTCCAGCTGACCTGGACCGACCTGGCGCACTGGGACGGCGACGGGGCGAAGAACGGACGGCCGGCGTGGGAGCCGTACCAGAACAACGCCATGCGCATAGCGGGGCAGGTTCTGCAGGGCCAGTACGGCGGTGATCCGCGCGAACTGCGCGACGCAGTGTGGCAGAACCCGGTGGTGACGCTGCTGAAGTTCCTCGCCGACCCCGACCCCGGGCGCTGGCGGCTGCGTGTCCAGGCGGCGCTGTCCGGCCTGATCGCCCTGCCGGAAGCGGTGCGGACGGCGACGCCGGTCCAGGATGCTGCGGCAGTCATCGACGCCTGCCTCCGCGGCGGGCACACGGCGGAAACCGGCGGCCAAGGACCCCTTCAGGTCGTGCGGGTGACGGACGCGAGCGGCTGTTTGCTGGTGCTGGCCGTCGACATGACTCCCGGGCCGCTCGACGCGGCCTGGACCGGACTCGTCGTCCTCGACGACAGCGCCGATGCCGTCGCCGAGGACCCCGCGGCACACCAGCGCCGTTGGCAGGCCTGGCTGTACTGGGGAAACCTGCTCCAGTTCCTCGGCGGGGGAGACGGCGACGCCCGGCAGCTGGCCGTCGGCGAACTGCCGCTGTTCGACGCCGCACAGCTCACGGTCGCCGCTGGTCCCGCGGGGTGGCGCGACGAGCATTCGCAGATGGTCAGGGACCCGGCCTGGGACGCCGTACTGCCCCTGCTCGACGACGAGGAGCCACACCTTCTCGACCTCGCCCACCGGCTCGCCGACGCGGGCGCCCGCGCGGGCGAGGCGGGATACGAGCTCGGGGCGGCGGGCTGGCAGGCCGAACTCGCCTGGCCGGCGGCACGGGTGGCCGTGGTCCTCGCCGCACAGGAGGAGGACGGGCCCGACTACGAGGCCGCCGACCGGGACCGGGCCTTCGCGGACGCGGGCTGGGACGCCCGTACCGCCGTCCAGTGGGACCCCACCGACCTCGCACGACGTATCACCGGCACGGACCGCACGGGAGCAGACGAACGATGACCACGACCCCCTTTGCCGCACCGACCAAGGTCACCCTGCGCCTGCTGGAGAAGACCGACCGGGAGATCGTCAAACTGGACCGCGCGATCGTCGGCGCCGTCTACAAGTTCCAGCACGACTTCCGTGCCAACCCGCGGCACCCCGGCCTGCGGCTGAAGCAGCTCGAAGGCCACGACCGCTTGTACTCCGCGCGGGTCAACGCCGACTACCGGGCGCTCCTGCTGCACCTGAGCGAGTCCGAGTGGCTACTGGTAGCCGTCAAGCACCGGGGGCACGTGTACGAGAATCTGGACCGTCTCTCGTACGGCATCAACCAGGTCACGGGCAGCATCGACTACGTCGACCTGGAGATCGTCGAGTCCGGCGTGCTGCGCAAGGGCCGCCCGCCCGCGGCACCTGCCGCCTCTTCCACGGCCCCGGCGGAACCGGAGCCCGTGCGGGAGCGACCGCTGTTCGCGAACGTGACGTCACAGCAACTGGCCGATCTCGGTGTGGCGGAGCCCCTCATCCCGGTCGTCGCACGGCTCACCACTGACGAGGAGTTGCTCGGACTGGTCGAGTACGCGCCCCGGCACACCGGGGAGGTGCTGCTGCGTCTGCGTGACGTGCCGTACCAGCAGGTCCTCGAAGAGGTCACCCGACCCGTCGAGGTGAAGGACGTAGACCCGGAGGACTACCGGGCGGCGGTCGAACGCACCGACACGACGGTCATCACGACCGACAAGGATCTCGAAAGCATCATCGAGGAGCGGGACTTCGGGCGCTGGAAGGTCTTCCTGCACCCCACCCAGAAGCGGCTCGTCACCCGCCGGTACTCCGGCCCGGCCCGAGTAGGCGGCGGCCCCGGCACCGGCAAGACGATCGTGGCACTGCATCGAGTGAAGCACCTGGTGGACCGGCTGGGCCCCGGCAACGGCAAGCCGGTCCTGTTCACCACCTTCAACAAGAACCTGGCCGCGGACCTGCGCGCGCGACTGCTCGCTCTCGGCGGGCCCGAGACTCTGGCCCGGGTCGAGATCGCCCACGTCGACCAGCTGGCGACCCGTGTGGTGCGAGAGGCCGATCCGGGCAGCACCAAGAGCCGGATCGACGACACTCGCGCCCTGAACGAGTGGCGTCAGATACTGCTGGAAACCGGCGAGACGAAGTGGGACGCCGAATTCCTGATGGACGAGTGGACACAGGTCATCCTCGGCCAGGCGGTCAACTCCCGGGCCGGTTACTTCAAGGCACGCCGGGCGGGACGGGGCAGGAGCATCACCCGCGCGGACCGGGCCGAGATCTGGCAGCTTTCCGAACGGTTCACCCAGCGGCTCGACGAGAAGAACCTGGAGACCCACCGCCAGGTCGCCGAGCGTGCCGCTCGCCTGGAGATCGAGCGGACGGCGCGGATCGAGGCGGCGGCGCGGGCCCAGGAGGAGCGCGGCGGACTCGGCAACGTGCACGCCGGGTCCGCGACCGGCGCCTGGCAGCGCCATCGCTACCGCCACATCGTCGTCGACGAGGCCCAGGACCTGGCCGCCGCTCACTGGAAGATGTTGCGTGCCATGGTCGCGCCGGGACCGGACGACATCTTCCTGGTCGGCGACACCCACCAGCGCATCTATGACAACCGCGTCACGCTGGGCAGCCTCGGCGTCCACATCCGCGGCCGCTCCGCCAAGCTCACTCTGAGCTACCGGACCACGCACGAGATCCTCAAGTCCGCCCTCCGTGTGCTCGGGGACGAGCACTTCGACGACCTGGACGGTGACGAGGAGACGCTCGCCGGCTACCGCTCGGTGCTGTACGGCAGTGAGCCGGTCGTGCGGTGCACCGACTCCTTCGACGACGAGTTGGACGCGATCACCGAACAGATCAAGGCCTGGCACGACATCCGGCGCGAGGACATCGCCGTCTGCGTACCGACGAACGACATGGTCACCCAGGTCGGGAGCCGTCTGGCAAGGAGCGGCATCGTGTCGACGGAGATCACCGCCGACGGCCCACGCGGTGATGAGGGTGTCCACGTCGGCACGATGTACCGGTTCAAGGGCCTCGAATACCGTCGGATGATCATCGCGGGCGTGCAGCGAGGTCTCGTCCCTAGGGCGTCGGTGGAGGCGCTGCGCCGCACGGACCCGGCTCGCTACCAGGCGGAGTGCAAGCGCGCCCGGTCGCTGCTCTTCGTCGCCGCGACCCGGGCCCGGGACGCGCTGACCCTCGTCTGGCACGGCGAGCCGAGCCCACTGCTGGGAAGCCTCGCCCTGGCTGCCGGCCGCCGGTGAGCGGAGGAGGACGGACGGTGCGGATGACGCGGCCGCGCCGTCGTCCTCAGTGCGTCACCTGCCTTCCGGACCCGTTCGGCGAGGTGCGTCGCGCGTTGCACGGGAGGGGGGAGACGCCGCGCCGTAGCTCGTCATCGTCTTCACTCCCTCGTCAGTGACGGGATGCCGTCAGGAGCGGGTCCAGCGCTGGTTGTTGCTGTTCGAGCAGGAGTAGAGCTGGAGCAGTGTGCCGTTGGCGGTGCCGCTGCCGACGGCGTCGAGGCAGAGGCCGGACTGGACGCCGACGAGGGTCCCGTCGGAGTTGAGGCGCCACTTCTGGTTGTCGCCGCCCCAGCAGCTGTAGATCTGCACCTTGGAGCCGTTGCCGGTGCCGGCGGCGTCCAGGCACTTGTTGCCGTAGACCCGGAACTCACCGGCATCCGTGTACGTCCACTGCTGGTTGGTGCCGCTGTGGCAGTCCCACAGCTGGAGCTGGGTGCCGTCGGTCGTGACGGCGTTGGGCACGTCCAGGCACCGGCCCGAACCGACGCCCTTGATCGAGTTGCCGTCCGCGGGGGGCTCCGAGGTGCCGCCACCGTTGAGTGCGTTGAGGACGGCGGTGTAGGCGGCCTTCTTGCTGCCGTCGTTGTTGAACAGCAGCGGCGTGTCCCCGGAGCGCCAGGAGTCGCTGTCCCGCACACCCCAGACGGTGATGCCGAGGCAGCGCGCGACGGCCAGGCAGTCGTTGGTCACCGCGGCGTAGGTGGCGGCCGAGGCGCCCTGGATGTCGAGTTCGGTGATGGCCACGTCGACGCCGAGGGCGGCGAAGTTCTGCAGGGTGGTGCGGAAGTTGCTGTTGTAGGGGCTGCCGCTGTTGAAGTGCGACTGGAAGCCGACGCAGTCGATCGGCACGCCGCGCTGCTTGAAGTCCTTGACCATGTTGTACATCGCCTGGGTCTTGGCCCAGGTCCAGTTCTCGACGTTGTAGTCGTTGTAGCAGAGCTTGGCGGACGGGTCCGCGGCGCGCGCGGTGCGGAAGGCGACCTCGATCCAGTCGTTGCCGGTGCGCTGCAGGTTGGAGTCGCGCCGGGCGCCCGAACTGCCGTCGGCGAAGGCCTCGTTCACGACGTCCCACTGGGCGATCTTGCCCTTGTAGTGGGCCATCACGCCGTTGATGTGGTCGATCATCGCCTGGCGCAGGGCGCTGCCGCTGAGGCTCTGCATCCAGCCGGGCTGCTGGGAGTGCCAGGCCAGGGTGTGGCCGCGCACCTTCTTGCCGTTCTGCACCGCCCAGTTGTAGACGCGGTCGGCCGAGGTGAAGGTGAACTGGCCCCGCTGCGGCTCGGTGGCGTCGATCTTCATCTCGTTCTCGGCCGTCACCATGTTGAACTCACGGCTCGCGATCGACGTGTACGCCGAGTCGCCGAGCCTGCCCGAGGCGATGGCGGTACCGAAGTAACGGCCGCTCTGCGCCGCGGCGGCACCGAGCGTGCTCTCGGCGGCGTGCGCGGGCGGCGGCGCGACCACTGCGAGCGCCACGCCGAGGACGCCGGCGACCAGCGCGAGCAGCAGGCCGTGGATCCTCCGGCGGACTAAGGGTCTGGCAAGGGCGTACGAGCCCATGACTGAGCCTCCAAGGTAGACGTCACGAAAGGACTGAAGGGCGGGCGGAGCTTCCACACCGTTTTGGGGAGCGTGGTGGGGTCTTCGTAGCGCTCGGTCGGCGGGCCGCCGACAGGAATGATTGAGGCCTTGGTGATGCACCGTCAATGCTTCGGACGGGAGAACTTTTCTGTCCCAGGCCCGAAAGTTTCGAGCAGCCGTGCAAGTGGTCGGCGTGCCACGCTTGATGACCTGCTCTCCGATGCCCCTGTGCGGCGTGGGGTGTTGAGACCCCCAGGGCGCTGTAAAAGTTTCGGCTCTCACGGCGATACGTGCGAGAGGTGTTGACGTCGTTCACCGGCTCCCTATGATGCAGATTGCTCGACACTTCGACCCTAGTTCGGTATATCGAACACACGGTCATGGATTCGCTTATATGTCATGACCTTGCCAATCAACGTCATGACCTGCCGATCGACTCCCACTCAAGGTTGGGGAAGCCCCATGCAGAGACGAAGTTTCAGCCGCAGGCATCCGTCCGCGGTACTCGCCGCCGTGGTCGCGGCCCTGGCCGCGTTGGCGGCGGTGCTCGTCGCGGTCCCGGCCCAGGCCGCCACCTCCGGCGCCCTGCGCGGTGCCGGTTCGGGCCGGTGTCTCGACGTGCCGGGCGCCGTCCAGACCGACGGCTCGCCCCTGCAGCTGTACGACTGCTGGAACGGGACCAACCAGCAGTGGACGCTGACGGACGCCCAGCAGTTGACGGTGTACGGCAACAAGTGCCTGGACGTTCCCGGTCACGCCACCACGGCCGGTACCCCGGTACAGATCTGGAGCTGCTCCGGCGGCGCGAACCAGCAGTGGCGGGTGAACTCCGACGGCACGGTCGTCGGCGTGGAGTCCGGGCTGTGCCTGGAGGCGGCCGGTGCCGGTACGGCCAACGGCACGGCGGTGCAGCTGTGGACGTGCAACGGCGGCAGCAACCAGAAGTGGAGCGGTCTGACCGGGACGCCGCCGACCGACGGCACGTGTGCGCTGCCGTCGACGTACCGCTGGTCGTCGACGGGCGTCCTGGCGCAACCGGCGAACGGCTGGGCCGCGGTGAAGGACTTCACCACCGTCACGCACAACGGCAAGCACCTGGTCTACGCGTCGAACGTGTCGGGATCGTCGTACGGCTCGATGATGTTCGGTCCCTTCACCAACTGGTCGGACATGGCGTCGGCCGGCCAGACCGGGATGAACCAGGCCGCGGTGGCGCCCACGCTGTTCTACTTCGCACCCAAGAACATCTGGGTGCTGGCGTACCAGTGGGGTGCGTGGCCCTTCATCTACCGGACGTCGAGCGACCCCACCAACCCCAACGGCTGGTCCGCTCCGCAACCCCTGTTCACCGGGAGCATCTCCGGATCCGACACCGGACCGATCGACCAGACCCTGATCGCCGACGGCCAGAACATGTACCTGTTCTTCGCCGGGGACAACGGCAAGATCTACCGGGCCAGCATGCCGATCGGGAACTTCCCGGGCAGCTTCGGCTCCTCGTACACGACGATCATGAGCGACACGAAGGCCAACCTCTTCGAGGCCGTACAGGTCTACAAGGTCAAGGGCCAGAACCAGTACCTCATGATCGTCGAGGCCATGGGCGCGAACGGACGCTACTTCCGCTCCTTCACGGCCTCCAGCCTCAACGGGTCGTGGACCCCGCAGGCCACCAGTGAGAGCAACCCCTTCGCGGGCAAGGCCAACAGCGGCGCCACCTGGACCAACGACATCAGCCACGGCGACCTGGTCCGCGACAACCCCGACCAGACCATGACCGTCGACCCCTGCAACCTGCAGTTCCTCTACCAGGGCAAGGACCCGAACGCGGGCGGCGAGTACAACCGTCTGCCGTGGCGGCCGGGCGTCCTCACCCTGCGACGCTGACCTTCCCGGTCCACGCCGGGGCACCGGACGGAAAGGCATGCCGGACCGTGCAGGTCAGCGCTTGAAGTCGGTCTCCTCGACTCGGGTCTGCACGGTCCGGCCGCTCTCCCACATGTTGGCGCCCGGTGCCACCTCCGGCATCGGGATGTCCGCCCGGTTCTCGCGCTTGCCCGGCGTGGAGAGGCCGAGCCGGTCGTCCCGGGCACGGATCATCTCGTCCGACGCCTGCCCGTCCCCGGTGAAGCCCATCATCAGCTGGGGGATGCCGTAGGGGAAGTCGTCGCGGTCGTACTGCCAGGTGTGGAAGGTCTTCCCGTAGGTGGTGACGAGGTCCTCGAAGTAGGCGTGCTCGGCCAGCTCGGGGATGCCCGGGGCGGTGAGGCTGCCGGACTTCACCTCGTAGTGGTGGCTGTGCCAGAGCCGCTTCTCGTCCTCGGGCAGGCCGCGGAAGCGCTCCTCGCTGATGATGTACTCGATGCCGATCAGACGGGCGTCGGGCGCGTTGCGGTCGAAGATGACGCACTGGTGCAGGTCGTGCCGCAGGTGGATGCAGAAGTGCGTGGCCTCCACCTGGCGGCCCATGTCGTCGGCGTACATGTGGAAGCCGTTGAGGTAGGTGCTCATCGCCTCCAGCGGGTACTTCCGCTGGAGCGAGCCGGCGGCCAGGTCCAGCACGCGGTGCTTGAGCGGGTGGCCCTTGCCGATCTTGCCGGCAGTGGCGGCTCTGCGGCCGATCAGGAGGCCGACCGCGGCCGTCACGCCTGCCGCGGCGCCGATGCCGATGCTCGCGGCCGCGCCCAGTCCGGAACCGCGCGCATGCGAGCCCTGTGTGAATGCCATGCGCGGCGAGTGCCCGACGCCGGGCGGACGTAACGCCCGACGGCTGAGGCGGGGAGCCCGATCGGATCGGCGGCCGGCGCGGCACCCTCGGAGCCGCTGATCACTCAGGGAGGTGTCGGGGCGTCTCCCCGGCTCAGTGCTGGAAGGCGAGGAGTTTTGCGATGCCGTTGCGCTGGATCTCGGACGTGCCGGTGAGGACCCGGAACATACGGATCTTGCGGAACAGGTACTCGACCTCGTTGCCCTGTGTGAGCCCCTCCTTGCCGTGGATCTGCACGGCCTGGTCGAGGATGCGGAAGGCGGACTCGGCGACGAAGAGCTTGCACATGAAGGCCTCGGCCGGGACCTCCTTGCCCTGGTCGAGGGCGGCGAGCGCCGCGTAGGTCATGGAGCGCGCGGCGTACAGCTCGGTGGCCATGTCGGCGACCTTGTGCTGGATGGCCTGGAGCATGAGCAGCGGCTGACCGGCGACCTGGCGGGTGCGGGTCCGGTCCAGGGTGAGCCGGAGGGCGCGGCGGGTGGCACCCAGCACGGTGGGGCAGTGCAGGAGGCGGTTGGTGGTGACCCGGCCGAGGGCGATGCGCATGCCCTCGCCCTCGGCGCCGAGGAGGTTCGCGGCGGGCACGTAGCAGTCGTCGAGGACGACGTCGCTCTCTATGTGCTCGCCGGACATCGGCGTCGCGCCGTCCTCGACACGGCAGCCGGGGCTGTCGAGGTCCACGAGGAAGGCGGAGAACCGGGGCTTGTCGCCCTCCCGTTCCCCGGTCCCGGCCATCCGGGCCACGACGATCGCGAAGTCGGCGAAGGGCCCCGCGGAGGAGAAGACCTTGTGGCCGGTCAGCCGGTAGCCGTCGCGGCCGCCGTCGGTGTCGCGCACGGCGACGGTGCGCATGGAGCGGACGTCGGAGCCCGCGTCGGTCTCGGTGAGGGAGAAGCAGCAGGCCCGCTCGCCGCGGATCAGCGGCAGCAGGTAGGTGTCCAACTGCCTGGGTGTGGCGTGCTTGAGGATGTCGCCGGCGCGCAGCGGTCCGCCCATGTCGCCGAGGACGCAGTGCGACAGGACGCGTCCGCTGGCACCCACCTCCTCCTTGAGGGCGGCCAGTTGGGTGTACGTGAGGTCCTGGCCGCCGTACTCCTCGGGCAGGTGGATGCCGTAGAAGCCCAGTTCGCGGCTGCGTCGCCAGACCGGTTCGAGGTCGGCGCGGGTGAGGCGGGTGGCGTGGGTGATGCCGCGTTCGCGCTCGTAGTCGGCCAGCTCGCCGTCCAGGTAGTGGCGCAGGCGCTCGACCAGTTCGGCGGTGCGCGGATCGTCGTGGACGGGATGCAGGGAGAAGGTCACTGCGGAACTCCTGGGAGGTGACGGGTCAGTTGACGCGGCGGGTGGTGTCGGCCCAGTACGGTTCGCGGACCGCCTTGCGGTCGAGCTTGCCGTTGCGGTTGTGGGGGAGCGAGGCCGTGAACTCGACCGAGCGCGGCTTCTTGAAGCGGTCCAGGCGGTCGGCGCAGAAGGCGATCAGCTCGTCGGCGGTGACCGCGCTCCCGGCCCGGCGGACCACGACGGCCTTGACGGCCTCGCCCCACTGCTCGTCGGGGACGCCGACGACACACGTCTCCTCGACGGCGGGGTGCTCGTAGAGGGCGGCCTCGACCTCGGTGCAGTAGATGTTGAACCCGCCCGAGATGATCATGTCCTTCTTGCGGTCGACGAGGAACAGGTATCCGTCCTCCCGCATCCACGCCAGGTCCCCGGTGTGCACCCAGCCGTCGCGGAACGTCTCGGCCGACAGCTCCGGCTCCCGCCAGTACTCCCGTACGCAGTCGGGTCCGCGCACGATGACCTCGCCGACCTCGCGCGGGGCCAGCTCCCGGCCCGCCTCGTCGACGACGCGTATCTCGGTGTCGTACGTGGCCCGGCCGCACGACTGGAGGAGTTCCGCGTCCTCCTTCACGGCGTGGGCGATCTCCGCGCCGCTGAGGCCCGCGACCACGCTGGTGGTCTCGCCGAGGCCGTAGCCCTGGGCCACCACTGGGCCGAAGAACTCGACCGCGTCGCGCAGACGCTGGGGCGAGATGGGCGCGCCGCCCACGCGCACGCTGGTGAGCGAGGAGAGGTCGTGGCCGGCGGCGCCGGGGTGGGCGAGCACCGTGTTCACCATGGCCGGTACGAGGAAGGTGGCGGTGATGCGCTCCTTCTCGACCGTCTCCAGGAAGCTCTGCGGGCTCCAGGACGGCAGGACGTACGTCGTCGAACCGCCGAACACGCCCGCCAGCAGGCCCATTCCGGTGGCGTGGGTGATGGGGCCGCAGGCGAGGTAGCGGGTGCCGGGGCGGGGGCGCGACTCGTCGGACATCAGCAGCTTGCGCATGTTGGCGAGCCGGTTGCCGACGGTCTGCACCGCGGCCTTCAGCGCCCCGGTGGAGCCGGAGGTGAAGTTCAGGACGCAGGGCTGGTCCTCGTCCACCTCCACGAGGGCCGGGCCCTCGTGGCTCCCGCCGCTCCCGGCGCCCTCTTCGAGGAGCGCGGTGTACGGGACCTCGTCGGGTCCCGCGTCCGCCGGGGCGTCCAGCGGTACCGGCAGGCAGCCCGTACCGGACGCGGCGATGGCGGCCAGGGCGTCCTCGCGGTGGGCGGCGTCGAAGATCAGGGCACGGACCGGGGCGTAGCGCAGGATGTGCTCGATCTCGCCGCGCCCGAGGCGCGCGTTGACCGGTGCGCGCGTCAACCCGGCCTTGTACAGGGCGAACTCCACCTCCACCAGCTCGCCGCGGTTCCAGGCGAGCGAGGCCACCGCGTCGCCGGGCCGCAGGCCCCGGGCGGTGAGGGCGGCGGCCAGGCGGCCGGTCGCACGGTCCAGCTCCGCGAAGGTCCAGGAACGGTCACCGCACACGAGGGCCGGAGCATCGGGCCAGTAGCGGGCGCTGCGCGTCAGGTAGGTGCCGAGATTCATGGGACGGCCTGCTTCCGTGAGCGGAGAGACAGAAACTTAACACTGAGGATGTTTGCAGACAGGTTGTTCATTAACTGGCCGGGTGTCAAGGGGCACCTACACTGGGCACCGCACCGGGCGGGACGACGGAGGAGGGCCCCATGGCCGAGGACAGACGGACGAGACGGTCACGCCGTGCCCTGGGGGCAGCCCTGATCGAACTGGTCCTGGAGCGCGGCTTCACCGCGCTGACCGTGGAGGACATCACCGAGCGGGCGGACGTGGCCCGCGCCACCTTCTACGCCCACTTCCGGGACAAGGAGGACCTGTTCGCCCGGGTGACGGCGGATCTGCTGGCCGGACTCTCCGACCGGCTGACCCCCGCGATGGCCGACAGCGCGGTCGGTTTCACCGGCAAGCCGGTCCTGGAGATGCTGCGGCACGCGCGCGAGGAGCGCGACCTGTACCGGATCGTGCTGCGCGGCGAGGGCGACGGCAAGCCGCTGCAGATGTTCTCCGACGCCTGCGCCCGCGCGACGGCCGAGGAGTTCCGCGCCCGCGCGGAGCGCAACGCCGTGCAGCCCCGCATCGACCCCGAGCTGCTCGCCCGGGTGTGGGTGGGCGAGCAACTCGGAGTGCTGCGCTGGTGGGTGGAGCAGGAGACGCCGTCCCTGCCCGCGGAGGAGGTCGTGCGCATGCTGCTCGACCTGGCGATGCGTGGCCGTTACTGGGCCAGCGGCTTCGACCCGTCCGCCTGAGCGGCCCGCGCCCGGGGGGCGTCTCCGCGATGCTCCTCTCCCTGGCGGTCGTCCGCCCGGGAGCCGTCCGCGTGCCGGTCGTCTTCCCGGCGGCGGTCCGCGCACGGGACGCCCGCGCGTGCGCCCTGCGGCGGCTTGCCGCCCGCTCGCGCGCTGTCCGGGCGTGTGCCTTCGGTCCTCGGGTCGTCCGCTCGCGCGCCGCCAGGCCGTCTGCCGTCCGTCCGTGTGCCGTCCGCCTGCGTGCCGCCGGGCCATGTCCCGTCCGTCCGCGGGTCCTCCGCCTGCGGGTCGTCCGCACGCGCGCCGCCAGGTCGCGTGCCGTCCGTCCGCGTGCCGCCGGGCCGCGTGGCGTCCACCGACGCGCCGTCCGTTCGCGCGCCGTCCGTTCGCGGGCCGTCCGCCTGCGGAGGCAGGCCCAGCCGTCGCGCGTCACGTTCCGGCCGGATGGTGAACAGCGCGAGGAGTCCGCAGACCAGCATGACGGCGGCGGACAGCAGGAAGGCGTGGGTGTAGCCGGCGTCGGGGGAGGACGCCGAGTCCAGCAGGCGCCCGGTCACATAGGGGGCCACGAGGCTCGGGAGGGTGCCGGTCGCGGCGACGACGCCGAAGACCGCCCCGCGCTGCACCGGCGGGACCACGGCGGACGTGGTCATGTAGTGCAGCGGGAAGACGATGGCGTGGCCGCCGAACGCCAGGCCGAGCAGGACGAGATGGGCCGCCGTTCCGTCCACGAAGGGGAAGACGGCCATGGCCAGGGCCGCCAGGAGCACCGCGATCCCCTGGGGGGCGCCGCTCGACCAGCGGGCCGACCGGCCCCGGCGGCGGAGGCGGTCCACCAGCGGGGGCACCGACAGCAGCAGGACCAGGCTGAACCCGGAGATCGCGCTGATCAGCCCGGCGGCACCGCCCGGCGTCAGGTCCAGCTGCGTGCGCAGGTAGACGGGCAGCCAGGCGTGGCTCAACGCCAGCGCCCAGGAGGCGCCGAAGGCGCCGGCGATGCTGCCGAGCACTGTGCCGTTCAGCAGCAGGCGCCGGTACGGCAGCCGCTCCCGCGGTGCGGGGGCGAGGGTGCGGTCGGGCGGTGCCGGGGTGTGCGCGGCCGGCGTGCGGTCCTCGCCGTAGGGGCCGTCGTGCCCCAGCTTCCACCAGGCCAGGCTCCACACCACGCTCGTCACCGCCAGCACCATGAAGGCGGAGCGCCACCCGAAACCGGTGATCAGCCAGGTCACGACCGGCGCCGCGAACAGCGTGCCCAGCGCGGCACCGCTGATCTGCAGCGCCGACGGCAGGCCCCGCAGGTTCGCCGGGAACCACTTGTACAGGGCGTGCATCGACATCGAGGCCGCCGGTCCCTCCGCCGCACCGAGCAGCACGCGCCCGGCCACCAGTGCCGGCACCGACGCCACGAAGAGCACGGGCAGTTGGGCGACCGCCCAGACGACGGCCATCGTGAACAGCAGCACCCGGCTGGAGACGCGCGCCGACACGAAGCCGACGACCAGGCCGGACAGGCTGAACAGCAGGGCGAACGAACTGGAGATCATCCCGTACGTGCTGTTGCTGATGTCCAGCTCGTCCATGATCGGCACCGCCGCCAGACCGAGCACGGACTTGTCCGCGTAGTTGATCAGCATGAACGCCACGATCATCGCGGTGATCAGCCAGGCCCGTCGGCGGTCGAACGCGGGGTGCGGTGGTGCCGTGGCGGGCTCACCGGGCGGCGCGGGCGTGGACGGTTCGACCATGGGGCTCTCCTGCGGCTCTGGAGGAAGGACTCTGTCCCCCGATGTCGAACAGGTTGTACGTTAGCGGCGTCATTGTTCAAGACTCTGGAGTGGGGGAGTTGTCCATGAACGACACGACGAACGACACGACGCGGCTGGGTGATCTCCGATGGACCCGCGGCTACACGGACCCCGGCTGGATCCGCCGCTTCACGTCCGCCGGCCGTGAAATGGCCCCCAGCCGCCGTGTGTGGCGCGGCCCGGAGCCCGCCCGTGCCCTGCCCGAGCGCCCCGTCGACCTGCACGCCCTCGACCTCGCACTCGGCGGCACCACGGCCAAGCTGGAGGACCTGTTCAGCGCGGCCGAGACGGACGCGTTCCTGGTGCTGCACCGGGGCGCGATCGTCCACGAGACCTACCGGCACGGCACCGAGGCGCACACCCCGCACTTCAACGCCTCGGCGGCCAAGTCGTACATCGGGCTGATGGCGGCGACCCTGGCGCACCAAGGGCTCCTGGACCGGTCCGCCCCCGTCCACGCCTACGTCCCCGAACTCGCCGGGACCGCCTTCGGCGACGCCTCCGTCCAGGACCTGCTGCACATGGGCACCCAGGTCGGTTACGCGGGCCGCCCCTTCGACAAGGCGATCGAGGCCCAGCGGTACCACGCCGTCATCGCCCCGCAGCTGCGGCCGTTCGGATACACCGGCCCCACCACCATCCGCGAACACCTCCTGACCGCCCGCGCCACCGGCCGGCCGGGAATCGCCTTCCGCTACGAGAACGGCAACGTCGAGGCCCTGGCCGAGGTCCTGCGCCGGGTCACCGGGCTCACCACCTCCGCGCTGCTCGGCGAGATGATCTGGTCGAAGATCGGCGCCGAGGAGGACGCCTACTACGTCCTCGACGGCGAGGGCGTAGAGGCGGCCTGCGGGGGCTTCAGCGCCACGGCGCGCGACGTCGCCCGCCTCGGCGAGATGCTGCGGTGCGGCGGAGCGGTGGGCGCCCGCCAGGTCGTGCCCGAGGAGGTGGCGACGACGATCGCCGACGGGGTGCCCGAGGGCCATCCCCGCCGGGTGCGGTTCCCCGCCGCACGACCCGACTCGCCGGCCACGCTCTCCTACCACGACCTGTGGTGGATCCCGAACGACCCGTACGGCTCCTACCTGGCCAGCGGCATCCACGGGCAGCGGCTCCTGGTCTCGCCCGGCCTCGACATGGTCGCCGTGCACTTCGGCTCGCAGGTCGTCTCCCCGGCCGTACCGGCCGCGCCGCTGCTCCAGGCCTTCCTGCGGATCGGCACCCACCTCTGACCGGCACCCACCTCTGACCGGCACCCACCTCTGATCGGCACCCACCTCTGACCGGCACCCACCTCTGATCGGCACCCACCTCTGACCGGCACCCACCTCTGATCGGCACCCACCCCTGACCGGCACCCACCTCTGACCGGCACCCACCCCTGACCGGGCCCACCGCTGTCCGGCACCCCACCGCTATTCCGCACCCACCCCTGCCCGGCTCGGCCGCCGTCACCCCCTACCCCGGTAGCACCCCCAGCTTGGCTCCCGGGTATGACGCCCGGTGCGCGGGCGTCACCGCACCCTGCCTCCCGTCACCCAAGGGCCGCCGTACCACCCGAGGACGGCGCCCGCACGGACGAGGAGGCGGGGATGACGACCCGACAGGAAGAACACGACACCGGCGAGCCGGCCGGCGCGGCCGCGGCAGGACGCCCATGACCACCGCCCTGGCCCCGCCGGCCCGCGTCAGCAGGGCCGCGGTCGGCGCCCTCGGCCTGCTGGCGCTGTCCACCGGCGCCCTGGAGTCGGTGGTGTCACCGACGATCCCGCTCCTGGAACGCGAACTGGACATGAGCCAGTCCGAGGGGGCCCTGCTCAGCATCGTCCTGCTCATCACCGGCGCGCTCGTCACCCCCCTCGCGGGCAAGTTCGGCGACCGCTACGGCGGCAAGAAGGTCCTGATCCGCCTGATGGCGGTGGTCTCGGTCGGCGGCACGGTGTCCGCCCTGGCCCCGAACCTGCCCGTGCTGCTGCTCGGTCAGGTCCTGCAGGGCGCGATGATCGGCGCGCTGCCCCTGTCGTTCGTCGTGGTCCGCAGGCACCTGCCGGCCGGCGAGTCCAAGGTGGCCATCGGAGTGGTCAGCGGGCTCTTCGTCGGCGGGTCGATGGCCGGCATGCTGTCGGCCGGTCCGGTGGCGGAACAGCTCTCCCGGCACTGGATGTTCGCGCTGCCGACCGGCGCGGTCCTCGGATCCACCCTGCTCGTGAACCGGCTGATGCCCGCCGATCCGCCGGGCCGGACGGACGGCGCCGGGATCGACTGGCCCGGCCTGCTGCTCCTGAGCGGGATGCTGACCACCCTCATGCTCGTCCTCGCGCTGGCGCCCGAAGCGGCCGCGCAACCGGTCGTGTTCGTCGTCCTCGCACTGGTGCTGGCCGCGTTCGTCACCGGGTGGGTGCGGGTCGAACGGCGAGCGGCGTCACCGATGATCGACCTGCGCATGCTGGCCCGGCCCGCGATCTGGAAGGCGTGCCTGCTGACGTTCGTGATCTGCCTCGGCACCGCGATGGCGGTCTATCTCGTACCGCAGCTGCTCGACGAGCGCGGTGACGGGTACGGATTCGGGGCGAGCGCCACCGAGATCGGCTTGTTCCTGCTGCCCGGCGCCGTCGCCGCGACGCTGGCCGGACCGCTAGGCGGGATCGGGGACCGGCGTTTCGGCTCGCGCGCCGTGGTGAACACCGGCGTCGTCATGATGGCCGGGTCCCTGGTCGCCGTGGCGGCCGTGCACTCCGAGATCTGGCACCTCGTCGTCGGCAAGGCGCTGATCGCGCTGGCCAACGGCCTGTGCGTCACCGCGCTGATGACCAGCACCGCCACCGCGGTCGACCGGAACGACACCGGCATCGCCACCAGCCTCATCCTGGTCAGCCGCGTCCTCGGCTACGCCGTCGGCGGGCAGCTCGGCGGCGCGCTCCTCACCGCGGCCACCCCTTCCGGGTCGGAGGTCGCCGCCGAATCGGCGTACGTCACCGGATTCGTCGTCGCCGGCGTCGTCACGTCGCTGGCCCTGTTCGTCACCCGCACCCTGCGCAAGGGAGTCACCGCATGAACCGCACCACGCCCAGGCCCGAGGTCCTCGTCTCCGGCGCGAGCATCGCCGGCCCCGCCCTGGCCTACTGGCTCCACCGCCACGGATACGCGGTCACCGTGGTCGAGAAGGCACCGACCGTGCGCAGCGGCGGCTACCCCGTCGACGTACGCGGCGCCGCACTCGACGTCGTGGAGAAGATGGGCCTCCTGCCGCAACTGCGCGACGCGCACATCGACCTGCGACGGATCACCTTCCTGGACGGGGACGGCGACGAGGTGACCTCGCTCCACCCGCACGCCGTCACCGGCGGGGTGACCGGACGTGACCTGGAGATACGGCGCGGCGACCTGACGGACGCGCTGTACGCGGCGGTCCGGGACGACGTGGAGTTCCTGTTCGACGACTCCATCGACACCCTCGACCAGACCGGGCACGGCGTCGACGTCACCTTCCGCGGCGGCGGCAGCCGCACGTTCGACCTGGTCTTCGGCGCGGACGGCATGCACTCGCGCACCCGGGAGATGCTGTTCGGTCCCGAGGAGCGGTTCCACCGGTACCTCGGTCACTGCTTCGCCGTGTTCACCGTGCCCAACACCCTCGGCCTCTCCCACGAGACGGTCCTGTGGAACACCCCGGGCAGGGCCGCCGCCCTCTACGCCGTGGGCGACGACGACGAAGTGCACGCCTTCCTGACCTTCGCCCGGCCCGAGCCGCCCCAGGAGGCCGCCGGGGATCCGCAGGCCCGACGGGCGCTCGTCGCCGATGCGTTCACCGACGCGGGTTGGAAGGTCCCGGACATCCTGGCCGCCCTCCACGACGCGGACGACGTGTTCTTCGACGCGGTCGGCCAGATCCGCATGCCTCGCTGGTCCCACGGCCGGGTCGCGCTGCTGGGCGACGCCGCGCACGCCCCCTCGTTCCTCACCGGTCAGGGCACCAGCCTCGCCCTGACCGGCGCGTACCACCTCGCCCGCTCCCTGGCGGGCCGGGACCACGCCGAGGGCTTCGCCGCCTACGAGCACGGCACGCGCGACCTGGTGACCCGCACCCAGGACCGGGTCGGCGAGGGCGCCGGCACCCTCTTCCCGGCCACGAGGCAGGCTTTGGAGCGGCGCAACGAACGGCTGCGCGGCCTCGGCGGCCGATGACCGGGGCGAGCGAACGAGGCGTCCGGACTCGGGACCTCCCCGTCCTCGGCACCGGGCCACCACGGCAACGCCGCCGTCCCGGAGGGGGACGGCGGCGAAGGGACGCGCACGTGCGGAGTCAGGCGGACGGAGTCCCGGTGCGGCGCCGCAGGAAGAGTGCGGCGACGGCGACTCCGAGGAGCACGAGGGCCGCGTTGACGGCGATGGCCGTGGTGACGCCCTGGTGGATGGAGGAGGCGGTGGCCGCGCCCGCGGTGCCGGCGGTGGCGACGGCGGACATGACGGGCGTTCCCAGGGTGATGCCGACCTGCTGGGACATCGAGGCCAGGCCGGTGGCCAGTCCCTGTTCGGAGTCCGGAAGCCCGCTGGTGGCCGTGACCATGAAGCCGACGATCACCAGCATGTTGCCGACGCCGCCGAAGAACGTCGCGGGCAGCAGGAGGGCGAGGGACGCCCCCGTCGTCGTACCGAGGAAGAGCAGGGCCGCGGTGAAGGCCGCCTGGACGAGACCGCCGCCGACCAGCACGGTCAGCGTGGACGTCCTGGCGAGCAGCCTGGGCGCGAGCAGACCGCCGACGACGGTGCCCGCGCCGAGCACGCCGAAGGAGACGCCGGCCGCGAGGGGGGAGAAGCCCAGGGTCTTCTGCAGGTACAGGGTGAGCAGGTAGACCAGCGAGGTCTCGGTGACGAAGGCGAGCAGGCCCAGCAGGTTGCCGAAGGCCACGTTGCGGCGTCGGAGCGTGCCGAGCGGCACCAGCGGTGCGGCGACCCGCCGCTCGATCAGGACGAACGCGGTCAGGAGGAGCGTGCCCGCGAGCAGACCGGCCAGTGCGTGCGGGTGGGTCCAGCCGTGCTCGCCGGCCTGGGTCATGCCGTAGACGAGACCCAGCAGACCGAGGGTGACGGTGAGCGCGCCGGGCAGGTCGAGGCTGGGGCGGGTGGCGGGCCGGGACTCCTTGATGACGGCCGGGGCGACGAGGACGACGGCGAGGGCGACGGGCACGTTGACGAAGAAGGCCCACCGCCAGGAGAGCAGGTCGGTCAGGACGCCGCCGAGGATCGCGCCCGTGGTGAAGCCGGCCGACATCAGCGCGCCGTTGATGCCGAGCGCCTTCTGCCGCAGCGGTCCCTCGGCGAAGGAGGTCGTCAGCAGGGACAGACCCGCCGGAGTGGCGGCGGCCGTGGCCAGGCCCTGGGCCACCCGGGCGGCCAGGAGCACCTCGGGGCTGGTGGCGAGACCACCGAGCAGCGAGGCGAGGCCCAGCAGGCCGAGACTGCCGATGAAGATCTTCTTGCGGCCGATCAGGTCACCGATGCGACCGAAGAAGAGGGTGAAACCCGCGGCCGACAGGGCGAAGGAGGTGGCGACCCACTGCAGGTCGGCGAGGGAGAAGCCGAGTCCGTCACCGATCGCGGGCAGCGCGACGTTCAGGATCGAGAAGTCGACGGCCAGCATGAACTGGGCGACCAGCAGCACCGCGAGGACCAGCTTCGTACGGCCGGTGAGCCGCTGGGATCCGGGCCCGGCCGCGAGCGGGCCGGAGGCCGAACCCGGACCTGCGGCCGGCCTCGACGCGCGTTCGGTGATGGACATGGCATTCCCCTCCGAGGGGCTAATGGGTCTGTGGTTCCGTTACGGAAAGAAGCTAGCATGGCTGAGCCAGTAAGGGAACTGTGGTTCCGATAAGGTGGGGGTCATGGCGTCGCGAGCACGCCGAGCGGAGAGAGAAGGAGTCGTCATGTCGGATCCAGCCGCCCCCGGGACCCTGCGCCCGGGAGGGCGCACCGCCCGTGTCCGCGAGGCCGTTCTCCAGGTGGCGGGCGACACGCTCGCCACCGACGGCTTCGACACGCTCGACCTGGGCGAGGTCGCCCGCCGCGCGGGCGTCGGCAAGACGACGGTCTACCGCCGCTGGGGGAGCCCCGGGGGCCTCGCCGCCGACCTGCTGGCGGACATGGCGGACCAGTCGCTGCCCCGTGCCGACACCGGCACCCTGGAGGAGGACCTGCGGGCGAACGCGCGTCTCGTCGTCCGGACGCTCAACGACCCCCGCCAGGGGCGCCTGTTCAAGGCGCTGATCGCGGCCTCGCTCTGCAACGAGCAGGCGGCCGAGGCCCTGCACCGCTTCTACGCCGTCCGCGTCGACGAGTGGGCCGGCTGTGTGCGGGACGCCGTCGCGCGGGGCGAAGTCCCGGCCGGTACCGACCCGCAGGGTGTCGTGGCGGCCGTCTCCGCTCCGCTCTACTACGCGCTGCTCAACACGGGCCGGTCCCTCTCCGAGGCCGACGCCGACCGTGCGGCGCGCGCGGTGACCACCGCCGCGCGCGCGGGCGTGTGGGTGACGGACGACGGGGGCCGGCCGGCGCGCGGCACCGGGAACGGGGAGGTCACCGGCTGATTTCACGCACCCGCCGGGGCGTGATTTCCGCCCGGCGGGAAACCTGGGGCGGCATGGCGAGACTCGGAACACCACAGGCGGCCGGCGCCCAGGACAGCCCGGCCCTCAAGCGCGCGCTGACCACCCCGCTGCTGTACTTCTTCATCCTGGGCGACGTCCTCGGCGCGGGCGTCTACGTCCTGGTCGGCCAGGTGGCCGCCGACGCCGGGGGAGCGGTGTGGGTGCCGCTCGCCGTCGCGCTGCTGCTGGCGATGCTGACGGCCGCCTCCTACGCCGAGCTGGCCACGAAGTACCCGCGGGCGGGCGGAGCCTCGCACTACGCCACCCGGGCCTTCGGGCCGTTCGCCGGGTTCGTCGCCGGTTTCTGCATGCTCGCCGCCGGCATCGTCTCCGTCGCGGCGCTGGCCCGCGGCTTCGGCGGCGACTACCTGTCCGCCTTCGTGACGCTGCCGGTCGGGCTCGTCGCCGTGCTGTTCCTCGCCCTGCTCGCGCTGGTCAACGCGCGCGGCATCAAGGAGTCCACCCGGGCCAACGTCGTCGCCACCGTGGTCGAGGTCGGGGGCCTCCTCGTCATCGTCGTCCTCGGTGCCTGGCTGCTGCTGCGCGGCGACGGCGACGTGAGCCGGCTCGGGCAGCTCGGCACGCCGGAGAAGGGTGCGGCGGCGGCCGTACTGAGCGGCTCGGTCCTGGCGTACTACTCCTTCGTCGGCTTCGAGACCTCGGTGAACGTCGCCGAGGAGACCCGCGACCCGCGACGCTCCTACCCGCGCGCCCTGTTCGGCGCCCTCGCCACCGCGGGTGCCGTGTACGTGCTGGTGGGCCTCGCCGCGTCCGCCGCGGTGCCGACGGACCGGCTGGCCGGGTCGAGCGGACCGCTGCTGGAGGTCGTCGAGGAGGCCGGCGGCGTCCCGACCCGGCTGTTCAGCGCCATCGCGCTGGTCGCCGTGGCGAACGGCGCGCTGCTCACCGGCATCATGTCCTCGCGCCTGGCCTACGGCATGGCCCGTGACGGGCTGCTGCCGGCCGCGCTGACCCGGGTGCTGCCGGGCCGTCGTACGCCGTGGGTCGCGATCGCCGTCACCACCCTGCTGTCGATGCTGCTCGCGCTCACCGGCAGTGTCGCCACCCTCGCCTCCACCCTGGTCCTGCTGCTGCTCGTGGTCTTCCTCATGGTCAACACGGCCGTCCTGGTGCTGCGCCGCGACCGGGGCGAAGCGGACCACTTCCGGACCCCGACCGTGCTCCCGGTGCTCGGTGCGGCGTCCTGCGTCGCGCTCGCCACGCAGATCGAGGCCGAGGTGTGGCTGCGCGGCCTGCTGGTCGTGGCCGTGGGGACGGTGCTCGCCGCGGTCGCCGCCGTACGGCGCGGCAGGGCCAGGGACGCGGCCGGGAACGCGTAGCGGCACGGGGCGGCCGGAGGTGCCGCCCCGTCCCTCTCGGCGTCCCGCTCGTGGCGCCCCGTGACAGAATGGACGACCCGCGCCCGTATCCCCAGGCGCCCCTCCCCGCGTCGTCCCGCCCCGAGGTTGCCGTGACCAAGCCCGTCGCCCGTGAACCGCAGCGGCGCAACGCGCGGTCCAACCGGGCGCGCATCCTGGCCACCGCCCGCCGGGAGCTGGGACGGAACCCGGACACCACGCTGGAGGAGCTGGCCCGGGCCGCCGGTGTCGTACGGCGTACCCTCTTCGGTCACTTCCCGGGGCGGGCGGCGCTGCTCGAAGCCCTCGCCGAGGAGGCGTCCGAGGTGCTGCGCGGCGCGATGGCCGAGGCGGCGGAGCCGGCCGCGCCCGCCGACCGGGCGCTCGCGCACTTCACGCTGCTGATGTGGCCGGTGGGCGACCGCTACCGCATGCTGCTGGCCCTGGCCCGGCACGATCTGGGCGTGGAGCGCGTGGCGGAGATCCTGGCCCCGGCCCGCGCCGAGGTCACCGCCATCCTGGAGCGCGGCCAGCGGGACGGGGTCTTCCCGGCCCACCTGCCGCCCGCCGTGCTGAGCGCGGGACTCGAAGCGATGGTCGTGGCGCTGCTGGAGCAGGTCAACACCGGAGCCCTGGAGGACGACGGCACCCGGGCCGCCGCCGCCATCCTCATGGCGGCCGGGGTGCCGGAGCGGGCCGCGCGGACCGTGGTCGAGAACGTGGGCCCGGCGGTGCCGGCCGCGACGCTCCCGGCCGAGTAGGCAACCCACCCCTCCAGAGGCGCCCCCGAGGCCCCTCCAAAGGCGCCCCCGAGGACGGGGGCGCCTTATTTGCACGTCCATGTGCAACAAACTACGCTGTTCTTGTCTGCTCATCTATGGGCAATTAACTGCCCTCGTCCGTATCCGGGAGCCTTCATGCCCCTACTGGCCACCACCCCCGTCGAGAAGATGCCCGGGCCCTACGCCCGGCGCTGGTGGGCTCTCCTGGTCCTCTGCCTGAGCCTGCTGATCGTCGTCATGGCCAACACGTCGCTGATCGTGGCCGCCCCGGACATGACGGCCGACCTCGGGCTGAGCAGCAGCGACCTGCAATGGGTCATCGACGGCTACACCGTCCCCTACGCCGCGCTGATGCTGGTGCTCGGCGCGATAGGCGACAAGTACAGCCGCCGCGGCGCCCTGGTCACCGGTCTGGTGATCTTCGCGGGCGGTTCGGTGATGGGCAGTCTGGTCCACGAGACGGGGCTGGTCATCGCGGCCCGCGCGGTCATGGGCGTCGGTGCCGCCGTCGTCATGCCGGCCACCCTGTCCCTGCTGGTCGCGGTCTTCCCGAAGGGCGAGCGGGCCCGCGCCATCACGGCCTGGACCGCCACCTCGGGACTCGCCATCGCGATCGGCCCGCTGGTCGCCGGCTGGCTCCTTGAGGACCACGCCTGGGGCTCGACCTTCCTGGTCAACGTCCCGGTCGCGGTCCTCGCCGTCATCGGCGCGCTGGTCCTCGTACCGCCGTCCAGGGCGGCCGGCACGGGCCGCATCGACTACGTCGGCGGTCTGCTCTCGATCGTCTCCGTCGGCAGCCTCGTCTACGCGACCATCGAGGGCCCGCACTTCGGGTGGGGCGCGGGACCGGTCACCGCGGCCGTCGTCGCCGGGGTCGGTCTGATCGCCTTCGTGGCCTGGGAGCTGCGCCACCCGCACCCCATGCTCGACGTGCGCAGGTTCCTGCTGCGGCCCTTCAGCGGCTCCATGCTGGCGGTGCTGTTCTTCTTCTTCGGCACCTACGGCGCCATCTACTACGCCACGCAGTTCCTGCAGTTCGTGCTCGGCTACGGCGCGCTGGAGACCGGCGTACGGCTGCTGCCGCTGGCCGGGGCCGTGTTCGTGGGCGCCGCGGTGACCGGCCGGCTGACGCCGAAGCTCGGCGTGAAGGCCATGGTCGGCTCCGGCATGGCGATCGGCACCGTCGGAGTCTTCCTGCTCGTCCTGATCGACCAGGGCTCCACCTACGCCGACTTCCTCGCCCCGATGCTGCTGCTCGGCCTCGCCATCGGCCTGAGCGTCTCCCCGGCCACCGACACCATCATGGGCTCCTTCCCGGAGAGCGAACTGGGCGTCGGCGGCGGCGCCAACGACACCGCGCTGGAACTGGGCGGCTCGCTGGGCATCGCCGTGCTGGGCTCCCTGCTCGGCACCGCGTACCGCGACGAACTGGCCGGCCTCGTCGGCGACCGGCTGCCGGCCGCCGCCCTCGACACCGCCCAGGACTCGGTGGGCGGCGGACTGGCCGTCGCCCGGCGGCTCGCCACCGACCCGGCCGCCGGTCCCGAGCAGGCGCACGCCCTCACCGACGCCGTGAACAAGGCCTTCGCGCACGGCGTCTCGACGACCAGTCTCGTCGGCGGCGTCATCATGGCCGCCGGCACCCTGATCGTCCTCGCCGTCCTGCCCGGCCGCCGGGCCCGGCAGCAGGCCGACGAGGACACGGCGCACAGCGCGGGGCAGGACCGGGAGACCGAGCCCGCCCGCTCACAGGGCTGACCGCTCCCGGGGGTGTGCGCCGGGGCCCCGGCGCACACCGCGTCAGTCGGCCAGCGCCGCCAGCTCCTCCGCCGTGCGCGGGCCCGTCGCCGAGTCCGCCAGCAGGCCCCGGGCCCGCAGCAGCCCGGTCGCCGCGACGCCCCACGGGAGCCTCAGCCCGGCCTGCCGCAGCAGGTCGGTGCGGGCCAGCGTCGGCGCGGTCGGGCCGGTGCGCACACCGTCCGGGGTGAGCAGGGCGGCCTCGTCGGACCAGCGCAGGGCGAGGTCGACGTCGTGGGTGGCCATCACCACGGTGGTGCCCGCGGCGCGCAGCCGGTCCAGGGTGGCGAGCAGCCGCTCCTGCCCGTCCGGGTCGAGCCCGGCGGTCGGCTCGTCGAGGATCAGCACCCGGGGCCGCATCGCGACCGCCCCGGCGATCGCCGTCCGCTTGCGCTGCCCGTACGACAGCAGGTGCGTGGGCCGGTCGGCCAGAGCCGCGATGTCCAGCGCGGCCAGCGCCTCCCCGACCCGGGAGCGCACCTCCGCGTCCGGCAGGCCGAGGTTCAGCGGCCCGAAGGACACGTCCTGGCCGACCGAGGCGGCGAAGAGCTGGTCGTCCGGATCCTGCACCACCAGCTGCACCGTGGTCCGCAGCCGGGTCAGCCCCTTGCGGTCGTACGTCACCGGCTCGCCGCCGAGCGCCAACGACCCCGCCCGCGGCCGCAGTCCACCGCTGAGCAGCCGCATCAAGGTGGTCTTCCCGCTGCCGTTGCGGCCGAGCAACGCCAGCGCACGCCCCTCGCGCACCGCGAAGTCCAGCCCCGCCAGCACGTCGGGGCCCTCCTCGTACGCGAAGGACGCACCCCGCAGGGCGACCAGGGCCGGTTCCGGTGACTGCGCCGGTCCGCTCACGACAGGGGTCCTTCCAGTACGAGGGTGAGACCGGCCAGCGCCGCGAGGAGCGCGACGCTCGCCGCGGTGAACGGCACCGAGAGCCGCGCCTCGGGCACCAGCACGCGCAGGGTGCCGTCGTAACCGCGTCCGGCGAGCCCCGACTGCAGCCGCGCCGCCCGGTCGAAGGCCCGCACGAACGCGGTGGCCCCGAGCCCGCCGAGCGAACGCCAGGTCGCCGCCCGGGTGGTGTGCCCCAGCCGCGCGGCCTGCGCCTGGCGGATCCGGCGCACCGAGTCCAGCAGCAGGAAACTCATCCGGTACGTCACCAGCGCCACGTCCACGACCGGCGCGGGCACCCCGGCCCGCACCAGCCGCGGCAACAGGTCGGACATCGGCGTGGTGAACGCGAACAGCAGCACCCCCAGCGAGGCCGCCGAGGTGCGCAGCAGCAGCTCACCCGCGCGCACCGCTCCGCCGTCCGCCGCCGAAAGGAACCCGTCCGGGCCCCCGACCTGCACCAGCAGCGGCAGCGCCCCCGTCACGCAGAAGCCCAACGGCACCCGGTACGCCCGCCACAGCCTGCGCCCGGGCACACCCGCCGGGCCGAGCAGCACGACGAGCGCCGTCACCAGCACCAGTGCCGCGCCCGGCCACGGCGGCAGCGAGATCGCGAGCACGGTCAGACCGAGACCGAGCACGGCCTTGTCCACGGGGTGCCGGCGGCGCCAGCGACTGCTGTGCGCCGCCGCGTCGATCGGCAGCACTCAGTCCCCTCCGGGGGTGTCCCGCGGCGCCGCCGCCGACGCCCGCTCCTCACCCTGCCGCCGGCCCCGGCGCAGCCCGAAGTAGTACGCCAGCACGCCCGCGCCGAGCGCGGCCTGCAGCGCGAACAGCGCCGACTCGATCTCCCCGGAGGGCGGTTCGTACAGCGGGGAGAACCACGGTTCGTAGTCCGGCTCGATCTCGGTGATCGCCGTCTCCGCCTCCGCGTCCGCGCCGGTGAACGGCTCCTTCTTGTGGTCGCCCAGCCCCAGCACCAGCGGCAGCACCGCCAGCGCGGCGACGGCAAGCAGCAGCAGGGCGTTGATCTTCGCGTTCCGGCTCATCGGGCCACCGCCTGTGCCTTGTTCCCGGTATCCGCCGACGTCTTCGTCAGGAGCACGCCCAGCCGGGTCAGTTCACCCTTGCTGGACTGCACCAGCAGTCGCATGACGATCACGGTGAGCAGGCCCTCGCTCACCGCCAGCGGGATCTGCGTGACGGCGAAGATCGAGCCGAACTTGCCGAGCGCGCCCAGGAAACCGCTGCTCGGGTCGGGGAAGGCCAGCGCCAGCTGCACGCTGGTGACGCAGTACGTGGACAGGTCGGCGACGAACGCCCCGAAGAACACGGTGACCATCAACGGCACGTCGAAGCGGCGCAGCAGGCGGTAGACGCCGTACCCGGCCCAGGGGCCGACGATCGCCATCGAGAAGACGTTGGCCCCGAGCGTGGTCAGCCCGCCGTGGGCGAGCAGCAGCGCCTGGAAGAGCAGGGTGATGGTGCCCAGCACCGCCATGATCGGCGGACGGAACAGGACGGCGCCCAGACCGGTGCCGGTCGGGTGGGAGCAACTCCCGGTGACCGAAGGCAGTTTCAGGGCCGACAGGACGAACGTGAAGGCCCCCGAGGCCCCGAGGAGCAGGGTGCTCTCCGGGTGCTCCCTGACCTCACGGGTGAGTGACCGGACTCCGTGGACGACGAACGGCGCGGACGCGACACCCCAGGCGATCGCGTGCGCCGGTGGCAGAAAGCCCTCGGCTATGTGCATGGCTCAGCAGACCCTCTCCAGCACCTCGTGGATGGACGACGCGCCTTGGCCGGTCTCCTGGCTTACGGGTACCACCGCCCGTGCTCCGCCTTCCCGGATCGCAAGCGATCCAGTGGCTGCCCGCGAGGGCCGGAGCCGGACTTCCCGATTCACAGTGGCGAGGGCCGCACCGGCATCACACCGGATTTCCCGTTCACCAAGGCGTGGCGACAGTAGTGCTCGCACCGGGCCGGGCACAAGCGGGCCTCACGCCGGGCGGACGCCCCGCCGGGCCGCCGAATATGCCCGGGGCCTGCGGAAACACAAGGCGTCACCGGTCCGGCATCCGCCGCCGGCCCTCCTCGCTCGACGTGGCGAAGATCTCCGCGCGCCCGTGCTGCGCGGCACCGGGATCCGCCGGACCGCTCCCGCTGATCCGGGGGACCCGACCACCATGTCCCGCATCCGGCCGGTCACCGTGGCGCCCCCGACGCCCCCTTCGCCGCCCTGTCCGCCTCCGGCCCGGTCCGGCGCACCAGTTGGGCGACGACGAAGGCGACGACCGACGCCATGACGATCAGCGGCGTCTGGTCGTGCGCGTCCCGGCCCAACAGCAGCACCGCCAGGACCGCGCTGGCCAGCGGCAGCCCCGTCACCGCGGCCGCCGCGGCGGAGATGCCGAGGGCGAGGGCCGGGGTCGCGCCGAACCCGGGCAGCCCGGCGCAGGCCAGGGCGATCGCCGCGCCCAGCAGCACCGACGGGAAGATCGGGCCGCCGCGCAGGGCCCCCAGCGCGATGCCCCAGGCCAGCCCCTTGCACGCGACCAGCGCGACGAGTGCCCCGACGGACCACGCGTGGGGGTGCGCGGCGAGCTGGGCGAGGGCGGCCTGGCCGGACAGCGCCGCCTCGGCCGGGGAGCGGCCCGTGATGAGCGCGTACGCGGCGATGCAGACGCCGACGGCGGTGGCGCACACGACGGTGCGTGTGGCCGTGCGGTGCCGCGTCCAGGTGACGGTGCGGTGGCCCAGCCCGCGGGCCAGCGTGACCAGTACGGCGATCAGGGCCGCCGTGGGGAGGCCCCACAGGAAGTCGCCCGCGTCCGGACCGGCCTGCGGCGGCAGATCGGGCAGGGCCAGCGCGCCGATGTCCAGCCCCGTCCACTGCCCGAAGCCGGTGAAGACCAGGGCGCCCGTCGCGCTGGCCAGCAGACAGGGCAGCAGCAGCGTGACCATCTGCGCCCCGGCGAGCCCCGCTCCCTCGATGAGCAGGACCGCCGCCGCGACCGGACCGCCGAGAATGGTGGAGATCGCGGCGGTGGAGCCGGCCGTGGCGAGGATCGCGCTCGCCCGCTGGTCGCCGCCCGCGCTTGCCCGCCGCACCGCCAGCAGGGCGAGCCCGCTGCCGACGGCCATGAGCGGAGCCTCCGGTCCCAGCACCACGCCGAGCGGCAGCGTGGCCAGCGCGGCGAGCACCGCGCCGGGCAGGGCGCGCGGGCCGACGGGCGCACCGCCCAGGCCGTTCACCGGGAGATGGCCGCCGCCGCCCGGCATCCGGGTCACGATCGGCGCCAGGATCAGCCCGGCCAGGAGCAGCGCGGGCAGCGGCCACCACCAGGGCGGCGTGTCGTAACCGGCCGCCTCGGGCAGCGAGGTCCACACCCAGTGCTGCAACTCGTGCTGGAGACCGACGAAGAAGAAGCAGGCCAGCGCGATGGGCACGCCCAGCAGCACGCACAGCAGCAACAGCCGCCGGTAGCCGGGGCTGAGCAGGATCTGCCGCAGGGACTGCTCCGCCCGGTCCGCGGCGGCGTTCGCGGGCGCGCTCACAGCACCGGCCCGCGCGGGCCCCGCCGGGAGAGCGGGCCCATCCGGGTCGGCGGACGCCGCCGGGACAGCGAGCACCGCCGGGACAGCGAGCACCGCCGGGACAGCGGACCCCGCCGGGACAGTCGGGACAGCGGCCGACTCGTCACACGCCCTCCTTCGTCCGCGCCGCGTTCCGTCGCCGGCCCCGCCGGTCCCGTCACCGGTCGGTCGCGGGCAGCCGCGGGTGCCGTTCAGTCAACGCGAGTCCGCGAGCGCCCGCATGCGCAGGACCGGAGCGCGGTTCACCCGTTCGGCGTACCCGCGTGGCCGGGGAGCCCGGACGCCCGCAGGCTCGGAGCGACCTGTCGGTGCCGTCGGCGCCGGTGGGCTGCTGCCCCGTACGGGGGACACAGAAAGGACTCCGCTCATGAGCCAGCACGCCGAACCCACTCCCGGCCGGCCGTCCCGCGGCGACGCCTCCTGGGCTCAGCGCTCGGGCGACCGCACCAGCGGCTGGGTGACCGGCGGGGTCGTCTTCGCGGGCGTACTGCTGCTGCTGAACGGCGCCCTCGCCGTCCTGCAGGGCATCGCGGCCATCGCCGAGGACGACGTGTACGCCCGTATCGGCACCTACGTCTACGAGATGAGCCTCACCGGCTGGGGGATCGTCCACGTCATCCTGGGCGCCCTCGTGTTCGTCACCGGTTTCGGCCTGCTCAAGGACATGGCCTGGGCGCGGGTGGCGGGCATCGTCCTGGCCTCGCTGAGCCTGGTCGCCCAGTTCCTGTTCCTGCCGTACTCGCCCGTCTGGTCCGTGATCATGATGGCGATCGACGTGTTCGTGATCTGGGCCCTGGCCAGCCGCCAGGAGCACCCGTCCCGAACCTGACCCCCCAACCACGACGGCGGTCACCCCGCGCCCGCGGTGGTGACCCCGCCGAACTCGACGACGAGGCCGGCCGCCTGCGGGCACTCCTCCGTGTGGTGTGTACGTCCGTCGGCATGGCGGTGGGGGCCCGCTCGGAGCCGGCGGCCGTCGCTGAGTACCCCGGCAATCAACGGACACGGAGCGTCGCCAACCGTGTCGCTGTTGGGCCGAACGGGTGACTTGGCGTAAGAATTGGCTGGTGCAGGCAATGAAGGCGAGTGAGATCGGGGGAGCCGGTGAACAGCCACGACGTCACCGATGAACAGTGGGAGGGGCTCGCCCAGGTCGTTCCGTTGCGCGGGCGCGACGCATGGCCGTCGGCGGTCGGCCACCGGGCGATGCCGGAGGCGGAGACGGAGCGGCGGCGCCGGTTCGTCGTGCTGCGGGTCAACGTGTTCGCGGACGCCCGCGAGGTCGCCGAGACCCTGATGGCGGGCATCCCGGTCCTGCTGGACCTGACCAGTGCCGAGGGCGAGGTCGCCAAGCGGGTCCTCGACTTCAGTACCGGCGTCGTCTTCGGCCTGGCCAGCGGGATGCACAGGGTGGACCGCAACGTCTTCCTGCTGACCCCGGCGGGGACCGAGGTGAACGGGCTGATGGAGAGCGCGGCGGGGGTCCCCGGGGTGTGACGGCCCTGAGGGGGGCGACGGCTCCGAGGGGATGACGGCTCCGAGGGGATGACGGCTCCGAGGGGGTGACGGCTCCGGTCTCGGCGGCTCCCGGAGAGTGACGGTCGCCCCCGCCCTGACCGCGCGGTCCCCCGATCGTAGGAACGCCGTTCGGGCAAAACGGTTCGGCGCCCCGCGGAGTCCTACGGTCCGCATATGGCTGCGTCATCTGCGTCTTCCTCGTCTTCCGCGTCTCCTGCGTCATCCCCGCCACCGGCGTCCTCGGCGTCCTCGGCGTCGTCCGCGCCGGCCGGGCCGACGGCGCCCGCCGGGGCGCTTCCCGGCCGGCCCCGCGTCACCCAGCTCCGGCTGGCCGCCTTCGCCGGGCACCGCCGCGCCGTGCTGCGGCTCGGGCCGCTGACCGTGCTCGCCGGGCCCAGCGGCAGCGGCAAGACCAGCGCGCTCAGGGCGTACGACGCACTGGCCAGGCTCGGCGGCGGCGCGGAACTCGGCGCGGTGTTCGCCGATCCGGGCGCCTGCGTGCCCGAGCGGGCCCGGCCCGACGCGCAGCGCCGGCGGGGCTTTCGCATCGGCTGCACGGCCGACGGCGCCGAGGGGCCGGTGCACCTGGACGTCGCCGTGCAGGCCGAGCCGGAACTGCGCATCGTGGGGGAGCGGTTGACGGCCGACGGCGTCGTACTGCTCGAGACCGCCCTGCGCGATCCCGGCCGTCGTGCCGTGCAGGCCGCCTGGCACACGGCCGGGTCGGCGCCCGTGACCCGCGCACCCCTGCCCGACGACCGGCTCGGCACCCCGCTGCTGCCGCTGCGGGTGGCCGGCAAGACCGACGGGCAGCGCAGGGTGCTGGCGGCGGCCGAGCAGATGGTCGTCGCCCTGCGCTCCGTCTTCGCCTGCGATCCGCTGCCGGGCCGGATGCGGGAGCCCGTCCCCACCGGCTCGGGGCGGCTGCTCGGCGGCTGCGACAACCTCGCCGACGTGCTGGGGCGCACCCGCGTCGAGTGCGGTCGGCGGCACGCGCAGTTCGTGGCCGCGGTACGCACCGGATGCGCGGGCCCCGTCGAGGACGTCCTGGCCGAACCCGTCGTCGGCGGCGTGATCCGCGCGCTGATCGACCGGGGCGACGGCGTCCGCACCGGCCTCGGCCGCCTCGGCTACGGCGAACTGCGCTACCTCGCCCTCGCGCTCGTGCTGTTCACCGGGCCCGGCGTGCTGGAGGTCGATCCGGCCGGTGAGGTGCCCGCTGCACTGCAGACGCTCACCGTCCTCGCCGACGGCTTCGACCGCGGCCTCGACGTGCGCCAGCGCGCCGAGCTGCTCCGGCTGGCGGCGCGGATGTGCGAGCGGGGGCACATCCGCTTCGTCGGAGCGGTCGCCGACGCGTCGTGGGCGGAGCGGGCGGAGGGGGTCACGGTGGTACACCTGAGCCCGTGAGCGGGTCGGGGCGGTACACCTGAGCCCGTGAGCGGGTCACAGTGGTACACCTGAGCCCGTGAGCGATGACCCCCGTGACCTCGATGCCCTGCGGCGCAGGCTGGCCGCGTTCGCCGCCGCGCGCCACTGGCAGCCGTACCACACCCCGAAGAACCTGGCCGCCGCGCTCAGTGTGGAGGCGTCCGAACTTCTGGAGATCTTCCAGTGGTCGACGCCCGAGCAGTCGGCGCGGGTGATGACCGACCCGGACGCCGCCCACCGGGTCCGCGACGAGGTCGCCGACGTCCTGGCGTACCTCCTCCAGTTCTGCGACGTGCTCGGCGTCGATCCGCTGGCCGCCCTGGAGGCGAAGATCGAGCGCAACGAGATCCGCTTCCCCGTGGCGGGCGGGACGGGCGAGGCGGCCGGACCGGAAGGCTAACCGGAGGAGCCGACGGCTCCGTTATCACTCTCCGCAGTCAGTATCCGGCCAGACCTCGTCATGTTGTCCGAAGATTTCCGCCTTCCTCTGGCTTTTTGCCCCACACACCCTCACTCTGGGTAGTGAGTAACGGAGTTCGGGCGGACGCGCCGCGAGCGCGTCGGAGACAGACGGGGGCAGCGCATGGACGCTGTGCGGCTCATCGTGGCGAGTGGACGCGCCCTGGCCGCCGGTGGCGAGGTGCCGGAGGTCCTGACGGAGGTGTGGCAGGTGCAGGCCCTGGCCCAGGCGATCGGCAGTCGTCTCGCGGTGTACGGCCCGCCCGAACTGCGGGGCGAGGCCATCGGGTTGACCGAGCTGGCGGGCCGAGGCTGCGGAGTGCTGCGCACTCCGGAGCTGGCTCCGGGTGAGCTGCGCGCCGCCCAGCTCACCGAACTGGGCGACGCCCGTCAGGCGCTGATGCGCCTGGGCACCCTGCTGGGCGAGACCGGTATCGCCCTCGTGGGCGCGGCCTGCGCAGCAGACGACGAGGCGACGTACTGGCAGTGCGTGGAGGCCATCGACGCGGCGGACGAGTCCCGCGACCGCGTCCTGGAGATGCTGCGCAAACTGACGGACCGCGACGCGGAGTTACCCGAGCGGGAGGCCGGTTAGGATCCGCGTGCCGCGCGGCGCGGCGGCAGCCTGTGCCGGACACCCGCACCGAGCAGGCAGGATGGGAGACATGGATCTCCGCATCTTCACCGAGCCCCAGCAGGGGGCCACCTACGACACCTTGCTCACCGTGGCCAAGGCGACCGAGGACCTCGGCTTCGACGCCTTCTTCCGCAGCGACCACTACCTCCGCATGGGCGCCGCCGACGGTCTCCCCGGCCCCACCGACGCCTGGATCACCCTGGCCGGACTCGCCCGGGAGACCAAGCGCATCCGCCTGGGCACCCTCATGACCGCGGGCACCTTCCGGCTGCCGGGCGTCCTGGCCATCCAGGTCGCCCAGGTCGACCAGATGTCCGGCGGCCGCGTCGAGCTGGGCCTGGGCGCCGGTTGGTTCGAGGAGGAGCACAAGGCGTACGGCATCCCCTTCCCGAAGGAGAAGCTCGCCCGCCTGGAGGAACAGCTGGCGATCGTCACCGGCCTGTGGGCCACCGAGACCGGCAAGACCTTCGACTTCCACGGCACCTACTACGACCTCACCGACTCGCCCGCGCTGCCCAAGCCCGCACAGGCCAAGGTGCCCGTGCTCATCGGCGGCCACGGCGCCGCCCGCACCCCGCGACTGGCCGGTCAGTACGCCGACGAGTTCAACATGCCGTTCGCCTCCATCGAGGACACCGAGCGCCAGTTCGGCCGGGTACGGGCCGCCGCCGAGGCGGCCGGCCGCGGCGCGGACGCCCTCACCTACTCCAACGCCCTCGTCGCCTGCGTCGGCAAGGACGACGCCGAGGTCGCCCGGCGCGCCGCCGTCATCGGCCGCGAGGTCGACGAGCTGAAGGCCAACGGCCTCGCGGGCTCCCCGGACGAGGTGGTCGAGAAGATCGGCCGGTACGCCGAGGCCGGTGCCCGGCGGATCTACCTCCAGATCCTCGACCTCGACGACCTGGACCACCTGGAACTGATCTCCTCCCGCGTCCAGTCGCAGCTGTCCTGAGTCACGCCCGGCGCCCGGCCGGATAACCGAAGGCGCCGGTCACCCGCCCTGTGCGATGGTGTGAGCGCCGCCTGCCGGAGCCCCCGGGGAACACCCCCTGGGGGCTCTCGCGCGCACGGCGCCGAAGCAGCCGTCCCCCGCAACCCCGACCCGGCCGGAGAGGCCCATGTTCCTGACCGTCACCACCACCGGTACCCCCGAGCACCCCGCGACCGACCTCGGTTTCCTGCTGCACAAGCACCCCGACAACGCGCAGGCGTTCTCCACCTCCTTCGGCACGGCCCACGTGCTCTACCCCGAGGCGGACGAGCAGCGCTGCACGGCCGCGCTGCTGCTGGAGGTCGACCCGGTGGCGCTGGTCAGGCGCGGCAAGGGCAAGGGGCGCGGCGGCGCCCCCGACGCGGCCCTCGCGCAGTACGTCAACGACCGCCCGTACGCGGCCTCTTCACTGCTCGCCGTCGCGCTGAGCAACGTCTTCTCCAGCGCCATGCGCGGCGTGTGCAAGGCACGCCCCGAGCGCGCCGCCCGGCCGCTCCCGCTGCGCGTCGGCATCCCGGCGCTGCCCGCCCGCGGCGGCCCCGGCCTCGTACGCCGCCTCTTCGAGCCGCTGGGCTGGACGGTCGCCGTCGAGCCGGTCCCGCTGGACACCGAGTTCCCCGAGTGGGGCGACTCGCGCTACGTCCGGCTGCTGCTGGAGTCCACCGCCCTCACCCTCGCCGAGGCCCTGCGCCACCTGTACGTCCTGCTCCCGGTGCTCGACGACGCCAAGCACTACTGGGTCTCGCCGGACGAGGTCGACAAGCTGATGCGGGCCGGCGAGGGCTGGCTGCCCCGCCACCCGGAACAGAAGCTGATCACCAGCCGCTACCTGTCCCGCCGCTGGTCCCTCACCCGCGAGGCGATGGACCGGCTGGAGCTGATCCGGCTGGCCGAGTCCGACGACAGCGAGGTCGAGGAGATCGACAACGCGGTCGAGGCGGAGGCCGAGCAGGAGGCGAAGCCCACCCCGCTCGCCGTGCACCGCCGCGAGGCGATCCTCACCGCCCTGCGCGACCACGCCGCCGGCCGCGTCCTCGACCTCGGCTGCGGCGAGGGGCACCTGGTGCGCGAGCTGCTCAAGGAGCCCCGCTTCACCGAGATCGTCGGTGTGGACGTGTCGGTGCGCGCCCTCACCATCGCCTCCCGGCGCCTCGGTCTCGACCGCATGGGCGAGCGGCAGGCCGCGCGCGTCCGGCTCCTCCAGGGCTCCCTCGCCTACACCGACAAGCGCCTCAAGGGGTACGACGCCGCGGTGCTCAGCGAGGTGATCGAACACCTCGACCTGCCGAGGCTGCCCGCTCTGGAGTACGCCGTCTTCGGCTCGGCGCGGCCCCGCACCGTCGTCGTCACCACGCCCAACGTCGAGTACAACGTGCGCTGGGAGGCCCTGCCCGCCGGCCACGTCCGCCACCGCGACCACCGCTTCGAGTGGACCCGCGAGGAGTTCCGCGCCTGGGCCCAGGCGGTCGCCGAACGGCACGGCTACGGCGTGGAGTTCCGCCCCGTCGGCCCCGACGACCCCGAGGTGGGCCCGCCCACCCAGCTGGCCCTGTTCACCCTCGAGCCCACGAACGAGACCGCGACCCCGACCGAGAAGGAGGCGAAGGCCGCATGAGCACCACCGACACCACCGAGACCACTCCGGCGCGGGCCCGCGCCCTGCCCGTCACCGACCTCTCCCTCGTCGTGCTGATCGGCGCCTCCGGCTCCGGCAAGTCCACCTTCGCGCGCCGCCACTTCGCGCCCACCGAGGTCCTCTCCTCCGACTTCTGCCGCGGTCTGGTCGCCGACGACGAGAACGACCAGAGCGCCAGCCGGGACGCCTTCGACGTCCTGCACTACATCGCCGGCAAACGGCTCGCCGCCGGCCGCCGCACCGTCGTCGACGCGACCAACGTGCAGCAGGACGCCCGCCGTCAGCTGATCGACCTGGCCAGGAAGCACGACGTACTGCCCATAGCCGTCGTCCTCGACGTGCCCGAGCAGATATGCGCCGAGCGCAACGCCGGCCGTACCGACCGCGCCGACATGCCCCGCCGGGTCGTCCAGCGCCACACCCGCGAACTGAGGCGCTCCCTGCGCCACCTGGAGCGCGAGGGCTTCCGCAAGGTGCACGTGCTGCGCGGTACGGAAGAGGTCGAGCACGCCACCGTCGTCACCGAGAAGCGGTACAACGACCTCACCCACCTCACCGGCCCCTTCGACATCGTCGGTGACGTCCACGGCTGCGCCGCCGAGCTGGAGACCCTGCTCGGCAAGCTCGGCTACGACACGGACGGGGTCCACCCCGAGGGCCGCACCGCCGTCTTCGTCGGCGACCTCGTGGACCGCGGCCCGGACAGCCCCGGCGTGCTGCGCCGCGTGATGTCCATGGTCAGGTCGGGCAACGCCCTGTGCGTCCCCGGCAACCACGAGAACAAGTACGGCCGCCACCTCAAGGGACGCAAGGTCCAGCACACCCACGGACTGGCCGAGACCGTCGAGCAGATGGAGGCTGAGAGCGAGGAGTTCCGCGCCGAGGTACGGGAGTTCATCGACGGCCTGGTCAGCCACTACGTCCTCGACGGCGGCCGGCTGGTGGTCTGCCACGCCGGGCTGCCCGAGAAGTACCACGGCCGCACCTCCGGCCGGGTCCGCAGCCACGCCCTGTACGGCGACACCACCGGCGAGACCGACGAGTTCGGGCTGCCGGTGCGCTACCCGTGGGCGGAGGACTACCGGGGCCGCGCGGCCGTCGTCTACGGACACACCCCCGTCCCCGAGGCCACCTGGCTCAACAACACCATCTGCCTGGACACCGGCGCCGTCTTCGGCGGGAAGCTCACCGCGCTGCGCTGGCCGGAGCGGGAGATCGTCGACGTACCCGCCGAGCGGGTCTGGTACGAGCCGGCCCGGCCGCTGCGCACCGAGGCGCCCGGCGGACACGACGGCCGCCCGCTGGACCTGGCCGACGTCCGGGGCCGCCGGACGGTGGAGACCCGGCACGCCGGGCGGATCACCGTGCGCGAGGAGAACGGGGCGGCGGCCCTGGAGGTCATGAGCCGCTTCGCCACCGACCCCCGTCTGCTGCCGTACCTGCCGCCGACCATGGCACCGACCGCCGCCTCCGGCGTGGACGGCTACCTGGAGCACCCGCGGGAGGCCTTCGCGCAGTACGCGGCGGACGGCGTCGCGCGGGTCGTGTGCGAGGAGAAGCACATGGGCTCCCGGGCCGTCGTCCTGGTGTGCCGCGACGCGGAGGCGGCGCGCGCCCGGTTCGGCGTCGACGGGCCCACCGGGTCCCTGTACACCCGTACCGGCCGCCCCTTCCTCGACGACGCGGCCGTCACCGAGGAGATCCTCGGCCGGGTGCGCACCGCCGTCGGCGAGGCCGGCCTGTGGGACGAACTGGCCACCGACTGGCTGCTCCTCGACACCGAGCTGATGCCGTGGTCGCTCAAGGCCTCCGGTCTGCTGCGTTCCCAGTACGCCGCCGTGGGCGCCGCCTCCGGGGCGGTGTTCCCGGACGCGCTCGCCGCGCTGGAGGGCGCCGCGGCGCGTGGCGTCGAGGTGCGGGACCTGCTCGACCGCCAGCGTGCCCGGTCCGCGGACGCGGCCGCCTTCACCGACGCCTACCGCCGCTACTGCTGGACCACCGACGGCCTGGACGGCGTCCGCATCGCCCCGTTCCAGATCCTCGCCGTCCAGGGCCGCAGCCTGGCCGCCCTGCCGCACGACGAGCAGCTCGCCCTCGTCGACCGGCTCGTCGAGCACGACGGGAGCGGCCTGCTGCAGACCACCCGGCGGCTGTACGTCGACACCGGCGACCCGGAGTCGGTGGCGGCCGGGACCGACTGGTGGCTGGAGATGACCGGCCGCGGCGGCGAGGGCATGGTCGTCAAGCCCGTCGGCGCCCTGGTACGCGACGGGAAGGGCCGCCTGGTACAGCCGGGCATCAAGTGCCGCGGCCGGGAGTACCTGCGGATCGTCTACGGTCCCGAGTACACCCGCCCCGAGAACCTCGCCCGGCTCAGGCACCGGTTCCTGAACCACAAGCGGTCCCTGGCGACCCGCGAGTACGCCCTGGGCCTGGAGGCCCTGGACCGCCTCGCCGACGGCGAGCCGCTGTGGCGGGTGCACGAGGCGGTGTTCGGGGTGCTGGCGCTGGAGTCGGAGCCGGTGGACCCGAGGCTCTGATCCGGCCGTCCGGCCCCGCCCGTGGCCCCGTGACCGGCCCCGCAGCGGTGGGGCGCGCGCCGGCCGGGGTCACCCGGCGTACGGCTTCACCGCCGTGGACCGGGCCGACTCCGGCCGGCGCTCGCGGGTGGCGAGCCGCGCGTTCAGCCGCAGGAGCGGCTGGGTCAGCAGCGTCGTGACGAGGGCCATGAACACGAGGACCGTGTAGAGCGGGGCGCTCAGCAGGCCCGCCTCCCGGCCGGCGTCGAGGGCGATCAGCTCGGTCAGGCCCCGGGTGTTCAGCAGGATGCCGACGGTCCGTGCGTCGTACCGGTCGAGGCCGTTCATCCGGGCCGCCGCCGTCCCGCTGCCGATCTTCGTCGAGACCGCGAGCACCGTCACCGTCACCAGGGCGGTCCAGCCCGTGCCGGTCATGTTGTCCATCGCCACGGACCGGCCCGAGAGCACGAAGAAGAACGGCAGCAGCAGTGAGGCGACGGACAGCAGCGGCCGCAGCAGGTCGGGATCGAGCGTGCCGCCCTCCTCGCGCGGGATCACGACACCGGCGAGCAGGGCGCCGAAGATGACGTGCAGCCCCAGCGTGTGCGTCACCCACGCCGAGCCGAGCGCGAAACCGATGAGCAGCGCCGTCCGCAGTGAGGGCTCCAGGCGGGTCCGCCACAGCAGCAGGCGCAGCAGGGGCCGGGCCGCGCACGCCATCAGGGTGACGTAGCCGACCGTCAGCAGCGTCCGCCATGGCCAGCCGAGCCCCGTTCCGCCACCGCCCGCCTCCAGCAGCGCGCCCGCCAGCACCGTCCAGCAGACCGCGTCCAGCACCCCGGCGGCGGAGACGGCCACCACTCCGGGCACCGTGCGGGAGAGTCCGTTCTCGCGCACGATGGCCGACAGCACCGGCACCGCCGTCGTCGCCAGGGCGATCCCGGCGAAGACCACCGTGCCGGGGGAGAGGTCCCTGGGCATGCCCAGGTCGTGCAGCGCGTCCCGGAACAGCAGCGCACCGCCGCAGCCCACGGCCATCGGTACCGCGAACGAGGCCAGCGCCACGGTCACCGACGTGCGCGCCCGGACACCGGGCATCCTCAGGTCCAGCTCGTAGCCCACCGCGAACAGGAACACCACCAGCGAGAACTGCGCCAGACCGGTCAGCGCCGGACCGATCTGTGCCGGGAACAGGGTCGCGTACACCGTCGGGGCCGTACTGCCCAGCAGCGAGGGCCCGAGCGCGATGCCGGTCGCCAGCTGGCCCACGATGTACGGCTGGCCCAGCCGCCGGGCGAGCCAGCCCCCGCCGTGCGCGGCCGTCAGGACCAGCGCCGACGCGCCCACGACATGGGTGATCAGCGCATCGGGACTCAACGTGTCGGGACTCAACGGACAGACCTCCCCTGACGCGCGGCCGGGCGCTCCGGCCCCTCGCCACGCCTTACGCGACGCCGCCGGGGCACCCGGCGTCGCACGGGGGCACGACAGGGGCGCACCGCGGTCACGGGCATGCGACAGCAGGGGATGAACACGCGCCCGAGTGGTCAGGATGGAGACATGGCATTCCACGTCGACTCCGAAGCCGGGCGGCTCACCCGCGTCATCCTGCACCGGCCGGATCTCGAGCTCAAAAGGCTCACCCCCAGCAACAAGGACGCCCTTCTCTTCGACGACGTGCTGTGGGTGCGCCGGGCGCGCGCCGAGCACGACGGGTTCGCCGACGTGCTCCGCGACCGCGGGGTGGCGGTGCACCTCTTCGGCGACCTGCTCACCGAGACCCTGGACGTGCCGGCCGCCCGGCGCCTCGTCCTGGACCGGGTCTTCGACGAGAAGGAGTACGGAGTGCTGGCCACGGACCACCTCCGGGCCGCCTTCGAGACCCTGCCCGCGCAGGAGCTGGCCGAGTGGCTGGTGGGCGGCATGACCAAGCGGGAGTTCCTGGCCGCGCACCCGGAGCCCACCTCGGTGCGCTTCCACGCCATGGAACTGGACGACTTCCTGCTCGGCCCGCTGCCCAACCACCTCTTCACCCGGGACACCTCGGCCTGGATCTACGACGGCGTGTCCATCAACGCCATGCGCTGGCCCGCCCGGCAGCGCGAGACGGTCCACTTCGAGGCGATCTACCGGCACCACCCGCTCTTCCGCGACGAGACGTTCCACCTCTGGTCCGAGGGGCAGGCCGACTACCCGTCCACCATCGAGGGCGGCGACGTCCTCGTCATCGGCAACGGCGCCGTGCTCATCGGAATGAGCGAGCGCACCACGCCCCAGGCCGTCGAGATGCTCGCCCACAAGCTGTTCGCCGCGGGGTCCGCCCGGACCATCGTGGCCCTCGACATGCCCAAGCGGCGGGCCTTCATGCACCTCGACACGGTGATGACGATGGTCGACGGCGACACCTTCACCCAGTACGCCGGGCTCGGCATGCTCCGCTCCTACACCATCGAGCCGGGGGCCGGGGAGAAGGACCTGAAGGTCACCGACCACCCGCCGGAGCACATGCACCGCGCGCTGGCCGCCGCCCTCGGACTCGGTGAGATCCGGGTCCTGACCGCCACCCAGGACGTCCACGCGGCCGAGCGCGAGCAGTGGGACGACGGCTGCAACGTGCTGGCCGTCGAACCGGGCGTCGTCGTCGCCTACGAACGCAACGCCACCACCAACACCCACCTGCGCAAACAGGGCATCGAGGTGATCGAGATCCCGGGCAGCGAACTGGGGCGGGGCAGGGGCGGGCCGCGCTGCATGAGCTGCCCCGTCGAGAGGTCGGCCGTGTAGGCCCCCCGCCCACCGGTCCCGTATAGAAATTCGGAGAGTCGTATATAGTTCCAGTAGTTCCCGTGCCCGTCAGTATCCCTGGAGCGCCCTCATGGCGACAGTCCCGACCGCCCTCGCCGGCCGCCACTTCCTCAAGGAGCTGGATTTCACCGAGGAGGAGTTCCGCGGTCTGGTCGAGCTGGCCGCCGAGCTGAAGGCCGCCAAGCGGGCCGGGACCGAGCCGCGGTACCTCGCCGGCCGGAACATCGCGCTCATCTTCGAGAAGACCTCGACGCGCACCCGCTGCGCGTTCGAGGTCGCCGCCGCGGACCAGGGCGCGTCCACCACCTACCTCGACCCGGCCGGATCGCAGATCGGCCACAAGGAGTCCGTGAAGGACACCGCGCGCGTGCTGGGCCGGATGTTCGACGGCATCGAGTACCGCGGCGACAGCCAGACCAAGGTCGAGGAGCTGGCCGCCTTCGCCGGGGTCCCCGTCTACAACGGCCTGACCGACGACTGGCACCCCACCCAGATGCTCGCCGACGTGCTCACGATGACCGAGCACTGCGACCGGCCCCTGCGGGAGATCACCTTCGCCTACCTCGGCGACGCCCGCTTCAACATGGGCAACTCCTACCTGGTCACCGGCGCCCTGCTCGGCATGGACGTGCGCATCGTCGCCCCTGAGTCCTACTGGCCCGCCCAGGAGGTCGTCGACCGGGCACAGCGGCTCGCCGAGACCAGCGGGGCGCGCATCACCCTCACCGAGGACGTGGCCGCGGGCGTGCGCGGCGCCGACTTCGTCGTCACCGACGTCTGGGTCTCCATGGGCGAGCCCAAGGAGGTCTGGGCGGAGCGCATCAAGGCCCTCGCGCCCTACGCCGTGACCATGGACGTCCTGCGCGCCACCGGGAACCCGGACGTCAGGTTCCTGCACTGCCTGCCCGCCTTCCACGACCTGGGCACCAAGGTCGGCCAGGAGATCTTCGAGGCCCACGGGCTCGACTCCCTCGAGGTCACCGACGAGGTGTTCGAGTCGAAGCACTCGGTCGTCTTCGACGAGGCGGAGAACCGGCTGCACACCATCAAGGCCGTCCTCGTCGCCACCCTCGCCTGACTCGTCCCCACGCGCCGTCCCCCTCACCAGGCCCTATGCTGACCGACGGTTCCGGAGCCACCCCTTCCGCGCCGCCGCCCGCGACCACCGTCGCGCCCCGCACCACCAGAAACGAGCACCACCCGCCATGCCCGCTTCCCGCGTCAAGTCCCCCCACCTGCTGGTCGCCGAATCCGGCGCCGATCGTGAAGGCCACGGCCTGAAGCGCACGATGGGGCTGTTCCAGCTCGTCTGCTTCGGCGTCGGCGCGATCGTCGGCACCGGCATCTTCGTCGGCCTGTCCGACTCCGTCGCCGAGGCCGGCCCCGCCGTCGTCGTCTCCTTCGTGCTGGCCGCCATCACCTGCGTGTTCACCGCGTTCGCCTTCGCCGAGCTGGGCGGCGCGATCCCGGTCTCCGGCTCCTCGTACTCCTTCGCCTACGCGGGGCTCGGCGAGCGCACCGCCTTCCTCGTCGGCTGGTGCCTGCTCCTGGAGTACGGCGTGTCGGTCTCGGCGGTCGCCGTCGGCTGGAGCCAGTACGTCAACGAGCTGCTCGACAGCGTCCTCGGCGTCCAGCTCCCGTCCGCCCTGTCCGCGGGTCCCGGCGACGGCGGCGCGGTCAACCTGCCCGCGGTGATCGTCATCGCCCTGGCCTCGGTCCTGCTGGTGCGCGGCGTGCGGGAGAGCGCCCGCGCCACGGCCGCGATGGCCGTCCTCAAGCTCGCCGTCCTCCTCGCCTTCTGCGCCATCGGCTTCTCCGCCTTCCAGGACGGCAACCTGACCCCGTTCTCCCCGGCCGGTCTCGGCGGCATCGGCGCCGGCACCACCGCCGCCTTCTTCTCGTACATCGGCTTCGACGCGATCACCACGGCCGGCGAGGAGGCCAAGAACCCGCGCCGGGACATCCCCGTCGCGATCCTGGTCTGCATCGGCCTGGTCACCCTGCTCTACTGCGCGGTCGCCGTCGCCGCGATCGGCGCCGTCGGCGGCGACCAGGTCGGCGACCGGCCCGCCGCGCTCTCCTACGTGGTCGACGAGGTCACCGGTTCCGCGATCGGCGGCGGCGTGGTCGCCTTCGGCGCGGTCGTCGCCATCGCCTCGGTGGTGCTCGCCGTGATGTACGGCCAGACCCGGATCCTGATGTCGATGTCCCGGGACGGACTGATCCCCGGGGTCTTCGAGAAGGTCTCGCCGCGCACCGCGACCCCGGTCGCCGGCACCCTGATCGTCGGCGTGGTCTTCGCCCTCCCCGCGGCCTTCGCCCCGCTGGACGCGGTGGTCAACCTGTGCACCATCGGCACCCTCGCCACGATGGCCGCCGTCAACGTCTCGGTGATCACCCTGCGCCGCCGTGAGCCGGGGCTGGCCCGCACCTTCCGCGTCCCGCTGTACCCGGTGACGCCGCTGCTCGGGGTCGCCTTCTGCCTGTACCTGATGTACGAGACGGGCGGAGCCACCTGGCTCCAGTTCGCCGTGTTCCTCGCGGTCGGCCTGCTGGCCTACAGCGCCTACGGGCGCCGGCACTCCCGGCTCGCCCTCAGCGCGGACGACGCTGAGCGGGTACAGCGGGAAGCCTGAACCAGACCGCCTTGCCGGCCCCGGTGGGCCGGTGGCCGCAGGACGAGCTGAGGGCGCGGATCAGCAGCAGACCGCGCCCGTCCTCGCGCCACGGGTCGGGCGGCTCCACGTCAGGCCGGGTGAGGTCGGCGGGCGGCGAGGGGTCCGGGTCGTGCACCTCGACCTGGCAGCCGGTCGGCATCAGCTCCACCACCAGCTCGATCGGTGTCGAGCCCACCGGGGTGTGCTCGACGGCGTTGGCGACCAGTTCCGCCGTGAGCAGCTCCGCGGTGTCGCCGTCGGCCGTGTGCTGCAGCTCGGCCAGGGCGTTGCGCACCAGCGCACGCGCCACCGGCACGGCCGCGGCGGAGTGCGGCAGTGCGATGCGCCAGGAGGCGGGTGCGGGGGAGTGATCGTGCACGGCGGGTCCGTTTCGTGGAGCAGGGTGTCCTGTCCTGCTTTCAACCTTATGAATGGTACGGCGCCGTCCGGCAGAGCCGTTCGACGGGCACCCCCCGGGACCTTCGGCCCTCGACACCGCGACACCACCGGGCACTCGCGCCCGCGGCGTATCGCGCACCCGTGACGACAGTCACAGAAGGGTGATAACTTCGGATGTCATGAGTCCCTTCACCGGCTCCGCCGCCCCCACCTCCGACTGGCGGCACCTGCGTGTCGAGATCACCGACGGCGTCGCCACCGTCACCCTGGCCCGCCCCGACAAGCTCAACGCCCTCACCTTCGAGGCCTACGCCGACCTGCGCGACCTGCTCGCCGAGCTGTCCCGCGGGCGGTCCGTCCGGGCGCTGGTGCTGGCCGGCGAGGGACGCGGCTTCTGCTCCGGCGGCGACGTGGACGAGATCATCGGCGCGACCCTGTCCATGGACACCGGCCGCCTGCTGGACTTCAACCGGATGACGGGCCAGGTGGTGCGGGCGGTGCGGGAGTGCCCGTTCCCGGTGATCGCCGCGCTGCACGGGGTCGCCGCGGGGGCCGGCGCGGTCCTCGCCCTGGCCGCGGACTTCCGCGTCGCCGACCCGTCCGCCCGCTTCGCCTTCCTCTTCACCCGCGTCGGCCTCTCCGGCGGCGACATGGGCGCCGCCTACCTGCTGCCCCGCGTCGTCGGCCTCGGCCACGCCACCCGGCTGCTGATGCTCGGCGACCCGGTCCGCGCACCCGAGGCCGAGCGCATCGGCCTGATCAGCGAGCTGACCGAGGAGGGCCGCGCCGACGAGGCCGCCCACACCCTGGCCCGCCGCCTGGCCGACGGCCCGGCCCTGGCCCACGCCCAGACCAAGGCCCTCCTCACCGCCGAACTGGACATGCCGCTGGCGGCAGCGGTGGAGCTGGACGCGTCGACCCAGGCCCTCCTGATGACGGGCGAGGACTACGCGGAATTCCACGCGGCGTTCACGGAGAAGCGCCCCCCGAAGTGGCAGGGGAGGTAGAGGGATGCCCTCGCCCGAGGGGACTGCGACGCCCTCAGGGGCGCGGGGCAGTGCCGACCAGCGGCTCCGCCGCGGAGCGCGACCAGCCACGACGGCGCCGCAGCCGCACGACGACCGCAGCCGCCCCCACCGCATCGCCATCGTCGGCGGCGGCCCCGGCGGCCTCTACACCGCCGCCCTCCTCAAACGCCTCGGCCCCGACCGCGAGGTCACCGTCTACGAGCGCAACGCCCCCGACGACACCTTCGGCTTCGGCGTGGTCCTCTCCGACGAGACCCTCGGCGGCATCGAACACGCCGACCCCGTCGTCTACGAGGCCCTCACCGCACACTTCGTCCGCTGGGACGACATCGACGTCGTCCACCGGAACACCCGCCAGACCTCCGGAGGACACCGCTTCGCCGCCCTCGGCCGCCGCCGCCTCCTGGAGATCCTGCACGACCGCTGCCGCGACCTCGGCGTCGACCTGCGCTTCCGCGCCGACGCACCGCCCCCGGACCACCTCGCGCGGACCCACGACCTCGTCGTCGCCGCCGACGGGGTGCACAGCGCCACCCGCGAGCGGTACCGGGACACCTTCCGGCCGCACCTCACCCCGCACCGCTGCCGTTACATCTGGCTCGCCGCCGACTTCGCCTTCGACGCCTTCCGCTTCGAGATCGCCGAGACCGAGCACGGCGTGATGCAGCTGCACGGCTACCCCTATGCGCCGGACGCCTCGACCGTCATCGTCGAGATGCGCGAGGAGGTCTGGCGGGCGGCCGGCTTCGACGCACTGGACGAGACCGAGTCCACCGTCCGCTGCGCCAAGATCTTCGCCGAGGCGCTCGGCGGCCGGCCGCTCCGGTCCAACAAGTCGGCGTGGACCACCTTCCGCACGCTCGTCACCGAACGCTGGTCGCACGGCAACGTCGTCCTGCTCGGCGACGCCGCCCACACCGCCCACTTCTCCATCGGCTCCGGCACCAAGCTGGCCGTCGAGGACGCCCTCGCGCTCGTCGCCTGCCTGGAGGAGCGGCCCACCCTCCAGGAGGCGCTCACCGCGTACGAGGAGGAGCGGCGCCCCGTCGTCGCCTCCACCCAGCGGGCGGCCAAGGCCAGCCTGGAGTGGTTCGAGGACCTGGAGCGGTACCTCGGCCAGCCGCCCCGCCAGTTCGCGTTCAACCTCCTCACCCGCAGCCGCCGGGTCACCCACGAGAACCTGCGGCTGCGCGACGCCGGCTTCACCGGCGAGGTGGAGCGCGAGTTCGGCTGCCCGCCGGACACACCCCCGATGTTCACCCCGTTCCGGCTGCGCGGCCTGACCCTGCGCAACCGCGTCGTCGTCTCCCCGATGGACATGTACTCGGCCACCGACGGCGTCCCCGGCGACTTCCACCTGGTCCACCTGGGGGCCAGGGCGCTCGGCGGCGCGGCACTGGTGATGACCGAGATGGTGTGCGTCAGCGCCGAGGGCCGCATCACCCCCGGCTGCGCCGGCCTCTACACCGGCCGGCAGGGCCGGGCGTGGCGGCGGATCACGGACTTCGTGCACGACAGCGCGCCCGGCACCGCGATCGGCGTGCAGCTCGGTCACAGCGGCCGCAAGGGCTCGACCCGGCTGATGTGGGAGGGCATGGACGAACCGCTGCCCGACGGCAACTGGCCCCTCGTGGCGCCCTCCCCCCTGCCGTACCGGCCCGGCGGCCAGACCCCGCGCGAACTGTCCCGGGCGGGACTGACGGACGTGCGCGAGCAGTTCAGGTCCGCCGCCGCGCGGGCCGCCGGGGCCGGTTTCGACCTGCTCGAACTGCACTGCGCCCACGGCTACCTGCTCTCCGGCTTCCTCTCCCCGCTCACCAACCACCGCACCGACGCCTACGGCGGCTCACTGGAGAAGCGGCTGCGCTTCCCGCTGGAGGTCTTCGACGCCGTACGCGAGGTGTGGCCCGGCGAGCGGCCCATGACCGTGCGGGTCTCCGCCACCGACTGGGCCGAGGGCGGCACCAGCGCCGAGGAGGCGGTCGCGATCGCCCGGGCCTTCGCCGCACACGGCGCCGACGCCATCGACGTCTCCACCGGCCAGGTGGTCGCCGGTGAACGGCCCGAGTTCGGGCGGTCGTACCAGACGCCGTACGCGGACCGCATCCGCCACGAGGCGGGCGTCCCGGTGATCGCCGTCGGTGCCATCTCCTCCTGGGACGACGTCAACTCGCTGGTCCTGGCCGGCCGCACCGACCTGTGCGCCCTCGCCCGCCCCCACCTCTACGACCCGCACTGGACGCTGCACGCCGCCGCCGAGCAGGGCTACGACGGTCCCGGCGCCCCCTGGCCGGCCCCGTACCGGGCGGGCAGCCGCCCACCGCGCACCGGGCGCACCGACGCCCCGCGGCCGAGGCTCACGCTGCGCGGCCCGCGTCAGGACGTGTAGCCCCAGGCCGCGCACATCGGGCGCAGCCGCTCCGGGATCTCGTCCGCGCCGGGCAGCGCGCGCCCCGGCTGCACGGTGCCGGTGCGGATGTTCTCGCGCCAGTCGCCCAGGCCCCGGACCAGTTCGGCGCCGCTCCTGCGGCCGTAGTGCAGCATCGCCGGCGCGTAGTCGACGTCGAGGTGTGCGCACAGGCGCCGCATCTCGCGCTCGGGGTCGTCGGTGATGTCCTCGTAGCGCACGGTGAAGCCGCCGGCGTCCGCCGCCCGGGCCTCCTCGACGGCCGTCATGTAGCGCAGCACCTCCGTGACGGCCGTGTCGTGCGGCCGTCGGACGGGGTCGCTCTCGTGCCAGGAGCGGGCGATCGACACCGGGTGGCGCAGCAGGAAGACGAAGCGCGCGTCGGGCCAGCAGTCCTTGAGCCGCTGGTACATGTAGGCGTTGGCCGGTGTCTTCTCGACCACGAAGTCCTTGCCGCATCCGATGAGTTCCCGGTGCAGGACACGGTCCCACAGCAGGTGCTCCAGGTCTCCGCGCCGCAGGCCGAGTTCACTCATCGCCCGCTCGGAGTGCCAGGTGGTGCACGCGACCTCCAGCCGGCCCAGGTGCAGCTCGTGCGGGGCGTGCAGCCGCGGGTGGGCGCCCATCATCATGCGCAGCAGGGTGGAGCCGGACCGGATGGACGAGATGATGAAGACGGGCCGTCGCAGCAGCCGGTCGGTGGGCAGTTCCCCGGCCGGCGGACATCGGTACGCGGCCGCCTGCCGGGCCGCGGGCCGCGCGGCGGCCGGCCCCTTCCCCTGCTTTCCCTTCGGGTTTCCCTTCGCCGCCTGGGGCGCCCTCCGTACCTGGAGGCCGGTGGTGGCGGTGAGGACCCGGTTCACGTTGCGCGCGAGTCTCATGCGTCCGCACGGTAGGGGGGAAACCTGAGAAGAGGGTCTGAGGAGGCTGAGGGTTCACTGATCCCCGGGGGACGCGACCGGGCTCACGTCCCGGTCGGTGGGGTCGGCTCCACGCCCGCGTAGTGCGCACCCGCGTCGCGCAGCCGCTCGTGCAGCGCCCGGAAGACGGCCGCCGAGCGGGTGCCCGGCCAGTCCTCGGGCAGCAGCCCGACGGGCAGCCCCGGGTCCGCGTAGGGCAGGTGCCGCCAGGAGTCCAGCGCGAGGAGGTAGTCGCGGTAGGCCTCCTCGGGCGGGGTGTCGGCCCGGCGCTCCCAGCCGTGCAGGACGCGCGCGTGCCGGTCCAGGAACGCCTCGTGCTCCTTGGCGATCGCCGCCAGGTCCCACCAGCGCGCCGCCGCCTCGGCGGTCGGGGTGAAGCCCAGGTGCTCGCCGCGGAAGAAGTCCACGTAGGAGTCCAGACCGAGGCGGCCCAGGGCGTGCCGGGTCTCCTCGTACAGGCGGGCGGGGGCGATCCACACGCCGGGCGCCGCGGTGCCGAAACCGAGGCCGGCCAGGCGGGAGCGCAGGACGTGCCGCTTCTGCCGCTCCGACTCCGGCACGGAGAACACGGCGAGCACCCAGCCCTCGTCCCGGTGGGGCGCGGTGGCGTAGACCCGCCGGTCCCCGTCGTCCAGCAACTGCCGTGCCTCGTCGGAGAGTCCGTAACCGGCCGCGCCCTGGGCCGTACGCGCGGGCAGCAGCAGCCCGCGCCGCTTCAGCCGGGAGACCGACGAGCGCACGGAGGGCGCGTCCACGCCGACCGCGGCGAGCAGCCGGATCAGCTCGGCGACGGGCACCGGACCCGGCGCGAAACGGCCGTACGCGCCGTAGAACGTGACGATGAGGGAGCGCGGGGCGTGCGGTACGGGCTGGTCGGACACGTTGATCATCTTATGCGGCATCGGAGTCCGGGCCGGGGGCGGGCGGGTCCAGGAGCCGGTAGCGCTGGAGCTTGCCGGTCGCCGTGCGCGGCAGCGCGTCCCGGAAGACGACCTCCCGCGGGCACTTGTACGGCACCAGTTCCGAGCGGAGGAACTCGCGCAGCGCGTCCGCGTCCCGCCCGGCGCCCTCCCTCAGCACCACGTGCGCCACCACGACCTGGCCCCGGCGCCGGTCGGGCCGGCCCACCACCGCCGCCTCCACCACGTCCGGATGCCGCAGCAGCGCGTCCTCGACCTCGGGTCCGGCGATGTTGTACCCGGCGGAGATGATCATGTCGTCGGCGCGTGCCACGTACCGGAAGTATCCGTCGGGCTCGCGCACGTAGGTGTCACCGGTGACGTTCCAGCCGTCGCGCACGTACTCCCGCTGGCGCGGATCGGCGAGGTACCGGCAGCCGACCGGCCCGCGCACCGCCAGCAGCCCGGGTTCCCCGTCCGGCACGGGCACGCCGTTCCCGTCCTGCACGCGTGCCTGCCACCCCGGCACCGGCACGCCCGTCGTGCCGGGCCTGATGTCGTCGTCCGCCGCGGACACGAAGATGTGCAGCAGCTCGGTGGCGCCGATGCCGTTGATGATGCGCAGGCCGGTGCGCCCGTGCCAGTCCCGCCAGGTGGCCGCGGGCAGGTTCTCGCCCGCCGAGACGCACCGCCTGAGGCTGCTCACGTCGTACGCGTCCAGCTCGTCGAGCATCGCGCGGTACGCCGTCGGCGCGGTGAACAGCACCGACACCCCGTGCTCGGCGATCGCGGGCAACAACTGCCTGGGACCAGCCTGTTCGAGCAGCAGGGCGCTCGCACCGGCCCGCATCGGGAAGATCACCAGACCGCCGAGCCCGAAGGTGAACCCGAGCGGCGGACTGCCCGCGAAGACGTCGTCAGGGCGGGGCTTGAGCACGTGCCGGGAGAAGGTGTCCGCGATCGCCGGCACATCCCGGTGGAAGTGCACACAGCCCTTGGGCCGTCCGGTGGTGCCCGAGGTGAAGGCGATCAGTGCCACGTCGTCCGCCGCCGTGTCGACGGCCTCGTACGGTGTGCGGGGCACCGCACCGGACGCCGTACGGGCGTGCAGGTCGTCGGGCGCGTCCCCGCCGTACGTCGTGATCCCGAGGCCCGCGATCTCCGCCTTGGCGAGATCGTCGACGGCGCGGACGTCGCACAGGGCGTGCCGCACCCGGGCGATCTCGCAGACCGCGCGCAGTTCGTGCGGGCGCTGCCGGTCCAGCACGGTGACCGCCACCGCGCCCGCCTTCAGCACCGCGAGCCAGCACGCCGCCAGCCACGGGGTGGTCGGGCCGCGCAGCAGCACCCGGTTGCCCGGGACGACGCCGAGGTCGCCGGTCAGCACGTGCGCGATCCGGTCGACGCGCTCCCGCAGCCCGCCGTAGGTCCAGGTGTCCCCGGACGCGGTGCGGAAGACGGGGCGGTCGCCGGGCGGGCCGGTGAGCAGTTCGGCCGCGCAGTTCAGCCGTGCCGGGTAGTGCAGCTCGGGCAGGTCGAAGACGAGTTCCGGCCACTGCTCGGGGGGCGGCAGGTGGTCGCGCGCGAAGGTGTCGACGTGGGCGGAGCGGTGCGGGTCCGCGCGGCGCGGATCGGCCATGGCGGTTCGCCCCCTTTGTCGTGGTGGGCTCGCGCAACGAGCGTATCGTGTTGGTGACGACAGTCAACGGGGCGCGATAACCTCGGATCCGGACCGGCGGCCCGTCCGCGGGGTGGAGGAGCAGGGGAAGGGACCGGCGATGACCGCATTCTCGCTCGAACCGGAACAACTCGCCTGGTGCGACGAGCTGCGCGCCCTCGCCGCCGAACGGCTGCGTCCACTCGCGGAGAAGGGCGAGCCGGGCCGCGTCAACCGCGCCCTGGTCGCCGAACTCGGCGCCCTCGGCCTGCTGTCCCGGCTGTTCACCTCGGGCGCGCTCGACCTGTGCCTGATGCGCGAGTCCCTCGCCCGCGCCTGCACGGAGGCGGAGACCGCCCTCGCCCTCCAGGGCCTGGGCGCCCACCCCGTGCACGCGCACGGCACCGAGTCACAACGCGCGCGCTGGCTCCCGGGGGTGAGCGACGGCACGGTGGTGGCCGCCTTCGCCCTCAGCGAGCCGGACGCGGGCTCGGACGCGGCCGCGCTGTCGCTCCGGGCGGAGCCCGAGGGCGGATTGGACGGCACGGGACGCGGCGCGGGGACGGCCTCGCCGTCGCCGGACGCAGGGAGGGGTACGACCACCGGGCAGGGGACCGCCCCGCCCCCCGCCCCCCTGACCGCCGACGCCGACGGCAGCTCCGCCTGGCGGCTCACCGGCGAGAAGTGCTGGATCTCCAACGCCCCCGAGGCCGACTTCTACACCGTGTTCGCCCGCACCACCCCCGGCGCCGGGGCCCGGGGCGTCACCGCCTTCCTCGTGCCCGCCGACCGCCCCGGCCTCACCGGCACCCCGCTCGACATGCTCTCCCCGCACCCCATCGGCGCCCTCGCCTTCGACGCCGTGCCCGTCACCGCCGACGACGTCCTGGGCGTGCCGGACCGCGGCTTCCGGGTGGCCATGGACACCCTCAACCTGTTCCGTCCCAGCGTCGGCGCCTTCGCCGTCGGCATGGCGCAGGCCGCCCTGGACGCGACCCTCGCCCACACCGCCGCCCGCGACGCCTTCGGCGGCAAGCTGTGCGACCTCCAGGCCGTCTCCCACCAGGTCGCCGAGATGGCCCTGCGCACCGAGGCGGCCCGCCTGCTGGTCTACGCGGCGGCGACGGCGTACGACGCGGGCGCGCCGGACGTCCCGAAGCGCGCCGCGATGGCCAAACTCCTCGCCACCGAGACCGCCCAGTACGTCGTCGACAAGGCCGTCCAGCTGCACGGCGCCCGTGCCCTGCGCCGCGGCCACCTCCTCGAACACCTCTACCGAGAGGTGCGCGCGCCGCGCGTCTACGAGGGCGCGAGCGAGGTGCAGCGCGGCATCGTCGCGAAGGAGCTGTACCGCACCCACCGCACGCGGCACGCCGCGACCGAGGAGGCCGGAGCATGACCGCCGAACGGGTCAACCCACCCGAACTGTCCCCGCCCACCGGCTTCTCCCACGCCGTCGTCGCCACCGGTACCCGCGTCGTCTTCCTCGCCGGCCAGACGGCCCTCGACACCGACGGCAAGGTCACCGGCGACACCCTCCCCGCCCAGTTCGAGCGGGCCCTCACTAACCTGCTCACCGCCCTGCGCGCCGCCGGCGGCACCCCCGCCGACCTCGCCCGCGTCACCGTCTACGCCACGGACGTCGCCGCCTACCGCGTCCACGCCGCCGAACTCGGCCGCACCTGGCGGGAGCTGGCCGGCCGCGACTACCCGGCGATGGCGGTCGTGGAGGTCGTACGGCTGTGGGACGAGCGGGCGCTGGTGGAACTCGACGGGTTCGCCGTACTGCCGTAGACGCCCCCCTGGCCCTACCATTCCGGCATGCCGGACATCGAACTGAGCGCGGGAACCATCGAGTACGAGGACACCGGCGGCGAGGGCCCGGTCGTCGTCCTCCTCCACGGCCTCGTCCACGACGCCACCGTCTGGCGCAACGTCGTCGCCGACCTGCGCACCGACCACCGGGTCGTGGCGCCCACCCTGCCCTACGGCGCCCACCGCCGCCCGATGCGCCGGCCACCCACGCCCGACCTGGTCAACGAACTGATCGCCGAGTTCCTCGACCGCCTGGACCTGACGGACGTCACCCTCGTCGAGAACGACTGCGGGCGCGCCCAGACGGTGGCCGCCCGGCACCCGGAGCGGCTCGCACGGCTGGCGCTCGTCGCGTGCGAGGCGTTCGACAACTACCCGCCGGGCCTGCCCGGGAAGCTGATCGGCATCGCCTGCCGGGCCCCCGGCGGCGTGTCCCTGCTGGTGCGCACCCTCGGCCTCAAGCCGCTGCGCCGCCTCCCGGTCGGCATCGGCGCCCTCACCAAGCGGCCCGTGCCGGACGCGGTCGTCGACGGCTGGCTGCGACCGCTGCGCACCGACCCGGCGATCCGGCGCGACTTCCGCCACTACGGCACCCACGTCCGCCGTGACGAACTGCTGGAGGCCGCCCAGGGGCTGCGGAGATTCGACCGGCCCGCACTCGTCGTCTGGGCGACCGAGGACCTGATGATGCCCCGTGCCCACGGCCGGCGCCTGGCCGAACTCCTCCCGCAGGGACGGCTGGTGGAGGTCGAGAACACCCGGACGCTGATCCCCGAGGACCAGCCGGAGCTGCTCGCCTCCCTGCTGCGGGAGTTCATCGCCGAGAAGCACTGACCACCGTCGCGGCCCGCGGGCGGTCAGGCGGCCGTCGCCAGGTGTCCGCCGGGCACCCGGTGCGGGACGACGACCAGACCGTCGGGCCGCAGCTCTCCGGTGTCGTCGAAGACGATCGTGCCGTCGCACAGCAAATTCCACCCCTGCTCCGGGTGGGCGGCGACGACGTGCGCGGTGACGGCCCGCGCCTCGGGGGAGCCGGCCGCGGGGCAGGAAGTCCGGTGGGTACACATGGCGCACCTCCACGTCGGGAGACCGTCCCGTCGTCGGGACCGTCGCGTGTACCGACCGTGCGCCCGCCGTGGGCGCGTCGCCAAGTCCCGCGCGGCAAGCGTGACAACACCCGGACACACCGGCGACGGTTCCACTACGGCCGACGCGGACTCGCCACCGAAGGGGTGACGGTCACGGTCGCCGGCCCCTGCGCCCGGTACCAGTGGAACCCCTCGTTCCGCACTTCCGGGAGGTTCCCATGTCCGTACGGTCCGCCGCCCTCGCCACGGCCGCCGGCGCCGTCCTGCTCCTGCTCGCCGGGCCCGCCGCCACGGCCGCACCCCATGACGCCCGCCTCGTCGCGGAGTCGGTGACCGTGGACCCGGCCGGCCGTCTCGCCGCCGACGGCCGCGTCACCCTCTCCGGCACCTACCGCTGCACCGGCGGCACCGGACCGGTCTACGTCAGCTCCACGGTGAGCCAGACCGACCCGTCCGTCCGGTACGGCGTCGGCGGCACCCGCGCGGTCTGCGACGGCCTGGAGCACCGCTGGGTCAACACCGGCACGCCCGACACGGTCGTCCTCAAGCCCGGGGCGGCCCACGTGGAGGCCACCCTGATGGAACTGCGCCCCATGGGCATCGTGCCGCTCCCGAGCTTCCACGCCCGGCAGGCGCAGGACGTCACACTGACGGCGGCCTGACCCCTCGCCCCCGGCGCTCGCCCTCCGGACCTCCCCGGACGCGGCCCGGTCCGCGTTCCGCATCTCCCCTTTCCCCTACGCCCCGGGGAGGAAAGGGGGACCGGTTCCTATCAGCTTGTTCCGCCGGGGTTCAGGCTCTTTTCCCGGGGCCCGTGCCGGGTCGCGGTGAACGCACCATGTGCTGCCGCTGCTGCGGGAGGGCCACCGGGTCGGAGGCGGCCCTGCCCGACGCCTCGTCACCCGGTGCGACCGCGGCGCGCTGCCGGTGGCGCGGCACCGCGCGCCGGGGCGGCCGGGTGAGCGTGATCTGGCGGACGACCTGCTGGAAGCAGACCAGCGAGGCCAGACCGGGCAGGGCGGCCGCGGCGGCGTCGCTGACGGTCCTGGGCGCCTCGGCGATGCACAGCAGCATCGCGATGGCCGAGAACAGCAGCACGACGGCCCAGGAGTGCACCGCGCGGCGCTGGTGCAGCGCCGACCGCAGCACCGCGAGCGAGGCCACCAGCCAGGGCCCGTAGACCAGCAGCGGCCACCACGACACGACGCTGCCACGCGTGCGGGTCACGGCGGCCAGCCGCAGCGGCTCGTAGGCCACCATGCCGCCGAACAGGCTCACGGAGGCCGCGATGACCGCGGCCAGCGCGGCGACGAACAGGCTCGCGGCGCGCAGCCTGCTCACCCTTCTCCCTCTGCGGACCCTGCGATGGCTCGTCGGGGACTCCCTCAACGGGGGCAACTCCGCCGTGATCTCCTGGAGATTGCTCAGCGGTGTGCCCGGGGCGGGCGCGAGCGCCGAAGTGTCCGTGGCGGCGGGGGAGGGGGCGACGGTCTGCTGCTCCATCGCGTCCTGGAGCAGGAACGCGAGTTCCTCGGCCGGGTCCCAGCCGGGTTCGGGCGGGACCAGGACCTCCTGGTAGGCCGCCTCGGGCGCCCGGTGCCTGCCGGTGCCGGTGCCGGTGACGCGGAAGGCTCCCTCGCCGTACGGCATGTCGGGGTGCGGGTGTTCTTCGTACACGGGGCGCCGATCACTCCGGCCGGGAGCACGTCAGCGAACCCTGCGTACGGCCCCATCGCTCGGCGAGGCCGATCTCCAGCTCGGTCATGACGTCGAGGAAGCGTTGCAGCACGGGTTCGGTGACCCGGAGCGGGACGGGCTGACCGCCTCTGGTCAGGGTTCCGTCACCCGGTGACGGAAAGTGATCTCTGCCGGGCCTGTAGGCGTACGGGCCGAGCGCTGTCAATTCCCCGTGTTCCTCGGTCATATCCGAAGTAACGTCTGCCTACTCCGTCGGATGCGCGGCAGTCGAGTGAACGATTTCTGCGATACTTACCCAATCTCGAATTCACACCGGTACGGATCGTGACCCGGTACGAAAAGCACCGAACAGCGCGCGAACGGTGGAAACCGCTTCGTTCGGCCGCGCGTACGGGTGGTCTTTCGAAAGGCGAGCCGCGGCGACGGCCCCGCGGCGGTCGGCTGTCCCGTTCGGCAGATGCGGGCCCGCCCTCCGGGCCACGAACGCGACCGGTTCGACATCGCGGCCGCCACCCTCGCCCACTGCTTCCGCCACAGCATCCCCCAGCCCCTGCCGGCCGCCATGCGGAGTATCACCCACCGTGATGCCGACGCGGCCGGACCCACCCGGAACTCCGGCACGTGGCGCGCGCCGTCGCGTACCGCGCCGGCCGGACGTCATCGGTGAGGTGAGGTGGTGGCGACCGGGCCTGCCGGGTGCGGGGAGAAGGGGCCGTCCAGGGCCGCCCATTGCAGGAGCAGGACGGTCTTGCCGTCGGTGATGCGTCCGTCGCGGGTCATGGCGAGGGCTTCGGTGAAGGGCACTTCGAGGACCTCGATGTCCTCGCCTTCCTCTTCCACTCCGCCGCCGGCTCCGACGCGGTCGGCGGGAGAGTAGGGGGCGGCGAAGAAGTGGAGGCGTTCGGTGACGGAGCCGGGGCTCATGTAGGCGTCGAGGACGTGGGTGAGCGGGCCGAGGGTGACGCCGAGTTCCTCGGCCGCCTCGCGGCGGATCGCGGTGTGCGGATCGTCCGCGTCGAGCAGACCGGCCGCGGCCTCGACGAGCATGCCGTCGGGGTGGTCGTTGACGTAGGCCGGGTACCGGAACTGGCGCGTGAGCAGGACACAGCGGCGTCCGGTGTCATAGGGCAGGACGACGGCGCCGTTGCCGCGGTCGTACGTCTCGCGCACCTGCGTCTCCCAGCGGCCGTCGCGGCGGCGGTAGTCGAAGGTGGTGCGGCGCAGTACGTGCCAGCCCTGGGACGTCAGCTCGACGTCGCGGACCCTGACGGCCGGATTGCGGTCGAGAGCGCGCCCGGTCCGGTCGAGCCCTGTCCGCCCGCGGTGGTCCGGGACGTCCACACCGGGGCGGGGCGTCACGCCGCGCCCTGCCGGTCGAGGGCCGGGATCTCCGCGACGTCGTAGTAGACGGGCAGGCCGCGGCGGCGCGCGAGAGCGACGTCCTGGTCGGCACCGGCGGACTCGCCGGGCAGCCGCAGCACGGCGTCGCAGCGGGCCAGCAGGCGCTCGGCCGTCGGGTACAGCACCTCGTCGGCGAGGCGGTCGGTGGGGCCCGCGCCGGCCGAGCGCAGCACGGGCAGGGCGATCCACTCCCCGATGACGGGGAGGTGCCCGGCGGCGAAGACGGGCCACGCCGCCGATTCGAGGCGCGCGAGATTGGCGGCCATGGCCTGTGGGTCGCCGTCGGTGCCGGACCGATAGGGACCGGCGATGAGGATCAGCATGGGCTTGTCGGTCATGGGCGCTACGATACATGCAGAAACGTGCAAGAACGGGAGAGAACAAGGATGCTGGCTGCCGAACGACGCGATCACCTGCTGGATCTGCTGGCCCGGCGGGGCAAGATCGTCGCCAAGGAGGTTGCCGCCGAGCTGCGGATCTCCGAGGACTCCGTGAGGCGTGACCTGCGCGACCTGGCGAGTGAGGGGCTGTGCCAGCGGGTCTACGGCGGGGCGCTGCCCGTCTCACCGGCCGTGGTGGACTACGGCGCCCGGCAGAGCGTGGCCCCGGACGGCAAACGGAAGGTCGCGGCGGTGGCCGCCGGGCTCGTACGGCCCGGCGGCACGGTGATCCTCGACGGCGGCACCACCGCCCTGGCCGTCGCCCACGCGCTCCCGCGGGATCTGGCCTGCACCGTGATCACCCACAGTCCGCCGATCGCCGTCGCGCTGCTCGACCACCCGCAGGCCGAGGTCTTCATGCTGGGGGGCCGCCTCTTCAAGCACTCGGCGGTCGCCTGCGGCGCGGCTGCGGTCGAGGCCGCGCAGAACGTCTCCGCCGACCTCTTCCTCCTCGGCGTCACCGGCGTGCACCCCGAGGCGGGGCTCACCACCGGCGACGCGGAGGACGCGGCGATGAAGCGCGCTCTCGCCGCGCGAGCGGCGGACACCTACGTGCTGGCCTCCTCCGAGAAGATCGGCACCGCTTCCCGGTTCCGTGTCCTGCCCTGGGAGGACATCACCGGCCTCATCACGGACCGGGCCCCGCACGACCCGGTGATCGAGCAGCTCGCGGAGAACGGGGTCGACGTGCTGCGGACCGAGTGAGGGCGGCGGAGATCCGGCTGCTGAACGCGACCGACGCGGCCTGCGGGACACGGGGTCGCGTTCCTCGACGAGACGTCGTGGTCAGGACCCTGCGGAAGGGTCTCTAGGCGTGGAAGGTGGTGGTCGCCGACAGCGCCGCCCGGCCGGTTGAGACCCGGTTCACCGGCGCGTTCTCGTCGGCGTAGCCGAAGGAGATCCCCACGAGCAGCTTCCCCTCTTCCACTCCCAGTTCGTCGCGGACGGTGTCGGCGTAGAAGCTCAGCAGGCCTTGCGGGCAACTGGACACGCCGTGGGCGGTCAGGGCCAGCAGCAAGGTCTGCAGGTAGGCGCCGACGTCGGCGGCCAGTCGCGGACCCCCGTCGCCGGTGACGAACAGGAATGCGGCATGGGGTGCCCCGTAGAAGCCCAGGCTCTCGGCGTCGTAGGCCGCACGGGCCGTGTGGTCCTCGGGGCCGATGTTCAGCGCCCCGTACAGGTCGGCGCCGAAGGCGGCCCGTCGCTCCTGGTGGACCGGTGCGTACATGCCCTCGGAGTACGGGTAGTCGGGCGTGACGCGTTGCTCGGCGTGGGCCGTGCGAAGGGCGTCGGCCAGGCGGTCCCGCTGTGCGCCGCCGACGACCTCGACCCGCCACGGTTGCGCGTTGGAGTTGGACGGCGCGGCGCCGGCCAGGGCGAAGACCGCGCGCAGAGTGTCTTCGGGCACGGGGTCGGGGCGGAAGGCCCGGGTCGCGTGGCGTCCGCGGATCAGCTGCTCGGCGTACCGCGGCATCGGCGTCCCGCCGGTCCGTATCCCGCCGGTGGGCGTCTGGGTCGCCCGGGTCGGGGTAGCGGTCGGCTCACTCATCGAACTCTCCTCAGGGGCGGCTTCGAGTAAACGCATTCGTTTACCTGAGGGGACTGTACCCAAGCGCCCCCGTTGAAGTAAACGGCGCCGTATACTTGCGTCATGACCTCGGTGACGACGACGCCTCGACGGCAGGGACGCGGAGGACGGGAGCGCATCCTGGCCGCCGCAGCAGGACTGTTCGCGGTCCAGGGGATCAATGCGACCGGCATGGAGCAGATCGCGGAGCGGGCGCCGGTGTCCAAGCGCACCCTCTACGCGCACTTCCGCACCAAGGACGATCTGGTCCTCGCCCACCTGCAGGACCTCGCCTCGACGGGGCGCACCCTGGAGGCGACGCTGGTGCGCGAGGACGTCCCCGCCAGAGAGCGCGTCCTCGCGCTGTTCGACCCGCTCCCGGCGGGCACGGATCCCGTGCGCGGATGCCCGTTCATCGACGCCGCCGTGGAGTACCCCGACCCGCAGAACGCGGTCCACTCCTACGCGCGCGAACGCAAGCTGCTGATGGTGCACCTGGTGGCCGGGCTGGTCGCGGAACTGGGCTGCCGCGAGCCCGCCGTCCTCGCCGAGCAACTCGTGACCCTGGCGGACGGCGCCGCCAGCCGGGCCATGGTGCTGGACGATGCGGACTACGGGCGGCATGCGCGGGCGGCCGCGGCAATCCTCCTGGACAACGCGCTGCCGCCCAAGGGCTGAGGGGCTCCACCGGGATGCCATGACGCGGTCGGCGAAACGCTGTGCACCCGGCGGGCGCCGGCCGGCCGGCGTAAGCCGCCAGGATGCCGGACAGGTGCCGGGACGTCGGCCGGCCCTCCCGGCCGGCACCCCGAACGGTGGCCGAACCGTACCTTTGAGTGACACACCCGTCTCCGCAGGGTGATGGCAAGCTACCGCTGGGTGACCGGTTCTGTGAGGGCGCGCACAGGGCTCACGTCACACAGGGCCGGGGTTAGTAGACGCCCGACGGCCGCTCGCCCGCGCCGGCCCCCAACCGTCCGGGCCGTCGCGCCGCCCGTCTGCGAAGCGGCGTAGTAGGTCACACACTTGTCGCGGCGCCGGGGCGTTGCGCAAGGTGTTCGACGTACCGGGGAGCCGAGCGCCGGGACCGGACGGCAAGAGCCCGTCCGTGATCCAGACACCGGCCCTGATGACGCGAAGCCGCGTCCAACGCGGACACCGCGTCGCCGACCCCCCGTCGGCCTCCCCATCACGTCCCCGAATGGAGAGGTACACCCCCATGCACGCCATCATGCGCCGCCCCAGCATCCGCAAGTCCGCCGTGGCCTCCCTCGGCGCCGCGGGAGCCGCCGCCGTCGCCCTCACCCTCGCCCCGAGCCCGGCGCACGCCGCCGCACCGGCCAAGGCCTCCACCGCGCAGACCCAGGCCCAGACCGACAAGATCGAGGCCCTCGTCAAGGCCGGCAAGAAGAAGCACGGCAACGACCTCGACGGCTGGATCCGCACCGCGCTGGACGTCATGGACGCCAAGAACATCCCGGGCACCTACGAGGGCCTGCACCGCAACATCATGCGCGAGTCGTCCGGCAACCCGAAGGCGCAGAACAACTGGGACGTCAACGCCCAGAACGGCATCCCCTCGAAGGGCCTGCTCCAGACGATCCAGCCCACCTTCGACGCCTACCACGTCAAGGGCACCAAGGACTCCATCACCGACCCGATCGCCAACATCGTCGCCGCCTGCAACTACGCGGCCGACAAGTACGGCTCGATGGACAACGTCGACTCCGCCTACTGACCGGCGGACCCACTGACCGCCTGAGCCCCGGGGACACCGGTCCCACGCGGAGGCCGGCGGGGCCCAGGCAGCACGGCGGGGCCGGAGGGACCACACGTCCCTCCGGCCCCGCCTGCGTGTGCATGCGAGTGCGACATGACCGCTGGTCGCGAATCGGCCCGGCCCGAACGGGCGGCAACCCGCCCTGCTCGAACGGCCTTCAGCCGACGAAGCGCACCCCCCCCAGCCTGGGCGCAAGGGGGCCGGGGAACCGCGGGTGGACGTCACCTGCGACGCAGTGCCATGAAGTAGGCAGGCACCTCGGCGTGTTGACCGGTGGGCAGTGCGTACGTGGTGTGGACGGTGGTGTCCGACTCGGCGAGAACCACGAACTCGTCCGTGCCGAGGAGGGCAAGTGCTTCTTCCCGACCGACGCTGCCGGGGCGGACCCCGGTGTCGAGGACGCGGGTGAGGGCGGGGGGAGGACCGTGCTTCACCATGAGCTCTTGCAGGTACTCCTCAGCACCTGGGGACAGCTCGACGAAGGCCAGGACTCCGTTGTCGCCCATCAGGGTACGCAGGGAGGCAGCGAAGGCGGGACGGTGCTCCGGACGTATCTGGTGAAGGACGGCGCGCATGTACATACTCGCGTCGCCGAGCGTTGCGTGCATGGCGTGCACGCACCGAGGCGTCGAGCAGGTCGAGCACCAGGTAGGCGTGGTCGGGATCGCGGACGCGCGCCGCCCTGACGGCGGAGACGGAAACATCGGTCCCGATCACCCTCTTGTGATGCCGGGCGAGGAAGCGGGTCTGGGTCCCGTTGCCGCAACCGATGTCGAGGAGCGTCTGCTCGGGGTCCAGGTAGGGCTCGAACAGAGGGAGGTCACGGGCGCAGGCGAACTCGGGAGCACAGTCCCACAGCGACGGTTTCCCGTCGGCCGCCGCTTCGGCCCAGTAGGTCTCCCAACTGTCGGCATAGCCGGATGTGTCGGTGTCCATGTACAGATCCCTTGTGACGGTCGGAGCGGATGACTTCGGTGGTGGATCGCGGGGTGGACGGCGGCCTCGCCCGAGGGGCCGGCACGGCGATCCGGGGCCCGCGGCGGAAGTGCCGGAACGCGGGCAGTCCCGTGACGGCGGTCAGCAGGGTGCGCCGGCGAGGAATGATTTTTCCGGGCGGCTGCCTCGTGGAGCTCGGCCCTGCAGCGCTCTCATGTGTTCGCACCCGCGCGGTGACTATCAGTACAGCGCCGTACGGAGCGGCAGGAGAAGCTGCACGGGCACGGGAGACGTGAACGTGTTGAAGGCCTGTGCCCTCCTGCCCGCCCGGGCGGTCCGTGTCCTTGTACCCGGAGGACGCACGGCCTCCGGGCCCGGGCAGTGACCGCGCGGCGCGTCGGACCACGCCCCGAGCCCGGGCGCCAGGGGACGACCGGCTGGTTCACCGCCGATCAAGGCGCGAGGGGACGGCCCTCCGCGGCGTCACGCTCAACGTGTTCACACCCCGCGTCCTCCGGGCGAGTTTTCCGCTGATCGTGGAGGTTACGCGACCGTCTGTACCCGTACGAACGACGGACGGCATCCGGCACCACGAGCAGGCGCCGCCGTCGCAGAGGCGGGCGGACGAGTCGGCGCACGCGCCGCAGGAATACGCCGAAGCCGCCCGGCCCGCCGAATCCGAACCACGAAGGAGCCTCATGGCTGTCCTGTGCTGCCCCGCGGTGGGCGTCCCCGAACACACCATCAGCATGGATCAGACCCTCCACCTGGCCGAGCGGCTGCACGGTGATCACCCGCGTCTGCCCCTGGCGTTGAAGCTCATCTCCAACACGGGCGTGCAGAACCGGCGCCTTGTCCAGCCGCTGGAACGAACGCTGCGCCATCCCGGTGTCGAGGAGCGCACCCGTGTGTACGTGCGCGAGGCCCAGGCGCGTATACCGGACGTGGTCGAGCAGGCTCTGGACAACGCGGCGCTCACCGTGCAGGACATCGACGCGATCGTCTTCGTGTCCTGTACCGCGTTCACCATGCCGTCGCTCACCGCATGGATGATCAACGAGCTGGGCTTCGGTCACGACACCTGCCAGATCCCCATCGCCCAACTCGGGTGCGCGGCCGGCGGTGCGGCGATCAATCGCGCGCACGACTTCTGTGCGTCCCACGCCGATGCCAACGTGCTGATCGTCTCCTGCGAGTTCTGCTCCCTGTGCTACCAGCCGGACGACCTGGAGGTGGGCAATCTGCTGTCCAACGGCTTGTTCGGCGACGCGGTCGCCGCAGCCGTGGTCAGGTCCCGCTCCGAGCACGGGCTGTCCCTGGAGGCGACCGGCTCCCGGCTCGTCCCGGACACCGAGGACTGGATCTCGTACGCCGTGAAGGAGACCGGTTTCCACTTCCGGCTCGACCGCCGGGTCCCCGGCACCATGGAGCAGCTCGCCCCCGCGTTGCGGGCCGTCGCGGCAACGCACGGCTGGGACGCCTCGGCACTCGACTTCTACGTCATCCACGCCGGCGGCCCCCGCATCCTCGACGACCTCTCCCGGTATCTGGGCGTGTCGTCGGATCTCCTGTCCTTCAGCCGCGCCACGCTCACGCACCACGGCAACATCGCCTCGGCCGTGGTCCTGGACGTCCTGCGCCGACTGATCACATCCGGCTCTCTGAGCCCCGGGCATCGCGGAATCGTCGCCGGGTTCGGGCCGGGCATCACCGCGGAGATCAGCCTCGGCACCTGGCTGGGTGACGGCAGGGACGCGCCCGGCGCGACGAAGTCCGCCTCCAATTCCGGAGGCACGCCGGTGACAACCATCGAAAGGAGCACCGAATGAGCACCTCGATCCAATCACCCAACCCCAGCTTCACCTTCGCCGACGGCCCGTGCGTCCGCCGTCTGGGCTTCGGCGCCATGCACCTGACCGGACCCGGCATGTGGGGGCCGCCCTCCGACCCGGACAACGCGGCCGCGGTCCTGCGGCGCGCCGTCGAACTCGGCGTCGACTTCATCGACACGGCGGACTCCTACGGGCCCGGCTACAACGAGGAGCTGATACGCACCGCGCTGTCTCCCTACCCGGAGGGGCTGGTCATCGCCACCAAGGGCGGGATGCTGCGCAGCGGGCCCGGCGACTGGATCAGGGGGGAGAACCGGTCCCCGTACATCGTCGCCCTCGGCCGGCCGGAGTACCTGCGTCAGCAGGTCGAGGTGAGTCTCCTCCGCCTGGGCCTGGACCGCATCGACCTCTACATGCTGCACCGCATCGACGAAACGGTGCCGCTGGAGGACCAGTTGGGAGTCCTCGCCGACATGCGGAGGGAGGGAAAGATCCGCCACGTCGGGCTCTCGGGCCAGCCGGAGGTGACCGTGGAACAGCTCGACCAGGCCCGGCGGATCACCGAGATAGCGGCGGTGGAGAACCTCTACAACATCGCGGACCGCTCGGGCGAGGACGTCCTCGACTACGCGGAGCGGCACGGGATCGCCTTCATCCCCTGGTTCCCGCTGGGGCACGGCGACCTGGTCGGCCCGGACGGCATCCTCACCGAGGCGGCCGCACGGTACGGCGTCACCGGCGCCCAACTCGGCCTGGCCTGGCTGCTGCACCGCTCGCCGAACACACTCCTGATCCCCGGCACCACGTCCGTGGCCCACCTCGAGGAGAACACCGAAGCGGCCGGTCTCCAGCTCGACGACAACCAGTGGCGTGAGATCGAGCAGCTGTGTGCCAAGGCAACGCCGTGGCGCCCCACCGCTCATCACGATCAGGCAGGAGCCCGCTGATGACCACCGCCGGACCCCCGGAGCCGGCCCCCACCGCGCATCCGCACGTGCGCCTCCTCGAAACGGTCTACGCCGACCTGATGCGCCTCGCGGATTTCGCCGCGCCCGACATCGTCCTGCACCCGGCGGACCGAGGCGTCGACGACAGCCGGGTGTGCCGGGGGAAGGAGGACGTCCTGGCCCACGAGCGGGACCTTGTCCGGGCCACCGAGGGCACGCTCGTCATGGACACCCAACACATCGTGGCCAACGACCACTTCGGTGCCGTCCTGGGGACGCTGCGGGCTTCCCGTCCCCGGGTCGTCGCGATGCCGTTCTGCGGACTCTGGCGGTTCGCCGACGGCCTTGTCGTCGAACACTGGGAGAACGCTCATGCGCCTGATCACCTCCAGCGGTTGCTCGCACCCTCTGTCCCGGCCGGCACCGGAGGGGGAGATGTGCCCCGACGCCGGTGAGGCCTTCGCCGGCCGCCGCGTCCGGACGTCCGGTTCACGACGCGAGGATCGGCTCGCCTCCTTCCTCTCGGAGATCCACGCGGCCCCCGCGCTCGCCCGGGACCCCGACCTGACGGCCGGAGAACTGATAGCGGCCGCATACCGGTTGACAGAGGTGAGTCGAGACGGCCACGTCACGACGCTGCCGGGGCCCGAGCGGTGACGGCGACGAGCGCACGTCGGGTGTCGGCAGCCCTCGCCTCGGAGTTCCAAGGGAGGCTGCTGACGCCCGGAGACGAGGACTACGACCGGCAGCGCACCGTCTGGAACGCCATGGTGGACCGCCGCCCCGCCGTCATCGCGGTGTGTTCCTCGACGCGCGATGTCGTGCGTGCCGTGAACGCCGCTCGGGCCGAAGGCCTGCCGCTGTCGGTGCGCGGCGGGGGACACTCCGTCTCGGGCCATGCGCTGCGCGACGGGGGCCTCGCCATCGACCTCTCCGGCATGCGCCGGGTGACGGTCCACGCGGACCGGGGACGGGTGGACGCCGAGGGCGGCTGCCTCCTCGCCGATCTGGACCGGGCCACCGCCCCGCACGGCCTTGCGGTGCCGGCCGGCACGGTGTCCGAGACGGGGCTCGGCGGTTTGGCACTCGGCGGTGGGACCGGATGGCTGACTCGGTCCTATGGCCTGACCTGCGACAACATCGACTCGTGCGAGGTGGTGCTGGCCGACGGCCGCGTGGTCGAGACGTGCTCGGTCACGCGGCCGGACCTGTTCTGGGCACTGCGAGGCGGAGGCGGAAATTTCGGGGTCGTCACCCGGTTCACCTTCCGAGCACACCGATTCGGCCCCGACATGCGGGTGGCCGTGTCCTTGTACCGGCCCGAGGAAGCCCCCGAAGCCCTGGCCGCCTACTCGGCTCTGGCGCCCGGACTGCCCAGGACGATCGGCTGGCACGCGTCTCTGAAGAAGCGTCTGCCGCCCTATCCGTTCGTCCCCGCCGACCGGGTGGGCGATCCGGGGTTGCTGCTGATCGCCATGTGGCTCGGCGAGGCGGACGACCCGGCGGCGACACGACTGCGGCAGCTGACCCGAGTGGGGAAACCGTACGCGCAGGAAGACGTCGTACTGCCCTTCGCGGGCGGCGTGCAGCGGCTGATGGACGCCGAGTTCCCGGACGGGAGGCGCTATTACACCAAGGAAACCCATCTGCGAGCCCTCGAACCGGAGGCGGTCGCCGCGATCACCCGCTTCTGGAGCGACATGCCGATGGACGGGGAGATCGTCCTCCTGCTGCTCGGAGGGGCGTTGCGAGACGTGCCCGAGGGCGAAAGCGCCTTCTCCCGCCGCGGCAGCCCGTGGTGGTTGCAACTGCTGTTGCACTGGCAGGACCCGCGCTGCGACCGTCTCTACGCCCAGCAGGCTCGGGAAGCCGTCGGCCGGCTCGGCGCCAGCAGGGCGCCGGGCGCCTACTTGAACATGCGCAACGCGGACGAGGACGGCGACGTCGGGACCCTTGTGGAAGCGTACGGAGGACCCGGGAAATACGCCCGGCTGCGAGCGGTGAAGGCCCTGTACGACCCGGACAACGTCTTCAGGACCAACTGGAACATCTCCCCGGCCGGTCCGGGAGGCACGGCCGGAGACGGCGGCGATCCGGCATGACCTCGGCGCGTACCCGCCGTTCCGCTGTCGGACAGGGGGCGGCATGGCCGTACTGCCCGGCTCTCAAGCCGTCGGCATCGGGGTCTGAGGTCACGCCCAGCTGAACTGTGCCACTCCCTTCGGCCCCGGTGGGGCACCTCACCGACCACCGGGGCCGCAGGTCACGGGAGACCGCGTCAGCGGCACCACCGCGCCTCACCAGGCGAAGGCGGACTCGCTGAACGGGGCGTGCACGGCGACCGTGGACCGGGACAGGATCCTGCGCGCACTCGAAGCCAGGGCACCGCCGGTGTCCAGGTCGAAGACGACGCGTGCTCCCGGGAAGAGGCTCTGCCGCAGTGAGGCCGGGAAGTCCACCGGCGAGACGAGGTTCTCCGCCATGGCCAGGGGCACCGTGTCACCGTCCCGGTACACCCGGCCGCCGGCAGCCGAGTGCACGGGCATCGTTGCGGGGTGCCGCTCGTAGGAGGCCACTACGCCCCTGAGGGCTCCCATCTGAGGGGACAGGCTCGGATGGTGCGAACCGAACGGCACGGGCGTGACGACGGTCTGGACGCCCGTCGCAGACGCCGCCTCCCGCAGAGCACGTACCTCGCCCCCCGGGACGGTGACCACCACCGAACGGTCGTCGAACACCAACGCCACGCGCGCGTCACGATCCCCGCTCCGCAGGATGATCTTCTCGGCCTCCTCGCACGAGCACTTCAAGGCGACCATCCGGCCCGGGCAACCGCGCTGCACTTCAGCGGCCCTGAGGGCCAGATGTGCTCCGTCCCGAAGGCTGAAGACCCCGGCGGCCGTCATGGCGGCGAAGTCCCCTGCGCTGACGCCGAGGACGACCGCCGGCCTCCCGTGCGCGTCACAAAGCGTCCGATGGGCGGCGAGAGACGTGACGAAGGAGGCGAGTTCGAGGCATCCCGTCTGCTGCAACTCCTCGACGGACGGCGGCTCGGCCTCGGTGAGGAAGCGCGACAACCGCACTCCGCCCTCAGCGGCGGACACCTCGTCCGTTTGCTCTGTGATTCGGGCGAGGGCATCAGCGAAGCGCTCACTGCGGCCTGTTGCCGCGGTGACGGCCGCGGGCACGAAGGTGCCCTGGGGCGGGAAGACGTGGACGGATGCGCCGGCGAAACCGGTTGCCGACTCCTGAGCCGACTCGATCACGACGCGTCTCCTTGCGTGTGGGGCGACTGGGTTCCCCGCTGCTGCCCGGACAGCTCGGAGATCGCTGAGGCGATCTCGTCACTCGCAGACTCGAAGTCCACCTCCAGGGCGTTCAGCAGGTTCGCGAGCATGACGTAGTAGCCGATCAACATGATCAGTTCGACCGCCTGCCGCTCGCCGAGGGCCTGACGCAGTGCTGACACCGTGGCGTGTTCAAGCGTGTGTTCCCGCACCAGCTCGCGGGTCGCCGCCAGTGCGACCTCCTCGGCCTCCGTGAATCCGTCGATGTGCACGGTCCCGTCCACCGTGGCGGCGGCCTGCTCGGAAGTCATGCCGCTTCGTTCGGCGATAGGGGCGTGTTGCACTTGTTCGTACGAGCAGCCGAGGCGGCCGGCGACAGAAAGGATCACTGCCTCGCGCAGGCGTGCGGGCAGGCCGGTCGCCGAGAGCAGGGCCACCCCGAGGTCGATGGTGGGCTCAGCCACCGCCGGCGCGTGCGCGAGCATGCGGAACACGTTGAGAGGCACCGGGGAGCGTGTCAGTACCGCCTGGGAGCTGCGTTCGTCCGGATAGGGAAATCGAGCCATGCCGTTCTCCGTCTCTGAGGTGAGGGCTGCCTCCTCGTCGGTGAGGTCCCCGTGCTGCGGGGGCGCGGAGTGCCCGTCGGAGGGTGCACCTGCGTCGTCGTCGACGGCCGCGGAGCCGGACGAGTGATCACCGACCTGTGGTGTCCGGCTTGCCGATCCGGGCGACCGCACACCACCGCGGACCCACGGAAGGCGTGAACGCGATGAACGGGTGTGCCTCAGGTGAACCGCCGCATCAGGGCGCGGCCTCGGCCTGGAACCGTGGTCGGCGCACACGGCCCGGCCGCGCGGCGACGCCCGGCGCGTACCCCGTGGCGTCCGGCTCGTGGATGTGCGTTCAACGCGTTCACGCCTGGGCCGGCGCCGGGCCCCACGGTCCTCGCCGAGTCCTGGCGCGGATCGCGCAGCCGTGCACAATGGACTCACACCAGGCGAACCGTCCGATGCTGCACATGTCGTCACTTCGTGCGGTAAGCGGGCGCTGCCGGAAGGAAGGCATCGTCATGCCGCGTCGTCGCGAGCACAACGCCCAACTCGCCGGCCTGTTGACCGAGTCAGGCACCACCGCCGCGGAACTGGCGAGGAGCGTCAATCGTCTGGCAGCCGCGGAAGGGCTGCCCTTGCGCTACGACCGCACCACGGTGGCGCACTGGCTCACGGGATCCCGTCCCAGAGGGCTCGTTCCCCAGCTCGTGGCCGAAGCGCTGAGCCGCAGGACCGGCCGCCTGGTCAGTGTGAGCGAAACCGGACTCGGCGACAGATCGCCGGAGGCCGGGCTGATGCCACCGGACCACGGTGAGCAGGGGGACGTCGTCGGCAACCTCATAACCTTGGCCAGGACAGACGCACATCCCACGCTTCGGGGCAGGGCGACGAAGAGCGTCTTTCGCTCGATGCCCGTCCCGCCCGTGAGCACGGAACCCGGGTCCACGGGCGTGAGGAGGAGCGGAGATAGGACCGCCGAAGTCGGCCAGGCCGACATCGACCGCGCCCGCTTCATGCTGTCCCACTTCACCAGCAACTGGTACCGGTACGGTGGCCGTCACGCTCGCGCGGCGCTCGCCTCCTACATCGGGGACGACGTGGCGCGGCAACTGTCGCTGTCCGCATCGCCCGACGCGCGCCGCGAGTTACTGACGACCACGGCGCAACTGACGCATGTCCTCGCTGACATGTCAGCGGACAACGGTCACCAAGGTCTGGCGCAGCACTACTACACGCTCGCCTTGGGTATCGCGTCCGAGATCGGTGACCGGAGCCTGCGGGCGATCACACTGCGCGCGATGAGCGTCCAAGCGCTCCGGATGGAAGCGTTCCGGTACGCCGCGGTCCTGGCCGACGCCGCTGTCAGCAGCACCGAGGGAGCCGAGAACGGTGACTTACAGGCGTTCGTCCTCGTGCAGCGCGCCCACGTACGCGCGAAGGCGGGTCAGCACCGCTCAGCCCGCCTCGACATCGAGGCGTCGGAAGAATGCCACGGGAGGGCGGACTCCGGTGAGGGCCCCTTCTCCTGCTATCCGGAGACAGGACTTGCCTACCGGAAAGGGCTGGCGCTTCATCAACTCGGCGACCGAGAGGCGGCACTGGCCGCACTGCGCTTCGCGGCGGAGGACCGGCCTCCGCACGAGTTCCGGTTGAAAGCCCTCAGTGAGGCACGGCTGGCCCTGGTGCTCCTGGAACAAGGCAGCGTGGACGAGGCATGTGTCCACGGGCGTCAGTTCACCCAGGTGTACAGGATGGCGCACTCACGCCGCTGTGAACTGATGCTTCACGCACTACAGGCCAGGCTGACGCCGTTTCGCCGTGTTCCCGAGGTGGCTTCCCTGCTGGCCACCTTGACGGCTCTGGGAAGCGGACCTGTCCCGGCGCAGAGGGTGCGAACTCGGTAGCTCGTGTCCCACGGTGAGCCGAAGCGCCTCCCGGACCGGGCGGAGTGAGGCGCCCTACGCGTTCCGGGCAGGTGAGGGGGCCGGGCGCCAGAACTCCTGATGCTGCACCGCTTCGACGGACCTGCGCGGTGCCGGGCAGACATGGGTGCCCTCGGGTCGAGCCACGGCAAGAAGACCGGCCTGGGTCACATGATCCGGCAACCGCAGGATGCCGGCCGCCTCGCGCGCGCGGGCCAGGTGGAGGGTCGTCACCGCGCAGGCCAGACCACGCAGGCGCAGGGCGAGCACCAGGCCCCACAGGGCGGGCCAGAGTGCGCCGTGATGCACCGAGTGCGCCACACCGTCCACCGGCGTAGCGAATCCGGGCTTGCCGAATCTGTCCTCGAAGGCGTCGGGTGACATGCTCAGGCAAGGCACAACCAGGACGGGAACCCGGTGCAGGTGCTCGGCGAGATCGACGGACGCCCGCCAGGACCGGCATCGCTCCGGATCCCCGGCCGCCTGCCCGCCCATCGCCTCCAGATACGGCCGGGACGCCCGCCGATAGCACTCGGCCAGCCGGTTGCGCTGTTCGGCGTCCGTCACGACGACCCACTGCCAGAGCTGGTCGTCGGAGCCGCTGGACGCCGGCAGCGCCGTCGACAGCGCCGCGTGCACCGAAGAGAGGTCGACCGGCAGGTCAAGGTCAAGTCGTCCGCGTTCGAGCCGTGTCGTCGTCAGCGCCGGGCTCACTGGTCTCGGGGGTGGGTCCAGCGGATCGTTCACAGGTGGTCCCTCTCTCTGCCGGGTCTCGCGCCCCAGGTCGCGGCGTGCTCCGATCCCCGTCCCACTGGAATGCACCCCTAGCAGGGCTCCCACACCCAGTGACACACGAGTACGGGTGAACGCGTTGAACGGTGCTCGTGGGAAGCCCTGGGCTCGCTCGCGGCGCGCGGAGGAAAAGCCGCACGGAGACCGGCGTCCACACCGGACCCCTGGCCCTCGACCGGGCCGCTCCGCGGTCGGTCACGGTCGGTACGGCTGCTTCCGGCGAGGGACGTACGGCGGACCAGGACGGCAACGTGGTCGTAGAGCGGATCATTCATGGGGTCATCGTTCAACCCCCGGTGGTCGGCGTCCCGTCCTGCGCCTCCCTCCGGGTGACGGGTACGCGGGTAACCCTGCGCAAGGGCTTGACCGGCGTTCAACGCGTGCACGCGCCGACCGAGGCCGGACGGTGTGCGGGGCGCACCCGAGGAGGGACGCTGTAGTCCGGCGGCCGGAACCATCCGGAAGCGTTCGGAAGGGAACCGGGCGGAGCCGAGTGACCCCGGATCGCTTCGGAAGGCCGCCGGGCTTGCCGGTCAGGACCACGAAGACATGGGCAGCGTCCGCCGCTCGCGCTCCTCGGGTCCCCCACACAAGGCCGGACCGCTCGAGGCCCTGCCGACGTCACTCACTCGACGTGTGAGTGGATCACTCGAAGGACGGTCCGTGCCATGCGCAGAGCTTCCGCTTCTCTTCTGGCCGCCTCGGCCCTCGTCGCCGCTGTCTCCCTCCCCGCTGCTTCCGCGGCGGCGGTCGAGGACGACAGCGGTGTCGTCACCTGCCCCCTGGGCGTGCAGAGCACCTCCTACACCCCCGGGCTCACCCTCACCACGCCCGCGCCGCTCGTCGACGTGCAGTCCAGCGGCACGCTGGGGCCGTGCGTCTCCACCGATCTCCAGCACACAGCGGGGACCTACACCTTCCACGGCAGTGGCAACCTCAACTGCCTGGGAGGAGGCAGTGCGGGAACGGGGAAGATCGACTGGGCCGATCCCGCCACCCAGCCGTCCCGGTTCACCTACACCAGTTCACTGGCCCTACGACCCGACGGCACAACGGTTCTCGTCGCCACCGGGCCGATCACCCAGGGCGACTACACGGGCCACACGATCGTCAACACGGTCGTCATCACCAGCCTCGACCTCCTCGCCTGCACGACGACAGGCGGGCTGACCACCACCTCCGGCCCCTTCCTGGTCACCGTGCTGTGACGAAGCGGCGGCCGGCCGGCCCGCGGCCGGGGGCGGCACATCCAGCAGGGCCGGCAGTTCACGAAACGGAGCAGCAATGGGCAACCGTCCCGAACGAATACTGCGCAAGCTCCTCGCGGTGTGCGCAACCGCAGCGCCCGCCGCGCTGTGCATGACCGTCCCGCTCGGCGCGACGCCGGCAGCCGCATCGGACACCGCTGCGGCTGCCCTGGTGACCTGCGTCGGACAGCAGGTCACCGACTACAGCCCCGGCCTCCACCTCACCCAACCTCGGAACGTCGTCTACCAGGCCAATGGGACGTACGCCTCGTGCCCCCTCAACGACGGAGTGAGCGGGGTGACCTACAGCGAAGGCGGAGCGGTGCCGGGCGCCACCTGCCTCGCCTTTCCTAGCACCGCCACGGCGACCCTGACCTGGAGCAACGGACAGCATTCCACTGTTCAGGTCACGGGCACCGAGATCGACGTCGCCGGGGCCACCCAGGTCTACGTCTCGCTGGGCACGGTGACGTCGGGCCGCTACGCCGGTTCGCTGGTGAACGTGACCACGGAGATCATCCCGGACCTGACCAATCCGCTTCCGTGCCTGACCTCGACCGGTCTCACGCACGTCAGCGGACTGTCCACCCTCGCCATCCTCTGAGCGCTCGGACCCGGGTGACGAGAACCCAGACATCTCTCGCAGGGAGGCTGCGATGTACGGATTCCTCAGACGCTTCACAACAGCCGGCGCGACGCTGCTCGTCACGGGCCTCAGCCTGGCCGTGACGGGGGGCACCGCTCAGGCGGACGACCCCCCTCTGGCCACGTGCACCGGTGTCACCACCGCTCAGCACGACCCAGGGGTCACCTACACGCCCGCGGACATCGACGTGGAGATACACACCAGCGACACCTGTGTGCTGCCCCTGCTGGAGACGGTGCGGCACGACGAACACTTCGTCGCACCCGGCCTGTCCTGCCTGAACCTGCTCAACGGCGGTCCGGGCTCAGTGACACTGCACTGGGGCAACGGACAGCAGAGTGTGTTCCAGTACAGCTCCCAGGTCACCTCCGCCAACGGCGTCACCACGGTCACGGAGACCGGAGTCATCACCAGTGGACGCTTCGCCGGCCGCAACGCCGTCGAGACGCTCGTCGGCGCCTCACTGAACCTCACCGCCTGCCTCAGCGGCGGCATCACCGGCTACTCCTTCAACTCCGCCCTCGTCATCGTCTGACAACGCCTCAGTCACTGAGCGTATACGCGGACAAATCCCTGATTCCCTGTTGGCCGTAACGAAAAGGACCGGTTGAAGAAGGCACGGTCAAAATCGGTCGGTCGGTGGTAGCAGCGTACGGAGGAAGGGGCGCCGACAAGGGATGGGGTGTCGATGTACGTCGGTAGTTTCGTCAGTAGGTAGCGCGCGGCCATGCACTGACGTGCACGGTCTGACGTGCTGCCACGCAGTTCCCGACCGGCCAGAAAGTCACGGGCGTTCTGCAGACAGGCTTCGCGGAATTTCTGATCGTTGCGGAAGGCCTCATGGGTGCGGGTGCGGAGGTGCGCGTACTGCGCGTTTTCTTGCAGCGTGCCGAGGTCGACGATATAGCTGTCTGCCTCGTGAACTCCCAGGTCGTCCAGGGCGTGCCTGATCCGGTTTCTGAGAGCCCTCACCTCCTTTCGCGCCTTTCGATGGGCATCGGTCTCACCGTAGCCGATGGCGCGAAAGGTGAAGTAGGTTCCCTGCTCCGGCAGGTAAGCATGCACGGAGTCGAATTCATCAAACGCCCACTGTAATATCTGGCGTATTTTGGAGCGAGAAAAGTAGCTGTTGCCGGGGCTCATTCCGAACAGTGCATGGTGCCTCTGCCGGTATATGTGTCCGCAACGCTCCGTGAGAGGTTCAGTGTCTATGTGAGGCATGGGTGCTGCTCCGACTCGAGGGCCGCAGGCGCTCTGGAGCGCGGATACGGCGGCTTGTGGTCGGTTACCCCCGGCGGTCATGCCTACACACCGCGGACGGGCGACTGGCCACCGGCCACGTGGGCCGTAATGGCGAGCGCCGTGAGCGGGCACGGCGGTGGCCTCGACGCGCACGGTGCCGAGGCCGTCGGGGGCGGGCATGGAAGGCCCGTCCGCCCGCAGCGCGGCATAACCGCTTCGTGCAGGCCGCCACCGGCCTCGTCAATCCTCCTGGCGGATCGGTGGCCGAGGCGCCACCGGGGGAGGCGGGGGAAAGTACGGGACGGGGGCTTCGGGGTGGGCGAAGCCGGTGAGAGGGGGGTGAGGCGGAGGCGGGGGCGCGTCGTCGCGGCGCCTGCGGGTGGCGGCGGCCTTGGCACGGTCGAACGCAACCCGGCTCTTGCGCACAGCAGCCCGGTTCAGGTCGGAGTCGACGACTCGCCGTAGGGTCTCGTGTCCGGCGACCCTCTCCCTGCCGTCCCGAGTGTTCTGGACCGCGTTCTTCCAGGCTGCCCGGGTGTCACGGGCCCTGGTGAGTCCCAGGTCCATCGTCTGGCCGATGCCCTGCCGTGCGGCGCCCCAATCGGGCTGGGGCACCGTGATGTTGCCGACGGTGGTACCGGCCATGCGGTCGGCGAGGGAGAGCCTGCGGCCCCGGAGGGCGGGGGCACCATTGGCCCAGAAGACGGCCACCGCGACCGTCCAGCACAGCACCGACAGCACCACTGAGCCGCTGACCAGCACGCAGCAGGCCACCGCGAAGCAGCCGACGTCGGCGAGCGTGCTGACACCGGCTCGGATCGCGGCCCGGCGAGCACCGAGGGCACCCGGCCCGGTGGGGGAGACGCGCAGGCCGGTCAGCAGCTTGCCCAGGGTGCGGTTGGTCAGAACGAGCGCCGCGAAATGGTAGGCGAAGGTGATGAGTACCAACGCGACGAACGCCTGTTGGACGGCACTCACCGCGGAGCCCCAGACGTGGTCCCACACCCGCTCGGTGGCATCAAGAGGGTGGCCACCCGAGGTGAGCACCTCCCATGCGCTGCTGCCGATCAGCTCGGTGGTGTCGGTGATCATCGCGCTGATGCGATGGAAGGTGAAGGAGCCGAGAAGCACGGCCACCGCGACCACGAGGGCGAAATCGATCAGCCAGGCCGTGATCCGTCGACTGGCCCCGGGCATACGCGGTCCTTGGGCCAAGCCGTATTCTCCGGCTGCTCCAGGCCAGGTGGGCCCCGAATAGTGAGCCATGCACGCCCCCGTGATGACGAAGAGTCAACAAGCAGAAATCGACAGCGGCAGGTTAACGCAACCTCGTTGCGCCAGACAGGTGTGCGTGGGGGACGAAAACCGGACATGGACGCACCGGGGCGCGGTCCTGCGCCGCCCAGGGGAAGACCGGTGTTTGCTGGTTGTGGCTCCAGGGGAGATCGGGACCCGATACGGTTCGAACCGAGGGGGTATCGACGTGCCGCAGGAACCGTGGGCCGAGCTGGGGGAGACCATCAGCGCGATTCGCGCCGAGCTGCAGAGCGCCATGGAAACGGGAGAGGGGGAGCCGCTGAAATTCAGGACCGGGCCGGTTGAACTCGAGTTCACGGTGGAGGTCAAGAAGGACAGCGGGGTCAGGACCAGGGTATTCGTTCTTCCGTGGACGGTTGAGGCCCAGGGTGCCGCAAGTGCGAGTCGGGTCCACCGTGTCAAGCTCACCCTGCAGCCGGTCGACGGCGACGACAACGATCTGAAGATCTCCGCCGACTCTCCACAGCGTCCGAAGTAGCGCGCACGGTCCGAGTGGGGAGCAGCTCGTCTGGTGAGGGGCGGGACGGGGGATGGACCAGACACGGGTCATGGAGATCTGGAACCCGGCCTCGAAGAGGGCGGGCAGCGGGTACCTGATCGGTGACCGCTTGGTGCTCACCGCGCACCACGTCGTGGTCGACGTTCCCTTGCACGGCGGTGTGGAGGTCCGCCAACTGGACCCCGAGGGTGGCACGGACTGGACAGCCGCCGAACTGGTGTGGCTGCCGGAAGCAGCGGCTTCGGAGGTGCTGCCGGACGCGGACGGGGCGCTGCTGCGGATCATCGGGCCGCACTGGCGACCGCCGGTGACTCCCCCGGTGCGTTTCGGACGGGTGGTGGGCAAGCACCGACTGCCCTGCCTCGGACTGGGTTTTCCCGACGCGGTGAGACGTTCCGACCACGTACGGGACACCATGCCCATACGCGGGCATGTGGACCCGTTGCACGGCATGAAATCGCGGATGACGACGGTGCACGTCGACGAGGGCATCACGCCGAGCCGTTCGGGCTGGAGCGGCGGTTCGGGTGCCGGGCTGCTGTGCGGACCGCACCTGGTCGCGGTCGTGACCACGGAGACGAGGTTGGCTCCCGGCGTGCTGGAGGCCGTACCCGTCAGCGTCCTGGCCGAACTGCCGGGATTCGAGCAGACTCTGCACGCCCACGGAGTGCACTTCGTCACCGAGGAGATCGACGGAGCGCCTCCGGATCCAGACGACGAGCCGGACTGCACGCCGGTCGCCATACCTCCGCCCTCCTCGCGGCACCGTCTGAGGAAGCTGCTGGCGCCCGCGGCGGCAGGGACGACGACAACCCTGGCGCTCTTGGCGCTCTCCCCGCCCTCGCCGGGCGTCACTTGGCCGGTCGGGTCGGCTCTCTCCGGCCTTCTGGCGGGGTGGAGCATGGACTGGTTCCGTGGCACGCGGACGGCGGGAGACGGCCGGGAAGCCGCCGTCCGAAGGCTGCGCGAGACCGTTCGCAGGGAGGTGGGACGACGCCGTCGGCAACTGCTGGGCAACGACGACAAGGCCATCAACGTCACCTTCGTCACCTTGCCGCAGGGCGGCAGGGACGCGGACAGGGCGTGGCCGCGCGGTGATTTCGCCGGCATCGCCCGTTACCTGGACGCTCTCCGGCCGCAACGCCTGGTCATTACGGGCGGTCCCGGGTCGGGCAAGACGCTCCTGGCTTACGAACTCGTTCATCGGTCGCTCGCCCGCAAGCACTACAACGGTCCGGTGCCGGTCCCGGTCGACCTGTCGGGGTGGGACACCAGCGTGATGTTCGCAGACTGGTTCAGCGCTCGCCTGAGTCAGGAGTACCTGGGCGGTTCCGAGACCAGGGCACGGGACTTGTTGGCCTCAGGCCGCGTCATGCCGGTCTTGGACGGCCTCGACGAGATGGACCCCGCGGACGGAGCGCGGCCCAGGGCCGTCGCCGCGCTCGAAGAGCTCAACCGGTTCGCCGGGCCATTGGCGCTGACCTGCCGTTCGGACGAGTATGCCGGGCTCAGCCGCGCCGGTCAGCGTCTGCTGGACTGTGCGACGGTGCGGATCGAGAGGGTCCGTCCCGTCGACGGCTGGCGGTTCCTGGTCGAGCGGTCGGTGGACAGGGCCCGGCTCGCCGAGTTGGAGAACGATCTCTGCACAACGGGGACGGCCATGGGAGCGGTGCTGTCCTCACCCTGGATGCTCACACTGGCGTCACTGGCCTCGCAGACGGAAGCCGGAGCCGCGAGACTCCTCACGTTCATCGGGGTGCCGGCCTCAGGTGGCCGGGCGCCGGAAGAGTTGCGCGCCACCTTGTTGGATGAGCTCATCCCGTCCTTGTGCGAGCCGGATCCGGCCGACCGGCGCCGAAGGTACCAGGCCGAATCCGTGACTCGGTGGTTACGGCTGCTCACCGCGAGCCTCAGTGGCGACCAGACGACACCGGCCGACGGCAGCGGCGCCGCCGTGCCGACCCGAGACCTGGCCATCCACACGCTGTGGCCGGTCGCGGGAGCCCGCAGCGCACGCTACGCCGCCGCGGCGATCACCCTCGCCTGCTGGCTCCCCGCCCTGCTTTCCCTGGCGGTCTGCCTCCACCACAACCACGCCCTGCCCATGCCCGGCGCCGTGCTGCTCGCACTACTGACCCCTGCGCCACTGCTGTCGGCCTGGAACGCACGCGCACGGTACGTCGAACCCCGTCGCATCCTGTTCCAGCGGCTGGGCAGCAGACTCGGCTGGAGCCGGATATTTCTGGGCGCCACACTGGGCGGTGTCGTGATGCTGCCCCTGACGCCTGTGTTCGGCCCGGGCTTCGCGTTGGCCGCAGGCACCGGTTCCGCCGCCGTCTTCGGCTTCGGCCTGGCACTGTCGGTGCGGGCGGACATCGACCGCCCTCAGCTGATGGCCGTCAGTATCCCGACTGCCCTGTCGGTGACGGTGGGGGCGGGATTCCTCGTCGGCCGGCTCGGCGATTTCGTCGGGCTCATCGCGGGATGCGGTGCCGGAGCGATCGGACTGGCCGCGGGAGTGCCCGCAGGGCTGCGTGCCGCTCGGCGCAACAACGGCGGAGAACCGGACCCGGATCCGCCCGGGGTGCCCACGCCGCTGGCTCCCCTGCGCAATGACGTGATGGCAGGAGCGGTGTCCGGTCTCGTCGTCGTGATACTCACGCTCTACGGGACGCTGTGCGTCGAGTGGTTGCGGGTTCCCTGGCCCCTCGCTGTCCTCACGGCCCTGGCCTGCGGGGTGGCAGCCGGGCCCGGATTCGTCGCAGTCACCGGTCGCCAGTACCTCGGGCTGCTCCTGGCCATGCACGGAAGGCTGCCGTGGCGCCTGACCGCATTCCTCCGCTGGTGCCACGAACGCGGTCTGCTGCGATCAGCCGGCACCGCCTACCAGATACGTCACGACGAACTCCTCGAGTGGCTCCGGCGTTGACCCTGTCGCCCGCGTCGCCGCGTGGCGTGATGACAGCTGCCGCCCCCGTCCCCGCAGGCCGACGACACCGGGCGGGATGGCCCTCGTCACACCCTGACGAAGATCTGCATGTTGTCGAATGTGCACTGATCTGCAGTGGGGCAGACCCGTGAGGCGGTGCCTGCACCGATCTGGTTGAGGCCACTGTCGGCGATTACGGCGACCATCGCATTGGCCAGCGGACCGACGTAGGTGAAGTTCAGGGTGCCGGCCGATTCGGCAATTTTCTGGCTGGCTGCGTTATACCAGCCGATCTTCCAGGACGGGGCGGTGATGGCGGCGTTCGTGGGGGCGCCTGAGGCATGGGCCTCGGAGGGCTCGACGACACCGCGGACGATGGCTGGGAGGGTCACCGAAACGCAGTCGTGCCAAACGGTGGAGTTCACCATCGCCTCTCCGTTGGCGAAGTTCACGTCGATCTGGTTGGCCGCACTCGCGCAGACCACGCTGGGGTTCTGCGGAAGGGGATCGGCCTGAGCCGGTGCGGCGGCAGCGAGGACAGCAAGAGCTGCGACGGTCGTCGGCGCAGCGCTACGTATACGCACGATTGCACTCCTACTCGAGGAACGAACGAACCAGAGATTTACTGCGAGTCCATCTGCAGAACGACAGTCCCGCCCCCGGGCTGCCGCACCAAAGTGTCCCTCCTCGCGTGTGTACAGCACTCCTTCGGGCTGTGGATGATGCGTGCGCGCTGAACCCGCCCAGGAGGAGTACGAGACCCGCCAGGCGGAGGTCGACGGGCTCGACGCCGGCGACCGGGAACTCGCCGAGCGGCACGACGGACTGGTAGTCCCGCGCTGTTCCTGACATCCGGCGTGTCGCCATCGGTCTCGGCGGCCGATCAAGCGCCTGAGCCTCACGCCGATGGCACGCCGGAACGCCCCGCCGACTGACATGGCGAAGCATGCGCCCACGGCAGACAAGCTCCTACGTGTGGAAGCCCGCTCTGGCGAGGGCAGGACGCTGGACGAGGCCGGCATGGTCGGTGCTCGCCTGCGGGAGCCGTCCCGAGAGCACGGCTTCCATGCCCTGCGCCACCCCTACGCCTCCGAGGAACTGGAGGCCGGCGCATCGGTCGACGCCCTGGCCCGCTGGCCGGGCACTCAGGCCCCGGGATCACGCTGCGGAAGTATCGCGGCAGCGGACATGGAGCCCGCGCCGTCCTGCGGCAGGCCCAGGAAGGGTGAGTCACTGGCACGGTGTTCTTCGCGTCGTCCGCCGGGTCGCCCCGGAGTGCCGAAGCCTCTTGCTGTCCCGCCGGCAGCAGCACGGGCAGCTCTGAACTCTTCGGGAGAGCCAGAGCGTGATCGACGGCCAGGTAACCGCGGTCTTCCTCCGGCAGCCGCGGCGACTCCTTGCCGGTCGCGTCAAAGCACTGGCGGGATCCGGAAGTCCACGTTCCTCAGCCGTCTCGCTTCTGGTCACGGAAAGGAGGAACGCGCCCTCGCCCAGCGGCGCGCGCCCCGATCCTCCGGAATTCGAAAGGGTCTTGGCCACGCCCCTTGTCAGAGGTGTTCAGCAGTGGGAACGTGACTACCCACCAGGACGATCACATCGGGCATAGGTGCGTCTCGGCAGCGCGGGCGTGCCGTCCATGACCGGCAGGACAGAGTCATGATCTTCAGGCGCACACGGATCATCGCCGCCGCGGCGGCTGTAGCCGCCGCCGTCCTGCCCCTTACGCCTCTGGTGCCGGCCTCCGCCGCGTCGGCCGACACACCCCTTCTGACCTGCCTTGGCGCAGTCACCCAGTCCTATGACCCAGGTCTGCTGCTCACGCCCCGTACCGTGACCTTCACCGCGCGGGTCACCTACAGCACATGCGTCGGCGGAACGGTGTCAACAGGGACGCAGACCGTGACAGCCTCGATCGTGAACAGTTGCCTGCTGAACGACCCCTTCTCCTCGAACGTCGGTCTCGTCGAATGGAACACCGGGCAGACATCGGAACTGACCACCTCCAACGTGAAAGTCATCAGTGGCGGACAGATCGTGGTAACTGACACCGGGACCGTCACCTCAGGACTGTACGCGGGTAAAAAGGTCGTCCAAGTCACGACCATCGCCACTCCCAACGTTCTCGACTGCGTCGGGTCCGGAGTGACGTCCGCCTCCGGAGTGGTCTCCCTCACCATCCTGCCGGTGTAGAACCTGCGTGACGTTCGCGGCGGACCTCGTGAGCCGGCTGCTGCCCGACGGGGCCATGTCCCCCGGGCGAAGGTGAGCGACTGCTGTGTTCCGTGGCTGCGAAGCTCGCGGGGCACAGCATCTGCGCGACAGCGAGCCCTTGTTCGGCGACTTGCGGGACGGGATTTCGGATCCGGCCGGACTCGACACTCGGGGCCCTCGACGAGGCGCTCGGAGCCCCGGCTCACTCACGTTGGCGTGTGGCTGTATCACCCGACCCCCGGTGAGACCGTTCTCGACGCCCGAACACGAGGCGGGCACGTCCCAGAGAATCCCACGGGGCAACGCGGTTCCCCTCCTGCCCGCATTCGTGCAGGTCAGGAGGGGGTCGCGCTGCTCTTCCTCAGCGCCTTCAAATATCCCGGAAGATCTCGATCTGCGCCCCGATCGAGTTCAGCCGCTCCGCCAGGTCCTCGTACCCCCGGTTGATGACGTACACGTTGCGCAGTACCGACGTGCCCTCGGCGGCCATCATCGCCAGCAGGACGACCACGGCGGGGCGCAGGGCGGGCGGGCACATCATCTCGGCGGCGCGCCAGCGGGTGGGGCCCTCGACCAGGACGCGGTGCGGGTCGAGGAGCTGGAGGCGGCCGCCGAGGCGGTTGAGGTCGGTGAGGTAGATCGCGCGGTTGTCGTAGACCCAGTCGTGGATGAGGGTCTGGCCCTGCGCCGAGGCCGCGATGGCCGCGAAGAAGGGGACGTTGTCGATGTTCAGGCCCGGGAAGGGCATGGGGTGGATCTTGTCGATCGGGGCTTCGAGCTTGGAGGGGCGGACGGTGAGGTCCACCAGGCGGGTGCGGCCGTTGTCGGCGAAGTACTCCGGCGTGCGGTCGTGGTCGAGGCCCATCTCCTCCAGGACCGCAAGCTCGATCTCCAGGAACTCGATCGGGACGCGGCGGACCGTCAGCTCCGACTCCGTGACCACGGCGGCGGCGAGCAGGCTCATCGCCTCGACCGGGTCCTCGGAGGGGGAGTAGTCCACGTCGGCGTCGATGACCGGCATGCCGTGCACGGTGAGGGTGGTGGTGCCGATGCCCTCGACGCGGACGCCCAGGGCCTCCAGGAAGAAGCAGAGGTCCTGGACCATGTAGTTGGAGGAGGCGTTGCGGATGATCGTCACGCCGTCGTGGCGGGCGGCGGCCAGCAGCGCGTTCTCCGTGACCGTGTCACCCCGCTCGGTCAGCACGATCGGGCGGCCCGGGCGGACGGAGCGGTCGACCACCGCGTGGTAGTGGCCCTCGGTCGCGGCGACGTCCAGGCCGAAGCGGCGCAGCGCGATCATGTGCGGCTCGATGGTGCGGGTGCCGAGGTCGCAGCCGCCGGCGTAGGGCAGCCGGAAGCGGTCCATGCGGTGCAGCAGCGGGCCCAGGAACATGATGATGGAGCGGGTGCGGACGGCGGCCTCGGCGTCGATGGCCTCCATGTCCAGCTCGGCCGGCGGCACGATCTCCAGGTCGGTGCCCTCGTTGACCCACCGGGTGCGCACGCCGATGGAGTTGAGCACCTCCAGGAGGCGGTAGACCTCCTCGATGCGGGCGACCCGGCGCAGCACCGTGCGCCCCTTGTTGAGCAGCGAGGCGCACAACAGGGCCACGCAGGCGTTCTTGCTCGTCTTGACGTCGATGGCGCCCGAGAGGCGCCGGCCTCCGACCACGCGCAGGTGCATCGGACCGGCGTAGCCCAGGGAGACGATCTCGCTGTCCAGCGCCTCGCCGATACGGGCGATCATCTCAAGGCTGATGTTCTGGTTGCCGCGCTCGATGCGGTTGACGGCGCTCTGACTGGTGTTGAGCGCCTCCGCGAGCTGTGACTGCGTCCAGCCGCGGTGCTGCCGGGCGTCACGGATGAGCCTGCCGATGCGTACGAGGTAGTCGTCTGCCATGAGGTTGAGGCTATCTCAGATATGAGATGGCGCCTCTCGGGGGGTCCGTTCGGGTGACGCGACGTCAAGGAACCGCAGGTGAGGGCTCAGCGGCGCTTGCTCGTCGTGGTGCGGTGCCATCCGAAAGGTCCCGGCAAATCCATCGATGTCGTACGACGTCCGGTGCTGCTGCGCGTGTGGCGCGGGCCGTTCTTGCCCCCGGTCGTGATGGACCAGGAGCGCTTGTTGATGTTCAGGCGCACTCCGGGGAGGATCCGGAAACTCTTGCGGAACGTGAGTGGCATCGTGCCCCCTTCCGATTCGTGCCGGGTCGGTCCGGCACGCATCGGATACCCCCGTTCGGCGTAGTGATGGCCGCGCGGGTCACCCGGGGTGGGGCGTACGCCACACTGCGCCCGGACATGACCGGGCCGCCCCCATGTACTAGAGTTATCTCGACATCGAGATATCTGCCGAGGCGTACCGCAGTCGCGCGCCGCCAGTCGGTCTGGCGGTAAGGGTTACCTAACTTAGCCTTACCTTAGCGGATCGGCCGGGGACCGTGGCGGCAGGATGCGGTGGTACGCGCACATGAATGAAGGAGACTGTCGTGTCGGCGAACAGCTTCGACGCCCGCAGCACGCTGCAGGTGGGCGACGAGTCGTACGAGATCTTCCGGCTGGACAAGGTCGAGGGCTCCGCGCGCCTTCCCTACAGCCTGAAGGTGCTGCTGGAGAACCTGCTCCGCACCGAGGACGGCGCGAACATCACCGCCGACCACATCCGCGCCCTCGGCGGCTGGGACTCCCAGGCCCAGCCGTCGCAGGAGATCCAGTTCACGCCGGCCCGCGTGATCATGCAGGACTTCACCGGCGTGCCCTGTGTCGTCGACCTCGCCACCATGCGTGAGGCCGTCAAGGAGCTGGGCGGCGACGCGAACAAGATCAACCCGCTCTCCCCGGCCGAGATGGTCATCGACCACTCCGTCATCGCCGACAAGTTCGGCACCAACGACGCCTTCAAGCAGAACGTCGACCTGGAGTACGGCCGCAACAAGGAGCGCTACCAGTTCCTGCGCTGGGGCCAGACCGCCTTCGACGACTTCAAGGTCGTCCCGCCGGGCACCGGCATCGTCCACCAGGTGAACATCGAGCACCTGGCCCGCGTCGTCATGACCCGCGACGGCAAGGCCTACCCCGACACCCTGGTCGGCACCGACTCGCACACCACCATGGTCAACGGCCTGGGCGTCCTCGGCTGGGGCGTCGGTGGCATCGAGGCCGAGGCCGCGATGCTCGGCCAGCCGGTCTCCATGCTCATCCCGCGCGTCGTCGGCTTCAAGCTGACCGGCGAGCTCACCGCCGGCACCACCGCCACGGACCTGGTGCTGACCATCACCGAGATGCTGCGCAAGCACGGCGTCGTCGGCAAGTTCGTCGAGTTCTACGGCGAGGGTGTGGCGGCCACGAGCCTCGCCAACCGCGCCACCATCGGCAACATGTCGCCGGAGTTCGGCTCCACCGCCGCGATCTTCCCGGTGGACGGCGAGACGCTGAGCTACATGCGCCTGACCGGCCGCAGCGAGCAGCAGGTCGCCCTGGTCGAGGCGTACGCCAAGGAGCAGGGCCTCTGGCTGGACCCGAAGGCCGAGCCGGACTTCTCCGAGAAGCTGGAGCTCGACCTCTCCACGGTCGTGCCCTCCATCGCCGGCCCGAAGCGCCCGCAGGACCGCATCGTCCTCGCGAACGCCGCCGAGCAGTTCAAGCAGGACGTGCGCAACTACGTCGACAGCGTGGACGAGGCGGGCCAGGAGTCCTTCCCGGCCTCCGACGCCCCCGCCGTCAGCGACGGCGTGCCGTCCAACCCGGTCCCGGTCACCGCCCCCGACGGCACGACCTACGAGCTGGACCACGGCGCGGTGACGGTCGCGGCCATCACCTCCTGCACCAACACCTCCAACCCGTACGTCATGGTCGCCGCCGCCCTGGTGGCCAAGAAGGCGGTCGAGAAGGGCCTGACCCGCAAGCCGTGGGTCAAGACCACCCTCGCCCCGGGCTCCAAGGTCGTCACCGACTACTTCGAGAAGGCGGGCCTGACCCCCTACCTCGACAAGGTCGGCTTCAACCTCGTCGGCTACGGCTGCACCACCTGCATCGGCAACTCCGGCCCGCTGCCGGAGGAGGTCTCCCAGGCCGTCAACGAGCACGACCTCGCCGTCACCTCGGTGCTCTCCGGCAACCGCAACTTCGAGGGCCGGATCAACCCCGACGTCAAGATGAACTACCTGGCCTCCCCGCCGCTGGTGGTCGCCTACGCGCTCGCGGGCTCCATGAAGGTGGACATCACCAAGGAGGCCCTGGGCGCCGACCAGGACGGCAACCCGGTCTACCTCAAGGACATCTGGCCCTCCGAGGCCGAGGTCAACGACGTCGTCGCCAACGCCATCGGCGAGGACATGTTCTCCAAGTCCTACAGCGACGTCTTCGCGGGCGACGCCCAGTGGCAGGCGCTGCCGGTCCCGACCGGTGACACCTTCGAGTGGGACACCGAGTCCACCTACGTGCGCAAGCCCCCGTACTTCGAGGGCATGGGCATGGAGCCGGCCCCGGTCGAGGACATCTCCGGCGCCCGTGTGCTCGCCAAGCTGGGCGACTCGGTCACCACCGACCACATCTCCCCGGCCGGTGCGATCAAGGCCGACACCCCGGCCGGCAAGTACCTGACGGAGCACGGCGTCGAGCGCCGCGACTTCAACAGCTACGGCTCGCGCCGCGGCAACCACGAGATCATGATCCGCGGCACCTTCGCCAACATCCGCCTGCGCAACCAGATCGCGCCGGGCACCGAGGGCGGCTACACCCGCGACTTCACCCAGGACGGCGGTCCGGTGTCGTTCATCTACGACGCCTCCCGCAACTACATCGAGCAGAACATCCCGCTCGTCGTCCTGGCCGGCAAGGAGTACGGCTCCGGCTCGTCCCGCGACTGGGCCGCCAAGGGCACCGCGCTCCTCGGCGTCAAGGCCGTCATCGCCGAGTCCTACGAGCGCATCCACCGCTCGAACCTCATCGGCATGGGCGTCCTGCCGCTCCAGTTCCCGGAGGGGCAGACCGCGTCCTCCCTCGGTCTGACCGGCGAGGAGACCTTCTCCGTCTCCGGCGTCACCGAGCTGAACGACGGCACCACCCCGCGCACGGTGAAGGTCACCACCGACACCGGCGTCGAGTTCGACGCGGTCGTCCGCATCGACACCCCGGGTGAGGCGGACTACTACCGCAACGGCGGCATCCTGCAGTACGTGCTGCGCAGCCTGATCCGCAAGTAGGCGGCGGCGCACAACAGTCGAGGGCCGCACCCCCGTCGGGGGTGCGGCCCTCGCTCATGCCCTCAGGCCCTCATGCCTCCGGAGAGGCACCGGGTGCTCAGAACAGCAGGCGGTACGTGTTCCAGCCGCCGTTGCCGATCTTCACGCGGGACTTGTACGGGGAAGCGGCGTTGCCGGTGCCCTTGTACAGGTACAGCGCACCGCTCTTGTCGCGCGCGACCAGGTCGGTGATGCCGTCGATGTCGATGTCACCGACGGAGACGATGTTGTTGTACGTGTTCCAGCCACCGCCGACGCGGGTGCGGGACGAGAACGGCGCCTTGTAGTTGCCGGTGCCCTTGTAGAGCCACAGCACGCCGGACTTGTCCTTGGCGACGATGTCGTCCTTGCCGTCACCGGTGAGGTCGCCCTTGCCGGTGATGTTGGTGTAGGCGTTCCAGCCGGCGCCCACCTTGTAGCGCTGGGTCAGCTTGCCGTTGCCGTAGCCGAGGTACAGCCACAGCACGCCGGAGCTGTCCCGGGCGAGCAGGTCGTCGGCGCCGGCGCCACCGACGTTGGCGGGCGAGAAGAGCTGGTTGTAGATCTTCCAGCCGTTGCCGACGAACAGGTGCTCGTCGCTGCCGGTGCCCCACTCGCCGTAGTAGAGCTGACCGCCGGACGTGACGTGGAAGAGGCCGTCGGAGAACCCGTCGGCGTCCTGGTCGACCTGCGTCATGGCGCGGGCGGTGTCCCAGCCGTAGCCGGAGTCCCAGCGGGCGTCGAGCCCACCCTCGAAGTCCGGGTCGTAGCTCCACAGGTCACCCTTGCCGTCCACACCGAACAGCGGGTTGATCTGGGCGTCGCCGGGCAGGGCGGAGGCTGCGAACTTCTCGCCGCCCGAGGGCTTGACGTCGAGCTGGTGCCGGGGAGCCGTGGCGGCTCCCGGTCCGTCGGCGGCGACGGCGCTGCTCGCGCCCGTCGCCACCAGTGCGGCAGTGAGCGCCGCAGCCGTGGCACGCGCCAGAGCGCGACGCGTGTTCAGGCCAGAGCTTTTGGCCACGTGGGTCCTCCGTTAGGTCATGCCGATGGGATCGGGCGCCCGGGTGGGGCACAGCATGATCCCGATAACTCCGTGATCCTTACACATGGTCTTTACCTGTCAATCGGATTAGATGAAATTGATACGGGAAGGCACCGTAAACGCGCCCAAAGGGCAACGAAGTTGCCTCAGGCGGCCCCCGCGACCTCCGCCAGCCACGCCAGTTGGCGCCTCACGTGCACCGCGTCCCCGTGCTCGTGCCCGTTGAAGGGGTACGCGTGGATCTCCTTGCGGGGCTCCGCGTCCGACCGCTCCCCGTACCGGTTGAAGGCGGCGTACGCCCCGCTCGGCGGGCAGACCGTGTCGCGCAGGCCGACGCCGAAGTGGGCCGGTGCGCACGCCCTGCGGGCGAAGGAGACGCCCTCCAGGTAGGAAAGGGTGCGGTACGCGGCGCTCTCGGCGCCCCGGTGCACCGACAGATACGCCGCGATCTCGCCGTAGGGCCCGGCGTCCGTCAGGTCCAGGGCGCGTCGGATCCCGCACAGCAGCGGTGCGGAGACGAGCACGGCCGCCAGGTCCGGCACCAGACCCGCGACGGCCAGCGCGAGCCCGCCGCCCTGGCTGTTGCCGACCGCCGCGACGCGCCCCGCGTCCACCCCGGGCAGGGCCCGCGCCGCCTCGACCGCGCGCACCGCGTCGGTGATCAGCCGGCGGTAGTGGTGGTCGTGCGGGTCGAGCAGGCCCCGCACCGCGGGGCCCGGGCCGCCCGGAGCACCGGCGTGCGGGTCGGGGGTGTCGCCCCCGCAGCCGTACTGGTCGCCCTGTCCCCGGTTGTCCATCAGCAGATGGGCGTACCCGGCGGCCACCCAGGTCAGCCGCTCGTGGGGGAGGCCGCGGCCGCGCCCGTACCCGGCGTACTCGACGACCGCGGGCAACGGCCCGTCCAGGCCGGCCGGTCTGCTGAACCAGGCGCGCACCGGGTCACCCGCGAAGCCCCGGAAGGTCACGTCCCAGGTCCGGGTCAGGCGCAGTCCGGTCTCCACCGGGTGCGCCGACAGCAGGGGACCGCCCGGCGGGGGCCCCGCGAGGGTGTCGCGCCAGAAGGCGTCGAAGTCGTCCGGCTCGTCGGGGAGAGGACGGTGGCGGGTCAACTCCGTCGGCGGCAGGTCGAACGCGGGCACGGCGGCACCTCGCAGCGGGTCGGGGGAGGCCGGAACGATGAAGCACGGACGTTCCGTGAGGACCGATCGTTGCGATGTCCGTGCAGAAAGGTGCGACCGACCGTAACAGCTTCCGGCCGCCCGGCCCAGGCGTCGATCACGGATCGACCGAAGCTTCACACGGCTGTTTACACCTCAAGAACCAGCTCTGCACCGGCCATTGACAGCGCTTTCCCGGTGCCTCTAAGTTGCCGCGAAGTTACCGGTGGGCATTCGAAACTTTCGAAAATCCGCATTTACGGGGAGGCCTGATCCATGAGCACCTCCACCGCGCCGCCCGGCTGGCGGCGTGCGCTGCGCCGCGACTGGCAGCTGTACTCACTGGCCGTCCTGCCGCTGCTGTTCTTCCTGGTCTTCCGCTATCTGCCGATGATCGGCAACGTGATCGCCTTCCGGCGCTTCGAACCCGGCGGGTCGATCCTGGGGGAGCAGTGGGTCGGGCTGCGCTACGTGGAGATGTTCCTCAGCGACCCGACCTTCTGGCAGGTGTTCCGCAACACCCTCTGGATCGGCGGCCTCACGCTCGTCTTCTGCTTTCCCCTCCCCATCGTCCTCGCGCTGCTCCTCAACGAGGTCCGCACCCGGGCACTGAAGCGGTTCGTGCAGTCGGTGTCGTACCTGCCGCACTTCCTGTCGGTCGTGATCGTCGCCGGCATCACCCTGCAGATGCTCGCCACCGACGGCCCCGTCAACCACGCGCTCGGCTGGTTCGGCCAGGACCCGATCCGGTTCATCCAGGAACCCGAGTGGTTCCGCACCGTCTACGTGGGCTCGGAGATCTGGCAGACCGCGGGCTGGGGCACCATCCTCTACCTGACCGCGCTCACCACGATCGACGACGACCTCTACGAGGCGGCACGCATCGACGGCGCGAACCGCTGGCGGCAGATCTGGCACGTCACCCTGCCCGGCATCCGGCCCACCATGATCACGCTGCTGATCCTCAACATCGGCACGTTCCTGGCGGTCGGCTTCGAGAAGATCCTGCTCCTCTACAACCCGCTGACCTATGAGACGGGTGACGTGATCTCCACCTACCTCTACCGCACCGGTGTCGAGTCCAACAGCTTCAGCTACGCCGCGGCCATCGGCCTGTTCGAGGCGGTCATCGGCCTGGTGCTGATCACCTCGGCCAACCTGCTCTCGCGCCGCACGGTGGGCACGAGCCTGTGGTGAGCGTCGACCGGCCCACCCGCGGCTACCGCGTCTTCCAGGGCGTCAACGGGCTGATCCTCACCGCTGTCGTGGTGGTGACGCTGTACCCCTTCCTCAACATCGTCGCCCGCTCCTTCAGCGGGGAACGCGAGATCCGGGCCGGCGAGGTGACGCTGTGGCCCAAGGGCTTCGACCTCACCACGTACAGGATCGTCTTTCAGGACGGCACCTTCTGGCGCAACTACGGCAACACCGTCTTCTACACGGCCGTCTCCACCGCCGTCGCCATGGTCCTGACGACCTGCTACGCCTACGTCCTGTCCAAGAAGCAGCTCAAGGGGCGCGGAGTCCTCGTCGGCGTCGCCGTGTTCACCATGTTCTTCTCCGGCGGGCTCATCCCCACCTACGTGCTCGTCACCAGCCTCGACCTGAAGAACACGGTGTGGGCGCTGGCCCTCCCGAACGCGATCAGCGTCTTCAACCTGCTGGTGATGAAGGCGTTCTTCGAGAGCCTGCCGGACGAACTGGAGGAGGCCGCCCAGATCGACGGCCTGAGCACCTACGGCATCCTGTTCCGGATCGTGCTGCCGCTGTCCAAGGCCGTCGTCGCGACCATGGTGCTGTTCTACTCGGTGTCCTACTGGAACTCCTGGTTCGGCGCCTTCCTCTACATGGACCGCATCGAGCTGATGCCGGTCACGGTCTATCTGCGCAACCTCATCGCGGGCGCCACCGGGGGCACCGCCGCGGGCGCGGGAACCGAGCAGCTCACCCAGGTCGCGGCCAACATCCAGGCCGTCACCATCGTGCTCACCGCCCTGCCCATCCTCTGCGTGTACCCGTTCGTCCAGCGCTACTTCGTGTCGGGCGTGATGCTCGGCGCGGTCAAGGGCTGAACCCCAGCCACACCGAGGGAGTAACCGTGAAGAACGTCAGACAGCTCTCGCGACGTCAGATGCTGGCCGCCGCGGGCTTCGCCGGCCTCGCCGCGCTCACCGGCTGCGGCAGCGGCGACGACGGCGGGGACTCCAAGGACCTGTCGAAGAAGCGACACGGTGCCATGAAGGAGTACCGCGCCGGACAGCCGTTCAAGGCGACCGAGCCGCTCACCTTCCCGCTGCTGCACCTCAGCAACCCCAACTACCCGCCGAAGGACGGCTGGCTGCTCTGGAAGGAGCTGGGCAAGCGCACCGGCGTCACCTTCGAGCGCACCGACGTCCCCCTCAGCGACTACGAGAAGAAGCGCAGCCTGCTCATCGGCGCGGGCGACGCGCCCCTGCTCCTGCCCAAGACCTATCCCGGGCAGGAGACCCCGTTCGTGTCGTCGGGCTCCGTCCTGGCCGTGAGCGAGTACGTGAAGCTGATGCCCAACTTCCGCGACAAGGTCGGCAGGTGGAAGCTGGAACCCGAGGTCGACTCCCTGCGCCAGTCCGACGGCAAGTACTACCTGCTGCCCGGCCTGCACGAGAAGGCCAAGTCCAGCTACTCCCTCGCCCTGCGCACCGACGTCCTCGACAGACTGGGCCTGAGCCTGCCGTCCACCCTGGAGGAGACGGCCGACGTCTTCCGGGCACTCAAGTCGGAGTACCCCGGCAGCCACCCCTTCTCCGACCGCTGGAACCAGCCCGAGCCGGGCGGCGCGCTGCTCGGCTACATCGGCCAGGCGCACGGCGTCCGGGCGGGCTGGTCGTACCTGAACACCAGCTGGGACGCGAAGGCCGGGACGTTCGTCTTCACCGGCGCCACGGACGGCTACCGGCAGATGATCGAGTACCTGCGGGGACTCGTCGACGAGAAGCTGGTGGACCCCGAGGGCTTCACCCAGAGCGACGACGAGGCGGTCAAGAAGCTGCTCTCCGAGAAGTCCTTCGCCATCAGCGCCAACCCTCAGGAGCTGGTCCAGAACTACCGCTACAACCTCCAGCGGCAGGTCAAGGGCGCGAAGATGGAGATGATCCCGGTGCCGCTCGGACCAGCGGGCCCCGTGGTGCTCGGCGGCTCCCGTCTGGAGAACGGCATGATGATCTCCGGCGACGCCCTGGACCGCGACGACTTCGTCGCCCTCCTGCAGTTCGTGGACTGGCTCTGGTACTCCGACGAGGGCCAGAAGTTCACCAAGTGGGGCGTCGAGGGCGTCACCTACACCGAGTCCGGCGGCACCTACCGGGTCGCCGACGGCATCAGCCTCATGGGCTCCGACCCGGACGCCCCCAAGGACCTCCAGAAGGACTACGGCTTCTACAACGGCGTCTTCTCCTACGGCGGCAGCTGGGAGCTGGTCTCCTCCTCCTTCAGCCCCGACGAGAAGAAGTTCCAGCAGGTTATGGCGCAGCGCAAGGAACTCCCCGTCGACCCGGCCCACCCCCTCCAGTCGGTGGAGCAGGAACAGGCCACCCTCTGGGACACCCCCCTCAAGGACCACGTCCGGCAGAACACCCTCCGGTTCATCCTCGGCAAGCGCCCCATGACCGAGTGGGACGCCTACCTGACCGAGCTGAAGGCCAAGAACATGGACCGGCTGGTCGACGTGCACAACAAGGCCTACGAGCGGTTCAGGAAGGAGCAGGGGTGAGCCGGGTCCACGTCCCGGCCGAAGCGGTCGGCGTCCTCCCCGACGCGTGGCGGTACTGCGTCGGCACCGGCCGCCTCGACCTCGCCCTGCGCCGCGACTACCAGGACTCCCTCGCCCTGCTCCAGCGCGAGATCGGCTTCCGGTACGTCCGCGGCCACGGGCTGTTCAGCGACGGCATGGCCGTCCACCGCCCCTACACCCACCGGGGCGCCCGGTACGTGCACCACTCCTTCACCCACGTCGACCAGGTCGTCGACGCCTGCCTGGCGGCGGGCATCCGGCCCTTCCTCGAACTGGGCTTCATGCCGAGCGGCCTGGCGAGCGGCGAGCAGACGGTGTTCTGGTGGCGCGGCAACGTCACCCCGCCCCGCGACCACGCCGAGTGGGCCGCGCTCGTCCAGGCGACCCTCGCCCACCTCATCGACCGCTACGGCCTCGACGAGGTGCGCACCTGGCCGATCGAGGTCTGGAACGAACCCGACCTGCCCGACTTCTGGCGGCACGCGGACCAGGACGCCTACCACCGCCTCTACGAGGCCACCGCGCACGCCGTGAAGGAAGTGGACGCGGAGCTCCAGGTGGGCGGCCCGGCGCTGTCACCCGGCGCCGGGCCCGACTGGCTGGAACGGTTCGCCGACTTCACCGGCCGCCGGGACGTCCCCGTCGACTTCGTCTCCCGCCACGCCTACAGCTCCGGGCCCTCCCAGCACGTTCCCTTCGGCGTGCACCAGACACTGGCTCCGGCCGGCAGGCTGCTCGACCAGTTCGCCGAGCCCCGCCGCACCCTCAAGGGCACCCGGCTCGCGGACGTGCCCGTGCACATCACCGAGTTCAACTCCTCCTACCGGCCCGACAACCACGTCCACGACACCGCCTTCCACGCCGCCTACCTCGCCCCCGTCCTGGCCGCCGGCGGCGACCTCGTCGACTCCTTCTCGTACTGGACGTTCAGCGACGTCTTCGAGGAGGCCGGCGTCCCCACCGCCCTCTTCCACGGGGGCTTCGGGCTGCTCACCCACCGCCAGGTCAGGAAACCGACGTTCCACCTCTACGCCTTCCTGGCCCGGACCGGCCCCGAGCTGCTGACCCGCGGCGACGACCACCTCGTCACCCGGCACCCGGACGGCCGGGTCACCGTCCTGGCCTGGGCGCCCGTCGACCCGTCGGGCGCCACCCCCGGCCCCGACGGGCACGCCCTGCGGCTGTCCCTGCCGGTCGGCCCCGCCGGCGGCCGGGGCGAGGCGTTCGTCCGGCGCCTCACCGTCGACGAGGAGCACGGCAACGCGTACACCGCGTGGCGCCGCATGGGCAGTCCCCGCTCGCCCCGCCCCCACCAGCTCGACGTCCTCCACGAGGCCTCCGAACCCGCCCGCGGCCACTGGAGCCTGCCGGTCGAGGACGGCCGGGTGGACCTGCCCCTCACCCTCGCCCGGCACGAGGTCGCCTTCGTCGAGGTGAGCCCCGTCGAGGACGAGACCCCGCCCTGGTGGGACGAGCGCCGCCTGCTCGGCGGGGACCCGGACGTCGGCCGCGCCCAGGACGTCGGCCGCGACCCCGAGCCCGGCCGGGACCCGGCGTGAGCACCGCCCGCAGCGCCGACTTCGGCAGCGGCGTCCTCTCCCGCGCCGTCGCCCTGATCCACACCCTGCTCACCGTCGAGGCCCTGCTGCTCCTGACCGGCGCACCCGGCCTCGCCGTCCTCTTCCTGCTCGCCCCCGACCCCGCCAACCTCCCCCTGGCCGCCCTCTGCCTGCTGCCGCTCGGCCCCGCCCTGTCGGCCGCCGCGTACGCCCTGCACCACCGCAGCGCCGACCTCACCGAACTCCACCCCGCCCGCGCCTACGCGCGCGGTTGGCGGCTGAACGCCCTGCCCGCACTGCGGCTGTGGACGCCCCTGCTGGCCTGGCTCACCGTGATCGCCTTCACGCTCACCCACTTCACGGCCACCGGCCTGCCCCGCTGGTGGGCGGCGCTGCTCGCGCTGGTGGGCGCGGGCTCCCTCCTGTGGGGCGCGCACGCCCTCGTCCTGACCTCCCTGTTCACCTTCCGCGCCCGCGACACCGCCCGCCTCGCCGCGTACTTCCTGCTCCGGCACGGCCGCGCCACCCTCGGCGCCGCGTCCCTGCTGCTCCTGGCCGCCGCCCTGACCGCCCTGCTGACCGAGGCCCTGCCCGCCCTGCTGGCCGCACCCCTGCTGCTGTCCCTGCTGCACAGCAGCCGGCCGGTGATCACCGAAGCCCGGGAGGAGTTCACCGCGTGAGTGCGCCCCGCACCCCGAAGGTCCCCTACGACGGCGGCTACAGCCCCGAGCAGTGACCGGAGGACGTGCGGGACGACGACCACCGCCTGGTCACCCGGGCCGGCACCGCCGCCCTCCCGCCCCGGTCCGCCGAGCGCCACGCCGGCGATCCCGCGCTGCTCGCCCGGCACGTCGGCAACGCGTCGCGGCCCGTCCTCAGTGGATGGTCCGCCCCCGCTCGTCCGGCACCCCGGACTTGCGCAGGAAGTAGCTGTTGACCTGGTCGCGCCACTCGCGCGCCGAGCGCACCTGCTCCTCGTACAGCTCCGCCACCCGCGCGTGCCGGGCGGGCGCCATCAGGTCCGCGAGGCCCGCCCACACCCGGCGGGCCTCCTCGGCCTCCTCGACGCCCTCGAAGTGCGTGTCGTAGATGTGCTGGATCACCGTTCTGCCGCTGTGCAGCACATGGCCGTAGGGCACGTGGTGGAAGAACAGGAGCAGTTCGTCGGGGCAGGTGCCCGGCGTCTCGTACAGCTCTGCCCAGCGCTTGGCGTACTGGGCCGCGTAGCCGGTGCCGGTCCCCGCGCTGCGGTCCACGCCGACACCGTCCCGGTCGGCGAAGTGGTAGGTGCCCCAGGGGCTGTACTCGTAGCCGTCCACGCTCGGCCCGTAGTGGTGCCCGGGCTGCACCATGAACCCCACGCCGAGCGGCGCCGTGTACTTCTCGTACGTCGCCCAGGAGCCGTCGAGCACGGTGTGCAGGCCCTCGGTCAGCCGCCGGCCGGCGCCCGGGTGGGTCAGCGCGATCCACTCGCCGAGGACCGCCCGCGGGTCGGCCGCCGGGTCCCAGGCGAGTCGCCCGAAGGCGTACAGGTTGGCCTGGGCGAGCGGGTGTCCGGTCCAGAACGGGTCGTCGCCCGCGTTGGACACCGCCACCAGGGCGTCCGCCAGCTCCCCGACGCTCACCTCGCCGTCCGGACGCGCGCGCAGCACCTCGCTCCACATCGGGCCCAGCCAGCACACGTGCCGCTGCTGCCCGGTGTACTCCTGCGTGGCCTGCACCTCCACCGCGAGCCTGGTGCCCGGCATCGCCCCGATCAGCGGTGACAGGGGCTCGCGCACCTGGAAGTCCATCGGGCCGTGCTTGACCTGGAGCACCGCGTTCGCGGCGAAGGCGCCGTCCAGCGGCACGAAGTGGTCGTAGGCGGCCCGGGCGCGGTCCGTCGTCCGGTCCCGCCAGTCCTGGCGGTGGTCGTAGACGAACGCCCGCCAGTGCACGGTGCCGCCGTACGGGGCGAGCGCGGCGGCCAGCAGGTTTGCGCCGTCGGCGTGTGTGCGGCCGTACGCGAACGGGCCCGGCTGGCCCTCCGAGTCGGCCTTCACCACGTACCCGCCGAAGTCCGGGACCGCCTCGTACACCCGCGCGGTCGCCCCCGCCCACCAGTGACGCACCCGCTCGTCCAGCGGGTCGGCGGTGGGCAGCGCGCCGAGGACGACGGGGGCCGCGAAGGTGACCGACAGGTGCGTGCGCACGCCGTAGGGCCGCAGCGCGTCGGCGATGGCCGCGACCTCGCCGATCCGGTCGGTGAGCAGGTGCGCCTCGGTCGCGTGGACGTTGACGTTGTTGACGCACACCGCGTTGATCCCGCAGGCCGCGAGCAGTCTGCCGTAGGCCCGCACCCGGTCAAGACCGTCGCGGGCGCGGCCGTCGGACCAGAACAGCGAACCGCCCGCGTAGCCCCGCTCGACCTGGCCCATCACCGGGTGCACGGCCACGTTGTCCCAGTGGTCCAGCATCCGCAGCGCGAGGGCCGGGCGGTGCCCCTCGCGGACCGGGCCGCCCAGGAACGCCGACTCGCCGAGCCGCACGACGTGGAACAGGCCGTACAGCAGCCCGCGTCCACCGGAGGCCGTGACGGTGGCCCGGCCGTCCGCGCGGACGAACCAGAACCCCTCGTCGCCGAAGTCCGAGCCGTACCCGGCGTTCTCGGCGCCTCCGCCGGCTCCGTCCCCGCCCGCGCCCCCGCCCGCCAGCTCGAGCACGAGATCGGCCGGGGCGTCCTCGCGTACCAGGGCGCCCCCGAACCGCTCGCAGGCCGCGGCCACTTCACCGCGCACCGTCTCCGCGAGCGGGCCGGTTCCGCGCACGAGGGTGCGCCGGGTGCCGATCGCGCGGAAGGCGGCGTCCGGGAGCCACGCCGGGTCGATGTCCTTGCCGTCCGAGTCCCGCATGCGTCGAGCGACCGCCCCTTCGACCACGAGTGGTGTGCCTCCGGCGCTGCCGCCGGCGCACGGCCATTCTGGTCCATCCGGCGGGCGCGGGGAACGGGGCGGAACGCGCGGACGGCGGGCCCGGGCCGAAGCCCGGACCCGCCGCCCGTCCGTCAGCGCTGCCGACCGCCTACGCCAGCAGTTCCACCTCCGCCAGCGTGTGCTCGCCGTCCAGGACCAGCCGGTACTTCGCGTACGTGCCCGGCGACTTCACCGAGAACGCCCGCGTCTGCCGGTCCCAGGCGAAGGACTGGCCCGAGCGCTCGTCCAGCGTCCGCCAGGTCGTGCCGTCGGCCGAGCCCTCCAGCTTCCAGCCGGCCGGTGCCGCGGTGCGGTCCGCCGAAGAGGTCAGCGTGTACTGGACCGCCTCGGCGCCCTCCCCCGACACGGGCAGGTCCACCGACGTCACCTTCGCGTCCGTCGCCGAGGTGTTGTCGAACAGCGCGCCCTCGCCCTCGATCGCGTCGGCGCGCGGCGTCGGCACCTCGTCGTCCCGGGTGATGGACGGCGGCGCCGCGTTCTCGCCGGTGGCCCACGAGGACGGCTTCGCGCCCATGTCGAACTCCAGGACGCCGCCCTTGGCGAGCAGCGAGTGGGGCAGCGACGTGGAGTTCCAGCGCTTGCCGTTGACCTTCAGGCCCTGCACGTAGACGTTCCGCGTGCTGTTCTTCGGCGCCTTGACGACCAGCTCGCGGCCGTTCTCCAGGTGGACCGTGGCCTTGGTGAACAGCGGGGACCCGACGGCGTACTCGCCGCTGCCCATCACCAGCGGGTAGAAGCCGAGCGAGGAGAAGAGGAACCAGGCCGACTGCTCGCCGTTGTCCTCGTCACCGTGGTAGCCCTGCCCGATGTCACTGCCGGTGTACAGGCGCTGGAGCACCTCGCGGACGTTCTTCTGCGTCTTGTACGGCTGCCCGGCCGCGTCGTACATGTACAGGGCGTGGTGGGCGACCTGGTTGGAGTGCCCGTACATGCCCATGCGGACGTCCCGCGCCTCGACCATCTCGTGGATGACGCCGCCGTAGGAGCCCTTCAGCTCGGGGGAGGCCGTCTCCGGGGTGGAGAGGTACTCGTCGAGCTTGTCGCCCAGGCCGCCGCGGCCGCCGTACAGGTTGGCGAGGCCGCGGCTGTCCTGCGGAGCGGTGAAGGCGTAGCCCCAGCCGTTGGTCTCCGTGTAGTCGTAGCCCCACACGCGCGGGTCGTACTTCTCGGAGTCCACGCGCCAGTTGCCCTTGGCGTCCTTGCCCTGGAAGAAGCCGGCCTTCGCGTCGAAGAGGTTGACGTAGTCCTGGGCGCGGTTGAGGAAGTACGCGGACTCCTCCTTGTACCGCTTCTCGCCGGTGTCCTTGTAGAGCTTCTCGCCCATCTTGGCGATGCCGTAGTCGTTGAGGTAGCCCTCCAGCGCCCACGACAGGCCCTCGTGCGTCTCGGTGCCGGTGTAGCCGAGGAACGGCGAGGTCTCCATGCCCTTGCGGCCCACGCCCGAGGACGGGGGTACGACGGTGGCGTTCTTGACGGCCGCGTCGTACGCCGCCTTCGTGTCGAAGTCGACGCCCTTGACGGAGGCGTCGGCGAAGGCCACGTCGGAGGAGGTGCCGGTCATCAGGTCCGCGTAGCCGGGGGAGGACCAGCGCGAGGTCCAGCCGCCGTCCTTGTAGTGCTGCACGAAGCCGTCGACCAGCTCACCGGCCTGGGAGGGGGTGAGGAAGGAGTACGCGGGCCAGGTGGTCCGGTACGTGTCCCAGAAGCCGTTGTTGACGTAGACCTTGCCGTCCACGATCTTCGAGCCCGTCTCCGTGGGCGTGTCCGCCTTGACCGCCTTGGAGAACGGGGAGGCGTACCGGTACTTTCCGCCGACCTTCTCGTGGCCCGAGTTGGGGTACAGGTAGAGGCGGTAGAGGCTGGAGTACAGCGTGGTCAGCTGGTCCCGCGTGGCGCCCTCCACCTCGACCCTGCCGAGGATCTCGTCCCACTGCTTCTGGGCGTCGCGCTTGACCTTGTCGAACGAGGCGCGCTTCGGGATCTCCTGGCGCAGGTTGTCCTTCGCCTGGTCGACGCTGATCAGCGAGGTCGCGATGCGCAGCGTCACGGCGTGGTCCCGGCCGGCGTCGAAGCGCAGGTGGCCCTTGACGCCGCTGGAGTCGCCGCCGGTGACCTTGCTGTCGAACTCGCCGTAGACGAAGAGCCGGGTGGCGCCGGTGGAGCCACCGGACTTGACGTCCGAGTAGCCGGTGAAGGTGCCGTTCTCCTTGTCCAGGGTCAGGCCGGCCTGGTCCTCGACGTTGTCGAAGAGCACGCTCGCGTCGTCACCCGGGTAGGTGAAGCGCATCATCGCCGCGTGGTCGGTCGGCGTCATCTCGGCCTTGACGCCGTTCTCGAACCGCACGCCGTAGTAGTACGGCTTCGCGGTCTCGTTCTCGTGGCGGAAGGCCAGCTCGCGGGCCTCGCGGCCGGTGTCCGGGGTGCCGGCCGCGGCCGAGGGCATCACCTGGAAGGTCTGCCGGTCGCCCATCCACGGGCTCGGCTCGTGGCTCGCGCTGAACGCCTGCACGGTGGGCAGGTTGTCGTCGTTGTTGCCGCTCGCGTACTCGTAGAGCCAGCTGAGCGAGCCGGCGTTGGTCACCGGCGTCCAGAAGTTGAAGCCGTGCGGTACGGCGGTCGCGGGGAAGTTGTTGCCGCGCGAGAAGCTGCCGCTGGAGTTGGTGCCGCGGGTGGTGAGCGCGTAGTCGGACAGATGGGCCTCGGGGCGCTCCGGCGCGGCCTGCCTGATCTCCACGTCGTCCAGCCAGCCGCGGAACTTCGCGGGGCCCTTGGCGGAGTCGTACGCCACCAGGATCCGGTCGACGGTCTTGCCGGCCGCGACCGAGCCGATGCCGGACTCGACGCTGTTCCACTGGTTGACGTAGAGGATCTTGGCGTCGCCCTGGCCGCGCGGCGTCAGCGGGAACCCGTGCTGGTCGGTGGCGTTCAGGCCGCTCAGGTAGGTGCCGTCGGTGAAGGCGAGGTCGACGGAGACGTTGGTGGCGTCGTAGTCGAGGTCGCCGTCCGCCATCGACGGGAAGATCTTGTACGACAGCTCGGTGCGCCGGTCGACCTTGACGTCGACGTCGAAGACCTTGTTGTACGAGTAGGCCCGGCCGTCGGCGGTGTGGCGGCCCGCGTAGCGCAGCGCGTGGGTGCCGGTGAATCCCGCGTCCGCCTTGGCGGTGGGTGAGCCCGCCGGGCCGTCGTCGACGGAGGAGAGCATGTCCTCGGGGGTGGGGACCTCGGTGTCGCCGGTGGCCAGCTGGACGTCGGCGAGCTGGAGCGCGTCGCCGGCCCCGTTGTTCTTGGTGATCTCCAGCCGGAAGTGCCGGTATTCGGCGGTCTCGGCCAGTTCGTAGGTCTTGGTCTGGAACCGCTCGCCGAAGGACTCCCCGCCGCGGGTGTCCAGCGTCTGCCAGTCCTCGCCGTCCGCCGAGCCCTTCAGCGTCCAGTCCACCGGGTCGCGTTCGTCGTGGTCGTTGGCCGAGGTGAGCGCGTACTTGGCGATCTTCTGGGGGGCGTCCAGGTCGAACTCGACCCAGCCGGTCGGGGCGAAGGTCAGCCACTTGGTGCCCGGCTCGTTGTCGAAGAGGTTCTCCTTCACCTCCCCGCCGCCCGTGTTCTCGGCACTGGCCCGCACCTCGGTGACGTGCTCCGTGACGTTGCCGGGTATGCCGGTGCTGAAGCCGCCGTCCACGCCGGAGGCCCGCTTGCGGCCGTGTGCGTCGGTGTCCACGGTGTCGAGCCAGTCCGGAGCCGGGTCGCCGGCCTCGAACGACGACGAGAACTCCCGGTCGGCCTTCGCGGGCGCGCCGGGCAGGGCGACGGCCGCCCCCTGAGAGCCCACCGCCAAGGCGAAGGCGGTCGTCATCACGACCGCCGGACCCCATCTGTGCCGAACTCTGTCCTGCATGTCCTGGCCACCCTCCCTGCGCTGGGGACAACGTTGTCAATTCGATCGCGCAAGGACCAGTAGGGGTCAAGTGGTAAGTGATGTCAAGGGTGTTGGATGTGGCGTTCGGGGGTTATGCCAGGGATTCTTACGGCATGCGATACACAGGCCACTCATATTTCCGGGAGGTCTCAACTCGGAAAAGACGTACCGGGAACCTTGCATTCGATCTTGCTCCGCCGACGGAAAGTGGACTATACCTGTCGGCCACCGGGGGATACGGGGGGAACCGCGACGAGGAACCGCCCACGCGCCCGAACAGCAGTGACACCATCGTGACTGCACAGGCGGTACCCGCTTTTCCTGCAAGGCCCAGCACGACCCAGCACGACCCAGCGTGACCCGATCGCGGTGCCGGCGAGGATCCGGTTCACCGCCTGAGTCCTGGAGAAGGCGAGGACTTGAGCATGGGATCCACCACCGGCGTGGGTTATCACGATCTGATCAGGCGGAGCGCGACCGTCGCTCCGGCCCCGGCGACTGTTGTGCCGGCATCGCTCAGCTGATCATCGGCGCCGCACCGCGGCTCCGAGACGACGGCGACAACGCCTCACGTGTGGCCGGCGCAGGACCGGTCCGGTCACGGCGGCCGCACATGCAGCACACCCGGACAGAACCAATCGATCAGTGAGGATGCAAAGATGACCATTCGTGCCGGCTCTCTTGACAGGCGGACGCTCCTGCGCGGCGCCATCGCCACCGCGGCGATGGGCTCGTTCGCGGTCGCGTGCAGCTCTCCCTCCAGCGAGGACAACGACAGCGACGGCGGCCCGAAGGGCGAGAAGAGCGCCCAGAACCCGTTCGGTGTCGCCGCGAACTCCACGATCGAAGCGGCCATCTTCGACGGCGGCTACGGCACCGACTACGTCGACTACACCAACCAGGTGCTCGGCAGCCACGTCAAGGGACTCAAGGTCCAGGTCAAGCCGGTCGTCGACATCGCCCCCCAGCTCCAGCCCCGCTTCGTCGGCGGCAACCCGCCGGACCTCATCGACAACTCCGGTGAGGACCAGATCGGCTTCCTCGGCATCCTCGACCAGCTGGAGGAGCTCGACGACCTCTTCGAGGCCAGCACCTACGAGGGCAAGAAGATCGCCGACATCGTCTACCCCGGCGTCAAGGACCCCGGCACGTTCAAGGACAAGTTCGTCGCGCTCAACTACGTGATGACGGTGTACGGCGTCTGGTACTCGAAGACGCTCTTCGAGCAGAACGGCTGGACCCCGCCGAAGACCTGGGACGAGGCGCTCGACCTCGGCCAGGAGGCGAAGAAGAAGGGCAAGTACCTCTTCGTCCACGGCAAGGAGGCGGCGACCTACTACCGCACGCTCCTGATCGACTCGGCGATCAAGGAGGGCGGTGACGAGGTCCGGCTCGCTCTGGAGAACCTGGAGAAGGGCTGCTGGTCGCACCCGGCCGTCCAGGGCGTCATCAAGGTCATGGAGACCATGGTCAAGCAGAAGATGTTCGTCCCCGGCGGCTCCGGCACCCAGTTCCAGAAGGCGCAGGCGATCTGGAGCAACGACCAGAAGGCGCTGCTCTACCCGTCCGGTGGCTGGATCGAGAACGAGATGAAGAAGGCCACCAAGGCGGACTTCCAGATGACCGGAATCCCGTCGATGACGCTCACCGACAAGCCGGCGCTGCCCTACGAGGCGCTCCGCGCGGCCGCCGGTGAGCCGTTCATCGTGCCCAAGCAGGGCAAGAACCGGGCCGGCGGCAAGGAAGTGCTGCGGGCGATGCTGTCGGAGAAGGCGGCCGCCAACTTCTCCAAGACGAAGCTGGCCCCGACGATCGTCAAGGGCACCGTGCCCGCCGACGGCTACGGATCGACGGCGCTCGTCTCGCAGACGAAGATGCTGGAGGCCGCGGGCACCAACATCTTCAACTACATGTTCGTCGAGACCTACGGGCTGAACACCGACCAGCTGGTGCCGTGGAACTCGTTCCTCGCCGGTGACCTCGACGGCAAGGGGCTGACCTCGGCGCTGCAGAAGATCTCCGACAAGGTCCGGGAAGACGACTCCGTCGACAAGGTCAAGGTCAGCTAGCACCGCGATGAAAGACACGATCCCCACTGCCGAAACCGCGAGCCGCCGGCCCGAGCCGGCCGCTCGCGGCGGGCGGCCATGGCGCCGCAAGCTCACGTTCGACCGGGTGACGTTCTTCCTCGCGTTCCTCGGTGTCCCGCTGGCCATCTTCGTGATCTTCGTTCTGATCCCGTTCGGCCAGGCGATCTTCTGGGGGATGACCGACTGGCGCGGCTTCAGCCCGGACTACAACTTCGTCGGCTTCGACAACTTCACGAAGATGTTCCACGACGACATCTTCCTGAAGGCCTTGCGCAACGTCGCACTCCTCGCGGCCTTCGTGCCGCTGGTGACGCTGACGCTGGCCCTCGGGGTCGCCGTGGCCATCACCCTGGGCGGGCCCAGCAAGGGCCCCGTCCGAGGGATCCGGGGAGCGTCGTTCTACCGGATCATCTCGTTCTTCCCCTATGTCGTGCCTGCGATCATCGTCGGTCTGATCTGGGCGCAGATGTACGACCCGAACGCCGGCCTGCTCAACGGCGTCCTCACCGGCCTCGGCCTCGACCAGTTCGACACGTTCGCCTGGCTGGGCGAGAAGGCCACCGCGATGCCGGCCGTGATGTTCGTCATCATCTGGGGGCTCGTCGGATTCTACGCGGTGCTCTTCATCGCCGCGATCAAGGGCGTTCCCGGCGAACTGTACGAGGCGGCGAAGATCGACGGGGCCGGCCGGTTCCGCACCACGATCTCGATCACCCTGCCGGCGATCCGGGACAGCGTGCAGACGGCGTACATCTACCTGGGCATCGCCGCCCTCGACGCGTTCGTCTACGTCCAGGCGATGGTGCCGAACGGCGGCCCGGACAACTCGACCCTGACGATCAGCCAGCGTCTGTTCAACGTCGCCTTCGCCAAGCAGCAGTTCGGATACGCCACCGCGATGGGCGTCGTCCTCGCCGCCGTCACCCTGGTGTTCGCGGCGCTGGTGTTCCTCGTGAACCGTCTCACGGGCGGCGGCGAGGGCGAGAGCAAGAGGAAAACGCCTGGGTCCAGAGCTCGGCGTGCCGCAGCCAAGGGAGGTGCCCGGTGAGCGTCATCGCCGCCGACCGGAAACCGGCCAGTGACCGGAAACCGGCGAGCGACCGCAAGCTGACGAGGGCCGCCGCGAGCAGCGACCGCAGATTCGCGGCGATCTCGCACGCCCTGCTGATCCTGTGGTCCGTGATCGTGATCGTGCCCATGCTGTGGGTGCTGGTGTCGTCGTTCAAATCGACCGGCGAGATCCTTTCGTCGCCGTTCTCACTGCCGGATCACTGGCGCTTCGAGAACTACGCGAACGCGTGGACCGACGCGAACATCGGGAAGTACTTCCTGAACTCCGTGATCGTCGTGGTCTCGGCATTGATCCTGGTGATGCTGCTCGGCGCGATGTGCGCCTACGTTCTCGCCCGGTTCGAGTTCCCCGGACGCCGGCTGATCTACTACGTGATGCTCGCCGGCCTGACCTTCCCGGTTTTCCTGGCGATCGTTCCGCTCTTCTTCCAGTTGCAGAACTTCGGACTGCTGAACACGCGTCCCGGACTGATCCTCACCTACGTCGCGTTCGCGCTGCCGTTCACGATGTTCTTCCTCTATTCGTTCTTCCGGTCGCTGCCGCACGACGTGTACGAGGCCGCGCTGATCGACGGCGCCGGGGACTGGCGGGCGTTCTTCCAGGTGATGCTGCCGATGGCCCGTCCGGGCATGGCGGCCGTGGCGATCTTCAACTTCCTGGGCCTGTGGAACCAGTTCCTGCTGCCGGTGGCGCTCAACACCGACCAGGACAAGTGGGTCCTCACGCAAGGCATGGCCGCCTACGCGTCCTCGCAGGTCTACGACATCGACTACGGTGCGCTGTTCGCGGCGATCGTTATCACGGTGGTGCCCGTACTCCTCGTGTATTGCGTCTTCCAGCGGCGCATCGCCGGTTCGGTGTCGCAGGGCACCTTCCGCTGACGCCCACTGCCGCTTCACCCGTCGTACGCAGGGGTCCGTCCCCGGAGAGACAGCTCTCCGGGGACGGACCCCTGCGGTGCACCGCAGGCAGCCGGTCGTGGACACGGCCTGGAACCGATTTCTTTCAAGGGCTTGACGCCACTGGGCGACTCAGCGGAGTTTGGGGTTCATAACTTGTACAAGGTCCGCATCGCACCGGGTGACGCGGACCCAGGGGATGAGGGTGAGAGTCAATGGAGACTCCCGGGTCGCAGTCGTCGCTGCACCGAGCCAACCTGGAACGGGTCGTGCGAGCGGTGCGGCTCGCCGGTTCGCTCACGCAGGCGGAGATCGCGAGGACGACGGGTCTGTCCGCGGCCACCGTCTCGAACATCGTCCGGGAGCTGAAGGACGGCGGAACGGTCGAGGTCACACCCACCTCCGCGGGCGGCCGGCGAGCCCGCAGCGTCTCGCTGAGCGGCGACGCCGGGATCGTCATCGGCGTGGACTTCGGCCACACCCACCTGCGCGTCGCGGTCGGCAACCTCGCCCACCAGGTGCTCGCCGAGGAGTCCGAGCCGCTGGACGTCGACGCGTCCGCGGCCCAGGGCTTCGACCGGGCGGAGCAGCTGGTCAGCAGGTTGATCGCGGCCACCGGCGTGGACCGCGCCAAGATCGCCGGGGTGGGTCTCGGCGTGCCAGGACCGATCGACGTGGAGTCCGGGACGCTGGGCTCGACCGCCATCCTGCCCGGCTGGGGCGGCACCCGGCCCGCCGAGGAGCTGCGGGGGCGGCTCGGCGTGCCCGTGCACGTGGACAACGACGCCAACCTGGGCGCCCTGGGCGAGCTCGTCTGGGGCAGCGGCCGGGGGGTGCGGGACCTGGCGTACATCAAGGTCGCCAGCGGCGTCGGCGCCGGTCTGGTGATCAACGGGAAGATCTATCGCGGCCCGGGCGGCACAGCGGGTGAAATCGGGCATATCACCCTCGATGAGGCCGGTCCCGTCTGCCGGTGCGGCAACCGGGGTTGCCTGGAGACCTTCGCGGCAGCACGCTATGTGCTTCCGCTCCTCCAGCCCAGCCACGGCACCGACCTGACGATGGAGGGCGTCGTCCGCCTGGCACGTGACGGTGACCCCGGTTGCCGTCGGGTGATCGCCGACGTCGGCCGCCACATCGGCAGCGGAGTCGCCAACCTCTGCAACCTGCTCAACCCGAGCCGAGTCGTCCTCGGCGGCGATCTCGCCGAGGCCGGCGAGCTGGTGCTCGGGCCCATAAGGGAGTCCGTCGGGCGGTACGCCATCCCCAGCGCGGCGCGTCAACTCTCCGTACTTCCCGGGGCCCTTGGGGGCCGTGCGGAGGTGCTGGGGGCCCTCGCCCTCGCCCTCAGCGAGATGGGCGATTCGACGCTGTTGGACGGATCTGCGACCGGCGCCCTGCCGGCGGCCACGCCTGCCTTCACTTAGAGCACGGATGGCACCGTTGTCATCTCGTTAAGGATTTACTTCTTGACGTCGCACGTGTGGCCGAGTTGACTTCCAGCCACCTCGGCCGCAACGTCGCGGCCTCGTCAGGGAGGTTTGTGAAGTGAACACGCGTATGCGTCGCGCCGCCGTAGCTCTCGCCGCCGGTGCCATGGCCGTCTCTCTCGCCGCCTGCGGCAGCGCCAAGGAGTCCGGCGACAAGAACGACTCGTCGGACTCCGCGGCCAAGAAGGGCGACGACATCAAGGTCGGCCTGCTCCTTCCGGAGAACCAGACCGCGCGGTACGAGAAGTTCGACAAGCCCATGATCGAGAAGAAGGTCAAGGAGCTCACGAACAACAAGGGCGAGGTCGTCTACGCCAACGCCAAGCAGGACGCCAGCCTGCAGAACCAGCAGGTCGACACGATGGTGACCAACAAGGTCGACGTGCTGATCATCGACGCGGTGGACTACAAGGCCATCGCGGGCTCGGTGAAGAAGGCCAAGGACGCCGGCATCAAGGTCGTCGCCTTCGACCGCCTGGCCGAGGGCCCCATCGACGCCTACACGTCGTTCGACAACGTCACCGTCGGCAAGACGCAGGGCGAGGCCCTCCTCCAGGCCCTGGGCGACAAGGCCAAGGACGCCCAGATCGTCATGATGAACGGCTCCTCCACCGACCCGAACGCCGCCCAGTTCAAGGAGGGCGCCCACTCCGCCCTCGACGGCAAGGTGAAGGTCGGCCGCGAGTACGACACCAAGGAGTGGAAGCCGGAGAACGCCAACGCCAACATGGAGGGCGCCATCTCCGCCCTCGGCAAGGGCAAGATCCAGGGCGTCTACTCCGCCAACGACGGCATGGCGGGCGGCATCATCACCGCCCTGAAGGCCGCCGGCATCGCGAACGTCCCGGTCACGGGCCAGGACGCCGAACTCGCGGGTGTGCAGCGCATCGTCACCGGTGAGCAGTACATGAGCGTCTTCAAGTCCTACCCGAAGGAGGCCGAGACCGCGGCCGAGATGGCCGTCGCGCTGGCCAAGGGCGAGTCGCTCGACTCCATCGCCAACGACAAGGTCGACAGCGCCACCGCCAAGGGCGTTCCCGCGGTCATCGTCCCGGTCGTCTCGCTGACCAAGGACAACATCAAGGAGACCGTCATCAAGGACGGCTTCTACACGATCGACGAGATCTGCACCGCCAAGTACAAGGCCGCCTGCGACAAGATCGGCCTCAAGTAAGCGGATCCGCGTCCCGGGCCGCGTGAGCGCCCCGGGCCGGCCGCCCCGGCTCCTCCGGCGCCCCGCACTCATCAGCCCCGCAAGCTACGCGGGGCGCCGGACGGAACAACCCCCCAACAAACTTCTGCACAACCTCCCGCCGGGTCAGGCGGCGAAGGAGATGGTTCACGTGTCCGCTACGCCCGTGCTGGCGTTGCGCGGGGTCTCCAAGCGATTCGGTGCCGTCCAGGCGCTCACCGACGTAGAGCTTGAGGTCCACGCCGGTGAGGTGGTCGCCCTGGTGGGCGACAACGGAGCCGGAAAGTCCACGCTGGTCAAGACGATCGCCGGCGTGCACCCCATCGATGAAGGCGCCATCGAGTGGGACGGCAGGTCCGTCACGATCAACAAGCCGCACGACGCCCAGAACCTGGGCATCGCGACCGTCTACCAGGACCTCGCGCTGTGCGACAACATCGACGTGGTCGGCAACCTCTTCCTGGGCCGGGAGATCCGCCGGCGCGGTGTCCTGGACGAGGTGGAGATGGAGCGCCGCTCCCGCGAGCTCCTCGACACGCTGTCCATCCGCATCCCGAGCGTCCGCATCCCGATCGCCTCGCTCTCCGGCGGTCAGCGCCAGGTGGTGGCGATCGCCCGGTCCATGCTCGGCGAGCCCAAGCTGGTCATCCTCGACGAGCCCACCGCGGCTCTCGGCGTCGAGCAGACCGCACAGGTCCTCGACCTCGTGGAGCGGCTGCGCGAGCGCGGCCACGCCGTCATCCTCATCAGCCACAACATGGCCGACGTCAAGGCGGTCGCCGACAAGGTCGCCGTCCTGCGCCTCGGGCGCAACAACGGCATCTTCGAGGTCAAGTCGACCTCGCAGGAAGAGATCATCTCCGCCATCACGGGCGCCACGGAGAACGCCGTGACCCGTCGTGCGGCGCGCACCAATGGGGAGATAAAGAAGTGAGCATCGACAAGACCTCCACCCCCGCCGCGGACTCGGTGGAGAACCCCGCGGCCGCCGCCGGGGCGGCCACCGTGGTCGACCCGCGGCTGCTGGTGCGCGAGCAGGGCCTCGCGGGCTACATCGGCGAGTTCAAGCGGAAGATGAAGGCCGGTGACCTCGGCTCCATCCCGGTCGTCGTCGGACTGCTGATCATCTGGGCCATCTTCACCAGCCTGAACTCCAACTTCCTCACCGCCGGCAACTTCTCCGACATGTCGGTCGCCATGGTCGGCACCGGCATGATCGCCGTCGGTATCGTCTTCGTCCTGCTGCTCGGCGAGATCGACCTGTCGGTCGGCTCCGTCAGCGGTGTCGCGGGCGCCACCTTCGCGGTGCTCAGCGTCACGCACGGGATGAACGAGTGGCTCGCCCTGGTGCTGGCCGTTCTCACCGGCACCGTGGCCGGTGCCCTGCACGGCTTCGTCTTCGCCCGCATCGGCGTGCCGGCCTTCGCCGTGACGCTGGCCGGACTGCTGTTCTGGCAGGGCTTCATGCTGCAGATCCTGGGCGACAACGGCACGATCAACCTCGATTCCGAGGGCGTGGTCGTGAAGATGACCAGCTACTACTTCAGCGACGTGGCCGCCGCGTACGGCCTGGCGATCGTCGTGACCGCGGGGTACTTCCTCACCGCGTTCTTCGACAACCGCCGCCGCGAGGCCGCCCAGGTGCCCTCCCGGCCGCTGAACGAGATCATCGTGCGCACGGTGCTGCTCGCGATCCTGGCCTTCGCCGTGGCGATCGTCTTCAACCAGTACAAGGGCCTGCCGCTGGCCGTGGTGATCTTCCTGGCGTTCCTGCTGCTCACGGACTTCGTCCTGCGCCGCACCGCCTACGGTCGCAAGATCTTCGCCCTCGGTGGCAGCGTCGAGGCGTCCCGCCGTGCCGGTATCAACGTGGAGCTGGTCCGGATCTCGGTCTTCGCGATCGCCGGCGGCTTCGCCGCGATCGGCGGCCTCTTCGTGGCCTCGAAGATCGCCTCCGCCAACCAGGGCGCGGGCACCGGCGAGTTCCTGATGAACGTCATCGCCGCGGCCGTGATCGGCGGTACGTCCCTGTTCGGCGGCCGCGGCCGCACCTGGGACGCGCTGCTCGGTGTGATGGTCATCGTCTCGATCCAGTACGGCCTCGCCCTGGAGGGCATCGCCTCGCCGGTCCAGTACATGATCACCGGTGGCGTGCTGCTGGCGACCGTGGTCATCGACGCGGTCACCCGCAAGACGCAGAAGTCGGCCGGCCGCGCGTAGCCTCTCGCACGGCCGACGACGGTCCGCCCGCCCGCCCAGCTGAGCCCTGGGCCGGCGGGCGGACCGCTTTCGCCCTACCGCCTTCTCCCTACCGATGCCTCCGTGCCGCCGTCAGCAGGCGCCGAGGTCCTGCCAGACGCCCCACTGACCGGTGGTCCCGGGCTCCTCGCCGGTCGTCCACCACTTGGCCTTCCAGGTGTGCCCCGCGTGCGAGACCTGCTGCCCGCCGGTGTAGACCGCGCCGGTGTTCCACGGGGCGGCCGTGCACTGGCTGCCGTTGCCACCGGTGACGGTCAGCGCGTACGTGGCGCTGTGGCTGCCGGACGGGCTGGTGCCGGTGACGGTGACGGAGTAGGTCCCCGACACGGCCTTGTCGGTGGTGGCGAGGGTCAGCGTCGACTGCCCGCCCGCCGTGACCGAGGCGGGACTGAAGGACGCGGTGACCCCCGCCGGGACCCCGCTCGCGGTGAACCGCACCGTCTCGGCAGCGCCCGACTTCACCGCGGTCTTCACCGTGGTGGTGGCCGAGGCGCCCGCCTTCACCGTGCCGGCGGCCGGGGCCGCGGAGAGGGTGAAGTCGTTCGCCGGGGCGGTGCTGCCGCCGGTGAACGGCGCGAAGACGTGCGAGAAGTCCCAGGTGTTCTGCTGGATGCCGGAGCAGTTGTCGGCCGCCGCCCCGCCCGCGCAGCCGCCGTTGTCCCGCTGCAGCGCCCAGAAGGACAGCGTGTTGATGCCCTGCTTCAGGGCCCAGTCGTAGACCGTGCGGGCGTTGGCCAGGGTGAAGGTCTCCGCCGGTCCGAAGTCGTCGACGCCGATCATCTCGATGACGCCGATCATGTGCCACAGCTCGGCGGAGGACTTCTGCGGGTACAGCCGGGCCAGCACGTCGTGCAGGCCCTGCGTCGCCGTCTGGGTGTCCTTGGCCATGTCGTGCTGCTGGTTGTCGTAGTAGTCGAACGTCATGAGGTTGACGACGTCGACCTTCGTGCCGTTCTTGACCGCGTTCTCCAGCAGGGCGACGCCGTTGCTCGCGAGGCCCCGGGTGGTGGTGGGCAGCGTGTAGGAGATCTCGACGTCGCGCCCGTTGGCGGCGGCCCAGTCCTGGACCAGCTTGATCGCCTTGTTGCGGCGGTCGATGCCCGCGGTGTTGTCCAGCGAGTCGATCTCGATGTCCATGTCGAGCCGGCTGACGTCGTAGGTCGTGATGACCTTCTCGTAGACCGCGGCGATCTGCTGCACGTCGGTGCAGCTGTCGGCGATCTCGGTGCCGGTGGTGTCGGCCGTGTAGCCGCCGAACGACGGGATGACGTCGCCGCCGTTCGCCTGGATGGTGTCGAAGTCGGCGCCGAAGGTCGACTGGGCGACCGGCATCGACGTGTCGCCGTTCCAGTACGCCGTGCAGGAGCCCGGGGTCGCCGTCTGGAGGAAGGCCATGGTCAGGTGCTTGGCACCCGACTGGGCGGCCAGCGCGGCCGGGCTCTCGCCGGTCCAGGCCTCGAAGTAGGGGGCGAAGACCCGGTCCGGCAGCGGGGTCGCCGCCTGGGCCGTGCCGGTGCCGGACAGGGCGAGGCCCGTCGCGGCCACGATGGTGGCGGCCGCGGTCAGGGCCGCGCGGATGGAACGCATGCGTCTCATGTCAGTCCCGGTGTGTGTGGGTGGACGTCGAATCCCGTGCTGCGCTGCGGTGTTGCCGGGTACGGGGATATCGCCGGAGCATCGGGGGACGCAATGGTCTGGACCAAAATGGGACTAGACCAATTGGCCGAGCCGGACCCCGCCCGGCCTGGACACCGTGCGCCCGGGGCACTGGACCACCCGGGTAAAGGTGTCCCCAAGCCGGACGGCGACGTGCCGGACGCCACGGACGGGGAAGACACCACCGCAGAGACGTAGAAGGGCCCGCCGCTGGGTAAGGCCGAACGCGTGACGTACGACGCACCGCCCGGACACGTTCCGCCGGAGCGGAACATTAGACTCGACGAGCCCGGCAACAGCTCTACTGCAAGGAGGCACGGGTGCCGCTGCTGACCCGCATCACGGGACCGCGCGATCTGGACCGGCTCAGCCTGGAAGAGCTGAACCAGCTGGCCGAGGAGATCCGTACCTTCCTCGTCGAGGCCGTGTCCAAGACCGGCGGCCACCTCGGCCCCAACCTCGGCGTGGTGGAACTCACCCTCGCCCTGCACCGGGTCTTCGACTCGCCGAAGGACAAGGTGCTCTGGGACACCGGCCACCAGTCCTACGTGCACAAGCTGCTCACCGGACGCCAGGACTTCTCGAAGCTGAAGATGAAGGGCGGCCTGTCCGGCTACCCCTCGCAGGCCGAGTCCGAGCACGACGTCATCGAGAACAGCCACGCCTCCACCGTCCTGGGCTGGGCCGACGGCATCGCCAAGGCCAACCAGGTCCTGGAGCGCGACGACCACGTCGTCGCCGTCATCGGCGACGGCGCCCTCACCGGCGGCATGGCCTGGGAGGCGCTGAACAACATCGCCGCCGCCAAGGACCGCCCCCTGGTCATCGTCGTCAACGACAACGAGCGCTCCTACGCGCCCACCATCGGCGGCCTCGCCAACCACCTGGCGACCCTGCGCACCACCGACGGCTACGAGCGCTTCCTGGCCCGCGGCAAGGACCTCCTGGAGCGCACCCCGGTCGTCGGCCGCCCGCTCTACGACACCCTGCACGGCGCCAAGAAGGGGCTGAAGGACTTCATCGCCCCGCAGGGCATGTTCGAGGACCTCGGCCTCAAGTACGTCGGCCCGATCGACGGCCACGACCTCGAAGCCCTGGAGTCCGCCCTCACCCGCGCCAAGCGCTTCGGCGGCCCGGTGATCGTGCACTGCCTCACCGAGAAGGGCCGCGGCTACCAGCCCGCCCTCCAGGACGAGGCCGACCGCTTCCACGCCGTCGGCAAGATCCACCCCGACACCGGCCTGCCCATCTCCACCTCCGGCGCCGACTGGACGAGCGTCTTCGGCGACGAGATGGTCAAGCTCGGCAGGGAACGGGACGACGTGGTCGCCATCACGGCCGCCATGCTCCAGCCGGTCGGCCTCGACAAGTTCGCCAAGGCCTTCCCCGACCGCGTCTACGACGTCGGCATCGCCGAGCAGCACGGCGCCGTCTCCGCCGCCGGCCTCGCGCACGGCGGCGTCCACCCGGTCTTCGCCGTGTACGCCACCTTCCTCAACCGCGCCTTCGACCAGGTGCTGATGGACGTGGCCCTGCACAAGTGCGGCGTGACGTTCGTGCTGGACCGCGCCGGTGTCACCGGCACCGACGGCGCCTCCCACAACGGCATGTGGGACATGTCGATCCTCCAGGTCGTCCCGGGCCTGCGCCTCGCCGCCCCGCGCGACGCCGACCAGGTCCGCGCCCAGCTGCGCGAGGCCGTCGAGGTGGACGACGCGCCCACCGTGGTCCGCTTCTCCAAGGGCGCCGTCGGACCCGCCGTGCCCGCCGTGGGCCGCGTCGGCGGCATGGACGTGCTGCGCGCCCCCGGCACCGACACCCCGGACGTGCTCCTGGTCTCGGTCGGCGCCCTCGCGCCGATGTGCCTGGAGGTGGCCGACCTGCTGGACAAGCAGGGCATCTCCACCACCGTCGTCGACCCGCGCTGGGTCAAGCCCGTCGACGAGGCCATGGCCCCGCTCGCCGAGCGGCACCGCGTGGTCGTCACCGTCGAGGACAACTCCCGCGTCGGCGGGGTCGGCTCCGCCGTCGCCCAGGCCCTGCGCGACGCCGGCGTCGACGTGCCGCTGCGCGACTTCGGCATCCCGCCGCGCTTCCTCGACCACGCCTCCCGCGCCGAGGTCCTGGCCGAGATCGGGCTCACCGCACCCGACATCGCCCGCCAGGTCACCGGCCTGGTCGCCAAGCTCGACGGCCGGTACGACCGCGCCGGCGCCGGGGTGGACCAGGTGGAGGCCGCGCGCGACTGACGTACGACCGGACGGGCAGGTTCCCCCACTCGTCGGGGTGGTGAAACCTGCCCATCCGCGTGAATCCGCTCACGCCGGGGCATACGCAGTACGCCCCCCTCTCGATCATGTCGGGGACGACGCGTCGGAGGTAACCCGTGAGCAGCAGCAGCCTTTTCAGAACCAAGAAGATCGAACAGTCCATCCGTGACACGGAGGAACCGGAGCACGCGCTCAAGAAATCCCTGTCCGCGCTGGATCTGACCGTCTTCGGCGTCGGTGTCGTCATCGGCACCGGCATCTTCGTCCTGACCGGCACCGTCGCCAAGGACACCGCCGGCCCCTCCACGGCCCTGGCCTTCGTCGTCGCCGGTGTCGTCTGCGCGCTCGCCGCGCTCTGCTACGCCGAGTTCGCCTCCACGGTTCCGGTGGCGGGCTCCGCCTACACCTTCTCCTACGCCTCGCTCGGCGAACTGCCCGCCTGGATCATCGGCTGGGACCTGGTCCTGGAGTTCGCACTCGGCACGGCGGTGGTGGCCGTCGGCTGGTCGGGCTACATCCGTTCGTTCTTCGAGAACGCCGGCGTGACCTTCCCCGAGGCCCTGAGCGGCCGGGACGGGGCCGAGGGCTTCGGCTTCGACATCCTCGCCGCCGCCCTGGTCCTGGTGCTCACCGGCATCCTCGTCCTCGGCATGAAGCTGTCGGCGCGGATCACCTCGCTCGTCGTCGCCATCAAGGTGGCCGTCGTCCTCGTCGTGATCATCGCGGGCGCCTTCTTCGTCAAGGGCTCCAACTACGACCCCTTCGTCCCGAAGTCCCAGCCGGTGGAGGCGGGCGGAGGGCTGCACTCCCCCCTGGTCCAGCTGATGTTCGGGTGGGCCCCGTCCAACTTCGGCGTCATGGGCATCTTCACCGCCGCCTCGGTCGTCTTCTTCGCCTTCATCGGCTTCGACATCGTCGCCACCGCCGCCGAGGAGACCAGGAACCCGCAGCGCGACATGCCCCGCGGCATCCTCGGCTCCCTGTTCATCTGCACCGTGCTCTACGTGGCCGTTTCCATCGTGGTCACCGGCATGCAGCATTACAGCGAACTGTCCGTCGACGCCCCGCTCGCCGACGCCTTCAAGTCCACCGGGCACCCCTTCTTCGCGGGCGTGATCAGTTTCGGCGCCGCCGTCGGCCTCACCACGGTGTGCATGATCCTGCTGCTCGGCCAGACCCGGGTGTTCTTCGCGATGAGCCGCGACGGACTGCTGCCCCGCTTCTTCTCCCACGTCCACCCGAAGTTCCGCACCCCCTACCGGCCGACCATCCTGCTCGGCGTCGTCATCGCGATCGTCGCCGGCTTCACCAGCCTGAGCGAGCTGGCCGAGCTGGTGAACATCGGCACGCTCTTCGCCTTCGTCGTCGTCGCGATCAGCGTGATCATCCTGCGCAGGACCCGCCCCGACCTGCCCCGCGCCTTCCGCACGCCGCTGGTCCCGGTGCTGCCCATCGTGTCCGTGGCCGCCTCGCTGTGGCTGATGCTGAACCTGCCCGCCGAGACCTGGGTCCGGTTCGGCATCTGGATGGCGATCGGCTTCGTCGTGTACTTCCTCTACGGCCGCACCCACAGCCGCCTGGCCCGGGGCGAGGACACACCGGCCGAGCCCTCCGCCCCGAGCGGACCGTAGCCCGCCCCCCGACCCGTCGCGCCGGGGCCCCGCACGTACCGACGTGCGGGGCCCCGGCGTCGCGTTGTGTGTGCGGGGTCCCGGCGTCGCGTTCCGTGTGCGGGGTCCCGGCATCGCGTTGTGTGTGCGGGGCCCCCGCGCCGCGCGCGTACCCGCCCTGCGGGGCGTCGGCGTCGCGCGCGGCCGGCTCTCACCCGGGCCGCACCGTCCTGGGCCCCGCCACCCGGGCACCCAGCTCCGTCACCCGGCGGCGCAGCTCGCGGTCGGCCGTCACCACCAGGACGGGCCGGTCCTCCCCGGCCCGCTCGACCAGCCCGACCATGTGGTCGTCCCCGCTGCCCGGCGCGGACTCCACCCGTACGCCGGGCACGGACTCCACTCCGCGGGCCGCGCCCTCGACGACGAGCACGATCTCCACCGGCCCGTCCCGCCCCGGCACCCCGTCCGCCGCCAGCCGGTCCCGCAGTCGCTCGGCGGCTCCGCGCCGGTCCCGCCACCAGCCGTCGGGCACCGAACCGACGACGTTCGCGGCGTCGACGACCACGAGCAGCGGCGCGTTGTCTTCCATTCCGCCAGGGTCCCACGCCCGCCCGCCGTCCTCGCCGGTACGCCCACCCGCCGTCCCCGGTACGGCCAGGGCCGTACCCGATCGACACGGAGGGGGCGGCCCCGCTTAGAGTGATCCGGTGAACGGCGACTGGCTTCTCCTCGGCCGCGACGGCCGCCTCAGTGTGTACCTCCCGTCGAACGACGCAGCCCTGTGGCGGGCCGAACGCGTGCCCAGAGGCGCCTGGGAGGCGCCACGCCGCATCGGCGGCGACCGGGAAGTGCGCCCGGAGGGCCTCGCGGCCGGCCGCGGCCCCGACGGCTACACCCACCTGGTCGCCTGGCGCCGCACCGGCGCGGGCCGCTGCGACCTCGTGCACACCACGCACTTCCGGCCGCTGCTGGCGCCGCTGGACTGGCAGCCCGCCGGCCACCCCAACAAGCAGGGCGACCGCACCGGAACCCCGGCCGTCGCGGTCGACGCGCAGGGACGCGCCCACGTCTTCGTCCGCAACGGGGGCGGCGGCATGAGCATGGTGGCCCAGCAGGAGAAGGGCGGCTGGGAGCCGTGGCGGGACCTGAAGGGCCGCGGCGTCCAGGAGTCGCCCGCGGCCGTGACGGCCGACTCCGGCCTGGTCGAGCTGTACGCGCCCGTCGAGGGCGGCATCCTGCACTGGCGCCAGGACAAGCCGGGCGAGCGACCGGTACTGGGGGAGCGCCTCGACGCGGCGGTCCGACCCGGCACCCTGCGCGCCCTGGCGACCTCCGCGGAGCACACCACGGTCTTCTTCACCGACGACGACACGGGTGAACTGTGCGCCTGGCGCCCCGGCGGCAAGCCCGCGCCCCTGGTGCCCGCCGCCGGCCCCGGCCCCGTGTCCGCGGTCCGCACCGTCATAGACGGCCACGACTGCACGCTCGTCGCCCAGCGCTCGGCGGCCGGCGGCCGCGTCGCCTTCGCCGCGTACCCCTCGGAACTGGAGGAGATGGGCGCGTCCTGGACCGAGTCGGGCCCCGCCCTGCCCGCCGACGCCACCGTCTCCCTGGCCCTGGACGCCGACGGCCGCCTGGTCGCAGGGTCCCTGTCCCCGTCGAGCGGGCAACTGCTGCTGAGCCGACGCAAGGACGAGGCGGGGCTGGCGTTGGGGGCGTGGGAGGCGGTCTGAGGGGGGAGCGCCGAATCCCCTCGGGAGGAGAGAGCCCTTGGGAGGGCCGGGAGCCGGTCCGCTCAGGAAGCCTTGCCGCCCGCGGGGGACTTCTTCGCCGACTCCGGAATCTCCTGGTCGCTGCGGATCGCTTTCCACAGCGTGGACGCCTGCGGCTCCGCGGCCACCACCCGGTTCGGGTCGACCTTGTCGTACGCCACCGGCAGCATGATGGTCTCCATCGTGGACGGGTCGACACCGTTCAGGCTGCGTCCGAAGTCCGCGAGTGCGGTGAGCGAGGCGAGTTCGGAGTCGGTGGTGAGGGCCGCGGTGAGCGTGTCGGCGATCTTGTAGGTCTTGGTGGGGCTGCCCAGCAGGTCCTGATTCTTGATCTCGCTCAGCAGAGCGATCATGAACTCCTGCTGGAGGCCGATCCGCCCCAGGTCGCTGCCGTCGCCGATGCCGTGCCGGGTGCGCACGAAGGCCAGCGAGTCCGTGCCGTTCAACTTGTGCGTGCCGGCGGCCAGGTCGAGCCCGCTGGACTTGTCGTGGATGTCCTGGTCGACGGTGACGGTGACGCCGCCTATCGCGTCCACCAGGTCCTTGAACCCGGCGAAGTCGATCTCCACGTAGTGGTCCATGCGGACCCCGGACATCTTCTCCACCGTCTTGACCACGCAGGCCGGACCGACCTGCGAGTAGACCGAGTTGAACATCACACGCTCGGCGGAGGCCACCTCGGAGCCGTCCGGCTTGGTGCACGCGGGCCGGGTCACCAGGGTGTCACGCGGGATGCTGACCGCGACGGCCTCGGTACGGCCCTCGGGGATGTGCATCACCAGCGCCGTGTCCGAACGGGCCCCCGCGACCTTGCCGGTGTTGAGCTCGGCGTTGTCGCCCGCGCGCGAGTCGGAGCCGAGGATCAGGATGTTCTGCCCGGAGGTGGGAAGCTTCTCCGGCCGGTCCTTGCCGATCGCCTCGTCGATGTCGACGCCCTCGATGTTGCCGTTGAGGTCGCTGTAGAGCCAGTAGGCGGTGCCGGACGCGGCCACGACGAGAACACCCAGACCGATCAGGATGTTTCGGCCCGTGTGGCGCTTCTTCTTCTCGGCTCTGCGGCTCCCGCGCCCGCCGGGCGGGGAATGGCGGGCAGGCGGCACAGGGGTGCTCAGGTCGTGGCTCACGGCGGGGTCCTCGCAACTCGTGCCCAGAGGGCAAGGGCAGCGGCCGCTCCCGTGAGGGGCCGGGTCGGTGCTGCTCGGCTGACGCTTGGTTGGCATTGAACTATAGACACGTGATCGAGCACCCCTACGAGCGATGTGCCCGGTTGTGTGCCCCCACGCTCGCACCGAAGCGGCCGGCCTGATCGGGGCTCCACCCGTCCCGGCGGGCGTTGCCGCGGCTGTCGTACGAGGCCGATGGGCCGCCGCAGCAGCACTGGGACACCTGTTCGGGTGTGCGTATGATGTGGCGAATTCTGGAGTCATCTGTGGACACCAGGCATGGCGTAGGAAGGGGCGGCGCACATGCGCGGCAGAGGTGCGCAGGCGGTGGACCGGGGGTCCCGGTCCCGTGTCGCGGCCGAGGTGCAGCCCGCGCGCGCGTCCGTGACGGCGGCGGCCACGGGTGCCTGGCTGCTGCGCGGGCACGACGACCGCCTCAGTGTGTACGCGCTTGCCCCCGGCGGGGTCCGCCGCTGGACGGAGACCGCGGTCGGTACCGGCCGGTGGGGCGGGCCGGACTTCTTTCCCGCCGAAGGTCTGACCGATCTCGCCGTGGCCCAAGGGGCCAACCGCTACGCGCACTTCCTCGGGCGGCGGGAGAGGCGGACGGGCGGGGAGGGGCCGAAGGTCGATCTGCTCTACGCCGTGCAGTACCAGTCAGGGCGGACGCTGGGGGACTGGCGTTCACTCGGCAACCCGTACCGGGGTGCGGGTGAGGCGGTGACGCTCGGCGCGCCGACCGCCGCCATCGACGGCCAGGGCACGGTCCATGTCTTCGTCTCCGGAGGCCCCGGCGGCGTCATGCTGCGACGTGAGGCCAGGAGCGGGGCGTGGGAGGCGTGGAAGGACCTGCGCGGTGGTGCGGTCGCGGGCGGGCTGAGTGCCTCGGCGAACACCGCGGGCCTGGTCGAGCTCCTCGCGCCGGGACACCGCGCGGTCATGCGCTGGGTGCAGACGGAGCCCGGGGCCGACATGCGCCGGGCGCAGGACCTCACGCCCGCTCCCGTCCCCGGCTCAGCCGCCCTCCTGGAGACCGCGCCCGGGGTGTTCACCGCGTACTGGTCCGAGCAGAGCGGGACGGGCGTCTACGCGCAGCGTCCCGGTGAGTGGGCCTTCCCGGCGGGCGGAGCTCCGGGGGAGGGGTCTCACGCCACGCTCCGTGCCGCCGTCGACGGCTACGACTGCACGATCCTGGCCCACCGGGGGCGGACGGGGACAGCCGTGTTCGGGGTCTGCGGGACCGGCGCGGAGTCCGGTGGTCTGTGGTGGACCGACACCGGACTGACCTGCACCGGCACTCCTGCGCTGGCACTGGACGGGCACGGCCGGATCGTCATGGCGATCGTCGCGGCGGACGGCGCCGTCCTGGTGAACAGGCAGCGGCCGGAGCCCGGTCTCGCTCTGGCCGACTGGGACCGTCTTTCGAGCGATTGACGGCCCGTCCCTTACATCGGGCCGTGCCGAAAGTCCAGACACACAAATGGTTGTATCCGTTGCATGTGGTGATCGTCACGCGCCGGAAGCTGTCCGTCAGCTGTCTTGATCTGGACTTTTAAGAAACCATTATGTGAAAGTTTGATGGATTGCCGGTGTGCGGCGATCGCTGTGCAATCGGGGGTGATGGGCCCCCGTGTCTGGAAACGCATGCTTCTCACGGTTCAGGGCCCCCTCACAGCGAGGTGCGGGTGCCCTCGGACGGCGGAGCTGCCGGGTACGGATGGTGGATGCCGCGTGGGTGGCTCGGACAACCCTGAAGCCGGAGCGCTGATTTCGGCGTACCGGTCTGCGGTTCCGACCGGTGCGAGACGGCGCATCGTCCGGGGGGTGCCGACCCCGGTCCGCAAGGCGGTGAAGACCTCCCTCACCGCCGCCGACTCCATGCGCTCGGCCGCGGTGGTCTGGGCGATGGGAGGCAAGCGCAACGCCCCCCGGCACAGCCCTGCTCACAGCCGGCGAGTCGTCCGCGTCGGCCGCCGTCACATGCGTGCGCTGCTGGTCGAGGGGGCGACGGACTGGGCGGCCCGCGCCCGCAACCTCAACCTGGTGGTCTCCGTTCTGGAGTCGGCGGGCATCGACTACTTCTGCGTGCGGGGCACGAACAGCGGCCTGCCCGCCGTCGCCGTTCCCGCCGCGTCCCGCGCTCTTGCGGAGGAGATGCTCCAGCTGGCCTTCGCGCAGGCCCCGGGATACGTGGGTCCGGCCGGGGGCGACGAGGGTCGCATGGAGCCCGGTGACGAGGAGCGGTCCTGGCGCCAGCTGCGCAACCACAAGGTGCTGCGTGTCGCCTGGTACGTGTGCGACCCGACCCAGCAGATGGTCTTCGGCGCGGCCAGCGGCTGTGACATCGAGATGTGGACGGAGCGGGACGGGGAACTGCGCGCTCCGCGTCCCAACCGGGTCATCGACGCGGTGCCGGCGGGGGCCGCGCGCAAGTCGGCCCCGCAGAGTCTGTTCAGCCCCATACCTCCCGCCTACCGCACGGGGGAGGCGCGGACACTGGCCGAGTTCGCCGTACCGCTCCCCGAGGACCACCAGTTTCCCATCGACGTCGTCTACACGTGGGTGGACGACTCCGACCCGGCCTGGCGGGCGTCCCGCGACAGCGCACGACGGGGTCTCGCCGAGGACGGGCTGCACGAGCAGGCGGCGAACGACTCCCGGTTCACCAGCCGTGACGAACTGCGCTACTCACTGCGATCACTTCACCAGAACGCCCCCTGGGTGCGGAACATCTATCTGGTGACAGCGGGACAGGTGCCGTCCTGGCTGCAGCGGCGGCACGCCAACCTCCGAGTGGTGGACCACCGGGAGATATTCTCCGAGCCGGACGCGCTGCCCACATTCAATTCGCACGCCATCGAGAGCCAGCTGCACCACATCGAGGGGCTCTCGGAGTGCTTCCTCTACCTGAACGACGACGTGTTCTTCGGCCGGCCGGTCACGCCCGCGCACTTCTTCCACCCGAACGGCATCACCAAGTTCTTCACCTCGCCCGCGTTGATCCCGGGTGGTGCCGCGTCTCCGGACGACCTCCCGGTCAATGCCGCGGGCAAGAACAGCCGCTGGCTCATCGCGCAGAAATTCGGTACCGCCATTTCCCAGAAGATGAAGCACACTCCGCACGCGCTGCGCAGAAGTGTGCTGCAGGAGATCGAGGAGACGTTCGGCCAGGAGCACGCGTCCACCCAGCACTCACGCTTCCGTTCGCCCGATGACGTGCCGATCGCCTCGTCGCTGCACCACTACTTCGCATACCACTCCGCACGGGCCACGGTGGGCGAGATCCAGTACCGGTACATCGACCTCTCCGCAGATCTGGCCGAGCGGCGCCTCAATACGCTCCTGGCCAACCGGAACATGGACACCTTCTGCCTCAACGACACGGTGGAAGTGGCTGACCCGGACGCGCAAAGGATCATGCTGAATCGTTTCCTCGAAGCGTATTTCCCGGTGCCCAGTCCTTACGAGGTCGCGGACCGCCACCAGGAGGCCATCGAGCCCGCGAGCGAGTCCGTCCACACATGAACGCCTATGACGTCACGCTGGTCGTGCCGGTGTACAACGTGGAGCAGTACCTCCAGGAGTGCCTGGAGTCCATCGCTGCGCAAACGGCGTTCGAGCGCTGCGAGGTCCTGCTCGTCGACAACGGAAGCACGGACGGCTCCTACCGGATCTGCGCCGAGTTCGCCCGTCGGCACGTGAACGCCACGGTGCTGGTGCGCCGCGGCGGGGGCGCCGGGGCGGCCCGCAACCTCGGGATGGACCGGGCTACCGGCGGCCGCATCACCTTCTGCGACTCCGACGACGTACTGCCGCCCACCGCTCTGGAGCGCATGCTCGACGCGGCCGAGAGGACCGGCGCCCAGGTCGTGGTGGGCATGATGGAGACGTTCCCCAGACCGACCAACTGGGCATGGAGGGGATACTTCGGCCAAGGCGACCGGACCTTCGCCAGCGTCGCGGAGATGCCCGAGCTGGTGCACAGCGCGAGCGCCTGCAACAAACTCTTCGACATCGCGTACCTGCGCTCCCACGGCATCCGCTTCGCGGAGGGCGTCCACTTCGAGGACGCCTATGTCGGCGTCGCCGCGCTCGTCCTGGCCACCCGCCTCGCCCTGGTCGACCAGTGCGTGTACCAGTACCGCAAGCGCGCCGCGGGCAATTCGACCATGGACGCCATCTGGACGCGGCGGCAGAACTACTGGGACCACCTCCAGCTGGTGGAGTACCTGCACCGCATGCGCGCGGCCCTCCCGGACCTCTCGCGGGCCGTGCTCGATCTCTTCCTGGTGAGGAGTTACCAGGGCTTCGCGCTGCGGGCACCCGAGCTGTTCCAGGGCGCCGAACTGGAGGACATCTACTCCCGTTGCCGCGCCGTCTACCGGGACGTCGAGCCCGACCTGGTCGTCAGGGGCACCGCCGACACGCGCCACCGGGTGGCCTACCTGGCCTTCCTCACCGGCGACTTCGGCCTCTTCGCCGACCGCGCCGCCAGGGTGCACAAGGTCTCCGTGCGCGACGGCATTCCGTACCTCTTCGGCGACCTTCCCGGCCGGCTGTCCCCGTTGGCACGGGCCACGCCGTTCACCGCCCGCCTGGAACACGTACGCAAGGTGCCGGGGACCGGCACGCTGAGGCTTGCGGGACGGTTCGAGGTGGGCGGCATGCCGATGTTCCGACCGTTGGAGGGGCATCTGAGCCTGCGGGTGCGCGGCAGCCGCCTCAGCGTCCCCGCCACGCAGGTCCGCCGGCGCGACATGAAGAACACCCGGCCCGACACGGAGTGGGGCGGCTTCACCGCCGACCTGCCCCTGGACGCGCTGCGGCGGGGTGTGCACGACCTCGAGTTCGTCGTCGACGCCGAGGGCGGTCAGGCGATCACACCGTGCCTGGTCGCCGCGGGATACCTGCGCGGGGCGCGCGTCGTCGGGCACGGCGGGATCCGGGTGGTGCCGCACTGGAAAGGGAAGAACCGGGCGGTTCTGATGGTCCTCGGCCCGGCGCGCAGGCCCGGCAGGCGCACCGTGCTGGGCGGCCTCGTCGCCAAGGACGCCAAGCACGTACTCCGCCGTCGGCCGTTCTGGAAGCAGCGGCTGATCCGTCTGCTGACCCGGCCGCTGGCACCGCTGCTCCTGGGGCGGGACCTCTGGCTGATCGGCGAGCGGGGCGACACCGCGCAGGACAACGGCTGGCACCTGTTCCGGCACCTGCGCACGGTCGGGAAGCGGCGCGGGGTGTACTACGTCATCCGCTCCACAAGCCCGGACCGGACCCGCCTCGCGGGGCTCGGGCACGTCGTGGCGCACAGCTCCTGGAAGCACAAGTTGCTGATGCTGCACGCGTCGGCACTGGTCAACGCCTACGACATCGACACCTACATGCTGCCCGACGGCTGGGACCGGACCCGCTACCTCAAGCACCTGGACTGGCGCGTGGGCGCCCGCCGCGTCTTCCTGCAGCACGGCGTGACGGACAAGGACGTCAGCAAGGGCCTGCACCGCAACCGCACGGGCGTCGACCTCATCCTCGCCGTGAGCAGGGACGAGGGGCGGTTCCTGGCTGAGGAACTCGGCTACGAGGGGCAGGTGGCGGTCGCCGGTTTCCCCCGCTTCGACGCCCTTACCCCCGCCAGGGGCGGGCGCACCATCCTGTTCATGCCGACCTGGCGCGCCTACCTGACCGTCGCCTCGTACAGCCGTGACGGCAGGGACCGGGAGGCGCGACGGGCCGCGCGTGACCGGTTCCTTGCCTCCAGCTACCAGGAGTTCATGGTCCGCTTCCTGAACGACCCGGATCTCGCCGCCGCCCTGGACCGGTACGACTACACACTGGAATTCCTGCCGCACTACGAGATGCGCGCGATGGTCGGGGAGATGGTGCCGGACCGGGAGCGCATACGGGTCATCGACCAGAACGAGGTCAGTGTGCAGGAGGCCATGCGACGCTGCGACCTGTTCATCACGGACTGGTCGTCCACCGCCTTCGACGTCGCATACCTGGGGACTCCCCTGGTCTACGCGCAGTTCGACGCCGACGAATACTGGGACGGGCACTACCAGAAGGGCTACTTCGATGCCCGCCGTGACGGATTCGGGCCGGTCCGCGAGTCAGTCGAAGAGGTCGTCGCCGAAGTGGTCCGTTATCTGCGGGGAGGCTGCGCGAGGGAACCCGAGTACCAGCGCCGCGCGGAGAGATTCTTCGAGTACCGGGACCGGCAGAACAATGTGAGGGCCTCGGAAGCGATCGATCGCCTGGTTCGGGGGTCGAATCATTGATGTGGTGTTCCAGGAGGAAGTATGTCCCAAGCCAACCGTGACGTGACAGTCGTCGTGCCGTTCCGCGACGTCCAGAACTATTTCGCCGAGTTCCTGGATTCGGTGGCCGCGCAGACGGCTCTGGCACGTGCTCATGTGATCCTCGTCGACAACGGCAGCAGTGACCAGTCGGTGGCGATCGCGAGCGAGTTCGCGGCCGGGCACCCGAATGTCGACCTGGTCGCCCAGCCCGAAGGCCGGGCCGGTGACGCGCGCAACATGGGCATGGACATGGCTACCACGCCGTACATCGTCTTCTGGGACGCGGACGACATCGTGCCCGAGCGGTCCCTGGAAGTGCTCCGGAACACCATCGTCAAAACCCGGGCAACGGTCGTCGTGGGCCGGGAGAAGCACGTTCCGAAGCCGGTCAAGGCGCCATGGCACAAATACTTCGGCAAGAACGTCAAGACGGTGAGCAGTGTCGTCGACCTTCCCGACCTGATCCACTCGGCGTCCTGCTGGAACAAGATCTTCGACCTCGACCTGCTGCGCTCCCAGGGCATCCGATTCGGTGCCGGCACCGCCTTCGAGGACGCCTACGTCTCCGTGCCCGCGCTGCTGCTGTCGGAGCGCATCGCACTGGTCGACGCCCCCGTCTACGAGTACCGCAGGCGCGGTGACGGCACCTCCGTCATGGACACCATCTGGGATCTCCCCCAGAACTACGCCGACCAGCTGGTGATGCTGGAGTACCTGGCGGCCATGCGTCAGACGCTCACACCCCATGAACAGGAAACACTGGAGCGGTTCCTCGTCCGCAGCATGCAGGGATTCCTGCTGAGGGCGCCCCGCGTCTTCGGCGAAGCCGACTGCCGGCAGCTCTTCGAGCGCTGCCGCGCGCTCTACTGGGGCATCACGTCCGAGCAGTTCGCCCGCAGCACGAACGACACCCGGCACCGACTGCCCTACCTCGCGCTGCACTACGGGGACTTCGACCTCTTCTACCGTCCGGCCGCCGTCCTCGGCCCGGTCTTCGGCCGGGAAGGGGACCTCTACGTCGACTACCCGGGCACCTCCTGGGGGCTGCCGCTCACGAAGGTCACGTCCGTCCCGGCCAGCATCGAGGGCGTCTCCGCGGGAGACGGTGGTACCGCCCTGATCCACGGCCGCTTCTCGGTCAACGGGATTCCCGACGAACTGCTGGCCAAGCTGGAACTGCAGGTCTGGTTCGAGCGCAGCGGCAAGACGCTTCCGGCGGTGAACCACGGGCAGCCGCAGGACCGGCCCGACCAGGCGGGAGCCGTCTTCAGCGTCACCGTCGACCCCCGGCAGTTTCCTGCCGGCGCCTTCCCCGTACGGCTGGTGGTGTGCACCCGCGGCCGGGACGTCTCGCGCCCCTGCACCGTCTCCCCGGCCCTGGCCCAGCACCCGCCCGTCAACGGATTCCACGGCCTCGCACGGATCGCCGCCGAGGGCGGAAGCGCCCAACTGGTCGTCGAGTCCGGTCAGTACTGAGCAACGTCCGCTCCAGAAATGGGGTATTCAGCAGAAATCAGGAGTCTTTCGTGTTCGATCCCCTCTACGCCGTCGCCGTCGTCGTCCCCATCTTCAACGTGGAGAGGTATCTCCCGGAGTGCCTGGACTCGCTGGCCCGCCAGACGATCTTCGACCGGTGCCAGGTGGTGCTGGTCGACAACGGCAGCAGCGACAGCTCGGCCGCGATCGCCGCGGAGTTCGCCGCGCGGCATCCCAACGTATGGGCGTTCGTGCACGCGGAGGGGAAGGCCGGCGGGGCCAGGAACGCGGGGATGGACCTGGTCAGCGCGCGCTACATCACGTTCTGCGACTCCGACGACGTACTGCCGGACGACGCCCTGGAGAACATGTGGCGGACCGCGGTCAAGGAGCGGGTGCCGCTCACCATCGGACGGATGGAGACGTTCCCGGAGGAGACCAGCTGGCCCTGGCTGCGCTACTTCGGCAAGCAGGTCCAGGTGCATCCTGGAATCGAGAACATCCCGGAGATGATTCACGGCGGAAGCGCCTGCCACAAGCTCTTCGACCTCGAGTTCGTCCGCGCCAACAACATCCGCTTCCGCGAGGGCGTGCATTTCGAGGACGCGTTCTTCTCCGTTCCCGCCATGCTGCTCGCGGACCGCATAGCGATGGTGCCGAACACGGTCTACAAGTACCGCAAGCGCGCGGCCGAGGACTCCACGATGGACAAGCTGTGGGAGCGCACGGCCAACTACTGGGACCACCTCCTGCTGGAGGAGTACCTGATGACCTTCCGCTCCCGCCTTTCCGGGCATCGCCAGGAGGTCCTCAATCGGTTCCTGGTGCGCAGCTACCAGGGTTTCGCCCTGCGCGCGCCGCAGGTGCTGCCCGAGGACGAGCTGTTCCAGCTCTTCCAGCGCGCCCGCGCGGTCTACACGCTGGTGACGCCCGACGCGGTCATCGGCTCCACCCACGACGCCCGCCACCGAGTCCCGTTCCTCGCGATGTACATGAACTGGTACGAGCTCTTCGCCCGCCCGGACCAGGCGGTCAACGGCGTGTACGGACGGGGTGGGGACCTCTACCTCGACATAGCGGTGCCGAGCGCGCTGCTTCCGCTGACCAAGATCTCGTCCACCAGCGTGCACGTGGAACGCATCCAGGCGGACCGGGAAACCGACGGTGTCCTCGTCGCCGGCCGGTTCGTCCTCAACGGCCTCCCTATGGGCCGGCCCATGCGCAACCGGCTGCAACTGTGGGTGGAGAAGAGCGGGCAGATGGTTCCCGCGAAGCAGGTCTGGCGCAGTGACCTGCTCGCCACCCGTGACGACCTCGCCTGGGGCGGGTTCGAGGCGGTCGTGCCGGCAGGCGCCCTCAAGGACGGCGAGTTCCCGCTGAAACTGGTGTTCTGCACCACCGGCCGAGACGTCTCCCGACCGTGCATGACCACCACGGCCATGTTGCGCGGTGCCCGTCCCATGAAGGTCGCGGACCGCTGGATCCTTCCGCAGTCCAAGGGCAAGGACAATGCCGTGCTGGTCGTCCGGGAAGCGGAGGGCCAGGACGGTGACAAGGACTTCGAGGAGTTCCTCGAGGGCCTGGACCGGGACCAGAAGAAGCGCAAGGCGCCCTTCTGGCGCGCCCGCGCCATCAGACGGGCCACGCTCCGCTTCTTCCGCCACAAGGAGATCTGGCTGATCGGCGAGCGCAGGGACACCGCACAGGACAACAGCCTGCACCTGTTCACCTATCTGCGCCGGCACGAGCGCCGCCGCAAGGCCTACTACATCATCGAGAAGGGCAGCGCGGACCACGCCAAACTGAAGAGCCTCGGGAACGTGGTGGCGCACAGCTCCTGGAAGCACAAGCTGCTCATGCTGCACGCGTCGCTGCTCGTCAGTGCCTACGACATCGACTCGTACATGCTCCCCGACGGCTGGGACCGCACGAAGTACCTCAAGCACCTGAACTGGCGCGTCGGTGCCCGACGGGTCTTCCTCCAGCACGGGGTCACCGACGAGGACGGCAGCAAGGCACTGCACCGCAACCGGACAGGCGTGGACCTGGTGTTCGCGACCAGCGACCGGGAGGCCCAGTACTTCTCCGAGCACATGCACTACGGCGACCAGGCCAAGGCGCTGGGCTTTCCGCGCTTCGACGCACTGCAGCCGGACCGCGGCCGGCGGCGCGTCCTGCTGATGCCCACCTGGCGCAAGTACTTGACGATCCCCTCCTACCTCCAGCAGGACGGTGCCGACCGGGACGCGGTGGACGAGATCTTCCGCGAGTCGACCTACCGGGAGTTCATGGTGCAGCTGCTGCGCCACCCGAAACTGCTGGAGGCGCTGGAGCACTACGACTACGTGCTCGACTTCCTTCCGCACTACGAGATGCGGAACATGGTCGACGGAGTGGTACCGGACCATCCCCGGGTGCAGCGCCTGGACCAGACGAAGGTCAGCGTCCAGACGGCCCTGCGCCAGTGCGACCTGTTCATCACCGACTGGTCCTCGGTCCACTTCGACATGGCCTATCTCGGTACGCCGCTCGTCTACGCACGGTTCGACCCCGACGAGTACTGGGCCAAGCACGCCAGGAAGGGGTACTTCGAAGCCGCGTACGACGGGTTCGGGCCGGTGTGCGGCAACGTCGAGGAAGTGGTGACCGAAGTGATCCGCTATCTCGGCAACGGCTGTGTCCGCGAGCCCGAGTACGACTACCGGGCGCGTGCCTTCTTCGCCTTCGAGGACCGCGACAACTGCGCCCGTGCCACGGCCGCGATCACGGAGCTCGCCGCGCAGCAGGCGTAGCACCGGTCCACGGCACGCGAAAGGGCCCCCGCCTCGGGCGGGGGCCCTTCAGAACCGCGGGAGGAGCTACGCCGGAACCGACGCCACGCCCGGCTCCAGGAACCGCTTCCCGTTCACCCGCTCCGAGACGCCCTCGCGGTCCAGGTACGGCGTGATACCGCCCAGGTGGAAGGGCCAGCCGGCGCCGGTGATCAGGCAGAGGTCGATGTCCTGGGCCTCGGCGACGACGCCCTCGTCGAGCATCAGGCCGATCTCCTGGGCCACCGCGTCCAGGACGCGGTCGCGGACCTGCTCCTCGGACAGGACGGAGTCGCCCTGCTTGAGGAGGGCGGCGACCTCCGGGTCCAGCTCGGGCTTGCCGCTGTCGTAGACGTAGAAGCCGCGCTTGCCCGCCTCGACGACCGCCTTGAGGTTCGGGGAGACCGTGAAGCGCTCGGGGAAGGACCGGTTGAGGGTCTCCGAGACGTGCAGGCCGATGGCCGGGCCGACCAGTTCGAGGAGGACCAGGGGCGACATCGGCAGGCCGAGGGGCTCGACCGCCTTCTCCGCCACCTCGACCGGCGTGCCCTCGTCGATGACGTTCTGGATCTCGCCCATGAAGCGGGTCAGGATGCGGTTGACCACGAACGCCGGGGCGTCCTTGACCAGGACCGCGGTCTTCTTCAGCTTCTTGGCGACGCCGAACGCCGTGGCCAGCGAGGCCTCGTCGGTCTGCTCGCCGCGGACGATCTCCAGCAGCGGCAGGATCGCGACCGGGTTGAAGAAGTGGAAGCCGACGACCCGCTCGGGGTGCTTCAGCTTCGACGCCATCTCCGAGACCGAGAGGGAGGAGGTGTTCGTCGCGAGGATCGCGTGCGCCGGGGCGACGGCCTCGACCTCCGCGAAGACCTTCTGCTTGACGCCCATCTCCTCGAAGACGGCCTCGATGACGAAGTCGGCGTCCGCGAAGCCCTCGGCCTTGTCCAGGACACCGGAGACGAGGGCCTTCAGCCGGTTCGCCTTGTCCTGGTTGACCCGGCCCTTGGCGAGCAGCTTGTCGATCTCCGCGTGGACGTAGCCCACGCCCTTGTCGACGCGCTCCTGGTCGATGTCCGTGAGGACGACCGGGACCTCCAGGCGGCGCAGGAAGAGCAGCGCGAGCTGGGAGGCCATCAGGCCGGCGCCGACGACGCCCACCTTGGTGACCGGGCGGGCCAGCGACTTGTCCGGGGCACCGGCGGGGCGCTTGCCGCGCTTCTGCACCAGGTTGAAGGCGTAGATGCCGGAGCGCAGTTCGCCACCCATGATCAGGTCGGCGAGGGCCTGGTCCTCGGCGTCGAAGCCCTGCTGGAGGTCGCCGTTCTTGGCGGCGGCGATGATGTCCAGGGCGCGGTAGGCGGCCGGGGCGGCGCCGTGCACCTTGCCGTCGGCGACGAAGCGGCCCTTCGCGACGGCCTGGTCCCAGGCCTCGCCGCGGTCGATCGCCGGACGCTCGACGGCGATCTCGCCCTTGAGGACGGACGCCGTCCAGATCAGCGACTGCTCCAGGAAGTCGGCGCCCTCGAAGATCGCGTCCGCGATGCCGAGTTCGTAGACCTGCGCGCCCTTGAGCTGCTTGTTCTGGTTCAGGCTGTTCTCGATGATCACCGAGACGGCCTTCTCCGCGCCGATCAGGTTCGGCAGCAGCGTGCAGCCGCCCCAGCCGGGGACCAGGCCGAGGAAGACCTCGGGGAGGGAGAACGCCGGGAGGGCCGCCGACACCGTGCGGTAGGTGCAGTGCAGGCCGATCTCCACGCCGCCGCCCATGGCGGCGCCGTTGTAGTACGCGAAGGACGGCACGGCCAGGTTCGCCAGGCGCTTGAGGACGTCGTGGCCGCCCTTGCCGATGGCCAGCGCGTCCTCGTGCCGCTTCAGGAGCTCGACGCCCTTGAGGTCGGCGCCGACCGCGAAGATGAACGGCTTGCCGGTGACGCCGACGCCGACGATGTCGCCGTCCGCGGCCTCCTTCTCGACCTGGTCGATCGCGGCGTCGATGTTCGCCAGCGACTGCGGGCCGAGCGTGGTCGGCTTGGTGTGGTCGTGACCGTTGTCCAGGGTGATGAGCGCGAAGCGCCCGACGCCCAGGGGCAGGTCGAAGTGGCGTACGTGCGCGCTCGTGACGACCTCGCCGGGGAACAGCTCGGCCGCCCCCTTCAGCAGCTCTGCGGTGGTGCTCACTTGTCCCCCTCGAAGTGCGGGTTCTCCCAGATGACCGTCGCGCCCATGCCGAAGCCGACGCACATGGTGGTCAGGCCGTAGCGGACGTGCGGCTGCTCCTCGAACTGGCGGGCCAGCTGCGTCATCAGACGGACGCCGGAGGAGGCCAGCGGGTGGCCGAAGGCGATGGCGCCGCCGTACTGGTTGACGCGGGCGTCGTCGTCGGCGATGCCGTAGTGCTCCAGGAACGCGAGGACCTGGACGGCGAAGGCCTCGTTGATCTCGAACAGGCCGATGTCGGAGATCGACAGCCCGGCCTGGGCCAGGGCCTTCTCGGTGGCCGGGATCGGGCCGTAGCCCATGACCTCGGGCTCGACACCCGCGAAGGAGTAGGAGACCAGGCGCATCTTGACCGGGAGGCCGTTCTCGCGGGCGAAGTCCTCGCTCGCGATCAGCGACGCCGTCGCGCCGTCGTTCAGACCGGCCGCGTTGCCCGCGGTGACCCGGCCGTGCACGCGGAACGGCGTCTTGAGGCCCGCCAGGTTCTCCAGCGTGGTGCCCGGGCGCATCGGCTCGTCGGCGGTGACCAGGCCCCAGCCGGTCTCGCCCGCCTCCTCGTTGGTGCGACGCACCGAGACCGGCACCAGGTCGGCCTGGATCTGGCCGTTGGCGTACGCCTTCGCGGCCTTCTCCTGCGAGCGCACCGCGTACTCGTCGGCGCGCTGCTTGGTGATGCTCGGGTAGCGGTCGTGCAGGTTCTCCGCGGTCATGCCCATGAACAGGGCGGACTCGTCGACCAGCTTCTCGCTCACGAACCGCGGGTTCGGGTCCACGCCCTCGCCCATCGGGTGGCGGCCCATGTGCTCGACGCCGCCGGCGATGGCGACGTCGTAGGCGCCGAAGGCGACCGAGCCGGCCACCGAGGTGACGGCGGTCAGGGCGCCCGCGCACATGCGGTCGATGGAGTAACCGGGGACCGAGGTCGGCAGGCCCGCCAGGATGCCGGCGGTGCGGCCGATGGTCAGGCCCTGGTCACCGATCTGCGTGGTCGCGGCGACGGCGACCTCGTCGATCTTCTTCGGGTCGAGACCGGGGTTGCGGCGCAGCAGCTCCCGGATCGCCTTCACGACCAGGTCGTCGGCGCGGGTCTCGTGGTAGATGCCCTTCGGGCCCGCCTTGCCGAACGGGGTGCGGACGCCGTCGACGAAGACGACGTCCCTGACGGTACGAGGCACGATGGCTCTCCTCCAGGGTGCGGGATGGCACTGCTGCGGCACGCATGCACTGAGCGCGCGCTCAGTCCCATGCTACTTATGAGTAACGTAGCTGCCCAGTCCCCCCGGCCGGAGCGGCGAAGGTCACACCGCCCGTCACACCGCTGGAGCACCGCTCACCCCGCCCGACCGGCCGCCGTCGCCCCGCCCGACCGGCCGCCGTCGAGCGGGCCTGAGGGTCCTCCGTCGCGCGGGTCGACCGGTCGTCCGACGTTCCGTCCGGCCGGTCGTCCGCCATGACGCCCGGCTGTTCGTCGGCCGTTCCGCCCGGCCGCTCGCCCGCCATGCCACCCGGCTGTTCGTCCAACACCCCGGCCGGCCGCTCACACGCCGCCGAGTCGACGAGTCGGGCGTCGTCGAGTCGACCCGCGCGTCCGCCACCGGGCCGGCCGACGGCTCGCCCCCGGTCGTCCGCCCGACCGCGCCGCCCACCTCCGTGATCTGGCCGGAACCCGCCGTTCCCGTGCTACGGCGCCGTCTCGCCCAGCGCCGTCACCAGGACCGGTGCCACCTGCTCCACCTGCCAGGGCCGGGCACCGTGCCCGGCGAGGGCCGCGCTCACGGACTCGGTGTCGAGCGTCGCCGGCGGCTCCCAGCAGACCCGGCGCACCGTGTCCGGGGTGATCAGATTCTCCTGGGGCATGTTCAGCTGCTCGGCCAGCGCCGTCACCGCCGCGCGTGCCGCGGCCAGCCGGGCCGCGGCGGCCGGGTCCTTGTCGGCCCAGGCCCGCGGCGGCGGAGGGCCGGTCACCGGCTGGCCGGGCTGCGGCAGCTGCGACTCGGACAGCGCCTTGGCCCGGTCCACCGACACCTGCCACTGCTCGAGCTGCCGGCGGTTCACCCGCCCGAACCCGTGCAGCGCGGCCAGCGCGTGCGCGTTGGCCGGCAGGGCGAGCGCCGCCTCGACGATGGCCGCGTCCCCGAGCACCTTGCCGGGGGAGACGTCCCGGCGCTGCGCGATGCGGTCCCGGGTCTGCCACAGCTCGCGCACCACCGCGAGCTGGCGGCGCCGGCGCACCTTGTGCATGCCGGAGGTACGGCGCCAGGGGTCCTTGCGCGGCTCGGGCGGCGGGGCCGAGGCGATCGCGTCGAACTCCTGCCGGGCCCACTCCAGCTTGCCCTGCCGGTCCAGCTCCTTCTCCAGGGCGTCCCGCAGGTCGACCAGCAGCTCGACGTCGAGCGCGGCGTAGCGCAGCCAGGGCTCGGGCAGCGGGCGGGTGGACCAGTCGACGGCCGAGTGGCCCTTCTCCAGGACGAAGCCCAGGACGTTCTCCACCATCGCGCCGAGACCGACGCGCGGGAACCCGGCGAGCCGCCCGGCCAGCTCGGTGTCGAAGATGCGGGTGGGCACCATCCCTATTTCCCGCAGGCACGGCAGGTCCTGGGTGGCCGCGTGCAGCACCCACTCCGCGTCGGCGATCGCCGCGCCGAGGGCGGAGAGGTCGGGGCAGCCCACCGGGTCGATGAGGGCCGTCCCCGCACCGTGGCGTCGCAGCTGCACCAAGTAGGCGCGCTGGCCGTAGCGGTACCCCGAGGCGCGCTCGGCGTCGACGGCGACGGGGCCGCTGCCGGCTGCGAAGGCGGCGATCACCTCGGCGAGGGCGTCCGCGTCGGCGATCACCGGCGGAATGCCCTCCCGAGGTTCGAGCAAGGGGATCGGCGCCTGACTCGCAGAAGATCCGGCGTCGTCCGGAGGGGCGCCTCCGGTGGTTCGCAGTGAACGGTCTGCTGCGGTTTCGTGGGCGTCGGTCACCTGTCAAGGGTATCGGTGGATCGACCGCGCCCGCCGACGGAACGTTCCGTCGGCGGGCGCCGGGGGGTCGTAAACCAGTCAGGTCGGTGAAACCTCGTCGTCATGAGCGGCGACGCGGCACGGCCTTGAGGAGCAGGAGAGGGGGGAAGAGGTGAAGGAGCGGAAGGGGCTGGCCGGGGGAGGGGAAGGCCGGTGCGGCGCGGAGAGGACCGGGGCTGGCGGGCGGGTCGGGGCGGTCAGTGGATGATGCCCGTGCGCAGGGCCACCGCGACCATCCCGGCGCGGTCGCCCGTGCCGAGCTTGCGCGCGATGCGGGCCAGGTGGCTCTTGACGGTCAGGGCGGACAGGCCCATCGAGACGCCGATCGCCTTGTTCGACTGGCCCTCCGCGACCAGTCGCAGCACCTCCACCTCGCGGCCGGAGAGCTCGCGGTAGCCGCCCGGGTGGCTCGGGGCACCCGGGGGGCGGCGGTGCAGGCGGGCGGCGGCGGCGCCGATGGGAGCGGCACCCGGCCGGGTGGGGAGCCCGACGTTGGTGCGGGTACCGGTGACGACGTAGCCCTTCACGCCGCCGGCGAGGGCGTTGCGCACGGCGCCGATGTCGTCGGCCGCGGACAGGGCGAGCCCGTTGGGCCACCCCGCGGCGCGGGTCTCCGACAGCAGGGTCAGGCCCGAGCCGTCGGGGAGGTGGACGTCGGCGACGCAGATGTCGCGGGGGTTGCCGATGCGGGGACGAGCCTCCGCGACGGACGAGGCCTCGATGACGTCGCGCACACCGAGCGCCCACAGGTGGCGGGTGACGGTGGAACGGACGCGCGGGTCGGCCACGACCACCATGGCGGTCGGCTTGTTCGGGCGGTAGGCGACCAGGCTTGCAGGCTGCTCGAGGAGAACGGACACCAGGCCTCCTGGGGTGCGGGGACGGAGCCGGCTCATGGGGGTGAAGCCGGGACGAACCGTGCTTTCAAGGTCACAGTCGTCTTCGGCACCGAACGCGTCCGCCTTTAGAGAATGATCACGATCTGGTGAGTAACAATCCGAGCAATTCGGACACGCTGTCGATCATTCGAAGATCGAACGGTTTCACACTTTGTCGATACGAGCCCGAAAGTGGCCGTGTCGACAAAGTGACGGAACCCGTTCCGGGCGTGCGGACCCGCTGTCCGGAACGGTGAACGACGCCTGGGGCGTCAGCGCGACTGCGGACCGCGCCGCTGCGGCAGCGTCACGATGGACGCGTCGCCCGGCGCCGCCGGCGGCAGGCCCGCGACCTGGGCCAGCAGATCGCACCACGAGGACAGGTGCGCCGCGGTGTCCGGGACGCCGCCCAGGCCCTCGCGCGGCGTCCAGGACGCCCGGATCTCGATCTGCGAGGCGGCCGGACGCGCCGAGAGCCCCCCGAAGTAGTGGGAACTCGCACGCGTGACCGTGCCGCTGGGCTCGCCGTACGACAGCCCGCGCGCCTGGAGCGCCCCGGTCAGCCAGGACCAGCACACGTCGGGCAGCAGCGGGTCCGCCGCCATCTCCGGTTCCAGTTCGGCCCGTACCAGCGTCACCAGGCGGAAGGTGCCGTGCCAGGCGTCGTGCCCGGCCGGGTCGTGCAGCAGCACCAGCCGACCGTCCGCCAGGTCCTCGTCGCCGTCGACGACCGCGGCCTCCAGCGCGTACGCGTGCGGGGCGAGCCGCTGCGGTGCGCGGGTCGCCTCCACCTCGATCTGCGGCCGCAGCCGCGCGACGCGCAGCGCCTCCACGGCGGCCGTGAAGGCGGGTGGAGCCGTGCTCCCGTCGCCCCCCTTGTGCCGGGCCTCTTCCTCGGTCCCCTTCGCGTCGTCCATTCCGCCAGCGCCGTCCGACAGTCGTCCCTGAGCCGCAGCCATGCGGGGAACATTAAGCGGAACGGCGGCCCGGCGCAGGGAGGGACACCCGCGTGCGGGCGCGATGTCCGGATCACACGGCCTCGTGGGGGCGCGCGGGAGCCGCCCCGCCCGTGCTCCGCGAACCGACCGGGCCGCGTTCGCGGGCCGCCCACCCGTGGTCCGGCGCCCTCCGGGGGGCATGCGAGACTTGCCGGTGTGAGTGCCAACCAGAGCCCCGCGGGCCAGCAGCCGACCGCCACGTACGACTCCGCGTTCCTCAAGGCGTGCAGGCGTGAGCCGGTGCCGCACACCCCCGTGTGGTTCATGCGGCAGGCCGGGCGCTCACTGCCGGAGTACCTGAAGGCGCGCGAGGGCATTCCGATGCTCGAGTCCTGCACGCGGCCGGAACTGGTCGCCGAGATCACCCTCCAGCCGGTGCGCCGGCACGGCGTGGACGCGGCGATCTACTTCAGCGACATCGTGGTCCCCCTCAAGGCCATCGGCATCGACCTCGACATCAAGCCCGGCGTCGGCCCGGTCGTCGCGAACCCGATCCGCACCCGCGCGGACCTGGCGCAGCTGCGGGACCTCACCCCCGAGGACGTCACCTACGTCACCGAGGCCTTCGGCCTGCTCACCCGCGAACTCGGCGCCACCCCGCTGATCGGTTTCGCGGGGGCGCCGTTCACCCTCGCGAGCTACCTCGTGGAGGGCGGCCCGTCCCGCAACCACGAGCACACCAAGGCCCTCATGTACGGCGACCCGCAGCTGTGGGCCGACCTCCTGGACCGGCTCGCGGACATCACGGCGGCCTTCCTCGAGGTGCAGATCGAGGCGGGCGCGAGCGCCGTCCAGCTCTTCGACTCCTGGGTCGGCGCGCTGTCCCCGGCCGACTACCGCCGCTCGGTGCTGCCCGCCTCCCGCAAGGTCTTCGAGGCCGTCGCCGGGTACGGCGTGCCGCGCGTCCACTTCGGCGTCGGCACCGGCGAGCTGCTCGGCCTCCTCGGCGAGGCCGGCGCGGACGTCGTCGGCGTCGACTGGCGCGTCCCGCTGGACGAGGCGGCCCGTCGCGTCGGCCCCGGCAAGGCGCTCCAGGGCAACCTGGACCCGGCCGTCCTCTTCGCCGGCCGGGAAGCGGTCGAGGCCAAGACCCGCGAGGTCCTGGACGCGGCGGCCGGCCTGGAGGGCCACGTCTTCAACCTCGGTCACGGCGTCCTGCCGACCACCGACCCCGACGCCCTGACCCGCCTCGTGGAGTACGTCCACACGCAGACCGAGCGCTGACCCGGGCGCCTCGCGCGAGGCCGCGGCCCACCCCGGTGGGCCGCTCGGCTCACCCGGCCCGGCCTGCCGACGCGTCCGTGAGGACCTCCGCCGCGGCCACCCCCGAGGCCGCGCTCGCGCCGTGGGTGAAGATCTGCGCGGCCGCCGCGGTGACGGTGCCCGGCAGGCCCATCTCCACGACGATCGCGTCCGGGCGGGCGGCGGTCAGACCGGTCACGGCGCGGCTCATCCACGCGTGCCGGGCCGCGTCGCGGGCGACGATCACCAGCGGGCGTCCCGCCGCCGGTTCCAGGGCGCAGCGGTCCAGCGCCACCGCCCCGTCCTCCAGCTCCTGCCCGCGCACCCGTACGGAGGTCGTGCCCGGCAGGCGCTCGCGCAGCGGACCGGCCACGCCCCAGGGCGTCTGACTGCCGACGGCCATGTTGGTCACCGGGACCAGCTCCACCACGTGCGGCGCGGCGGTCAGCGGCAGGGCGGCCCGCGCGGCGCCGGTGAGCCGCACGGCCCGGCGCGCGGCGACGTGCCCGATGCCGTCCCCGGCCGCCTCCCCGGCGGCCCCCGCCGCCCGCAGCCCGGCCGACCAGCGGGCGAACTCCCGTACCCGGTCCGCCGCCCCGGCCAGTCGCTCCGGCGGCAACCGCCCGCCCCTCACCGCGGCGACCAGCGCCTCGGCCAGCCGCGCGACGGTGGCCTCGTCGGCGCTCTCGCCGCCCACGCAGACGGCGTCCACGCCGGCGGCGACGGCCTTCACCGTGGCGCCGTCGATGCCGTACCGGCGGGTGACGGCGCCCATCTCGATGGCGTCGCTGACGACGAGGCCGTCGAAGCCCAACTCCTCGCGGAGCAGGCCCTGGAGGACGGGCCGGCTCAGTGTGGCCGGCAGGTCGGGGTCGTAGGCGGGCACCAGCAGGTGACCGCTCATGACCGCGCGCACGCCGGCCGCGACGGCGGCCCGGAACGGGGGCAGCGCCTGGGCGGCGATCTCGTCCCGCCCGGCCGGGTACGCCGGCAGGTCGTGGTGGGAGTCGACGGCGACGTCCCCGTGGCCGGGGAAGTGCTTGGCGCAGGCGGCGACGCCGGACGACTGGAGGCCGCGGATCCAGGCGGCGGTGTGCCGGGAGACCACGTCGGGGTCCGAGCCGAAGGAACGCACGCCGATGATCGGGTTGTCCGGGTTGGAGTTGACGTCCGCGCTCGGGGCGTAGTCGAGGCTGACCCCGGCGGCGCGCAGCTGCCGGCCCAGGTCGGCGGCGACGGCCTCGGTCAGCTCCGTGTCGTCGACGGTGCCGAGCGCGAAGTTGCCCGGCCGGGAGGAGCCGGTCGCGGACTCGATGCGGGTGACGTCGCCCGCCTCCTCGTCGATCGCGACGATCAGGTCGGGATTCTCGGCGCGGAGCCTGGCGGTCAGGCGGGCGACCTGCTCGGGGGAGACGATGTTGCGGGAGAAGAGCACGACGGAGGCCAGTCCGTCGCCGATGTCGCGCAGGATCCAGTCGGGAGCCTCGGTGCCCACGAAACCCGGCTGCAGGACGGAGAGCGCGAGCCGGCGCAACTCGCCGCCGGGCATGTTGGAGGGCATCGGCAGCGCCTTTCGGGTCGTTTCTTGGTACGGACCAAGGAGGGCGCGTTCAGGTTAACCAGACGTGTCAAGGGTGCCTGTCGCCTAACTCGGAAGTAACAACTCACCTCGTCGGGAGGGGTGTTGACACCCTCCCCTGGTCTAGTCCATTGTGAGGCGCATGTTCGGCGAGGGGCCCCTGTGACTCCAGTTTCCGCGCCGGGCACCAGCCGCGGCCGGACTGCGCAGACCGCCGTCGCGGCGACGACTTCCGTACGACGACTTCCGTGACGACCACCCCGGACGAGACGACCACTCCGGACGGGGGCGCGGACCGGGGCGACCCCTGAGCGGGGCCCTCCCCGAGCGGGACCACCCCGTCCGTCCGAGCCGCCCCCGTCGCCCGCTTCCGCCCCGTGCCGGCGGGCGGGCCCGCTGCCACCACCGACCTCATGTGCGACGGCCGACCACCGTCGCGCACACCGCCGTTGCCCGCACGGGGCGACGGCGAGGATCTGGAGCACCACATGGCGACGCCCGATTCCCACCTCCACCGAGCCCCGTCGGACCTGCCCTACTTCAGCGCGGACGCCGACACCTACCTGGCCCGCACCCAGCTGCGCGACCTCCACAAGACACGTCCGCTGCGGGTGCTGTCCGAGGAGGACTTCGCCCACTGGCAGACGTACGGCTACGTCGTCGTGAAGGAGGCGATACCCGCCGACTCCGCACGCCGACTGCTGGACTTCGCCTGGGAGTTCCAGGGACTCGACCCCGAACGCCCCGACACCTGGTACCAGGAGCGCGAGTACCGCTCCGATCTCGACCGCGAGCTGCACATCTACGGCTTCGTCGAGGCGTACCACCACCAGCTCATCTGGGACAGCCGCCAGACGCAGCGCGTGTACGACGCCTTCGTCGACGTCTGGGACTGCGAGGAGCTGTGGGTCACCCTGGACCGGCTCAACCTCAACCCGCCCAACGTGGGCAATCGCGACCGCGCCCTGATCGACAAGCCCGACCGCGGCTTCGACATCGAGCTGCACTGGGACGTCGACACCTCCCAGGGCGTCCTGCCGCAGCGTGTGCAGGGCATCATCGCCCTCAACGACACCAAGCCCGACCACGGCGGCTTCCAGTGCTGTCCCGAGCTGTTCCGCCGCTTCGACCGCTGGAAGGCCCTCCAGCCAGACGACCGCGACCCGATCCGGCCCGCGATCGACCGCGCGGACATGCCCGTCGTACGGCCCGACCTTGAGGCCGGTGACCTGCTCATCTGGAACGGGCTGCTGGCCCACGGCGTCGCGCCCAACGTCTCCGGCGAGGGCGTGCGCGCGGTCCAGTACCTGTCGATGATGCCCGCGCTGGAGACCCACCGCGCCCTGCGCGACTCCCGCGTCGACTCCTGGCGCACCCTCGCCACCCCCGACTGGAACGCCACCCTGCTCGGCGACGCCCACCGGCACGAGTCCGAGCGCTACGGACCCGCCGAACTGACCGACCTGGGCGCCAGGCTGCTGGGCCTGCGGTCCTGGCACGCCGACACCGACACCGACGGCGGCGACGCCGACGAGGCCACCGGGGACGCCGCATGCGCAGCATCTGCCTGACCCTTCCCACCGACCGGCCCTGCCCGGACACCGTCACGGCCCTCGGCGCGGAAGCCGCCTACGCCGCCGACCACTTCGACATCGATGTCCACCTCGTGGTCCTCGACTCCTGCCCGCCCCAGGACCGGGCCACCCACGCCGACGCGCTGCGGCGCCTGCCGGTCCACCCCCGGATCACGGCACACCACCTCGACGAGACCGCCCAGCGCGCCTTCCTGACCCGGGTGGCGCAGAACTCCGGCAGCGCCAAGCCCGAGCTGCTGCTCGACCTCATGCTCCCCGACGGACTGTCCTACGGCGCCTGCACCAACCGCGCCTTCCTGATCGCGGCCGCGCTCGGCTGCGACTCCGTCCACCGTCGGGACTCCGACAGCCGCTACCAGCGCGTGGCCGGCCGTACGGTCTTCCCCGTCCACCACGAGCTGCTGTCCCTCGGCCGGCCCGCCGCCGACGCCGTGCCCCACGTCACCGAGTCGGCCCTGCCCGAGCCGCTCCTCGCACGGCGGGTCGCCATGGTGGGCGGTTCCTTCGTGGGTGAACTGTCCGTGGACATCGCCCGGATACGGGACGCCGACCCCGGTGTCTACCAGGACGTCGTCTCCCTGTGGGCGCCCGAGCACTGGCCGGCCGAACGGAAACGGGAGCTGGTCGAGGAGTCCTTCACGGGTGCGGGCACCACCGCCTTCGCACGGGACCACGCACTGCTCACGGTGGTCGACCCGATGCGCGTCGACATGTGCAACATCGCCTTCCACGGCGCCACGGTGAGCGAACGCGTCCCGCTGCCGCCCGCCCGGGACACCATCGGCAGCGACTACTTCCTCATCCACCTCGTGCACGACGCCCGGCTGCCGGGTGTGCTGCACAACCGGCACATCGTCAACTACTACACCGGCGAACGCAGAACGGGACCCGGCTTCCTCGCCTACCAGACCCGCTTCGCCAAGTTCCTGCTCTCGATGCTCTACTTCCACCACGTCTACGACCGCATGGCGGAGGCGGGCGACGACCTGCTGGACGAGCACGGCCGGGCCCGCCCCGCCGCCGTCGCCGCCCTGGCCCGGGAGAGCACCGGTCTCGACACCGCGGAGAACGTCCGCCGGCTCGACGCCCTCGACGCCGCCTACCGCCAGCTCGGCGGCGAGTACGCCGACGTCGCCGACCACCTGGCCGGCCGCCGCGAGCGCCTCCTCGACGAGGCACGCGGCGACATGACGGACTTCGCGCTGCTCACCGAGGCCTGGGAGGGGATGGTCGCCGCGGCCAAGGCCACCGCCCTCGCCCCGGCCGCGGGACGGCCCCGGTGAGCGCGGTGGGCACGGCGAACACGGCGAACACGGCGAACACGGCGACGGGCGCGGGCCTCAGCGCGCCCCTGGCCGCCGCGCTCGCCGGCGCCACCGAGGACCGGCTGGTGTACGACCTGGCCGGCATCGAACGGAGCCACGACACGCTGCGCGGCGAACTGCCCGGCGTACAGGTGCGGTTCGCGATGAAGGCCTGTCCGCTCGACGAGGTCCTCGCCGCGCTGGCGCGCCGGGGCGCCGGTGCCGACGCGGCGAGTCCCGGCGAGGTCGAGCAGGCGCTGCGGGCCGGGGTGCCGGCCGGACGCGTGCACTACGGCAACACCGTCAAGTCCGACCGCGACATCGCCGAGGCGTACCGGCTCGGCGTCCGCACCTTCGCCACCGACAGCGTCCAGGACGTGGCCGCCCTCGCCGTCCACGCCCCCGGCGCCCGGGTGTTCTGCCGGGTGGCGACGGGCGGGGCGGGGGCGGTGTGGGGCCTGAGCCACAAGTTCGGCTGCCCGCCCGGCGACGCCGTCCGGGTGCTGGCGGCGGCCCGGGAGGCGGGACTGGTGCCTGCGGGCCTGTCCGTGCACGTCGGCTCCCAGCAGATGACGGGCGAGGCCTGGCACACCGCCGTCGAGGACCTGGGCGAGGTCCTGCGCGCCCTCGGCCGGCGCGGCATCCGCGTCGACCACGTCAACCTCGGCGGCGGCCTGCCCGCGCTCGGCTACCGCGACCGGCGCGGCAACCCCCTCGACCCACCGCTGGACAAGATCTTCGCGGTGATCCGGGAGGGCATGGACGAACTGCGCCTGATCCACGGCGGTCCCCTGGAGTTCGTCGTCGAACCGGGCCGGTACCTCGTCGCCGACCACGGCGCGATCCGCGCCCACGTCACCCGCCTCACCGAACGCCGGACGGCCGACGGCCAACGGCGGCACTGGCTGTACCTGAGCTGCGGCAAGTTCAACGGGCTGTACGAGATGGACGCCCTTCAGTACCGGCTGGTCTTCCCCGGTCACCCGGGCGGCCCGTACGTCCCGGCCGTCGTCGCCGGTCCCACCTGCGACAGCGACGACGCCTACGCCCACGACGAGGGTCTGGTCCCGGTGCCCGAGGCGCTGGCCTCGGGCGACCCGGTCTGGGTGCTGTCCTGCGGCGCCTACGCGACCAGCTACACCACCCTGGGCTTCAACGGCTTCGCCCCGCTCCCGTACGCCTGGGCGCACGGCCCCGAGGGGACCGGCGCCGATGACTGACGCCGTACGCGTGCGTCCCCTCGCCGACGGGGACTGGGACGCGGTCGTGGAGCTGGAGCGGGACGCCTACGGCGGCCTCGGCCTGTCGGAGGGCCGGGCCGCGCTGCAGTCCAGGGCCGCGGTGTCGCCGGACACCTGCTTCGTCGTGGACGTCGGGGCGCGCACCGCCGGGTACGTCCTCGCGCTGCCCTACCCGCCGCGCCGCTACCCGGACCTGGCGGGCACGGAGGAGGCGACGGCCGGGCACCCGCCGGGCAACCTCCACCTCCACGACATCGTCGTCGCCCCGGGCCTGCGCCGCAGAGGGCTCGCCCGGCATCTCCTGCACCACCTCACCGCCACCGCCCGGGCCCGCGGCGACGAGCGGATCTCCCTGGTGGCCGTGGGCGGTACCGAGCGGTTCTGGTCGGCCCGCGGCTTCGTGGCCGAGCCGGGGGTGGTGCCGGTCGGCGAGTACGGCGGCGGCGCCGTCTACATGTCCGGGCCGGTGCCCGCCGCCCGCCAGACCCCCGCCCCCACCGTCCTCTCCCCGTCCGCCCCCACCCTGCGCGAAGTGAGCTGATTGCGCGTGTCCCGTCTCCACGACCCCTTCCTGCGCGGCCAGGTGGCGATCGCCGCGCTGTTCCTGTCCCTCGGCTTCCAGTACGCCACCTGGGCCGCGCGGATCCCGGCCGTCAAGGCCGACCTGGACCTGAGCGCGGCCGAGGTGGGGGTGCTCCTGATGGCCGCGGGGGTCGGCGCGGCGGTGTCCTTCCCGGCGGTGGCCTGGCTGATGCGCCGGATGGGCTCGCGCCGGCTGGCACTCCTGTCCCAACTGGGCCTGGCGCTGCTGCTGCTCGCCCTCGCGGTGGCCCCGAACTACCCGGTGGCCCTGCTGGTGATGTGCGTCGACGGTGTCCTCGTGGGCTGCCTGAACGTGGCGATGAACGCGCAGGGCGCGGCGCTGGAGGCGCGGCACGCGCGCAACACGATGGCGCGGCTGCACGCCGTCTTCAGCGCCGGCTCCCTGCTCGCGGCCCTGCTCGCCTCCGGCATGACCGCCGCCACCGGATCGGTCGCGGCACACTTCGGCGTCGCCGTCGTCCTGCTCGCCGCGCTCGGCGCGACGGCCCGCACCGGACTGCTCGACGACGACGCCCCGGCCGCCGCACCCGCCCCCGCAGGCCCGAAGCCGGCCCGCCGCCGCTGGACCGTCCCCGCCCGGCCGACCCTGTGGATGTGCTGCGCCATGGTGTTCGGCACGGTCGCCGAGGGTGCCATGAACGACTGGTCCGCCCTCTACCTGAAGGACGTCGCCGAGGCGGCGGCCGAACTCGCCCCGCTCGGCATCGCCGTGGTGTCCGGGATGATGGTCGTCGCCCGTCTCTTCGCCGACGGCTGGCGCAGCCGCTGGGGCGACGGGCGGGTCGTCCTGCTGGGCAGTGCCGTGGCCGGTACCGGTCTCGCCGTCGCCCTGGTCAGCGGCGGCATCGCACCGGCGCTGGCCGGCTTCGCCTGCATGGGCCTGGGCATCGCCGCCGTGACCCCCTGCGTCTACGCCGCCGCCGCCCGGCAGGGCTCGGACGCGCTGACGTTGGTCGCGGCCATGGGCACCACGGGGCTGCTGGCCGGGCCGCCGCTCATCGGCTTCATCGCCGGGGCGAGCGACCTGGCGTGGGGCATGGGAGCGGTGGCCGCCTCGGCGGGGGCCGTCGCACTGTGCAGCACCCGCATCCGCTGGACCGCCCCGGCCCCCGTCACGCAGGGCGAGGCGACCCCCGCCTGACCTCACCGCACCCCGTCGCCCCGCGCCACCCCCGGCCCGGCCCCAGCCGTGCTCCGCGTTCCGCGCTCCGGCCGGACGGTCCGCCGCCGACCGGACCGGCGGCGGACCGTTGAACGCCCCCGCCCGCACGTACGTATGCCCTCTCAACCGCCCGCGGCCCGGGGAAGGCGGAGCGCGGGGACGACGTGAGGAACAGGCGATGAACGAACGGGTCACACCGGCTCCGGCGATGCACGCCCTGCCCGACGGCGAGGCCGAGGTCGCCCTCGTGCTGCGGCTGCCCTGGGAGGACGTCGCCCGGCTCGGTCAGGAGGCCGGGCGGCTGGCCGCGCAGACGCAGCGGCCGGTCACCCTGGACGAGGCGGTCAGCCACCGGCTGCGCTCCACCCGGCCCGCGACGCACGCGAGGCCCGCCGGCGAGCAGCCGCCCGCGGTGGCCGCTCCGGGGCCGATGACCGCCCCGGGCTCGGTGTCCTCCTTGCCGTCCCGGCCCCCGGCCGAGCAGGCACGGCAGGCCATCGACCGCATCAACGGGACGGCGTAGGGCCGGGCGCCCCCGGCGCCGCAGGCTCCGGCGTCCCCGCGCGGTGCCGTGGGTTCCGGCGTCCCCGCTGGGCGTCGTGGTTCCGATGCCCCGCGCGGTGCCGTGGGCTCCGGCGTCCCGCTCGGCGGCGTAGCGCTCAGCCCTGCCGCTCGACCGCCCGGGTCGCCTTGCGGGCGGCCACCAGCACCGGATCCCACACCGGCGAGAAGGGCGGCGCGTAGCCCAGGTCCAGGGCGGTCATCTGCTCGACCGTCATCCCGGCCGTGAGGGCCACCGCGGCGATGTCGACCCGCTTGCCCGCGCCCTCACGGCCCACGATCTGCACCCCGAGCAGCCGCCCGGTGCGCCGCTCGGCCAGCATCTTCACCGTCATGGGGGAGGAGTTCGGGTAGTAGCCCGCGCGGCTGGTGGACTCGATGGTCGCCGTCACGAACCGCAGCCCCGCGCGCAGCGCGTCCTTCTCCCGCAGACCGGTCCGCGCGATCTCCAGGTCGCACACCTTGCTGACCGCCGTACCGACCACGCCGGGGAAGGTCGCGTAACCGCCGCCCGCGTTGGTGCCGATGACCTGCCCGTGCTTGTTGGCGTGCGTGCCCAGCGGAATGTGCCGGTGCTGTCCGGAGACCAGGTCGAGCACCTCCACGCAGTCGCCGCCCGCCCAGATGTTCTCGTGGCCGCGCACCCGCATCGCCAGGTCGGTCAGCAGCCCGCCGTGGGCGCCGAGCGGCAGCCCCGCGGCCTCGGCGAGCCGCGTCTCGGGCCGTACCCCGATGCCGAGCACCACCACGTCCGCCGGGAACTCCGCGTCCCGCGTCGCCACCGCCCGGACCCGGCCGTCGTCACCGGTCAGCACCTCGGTGACCTCCGCGCCGTTCACCATGGTGATGCCGAGGCCCTCCATCGCCTCGCGCACCATGCGGCCCATGTCCGGGTCGAGCGTCGACATCGGCTCCCGGCCGCGGTTGACGACCGTCACCTCGTAGCCGCGTTTGATCAGCGCCTCGGCCATCTCCACGCCGATGTACCCGGCGCCGACGACGACCGCGCGACGGCCACGTGAGCGCGCCAGCGTGTCGAGCAGCGCCTGCCCGTCGTCCAGCGTCTGCACCCCGTGCACGCCGGGCGCGTCGACACCCGGCAGCTCCGGCCGGATCGGCCGCGCCCCGGTCCCGATCACGAGCTTGTCGTACGACGTCCAGGACTCCGTCCCGGAATCGACGTCACGCGCGCGTACCCGGCCGCCGGCCACGTCGATCTCCGTGACCTCGGTGCGCATCCTCAGGTCGATGTCGCGGGCGCGGTGCTCCTCGGGCGTGCGGGCGACGAGCCGGTCCCGCTCGTCCACGTCGCCGCCGACCCAGTACGGGATGCCGCACGCCGAGAAGGAGCTGAAGTGACCGCGTTCGAAGGCCACGATCTCCAGCTCGTCCGGCCCCTTCAGCCGGCGCGCCTGCGACGCCGCGGACATCCCCGCGGCGTCGCCACCCACGACGACCAGTCGTTCCCTCGTACCACCCGCAACGCTCATGCTCATGCGAACACGCTACGCGGGCGGGGCATTTCAGTCCTCTCCGCCGGCCTCCCCGCCGCGCACCGCCTCCCCGCCGCGCACCGCCTCCCCACCGCGCGCCGCATCCCCGCGCGGCGACGCCGGAGCCGTCGCCGCGCGGCCCAGCCGGGGGCGCAGGACCCGCAGCCACAGCAGCACCAGCAGCGCCCCCGCCGCGGCGAACGGCAGCACCGCGCCGAACACCACCGCCACCCAGCGCAGCATCGTCACGAAGGCGTCCCAGCCGCCCGCCAGCGCGTCGACGAACCCCGGGTCCTCGTCCTCGTCCTTCTTCTCCGCGGGCTTCACCGGCGTCTCCGACAGGGACAGGGTGATGGTGGCCAGGCTGGTGCGGTCCTTCAGGGCCGCCTGCCGGGCCAGCAACGCCTCCAGCTCCGCCTGACGGGTGCTCAGCTCGCCCTCCAGCGTCACCACGTCGCTCAGCTTCGTCGCCCGGTCCATCAGCTCGCGGACCCGGGCCACGCTGGCGCGCTGCGACCTCACCCGGCTGTCCACGTCCACCACCTGGTCGGTGACGTCCTCGGCGGTCGCGTTGCGCTGCAGCAGCTTCCCGGCGCCCTCCAGGTCGTCCAGCACCTCCTCGTACCGCTCCACCGGCACGCGGAGCTTCACCTGGGTCCGCTCGTGGCCCTCCGTGTCGCGGGTGGTGGTCTCGTCGCCGACGTAGCCGCCGGCGTTCTCGGTCGCGGTGCGGGCCGCGTCGAGCGCCTTGGGCGTGTCCTTGACCTGGACACTCAGCGAGACGGTGCGGATGATGTGGGCCGGGGCGAGCTTCGGCGGCGCGCTCGCCCCCGCGTCCCCGGCACCGCCCTTCCCGCCCTCACCGGCGGCGCCGGTCCGGTCGTCGGCCTGCGAGCCCTCCGCCCGCGAGCCCTCCTGCGGCGCGGCCGCCTTGTCGCCGCCGCCCGCGTCGGACGCGGAACCGGAGTCCGACGCGCTGCAGCCGGTGAGGGCGAGCGCCGCGACCAGCAGGAGCCCGGCCAGGGCGCGGGCTCGGGGAGCGGGCCCGCGGGCCGCCGCTCGCCGTGCGGTGGCCGGCCGGGCCGCGGATCGTGCGGCCGTTCGTCGTGCCTGCATCGTGGGTCCCCCCGCTTGTCGTGTCGACTGATGTCTCTACGACGCGCGAAGGGGCGCGCACGACGGCGCGGAACGGTTCCGAAGAGATCACGGTCCGGACTCACGGGCCGGCGGGCGGGTGCGGGACCCGCGGCCCGGACGCCGGGTCCACCCCGGCACCGGGGGCGGCGCCGGTGCCGTCTGAGACGCTGGGGACATGTGCGCAAGTGAGACCCCAGCGGGTGGGCTTCCCCAGGACGCGGGACCCGGACACGTCGTCGTCGTCGGAGCCGGCATCGCCGGACTGGCCGCCGCCCACCGCCTCCTGGAGGGCGGCGCCCGGGTGACCGTCCTGGAGGCGTCCGGCCGCGTCGGCGGCAAGCTGCTGCCCGGCGAGATCGCCGGCGTCCGCGTCGACCTCGGCGCCGAGTCGATGCTGGCCCGCCGCCCCGAGGCCGTCGGCCTGGCCCGCGCCGCGGGACTCGCCGACCGCCTCCAGCCGCCGTCCACCGCGACGGCCTCCCTGTGGACCCGCGGCGCCCTGCGCCCCATGCCCAAGGGCCACGTCATGGGCGTCCCCGGCACCGCCGCCGCCCTGTCCGGCGTGCTCTCCGCGGAGGGCCTCGCCCGCATCGAGCGCGACGCCGAACTGCCCCGCACCGAGGTCGGCGACGACGTGGCCGTGGGGGAGTACGTCGCCGCGCGCCTCGGCCGCGAGGTGGTCGACCGCCTCGTGGAGCCGCTGCTGGGCGGCGTCTACGCGGGCGACGCCTACCGCATCTCCCTGCGCTCGGCCGTGCCGCAGCTCTTCGAGGCAGCCCGCACCCACACCTCCCTGACCGAGGCGGTGCGCGCCCTCCAGGGCCGTACGGCCACCTCACCGCCGAGCGGCCCGGTGTTCATGGGCATCGCGGGCGGCATCGGCACCCTCCCGTCCGCCGTCGCCGAGTCGGTCCGCGCACGGGGCGGCGAGATCGTCACCGACGCGCCCGTCACGGAGCTGCGTCGCACCGCCGCCGACGGCTGGCGGATCGTCGCCGGGGACCGGGTGCTGCACGCCGACGCGGTCGTCGTCGCCGTCCCCGCCCGCCCCGCCGCCGAGCTGCTGCGCGCCGAGGCGCCCGCGGCCGCGGCCGAGCTGTCCGCGGTCGAGTACGCCTCGATGGCCCTGATCACCCTCGCCTACCGCCGCTCGGAGGCCGCCGCGCTCCCCGAGGGCAGCGGCTTCCTGGTGCCGCCGGTCGACGGGCGCACCATCAAGGCGTCCACCTTCGCCTCCCGCAAGTGGGGCTGGATCGCCGAGGAGGACCCGGACCTGGTCGTCCTGCGCACCTCGGTGGGCCGGTACGGGGACACGGAGATCCTCGGCCGCGACGACGAGGGTCTGGTCGCCGTCTCCCGGCACGACCTGGCCGAGGCCACCGGCCTGACCGCCGCGCCGGTCGCCACCCGCGTCACCCGCTGGCAGGACGGCCTGCCGCAGTACCCCGTCGGCCACCACGCGCGCGTGGCCCGCGTCCGCGCGCACGTCGCGAAGCTGCCCGGTCTCGCGGTGTGCGGCGCGGCGTACGACGGCGTCGGCATCCCGGCGAGCATCGCGAGCGCGTACGCGGCCGCCGACCAGATCCGCGGCGACCTGCGCGGTGTGGAGCAGCTCACGGCCCACCCGGTGCAGAGCCTGCACGGCGGAGCGGGAGAATAGGGCCATGAGTGACGACGCCTCCACCCCCGCGGCCGAGCGCATCCCGAACAAGGGCAAGCTGGCCAAGGACCTCAACGAGGTCATCCGCTACACCCTCTGGTCCGTCTTCAAGCTCAAGGACACGCTCCCCGAGGACCGCGCCGGGTACGCCGACGAGGTCCAGGAGCTGTTCGACCAGCTCGCCGCGAAGGACGTGACGATCCGCGGCACCTACGACCTCTCCGGTCTGCGCGCCGACGCCGACCTGATGATCTGGTGGCACGCGGAGACCGCCGACCAGCTGCAGGAGGCGTACAACCTCTTCCGCCGCACGAAGCTCGGCCGGGCGCTGGAGCCGGTCTGGTCGAACATGGCGCTGCACCGCCCCGCCGAGTTCAACCGGGCGCACATCCCGGCCTTCCTGGCCGACGAGACGCCGCGCGACTACATCAGCGTCTACCCGTTCGTGCGCTCCTACGACTGGTACCTGCTGCCCGACGAGGACCGCCGCCGCATGCTCGCCGACCACGGCAAGATGGCCCGCGGTTTCCCGGACGTGCGCGCCAACACGGTCGCCTCCTTCTCGCTGGGCGACTACGAGTGGATCCTCGCCTTCGAGGCCGACGAACTGCACCGCATCGTCGACCTCATGCGCCACCTGCGCGGCTCCGAGGCCCGCCGCCACGTCCGCGAGGAGATCCCGTTCTACACCGGGCGCCGCAAGGACATCGGCGAGCTGGTCGCCGGACTGGCCTAGTCAGACTCCGGTGCCGTGGCCTTCCCCGGCTCCGGTTCCGGGCGCGGGGCGCACGACGCGTCCCGCGCCGGGAGGCGTCCCTCCAGCAGGTACGCCTCCAGGTGGCCGTTGACGCAGGCGTTCGGCCCGCCCGCGATGCCGTGCGTGCCCGCGTCCCGCTCGGTCACCAGCACCGAGCCCGCCAGCCGCCGCCGCAGCTCCAGCGCGCCCTCGTACGGGGTCGCCGCGTCCCGTTCGGCGGCCAGGACCAGCGTCGGCGGCAGCTCGCCCGGCACGGTGCGCACGTCGAGGGGGCGCTGCCGGGGCGCCCGCCAGTAGGCGCACGGCAGGTTCGTCCACACGTTGTCCCAGGTCTCGAACGGCGCCCGGCGGGCCAGCCGGGTGTTGTCCCGGTCCCAGACCTCGAAGTCGGTCGGCCAGGGCGCGTCGTTGCACTCGACGGCGGTGTACACGGCGTTGGCGTTCTCCGCCCCCACCGCGCCCTCCGCGGTCCGCGTCCCCGCCTGGTCGACCAGCGGCTGCGGATCCCCCTTCAGGTACGCCGACAGCGCCTCGGCGCGGTGCGGCCAGTAGTCGTCGTAGTACCCGGCCTTCAGGAACGCCCCCTGAAGCTGCGCGGGCCCGACCGTGCCGCCCGCCGGCCGCACCGCCAGCCGCGCGCTCGCCTCCTCGTAGCTGTCCTGCACCTTCCTCGGCGTGTCACCGAGCCCGTACACGGCGTCGTGCTCGGCGATCCACTCCTTGAAGTCGTCCCAGCGGTCCTCGAACGCCTCCGACTGGTCGAGGTTGTTGCGGTACCAGACCTGCTCCGGGTCCGGGTTCACCACCGCGTCGAACACCATCCGCCGTACGTGCGAGGGGAACAGCTCCGCGTACAGCGCGCCGAGGTAGGTGCCGTACGACCCGCCCATGAAGGTGAGCCGCCGCTCGCCCAGTGCCGCGCGGACGACCTCCAGGTCCCGGGCGTTGTTGAGCGAGTGGTAGTGCCGCAGCGCGTCCCCGCCGCGCTCCGCGCAGCCCCGCGCGTACGCCTCGGCCTCGGCGGCGCGCCGCTTCTTGTACGCGTCCGAGGGCCGCGTCGGGGCCGGCCGGGGGCCCTTGAAGAAGTCTCCGGGGTCCTGGCAGGACAGCGGCGCGGACGGCGCGACCCCGCGCGGGGCGTACCCGACGAGGTGGTAGGCGGCGGCGAGGCGCTTCCACTCGGGGACCATGCCGGCCAGGGGGAAGTACAGCCCGGAGGCGCCGGGGCCGCCCGGGTTGTAGAGGAGTGCGCCCTGGCCCCGGACCTCGCGCCCGGCGTCGGCGGGGTCCTGGTGGGTGGCCCGCACCCGGCTGACGGTCAGCTCGATGCGCTTCCCGTCGGGGTGGGCGTAGTCGAGGGGCACCGAGACCGTGCCGCAGCGCATGGCGCCCGGCAGTTCCTCCGCCTTCGGGCACCTGCCGAAGTCGATCCCGGCCGCCGCCGCGCGCCGGGCGGCCACGGCGGTGCCCTGCGCCTCGGCGGAACCCGGTCCCGCCGCGGGCACTGCCGGGGCCGGGGCGGTGGTGAGGGCGGTGAGCAGCAAGGACCCGGCGGCCGAGTAGAGGGCGGCAGCTCGCATCGCGTATCCCTTCGGTGGCACGGGGAGTGACACAAGGGATGGTTGGTTCACCGGACGGCAGGGGCAAGCACCGCCCGCGGGTGTCGCCGCCGCGTGCGCCCGTACGCCCCCGGCGCGTCAGGCCCGGCGCTCCCCGTGCTCCCCGGTGTACGTCTCGCGGTGCGCGAAGGCCGCCCGCAGGTCCGGTTCGCCGATCGCGTGGACACCCCGCACGGCGACCGAGGTGAGGAAGGACCGGTCGTCGGCCGAGCCGTCGGCCTGCCGCACGAGGGCGCCGATCAGCCGCTGCCCGGCGGGGGAGGCCCAGCGCGCGTACGGGTGGATCTCCATGCGCGTGATGGCGAGGCACCCCAGGGTCAGGGCGAGCGGCAGCGCGAACCACAGGGCGATGAGCAGACGCGGCTCGGTGGCGGGCAGCGGCATCGCCAGGGAGACCAGACCGAGCCCGCACACGGTCAGCGCGGCGATCCGCACCCGCCGCACCCCGGCCGCGACACCGTCCGCCCCGCCGTCCGGTACGGCGAGGCCCGCGCCCACCAGCCGGTCGGCCAGGCCACGGACGGCGTCGGCGGCGGCCGCGGCCGCCCGCACCGGCGCTATCCGCGACTGCCCCCCGGGCCCTATCGCCCCGATGACCGACCGCTCCATCTCGTCCCGGCCGCACGGGTCCACGACGGTCGCCCAGCCGGTGTGCGCGAGCAGCAGCCGGCGCTGGCGCGCCATCGAGACGAGCGTCAGGTCGGCCACCCGCCGCGGGCCACCGGACAGGAACGCCGCCTCGTACAGCGTCAGCGCGTGCTCACCGGCGGCGGCGCGCGGCTGGACGGCCGCCGCGCGTACGGCGGCCAGGCACAGCCGCAGGCAGGCGAGGCCGGCGACGGCCCAGGCCGCCAGGAGGAAAAGAACCCAGAACATGCCGTACTTCTATGCCAAGGGCCTTCGCCGGCGCCATAGCGTTTTCGTCCGAATCTCGCGAGGGGGCGGCCGGCGCACACCGAGCAGAGTTGAACCCGTTCAAATTTCATGGCACCGTGAGCGCCTGCCGCTCCGCCGCACCGGCCGAGCGGGTGTGACGTGGGCAAGGGGGAGCCATGCGTGCGGAACGAGGGCGAGTCGCCGCGGTGGGGTGGCGCGGGGTGGTCCCGGTGGGTGCGGTCGTGGTGTTGATGCTGACCACGGGGTGCGTGTGGCAGCAGCGGACACTGGCTCGGGCCGACATCGTGGGCACCTGGACCGGAGGCGATGCCGGGACCCTGCGCTTCGAGGACGACGGCACCGTGGTCGCCACCGACCTCGCCGAGTACGACTTCGACGGTGACAAGGTGTCGGGATGCAGCGGCACCGGCGAGTGGAGCGTGCATCCCGACGACGGGGCGGCGAAGCGGGTGAGCATCGACGTCTGCGAAGGCAACCCGTGGGAATTCGGCGGCTCGAAGGACCATCCGCGGATGCGGCGCAGCGTGGGCGATCCCGACCGCGGGAACTTCCAGACCCTCGGCCGCGAGTAGCGGAAGCGTCCGGCGCGTCCGGGCCTTCCCCGGTTCAGCGGCGCAGGAGAACGCGCCTGGTCGCACGGGCCAGCCGGACCCCGGGGCGGGCCGACCGGGGCACCGGCCCCGACCGCTCCAGCCACCACTCCCGCAACGCCCGCCGTACGGCCGGGTCCTGGTCCTCCGCCGTCCGCAGCACGTGCGCGGCGAAGTCGAGGGCGTCCCGCCGGTAGCCGCCGGTCATCGGACACCCCTGCGCGTACCCGAGGAAGGCCGGACGGTACCCCGCGCCCAGGATCGCCGGCAGCTCGGGCGCGACCTTCCCGACCACGTCGGCCCGCTTCCCGGCGAGCGCCCGCGCCTGCACGCCCAGCCGCACCCGGTCGAACCCCTCGGGCACCGGCGTCCCGGCGACCAACGCGGACAGCAGCGCGGCCTGCGCGAGCCCGAGCCGCTGCCGTACGGCGTCGTCGACGCCCGGAGCGACGCCCGGACCGACGCCCGGAGCGGCGTGCGGAGCGGCGTGCGACCCGGCTCCCGAGGCGCGCGGCGTCACCGTCACCCCGGTGGCCGCCGCACGCGTCGCCCGTCCCTTCGCGACGGCGGCGCCGATCGCGGCCACCTCGCTCCGCAGCTCGTCGCCTTCGGGGAAGTTCTCGTCCCGCTCCAGCAGGACGCCGGGCGGTGCGACGCGGGAGGCGAGGTCGGTGAGGATGTCGAGGACCGGCTGCGCGACGGGGTGCGCGTGGCTGTCGTGCCAGACGCCGTCCCGCTCGAAGCCGCCCGCGACATGGACGTAGGCGATGGCCTCCAGGGGCAGTTCGCCGAGCGCCTCGGCCGGGTCCTCACCCCGGTTGACGTGATTGGTGTGCAGGTTCGCCACGTCGATCAGCAGCCGCACGCCGGTCCGGTCGGCCAGCTCGTACAGGAACTGCCCCTCCGTCAGCTCCTCGTCCGGCCACGAGATCAGCGCGGCGATGTTCTCCACGGCGAGCGGCACGGGCAGCGCGTCCTGCGCGATGCGCACGTTCTCGCACAGCACGTCGAGGGCGTCGCGCGTACGCGGCACGGGCAGCAGGTGTCCCGCCTCCAGCTGCGGGGAGGCGGTGAGCGCCCCGCCCGCCCGCACGAACGCGATGTGCTCGGTCACCAGCGGCGACCCCAGGATCTCGGCCCGCTCGGCCAGCGCCGTCAGCCGTCCCGCGTCCGGCCGGTCCCCGCCGCCGAGGCCGAGCGAGACGCCGTGCGGTACGACGGTCACCCCGCGCTCACGCAGCCGCAGCAGCGAGTCGGGCAGGTGCCCGGGACACAGGTTCTCGGACACGGCCTCGACCCAGTCGATGCCGGGCATCCGCTCCACGACGTCCGCGATCTCCGGCCGCCATCCGATGCCGGTGCCCAGCCGTGCCATGGGCTCCATGGTCGCCCCCCTCCTGAGAACTTGCCGGGGGTATCGCCCAGCCGGCCCGGGCCGAACCCCGGGCAGGGCATGTTCAGAGCAAAACCTGAGGTTCGGGCGGCACCGGCCGCCCGGACCTACCGGCCGTCCCGCAGCGCCGGATGGTCCGCCACCACCGTGCACGAGCCCGGCGCGATCTCCGTGAACCCGGCGTCGCGCACCACCGGCAGGCCGGCGGTGGTGAGGCCCTCCCAGCGGGACGGGTCCGCGGTGCGCACCGACAGCGGGAAACCCGCGTCGCGCCACGCCGTCCGCTCGCCGTCGGACAGTTCCCACCAGGCGAGCTGCGCGCCGTGACCGGCCTGGGCCATCGCCTTGCCCGCCGACATGTCCAGCTCGGGGTTCATCCAGAGCACCGGCGCGGTGGGGTCGGCCTCGGCGGGCGGCTCCGGGTCGTCGAGGTCGGTGCCGGAGACCTGGAGACGGGCCAGGTCCTTGGGCCAGCCGTCCAGCGGGACCGGCGGGAAGACCCGCACCTCGGCCGCCTTGCCGGTGATCGTGACGCCGGGCAGCGCCTCCGCCCGCCGCCACTCCGCGCCGCGGGCCCGCCGCACGACCTTGCGGATGCGGGCGTCCTGCCAGTCCCGCATCGCCCGCGCCCACTCCCCGTCGCCGGTGGACCGCTCGTCGCCGAGCATCACCAGCACCGCCCGGGCCGCGGTCTCCAGCGCGTCGGTACGGGCCGGCGGGGCCGCCCGCTCGATGCGCACGACGAGCGGCAGCACGAACTGCGGCGCCAGGTCGCGCTCACCGGGCTCGGGACGGAAGGGGCTGTCGGGAACGGAGGCGGGGACGGGTGCCGTCGGGTCGTTGCTCACGCCCCCAGTCTGCCAACCCGGCCGCACGCGGGAGCACGGCCCCGCACGACGCGGGCCAGGCGCGCGCCGATCGGCCCGGAATCAGCCCGAACAGGCCGTGCGCTGCGCCTCCTGCCACTCGCAGACCGGGCAGAGCGTGATGCCCTTGTACGACTCCGGGTACTCCGTCGGCTCGCGGCACAGCACGCAGTCCGCGTACGGCGGGCCGTCGGCCTTCGGCGGCCGGGCCGCCGCGTCGATCAGGGAGTAGCCGCCGGGTTCGCAGCCGGAGCCGGAGCCGGAACCGTCCGGGCCGTGGTCGTGGTCGCCGCTCATGTCTCCAGCGTAGGCCCGTCAGCGGCGGCCGTTCGCGGCGCCGACCAGGTCCGAGACCTTCACGAAGCGGTAGCCCCGGCGGCGCAGCTCGGGCACCACCGCCTGGACCACCTGCTCGGTCACCGGGGCGGCGCTGCGCGTGCAGTGCATGACGACCACCGAACCCGGCCGCACCCCGTCGAGCACCTGCCGGGTCACCGCGCCGGCGTCCGTGGCGAAGGCGTCCCCGCTGACGACGTCCCACTGCACGGCGGTGACCCCGGTGGCCGCCAGCTCCTCGAGGGCCGCCCGGTCGTAGCAGCCGCCGGGGAAGCGGAAGTACGGCATCGGGTTCGCCACCCCGGCCTTCGCGAACGCGGTGTACGCCCGTTCCAGGTCCGACCGCATCCGGTCCCCGGGCACCGTCGGCAGGCCGTAGCAGTCGTCGGTGTAGGCGTAGTGGCTGTAGGAGTGGTTGGCGATCTCGAACCGCGGGTCCCGGCCGATGTCGCGGGCCTCGTCCGGGTACTCCTCGGCCCACCGGCCGGTCATGAACACCGTGGCCGGCACCTTGAGCCTGCGCAGCGTCGCGATCAACGGCGGGTTGTCGAAGTGTTCACCCGCCGCGGCCCGGGGCCCCTGGTCGGCGGTCATGTCGGCGTCGAAGGTGAGGGCGACCAGCTTGCCGCCCCGCCCTCGGTCCTCCCCGCCGTCCGTCCGCGGGCCGTGTTCGAAGACGGGGGTCAGGCCCGCGGGGCCGGGAGCCAGAGTGGGCGCCCGGGGCGGGGAGGCGGACGGTGCCGGGGCCGAGGGGGCCGAGGGGGCCGGGCGGGGGGCCGTCCCGGAGCCGGTGGTGCCGCAGGCGGCGAGGGCGGCGCCCAGGGCACAGAGCACGGTGGCACGTCGTACGAGAGTGATCACCGTACGAACGTAGGAGTGAGATGTTCGGCTTGTATGACTATGTGTGCTCGACGTGCCGACCCGCTCACCCGACCGGACGAGGGGCCGGTGCCGTCAGATGTCCCGCTGCTCCAGCGGCTTCGTCGCCGGACCCTCCAGCACCTTCCCGTCCGTGCCGAAGCGGGAGCCGTGGCAGGGGCACTCCCAGGCGCGCTCGGCCGCGTTGAAGTCGACGAGGCAGCCCAGGTGGGTGCAGCGCGCCGAGACGGCGTGCAGGGCGCCCTCCTCGTCCCGGTAGACGGCGAGCCGGTCGCCGCCCGCCCGGACCACCGCGCCCTCGCCCGGCGGCAGTGAGTCCACCGGCGGTGCGGGCCGCAGCCGGTCGCCGACGAAGTGCCGCGCCACCTCGGCCTGCGTCTTGAGCAGCGCCGGCGCCTCGCGCACCGCCGTGCGCAGCCGGCGCGGGTCGTACAGCCCGCTCCACGCGCACTCCTCGCCGGTGATCTGCGCGGTCAGCAGCCGGCCCGCCATCATGCCGCCGCTCAGTCCCCAGCCGCCGAAGCCGGTGGCGACGTAGGTGTGGTGCGCGCCCGGGTGCAGCGGGCCGGCCATCGGCACGGTGTCGGTGGGGTCGATGTCCTGCGTGGCCCAGGCGTGGGTGCGCTCGGTGCCGGGGAAGTGCTCGTCCGCCCAGGCGGCCAGGCGCTCGAAGCGCTCGCGGGTGTCGCCCGTGCCCGGGGTGAAGTGCTCCCCGGTGACGATCAGCAGCCGGCGTCCCGCGTCGTCCAGGGGTGCCGTGCGCACCGAGCGGGTGTTCTCCTCCGGCGTGATGTACATGCCGTCGACGTCCCGGCCGGCCTCGACGGTCCCGGCGACGACCAGCTCACGGCGCGGGGAGAGACGGGCGAAGAGCAGCGCCCGGTCGAAGATCGGGTAGTGGGTGGCGACCACCACGTCCCGGGCGGTGACCGTCGCCCCCGCCTCGGTCCTCACCCGGCACGGCTCACCCTCGTCCAGACCCTGGACGGTGGTGTCCTCGAAGATCAGCCCGCCGTGCGCCTCCAGGTCGGCGGCGAGGGCCAGCAGGTACTTGACGGGGTGGAACTGGGCCTGCCCGGTCACCTTCACGGCGCCCGCCACCGGGAACGGCAGCCCGGTCTCCGTCACGAACGACGCCGGAAGCCCCGCCTCCTTCGCGGCGGCCGCCTCCGCCCGCACCTCGGCGACGCGGCCCGGGTCGCGGACGTACGTGTACGCGTCGCGCGTCTCCCAGTCGCAGTCGATGTCCAGCTCGGCGACGATCCCTGCGGCGCGCTCGATCGCCTCCGACTGCGAGCGGGCGTACAGCCGGGCGCCCTCGGGTCCGCGGGTGCGGCGCAGCTTGTCGTAGACCAGGGTGTGCTGCGCGGTGAGCTTGGCGCTGGTGTACCCGGTGACGCCCGCCGCGACCCGCCCGGCCTCCAGGACGGCCACGCTCCGCCCGGCCCGCACCAGTTCCCAGGCCGTGCTGAGCCCCGCGACGCCCGCCCCGATCACGGCGACATCGACGTCGAGATCCTCCGCGAGCGCGGGGCGGGGCGCACCGCCCGCTGCTGTCTGAAGCCAGTACGAGCCGTTGACCTGCACGTTCTGAGTCATGCGGGCCGAGTACCCCGGGGTCGCGGATTCAGTGGCCGCACGCTGCGCCCCGCCGGCGCCCCGCCGCTACCTGCGCCAGAGGCCGGTGACCGCGAAGGTGGTGCCGGGCGTGTAGCAGTTGACGTACATGGTGTCGCCGTCGGGGGAGAAGGTGACCCCGGCGAACTCACCCCACTCGGGCTCCTCCTCCGTCCCGATGTTCTGCGCGCCGCGGGCCATCGCGTACACCTCGCCGCGCCGGGTGAGGCCGAAGACGTGCTGGGCGCCGTTGCCGTCCTCGCAGACCATGAGGCCGCCGCTGGGGGCCAGGCAGATGTTGTCCGGGGACTCGCCGGGCAGCTGCACGTCGGTGTCCGGACCGAAGACGATCACCAGGGTGAGCCGGCGCCGCTCGGGGTCGTAGCGCCAGATCTGGCCGTAGTGGTCGGCGGCCGAGCCCTCGTCGCTGTGGGCGAAGGACGACACGAAGTACACGCTCCGCCCGCCCCAGTAGCAGCCCTCCAGCTTCTGCGCGTGGGTGATGCCGCCCCGGCCGAAGTCCTGGAAGCGGATCGGCGTCCCGTCGGCCAGCGGGTCGGGTACGTCCACCCACTCGATGCGGTCGAAGGTGGCGCCCGTCTCCTGGATCGAGGACAGGTCGGGCACGCCGGGCACGCGCATCGCCTGGAGCCTGCCGCCCGCCCGCAGCGAGCCCGTGCCGCCCAGCGGTTTCTCGGGCAGGAACCGGTAGAAGAGGCCGAAGGGCCGCTCGAACGCGTCCTCCGTCTCGTAGACGACGCCGCGCCGCGGGTCCACGGCGATCGCCTCGTGCTGGAAGCGGCCCATCGCCGTCAGCGGCACCGCGCCGGTGCGGTGCGGGTCGGCCGGGTCGACCTCGAAGATGAAGCCGTGGTCCTTGGTGTAACCGTTGGTGCCGGCCCGGTCCTCGGTCTCCTCGCAGGTCAGCCACGTGTTCCAGGGCGTGTGCCCGCCCGCGCAGTTGACCGCCGTACCGGCGATCGCGACCCGCTCGGACAGGACGTGGTTGCGGGAGTCCAGCTCCAGCGCCGTACAGCCGCCCTTGCCCTCCGGGTCGTACGTCAGGCCCTTGACGGTCGGGACGGGGACGCGGCCGTCGGCGCGGTTCTCGTGGTTGCGGACGAGGCGGGTGTGGCCGTGCCGGCCAGGGAAGGCCGACATGCCGTCGTGGTTGGACGGCACCGGGCCCTCCCCGGAGCGCAGCCGGTCGCCCTCGCGGGACAGCACCCGGTAGCGGAACCCCTCGGGCAGGTCGAGCAGGCCGTCGGGGTCGGGGACGAGGGGGCCGTAGCCGGTGTGGCCCATGGACTGGGCGGCGGCGGTCCCGGCGAAGAGCTCGGAGAGGGCGCCGGTGAAGGCGATGCCCGCACCCAGGGCTCCGGTACGGGCGAGCACCTGGCGTCGGGTCGCCGAGTTGCTGGACATGGACATGGGGGGAAACCTTCCTGCTGGCGGACAGGACTGTGACCCCGCTGTGTCTATCACCTGCCAGGAGCCCCGGGAACCACGCGTGTAGCTCGTGTCACCGCTCGGCCGGGTGCTCCTGCGCCCTTTCCAGGAACCGCAGCAGCTCCACCGGGAAGGGCAGGACGAGGGTGGAGTTCTTCTCGGCGGACACCGCCACGACCGTCTGGAGCAACCGCAGTTGCAGGGCCGCCGGCGTCTCGGACATCTCCCGGGCCGCTTCCGCGAGCACCTTCGACGCCTGCAGTTCGGCATCGGCGTTGATGACCCGGGCCCGCCGCTCCCGGTCGGCCTCGGCCTGCCGGGCCATCGACCGCTTCATGGTGTCCGGCAGGGAGACGTCCTTGATCTCGACCCGGTCGATCTGCACGCCCCAGCCGACCGCCGGGCTGTCGATCATCAGCTCCAGCCCCTGGTTCAGCTTCTCCCGGTCGGACAGCAGGTCGTCCAGGTCGCTCTTGCCGATGATCGACCGGAGCGAGGTCTGCGCCATCTGCGATACGGCGAACCGGTAGTCCTCGACGCGGACCAGCGCGTGGGCGGCGTCGACGACCTTGAAGTACACGACGGCGTCCACCCGCACGGTGACGTTGTCGCGGGTGATGCCCTCCTGGGCCGGCACGGGCATCGTGACGATCTGCAGGTTGACCTTGTGCAGGCGGTCCACGAACGGCACGATCATCGTGAACCCGGGACCGCGCGCCTCTCCGGCGAGCCGTCCGAGGCGGAAGACGACCCCGCGTTCGTACTGCCTGATGACCCGCGCGGCCGCGGCGACGTACAGGACGCCCGCGCTGCCGACGGCGGCGGCCGCGGTGAGAAGCTCCTGGACCATGGCGAGTCGACCTCCTCGCTCGGAGGACCCTTTTCCACCCTTTCTGCCACGATAGGCCCGATTCCCGGTGGAAGGCCATGCCCGGTCCGACCGCTTCGGCCGGTGGTCGGCCGGCCGGCGACCGCTCCGCTCGAAGGCGGCGCCCCGGCCCTGGCCGGCGGCGCCCCGGCCCGGGGCGGGCTGCCACGGACCGGGGCGCCGATGCCGGCTACGCCACCGCCTTCTCCGGTGCGGTGACCTTCACCGGTTCCGTGCCCGCTGCGCTGTGCCGCTCGGCCCAGTTCTCCAGGGCCGTGCGGCAGGCGTGGTCCAGGTGGTGCAGGCCGGACAGGTCCAGCTCGACGGGGCGGTCCTGCGGCAGTGCCTCCAGGCTCTCCAGCATCTTCGGGAGGCGCAGGAAGGTCGCGTTGCCGGTCAGGTGGGCCTGGACGGGCCCCGCGCCCTTGTCGACGATCTCCATCCGGAGGTGCGAGGCCTCCCAGGCGGTCTTCACCACGGACAGCGCCAGCCCGATCAGCACGCCCTCGAACATGTTGACCGCGACGATCGAGACGGCCGTGACCACCAGGATCAGCGCCTCGCCCCGGTGCCCGCGCCACAGCGACACGAGCCCGCGGAACGGGATCAGCTTCCAGCCCGCGTGGACCAGGATCCCGGCCAGCGCGGGCAGCGGGATCAGGGCCAGCGCCGAGGGCAGCAGCGCGGCGAACAGCAGCAGCCACACACCGTGCAGCACCCGGGACGCCTTGGTCCTGGCGCCGGCGCCGACGTTCGCGGAGCTGCGCACGATGACCGCGGTCATCGGCAGCGCGCCGAGCACACCGCACACGGTGTTGCCCGCACCCTGCGCCATCAGCTCCTTGTCGTACTCGGTACGCGGCCCGTCGTGCAGCCGGTCCACCGCCGCGGCGCTGAACAGGCTCTCGGCCGAGGCGATCAGGGTGAAGGCGACGATCGTGCCGAGGAAGCCCACGTTCGCCAGCTCACCGAAGGCGCCGGCCCCGGGCGGCTGCACGGAGTCCAGCAGGCCGCTGACCTCGACCGTGGCGACCGACAGGCCCAGCGCCGCCGTGACCGCCGTGGCCAGCACCACCGCGGCCAGTGCGCCGGGCAGCGTCCGCGCCCGCTTCGGCAGCCGCTTCCACAGCACCATCACGGCGACGGTGCCCGCGCCGAGGGCGAGCGAGGTGAGCGCCTGCGTGCTGCCGAACGCGTCGGCGGCGGCGCCCGGCAGGCCGGTGAGCTTGTCGATGCCGGAGGCGGGCGCCTGGAGGCCGGCGGCCGCGTAGAGCTGCCCGGCGATCAGCACCAGGCCGATGCCGGCCAGCATGCCCTCGACGACCGACAGGGAGATCGCCCGGAACCAGCGCCCCAGCTTCAGGGCGCCCATCACCAGCTGGACGAGCCCGGCGGCGAGCACGATCACGCCGAGCGCCGGCAGTCCGTACTGGTCGACCGCGCCGAAGACCAGCACGGTCAGCCCGGCGGCAGGGCCGGAGACCTGGAGGCTGCTGCCCGGCAGGAGCCCGGTGACCAGGCCGCCCACGATGCCGGTGACCAGGCCGAGTTCGGCCGGGACGCCGGAGGCGACGGCCACGCCCACGCACAGCGGCAGCGCGACGAGGAACACGACGAGGGAGGCGGTGAGGTCCTGCCGCCAGTGCGGGAACCTCCGGTTCTGCTCGGCTATCAGGGACATGCCGGCGCTCACAGGGTCTCGAACGCGTCGGTGTCCGCACGGTGGTGCCGCACGAGACCGGTGTGGACCTCGTAGTACCAGCCGTGCATCCGCAGCCGGCCGTCCGCCAGCCGCTGGGCGACGCACGGGTAGGCGCTCAGGCGCAGCAACTGCGCCAGTACGTGCTGCTGCACCGCCCCGGCGACCGTCGGGTCGGCGGGATCGCAGGGCCCCGGCTCGCCGGCCGCGAGCGCCAGCCAGTCGCGCACGGCGGGCACGGCGGTCAGGTCGTCGCCGCGCACCAGGGCGCCGACGGCACCGCAGTGCGAGTGCCCGCAGACCACGATGTCGCCGACGCCGAGGACCTGGACGGCGTACTCGATGGTGGCGGCTTCGCCGGAGGGGCGCTCGGCGTCGTGGGGCGGGACGATGCTGCCCGCGGTGCGCAGCTCGAAGAGCTGCCCGGGCCGGGCGCCGGTGATCAGGGCCGGTACGACCCGGGAGTCGGAGCAGGTGATGAACAGGACTTCGGGCGACTGGCCTTCGGCGTGCCCGGCGAACTCCTCAGGGCGCTGTCCGAACGTACGGGCGTTGTCGATGAGGGGCTGCATGATGGGGATTCCTCCTGGCGCGCGGTGGGGTGCGCGTCGGACGGGTGGGACAGAGGTGGGGGATGTGCCGGGCGTCCCTCAGCAGCGGAAGACCTGAAGTGCCGCGGGGGAGCGGTCCGTCGCGGGTCTGGACCCCTGGCGGGCGGCCTCGCCGAGCGCGAGGGACGTGCCGGCGGCCGGGGAGTGCCGGTCCGTCAGGGGGCGCTCGGGCGGCCCGGGCTGGGGAACGGCGGCGGTCCGGTGCCGGTCGCGGACGCGCGCGGGCCCGTGGGGGTGGACGGACCGGCCGGGATCGTGGCACCCGGCTCGCTCTTCGTGCGCCGCGAGGCCGCCGGAGGGGACGCCTGCGGGCTGAGTGTTGGCCAAGGCATCACGGCTCGTGTGCGCGAATGCGAAGGATGCCGAGGGAGCGAAGAACTGGAGGGCCATCAGGGCGGCGACGAGGAACGGGAGGACCGTCCGTACCGTGGCGCGCAGGAACATGTGGCCCCCCTCCAGGCATTTCACGCCTCAACTGTCTGCCGGTGCACGGTCGGTGCATCGCCAGGACCGGACCAACACCGGGTCAATGGAAGGTCAACGAGCGGTCAAGAAACACGTTAACCCCGCAAAGAGCTTTGCAGGGTTAACGTAGCGTTACACGCTGAAGAGAGCCTGAAAAAAGCGGTTGGGATGGCGTGAACGGACCGCCCCCGAGCGCGTCGACGCGTGCGGTGGGCCGGCTCAGGCGTCGGCGACGAGGCGCGCCGCGTCCCGGGCCAGCGCGGTGAGGCGGGAGATCGCCCGGAAGTACTTCTTGCGGTACCCGCCCTTCAGCATCTCCTCGCTGAAGAGCCGGTCGAAGGGCAGCCCGGAGGCCAGGACCGGCACCTCACGGTCGTAGAGCCGGTCCGCGAGCACCACGAGCCGCAGCGCCGTCGACTGGTCCGGCACCGGGCGCACCCCGGTGAGGCACACGGCGGCGAGACCGTCGGTCAGGGCGCCGTAGCGGCTCGGGTGGACGCGGGCGAGGTGGTCGAGGAGGGCGGGGAAGTCGTCCAGGGACGCCCGCTCGGTGGCCTGTGCGGCACGGGTCACCTGCTCGTCGGAGTACGGCGCCGGGGCCTCGGGCAGCCCGCGGTGGCGGTAGTCCTCGCCGTCGATGCGCAGGGCGCGGAAGTGGGCGGACAGGCCCTGGATCTCGCGCAGGAAGTCGGCCGCCGCGAAGCGCCCCTCGCCGAGCTTGCCGGGGAGTGTGTTGGAGGTGGCGGCGAGCGCCACGCCCGCCTCCACGAGCCGGGCGAGCAGGCTGGAGACGAGGACGGTGTCGCCCGGGTCGTCGAGCTCGAACTCGTCGATGCACAGGAGACGGTGCCCGGAGAGGGTCTGCACGGTCTGCTGGAAGCCGAGGGCGCCGACGAGGTTGGTCAGCTCCACGAAGGTGCCGAACGCCTTGCGGGAGGGCTCGGCGGGGGTGGCGTGCCACAGCGAGGCGAGCAGGTGGGTCTTGCCGACGCCGTAACCGCCGTCGAGGTACACGCCGCGGGGACCGGCCGGGGCCTTCGGGGCCTTGCCGCGGCCCAGCCCGAAGAAGCCGCGCCTGCCGCCACTCGCGCCGGGAGCCTCGCCGAGTCCGCTCGCGAAGCCCTCCAGGACCCGTACGGCCTCGCTCTGACTGGGCTGGTTCGGATCCGGGATGTACGTGCCGAAGCGGACCGAGTCGAAACGCGGCGGGGGCACCATCTCGGCGACCAGACGGTCCGCGGGGACGTGGGGCTCACGGCCGCACAGGGAGAGCGGGCCCGGAGCGGTCCCGGATATCGGGGCGGGGCCGGAGGCGGGGGAGGAGGACGACACGGTGCTCAATGGTAAAGCCTGCACGGGGCCCGGCCGCCGTGCGGGGCCCGGCCGCCGTGCGGGCCCGGGCGGTGCGGGGGTCGGCCGCGGGGGTGCGGGTCCGGTGGGGTGTCCGGCGCGTTCCGGGTGCCCTGGGCGCGGGGCGCCGCGGGGCGTCCGGCGTGCGGGACGAGGGAGCCGCGTGCGCTGGGCGGAGGCTCCGGCGTGTTCCAGGGGCCTTGGCGCCCTGGGGCGCGGGCCACGCCGCAGGGCCCGGCCCGCGCGGCGGGGCGCCGGCTGCGGGGGTGCGGGAGACGCGGTGCGGCGCTCGGCCTGCGTGGCGGGGCGCCCGGCGTGCGGGGGCGGGTGCCGGTGGGATGTCCGGCCCCGTCCGGCGCGATCCAGGGGGCCCGGGCGCGCGGGCGCCGCCGTACGGTGTCCGGCCTGCGGGGTCGGGGGACGGGGTCCGCGTGGAACACTGCACCCCATGCGACGCCTGTTCCCCGTGCCCCCTGTGACCGATCCGACAGCCGGACCGGACCCCGACCGGACCGACCGGGAGTGGAGCCTGGCCGAGCTGGCCGCCGCCTACGCCTACCCGGAGCCGGACGGGCGGCGGGAGCCGTGGCTGCGGGCCAACATGGTCTCCACCCTGGACGGCGCCGCCCAGCACGACGGCCGTTCCCAGCCCATCTCCAGCGCGGCCGACATGCGGGTCTTCGGCACCCTGCGCGCGCTGGCCGACGTGGTGATCGCCGGCGCCGAGACCGTACGGCAGGAGGGGTACCGCCCCGCACGCGTCCGGCCGGACTTCGCCGAGGCGCGGCGGGCGGCCGGCCAGTCACCCGTACCGGTGATCGCGGTGGTCACGGCCGGTCTGGAGCTGGACTTCTCGCTGCCGCTGTTCACCTCCCCCGTCGTCCCCACCCTGATCCTGACCGGAGCAGCCGCGGCCCCCGACCGGATCGCGGCCGCCGAGAAGGCCGGGGCCAGGGTGGTGATCGCGGGGGACGGCGTCGGCGTGGACCCGGCCCGTGCCCTCACCGCGCTCGCCGGGCTGGGACACACCCGGCTGCTGACCGAGGGCGGCCCGCGGCTGCTGGGGCAGTTCGTCGCGGCCGGCGTGCTCGACGAGCTGTGCCTGACCGTCTCCCCGATGCTGACCGCGGGCGACGCGCAGCGGATCGCGGGCGGTCCCGCGGTCGGGGTCCCGCGGCGGTTCGCGCTGGCGTCCCTGCTGGAGGAGGAAGGTTTCCTCTTCAGCCGTTACCGGCGTGACTAGAGCGATCCCGGGCAGGCGGGGGCGGCGGCGACCGGCCACGGGCCCGGTCGGTGCCGCCCATCCGGTGATCGACGGAACCTTCCGTTCCGTTTAGTCCGCGCCGGGCACACTGAATCCGGCAGTACCCGTGCGATCACGGGGCAGGATGGTTTCCGCAGGGTCCGGCACGGCCTACGGAGGGTGGGCCCACAGACCCTCGAAGGAGAAGGGGCGCCTGGTGTTCACAAGCGTTTTGATGATCGAGAAGGCCCTGACGTCCGCCGACGTGGAGTTCGTCACCACCTTGCACGGGGACGAGCAGGTCGCCTTCCACGTGCTGCTCCAGCCGCGCGGCGATCAGGCGGACCGCCTGCTGCGGGCCATCGACGACGTCGCGCTCGGCGAGCTCGACGACGCCGTACGGGAGGGCGAGACCCCCGAGGGGCAGGAGGCCCGGAGCATGGGGGAGCGGGCCCTGGAGGTGTCCCTCACCGCCCTGCGCGCGTCCGGCGCCCGGGCCGAGGGGCGCCTGATCGAGGACCACCCGCTGGACGAGCTGAAGGACCTGGCCATGGAGACCGGGGCCGACGAGGTGATCGTCCTCACCGACCCGCACTACGTGGAGGAGTTCTTCCACCGCGACTGGGCCTCCCGGGCCCGCCACAAGGTCGGTGTGCCGGTCCTGAAACTCTTCTCCCACAGCAAGGCATAGGCTGGTCCCGCGCCCCCGTCCAGGGGGCGCGCCCGTCAGTCAGACCACCTCACGCACCACCCGTCGCACCTCTGGGGAGAACAGCGCATGGCACCCGGCCTTCCTACCGCCATGGACCGACCGCACTTCATCGGCATCGGCGGCGCCGGGATGTCGGGCATCGCCAAGATCCTCGCCCAGCGCGGCGCCCGGGTGGCGGGCAGCGACGCCAAGGAGTCCGAGACCGCCGGGGCGCTGCGCGCGCTGGGTGCCACCGTGCACGTCGGGCACGCGGCCGGGCACCTCGCCGACGACGCGAGCTGCGTGGTCGTCTCCTCGGCCATCCGCGAGGACAACCCGGAGCTGGCCCGCGCCGCCGAGCTGGGCATCCCGGTCGTGCACCGCTCCGACGCCCTCGCCGCCCTGATGAACGGCCTGCGCCCGATCGCCGTGGCCGGCACCCACGGCAAGACCACCACCACCTCGATGCTGGCGGTCTCCCTGTCCGAGCTGGGCCTCGACCCCTCGTACGCGATCGGCGGCGACCTGGACGCGCCCGGCTCCAACGCCCTGCACGGCACCGGGGAGATCTTCGTCGCCGAGGCGGACGAAAGCGACCGCAGCTTCCACAAGTACGCCCCCGAGGTCGCCATCGTCCTCAACGTCGAGCTCGACCACCACGCCAACTACGCGTCGATGGACGAGATCTACGAGTCCTTCGAGACCTTCGCCGACCGGATCGTCCCCGGCGGCACCCTGGTGATCGCGGCCGACCACGAGGGCGCCCGGGAGCTGACCCGGCGGCTGGCCGGCAAGGTGCGCACGGTGACGTACGGGGAGTCCGAGGACGCCGACGTGCGCGTCCTGTCCGTCGTCCCGCAGGGCCTGAAGAGCGAGGTCACCGTCGTCATGGACGGGACCGAGCTGACCTTCGCCGTCTCCGTCCCCGGCCGCCACTACGCGCACAACGCGGTGGCCGCCCTCGCCGCGGGCGCCGCCCTCGGCGTCCCCGCCGCCGAGCTGGCCCCCGCGCTGGCCGCGTACACCGGCGTCAAGCGGCGGCTCCAGCTCAAGGGCGAGGCGGCCGGCGTCCAGGTCGTCGACTCCTACGCGCACCACCCCACCGAGATGACGGCCGACCTGGAGGCCATGCGCGCCGCCGTCGGCGACGCCCGCATCCTGGTCCTCTTCCAGCCGCACCTCTTCTCCCGCACCCAGGAGCTGGGCAAGGAGATGGGCCAGGCCCTGGCCCTCGCGGACGCCTCCGTCGTCCTCGACATCTACCCGGCCCGCGAGGACCCGATCCCGGGTGTCACCAGCGAGCTGATCATCGAGGCCGCCCGGGCCGCGGGCGCGGACGTCACCCCGGTCCACGACAAGGACGCGGCGCCCGCGCTGGTCGCGGGAATGGCGAAGGCCGGTGATCTCGTTCTCACCATGGGCGCGGGCGACGTCACCGACCTCGGACCGCGCATCCTGGACGAGCTGTCGAAGTAGTCGAAGTAAGGGGCTGAGGACTCATGTCGTACGACGTCGAGAAGCCGGACGAGCAGTGGCGGGCGGAGCTGGCCCCGGCCGAGTACGCCGTGCTGCGCGAGGCCGCCACCGAGCCGGCCTTCACCGGTGAGTACACCGACACCAGGACCGAGGGCGTCTACTCCTGCCGGGCCTGCGGTGCGGACCTGTTCACCTCCACGACCAAGTTCGCCTCGCACTGCGGCTGGCCGTCCTTCTACGACCCGAAGGACACCGACGCGGTCGAGCTGATCGAGGACCGCTCCCACGGGATGGTGCGCACGGAGGTGCGCTGCGCCCGGTGCGGGTCGCACCTCGGGCACGTCTTCGAGGGCGAGGGCTATCCGACCCCGACCGACCAGCGGTACTGCATCAACAGCATCTCGCTGCGGCTGACGCCCGCCGAGGGCTGAGTCACCGGCGGGAGCCGGGGGCGGCACGGAGCACACCGCCGCCCCCGGCTCCCGCCGTGCCGCCGTGCCGCCGTGCCGCCGTCCGGCGGCAGTCGCGTACGGATCGCGGGAGCCGTCCGCCTTCCCGGTGTGAACGCGCGGACAGGGGGAAGGAGTCGCCCCTGAGCAGCGGGGGCCCGCGGATCAGCCGTCTACACTCGACCGGCGACGGCCCCACCGACCGCGGCCGGAGCGGGCAGCTTCTGCCAGACCCGAAGGGTATTCGGCGTTTTGATACGGATGGACTCAGTCACCAAGCGGTACCCGGACGGCACCGTGGCGGTCGACCGGCTGTCGCTGGAGATACCCGACCGCGCGATCACGGTCCTCGTCGGACCCTCCGGCTGCGGCAAGACGACGACCCTGCGGATGATCAACAGGATGGTCGAACCCACCGAGGGAACGATCCTCCTCGACGGCCAGGACCTCCAGCAGCAGCCGGTCACCACGCTGCGCCGGTCGATGGGGTACGTCATCCAGAACGCCGGACTCTTCCAGCACCGGACGATCCTCGACAACATCGCCACCGTGCCCCGCATGATCGGCTGGGGCAAGCAGAAGTCCCGCGAACGGGCCGCGGAGCTGATGGAACGGGTGGGGCTCGACGCCTCCCTCGGCAAGCGGTACCCGTACCAGCTCTCCGGTGGCCAGCAGCAGCGCGTCGGCGTGGCCAGGGCACTCGCCGCCGATCCGCCCGTGCTGCTCATGGACGAGCCCTTCTCCGCCGTCGACCCCGTGGTCCGCAAGGGGCTGCAGGACGAACTCCTGCGCATCCAGGACGAACTGGGCAAGACCATCGTCTTCGTCACGCACGACATCGACGAGGCCATCAAACTGGGCACCATGGTCGCGGTGATGCGCACCGGCGGCCGGCTCGCCCAGTTCGCCCCGCCCGCCGAGCTGCTGTCCGACCCCGCGGACGACTTCGTCGAGGACTTCCTCGGCGCCGACCGCGGCATCCGGCGGCTCTCCTTCTTCTCCTCAGCCGCCCTGGAGCTGACCACCGGCCCGGTCGTGCCCGCCGACGCCACCGCCGAGCAGCTCGCCGCCGCCGGCGACGCCGCCCACCTGCTGGTGACCGACGCGGACGGCCGTCCGCTGGGGTGGGCCGAGCCGGGCGACCTGACGGCCGGGGACCTCGCGGCCGGACGGCTGCTGTCCCACGGGCGGCCGTTCGTGCCCGGCACCGACTCGCTGCGGGCCGCCCTCGACTGCGCCGTGCTCTCGCCCACCGGCTGGGCCGTGGCCGTGGACACCGACGGACGGGTGACCGGCGTGGTCTCCCAGCAGACCATCGGCGAGGCGATCCGCACCGCCCACGGCGCCGAGATCCCCGGCACGGCCGCACCGGCCGCGGAGCCCGTCGACGTCACGAAGGTCGCCCCGTGAACGGCTTCTTCGACATCCCGAGCGACCTCGACAACACCTGGCTCGGCCTGATCGGGCTGCACCTGCGCGAGGCGCTGCTGCCGGTCCTGGCGGGCCTGCTCGCCGCGCTGCCCCTCGCCCAGCTCTGCGTGCGCTTCCGCTGGCTGTACCCGCCCGTGCTCGGCGTGACGACCGTGTTCTACGCCATCCCCTCGCTGGCCGTCTTCGTCGTCCTCATCGACTACACCGGCCAGACCGAGCTGACCGTGATGATCCCGCTGGCCGTGTACAGCCTGGTGGTACTCGTCCCGGCGATCGTCGACGGCGTGCGGTCGGTGCCCGAGGAGACGCTGGCCGCGTCCACCGCCATGGGCTTCGGGCCGCTGCGCCGCTATCTGCAGGTGCAGTTGCCGATCGCGGTGCCCGCCATCCTGGCCGGTCTGCGGGTGGCCGTCGCGTCCAGCATCTCCCTGGTCAGCGTCGGCGCCCTCATCGGCAACCAGGGCGCCCTCGGCAACCTCCTCGCGGACGCCCAGAAGTACGGCCGGCCCGAGCTGGCGGTGAACTCCGTCCTCACCACCGCCGTCCTGGCCATCCTGTGCGACGCGGTCCTCGTCCTGGCCCGGAACCTGCTGACCCCGTGGATGCCGCGGGGCAGGCGGCAACGCCCGAAGGAGGCCGCCGCGCGGCCCGAGCCCCAGGAGGCGTCCGCCCGGTGAACGTCCTGAACTTCGTCAACGCCTTCTTCAGCGACAGCGCCCACTGGCACGGCTACGACGGCATCCCCACGCGCCTCGTGGAGCACGTCCAGTACACGCTGATGGCCCTCGGTCTCGCCGCCGCGATCGGGCTGCCCGTCGGTCTGCTGACCGGGCACACCGGACGCGGTGGCAACGCCGTCGCCTTCGTCGCCACCGCCGCCCGCGCCCTGCCCAGCTTCGGCCTGCTGGTGCTGATCGCCGTCGTCGTCGGTATCGGTCTGCTGCCCGTGATGATCCCGCTGGTCGTCCTCGCGATCCCGCCGATCCTGGTCACCACCTACGAGGCCGTCCGCTCCGTCGACCCCTCCCCGGTGGACGCCGCGCGGGGCATGGGCATGCACGAGACCGGCATCCTCTTCCGGGTCGAACTGCCCGTCGCCCTCCCGCTGGTCCTCAGCGGGCTGCGCTCGGCCGCCATCCAGGTCGTGTCGACGGCGACCATCGCCGCGTACGTCAGTCTCGGCGGGCTCGGCCGGTACATCATCGACGGGCTCTACCAGCGCGACTACGAGAAGGTCGTCGGCGGCGCCGCACTCGTCGCCGTCCTCGCACTCGTCACCCTCGCGCTCTTCTGGGCCGCCGGGCGGTTCGCGGTGTCCCCGGGGGTGCGCAGGCGATGACGGCGCACGGCGGCGGGAAAACCGTAACCAGGCCGTTCTTGACTGACCGGCAAGTGGCTCGTTTGGATCGACGGATGACTTTCACCGCCAAGAGCAGCAGGTCCAGAACGAGGCACACCGGCGCGGCGGCCGTCGCGCTCGCCGCCGCGGCGGCGCTGCTCGCGGGCTGTTCCTCCGACTCCGACGACACGTCCGACAATCCGCTGGCGGGTGACAAGGCGGAGGCCGGCACCGTCGTCGTCGGCTCCAACAACTTCGCCGAGAGCACCCTCCTCGCCGACATCTACGGGGAGGCGCTCAAGGCCAAGGGTCTCAAGGTCTCCTACAAGCACAACATAGGCAGCCGCGAGACGACCTACGGCCTGATGAAGAACGGCTCCGTCACGGTGCTGCCGGAGTACAACGGCTCACTGCTGGCCTACCTCGACCCGAAGGCCGTGCAGAAGTCCGCCGAGGCGGTGAACGAGGCGGCGAAGGCGAAGCTGGACAAGAAGCTGACGCTGCTGGAGTCGTCGCCGGCCGAGAACAAGGACTCGGTCACCGTCAACGCCGAGACGGCGAAGAAGCACGGCCTCACCGCCGAGTCGACCCTCGCCGACCTCAAGGAGGCCGCACCGGACCTGGTGATCGGCGGCTCGCCCGAGTTCCAGACCCGGCAGCAGGGCCTCAAGGGCCTGGAGTCGGTGTACGGGCTGAAGTTCAAGTCGTTCAAGGCGCTCGACGCGGGCGGCCCGCTGACCCAGTCGGCGCTGACGAAGAACACCGTGCAGGCCGCGGACGTCTTCACCACCGACCCGACGATCATCAAGGAGAAGCTCGTCGTCCTGAAGGACCCGGAGAACCTCTTCGGCCACGCGAACGTCACCCCGCTGGTCGCCAAGGACGGACTGTCCAAGGACGGCGTGGCCACGCTCAACGCGGTCTCCGCCAAGCTGGACACCAAGACGCTCCTCGACCTGGACGCGAAGGTCCAGCTGGACAAGAAGGACCCGCTGGACGTGGCCAAGGAGTGGCTGAAGTCCGCGGGCCTCGGCTGACCGAGGCCGGCGTCACGACGCCGCGGCACCGGCCGCGGCGTCGATCAACTGGTCGATCAGGGCGATGAGGACGTCCCGGCTGGAGGTCCGCTCCCGCGCGTCGCACAGCAGCACCTGCACGTGCTCCGGCAGCGCGAGGGCCTCGCGGATCTCCGCCGCCGGGTACGGGTGCCGGCCGTGGAAGCCGTTCACGGCGACGACGAACGGAATGCGCCGCCGCTCGAAGAAGTCGACGGCGGCGAAACTCGACTCCGGCCGCCGGACGTCCACCAGGACGACCGCGCCGAGCGCCCCGATCGCCAGGTCGTTCCACATGAACCAGAACCGCTGCTGACCTGGCGTGCCGAACAGGTACAGCACCAGGTCCCGGCCGATGGAGATCCGGCCGAAGTCCAGCGCCACGGTCGTGGCCCGCTTCTCCTCGATGCCGGCCAGGTCGTCGACGTCCAGGCCCGCCTCGGTGAGCGGTTCCTCGGTGCGCAGCGGGGCGATCTCGCTGACCGACCCGACCATGGTGGTCTTGCCGACCCCGAAACCGCCCGCGATCAGGATCTTCACCGCGTCGGGCGCGGTGGAGCGTGCGGGCGCCGCGGCGGCCGCGGTGATCTCGGCAGCCGCGGTGTTCTCGGCAGCCGCGGTGGTCTCGGCGACGCGCTCAGAGCCGGCCAAGGCCGTCCCTCACTTTCTGCAGCAGGTCCAGGTCCTCGGAGGCACGGGAGACGACGTGCGGCGGCCGGGCGGTGATCCGGCCGGCCTCCAGCAGATCCGAGAGCAGGATGACGACCACGCTCACCGGCAGGTCGAGACGGGCCGCGATCTCCGCCACGGCCACCGGCTCGGCGCACAGCCGCAGGATCCGCAGGTGCTCGGGCTGCGGCCGCGCCGCCCGGGTGGGCTGTGGGTGGACGGCGGTCACCGTCGTGATGAGGGTGAAGTCGGCGCGGCTGGGCCGGGTCCGGCCGCCGGTCAGCGTGAACGGCCGCACGAGCCGGCCCGCCGCGTCGCCTCCGGTCACGTCACTCGCCGGGGCCGGCGGTGGCCCGCGGTGCCGCGCTCAGGTGCTCGCCGATCTTCTTCACCAGCATGTTCATCTGGTACGCCACCACGCCGACGTCGGCGTTCGGACCGGTCAGCACCACCAGGTGCGCGCCGGGGCCCGCGGAGGTGAGTATCAGGTAGCTGTTGGCCATCTCGATGAGCGCCTGGCGCACCGGGCCGCCCCGGAAGTCCATGCTGACGCCCTTGCTGAGGCTCATCAGGCCCGACGCGGTCGCCGCGAGCCGCTCGGCGTCGTCCCGCAGGAAGCCGGTGGACTTGCTGACGACCAGTCCGTCCTCGGAGAGCACCACGGCCTGGTTCACCTCGGCGACCCGCTCCACGAGTCCGGTGAGCAACTGGTCCAGCTCGGTGTGCGTGGCGGGGGAGGGTCGGGTCATCGCGTGTCCTTCGTCGGCGGTCGGCGGTCGGCGGTGGGAGTCGAGGGGCCGGCGGACGGGACCGCGCGCCCGTCGGTGTCGGTGTCGGTGCGGGTGTCTGCGGCGTCCGGGCCGTCGTCGCTCTGGGCGCGCAGCGTGCCGCGCTGGAAACCGGCGAGGGACGACGCGGCGCGCTCGGCCGTGAAGTCGGCGTAGTCCCCGGGTCCGTCGTCCGGGCCCTCCCGGCGGCCGGGGTCCTCGTCGCGCAGCTCGGCGGCGAGGCTGGTCTGCGGCACCCGGCGGGGCAGCGGCGCCAGGCCACCGTGCCCGTCGGGGGAGCGGCCGGGCGAGCCGTCGCGCGAGCCCCCGGAGGCCCCTGCCGCGATCGCTGACCGGGCCGGCGGCGCCGGACGGGAGGACCGTACGGGCTGTTCGCCGCCGGCCGGGCCCGAGGCGGGGGATGCCGTGCCCCCGGAGGCCCGGGAGGCCTGCGCGCCGCCCGGCGGGACACCGGTGCCGTCGGCCCCGTCGACCGCCTCGCGCACCACGATGTCGTGCGGGATCAGCACGATCGCCGTGGTCCCGCCGTACGGGGAGGGGCGCAGGGTGACGGTGATGCCGTGCCGGTGCGCCAGGCGGGCGACGACGAACATGCCGAGCCGCAGGTCGTCGGCGAGGGCCACCACGTCGAACTGCGGAGCCACCGCCAACTGGGCGTTGAACGAGGCGTAGTCCTCCTCGGACAGCCCCAGCCCGCGGTCCTCGATCTCGACGGCCAGGCCCTTGGCCACCAGCGCCGCCCGCACCCCGACCGGGTTGGGCGCGGGGGAGTACGCGGTCGCGTTGTCGATCAGCTCGGCCAGCAGGTGGATCACGTCGGCCACCGCGGGCGGGGCGAGGGCCACCTCCTCGTCGGCGTGCAGCTCCACCCGCTGGTACTCGGCGACCTCACCGACGGCGCTGCGCAGGATGTCCACCAGCGACACCGGCTCGCGCCACGTGCGCCGGGGCTGCTCACCGCTGATGATGACGAGGTTCTCCTCGTAGCGGCGCAGCTGACTGGCCGTGGAGTCCAGCTCGTACAGGCCCTTGAGGATGTCCGGGTCGGTGTGCTCGCGCTCCAGCGCGTCCAGCTTGCCCAACTGCATGTTGACGAGGTTCTGGCTCTGCCGGGCGATGCCCAGGATCACCTTCTGGAACCCGCGCCGGGTGTCGGCGAGTTCGACGGCGGTGTGCACGGCGGTGCGCTGCGCCGTGTTGAACGCCTGTGCCACCTGGCCGAGTTCGTCCCGGCCGTAGTCCAGCGGCGGGGTGGCCGACTCCACGTCGACCTTCTCGCCGCGCTCCAGCCGGGCCACCACGTCGGGCAGCCGCTCCTCGGCCAGGCTCAGGGTGGCCAGCCGCAGACCGCGCAGCCGCCGGGACAGCGAGCGGGTGATGCGCCAGGACATGACGATGCAGAGCAGCAGCGCGAGCAGCCCGCCCGCGCTGAGGGATGCGGCCTTGATCAGCAGGGCGCGTGCGTCGTCGGCGCTGCGGTCGAGGAGCCCGCCCGTCTGCTGCCGGATCAGCCGCCCGTACTGCTCGGTGACCCCCTCCATGGCGGGGGTCCACCGCTGCCGCAGGTCGTCCGGCAGGTCGATGCGGTCCTCGCCGTCCGCCGTACGGGCCGCGAGCACCTGGTCCTCGACGCTCTGCAGGGTCTTCCATTCCGGGCCCGCCAGGATGCGCTCGGTCTCGGTCTTGGCGCTGCCGTCGAGCGAGGGGAGGATCTGGTCCCGGATCAGCCAGCGCCGGGTGTGGACCAGCATGGCGAACTGCTCCCACTCCGTCTCGTCCATCCGGTCCGACGGCCAGGCCAGGGTGAGCCGGGCGTCCTCCTGGGAGACCAGCTCGGCGGCGTGTTCGAGGGCGACCAGCGGACCCGCCTGCGAGGTGAGGTCGCCGTCGTCGACCTGGGACAGCTCCTGGAAGGCGTGGATCTGCTCGTCGACGATCGCGGTGTACTGGTCGAGCGCCTGCTCGGCGGTGATGTCGCTGGGGTCGTCCACCTGGTCGCGGTAGTACTCCAGGCTGCCCACCGAGCCGAGGACCGAGTACAGCCGGTCCGAGATGCGGTCGGGCGCGCTCTCGATCGCGTCGGACTGGCTCACCAGCTGGGCGATCGCCTCGTCCGCCTTCTTGCGCTGCGCGTCCAGTTCCGTCCGGTCGCCGCCCGGGTCGGCCAGCAGGGCCGCGGACAGGCTGCGTTCCCGCTGCAGGGCGAGGGCCGTCTCGGTGCCCATGGCGCCGGTGTCGCGGCTCAGCTGGGTCTGCGCACGCAGCCGCAGGCCCTCGGAGAACATCTGGATCGTCGTGACGCCCCACACGGTCGCGAGGGTGACGCCGGGCACCAGGGCCAGGAGGATCAGGGACAGGCGTATGGAGCCCAGGCGACGCCGGGCGCGCGTCCTCCGCGTCGTGCCTGTGGTGCGTGCAGACATCGTCGTCCTAGGCGGTCAGTGGGCGGGAAGGGCGGGGACGCGGAGGTGACGGCGGCCGCGGGACCGCCCGGTCACCGGGTGCCGCCCGCGGCGAACTTCGCGACCGAGTCGGCGTTCGTCCGGGTCACGAACGCGGGGCCGGTCAGCACGGGGGACACCCCGCCGCCGCTGACGTTGCCGTTGGTGCGGTACAGCCACAGCGCGTCCACGGCGAGATAGCCCTGCAGATAGGGCTGCTGGTCCACCGCGAACTGGACGTCCCCGCGTTTGACGGCGGCCACCAGGTCGTCGTCGAGGTCGAACGTGGCGACGTGCGCCCTGCTGCCCGCCTCGTCGACGGACTCGACCGCGGTGAGGGCGAACGCCGCGCCGTTCATGACGACTTCGTCGATGGCGGTGTCCTGCCGCAGCCGCGCCGTGACGGCCGCGCCGACCGCCTTCATGTCGGTGCCCTCGACGTAGAGCATCTCGGTCTCGCCCCGGAAGGTCTTCTTCACGCCGGCGCAGCGGGCCTCCAGGGCGACGTTGCCGCGCTCGTGGATGACGCACAGGGCGTGCTTGGCCTTGAGGGCGTTGAGCTTCTCACCGACGGCCCGGCCCGCGACGCTCTCGTCCTGTCCGAAGTACTCCAGGAGCCCCGTCGAACGCCAGGCGTCGATGCCGGAGTTGAGACCGACCACGGGGATCCCGGCGGCCTCGGCCTCGGCGACCGGCGCCTTCATCGCCTGCGGTTTGGCCAGGGTCACGGCGATGCCGTCGACCTCGTCCCGGACGGCGTCCCGCACCAGGTCGGCCTGGTCGGCGGTGTCGGCGTCACCGGCGTAGGTCAGGTCGACGCCGTCCTTGGCGGCCGCCGCCTCGGCGCCCTTGCGCACCCGGTCCCAGAAGGCGTCGCCCTCACCGCCGTGGGTGACCATGACGATCTTCATCCGGTCGCCGCCCGGCCCGCTCGCGGCGTCCCCCGCCGAAGAACCGTCCTCGTCCCCGCCGAGGGCGGAGCAGCCGGCCGCCAGCAGACAGACGGCGGCGGCGAGGGCCGCGATGCGCAAGGGGCCGGGGGAGTGGGTGGGCGGGGGAGCTGTACTCATGGGGGCGGGGGCACCTCGCTGTGCGGCCGAGCAGGAGGAACGGGACGAGCCGGCCCGGAGCCGCGGGTCAGTGCGTCAACCGGGTGAAACTCGCCTGGCCGGAGCAAACCGTGTGTGACCGCTGACAGTCAAGTGACCAGGGATGCGCTGTCAGTTGTCGGTGCCGCATCGTGATGAACCGGTCGGCGAAAGCGGGCCGAAGCGGAATCCCGGGCGGTATGCCGGTGGCTGTGGCTGTGGCTGTGGCTGTGGCTGTGGCTGTGGCTGTGGCTGTGGCTGTGGCGGGACTCCGGGCGCGAGATCCGTGCCGTCCGTGCCGTCTGTGCCGTCCGCGGGTTCGCCGAAGAAGGCTGATCTGACGGGCAGTTAGCCGGTGAGTTATCGTGTACAGGGGGTAAAGGCAGGCGGCCGGCCTGTCGGGTCCAGCCCGGGAGAGTTAAGCCGATGGCGAGGCAGGCACGCGCCGAGCAGACACGCGCGACGATCGTCGACGCCGCGGCAGACCTGTTCGACCGTCACGGGTACGAGTCGACCAGCCTGAGCGAGATCGTCGCCCACGCCGGAGTGACCAAGGGTGCCCTGTACTTCCACTTCGCGGCGAAGGAGGACCTCGCCCACGCCATCATGGAGATCCAGTCCCGCACCTCGCGCCGGCTGGCGCGGGACCTGGACGGGCGGGGCTACTCCTCGCTGGAGGCGCTGATGCGTCTCACGTTCGCCATGGCGCGGCTGTGCGAGGAGGGTCCGGTGCTGCGGGCCGGGCTGCGGCTCGCCACCGCCGGAGTGCCGGTACGGCCGCCGCTGCCGCACCCGTTCACCGAGTGGCGGGAGATCGCCACCTCCCGGCTGCTGAACGCGGTGCGGGAGTCCGATGTGCATCCGGACATCGACGTGGACTCCGTCGCCCACACCCTCGTCTGCTCCGTCGTCGGCACCCGCGTCGTGAGCGGCACGCTGGAACCGTCCGGCCGCCAGCCCCGCCGCCTCGCCGAGATGTGGTACATCCTGGTGCGCGGCATGGTCCCGGTGACCCGACGGGCCCGCTACCTCACCCTCGCCGCGCGCCTGGAGCAGGAGACGGGCCCGGCCTGACCGGTACGGTGACGGGCATGCCCGACACCCCGTCCCCGTCCGCGCCCGTCATCCTCGGCGACGAGCCCGGGTCCTTCCCGCACGGCGTGCTCGCCGAGCGCCACCCCGCCATCGTCCGGCAGGTGCGCGACGCCTTCCCGCTCGACCCCGGACGGCGCCGGGCGCTCGACGCGCTCCTCGCGAGCTGCGCCGACGGCGTCGTCGAGCCGCTGCCCGCCGACGCCGACCCCACCGGACGCGACCGGGAGCTCTGGGCGGCCTGGGGCCTCGACGGGTACGCCGGCCGCTCCTGGTACGACGTGCCCTGGCTGTGGGCCGAAAGCCACTTCTACCGCCGCCTCCTGGACGCCGTCGGCTACTTCGGCCCCGGCCCCTGGCAGGGCGTCGACCCGTTCCGGCCCGCCAAGCTGGCCGAACTCGACGCGCCGGAGACGGACGAGGAGCTCGCCGCACTCGACGGCCTCGCCGAACTGCCCGCCGCCGAGCGGACGAAGGCCCTGCTGCACGGCTCGCTGTGGGGCAACCGCGCAGACCTCGGCTTCCGCCTCTCCGGCCGCGGCGCGGACGCCGCGGACCAGGTGGACGCGCTCGTCGCCGACGACAGCGACACCCTCTGGTCTCTGCTCCCGGCCCCCGGACCGGGCGCCTCGCGGCCGGGACCGGCCACGCTGTGCCTCGTCGCCGACAACGCCGGCCGCGAACTCGTCCCCGACCTGCTGCTCGTCTCCCACCTCCTCGCCGAGGGCCGCGTCGACCGCGCCATCCTGCACGTCAAGCCGTACCCCTACTACGTCTCCGACGCCACGCCCACCGACGTGCTCGACGCCCTGCGGCGGCTCGTGGCGGCGGGCGGCACGGCGGCCGCGTACGGCGACCGGCTCTGGGCCGCGCTGACCGACGGCCGCGTCACCGTGCGCGCCCACCCCTTCTCCTGCGCGCCGCTGCCGTACGCGGACATGCCCGACGACCTGCGCGAGGACTTCGCCGCGGCCACCGTCACCGTGCTCAAGGGGGACCTCAACTACCGGCGTCTGGTGGGTGACCGTCGCTGGCCGGCGACCACCTCCTTCGCGGACGTCACCGCGTACTTCCCCGGCCCGGTCGCCGCCCTGCGCACCCTCAAGTCCGACGTGATCACCGGGCTCGACGCCGGGACGGAGGCCGCGCTGGAGGCGAGCGGCGAGCGGCGATGGCGGACCAGCGGGACCCATGCGCTGATCCAGGTCAGGCCCTGAGGGAAAAGTTCCGCGGCGTCGGCCGGTTCACGCGATGGTGTGATCATGTGCCGCCGGCCGGATGCGTCCGAGGAGCCGTGGGTAGGGCCGGGCCATGACGCAACAGCCCTTCCGACTCCCGCACTTCTACCTGCCGCATCCGGCGCGGCTCAACCCGCATCTCGACGAGGCCCGCGCCCACTCGACGGCGTGGGCCCGCGAGATGGGCATGCTGGAAGGCTCCGGGGTCTGGGAGCAGTCGGACCTCGACGCCCACGACTACGGCCTGCTCTGCGCCTACACCCACCCCGACTGCGACGGGCCGGCGCTCTCCCTCATCACCGACTGGTACGTGTGGGTCTTCTTCTTCGACGACCACTTCCTGGAGAAGTTCAAACGCACCCAGGACCGCCTCGCAGGCAAGGCCCACCTGGACCGGCTCCCGCTGTTCATGCCGCTCGACCCGGCCGCCGACATGCCCCGGCCGGAGAACCCGGTGGAGGCCGGCCTGGCGGACCTGTGGACCCGTACCGTGCCCGCCATGTCGGCCGACTGGCGCCGCCGTTTCGCCGTCGCCACCGAGCACCTCCTGAACGAGTCCCTGTGGGAGCTGTCCAACATCAACGAGGGGCGGGTCGCCAACCCCGTCGAGTACATCGAGATGCGCCGCAAGGTGGGCGGCGCCCCCTGGTCCGCCGGGCTCGTGGAGTACGCGACCGCCGAGGTGCCCGCCGCCGTCGCCGGGTCCAGGCCGCTGCGGGTGCTCATGGAGACCTTCTCCGACGCCGTCCACCTGCGCAACGACCTCTTCTCCTACCAGCGGGAGGTCGAGGACGAGGGCGAGCTGAGCAACGGGGTGCTGGTCCTGGAGACCTTCTTCGGCTGCACCACCCAGGAGGCCGCCGAGCTGGTCAACGACGTCCTCACCTCCCGGCTGCACCAGTTCGAGCACACCGCGTTCACCGAGGTGCCCGCCGTCGCCCTGGAGAGCGGCCTCACCCCGCCCGAGGTCGCCGCCGTCGGCGCGTACGCGAAGGGCCTGCAGGACTGGCAGTCCGGCGGTCACGAGTGGCACATGCGCTCCAGCCGCTACATGAACAAGGGCGAGCGCCCCCTGGCCGGCTGGCAGGCGCTGACCGGCCCGGGCACCTCCGCCGCGGACGTCGGCGCGCTGCTCGCCGAGGCGGCCGCCCGGCGGACCCGCTCCTACACCTACGTGCCCTTCCAGCAGGTCGGCCCCTCCGTCATCCCCGACATCCGCATGCCCTACCCGCTGGGGCTGAGCCCCGCCCTGGAGGGCTCCCGGCGGCACCTGTCCGAGTGGTGCCTGCGGATGGGCATCCTGAGCGAAGGCGTCTGGGACCAGGACAAGCTGGAGAGCTGCGACCTGGCACTGTGCGCCGCCGGTCTCGACCCCGACGCCACACAGGACCAGCTCGACCTCGCCTCCGGCTGGCTGGCCTTCGGCACCTACGGCGACGACTACTACCCTCTCGTGTACGGCCACCGCCGGGACCTCGCCGCCGCCCGGCTGACCACCGCCCGCCTGTCGGCGTGCATGCCGCTCGACGGCGAGCCGGTCCCGCCGCCCGCCAACGCCATGGAGCGCTCCCTGACCGACCTGTGGGCGCGCACGACGGCCGGGATGACGCCCGAGGAGCGGCGCCCGCTGAGGACGGCCGTCGACAAGATGACCGAGGCGTGGGTGTGGGAGCTGTCCAACCAGATCCAGCACCGCGTCCCCGACCCGGTCGACTACCTGGAGATGCGCCGCGCCACCTTCGGTTCCGACCTCACCCTGGGCCTGTGCCGCGCCGGACACGGCCCGGCGGTGCCCCCCGAGGTCTACCGCAGCGGTCCCGTCCGCTCCCTGGAGAACGCGGCGATCGACTACGCGTGCCTGCTCAACGACGTCTTCTCGTACCAGAAGGAGATCGAGTACGAGGGCGAGATGCACAACGCCGTCCTCGTCGTGCAGAACTTCTTCGGCGTCGGCTACCCGGCAGCGCTGGGCGTCGTGCAGGACCTGATGAACCAGCGCATGCGCCAGTTCGAGCACGTCGTCGCGCACGAACTGCCCGTCGTGTACGACGACTTCCAGCTGTCCGACCAGGCGCGGACCGTCATGCAGGGGTACGTGACCGACCTGCAGAACTGGATGGCCGGCATCCTCAACTGGCACCGGAACGTCCCGCGCTACCGGGCCGAGTACCTCGCGGGGCGCACCCACGGATTCCTCCCCGACCGGATCCCGGCGGCGCCCGTGACCGCGCCGGTCCTCGCGCCCCCGCCGGTGCCGGTGCCGAGGAGCAGTCCCGTCCCGACGACCTGACCGGCGTTCAGTCTCACTCTTTCGTGGCTCGTCACGCGCGGGTGCGCCGGGTAGAGCACCTGCCGGAGGCGATCCATGGAACAGACAGCGTTGCGTCCCAAGCCGATGCCCGGCAGGGACCCGGGGCCCGGCACGGAGCCCGACACCGACCGGCGTCCGCACACCGGGGGCCGGCGCCGTCGGCGGGCGGTCACCGTGCTGCTCGGGGTGCTCGCCGCGGTCGTCCTCGTCCTCGCGGGCGTGGGGCTCGGCACGGTGGGCGCCACCGTGATCGGCATGAGCAAGTTGGCCGAGCTGCAGCAGCGGGCCGGTGCGGCTGGGCCCGGCGGGGCGGCGGGAGCGCCGGGGGCCGGGGGGACGGCGGGAGTGCCCGGGGCCGGGGGGACGGCGACGGGCAGCCGGGGAGCACCGGCCCACCCGTCGTCCGGCCCCTCGCCCTCCCGGGTCCCGGTCGGGGCGACCCTCGGAGTGGAGGTGGTGGACGACAAGGGGCCAGGCGCCCGGGTCGTGGGCGTCCACGTGCCGGGCCCCGGATACGCGGCGGGCCTGGTGCGGGGAGACGTGCTGCTGGCCTTCGGCACGACCCGCGTCGACTCGGCCGCCGACCTGGCGCACGCCGTGTCCCGCGCCAGGCCCGGCAAGAAGGTGAGGCTCACCGTGCGCCACCGGAGCGGGGGCTACCAGCAGCTGACGGCCCTGCCCGGCGTGGTCACCTGACGGTTCGCGCCCGGCCGTGCCCGGTCGCGTGCCGTCACGCGACCGTACGGAGCGGCTCGTGAGCCGTCCGGCACCGTCCGACACGTGGTGGGCCGGTCGCGTCCCGGCCCGCTACTGTCCCGGCCCGCTACTGTCCCGGCCCGCGACTGTCCCGGCGCCCCTGCCGTGTCGCCGGGACATCCGTCCACCGGCTCGCCCGCCCGGGCCGCCGGGACACCGCCCACAACCTCCCCGGTCAGAACAGCCAGCCAACCAGCCAGCTCGCCCGGGCCGGCCGCGGAGCCCGCGTCACCCGGCGGCGATCCCGGCGGCCGCCCGCGAACACGGTCGCGGCGGGAGCGCGGGCCCGCCGTGATCTGCGGTCCCGGCGCGGACCACCGGGTGGGCGCGAGCACGGGCACGGTGCCGTCCCACTCCGAGCGGCGGACCCGTCCCCCTCGAGACCGACGCGTGACGGCGCCCGGCCGTCGGCCGTGAGGACCGAGCAACGGCAATCGGCTCGCGCCGCCCCCTTCCTGCGGGCAGGATGCTGCCCGTGGTTCCTTCACCCTCGTGCCCTGGGAGGCCCGGATGACCGGCAGCAGGCCCGCTGCTCCCTTCACCGCCGACGACTACCGGACCCGTATGCGGCGCGCCGCCGGTGCGGCGGCCGACGCCGGGCTGGCCGGACTGCTGGTGGCCCCGGGCCCCGACCTGGTGTGGCTCACCGGCTACGCGCCCACGGCGGACACCGAACGGCTCACCCTGCTCGTCCTCGCCCCGGACCGCGATCCCGTGCTCGTCGTCCCCGCCCTGGAGGCCCCCGACGCCGCCAAGGCGGCCGGTGCCCCCGCGCTGACCCTGCGCGACTGGACCGACGGCAAGGACCCCTACGCGGCCACCGCCGCCCTCCTCGACCGGACCGGCCGCTTCGGCATCAGCGACAACGCCTGGGCGATGCACCTGCTCCAGCTCCAGCGCACGCTGCCCGACACGTCCTACGCCTCCCTCACCGAGGCGCTGCCCATGCTCCGCGCCGTCAAGGACACGGCGGAGCTGGAACTGATGGCGGCGGCGGGCGCCGCCGCCGACGCCGCCTTCGAGGAGATCCGGAAGGTCCGCTTCGGCGGGCGCCGCGAGTCCGAGGTCGCCGCCGACCTCGCCGAGCTGCTGCGGCGGTTCGGGCACTCGCAGGTCGACTTCACCATCGTCGCCTCCGGACCCAACGGCGCCAACCCGCACCACGAGGTCGGCGACCGCGTCATCGAGGACGGCGACATGATCGTCCTCGACTTCGGCGGCCTGAAGGACGGATACGGCTCCGACACCTCCCGCACCGTCCACGTCGGCGCGCCCACCGACGAGGAGCGCCGGGTGCACGACCTGGTCCGCGAGGCGCAGGAGGCCGGCTTCCGCGCGGTGCGGCCCGGAGCCGCCTGCCAGGACGTCGACCGGGCCGCCCGCGCGGTCATCGCCGGCGCCGGGTACGGCGAGTACTTCATCCACCGCACCGGCCACGGCATCGGCGTCACCACGCACGAACCGCCGTACATGATCGAGGGCGAGGAGCAGCCCCTGGTGCCCGGCATGTGCTTCTCGGTCGAGCCCGGCGTCTATCTGCCCGGCCGTTTCGGGGTACGCATCGAGGACATCGTCACCGTCACCGAGGACGGCGGCAGGCGGCTCAACGACACCACGCGGGAGATGATCATCGTCGAGTGACCGGTGGCGGACGGACACCGAACGCCCCGGCAGACCCGGAAGACGACGGCGCGACATGACCCAGGCACCGACACCCACCGCGGACACCGTCCGCCGACTGGTCCGCTCCCTGCTGGGCGGGAGCACGGAACCCGACGTCCGGCCCGTCCCCGGGGGCGACGGGCCCGACACGTGGTGGGTCGGCCCCCGGCACGTCCTGCGGCTGGCCCCCGACCGGGAGACCTCGGCGCGCAGGCGCCGCGAGCTGCGCCTGCGGGAACTGGTCCGGCCGTACGTCCCCGTCGCGCTGCCGACGAGCGTGGCGCACGGCGACTGGGCGCCGGGCCTCGCCTACACGCTCGACGCCAGGGTGCCCGGCGGGTCGGGCGAGGACCACGACGTGTCCGCCGCGGGCGAGGCGGACCTCGCGGCGCTGCTCGGCGGCCTGCGCGAGGTGCCGGTCCGGCAGGCCGAGACGCTCGGGGTGCCGCGGGCCGCCCCCCGCTCCCTGGAGACCCTGCGGCAGTCGGCCGAGCACGCCGCCCGCCGCCTCGCCGCGGCCGACGAGTTCGACGCCGCACGCCCGGAGCGCCTCACCCGGGAGGCGGCGGCCCAGCTCGGCGTCCAGCAAGGCGCGGCGGTCCTCGTCCACCACGGGCTGACCGCCGGGCACCTCGTGGTCGGCGCCGACGGCCGGGTGCGCGGTGTCCTCGGGTGGAGCGACGCCGTCCTCGGCGACCCGGCCGAGGACATCGCCGGGCTCGCGCTGTCCGTCGGCTCACCGGCCGCCGTGCGCGCCGCCACCCTCGCCGGTTACGGTGCCCGGCCCTGCCTGCGCGGCCTGTGGCTGGCCCGCTGCGACGCCGTCGCCCACCTGGCGGAGGGCCTCGCCGGCCGGTCCGGCGCGCCGCTTCCCCTGCTCAGGACCCGGCTGCGGCACGCCTGGGAGCCGATCCTCCTGGAACGCGTGACGGAGCTGCGCGACGACGGCCGGGACGACCCCGCCTGACCGTCCCGGGCCCCTCGCTCACTCCTGCACCAGCACCACGCTCGACTCGCCCGGCACGCGCAGTATCCCGTTCGCGCCCGGGCCCTCCACGGGTTCCCACGCGGCGAGCACCCGCGCCGGGCGGTTGCCCAGCGGGATCGCCGCCGGCTCGGTGCCCAGGTTGACCACCACCCGGATGTCCCCGCGCCGGAAGGCCAGCCAGCGCGCCGTGACGTCGTACGCGACCCTGGTGTCGGCCAGGTCCGGGTCGGTCAGGTCCGGCTGCTCCGCGCGCAGGGCGATCAGCCGCCGGTACCAGTCCAGGACGCGCGCGTGCGGCTCGCGTTCCGGCTCCGACCAGTCCAGGCAGGAGCGCTCGCGCGTCGCCGGGTCCTGCGGGTCGGGCACGTCCTCCTCCCGCCAGCCGTGCGCGGCGAACTCCCGCCGCCTGCCGTTGCGTACCGCCTCCGCGAGCTCGGGGTCGGTGTGGTCGGTGAAGAACTGCCACGGCGTGCCGGCCGCCCACTCCTCGCCCATGAACAGCATCGGGGTGAACGGCGCGGTCAGCGTCAGCGCGGCCGCGCAGGCGGCGAGCCCGGGGGAGACCAGGGACGCCAGACGGTCCCCCTGGGCGCGGTTGCCGATCTGGTCGTGGGTCTGGCTGTAACCGGTCAGCCGGTGCGCGGCCACCCCGGCCCGGTCCAGTGCCCGGCCGTGCGAGCGGCCCCGGAAACTGGAGTAGGTGCCGTCGTGGAAGTAGCCCCGGGTGAGCGTCTTGGCGAGGGCCGCCAGCGGATCGCGCGCGAAGTCGGCGTAGTAACCCTGCGACTCGCCGGTCAGCGCGGTGTGCAGGGCGTGGTGGAAGTCGTCGTTCCACTGCGCGTGCACACCCAGGCCGCCCTGAGCGCGCGGGGTGATGATCCGCGGGTCGTTCAGGTCGGACTCGGCGATCAGGAAGAGCGGCCGGCCCAGGTCGGCGGCCAGCTCGTCCACGGCGCTCGACAGCTGCTCGAGGAAGTGGCACGCGCGGGTGTCCACCAGGGCGTGCACCGCGTCCAGGCGCAGCCCGTCGAGCCGGTAGTCCCGCAGCCACGCCAGCGCGCTGTCCACGAGGAACGCCCGCACCTCGTCCGAGCCGGGCGCGTCCAGGTTGACGGCGACGCCCCAGGGCGTGTGGTGGGTGTCGGTGAAGTACGGGCCGAAGGCGGGCAGGTAGTTGCCGGACGGGCCCAGGTGGTTGTGCACCACGTCCAGGACCACACCGAGCCCCAGCTCGTGCGCCCGGTCGACGAACCGCTTCAGCGCCTCGGGTCCGCCGTACGGCTCGTGCACCGCCCACAGCGAGACCCCCTCGTATCCCCAGCCGTGCCGGCCGGGGAAGGGGCACAGCGGCATCAGCTCGACGTGGGTGACGCCGAGCCGCACCAGGTGGTCGAGGCGCTCCGCGGCGGCGTCGAGCGTGCCCTCGGGCGTGTACGTCCCCACGTGCAGCTCGTACAGGACCCCGCCGGGCAGCCCGCGCCCGGCCCAGCGGGCACGCCACGCGTACCGCCCGTGGTCGACGACCGCGCTGAGCCCGTCGGGTCCGTCCGGCTGGCGGCGCGAGCGCGGGTCGGGCAGCACCGGCCCGTCGTCCACCGCGAAGCCGTACCGCGAGCCGTCCCCGGCCCGTGCCTCACCGCACCACCACCCCGGCCGCTCCGGATCGCGCTCCAGCGTGCGCGTGGCGCCGTCGCACTGCAACGTCACCCGGCCGGCCTGCGGTGCCCACACCTCGAACTGCACGGACGGTTCCCCTTCGTCTGTGGTCCCTGACCCGTCCATGGTCCTCCACCGCGGATCGTTCCGCTGGGGATTCTCCGCGCGCCGGGTGTCGCGTCCGGTGCGCGGCCCTACCGCCAGGGATCGAGCGCGAACTTGCCCCGGGTCCGGCCCGCTCCGAGTTGCCTCAGCACTGCCGGTCCCTCGGCCAGGGGACGCACGTGGGGGGTGCCGGGCGGGTACACGCCGTCGGCGACAAGGGCCTCGATCTCGACGAGCAGCGACCGGTAGAGGGACGGAGCCGCGACCGCAAGTGCGCCGATGTGCAGACCCTTGACCTGGACCGGGTGGGCGAAGACCAGGTCGTGGGTGGTGAGGGTGGCGTCGCCGGAGGCGGCGCCGAACACGACGACGCGTCCGGTGAAGGGTCTGGTGACGGCCAGGCTGGTCCTGAACGTGGCCCGTCCCACGGACTCCAGGACCAGATCGACACCGCCGGTCAGGCGGGTGATCTCCTCCGCCAGGTCGGGGCGCCGCCTGTCCAGGACCGCGTCGGCGCCGAGGGCTTCGACGGTGTGGTGCTTCTCCGGTGAGGCCGTGGCGGTCACGCGTGCGCCGTAGTGGCGGGCGAGGCGGACGGCGGCCTGCCCCACGCCGCCTGCCGCGGCATGGATGAGGACCGCCTCACCCGTCTCGACCTCGCCCAGCGGCTTCAGTGCCGCCAGGGCGGTGGCCCAGTTCAGCACCAGACCGAGAGCTTCGGCGTCACTCCAGCCGGACGGCACGGGAAACACACCCGCGGCCGGCATCGTCATGTACTGCGCGAAGGCGCCCGGTCCGGCTCCGACCACGTGGGTGCCGGGCTGGAGGGGGGCCTCGATCTCCGGGCCGACCGCCACGATCTCGCCGGCGGCCTCGAAGCCCGCCACGTAGGGAGCCTGCGGGCCTCCTCCGTAGGTGCCGTACGTCTGCATGACGTCGGCGAAGTTGACCCCGGCCGCCCCGACGCGGATCAGGTACTCGCCCGGCCCCGGAACGGGGCGGCGGTGACCGGTCGTGAGGGCCAGGTCCTCCGGTCCCCGGTGCGAGTGCTGGACCAGTGCCCGTACGGTCGGTCCGACGCTGTTCTGCTGCCTGTCGATCTCCATGCGTCCGAACGTAGGAGCTTGACACTTGCGTCAGGGTCAAGCGGCTGTCAGAGATCGGTACGGCGGGCCTCCAGCAGGTAGGCGTCGAGTGCGGCCTGCTGACCGCTGAGAACGGCGATGCGGGCGGCGAGCCTGTCGCGATGGCGCTGCACCTCGTGGAGGAACTCCTCGGACACCATCTCGGTGCCGGCGCCGGACCCGTCGGCGGGGCCGGGCAGGGCTTCCTTGATCAGCCGCACGGGCAGCCCGGACTCCAGCAGCGAGCGGATGACGAGGACCCGGTCGACGGTGGACCGGCAGTAGTCACGGAACCCGTTGCTGAAACGCCCGGGACGATCAAGCCCTCGTCCTCGTAGTGCCGCAACGACCGCGCACTCACACCGCTGGCTCTGGAAGCCTCGCCGATCCGCATACACGCAACCAACGACCAGGAGCACCGCGTTCTTCCGGCACGCGCCGCGTGTCCCCCGACATCCGGCCGGTTCGTCGGCCATCGCTCCCGAGGAGGCGCCTCAGAAGCCGGGTCGGTCTCGTCGGACAGGCCGGCAGTCGCTGTCACCGGCCCGCGTTTCTGGACACCCCGGCCCTCGCTGACCGACAATCAGGCGCGTGACGTCGTCCTTCGAGTTCCCCGTACACCCCGCCCGGTTGTCGGACGCGGAGCGCGACAAGGCGCTGAGCGTGCTGCGGGACGGCGTCGCCGCGGGCCGCCTGTCGCACGACACCTTCCTCCGCCGGATGGAGCTGGCGCTCGCCGCCCGCCGCCTGGAGGAGCTGGCCGTGCTCACCGCCGACCTGCGCACCGAGAGCCGGCTGTCGCGGATGGTCTTCGGCACCGTCGAGGCGGTGTCCGGGTTCGGGGTACGGCTCGGCCGGGCGTGGCGGGCCGAGCGGCTGCCCAAGTTGCTGCTGCCCCACCCCGGCACGGGTCATCCGCTGCGCATAGGGCGCGACCCGGCGAGCGGACTGCGGCTGAGCCACGACACGGTTTCCCGGGTGCACGCCGAGCTCAGCCGCCAGGGCGGCATGTGGGTGCTGCGCGACCTCGGCTCCACCAACGGCACCACGGTCAACGGGCGGCGGGTCATCGGCGCGGCCGTCGTCCGCGAGGGCGACCAGGTCGGCTTCGGCCGGATGTCCTTCCGCCTCGCGGCGGCCTGACGCGAGCGTCCCCTCGGGCGGTGCGGGCCCGGCGGACCGAGCGACCGAACAGAGCCCTGGCCTGGGCCTCACGTGGAGTCGTGGCCGTTTCGAGGGGGCAAACGCCTTTGCTTCTCGCGGTGTTGACGTAACCCCCGACTCGTGACTGACTGTGCGTACACCGCGCACGCCAGGTAAATCGACGGCCCGCTTCGTGGAGGTGTGCCCTGCCGCCCCTCCTGCGTTACCCGACCGTGGACGAGCTGGGGGCCCGGGCCGCCGCACTCGTCGCCCGGCACCCCCGGCAGGCCCGGCTGCGCCGGGTCGGGACCTCCCGCGCGGGCAGCCCGCTGCTGCTGCTCTCCGTCGGCCACGGCAGCCGCCATGCCCTCGTCGTCGCCGGACCGCACGCGAACGAGCCCGTGGGCGGCGCCACCGCCCTGCGGCTGGCCGAGCGGGCCGTGGCCGATCCCCGGCTCACCGACGGCGCCGACGCCACCTGGAACCTGCTGCTGTGCGCCGACCCCGACGGCCTGCGGCGCAACGAGGGGTGGCTCACCGGCCCCTACACCCTCGGCCGCTACGCCCGGAACTTCTTCCGGCCCGGCTTCCTGGAGCAGCCCGAGTGGCTGCCCGACGGCCCTGAGCGCGCCACGCTGCCCGAGACCCGCACGCTGCTCGCCCTCCAGGACGAACTGCGGCCCTTCCTCCAGTGCTCCCTGCACGGCGTGGACGTCGGCGGCGGCTTCGTCGAGCTGACCCACGACCTGCCCGGCCTCTCCCAGCGCATCGCCCACACCGCGGCCCGGCTCGGCATACCCCGCGAACTCGGCGCCTACGACACCCTGTACTGGCCCGACCTGGGACCCGCCGTCTACCGCATCCCGCCGCCCCGCCGCGGCGACTTCACCGCCGCCATCACCGAGGCCGCCGTCGACTCGACGTGGTGCCACCCGCACCGCTTCGGCACGGTCACCGCCGTCGTCGAGGCACCGATGTGGGGCGTGGCGGCCGTGGCGGACGGCTCGCCCCCGGCCGACCGCGACGCGGTGCTGCGCACCGTCAGCCGCACCCTGCGCCACGACACCCGGCGCCTGCACCGCATCCTCGCCCGGCTCAGGCCGCACCTCGCCGACGTGCCGGAGGCGGCGCACCTGCTCGCACCGGTCGACGACTACCTGCTGGTCTGCCCCCGGCTCGCCGACGCCTGGGACCCCGACACCGACGACGGGACGGGCCGCTCACTGCCGCCCATGAACACCTCCCACCTGGTCGCCCTGCGGCTGGCCGGACGGCGCCTGTCCCTGCGGACCGCGGGGCTGCTGCACCAGCTGGTCACCCGGACCGGCGGCGATCCGGCGGGCGTCCTGACCGAGGTGGACCGGATCGTGGACGAGGGCTGCGCCGACTACCGCGACGGCTGCGCGGCGCACTGGATACCGGTCGGGCGCCAGGTGGAGTACCAGACGCGGGTCGTGCTCGCCGCGTTCGAACTGGCCGTGCGGCGGGACGCCGGGGACTCCCGCCCGGGGGAGCCGGACCGGAGCCCCGGGGCCACGGTGCCGGTGCACCGCGACTGACACGGACCGCCTCCGGCCCCGGTTCACGCCTCCCTCGCCGCCCAGGGTCCGTCGTCGTACTCCCGCCCGCTCGGCGCCAGGCGCGCACGCCGGCCGCACCGGGCGCCGACCACGTACGACCCGTACGCCGGTCGACGCCCGGCACACCGGGAGCCCCCTGACGCCGCCGAGCCCGCCCTGCGGCCGGACGACGGGAAGGTGGCGGCAGGACCTACCCCCGCGCCTCGTCCACCCGCTCCAGCAGTGCCACCGGCGTGTCCGCGAACAGGTCCGCCACGCGCGCGTGCCCCTCGAACAACCGCCCCGGCACCAGCGCGTCGGCCCACCGGCCCGGCGGCAGCGCCAGCGTCGTGCCGCGCCAGCCGCCCTCCTCCGCCAGCCGCAGCGACAGCCGGGTCACGGCCGTCACGACCCGGCCGGAGCGGGCGAACGCCACGCAGTGCTCCGCCGCCGGACCGTCGGCGGGCAGCGGCTCGTACGTCGCCGCGTCGCCGAACGCCTCGGGCCGCCGCGTCCGCAGGGCCAGCGCCGCCCGGCTCACCGCCGCCTTCTCTCCGGCGTCCGGCTCCCGCACCCCGGCGGGGAAGTCGACCGGCCGGCGGTTGTCCGGGTCCACCAGCGCGAGGTACTCGTGCTCGGTGCCCTGGTAGAGGTCCGGCACGCCCGGCATCGTCAGATGGACGAGAGCGGTACCGAGGACGTTCGCCCGGACGTGCGGCCCGAGCGCCTCGCGGAGGGCCGCCACCCGCTCGCCCGGGACGCCGCACGGCCCCGCCGCCACGAACCGGGCCACCGCCTCCTCGTACGCGGGCTCCTGCTCCGTCCAGCTGGTGTGCATGCCCGCCTCGCGCACGTGCTTCAGCAGCGCCTCGCGCACGCGCTCCCCGTCCGCCGGGCCCAGCCCGAAGACCGTCTGCCAGGCCGCCCACGCCGCCTGCCCGTCCGGCGCCCCCTCGCCCGGGCGGGCGACCTCCGCCAGGACGTCCTCCCAGCGCGCCGGGCACTGGGTGAGCACCGCCAGCGCGGCACGCACGTCGGCGCTGCGCTTGGTGTCGTGGGTCGAGACCACCGTGCCCGTCGTCGGCCAGTCCCGCTGCACGCGCGCGCAGTACGTGTGGAACTCCCGCGCCGACACCGCCGGCCGGCCAGGATCACCCCCCACTTCGGTCGCCGACAGCAGCGGCACGTAGCGGTAGAAGGCCGTGTCCTCGACGGACTTGGCGCGCAGCGCCGACGCGGTCTGCGCGAAGCGCGTCCGGAACTCCACCTGGTCGGGCCCGTCCCCGTACCGCCCGAGCAGCAGATCCCGCACCACGTCCACCGCGCCGGCCTCCTCCGGCACCGCGAAGGCGAGCCGCGCCTCGGCCGCCGCCTCCTCGGTGACGACGGCCGCCGCGTCCGCCGTGGTGTACGGCCGGTACACCTCCAGCCGGACCAGCAGTTCCCGCAGCGCCGTGCGCAGCGCCCAGGGCGCCCGGTCGCGCAGCGCGGGCTCCGGCGAGGTGGCGCACAGGCGGTGCGCCACCCGGGTCAGCCGGTCCGTCTCGGTGGCCAGCTCGTGCGTGAGCACCTGGTACGCGGCGTGCCGCACCGTCGCCGCCCAGTCCCCGCCCAGGTCCGCTCGCGGGGCGGCGAACCGGCGGTAGTGGTCGAGCAGTTGCCCGTACCCCGCCGGGTCCACGAAGAGGCCGTCGACGTGCCGCAGGGCGTCGTAGCCGGTCGTGCCGGCGACCGGCCAGGCGGCGGGCAGCCGCTCCCCGTCCGCGAGGATCTTCTCGACCACCGTCCACCGGCCGCCGCTCGCCCGGTGCAGCCGCTCCAGGTACGCGCCGGGGTCGGCGAGGCCGTCGGGATGGTCGACGCGCAGTCCGTCGATGACGCCCTCGCGCAGCAGCCGCAGGACGGTCCCGTGCGTGGCGTCGAACACCTCCGGGTCCTCCACGCGCACGCCGATCAGCTCCGAGATGCTGAAGAAGCGCCGGTAGTTCAGCTCGGTGCGGGCCAGCCGCCACCACACCGGCCGGTACCACTGCGCGTCCAGGAGCCGGGGCAGCGGCAGGTCCGCGGTGCCCTCCCGCAGCGGGAAGGCGTGCTCGTGGTAGCGCAGGACGTCGCCGTCGACCCGGAGATCGGCCAGCACCTCGCCGACGGGGGCGCCCAGTACCGGCAGCAGCACCCGGCCGCCCTGCGCCTGCCAGTCGATGTCGAACCACCGCGCCCAGGGCGACTCCGGTCCCTCGCGCAGCACCTCCCACAGGGCGCGGTTGTGCCGCGGGGACATCGCCATGTGGTTCGGCACGATGTCCACCACCAGACCCAGACCGTGCTCCCGCGCGGTGCGCGACAGCGCCCGCAGTCCCTCCTCGCCGCCCAGCTCGGCGCGCACGCGCCCGTGGTCGACGACGTCGTAGCCGTGCAACGAGCCCGGGACCGCCTCGAGGACGGGGGACAGGTGCAGGTGCGACACCCCGAGCGAGGCCAGGTACGGCACGGCCGCCGCGGCGGCCTCGAAGGGGAAGTCCGGCTGGAGCTGGAGCCGGTAGGTGGCCGAGGGGGCGGGCGAGGCGGGCGCGTCGGTGGGGGCGGAGGAGGCCGGGGAGGGCACCGGGTCGGGTCGCTCAGGTGTCATGGAAACCTACGTACCCGCCCCGCCGCCTTTCCTGTCACCGGCCCCCTGCTCGGGTGCAGGGGGCCGGGCGGCGGGCGGGCGCCTACACGGGACGCTGCAGCACCGTCAGGCTCCGGTCCACCAGCGTCAGCCGGTCACCTGCCTGCACCTTCGGGCCGGTGCCCGCGGGCACTCCCTCCGCCAGCGCGGTGTCGACGACCACTTCCCACTGCCGGCCGTGGTCGACCGGCACCACGAAGTCGAGCGGCTTCGGCGAGGCGTTGAACATCAGCAGGAACGAGTCGTCGGCGATGCGCTCCCCGCGCGGGTCGGGCTCGGAGATCGCGTTGCCGTTCAGGAACACGGTGAGCGCCGAAGCCCGCGCCGAGTTCCAGTCCCGCTGGGTCATCTCCGCGCCCTCCGGGGTGAACCAGGCGATGTCCGACAGCTCGTCGTACGTGCCCTGCACCGGGCGCCCGTGGAAGAAGCGGCGCCTGCGCAGGACCGGGTGGTCCTTGCGCAGCCACACCATGGCGCGGGTGAACCGCAGCAGGTCGTGGTCGTCCTCCGGCCACTGCACCCACGCCAGCTCGTTGTCCTGGCAGTACGCGTTGTTGTTGCCCCGCTGGGTGCGGGCGAACTCGTCGCCGTGGCTGATCATCGGGACGCCCTGGGAGAGCAGCAGGGTGGCGATGAAGTTGCGCATCTGCCGTGCCCGCAGGTCCAGCACCGCGGGGTCGTCGGTGTCGCCCTCGACGCCGCAGTTCCAGGAGCGGTTGTGGCTCTCGCCGTCCCGGTTCTCCTCGCCGTTGGCCTCGTTGTGCTTGTCGTTGTAGGCCACCATGTCGTGCAGGGTGAAACCGTCGTGGCAGGTCACGAAGTTGATCGAGGCCAGCGGGCGGCGCCCGTCGTCCTGGTAGAGGTCGGACGACCCGGTCAGCCGGGAGGCGAACTCCGCCAGCGTGCGCGGCTCCCCCCGCCACAGGTCCCGCACCGTGTCCCGGTACTTGCCGTTCCACTCGGTCCACAGCGGTGGGAAGTTGCCCACCTGGTAGCCGCCCTCGCCCACGTCCCAGGGCTCGGCGATCAGCTTCACCTGCGAGACCACGGGGTCCTGCTGCACCAGGTCGAAGAACGACGACAGCCGGTCCACCTCGTGGAACTGCCTCGCCAGGGTGGCCGCGAGGTCGAAACGGAACCCGTCGACGTGCATCTCGGTGACCCAGTACCGCAGCGAGTCCATGATCATCTGAAGGACGTGCGGGGACCGCATCAGCAGCGAGTTCCCGGTCCCCGTGGTGTCCATGTAGTAGCGGGGGTCGTCCGTCAGCCGGTAGTACGAGGGGTTGTCCAGGCCCTTGAAGGACAGCGTCGGCCCCAGGTGGTTGCCCTCGGCGGTGTGGTTGTAGACCACGTCCAGGATCACCTCGATCCCCGCCTCGTGCAGCGCCTTGACCGCCGACTTGAACTCCAGCACCTGCTGGCCGCGGTCGCCCCAGGAGGCGTACGCGTTGTGCGGGGCGAAGAAGCCGACCGTGTTGTAGCCCCAGTAGTTGTTGAGCCCCATGTCCACCAGGCGGTGGTCGTTGACGAACTGATGGACCGGCATCAGTTCCAGCGCGGTCACCCCGAGCCCCGTGAGGTGCTCGATCACCGCCGGGTGCGCGAGGCCCGCGTAGGTGCCTCGCAGCTCCTCCGGGAGATCGGGATGCCGCATGGTCAGGCCCTTCACATGGGCCTCGTAGATCACCGTGTGGTGGTACTCCGTCCGGGGGCGCCGGTCGTCGCCCCAGTCGAAGTACGGGTTGACCACGACCGACGTCATCGTGTGCGGGGCGGAGTCCAGGTCGTTGCGCCGCTCGGGTTCGCCGAAGTGGTAGCCGTACACCTCCTCGCCCCACTGGATCTCGCCGCTGATCGCACGCGCGTACGGATCGAGGAGCAGCTTGGCGCTGTTGCAGCGCAGTCCGCGCTCCGGGGCGTAAGGACCGTGCACGCGGTACCCGTACCGCTGCCCGGGCATCACCCCCGGCACGTAGGCGTGCCGTACGAAGGCGTCGCTCTCCCGTAGCTCGATCGCCGTCTCCGAGCCGTCGTCGTGCAGCAGACACAGCTCTACTCGGTCGGCGGCCTCCGTGAAGACCGCGAAATTGGTGCCGGCGCCGTCGTACGTGGCACCCAGTGGATATGCCTCTCCAGGCCAGACCTGCATGAACACGACTCTTTCAGGTGTGGGGCGCCGCTGTGGGCGCCTTGGCTGCGAGTCCCGCGGAAGTCTCCCCGAAAGTGAGGTGACCACCTAGCACGTACGTCCTCATACCCATCCCTCGGCGTTCTGTTCCGTCGGACCCCGTGCGGGTGCCCGGCCTCCCGCGTCGTACCCCGCCCACGTCACCGCTATGAATCCGCTCACTCCCCGGTGTGAGCCGGTGAGGAACACGCCTACGGGCCAACGACGTTGGTGAAAACCGGCCCGTCCATCGGGCTGCACCGCGGACCGCTCCCGGAGTACCCTTCCTTGATCGTTGGGACGGGGTGTCCCCGGCAGTGACCGGGGGAGCGGAAGGCGGTACTCGGGTGGGCTCGGGAGGGCTGGAGCTGCCTCCTGGTGACGAGGATCACCAGGAGACCTCCACGGACGTCCCGCCCGGTGCGGTGTCCCTGGCGCGGCCGATGAGCGCGGGCGCGATCGGTCCGGAGCTGGACTGGGACGCCGGGGACTGGAACGAGGTACGCACCCGTGCGCAGCGGGCGGGCCGGGCCTACATCTGGCTCAACCTCGTCGAACAGAGGCTGCGCGCGGTGGTCGCCGCCGTCCTGCGGCCCGTCTACGAACCGGTCCACGGCGACGACTGGGTGGTCGCCGCCGCCGGGCCCGCCGGCCAGGAGTGGGTGCAGCGCGCCGTCGCGGTGCGCGAGGTCAGCCGCCGCAAGGGCTACCTGCTCGACCCGGCCGACGACAACGTGCTCAGCTTCCTCACCCTGCCCCAGCTGCGCGAGCTGATGGTGCAGCACTGGCCCTGCTTCGAGCCCTACGTGGACGAGCGCCGCGACGTCGAACTGGCCCTGGACGAGCTGGAGGTCACCCGCAACGTCGTCTCCCGCAACCGGGCCCTGTCCGAGGCCGTCCTCAGCCAGGCCGAACGGGCCTCCGCGCGGCTGCTCGAAGTCCTCGGCGCGGGCAGCGACGTGCCCTCCGCGCGCCGTCTGCCGGTGGACGCGGTGGAGGACCTGGTCGGGGACCGCTACGCCGACGTGGTCGCCGTGCACCCGGACCGGGTGCGGCTGCTGCGCCAGTTCCCCGCCGAGGACCTGTTCGGCAGCGCCCGCCGGGTGGACGCCCTCGGCATCGGCCTCAACCTCCTCGTGCAGAACTTCTCCGGCCGGCGCCTGCTGCGGATGGCCGAGTCCGGCGGCCGGGTCCGGCTGCTCTTCCTGAACCCGGCCTCCAGCGCGATCAAGCGCCGGGAGCGCGAACTGGGCATCAAGCGGGGCGAGCTGAGCCGCGCCGTGGAGATGAACATCCTGCACATGCGCCGGGTGCGGGCCCGGTTGCGGGACCCGGGTGCCTTCGAGATCCAGGTCTTCGACGAGACACCCCGCTTCACGGCCTACCTCGTCGACGGGGACGGCACCGACGGCATCGCGGTCGTGCAGTCCTACCTGCGCCGGACGCGCGGCATGGAGGCTCCGGTCCTCGTCCTGCGCAACGGACGCAACGGCGGAAAGGTCGTGAAGTCGGACCGGCTGGACGAAGGCGGACTCTTCCCCACCTACCGTGAGGAGTTCGAGCTGATGTGGGCGGATTCGCGCCCGGTGTCGTGACCGGCGCGCCCCCGGGACCTCCCGGGCGGAAGCGGAAGGCGATCCTCTGATTGTCAGTGGCCCGTGCGAAGGTGGAGACCACTGGGGGACGCACCACCAAGGAGGGGGACCGCCCATGGGCTGGCACCGCGAGCTGCTGATCGGCTTCGACCTGGAGACGACCGGCACCGATCCGCGCGAGGCGCGCATCGTCACGGGAGCCGTGATCGAGGTCAGGGGCGGGGAGCCGCTCGGCCGCCGGGAGTGGCTGGCCGACCCCGGCGTGGAGATCCCGGCGGACGCCGTCGCGGTGCACGGGATCAGCAACGAGCGGGCGGCCAGGGAGGGCCGGCCCGCCGACCAGGTCGCCGACGCCATCGCCGGCGTCCTCACGGACCACTGGAAGGCCGGCGTCCCGGTCGTCGCCTACAACGCGGCCTTCGACCTCACCCTGCTCTCCGCCGAGCTGCGCCGGCACGGACTGCCGTCCCTGCGCGAGCGCCTGGGCGGCCTGGACCCCGCCCCGGTCGTCGATCCGTACACCATCGACCGTTCCGTCGACCGCTACCGCCGGGGCAAGCGCAACCTGGAGGCGGTCTGCCGGGAGTACGGCGTCCCGCTCGACGCCGCCCACGACGCCACGGCCGACGCCCTCGCCGCGGCGCGGCTCGCCTGCGCGATAGCCGGCCGGCACCCCAAGGTCGCGGCCTTCGGTCCGGCGGAGCTGCACCGCCGTCAGATCGAGTGGTGCGCCGAGTGGGCGGCCGACTTCCAGGCCTTCCTGCGACGCAAGGGCGACCCCACGGCCCTCGTCGACGGGACCTGGCCGCTGCGCGAGCTGACCGCGGAGCCGGCCGACGAGCGGGTCTGAGCACCCCTGCCGGAGCGGCCGGGCCGGGTCAGAAGGGGTACCACCGCACCGTCGGGTCCCCGTCCCGCAGCGACGCCACCCTGCGCTCGAACTCGGTCAGGGCCTTCGGGTTGCTCGGCGCGTGCTGGGCGACCCAGGCGCAGCTTGCGGTCTCCCGGGCGCCGCGGAGCACGGCGCAGCCGTCCCACTCGCGCACGTCCCAGCCGTAGGTCGCGGTGAAGGCGTCGTACGCCTCGGCGGGCAGCCCGTAGCGGTCCCGGCTCAGCGCCATCACCACGAGGTCGTGCTCGCGCAGGTCGGCGGAGAAGGTCTCCAGGTCGATCAGGACCGGTCCTCCGGGGCCGACGTGCACGTTGCGGGGCAGCGCGTCCCCGTGGATCGGGCCCCTCGGCAGGTGCGGGGTGAGCGCGGCGGCGGCCGACGCGAAGCCGTCCCGCCGCTCGCGCAGATACGCGGCGTCCGCCGGGTCGATCACGTCACCCGCGAGGCGCAGCCAGCGTTCCACACCGCCCAGCAGTTCGCGGGGCGGCAGCTCGAAGGACGAGGGGAGGGGCAGCTCGTGGACGAGCCGGAGCAGCGCGGCCACGTCCCGCGGCTCGGTGGGCCGCACCGGCTCGGGCAGGCGCCGCCACACGGTCACCGGGTGCCCGTCGACGATCAGCGCCGTCGGGTCGGCCGCCCGCACCGCGGGTACGCCCGCCTCCTCCAGCCAGAGCGCGACGGCCAGCTCCCGGCGCGCCCGGTCGAGCAGTTCGGCGTCGCGGCCGACCTTGACCGCCAGGTCCCCGGCGGCGAACACCGCGTTCTCGCCGAGCGCCAGCAGCCGTGCCTCCCGGGCCTCCCGTGCCGGGCCGGGCAGTACCCCCGCCGCGGCCAGCACCTCACGCGCCCGTACCTCGTCCATCGTCCCGCGCCTCCGTGCCCTCGGTGTTCTCCCGCGAGTCCCGTGTTCTCGCCGACCGTCGGCCAGTGTCGCATTCGCACTGGTGGGAGGGTGTACGCGGGCCCTTGACGGGACACGGTCACTTCACGACCATGGCCAGGCCCGTTCGAGCCGTGCAAAGGGGTTGATTACGTGACATTGGTGACCGATGCGAGAAGACCGGCGCGTCGTGCGCCCGGCGCGGACCGCCCACCGGGCGGACCGGACCACGGCGCCTGGTTCCTGGTGCTGCCCGCGCTGATCCCGATCCTGGTCCTCAGCGTCGGTCCGCTGCTCTACGGCATCCTGCTGGCGTTCACCGACGCCCAGTCGGGCCGCACGGAACCCACCCGGTGGATCGGCGCGCTGAACTTCCAGGACCTGCTGCACGACACGCTGTTCTGGGAGTCGTTCCGGATCGGCCTGGTGTGGGCGGCCGGGGTGACGGTGCCGCAGTTCCTGCTCGCGCTCGGCCTCGCCCTGCTGCTCGACCAGAACCTGAGGCTGCGCTGGCTGGCCCGCGCCCTCGCGATCGTCCCCTGGGCGATGCCCGAGGTCGTCGTCGGCATCATGTGGCGGCTGGTCTACAACACGGACGCGGGCATCCTCAACGAGACCCTGCGCGACCTCGGTCTCGGCGACGGCCACGACTGGCTCAGCGGGCTCGGCACCGCCCTGCCCGCCGTCATCGTGGTGGGCGTCTGGGCCGGCATGCCGCAGACCACGGTCGCCCTGCTCGCCGGGCTGCAGAACACCCCGCGCGAGCTGCACGAGGCCGCCGCCGTCGACGGCGCGGGCGCCTGGCGGCGCTTTCGCACGGTCACCTGGCCCGCCCTCAGGCCCGTCGCCCTCGCCATCACCGCGCTCAACCTCATCTGGAACTTCAACTCCTTCGCCCTGGTCTACGTGCTGACCAACGGCGGCCCCGGCGGACGTACCCGGCTGCCCATGCTCTTCGCCTACGAAGAGGCCTTCCGCTACGGGCAGTTCGGCTACGCGGCGGCGATGGGCTGCGTGCTGGTCGCGGTGATCTCGATCGCACTGGCCGTCTTCCTCGTCGGCCGGCTGCGCGGCGGAGCCGGGGGAGGTGACGAGGCGTGAGGACCTCGACGAGCGCCCGGGTGGGCCAGTACGCCGCACTGCTCGCGTATCTGGTCTTCCTGGCCTTCCCGTTCCTGTGGCTGATCTCCGTAGCCTTCAAACCGCCGCGCGAGCTGGCCGGTCTGCACCCCACCTGGATCCCCGAGCACCCCACCCTCGACAACTTCCGGCAGGCCTTCGACGAGCAGCCGCTGCTGCGCGCCGGGCTCAACTCCCTGCTCGCCGCGCTCGGCGCCGCCCTGATCGCGGTGCTGATCGCGACACCGATGGCGTACGTCATGGCCCGCCGTCGCGGCCGGCTCGCCAAGGCGGCCACCGGCTGGGTGGTCGTCAGCCAGGCCTTCCCCTTCGTGCTGCTGATCATCCCGCTGTTCCTGGTCCTCAAGAACCTCGGACTGATCAACTCCGTCCCCGGTCTGGTGATGGTGTACGTCGTGTGGTCGCTGCCGTTCGCGCTGTGGATGCTCGCCGGGTACGTCCGCGCCGTACCGCGCGAGCTGGAGGAGGCGGCCGCGGTCGACGGCGCCGGCCGGCTGCGGACGCTGGTCTCGGTGACCGCGCCGCTGCTCGCGCCGGGGATCGTCGCGACGGCCCTGTTCGCGTTCATCACCGCGTGGAACGAGTTCTTCTTCGCGCTGGTGCTGCTGAAGACACCGGAGAAACAGACCCTGCCCGTGATCCTGACCCACTTCATCGGCGCCGAGGGCGTCGCCGACCTCGGACCGCTCGCCGCCGCGGCCGTCCTCGCCACCCTGCCCTCGCTGCTGGTCTTCGCCCTGATCCAGCGACGGATCACGGGCGGCATGCTCGCCGGGGCGGTGAAGAGCTGATGCGCACCAGAACCACCACCCTGCTCCTCGCCCTCGTCCTGCTCCTCGCCGGCTGCGCGGGGGGCGCCGACCGCGACGACGGCCGGATCACCCTCCGCTTCCAGTCCCTGGCCTGGCAGGACGAGTCGGTGAAGGCCAACAAGGAACTGGTGCGGGAGTGGAACGCCACCCACCCGGACGTGCGCGTCGAGTACGTCCAGGGCAGCTGGGACAGCGTCCACGACCAGCTCCTCACCTCCTTCGAGGGCGGCGAGGCGCCCGACATCATCCACGACGCCTCCGACGACCTCGCGGACTTCGCCTACGGCGGCTACCTCGCCGACCTCACCGGGCTGCTGCCCGCACGGCTGACGTCGGACATACCGGAGCGCAGCTGGGAGGCGGCCACCTTCGGCGACGGCGTCTACGGCGTGCCGTTCCTCCAGGAGCCGCGGGTGCTGATCGCCAACGCGACCCTGCTGAGGAAGTCGGGCGTGCGGATCCCCACGCCGGAACATCCCTGGACCTGGGCGGAGTTCAGGCAGGTGACGAAGGAGCTGAGCGGCGAGGGGACGTACGGGGTGGCCTGGCCGCTCAAGGAGCCCGTCTCCGCCACGCTCAACCTCTCCCTGTCCACCGGCGGCCGGCTCTTCCACCGCGGCGCCGACGGCAAGGTGACCGTCCGTTTCGAGGAGGGCGACCAGGTGGTGCCCCGCACCGTCCGGGACCAGGTCGGCGCCGACCGCAGCGCCTCGCCCACCACCCTGGGCAGCGGCGGCTCCGACACCCTGCCCGGCTTCTTCGCGGGCAAGTACGCGATGGTGCCGCTCGGCTTCTCCTACCGCCAGCAGATCGAGCAGCAGGCCCCCGAGGGCTTCGACTGGCAGGTGCTGCCCGCCCCGGCCGGCGCCGACGGACTCGCCCAGGGCGTCAGCCCGCAGACCCTGTCGGTCGCCGAGGACAGCCCGCACAAGAAGGAGGCGGCCGCGTTCGTCGACTTCCTCCTCCAGCCGGACAACATGGTGCGCCTCGCACTGGGCGACTGGATGCTGCCCACCGGCGAGCAGGCACTGAAGGACCCCGCCCTGCACACGGCCGAGCACGGCTGGGACACCGGCACCGCCCTCGCCGGGCACCTGCGCTCGGCGCCGGCGCAGTCCGTGCGGGGCTACGCCGAGTGGAAGGACAAGGTCGCGACACCGGCGCTCCAGGAGTACTACAGCGGGGCGATCGGCATGGACGAACTGCGCCACAGGATGGAGGAGGACGGAAACCTCGTACTCGCCCGCTACCAGCGTTGACGGCTACCAGCGTTGACGGCTGCCCGCACCGACGACGGTCCGCGCCGGCGTCCGCCCGCGCGAAAACCGGTTGCCGGCCGGGCGCGGACCCGCCTAGCGTCGACTCCGTGGCAGCTTTCAACGCGATCTTCAACTCCGGTCTCGGCCGGGGCCGCACGTACGCCATCAGGATGCGTCGTGGCCCCGGAGCCCTGACCGGCCCGGGGTCCCCCCGCCGCTGACGCGCCCGAAGCGTCCGACGCGCCCGGCGCGCGTGCGGCGGGGCTGAGCCTCCGCATCCCTTTTCGCCTTCGTCTTCCGGTCAGGGCCTTCGGCTGCCCTTTTCCCTTTCGTCACGGAAGACAAGGACCGCAGGCCATGGCCCGCCCCACCCAGCGTGCCCGCACGCTCTCGCAGAACTTCCTCGCCGACCGCGCCACCGCCGACCACGTCGCCCGGCTCGCCGCCCCCGACCGCGGGCGCCCGCCCCTCGTCGTCGAGGTGGGCGCGGGCAGGGGCGCCCTCACCGAGCCGCTCGCCCGCCGCAGCCGCGAGCTGCACGCCTACGAGATCGACCCCCGGCTCGTGCCGGTACTGCGCGCCCGTTTCGCGGGCAGCCCGCACGTCCGCGTCGTCGCCGGTGACTTCCTCGCCGCCCGGCCTCCGCGCGCGCCCTTCTCGGTGGCCGGGAACGTCCCGTTCTCCCGCACGGCCGACATCCTCGAGTGGTGCCTGACCGCACCCGGTCTCACCGACGCCACCCTCCTCACCCAGCTCGAGTACGCCCGCAAACGCACCGGCGACTACGGCCGCTGGAGCCTGCTCACGGTCCTGACCTGGCCGCGGCACGAATGGCGGCTGGTGGGCCGGGTGGGCCGGCACCGCTTCTGCCCGGCGCCGCGCGTCGACGCCGGCATCCTCCGCCTCGAACGGCGCCGCCCCCCGCTGCTGACCGACGCCGCCGCCCGCCGGACCTGGGCGGACCTGGTCGAGCTCGGCTTCTCGGGTGTCGGCGGCTCGCTGCACGCGTCCCTGCGCCGGGCCCATCCGCGGCGCCGGGTGGACGCGGCGTTCCGGGCCGCGCGGCTCGATCCCGGCGTACTCGTCGGCGAGGTCGCGCCCGGCCGCTGGCTGCGGCTGCACGAGGAGCTGGTGGGGTGAAGCACCATCAGTTGCACGAGACGTCTCGTCTCGCGTACGGTGGGGTCATGTCCACTCCCGCGCACATCGCCATGTTCTCCATCGCCGCCCACGGTCACGTGAACCCCAGCCTCGAGGTGATCCGCGAACTCGTCGCGCGGGGGCACCGGGTGACGTACGCGATCCCGCCGCTCCTCGCGGACAAGGTCGCCGAGGCCGGCGCCGAGCCCAAGCTCTGGAACAGCACGCTGCCCGGTCCCGACGCCGACCCCGAGGCATGGGGGAGCACCCTGCTGGACAACGTCGAGCCCTTCCTCGACGACGCGATCCAGTCGCTCCCGCAGCTCGCCGAGGCGTACGACGGGGACGAACCGGACCTGGTCCTGCACGACATCGCCTCGTACCCCGCCCGCGTCCTCAGCCGCCGCTGGAACGTGCCGGCGATCTCCCTGTCGCCCTGCATGGTCGCCTGGGAGGGATACGAGCAGGAGGTCGCCGAGCCGATGTGGGAGGAGCCGCTGAAGACCGAGCGCGGCCGGGCGTACTACGCCCGCTTCCACGCCTGGCTGGAGGAGAACGGGATCACCGAGCACCCCGACCCGTTCCTCGGCCGCCCCGACCGCTCCCTCGTGCTGATCCCCAAGGCGCTCCAGCCCCAGGCCGACCGCGTCGACGAGAAGGTGTACACCTTCGTCGGCGCCTGCCAGGGGGACCGCACCTCCGAGGGGGACTGGACGCGTCCCGAGGACGCCGGCAAGGTCGTGCTCGTCTCCCTCGGGTCCGCCTTCACCAAGCAGCCCGCGTTCTACCGGGAGTGCGTCGAGGCCTTCGGTGGGCTGCCCGGCTGGCACACGGTGCTCCAGGTCGGCCGGCACGTCGACCCCGCCGAGCTGGGCGACGTACCGGCCGGCGTGGAAGTGCGCACCTGGGTGCCGCAGTTGGCGATCCTCCAGCAGGCCGACCTGTTCGTCACCCACGCGGGCGCCGGCGGCAGCCAGGAGGGCCTGGCGACCGCCACGCCGATGATCGCCGTACCGCAGGCCGCGGACCAGTTCGGCAACGCCGACATGCTCCAGGGCCTCGGTGTCGCCCGTACGCTCCCGACCGAGAAGGCCACCGCCGAGGCGCTGCGCACCGCCGCCCTCGCCCTGGTCGACGACCCGGAGGTGGCCGGGCGGCTGAAGGAGATCCAGGCGCGGATGGCCCAGGAGGGCGGCACCCGGCGGGCCGCCGACCTCATCGAGGCCGAACTGGCCGCCGCGCGGGGCTGATTCCCCGTACCGCACACCGCGGGTCCCGTCGGTCCCCCCCCGGAACCGACGGGCCCCGCGGCGCGGCTGTGCCCCGTACCCGTGTCTATCGGGTCCGCATGACCGGCCTGCCCCTCATGTGCGGTGCCGGCCCCCTGCCGCCACCTTGCGATGGGGCACCTTCGCGGCGTTGTCGAACACGTCACAGGCGCGTGCGGTGGTTGAATTCCGCGCACCGCATCGGAGAGAGTGACGCGCACGTGCGCCCGGCGCGCGGCCCGGCCGTCGTGCCCACCCCCACGGGGCACGACGGCCGTTCTATGGTGTGCCGATGACGACGATGTACGCGGCCCTGCTGCGCGGGATCAACGTGGGCGGCCGCCGGAAGGTCCCGATGGCCGACCTGCGCGCGCTGCTGACCTCCCTCGGTCACGACGCCGTACGCACCCATCTGCAGAGCGGGCAGGCCGTCTTCGCCTCCGACCACGGCGACGAGGACTCCCTCGCCGCCGACCTTGCCCGGGCGATCGAGCAGCGGTTCGGCTTCCCCGTGGACGTGATCGTGCGCGACCACGCCTACCTGGAGGCGGTCGTCGAGGCGTGCCCCTTCCCCGCCGCCGAACTGGAGGCCAGGCAACTGCACGTCACGTACTTCTCCGCGCCGGTCGCCGAGGAGCGCTTCGCGCCGGTCGACCGGGACGCCTTCCTGCCCGAGGAGTTCCGGCTCGGCGACCGCGCCCTGTACCTCTGTGCGCCGGACGGCCTCGGCCGCTCCAAGCTCGCCGAGGCCCTGGCCAAACCCCGTGTCAACAAGGGGGTCGTCGCCACCACCCGCAACTGGAACACCGTCACCAAGCTGGCGGAACTGACCGGTCCCTGACCTCAGGCGGCCCCGGCCGCCCGCGCCATCGGCGCCCGCGCGGCGTCGTACCGCTCCAGCAGCACCCGCGCCACCTCCGGTGCGGGGCCCAGGACGTCCGCCAGCACATCCGCCCCGGCCGCGCCCCGCGCGATGCGGTCCGGCAGGAAACCCGGGGCCAGGACGTACGGGGCCACCGCGACGCGCGCACACCCCAGCGCGCGCAACTGCCGCACCGCGTCCTCGGTGCGCGGAAGGGATGCGGAGGCGAACGCAGGCCGCACGGCGCACCAACCGGTGAGCCGCCACTCCCGCGCGATGTCAGCGATCACTGCGATCGCCTCCGGGTCGGAGGACCCCGCCGAGGCCAGCACGACCCCGGTGGAGGACTTGTCGGCGGGCGTGAGGCCCGCCTCGTACAGGCGCCGTTCCAGCGCCGACAGCAGCAGCGGCGACGGGCCGAGCACCTCGGCCTGCCGGATCCGCAGCCGGGGCGGCGCCGCAGCCAGGACCGCGGGGATGTCCGCCTTGGCGTGGAAGGCGCGGGTCAGCAGCAGCGGAAGAACCACCACGTCCCGCACGCCCTCCGTCTCCAGGGACTCCAGGACGCCCGGCACCGAGGGGACGTTGAAGTCCAGGAAGCCGGTCTCCACCCGCAGGTCCGGACGCAGCGCCCTGACCCGGCGGACCAGGGCGTGCACGGTCGCGGCGTGCCGCGGGTCGCGGCTGCCGTGGGCGACGACCAGGAGCACGGGGCGGAGCGACGTGGACATGGCGTACCTCAGCCCTTCACCAGCAGACCGCGGCTGCGCAGCACCCACCGCTCCAGCGGACTGAAGATCAGCAGGTCGATGGCGATGCCGACGATCAGGATGAGCAGGATGGCCTCGAAGACCATGGCCATGTCGCTGGCGTTGCGGCCGTTCTCCAGCAACTGCCCGAGGCCCACCCCGAGGTCGGGGAAGGACGCGATGATCTCGGCGGCCATCAGCGAACGCCAGGAGAAGGCCCAGCCCTGCTTGAGGCCGGCGACGTAGCCGGGCAGCGCGGCCGGCAGCACGATGTGCCAGGTGCCCTTCAGCCCCGTCGCGCCCAGGGTGCGGCCCGCCCGCAGGAAGATCGGGGGGACCTGGTCGACGCCGGACACCAGGCCGTTGGCGATGGAGGGCACCGCGCCGAGCAGGATGACGGCGTACATCATCGAGTTGTTCAGGCCCAGCCAGATCACGGCCGGCGGCACCCAGGCCACCGACGGCAGCGACTGGAGGCCGGACAGGATCGGGCCGATCGCCGCGCGCACGAACTTCACCCGCGCCACCAGCAGTCCCAGCGGGGTGCCGATCAGCAGCGCGAAGCAGAAACCGAGCAGGCCGCGCGAGACGCTGGTCCAGATGTAGCCGATCAACTCGCCCTTCAGCCACGCCTGGTGGACGACCTCCCACACGTCCGACGGGGCGGGCAGCTTGGTCGGGTCGTCGACGATCTCGAAGGAGACCAGGGCCTGCCACACCGCGAGGACCAGCAGGACCGCGACGGCGGGCGGCAGGATCTTCTCGACGAAGGTCCGCCGCAGCGGTGTGCGGCCCTGCTGCACCGACTCCAGTGCGTCCAGGCCGGCCTCCAGACCGGCGAGGTCGCCGACGTCCTTCGCGCCGCGGTCCCCGGCGGGACGCGTCGTGTCAGTGCTGGCCATGTCGGCGGATCTCCCCACGCAGTTCTTCGGTGATCTCGACGGACAGCTCCGCCACGGCGGTGTCCTCGATACGGCGCGGCTGCGGGATGCCCACCGTCCACTCGCGCGCCACGCGCCCGGGACGCGAGGACAGCAGGACGACCCGCTCGGCCAGCCGCACGGCCTCGCGGACGTTGTGCGTCACGAACAGCACGGACAGCCGCGTCTCGCGCCAGATGCGGGTCAGCTCGTCGTGCAGCACGTCCCGCGTGATGGCGTCGAGCGCCGCGAACGGCTCGTCCATCAGCAGCAGCCTGCTCTCCTGGGCGAGCGCCCGCGCCAGCGCGACCCGCTGGCGCATACCGCCCGACAGTTCGTGCACCCGCTTGCCGTACGCGCCCTGGAGGCGGACGAGTTCGAGCAGCTCCTCCGCCTTGCCGCGGCGCTCGGGCTTGGGCACGCCCCGCAGCTTCAGGGCGAGTTCGATGTTCTTGCCCGCGGTCAGCCACGGGAACAGGGCGTGCTCCTGGAACATCAGGGCGGGCCGCCCGTCCGTGCTGATGCCGCCCGCGCTGGGCTCGTCGAGGCCCGCCACCAGGTTCAGCAGCGTGGACTTGCCGCAGCCGGAGGCTCCCAGGAGGGTGACGAACTCGCCGGGCGCGACATCGAGGGTGATGTCGTCCAGGACGAGCTGCTGCCCGGCGGGGCCCGCGAAGGACTTCGAGACGTGCTCGATCCGGGCGGCGTACGCGGCCGGCTCGGTGCCGTCGGCGGCCTTGGCGAGGGTCGTGGTCGTGGCCATGGTCGTCACCTCCTGGGTGGTCGGATCCGGGCTTTACTCGACGCCGAGTCCGGCGTCGTCGACCGCGGGCTCGCCCTTGGCCTTGAGGACCTTGTTGAGCAGCGTCAGGTCGTAGATGCCGGTCAGGTCGGGCTTGTCCAGCAGGCTGGCCTTCACGGCGTGCTTCGCCTGGGCGTCGAGGGTGGAGGCCAGCGGATCGTCGATGACCTTGATCGACTTCCAGGCCTGGTCGAGCACGGCCGCGGGCAGCGCCTTGCCGGAGTCCTTCTCCAGCTGGGCGTTGGCCGCCGTCTTCGCCTCGTCCGGGTGGGCCGTGATCCACGCGTTGGTGTCGACCGACGCCTTCAGCACCGCCTCCACGGCCTTCGGGTGCTCCTTGAGGAACTTCTGCGACACGATGATGTTCGTGATCACGAACTTCTCGTCCGGCCACAGCGTCGACTCGTCGAGGAGCACCTTGCCGCCCTCGGCGACCAGCTTGGACGCGGTGGGCTCGGGCACCCAGGCGCCGTCCAGCGAACCGGACTTGTAGGCGTCCGGGGTGACCTTGTTGTCGCTGCGCACGACCGTCACGTCGCCCTTGCCGCTCTGCGCGTCGACCTTCCAGCCCTGCTCGGCGATCCAGTTGAGGAACGCCACGTCCTGCGTGTTGCCCAGCTGCGGGGTGGCGATGCGCTTGCCCTCGACGTCCTTCAGGGACTTGATCTTGTCCGGGTTCACCACCAGCTTCACGCCGCCCGACGCGGAACCGCCGATGATGCGCAGGTTCTTGCCGCCGGACTTGGTGTAGCCGTTGATCGAGGGCGAGGGGCCGATCCAGCCGATGTCGATGGAGCCGGAGTTCAGCGCCTCGATCTCGGACGGGCCCGCGTTGAAGACCGCGTACTTGGCCTCGGTGGCGCCCAGCGCCTTCTGGAAGAAGCCCTTCTGGTTGGCGACCAGGGGCGTGGCGTGCGTGATGTTGCCGAAGTACCCGATCCGCACGGAGTCGAGGCCGTCGATCTTGTCGGCGCCCTCGGCGACCTTGGCGGAGTCGTCGTCCTTCGCCTCGGAGCCGTACCCGCAGGCGGCCAGGGAGAGCAGGGGAAGGGCGGCTATGACCGCCAGGGTGCGGCGAAGGGCGGTGGTGGCAGGCACGGGAGGTGTTCCTCTCGTTGGTCCGGCACGCACGCCTGTCGGATCGTCCGAGGTGTCAGGTCGTGGCCGGGAGGTCGGCAGGTCTTCGGCTGTGGGGGGTGTGGGCGCGCGAGCGGTGCGCGTACGTCAGCGCGCACATCGCGCCACTCCGCCCTGCCCGCTGCCGAGGAAACCGCTGCCTACGCGGCCGCCCTCCTTGGCGAACGTGGAGTAGAAGTCGGGGGAACGCATGCTCAGAAGTCCCACCCGTCGTCGTCGGCCGCGTCCTTGACCGGCTCCGGCGCGGCGAAGGACTCGCCCGCCATGCCGGCCGTGAGCGTGGTGCCGTCGCTGGGGTCGATCAGGATGAACGAGCCCGTGCGCCGCGAGTCGGCGTAGGAGTCCGCGGGCAGCGGCTCGGCGGTGCGGATCTTCACGCGGCCGATGTCGTTGGCGACGAGCTGCCCGGGGTGCGGGTGCAGGGACAGGTCGTCCAGGGTGAGCCGGGCCGGGATGTCCTTGACGATCGCCTTGACGGTGCGGGTGCCGTGCTTGAGCAGCACCCGGTGGCCCACGGTGAGCGGCGCGTCGGCGACGTGGCAGACGGTGGCCTCGACGTCCTGGCTGGTGTCCGGGGCGTCCTCGCGGGGCACGATCAGGTCGCCGCGCGAGATGTCGATGTCGTCCTCCAGGAGCAGCGTCACCGACTGCGGCGTCCAGGCGGCCTCGACCGGCTGGCCGAGCAGGTCGATCCCGGACACCTTCGAGGTGCGGCCCGAGGGCAGCACGGTGACCTCGTCGCCGACGCGGAAGGTGCCGGCCGCGATCTGGCCCGCGTAGCCGCGGTAGTCGGGGTGCTCGGAGGTCTGCGGCCGGATCACGTACTGGACGGGGAGCCGGGCGTGGCAGTGCGCCAGGTCGTGGCTGACCGGCACGGTCTCCAGGTGCTCGAGGACCGTCGGGCCGCCGTACCAGTCCATGACGGCGGAGGCCTCCACCACGTTGTCACCGGCGAGCGCCGAGATCGGGATGGCGGTGACCTCGGGGACGCCCAGTTCGGTGGCGTACGCCGTGAACTCCTCGGCGATCCTCGCGAAGACGGACTCCTGGTAGTCGACCAGGTCCATCTTGTTGACGGCCAGGACGACGTGCGGGACGCGCAGCAGCGCGGCGATCGCGGCGTGCCTGCGGGTCTGCTCGACGACGCCGTTGCGGGCGTCGACCAGGATCACCGTCAGCTCGGCCGTGGAGGCTCCGGTGACCATGTTCCGCGTGTACTGCACGTGGCCCGGCGTGTCCGCCAGGATGAACCGGCGGCGCGGGGTGGCGAAGTAGCGGTAGGCCACGTCGATGGTGATGCCCTGCTCGCGCTCGGCCCGCAGGCCGTCGGTGAGCAGCGCGAGGTCCGGGGCGTCCTGGCCGCGGCTCGCGGAGGCGCGCTCGACGGCCTCCAACTGGTCGGTGAGGACCGACTTGGAGTCGTGCAGGAGACGGCCGACCAGCGTGGACTTGCCGTCGTCGACCGATCCGGCGGTGGCGAAGCGCAGCAGCGTCGTCTCCGACAGCTGCCACACCGACAGCGCCTCGGCGGACTCGGCCGACGGGGCGGGCTCGATGGGCTCGGTGGTGCTGGTCATGGTTAGAAGTACCCCTCGCGCTTGCGGTCTTCCATCGCGGCCTCGGACATCTTGTCGTCGGCACGCGTCGCGCCGCGCTCGGTGAGGCGGGAGACGGCGATCTCGGCGATCACCTTCTCGATGCTGTCGGCGTCCGAGTCGACGGCGCCGGTGCAGGACATGTCGCCGACGGTGCGGTAGCGCACCCGCCGCTTCTCGACGCTCTCGCCGTCCTTCGGGCCGCCCCACTCGCCGGCGGTCAGCCACATGCCGGAGCGGGCGAAGACCTCGCGCTCGTGGGCGTAGTAGATGGCCGGCAGTTCGATGCCCTCGCGGGCGATGTACTGCCACACGTCCAGCTCGGTCCAGTTGGACAGCGGGAAGACCCGGACGTGCTCGCCGGGGGCGTGCCGGCCGTTGTACAGGTTCCACAGCTCGGGGCGCTGGCGGCGCGGGTCCCACTGGGAGAACTCGTCGCGCAGCGAGAACACCCGCTCCTTGGCGCGGGCCTTCTCCTCGTCCCGGCGCCCGCCGCCGAAGACGGCGTCGAACTTCTCCGCCTGGATCTTCTCGGTCAGCGGCAGCGTCTGCAGCGGGTTGCGGGTGCCGTCCGGGCGCTCCTTGAGCACACCCCGGTCGATGTAGTCCTGCACGGAGGCGACGTGCAGCCGCAGCCCGTGCTTCTCGACCGTGCGGTCGCGGTAGTCCAGGACCTCGGGGAAGTTGTGCCCGGTGTCCACGTGCAGCAGGGAGAACGGCACCGCCGCCGGGGCGAACGCCTTCAGCGCCAGGTGCAGCATCAGGATCGAGTCCTTGCCGCCGGAGAAGAGGATCACCGGCCGCTCGAACTCGCCCGCCACCTCGCGGAAGATGTGCACCGCCTCGGACTCGAGCGCGTCCAGGTGGGAGAGGGCGTACGGGCTGCCCGTACCCCCCTCCACCGCGGCCGCGGACGTCACGGACGTCGTCATGCCAGTCCCCTTTCGGTGAGCAGGGCGTGGACCGCCGCGGCGGACTCGTGGACGGTCTGGTCCTGCGACTCGATGCGCAGGTCGGGCTTGACGGGCTCCTCGTATGGGTCGTCCACCCCGGTGAGCCCCGTCAGCTCACCCGCGGCCTGCTTGGCGTACAGGCCCTTCACGTCGCGCACCGAGCACACCTCGACGGGCGTGGCCACGTGCACCTCGACGTACGCCGTGCCGTTCGCCTCGTGGCGCTCGCGCACCGCGTCGCGGCTGTCCGCGTACGGCGCGATGACCGGGACCAGCGCCGTGACGCCGTTGCGGGCGAGCAGTTCGGCGACGAAGCCGATGCGCTGCACGTTGGTGTGCCGGTCCGCGCGGTCGAAGCCGAGGCCCGCGGAGAGGAACTCGCGGATCTCGTCGCCGTCGAGCAGCTCGACGCGCCGGCCCTCCTCACGCAGGCGCTCGGCCAGCGCGCGGGCGATGGTGGTCTTGCCGGCGCTGGGCAGCCCCGTGAGCCAGACGGTGGCTCCGGTCGTCACGTGGTTCTCCCTGGAGGTCGATGGTCCCGACGTCGTCGGTCCGGTGGTGGTCGTCATGTCAGCCGTGCAGTCCGCACTCGGTCTTGGAGCGGCCCGACCAGCGTCCGGCGCGGGCGTCCTCGCCCTCCAGCACACGGCGGGTGCAGGGCGCGCAGCCCACGGAGGCATAGCCGTCCGTCAGCAGCGGATTGGTGAGGACGCCGTGCTCGGTGACGTACGTTTGCACATCTTCCTGTGACCACTTCGCGATGGGCGAGATCTTCACCTTGCCCCGCTTCTCGTCCCAGCCGACGACCGGCGTGTTCGCCCGGGTCTCCGACTCGTCGCGGCGCAGCCCGGTCGCCCAGGCCTGGTAGCCCGCGAGGCCCTCCTCCAGCGGCTTCACCTTGCGCAGCGCGCAGCACAGGTCGGGGTCGCGGTCGTGCAGCTTCGGGCCGTACTCGGCGTCCTGCTCGGCGACCGTCTGCCGGGGCGTGAGCGTGATGACGTTGACGTCCATCACGGCCTCGACCGCGTCACGGGTGCCGATGGTCTCCGGGAAGTGGTAGCCGGTGTCGAGGAACACCACGTCCACGCCGGGCAGGGCACGCGAGGCGAGGTGGGCCACGACCGCGTCCTCCATGGAGGAGGTCACGCAGAAGCGCTTGCCGAACGTCCCGGCCGCCCACCGGAGGATCTCCAGCGCGGTGGCGTCCTCCAGCTCACGGCCCGCCCGCTCGGCGAGTGCCTTGAGTTCCTCGGTCGTACGTTCTTCCTGAACCGCCGTCATATCGGTTCCCCTCCCGTGGAGTCGGGCTGAAGTCCCCGGGTCAGCAGCCCGAGGAACTTCAACTGGAAGGCGCGGTTGCATGCCCCGCATTCCCAGGCTCCGTGGCCCTGCTCGCCCGGACGCAGGTCCTCGTCGCCGCAGTAGGGGCAGTAGAAGGGCGCGGCGCGCTCGGTCACGACAGGGCCTCCTCGGAGGCCCGGGCCGCCCAGGCGGCGAAGCGCTCGCCGTCCTCGCGCTCGGCCTGGAAGCGCTTCAGCACGCGCTCCACGTAGTCCGGCAGCTCCCGGGCGGTGACCTTCAGGCCGCGCACCTTGCGGCCGAAGCCGGCCTCCAGGCCGAGGGCGCCGCCCAGGTGCACCTGGTAGCCCTCGACCTGCTCGCCCCGCTCGTCGAGCATGAGCTGGCCCTTGAGGCCGATGTCCGCGGTCTGGATACGGGCGCAGGCGTTCGGGCAGCCGTTGAGGTTGATGGTGAGGGGCTCGTCGAAGTCCGGGAGGCGGCGCTCCAGTTCGTCGATCAGCGAGGCGCCGCGCGCCTTGGTCTCGACGATGGCGAGCTTGCAGAACTCGATGCCGGTGCAGGCCATGGTGCCGCGCCGGAAGGTGGAGGGGCGGGCGGTGAGGTCGAGCGCCTCCAGGGACTCCACCAGGGAGTCGACCTGTCCCTCCTCGACGTCGAGGACGATCATCTTCTGCTCGACCGTGGTGCGCACCCGGCCCGAGCCGTGCGCCTCCGCCAGGTCGGCGACCTTGGTGAGGACCGTGCCGTCGACACGGCCGACGCGCGGGGCGAAGCCGACGTAGTAGCGGCCGTCCTTCTGCCGGTGCACGCCGATGTGGTCGCGCCAGCGGCTGGTGGGCTCGGCGGGCGCCGGGCCGTCGGTCAGCTTCCGCTTCAGGTACTCGTCCTCCAGCACCTGGCGGAACTTCTCCGGGCCCCAGTCGGCGACCAGGAACTTCAGGCGGGCGCGGTTGCGCAGCCGCCGGTAGCCGTAGTCGCGGAAGATGGAGATGACGCCCTCGTAGACGTCGGGCACGTCCTCGATCGGCACCCAGGCGTTCAGCCGCACGCCCAGCTTGGGGTTGGTGGACAGGCCGCCGCCGACCCAGAGGTCGAAACCGGGCCCGTGCTCGGGGTGCTCGACGCCGACGAACGCCACGTCGTTGATCTCGTGGACGACGTCCTGCACCGGCGACCCGGAGATCGCGGTCTTGAACTTGCGGGGGAGGTTCGAGTACGCCGGGTTGTTCAGGACCCGGCGCTTCATCTCCTCCAGGGCCGGCGTGCCGTCGATGATCTCGTCCTCGGCGATGCCCGCCACGGGGGAGCCGATCATCACGCGGGGCGTGTCGCCGCAGGCGGTCACCGTGGACAGGCCGACGCCCTCCAGGCGGTTCCAGATCTCCGGCACGTCCTCGATCCGGATCCAGTGGTACTGGACGTTCTGCCGGTCGGTGATGTCGGCCGTGCCGCGCGCGAACTCCTGCGAGATCTCACCGACGACGCGCAGCTGGGCCGTGGTCAGGGCGCCGCCGTCGATGCGGACGCGGAGCATGAAGTAGCGGTCGTCCAGCTCCTCCGGCTCGAGGATGGCCGTCTTGCCGCCGTCGATGCCCTGCCGGCGCTGGGTGTACAGGCCCCACCAGCGCATGCGGCCGCGCAGGTCGCCGGGGTCGATCGAGTCGAAACCGCGCTTGGAGTAGATCGTCTCAATGCGTGTCCGCACATTGAGACCGTCGTCGTCCTTCTTGGTCTGCTCGTTGCCGTTGAGCGGGGTGAAGTGCCCGGCCGCCCACTGGCCCTCACCGCGGTGACGGCTCACCTTGCGGCGGGGGCTCGCGGCAGCAGGCTTCGGCGGAGTGGCGGCCATGGTGTGACACGTCCTTTGAAAACGGGCGGAAAGCGGCTCTGACCTGCGCGCATGGCGCATGGCACTACGTGGGCGTACAGGAGGCACGCGTGCGCGTCATTGCGCGGGAGCAAGGAGAATGCGGGGAATCCGGAGGTGCTGGAGGGGGCTCTCAGCGGCCCGGACAGATGGCGCTGGACATGCGGCCGAGGTCGACGTGCCGCCGACTCACCAAGGCAATTCCAGTTCCAGACATGACGGAAGCGTGGCACGGCGATCTGTGACTGGTCCAGCTTAATCCAAAATGTGGACACCCTTGTCTCGTGGGGCGAGACAAGGGTGTCCTTGGTCACTCGTGTGGCGGCGCGGCCGGTGACACGGCCGGAAAACGATGTGTCGGCGCAGGTCAGGCGGGGAAGGCCCCGGGCCACGGCCCCGGGGTGGCCACGTCCGCCTCCTCCTCCACCTTGGTGTCGAACAGGCGGAAGCCGCGCCGCTGGTAGTTGGCCATGGCGTGCGCGCCGTCCTTGCTGCAGGTGTGCAGCCACACCCGCTTGGTGGTGGCCAGCCCCGGCCAGCGCTCCGCCAGGTCCCAGGCGCGGGCGGTGCCGAAGGAAAGGAGGTGACCGCCGATACCCCGGCCGCGGAAGGCCTCGATCAGGCCGAAGTACTCGATCTCCACGACCCCGTCGTCCCCGGGCGTCAGCTCCACGTATCCGGCGGGTGTGCCCCGGTCGTGGGCGACCCAGGTCTCCACGCCCGGCCGCTCCAGGTGCTCCCGCCACCGCGCGTGGCTCCAGCCGAGCCGGTCCGTCCACCGGATGTCGCCGCCGACCGAGGCGTACAGGAAGCGGCTGAACTCGGGGGAGGGCACTTCGGCGCGGACGATCCGGACGTCCCCCTCCGGTGCGGCGGCCGGCAGCAGATCGGTGGGCGCCGTCTGCTCCAGGGACCACGTGGTCACGGCGATGTTGGTCATGCCGGTCAGGGAACCATCCGCTTCGCGGATCTGTCGATTCCCGCCCCGCGCGGCCCGGGGTTCCCGTCAGCCGATCGCGTCCACGATCGCCGACAGCGGCAGGGCGAAGAGCACGCGGCCGGACTGGGACCAGACCTCGCCGGTCGGCGCCGCGTACGACAGCGAGCCCGCCCGGCCGCTCCAGCACCGCTGCGACCGGTCCGCCCCGCACTCCGAGGCCCGGGCGCCCTCCGAGTCCTGGCGCCACAGGGTCCCGCGCCCTTCGTGTCCGCCGGCCGTGCGCCCCAGGTACCACTCGGTCCGTGCCGTGCCCGGCGGACGGTACGACAGCACGCCGCCGACCTCGGCCGCCCCGGTCTCGTACGCCTCCACCGCGTCCACGTGCCCGGCGGAGTCGGTGGCGGGCAGCCCGGTGCGGGCCGGGTCGGTGGTGGTGCGCAGCGCGTAGCGCCACAGCCGGGTGGGCCGGCCGTCGTCCGCGTCCACGCGCTCGCTCGCCACCAGGCTGGCCGGGGCCGTGCCGCGGTCCAGGGAGATCGCGCCGGGCCGGGCCGCGCCGTCGGTGTCGGGAAGCCGGTAGGAGGCGACGGCGGGCAGCACGTACCGGTGACCGCCCGCCGCCCAGCCGCCGGGCACCCGCCCGACGGCGTCCGCCGCGGTGGTGGCGCGCTGGATCCGGTCCACGTCGTACACGTACAGCGCCTCGCGGTCCCCGGTGGCGGCGGTGACCAGCAGCTTGTCCTGGTACCAGACCATGCCGGTGACGGGGGAGGCGAGCCCCCGGTAGTCGTGGCCGCCGTCGACCGGCACGGCGAGGAGCGCCGAGGCGTAGCCGAGCCGGCCGGGGCCGTCGGCGTCGACGAAGGAGACCCGGGCGAGGCCGCCCTGGGGAGTGCCGTCGTCGCGGGACCAGGCGGAGAGGACGACGCGATGGGTGCCCCAGCGGCCGTCCTCGTCGGCGTCCGCCGAGGTGGTGACCGCGCCGGGGCGCCAGCCGTCGGTGTCCGCCTCGTCCCAGCAGTAGGCGCGGGTGGCGGCGGGGGAGACCGGCAGGTCCTCGCGCTCCCCGGCCGTGCAGTCGGCGTCCTCGCGCAGCCTGCGGTCGGCGGAGGCGAGGACCGTGTCGACGCCCACCGGGTCGCCCATCGCGGCGGAGAGCCGGTCGAGCCAGGCCGTCGGCACCCGGTGCTCGGTCAGCCGCAGTGCGTCGGTGTCGGCCGCGGAGGTGAGGGGTTTGAGGGTGCCGGGATCGTCGGCGACCGTGGCCTGAGAGGCGCTGATCAGCGTGGCGGCACCGGTCAACGCGAGTGCCGCGCCGGTCAGGGCCGCGCGCAGCGCCCTGCCCCGTCTGCGCCGGCGGTGTCTGCCGCGCTGCTTCATAGAACCTCCACGGACACCGGACCAACTGCGCTCGACGGTGGTCGCGTTGACCGAGGAGCGGATGAGGCGGTCCGTAGGGGATGCTACGGCAGAAGGGCGGGCCGGCGGGCGCAGACGGTGCAAGTATGCGCGATCGTGCCGTCCTCGCGGCCACCCCGGGGGTGCTGCCCCTCGCCTCCGCTTCCGTATCCGTCCCCGTCCCCGGCGGGAAGCCCACCCGGACCGGGCCGTCTCCCCGTCACGGCACCCTCGTCGCCCCCGTCACGGCGCGCCGCGCGACGCCCGCCCCTCCACCACCGCGGGAGCCGAGGAGTGGGGGAGCAGGTCGCGGGGGTCCGGCGGGAGGAGGAGCTCGATCTCCGCGTCCTCGCAGAAACGATACGGCCGGTGTTCCAGGTAAGCCCCGAGGTATCTCCGCACCCGTGACATCTCGGCCCGTACCGTCACCGTGCGGGCCGGGTCGCCGAACATGTCCTCGGCCAGCCCGGCGGCGCTGCGGCCGCCCCGGTGCACCGCCAGCAGGTAGAGCAACTCCGCGTGCCGCGGACTCAGTTCCCGCGCCCAGTCCTCCGCGCCGCCCAGCACCCGCACCGACCAGCGGCGCGGCTGACCGAGGTCCAGCACGATCCGGGTGGCGCCCTGCGGCACCGGCCCCGCCACGGCCCGCACCAGCCAGCCCTCCGCCAGCGGCTCCACCGTGCACGCCCCCAACGCCGGCAGCCACCGCACCCCCGCCTCCGGCGACTTGGGCAGCACCACCCGCTCCAGGTACGGCATTCCCGTCACCGCCGCCGTCCAGCCGTCCCGGTCCGTCACCAGTGCCCGCCCCTCCAGCCGGGCCAGCACCGGTGCCGCCACCGTCCGCAACCGCTCCAGCGACTGCGTGTGCAGCTCCCGCAGCCGGGCCTCGGCCAGCTTGGCCACCGAGTCCACCCAGGCCAGCGTCGCCGGGTGCATCGTCTCCAGCGGCCCGCTCACGTCGACCACGCCGAGGAGCCGGCCGCTGCGCGGGTCGGTGATCGGCGCCCCGGCGCAGGTCCAGGTGGCCTGGGACCGCACGAAGTGCTCGGAGGCGAAGACCTGTACGGGCCGCCGGGTGACCGCCGGTGTCCCCACGCCGTTGGTGCCGACCACCTCCTCCCGCCAGTCCGCCCCGAGTTCGAACCCGAGCCCGTCGGCCCGGCGCAGCACCCGGGCGCTGCCCTCCCGCCACAGCAGCCGGCCGTCCCCGTCGGCGACCACCATGATGTGGTGGGCCACGTCCGCGACCGACAGCAGCGCCTCCCGCAGCACCGGCAGCACGTGCCGCAGCGGGGAGGCCGCGCGCCGCCGCCGTATCTCCTCCGGCGCCAGCAGTCCGGAACGGACGTCGTGCTCCGGATCGACGCCGCTGCGCAGCATCCGGTCCCACGACTGCTCGATCACCGGCCGCGGCGCCATCGGAGCCCGCCCGCCGGAGAGTCTCGCGGAGCGGACCTCGCTGAGCATCCGGGCCGCACGCGCCGTGTCGACGGCGGCGAACTGCGTCACGTCCATGGGCGAGAGCGCCACGGGACCTCGTCCTTCCGGAAGCCGAATGTTCGTCTCATGGTGACCGGTTGCCCCCTGCCCCGCGGGCACGGTCCGCACACAGCCGACCGCAAGTTGCAACCCCCTGCAACCCTGGTGGACGACTTCGTCGGTGGCCAGACTTGAACCACGCCGTCCCGAGCGGCGTACGCGGCCTGAACGGGCCCGTGTGGCGGGGGTGGTGCCGTGTCGGCGCAGCACCACCCCCGCGCCGCGCGGCCGGAATCAGACCTCCGGCCGGGCCCGCCGCACCACCGACGCCAGGTCCAGCGAGGGCGGCAGCGTGCCGAACGCCGTCCCCCCGTCGCCGCCGAGGCGCGAGGCGCAGAACGCGTCGGCCACCTCGGGCGGCGCGTACCGCACCAGCAGGGCGCCCTGAAGCACCAGGGCCAGCCGCTCCGCCAGCAGCCGCGCCCGCCCCTCGGCGGCCGCGAGGTCGGCCAGCTCGGTCAGCAGCTCCCGGATCGCCGCGTCCAGCCGGTGATCGGCCCCGCGCGCCCGGCCCACCTCCGTCAGGTACGCGTCCAGCACCTCGGGCTCCCGGCCCAGGGTCCGCAGCACCTCCAGCGCCTGTACGTTGGCCGCGCCCTCCCCGATCGAGTGCAGCGGCGACTCGCGCACCAGCCGGGGCATCCCGGACTCCTCGACGTACCCGTCGCCGCCCAGGCACTCGGCCGCCTCCAGCACCACCGGCGCGCACCGCTTCGTCACCCAGTACTTGGCCGCCGGCACCGCCAGGCGCAACAGCGCCGCTTCGCGCTCGTCGCCGCCCTCGGCGGCGTCGTGGGCCGCCGCCAGCCGCAGCCCCAGCGTCGTGGCCGCCTCCGACTCGACGGCGAGGTCCGCGAGGACGTTGCGCATCAGCGGCCTGTCGACGAGCATGCCGCCGGACACCTCGCGGTACCCGCAGTGGTGCACCGCCTGCGCCACCGCCTGCCGCATCAGACCCGCCGAGCCCAGCACGCGGTCGAACCGGGCCGCCGCCAGCGTGCCGGTGATCACGGCCGGCCCGCGCCCCTCCTCGCCGACCCGGCGCGCCCACGTCCCGGCGAACTCGACCTCGGCACAGGCGTTGGACCGGTCGCCCAGCGTGTCCTTGAGCCGCTGGATCAGGAACACGTTGCGGGTGCCGTCCGCCAGCACGCGCGGCACCAGGAAGCAGGTCAGCCCTCCGGGTGCCCGCGCCAGGACCAGGAAGCCGTCCGACATCGGCGCCGAGCAGAACCACTTGTGCCCGGTCAGCTCGTACGTGCCGTCCTCGGCCAGCGGCCGCGCCGCCGTGGTGGTCGCCCGTAGGTCGCTGCCGCCCTGCCTCTCCGTCAGGCCCGTCCCGAACAGCACCCCGGCCTTCAGCCGGGCCGGCCGCAGCTCCCTGTCGTAGACCCGCGAGGTCAGCCGCGGCACCCACTCGGCGGCCGGCCCGGGGTCGGCGCGCAGGGCGGGCACCGCCGCGTGGGTCGTCGACAGCGGACCGCAGGTGCCCGCCTCCACCTGCGTCCACACCACGAACCCGGCCGCGCGCCGCACGTGCCCGCCCGGCCGGGACCAGGCGTCGGTCAGCCCCGCCGAGACGCCCTTGCCCAGGAGCCGGTGCCAGGCCGGGTGGAAGTCGACCTCGTCGACGCGGTGGCCGAAGCGGTCGTGGGTGCGCAGGACCGGAGGGTTCGCGCCGGCCTGTCGGCTCCACTCCTGGGTCTGGAGCGCCCCGCCGGCGCGGCCCGTCCCCGACAGCTCGGCCAGCGCCTCCTCGCGCAGGTCCGCCGGCAGGTGCCGCCGGACCGCCTCCGTCAGGGCCCGGTCGGAGGTGAAGACGTCGTAGCCGGTCAGCGGCGGTGCCTGGTTCGTCACGGTGTGGGTACGGCCTGCCATGGACGTGAACCTACCGCGCCGCGGGGCCGCCGCGAGCCCGGTACGGGATCAGGGGCCTCCGCGGATGAGTGCCGCCCCCCACGCCGGATACCTTTAGGGCGTGCAGCCAGCAAGTGACTCCCCCGAACGGCCCTCGGGCCGGCTTCACCGTGCCCGGGTTCTGTACCGGAACGTCTCCAAACGCAGGACCGCCTGGCTGCTGCTCAAGGACACGGTCAACTCGTGCATGGAGTACCGCATCCTCGGCCTCGCCGCCGAGGCCGCGTTCTTCACCCTGCTCTCGGTGCCGCCCCTGCTGCTGAGCGTCCTCGGACTGCTCGGCTACGTGGACTCCTGGATCGGCGCGGACACCACCGAGAGCCTGCGCAGCAACATCCTGGACGCCTCCCGCGCGGTGCTCTCCGAGCGGGGCGTCAAGCAGATCACCGAGCCGATCCTGGACGACGTGACCAAGGGCGGCCGGCCCGACGTCATCTCCATCGGTTTCCTGTTCGCCCTCTGGTCGGGCTCCCGCGCGGTGAACGTCTTCATCGACACCATCACCGTGATGTACGGCCTCGACGGCGTCCGCGGCATCGTCAGGACCCGGCTGATGGCCTTCCTCCTCTTCATCGTGGCGCTGCTGATCGGTTCGATCGCACTGCCGCTGATGGTGGCGGGACCGGACGCCGTGGTGCGGGTCGTGCCCTGGTCGACGACGGTCGTCCAGGTCCTGTACTGGCCGGTCGTGATCATCCTGTCGGTGGCGTTCCTGACCACGCTGTACCACGTGTCCGTACCGGTGCGCTCGCCGTGGATCGAGGACGTCCCCGGCGCGCTGGTCGCCCTCGCCATGTGGGTGCTGGGCAGCTTCCTGCTGCGCATCTACCTCACCAGCACCGTCGAGGGCCCCACCATCTACGGCTCCCTCGCCGCGCCCGTCGCCGTACTGCTGTGGATCGGCGTGTCCGCGTTCGCGGTGCTCGTCGGCGCCGCGGTGAACGCGGCCATCGACCGGGTGTGGCCGGCCGCCGCGACCGCCGCCGCCCGCGAGGCCAACGAGCGGCTGCGCCAGGCCCAGGTCGCCGAGTACGTGGCCCGTACCTCCGCGAGCGGCGAGAGCGACCCCGACATGCCCTCCGAGTTCCCGGAGCGCTGGTCCCGCTTCCTGCCCCCCGAGGACGTCACCGCCCGCCTGCGCACCGCGAAGAACGCGCAGCCCGGCCAGAACCACGCCCACGACCACGAGCGCGGGCACGACAAGCCCGAGGCCTCCTAGGGGGCGTCGCCCGGGTGGGACCCGCTCCGGGGGAGGCCGGAAGCCGGGGATGCGGCCCATCTCGCCGGCGCCACCACCACCCGGGCGGGACGGGAGGACGGCGTCAGCACGTGGGAGGGCGGGAGAACCGTCCCGGCGTAACCTGGCACGCGTGTACGTGGAGCGGCGGGCCCGGCTGGCCGGCGCGGTGGTGTGGACCAGCACACCGACGGGGTCCGGAACCGGGCGGGTGCTGCCCGACGGCTGCATGGACCTGCTCTGGTACGACGGCCGGCTGCTGGTCGCGGGCCCCGACACCCGTGCTCACGTCACCGAGGGCGCCCCGGGCAGCTGGGCCGGCGTCCGCTTCCACCCCGGCACCGCGCCCACGCTGCTCGGTGTTCCCGCCGTCGCGCTGCGCGACCGGCGCGTCGACCTGACCGACCTCTGGCCGGCCGGCCGCGCACGGCGCCTGACGGCTCTGGTCAACGCGGCCCCCGACCCGGCGACCGGCCTTGAGGAGGCCGCGCTGTCCCGCGCCGCCGAGACGGGGCCGCCCGACCCGCTGCCGGCCCGGATCGTCGCCGCCCTCGACGCGGGCCGCCCGGTCGCCGCCACCGCCGACGCCCTCGGCATCGGAGCCCGCGCGCTGCACCGCCGCTCCCTGGCCGCCTTCGGCTACGGCCCCAAGACGCTGGCCCGCGTACGGCGACTGCAACGCGCCCTGGCCCTGGCCAGGGAGGGCACGCCGCTCGCCGAGACGGCCGCCCTGACCGGCTTCGCCGACCAGGCACACCTGGCACGCGACGTACGCGACCTGACGGGTCTGACCTGCGGCGAGCTGCTGAGCGGCTAGGGGCGGACCGTGCCGCCCCGCCGTCCATCAGCAGCAGGGACCTGTCACTACCGCGCGCGTTCCCGGGCCGGCCGCGGTCCCCGACCGTCTCCTGGTCCGGCGGGGCGTCCATGAGCGGCGAGAGCAGCCGTCAAGCCGAAGGCGCGAAGAGGTCGACGCCGTGGCCGTCGGGGTCGGCGACGACGGCGTACCGCTGGCCCCAGGGCGCGTCCCAGGGATCCCGCTCGCCGTGGCAGCCCGCGCCGGTCAGTTCCGCGTAGAGGGCGTCCACCTCCGCCGGGCCGTCGCAGAGCAGGGCGAGCGAGTGCCGGCCGCCGCCTGCGGGGGGCTGCCAGCCGGGGGTGAAGGAACGGACGGACTCCTCGGTGTCCAGGAGCAGCCGGATGCCGCCCGGGAGCCCGGCCTCGGCGTGCGGCTGCCCCTCGCTTCCCTCGGGGAAGGCGAAACCGAGCCGGCGGTAGAAGGTCACGGAGGCGGCCATGTCGGAGACGATGAGGCCGATGGCGTCGAATCGTGCGGTCATGGCGTCACCGTAGGCAGGGTGCGTGGTCACGGTCTTGAAGAAAACGGACACCCGGCTGCCGCCTGCCTCAGAACCCGCTCAAGTCCGTTGAAGAACACGGGTGTCCAGCCGATCATGGCCGTATGTTCGGACGACTCGCCCCACCGGAACTCAACGTCCTCGTCCTGCGCGACACGGACGTCGTCGCCCACGGCATCCGTCAGGCGCTCGCCGGGGCGACGCCCGAGGAACGGCCCGGACTCGAGCGGGCCGCCGCCCTGGTCGAGCGGGCCGCCGCGGAGCCCGACGCCGCACTGCTCGCCCGCTGGGTGCACGAACGCCTCGCCGCGGCCGGCCACGAGGGCCCCGTCGACTCCGTCCGGGCGGTGAAGACCCTGCGCGAGGCGGCCCCCGGCATCAGCCTGCGCCAGGCCGTCAGACTGACGAAGGACGCCGCCGCCCACCACCCCTAGACCCCGTCGGGAGCACACCCGTGGAACACCTGTGCGGCAGGATGAGCACATGATCCGTCACGCGCGCGTCCTGCCGGTGCTGCTGCTGGCCCCGCTGCTGCTCACCGCCTGCGGCTCCGAGAAGGCGGGTGACTCCCAGCCGTCCGGCCCCACCTCGGCCGGCGCCCCGGCCGCGGCCCCCGACACCGGCGAAGTCGCCTCCCGCGCCGCCGCGTCGGGCGTGGCACCCGAGCTGGTCTACGTCACCGAGGCACCCGGGTTCACCCTGGCCCAGCAGTCCGTCGGGGTCCTCGGTGACGACGGTTTCTCCGCCACCTGGGTCTCCGCAGGCAGCGGCGCGCAGCTGCGCCTCGCCGTCGACCGGGGCACGATCACGGCCGCCACCTGCCCCCAGCAGCCCGTCGGCGACATGCCCGGCGAGCACACCACCTGCGAACGCGACGGCGACGCCTGGTACCGCACCGGTGCCGGACGCCACGAGTACGCCCTCCCGGAAGAGGGCCACGTCGTCCGCGTGTCGGCGGAGACGGACGCCGTGTCCCGCGACGTCCTGCACGCGGCCGCCCTCGCCGCCCACCGCCCCGACGCGGCCGAGGCGGAAGGTCCCCCGCCGTCCGCCGATCCCGCGCCTTCCACACCGGTCGAGCGCGGCGACCTGCCGCCGTTCGGGGACGGGGCACCCGACAACCACGTGGACGTCGGCGGCTGACCCGGCTACGCCGTGAAGGCGGCCACCGTGTCCAGTCCCGCCTGCCGCAGCGTCCGGTGGACGGCCGGGCGGGCGCCCCGGACGGTGAGGGCGACCGGCTCCGGTGCGCGGGTCACCGTCCGCAGCAGCGCGTAGGCGCAGGCCAGGTCGATGTGGTCCAGGCCGCTCATGTCCAGGGTCCAGGTGCCCGGCTCCCGCAGCCGCGGGTCGAGGAGCAGCTCCTCCAGCACGCGCAGCGCGGCGGCGTCCAGGTCTCCGGAGAAGGCCAGTACGGCGCGGTGCCCGTCGGCCTCGGCGATCCTCACGGGTGCGTCCGTCACGACGGCCTCCTCAATCGCGCAGTGCGTGCGTGGCGTGCGTGGTGTCCATTGTCCCTCCGCCGGGACGGCAGGGGCGCCCCGGAACACAAGTCCTTGCGCCGGTACGGCAGGGGCACGCCCCGGAATAGAACCGGCCGGCGTGACGCTGATCCGTGAGCGGTACGGGAGTACGGCGAAGGGCTGGTGGGCGCATGCGGTCAGGCCGGACGGACCCCGTCGTCAGGACGGTGCACGGGGCGGTGCGCGGCAGGTACGAGCACGGGACCGCGGTGTTCCGGGGCATCCCCTACGCGGCGCCCCCCTTCGGGCCGGGCCGGTTCCGCCCGCCCCTGCCGCCCGAGCCCTGGGACGGCGTCCGCGACGCGGGCTCCTTCGGCCCCACGGCGCCGAAACCCCCGTACTCCGAGGCCTTCGCCCGGTACCTCTCCGATCCGGCGATCCCCGGCGACGACTGCCTCAACCTCAACGTCTGGACCCCCGTGCCGGGCCCCGGCGCGCGTCTGCCGGTGCTGGTCTGGCTGCACGGCGGCGCCCTGACCAGGGGCTCCTCCGCCGTACCGGTCTACGACGGCCGCACCTTCGCCCGGGACGGCGTGGTGTGCGTGTCGGTCAACTACCGACTGGGTGTGGAGGGCTACGGCCTGTTCCCCGACGCCCCCGCCAACGCCGGACTGCGCGACCAGATCGCCGCTCTCCAGTGGGTGCGGGACTCCATCGCCGCCTTCGGCGGGGACCCTGACCGCGTCACCGTCGCCGGCCAGTCCGCGGGCGCCATCAGCACCGGCGCGCTGCTCGCCGCACCGCGGGCCCGGGGCCTGTTCCGGCGGGCCGTGCTGCAGAGCGGCGCACCGGAGGCATCCGACCGCGACAAGGTGCGGCGCATGGTCCGCCGGATGGCCTCCCGGCTGAAGATCCCCGCCACCGCCGAGGCCTTCGCCGCCGCCGACCGCGACCAGCTGCTGCGGGCCCAGGCCGAGGTGGGGCGCTTCAGCAGCCCCGTGCTCGGCGGTCCCGGCTTCGGCCTCGTCGTCGACGGCGACGTGCTGCCGCGTGATCCGCTGGAGGCGCTCGTCGCGGGCGACGCGGCACCGGACGTCGACCTCATGATGGGCTGGACCCGCGACGAGTACCGGCTCTGGCTCGTCCCCGGCGGCCTGCTCGAACGCGTCGACCGGCTCGGCGCGGTGGCCCTCGCGGGTGCCCGCGCCCGCTGCCACTGCGGCAACGAGGTGGTGCGCGGCTACCGCGCGCTGCGTCCCGGCGCGGGCGCCGCGGAGACCGTGGGCCAGCTGGTCACCGACCACCTGCTGCGCATCCCGATGCACCGCCTGGCCGACGCGCGGACCGGTTCGTCGTACGTGTACGAGTTCGCCTGGCCGTCCCGCCTGCCCGGCCTCGGTGCCTGCCACGCCCTGGAGCTGGGCTTCGTCTTCGACTCCGGCGACCATGCCGACGCGCGAAAGCTCGCGGGCGAGGGGGCGCCGCAGGAGCTGGCCGACGCGATGCACGGGGCGTGGGTGCGCTTCGCGGAGTCCGGGAACCCCGGCTGGGCGTGCTGGGACGCCACGCATCCCGTGCGGGTCTTCGGCGACGGTGCCCCACGCACGGCCCACGGCCCGCTCGACGCCGAGTACGACCTGTGGAAGGCCGACGTCACCGCGCGGGAAACGCCCCGGGGAACGCGGCCCAGGCGGCTGGTGCGACGGTGACGTGCCCCCGCGGGGCCGCGGACGGCGGTTCGGTGCGTGGGCGAACGCGACGCAGCAGCCCGGCTCCGGTTGCGGAAGACCGCCCAGGTGGTCGTCTCCGTGTGCCGCAGGCCCGGCAGCACCCGGTTCCCGTATGACGAGATGGCGAGATGGCGAGATGGCGAGTGATCCGTCGCCTTCAGTCCCCCGGGGCACCGGCCTCCGGGGCATCGCCCCGCCAGCGGGCGCGCAGCACCGCGGCGCCGGCCACCGCGAGCCCCACCACCGTCCCGGCGGCGATCACCCGGTCCAGGCCCGAGCCGGTCCCGGTCACCGGTACCGCCGCCGCGGCCGCCACCACACCCGCACCCGCGCAGGCCGCGACCGCCTCGCCCCACACTCGGGCGGGCCCGCGTCCCCACCGCCACGGCCACGTCTCACTGGTCACCAGGTAGGCGACCAGCAGCCCGACCGCACAGGCACCCTCCCACCGGGCCCGTTCCCCGAACGCGGCGATCACCACGACGCCCGACGCCAGCAGCGTCGTCCGGTGGCGCAGCAACCGGTCGGACCAGAAGGCCCCCACCGACGGCCGCCGGTCCGGTGCGGGCGCCGCCCACACCGCGAAGGCGACCGCGCAGACGAAGGGCACCGCCCGCCCGGCGGTGTCCACCGTCGTCCACGGCCGCCACGCCACGACGACGGCCGCCACCCCCAGGACCCGCACCGGCACGGTGCCGATCCAGTAGCCGAGATACTCCCGCAGGCCGACCCGCGTGTCCGGCGCCGTCACCCCGCCCTCCCCCGCCCTCCCCCGCCCGCCGACCCGCCCCGCCGCCATCGGCGCCAGCGCCAGGTCCAGTGACTCGCCCTCGGTGTGCCGCAGGACCGGCACCCCGCTGTCCCGCAGGGCGAACCGCATCGCGTCGCGCTCCGCGTGCCACAGGCGCAGCCCCAGTTCCCCGGCCTCGTCGCCGTCTTCCACCACCGGGTCCCCGCTCGGTATCTCCACGACGACCGGGCGGCGCCCCCGCGTCTGGAGGTCCCGCAGCACCGCCAGGATCCGTGCGTCGCTGAGCGGGGTGAACACGTACACCAGGGCACCCTCCGGGAGCGCGGGCGGCGGGACCCGCTCCAGCCCGCCCCGGCCGAAGGCGCGGTCCTTGCGGACGTCGAGGACGCTCTCGACGATGCGGTAGAACGCCGCGTCCCCGGTGCCCGGCACCAGCCAGCGGGTGGTGCCGCCGGTCGAGACGACCCCCACCCGGTCATGGGTGCGCAGGTAGGCACGGGCGAGCCCGGTGGCTGCGCGCACCGTCTCGTCCAGGGAGGACGCCCCGGTCACCGGATCGGCCACGTCCCCGAAGGCGTCGAGCAGCATCACCGTGTCGGCCGCGCGCTCGGCGGCGAACCGGTGCAGCTGCACGGACCCGCGCCGGGTCGTCGACGGCCAGTGGATGCGCCGCTGCCGCTCACCGGGCACCCACGGTCCCACCCCGACCACCTCGACGCCCTCCCCGGACTGCGGCGCGGCGTGCTCGCCGAGCCGTTGCGGCAGCCGTACCGGGACGGGCGTGAACCGGGCCTGCGCGGCGCGCGGGAACACGGACACCTCCGCCGCCTCCACGCGCACGGTGCGGCGGACGGTGCCGCCGCGGTCGTACACGTCGAGATCCACCGGGCCGAGCGACCAGCGGCCCCAGCGCAGCGCCGTGTGGTGCAGCGTCACCGTGGACCGGCCGACGACGACCTCGTCCAGGCGCAGCCCCGGGCCGAGCGTGACCCCGGGGTCCAGGCGCACCCCGTCGCCGTCGTGGGCCACCTCGACGCGGACGGTGACCCTGTCACCCTCGAAGCAGCGCCTCGGCTCGACCGTCGCGGAGGTCTCGACGCGGCGCGCGTGGGCGCGGGGCAGCGCCAGCGCGAGCAGTACCAGCGGCGCCGCGGCGAGCGCCAGCAGCCACGCCCGGCCGGTGAGCAGCGCGGCGGCCAGCGCCACGACGGCGACGGTCAGCAGGCGCAGCGTGCGCTCACCCGGACGCGGGCCGCCGGGCGGCGGGGGCGGTGGCTGCGTCGGGGAGGTGCGCCCCTCCAGGGCGCGGGCCACCGCCGCGCTCGGCACGGGCCCGGGCGCCGGGTCCGGCGCCGGTGCGGGCGGGGTCACGACGGCACCGCGGCCGTACGCCGCGTGGTGGGCGTGCCGACGCTGCCGACGATCTCGCGCAGCACGTCGTCGGTGGACATCTCGCGCACCCACAACTCCGGCCGCAGCGACACCCGGTGGGCCAGGGCGGGCACCGCAAGGCCCTTGACGTCCTCCGGGACGACGTAGTCGCGGCCGTCCAGCACGGCACGGGCGCGGGCCAACTGGACCAGGGCGAGCCCGCCGCGCGGTGACGCGCCGATGCTGATCTGGGGGTGCTCGCGGGTCGCGCCGACGAGTGCGACGGCGTACTCCAGCAGGTCGTCGTCGATCTCCACCCCCTCCACGACGGCCCGCCACGCCACGACGTCCTCCGGTCCGGCGAGCCGTTCGAGCACCGCCTCGGGCGCCGCCCGGTCGACGCGGGCCCGCAGCATCGCCAGCTCCTGCGCCGCGGTCAGGTACCCCATCCGCACCCGCAGCCGGAACCGGTCGAGCTGGGCCTCGGGCAGCGAGTACGTACCCTCGTACTCCACCGGGTTGGCCGTCGCGATCACCAGGAACGGATCGGCCAGCGGCCTCGTCTCGCCGTCCACGGTCACCTGCGACTCGGCCATCGCCTCCAGCAGCGCGGCCTGGGTCTTGGGCGGCGTCCGGTTGATCTCGTCGGCGAGCAGCAGGTGCGTGAAGACCGGGCCTGGGTGGAACACCATCTCGCCGGTGCGCTGGTCGTACAGGGGCGTGCCGGTGACGTCGGAGGGCAGCAGGTCGGGCGTGAACTGGATACGGCGGAAGTCCAGCCCGAGGGTGGTGGCGAACGACCGTGCCAGGAGCGTCTTGCCGAGTCCGGGCAGGTCCTCGACGAGGACGTGGCCGCCGGCCAGCACGCCCAGCATCACGAGTTCGAGGGCGTCCGGCTTGCCGACGACGGCACGGCCGATCTCGCGCAGTACGGCACCGGCCTGTTCGCCGACCTGCTCGGCGGTGCGGGGCGTTGAGGTGGGTGTCACGTCGATCGGTCCTTACCGGTACGGGGGCTGGGCGTGCGGGGCGCGCCGAGTGCTTCGAGCCGGTCGACGAGGCGGCGCAGCACGTCGACGGGTATCCCGCCGTCGGGTCCGGCGTCCGGTGGCACGGGGCCGAGCCACGGCCACAGCTGGGGACCGATCAACTCGGCGGCCCGTTCCGGCTGGTGCTCCAGGGAGACGTGGTGGTGCTCGGCGAGCACGGCGGCGTACAGGTGGCGCAGCTCGGTCCGGAGCACCGCACGGTAGTGGAGGGCGCCGTCGGGACCGGTGGAGGCGGCCACGTTCCGTCGCCACTCGCCCATGCCCGGGGCCCGGGTCCGCAGCAGCCGCACCTCGTCCCGGTAGGCGGGGTCCAGGGCGCCCGCCCCGGCGACGTACCGGGCGGCGGACAGGCCGACGGCGGCGAGCACGGCCGTGACGGCACCGGCGGCCTCGGCACCGTCGAGCAGCAGGACGAGCAGGGTGCCCGAGCCGGCGACCGCACCGCCGAGCAGTCCGAGCCGGCGCAGCGTGAACGCGTTCTCCTGCGAAGCCCTCGTCGCGGAACGGTTCATCGCCCGGCCTCCGGATCCGGACGCGAGGCCCTTTCCCCGTTCCCGGCGGGCTCCCCGAGGAGGGCCGCGAGCGCCTCCAGCGCCGCGGCCGCGGCCGCCCGGTGCGAACCGTCCATCGGGTGCGAGGAGTAACGGGCCTCGCGGAAGAGTGCGGTGAGGCGCGCGGGGGCCGGTCCCGGCGCGAAGCCCGCGCCGACGGCCCGCGAGAGCAGGTCGGCGGGGCTGTCGGAGGCGCGCCGCGGCACACCGGACACCGCGAGGGCGTCCTCCATGGCGGCGTAACAGGCGATGACGGCCTCCCGGGCGTCCTCACCGCCGTCCGCCAGGGCGCGGCGGCCCGAGTCCACGGCGGACAGGAGCAGCCGCGCGTCCTCGTCCGGCGGTGCGGTGCCCGCGGGGCCGGGCCGCTGCGGCACCCTCAACCCGAACCGTCGCAACCGCCGCACGACGGCCACCACCACGAACGCGGCGGCGACCGCGGCCGCCAGAGCGAGGACGAGGTGGAGCGGCAGGGAGGAAGGCTCCGGCGCACCGTGCCGCAGCCGGGGCGGGGGAGTGCCGGCGGCGGTGGGCGTCGGCATCGGGTCCGCCGCGCCCGGCGGGGGAGGCCCCGATGTGTCGTCGCCGGTGGAGAACCGGTGCAGCACCAGGGCCAGGACACCGACGAGGCCCACCGCGGCGAGCAGCAGGGGCCCGGCGGCCTCCCGCAGCCGCTCCTCGACCGGTGACGGCGGCGTGCGGTCGGCGCCGAAGCGGTGGCGCACGTTCTCCACGGCCGTCCAGACGCCGAACGTCCAGGCGAGGGACGCCCCGATCGCCAAGAAGCCCGAGCGGCCGAGCGGACCTCTGCCGGAGTGCAGCAGCCCCTCGGCGGGCCGCAGCGCGAGCGCGGCGAGGGCCAGGGCCATGACCACCGCGACGGCGATCACCGCCCCGGGCGCCGTCCGGCGTCCCGTCCGCTCCCCGTGTGCCATGCCGCCCCCGCCGAACCCGCCGCCACCGAACGCCTGTTCAGCACCATCCTGGCACACGGCGCACCGTCCGCCCCGGGCCCGGCGCCTCCCCGGCCGACGGGGAGGGGCAGGCGGTCCGCGCCCAGGTAGCGGGCAGTCCTCACCCCGGGGGGGGGGGGAGTCCTAACCCCGGTAGCGGGCGCGCCCCACGGCGGCGGCCACCGTCAGCGGGACGGTGAGGACCGCGGCGGTGAGGAACAGGCCGTGGTAGGCGTGACGTTCGGCGGGGCCGGCGGCGACGGCGCTGGCGACGGCGCTGCCGACGTAGAGGGCCACCCCGAACATCGCGACCCCGGTCGCACGGGCCGCCGGGGACAAGGCGGTGGCCCAGGACTGGATCGTGGAGTGCATGAACGACCAGCCGCCGCCGAGCAGCAGGGCGCACGCCACCAGCGCGGGCACCGACCGGTCGGCCGCGGCACAGCCGAAGGCCACCGTGATCTGGACCCCGCCGGTCACGATCAGCCGGACCGGCGTCCACCGTCCGACCAGCCGCTTGACCAGCTGCGCCGCACCCATCGAACCCACGCCGTACAGCGCCGTCACCGCGCCGGCCAGGGCGGCCGAGGCACCCTGGGCCTCCAGCGCCGGCGCGAGGTAGGTGAGGAAGCCCAGCAGCACGGCGCCCTCGAACGCGGCGACGGCCATGACGTACCACTGCCAGCGGGACCGCAGGACGATCCCGAAGGGCGCGAACAACGCGCCGGGCGTCGCGCGCGGCGGCTCCGGCAGCCGGCGCAGGGCGACCACCAGGTAGGCGGCGATCAGGCCCGGCAGGGCGAAGACCACGCGCCAGCTCGCGTAGTGCGCCAGCACCCCGGCGACGACGGTGGCGACGGCGGTGCCCAGTGCGAAGGCGGTCATCAGCTCGCTGAGCGGACGCTGACGGACCGCGGCGGGCACCGTGTCGCCGACGTAGGTGATGGACGCGGCGATGGACGCGGCGAAGCACGCGCCGGCCACGACACGCGCCACGATCAGCACCGTCGCGCCGGGCGCGAGCACCGAGGCGAGCGCGGCGACGGCCGCACCGGCCAGGGAGATCCGCATGACCCGCACCCGGCCCAGCCGGTCGCTCGCCAGTCCCCAGACCGGCTGCATCAGGCCGTAGGCGAGGAAGTAGCCGCTGGCGGCGAGCATGACCGTGGTCAGCGGGACACCGAGCGCGCCGCCGATGACCAGCAGCATCGGAGTGATGCAGAACCGGTCGAAGTTGCTGACGAACCCCGCCGTGCGCAGCAGCCGCAGCGCCGCAGGGGGCAGCGGCACGGCGGCCGGGCCGGCCGGGTCGTCGGCGCGGTGGGCCGCCGGAGGCGGTGCGGACGTGGTGGGGGACGGGTCGGCCGGGTCCATGGCGTGCTCCTCGAACGGTGGTCACCGGCCTGTCCGACCGGCGTGACCAGCTCATCACCGCGGCCGGCCGCCCCGGACCCGCAGCCGATTACCCTTGCTCACAGCCTGAGGTGCGATGCGATGCGATGCGTCGCGCCGTCGCGGGCCGGTGGCGCGAGAGGAGCGAGGACGTGGACGGCGGGGGGACCAGCGACCCGCGGCGCGAGCTGGGAGCGTTCCTGCGCTCCCGCCGGGAGCGGCTCCGGCCGGCCGACGTGGGACTGCCCGGCTCACCGCGGCGGCGCACGCCGGGGCTGCGCCGCGAGGAGGTCGCCGAGCTGGCCGGGGTCAGCGCGTCCTGGTACGCCTGGCTGGAACAGGGCCGGGTCCGCACGTCGGAACAGGTGCTGCGTTCATTGGCGCGGGCCCTGCGGCTGACCGCGGACGAAACCGCGCACGTGCTGTCCTTCGTCGAGCCGGCCGCGCCGGCCGGGCGGCCGCCGCGCTGGGTGTCGCGGAACCTGCTGTCGCTGGTGGAGTCGCTGGCACCGAACCCGGCCGCGGTGCTCGACCCTCACTGGGACCTGCTGGCCTGGAACGCGGGCTACTCGGGGCTGCTGACCGACCTGGCGCGGCTGGCGCCCAAGCAGCGCAACCTGCTGTGGCTGGTGTTCCGCTGGCCGCCCTCCCGCACCCTGCTGGCCAGTTGGGAGTCCGAGGCGCGCAGTCTGCTCGGGCAGTTCCGGGCGAAGGCGGCCCGGCATCCCCAGGACGGCCGGTACGCCGAGATCACCGAGGAACTGCTGCACGATCCGGACGCCGCCCGCTGGTACGGCCGCCGGGAGACGGCGGCGTTCCACCCCGCCGTCCGCCATTTCCGGCACCCCGAGGCCGGTGACCTCCGCCTGCGGTACGTCAAACTCGCCGCCGTGGACGAGCCCGGCCACCACCTGCTCGCCTACCTGCCCGACGACCGGGCGACGGCTGAGGGACTGGGGCTGCTCGCCGGGCAGCGGTGACGGCCCGGGCCGCGCGGAGGCGGTCGCCGGGCCGTCGGGTTCACCGGGTGCGGCGGGGTCAGGACGTGAGCACGGCCTTGATCACCGATCCGTCGGCGACCGCGTCCAGCGCTTCGGAATGCCGTTCCAGCGGGAACGGCGTCACCAGACCCGCCAGGTCGAACCGGCCGGTGAGAGCGGGCAGCAGACGTACGTACTCGACGAGATGGGCGCCGGTGAAGGCCCAGGAACCCACCACGTCGAGTTGCCGGTGGACGATCTGGTGCGGGTTGACCGCGGTGTCCCCGGCGTCGGTGTACTGGCCGATGACGAGGTAGCTGCCGCCCCGGCGGGCCAGGGCCAGGCCCTGACCGACGGCGGCCGGGACTCCCGCGCACTCGATCACGAGGTCGGCGCCGTCCCCGCCGACCGCGGACCGCGCCTCCCGCAGGACCGCCGCGGGGTCGGCGGCGCCGGCGATGTCCAGGTGGACGTCGCCGATGCCCGCCTCGGCGGCCCGCTCCAGCCGGCCGGCCGGACCGCCGACGATCACCACCTTCGCGGCCCCGGCCAGGTGCGCGAAGGCGGCAGCGGCCAGTCCGACCGGACCGCTGCCCTGCACCACGACCGTCTCGCCGAGCCGCACCGGCCGCCGCTCGTACAGCGCGTGCGCCACGGTGGGCCCGGCGCAGGCCAGGGACATGGCGGCGAGCGGGTCGGTGCCCTCGGGGACCTTGATCACGGTGGTGCCGGGCTGGAGCACGATGTGGTCGGCCCACGCCCCGGACAGTTCGGGACCGTCGGTGAGGGCCCGGTTGACGCCGTAGGTGCGGCGCCGCTCGCACAGGGTCGGTTCACGGTGCAGCCGGCAGGGCGGGCAGACTCCGCAGGAGATGGAGGAGGCCCACATCACCGTGTCACCGGCCGCCAGCGGCGTCCCGGCGGCGTCCAGTTGGGCGCCGGGGCCCAGTTCCCGTACGACGCCCAGCCCCTCGTGGCCCAGGACGAGGGGGACCGGGATGTCCAGGTGGCCCTGGCACAGGTGCAGGTCGGTCCCGCAGACACCGCCGTAGCCGCAGGCCACGACCATGCCGCCGGCCGGCGGTCCGGGCAGCGGGAACCTCCGCAGCGACAGCGGCTTGCCGAACTCCTCCAGGACGACGGCGCGTCCGGTGGCGGCGCCGGTCGCGGTGCGGCCGGTCACGAGGCCACCGCGACCGGCGCCTGCGAGAACGGCAGGGCCAGCGGGCGCAGCGGTGCCGTGTCGCGGCACACCACGTAGTCCGGGCGGGGCTCGCCCGCGGGCCGCGGAAGGTTCTCGGTGTCGTTGTAGGTGGCGATCAGCAGGCGGCGGGCGAACGGCGACATGTTGGGGGACGAGCCGTGCACGATCTCAGGGGAGAACAGCACGACGGAACCGGCCGGGCCCTTGGGGCTGGTCATGCCGTGGCGGTCGACGTGCTCCGCGAGCTGTGCCGGCGACAGCGAGATGTCGTCCGGGTCGAGGTGCTGCTCGGACCGGGCGGACGCCGACCGGCCCCGGTGGACGAGCCCGCGCCGGTGCGAGCCGGGCAGGAAGATGACCGGGCCGTTGAACTCGGTGACGTCGTCCAGGAAGACGCCGATGTTGACCTGGCGCGGCGCGGGCAGGCCGTCGGCGATGCGCCAGGCGAGGAAGTCCTGGTGCCAGGCCCACCTGTCGCCGCCGAAGGCCGGCTTGGCGTTGATCTTGAACTGGTAGACGTAGACGTCGTCGCAGAGCAGCTGCCGCACCGGTGCCAGGATGCGCGGATCGCGGACCAGCCCGGCGTACTCCGGCTGCCGTTGGTGCGAGGAGTAGACGGCGCGGACCTCCGTGCCGCCGTCCTCGGTCACCACCTGCGGGCCGGGAACCTTCGCGTCGCGTTCGAAGGCGGCGCGCAGGGACTCCACCTCCTGCGCGTCGAGGAGGGATTCGAGCATGAGGAAGCCGCGCTCGTGGTACTCGGCGGCCTGTTGCTGGGTCAGTCGCATGCGCTTCTTCTCCTGATGGATTCGGTGGGGGCGAGGAAAGTGGGGAAGACGGGGGCGGTCATCCCATGAAGTGGCCGCCGTCGACGACGAGTTGCTGGCCGGTGACGTAGCCGCTGCGCGCGCTCACCAGGAACTCGAGGGCGTCGGCCATGTCCTCGGCCGTGCCGAGCCGGCCGCGCGGGACGGTGTCCAGGACGGCGCCGAGCCGCGCCGGGTCGTCCAGGCGGTAGCGCTCGGTCACCTCCTCGGTGTCGGTGAACCCGGGCAGCAGGGCGTTGACCCGGACGCGGGGGGCGAGTTCGAGGGCCAGGCACTTGGTGAGCTGGAGCAGGCCCGCCTTGCTCGCGCAGTAGTTGGCACCGTCGGTGCGGGGCCTGATCGCCGTGGTGGAGGCGACGTTGACGACGTTGCCCCCGCCCGCCTCCACCATCGCGGGGGCCAGCGCGCGGGTCAGGTGGAAGGGGCCGGAGAGGTTGGTGGCCAGGACCGTGTCCCAGTCCCGCGCCGTCATCGACAGGAACGGCCGGTCGCGGTTGACACCGGCGTTGTTGACGAGCACGGAGGGCGCCCCGAGGCGCTCGGTGAGCGACGCGCAGACGGTCCGGATCTCCTCCGGGCGGGCGAGGTCGCAGCGCAGCGTCTCGACCCGGCCGTCACCGGCCCTCTCGGTCTGCCGCGCGGCGGCCCCGTCACTGCGGTAGAGGGCGACCACCCGGTGGCCGAGAGCGGCGAGCCGGAGACTCAGCGCCCGCCCGATGCCGCGGGTGCCGCCGCTGACCACGGCGACCGTCATGACACCTCGGCGACCAGGTCGCCGCGCTTGAGGCCCGAGCCCGCGGGCACCTCGGCGGGGTCCGAGCCCAGGGCGGCGATGGCGTTGTGCTCGTCGACGAACACGACGTCGGGAACGAAGGAGGCGGCCTCTTCGTCCGTCATGGCGGCGTAGGCGATGAGGATGACGAGGTCACCGGGGCTTATCAGCCGGGCCGCGGCTCCGTTGATGCCGAGGACGCCGGAGCCGGCCGGGCCCGCGATGACGTACGTGGACAGCCGGGCGCCGTTGTCGATGTCGACGATGTCGACCTTCTCGCCGGGGAGCAGACCGGCGGCGTGCATGAGGTCGGAGTCGACGGTGACCGAGCCGACGTAGTGCAGGTCGGCCTGGGTGACGGTGGCGCGGTGGATCTTCGACTTCATCAGGGTGCGGAACATGCTGGCTCCTTCACGTGGCGGGGGAGTGGGACGGACGGGGACGGCCGGTCGATGCCGGGTCACACCGGCCAGGTCGCGTAGCGGCGCATGCCGTACAGCAGGGGTGCCGCCTCGGCGGCGGGGACGTGCGTCTCGGTGTGCAGGACCTCGCCGATCACGATGGTGTGGTCACCGGCCGGGACCATCCGGGTGACGCGGCACTCGGCGGTGGCGTGGGCGTCCTGCGGCAGGACCGGCAGTCCGGTGTGGTGCCCGGCCCGCCAGGGGACGGTGGTGAACCGCTCGGCGGCCGGACCGGCGAACGCCTGGGCGGCGCGCCGACCGGTGCCGTGCAGCAGGTTGACGGTGAAGGCCCCGCGGGCCGCGAGCACCGGCAGGGTGTTTCCGCCCGCCGACGCGCACACCAGCAGCTGCGGCGGATCGAGGGAGACCGAGCACAGCGCGGTGCAGGTGAAGCCGTACGGCGTGCCCCGCGCGTCGGCGGTGGTGACGACGGCGACACCGCCGGGGTGCGAGCCCATCAGGGCCCGGAAGGCGTCGTGCGGTACCGCGTGTTCGTCCGCGGCGAGCGGGACGGAGGGCACCGGGGCCGTGGCGCTCGCGGGGGTCACCACGAGAAGGCCCGGGCGTCGTAGAGGTTGACCCCGGTCGCGGCCTTGCCCAGGTACTCCAGGCACTCGTGCGGCTTGGCCGGCATCACGTGGGAGAACTGGACCTCCCGGACGAGCCGTTCCAGCGCGTGGCCGCGGCTGACCGCGGCCGAGCCGCACAGCCGCAGGGCGTCCTGGGCCAGGCTCGGGCCGGTCTCGCCCACGACGTACTTCGCGGCGTGCACCATGGCGTTGGCCTCCAGGCTGCCGCGTTCCGCGGTGACCAGGTCGCCGGCCTCGTGGACCAGGGCGCGGGCGGCCCGCAGACGGGCGGACATCCGGCCCAGTTCCTGCTGCACGACGGGCGAGTCGGCGCGGCCGGGCACGGCGGTGACGTGATCCACCGTGTGCCGGAAGAGGGCCTCCACCATGCCCAGGTAGGCACCGGTGTAGCCGGCGAACATCCAGTGGGGTTCGCGCACCACCTTGAACAGGGACATGCCCTCGACGCCGAGGTAGAGACGGGAGCGGGGCACCACGACCTCGTCCAGCGTCATCGGGGCGGTGCTGGTGCCGTACATCGCCGACAGGTGCCGCACGGAGCCGAAGCCGACGCCCGGGTCGTCGGCGGCGACGACGAAGTGGGAGACCTCGCCGCTCTCCTCGGCGTCGCCGTCCGCGGCGGCCACCACGTAGTAGTCGGCGGCGCCGGCCAGGGACACGAAGTCCTTCCTGCCGTTCAGGACGTAGTGCGTGCCGTCGTCGGAGCGGCGGTAGCGGGTGTGCATGCCGCGCAGCTTCGCCCCGCGGCCGGCCTCGGAGGTGGCGGAGGCGAACATCTTGCGACCGTGCACCACCTCGCCCAGCATCCAGGTGCGGAAGGCGTCGGCGGCCGGGGACAGCCGGGTCCCGGCGGCTTCGGCGAGTGCGCCGACGACGACGTGGTGCATGTTGAAGCCGAGGGCCGCGGCGCCGTGGTGCGCGCCCAGTTCGGCCAGCACCCGCCAGTAGTCGCCGAAGCCGAGTCCGGCGCCGCCGGCTTCCCGGGGGACGAGCAGGGCGAGCAGCCCCGACTCGCGCAGCACGCGGTAGGCCTCGTGGCCGTCGTCGTCCGCGGCGTCGGTGCCGGCGGCGAGCGGGGCGATCGCGGAGCCGGTGTCCGCGGCGAGTTTGAGGAGGTCGTCGAAGTGGGTCGGCAGCGTCATCGATGTCCTTGGGGTCGGTTCTCGGCCGGTGGGTTGTCGGCTGTGGGGCGTCGGCCGGCCGGGTCTCGGCCGGCCGGTCCGGCCGGTCGGCCGGGTCGATCGACCGCGTTTCGGTCGGCCGGGTCTCGGTCGGCCCGTTCGGTGGCCGGGTCTCGGTCGGCCGGGTCTCGGGCGGCCGGTTCGGCGGGCCGGTCGGGTGACCGGTGGCTTCACGGCCGGTCGGGAGGCGACCGGTCAGTTCTCGACGGGCAGGCCGAGCTGACGGGCCACGGCGACCCGCAGCAGGTCGTTCGGGCCGGCGTAGGTCAGGGCCGCCATGGGACTCGCCAGGTCCGCCGCGAGGTCGAAGCCGGGCAGGAAGGCGCGCACGCCGGACAGCGCGGTGGCGTGCTCGGTCATCCGCACGTAGTCCTCGGAGACGGAGATCTTGGTGAGGGCGGCCTCGGCGGCCAACTGCCGGGCGGGTGTGTCGGCGTCGAGCCGGGCGGCCATCGCGTACAGCTGCACGCGCGAGCGGTGCAGGGCCAGCGCCATGTCGCTGACGCGCGCGGCGACCTGGTGACTCGCGCCCATGCGCCGGCCGAAGTGCTCGCGTCCGGCGGCCCACTCCACGGTGCGCGCCAGCAGACGGTGCATCGGGCCGAGGGCGTAGCCGAGGATGACGGACCGCTCCCAGGCGGTGGTCGACGCCATCACCGCGAGTCCGGAGCCCTCCTCGCCGAGCAGCGCGTCCGCGGGGAGCCGGGCGCCCTCGAAGATCAGCTCCCCCATCGGCACGGTGGGCAGCGCCGTCTTGGCGAAGCTCTCGCCGCGCCGGACCCCCGGGAGGTCGAGGGGGAGGAGGAACGCGGACAGGGCGAACGGTGAGCGCCCCGGAGCGGTCCGGGCGAAGACGATCGCCCGGTCGGCCACGGGGGCCGCGGTGACGAACGTCTTCGCGCCGTCGAGCACGAAGCCGTCGCCGTCGCGCACGGCGCGGGTCTCCATGGAGAACGGGTCGCTGCCGCCGCCGCGTTCGGTCAGCGCGTGGCAGAGCAGTGTCCGGCCGTCCTGGACGCCGGCGACCGCGTCCCAGGCATCGGCCGGGAGCGTGGCCCGCAGGGGGAACTGCATCCCGAAGACCTGCGACGCCAGCGCGTAGCACAGACCGGGGTCGACGCCCGCCAGTCCGATGCCCTCGATCACGGCGAGGGAGCGGGTGACGGGTCCGGGCGCCGTGGCGCCGGGCGGGGCGAGACGGAGCACCCCGAGGTCGGCCATGGCCCGCCAACCGGCGGTGAAGTCCAGGTCCCCGGTCCGCTCCGCCAGCGGCGCGGCCAGGTCACGGTAGGCGTCGACGACCTCCTCGGTCTCCGGTGCGCAGCCGCGCAGCGCTGCGGTGGCCGTCGCGCTCATGTGCGCCCCTGGGCGGCGAGGTTCCCGATCGCGGCCCACAGCGCCCTGGGGCTGCGGAAGTTGGCGGCGACGATCTCGGTGTCGGGCAGGGTGACGCCGGCCTCCTTGTCGAGCGCCGCGACGATCTCCATGATCGCCAGCGAGTCGACCAGGCCCATCTCGAGGAGCGGGGTGTCGGCGGTCAGGGAGCCGGCGTCCTCGCCGGGTCCCCAGGTGATGCGGCTGCCGATCAGGTCGCAGAGTTCTTCGACGCTGTTCATACGGTGACGTCCTCCGGGTGTGCGGGGCCGGCCGTGCCGCTCAGGGCGCGGCGGTCGACCTTCCCGCTGGTGGTGGTGGGCAGGGTGGTGAGCGGAACGACGCGGTCGGGCAGCATCCGCTTGGGCAGTACGCCGCGCAGTGCGGCCAGGACCTCGTGCTCGGCGGCGTCGGTCTGCGCGTACGCCCAGATCTGGCCGGTGCGGGAGCCGTCCGCGGCGTCCTTGGCGACGACGGCGGCGGTGACCACCTGCGGGAGCTCCAGGACGGCGTGCTCCACGTCCATCAGGTCGATGCGGTGGCCGCGCCGCTTGACCTGGTGGTCGCGCCGCCCGCGCAGCAGCACCCGGCCGTCGGGACGGATCCGGCCGAGGTCCCCGGTGGGGTAGGCGCGGCGGGCGACTCCGTCGCGGAAGACGGCGGTGACGGTGGGGTCCTCCGGTGCCCCGCCGCGCAGGTAACCCTGGAAGACGACGGGGCCGGCGACGTGGATCTCGCCCTCGCCGTCGGTGGGCCGGCCGTCCTCGTCGAGCACGTCGACGTGGACGCCGCCGATGCCCCGGCCGATGGGCAGTTCCCGGTCGGCCGTCCAGTCGGCCGGCACCCGGTGGTAGGTGCAGGCGTTGGTCTCGGTGGGCCCGTACAGGTTGTAGAACGGCACCCCGTCGAACAACCGCAGGTACCGCTCGAGCAGTTCGGGGGCGAACGCCTCCCCGCCGAAGGCGGCGATCCGCAGGGTGGCCGGCGGACCGTCCGCGAGACCGCCCTGCTGGAGCATCGCGTGGTACAGGGACGGTACGGCCATGAAGGCGGTGACGCGCTGTTCGGTCAGCCACGCGACGACATCGCGGGGGAAGACCCGCAGCGCGTCCGGCATCAGGACCGTACAGGCTCCCGCGGCGGCGGCGCTGAACAGGTCGAAGGTGGTCAGGTCGAAGGTGAGGGCGGCCTGGGAGCCGATCCGGTCGTCCGGGGTCAGCCCGAACTCCCGCGCGGCCCACAGCGCGTAGTGCGCGACGTTCTCGTGCGAGAGGAGGACGCCCTTGGGCCAGCCGGTGCTGCCGGAGGTGAACAGGATGTAGCCGCCCTCGTCGGCCGGCGCGGGCAGGGGCGCGGGCCGCTCGCCGGGGGCGAGGGAGCGCAGCAGGCGCAGGCCGTGGTCGAGGGCCTCCTCGGCGCCCGGCCCGCCGCCGAGGGTGCGGGCGACGGCCCGGCGGGCCCCGGTCAGGGCGCGGTCGACGGTGAGGAGCGCCGACAGACCCGCGTTGCGGATCATCCGCGCGGTGCGCTCCGGCGGGTCCGCGGTGTCGAGCGGTGCGGCCACCGCGCCGGCCCGCAGCACCGCGTACAGGGCGACGACGGTGGCGGGGGACTTGGGTGCGTAGACGCCGATCCGGTCGCCCGGGGCGACGCCCTCGGCCGACAGCCGGGCGGCCAGCGCGTCGACGGCCCGCTCCAGCCGGGCGTACGTCCAGCTCTCGCCGGCTCCCTCCAGGGCGGTGCGCCCGGGGTGGGTCCGCGCGGAACGGGCCAGCAGGGCGTCGAGGCGGGGGGTGGCGGTCACCGGCCGGCTCCCGCGGTCCGCGTCCCGGCCGTGCGGGGACTGGCGAGGAATCCGCGGACGGCGTCGACGACGAGGTCGGGCCGCACCAGGTGGGGGTAGTGGTCGCAGCCCTCGGGGACCAGACGCTCGAACGGGCCGTCCACCGCGCGTTCCGCCGCGTCGACCTGGGCCATCGTGCCGTACTCGTCCTCGTCGCCCTGGATCGCCAGTACCGGTGCGGTGACGTGCAGTTCGTCCTCGATGGACCAGTCGCGGAAGGCGGGCGAGAGCCAGACACCGCTCCAGCGGTCGAACACTCCTCGGGGGTCGTCGTGCACCATGGCCAGCTTCCGGGCGAGCGGACCCGCCTCGTAGGAGGCGCGGGCGTTCTCGATGCCCCGGCGGTTCTCCTCCTCGAAGTACAGGTGCGGGCCCATCGCGACGACCGCTTCGACCGGGTGCGCCGAGGCGTGCAGCAGTGCCATGGAGGCGCCGTCGCTGTGGCCGACCAGGACGGGGCGGCGCATGTCCAGCACGTCGAGCAGGTCGGGCAGCACCCCGTGGGCGTGCTCCTGCATGTAGCGGACGGTGCGGGGGAGCGGGTCGGGACCGCTGCCGCCGTGGCCGTGCCGGGAGTAGACCAGGGCGCGGCGCCCGGTGGCCGCGGCGAGCCGGGCGGGGAAGCGTCCCCAGGCGGCGAGACAGCCGAGTCCGCCGTGCAGGAAGACGAGGGGGGAGAGGTCGGGATCGCCGTCGATGACGACGTGTTCCAAGGGACCGTTGCGCATGGTGATGACCGGCACGGCACAATCCTTCTGAGTGTTCGCGGTTGCGGAGCGGGCATTCCGGCAGGGCGGGCGGACATCGCGCCGTTGTGGTGAAGACGACGCGGTCCGGTGCCCGGCAATGCGCCGGCAGGGCGTCAGGAAAAGTCGAGGGAATGACAATCGCGGGGCGGCGGGTGTCGCGTCCACCGGACGGTCCGGACGCGGCGTCTTTGCTCGGCCTTTGGCCGATCTTTGCGCCACGCCGATTGACGGTGCGCGTCAATTTCCCGGCACAGTAACCCCGTTGCCGTCGAACGCACGGTCCGCCCGGCGGCACCACGAAGACTAGGCGCCGCGCAAGGTGAGGGAGAAATGACGTTACCGAACCACCTATACGCTCAGCGAATGAATGTCGAACTGCGCCACCTCCGCTGCTTCCTGGCCGTTGCCGAGGAAGGCGGGTTCACGGCGGCCGCGCACCGGTTGCACCTCGCCCAGCCGACCCTGACGCGCAATATCAGGGCACTTGAGGACTCTTTGGGCGTGCGGCTGTTCGAGCGCACCACGCGCAGAACGGAACTGACCGGCAAAGGAGAGGCCCTGCGCGACGCGGTCGTCCCGCTCCTGCGGCAACTGGATTCCGCGCTGACGGACCTGCGCAACGGGGACACCCTGCGGGTCGGGTTCAGCTGGGGACTGCCCGAGGGCCTGTCCCGGCTCGCCGCCCGGTTCACGGAGACGACCGGCACCGGGGTCGAGTTCATCCGCTGCGACACCCCCCAGGCCGGACTCGACACCGGCCGGGCGGACGTGGCCCTGCTGCGCAGCACGCCGCCCAAGGGGCTGCGCGGAGTCCTGCTCTACGAGGAGTCGCGCAGCGCGGCCGTCCCCGCCGGCTGGAAGCTGGCCGAGCGCAGCGAACTCGACTGGGCGGAGCTGGCCGGGCTGCCGCTGATCGTCAACACCGTCAGCGGGACCACCTTCCCCGAGATGTGGCCCGCCGGCAGCCGGCCCGTGGTCGGTTCCGAGTGCCGCAACTTCGACGAATGGCTGGAGCAGGTCGCCGTGGGCCTCGGTGTGGGCACCGCACCGGTCTCCGCCGCCCGCCGCTACACCCACCCCTCCGTGCGGATCATGCCGCTGACCGGCGCACCCGCCGTGCCCGCCTACCTCACCTATCCCTCGCACGGCGCCCACCCCCAGGCCGCCCGCTTCGCCGACCACGCCTGGCGCGCCGCCGAGGAACTGCAGCGGGCCTGAGGACGGCCGGTCCGACGAGCGGCCGGTCCGACGAGCGGCCGGTCCGACGAGCGGCCGGACCGAGGCGCGGCCGGCCCGAAGCGCGGCCGGTCCCCGGGGAGGCGGGTGTCGGCCCCGGCCAACTCATCACGATTCGTGATCGTGGCGAGAGCGGACTGCGTCTTGGACGGCCCCGCGCCCGGTGCTGGACTTGGGACACCGCGACTCCCCGGCCCACGGCGCCGGGGCGTACGCCGTCCCGTCCGCAGTCCAGAACGAGTACCGGAGCACGTCATGCCCCTGATCCACGTGCAGCAGACCCCCGGCAAGACCGCCGAGCAGAAGAGCGAGCTGGTGCGCGCCCTGACCGACGCCTACGTCGGCGCCACCGGCAGCAAGCCGGAGAGCGTGTGGGTGACCGTGCAGGAGATCGCCACCGACAGCTGGTCGATCGGCGGGGACACCCTCGCCGCCCGCGCCGCCCGGAGCTGACGGCCCGCAGCCGCCGTTCCCACCGGGAACCGTCCTCCCTCGTTCCCGGCCGGGAACGGCATCCTCATCCCGCAGGAAGTGGTCATGAGAACCGCATCGACACCGGTACCGACGCCCGCGCGGACGTCCTACGCGCTGCTGCTGGCCGTGCTGTGCTCGCTGAACGCCGGTGGTCTGTTCGCGTCCGACATCAACCTGCCGGGCGTGCCGGACACCGCACAGGCCTTCGGGGCCCCGGTCGCGTCCGTGCAGTGGACGTTCAGCGCGTTCATGATCGGCATAGCCGTCTCGCAGGCCGTGTACGGACCGATCTCGGACGCGTACGGGCGCAAGCGCGTCATCGTCTTCGGGCTCGGCCTGTTCGTCGCCGCCTCCCTGGTCTGCGCGGCGGCCCCCACCATCGAGGTCTTCGGAGCGGGACGCCTGCTCCAGGCGCTCGGTGCCGGGTCGGGCATGGTGCTCGGCAGGGCCGTGATCAGCGATCTGTACGAGGAGAAGGAGGCGGCCAGGACCTTCGCCACGGTCATGCCGATCGTGGGCGTCTCACCGTCCGTCGCCCCCTTGATCGGCGGCTACCTGACCTCGTACGTGTCCTGGCGCGCGCCGTTCGCGGTGACCGCGCTGATCGGGCTGACGACGCTGGTCGTGATGGTCACGCGCATCCCGGAGAGCCTGCCGCCGCAGCGGCGCAGCAAGCACCTGGCGGCCACGCTCAGGGGCTACCCCCGCCTGCTGACCCGCCCGCTGTTCTGGGCCTACACGGCCAACCTCGCGGTCGCCTACGGCGGTTACTTCGGCTACCTGGCCGCCTCGCCGCTGGTCTTCGAGAAGATGGGCCTGGCCACGGAGACCACCAGCTACTGCTACATCACCGTCTCCGTCGGCTATGTGGCGGGGAACCTGACCTCGCGCGCCCTGGTCCGCAGGCACCGCATCGACCGACTGCTCTGGACCGGCCACGGGTTCTTCCTGGCCGGCGCGCTGCTGATGCTGGCTCTCGGGCTGAGCGGCGCGGGCGGGAGGTGGGGCCTGCTCGTGCTGGTCTTCATGCCGGTGATGACCTTCGGCAACGGCTTCCTGCTGCCGCTGTCCATGAGCGCCGGGGTGACGGCCTTCCGTACGACGGCCGGTTCGGCGTCCGGGCTGATGGGCGCGCTGCAACTGCTCGGCGCCTCGCTGGGCATCTTCCTGACCAGCAGGCTGCCCGCCGGTGACCTCTTCGCACTGGGCTGGTTCGTGCTGGCCGCGTCGGCGGTGGGCGGCGTCCTGTTCGCCCTCTTCCTGTCGCTGGCGGGCCGGGAACGCGCGGGCGACGACACCCGGGCCGGGGACGCCGCGGCCACCGCGACCGTCACCGTGGCGCCCACCGCACCCCTGACCACCGCGGCGACCCTGACCACAGCGGCCCCGGCGACGGCCACGCCCCTCGCCGCAGCCACGACCGCCGTCGGCGAGCGTCCCAGGGAGGTCCAGGAGGCCGTCGCCGAGTAAAAGGACGGGTTCCGTCGGCGCGTCGGCTAAATCCTCACCGAACCGCCACCCGAAGAACTCATCGTGTCCCTCTCCGCCACGAGCGGCCCTCCCCTGGGGAGGCGCCGCTCGGCGGTATGCGAGGATTTCCCTCGCGGCGCCCCCCACCCGCCTGTGTTCGGCATATTCCATAAAGGGGTCGCCGGTCGCAGAGGGGGACACGTGGAACTGCGTCAGATTCAATACTTCGTCGCCGTCGCCGAGGACCTGCATTTCGGCCGCGCGGCCGAACGCCTGCATATCGGCCAGCCCGCGGTCAGCCAGCAGGTCCGCCGCCTGGAGCGCGAGCTGAGCGCCGAGCTCTTCGACCGCTCCGGCCGCACTGTCACCCTCACGCCCGCCGGCCGGGAACTGCTGCCCGAGGGGCGGGCCGTGCTCGAGGCGATGGACTCCTTCACCGCCAAGGCGCAGCGGCTCGCCGCCCGGGGCGATGCCACCTTCCGCGTCGGCATCAGCTCGGCGCTCGGGGAGCGGCTCGACGACTTCCTGGACGCGCTGCCCGACCGGGGCGCGGGGACCCGCTTCGAGTTCCAGACCCTGGACGCCCACACCCGGCTGGAGGAAGTGCGGGCCGGACGGCTCGACGCGGCCTTCGTCCGCGGCCTCGAAAGCGCCCCTGGCCTGCTGTTTCTCAAGCTCTGGCAGGACCCGCTCGTGGTGGCCCTGCCCGCCGCGCACGAGGGGGCCGGGCGTGACCGCCTGAGCCTGGCCGACCTGGCCCGCCTGCCGTTGCGCATCGCCCCCCGCGCCGAGAACCCCGTGCTCTTCGACACGGTGGTCCTCGCCTGCCGCAGGGCGGGCTTCGAGCCGGCCTTCGGTCCGCCCTCGACCGGTCTGCAGGAGACCCTCGCCGAGATCGGCGCGGGCGCGGACGGCTGGATCCCGCTGTACCCGGCGGCGGCCGGCGCGGTCTCCTCGCGCCGCGTCGCGGTGCTGCCGCTCGACGGCGAGCCCATCGCCGTCCGCATGTCCCTCGCCCTGCGGGCGGACGAGGATCCCGGGCGGCTGGGCCTGCTGGCCGAAACCAGTGCCCGCGTGCGCGAGAAGTTCGCGGGTAAAGACCTGTCCCGCTGAATTCTTTACCTGGGTATTAAAGTCATGCCCACATCGTGGGATAGCGTGTCCCGTGTCGAAGAACTTCCTTCAGCGTGACGCTGGTTGAATACCGAAGTTCTTCGCGGTTCATCAACGGGGTGATGCGGAGCGGGTCCATCGGGACCCCCCGCAACAGAATGAACGGTTTCCCAATTCTTTGTCGGCCCGCGCGGAAAGCCGCGCGGGCCGTCGCCCCGCCTGCTGCATGCGCCATTCATGGAGGGGTAAAAATGGTCGTCAATCTTGACGTGACGCTGCGCGACGGCGGTTACCGCAACAACTTCGACTTTCCGCTCGACTACGCCCGCCACCACGCCCGGGAGAGCGTCGCGGCCGGTATGGAGTGGGTCGAGATCGGCTACCGGAACGGCTCCTTCAAGCCGCGGCCGGGCATCGGCCGTACCGGGCTGGGCGCCGACGACTACATACGCGCGCTCGCCGAGGCCGTCCCGCCGGAGCACCTGTGCATGATCCTGCACCCGAAGAACATCACCGAGGACGACCTGCCGCGCATGTACGAGGCGGGCGTGCGCATGGTGCGGTTCTGCCTGCCCTCCGGTGCGCCGGAGGCCGGACTCGCCCTGCTCTCGCAGGCCGTCGACCTCGGATTCACCACCACCGTCAACATCACCCGCGTCAGCCAGCTCGACGGCCGCCGCCTGGCCGAACTGGCCGCCCTGTCCGGCGACTCGGGCGCCGACGTCGTCTATCTGGCCGACTCCAACGGCAGCATGCTGCCGCGCGAGGTCTCCCGGCTGGTGACCCTGGTCCGCTCGGTGACCGACGCGGCCATCGGCCTGCACGCCCACAACAACCTCGGCCTCGCCCTGGCCAACGCCATCGCCGCCGTGGACGCCGGAGCGACCTGGATCGACTCCTCCGTCCTCGGCATGGGCAAGGGACCCGGCAACCTCGTCACCGAACAGTGGCTCGCCTACCTCGGCCGGCACGGGCACACCGACGGCTACGACCTGGGACGGATCCTCGCCCTCGCCCACCGCATGGAGGGCGAGTTCACCGAGGCCGCGCCCTCCCTGCCCCTGCCCGACCTGGTCCTCGGCCACTTCGACCTGTCCGTCGAGGAGCGCGCCAAGCTCCCGCAGGGCCACATCTCGGACGCCTTCTCGGCCGCCCGGGAACTGACCGCCACAGGCGCTCGGTGACGCGGCCCGCACCAGGGGCCGAGCCCACGCACGACGCGGCGCCCGTGCCGGCCCGCGCCGTGCTGGGCCGGCCCGACGCCCCGCGCCACGCGGTCGTCCTCGCCCCCGTCCTCGCCCGATGGGACGGCGGCGCGTTCTTCCGGCCGATCGCCGGCCCGCTGCTCGACTCCGGCCACCGGGTCACCGTCCACGACACCCTGTCCCTGCTGCGGGACGGCGACGACCTCAAGAGCCTCGTGCACCGCTGGGCCCGGTACCTCGCACCGCGGGAGCGGCTGCGCGGCACGACGGCCGACGCGCACCGCCCGGAGCGGGACGAGGCCCCGGACGTCCTCGTCGGCAACGCCCTGGGCGGCGCCGTCGTCCAGGGCATGCTCACCGAGCCGTGGACCCACCGGGCCAAGGTGCTGCTGCTGTCCGGGCCCACCGTCGCCGACCACGCGCTGAACACCGCACTCGAACGCATCGCGGCGTCGGCCGAGACCGAGGGCCTGCCGGCGGCCACCCGCCTGCTCGAAGAGGTGGTGCGCGGCCCCGAAGGACCGGCCCGCACCGCGGACCCGGGATCCGGCCCGCCGGACGCCTCCCGCCCGGACGCCGGCGAACCGGCGGCGGCCCGACGGCTGGCGGCCGGCCTGCGCCTGCTGCGCGACGCCGACGCCCGGCACGCCGTACGGGACTTCCCCGGACCCCTGCTGCACGTGTACGGCGCCCAGTCCCGGCTCGTCCGGCGCACCCACCTCGCGACGGGGCCGCTGCCGCACCACCGTCTCGTCGCCGTCGCGCGGGCCGGGATGCGCCCGCACGCCGACCGGCCGGATCTCGTCCGGCACACCCTCACCCGCTTCCTGGGAGCTGAACTCACATGAACCGCAAGACCGTCGCCGTCCTCCCCGGCGACGGAATCGGACCGGAGGTGCTGGACGCCGCGCTGCCGGTGATCGACGCCCTCGACCTTCCCGTCGACCTCGTGTTCGGCGACATCGGCTGGCAGTGCTGGCGCGACGAGGGCAACCCCGTCCCGGACCGCACCTGGGACCTGATCGGCCGCAGCGACGCCGTGCTGCTCGGCGCCACCACCACCAAGCCGCGCGACGAGGCACTGGCGGAACTCGCCCCCGAACTGCGCGGGAGCGCCCCGCGCTACATCTCACCGATCATCCAACTCCGCCGCCGCCTCGATCTGTTCGCCAACCTGCGGCCGGTGGAGAACTACCTGGGCGGCACCGCCCCGTACCGCTACTGCGTGGTGCGGGAGAACACCGAGGGCCTGTACGCGGGACTGGACTTCAGCCCCGTGCCGGACGCCCTGTGGCCGCTGGTCGCCGACCACCCCAACGTCCGCCGCTCCAGCCGCGCCGGAGCGGCCGCGTCCGTCCGCCTGCAGACCGCGCACGGCCTCGACCGCATCCTGCGCTTCGCCTTCGAGACCGCCCGCGCCCACGGCTACGGGCGCGTCACCCTCGCCGACAAGCCCAACGTCCTGCGCGACTCCAGCGCCTACGTCCTGCAACGCCTCGAAAGCATCGCCGGCGACTACCCGGAGATCCCGTACGAGGTGCTCAACGTGGACGCGGTCGCCCTGTGGATGACGCGCCGCCCGGAGCGGTTCGGCGTGATCGTCGCCGAGAACATGTTCGGCGACATCCTCTCCGACCTCGGCGGCGGCGTCATGGGCGGACTCGGTCTGGCCCCCAGCGCCAACATCGGCGAGACGGGCAACTACTTCGAACCGGTGCACGGCAGCGCCCCCGCGCTCGCGGGCCGGCAACGCGCCAACCCCGCGGCCGCGTTCCTCACCATCGGGCTCCTGCTCACCCACCTCGGCTTCCCCGAGCAGGCGGACACGGTCAGGGACGCCGTACGGCACGTCACCCGGCGGCGCGACCGGGTCACGTACGACCTGGGCGGCTCGGCCACCACCGCCCAGGCCGCCGAGGCGCTCCTCGACGCCTGCCGTGCGCTGCCGCACGCCCCCACCGCCGCCGTCGTCACCGTGGGCGACGAACTCCTGCGCGGCGACCTGGAGGACACCAACGCGGGCCACGCCTCCCGCATGCTGGCCGAACGCGGCATCCCGGTGCGCGTCCGGCACACCGTGGGCGACGACGAGGCCGGCATCGCCGACGCGGTCCGCTCCTGCCTGGGCCGGGACGACGTCGTCGTGGTCATGGGCGGACTCGGCCCCACCTCCGACGACGTGACGCGCGCCGCCGTGGCCCGGGCGCTCGGCAGGCCGCTGGAGCACCGGGAGGACGCCTGGCAGGCCGTCGTGGCCCGGCTGACCCGCTTCGGCGTCGCCGTCCACGACGACAACCGCCGCCAGGCGCTGTTCGCCGAGGGCGCCGAGCTGCTGCCCAACCCCGACGGCACCGCCTGGGGCTGCCGCGCCGAGACCCAGGGCAGCACCGTCCTGATGCTCCCCGGCCCGCCGCGCGAATGCCTGCCCATGCTGGAGGAGTCGCTGCGCGACGGCCTGCCCCACATCCCCCGGCCGCCCGAGACCACCACCCTCTTCCGCCGCACCCTCGGCGTCATCGAGGCGGACGCCGCGGCCCTGGTCGACTCCCTGCTCAAGGAGAACGGCGGGCAGGCCAAGGCGTCCTACCGCTGGCACTACCCCTACGTCGACATCCGCGTCACCTGCCCGCCCGGGGACGCCGGGCACCTCGCACGGCGCCTCGACGCCGCGCTGGCCGGCCACATCGTCACCGACCGCGACCGCACCGCCGTCGAGGAGCTGGCGGCCGTGCTGGACGGGCACGACATCGCCCTGGACGTGGACGACCGGCTGACCGCGGGCCGCTTCGCCGCCGAACTCTCCCGCGCCCGCGACACCGGCGACGGCTCGCGCTCCCTGCGGGTCGTCCTCTCCGGCCGGTGGGAGGGCGGAGACCCGACGACCTACACGGGCACCGTCACCCTGAGCTGCACCGTGGGCGAGGGCGCGGACGAGCGGGAGCACACCCTGACCGTCCCCAACCGGAGCGCCGAAGTCACCGCGTACGCCGCCCAGTACGCCGCCTGGACCCTCGCCCGGCACGTCACCGGCCACCCGTACCCGAAGGAACCCGCATGACCACCGCCACCACCCCCGCCGACGACACCGGTGAGCTGCGCCGGAGGCTGGCGCGGCTGGACACCGCCGCCCTCTCGGACGCCCTGGACAGCCTGCACGCCCCGCCGTGCGTACTGCCGGGCATCCGCCCGCGCACGCCGGGCACCGTCGCCTGCGGTCCGGCCTTCACCGTCCGCTACCGCCCCCTGGACCCCGACGCCCGGGGCTTTCGCAACGCGGCCGACTACATCGACGAGGTACCGGCCGGCTCCGTCGTCGTCGTGGACAACGGCGGCAGCACCACCTGCACCAACTGGGGCTCCCTGCTCAGCACCGTCGCCCGGCACCGCGGCGTCTCCGGCACGGTCGTCCACGGCTCGGTGCGCGACGTGGCGGAGAGCCGCGCCGCCGGCTACCCCCTCTTCAGCACCGGCGTCACGATGGTCAGCGGCAAGAACCGGGTCGTCCTGGACCGGACGGGGGCGAGCGTGGACGTCGGGGGCACCACGATCGACCCCGGCGACTGGATCGTCGCCGACGACAACGGCGCGCTGCGCGTCCCCGCCGCACTGGCCGCGGAAGTCCTCCGCCGCGCCGAGGCGGTCGACCGCACCGAGGCACGCATCCGCGCCGCCGTGCTCGACGGCAGCCGGCTCGACGCGGCACGCGCCCGGTTCGGCTACGCCCGCCCGTGGGAGGACGGAGGCCACGATGACGGCCGCTGACGGCGGGGCGCGGGCCGCCCGCTTCATCGACGTCCACTACCACTGCGGCCCGGACGCGTACGTGCGCCGCCGCACCGCGACGGGCGCGGGCGCCGCCTACGCCGAGCACGGCGGGTGGGTGGTCCTGAAGAACCACCTGGGATCGACCGCGGCCCAGGCCTGGGAGGCCCGCCAACAGGGCCTGCCGGTCTCCGGCTCGATCGTCCTCAACGACCTGGCCGGCGGCTTCGATCCGAGGGCGGTGGAACAGGCCGTCGTCCAGCACGGCGAGGACAGCGGCCTGCGGCTGGTCGTCCATCTGCCCACCGTCACCGGGCGCACGCACCGCAGCCGCCTGGCCCGCACGCCCTCCCACCCGCTCCTCGCCCACGGCCTGCGTCCGCTCACCGTCACCGACGACAGCGGCACGCTCCGCCCCGACGTCCGCGAACTGCTGCGCGCCGCCCGGGACCTCCCCGTGGTCGTCTCCACCGGACACGCCGACGGGCACGAGGTGCGGCTGCTGATCGACGAGGCCGTCAGGCTCGACCTGCCCCGCCTGATGCTCAACCAGCCGGCCAATCCCATGACCGGCCTGACCTGCAAGGACCTGGCGGACCTCGTCGGTGCGGAACAGGTCTTCACCGAGCAGACCGCCCTGACCCACCTCCTCGGCTACCAGCCCTGGTCCGACCTCGCCGACGTCCTGACACTCCTGCCGAGGGTCGTCTACAGCTCCGACCTGGGCCAGCCGTCCCAGCCGGACATCACCCCCTGGCTGGAACAGAGCGCCCAGTGGTTCGCACGGGCCGGCATGGGCCGGGACCGCGTCCAGGAGGTCACCCGGGACACACCCCTGGCGATGCTCTCGCTGTGACGGCACGACGGGCGGCCCCACGGCCACCGGCCGGGAAGCTCAGACCGACGGGGGCGCCGACGCGATCGACCTGATCACGTCGGGCCCCACCCGGCAGCAGCCCCCGACCAGCCGGGCTCCGGCCGCCCGCCACTCCCGCACCAGCCCGGGCGCGAACGAGGAGCGCCCCCGCCAGGCCCGCGCCCGCGCGTCCCAGGTCTCCCCGCTGTTGGGATAGGCGACGACCGGCTTCCCGGTCACCCGGGCGGCGATCGCGACCGCGCCGGACACGTCCTGCGGTGCACAGCAGTTGACGCCCACCGCGACCACCTCGTCCGCGTCGGCGGCCAGGGCGAAGGCCTCCTCCAGCGGCTGGCCGGCCCGGGTGCGGTCCCCGGCGACGGTGTACGACAGCCAGGCGGGCACCCCCAGCCCGCGCACCGCCCTCAGCAGCGCCGCCGCCTCGTCGGCGTCCGGGACCGTCTCCAGCGCGAGGACGTCGGGCCGGGCGGCGGCCAGGACCTCCAGGCGCGGGCGGTGGAAGCGCTCCAGCTCACCGGCGGACAGGCCGTACCGCCCCCGGTACTCGGAGCCGTCCGCGAGCATCGCCCCGTACGGACCCGCCGACGCCGCCACCCACAGCGGCCGGCCGGGCCGGCCCGCCCGCGCCAGACGAGCGGCCTCCCGCGCCGACTCCACACTGCCCGCCATCAGCGCGGCGCCCCGCTCCCGGCCGATGCCGCGCCGGGCGAACCCCTCGAAGGTGGCCTGGTAGCTGGAGGTGATCACCACGTCCGCACCCGCCTCGAAGTAGGCGAGATGGGCCGAGACGATCGCTTCGGGGTCCTCGTCGAGCAGCCGCGCCGACCACAGCGCGTCCCCCAGGTCGTGCCCGGCCGCCTCCAGCTGGTTGGACAGCCCGCCGTCGAGCACGAGCCCCCCGGAGGCGAGGGCACCGGTGAAGGAGGAGACGGCGGCACCGTCGGCGAAGTCGCTGGTCATGCCCCCGAGGCTACGACGCGCCCGGCCGGGTGCCCGCCCCGTGTCCCCCGTGCGAGCTACAGCCAGGTGTCCACCGTGTGGTGACGATCTACCGCCGCCGGATCCGTAGCGTCCGGTGCAGCAGCCCGGGATGCCGAAGTGCCGGGCCCTACCGAGGAGTCACCGTGCGTTTTGTCTGGCAGTTCCTGGCCGTGCTGGCGGCTTACGCCCTCAGCGGGACGGCCGTCCAGGCGGTGAAGGACAACGACTGGCTCACCCTGGTCGTCGGACTCACGGCGGCCGCGCTGATCATGTTCGTGTACGCGTGGGTGGTGCGGCGCACCGAGCGCCGTCAGGCCCGGGACGTGGCCCTGGAAGGCGCCCTCACCAGGACCGGCTGGGGCATTCTGATCGGTGCCGGGATGTTCTCGGCCGTGATCACCAACCTCCTGTCCTCCGGGTACTACGAGGTCGAAGGACTGGGCTCGGTGCAGGGCGCGATCGGGCTGGTCGGCTTCATGGCCGGCGCCGCCGCGACCGAGGAGGTCGTCTACCGCGGGGTGCTGTTCCGGATCATCGAGGAACACATCGGCACCTACCTCGCGCTGGGCCTGACCGGCCTCGTGTTCGGGTTCTCCCACCTGCTCAACGAGGACGCCACCCTGTGGGGCGCCGTCGCCATCGCCGTCGAGGCCGGATTCATGCTCGCCGCCGCCTACGCCGCCACCCGCAGCCTGTGGCTGACGATCGGCGTGCACTTCGGCTGGAACTTCGCCGCGGGCGGCGTCTTCAGCACCGTCGTCTCCGGCAACGGTGACAGCGAGGGCCTGCTCAACGCCACGATGTCCGGTCCGAAGCTGCTCACCGGCGGTGACTTCGGCCCGGAGGGCAGCGTGTACTCGGTGGGCTTCGGGGTGCTGCTGACGCTGGTGTTCCTGTGGCTCGCGCACCGGCGCGGGAACATCGTGCCGTTCGGCTCCCGGCGGCGTGCCGCGGGCGTCGACGCCGCCGCTACACTTCCCCGGTGATCGATCGCCGACGGGTACCGGAGCTGTGGCGCCGGCTCGACGTCACGGTCCGGGACCTCCCGTTGGGGGTGCTGCTCCTCGCCGCGTCGCTGCTGCCCGCGCTGCGCGGTCACGGCACCGAGGTCGGCGGCCTGCCGACCCGCCCCGGCGACGCCCTGGCCACAGTGGCGGCCGTCCTGCAGTCCCTCCCGCTGGCCCTGCGCCGCCGGTGGCCGCTCGCCGCCCTCGCCCTGGTCTCGCTCGGCTTCGCCCTCGACCAACTGCGCGGCTACCACCTCTTCGCCGGGGCCGCGCTGCCCGTCGTACTGATCAGCGCGGGGTCCTACCTGGAGACGTACCGGCGCGCCACCCTGGTCACCGCGTCCCTGGCCTTCGCGGCCCTGTCGGCCGAGCTCCACCGGCGCGGCCCGGGCGAACCCGCGATCGAGTTCGTCTCGTTCTACCTGGTGCTTGCCTTCACCTGGGGCGTCGGCGCGTGGCTGCGCTCGGCGCGTGCCGCGGAGGCAGAACGCCGCGGCAGGGTCGCCGAGGACGCCCGCAACGCCGAACGCGCCCGCATCGCCCGCGAGTTGCACGACGTGGTGACCCACCACGTGACGGCGATGGTCGTGCAGTCCGAGGCCGCCCGCTATCTCAAGGCCGTGCCCGACCGGCTCGACGAGAGCCTCGCCGCCGTCAGCGACACCGGCCGCCGCGCCATCACCGACCTGCGGCACCTGCTCGACCTCCTCGATCCCGACCACGGGACCGCCGAGCCCAGGACGCCACCCGTGGGCCGCGTGCTCACGCTGGTCGAGCAGACGCGCCGGGCAGGACAGCCGGTGGAGTTCACCGAGGAGGGCACCCCGGCCGAGGCGACCGGCAGCTCCGACCTCGTGGCCTACCGCGTCGTGCAGGAGGCCCTGACCAACGCCCTCAAGTACGACCGGGGCGCCAGGACCTCGGTGCTGGTCCGCCACGGCGAAAGAGAGATCACGGTGGAGGTCGGCACGGACGGCTCCGGCACGGGAGCCGCGTCCCCCGGCGGAAGCGGACGGGGACTGGCCGGCCTGCGGGAGCGGGTCGACGTACTGGGCGGCGAGTTCAGCGCGGACCGTCCGGCGGGCGGCGGCTTCGTCGTCCGGGCCCGGATCCCCGGGGGGAGCACGGCATGAGCGCACCCGTCCGGGTCGTGATCTGCGACGACCAGGCACTGATCCGCACCGGCCTGGCGACCATCGTCGACGCCCAGCCCGACATGGAGGTGGTCGGCGAGTGCGGGGACGGCCGGACGGGCGTCGACCTGGCCCGCCGACTGCGCCCGGACGTCGTGGTGATGGACATCCGCATGCCGGTGCTCGACGGCCTCGAAGCCACCCGCCTGCTGGCCGGCGCCGGGGTGGAGCATCCCGTCAAGGTCCTCGTGGTCACCACGTTCAACCTCGACGAGTACGTCTACGAGGCGCTGCGCGCCGGCGCCAGCGGCTTCCTGCTCAAGGACGCGCCCCCGGACCGGCTGCTGCACGGCATCCGCACCGTGGCGATGGGCGCGGCGCTGCTCGACCCCGACGTGACCCGCCGCCTCGTGGGCCGCTACGCCGCCCGGATCCGCCCGGCCGGGGGCGCCGTCCCGGAGACACCGCTGACGCCGCGCGAGACGGAGGTCCTGAGGCTGATCGCGGAAGGGCTGTCCAACAGCGAGATCGCCGCCGCCCTCGTGATCAGCCCCGAGACCGTCAAGACCTTCGTGTCCCGCATCCTGACCAAACTCGACCTGCGCGACCGCGTCCAGGCGGTCGTCTTCGCCTTCCGCCACGGACTGGTGACCTGACGGCCCGTACCGGAACTCAGCCCTGCAACCGGCCGCGCATCTGGGACAGACGCCGGTCGAAACGCCGCTGGTGCCAGACCAGGTAGCCCACGAGCGTGACGCCGAGGACGAGCATCAGGCTTCCCATGCCGACCGACCCGGTGGCGTACCCCAGGGCGGCCGTGCCGAGGAAGAGGACCGCCAGCAGCGGGAGCGCCCACCAGCGGTTGCGCCGCAACCGCTCCTGGCGCGAGTCGACCAGCTCCGCCATGGCCCGTCGCCGCTCCGGGTCCCGGGGCGCCGGAGCCCCCTCCAGGATCTGCCGTTCCATGGCGGGCACGTCGTCCGGCCGGGTGCCCACCTCGCGGGCGTCGCGCACCCGTCGGCGGCGCACCAGGTACACGATCCAGGCGGCGGCCGGGACCGCGCCCAGCAGAGCCGACGGCCACGCCGACGCGCCGTTCATGAGCAGCCTGACCCCGACGGCCACCACCAGGGCCATCACACCGATGCCCCAGAGGCTGTCCTGCCACCGCAGCCGCGGACGGTCTTCGCTTCTCGTCGTGTTCGACATGTCACCTCGCACGGGAGGACGGGTGGGAACGATGCCGGTCGGATACCCGCGTTCGTCCGGAACACTTCGGTCCGCACCGAACCGACCGGCCCCTAGCGTGCGGGACATGAACGACACGCCAACCGCCGCCAGCACCCTCGCACCCGCCGCCGCCGTCACCGGCATGGTCGACCACGTTCTCGCCCTGGCCGCCACCTGGACCCACTGGGACGGGCGGCCCGCACACGTCGACGGCCGCGTCTACACCCCGCACAAGGCGATCCGCCGGGTCGCCGACCACATGATCGACCATCTCGCGGAACTGGAGGCCAGGTCGGCGGGGGAGGAGCCGCAGCCCGACCACTGGCACGCCTCCGTCATCACCACGGACGCGGACCGCGCCCCCTTCACCGCCGAGGACCTCGACGAGGCCCGCAGCCGCCTCACCCGCCTCGCCCGGATCTGGGCCAACCGCCTCGACGCGCTCACCGACGACCGGCTCGACCACTCGCCCGGCGAAGGCTGGACCTTCCGTGAACTCGCCGTCCATCTGGCGGAGTCCGCGTACTACGCCGACGCGGTGGGGGACCTCTCGTGAGCGCCTTCGCCGCACTCCACCGACCCGGCGATCCCCTGCTCCTGCCGTGCGCCTGGGACCACGCCTCGGCGTTCGCCCTCGCCGGGCACGGCTTCGCGGCCGTCGGCACCACCAGCCTCGGTGTCGCGGCGGCGGCCGGGCGGCCCGACGGCGCGTCGGCGACCCGCGACGAGACGCTGCGGCTGGCCCTCACCCTCGGCTCGGCCCCCTTCCTGCTCTCGGTCGACGCGGAGGACGGCTTCAGCGACGATCCGGACGAGGTGGGCGAGTTCGCCCGGCAGCTGGCGGCGGTCGGCGCCGTCGGGATCAACCTGGAGGACGCCCTGGGACCGGCCGACCGGCACGCCGCGAAGATCGCCGCGGTCCGGTCGGCGGCCCCCGGCCTGTTCGTCAACGCCCGTACCGACACGTACTGGTCGGGCGACGGCGACTGGACCGCGACCCTGCGGCGCCTGGACGCCTACCGCGAGGCCGGCGCCGACGGCGTCTTCGTCCCCGGGCTCACCGACCACGCACTCATCGCGGCCCTCACCGCCCGCCTCGACGTGCCCCTCAACGTCCTGTACACGCCGGGCGGCCCCACCCTCGCGCACCTCGCCGACCTCGGCGTGCGCCGCGTCAGCCTCGGTTCGCTGCTCTACCGGCGGGCGCTGGGCGCCGCCCTGGAGACGGCCGCCGGCGTCCGGGCGGGCCGCGACCCGGGCGGCCCGGCACCCACGTACGACGAGGTGCGGGGGCTGACCTAGCCGGCGCCCGAACCCCCGTCGTCCCGGGGCCAGTTCTCCAGCGCCACGTGCAGGGCGTCGACCGCCTTGTCCCAGGACGCCTGTACGTCGCGCGGGGCGCCGAAGCCGCCGGAGGCCTCCAGCACGCAGTACCCGTGGAAGGTGGAGCGCAGCAGGCGTACCGCGTCGGTGAGGTCCGGTTCGGCCAGGCCGTAGGCGCGCAGCATGCCGTAGGTGATCTCGGCGGTGCGGCGCAGCGCGGGGGAGCCGGCGACGAGGGCCTGGTCGATGCGGATCTGGGTGGCGGCGTACCGGCCCCGGTGACGCAGGGCGTAGGAGCGGTAGGCGCCCGCGAAGGCGGTCAGGGCCTCCCGGCCCGCCCGTCCGGCGACCGCGGCCGCGATCTCCTCGATCAGCTCCCCGCCCGCCAGCAGCGCCATCCGCTCCCGCAGGTCCCGCAGGCCCCGCACGTGCGCGTACAGACTCGCGTCCTTCACCCCGAGGCGCCGGGCCAGCGCGGAGACGGTGACGTTCTCGAACCCGTCCTCGTCGGCCAGGTCGGCGGCGGCCGCGACGACACGGTCGGTCGTGAGACCGGCTCGGGGCATGGGACCACCTTCCGCAACCCGCCCTCTTCGGGCACCACCCTAATGCCAGGCCCGAGCCCCTCCCGCCCGTTCCGCTGCGGCAGCCGGCCACCGGGCCGTTCCGCCCGCCCCGCCGCTGCCGTCGGCTCCCGGTCGTCAGCCCGCCAGCACCCCGCGCACGAACGCGTTGGTGAACTTCCCCGCCGGGTCCAGCGCTCCGGTCAGCGCCCGGAAGTCGGCCAGCCGCGGGTAGAGCGCGCCCAGCCGCTCCGCCGGGGTCGTGAACACCTTCCCCCAGTGCGGGCGGGCCGCGAACGGGGCGAGCGCCTCCTCGAGGCGGCGCACCACCGGCAGCACCGTCGCCGTGTCCTCGACCCAGGTGAAGTGCGCGGCCACGGAGTCCCGGCCGTAGGCGGGGCTCAGCCACTGCTCGTCGGCGGCGACCGTGCGGATCTCGCAGGTCTGCAGCACCGGCGCGATCACCTCGCGTATCGCGTCCACCGCGTGCAGGGCGGCCAGGGCGTGCTCCCGGGGCATCAGGTACTCCGACTGCAGCTCGGCACCGCTGCTGGGCGTGAACTCCGCGCGGAAGTGCGGCAGCCGCTCGTGCCAGGGCCCCGGCACCCCGAACTGCTCCGTGCAGTTGACCGCGGGCATGCCGGGCACCGGGTGCATCTTCTCGGTGGCCGGCGCCGCGTACGGGAAGCCGGGCAGCGGCCGGTCGGTGCGCCGCTTGAGCCACACCTGCCGGAAGCCGGGCGCCCGCCAGTCGGTGAACAGGCTCACGCTGTACGCCGCGGCCATCACCGTCTCGAACGTCGCCGTGTCCAGGCCGGCCAGCGGCAGTTCGGTGAAGACGTGCTGCTCGACCTCGTAGGCCGGCTCCAGGTCGAGGGTGAGCGCGGTCACCACGCCCAGCGCGCCGAGCGAGGTCACCGCGCCGCCGAACCGCTCCTCGCCCCGCGCGACGGTCACCGTCGCACCGTCGGCGGTGACCAGCTCCACCTCGCGCACCACCGAAGCCAGCGGAGCGTTGCCCACCCCGGAGCCGTGGGTGCCGGTCGCCACCGAACCGGCGACCGAGATGTGCGGCAACGACGCCATGTTCGGCAGCGCGAGGCCCCGCGCGTGCACCGACCGGGCCAGCTCGGCGTACCGGACACCGCCGCCGACCCGCACCGTACGGGCCGCGGCGTCCACGTCCACCTCGGGCGGCAGGTCCGCCAGGGACAGCAGGACGCCCCCGGCGCCCGGCTCGGCGATCTCGTTGAAGGAGTGCCCGCTGCCCAGCACCCGCACGCGGCCGCTTCCCGCCACCAGGGCCCGCAGCGCGTCCAGGGAGCGCGGCCGCAGCAGCTCCTCGGCGGTGTAGGTGATGTTGCCGGCCCAGTTGGTCACCGTGATGTCGCTCATAGCGCGGAAACCTACCCGGCGCGCCTGGAGGGGGACCCGGGCGGGAAGCCGCTGCCCCGGGGGCATACCGTGAGAAGTCGAACGCCGGAGCTGGGAGGAGACACGGGATGGACAGCCGTACCGCGCTGGTCGAGGATCTTATGGAGCGGTTCCCGAACGTACCGCGCGAGGCCGTCTTCAAGGAGGACCTGCTGCGCGGCGGCGTCGCCTTCGACCCCTCCGCGCTCAGTGACAACGAGGACGGCGAGGTCAAGCCGAAGTCGTACTTCATCTTCTCCTTCGACCACGGCACCCTGCCCGAGCTGGGCGAGGCCGCGCTGCGCCGCCCGCCCGAGGAGATCATCCTCACCGGCGGCCCCTACGACCTGCGCCGCACCGTCGTCTCGGTCCGCGTGAACCCGTCGTCGCCCTACCGGGTCGCCGCCGACGAGCAGGGCCAGCTCGGCCTCTACCTCGACGGCAGGCGCATCTCCGACGTCGGCGTGCCGCCCATGCCGGAGTACTACCGGCACAAGCTCTCCAACGGGAAGTCGGTCATGGAGGTGGCCCCGACCATCCAGTGGGGCTACCTGATCTACCTGACCGCGTTCCGCGTCTGCCAGTACTTCGGCGCCAAGGAGGAGTGCCAGTACTGCGACATCAACCACAACTGGCGCCAGCACAAGGCGGCCGGACGGCCGTACACGGGCGTCAAGGACGTCGACGAGGTCCTCGAGGCGCTGGAGATCATCGACAAGTACGACACCGCGAAGATCTCCACCGCGTACACCCTCACCGGCGGCGCGATCACGACGAAGGTCCAGGGGCTGGACGAGGCCGACTTCTACGGGCGGTACGCCAAGGCCATCGAGGAGCACTTCCCCGGCCGCTGGATCGGCAAGGTCGTCGCCCAGGCCCTGCCCAAGCCGGACGTCCAGCGCTTCAAGGACTACGGCGTGCAGATCTACCACCCCAACTTCGAGGTGTGGGACGAGTACCTGTTCAAGATGTACTGCCCCGGCAAGGAGCGCTACGTCGGCCGCGACGAGTGGCACAAGCGCATCCTCGACTCCACCGAGGTCTTCGGCGCGCGCAACGTCATCCCCAACTTCGTCGCCGGCGTCGAGATGGCCGAGCCCTTCGGCTTCAAGACCGTCGACGAGGCGATCGAGTCCACCACCGAGGGCCTGCGCTTCTTCATGTCGCACGGCATCACGCCCCGCTTCACCACCTGGTGCCCCGAGCCCACCACCCCGCTGGGCAAGACCAACCCCGACGGCGCCCCGCTGGAGTACCACATCCGCCTGCTCCAGGCCTACCGCCAGACCATGGACGACTTCGGCCTCTCGTCGCCCCCCGGCTACGGCCCTCCCGGCGCCGGCAACGCGGTCTTCTCGGTCAGCTCCTTCATGGACAGCCTGCCGGCGGACGCACCCGTGGAGGTGTGAACGGGCGGTCCCGCGGTCCCCGGTGGCGCGCTCCCGTGATTAATCGGTGGTGTCGCCCCGGCGGCCGCGTCTAAGGTGACCGATGTCCGAGCGGCGGTCCTCAGCGGCCGTCGCCACAGGGGTACTTCAGAGGAGGTGTCGACCCATGGCTGTCACTGTGGCGGGCGCTGCCCGCATCCAGGAGTCCATCGAGTCCACCTCCTTGGCCACCGGCTGACCTCAGCCACTCCCTGAGATCCGGCGCCGGGGCCGCACCCTGAAGGGTCACCCCTTGTCTTCCACGTCTTCCACGTCTTCCACCTCCGCTTCGCACACCCGCTCCGCCCTCGCCCCCCTCGGCTGGGACGAGGACTGGGCCGACGCCTTCGCGCCGCACGCCGCCGGCGGACTGCTGCCCGGCCGGGTCGTCCGCGTCGACCGCGGGCAGTGCGACGTCGTCACCGCGGACGGCCTGCTGCGGGCCGACACCGCGTTCGTCACCCCCAACGACCCGCTGCGCGTCGTCTGCACCGGCGACTGGGTCGCCGTGGACCCCGAGGGCGGCACCCCGCGTTACGTCCGGACGTATCTGCCGCGCCGTACCGCCTTCGTCCGCTCCACCTCCTCCAAGCGGTCCGAGGGGCAGATCCTCGCGGCCAACGTCGACCACGCGATCGTCGCGGTGTCGCTCGCCGCCGAGCTGGACCTCGCCCGGATCGAGCGGTTCCTCGCGCTCGCCTGGGAGTCCGGGGCGCAGCCCCTGGTCGTCCTCACCAAGGCCGACCTCGTCCCCGACCCGGTGACCCTGGCCCACCTCGTCCAGGACGTGGAGACCGCCGCGCCCGGCGTGCCGGTGCTGTCCGTCAGCGCCGAGCAGGGCGAAGGGCTCGACGTGCTCGCCGCCGTCGTCTCCGGCGGCACCGCGGTGCTGCTCGGTCAGTCCGGCGCCGGCAAGTCCACCCTCGCCAACGCGCTGCTCGGCGAGGACGTCATGGGCGTCCAGGCCATCCGCGACGTCGACGGCAAGGGCCGGCACACCACCACCACCCGCAACCTCCTCGCCCTGCCCGGCGGGGGCGTGCTGATCGACACCCCCGGGCTGCGCGGGGTCGGGCTCTTCGACGCGAGCAGCGGGGTCGGGCAGGTGTTCGCCGAGATCGAGGAGCTGGCCGAGAACTGCCGGTTCCACGACTGCGCCCACGAGAGCGAGCCGGGCTGCGCCGTTCTCGCGGCACTCGACGACGGTGAGCTGTCCGTGCGGCGCCTGGAGAGCTACCGCAAGCTCCTGCGGGAGAACCAGCGCATCGTGGCCAAGACCGACGCCCGGCTGCGGGCCGAGATCCGCAAGGAGTGGAAGCGCCGGGGCGCCCTCGGCAAGGCGGCGATGGAGGCCAAGAGGGGCGGCCCGCGGTAGCCCGCCGGACGCCGCGACGCGATGTCCGATTTCCGCCAGCCCGCATCCGCGGACTGGCGGAGACTGGATCGCATGAAGGGAACGGCGGAGTACGAGAAGACACGCGACGACGGCAGGTACGAGGCCGTGCGGAGCCGGGACGCCCGGTTCGACGGCGCGTTCTTCTTCGCCGTCGAGACGACCGGCATCTACTGCCGGCCCAGCTGTCCCGCCATCACGCCGAGACGGCACAACGTGCGGTTCTTCGCGACGGCCGCCGCCGCGCAGGGCTCGGGTTTCCGGGCCTGCCGGCGGTGCCGTCCCGACGCCGTGCCGGGCTCCGCCGACTGGAACGTCCGCGCCGACGTCGTCGGCCGCGCCATGCGGCTCATCGGTGACGGTGTCGTCGACCGCGAGGGCGTCGCCGGACTCGCCGGACGTCTCGGCTACAGCGCCCGCCAGGTGCAGCGCCAGCTCACCGCCGAGGTGGGCGCCGGACCCGTGGCGCTCGCCCGCGCCCAGCGGGCACACACCGCGCGGGTCCTGCTGCAGACCACCGGCCTGCCGGTCACCGAGATCGCCTTCGCCTCCGGGTTCGCCAGCGTGCGGCAGTTCAACGACACGATCAGGGCCGTGTACGCGTCCACCCCGACCGAGCTGCGCGCCGCGGCCCCGGCCCGCGACCGGACCGCCCGGCACACGGCCACCCCCTCCGCGGGCATCCCGCTGCGCCTCGCCCACCGGGGCCCCTACCAGCCCGGCCCGGTCTTCGACCTGCTCCAGCGGGAGGCCGTCGCCGGCGTCGAGGAGGTGAGCGGCGAGGACGGCCACCGCGTCTACCGGCGCACCCTGCGCCTGCCGTACGGCACCGGGATCGTCGCCGTCCGGGAACGGCCGGAGCGGCCCGGCACCGGCGGCGGCTGGCTGGACGCCCGCCTCCACCTCACCGACCTGCGCGACCTGACCACCTCCGTACAGCGGCTGCGGCGGCTGTTCGACCTCGACGCCGACCCGTACGCCGTCGACGAGCGGCTCGGCGCCGACCCCCGGCTCGCCCCGCTGGTCGCCGCCCGCCCCGGGCTGCGCTCACCGGGCAGTGCCGACCCCGACGAACTCGCGGTCCGTACCCTGGTGGGGCGCGCGGAGGCCGAGCGGCTCGTCCAGCGGTACGGCAAGGTGCTCGACGCGCCCTGCGGCACCCTCACCCACCTCTTCCCCGAACCGGCCGCCCTCGCCGGGGACGCCCCCGACGGCCCCGCCGGTCCGCTGGCCGCCGCCCTCGCCGACGGCACCGTCCGCCTGGACCCGGGCGCCGACCGGGACGAGGCGGAGCGCGCCCTGCTGGCCGTGCCCGGCCTGGACGCCCGTACCGTCGCCGTCGTGCGCACCCGCGCCCTCGGCGATCCCGACGTGGCCCCGCCCGGGCTCACCGTCCCCGACGCCTGGCGCCCATGGCGCTCGTACGCACTGAACCACCTGCGCGCAGCAGGAGAGTGGGAGAACGACCGATGACCACCGTCACCTACTGGCACGAGATCGACAGTCCCGTCGGGCGGCTGCTGCTCACCGCCGGGCACGACGGGGCGCTCACGTCCCTGTCCGTGCCCGGGCAGAAGGGCGGCCGGAGCGTCCTCGACGGCTGGCGGCCCGACGCCGGGCCGTTCCGGGCGGCCGAGGAGCAGCTCGGCGCCTACTTCGCCGGGGAGCTGACCGGGTTCCGGCTGCCGCTGCGCGCCGAGGGCACCGCCTTCCGCGAGCGGGTGTGGGCCGCCCTGGACGACGTGCCCTACGGGGCGACGACGACGTACGGCGAGATCGCCGCACGCATCGGGGCCTCGCGCCCCGCGGTCCGCGCGGTAGGCGGCGCGATCGGCGCCAACCCGCTGCTGATCCTGCGCCCCTGCCACCGTGTGATCGGCGCCGACGGCTCCCTGACCGGGTACGCGGGCGGCCTGGACCGCAAGACGCGGCTGCTGGCGCTGGAGGGCGCCCCGCTCAGCCGGCCAGCACCGCTCCCAGCCACGCCCCGGTGATCAGCAGGCACGCGAACAGCTCAGTCAGCAGGTCGGCGCCGCCCTGGCGCATCGCCGTGCGCAGCGACGCCATCGCCTCGCCGTGCCGCCCCAGCCGCAACCGCTCGGCGAGGTAGATGCCGCCCAGGAAGCCGGGGGCCGCGCCGAGCACGGGGACGAGCACGAAACCGAGCACGGCGCCCGCGCCCGCGTACGCCGTCAGCCGGCGCATCGCCGCGTCCCGGCGTCTCCTGCGGGTCGGCAGCGCCCAGCGCACCGCCCGCGACAGCAGCAGGACGAGCGTGGCGCCGACGAGGACGGCCCACGCGCGCGGCTGCGGATCCTTCAGCGCCCACCACAGGACCCCGGCCCACACCAGCCACGCCCCGGGCACGCCGGGCAGCAGGACGCCGCACAGCCCGAGCAGGATGACCAGGCCGGTCAGCAGGAGGTCCCACGCTCCCATCTGTCCAGGGTGCCGGAGTCCGGCGCGGTCCGCAGAAGTCCGGGCGCGGGGGAGGGGCGCCTCAGGGCTTCCGGGCCACCCAGTCCCTCTCGTAGGCGTGCCAGCCCAGCTGGAGCCGGGTGGTCACCCCGGTCAGCTCCATCAGGCGCTTCACGCGTCGCTGCACGGTCCGCAGGCCCAGGTCGAGCTGTTTGGCGACGCTCGCGTCGGTCAGCCCGGCGAGGAGCAGGGAGAGGATCTCCAGGTCGGTGCCGTCGGGGCCGTCCGGGCCGTGCTCGGTCACACCGGACGTGCCGAGACGCAGCGGGAGCGCGTCCCGCCACACCACCTCGAACAGGCCGGACAGCAGCTCCAGCAGGCCGCTGGCGTGCACGACCAGCGCGGCGGGCTCCGAGGAGCGCGCGGTGAGCGGCACCAGGGCGAGGGACCGGTCGGCGACGATCAGCTTGGTCGGCACCCGGTCCACGACGCGGACCTGCTCGTCCCGGCCCAGTGCGGCGGTCAGCTCGGTGATGCCGGTCGGCAGGTCGAGGACCGACCGCTCGACCACCACGCGGTAGCGGACCCCGCGTCCCGTGGCCTGCTCCTCCGCGTCGTTCTCCATGCCGGTCACGGCGACCGGCCGGTCGGTGACCAGCGCGCACACCTCCTCGGTGGCGCCGAGCTGGAGCTGGAGGAAGCGCCGGGCGACGGCCGCGGCGCCGGTCACCACCTCCACCAGGTCGTGCACGGCGGGCTCGGCCGCCGCCGCCCGGTACTCCTCCGCGAGGAGCGCGGCCGCCAGCTCCGCCCGCTCCAGCTCGTGCCGCTGCTGGGTGAGCAGGGCGCCCAGCGCGACGCCCGGCGGGGCCGCGACCCAGCGACCCGGGCGGGCCGAGGACTGGGCGGCGAGCCCGTTCTGCTCCAGCCGCCGCAGCGCGCGCTCCGTGTCCTGCTCGCCGAGCTCCAGCCGCCGCGCCAGGTCGGGCACGTCGGCCGCGCCCACCGACACCAGCGCCCGGTACGCCGCCTCCTGCGTGTCCTCCAGCCCCAGCACTCCCAGCATCAAGCGTCGCCCCTCCCCGGAGAACCATGATCATCATCAGCGACGGGGAGGTCCATGGCGGAAAACGGCCACGGCGTAAACCCGCCTTCGCACATCATCGCGGTACCACGGGTCACTCTGCCAAGGTGGCGTCGCCGAGCGGTCCTCCCGTGGGGGGTGGGGCCGCTCGGCCACGCTCACCTCGGAGGACTGTTCGACCCGTCCCCCGACACGCCGCCCGGCCGGCTCCGGGCCGCCCGAATTTCGCGATGCCCCGTTTCCATCCGGCTTCCGCGGTGGACAATCAGGAGCATGAGCCAGCAGGGGGGAAGGCCCACCGGTCCCACGGGCCCCACGGGCCCCACGGGCCCCACGGGCCCCACAGGCCCCACAGGCCCCACAGGCCCCACGGGCCCCACGGGCCCCACGGGGCCTGAGGACGACTGGTGGGGGCAGCTGTACGACGACTCCACCGGCGACACCGGCCCCACGGCGGCACCCGATTCCCTCGACGACCGCTTCGCCTCGGCGTCCGGCACGGTGGGCGGCCGGCCCGGCCCCGGCACCGCGAACCCGGCGGCCGCGCCCTCGTCGGCCCCCACCTCGCCCGCGCCCGGGGCCCCGTGGTGGGACCCGTCGGGCCCTCCGGGCGTCCCCGGCCCCCGCAGCGCGGCCCCGGCGGACGCCCCGGGGCCACGGCAGGCGATTCCGCCGGAGTCCTCGCCCGCGACACCGACCGGCCCGGCGGACTTCCCGTCGGACGCCCAGTGGCAGGGCGTCGCACCGCCGGAGGGCGAGCGGCCCGCCACCATATCGCCGGGTCCCGAGCGGCCGACCGTTCCGCCGGGTCCCGAGCGGCCGACCGTTCCGCCGGGTCCCGAGCGGCCGACCGTTCCGCCGGGTCCCGAGCAGCCCACCGTTCCGCCGGGTCCCGAGCGGCCCGGCACCACCCCTCCGGAGCCCGAGCGGCCCCGTAGCAGCCCGCCCGCTGCGGCCCCGCAGGCGTCCGGCGCCGCAGCGCCCCCGCCCCCGCCCCCGGCACAGCCGCCCGCCCAGCCCCCGGCACCCGGCGGCCGGGGGCGCGGCGGTGTCCCGCGTGCGCTCACCACCTCGGGCACCGGTCCCGCCGACCTCTCCGAGCCCCCCGCCGCCGTCCCGCCTCCCCGCAGCGCGTCCGACCTGCCCCCGCTCCCGCCGCCGTTCCTCCCCTCGCTGTCCGAGCCGTGGTCCGAAGACGCCCCCGACGGCACCGACCGCGGGTACGTCGGCGCCCGGCCGCCCACCTACGACGCCGAGCCCACCGCGTTGCCGCCCGCCGAACCCGACGGCCTCGACGGGCTGGTCCCGGACACCGTGCTGGAGGGCGCCCGGTACGGGACGTGCACCCTGCGGGCCGTCTCCGTGCGCGGGGACTCCGCGCGGTACCGGGGCGAGCCCCGGCGCGACGCGCTGCTCGTCGCCCGGTTCGGCGCGGGCGAGCAGGCGCTGGTCCTGGTGGCGATGGCGACGGGTGCCCGCGCCACGGCCGGCGCGCACCGGGCGGCGGCCGAGGCGTGCCGGTGGATCGGCCGGGCCGTGGGCCGCAGCCACGCCCGGCTCGTCGAGGACCTGCGGGCCGCCCGGCGCGGCGACCTGAAGTCCGGTCTGCACCGGCTCACCGACCGCAGCCTCGGCCGGCTCCGCGCCGGCGCCGCCGAACAGGGCCTCGCCCCGCACGAGTACGCGGCCACCCTGCGCTGCCTGCTGCTGCCGGCCGACCCCGAGTGCCGCACCCGGGTGTTCTTCGGCGTCGGCGCGGGCGGACTGCTCCGGCTGCGCGACGGCGCCTGGCAGGACATGGAACCGGCCGTCGGCGAGGTCACCGGTGAGCCCGTCCTCGGCTTCGGCTCCGCGCCCAGGGACCCGTTCGGAAGTCCGCCCGGGAGTACGCCCGGCAGCCCGCCCGAGGACGTGCCGAGCGAGACGCCCGAGGGCGACCGGCTCACCATGGACCTCGGCATCACCACGGCCCCGGGCCCGCACCGGGGGCCGCCCGCGGAACCGCCCCGCGAGCCCTTCCGTTTCCGGGCCTCCGTCGCCCGCCCGGGTGACGTGCTGCTGATGAGCACCGCAGGGCTCGCCGAGCCGCTGCACGGCGAGCCCGAGCTGGGCGAACTCCTCGCGCGCAGATGGGCGGGCCGCCCGGCACCCGGGCTGGGGGAGTTCCTCGCCGACAGCGGCGTCCGGGTCAAGGGGTACGCGGACGACCGTACGGCTGCCGCCGTTTGGGAGGCGTGAGGCCGCTCGCTGTGGCATAGCTGGACCCATGGCCAAACAGAACGTCGCGGAACAGTTCGTCGACATCCTCGCCCGCGCCGGGGTCGAGCGCCTCTACGGAGTCGTGGGGGACAGCCTCAACCCGGTGGTGGACGCCGTGCGCCGCCACTCCGGCATCGAATGGGTGCACGTGCGGCACGAGGAGACAGCCGCCTTCGCCGCCGGAGCGGAGGCCCAGATCACCGGGAAGCTGGCCGCGTGCGCCGGCTCCTGCGGACCCGGCAACCTCCACCTCATCAACGGGCTCTACGACGCCCACCGCTCGATGGCCCCCGTCCTCGCCCTGGCCTCGCAGATCCCCTCCAGCGAGATCGGCCTGGGCTTCTTCCAGGAGACCCACCCCGACCAGCTGTTCCGCGAGTGCAGTCACTACAGCGAGCTGATCTCCAGCCCGAAGCAGATGCCGAGGCTGCTGCAGACCGCCATCCAGCACGCCGTCGGCCAGGGCGGCGTCAGCGTCGTCTCGCTGCCCGGCGACATCGCGGACGAGCCCGCCCCGGAGAAGGCCGCCGAGACGGCCCTCGTCACCTCCCGGCCGACCGTCCGCCCCGGCGACGAGGAGATCGACCGGCTGGTACGGATGATCGACGACGCCGACAAGGTCACCCTGTTCTGCGGCAGCGGCACCGCCGGCGCGCACGCCGAGGTGATGGAGTTCGCCGGGAAGCTCAAGGCACCGGTGGGGCACGCCCTGCGGGGCAAGGAGTTCATCCAGTACGACAACCCCTACGACGTCGGCATGAGCGGACTGCTCGGCTACGGCGCCGCCTACGAGGCCACCCACGAGTGCGACCTGCTGCTCCTGATCGGCACGGACTTCCCGTACAACGCCTTCCTGCCGGACGACGTGCGGATCGCCCAGATCGACGTACGGCCCGAGCGCCTGGGCCGGCGCTCCAAGCTGGACCTCGCGGTGTGGGGCGACGCGCGGGAGACGCTGCGCTGCCTGATCCCGCGGGTGAAGGAGAAGAAGAGCCGCCGCTTCCTCGACCGGATGCTGAAGAAGCACGCGGACGCCCTGGAGGGCGTCGTCAAGGCCTACACCCGCAAGGTCGACAAGCACGTGCCGATCCACCCCGAGTACGTGGCCGCCATGCTGGACGAGATGGCCGACGACGACGCGGTGTTCACCGTCGACACCGGCATGTGCAACGTCTGGGCCGCCCGCTACATCTCGCCCAACGGTCGTCGCCGCATCATCGGTTCCTTCTCCCACGGCTCCATGGCGAACGCGCTGCCGATGGCGATCGGCGCCCAGTTCACCGACCGGCGCCGACAGGTCGTGTCGATGTCAGGCGACGGCGGCTTCACCATGCTGATGGGCGACTTCCTCACCCTGGTCCAGCACGACCTCCCGGTGAAGGTCGTGCTCTTCAACAACTCCTCGCTCGGCATGGTCGAGTTGGAGATGCTCGTCGCCGGCCTGCCCTCGCACGGCGTGGCCAACAAGAACCCGGACTTCGCCGCCGTCGCCGAGGCCTGCGGCGCCTTCGGTGTACGGGTGGAGAAGCCCAAGGACCTGGCGGGCGCGCTGAAGGCGGCGTTCAAGCACAAGGGCCCGGCCCTCGTCGACGTCGTCACCGACCCCAACGCCCTGTCCATCCCGCCGAAGATCAGCGCCGACATGGTCACCGGATTCGCCCTGTCCGCCTCGAAGATCGTCCTGGACGGCGGCGTCGGACGCATGCTCCAGATGGCCCGCTCCAACCTGCGCAACGTGCCCCGGCCGTGATCGAACGGACAATCGTCCGGAAACTGGATGACTGCCGAGCGCCCGAACGGGCAAGGCTTCCCCCGTGAAGATGTTCGACCCGAGCGGGACAGACGGAGGGAAGCGACATCAGCGCGCCGACGGGGGACATGAAGGAGCAGGCGGAACCACAGCTCAGGCGACGGCTCGGCCGGGCGGACCTGCGGGCGGTGCCCGAGGCCCGGCGGGCCCTGCGTGAGCTGCTGCGGCACTGGGGCGGGCCCGGGCAGTCACAGGTCGCGGAGCTGCTCACCAGCGAGTTGGTGACCAACGCGCTCGTGCACACCGACGAGGGCGCCGTCCTGACCGCGACGGTCGGGCCGCGCGCCCTGCGGGTCGAGGTGCGGGACTTCGTGGGCCGGGGGCGGCAGCCCCGTCCGCGTGCCCCGCGGGAGGAGAGCACCAACGGCAGAGGACTGGTCCTGGTCGAGTCGCTCGCCGACGACTGGGGGGTGCGCCCCTGCGACGTGGGCAAGTCGGTCTGGTTCGAACTGGGCGCGGAAGCGGACACGGAAGCGGCCTGAGGATCCGGGGCGACCCCCGGTGCCTCAGGCCGTCGGCCCGCCCGTCGCGCCCCGGTCTAACCGAACTGCTGCTCCAGATCCTTGAGCTTGCGCTCCAGGGAGTCCAGACGGGGCAGGGCCTGGGTGTCGTCCTCGGCGGTGAGGTCGACGGTCTCCACGGCCGGCTGCTCAGCCCCGCTGCGCACGGGCTGCAGGGAGGGACGCCGGGTCGCTGCGGGCAGCTGCTCCGGGGCCGCTATGGCAGGCTCCGCGGTGGCGCGTTCCGAGCCCCGCTCGACCTGCTGCACCTCGACCTCGACCTGTCGGCCGCGGCCCGGGAAGCCGCGGTGGCCGTGCCCGCGGCTGATCGCCTTGAGCTGCGCCCGCTCCAGCCGCTCCTGCTCGCGCCGCCGCAGCTTCTTCTCCTCCTTCTGACGCCGGTCGTCGCGTACCTCCTCGACGGCCTCGTCCAGACTGCGCACCCCCTCCAGGAGCATCAACGACCAGGCGCGGTACGTCTCCCGGGGAGCGCGCAGCCAGCGGACCATGCGGATCTGCGGCAGCGGGCGGGGCACCAGGCCCTGCTCGCGCAGCGCGGCCCGGCGGGTCTGCTTCAGGGCCCGGTCGAAGAGCACCGCAGCCGAGAGGGACATGCCCGCGAAGAAGTGCGGGGCACCCGCGTGCCCCAGACCGCGCGGCGCGTGCACCCAGTTGAACCAGGCCGCGGCGAACGCGAAGGCCCACACGAGTATCCGCGAGCCGAGCGCCGCGTCGCCGTGGCTGGCCTCGCGCACCGCGAGGACGGAGCAGAACATCGCCGCACCGTCGAGCCCGAACGGGACCAGGTACTGCCAGCCGTCGCTCAGGCCGAGGTTCTGCTCGCCGAAGCCGACCAGACCGTGGAAGGAGAGCGCCGCGGCGACCGCGGCACAGCAGAAGAGCAGGACGTAGGAGAAGGTGCCGTAGAGGGCCTCCTTGCGACGGCGGCGCTCCTCCATGCGCTCCCACGAGTCGTCCGCGCCCGCGTCCTTCCCCGGGGAACGCTTGCCGCGCGCCAGCACCGCCACCGCCGCCAGCATGCCCAGGAGCAGCACGGCGCCCGGAAGCAGCCAGTTCAGCGATATGTCGGTCAATCTCATCTGGGGTCCCTTGCAGTGGGATAGGGCGTAACGCCCGCCATGGTGGCCCAAACCCGGCGGCCCTCAGGGGGTTTCGAGGCAAGAGGCCGCCAAGGAGGTGCGAGGGGGGTACCCCGGGCGGCATTCTGCTCGAACTGCCGCATGACGGGCGGGAGTTGAGTTCGAATAAGACTACCCGTACGAGTGGTTCGGCGGAAAGTTGCCGCGACGCGTGGGGAGGTTGTGAAACAGCGTCGCCGATCCTAGTCGACGATCCCGGCTCCGCTGACCGTCCGTCAGCCCGCCGTGGCGAGCAGCTTGTCGACGCGGTCCGCGTCACAGGTCCGCGGGCAGGTGGCGCAGGTGTCCTCGGGACGCAGGGTGTAGAACATGCAGCAGCTCGCCCGGTCCCGGGTGTGCAGCGGCGTGCCGTCCGGTCCCTTCAGCTCGCGGAACGCCGCGTCCCCGACGTACGGCTTGGTCGCGCCCGGCAGCAGCAGCTCCAGCTCGTGCCGTGCCCGCTCCTGCTCGCCGAGCAGATGGGCGACGTACCACAGCCCCTCGACGACCTCGTCGGTCGCCATGCCCCACAGGGCGCGTCCGCGGCGTCGCATGCGGGGGCCGAATCCGGCCAGCACCGGCTCGAGGTGCTCGGCGGCCGCGGCCCGCACCTCGGCGCGCAGCGCCTCCTCGTCGGCGACCACCCGGGCACCGGGCAGACCGGCGGCCGGATCGCCGGGCAGGCAGGCGAAGGAAGCGGGGCGCACGGCCATCAGGCCGAGCGGGAGTCCGGCGGCCGTACGGTCGTAGGACACGTGGGCCGCGGGGAGGCGGGGCACGCGGCGGTGCAGGAACCACGGCACGGTGATCATCAGGCAGGCCGGCCACGCGTACCGGTGCAGGCCGAAGCTCGCGATCACGTCCGGCCGGGCCCGCTGCCCGTAGTCCCGCAGCACCTGGGCCTCGTCCTGGGCGAGGAACGCCGCCAGCTCCTCGCCGCCCGCGGCGAGCGAGGCGGCCGAGACCCAGCCGTCGCCGCTCGGGTCGGGGTCGGCCGCGTCCAGTTCGGTGACGCCGAGCCCGGGGAGGACCTCGGACAGGCGCGCGTAGGCGTCCGTGAAGGCCGTACGGGCGACAGGCATGCGGGACCACCGATCCACGTCGGGTCAACGGGCTCTTAAAGGTAAGCCTTACCTTACCCAAGATCCTCGGGATGTGAACCGGCGGCCCCCCTGCGCTTATGGTGCTTGACGGACAGGTGACAACCCGCCGTAATGACCTCAAGTACCGACACGTCCCGCAGGAGGACCCGTGGAGCACAGCGCGCAGAGCGCCGCAGGAGCGGGTGCGGGCACGGCGGCCGACGCGGTGCGGATCCCGGCGCAGCCGGGAGCGGCGGACCGGGCGCCGGCCCTCGGCCGGGCGCGCGGCGCCGGGGAGGCGGACGGCGCGGCGCGCGGTGAGCACACCCACGGCGAACCACACGCACCGCGCCCGCGCGGCCTCGTCCGGCGTTCCTCCGTGCGCGGGCAGATCCTCGACGCCCTCCGCTCCGCGCTGGCCACCGGTGACCTGCGGCCCGGCGAGGTGTACTCGGCGCCCGTGCTCGGCGAGCGGTTCGGCGTCTCGGCCACCCCCGTACGGGAGGCCATGCAGCAGCTCGCCCTGGAGGGAGCCGTCGAGGTCGTCCCCAACCGCGGTTTCCGCGTCGTCGAGCGCGGCGGCCGGGAGCTGGCCGAGCTGGCCGAGGTCCGGGCCCTGATCGAGGCCCCGGTGTGGCTGCGGCTCGCCGGTACGGTGCCCGCCGAGCGCTGGGCGGAGCTGCGCCCCCTCGCCGAGGCCACCGTCCGCGCCGCGTCCTCGGGCTGCCCGGCGACCTATGCCGAGGCCGACCGCGCCTTCCACCGCGCGGTGCTCTCCCTGGCGGGCAACGAACAGCTCGTCCGGGTCGCCGCGGACGTGCACCGCCGTGCCCAGTGGCCGCCGGCCGGCTCGCCCTCCGCACGGGGGCGGGCCGACCTGGTCGCCGACGCGCACGAGCACACGGCGCTGCTCGACGCGCTCATCGCCGGCGACCGGGACGCGGTGCGGGCCCTGGTGGCGGACCACTTCCCGGGCACCCGCTGAACGCGGACGCTACGGCACCTCCCGCCGTTCGGTGCGGCCCGCGGGCGTCCGCTTGCCGGCCCGGCCGGCCTTCCCCGTCCCCTCCCTGCCGCGGTCCGCGCCGCCCCTGCCGCGCGCGGAGCGGGACCGCGCCCCGCGTCCGTGCAGCTCGACGGCGAGCGGAGCGGCGGTGAGGACCGAGGAGTACGTCCCGACCACCACGCCGATCAGCAGCGCGAGCGCGAAGTCGGTCAGCGAGTCGTCGGCGAGGACGGCCAGCGAGGCGAGGATGAGCAATGCGCCCATGCCCGTGTTGACCGTGCGCGGCAGGGTCTGCAGGATCGCGTCGTTGGTCAGCCGGGCGAACGGTGACGTCCGCTCCCGGCGCAGCAGCTCCCGCACGCGGTCGAAGAGGACCACCGAGTCGTTGACCGAGTAGCCGATCACGGTCAGCAGCGCGGCCAGGAACACCCCGTCGACCGGTTTGCCCAGCCAGGCGAACACCCCGACCAGGATCACCACGTCGTGGGCGAGCGCGCCGACCGCGGCGGTGCCGAACAGCAGCCGGAACCTGGCGGCGAGGTACGCCAACTGGGCGGCCAGCGCCAGCCCGAGGGCGATCAGCGCGTCCCGGCGCAGCTCCGCGCCGAGGCTCGGGCCGATCAGTTCGTCGCGGGCCTTCTCGGTCTCGCCGCCCAGCCCGGCGACGACCCCGGTGACTTCCGCCGCCTCGGCGTCGGTCAGCTCCTGCGTGCGCACCGTGAGGTCGCCGTCGCCGGAGGACTGGACGACGGCGCGCGGCAGGCCCGCGTCGGCGAGGGCGTCGCGGGCCCGGTCCGGGTCGACCTGTACGGCGGTGGAGTACTCGATGAGCCGCCCGCCGGTGAACTCGATGCCGAAGTCGAGGCCGCGCACCAGGATGCCGGAGCCCGCCGCCACGAGGACGGCCAGCGAGGCCGCCAGCCAGCGGCGCGGCCGGCGCATCAGGAACGGGTCGCGGCGCAGCAGGGCGTCCCGGACCGGGCCGGTGGACGAGATGCCGGTGACGTGGGGACGCCGGAGGACCGCCGGGCGGCCCACGGCGTACTCGGCCAGTACCCGGGTGATCACCAGCGCGCTGACCATCGAGGCCAGGACACCGATGCCGAGGGTGACGCCGAAGCCCTTGACCGGGCCGGAGGCCAGGAAGAAGAGCAGGGCGGCGGCGATCAGGGTGGTGACGTTGGAGTCGGCGATCGCGCTGAAGGCGCCGCGGAAACCGGTGGTCAGCGCCGACCGGGTACTCGGACGCGCGCGGGCCGCCTGTTCCTCGCGGGCCCGTTCGAAGACGAGGACGTTGGCGTCCACCGCCATGCCGATGGCCAGCACGAAGCCGGCGAGGCCGGGCAGCGTCAGGGTCGCGCCGACCGCGGCCAGGGCGGCGTAGGAGATCAGGCCGTAGCAGAGCAGCGCCACGGTCGCCAGCGCGCCCATCAGCCGGTAGACGACGACGATGAACAGCGCGGTCAGGGCGGTGCCGATGACGGCGGCCCGGGTGCCGGCCGAGACCGCCTCGTCGCCCAGGGTGGCGCCGATGGTGCGCTGCTCGACGGTCTCGACCGGCACGGGCAGGGCGCCGCCCTCGACGAGCAGGGCCAGCTCGCGGGCCTCCGCGTCGTCGAAGGAACCGGTGATCCGGGTGGAGCCGCCGGCGATGCCCGCCCCGCAGGACACGGACGGGTCGACCTGCGGCGAGGAAATGATCTTGTCGTCGAGCACGACGGCGACCCGGCGCCGGGGATCACCGGCCGGATGACAGGCCGCCTCGCCGGTCACCCGGGCCCACCGGTCGCTGCCGGCGTCCCCGAAGTCGACGGTGACGTGCCAGCCCGCGCCGCTCTGCTGGTCGAAGCGGGCGTCGGCGCCCTTGACGTCCTGCCCGGTCAGCGCGGCGTCCGCCAGCCGCAGCGACTGCCCGGACTCGTCCGGCAGCACCCGCTCGCCGTTCTCGCCGGCTTCACCCGGTGCGCCGGTGCCGCCGCTGCGGCCTGCCGCGCCGCCCTCGCCGGTCCGGCCGGACGGCTGCTCGGCCGGACCGAGCACCGGGTGGACGGTGAGCTGCGCGGTGCGGCCCAGTACGTCGGCGGCCTTCTTCGGGTCCTGCACGCCCGGCAGCTCGACGACGACGCGGTTCTCACCGGAGCGGACGATGGTCGGTTCGGCGACGCCGAGGGCGTCGATGCGGCCGCGCAGCACCTCCACGGTCCGGTCGGTGGCCTCCCGGCCGGCCTCGGCGGTCTCCGTCGGCCGGGTCTCCAGCACGATCTGGGTACCGCCGCGCAGGTCGAGCCCGAGCCGGACCGGCATGGTCAGGGCGATGGCCACGGACACGGCCAGCACGGCGAGCGCGGCGAGCGCACGGACCTCGCGGGCACGGGACCGCGACCGCGGACGGGGGCGGGAAGGGGGGCGGGAGCGGTTCAACACGGGCCTCCGGCGGGCATGCCGCGGCGGCGGCCGAGCGCGGCCGCGGCGGAAGAAGGTGGGGGTCAGGGGTGTGCGGTGTCTCGGATGCCGGAGGAGACGGGAGGCGCCCGGCCGCTGTCGTGGCTCGTACGGCCGGGGGAGGCCGGCACCGGGCCGGACCCGGCCGGGGCCCGGGTGCGGGAGGCGGGGACGGCGCCCGCACCCCGTGAAGGGGCGGCCGCGGGCTGATCCGGTGCCGCGGGGCGCTCGGCGGGCTGGTCGTGCCGGGCCCGGGGCTGCACGGCGCAGTCCGGTGCGCACCCGTCGTCCATGTGGAGGTCCGGGGCGGGGTGCGGTACGGCGGTGGCGCCCGCCACCGCCAGGGCACCGGCGTGCCCGGTGTGGTCACCGGCGTGCGCGTCGGCCCCGGGTCCGGCCTGGAACAGGGGCAGCAGGAGCGTCAGCAGGACGGTGAGCACGGTCGCGAGCCGTCGGCGCATGCACCGTCCCCTTTCGTGGCGGGCGGACGAGGAGGCGGGCGGAGCCCGGGGCTCCGGCCGGGGAGTGGGCGGCCAGAGCCACGGGCGGTCCGAGGGAGCGTCAGGGCTCGATGAGCCCGGCGCGGATGGCGTACCGGGTCAGCTCCAGGCGGTCGCGCAGACCGAGCTTCTGCAGCAGGTTCGCCCGGTGCCGCTGGACGGTCTTGATGCTGATGAAGAGGATCTCGGCGATCTCCTTCGAGGAGTGGCCCTCGGCGACCAGCTTGAGGACCTCCTCCTCACGCGGGGTGAGGATGTGGTCGGAGGTCTCCTCACCGTGCCGTACCCGGTCGAGGTAGTTGCGGATCAGCGCCGTCACCGCACCCGGGTACAGGAAGGGCTCGTCGCGCATCGCGGCCCGGCAGGCGGCGACCAGATCCCGGTCGGCGACCGACTTGAGCACGTATCCGCAGGCCCCCGACTTCAGCGCCTGGAACAGGTACTGCTCGTTGTCGTGCATCGTCAGCATCAGGATGCGCAGCCCCGGTTTCAGCGCGGTCAGTTCGCGGGCCGCCTGGAGACCGGTGAGGCGGGGCATCGCGATGTCCAGGACCGCGAGGTCCGCCTCGTGGGCCCGGGCCATGTCGATGGCCTCCGCGCCGTCCCCGGCCTCGGCGACCACCTCCAGGTCCGGCTCGCGGTCGAGGATGAGACGCACCCCGCGGCGCACCAGCGCGTGGTCGTCGGCGAGCAGGATGCGGATCTTCGCCGGGGCGGACGCCGGGGACGCGCCGGACACGGCGGAGGCCGCGTACCCGGCGTACGCGGACGGCCCGTCGTGCGCGGACCGCTGGTACGGCTCGTACGGCGCGGACCGCTCGTACGGCTCGTACGGCTCGTACGGCTTGTTCCGCGCGGACCGCTCGGACGGCGCGGGCCCCTCGGGCAGGGACGGGTCGGACATGGTCGGGCTACTTCCTCAGGAGGGGTGCGGTGAGCCGGATGCGGGTGCCGGAGCCGGGGGCCGACGTGATGTCGAGGGCGGCCCCGATGAGCAGGGCCCGTTCCCGCATGCCGCGGATGCCGGCGCCCTCGTGCGCCGCCTCGATGCCCCGGCCGTCGTCCGCGACGGTGAGCGTCACGGCGCCGTCGGCGCGGCCCAGCCCCACCTCCAGGCGCTCGGCGTCCGCGTGGCGGGCGGCGTTGGTGAGGCTCTCCTGCGCCACCCGGTAGAGGACCAGTTCGGTTTCGTGGTCCAGGACCGGCAGGTCGGCGTCGAACCGGCGGACCACCCGCAGACCGGTGTGGGTGGCGAAGTCGTGGGTGAGCGAGGACAACGCGCTGACCAGGCCGAGGTCGTCCAGGACACCGGGCCGCAGCCGGCGCACCAGGCGGCGGACCTCGTCCAGGCTCTCCCGGGTGATCTCCTGCGCCTGGTGCAGCTCGTCGCGCAGCGGCTCCTGCGCGTCGTCCGCGGCACGCCCCAGGACCAGCAGGATCGCCGTCATGCTCTGCCCCACCTCGTCGTGCAGCTCCTGCGCGATACGGCGCCGCTCCGCCTCCTGGGCGAGCAGCACGCGGGCGCTGCTCGTGGCCCGCTCGGTCTCCAGGCGGTCCAGCATGGCGTTGAAGGTGCGGATCAGCTCCGGCACCTCGCCGCCGCCGGAGACCGGCAGCCGCTGGCCGGGGCGCAGCAGGTCGACGGTGGTCATCAGCTTGGTGAGCCGCCCCAGCGGCGCCAGCCCCCAGCGCAGCAGCGCGCCGTTCGCCACCAGCATCACGCCCATGCCGACCACCAGGACGACGGCCTCGGTCAGCAGGATCGGCACCGAGACGGTCACCGGAGCCCACAGCAGCAGCGCCGTGGCGAAGCCCAGCACCACCGCGTTGAGCCCGAAGATCCGCCAGAACAGGGACACCGGGGGTACGCCTCCTTCAGCGACGTGTCGACTGGTACGCCTCTACTGTCGGTCATGTCGGTCATGTCGGTCATCGCGCGCCCTCGGTGGGAGCTGCGGCCCGGGCGGCGACCGGGCAAGCGACCAGCGTGCCCTGCCGGAACCTCCCGGTCGATGGGTAGCGACCCCCATTTCCGGGTTGCCGTGCACCCACGTGGGTCCCCCGGCGCACCGCCCCGTGGATCCCGGGCCCCCGGGCAAATGGGTCCCGCGCCCGATGGGATTCCTTGGGCCGCCCGGCCAGGGTTGAGGACGACCGGGACCGACCGGCCCCGGCGCCACCGCACCTCCGCGGCACCCTCCGGGATCCCGCGGCAGCCTCGCGGCACCCGCGAGCACCCCGGAACCCCGCAGCACCTTCCGAGAAGAGGACCACGCACCGTGTCGCTCGACGCCTCCCGCATCGAACCCCGCCCCGAGCGGCTGACCGCTCACGAGGCGCGCCAGCGTCTCGAACACGCCCGCAACACCCGCCTGACCCAGCTTCAGGCCCTCGACGAGAGCGGCCAGGCGGACGACCAGCTGATGTCCGCGCAGAAGGCGGCGATCGAGCGGGTGCTCAAGGAGATCGACCAGGCCTTCGCCCGGGTCGAGGACGGCACCTACGGCGCCTGCCTGGGCTGCGGCAAGCCCGTCCCGGGGGAGCGCCTGGAGATCCTCCCCTACACGCGGTACTGCGTCGCGTGCCAGCGCCGCGCCGCGGCCTGACCGCCCTCCCGGCCCCCGGCCCCCGTCTCTCCGTCCCCCGTCCCCCGTCCCCCTCTTGTCCCTCCCGCCCTGCCCAAGGGGTGAAGTGGTGAACCAGCAGATCACCGGCGACCGCGGCACGCGCCCGTCGCCCCTGTCGTCCGAGCACCTCGCCGCGCTCCGGGAAGACCTCCACGAGCGGCGGCTGTTCCGCGAGGAGCAGCCGCGGCGGCTCGCGGTGGTCCCGTCCCGCGCCGACGAGCCGGCCGAGCGGCGGTCCGCCGCGCGGAGAGAGGTCCCGGTCGAACCGGCGGCCTCGGCGCGCATGGTCCTCGCCGCCGTGGAAGCGGTCCTCGGCCACATGAGCGAGGGCCGCCACGGCCGTGGTCAGCCGTGCCGGCACGCCGCCGACCGCGGCCGGCCGGCGATCGTGCCGCGGGCCCGCTGCTGCGCCCGCTGCCGGCAGGTGCGGGAGGCCGGGCGATGACCGTGCTCCGGCGGCCCCGCGCCGCCCTGACTCGGCACCGGCCCTGGCCGCTGTGCCGGCGGTGCGGCGGCGTCGCCCTCGACCTGGGGAGCGCCCGTACCCGGGCCTGGGTCGCCGGGCGGGGGATGATCCTCGACGTGCCGACGGTGACCTTTCCCGGCGCCGGCGCGGTGTACCCCGTCCAGCGCGGCTCCATCGTCGACACCCAGGGCACCGCGCGGATGCTGGAGCGGCTGCTGGGCCACCGGCTGCCGCGCTTCGCCCGTCCGGTGGTCGTGGTGACCGTGCCGGTGCTGGACGGGCCGGCCTTCCGGACCGCGGCCCGAACGGCCGTGGAGGTGCTGCGTCCGCGCACCGTGCTGACCGTTCCCGCCGCGAGGGCGGTGGCCCTCGCCGCGGGTGCCGACCTGTCCCGGCCGCTGCTGGTCATGGACATCGGCGCCCATCTCACGGAGGTGGTGCTCCTGGTGGACGGCGCCGTCTTCGACGCCCGCCGCGCCGCCCTGGGCACCGGGGACGTCGACGACGACACCCCCTCCGCGCGGCTCGGCGAGGTACTGGCCGGCATGACGACGTCCATGCTGCGGCAGGACGCCACGTCCCTCACCCTCGAGGCGCTGGACCGGGGGCCGCTGCTGGCGGGCGGCGGCGCGCTGCGCCCCGAGATCACCTGCCGGCTCGCCGACCTGCTGCACGTACCGCTGCGGGCGGTGCCGGCACCGCACACCGCCGCGGTGCGCGGCGCCGCGAAGCTCCTGGAGGCCGCGCACCCCCACCCGCCGTTCACGGGCCCGGACTCCGCACCCGACGACCACCCGCACTGAGCCGCCCCCGAGCCAGGAAGGAGCGACACCGTGGCCGGAGAGACTCCCCGGTCCCAGCCGACCCCCGCCGGCCCCGGGCCCGAGGCCGGGTCCGTGGGGCGCCCGTACCTCCTGTCACGGCGGTGGCGCCGCAACCCGTTGCGGCGCCCGACCGACCGGCTGCGGGCCCGGATCGGGCTCGTGCTCGTGCTCGCCGTGCTGGTGGCGGCCCCGGCGGCGATGTTCCGGGTCGGGGACAGCGCCTACCGCCACTACGTGAGCACCGCCGCGCACCAGGCGCAGACCCGTGACCACCGGCCCGCGGTCCTGACCCGCGACGCCCCGCGCCACCCCGAGCCGGGCTCCGACGAGGCGAAGAAGGCCCGCTACCCGGTCACGGTCCGCTTCACCGGCCCGGACGGCGCCGTGCGGACCGGGACGACCGAGGTGGCACCGGGGCTGCCGGCGGACAGCACCGTCCTGGTCTGGGTCGACGCGCAGGGCGGGATCACCGGGCCGCCGCTGACCGCGGAGGAGATCCGCAGCCGCACGATGGGCTGGGCGATCCTCGCCTTCCTGGGCGTCGTCGTCACCGGGCTGGCGGCCCACGCCGCCACGGGGTGCGTGCTGCACCGGCGCAACCTCGCCCGGTGGGACGCGGACTGGGCCGCCACCGCCCCGCGCTGGTGCGGACTTCCGTGAGGTCCCCGGGGCCGCGGGCCGCTCAGGCCGTCGCCGCGTCCGCCGCCGGTGGGGCCAACTGCCGCGCCAGCCACGTCGGTACGCCGCCGAGCAGCCGGAACAGCCGCCGCGCCTCCTCCCGCAGCCGGGACGCCTCCGGCTCCGACTCCGCGTCCGCGAGCGAGGCCAGCGCGGGCGCCGTACCGACGAGGTAGCCCAGCTCCTCGCGGATGCGCAGCGACTCGGCGAAGCCGTGCCGCGCCTCGGTCAGTTCCCCCTCGCGCAGGGCGAGTCCGGCCAGATGACGCCAGGTGAAGGAGAGGAGCAGCGGATCGGCGTGCGCCGTCGCGCCGGCGTGCGCGCGCCGGTACGCCGCGCGTGCGGCCTGCGGCGACCCGGTCAGGTTCTCCGCGAGGAGCCCGCGCCGGAAGTCCAGGAGCGCCCGCCCCTTCGCCCCCGGCGCGATCAGCGCGGCCGCCCGGCCCAGCGCGGACCGCGCCTCGTCGGCCCGGTCGCGCGTCTGGTGCACCGTGGCGGCATAGGCGAGTTGACCCCGTTCACAGGCCGCGGCCCCGCGTTCGTCGTCGCTGTGGGCCAAGGCCTCCGCGGTGCGCAACGCGTCCTCCGCCTCGGCCCAGCCCTGCTCCGTGTACAGGCACCGCTCCACCAGCAGCGCGGTCCGCTGCAAGGCGGTGGCCGCGGTGACCGGCTCCAGCAGGGCGGCCGCGTCGGCCCAGCAGCCGCGCGAGCGCAACCGCCATACCGCGGTCTGGAGCGGATCGTCACCCTCGGTCGTTCCCCAGCCAGAACCAGCCATGGCGGAATGCGCCACGTCGCCCTCCCCTTAGCACGCCATCGAGCTCTCGAGTGGTGGCCGCATCTCAGCACGGATCCGGCGGCCCGGCCAAGAGGATGGGTGAAAGATTTCACAAAGTCGTGGACTTCCCGCTCCCGAGGTTCGGGACGGGGCGCGGCCCTCGGGAGCCCCCCCCGCCTCAGCTCATCCGCAGGGCCAGGAAGAAGTCGAGCTTGTCCTCCAGGCGCGACAGGTCACGCCCCGTCAACTGCTCGATCCGCCCGACGCGGTAGCGCAGCGTGTTGACGTGCAGGTGCAGCCGGTTGGCGCACCGCGTCCAGGAGCCGTCGCTCTCCAGGAACGCCTCCAGCGTGGGGATCAGCTCGGCGCGGTGGCGGCGGTCGTAGTCCCGCAGCGGATCGAGCAGCCGGGCGGTGAAGGCGCGCCGCACGTCGTCGGGGACGAAGGGGAGCAGGAGCACGTGCGAGGCCAGCTCCTGGTGACCGGCCGCGCAGACCCGCCCGTGCCGTGCCGCGGCGACCCGGCGCGCGTGCCGGGCCTCCTCCAGCGCCCCGCGCAGCCCTTCCGCCGAGTGCACGGCCGCGCTGACGCCGAGCGTGACCCGCCCGTCGCCGTCCAGGCCCGCCGCCAGCGGTTCCCGTACGGAGTCGAGCAGCACGTCCGCGACGACCCCGCTCTCGGAGCCGTCGTGCTCGCTGGAGACCGCCGGAAGCGGTACGAGGGCGACCGCCTCCTCGCCGGTGTGGGCCACGGCGATGCGGTCGGACTGCTCGGGCCCGGTGGCGCGCGGGTCGACGAGGATCTCCTCCAGCAGGGTCTGCGCGATGCGGCCGGTCTGCTCGTCGCCGTCCGCCCACTCCACCCGGGCCACCACGACCTGCCAGTGCGGTGCCGCGCCGAGCCCCGGCAGCAGTACCGGTGCCGCCACCCGGAGCCGGGCCGCGATCTCGGCCGGCGCGGCACCCGTCTGGACCAGTTCCAGGACCTCCTGGGCCAGGCGCCGCCGCACCGTGCGCGCCGCGTCCCGCCGGTCCCGCTCGACCGCGATCAGCTGAGTGACCCCGTACAGCAGGTCGAGGCGCTCCTCGGCCCAGTCCCCGGCGTCCGCCTCCACCACGAGGAGCCAGTCGGACAGCACCGTCTCGCGCACGTCCCGGCCGGCGCCGGGGCCCTGCGTCCTGGCCCCCGGGGGCGTCACCGGGGTCTGCCCGCGGCCGCGGACCGGGAAGAGGCTGTACGTCGTGGAGCCGACGGCCACCCGGTGCGGCGCGCGCCGGCCCGTGCGGGTGGCCGCGAGGTGCTCGGCCGCCAGCTTGGCGCACACCTCGCCGCTCAGCGCGGGTTCCGCGTCCTTCGGCCCGGCGACCTGCCGTCCGGTGGGGGAGAGCACCCAGGCCCGCAGGTCGAGGTCGGAGCCGAGCAGGTCCAGGACGACGTCGGGGCCGCCGCCCGCAGGACCGGAGGTCATCATCCGGCGGTGCCGGTCCACCACGGCCGCCAGATCCCCGGCGCGCTCGCCGGAGACCTGGCGCACCACGTGCTCGGTGATCGTCGCGAAGGCCACCGACTCGTGCACCGCGAACAGCGGCAGCCGGTGCCGCGCGCACGCCACCACCAGGTCCTCCGGGACGCACCCCAGCTCCGCCTCGCCGGCGGCCAGCGCGACCACCTGGGCCTGCACCAGGAGGCGGACGAAGGGCTCGGAGTCGGCGGCGTCCCGGCGCCAGGCCAGGCCGGTGAGCACCAGCTCACCGCCCGACAGGTAGCGGCTGGGGTCCCGCAGGTCGGTGGTCATCACGCCGCGGACCGTGCGGTCCAGCTCGTCCTCGCCGCCGAGCAGCTTGAGGCCCAGCGCGTCGGTGTCCAGCAGTGCGCGCAGCCGCATTCTCGTCGCCGCCGTTCTTTGTCTCGAAGTGTTCCAGGTCACGCGGCTGTGTCGCCCGATTCCAGAGGAGAACAGGGAGGCTTTTGTGCACCTCCGTTCATACGAATCTACAAGATGCCCGCCCTGGCCAGCCAACTCCTTCATGGTTTCTGCGACTGACCCTGGTGGAGCACACGAAGGTGTACTGAGGCCAGTCCACGTGAACAGCACATGAACGAGCCGGGCCACCGCCCACGTGAATGGCCTGATCTCTACGGCCGCCCCCGGCACCGGCCACCGTACGCACGGGCACCGCACGCACGGACATCCCACCCGGACACCACCGCACGCAGACGAGGAGGAGAGCCGGTCATGGACTTCCTTCGCCCCGCCCGCTGGGAGGAGGCGCTCGCCGCGAAGGCCGAGCACCCCACCGCGGTGCCGATCGCGGGCGGTACCGACGTGATGGTCGAGATCAACTTCGGTCACCGCAGGCCCGAGTACCTCATGGACCTGGGCCGTGTCACCGACCTGGCCGAGTGGGAGGTCGGTGAGGACTCCGTACGGCTCGGTGCCTCCGTGCCCTACACCAGGATCATGGAGAACCTGAGCACCGAGCTGCCGGGTCTCGCCCTCGCCTCGCACACGGTCGCCTCCCCGCAGATCCGTCACCGCGGCGGCGTGGGCGGGAACCTCGGCACCGCCTCCCCGGCCGGTGACGCCCACCCGGCCCTGCTCGCCGCCGGCGCCGAGGTCGAGGTCGAGTCGGTGCGCGGCGCGCGCCGCATCCCCGTCGACGCGTTCTACACCGGCGTGAAGCGCAACGCGCTGGAGCCCGACGAGCTGATCCGCGCCGTGCACGTCAGGAAGGCCGACGGACCGCAGCAGTTCTCCAAGGTCGGCACCCGCAACGCCATGGTCATCGCCGTGTGCGCGTTCGGCCTCGCCCTGCACCCCGGCACCCGCACCGTGCGCACCGGCATCGGCTCGGCCGCGCCCACCCCGGTCCGCGCCGGGGCCGCCGAGGAGTTCCTGAACGCGGTGCTCGAGGAGGGCGGCTTCTGGGACAACGGGAAGATCGTCACGCCGTCGGCCGTCAAGCGGTTCGCCGACCTGTGCGCCGCCGCCTGCCACCCGATCGACGACGTCCGCGGCACCGCCGCCTACCGCCGCCACGCGGTCGGCGTCATGGCCCGCCGGACGCTCACCTGGACGTGGGAGTCGTACCGCGGCGCCCGCCGCGCCACGGAAGGAGCCGCGTGATGCGCGTCAACTTCACCGTCAACGGACGTCCGCAGCAGGCCGACGACGTGTGGGAGGGCGAGTCCCTGCTGTACGTGCTGCGCGAGCGGATGGGCCTGCCCGGCTCCAAGAACGCCTGCGAGCAGGGCGAGTGCGGCTCCTGCACGGTCCGCCTGGACGGCGTGCCGGTGTGCTCCTGCCTGGTCGCGGCCGGACAGGCCGAAGGCCGCGAGGTCGTCACCGTCGAGGGCCTGGCGGAGTTCGCCCGGCGCCGCGCCCGGGGCGACACCGCCGGCGCCCTCGGCGGGGAGAGCGCCTCGCTGGACGCGGCCAAGCGGTGGCAGGCCGGCGGAACCGACTCGCAGACCGGCGAGAACATCGAACTGGCCCCCATCCAGCAGGCGTTCGTCGACGCCGGCGCCGTCCAGTGCGGCTTCTGCACCCCCGGACTGCTGGTCGCCGCCGACGAACTCCTCGAACACCACCCGGACCCGACCGACGAGGACATCCGCGAGGCGCTGTCGGGCAACCTGTGCCGCTGCACCGGCTACGAGAAGATCATGGACGCGGTCCGCCTGGCCGCGGCCCGCCAGGGCGAGGGGGCCTGAGATGGCTGCCGACGGCGCACCCACCGGCATCACCCAGGGCACCCGGACCGGGGGCGGCGTCGGTGAGTCCACGCTCCGCCCGGACGGTGTCCTCAAGGTCACCGGCGAGTTCGCGTACGCCTCCGACATGTGGCACGAGGACATGCTCTGGGGCCAGATCCTGCGCTCCACCGTCGCGCACGCCGAGATCCTCTCCGTCGACACGGGCGAGGCCCTCGCCACCCCCGGCGTGTACGCCGTCATGACGTACGACGATCTGCCCACCCACGTGCGCCACTACGGACTGGAGATCCAGGACACCCCGGTCCTCGCCCACGGCAAGGTCCGCCACCACGGCGAGCCGGTCGCGATCGTCGCCGCCGACCACCCGGAGACCGCGCGCCGCGCCGCCGCCAGGATCAAGGTGGAGTACCGGGGGCTGCCCCTCGTCACCGACGAGGCCTCCGCCACCGCTCCCGGCGCGATCCTGGTCCACGAGCACCGCGACGACCACCACTGCGCCCACGTCCCGCACCCCAACATCGTGCACCGCCAGCCCGTCGTGCGCGGCGACGCCGACGCGGCCGCCCGGCGCGCCGACGTGATCGTCACGGGGGACTACCGCTTCGGCATGCAGGACCAGGCCTTCCTCGGCCCCGAGTCCGGTCTCGCCGTGCCCGGCGAGGACGGCGGCGTCGACCTGTACATCGCCACCCAGTGGCTCCACTCCGACCTGCGCCAGATCGCCCCCGTGCTCGGCCTGCCCGAGGACAAGGTGCGGATGACCCTGTCCGGCGTCGGCGGCGCCTTCGGCGGACGCGAGGACCTGTCGATGCAGATCCACGCCTGCCTGCTGGCCCTGCGCACCGGCAAGCCCGTCAAGATGGTCTACAACCGCTTCGAGTCCTTCTTCGGCCACGTCCACCGCCACCCGGCCCGCCTCCACTACGAGCACGGCGCCACCCGGGACGGCCGGCTCACCCACGTCAGGTGCCGCATCGTCCTGGACGGCGGCGCCTACGCCTCCGCCTCCCCGGCGGTCGTCGGCAACGCCGCCTCGCTCTCCGTCGGACCGTACGTGTGCGACGACGTGGACATCGAGGCCCTGGCCCTCTACTCGAACAACCCGCCGTGCGGCGCCATGCGGGGCTTCGGCGCGGTCCAGGCGTGCTTCGCCTACGAGGCGCAGATGGACAAGGTGGCCGCGGAACTCGGCCTGGACCCGGTGGAGTTCCGCCGGATCAACGCCATGGAGCAGGGCACGGTGATGCCCACCGGGCAGCCCGTCGACTCCCCGGCACCCGTGGCCGAACTCCTGCGCCGGGTCCAGGAGATGCCGATGCCGCCGGAGCGCCAGTGGGAGTCCAGCGAGGGCGCCGACGTGCGGCAGTTGCCCGGCGGCCTGTCCAACACCACGCACGGCGAGGGCGTCGTACGGGGCGTCGGCTACGCGGTCGGCATCAAGAACGTCGGCTTCTCCGAGGGCTTCGACGACTACTCCACCGCCCGGGTCCGCCTGGAGGCCGCCGGCGGCCGGCCCGTCGTCACCGTGCACACGGCGATGGCGGAGGTCGGCCAGGGCGGCGTCACCGTCCACGCGCAGATCGCCCGCACCGAGCTGGGCGTCACCCAGGTCATCATCCAGCCCGCCGACACCCGGGTGGGCTCGGCCGGCTCCACCTCGGCCTCCCGGCAGACCTACGTCACCGGCGGCGCCGTCAAGCACGCCTGCGAGCTGGTGCGCGAGCGGGTCCTGGAGATCGGGCGCCGCAGGTTCGGCCCGTACCACCCGGCCTGGGGCACCGCCGAACTGCTCCTGGAGGGCGGCAAGGTCGTCACCGGCGCCGGGGAGGTCCTCGCGGACCTCGTGGACGTCCTGGAGGACGAGGTGGTCGAGGTCGAGGAGGAGTGGCGGCACCGGCCGACCGAACCCTTCGACCGGCACACCGGCCAGGGCAACGGGCACGTCCAGTACTCCTTCGCCGCGCACCGCGCCGTCGTCGAGGTCGACACCGAACTGGGCCTGGTCAAGGTGATCGAGCTGGCGTGCGCCCAGGACGTCGGCAAGGCGCTGAACCCGCTCTCCGTGATCGGCCAGATCCAGGGCGGCACCGTCCAGGGCCTGGGCATCGCGGTGATGGAGGAGATCGTCGTCGATCCCGTGACCGCGAAGGTCCGCAACCCGTCCTTCACGGACTATCTCCTCCCCACGATTCTCGACACGCCGGCCCTACCGGTCGACGTGCTCGAACTCGCCGACGACCACGCGCCCTACGGGCTGCGCGGAGTCGGCGAGGCGCCCACCCTGTCGTCCACCCCGGCGGTCCTCGCGGCCGTCAGGGACGCGACCGGGCTGGCGCTCGACCGCACGCCCGTACGTCCGGAACATCTCACCGGCACGGCGGGTCCCGATCGGCACCCCCAGGACCCTCCGGGCGGCGCACGGAACGTCACACCCTCCGCGCCGCCCGGAGCACCGACCGAGTACCGCTCCGCTCGCGGCACTTGAAGTACCACCCCGTACCACCGGCACCACCACATGCGTTCGTCTCGGGCCGTCCCCCGGGTCGTGCATATCCCAAATCCCGCGGCCGCCCCAGCGGCCGGGCGGGTGCACCTATGAACCTTGGGAGACGGCCCCATGACCCAGCAGTCAGTGGAGCCCGAGATCACCGCCGAAGACGCGGGCGCGGGTTCCCGCGTCCCCGGCGGACGGTCTTGGCTCGACCGGTACTTTCACATATCCCACCGGGGATCCACGGTCGCGCGTGAGGTGCGCGGCGGTATCACCACCTTCATGGCGATGGCGTACATCGTCCTGCTCAACCCCGTGATCCTCTCCGGCAAGGACGCGGCCGGGGACACCCTGGGCCAGAAGGCCCTGATCACCGCGACGGCGTTCGCCGCCGCGCTCACCACGCTCCTCATGGGCTTCGTCGGCAAGGTGCCGCTCGCCCTGGCGGCCGGGCTCTCGGTCTCCGGCGTGATCGCCGGACAGGTCGTCCCGCAGATGACCTGGCCGCAGGCCATGGGCATGTGTGTGATGTACGGCGTGGTGATCATGCTGCTCGTGGTCACCGGGCTCCGTGAAATGATCATGAACGCGATCCCGCTCGCCCTCAAGCACGGCATCACCATGGGCATCGGCCTGTTCATCGCCATCATCGGTCTGGTCAAGGGCGGTTTCGTCCACGCCGGCAAGGCGACCCCGCTCACCCTCGGCCCCGCGGGCGAACTCGCCGGCTGGCCGGTCCTGCTCTTCGCGGGCACCCTGCTCCTGATCTTCATGCTCCAGGCCAGAAACATGCCCGGCGCCATCCTGATCGGCATCGTCACCGGCACCGTCGTCGCCGCGATCCTCAACGCCGCCGGGGTCATCGACCCCGCGCAGTGGGCCAACGGCGCCCCCGAACTGCACGGCAGCGCGGTCTCCATGCCGGACTTCTCCCTCTTCGGCGACCTGGAGTTCGGCGGCTGGGGCGAGGTCGGCGCGATGACGGTCGGCATGATCGTGTTCACGCTGGTGCTCGCCGGGTTCTTCGACGCGATGGCCACCATCATCGGCGTGGGCACCGAGGCCAAGCTCGCCGACGAGAAGGGCCGCATGCCGGGTCTGTCGAAGGCGCTGTTCATCGACGGCGCCGGCGGTGCCATCGGCGGTGTGGCGGGCGGTTCCGGCCAGACGGTCTTCGTCGAGTCCGCGACCGGCGTCGGCGAGGGAGCCCGTACCGGACTCGCCTCGGTCGTCACCGGTGTGTTCTTCGCGGCCTGTCTCTTCTTCACCCCGATCACCGCGATCGTGCCGCAGGAGGTCGCCTCGGCGGCCCTGGTGGTCATCGGCGCGATGATGATGATGAACGCCCGGCACGTGGACTGGGCCGACCGGGCCACCGCGATCCCGGTCTTCCTGACCGTCGTCCTGATGCCGTTCACGTACTCCATCACGGCCGGTGTCGCCGCCGGCGTCATCTCCTACGTCGCCATCAAGGTCGCGCAGGGCAAGGCCAGGGAGATCGGCGCGTTCATGTGGGGCCTGACGGTGATCTTCATCGTCTACTTCGCCCTCAACCCGATCGAGAGCTGGATGGGCGTGCACTAGCCGCCACGACGGGAACCCTTCACGTACCCGTCGCCCGAGGAGGTCCGGAAGATGCTGGACATCGCCGAGGAGCTGCACCGGTGGGTCGAGCAGGGACGCGACTTCGCCGTGGCCACCGTGGTGGCCGTCGGCGGCAGCGCCCCCCGGCCGACCGGCGCCGCCCTCGCGGTGGACGCCGACGGCACGGTGGTCGGCTCGGTCTCCGGCGGGTGCGTGGAGGGAGCCGTGTACGAGCTGTGCCGGCAGGCCCTCCAGGACGGCGGCACCGTCACGGAGCGCTTCGGATACAGCGACGAGGACGCCTTCGCCGTGGGTCTGACCTGCGGCGGGACCATCGACGTCCTGGTCACCCCGGTCCGGACGGGCGACCCCGTACGCCCCGTCCTGGCCGCGGCCCTCGCCGCCGCCGCGCGCGGGGAGACGGCGGCCGTCGCCCGGGTCGTGAGCGGCCCGGCCGAGCTGGTGGGCCGCGCGCTGGTCGTCCGGGCGGACGGCTCCCGCACCGGCGGCTTCGGCGGCCACCCCGAGCTGGACCGCACGGCGGCCGCCGAGGCGGGTGCCTTCCTCGACGCCGGGCGCACCGGCACGCTGCGGATCGGCGAGCGGGGCTCGCGCTGCGGAGCACCGCTCACCCTGCTGGTCGAGTCCTCGGTACCGGCGCCCCGCATGATCGTCTTCGGGGCGATCGACTTCGCCTCGGCGCTGGCCCGGGCCGGCAAGTTCCTCGGCTACCACGTGACGGTGTGCGACGCCCGCCCCGTCTTCGCCACCCGGGCCCGCTTCCCCGACGCGGACGAGATCGTCGCCGAGTGGCCGCACGAGTACCTCGCCCGCACCGCCGTGGACGCCCGTACGGTGCTGTGCGTGCTGACCCACGACGCCAAGTTCGACATCCCGCTGCTCCGGCTGGCGCTGCGTCTGCCGGTGGCGTACGTCGGCGCCATGGGATCGCGCCGCACCCACCTGGACCGCGAGGCCCGCCTGCGCGAGGCCGGCGTGGGCGACCTGGAACTGGCCCGCCTCAGGTCGCCGATCGGCCTCGACCTCGGTGCCCGCACCCCGGAGGAGACGGCGGTGTCCATCGCCGCCGAGATCGTCGCGAGCCGCCACGGGGGTACCGGCGCCGCGCTGACCGGCGCCCGCACGCCCATCCACCACGACGGCCGGACGGGCCCGGCGGGGCACATCGGCTCGGTGGCGTAGACCCCGAGGGCGGCAGTGGCCCTCGGCTCGGTCCAGCCGCTGTCAGCCCCGGCCGGACCTGCTCCGGGACAGGGACACCTCGGCGACCACCGGCCGGTGGTCCGAGGCGGCGGGTTCCGGAGGGACCGCGACGTCGCGCACCCGCACGCCCTCGCCCACGGCCACGTAGTCGATCCGCTTCACCGGGTCCTCGGCCGGATACGTGTCCGCAGCCCCCGCGCCCGCGTCGCGCAGCTCCTTCCACAGCGGCGCCAGCTCGGGCGCCGAGGGCTCGGCGTTGAAGTCGCCGAGCAGGAACTGGCGGACACCCGGCAGTTCCGCCCGCTCCCGGGCCATGATCCGCCGGGTGTCGGCGACCTGGGCCCGCCGCACCGCCGGGTCCGCGCGGTAGTCGAGGTGGGTCACGAACACCTGGACCGGCACGCCCCGCACCTTGAGCGTCACCTCGCCGAACCCGGGCGCGGGGGCGGGCACCGGGTTCTCGTCCTGCGTGGACAGGCGCGTGATCTCGTGGTTCACCGCGGAGCGGACCGGGAAGCGGGACAGCACCGCCACGCCGTACTCGCGCCGGGGCTCCCCGGCCGTCACCGGATCGAGGCTGTAGATCGGTGCGAACGACACCCGCATGCCGAGCCGGCGCGCCAGTTCCCCGGCGACGTCGAGCCCCTGACTGCGGGCTCCCCAGTGCACGTCGACCTCCTGGAGCCCGATCACGTCCGCGTCCAGGGCACGCAGCGCGGCGGCCTGCCGGTCGAGGTCGAAGACACCGTCGGCACCGGCCCCGGCGTGGATGTTGTACGTGGCGATGCGCAGCGGGACGGGGCGGCCCTGGTCGGCGGAGGCGGGCGGTGCCGCCACGGCCACGGTCAACAGGGCTCCGGTGACGGACAGTTGGATGAGGGTGCGCGCTCTGGGAGACATGCCGGCACGGTACGTGGGAAACGACCGGGACGGGGCCCGCGCCACCCCTCCGACGCAGGCCGGTCCGATCCCTCGGGGTGGCCGGCCGGTCCCTCGGGGGTGGCCGGCGGTTCACGAGACGCGCGGCCGGCGTGTCACGGGACGCGCGACCGGGGGTCACGGGCTGCGCAGCAGGTGGTCCACCGTGCGGCCGAAGACGTACCGGCCCGAGCGGCCGAGGACGCCGTCGAAGAGGGAGGGGAGGAACCGGACGTCCAGTTCCTCCCGCCAGCCGACGCGGGTGCGGCCGCCGGGCCCGGGGCGCACCTCGATCTCCGCCCAGCCCCGGACCACCCGGCCGCGCTTCTCCAGCCGGCACCGGCCGGGGTAGCCCTCCCGCGGCGGCTGCCAGACCGTCACCTCCATCGCGTCGTCGAGGACGAGCCGCCCGGCGCCCGTGCGGGCCACGACCACCGTGCCCCGGCGGGTGGGGCCCGGCGGATCGGCGGTGACGCGGGTCAGCGGCACGGTGTCGCCGTGCCGCTCCCAGCGGGTGAGCCTGCGCCAGGCCTCCTCCGGGGCGAGCGGGACGGTGCGTACGAACGAGAAGACGGCCACCGGACGATCGTAGGCAACGACGGGTCCTCCTACCGGTAGACCTCGCCCGGCTCGGCCCTTCCGGGGGCGAGCAGCTGGGGCACCGTCACGAAGACGTAGCCGCGCTTCTTGAGCGCGTCGATGATGCCGGGCACGGCGGGCACGGTGCCGTCGTAGATGTCGTGCAGCAGGATGATGCCGTCCCGGGACGCCTGGTCCAGGACCCGCTCGGTGATCAGGTCGGAGTCGTTCGTCCGGTAGTCCTTGGCGGTCACGCTCCACAGCACCTCCGAGAGACCCAGTTCCCGGCAGATGTCGTGCACCGTGTCGTCCGTGCGGCCCTGCGGCGGGCGCATCAGCGTGGGGCGCTTGCCCGTCAGGCGCTCTATCTCCTTGTTCGGGCGCTCCAGCTCCTCGCGTATCTCCTCCGGATCGGCGTCGGTGAGGATCCTGTGCGTCCAGGTGTGGCTGGCCACCTCGTGACCCTCGTCCGCCATGCGCCTGACAAGCTCGGGGTACGTGTCGATGTGCCGCTTGCCGAGCAGGAAGAAGGTCGCCGGGACCTGCTTGTCCTTGAGCACGTCGAGCAGGCGTGCGGAGTTCTCGCTCGGACCGGCGTCGAAGGTCAGCGCGATGCACTTGGCGTGCGCGCAGTCGACGGTGCCCAGTCCGGCCGCACGGGCCTGGGTGCCGGCCGCGTTCCGGGCGGAGCTGGGGGAGTTCGTCTCCAGCTTCGTGCAGCCGCTCAGCGCGAGGGTCAGCGAGGCGGCGGCGGCGAAGGCCGCGAGCACGCGCAACCCGGTCCCCGGTTTCGTCGTCTTCCTGGTCAGCGAAGGCATGCGAGGACTATACACAGTGAGTATATACGCAGTTTATAGTCCTCCTTCGAATGCGAGTTCGGGGTAGTGGGGGTGTTCGCCGGGTTACTCAGCCGACACGCACGTGACGGTGAGAGCGAGGAGAAGCCCGTGAGCGAGAGCACCGGGGCCGTCGGCCCCAGAAGCGGACGGGTCTGGCGCCGGGCCCTGGTGACCGGCGGGGCCGGGTTCGTGGGATCCCACCTGTGCGGCCGTCTGCTCGACGCCGGTACCGACGTCGTCTGCCTGGACAACCTGGCCACCGGCTCGCGCGCCAACGTGGCCGACCTGGAGCGGCGGCGCGGATTCCGGTTCGTCCGGGCCGACGCCACCGATCCGAAGGCCCTGCGGGGCCTGCCCGGCCGCTTCGACCTGGTCCTGCACTTCGCCTGCCCGGCCTCGCCCGTCGACTACCTCCGGCTGCCCCTGGAAACCCTCGACGTCGGCAGCACCGGCACCCGCAACGCCCTGGAGCGGGCCCACGCGGACGGTGCCCGCTTCCTGCTCGCCTCCACCTCCGAGGTGTACGGCGACCCGCTGGAGCATCCGCAGCGCGAGACGTACTGGGGCAACGTCAACCCGATCGGCCCGCGCAGCGTCTACGACGAGTCCAAGCGCTTCGCCGAGGCCCTGGTCACCGCCCACCGCCAGGTGCACGGCACCGACACCGCCATCGTCCGGATCTTCAACACGTACGGGCCCCGGATGCGCACCGGGGACGGCCGGGCCGTGCCCACCTTCATCGCGCAGGCGCTGGACGGCATGCCGCTCACCGTCGCCGGCGACGGCGGCCAGACCCGCTCCCTGTGCTACGTCGACGACACCGTGTCGGGCGTGCTGGCCCTCGCCGCGTCCGGGGAGAGCGGGCCGATGAACATCGGCGGCGCCGACGAGATCACCATGCTGGAACTGGCCCGCCGGATCGTCGAACTCACCGGCTCCGGCTCCCGCATCCGCTTCGTCGAACGCCCCGTCGACGACCCCGGTCGGCGCAGGCCGGACACCACCCTCGCCCGGGAACGTCTGGGGTGGCGGCCCGGTGTGAGCTGGAACGAGGGCCTGGAGCGGACCATCGGCTGGTTCGCGCACGCCGTCGCCGCCTGAGCGGCACCGCCTGGCCCGGGCTCTCGCCGGTGCGGCCGGGGACGGCCCTTTCCTTCGGCGGGCGTCGCCTGGCCCGGGCCCCGGCTTCGGCCGAAGCTGTCCCGCCCAGGTCCCGACCTGCGTCGGCCCGGCCGGATACCCGGGCGGGCCGGGCCGGGCTGCGCCCAGGGTGCTTGACCGACGCTGCCTGGCTCTGCGCGCGTTCTGTCCGTGCGCCTGCCCCGGTGTCCGGCTCACCGCCGCCGGGCCGAACCCCGGCGTGTCACGGAAAGTGATGGCACCCCTTTTTCCCGGATTCGACCAGTTTCCAAGTGTTTGAGGCAACTCGCCCGCGGCACCCGCGACGCCGAGAGAGGAGCCCGCCCCATGCGCATCCTTGGTGTCAACGCCCTGTTCCACGATCCGGCCGCCGCCCTCGTCGTCGACGGCCGGACCGTCGCGGCCGCCGAGGAGGAGCGGTTCAGCCGGCGCAAGCACGGCAAGCGCCCGGTGCCGTTCTCCGCCTGGGAGGTCCCGGAGCTGTCCGCGCGGTGGTGCCTGGAGCACGCCGGGATACGGCCGGCCGAGCTCGACGCCGTGGCGTACTCCTTCGACCCCAAGCTCGCCCGGCCCGCCCGGGACATGGGACTGGACGACCCCTGGGACCCGCTGCGGCTCGAATACGCCCGCCGGGCCCCCGAGTTCCTCGCCGAGGCACTGCCCGGACTCGACCCCGACCGGGTCGTCTTCGTCCCGCACCACGTGGCGCACGCCGCCTCCGCCGGACCCGCCTCGCCGCACCCCGACAACGACGTCCTCGTCCTCGACGGCCGCGGCGAGTCCGCCTCCCACCTGGCAGGCCGCTACCGCGACGGCAAGCTCGACGTCCTCGCCACGCAGGCGCTGCCGCACTCGCTCGGCCTGGTCTACGAGGAACTGACCGAGCACCTGGGCTTCCTGCGCAGCAGCGACGAGTACAAGGTGATGGCCCTCGCCTCCTACGGCACCCCCCGCCACCTCGGCCGGCTCCGCGAGCACATCCACGCCGCCGGCGACGGCGGCTTCCGCGCCCACGGCGTCGACTGGGCGGCCCTCGCCCCGCCGCGCGCCAAGGGCGAGGACTGGACGAGGGACCACGCCGACCTGGCCGCGAGCACCCAGGCCGTCCTGGAGGAACTGCTCCTGGAACTCGTCCACTGGCTGCACCGCGAGGCCGGGGGCGACGCCCTGACCATGGCGGGCGGCGTCGCGCTGAACTGCGTCGCCAACTCGAAGATCGCCGCCCGCGGACCGTACCGGCACGTGTGGGTGCAGCCGGCCGCGGGTGACGCCGGCACCGCTCTCGGCGGCGCCCTGCACGTGGCCGCCGCCCAGGAGGGCACCGCTCCCGAACCGATGCCCGGCGCCGACCTCGGCCGCGGCTGGAGCGACGACGAGATCCGCGCCTGGCTGGAGACGGCCGCGATCCCCTACGAGGAACCCGACGACATCGCGGAGACCGTCGCCGAGGAACTCGCCCGGGACGGCGTCGTCGCCTGGTTCCAGGGCCGCAGCGAGTTCGGACCGCGCGCCCTCGGCCACCGCTCCCTGATGGCCCACCCCGGACGCGCCGAGAACCTGGAACGCCTCAACCACGTCAAGGGCCGCGAGGAGTTCCGCCCCGTCGCGCCGATGGTGCTCGCCGACCGTGCCGCCGACATCTTCGCCGGGCCGGTCCCCAGCCCGTACATGCTCTTCGTGCACGACGTCGACCCCGCCTGGCGCGACCGCGTACCGGCCGTCGTCCACGTCGACGGCACCGCCCGCATCCAGACCGTCGAGGAGCGGCGCGAACCGCTCGTCGCGCGGATGCTCGCCGCCTTCGAACGGCGCACCGGGCTGCCCGTCGTCGTCAACACCAGCCTCAACACCGCGGGCCGGCCCATGGTGGACGACCCGCGGGACGCGCTGGAGTGCTTCGGTTCGGCACCCGTGGACCTGCTGGCCATCGGCCCCTTCGCGGTGCGCCGGGGACGGGCGTTCGCATGAGCACCGCCCCCGGGACCGGCGGCCCGCGCACGGGCTACGCCGTGGTCGTCCCCACCCTCGTACGCGACACGCTCGCCGACTGCCTGGCCGCCCTGGTCGCCGCGCACGGGCCGCGCCCCGACGAGGTCGTGCTGGTGGACGACCGGCCGGACCCGGACGCCGACCCCGGCGCGCTGGAACACGCCCTGACCGTTCTCGGTGACCTGCGTGAGCGCACGGTGGTGCTGCGCAGCGGCGGACGCGGTCCCGCCGCCGCCCGCAACACCGGCGCCCGGGCGGTGACCTCGCCCTGGACCGCCTTCCTCGACGACGACGTGCAGGTCGGACCGCACTGGTGCGACCAGTTGATCCAGGACCTCGCCGAGGCGGCGCCCGACACCGGAGCGGTGCAGGGCGTGATCGCCGTGCCGCTGCCGGGGGAGCGCCGCCCCACCGACTGGGAACGCGGCACCGCCGGCCTCGCGCAGGCCCGCTGGATCACCGCCGACATGGCCTACCGCACCGACGTGCTCAAACAGGTGGGCGGCTTCGACGAACGCTTCACCCGCGCCTTCCGCGAGGACGCCGACCTGGCACTGCGCGTCCTCGACGCGGGCTGGCGGATCCGGCGGGGCCGCCGCACCACCCGCCACCCCGTACGCTCCGCCGCGCGCTGGGTCTCCCTGAAACAGCAGCGCGGCAACGCCGACGACGCCCTCATGCGGCGGTTGCACGGCCCGAACTGGTGGGCCAAGGCGGTCGCTCCCCGGGGCCGTATCCGCCTCCACGCCGCGATCACCGCCGCCGGCGCCGCCGCCGTCGTCCTCGCGGCGGCCGGACGCCCCCGCGCCGCCGCGGTCGCCGGGGCCGGCTGGGCCGCGGGCACCGCCGAGTTCGCCTGGGCCCGCATCGCGCCGGGTCCGCGTACCCGGCACGAGGTGACGACCATGCTGGTCACCAGCGCGCTCATCCCGCCCGCGGCGACCTGGCACCGGCTCAGCGGACTCTGGCGCCACCGCGGTGCCCCCGCCTGGCGGGAGGTGGTCGCGTGAGGCCCGCCGAACGCCCGGTGAAAGCCGTCCTCTTCGATCGCGACGGCACCCTCGTCCACGACGTCCCCTACAACGGCGACCCGGAGCGGGTCCGGCCCGTCGAGGGCGCCCGCGAGGCGGTGGCGCTGCTGCGCGAGCACGGCATCCGCGTCGGCGTCGTCACCAACCAGTCCGGCGTGGCCCGCGGCCTGATCGGCGACGGCGACGTCCGGCGCGTCAACCGCCGCGTCGACGAACTGGTCGGCCCGTTCGACGTCTGGGCGGTCTGCCCGCACGGCCCCGACGACGGCTGCCACTGCCGCAAGCCGCAGCCGGGCATGGTCCTGTGGGCCGCCGGACGCGTCTGCACCCGCCCCGCCGACTGTGTCGTCGTCGGCGACATCGGCGCGGACATGGAGGCCGCCGAACGGGCGGGCGCCCACGGCATCCTCGTCCCCAACGACCGCACCCGGCCGGAGGAGACGGCCGCCGCGCCCCACGTGGCCCCCGACCTCCTCACCGCCGTCCGCGCCGTCCTCGAAGGCCCGCCCAGGTGGGGACGGGCCCCGGCGAACGAGCGGACCGTCGCTGCGGCGTACGGGTCGGGATTGCACGACAGCCCGCGGACCACCACCACCGACCAGACCCGGCCCGCCCCCGCGCGGCCCGCGTCCGCCGCCCCGGCTCCCGGGCGGCCCGCGTCCGCCCCGGCCCCCGCGCGGAACCGGTCCGCCCCGGCTCCCGGGCGGTCCGCGTCCGCCCCGGCCCCCTCGCGGAACCGCTCCGCCCCGGCTCCCGGGCGGTCCGCGTCCGCCCCGGCTCCCGGGCGGCCCGCGTCCGCCCCGGCTCCCGGGCGAGGCGTGCCCGCCTCCGGCGACGCCGCCCACCGGCCCCCGCCCGAGGACAGACCGCGGGAGGACCGACCGCCCGAAAACCGACCGCTCGCGGACACCCCCGGCCGGGACGCCCGTTCCGCCGGCGCCGAGGCCGGTCCGGACGCACGTTCCGCCGACGCCGAGGCCGGGCGGGAGCGCCCGGACCCCGCCCTCCCGGCCCGGGCGCGCACCGAGCCCGGCATCAGGGCCGCCCCGGGCGGGGACGTCGGTGACCGGCGCGGGAGGTCGGCATGAAGGCGCTCGTCGCCCGGCTCGACAGCTTCGGCGACGTGCTGCTCGCCGGGCCCGCCGTACGCGCCGTCGCCGCGCGGGCCGACCACGTCACCCTGCTGTGCGGGTCACGCGGCGCACCCGCCGCCCGGCTCCTGCCCGGAGTCGACGAGGTGCTGGTGTGGGACGCCCCGTGGGGCGGGTTCGCGCCGCCCGGCGTGCGGCGCGAGGACATCGACGCGCTCGTGGACCGGATCGACGCCGACACCGCGCTGGTCCTCACCTCCTTCCACCAGTCCCCGCTGCCCACCGCCCTGGTGCTGCGCCTCGCCGGGGTCCGGTACATCGCGGCGGACAGCGTGGACTACCCCGGCTCGCTCCTCGACCTGCGCCACCACCGTGCCCCGCACGCCCACGAGGCCGAGGCCGCGCTCGACCTCGCCGAGGCGGCCGGGTTCCCCCGCCCCGACGACGGACGGCTGCGCGTGCACACGCCGCCGCGCGACGACGCCCTCACCGGTCCCGGCCCCTACGTCGTCCTCCACCCCGGCGCCAGCGTCCCCGCCCGCGCCTGGAGCCCGGAGCGCGCCGCCGAGGCCGTACGCGAACTGGCCGCCGCCGGGCACCGCGTGCTGGTCACCGGCGGCCCCGGCGAGCGCGACCTGACCGCCCACGTCGCCGGTGAGCACGGCACCGACCTGGGCGGCCGTACCGGCGCCGCCGAACTGGCCGGCGTCCTCGCCGGGGCTGCCGTCGTCGTCACCGGCAACACCGCGCCCGCCCACCTGGCCGCGGCCGTCGGCACCCCCGTCGTCTCCCTGTTCGCGCCAGTCGTCCCCGCCGAGCGCTGGCGGCCGTACGGCGTCCCCTACGTCCTGCTGGGCGACCAGGACGCCCCGTGCGCCGACAGCAGGGCCCGGGACTGCCCCGTCCCCGGACATCCCTGCCTGAACACCGTCACGGCCGCCGACGTGGCCGCCGCCGTCGAGAAACTGATGGGGGAGCCATGAGGATTCTCATCTGGCACGTGCACGGGTCGTGGACCACGGCCTTCGTGCAGGGCCCGCACACCTACCTCGTCCCCGTCACCCCCGACCGCGGACCCGACGGCCTCGGCCGCGCCCGCACCTGGGACTGGCCCGGCTCCGTCGTCGAGATACCGCCCGAACGGCTGCGGGACGAGGACGTCGACCTCGTGATCCTCCAGCGCCCGCACGAACTCGACCTGGTCGACCGGTGGCTGGGCCGCCGGCCGCCGCTGGTCTACCTGGAGCACAACGCCCCCGACGGCGACGTGCCCCGCACCCGCCACCCGGCCGCGGACATCCCGGGCGTCACGCTCGTCCACGTCACCCACTTCAACCGGCTGATGTGGGACGCCGGTCCGACGGACACCGCCGTCGTCGAACACGGCATCGTCGACCCCGGCCACCGCTGGACGGGCGAGCTGGAGCGCGCCGCCGTCGTCGTCAACGAGCCGATCCGGCGCGGGCGTACGACCGGGACCGACCTGCTCCCCGCGTTCTCCCGCGCGGCCCCGCTCGACGTGTTCGGCATGCGCACCGAAGGACTCGCCGGGCACATCGGCGTCGACCCCGAGCGCTGCCGCACGCAGGACGTCCCCCAGAGCGACCTGCACACCGAGCTGGCCCGCCGCCGCCTCTACGTCCACCCCGTCCGCTGGACCTCCTTGGGCCTGTCCCTGCTGGAGGCCATGCACCTGGGCATGCCCGTGGTCGCCCTCGCCACCACCGAGGTCGCCGAGGCCGTGCCCCCGGGCGCCGGGGTGGTGTCCAACCGCATCGACGTACTGACCGACGCCGTACGCGACTTCCTCGCCGACCCGCCGCGCGCGCGGGCGGTCGGCGAGGCGGCCCGTGCGGCGGCCCTGGCCCGCTACGGGCTGTCCCGCTTCCTGGACGACTGGGAGCGGCTGCTGAAGGAGGTGACCCGATGAGGATCGCCATGGTGTCCGAGCACGCGAGCCCGCTCGCCGCGCTCGGCGGCGTCGACGCCGGTGGACAGAACGTCTACGTGGCCCGTCTCACCGAGGAGTTGGCCAAGCGGGGCCACGACGTCACGGTCTACACCCGCCGGGATGCCTCCGACCTGCCCGACCGGGTGCCCCTGCCCGGCGGCGCGGTCGTCGAACACGTGCCCGCCGGACCGCCGGTGCCGGTGCCCAAGGACGAACTCTTCGCGCACATGCCCGCCTTCGGCGCTCACCTGGCCCGCGCCTTCGGCCGGGAACGGCCCGACGTGGTGCACGCCCACTTCTGGATGTCCGGCATGGCCTCGCAGATCGGCGCGGGTCCGCACGGCATCCCCCTCGTCCAGACCTTCCACGCCCTCGGTACCGTCAAGCGGCGCCACCAGGGCATGCGGGACACCAGCCCGTACGAGCGCATCGGCATCGAGCGGCAGCTCGGCCGGGGCTGCGCACGGGTCCTGGCCACCTGCACCGACGAGGTCGTCGAACTCGGCGACATGGGCGTCCCGCCCCGGCAGGTCTCCGTGGTGCCCTGCGGGGTGGACGCCGAGCACTTCCATCCCGCCGCCGACACCGGCCGCACCCCCGAACGGCGCCTGCGGCACCGGCTGCTCGCCTGCGGGCGGCTCGTCCCCCGCAAGGGCTACGACCAGGCCGTCCGCGCGCTGGCCCACATACCCGACACCGAACTCCTCATCGCCGGCGGCCCGCCGGCCGGCGCGGTGGAGGCCGAACCCGAGGCACGGCGCCTGACCGGCATCGCCCACCGCGCCGGCGTCGCCGACCGGGTCAGGCTGCTCGGCGCGGTCGACCCGGACGACATGCCCGCCCTGCTCCGCAGCTCCGACCTGGTGCTGTGCACCCCGGTGTACGAGCCGTTCGGCATCGTGCCGCTGGAGGCCATGGCGTGCGGCGTCCCCGTCCTCGCCACCGACGTCGGCGGCCACCGCGACTCCGTGGCCGACGGGATCACCGGCCGCCTGGTCGCCCCGCAGAACCCGTGCGCCGTCGCGGACGCCGCCCGCGAACTCCTCGCCGACGAACGGCTGCGCCGCCAGTACGGCAGGAACGGCCGCGAACGCGTCCTGCGGCACTACACCTGGGCCCGCGTCGCCGACGGCGTGGAACAGGTGTACCGCCTGACCCGGTCCGAGGACGCGATGACGACGGAGGTGGCGTCATGACCGTGCACCCGCCCGTCGTCGGGCACTGCGACGAACTCCTGCACGCGCTCGGGGCGTTCCGCGCCTCCGCACACGTCACCCAGCGCTGGGGCGACCGGCTCGCGGCCGTGCTGAGCGGCGGCGGGCGGCTGCTCGCCGCGGGCAACGGCGGCAGCGCCGCCCAGGCCCAGCACCTGACCGCCGAACTCGTCGGCCGCTACCGCGACGACCGCCCGCCGTTCTCCGCCATCGCGCTGCACGCCGACACCTCCTCCACCACCGCCATCGCCAACGACTACGGCGTCGACGAGGTGTTCGCCCGCCAGGTCCGCGCCCACGGCCGCGAGGGCGACGTCCTGATGCTGCTGTCCACCAGCGGCGCCAGCGCCAACCTGCTCTCCGCCGCCGACGCGGCCCGCACGGCCGGGCTGCGGGTGTGGGCGCTCACCGGGTGCGCCCCCAACCCGCTGATGGCGGGCAGCGACGAGTCCCTGTGCGTCGACGCCCCGTCGACGGCCACCGTCCAGGAACTCCACCTGGTCGCCGTCCACATGATCTGCGCGGCCTTCGACGCGGCCCTGGAACGCGGCGCCCGCGGTGCGCGGGGAGCGGGACACGCGGCACAGCGGAAGCGGAGGTGACGGGGGACATGGCTGCCATGGCCGACAGGACACCCCTGGTCGTGGTCGGCGACGCGCTGCTCGACCGCGACCTCACCGGCTCCGCCGACCGGCTCGCACCGGACGCCCCGGTGCCGGTGGTCGCGGAGTGCGCCGAACGGATCCGCCCCGGCGGCGCCGCCCTCGCCGCGTACCTCGCCGCCCGCGACGGCCGCGAGGTCACCCTGATCACCGGCGTCGGCGACGACCCGGCCGGTCTCGCCCTGCGCGAACTGCTCACGCCCTGGCTGACGCTGGTCCCGCTGCCGTTGACCGGCACGGTGCCGGAGAAGACCCGCGTCCTCGCCCAGGACCGTCCCGTCGTCCGCCTCGACCGGGGCGGCGGCCGGGTCCACGAGGCCACGGACGAGGCCCGTGACGCACTGCGTGCCGCCCGGGCCGTCCTGGTGTCCGACTACGGCCGGGGCGCCGCGGACGCCCTGCGCGACGTGCTCGCCGCGCGCCCGCCGCTGGTCTGGGACCCGCATCCGCGCGGGGGCCCGCCGGTGCCCGGCACCCGGCTGGTGACACCCGCCGAGAAGGAGGCCCGCGGCTTCGCGCCGGAGCAGGGCCGCCCGGGCGGCGGTCTGCGCGCCGCCGCGCTCGACGCCGCCGCCCTGGTACGCGACTGGCGGGTGGCCGCGGTGACGGTGACGCTCGGCTCGCGCGGCGCGCTCCTGTCCTACGGCGAACACCCGTTGCTCGTCCCCGCGCCCGCCGCCCACCACGGTGACTCCTGCGGCGCGGGGGACCGGTTCGCGGCCACCGCGGCCGGGCTGCTCGCCGACGGCGCGCTGGTGGGGGAGGCAGTCGAGGGCGCGGTGAGCGCGGCCACGGCCTTCGTCGCGGCGGGCGGCGCGGCCGCCGTGCCGCCCGCCGGCTCCGGCCCGTCGCCCGCCACGCCGCCCGACACGGACGACCCCGGCGTCCTCACCGCCCGGGTCCGCGCCGAACACGGCACGGTCGTCGCCGCCGGCGGCTGTTTCGACCTCCTGCACGCCGGACACGTGGGCCTCCTCCAGGCCGCCCGTCGGCTCGGCGACTGCCTGGTGGTCTGCGTCAACTCCGACGCCTCGGTACGCCGTCGCAAGGGCGGCGGCCGCCCCGTCAACCCCCTCGCCGACCGTGTCCGCGTCCTGCGCGCCCTCGCCTGCGTCGACGCGGTGGCCGTCTTCGACGAGGACACGCCCGAACGCCTCCTGGGCGACCTGCGCCCCGACGTCTGGGTCAAGGGCGGCGACTACGCCGGCGCCGACCTCCCCGAGGCCGCGCTGCTCCAGGAGTGGGGCGGGCAGGCGGTCCTCCTGCCCTACCTCGACGGCCGCTCCTCCACCGCCCTGCTGGCCCGCGCCGCCGAGGGGACCCGATGAGGACCGCCGCCCGGGACACCGCGGGCGCGGAGGACAGCGGAAACGCCGGGGACGGCGGCGCCCCGGTTCCGGGGTCGGCCGGTGGGCCGGTTACCGGGGACCCGGTGCATCCTGCGCCCGCGGGCGTGCCGAACCCGGGAGGGGCCGGCTCGGCAGCGGCCTGGTGTGAGGACGGGGTCCGGCGGGGGGCAAGGGGCCGGGGTGAGGACGGCGGCGCCCCGGTTCCGGGGTCGGCCGGTGGGCCGGTCACCGGGGATCCGGTGCATCCTGCGCCCGTGGGCGTGCTGAACCCGGGAGGGGCCGGCTCGGCAGCGGCCCGGCGTGAAGACGAGGCTCGGCGTGGGGACGAGGCCCGGCGTGGGGACGAGACCCGGCGTGAGGGCGGGGACCGGCACGAGGGCGGGGTCAGGCCCCGTGTCCTGGTGCTGCGGGCCCTCGGGCTCGGGGACCTGCTGGCCGGGGTTCCCGCCCTGCGGGCGCTGCGGCGTGCCTACCCGGGGCACGAACTGGTGCTGGCCTGCCCCGCGGAGCTGGCCCCCGTGGCCGCCGCGACCGGCGCCGTGGACCGGGTGCTGCCCGCCGCCGAACCCGGGCGCGCCGTCCCCCGCACCCTGGACTGGACCGGGTCGCCCCCCGACGTCGCCGTCGACCTGCACGGCAACGGACCGCCCAGCCACCGCCTCCTGGCCCGTCTGCACCCGGGGAGACTGCTGGCCTTCGCCCACCCCGGCACCCCCGAGGTCGACGGCCCTCCCTGGTACGCCGAGGAGCACGAACGCGACCGGTGGTGCCGCCTGCTGCGCGCCTACGGCATCGACGCCGACCCCGCCGACCTGCGGCTGCCGCGCCCCGACGCACCGTCCCCCGCCCCCGGCGCCGTCGTCCTGCACCCCGGTGCCGGCGCGCCCTCCCGCTGCTGGCCCGTGGAACGGTACGCGGCCGTCGCCGAGGCGCTGCGCGCACGCGGACGCCGGGTCGTGGTGACCGGGGGAGCGGACGAGGCGGACCTGGTGGCCCGGCTGGCCAAGCTCGCCGACCTGCCGGACACCGACGTGTTCGGCGGCGGCCTGCCCCACGACCGGCTCTCCGCCCTGGTCGCCCGCGCCCGTGCCGTCGTCAGCGGCGACACCGGCATCGCCCACCTCGCCGTCGCCCACGCCACCCCCTCCGTCACCCTCTTCGGTCCGGTGCCGCCCAGCCGCTGGGGCCCGCCGCCCCACCCCAGGCACCGGGCCCTGTGGCACCCGGGCCCGGACGGCGACCCGCACGGCCGCACGACCGACCCCGCGCTGCTGCGGATCACCCCCGGCGCCGTGCTCGACGCGTTGGACGCACTCGACGCACTCGACACCCCGGACACCCGGCACGCCCCGGAAGAGGGACCATGAGCCACGCCGCGCACCACGGCCCCACGGCCACCCGCGAACGGCACCACCCGGACCCCACGCCCCCCGCCCCCGTCGGCATCGTCATCGCCACCCGCAACCGCCGCGCGAGCCTCTCCGTCACCGTGCGGAACCTGCTCGCCCTGCCCGAGCGGCCCGAGGTGCTCGTCGTCGACAACGCGTCCACCGACGGCACTCGTGCCATGCTGGCCCGGGACTTCCCCCAGGTCCGCCTCCTCGCCCTGCCCCGCAATCGCGGCGCCCTCGCCCGCACCCACGGGGTCCGCGCCCTGGACACCCCGTACGTCGCGTTCAGCGACGACGACTCCTGGTGGGCGCCCGGCTCCCTGAGCACCGCCGCCCGCCACTTCGACCGGCACCCCCGGCTCGGCCTGCTCTCCGCCCGCACCCTCGTCGGGCCCGCCGACACCGCCGACCCCCTCAACGACCTGCTCGCCGACTCACCGCTCGGTGCGGCCGCCGACCTCCCCGGCACCCAGGTGCTCGGCTTCCTCGGCTGTGCCGCCGTCGCCCGCCGCACCGCCTACCTCGACGCGGGCGGCTACCACCCGCTGCTCTTCTTCGGTGCCGAGGAGACCCTCCTCGCCTACGACCTGGCCGCCCGCGGCTGGGGCGTCACGCACTGCCCCGACGTGGTCGCCCACCACCACCCCGACCCGCGGCCCCGCACCGGACGCCCGGCCGTCGTACGCCGCAACGAACTTCTCACCGCGTGGCTGCGCCGCCCTCTCCCGTACGCGCTGGCCCGCACCCGGGCGCTGGCCGCCGACGCCCGCCGGGACCCGCACGCCCGGCACGCCCTGCGCGAGACGCTCGCCCGCCTGCCCGCCGCCCTGCGCGCCCGCAGGCCGCTGCCCCCGCACGTGGAGCGGGCCGCCCGCCTCCTCGACGAACCCGGCACCGGGACAGCGGGCGAAGCCGACGGAGCGGCCTCATGACGGACCGCCGGACCACCGTCGTGGTCATCACCCACAACAGGTGCGCCGAACTCCTGCGCACCCTGGACCGGCTCGCCGAACTGCCCGAGAAACCCCCGGTCGTCGTCACCGACAACGGCTCGACCGACGGCACCGCCGCCGCCGTCGCCCGGCGGCACCCCGGCGTCCGTCTCCTGCGCCCCGGCCGCAACCTCGGCGCCGTCGGGCGCAACCTGGCGGTACGTCAGGTCCGCACCCGCTACGTCGCCTTCTGCGACGACGACTCCTGGTGGGCGCCCGGCTCCCTGTCCGGTGCCGCCGACCTGCTCGACCGGTACCCGGCGGTCGGCACGGTCACCGCCCGCATCCTGGTCGAGCCCGACGGCACCGAGGACCCGATCGTCGAGGAACTGCGCCACTCGCCCGTCCCGGGCCCGGACTGGCTCCCGGGACCGGCGCTCGGCTCCTTCCTGGCCGCCGCGACCGTCCTGCGCACCGGCGCCTTCCGCGCGGCGGGCGGCTTCCACCCCCGGCTGTGGCTCGGCGGCGAGGAAGAGCTGCTCGCCGCCGACCTGGCCGCCGACGGCTGGTGGCTGACGTACGCCGATCACCTGACGATCCATCACCACCCCTCCCCGGTACGTGATCCGACGGTGCGGCGCGCGCACGGCATCCGCAACACCCTGTGGTTCACGTGGCTGCGCCGCCCGGTCGGTCCCGCCCTGCGCCGCACCCTCCACCTGGCCCGCACCGTCCCCCGCGACGCCGCGTCCCTGCGCGCCTTCGCGGAGGCGACGGCCGCACTGCCGTGGGTGCTGCGCGAACGCCGCGTGCTGCCGCCGGAGGTCGAGAACCGGCTGCGTTCACTGGAACCCGCCCAGCGCGACTCGACGGCCCGCAGCTACACCGGCTGACAAGGCCCGGCACCGGCCACCGCGAGCGGGCCGCACGATGTCTCCTCCCGGGGCCGGACCGACCACCGCCGCCAACCGCCCGCACCGCCCCGCGCCAACCGCGCACCGCCCTGCGGCTATCCGCCCGGCCGCCCCGTCCTCGCCCCGCCCGGGCCCCCGGCACCCGCCCGCAACGCCTCCACCAGGCCGTCCGCGCCGTCCGGCCACGCCTCCGGCGCCGAGTCGGCCGCCCCGAACGCCGCCCCGATCCGGGCCGCCTCCGCCCGCCCGTCGGCCAGGCACCAGTCCCACCAGTGCTCCAGCAGACCCTCGGCCGCCGCCCGCCCCGGTGTCCGGACGAGCCGTTCGGCGGGCAGCAGGGCGGGCCAGCCGCAGGCGCGGGCCTGCGCCGTCACCTTCGCACCGCCCTCGACCGGGTCCACCGCCAGCACCGGGACCCCGGCCCGCAGCGCCAGGACCAGCCCGTGCAGCCGGTCGGTGACGACCAGGTCGAGCCGGGACAGCACCGCCTCCAGTTGGGCCGGGGTGCCGCACAGCCGCCAGTCGTGGGCGTCCAGCCGGGTCTCCAGCTCCAGCCGGGCACAGTCCCGGCCGCCCAGCCAGCGCGTCAGCACCGCGGCGACCTCCTCGTGCCGTCGCCGCCCCCCGTACTCGTGCTGCCCGCGGGTCAGCACCACCCCGACGACGGGCACCGCCGGGAGCGCCGGAGCGCGGGCCGCGAGATCCAGCCCGGGGCCGGGGCCGGCGGGGTCCCGGGCCAGCACCCGGTGGAAGCCGGTGACGGCGGGGGAGTCCGGGTCGACCACGGAGACGCCGACCGCGACCCGCACGCAGTGCGCGAACCGCCGGTGAACCTCCTCGACCTGCGCCCCGTGCACCGGCCCGCACACGAACACCAGCCGCGTGTACGCCGCCGGGTCCACGTCCTCGAAGTGCGTGCCGTCGGCTCGGAAACCGGGGCTCCACACGACGTCGTAGGCCAGCCCCGCGTCCCGCAGCACCCGCTCCACGCGCGCCAGCGCCAGTACGTCCCCGGCCGTCGCCTCCCCGTGCAGGAAGCTGAACCAGCCGGTCACCAGGATTCTGTCCCGTGTGTGCACAGTGCCCCCGGGTGCCCCACCGGCGACCGGGCAACCACCGGCGTCACGACCACGCGCGACGGCACGGCGTGGAAGGAGCGGAGGATGCCGGGGCAGCGCGTGGACCCGCACCGCGTGGACCCGCACCGCGTGGACCCGCACCGCGCGGGCCTGCACCCGGCCCCCCGGCTTGCCGAACCGCACTGCCGTTGCGCCCGTCCCGTACCGTGCACGCCATGACGACCAAGGCAGGAACGACGGCCCCCGTCCTCGGTGTCCGGGCCCTCAACCGCGCCACCCTGGAACGGCAGTTGCTGCTGCGCCCCGCGAGGATGTCCGCCGAGGCCGCCGTCGCCCATCTCCTCGGCCTCCAGGCCCAGGCCGTCAAGCCGCCGTACTACGCGCTCGCCGCCCGCCTCGACGGCTTCACCCCCGAGGACCTGTCCGCGCCCATGGCCGACCGGCGCGTCGCCCGGCTCGTCACCCTGCGCTCGACCATCCACACCCACACCGCCGACGACTGCCTCACCCTGCGGCCGCTGGTGCAGGCCGCCAGGGACCGGGAGCTGAACGCCTTCCGCAAGCACCTGACCGGCGTCGACCTGGACCGGCTCGCGGTCCTCGCCCGCGCACTGGTCGAGGAGGAGCCGCGCACCCTGGGCCAGTTGCGCGAGGCCCTCCTCGCCGAGTGGCCCGACGCCGACCCGCAGGCCCTCGCCGTCGCCGCCCGCTGCCGGCTCCCGCTCGTACAGGTGACGCCGCGCGGACTGTGGGGCAGGAGCGGTCAGGTCACGCTCACCACCGCCGAGCACTGGCTCGGACGCCCCACGCGGCCCGCCCCGGCACCCGACGACACCGTGCTGCGCTACCTCGCCGCGTTCGGGCCGGCGTCGGTGAAGGACATGCAGACCTGGGCGGGTCTGACCCGGCTCCGGGACGTCTTCGAACGGCTCCGGCCGCGCCTGGTCACCTTCCGGGACCCGAACGGCACCGAACTCTTCGACCTGCCCGACGCGCCCCGCCCCGACCCGGACACTGAGGCCCCGCCGCGTTTCCTGCCCGAGTTCGACAACCTGCTCCTCTCCCACGCCGACCGCAGCCGCCTCGTCCCGCCCGCGCACAAGGGCCGGACCTGGCGGAAGAACCAGCCCTTCCGCGTCCTGCTCGTCGACGGCTTCGTCGCCGGGCTGTGGAAGCTCGACGACGGCGCCCTGGTCGTCGAGCCGTTCGACACCCCTGCGAAGAGCCGGCGGGAGGAGATCGTGGCCGAGGGCGGGCGGATGCTCGCCGCGATGCACGGCGACGCCGCGTACGACATCCGCTTCGGGACGGTGCGCGGCTGACGAGGAGGCGGGGATGCCGGGACGCGGAGAAGGAGGAGACGTGGAGAGGGAGCGTTGCGGGCCGCTCGTGGAGGCTCGCAACGCTCCCCGGTCTTGCACCTGAGGGATGCTCAGGGGATCAAGGGGCGGCCGGTCTGGAGCGGGTGAACCGGGGCATGAGTCTCCTCAAGTGGTTGCCGGTGGGGGGTCGCCCGGGCGTGGGGGGTTGGACGGGGGTCTCGGGACAGACCCCCGTATGCCCGGGCGAGCGGCACGTGTTCACGCTAGAACCGGTGGTCCGGACCGCCCAATGAGGGAACCCCCTAAGGGCCTCGGGCAGGGAAAACCCTCGGTGTACCGCAGGTAAACCCGATGGTTGCGGAGGGGCCGGAGCGGCCGTGCTCAGTCCGGACGCCGGCCCGCCGCCAGCCGGACGATGTCGACCCGGGACCGGATCCCGAGCTTGCGGTACACCCGGGTCAGCGTCGCCTCGACGGTCTTGACGCTGACGAACAGCCGGGTGGCGATCTCCCGGTTGGTCGCGCCCTCCATGACGAGCGCGGCCACCTGGCGCTCCATCGGGGCGAGCCCCGCGAGACCGTCCGGCTCGGCGTCCGGCACCGGCAGCGGTCCGTCCGCCCGTGCCGCGGCGGCCGCCTCCACCCGCCGCAGCCAGGGCAGCGCCCGGCACCGCCGGAACAGCCGCGCCGCCTCGTCGTACGACACCGACTCCGGGGCCCGCCCGGCCCGTTCGGCGTGCAGCTCGGCCAGCGCGAGGACCGTGCGGGCCTCCTCGAGGCCGAACCCCAGCCCGGCCAGCCGATCCCGCGCCGACGTCAGCCGGGTCACGGCAGCCCGGTGTTCGCCCCGCGCCGCCCGCACCAGCGCCTCCGCCCGGTCGAGCACGGCGAGCACGCTGCCGCGTCCCAGCCGCAGCGCGTCCGCCCGGGTGACCTCGACGACGTCCATCGCCTCGGCCGGCTCCCCGGTACGCACCAGCGCCTCCGCGAGGTCACCCTGCCAGCGGCCGCGCGCCGGGTCGGTGATGCCCGCCCCGGCCTCCAGCTCCCGCACCCGCCGCAGCGCCCGTACGGCCGCCGCCGCGTCGCCCGCCACCAGGTGGGCGTGACCGAGCGCGGCCAGCGCCCGCGACAGGTACACGGCGTCGCCGTCCTCCTCCGTCCGCCGCACCGCCTCCCGCGCCAGCTCCAGCGCCCGGTCCGGATCGCCGCCCGCGGCCTCGGCGAGTGCCGCCAGCATCACGCCCGCGCCCTCGCCGATACCCGCGTCGCGGCCCAGGGTCAGGCTCTCCCGGGCCAGTTCGAGGGCCCGGCCGCAGTGGCCCGCGTGCAGTTCGGTCTCGGCGAGGAACCGCAGGTAGTGGACCTCGCTCTCGGCCATGCCGCGCCGGCGCACCTCGCGCAGCAGCGCGGTGACGGCGGTCCGTGCCTCGGCCAGCCGGTCGCTCATCACCAGCCAGCGGAACCGGGAGGAGCCCGCCCCGTTGTGGTGGCACGCCACCCGCGGGTCCTGCGGCTCCTGGAGCGCCCGCCGGATGGTCGCCTCGGCGTCCGGGTGGCCCATCAGCGTCTCCGACTGCGCCTGGAACGCCAGCGCGAGCAGTTCGGTGCTCCGGTCCCCGGCCCGTGCCGCCAGCCGGGCGGCGTGCGCGGCCTCCTCGCGGCCCTGGGCGAAGTCGCCCTGCACCACCAGGGAGCGCCAGGCCAGTTGGTAGTGGACCAGGGCGAGCAGCCGCGGGTCGTCGCCCGCGTCGGCCAGCGCCTGCGGGAAGACGGCGTCGACCTCGCCGATGGCCTGCCCGGCCGCCTCGATCACCGCCATCCAGGCCCGTACCCGCTCGCCGGGCTCGGTGGCCCGGGTCAGCACCTCGCGGGCGACGTCCCGGGCGAGGTCCTGCTCGCCCGCGGTGATGGCGTCCTCGGCCGCCGTGAGCCGGCGCTCGTCCGGGCCCGGTGTGCCGTCCGGCGGGGTGTGGCGGGCGGCCAGCAGCCCCAGCGAGGCGGCCACCGACGGCGCCCCGCGGTCCCGGGCCAGTGCCGCGGCCTCCGCGAGCCGCGCCGCCACCCGCGGGTCGGTGCCGGTGGTGGCCAGCGCCAGGTGCCGGGCGCGTTCGATCGGGTCGGATGCGGCCGTGGAGAGCGCCGCGTGCGCCGCCCGCCGCTCCGGCGCCGGGGCCTCGGCGTACAGCGCGGCCGAGATCAGCGGATGCGCGAACCGCAGGGTCGGTCCGTCCGGGTCGGGCGCGAGCAGCCCGAGCGCCGCCGCCTGCGCGGTCTCCGCCTCGGCGTTCTCCCGGCCGGCCGCGTGCAGCAGGGCCGGGGTGGGGCGGGCGCCGGCGCTGGCCACCAGGAGGGTGCGGCGCGCCTCGTCCGACAGCATCTCCAGGCGGGACAGGACCAGGGCGCGCAGCGAGGTCGGCACCGGTAGCGGCTCGCCCGGACGCGGTGCGGCCGGGCTCTCGGCCAGGGCCCGGCCCAGCTCAAGGGCGAACAGCGGGTTGCCGCCGCTGGTGCGGTGGATGTCGCGGACCGTGGAACGCGGCAGGCCCGCGTAGCCGCGCCCGTCCAGCAGCGTCGCGACCTGGGCGCGGGTCAGCGGCCCCAGGCGCACCGCGCGGGTGTCCGGCGGCGAGGCGCGCAGATGCCGGTCGTACTCGGCGTCCTCGCTCTCCGGACCCTCGGTGCGCACCGCGCACAGCAGACGCACCGGGGTGTCGCCCAGGCGGCGGGCGGCGAAGCCGAGGAGCTCCGCGCTGGCCGGGTCGAGCCACTGGAGGTCGTCGGCGACGACGAGTACGGGGCCCTCGACGGCGAGGGCGCGCAGCGCGGACAGGACGGCCAGACGCAGCGCGAGACCGTCGCGCCGGAGGGTGGACTCGCCGCGGCCGGTGAGCGCCGCCTCCAGCGCGGTGCGCTGGGCGGCGGGCAGGGCGGGGGAGACCTCGTCGAGGACCAGGCCCAGCAGATCGGCGAGGGCGAGGAAGGGAAGGTGGGATTCGGACTCGGTGGCCGAGCAGCGCAACACGGTGTGCGACGTGCGGGCGTATTCCGCGGCCAGGGTGCGCAGGACCGTCGACTTCCCGATTCCGGCGGGTCCGTGCAGCAGCACGCTGCCGCCGCGGGAGAGTTGCTCACGCGCCGCGTCGAACGAGTCCTCCCGCCCGATGACCAGGTCGGAGCGGCTTCCGGCAGTCCCCGCGAAGTCCCGTGGCACGGTGACCGCTCCCCTCCGTGTGTCGTGTCCGGGCCAATATTAGGCACCGGGGCATTCCCTGACGGAGATGCGGCGAGGTGAGCCGGACAACAGACACCGGAGCACGAAATGAAACACCGCCGGGACATGTGCGACCCGGTTCGCGTCCTACGGCAGCCACCCCGTTCTGCGGGCCGCCGCGACGGCCTCCGTGCGGGTGTGGGCGCCCAGCTTGCGCATCGCCGAGCGCAGATACCCCTTGACGGTCTCCGGGCCCACCCCGAGCCGCTCGGCCGCCGCCCCGTTCGTCGCGCCCGCGGCCACGCAGGCCAGCACGTCCACCTCCCGCGGTGCCAGCCGGGGCCCGGGGAGGGGTCCGTCCCCGGCCGCCAGCAGACCGCACGCCCGCAGCAGCTCGTCGCGCAGCGCCGGGTCCGCGATCCTGGGCGCCAGCGCCCGCAGCGCGGCGTGCGCCTCGCGCACCTGCTCCCAGGACGCGCCGTCCGCCGGACCGTGCGCGGCCGGCCGCGCCGACGGGGGTGCGGCCGTCGCCAGCAGGCCGTCCGCCTCGTCGCGCAGCACCAGTGCCTGCTCCACGTCCCGCGCCGCCGCCACGGCCGCGCTCAGCGTGCGGTCGCCCAGCGGCTCGGCGGTGCGCAGGGCGCCGTACAGCACCCCGCGCACCCGGCGCCGTACCACGACCGGTACCGCGAGGACCGAGCGCAGGCCCTCGGCGGCGACGGGCAGGTCGTACTCGTGGGTGATCTGCCGGGAGACGGAGTAGTCGGTCACCGCGCACGGCCGCGACAGTGCCACCGCCCGGCCGCCCAGCCCGTTGCCCGCCGTCACGGCCAGCGCGCTCAGCGCGGTCGTGGCCGTGCCGCTCAGCTCGCTGATGCGCACCCGGCGCCGCCCGGGCTCCACCAGACCGCCGAAGGCGACGGGCAGCCCGGTCGTGCGTCGCAGCCGCACCAGCGCGCCACGGATCTGCGCCGCGTCCGCCGCGTCCACCGCCACTCGTTCCGCCTCCCTCGCGACCACCGCGGGACGCCCACCCCCGTTCGGGGGTAGTGAGACCCACATCACGGATTAGACGATGGCACGGAGCCGCCCGGCAAGGTCCGGCACCGAGGAGGACAGATGACGACGGCCACGGAGCTGTTCCGCAGCGCACGGGACTTCCTGCTGGAGCACCGCGAGGACTACCCCGCCGCCTACGAGGGGTTCCGGTGGCCCCGCCCCGCGCACTTCAACTGGGCACTGGACTGGTTCGACGTGATCGCCGACGGCAACGGGCGCACCGCCCTGCACATCGTCGAGGAGGACGGCCGGGAGACCCGGGTCTCCTTCGCCGAGATGTCCGCCCGCTCCGACCGCGTCGCGAACCGCCTGCGCGAGTGGGGCGTCGGCCCGGAGGACCGCATCCTGGTGATGCTCGGCAACCAGGTGGAGCTGTGGGAGACCGCGCTGGCCGCGATGAAGCTGCGCGCGGTGGTCATCCCGGCCACCACCCTGCTCGGCCCCGCCGACCTGCGCGACCGCGTCGACCGCGGCCGGGTGAAGCACGTGATCGCGCGCTCCGAGGACACCGGCAAGTTCGACGACGTGCCCGGCGACTACACGCGCGTCGCGGTCGGCGGCGGCCCTGAGACGGCACCGGGCTGGCGGTCCTACGAGGACGTGTACTCGGCCTCCGACGCGTTCACCCCGGACGGCCCGACCGCCGCCGACGACCCGCTGATGCTGTACTTCACCTCCGGCACCACCGCCCGCCCCAAGCTCGTCGAGCACACCCACGTGTCCTACCCCGTGGGGCACCTGGCGACCATGTACTGGATCGGCCTGACCCCCGGCGACGTGCACCTGAACATCTCCTCGCCGGGCTGGGCCAAGCACGCCTGGTCGAACCTGTTCGCGCCGTGGAACGCCGAGGCGACCGTCTTCCTGTACAACTACACCCGCTTCGACGCGGGCCGCCTGATGGCCGAGATGGACCGGGCCGGGGTGACCACCTTCTGCGCCCCGCCGACCGTGTGGCGGATGCTCGTCCAGGCCGACCTCACCCGGCTCACCACCCCGCCGCGCGAGGTCGTCGCCGCCGGCGAGCCGCTCAACCCCGAGGTGATCGAGCAGGTCCGCCGTCTGTGGGGCAGGACCGTCCGGGACGGCTTCGGCCAGACCGAGACCGCCGTCCAGGTGTCCAACAGCCCCGGCCAGGTGCTGAAGACCGGCTCGATGGGCCGCCCCAGCCCCGGCTACCGCGTCGAACTCCTCGACCCGGTGAGCGGCGCGCCCGGCGCCGACGAGGGCGAGATCGCCCTGGACCTGTCCGCGCGTCCCGTCGGCCTGATGACCGGCTACCACGGCGACCCGGACCGCACGGCCGAGGCGATGGCCGGCGGCTACTACCGCACCGGTGACATCGGCGCGCGCGACGAGGACGGCTACCTGACCTACGTGGGCCGGGCCGACGACGTGTTCAAGGCCTCCGACTACAAGATCAGCCCCTTCGAGCTGGAGAGCGCCCTGCTGGAGCACGAGGCGGTCGCCGAGGCCGCGGTCGTGCCCGCCCCGGACGACCTGCGCCTGGCGGTGCCGAAGGCGTACATCGTGCTCGCGGCCGGCTGGGAGCCCGGCCCGGACACCGCGAAGGTGCTCTTCGAGCACTCCCGCCACACCCTCGCCCCGTACAAGCGGGTACGCCGCCTGGAGTTCGGCGAGCTGCCCAAGACCGTCTCCGGCAAGATCCGCCGGATCGAACTGCGCGAGGCCACGGCGGCCGGCTCCGCGAACGAGTACCGCGAGGAGGACTTCCGGTGACAGCGTCCCCGGCCCAGCCGTCCTACGCCCACGGCACCAGCACCTCCCCGCTGCTCGGCGACACCATCGGCGCGAACCTCGACCGCGCGATCGCCGCCCACCCCGGCCGCGAGGCCCTCGTCGACGTCCCGTCCGGACGGCGCTGGACCTACGCCGAGTTCGGCGCCGCCGTCGACGAGGTGGCACGGGGGCTGCTCGCCAAGGGCGTCACCAAGGGCGACCGGGTCGGCGTCTGGGCGGTCAACTGCCCGGAGTGGGTCCTCGTCCAGTACGCCACCGCCCGCATCGGCGTCATCATGGTGAACGTCAACCCGGCCTACCGGGCGCACGAGCTGGAGTACGTGCTCCGGCAGTCCGGCATCACCCTGCTGGTCGCCTCGCTCGCCCACAAGAGCAGCGACTACCGGGCGATCGTGGAGCAGGTCCGCGGCCGGTGCCCGGCGCTGCGCGAGACCGTCTACATCGGCGACCCGTCCTGGGACGCGCTCACGGCGGGCGCCGCCTCGGTGCCGCGCGAGCGGATCGACGCGCTCGCCGCCGAGCTGAGCTGCGACGACCCGGTTAACATCCAGTACACCTCCGGCACCACCGGCTTCCCCAAGGGCGCCACCCTCTCCCACCACAACATCCTCAACAACGGCTACTGGGTGGGCCGCACGGTCGGCTACACGGAGCAGGACCGGGTGTGCCTGCCGGTGCCCTTCTACCACTGCTTCGGCATGGTCATGGGGAATCTGGGCGCCACCTCCCACGGCGCCTGCATCGTCATCCCCGCCCCGTCCTTCGAACCGGCGGCGACGCTGGAGGCCGTGCAGCGCGAGCGGTGCACGTCCCTGTACGGCGTCCCGACCATGTTCATCGCCGAGCTGAACCTGCCCGGCTTCGCCTCCTACGACCTCACCTCCCTGCGCACCGGCATCATGGCGGGCTCGCCCTGCCCGGTGGAGGTGATGAAGCGGGTGGTCGCCGAGATGCACATGGAGCAGGTCTCCATCTGCTACGGCATGACCGAGACCTCCCCGGTCTCCCTGCAGACCCGCATGGACGACGACCTCGAACACCGCACCGGTACCGTCGGCCGCGTTCTGCCCCACATCGAGGTGAAGGTCGTCGACCCGGTCACCGGCGTGACCGTGCCCCGCGGCGAGGCGGGTGAACTGCGCACCCGCGGCTACAGCGTGATGCTCGGCTACTGGGAGGAGCCGGAGAAGACCGCCGAGGCCGTCGACCCGGGCCGCTGGATGCACACCGGGGACCTCGCGGTGATGCGCGAGGACGGGTACGTGGAGATCGTCGGCCGGATCAAGGACATGATCATCCGGGGCGGCGAGAACATCTACCCGCGCGAGGTGGAGGAGTTCCTGTACGCCCACCCGAAGATCGCGGACGTCCAGGTCGTCGGCGTACCGCACGAGCGCTACGGCGAAGAGGTCCTGGCCTGCGTCGTCACACGCGACGCCGCCGACCCGCTCACCCTGGAGGAGCTGCGCGCCTACTGCGACGGACGGCTCGCCCACTACAAGGTGCCCAGCCGTCTCCAGCTCCTGGACTCGTTCCCGATGACCGTCTCGGGGAAGGTGCGCAAGGTGGAGCTGCGGGAGCGGTACGCCCGCCCGTAGCGGCGCGACGACTCAGCCGGCCGTGGCGTCCAGCGCCACGGCCGGCGCGTTGACCGGACGCGGTACCCCCGTCGGGTCCAGCACGAAGAGCGGCACGTCCAGCAGGTCGGCGCGGGCGCGGGCGTCCTCGGCGTACCCGGCCAGCGAGAAGTGGAGCCCCCGCGCCGACTCCGCCATGGCCGTCAGCCACAGGCACTCCACGTCCCGCGCCGGGACGGGCCCCGCCGTCGGATCCACCTGGACGACGACGCCGGGCGCGGCCAGGCCGATGCCGGACAGGGGCCGCTGGTCGGCGCGGCGCACGTTGCGGTGACCCAGCCCCCGCAGATACAGGACGGCGGCGGTGACCGCGTCGCGGGCGGTGCGGATCGGGACGGCCCGGTGCGCCGGGACCCGTGACCCGGGGACGCGCCCGGCCCGGCCCGTCGCCACGGGGTCCACCGGCACGCACAGCACCGTCCCGCACGGGCAGCCCAGCTCCGGCCGAGGCCAGTGGCTCTCGGCCCCGCAGGCCGCGCAGCGCAACCCGATCCACTCCTCGTCCCACGCCCGGTGGGTGACCTCGGTGGCGGCCCCGCGCGGATCCAGCTCCGGCGCGACGGGCGCCCCGCAGGCGCAGGGATACGACGGTGCCGTGTAGCGGTGCCGGCGCCCGCAGGCGGTGCAGCACACCGAGATGGTCCCGGACATGACCCCCATCGTCCTCTCTTGACGGTCCCCGGCTGCCCACTTACATTACTTCCAGATCGTAGAAAACAAATTTCGCTATACGGAAGTTGCTACGGAAGAAGCTCACCGCGGGGCGCGACGGGAGTGCGAATCCGACAGCCGGAGCAGGAGTACTCGATGGCTCGTATGACCGCTGCCCGAGCGGCAGTTGAGATTCTCAAGCGCGAGGGCGTCACCGACGCGTTCGGTGTGCCGGGCGCGGCGATCAACCCCTTCTACGCGGCACTCAAGGCGTCCGGCGGTGTCCAGCACACCCTCGCCCGCCACGTCGAGGGCGCCTCGCACATGGCTGAGGGCTACACCCGGACCCACCCCGGCAACATCGGTGTCTGCATCGGCACCTCGGGCCCGGCCGGCACCGACATGATCACCGGCCTGTACTCGGCGATCGGCGACTCGATCCCGATCCTGTGCATCACCGGCCAGGCGCCGACCGCGGTGATCCACAAGGAGGACTTCCAGGCCGTCGACATCGCCTCGATCGCCAAGCCGGTCACCAAGATGGCCGTCACCGTCCTGGAGGCCGCGCAGGTCCCCGGCGTCTTCCAGCAGGCCTTCCACCTGATGCGTTCCGGCCGCCCCGGCCCGGTCCTCATCGACCTGCCGATCGACGTCCAGCTGACCGAGATCGAGTTCGACCCGGAGACCTACGCGCCGCTGCCGGTCTACCGGCCCACCGCCACCCGCGCGCAGGTCGAGAAGGCCATCGGCCTGCTCAACGCCGCCGAGCGCCCGCTGCTCGTGGCCGGCGGCGGTGTCATCAACGCCGACGCCGCCGACCTGCTCGTGGAGTTCGCCGAGCTGACCGGCACCCCGGTCGTGCCGACCCTGATGGGCTGGGGCATCCTGCCCGACGACCACGAGCTGAACGCCGGCATGGTCGGTCTGCAGACCTCGCACCGCTACGGCAACGCGACCTTCCTGGAGTCCGACTTCGTCCTCGGCATCGGCAACCGCTGGGCCAACCGCCACACCGGCAAGCTGGACGTCTACACCGCCGGGCGGAAGTTCGTCCACGTCGACGTCGAGCCGACCCAGATCGGCAAGATCTTCGCCCCGGACTACGGCATCGCCTCCGACGCCAAGGCCGCCCTGGAGCTGTTCGTCGAGGTGGCCAGGGAGCTGAAGGCGGCCGGCAGGCTGCCCGACCGCTCCGCGTGGGCGGCCTCCGCGCAGGAGCGCAAGGCGAGCCTCCAGCGCCGTACGCACTTCGACGACATCCCGATCAAGCCGCAGCGCGTCTACGAGGAGATGAACAAGGCCTTCGGCCCGGAGACCCGGTACGTCTCCACCATCGGCCTCTCCCAGATCGCCGGCGCCCAGATGCTGCACGTCTACCGCCCGCGGCACTGGATCAACTGCGGCCAGGCGGGACCGCTCGGCTGGACCGTCCCGGCCGCCCTCGGCGTCGCCAAGGCCGACCCCGACGCCCAGGTCGTGGCGCTCTCCGGCGACTACGACTTCCAGTTCATGCTGGAGGAGCTGGCCGTCGGCGCCCAGCACAAGATCCCCTACATCCACGTCCTGGTGAACAACTCCTACCTGGGCCTGATCCGCCAGGCACAGCGGGCGTTCGAGATCGACTTCCAGGTCAACCTGGAGTTCGAGAACATCAACTCGCCCGAGCTGGGCGTCTACGGCGTCGACCACGTCAAGGTCGCCGAGGGCCTGGGCTGCAAGGCGATCCGGGTGACCGACCCCGCCGAGCTGGGCACGGCCCTGGAGCAGGCCAAGAAGCTCGCCGCCGAGCATCGGGTGCCGGTCGTCGTCGAGGCGATCCTGGAGCGCGTCACCAACATCTCCATGTCGGGCACCAACGACATCAGCAACGTCGTGGAGTTCGAGGAGCTGGCGACCGAGCCGGGCCACGCCCCGACCGCGATCAAGCCCCTGAAGGCCTGACGCGCCCGGCGCCGAGCGCGCCGAACGCCGAGAGCGGTCCGTCCCCCAGGGGCGGGCCGCTCTCGGCGTCCGTACGTCGTGCACCGGTGTACGCGGCACGCGTCCGTGCGCTCAGTCCGAGCCCCCGCCCCCCGAGCCGCGACCCCCCACCTGGTCCCCGTGGCCGGTACCGCCCCGGTCGCCGGAGACCGAGTCCCCGTACGCGTCGCGCCACCTCGGGAACCTGCCGCGGCCCAGCGAGAAGCGCACTCCCTCGGCCGGCGCGCCCGGGGCGACGAGCCCGGTCCGCAGCGCGAAGCGCGGCAGGAGCAGCCGCAGCGCGGCATCGCCGTGCAGGGCGACCGCGAGCAGTGTGTCGCCGTCCGTCAGCCCGTGCCGGGCCGCCGGCAGCGGGTGCCGTTCCCGCCAGAACGCCACGCGCCGCCGGGCGCCGCGGGTCGGCCTGAGCCAGGGGTGGCCGAGCAGCCCGGCCTCGGCGAGCGGGATGCGCGTCAGGGCCAGAGCGAGGCGCACGTCCGGGTGCCGGACCAGCTCCCGGGCGGTGAGCGGCTCGTGCAGACAGTCCAGGACGGTCCCCTCGAACGGACCCAGCCCGTCCGGCTCGGGACCCGCCGCGCACAGCGTCCTGCGCGGGCCGCTCTCGACTGCGCCCAGCAGGTGCAGGGCGACCAGCGCCACCGTCACCGCGGCCGGCGGACCGCCGCCCAGCAGCGCCACCTGGTGCGGCTCCCACCCGGTCTCCGCGCCACCGTCCACGACACCACCCCCGTGCGCCCCGTGCTGTGCCCGGGTTGTGCCCGCAGGGCGGGGCTCCTACGCGCGCTTTAGTCCTCGTGGTGCTCGTGCAGCCCCGGCCAGTCCTCCGGGCCGCCGCCCTGCCACTCGACCAGGTCGCTGTCCTCGACGTCCGTCACGTAGAGGCCGGCCAGGCGCAGCAGTTCGGCGACGTCGTCGAGGTGCGAGGCGACGCCCAGGGTCTCCTCGCCGGAGGTGACCCGTCGGGATCCGTCGAGCGCGGGGGAGTGGACGACGATGTGCGGGTGCCCGGACGGGGTCGTGGGGCCTCTCGGGGGAGGCGAGTGGCTGGGACCGCGGCGGTGCGACGGGCCGGAACGGCTCCTCCCCTCAGGTCGTAGGAGAAACGTCCGTGCCCTTCACCACCGCACTGGCTCGCAGGCCGCCGCGGTCCTCGCCCTGCCCGCGCCGGCACCTGGCGGTCACCCCTCATCCGGGCCGCTTCGGTGCCTGCGCGGGCCGCGCACACGGCCCGGCCTCCCCGCCGGGTTCCGTGCACGAGCCGGTGGGGTCAGTCCTCGCGCAGGGCGCGGACCGCCTCCTCCACGCGCTTGCCGTACTCCGGGTCGGCGGCGTGGAAGTGCGCGAGGTTCTTCTCGACCACGTCGTTGCGGGAGACCTGGGACAGGCCGCCGGCGAGGTTCGCGACCAGCCGCTGCTTCTCGTCCTCGCTCATCAGCCGGTACAGCGCACCGGCCTGCACGAAGGGGTCGTCCTTGGTGTGCAGCGGCGCCTCGTGGGTGCCGGTGTGGCCGGATACCGGGAGCGCGGCGGCCAGCGGACGGCCGGTCTCCACCGGGCCGTCGTAGGAGTTCGGCTCGTAGTTCTTGGCGTACCGGCCCTGGGAGTTGGCCGCCATCAGACCGTCGCGGCCGTAGTTGGCGGCGCCGCCGGGCACGGCCTTCGGGGCGTTCACCGCGAGCTGGGTGTGGTTGACGCCCAGGCGGTAGCGGTGCGCGTCCGCGTAGGCGAACAGGCGGCCCTGGAGCATCTTGTCGGGGGAGGGGCCGATGCCCGGAACGAAGTTGTTCGGGGAGAACGCGGCCTGCTCGACCTCCGCGAAGACGTTGTCCGGGTTGCGGTCGAGCACCAGGCGGCCCACGCGGCGCAGCGGGTAGTCGGCGTGCGGCCACACCTTGGTCACGTCGAACGGGTTGAAGCGGTAGTTCGCCGCCTCGGCCACCGGCATCAGCTGCACGTGCAGCGTCCAGGACGGGTACACGCCCCGCTCGATGGCCTGCACCAGGTCCGTCTGGTGCGAGGTGGGGTCCTCGCCCGCGAGCTTGGCGGCCTCGTCGGCGGTCAGGCAGCGGATGCCCTGGTCCGTCTTGAAGTGGTACTTGACGAAGAAGGACTCGCCCTTCGCGTTCGTCCACTGGTAGGTGTGCGAGCCGAAGCCGTCCATGTGGCGGTAGGACGCCGGGATGCCGCGGTCGCCCATCAGCCAGGTGACCTGGTGCGTCGCCTCGGGGGAGTGCGCCCAGAAGTCGAAGACGTTGTCCGGCTCCTGGCGGCCCGTGAACGGGTCGCGCTTCTGCGAGTGGATGAAGTCGGGGAACTTGATCGGGTCCTTGATGAAGAACACCGGGGTGTTGTTGCCGACGAGGTCGTAGTTGCCCTCCTCGGTGTAGAACTTCACCGCGAAGCCGCGCGGGTCGCGGACCGCGTCCGCGCCGCCGAGGGAGTCGGCCACGGTGGAGAAGCGCAGGAAGACCTCGGTGCGCTTGCCGACCGTGTTCAGGAAGTCGGCGTGCGTGAAGCCGGTGACGTCGTCGGTCACCTCGAAGTGGCCGTAGGCGCCGGAGCCGCGGGCGTGCACCACGCGCTCCGGGATGCGCTCGCGGTTGAAGCGGGCGAGCTTCTCGATGAGGTGCTGGTCCTGGATCAGGAGCGGGCCGCCGATGCCGGCGGAAGCGGAGTTCTGGTTGTCGGCGACCGGGGCGCCGGACTCGGTGGTGAGCACGCGCTGCGACATCGTGGGCCTTCCATGCGAGGGGTGCAGCGGAAACTTGTTTCCGCTTTGTGGAGCTTAGATTTGGGGCAAGGGCACGTCAACAGTTTGTTGAAGTGGGTTCCGGGCGGCGCCGCCGCTCGGGCGCGACATGACAGGTGTCAGCAGCGGCGCCGCCCGGAGGTCTCATGCGGTGCGGACGGTCAGACCCGGTCGCCGGAGAGGCGCTCCACGGCCCGCAGCAGGGCCGAGTGGTCCAGGCCGCCGTCGCCCTGGGCGCGCAGCGACGCGACGAGCTGGGCCACCACGGCGCCCACCGGCAGCGCGGCGCCGACGTTGCGGGCGGCGTCGGTGACGATGCCCATGTCCTTGTGGTGCAGGTCGATGCGGAAGCCCGGCTTGAAGTCGCGGTCCAGGAAGTTGTCCTTCTTCCGCGTCAGCACGGTCGAGCCGGCCAGGCCGCCGTTGAGGACGTCCAGGGCGGCCTTCAGGTCCACGCCGGACTTCTCCAGGAAGACCACGGCCTCGGCGCACGCCTGGATGTTCACGGCGACGATCAGCTGGTTGGCGGCCTTCACGGTCTGGCCCGAGCCGTGCGGACCGCACAGCACGATGGTCTTGCCGAGCGCCTCCAGGAGCGGCTTGGCCTCGTCGAAGTCGGCCTGCTCACCGCCGACCATGATGGACAGCACGGCCTCGATCGCGCCGGCCTCGCCGCCGGAGACCGGGGCGTCCAGGACGCGGACGCCCTTGTCCTTCGCGGCCTTCGCCAGGTCCACGGAGGTCTGCGGGGTGATCGAGGACATGTCGACCAGCAGGGCGCCGGACTTCGCGTTCTCCAGGATGCCCTCGGGACCGTAGGCGATGGCCTCGACCTGAGGGGACGCGGGCACCATGGTGACGATCACGTCGGCGTCGCGGACGGCCTCGGCGATCGAGCCGGCCGCGGTGCCGCCGGCGGCGGACAGCCGGTCCAGCTTCTCCTGCTCCAGCGTGAAGCCGGTGACCTGGTAACCCGCCTTGATCAGGTTCTCGGACATGGGCGAGCCCATGATGCCGAGACCGACCCAGGCGACCTTGGGGAGTGTGCTCATGATGGGTACCTCTCTGGCAATCTCTGAAAAGTTCCGCGGGTGCTCAGCGGGCCGCGCGGGCCTCGGCCGGCAGCCACGCGAAGGACTGGGCGCTGGGGTTGTCGCCGGGCTTGTACTCCAGGCCGACCCAGCCGTCGTATCCGGCCTTCGCCAGGCGGTCGAGCAGCTCCTCCAGCGGGAGGGAGCCGGTGCCGGGGGCGCCGCGGCCCGGGTTGTCGGCGATCTGCACGTGGCCGGTCTTCGCGGCGTACGCGTCGATCACCTGCGGCAGGTCCTCGCCGTTCATGGACAGGTGGTACAGGTCCATGAGGAACTTGGCGTTGCCGAGCCCGGTGGCCTCGTTGACCTTGTCCACGACCGCGATCGCGGCCGGCGCCGACACCAGCGGGTACAGCGGCGACTCGGGCTTGTTGAGCGCCTCGATCAGCAGGACCGCGCCGATCCGGTCGGCCGCGCGGGCGGCGAGGACCAGGTTCTCCAGCGCGAGCGCGTCCTGCTCGGCCGGGTCCACGCCCTCGACCCGGTTGCCGTACAGGGCGTTGAGGGCCGTGCAGCCCAGCGACCGGGCGAAGTCGGCGGCCACGTCGATGTTGGCGCGGAAGCGCTCCGACTCCTCGCCGGGGACCGACAGCGCGCCCCGGTCGGGACCGGGCAGCCGGCCGGCGTAGAAGTTCAGGCCGGTGAGCTGGACGCCCGCGTCCTCGATGGCCGCCTTCAGGGCGTCGAGCTCGGACTGCTCGGGGGTGGGCGAGTCGATCCAGGGCCACCACAGCTCGACCGCGGTGAAGCCGGCCGCGGCGGCGGCCGCGGGACGCTCCAGGAGCGGGAGTTCCGTGTAGAGGATCGACAGGTTGACGTTGAAGCGCTGGTCTGCGAATCCCATCGGGTGCCGCGCTCCCTTCCGCTCGATGATGTTTCCGTATTACGGAAGTTCGTTTCTGCTTAATGGAAGATTGCCGGGGAGGTGTCGCACTTGTCAAGAGGGGGCGGCGCAATGCGGTCACCCCGCGTTAGGTTGACCGGGTGCGATTGAGAGTGGAGTTCACGACCGAGCCCTTCGACCTGGACGAGGCGCCCGCCCATGCGGTGGTGGCCCGGGAGGTCGTCGAGGCGGCCGAGCTGGACGCGGTCGACGTCGGCCCCTTCGGCAACACCGCCGAGGGCGGCGCCGACCGGGTGCTCACCGCCGTGGACGCGCTGCTGCGCCGTTCCCTCGATGCGGGCGCCACCCGGATCTCGCTCCAGGTCAACGTGGTCGCGGAAGGCGCCGAAGGGGATCGCGCCGAAGGGGAGGGCGAGCGGTGACCGGCCCGGCCGAGGAGCCGTTCATCGCGGCCGTCAAGCCCCTGGTCGACGCCATGGGCGGCGAGATGCTGCCGCCGGACGAGGCCGGCCTGGAGGACGTCGTGCTGTCCTGGGAGGGCGCCGACGTCGTCGCCGTACGCCTGCCCCAGCTCGCCGACTCCCTGGACCACATCCTGGCCGCCATGGAGCGCCGCCGGGGCAGGCCGCTGGCCGACCTGGACCGCCGGACCAAGCAGGAGGTCGTCCGGGCCCTGGAGGCGCGCGGCGCCTTCGCCGTGCGACACGGCGTGGAGACAGTGGCGAGCGCGCTCGGCGTCAGCCGTTTCACCGTGTACAACTACCTCAACCGGGAGAAGGGCGCCTGACCTGCAAGGTTCCCGCACGCTCCCCGCCGCCGTCCGGTCACCGGGCGGCGGCTTTTCTGACCCCGAATTTTCAACAAAGTGTTGACGGCTTGTTTCCGAGGGCGTTAGCTATCGGCACGCCCGCTCAGCACAAGGCCACGGAGGCTCCCGTGACGTCCACTTCCGCGTCGGGTCTGGCCCGCCTCAACACCCTCGAGGAGTCCTCGGCACGCGCCGAACTCCACGAGGCGTGCGCCTCCACGGCGTGGGCCCGGCACCTGCTCGCCGCCCGCCCCTTCACCACCGCCGAGGACCTGTACGCCGCCAGCGACGCCGCCATGGCCGAGCTGACCGCCGAGGACCTCGCCGAGGCGATGGCCGGGCACCCGCCGATCGGCCGCCCCAAGCCGGGCGACCCGACCTCGTCGCGCGAACAGGCGGGCATGGCCGGCGCCGCCGAGGAACTCAAGGCGGAGATGCTCGAACTGAACCTGGCCTACCAGGAGAAGTTCGGACACGTCTTCCTCATCTGTGCCACCGGCCGGACCGGCGAGCAGATGCGGGACGCCGTCAAGGAGCGGATCGGCAACTCGCCCGAGCAGGAACGGGAGATCGTCCGCGCCGAACTGGGGAAGATCAACCGTATCCGCCTGAACCGACTCGTCGAACAGGACGCCCGACCATGAGCACCAGCACCACCGCCTCCGTGTCCACGCACATCCTGGACACCAGCGCCGGCCGCCCCGCCGGGGACGTCGCCGTCCACCTCTCCGCCCGCACGGGCCTTGAGGCGGACTGGCAGGCGCTCGGCGGCTCCGCGACCGACGCCGACGGCCGGTGCAAGGACCTCCCGGCCCTGCCGGAGGGCACCACCCACGTACGGCTCGACTTCGACACCGAGACGTACTTCGCCAAGAAACAAGCCGCGGCCCAGCAGGACGCCCCCGCGCTCCGGGACAGCGAGAACGGCCGGCCCGTGTTCTTCCCCGAGGTCACCATCACCTTCGCGGTGGTGCCCGGCGAGCACTACCACGTTCCGCTGCTGCTCAACCCGTTCGGCTACTCCGTTTACCGAGGGAGCTGACCGAATCATGACCCGTTTCGTCCTGGGACAGAACCAGTACGGCAAGGCAGAGAACCGCGTCGTCAAGATCACGCGTGACGGCGACACGCACCACATCAAGGACCTGAACGTCTCCGTCGCCCTGTCCGGCGACATGGAGGAGGTCCACCGCAGCGGTTCCAACGCCAACGTCCTGCCGACCGACACCACCAAGAACACCGTGTTCGCCTTCGCCAAGGAGCACGGCATCGAGAGCGCCGAGGACCTCGGCGTGAAGCTCGCCCGCCACTTCGTGGACAACAACGAGCCGATCCACCGGGCCCGCATCCGCATCGAGGAGTTCGGCTGGGAGCGGATCGAGACCTCCAAGGGCGGCGCCCGCTTCGTCGGCTCGGAGGAGATCGCCCACTCCTTCGTCCGCACCGGCCAGGAGACCCGCGTCGCGCAGATCACCTACGACGGCCACGGCATCCAGGTGCTCTCCGGCTTCAAGGACCTGACCGTCCTGAACTCGACCAACTCCGAGTTCTTCGGCTACCTGAAGGACAAGTACACGACCCTCAAGGAGGACTACGACCGGATCCTCGCCACCACCGTCTCCACCTGGTGGCGGCACAACTGGGACGGCGTCGACTCGCACGCCCCGGACTGGGACCGCTCGTACAACGGGGTGCGCAAGCACGCGCTCCAGGCGTTCGCGGAGACGTACTCGTACTCGCTCCAGCAGACCCTCTTCGAAATGGGCGTGCGGGTGCTCAACTCGCGCGACGAGGTGGACGAGATCCGCTTCTCGATGCCCAACAAGCACCACTTCCGCTCGGACCTGTCGCCCTTCGGGATCGACAACGAGGCCAAGGACGGCGCCGTGTACTACGCCGCCGACCGCCCGTACGGCCTGATCGAGGCCACCATCCTGCGCGACGGCGCCGAGCAACTCATCCCGGTCGACATGACCAACCTCTGACGCGGGAAGCGCGCCCCCGGCCGTCCACCAGGACCCGGGGGCGCGCCACACCGGAGGAAACACCATGGCACTGCCTGCGAAAGGGCCCGCCAAAGGCCTGGATCCCACCTCGCCGGAGCACACCGAGGACGCCGTCACGTCCGTGCATCCGGTGGACGAGAAGCTCCACCCCTCGCGGCTCGTTCCCGCCGCGCTCCAGCACATCGCCGCCATGTACGCCGGTGTCGTCACTCCTCCGCTCATCATCGGCCAGGCCGTCGGACTCGACATCGAGGGCCGCACCCGGCTGATCGCCGCGAGCCTGCTCATCGCGGGCGTCGCCACCCTGCTCCAGACCCTCGGCGTCAAGGGCTTCGTCGGCAACCGGCTTCCGTTCGTCAACGCCGCCTCCTCGGCCGGCATCGCGCCCATCCTCGCCATCGTCGAGACCAACGCCAAAGGCAGCCAACTTCCCGCCGTCTACGGCGCGGTGATGGTCGCCGGTGTCTTCTGCCTCGCCGTCGGCCCCTTCTTCGGCAGACTGCTGCGCTTCTTCCCGCCCCTGGTCACGGGTGTCGTCATCACCCTCATCGGCGTCACGCTGATGCCGGTCCCGGTCGGCTGGGCGCAGGGCGGCGACGAGACCGCCGCCGGCTTCGGCTCGATGCGCAACCTCGCGCTCGCCGCCTTCACCCTCGCCGTCATCCTCGTCATCCAGCGCTTCGGCAGAGGCTTCGTCAAGCAGGTCGCCCTGCTCTTCGGCCTGCTGATCGGCACCCTGGCCGCCATCCCGTTCGGCATGGCCGACTTCGACGCCCTGAAGTCCGCGCCGGTCGCCGCCCTGCCCACCCCCTTCGCCTTCGGCGCCCCCGAGTTCCAGCCCGCGGCCGTCCTGTCGCTGTGCATCGTGATGCTGGTCCTGATGACCGAGTCCAGCGCCGGCATGCTCGCCCTCGGTGAGATCTGCGACCGCCGCGCCGACGCCAAGGTCATCACCCGCGGCCTGCGCACCGACGGCCTCGCCACCCTGGTCGGCCCCGTCTTCGGCGGCTTCCCCACCTCCGCCTTCGCCCAGAACGTCGGCGTCGTCTCCCTCACCCGGGTGCGCAGCCGCTACGTCGTCGCCGTCGCCGGCGCCACCCTGCTCGTCCTCGGCGCCTTCCCGGTCCTCGGCGCCGTCGTCTCGCTCGTGCCCATGCCGGTCCTCGGCGGCGCGGGCATCGTGCTCTTCGGCTCCATCGCCGTCAGCGGCATCCGTACGCTCTCCGAGGCCGGGCTCGACGACAGCTCCAACATCATCCTGGTCGCCGTGGCGCTGGGCGCGGGCATCATCCCGCTGGCCGCGCCCACCTTCTACGCCGGCTTCCCCGCCTGGGCCCAGACCGTGCTCGGCTCCGGAATCAGCGCCGGAGCGATCGTCGCGGTCTCGCTCAACCTGTTCTTCCACCACCTCGGCACCCGCGGCCGCCGCACGGCGGCTCCGGCACTCGAATCCTCCTAGGGTCCTGCCGTGCCCTCCCGTGGGCATCCGACTCCCCGCCCGTGGGCCGCACTGAAAGACGAGGAAGCAGCATGGCAGCAGCATCGGCAGCCGAGCGCACCGTCATCGAGAACGCCGCGATCGCCACCGTGGACGCGGACGACACCGAGTACGCCTTCGGTCACGTCGTGATCGCGGGCAACCGGATCGAGTCCGTCGGCGCCGGCCGGGCACCCGAGGGCCTGGAGAACGTCGTCGGCCGGATCGACGCGACCGGACACCTGGTCACGCCCGGTCTGGTCAACACCCATCACCACTTCTACCAGTGGCTCACCCGGGGCCTGGCCACCGACCACAACCTGTTCGACTGGCTGGTCGCCCTGTACCCGACCTGGGCGCGCATCGACGAGCCGATGGCCTACGCGGCGGCCCAGGGGTCGCTGGCGATGATGGCCCGCGGCGGTGTGACCACCGCCGCGGACCACCACTACATCCACCCGCGCGGCGCGGGCGACCTGTCCGGCGCGATCATCCGCGCCGCCCGCGACATGGGCGTCCGCTTCACCCTCGCCCGCGGCTCCATGGACCGCGGCGAGTCCGACGGCGGGCTGCCGCCGGACTTCGCGGTCGAGAGCCTGGACGACGCCCTGGCCGCCACCGAGGACACGGTGCGCGAGCACCACGACGCCTCCTTCGACGCGATGACGCAGATCGCGGTGGCCCCCTGCTCCCCCTTCTCCGTCTCCACCGAGCTGATGCGCCGGGGCGCGGAGCTGGCCCGCCGGCTCGGCGTACGGCTGCACACCCACGGCTCGGAGACCGTGGAGGAGGAGAAGTTCTGCCACGAGCTGTTCGGCATGGGCCCCACCGACTACTTCGAGTCCACGGGCTGGCTCGGCGAGGACGTGTGGATGGCGCACTGCGTCCACATGAACGACTCCGACATCGCCGCCTTCGCCGGCACCGGCACCGGCGTCGCCCACTGCCCCTCCTCCAACGCCCGCCTGGCCGCCGGGATCGCCCGGGTGCCCGACATGCTCGCGGCCGGCGTCCCGGTCGGCCTCGGCGTCGACGGCACCGCCTCCAACGAGTCCGGTGAACTCCACACCGAACTGCGGAACGCCCTGCTCGTCAACCGGCTCGGCGCCCACCGCGAGGCCGCGCTCGACGCCCGCAAGGCGCTGCGCCTGGGCACCCACGGAGGCGCCCGGGTCCTCGGCCGGGCCGCCGAGACCGGCTCCCTGGAGGCGGGCAAGCTCGCCGACCTGGTGCTGTGGCGGATGGACACCCTGGCGCACTCCTCGATCGCCGACCCGGTGACCGCGCTGGTCTTCGGCGCCGCGGCCCCGGTCACGGCGTCGTTCGTGAACGGCCGCCGGATCGTCGAGGACGGCAGGCTGCTCACCGTCGACGAGGACGCCGTCGCCCGCTCCACCCGGGACGAGGCGCGACGCCTGGCGCAGCTCACCGCACGGGGCTGAACGCCGTACGGCAGAACACCCTTTGATCTCCGGCCAGGAGGGACGGCTCCCGGCCGGTAGCCGTGGACCCGAGCGGGGTCCACGGCGACCGACTCCGGGGCGTGCGCCCCTGTGCGCACGCCCCGGATAGGTCTCCCGTTTCCCCGAACGGTCCGTCCCGGTCCCTCCCCCCACGCTCGGCTCCGCTCGAGCGTGAGGTGCCCCCATGACCAGCACCCGCACCACCTCCAAGACACCCGCGTCAGAGCCGACGTGTAACCGACCGGAGGAACGCCGCCGTGGCCGACCACCCTGTAGACGAGAAACTCCCGCCACTGAAGATGGCGACGACCGGCCTGCAACACGTGGCCGCCATGTACGCCGGGGTCGTCGCCCCGCCCCTGATCGTCGGCGCGGCCATCGGCCTGAGCGCCACCGAGCTGACCTTCCTCACCGGTGCCTGCCTGTTCACCGCCGGCCTCGCCACCTTCCTCCAGACGCTCGGCATCTGGAAGATCGGCGCCCGGCTGCCCTTCGTCAACGGCGTCACCTTCGCCGGCGTCGCCCCCATGACGGCGGTCGTCGCCTCCACCGACGACAAGTCCGACGCGCTGCCGATCATCTTCGGCGCGGTCATCGTCGCCGGACTCCTCGGCTTCCTCGCCGCCCCCGTCTTCTGCAAGGCGATCCGCTTCTTCCCGCCGGTCGTCACCGGCACCGTCATCACCCTGATCGGCATATCCCTGCTGCCCGTCGCCTTCGGGTGGGCGCAGGGTCCCGCCCCGACGGCGGACGACTACGGCTCGGGGACCAACCTGGGCCTGGCCGCCATCACCCTCCTCATCGTCCTGCTGCTGCGCCGCTTCACCCGCGGCTTCGTCAAGCAGATCGCCGTACTGCTCGGCCTGGTCGCGGGCACGCTCATCGCCATCCCGTTCGGCGTCACGGACTTCGGCCCGGTCGCGGACGCGGACGTCGTCGGCTTCCCCACGCCGTTCCACTTCGGCGCCCCGCAGTTCCAGGTCGCCGCGATCCTGTCGATGTGCGTGGTGATGGTGGTCTCGATGACCGAGTCCACGGCCGACATGCTCGCCCTCGGCGAGATCGTGGAGCGCCCGGCCGACGAGAAGACCATCGCGGCCGGCCTGCGCGCCGACACCCTCGGCTCCGCCCTCAGCCCGTTCTTCAACGGCTTCATGTGCAGCGCCTTCGCCCAGAACATCGGCCTGGTCGCGATGACGAAGATCCGCAGCCGCTACGTCGTCGCAGCGGGCGGCGGCTTCCTGGTCCTGATGGGCCTGTGCCCGATGGCCGCCTCGCTCATCGCCGTCGTCCCCCGCCCGGTCCTCGGCGGCGCCGGCGTCGTCCTCTTCGGCTCGGTCGCGGCCAGCGGCATCCAGACCCTGGTCAGGGCGAGCCTGGACAAGGACAACAACGTCCTGATCGTGGCGGTCTCCCTGGCCGTCGGCATCATCCCGATCGCGGCGCCGGACTTCTACCACTCGTTCCCGGAGAACGCGCGGATCATCCTCGACTCCGGCATCTCGACCGGCTGCGTGGCCGCCGTCCTGCTCAACCTGGTCTTCAACCACATCGGCGGCCGGGACCGCGACGCCGAGGACGTCACCCACCCGATGGAGGCGGGAGACGAGATCACCGAGGCGTCCCGGAGCGCGGCGATGAAGTGACCCGCACGTGCGACGCGCCGCGGGCCGGGGGCCGGCACCTCTGACCGGAGGTGCCGGCCCCCGGCGCCGTGCCGGCCGCGCCGGTGCTACAGGCCGAACAGCTCCGGCTCCGCCGCCAGTTTCCTGAAGCGCTGCCTCGGGTCCGGCACCAGCCTGCGCTCGGTCAGGTCCATCAGTCCGCCGACGGCGTCGATCTCGGCGGCGACGGTGCCGTCGGCCTTGGTGACGACCTGCCGGATCCGGAAGGTCTTGCCCTCGCCCCACTCGAACGCGCAGCTCACCGTGACCTCGTCACCGGCGAGCAGCTCCCGCCGGTACCGGATGGTCGTCTCCAGGGCCACCGGCCCGACCCCGTCGGCGACCAGCTCGGCCTGCCGGATACCGGCCGCCTGGAGCAGTGACCAGCGGGCGTGCTCCGCGTAGTTCAGGTACACGGACTGGTTCAGGTGGCCCTGGGTGTCGGTCTCGTACCCGCGGACGGTCACGGGAACGGAGAACGGTTCGCTCACGGCTGCTGCCTCTCTTCGCACACGGACGGACGGACCGATCCTGACACGCGGGCGTCACACCTTCCGCGGGGAGGCCAGCAGGTAACGGGCCCGCGTGCGCGGCTCGGTGTGCTCCCCGACCTGCCAGCCCGCCCGCTCCAGCGTCGCCGCGCAGCCCCGCAGCGCGGTGCCGTCCGGCCCGTGGACGGCGACGGCCTCGGGCTGCGGCGTCGCGCGCACCCGGTACCCGTCCTCGCCCCCCGGGCCCGCCGGACGGTGCCCGGCGGCCTCCAGGGCGAGCGCGGCCGCCCGCACGAGGTGCGACCGCTCCCAGGCGCACGGCCGGTCCGTGCTGCCGTCGGGGTGCGTCATCCGGCGCAGCTCCAGCAGCCCCTGCCAGGCTCCGCGCACCTCCCGCAGCCGGGCGGGCCCCGTGGCGCCCGGGGCGGTCTCCTCCCCGCCGACCCGCGCGGCGAACACACCCCCGTCGGCCGGGGCGGTGGCGGGCGCCGGCGCCTCCCGTTCCTCGGGCGCGTCGGCCGCGTCCCGTATCCGGTGCCCGGCCGGGGTCAGGAAGTGGTCGTGCGGGGGCCGCGGATGACGGAAGGCGAGCCCCCGCTTCACCAGCGCCGCGAGCTGGGTCTGCGGACCCCTCAGGCGCCCGGTGACGGGATCGGCGGCGTCGATGACACGCCGCTGCGCGGCGGTGGGCGACAGTGCCACGGCGTCCCTCCTTCGGTGCGCGGTCCTGCCTTCGCAGGCTACGCCGGAGGTCTGACATTCCAGGCGGCGATCACCGGCCGCCCGTGCTCGGTGCCCAGGCGGCACAGCGTGCCCGTGCCCAGCTGGAACAGCGCCCCCTGCGCGGGCGGAAGACCCAGGTGCCGGGCGGTCAGCACCCGCAGGAAGTGCCCGTGCGCCACCAGCACCACGCACCCCTCGGTGTCGGCGAAGGCCGCCTCCACCGTGGCCAGCACCCGGTCGGCCCGCTCGCCCACCTGCTCGGGCGTCTCCCCGGGGTGGTCCGGCGGCCCGGGCGCGACCCCGTCCGTGAACAGGAACCAGTCCGGCCGGCTCCGGTGGATCTCGACGGTCGTGATCCCCTCGTAGCCGCCGTAGTCCCACTCGTGCAGGTCCGGCTCGATCCGCACCGCGTGCAGCCCGATCAGCTCGGCCGTCTCCCGGGCCCGCTGGAAGGGGCTGACGAAGGCCGCTCCGATCCGGTGCGACCGGATCAACGGCACCAGGCTCCGCGCCTGCTCCCGCCCCTTCTCGGTCAGCGGAACGTCCGTCAGCCCGGTGTGCCGCCCGGACCGCGACCACTCGGTCTCACCGTGCCGGACCAGAAAAAGATCACCCATACCCCCCAGGCTACGGCCGCTGCGGCGTCGGCCGTGGGGCGGCCGCCGCGGACGCCCGGGACTACGCCCGGCTGCCGGAGCGGAAGACGGCGAACACGCCCCGGACGCGGGTGCCGTCCGGAGCCTGCCAGGAGCCGGTGATGTGGCCGGCCGCTCCCGGCGGAGCGGCGGACGGGCCGTCCGGGGCCGGCCGCAGGACCCGGTGCAGACGCAGGACCGCGCCGCCGGGAGCGGTCAGTCCGGTGCCGTCCTCGTCGTCGGTCACCGGGAAGTCCGAGAAGTCCGTGAACTCCGGGAAGAGGGAGCCCGCACCGTCGCGGGCGACGACGACGTCCTGGTCGGGGGTGTCGCTGGTGCTCTGGGCCTGGGCCTGCGCCCGGCCTTCCGCGAGGGCCAGCAACTGGGCGGCCAGGACGGGGTCGTGACAGCCGTCGTAGACCCAGCGCTTCCCCAGTACGCCGTGCTCCATGGTGCCGACGAGCGCGTGCCCGGCCTCGTCGAGCGGGGCACCGCGATAGGTGAGCGGGACGAAGTAGGCGGCCCCGGAGGCGTCGGTGACCACCATGAACTCGATTCCCACCTCGCCGTCCGGGTCGTCCAGCCGGAAGCCGCCGGCCCTGGTCAGCTCCGTTGCGTCCGGGCCGCCGCGGTACCACGGGCGGGAGGGCAGCCAGGAGGCGAGCAGTTCGACTTTGGTCGGCTTCAGCGTTGTGTGATGGATGACGGCCACGCCGTGCGGTCCCTCCGGTCGAGTCGATGTGAGCCCTCACACCATCACACCCCACGGGTCGCGGCGGGAGCGGTTTTTGGTCGCGGGGTGGCCGTCCCCGGTCGCGGGGCGGCCCCGGCTACTGCCGGTACCCGCTCAGGAAGCGCCCGATCCGGCCGATCGCCGCCTCCAGGTCGTCCGCGTGGGGGAGGGTCAGGATGCGGAAGTGGTCGGGGGAGGGCCAGTTGAAGCCCGTGCCCTGGACGACCTGGATCTTCTCGCGGAGCAGCAGGTCCAGGACGAAGCGCTCGTCGTCGTGGATCCTGTGGACGGCCGGGTCGATCCGCGGGAACGCGTACAGCGCGCCCTTGGGCTTCACGCACGTGACGCCGGGGATCTCGTTCAGCTTCTCCCAGGCCACGTCCCGCTGTTCGCGCAGCCGGCCGCCCGGGGCGGTCAGCTCGCGGATGGACTGCCGGCCGCCGAGCGCGGCCTGGATGGCGTACTGGGCGGGGGCGTTGGCGCACAGCCGCATGGAGGCCAGCATGGTCAGGCCCTCCAGGTAGTCCTTCGCGTGCTGCTTCGGCCCCGTCACCACCAGCCAGCCGGAGCGGAAGCCCGCCACCCGGTAGGTCTTGGACAGCCCGCAGAAGGTCAGCACCACCAGGTCGGGGGCGAGGGCGGCGGCCGAGTGGTGCACGGCGTCGTCGTACAGGATCTGGTCGTAGATCTCGTCGGCGAGGACCATCAGGCCGTGCCGCCGGGCGAGGTCGAGGATGCCCTCGACGATCTCCTTGGGATAGACGGCGCCGGTGGGGTTGTTGGGGTTGATGACGACGACCGCCTTGGTGCGGTCGGTGATCTTCGACTCCATGTCGGCCAGGTCCGGGTACCACTCCGCCTGCTCGTCGCAGAGGTAGTGCACCGCCCTGCCGCCCGCGAGGGTGGTCACCGCCGTCCAGAGGGGGAAGTCGGGGGCGGGGATCAGCACCTCGTCACCGTCCTCCAGCAGGGCCTGTACGGCCATGGAGATCAGCTCGGAGACGCCGTTGCCCAGGTAGACGTCGTCCACGTCCACCTCCAGGCCGAGCGCCTGGTAGCGCTGGGCGACGGCCCGGCGGGCGGAGAGGACGCCGCGCGAGTCCGTGTAGCCGTGCGCCCGCGGCAGCATCCGGATCATGTCCTGGACGATCTCTTCCGGCGCCTCGAAGCCGAAGAGGGCCGGGTTGCCGGTGTTGAGGCGCAGGACGCTGTGGCCTGCCTCCTCCAGCGCGTCGGCGTGCTCGATCACCGGGCCGCGGATCTCGTAACAGACCTCGCTGAGCTTGTTCGACTGCCGGAACTCCATGCGCGGCTTCCCCTCCGGAATCTGGTGTTGCTTGGTTTTACCAAGTAGCAGCTTGGAAAGTCCAACAACTTGTCTAGACTGCGTCGCATGTCACCGCGCCCTCGCCGTAGCTACGACCAGTACTGTTCCGCCGCCCGCGCGCTCGACGCCGTCGGAGACCGCTGGACCCTGCTGATCGTCCGGGAGCTCCTCGCCGGTCCCCGGCGCTACACCGACCTGCACGCCGACCTGCCCGGGGTCAGTACGGACGTGCTCGCATCGAGGCTCAAGGACATGGAGCGCGACGGACTGGCGACCCGGCGCCGGCTGCCCCCGCCCGGCGCGGCCTACGTCTACGAACTCACCGTGCGGGGACGCGGACTGCTGCCCGTCCTGGAGGCGCTCGGCGCGTGGGGCGCGGGTGAGCTGGGGGAGCGGCGGCCGACGGACGCGGTGCGCGCGCACTGGTTCGCGCTGCCCCTGCTGCGGGCCCTGCGGGAGGCCGGGGCGACGGAGGGGGTCGTCGAGGTCGGCCTGGAGGAGGGGACGTTCCACCTGCACGCCGGCGCCCGCGCCGAGGAGGAGGGCGAGCCCCTGTACGGCGACGGGCCCGCCCCCGGCCCGTCCGACGCCCGGCTCGTGCTGGACGCCGTGACGTGCGCGGCCCTCGGCCGCGGCGAGGTCGGCCTGCGGGAAGCGGTGCGGACCGGCCGCGTCGGGGTGACCGGCGACGGCGCGGCGGCCAAGGCGCTGCGGGAGGACTGAGCGGGAGGGCTGAAACGCCATGAGGCCCGCCGGAGCGGGCCTCATGACGGACCGTGAGGCCGCCGGAGCGGGCCTCATGACGGACTGTGGGGCCGCCGGAGCGCCTCATGACGGACCGTGGGGCCGCCCGAGCGGCCCGCGTGACGGGCGGTCAGGCGCCGGGCGGCACCCGGGAGGGGCGCCCCGTCCCACGGGTCAGCGCGTAGCCGCCGATGCCCGCGAGCGCGGCGAGCACGGCCCCGATCCCGCTCCACACCCAGCGGTCCGACCACCAGCCCGAGGACCAGCCGTCCTCCGGCTCGATGGCGGACAGCACGGCGCTCTGGTCCTCGCCGTCCCCGTCGTCACCGGCCCCGGACGTCACCGCGATGCCCGGCACCAGCGGCTCGGCCAGCGAACCGTCCACCGCCGCGGCGCCGCCGACGTCCTTCGACTCCACCCGGACCTCGGCCGAGACCGGGACGCCCAGATCCGAGGTGGGCACGTCCACCGCCGTCAGCCGGACGTAGTACGTGCCCGGCAGCGGGTCGTTGGCCCACGGCTCGGACCAGGCGCGCACGGTGCGCAGGACGCAGGCCAGCTCCAGGGAGGAGGCCCCCGCGTCCGCGGTGCGGGTCTGGGCGCCCCACTGGCAGGCCTGCCTGCGGCGCAGCCCGTCGTACACGTCGGCCCGCCAGGTCTGGGCGGCGTGCGTCCCGGGCAGCTTCACCGTGGCCTTCACGGTGGGGCGCTGCCCGGCGTCGGCCGGGAACGACCAGTACAGATAGTCGCCCGCGGCACCGTCCGCCGTGGCCACCTGCCCCTGCTCGAACTCGGTCGCCGTGCGGAAGGAGGTGCCCGCAGTGGTCGGCCCGTCACCGTCCCCGGACGGGTTCGCGGAAGGGGAGGAGTCGGCCGCGGCGGGAGCCGCGGCGAGACCGAGCAGCACGACGGCCGCACTCAACACTCGGGTGAGTCGCATCAGTTCGTCCTCCAGATCGCGAACCGCCAGCGGGAGAGCCAGCCCCACAGCAGACCGGCGAGGAAGCCGACCAGCACCAGCAGACCGAGCAGCCACCAGCCGCGGCCGAGGCCGAAGGCGGCCACGTCGTCGGAGTCGCCCGGACCGTCCACGACGTCGACGGTCAGTTCCAGCGGCAGCCCCGGCGTGGTCTTCACACCGGAGGCGACGGAGAAGGAGTTGGTGACCTGGAGGCACACCGCCTCGGCCGGCGCGTCGTCCTCGTCGCTCTCCGCCTTCGGGTACCGCAGTCCCGTCGAGAGCACGTCGGTGCGGCCGTCGCCCGCCGCCTCGCCGCGCACGATCTCCCGGCCGTGCGCCGTCACCGCGCGCAGCAGCACCCCGTAGGACGGGTTCACGGCCCGGTCGGCGCCCACGCTCACCGAGGCGCGCAGTTCCTGGCCCGGCTCCACGTCCACCCGGTACCAGCGCTGCTGCCCGAACTCCTCGCGGTCGGTGTACAGCCCCGACTTCAGCGCCGGCGCCTTCGCGCAGGCGTCCGCGCCCTCCGTGGCGACCGGCGTCACCACCGGGTCGGCCGCACGGTCCACCAACTGGTTGACCTTGTCGGTCAGTTCGTCGGTGTGCTCGACCGAGGTGTAGGTGCCGCCGGTGGCCTCCGCGATGCAGCTGAGCTGCCGGCGCATCTTGGTGTTCGGGACCAGCCCCAGGGTGTCGATGGTCAGCCCGATGCCCTTGGCGGCGATCTCACGGGCCACCTCGCACGGGTCGAGCGGGGCGCAGGTGTCCTCGCCGTCACTGATCAGCACGATGCGCTTGGAGCCGTCCCCGCCGTCGAGGTCGTCGGCCGCCTTCAGCAGCGCGGGGCCGATCGGCGTCCAGCCGGTGGGGGACAGGGTCGCCACCGCCGTCTTCGCCTCGGTGCGGTCCAGCGGCCCGACCGGGTAGAGCTGCGCGGTGTCCTTGCAGCCCGTCTTGCGGTCGTCGCCCGGGTAGTCCGCGCCGAGCGTGCGGATGCCCAGCCGCACCTCCTCCGGCGTCGCGTCGAGCACCTCGTTGAACGCCTGCTTCGCCGCGGCCATACGCGTACCGCCGTCGATGTCCCGCGTCCGCATCGAACCGCTGACGTCGAGCACCAGGTCGACCTTCGGCGCGTCCTCACCCGTGGGTTCACCGGCCACCGCCCCGGCCGGGAACGCCAACCCGGCCGCCAGCGCGGCGAGCAGGGCGCAGGTGCCCGCCGCCAGCCGTGTTCTTGTGATCATCGGCGGATCTTATTGATCCGGGGTACCGCGCTCCAAAACGAGACCGCGCCGATGCCCCGACTTCACCTCCACCGCAGCGGGTTGGGCAGCTCCGTCCACAGATCTCCCGGCCTTCCCGGCGAAGTCCGCATCGCCGTCAGCGCCTTCACCGGCAGTGCCTCCTCGCGCAGGGCCGCGAGGTCCTCCGTGTGCGGCAGCCCGGGCAGCGCCACCTCCAGGGCTCGGCGCAGGGCCGGGCCCGAACCGGCCGTCGCCGCCAGCGCGCCGCCCACCAGCGACCCGAACAACTTCCGTCGCAGAGCGAGGGGTTCGTCGGTGAGGACGCGTGCGGGCAGGTCCGGCACGGTGATGCCGTGCCGGGCCAGACGGACCGGGGAGACGCGGATGTCGGCCAGGTCCCGGTAGACCAGGCGCAGCGGATCGCCCGTCGCGGACAGCACGGCCAGCAGATTCTGGCCGTGGGCCTCCAGGGCGACGCCCAGTTCCAGCGCGCGCAGCCCGACGGTGAGGGCGAGACGCGTGAAGGCCGCCAGCCACGTCGGTGACCCGGGCAGCCCGGTGGTCGCCAGCGCGGCCACCGGGACCACGTGCTCGCCGGGCGCGGCGTACACCACGGGCGGCTCGCGCAGTACGGCGGCCAGTTCGGGGGAGCCGTCCGTGGCCGCGCCCCGCGTGCGGGTCACGTGCAGCAGGCCGTCAAGGCGCGTCGCCAGCACCTCCCCGAACGACGACAGGAGCGCCGACGCCGTGACGGAGGCGACCGAGATGTCCCGCACCGAGGACGTCAGCCGGGCGCTCAGCGCGGTCTTGACGTGCGGCCCGCCGGGCACGGCGAGCGTGCGCAGGGACATCAGCGGGTGCGCGGGGAGCCACGGCAGGAGGGGCCGGTCGAGCACGTGCGCCGCCTGCCACGGATGCACCGGGACCAGCAGCCGGTCCCCGTCCCGCAGCTCCCGGGGCCACACCCCCGTCACCAGGCAGTCCGCCGCCGCGACGGGCACCAGCCCGAGCTTCACCACCGGCGCGTGCTCGGGGCCGTACGCGAGCTGCTCCGCCACCGAGAAGCCCGGCCGCGCACGACAGCCGGGGTGGTACGGGTGCCCGTCGACCACGCGCCGCTCCCAGCCCCAGTCGCCGTCCGGGCACGCGCCGCCCGGCCACTCGTCCGGGTGATTCTCCGGCGCCCCCTCCCGCACGGTCCGGGGCTGCGCGGCGCGGGACAGCGCCAGCGAAGCAGCACTGTGGCCGAGTTCGGCCGCGAACCCCTTCGCCCCCGGTACGGCGAGGTCGGTCATCAGCCGCTCCGGGTCGTCGTACGCGACCTCGCCCATCCGGACGACCGGGACGTAGGCGTCCGTGCGGTACGGGTCGGCGGCCGGACCGGCCAGCCGGCGGCCGTCGCGCAGGCGCAGGACGAGGCCGTCACCTGACCGCTCCCGGTGTTCGATCCACGGCAGCGGTTCGAAGGCGAGCGCACGCCACAGCCGGGACAGCACCGCCGCCCGCGCCCCGGGCAGCTCGGCGGTGAACCGGGCGGCCAGGGCGGGACGGACGGCCGCCAGTTCGTCGGCGAACTCGGCCGCTGTGCCGGGGGGACGGTGCACGGGCAGGCTCCTCGGGTACGGATGCGCGTCATGACGGGAGACATACTGATCGTCCTGATCGTCTCCGTCCTCCTCTCCGCCATGGACCGACCGTAGGGAACAGTGGAACGCGTGGATCTCCTGCCCCCGCCCACCGGCGCCGACTCCCGGGGCGACCTGGCGCGGCGTGCCGACGCCTACGCGGCCGTGCCGCTGCTCAACTGCCTGCTGCGCGAGGTCGCCGAACCGCTGCCGGGCCCCGGCGCCCGCCCCGTGTACCGGCTGCCCGGCGGCAGACTGCTGCGCGTGCGGCCGGGACGCCGGCCCGCGGAACCGGAGGTCCGTACGGCGGCCGGGTGGCACCCGGCCGACCACGCGGAACTCGTGAAGCTCGTCGCCGAGGCACTGCGCCGGCACACCGGTGTGCCCAATCACGAACTGCCCACCGAGATGACCGACAGCCGCGACGCGGTGGCCGCGCTGCTGACGGCACGCGCGCGTGCCACCCCGCCCGCGGACCCCTACCTCCGCTCCGAGCAGTCCCTGCTCACCGGCCACACCCACCACCCGGCCCCCAAGGCGCGCGGCGGCGGCCCGCACGCCGGCTGGCTGCCGTACGCGCCCGAGGCCCACGCCCGCTTCCCGCTGACGCTGCTCGCCGTGCGCGAGGACACCGTCGTCGACGAGGGCGACACCGCGGCCCTGGACGCCCTCGGCAAGGCCCCGCCCGGGTACCGGCTGCTGCCCGCCCACCCCTGGCAGCTGGAGCTGACGGCGCCGGCCCTCGCCCCGGCCTTCGCCGACGGGCGGCTCCTGCGGGTGGGCACGACCGGCTTCTTCGCCTGGCCGACGGCCGCGATCCGCACGGTGTACGCGCCCGAGTACCTCCCGGGACGGGACCTGTTCCTGAAGTTCAGCCTGGACGTGCGCGTCACCAACGACATCCGCCGTCTGTGGCGCCGCGACCTGATGCGGCTGCGCCGCACCGACACGGCGGTCTGCGAGGCGTTCGCCTCCCTCGGGCCCCCCGCCGCCTGGCTCGGCGACCGCGGCCACCGCACCGCGGACTTCGCCTTCGAGGAACTGGCCGTCGTCGTCCGCGACGGCGTACGGGACCACCTCCTGCCCGGTGCGACCCCGCTCCTGGCCGCCGCGCTCGTGGAGGGCTTCCCCGGCAGCCCGCTGGCCGGCGCCGCGGACCCCGCGGCCTGGTGGGAGGCGTACCTCGACGCCGTCGTCCCGCCCGTGCTGACCGCCTTCGCCGACGACGGAGTCGTCCTGGAGGCGCACCTGCAGAACACCCTGATCGCCGTGGACGCGGCCGGCACCCCGGTGCAGGCCCTCTTCCGGGACGCGGAGGGCGTCAAGCTGCTGCCGGACACCGCCCGCGCCGCCGGCTGGGAGCGCCTGATCTACTGCCTGGTCGTCAACCACCTGTACGAGATCGCCGCCGCCCTCACCGAGCACCACCCCCGCCTCGACCCCTGGCCCGCCGTGCGCCGCGCCCTGGCCCGCCACGACCTCCCGGAGATCCCGGCCCTGCTCGACGCTCCCGCCCTCCCCGCCAAGACCAACCTCCTGCTGCGCTGGACCGGCGCGGACGGCGCCGACGCCCGCTACCTCCCGCTGCCCAACCCGCTGCGCCAGGTGCCGGGGTGACGGTCCCGCCTCGCCGTCGGCACCGTACGCAGCCGGCCGGCCTCGAACCGGTCCGCGGTCACCGACTGAGCCGTCGCAGGGCCCGGGCCCGCCCGTCGTGATTCATACCGGGTTCACAGACAGACCCACACGGAACTCACAGGCAGCGTTCCTACTGTCGTGCCCATGTCCAGATTCTCTCTCGAAGAGCCTGACAACGCCGTCGTCTCCCGCCTCGTGTCCCGCCGCCGCGTGCTCGCCCTCGGCGGCGCGGCCGGCGCCGTCGCCGCCCTCGGTGGCGCGGGCACCGTGGCCGGCGCCGCCGACCGGACCGCCGGGGGGCCGGGCGCCCTCGACGCGGTGAAGGCGGCCGCCACCGCGTCCGACGCCTGCATGGCGCTGACCACGGAGCAGATCGAGGGCCCCTACTACATCGACTACGAACTCTTCCGGAAGAACGTGGTCGAGGACCGCACCGGAATCCCGCTCCTCCTCGTGCTGCGCGCCGTGGACAGCGCGACCTGCAAACCGCTGCGCGACTCGGCCGTCGAGATCTGGCACTGCGACGCCTCAGGCGTCTACTCCGGCTACACCCAGACCGGCAACGGCGGGGACGGCGGGACACCGCCCGGCCCGCCGCCGTCCGGTACGCCGACGGCGCCTCCCGACGGGCCGGGCGGGCCGGGCGGTGGGGGCGGTGGGGGCGGTCACGCGACCCCGACCGACGACCTCACCTGGCTGCGCGGCATCCAGATGACCGACCGGCAGGGCTTCGTCACCTTCCGGACCGTCTTCCCCGGCTGGTACACCGGCCGCGCCGTCCACATCCACACCAAGGTGCACACCGGTGGCTCCCGGGGCTCCGACGGCTACACCGGCGGCCGCACCTGCCACACCGGGCAGTTCTACTTCTCCGAGGACGCGGTGCGGGCCACGGCGGACGTCGCGCCCTACTCGGCGAACTCCGTCACGCGCGTCACCCTCGACCAGGACTCGATCTATCCGGGCACCGGGGCGGCCGGCGGACTGCTCGAACTCGTCTACGACCGGCGGCACATCGAGCGCGGCGTCATCGGCCACCTCACCATGGCGGTCGACCCCGACGCCGTGAACGAAGGCGACGGCGCACCCGGCGGCCCCGCCCCGACCGCCTCCCCGTCACCCTCAGCCTGACACGCGGATCGTCCGCCGGCCGGCGCCGGCCGGCGGGCCCGCGGCGCTACTTCGTCGCCCCCTGGGCGAACCCGTTGTAGATGTACCGCTGGAGGAACAGGAAGACCACCAGCGTCGGCACGATGACGAGCACGGCCCCGGCGGAGATGTTCTCCCAGTGCGCCCCGAAAGGCCCCTTGAACCGGAACAGGGCCGTCGACATGGTGCCGAGGTCCTCGGAGGGCATGTAGAGGAAGGGGATGTAGAAGTCGTTGTACGTGGTGATCCCCTTGATGATGACCACCGTCGCGATGGCCGGCTTCAGCAGCGGGAAGATGACCTTCCGGTAGATGGTGAAGGAGTTGGCGCCGTCGAGCCGCGCCGCCTCGTCGAGGGACCTCGGGATTCCGCGGATGAACTGCAGGAAGATGTAGATGGCCACGATGTCCGTGCCCATGTACAGCAGGATCGGCGCCCAGCGGGTGTTGAACAGGCCGAAGCTGTTCACGACCTGGAAGGTGGCGACCTGCGTCGTCACGGCCGGCACCAGCGTGGCGACCAGGAACAGGGCCATCACCAGCTTCTTGAAGCGGAAGTCGAAGCGGTCGATGGCGTACGCCGTCATCGAGCCGATGATCACGGTGCCGGTGATGGAGAACAGCAGGATGAAGGCCGTGTTGCCGAAGGCCTTCAGCAGGTGGCCGTCGTTGAAGGCCGTGGCGTAGTTGGAGAAGTTGAGCCAGTCGTCCGGCAGGGCCAGGGCGCCCTGGCCGTCGGAGACCTCCCCGTAGGACTTGAGCGAGGTCAGGAAGATCACGGCGAGCGGCAGCAGCACCACGACGGAGGCGACGACCAGCGACAGGTACGTCAGGGCGGTGCCGACGCGCGGACGGCGGCGGGCCCGCTCCTGCGGGCGGCGGGCGGGGGCGGTGAGGGTCATACGAGATCCACCTTCTCGTCGGGCACGAGGCGGCGCTGGATCCAGGTGATCACCAGGATGATCGCGAGCAGCACCACCGCGCAGGCCGAGGCCAGGCCGGTCTTGTTGAACTGGAAGGCGAACTTCACCGTCTGGATGACGAACGTCGAGGTCTCCGTCGCACCGCCGGTCATGATGTACGGGATCTCGAAGACGGACAGCGAGCCGGAGACCGCCAGGATGACGCTCAGGCTCAGCACCGGCCGGATGCTCGGCGCGATGATGTGCCGGAACTGCTGCCACCGGCTCGCGCCGTCCAGCTGGGCGGCCTCGTACAGCTCGCCGGGTATCGACTGGATCGCGCCGAGGAACAGGACGAAGTTCAGGCCGGTGAAGCGCCACACGGACACCCCGGCCATGGAGGTGTTGGCCGACTCCGGACTGCCCAGCCAGGCGTGGTCGGTGCCGACGCCGAACCAGGACAGGACCGAGTCGAGCGTGCCGCCGTCCTGGAAGAAGTACAGGAAGACGAAGCCGATCGCCACGCCGTTGATCAGGTACGGGAAGAACAGGATGCCCTTGAAGAGGTTCCTGAAGCGCAGGTCGAAGCTGAGGACGGCCGCGAAGTACAGGGCGACGACGATCTGGACGACGGACGCGGCGAGGTAGTAGAAGCTCACCGCGAACACCCGCAGCAGCTCGGGGCGGGTGAAGATCTCGGTGTAGTTCTCCGTGCCTACGAAGGCGCGGTCGGGGCTGACGCCGTCCCAGTCGGTGAAGCTGTAGTAGATCATGTTGCCCACCGGCACGTAGGTGAACGTGATCAGCAGGGCGAGCGGGGCCAGCAGGAACAACCACGGCGTGAGGACGCGCATCGGCCGGTCGCGCCGTGAGGCGCCGGCCCGCGCGCGGTGGCGGGAGGGGAGCTTGCCGACCCGGTCCGGCGCGGCGGCCGGGGCGGGCGGTGACGCGGTGGAGACGGTTCGGGTTCGGGTTCGGGGCATCGCGGTGCCAGGGCCTTTCGTCGTCCGCTGAGGGCGCTGGGCGCCGGGTCCCGCTCACCGGGTGGCGAGGCGGGACCCGGCGGGTGCGGGAGTCGGTGCTGCGTCCGGGTGGGCGCCGGCTCAGGAGCCGACGGTCCGCCGGGCCTCGGACCAGCGCTTGTTCAGATCGTCGAAGTAGCCTTCGAGCGAACCGTCCGTGGCGCCCCGCGCGATGTCGATGAGCTTCTTGCGGTAGTCGGGCTTGTTGAGCCCGATCTCGGAGGCGTTGTCGACGGCGTTTACCTCGGCCGTCTTCGCCTCGGACCGCTCGATCATCTTGACATCGTTGTCAACATACTCCCGGAGTGTCGTCGGCATCCCCTCGGACCTGAGGGCGGAGACGGCACCCTCCTCGGCCGCGTAGCCGGACTTCTCCGTGAACCAGTCGATCCACGCCCGGGCGGCCTCCTTGTGGTCGGAGTGGACGTTGACGGCCTGCTGGTAGTCGGAGACCAGGGTGGCGCAGAACTTTCCGTCCCGCTGGGACGGGACCGGCATGAAGCCGATGTCGTCCGGGTCGCGCCCGGCCGTCTCGGCGGCGTCCCGCATCTGGTCGACCGCCCAGGAGCCCAGCATCATGCTGCCCACCTCGCCCTTGGCCAACAGGGTCTTGGAGCTCTCCCAGTTGGTGGTGGCCGGGTCCTTCTCCGACAGCTTCCCGTGCACGATGTCGTGCAGCAGCGTGTCGAGGGTGCGCAGGTCGTTGCCCTTCGCCCAGGGCTCGTCCATCCCGGCCAGCTTGTCGGAGGCCTGGGTGTCGCAGCTGACCGAGCCGACACCGTTGGTCCAGGGGCTCTCCAGCGGCCAGCCGTCCTTGAAGTTGGTGTAGTACGGGGTGGCTCCGGTCTTCTCCTTCACGGCCTCGAGGTCGTCGAGGAACTGCCCGGTCGTCGTCGGCCAGTCGGTGATCCCGGCCTTCTTCCACACCGCCTTGTTGTAGACGAGGCCGTTGGCCGTGCCGAAGGTGGCGATGCCGTACGTCTTGCCGTCGACGTCGGTCTTGTCGGTGAAGCGGTACGTGGACTTCATCGACGACGTCTCGCCGAGCGGCGCGAAGAAGGTGGGGTAGTCGCCCTTGGCGACCGCCGACGGGATCAGCAGGACGTCGCCGTAGTCCTCCGTGTTCATGCGGATCTTCACCTCCCCCTCGTAGTCCGTGAGGCCCTCGAACTCGACCTTCACCTCGGGGTAGGTCTTGTTGAACTCGGCGGCGTACTTCTTCATCGTCCCGTCCTCGACCAGGTCGGTGCGATTGGTCAGCACGGTGATGTCCCCCGAGACGCCGTCCGGGTTGACCGGCGCGGCGGCGGTCTCGCCGGCGTTCGGGCTGCCTCCTCCGCCGCACCCCGCGACGGTCAGCGTCACGGTGGCGAGCAGAGCGACGCCCAGCGTCCTCTTCCCCATGTGCCCAGCTCCTTTCCAAGGATCACGGCTCGGGCTCCGGTGGTGGTGTCGGCGACTATGTCAGCCAGTCGTTAACCGGTAAAGCTCGTCTTTCGCTCGCGATACTCAATCGTTACCTCGGGCGAGGGCGCAATCAGCTCTACCGGCGGTTTCCTCGCTCCATCCGAAGATCTTCTGTCGAGATGTGAGGGCTAGACCGGTTCACTTCTGTGGGGTTAGGTTGAGCCGCGTTGCCCCACGACAACGGGCCCCGTCCCGCCGAAGGAGCCGTCCATGAAGGAAGTCGTCCCGCTCACCGAGGGCTGGAGCCTGAACCACGACGAGAAGCCGCTGCCCGCCCGGGTCCCCGGCTGCGTCCACACCGATCTGCTCGCGGCCGGCCTGATCCCGGACCCCTTCCTCGGCGTCAACGAACCCGACGCGGCCTGGGTCGGACGACGGGCCTGGAGCTACGTCCGCGACCTGCCCGCCACCGACACCGACGGGGAGCCGTACGAGCGGACCGATCTGGTCTTCGACGGCCTGGACACCGCCGCGACCCTCACCCTGGGCGGGCGGGAACTGGGCCGCACCCGGAACATGCACCGGCGTCACCGCTTCGACGTGACCGGTCGGCACGGCCTGCTGGAGGTGCGCTTCGCCTCGGCCTACGACGAAGCGGCCTCGGTGCGGGCGCTGACGGGGGAGCGTCCCAACGTCTACCCGGAGCCGTTCCAGTACATCCGCAAGATGGCGTGCAGCTTCGGCTGGGACTGGGGCCCGACCCTGGTGACCGCGGGGATCTGGCGTCCGGCCCGGCTGGAGCGCTGGTCGACGGCCCGGCTGGCGGACGTGCGCCCGCTGGTGACCGTCGACGGCGGCACGGGGCGCGTCGAGGTGCACGTCGAGGTCGAGCGGACCGCGCGGGGGACGGCCCGCCCGCTCGCCGTACGCGCCACCGTCGGGGACGGCATCGCCGAGGCGCGCGGCGCGGTGGAGGGCACGCGCGCGGTGCTGACCCTGGAGGTGCCGGACGCCTCCCTGTGGTGGCCGCGCGGTTACGGCGACCAGCCCCTGTACGACCTGGAACTCACGCTGACCGAGGCCGGTGACGGTGCCGACGCGCGCCCCCTCGACTCGTGGCGCCGGCGCATCGGCTTCCGCACCGTGGAGGTGGACCGCTCGGCGGACCGGCACGGCACCGGATTCACCCTGGTCGTCAACGGTGAACGGATCTTCGCGCGCGGGGTCAACTGGATCCCGGACGACGTGTTCCCGTCCCGGATCACCCCGGAGCGCTACCGCACCCGGCTGCGCCAGACGGCCGACGCCGGAGTGGACCTGGTGCGGATCTGGGGCGGCGGCATCTACGAGGACGACGCCTTCTACGACGCCTGCGACGAGTTGGGTCTCATGGTCTGGCAGGACTTCCTCTTCGCCTGCGCCGCCTACCCGGAGGAGCAGCCACTGCGCGGCGAGGTGGAGGCCGAGGCGCGCGACAACGTTGTCCGGCTCATGCCGCACCCCTCCCTGGTGCTGTGGAACGGCAACAACGAGAACCTCTGGGGCTTTCGCGACTGGGACTGGGAGCCCGAGCTGCGCGGCGACTCCTGGGGCGGCGGCTACTACCTGGACCTGCTCCCGCGGATCGTCGCCGAACTCGACCCCACCCGTCCCTACACCGCGGGCAGCCCCTGGTCCGGCTCCTGGGACCACCACCCCAACGACCCGGCCCACGGCACCCACCACTCCTGGGAGGTATGGAACCGCCGGGACTACGCCGAGTACCGCGACTCGGTGCCCCGGTTCGTGTCGGAGTTCGGCTGGCAGGCCCCGCCCGCGCTGGCGACCCTGCGGCGCGCGCTGCCCGGCGAACGGCTCGCGCCCGACTCGCCCGGCATGCTGCACCACCAGAAGGCCGAGGACGGCAACGGCAAGCTGAACCGGGGCGTGGAGCGCCACTTCGTGCTGCCCGAGGACGACTTCGACCGCTGGCACTACCTCACCCAGGTCGTGCAGGCCCGCGCGGTCGCCACCGGGATCGAGCACTGGCGTTCGCACTGGCCCGTGTGTGCCGGGACGATCGTCTGGCAGATCAACGACTGCTGGCCGGTCAGCTCCTGGGCGGCCATCGACGGCGACGGCCGCCTCAAGCCGCTCTACCACGAGCTGCGCCGGGTCTACGCGGACCGGCTCCTCACCCTCCAGCCGGGCGACGGCGACGACGCCCTGCCCGTCCTCGCCCTCGTCAACCAGTCCGCCGATCCCTGGCAGGCCCGCGTGACCCTGCGCCGGCTGCGGGCGGACGGCACCGTGGTGGCCGAGCAGGTGATCGACGCGGCCGTCGCCGCCCGCTCGGTGCACCGGCGGACCGTGCAGCCCGACCTGGCCCCGGTGCCGGCGTCCGCCAAGGAATTCCTGGTGGCCGACGGCGACGGCCTGCGCGCCGTGCACTTCCCCGTCACGGACCGGGAGTTCGCCTACCCGGCCCCCCACTACGACGTGGCCGTCGAGTCCCCGGTGGGTGCGGGGACGGGTAGTGTCGAAGTCGTGGTAACCGCACACACCCTCGTACGCGACCTCCTCCTGCAGGCCGACCGGCTCGGACCGGACGCGGTCTGCGACACCGGGCTGCGCACCCTGCTCCCCGGCGAACAGCTCCGCCTGCGGGTCGCGGGCGCCGCGGAGACCGGGGCCAACGCCGTACGAGCGGCCCTCTTCTGTGTGGAACCGGCGTGAGCACACCGTCCGTCCGCGTCACCATCAAGGACGTCGCCGCGGCCGCCGGCGTCTCCAAGGGCGCCGTGTCCCTGGCCTTCAACGGCAAACCCGGGGTCTCCGACGCCACCCGGGAGCGGATCTTCGCGGCGGCCCGGCAGCTGGGCTGGGCCCCGAATTCCTCGGCCCGCAGCCTCTCGCGCCAGTCCGTGGACACCGTGGGGCTGGCGATCTGCCGGCCGGCGCGGCTGCTGGGCCTGGAGCCGTTCTACATGGAGTTCGTCTCCGGCATCGAGAGCGTGCTGGCCGAGCGGGACTGCTCCCTGCTGCTGCGCCTGGTCGGCTCGCTGGAGGAGGAGATCGGGCTCCAGGAACGCTGGTGGCGGGAGCGGCAGGTAGGGGGCTCCATCCTGGTCGACTTCCATCAGGAGGACCCCCGGATCGGCCCGCTCGGGCGCATCGGCCTGCCCGCCGTGGCGGTCGGCCACCCGTCCCTCACCGGCGGTTTCCCGTCGGTGTGGACCGACGACGCCGCAGCCGTCGCCGAGGCGGTGCGCTACCTGGCGGTGCTGGGACACCGGCGCATCGCGCACGTGGGCGGCCCCCGCGGGCTCGGGCACAGCGCCATCCGGACGACGGCGTTCGAGCGGACCATGAGCGAACTCGGCCTGGACCGCGGCCCGCACCTCGAGACGGGCTTCTCGGGTGAGGACGGCGCCCGCGCCACCCGCTCCCTGCTGCTCTCCGCCGAGCGCCCCACGGCGATCCTGTACGACAACGACATCATGGCGGTCGCCGGTCTCGGCGTCGCCGCCGAGATGGGCGTCTCCGTGCCGGAGGACCTGTCGCTGCTGGCCTGGGACGACTCCCAGCTGTGCCGGCTCACCCACCCGACGCTGTCCGCGATGAGCCACGACGTGCACGGCTTCGGGGCGCAGGTCGCGCGGGTGCTGTTCGAGGTGCTGGCGGGCAACGACGTGCCGTCCCGGCCGGTGGCGACACCGTCCCTGGTACCGCGGGCGTCGACGGCGTCGCCCCGCGCGTAGCGGCGGCGCGACGAGTGGGCCGAGAGGGGCGTGACATCATGTCGCGCCCCTCTTTCTGCTAAACCGCTAAACCTGCTGACCAGGGGGTAAGACCCTTCGATTCACGCTGCTCACCTGCGCAAATGTCCTCTGCGCAACTGATTGACAGACTGGGCGGGTGTCCCTACGGTCCCTATCGGTTAACCGGTAAATGTCGATCCCGTGAACACGGGACAACGTTGTCAGGTTCATGCTCGCCTTCGAAGGAGACCCATGCGTAAGCCAAGAAGCACGCTGATCACGACCGCGGGGGTGGCGTTCGCCGCCGTCCTGGGTCTGCTGTTCGCCCTCGCCGGTCCCTCCGCGGGAAGGGCGGAGGCCGCGGCCGGCGGTATCCACGTCGGCAACGGGCGCGTGGTCGAGGGCAACGGCAACGCGTTCGTCATGCGCGGCGTCAACCACGCCTACGCCTGGTACCCGGACCGTACCCGCGCCATCGCGGACATCGCGGCCAAGGGCGCCAACACCGTCCGCGTCGTGCTCGGCAGCGGCGGTCGCTGGACGAGGACGAGCGCCTCGCAGGTCTCCACGCTCATCGGCCAGTGCAAGGCCAACAAGGTCATCTGCGTCCTCGAGGTGCACGACACCACCGGCTACGGCGAGGACGGCGCCGCCACCAGCCTGGACCAGGCGGCCGACTACTGGATCAGTGTGAAGAGCGCGCTGCAGGGCCAGGAGGACTACGTCGTCGTCAACATCGGCAACGAGCCCTTCGGGAACACGAACTACACCGCGTGGACCGCCGCGACCAAGGCGGCCATCGGCAAGCTCCGCGGCGCCGGACTCCACCACGCCCTGATGGTCGACGCGCCCAACTGGGGCCAGGACTGGTCCGGCACGATGCGCTCCGACGCGGCCTCGGTCTTCGCCTCCGACCCCGACCGCAACACCGTCTTCTCCATCCACATGTACGGGGTCTACGACACCGCCGCCGAGGTGCGGGACTACCTCAACGCCTTCGTCGGCAAGGGACTGCCCATCGTCGTCGGAGAGTTCGGGAACCAGCACAGCGACGGCAACCCCGACGAGGACGCCATCATGGCGACGGCCCAGTCCCTCGGCGTCGGCTACCTCGGCTGGTCCTGGAGCGGCAACGGCGGCGGGGTCGAGTACCTCGACATGGTCAACGGCTTCAACGCCAACTCGCTGACGAGCTGGGGCAACCGCATCTTCTACGGCAGCAACGGCATCGCCGCGACGTCCAGGAGGGCGACCGTGTACGGCGGTGGCGGCGGCAGTTCGGGCGGTACCGCGCCCAACGGGTACCCGTACTGCGTGAACGGCGGTGCGTCCGACCCGGACGGTGACGGATGGGGCTGGGAGAACAGCCGGTCCTGCGTCGTCCGGGGCAGCGCGGCGGACCACTGATCGGACCGACGGCGACGCCCCGCCCCTGAGGATCGGCGCAGGGCGGGGCGTTCGGGCATGCGGAGGCGTCGGCAGCCCCGCGCTCTGCTCAGCCGGCGATGTCGAGCGCCGTGCCGTACAGGCGCTCCACCTTCAGTCGAATGACCACCCGGCGCTCGGCGACCAGTTGCGCCAGGAACGCATCCTCGTCCTCCGGTCTCGCGCCCTGTGGGACCATCGCGAGCAGTTCCCGCCCGACGGCGTCGCCCGGAACGGTCGTACTCCCGGACACCTCGGCCTCGCCTTCGGCGACGGCGAACGACCACACGTCGCCACCCTGCACATGCAGCGCCGCACGCGGGTTGCGCCGTAGATGCGCGACCTTGACCCGGTCGGCCGTCGTCGAGAACCGCACCGTGCGGGCTTCGGGGTCCCAGCTGTACAGCATGGTGGTCAGATGCGGGTGGCCACTGCGCTTGACGGTGGCGAGCGTGCCGAACTGCTGCTTGCCGAGCAGGGCGGAGAGGGCTTCGTCGGTCAGGGGGCGAGGCGCTGGTCCTTGAGTCATGACGTGGTCAACGTCCGTGAAGGCGCAGCCATTTCATGGACGCACGTGTGAAGGAAGCGGATCCAGGCCGCCGGGGAGACGGCGAGCTGGTCTCCCTGCCGCACCTTCGAGTCGCGGACGTGCACGGTCTCGGGGCAGGACGCCACCTCGACGCAGTCGCCGTCGCCGCCGCTGCTGTAGCTGGACTTGTGCCAGGACAGGGCCACCTCGACGCAGTCGCCGTCGCCGCTGCTGCTGTACGAGCTTTTGAACCAGGCCAGTTCCATCGTGTTCATGAGGTTCCTCGCATCCGCTGCAACAGGCCCAGGGAGTCATCGAGGGAGAGAGCCTGTGACCGCATCCTGGCATACCTCATTTGGAGGACGCTGACCTCTTTCCGCTCGGAGACGAACATGCCTCCCCGTTGACCCTCGTTGTAGGCGAACCAGCGTGCTTCGGGTGTCTCAAGCAGTTGCATTGGGCCGGCCATCCCCGCATGGGCGTTCCGCAGCGGCATCACCTGGACCTCCACGTTCCGCAACTCCGCCAGCCTTAGGACGTGATCGAGCAACTCCCGCGTGACCTCTGCTCCGCCCGTGCGGCGCAGAAACAGATGCTCCTCCAGAATGAAGCTGAACGCCGTGTTCGGCCGCTCCCTCAGCAGCCGCTGCCGCTCCGACCGTGCGATCCACTGTGCCTCGATCTGGTCGTCACCCAGTGGCGGCAACTGGTTCGTGAACAGCGTGCGCGCGTACGCCTCGGTCTGCAACAGCCCGGGAACCAGGCGGCATTCATAGGTGTACAGACTCACCGCCTCCGCCTCGAACCGCGCCCACTGCCGGAACCAGCTCGCCAGCCCCGGTTGCCGCGACAGGTGCCGTGCCGCCCCCCGCAACGCGCCGAACGCGTCGAGGACTTCCTCCGCGCGCTCCACGAAGTCCAGCGGCGGGAAGCGCCGCCCCTGCTCGATCGAGGCCACCGTCGGCACCGAGTACCGCACCTGCGGGGCGAACTCCTCCTGGGTCAGGCCCGCCCGTTTGCGGAACGCCTTGACGACCTCACCGAAGGTCCTGAGACTGTCCGACCGCTCCGGTTCACCGCCCCCGCAGAGCGCTTCCGCGCCGCCCGCGCCACCCGTACCGTCCGACATCCAGGACACCTCCCGCCACGTACATCCACTGGACCAACCCGGCCAACGGGCCCATGGTCACGGATGGTTACCCCTACCGTCCACACTCCGTACCCGTACGCTGACCCTGCGTACCGGTGACCGACCTGGTGGCGGACCGTCGCCGCAGGTGGGATGGGCGGCATGAGACCAGCCCCCACACCCCGCCCTCCGGTCACCGCGCGTGTGTTCGTGCAGCGGTTCAGCTCCACCCCGCGCGGCGCGCGACTGGCCCGGCATCTCGCCCTGCACCGGCTCGACACCTGGGGCGTCCCGTACGGTTCGGCGCTCTCCGACACGGCCGCACTGCTCGTCGCGGAGCTGGCGGCGAACGCCGTGACGCACGGGCGGGTGCCGGGCCGGGACATCGAGGTGCTGCTGCGGCTCGACGCCTACACGCTGCGGATCGACGTGTCGGACAGCCGGGGAGAGCGCCGCCCGGAGATCACGGCGGCGCCGGAAGGCGAGCACGGGCGCGGGCTGCTGCTCGTGGACGCGCTGGCGGACCGGTGGGGCGTGCTGGACCGCGTACCCGTCGGCAAGACGGTCCGCGCGGAGCTGGACCTCGGGTGACGGACGGCGCCGCACGCGTCGGACGGGCGCGCCTCCATATGCTCGTCCCATGCTCACCGAAGTCACCGTCACCCGCTACGTCGAGCCCCTGCGTTCCGGTGGCTCCGTGCCCGCCGTCGTCGAGGCCGACGACCTCGGCACCTACGTCCTGAAGTTCACCGGCTCCGCGCAGGGCCGCAAGGCGCTGGTCGCCGAGGTGATCGTGGGGGAGCTGGCGCGGGAGCTGGGACTGCGGGTGCCGGAGCTGGTGCTCGCGCACTTCGACCCGGCGATCGCCGAGGACGAACCGCACCAGGAGGTGCGGGACCTGCTGCACGCCAGCGCGGGGCTCAACCTGGGCATGGACTACCTGTCGGGCGGCGCCGACTTCACGCCCGAGCTGGCCGAGGTGTTCCCGGTGGACGCGCGGGAGGCGGGGAGGGTCGTCTGGCTGGACGCCCTCACCGTCAACGTCGACCGGACGGTGCACAGCTCCAACCTCATGGTCTGGCCCACCCTCGGCACCGTGCCCCCGCGCCTGTGGCTGATCGACCACGGCGCGGCCCTCGTCTTCCACCACCGCTGGGGCGCCTCCCCGCCCGAGAAGGCGTACGACTTCCGGCACCACGCCCTCGGCCACTACGCGCCCGACCTCCCGGCCGCCGACGCCGAGCTGGCGCCCAAGGTGACGGAGGAACTGCTGCGCGAGGTGGTGGGCCGGGTGCCGGAGCCCTGGCTGACCTGCGAGGGCGACCTCGACACGCCGGAGAAGGTGCGCGCCGCCTACGTGGCCTACCTGCACGCGCGCGTACGGGCCTCACGGCAGTGGCTGCCCACCGGCTTCCCGAGCCGCGAGGAACTCGCCGCCGAGAACGCGGCCCGCGCGGCGCGCACGCAGCGGGGCCGGCCGGACTGGCTGAAGCGGGTCCCCGACCTGCACGGCAAGCCGCCCGCCGAGCAGGACTGGTCCGTGCACCTGGGTTGACCCGCCCGGCCCGGCACACGATCGCGCCCCCGGTGCCGTGCTGCGGCACCGGGGACGCGGTCGTCGAACGCGGGGCGGCGTCAGCCCTTCAGCTGCTCGTACGCCGGCAGCGTCAGGAAGTCGGCGTAGTCCTGGTCGAGCGACACCGTGAGCAGCAGGTCGTGCGCCTGCTGCCAGTTGCCGGCCGCGAAGGCCTCGTCGCCGATCTCGGCGCGGATGTTGGCCAGTTCCTCGGCGGCGACCTTGCGGGCCAGCTCCGCGGTGACCTGCTCGCCGTTGTCGAGGACGACCTCCGCGTTGATCCACTGCCAGATCTGCGAGCGGGAGATCTCGGCGGTGGCCGCGTCCTCCATCAGGTTGAAGATGGCGACCGCGCCGAGGCCGCGCAGCCACGCCTCGATGTAGCGGATGCCGACCTGCACGGCGTTGACCAGACCCGCGTACGTGGGCTTCGCGTCCAGGGAGTCGATCGCGATCAGGTCGGCGGCCTTGACGTCGACGTCCTCGCGCAGGCGGTCCTTCTGGTTCGGCTTGTCGCCGAGCACCTTGTCGAAGGACTCCATGGCGATCGGCACCAGGTCCGGGTGGGCGACCCAGGAGCCGTCGAAGCCGTCACCGGCCTCGCGGTCCTTGTCGGCGCGGACCTTCTCGAAGGCGACCTTGTTGACCTCGGCGTCCCGGCGCGAGGGGATGAAGGCCGCCATGCCGCCGATCGCGTGCGCGCCCCGCTTGTGGCAGGTGCGGACGAGGAGTTCGGTGTACGCCCGCATGAACGGGGCGGTCATCGTCACGGCGTTGCGGTCCGGCAGGACGAACTTGGCACCGCCGTCACGGAAGTTCTTGACGATGGAGAACAGGTAGTCCCAGCGACCCGCGTTCAGCCCGGCGGCGTGGTCGCGCAGTTCGTAGAGGATCTCCTCCATCTCGTACGCGGCCGTGATCGTCTCGATCAGGACGGTGGCGCGGACCGTGCCCTGCGGGATGCCGACGTAGTCCTGCGCGAAGACGAACACCTCGTTCCAGAGGCGGGCCTCCAGGTGGGACTCCGTCTTCGGGAGGTAGAAGTACGGGCCCTTGCCCAGGTCGATGAGGCGCTGGGCGTTGTGGAAGAAGTACAGGCCGAAGTCGACCAGGGCGCCGGGGACCGGGCGGCCGTCGACCTGGAGGTGGCGCTCGTCGAGGTGCCAGCCGCGCGGGCGCATGACGACCGTCGCCAGCTCGGCGTCCGGACGCAGGGCGTAGGACTTGCCGGTGCGCTCGTCGGTGAAGTCGATGGTGCGGGTGTAGGCCGAGGTCAGGTTCAGCTGACCGAGGACCACGTTCTCCCAGGTCGGCGCGGAGGCGTCCTCGAAGTCCGCGAGCCAGACCCTGGCGCCCGAGTTGAGGGCGTTGATGGTCATCTTGCGGTCGGTGGGGCCGGTGATCTCGACGCGGCGGTCGTTCAGCGCGGCCGGAGCGGGGGCCACCTTCCAGGAGTCGTCCGCGCGGATCGCGGCGGTCTCCGGGAGGAAGTCGAGCGTGGAGGTGCGGGCGATCTCGGCGCGGCGCTCGGCACGGCGGGCGAGGAGCTCGTCACGCCGGGGCGTGAACCGCCGGTGCAGCTCGGCCACGAAGGCGAGCGCCGCATCGGTGAGGACCTCCTCCTGCCGGGGCAGGGGCTCGGCGTCGACGATGGCCAGCGTGGACGGCGCTGGTGCGGACATGAGCTGTCACTTCCTTCAGCGGTGGCACCGGGTGCCAGAGGGTGCGTATGGGGCATTACGCACTCGCCGTGCAGCGGAGTGCTTCTGGTCAGTGGATAGTAGTTTCCTCATCGTGGAACTTCAATGGTTTGTTGATGTCGAGATTCTCCGAGTCGAGGAAAGGTGGCGCTCGGTGCCATCCCCCTCACTCAAGGTGGACCAGGTCCGCCTCGGTGTCGATGTCGTACGGCCGTGCCACGTCCCCGCACTCGACGAGGGCGATCTGCGCCTCGTGTTCCCCGAGATACGCACGGGCACCCCGGTCGCCGGTGGCGGTCGCCGCGATCCCCGCCCAGTGCGCGGCGCCGAGCAGAACGGGATGCCCGCGCCTGCCCGCGTAGGCCGCCGAGACCAGTGAGGTCTCGTCCCGGTATCCGGCACGCACCCGGGTCATCGCCTCAGCGCCGATGCCGGGCTGGTCGACCAGGGAGACGAGCGCCGCCCGCGCCCCGGTCCCGGCCAGCGAGCCGAGACCCGCCCGCAGGGACGAACCCATGCCCTCCTCCCAGTCGGGGTTGTCCACCAGCACGCAGCCGTCGAGGGCCGCCCGCGCGCGTACGTCTTTGGCGCGGGCCCCCAGCACGACGTGGACGCGGACGCACCCGGCCGCGCGCAACACGCCGACCGCGTGTTCGACGAGCAGGTGTCCACGGTGTTCGAGCAGCGCCTTGGGGCGGCCGCCGAGCCGCCGGCCGCCCCCGGCCGCCAGCAGCAGTCCCGCCACCGGGCCGCCCACCTGGTCTTCCGGCCGGGTCTCGTTGTCGGTCATGCGTCCTGCATACCTGACGGCACGCCAAACGCCCCGGCGTGCGCCGGGTTTTCGGAGGCTGAATTTCGGTCCGCGTGGTGGCGCGGCCGGCGCGGGGTGGCGTTTACTGGCCCGCGCACATCGGGGTGCGAGGGGGAGGGCTGCGTTGCGGAGCTTGGGGCAGAGGCACGTGACCGTCGGCGACGAGGACGTGAGGGTGGTGGCGCTGCGCGCGGCGGTGTCCCGGTTGCGCCGCCGCCTGGCCGCGCTGCCCGCGGACTTCCCGGACCGGGGGATCGCGGAGGACGAACTGGCCGACCTCGCCGCCATGGCGGGTCACGGCGTCCCGGAGGCGCCTCGGCTGCGCCGCTCTCTGTTGCTGATAGCCGGGGCGATCGGCTCCGTCAGCGCACTCGCCCCGGGGCTGACGGAGGTCCGTCACGCGGTGGAACTGTTCGGGGACCCGCCGCGCCGCTGAGTTCCTTGAACCGAACCCCGTGACGGAGCGCCACGGGGCTCGCGGGCCGGCGCCGGTGCGGCGGGCGGGCCTCAGGCGGCCGGAGTGCCGTTCGCGCCGTTCGAGGTCAGCAGGGCCTCGGACAGCTCCGCCGCCACCTGCTGCAGCAGGGGCACGATCCGGTCGGTCGCGGCCTCGGTGACCCGGCCCGCGGGGCCGGAGATCGAGATGGCCGCGGCGGTGGGGGAGTCCGGCACGGAGACGGCCAGGCACCGGACGCCGATCTCCTGCTCGTTGTCGTCGATCGCGTAACCCTGGCGCCGCACGTCCTCCAGCGCCGCGATGAAGCCGTCCGGGGTGGTGATCGTCTTGTCGGTCGCGGCCGGCATGCCGGTGCGGCCCAGCAGGGCCCGCACCTCGTCCGCCGGGAAGTCCGCGAGCAGCGCCTTGCCGACACCCGTGGAGTGCGGCAGCACACGCCGGCCGACCTCGGTGAACATGCGCATCGAGTGCTTCGACGGCACCTGGGCGACGTACACGATCTCGTCGCCGTCGAGCAGCGCCATGTTCGCCGTCTCGCCGGTCTCCTCGACCAGGCGGGCCAGGTGCGGGCGCGCCCAGGTGCCGAGCAGGCGCCCCGCGGACTCGCCGAGGCGGATCAGACGGGGGCCGAGCGCGTACCGGCGGTTGGGCTGCTGGCGTACGTATCCGCAGGCCACGAGGGTGCGCATCAGGCGGTGGATGGTCGGCAGCGGCAGCCCGCTGCTCGCCGAGAGCTCGCTCAGGCCGACCTCGCCCCCCGCGTCCGCCATCCGTTCGAGCAGGTCGAAGGCGCGCTCCAGGGACTGGACGCCACCGGTGGCGGACCTGGCGGAGTCGGTGGTGCTGGCGCTGGACGTCGGCACGGCACGTTCCTTTCGGGGCTGGCGGGAGGAAAGAAGCGTACCCGGCGGCCGGTTGACTACCGGCTTGTACGTAGCTACGTTCTGCTTGCTGGAATTCTAATTCCGCTTTGTGGAAACGTCCAGAGCGGTGTCATTGGGCATGCCATCACAAAGGGTGCCTCTTGACGGCCTCGGAGCGGGAGTGAAGACTCCTTCAACAGAACGTTGAAATTCGACGGGCAGAGGCAGACACGCACAGGTAGAGAAGGGGATCCGGGTGTCCGAAGCTGAACTGGTGCTGCGCTCGACGCGCGTCATCACTCCCGAGGGGACGCGCGCCGCGTCGATCGCGGTCACCGGGGAGAAGATCACGGCCGTGCTGCCGTACGACGCCCCCGTCCCGGCGGGCGCCCGGCTCGAGGACGTCGGCGACCACGTCGTCCTGCCCGGCCTCGTCGACACCCACGTACACGTGAACGACCCCGGGCGCACCGAGTGGGAGGGCTTCTGGACCGCCACCCGCGCCGCGGCGGCCGGCGGCATCACCACCCTCGTCGACATGCCGCTCAACTCCATCCCGCCGACCACCACGGTCGACAACCTGCGCACCAAGCGCGAGGTCGCCGCGGACAAGGCGCACATCGACGTCGGCTTCTGGGGCGGCGCCCTGCCCGACAACGTCAAGGACCTGCGCCCCCTGCACGAGGCCGGGGTCTTCGGCTTCAAGGCCTTCCTGTCGCCGTCGGGCGTGGACGAGTTCCCGCACCTCGACCAGGAGCAGCTCGCCCGGTCGCTGGCCGAGATCGCCGCCTTCGACGGCCTGCTGATCGTGCACGCCGAGGACCCGCACCACCTGGCCGCGGCCCCGCAGCAGGGCGGCCCCAAGTACACCCACTTCCTCGCCAGCCGCCCGCGCGACGCCGAGGACACCGCCATCGCGACCCTCCTGGCGCAGGCCAAGCGGTTCAACGCGCGCGTGCACGTGCTCCACCTGTCCTCCAGCGACGCCCTGCCGCTGATCGCCGAGGCCCGCGCCGACGGCGTACAGGTGACGGTCGAGACCTGCCCGCACTACCTCACGCTCACCGCCGAAGAGGTGCCGGACGGGGCCAGCGAGTTCAAGTGCTGCCCGCCGATCCGCGAGGCCGCCAACCAGGACCTGCTCTGGCAGGCGCTGGCGGACGGCACGATCGACTGCGTCGTCACCGACCACTCGCCCTCCACCGCCGACCTCAAGACCGACGACTTCGCCACCGCCTGGGGCGGCATCGCCGGCCTCCAACTCAGCCTGCCGGCCATGTGGACCTCGGCCCGCGAGCGCGGCTACGGCCTGGAGGACATCGTGCGCTGGATGTCGGCGCGCACGGCCGGCCTGGTGGGGCTCGACTCCCGCAAGGGCGCCATCGCGGCGGGCCACGACGCGGACTTCGCCGTCCTCGCCCCCGACGAGACCTTCACCGTCGACCCGGCCGCCCTCCAGCACCGCAACCGCGTCACCGCGTACGCGGGCAAGACCCTGTACGGCGTCGTGAAGTCCACCTGGCTGCGCGGCACGCGCATCGTGGCGGACGGCGCGTTCACCGACCCGAAGGGACAGCTCCTCGACCGGGCCTGACGGCTCGGCCCCCTGAACCAGTCCCTCCCCGAACAGCCCCGAAAGGAACACCTGATCACCGTGACGGCCCAGCAGAACACCTCGTTGGCCAGCTTCACCGGCGACGCGAACCCCTACGGGGGCGGCGACCCGTACGCGGACTACCGCACCGCCGACCTCCCCTTCACCCAGTACGCCAACCTTGCCGACCGGCAGCTCGGTGCGGGTGTCGTCGCCGCCAACGACGAGTTCTTCGCCCAGCGCGAGAACCTGCTGGTGCCCGAGCCCGCCGAGTTCGACCCCGAGCACTTCGGGCACAAGGGCAAGGTCATGGACGGCTGGGAGACCCGGCGGCGCCGCGGCGCCTCGGCCGAGCACCCCTGGCCCACCGAGGAGGACCACGACTGGGCGCTGATCCGCCTCGGTGCCCCCGGCGTGATCCGCGGCATCGTCGTCGACACCGCCCACTTCCGCGGCAACTACCCGCAGGCCGTGTCCGTGGAGGGCACCTCGGTCGCGGGCTCCCCGTCCCCCGAGGAACTGCTCGCGGACGACGTGAAGTGGACGACCCTCGTCCCGCGCACCGCGGTCGGCGGCCACGCGGCCAACGGCTTCGCCGTCTCGGCCGAGCAGCGCTTCACCCACCTGCGCCTCAAGCAGCACCCCGACGGCGGCATCGCCCGCCTGCGGGTGTACGGCGAGGTCGTCCCCGACCCCGCCTGGCTCACCGCCCTCGGCACCTTCGACGTGGTCGCCCTGGAGAACGGCGGCCAGGTCGAGGACGCCTCCAACCTCTTCTACTCGCCGGCCACCAACACCATCCAGCCGGGCCGCTCCCGCAAGATGGACGACGGCTGGGAGACCCGCCGTCGCCGCGACCGGGGCAACGACTGGATCCAGTACCGCCTGGTGGACCGCTCCCAGATCCGCGCGGTCGAGATCGACACGGCGTACCTCAAGGGCAACAGCGCCGGCTGGGCCTCGGTCTCCGTGAAGGACGGCGAGGACGGTGAGTGGCGCGAGGTGCTCCCGCGCACCCGGATGCAGCCCGACACCAACCACCGCTTCGTCCTGCCGGAGACGGCCGTCGGCACCCACGCGCGCGTCGACATCTTCCCGGACGGCGGCATCTCCCGCCTGCGTCTGTTCGGCACCCTGACGGAGGACGGCGCGGCCCGCCTCGCCGCCCGTCGCCAGGAACTGGGCGGCTGACCCGCGCCCGTCACAGACCCGCGGGGCGCACCGGCAGGACAGCACCGGTGCGCCCCGCGCGCATGCCCGGGGCGGTCACGCGGCGTGGCCGCCGTCCACCGCGTACTCCGCGCCGGTGACGTACGAGGCGGTCGCCAGGTACGCCACGGTGGCCGCCACCTCGGCCGCCGTGCCGAAGCGGCCCAGCGCCGTCATGGCCGCCTGCCCGTCCGCGTAGGGTCCGTCCGCCGGGTTCATGTCGGTGTCGACCGGTCCCGGGTGCACGATGTTCGCCGTGATCCCGCGCGGGCCCAGCTCCCTCGCCAGGGCCTTGGTCAGCCCGATCAGCGCCGACTTGCTCGTCGCGTACAGCGTCCCGCCGGGTCCGGGCACGCGCTGGGTCATGCAGGTGCCGACGGTGATGATCCGCCCGCCCTCGGTCATGCGGGCGGCGGCCGCCTGGGAGGCGAGGAAGACGCCGCGGACGTTCACGGCCAGCAGCCGGTCGACGTCGGCGACGGACAGGCTCTCCAACGGGCCGAGCAGACCGATCCCGGCGTTGTTGACCAGCACGTCGAGCCGGCCGCCGAGCGCCTGAGCGGCCCGCTCGACCGCCCCCGCCGCCTCGTCCGCGTCGGCGGAGTCGGCCCGCAGGGCCACCGCCCGGCGCCCCAGCGTCTCGATCTCCCGTACGACACCGTCGGCCGCGTCCTTGCCGTTCACGTAGGTGAGCGCCACGTCCGCGCCCTCCCGGGCCAGCCGCAGGGCGGTCGCCGCGCCGATGCCCCGGCTGCCGCCGGTCACCAGGGCGGTGCGGCCGGTCAGGGGAGTGGTGGCGGGGGCGAGTGGGGTGGTGTGCGTGTTCGTGTCCATGGGTCCATCCCACCCGGGCCGCGGTGTCCGTGCTGGCGGCGAACGGACGTCGACCTGAGCGCCGGACACCCCTGCCCGGCGCCGGTGTGTCCACGCGGGATACACATACGACGTCCCGGGAAACTCCACGAACTTGACATTGACATGCCAGCGTCTACGCGCGTCATCATGGGTCATGCGATTCCCCCCACGCGCCGCCCGGCTGGGCGCCTCAGCCGCAGTCCTGTCCGCCCTCCTCCTGGGCGGCACCGTCTCCGCGACCCCGGCCGGCGCCGCGCCCGCCGCGGTCGGCGACATCTGCTACAGCGACCTGCCGTCCCAGGCCCACGACACGCTCGACCTGATAGAGCAGGGCGGCCCCTACCCCTACGACCAGGACGGGACCGTCTTCCAGAACCGGGAGGGCGTCCTGCCCAGCCGGTCCTCCGGGTACTACCACGAGTACACGGTGATCACCCCGGGCTCCGACACGCGCGGCGCCCGCCGGATCGTGACCGGTGAGCAGACCCAGGAGGACTACTACACGGCCGACCACTACGCGTCGTTCGACCTCGTCGACCACGGCTGCTGAGACCCCCTCACGCGGACCTGCGGCTCTCGGCGGCGGCGAACAGCGCTCCGCCGAGAACGAGCAGGGTCAGGCTCGCGCAGACCCCGTAGCCGTCGAGGAAGGCGATCCGCCGCACCAGGCCCACCTTCCAGCCGGCGAACTCGTGCACCAGACCCGTCAGGCCCTGCAACACGGCGAGGAAACCGAGGAACTCCAGCAGTCGCTTCACGATCCCGACTCTCGCCCCGCGGTCCCCCCACGCACATCGGTCGCGGGGCGAGCCCTGCCCGACGGAAGGTGTCGCCGGGCGCGCGGCGGCACGCCGAAAGTCGAGGAACGCGCGTCTTTGGTCGACGGCGCCTCCCGACCGGCGGCCCCGGCCGCCGCGACTGCGTAGATTTGCCGACCGTGAACAGTGACGAGCGGGCCGCGCCGCCCCCGGCCTTCGCGAAGCGGCGCTGGGTGCTGCCGGCGGCTCTGGTCGAGGACCTGTACCCGCAGCCCCCGCGCCCCGGCGGACGGCCGAGGCGCACCGCGCGCGACTGGATCGTCGACTTCACCTGCTTCCTGCTCGCGGTCGCCATCGGTCTGCTGGCCGTCGACTCCCTGGACCAGGAGGCGAACCTCCCGCCGGTGATGGAGGCCGTGGACCAGGTGGTCGGGGCCCTGGCCTGTGCCGCCGTGTGGCTCCGGCGGCGCTGGCCGTTCGGGCTCGCGGTGGCGATGGTGCCCGCCTCCCTCGTCTCGGCCACCGCGGGCGGCGCCGCCCTCGCCGCCCTCTTCACGCTCGCCGTGCACCGGCCGTTGCGTTACGTGGCCTGGGTGGGAGCCGCCGGCCTCCTGGTGCAGCCCCTGTACTACTGGATGCGACCGGAACCCGACCTGCCCTTCCTGGCGTCGGTGGTCATCGGCACCCTGCTCACCGTCGCCGTCGTCGGCTGGGGCCTGCTGGTCCGCTCCAAGCGCCTGCTCCTGCTCAGCCTGCGCGACCGCGCCCGGCACGCCGAAGCCGAGGCGCGGTTGCGGGGCGAGCAGGCGCAGCGGCTGGCCCGGGAGGCGATCGCCCGCGAGATGCACGACGTCCTCGCCCACCGGCTGACCCTGCTCAGCGTGCACGCGGGCGCCCTGGAGTTCCGGCCCGACGCGCCCCGGGAGGAGATCGCGCGGGCGGCGGGCGTCATCCGGGAGAGCGCACACGAGGCCCTCCAGGACCTGCGGGAGATCATCGGCGTCCTGCGGGCGGCGGAGGCGGACGACGCGGGCCGCCCGCAGCCGACGCTCGCGGCGCTCGACGCGCTGGTCGCCGAGTCCCGCGCGGCCGGCATGAAGGTCACCCTCACGGACGGCGTCCCCGACCCCGGCACCGTCCCCGCGTCCGTCGGCCGCACCGCCTACCGCATCGCCCAGGAGGCGCTGACCAACGCGCGCAAGCACGCCCCCGGCACCGAGGTCACCGTGTCGGTCTCCGGGGCGCCGGGCGACGGTCTCGTCCTGTCGGTGCGCAACGCCCCGCCCCGCGGCGAGGTGCCCCACGTGCCCGGCTCCGGACAGGGCCTGATCGGGCTGACCGAGCGGGCCACGCTCGCGGGCGGCACCCTGGAGCACGGGCCCACGCCCGCGGGCGGCTTCGAGGTGAGGACGAGGCTGCCGTGGGAGTGAGGCGCCGCCCGGGGCCCGGGGCCGCGAAGAGCGTCACGGAGGTGAAGTCGGCCCGGGCGACCGTGATTACGTAGGGCCATGACTGCCATCAGACTGCTCCTCGTCGACGACGACCCGCTCGTGCGGGCGGGACTGTCCCTCATGCTCGGCGGTGCCGACGACGTCGAGATCGTCGGCGAGGCCGCCGACGGGGACGAGGTGGCGGCCCTCGTCGACCGCACCCGCCCGGACGTCGTCCTCATGGACATCCGGATGCCGGTCGTGGACGGCCTCACGGCGACCGAGCGGCTGCGCACTCGCCCGGACGCGCCCCAGGTCGTCGTGCTCACCACCTTCCACGCGGACGAACAGGTGCTGCGGGCCCTGCGCGCCGGAGCCGCCGGATTCGTCCTCAAGGACACCCCGCCCGCACAGATCCTCGACGCCGTGCGCAGGGTCGCGGCCGGCGACCCGGTCCTGTCGCCCGCCGTCATCAGGCGGCTGATGGAGCAGGCGGCCGGAACCGCCCCCGACACCCGGCACGCACGGCACGCACGCGCGCGTGCCCGCCTGGACGCCCTCAACGACCGCGAACGCGAGGTCGCCGTGGCCGTCGGCCGCGGCATGGCCAACGCCGACATCGCGGCCCACCTCTACATGAGCGTCGCCACGGTCAAGGCCCACGTCTCCCGCATCCTGGCCAGGCTCGACCTCGACAACCGGGTCCAGATCGCCCTGCTGACCTACGACGCGGGGCTCCTGGACGAGTACCGGGACGTCTAGGGAGCTTCCTCCCGGACCTGGGCGGTGGGCTGTTGGCCGATGCCCACCGGCAAGGCGACCGCCCAGGGGCCGCTTTCGGCCACGTCCGACGCATGTGCCATACTCGGCGCCGCTCGTAGCACTATCGGACCGGGGGGCCGCAGTCGCATGCACGCCGTATCGCTGCAAGCCCCTTACCTGGACACGGCCGCGGATCAGCTCTGCTTCTCCCTGGACCTGACCGAACGGCCCGCGCTCGCCGAGCGTGAGGTGTTCGTGGGCGGCCTCGCGGTACGACTGAGGCTGCTCGGCGCCTCCCACCAGGTCTTCGCAGGACCGGTACGGGAGACCGTGGCGTGCCTGCCGGAGGCGGTCAGGGGACTGCCGACGACGCACACCCGGCAACTGGCGGGGTGGACGTACCGCTTCAGCGCCGCCACGGAACGCCTCGGTCCCGAGGAGTTCAGCGCCCGGGTCGCGGACGCCCTGGGCCGCGCGGACGAGGCGGAACACAGCCTGTGCGGGGTCTTCCCCGGGTCTCCGGAAGCGGTGACGGCGGTCGTGGTCGAGGCGGGCGACGAACGGTCCGGCGCGGGACTGGCCTGGCGCACCTGGCACAGCTACCCGCAGGACGGGCACATCGTATCGACGCACAGCCGGCTGGAGGCTCGATGAACAGCACCCGACTCGTGCGCGGGGCGGTGGCGGCCGTGCTGGTCACGGCCCTGCTCTCCGCCTGTTCCAGCGACGGGGAGGACGGCGTCCCACGCGGCTGGATCGGCAAGACGTACACCACCGGCGGGAGCGGGTGGGTCGACAGGAACAGCTCCCCGGCCAAGGTCGCCGACGCGATCGACGGTCACCGCGACGCCCTGGACCGGGCGTCCGGCGGCGGCAAGGAGTTCCTGCGCTACGGCGACGACATGGTGACCGTCTCGCCCTATCGGAGCGGCAGCACGATCGAGATCGAGGACTACCGCAACGGCTACCGCCGGCATCACCAGCACCTCACCTACTGGCCCAACCCGAGCAGCTTCCGCGGCGGCGGCCCCGGCTCGGGCAAGTGACGCCCGGCGCCCCCCGCCCCCGACGACGCCTTCCCCAGACGCCACAGACGCCCTCCAGAAAGGCAACGCAGTGACCGAGATCTTCGAGTCGGCCGGGCAGACCCTGCTCTACGGGGTCGTGGGCCTCGCCGTGATGGCCGTCGGCTTCGTCGCCCTCGACCTCGTCACACCCGGCAAGCTCTTCCACGTGGTGTGGCGGGACCGCAACCGCGGCGCCGCCGTGCTCCTCGGCAGCCAGTCCGTCGCGGTCGGGCTGGTCATCATGTCGGCCATCCGGGCCAGCGAGTCCGAAGAAGGCCTGGGACACGGCCTGTTCAGCACGCTCCTCTACGGTCTGGCCGGGGTGCTGGTGATGACGCTGGTCGGCATCGTCATCGGCGTGTTGACGCCGGGGCAGATGGGCGCGGTGGCCCTCGACGACGGCGACGACCACCGCGCGCACCCCGCCGCCTGGGTCCAGGCCGGCATGTACCTGGGCACCGCCGCCATGGTCGGCGCGGCCCTCTCCTAGGACCACCACGAGGACCACCCCCATGAGCTCCACCCTGGACGACCGCTCCACCGTGACACCCCCGCGCCCCCCGGCCGACCGCCACACCCGGGGGGCGCGGTTCCTGCTGCTGCTCGCCGTCTTCCTCTGCGCGGCCTGCGGCCTCGTCTACGAACTGGCCCTGACCGCGCTGGGCAGTTACCTCATCGGCAACTCGGTGCTCCAGACCTCCGTGGTCATCTCCGTGATGGTCTTCGCGATGGGTGTGGGCTCGCTGGCCGCCAAACCGCTGCGCCGCCGTCCCGTCGTCGCCTTCGCGGTGGTGGAAGGCGTGCTCGCGCTGGTCGGCGGCCTGTCCGTCCTGATGCTGTACGCGGCCTTCGCCTGGCTCCAGCTCTACATGCCCGCGATGATCGTCGTGTCCCTGGTGGTGGGCCTGCTCATCGGCGCCGAGATCCCGTTGCTGATGACGCTGCTCCAGCGCATCCGCAAGCAGGAGGCGAGCAGTGCCGTCGCCGACATGTTCGCCGTCGACTACATCGGCGCCCTCGTGGGCGGCCTGTGCTTCCCGCTGTTCCTGCTGCCGACCTTCGGCCAGTTGAAGGGCGCCCTGGTGGTCGGCGTGGTCAACGCGGTCGCCGGGGTCATCGTCGTGGTGTTCATCTTCCGCCGCCGGACCGGCCGGCGGGCCAAGGCCGGGCTGCTGGCCGGCGTCACCGTGGTGCTCGCCGCGCTCGGCACGACGTATGTGCTGGCGGACGACCTGGAGGTGACCGCGCGGCAGCACATGTACGCGGACCCGATCATCCACTCCGAGACCACGCAGTACCAGGACATCGTGGTCACCCGCTCCACCGCCTTCACCGGGAAGCCCGACGTACGGCTCTTCCTCAACGGCGACCTCCAGTTCAGCTCCGTCGACGAGTACCGCTACCACGAGTCACTGGTCCATCCCGCGCTGTCCGGCCGCCGCTCCGACGTGCTGATCCTCGGCGGCGGGGACGGGCTCGCGCTGCGCGAGGTGCTGCGCCACAAGGACGTCCGGCACGTCACCCTGGTGGAACTCGACCCGGCGATGACCCGGTTGGCGCGCACCTTCGAGCCGCTGCGGAAGCTCAACCACGGTTCGCTGGACGATCCGCGGGCCGAGGTCGTCAACGCCGACGCCTTCACCTGGCTGCGCGAGGCACGGCAGCGGTACGACGCCGTGATCATCGACTTCCCGGACCCGGACTCGGCGTCGCTGGCCAAGCTGTACTCGGTGGAGTTCTACGATCTGCTCCGCCGGGCGCTGGCGCCGCACGGCCAGGTCATGGTGCAGAGCGGATCACCCTTCTTCGCCCCCAAGACCTACTGGTCGATCGCCAAGACCATCGAGACCGCCGGGTACGCGACGACGGAGTTCCAGATCGACGTGCCGAGCTTCGGCAACTGGGGCTTCGTCCTCGCCGCCCCCGGTACCGAGGCCCCGCCGCTGCGGCTCGCCCCGGACACGCCGAAGCTGCGCTACCTGGACGAGGCGGTGCTGAAGGCGGCCACCGTGTTCCCCGTCGACCGCCGCCGCACCGACGTACGGCCGAGCACCCTGATGGATCCCGCGGTGCTCGAATACGTTCTGGACGAGTGGCGCGACTACTGAGGCACCCCGGGGATCTCCGCCAGCCGTACGGGACGGCGCTCGCGGCGGGAGACGTCGCAGGCCTCCGCGATCCGCAGGGCCTGCAGCGCCTCGCGCCCGTCGCAGGGGTTCGCCCGCTCGCCGCGCACGACCTGCACGAACGTGTTCAGCTCGGCCTCGTAGGCGGGTCCGAAACGCTCCACGAAGCCGGTCCAGGGCTTGTCGGCGGCCGGCGGCCCGGTCGGCTCGGTGGACGCGATCGGCGTACGGTCGTCCAGGCCCACGACGATCTGGTCCAGCTCCCCGGCCAGCTCCATGCGCACGTCGTACCCGGCCCCGTTCAGCCGCGTCGCCGTCACCGTGGCCAGCGTCCCGTCGTCCAGGGTGAGCAGCGCCGCGCCGGTGTCCACGTCGTCCGCCGCGCGGAACATCGGCGGACCGGCGTCCGACCCGGCGGCGTACACGTCGACGACCTCCCGCCCGGTGACCCAGCGCAGCACGTCGAAGTCGTGGATCAGCGTGTCCCGGTAGAGCCCGCCGGACTGCGGCAGGTACCCGGCCGGCGGCGGGGCCTGGTCGCTGGTCACCGCCCGGACGGTGTGCAGCCGCCCGAGCCGCCCGGACCGCACCGCCTCCCTGGCCCCCTGGTAACCGGTGTCGAAGCGGCGCTGGAAGCCCATCTGGAGAACCGTCCCGGCCGCCTCCACCTCGGCGATCGCCTGCGACGTGCCGGGCAGGTCGATCGCGATGGGCTTCTCGCAGAACACCGGCAGCCCCGAGCGGGCCGCCCGGCCGATCAGTTCGGCGTGGGCCGGCGTCGCCGTGGTGATCACCACCGCGTCCACGCCCCACTGGAAGATCTCGTCCACCCCCGGCGCCGCCGTCTCGCCCAGCCGGTGGGCCAGATCCTGGGCCCGAGGGAGGTCGGCGTCCGTGAGGATCAGGGATCCGACGTCCCGATGGCGGCTGAGCGTGTTGGCGTGAACGGTGCCGATGCGGCCCGTACCGATGACCCCGATGCGCATGGAATCAAAGTGGGCGCACAGCCCGCACCCTGTCAATCCGTATGTCAGGACAACCGAACCGCACAACTTCCCGTCACCTGCGCACGGAGCTACGCTCGGCGCGTGCCGAAACCAGAAGTGGACCCCACCGTGTCGCTGGACCTCAGCGTGGATCGCAGCAGCCCCGTGCCGCTGTACTTCCAGCTGTCGCAGCAGCTGGAGGCGTCGATCGAGCACGGCGCGCTGACCCCCGGCAGTCTGCTGGGCAACGAGATCGAGCTGGCCGCGCGGCTCGGCCTGTCCCGGCCCACCGTCCGCCAGGCCATCCAGTCGCTCGTCGACAAGGGCCTGCTCGTGCGCCGCCGGGGAGTCGGCACCCAGGTCGTCCACAGCAAGGTCAGGCGTCCACTGGAACTCAGCAGCCTCTTCGACGACCTGGAGGCGGCAGGGCAGCGTCCGGCCACGAAGGTCCTGGTCAACACCGTCGTCCCCGCGACCGCCGAGGTCGCCGCCGCGCTCGGCGTCGCCGAGGGGAGCGACGTGCACCGCGTGGAGCGGCTGCGCCTGACGCACGCCGAGCCGATGGCGTACATGTGCAACTTCCTGCCGCCGGGGCTGCTCGACCTGGACACCGGGCAGCTGGAGTCCACCGGCCTCTACCGGCTGATGCGCGCCGCCGGGATCACCCTGCACAGCGCCCGGCAGACCATCGGAGCCCGCGCCGCCACCGACGGTGAGGCGGAGCGGCTCGGCGAGGACGCGGGCGCCCCGCTGCTCACCATGGAGCGCACCACGTTCGACGACACGGGCCGCGCGGTCGAGTTCGGTGCGCACACCTACCGGCCCTCCCGGTACTCCTTCGAGTTCCAGCTGCTCGTGCGGCCCTGAACGGACACGTCCGGCGGCGGCTCCCACCGTGCGGGTTCGTCGCAATGTCCGGACAATGTGACCGTCGGGCGGTCCCCGGAGGCATGTGCTCCGCTTGCGTGTCGGACAATGGGGCGTTTGGGGTTTCCGGAACCTCGGATTCCACCATCCCGGGTTCCAGGACCCGGGCGGGGCCGTGAGCGGCCCCGCACGCACAGCACGGCACAGCACGGCAAGAAGGGCACGGCCTCGTGGCACGGTTTCGGACATGGGTGGGCATCGCGCTGGCAGGGGCACTGTCGGTGTCCCTGGCCGGCTGCAGCAGCACCGGCGGCAAGCGCGCCGAGGACGCCCGCAAGGCCGCGTCGGCCGAGGGCAGGGCGGCGGTGGACACCCCCCGCTGGACGTTCGCGATGATCACCCACTCGGGTGACGGTGACACCTTCTGGGACATCGTCCAGAGCGGCGCCGAACAGGCCGCGGTCAAGGACAACATCAACTTCCTGTACTCCCACGACGACGAGGCGCAGCAGCAGGCCCAGCTCGTGGACGCGGCCATCGACAAGAAGGTCGACGGGATCATCGTCTCGCTCGCCAAGCCGGACGCCATGAAGTCCGCCCTCGCCCGTGCGGCGAAGGCGGGCATTCCGGTGGTCACGGTGAACTCGGGGTCGGCGGAGTCCAAGAAGTTCGGCGCTCTCACCCACATCGGCCAGGACGAGACGATCGCGGGCGAGGCCGTGGGCGAGGAGCTGAACGAGCGCGGCCGCAAGCAGGCGATCTGCGTGCTCCACGAGCAGGGCAACGTCGGCCACGAGCAGCGCTGCGACGGCGTGGAGAAGACCTTCGACGGCAAGGTCCAGCGGCTCTACGTCACCGGCACCAGCATGCCGGACGTGCAGTCCGCCATCGAGGCCAAGCTCCAGACCGACAAGTCCGTCGACGCCGTGGTCACCCTCGGCGCCCCCTACGCCGACACCGCCGTGAAGGCCAAGCAGGGCGCCGGCAGCAAGGCCGAGATCGACACCTTCGACCTCAACGCCAAGGTGGCCGCCGGCCTGGAGGACGGCACCCTCGGCTTCGCCGTGGACCAGCAGCCCTACCTCCAGGGCTACGAGGCCGTCGACCTGCTGTGGCTCTACCGGTACAACGCCGACGTCCTCGGCGGCGGCCGTCCGGTGCTCACCGGGCCGCAGATCATCACCAAGGACGACGCGGCGGCCCTGGCCGACTACACGAAGCGGGGCACCCGGTGAACGCCACGCAGGTGAAGGCGGCCGACGAGAGGATCCTGCGGACCTCTCCGCTGCGGAAACTGCTGGGCCGCCCCGAGCTGGGCTCCGTCGTCGGCGCGATCGCCGTCTTCGTCTTCTTCGCGTTCTTCGCCGACAGTTTCCTGCACGCCTCCAGCCTCAGCACGGTGCTCTACGCCGCCTCCACGATCGGCATCATGGCCGTCCCGGTGGCCCTGCTGATGATCGGCGGCGAGTTCGACCTGTCCGCGGGCGTCATGGTCACCTCGTCGGCCCTGGTGTCGTCGATGTTCAGCTACCAGATGACCGCCAACGTCTGGGTCGGCGTCGGCGTCTCGCTGCTCGTCACCCTGGCGATCGGCGCCTTCAACGGCTTCATGCTGACCCGCACCAAACTCCCCAGCTTCATCATCACGCTGGGCACCTTCCTCATGCTGACGGGCCTGAACCTGGGGTTCACCAAGCTCATCGACGGCACCGTCTCCACCAAGTCGATCGCCGACATGGAGGGCTTCCCCTCCGCCCACGACGTCTTCGCCTCCACCCTCACGATCGGCGGCGTCGGCTTCAAGGTGACCATCCTGTGGTGGCTCGCCCTGGTCGCCGTGGCCAGCTGGATCCTGCTGCGCACCCGCGCCGGCAACTGGATCTTCGCGGTCGGCGGCAACAGGGACGCCGCCCGCGCGGTGGGCGTCCCGGTGACCCGGACCAAGGTCGGCCTCTACATGGGCGTGGGCCTCGGCGCCTGGATCTCCGGCCAGCACCTGCTCTTCTCGTACGACGTCGTCCAGTCCGGCGAGGGCGTCGGCAACGAGCTGATCTACATCATCGCGGCCGTCATCGGCGGCTGCCTGATCACCGGCGGCTACGGCAGCGCCGTCGGCTCGGCCGTCGGCGCCCTCATCTTCGGCATGACCAGCAAGGGCATCGTCTTCGCCGAGTGGAACCCCGACTGGTTCAAGTTCTTCCTCGGAGCGATGCTGCTCCTCGCGACCCTGCTCAACGCCTGGGTCCGCAAGCGCGCGGAGGCCACCAAGTGACGCAGACCGAAGGCCGTACGGCGCTCGTCGAGCTGTCCGGCGTCAGCAAGAACTACGGCAACGTACGGGCCCTCGAAGGCGTGTCCCTGGAGGTCCACGCCGGCGACATCACCTGCGTGCTGGGCGACAACGGCGCGGGCAAGTCCACCCTCATCAAGATCATCTCCGGGCTGCACCAGCACGACGGCGGCACGCTGCGCCTGGACGGCGAGGAGACCCGGCTCTCCTCGCCGCGCGACGCCCTGGACCGCGGTATCGCCACCGTCTACCAGGACCTCGCGGTGGTCCCCCTCATGCCGGTCTGGCGCAACTTCTTCCTCGGCTCCGAGCCGCGCAAGGGCGTCGCCCCGTTCAAACGCATGGACGTCGACCACATGCGCCGCACCACCCACGCGGAACTCCTGCGCATGGGCATCGACCTGCGCGACGTCGACCAGCCCATCGGCACCCTCTCCGGCGGCGAGCGCCAGTGCGTCGCGATCGCCCGCGCGGTGTACTTCGGCGCGAAGGTGCTTGTACTGGACGAGCCGACGGCGGCGCTGGGCGTCAAGCAGTCGGGCGTCGTCCTGAAGTACGTGGCGGCGGCCCGGGACCAGGGCCTGGGTGTCGTCCTCATCACCCACAACCCGCACCACGCGTACCTGGTCGGGGACAGGTTCGTGCTGCTGAAGCGGGGCACGATGGTGGGCAACCACGAAGGCGAGGACATCACCCTGGACGAACTGACGAGGCAGATGGCAGGCGGAACGGAGCTGGACGATCTGCGCCACGAACTGCAGCGTGCCCAGGGGCGCGGGACTGTGTGATGTGCGGCTCCGCCGCGTGGGCGCGAGTAACCACGACGCACCCGCACCCGGCGAAGAACCGGTCACACCACCCCCTGTCCCATTCGGCACCCGGCGCAGCCGTGCGGCACAATCGCACCCGATGAGCACCTACCGCGACTTCACCGCCCCCATCGGCTCCCGCCGCGCCCCCGTCCTGCGCACCGTGGGCACGAGGGAACGCCGCTCGCACCTCTCGGCACCCCGCGTGCCCACGGTCGGCATCGACATCGGCGGCACGAAGGTCATGGCGGGTGTCGTCGACGCCGACGGCAACATCCTGGAGAAGCTCCGCACGGAGACCCCGGACAAGTCCAAGAGCCCCAAGGTCGTCGAGGACACGATCGTCGAGCTGGTCCTCGACCTCTCCGACCGGCACGACGTGCACGCCGTGGGCATCGGCGCGGCCGGCTGGGTCGACGCCGACCGCAACCGCGTGCTGTTCGCCCCCCACCTGTCCTGGCGCAACGAACCGCTGCGCGACCGCATCGCCGGCCGGCTCGCCGTGCCCGTCCTGGTGGACAACGACGCCAACACGGCCGCCTGGGCCGAGTGGCGCTTCGGCGCCGGCCGGGGCGAGGACCACCTGGTCATGATCACGCTGGGCACCGGCATCGGCGGCGCGATCCTGGAGGAGGGCCAGGTCAAGCGCGGCAAGTACGGCGTCGCCGGCGAGTTCGGGCACATGCAGGTCGTCCCCGGCGGTCACCGCTGCCCGTGCGGCAACCGCGGCTGCTGGGAGCAGTACAGCTCGGGCAATGCCCTGGTCAGGGAGGCCCGTGAGCTGGCCGCGGCCGACTCGCCGGTGGCGTACGGGATCATCGAGCACGTCAAGGGCAGCATCGGCGACATCACCGGCCCGATGATCACCGAGCTGGCCCGCGACGGCGACGCGATGTGCATCGAGCTGCTCCAGGACATCGGCCAGTGGCTCGGCGTCGGCATCGCCAACCTCGCCGCGGCCCTGGACCCGTCCTGCTTCGTGATCGGCGGCGGGGTCAGCGCCGCCGACGACCTGCTGATCGGTCCCGCCCGCGACGCCTTCAAGCGGCAGCTCACCGGCCGCGGCTACCGTCCCGAGGCCCGCATCGTCCGCGCCCAGCTCGGCCCCGAGGCCGGCATGGTGGGCGCCGCCGACCTGGCCCGGCTGGTCGCCCGCAGGTTCCGGCGGGCCAAGCGGCGCCGGGTGGAGCGGTACGAGCGCTACGAGCGGTACGCCGAGGCGCGCCGCGGGACCGGGGAGGCCCAGTGACGGAGACCATGCCGCAGCAGGCGGCGCCCCCGCAGGAGCCCGGACCGCCGGGCGAGGACCGCAGGCACATGATCCGCCGCCGAGCGCTCACTCTGCTCATCATCGTGCTGCTCATCGGCGTCCCGGCCGGCTACCTCGCGATCTCCGCCGGCCAGAGCCGCGACAGCGGCCGGGACAAGGAGGCGAAGTACGCGGCGACCGGCATGACCGACGGCTGGCCGTCCAAGCTGCAGCGCCGCATCTACGAGGTGCCCGTCCCGGTCCCCTCCGACGAGGTCGCGTACTACGAGACGAACAACTGGAGGACCAGCCGGCTCTACGTCCAGTTCGAGACCACCCGCGCGGGTCTCGACGTCTTCCTCGCCGGGCTGGGCGTGGACCGGGACGCGCTGAAGAAGGACCGGATCGCGATCAGCGACCGCGCCCAGCGGGTGACCGGCTGGGAGTTCGGCGGCTCCGGCTCCTGGTGGGGCGTCGTCAACGAGCAGGAGAACCCGGCGCCCACCCAGGACGTCGTCGTGAACATGGCCAACCCCGACTACCCGATGGTGTACGTCGTCTCGCACACCGTCCCGTAGGGCTCCGGGACCGGCCGGAAGGCCGCCGGAGCCGATTGTCAGACCCCGCCCGTAGAGTCGAAGACATCTGATCGGGCTGACGGGCGGGAGGTGACAAGACGTATGGGCGACACGGCCGTGACGGACACGGCGGCTCCCGGCCGGGCGGGGGAGCGGACGGGGAGCGGGGACCCGGACGCGGAGCGGCTGCCCCCGCGGCTCGCGGCCGTCTTCCTGCCCGCACCGCTTCCGCGCGACGGCAGGGTCGCCTTCTGGGACCCCGACGGCGGGCCCCTCACCGGCCTCGTCCCCGAGGGCGGGGCCGACGGCCGTTCCGCCGACGTCACGTCCGTCGGGGACCGGCAGGCGGGCGATTCTGCCGGTGCCGGTGCCGGTGCCGGTGCCGGTGCCGGTGCCGGAGCCGGAGCCGCGGGCACCGGGAGCGGAGCCCGGCCCGCCGGATTCACGGAGCTGACCGTCGTGCGCTCGCACGGCACCGGCGTGCGCCGCAGGACCACGCCCGCGGTGTCGCTGCCGCTCGCCGAGGCGCTGCCCCTCCTGGTGCGGGCCCGGCACGATCCGGCCGCCCACCCGGCCTCCGCCTGCTGGGGCGCGGCGGCCCTGCACGCCCTGCGGCTCACCGCGCGCGGCCGGCTGCTGCCCGGCCTGACCGCGACCGGACACGACGCCTGGCGGGCCGGCCCGCTCGACCCCGACGACGTCGCGCACCTGCGGGCCGTGGCCGCCGCCCTGCCGCCGGAGGGCCACGCGGTCCCGCTCGACGGCCCCGGACCGGTCCGGCTGCCGGAGCCGGAAGCGCTGATCCGCGCCTTCCTCGACGCCGTCGCCGACACCCTGCCCCGCACCCCGGCCGCGCCGCATGCCTCGGGCCGGCCGTTCGCCGCCCGCGGGGCCCAGCGCCTGCCCGACGCCCACGACTGGGCCGCGGAGGTCGCCGCCGGCATGGACGCGGGCGTGCGGATCTCCCTCCGCCTGGACCTGTCCGCGTACGACCTCTTCGACCGGGACGCGGACGGGGGCGCGGGCACGGAAGGCGGCGGACCCGCCGGCGTGCGCAACGCGGGCGCGGCGGTCGTCCAGGTGCACAGCCTCGCCGACCCCACCCTCGTGGCCGACGCCGCCGACCTGTGGTCGGGCACGGCCGACGACGCGTTCGGCCCCCGCGCGCGCGTGGACGCGGCCCTCGCGGTGCGGCGCGCCGCCCGGGTGTGGCCGCCGCTCGACCGGCTCGCCGAGCAGGACGTCCCCGACGTGCTCGGCCTGTCCGAGGAGGAGGTCACCGACCTGCTGGGGGTCGCCGCCGCCCGGCTCGCCGCCGCGGGGGTCGCCGTGCACTGGCCCCGCGACCTGGCCCAGGACCTCACCGCGACCGCGGTGGTCAGGGCCGCGCCCGGCTCGGCGACCGACGGCACGGGCTTCTTCGAGAGCGAGGACCTGCTTCAGTTCCGCTGGCAGCTGGCCATCGGCGGCGACCCCCTCACCGAGGCGGAGATGGACACCCTGGCAGAGGCCCACCGCCCGGTCGTCCGGCTCCGCGACCGGTGGGTGCTCGTCGACCCGTCGCTCGTCCGCCGGGCCCGCAAGCGCGACCTGGGTCTGCTCGACCCGGTCGACGCCCTCGCCGTCGCCCTCACCGGCAGCGCGGAGGCCGACGGCGAGACCGTCGACGTGGTGCCCGTCGGCGCGCTGGCCGCCCTGCGCGACCGGCTCACGGCGGGGGTGCGTCCCGCCGAAGCGCCGCCCGGCCTGCACGCCACCCTCCGCGACTACCAGCTGCGCGGCCTGGCCTGGCTCGACCTCATGACCTCGCTCGGCCTCGGCGGCTGCCTCGCCGACGACATGGGCCTCGGCAAGACCGTCACCGTCATCGCCCTCCACCTGAAGCGGGCCCGGACCGAGCCGACCCTCGTCGTCTGCCCCGCCTCCCTGCTGGGCAACTGGCAGCGGGAGATCGAGCGGTTCGCGCCGGGCGTCCCGGTCCGCCGCTTCCACGGCCCCGACCGCACCCTCGACGACCTTTCCGGCGGCTTCGTCCTCACCACGTACGGCACCATGCGGTCCGCCGCCACGACCCTGGCCGGGCAGCCCTGGGGCATGGTCGTCGCGGACGAGGCCCAGCACGTGAAGAACCCGTACTCGGCGACGGCGAAGGCCCTGCGCACCATCCCGTCCCCGGCACGGGTGGCGCTCACCGGCACCCCCGTGGAGAACAACCTCTCCGAGCTGTGGGCCCTGCTCGACTGGACCACCCCCGGACTGCTCGGCCCCCTGAAGTCCTTCCGCGCCCGGCACGCGCGCGCCGTGGAGAACGGCGAGGACGACCAGGCGGTGGAGCGCCTGGCCCGGCTCATCCGCCCCTTCCTGCTGCGCCGCAGGAAGTCCGACCCGGGCATCGTCCCCGAGCTGCCGCCGAAGACCGAGACGGACCACCCCGTCCCGCTCACCCGGGAACAGGCCGCGCTGTACGAGGCGGTGGTGCGCGAGTCGATGCTCGCCATCGAGGCGGCCGAGGGCATGGGCCGCCGCGGTCTCGTCCTCAAACTGCTGACCTCGCTCAAGCAGATCTGCGACCACCCGGCGCTCTTCCTGAAGGAGGCCGAGCAGCAGCCGGGCGGGACCGACCGGATGACCGCCCGCTCGGGCAAGCTGGCCCTGCTGGACGAGCTGCTGGACACGGTGCTCGCCGAGGACGGCTCCGTGCTGGTCTTCACGCAGTACGTCGGCATGGCCCGGCTCATCACCTCCCACCTCGCCGCCCGCGCGGTCCCGGTGGACCTGCTGCACGGCGGTACGCCGGTGCCGGAGCGCGAGCGGATGGTGGACCGCTTCCAGAGCGGGGCGACCCCCGTCCTCGTCCTGTCCCTCAAGGCCGCCGGCACCGGCCTGAACCTCACCCGCGCCGGCCACGTCGTGCACTTCGACCGCTGGTGGAATCCGGCCGTGGAGGAACAGGCCACGGACCGCGCCTACCGCATCGGCCAGACCCAGCCGGTCCAGGTCCACCGGCTCATCACGGAGGGCACGGTCGAGGACCGCATCGCCGAGATGCTCCAGTCCAAGCGGGCCCTGGCCGACGCGATCCTCGGCGCCGGAGAGTCCGCCCTCACCGAGCTGACGGCCCGTGAGCTGTCCGACCTGGTGTCCCTGCGGAGGCCGTCATGACCCCCCGGCCCGCCGACGAGGCCCGCCGCGCGCTGCGGGAGGCACGCGAGCGGGGCGAGGGTACGGGGGCGGACGCGGGCGCGGAGACCGGGGCGGGGGCGGCGCCCTCGGCACCGGCGTCGTCGGAGCCCTCGGCGTCGGCCGCGGGCCGGGAGGACGGTCCGCTTCGGCGGCCGGCCCAGCCGTCCGAGCCCGCCGAGCCGTCCGAGCCCGCCGAGCCGTCCGAGCCCGCCGAGCCGTCCGAGTCGCGTCCCGGGGACATCGCCCGCGCCGCGCTGCGCAACGCACGGTCCGCCCGGCAGGGGGAGGCGCACAGCCCCGAGGGCGCTCCGTCCGACGTGCCGTCCGTTCCGCCGTCCGGTCTGTCGCCGTCGCCGTCCTCGTTGTCGTCGCCGGGGCATGGGGCAGAGCCCGGGGATCCGGCGGGTCCGGCCCGTCCGGCGAGTTCGGAGAGTTCGGCAGTTCCGGCAGGCGCGGAGGAACCCGGGGAAGCAGCGGACGGACCCGATGACCCGGCCGAGTCGGCCGTTCCGGCGGCCCCCGACGCGGCATCGTCTCCCGGTCCCGCGGGCCGGGGTGGCGGCCGACCGGCGGACGTGGCGCGGGAGGCGTTGCGGGCGGCTCGTCGCCAGGCGAAGGTCGACGCGGCCAGGGAAGGCCAGGCGAGCACCCGGCGATCGTCCCGCCCGTCCGGTCGACAGCACCGGGCAGGCGGCGCGGGCACCGAAGACGCCCGCGCCCGCGCCGTACGCGACTTCGTCTCGGGCGCGTTCCGCCTGCCCGCGGACTGGGACACGGACGCGGACGTGGAGATGGACAGGGACGCGGGCGTGGGTCCGGCCGTGGGGTCTCTGCCTGTCGGAGAGCCCGAGTCCGCCGGAGAGCCCGGGTCCGCCGGAAAGCGGGCCCGTGGCTCGTCGGCCGAGGACCGGACGGCCCCGTCGCGGGAACCAGAGCTCGAGGGAGAGCCGGAGCCGGAGCCCGAATCGGAAGCGGAGCAGGGGCCGAGCCCGGAGCGGCACTCGGAGTGGGAACGGGAGCGGACATCGAGGCCGGAGCGGCAGCCGCAATCGACGCGGCAGTCGGGTTCGGAGCGGCAACCGGGACCGGAGCGGCAGCCAGAATCGATCCGGCAGCCGGGATCGGCGCGGCAGCCGGAGTCGACGCGAGAGCCGGAGGAAGGGGAAGAGGGGCCGGAGGGGGAGCCCACGCGGCCCTCGCCCCGCGCGGTCCCGGCCACCGGCGCCGCACCTGCCCAGCCCCCCGCCCAGGTGCCCACCCATGCCCCGGCCTCGCCCCGCCCCGCCCGGGCCGCGGACGCCACGGAAGCGTCCGTGCCCGCCGCCGAGCGGCCGCGGCACCCGGAGCCTGCGTCGGCGGCGCGCGGCCGGGCGGCCTCCTCCTCGCCGCCCGCGACACCCCGCGCCCCCCGCTCGATGGCGGCCCCGGGCCGTGACGGTGAGCTCCGGCGCACCTTCCCCGCGCTCGCGCCCCGGACGGCCGCGGACGAGGGCTTCGCGGGGACGTGGTGGGGCAACGCCTGGGTGACCGCCCTGGAGGAGGGCGCCCTGGACGCCGCGCGGCTGGAGCGCGGGCGGGGATACGCCGAGCGCGGGCACGTGGACGCCATCACCGTGACGCCCGGGCTGGTCCTCGCCTACGTACAGGGCGGCCGCGCCCGGCCGTACCGGGTGCAGATGCGGCTGCGGACGCTCAGCGAGGCCGACTGGGACCGGTTCCTGGACGCCGCCGTCGAGCGACCCGGGCACATCGCCGCCCTCCTAGACAAGGAGCTTCCGCACTCCCTGGCCGATCTGGCCGACCGCGGCGTCCCGCTGCTCCCCGGGCCCGGCGACCTGACCCCGCAGTGCAGCTGTCCCGACTCCGGACACCCCTGCAAACACGCCGCCGCGCTCTGCTACCAGACGGCGCGCCTGCTCGACGCCGACCCGTTCGTCCTGCTCCTGCTGCGCGGCCGGGGTGAACGGGAGCTGCTCGACGCCCTGTCCCGGCGGAACGCGGCCCGCGCGGCGCGTGCGGCCCAGGACCGGGGGCCCGCGCCCCTGCCCGGAGTTCGGGCCGGGGAGGCCCTGGCCCGGCGCGTGCTGCCACCGCTCCCCGCACCGCTCCCCGTGCCCCCGCACCCCGAACAGCCACCGGCCTATCCGGCCGCTCCGGGCGGCCCCGACCCGTTCGCCCTGGACCAGCTCGCCACCGACGCGGCCGCCCGCGCCCACGCCCTGCTCGCGACGGGGTGTGACCCGGTCGGCGGGCTGACGCTGTGGCAGGACGCCGTCCGCCTCGCCGCGGCGCGCCCGGGCTCCGGCCTCACCGCGGGCACCCGGGCGCTCTACGCCTCCCTCGCCTCCGCCGCCGGACGCGACACGGCGGAGCTGGCACGGGCCGTCGCCGCCTGGCGGCAGGGCGGCCCTGAGGGCCTCGACGTCCTGGAGGAGCCCTGGGACCCGCCGGCCGGCCGCTTCGACCGCGCCCGCCCGCTGCTGCTCGCCGCCGATCTCCCCGCCTTCCGCCCCTGGCGCAACCGCCTCACCCACCCCCGGGGCCATGTCCAGCTCAGACTCGGCCGTTCCGGTCTCTGGTTCGCGTACGAGTCGGAGCCGGACCGCGAGGACTGGTGGCCGCGCGGCACTCCCGACCTCGACCCGGTCGGCGCCCTGACCGGCCTGGGCACCCGCGTCGACCTCTGACCGCCGTCCCGCGCGCAGTACCACCGCCGGGGCGTGCGCGCCACCACCGGCGCGAGCCCGCCACCACCGCGGTCAGCCCGGCCCCACCGCAGTGAGCCCGGCCCCACCGCAGCATGCGCTCCACCCACCGCGCCGGCGGCACCGCCGACACGAACGGGGCATTGTCAGCGGCCCGTCGAATGCGTAGCCTCCCCAATGGCATGTGACATTGCACAGTGCGGTGCGCGGAGGAGGAGCCGTTGACGCTCAAGGTCGTCGTCGTGGGTGCGGGCATCGTCGGCACCGCCTGCGCCTTCCACGCCGCCGCGGCGGGCCTGGACGTCACGGTCGTCGACCGCGGACCCGTCGGCGCCGGGACGACGAGCCGCGGGGAGGGCAACGTCCTCGTCTCCGACAAGGAGCCCGGCCCCGAGCTGGCCCTCGCGCGGCTGAGCCGCACCCTGTGGGAGGAGGCCGGCCGTGAACTCGGCCCCGACCGCCTCGAACTGGAGCCCAAGGGCGGCCTGGTCGTGGCGAGCAGCGCCGAAGGCCTGGCCGCGCTCGGTGAGTTCGCGGCCCGGCAGGAGGCGGCCGGGGTCCGCGTCGAGCGGGTCGACCGGGTGCGGGACCTCGAACCCCACCTCGCGCCCGACATCCCCGGTGGCGTCCACTACCCGCAGGACGCGCAGGTGCAGCCGGTGCTGGCGGCGGCCGCACTGCTGCGGGCCGCCGTGCGGCGCGGCGCGCGGTTGCACGCGGGGGAGGTCGTCGGCGCGGAGACCGGCGGCGGCCGGATCACCGGTGTCCGGACGGCCGCCGGTGACGTCCTGCCCGCCGACGCCGTCGTCAACGCGGCCGGGACCTGGGGCGGCGAGGTCGGCCGACGGCTCGGCGCTCCCGTCGAGGTGCTGCCGCGCCGCGGCTTCGTCCTGGTGACCGAACCGCTGCCGCCGATGGTCCGGCACAAGGTCTACTCCGCCGACTACGTCGCGGGCGTCGCCTCCTCCGACGCCGGACTGGAGACCTCCTGCGTCGTGGAGGGCACCCGCGGCGGCACGCTCCTCATCGGCGCCAGCCGGGAACGCGTCGGCTTCGACACGAGGATGAACATCGCCGCGGTCACGAGGCTGGCGGCCCGGGCATGCCGGCTGTTCCCCTTCCTGCGCGCGGTCCATCTGCTGCGCGTCTACCGCGGGTTCCGCCCGTACTGCCCCGACCACCTGCCCGTGATCGGACCGGACCCGCGGGTGCCGGGCGTCGTCCACGCCTGCGGTCACGAGGGAGCGGGCATCGGTCTCGCCCCCGCGACCGGCGCACTCGTGACGGCCCACCTGCTCGGCCGCCCCTGGCGCGGCGCCGACCCGGCCGCCCACACCGGCCTGCTCCCCGACCGCCTGTCCGGCCTCGGAGGTGCACACCGGTGAGCGAGATCGTCGTCGACGGCGAGCCCCTGCCGTTCGTCGAGGGGCAGACGGTCGCGGCGGCCCTGGTCGCCGCGGGCCGCCTCGCCTGGCGCACCAGCCGCGTCGGACACCGTCCGCGGGGCGTGTTCTGCGGTATCGGCGTCTGCTTCGACTGCCTCGTGACGGTCGACGGAGCCGGCGGCCAGCGCGCCTGCCTGGTGCGGGCCCGCCCCGGCATGACCGTCACGACCCGGGAGGACGACGAGACACCGGAGGACGACGCGACCCGGGAGGACGACGATGAGTGAGCGGACGGACCTCGTCGTGGTGGGCGCGGGACCGGCCGGTCTGGCCGCCGCGGTCACGGCGCTGAACGGTGGACTGCGTGTCGTACTGGTCGACTCGGGTGCCGCCGTCGGCGGCCAGTACTGGCGGCACCCGCCGGAGCACGCGAGCGCGGCCGTCCCCACCGACGACCTGCACCACGGACTGCGCACGTACCGTGCCCTGTGCGGGGCGTCGGCGGCGCACCGCGCGGCGGGCCGGCTCGACCTGCGCCTGGAGCACCACGCGTGGTCCGCCGTCCGCGAGGGCGACGGATTCGCGATCCACGCGGTCGACCGCCGTGACGCGCCGCGGGAGAGCACCGTGGTGCTGCGGGCGCCGAGGCTCCTCGTGGCCACCGGCGCCCACGACCGCCCACTTCCCTTCCCCGGCTGGGACCTGCCCGGGGTCCTGACCGTCGGCGGCCTGCAGGCGCTGCTCAAGGGCGGCGGGGTCACGGCCGGGAGGCGCGTGGCGCTGGGCGGCACCGGCCCGTTCCTGCTGCCGGTCGCCGCCGGGCTCGCGGCGCGCGGCGTCGAGGTGGTCGCGGTCTGCGAGGCGGCCCACCCGCGGGCCTGGCTGCGGCACCCGGGACCGCTGCTGCGCAACCCCGGCAAGTGGGCCGAGGGAGCCGGGTACGCCGCCGCGCTCGTGCGGCACCGCGTACCGGTCCGCCCGCGCACGGCGATCATCGGAGCGGACGGCGACGATCGCGTGACGTCGGTCCGGATCGCCTCACTGACGCCGGACGGACACCCGCGCCCGGGTACGCGGCGACGTGTCGAGGTCGACGCCGTCGGCGTCGGCTGGGGCTTCGTGCCCCGCCTCGACCTGCTCGTCCCCCTCGGCTGCGCCCTGACGGACTCGGCCGACGGCAACGCGGTGGCCGCCGTCGACGCGGGGCAGCGCACCACCGTCCCCGGCCTCTACGCCGCGGGGGAGACCTGCGGCGTGGGCGGGGCCGCCCTGGCCGTGCACGAGGGACGCCTGGCCGCGGAGTCGGTCCTCGCCGACTCCGGCGCCGCCCGCGCACCGGCGCACCGGCGGTCTGCCGCGGTACGTTCCGAGGCGGCCCGCCACCGCGCCTTCGCCCGGGCGATGGCACTGGCCCACCCGATCCCTCCCGCCTGGCCGTCGTGGCTGAGCGACGACACCGTCGTGTGCCGTTGCGAGGAGGTGACCGCCGGTGCGGTCCGGGCCGCCCGCGCCGCCGGGGCCCGCGACCACCGGCAGGTCAAACAACTGACCCGGGCCGGTATGGGCTGGTGCCAGGGCCGGATGTGCGGACCCGCCGTGCACTGCCTCACGGACCGGGAGCGGGCCTACGAGCCCGCGGAACGGCTCGTCGCGACGCCCGTCACCCTCGGGGCGCTCGCGGGTCTCGACGAAGGACGGCCGGCCTCGACGGACGGCGGCGAACACCACAAGGAGTGTTGATGAGCGAGACCCGAAAGCCCTGGCACGGCGTCATCGTCGCGACCGGCCTCCCGTTCCACGACGACCTCTCGGTCGACTTCGGCGCCTACGGCGAGAGCGTCGCCCACCTCGCCGGGCAGGGGATGCACGGCGTCGCACCGAACGGGTCGCTGGGCGAGTACCAGACCCTCACCTGCGAGGAGCGCGACCGCGTCGTCGAGACGGCCGTCGCGAACGCCCCCGAAGGGTTCACCGTCATGCCGGGCGTCGGCGCCTACGGCGCCCGCGAGGCCGAGCGGCACGCCCGCTTCGCCAAGGACGCGGGCTGTCAGGCCGTCATGTGCCTGCCGCCCAACGCCTACCGCGCCGACGACCGCGCGGTGCTCGAACACTTCGAACGGGTGGCCTCGGCAGGACTGCCCGTCATCGCGTACAACAACCCCGTCGACACCAAGGTGGATCTGCGCCCCGACCTGCTGGCCAAGCTGCACGCCGAGGGGTTCGTCGTCGGGGTCAAGGAGTTCTCCGGCGACGTCCGGCGCTGCTACGAGATCGCCGGACTGGCACCCGGCCTCGACCTCCTGATCGGTGCCGACGACACCGTGCTGGAGGTTGCCGTCGCCGGTGCCAAGGGCTGGGTCGCGGGCTACCCGCAGGTCTTCCCCCGGGCCTGCCTCGCCCTGTACGAGGCGGCCGTCCGGGGCGACCTGGAGACGGCCCTGCCGCTCTACCGGCGGCTGCACCCGGTGCTGCGGTGGGACAGCAGGACGGAGTTCGTCCAGGCCATCAAGCTCGGCCGGGAGCTGACCGGCCGCCGCGGCGGTCCCTGCCGGCCGCCACGGCAGCCGCTGGCCCCGGAGACGGAGGCCGCCGTACGCGCCGCCACCCAGGCCCTCGTCGACGCCGGGGTGAACTGACGATGCGTTCGACGGTCTGCTACCACGCCGTCGACTCGCACACCGAGGGCATGCCCACCCGCGTGATCACGGGCGGGGTCGGTGTCCTCCCCGGCGCGACGATGGCCGAGCGGCGCCGGCGGTTCGTCGCCGAACGCGACCACCTGCGCACCCTGCTCATGTGCGAACCACGCGGGCACGCCTCGATGTCCGGGGCCGTCCTGCAGCCGCCCACCCGGCCGGACGCCGACTACGGCGTGCTCTTCATCGAGGTGTCCGGCTGCCTGCCGATGTGCGGCCACGGCACCATCGGTGTCGCGACGGTCCTCGTCGAGACCGGCATGGTCGAGGTGACCGAGCCGGAGACCGCCGTACGGCTGGACACCCCGGCGGGACTCGTCACGGCCCGGGTGCGGGTGCGCGAGGGCCGCGCCGAATCGGTGACCCTGGAGAACGTCGCCTCGTACTGCCACGCGCTGGACCAGGTCGTGGACGTCCCCGGGCACGGGCGGGTGCGCTACGACATCGCCTACGGCGGCAACTTCTACGCCTTCGTCCGCACCGACGACCTGGGCATCCCCTTCGGGCGGGCGCACAAGCAGGCGCTGCTCGACGCCGGGCTGGCCGTCATGGACGCGATCAACGGGCAGAACCCGGTGTCCCACCCGGAGAACCCGGAGATCGACCTGTGCCACCACGTCTACCTGGAGGCCCCCGGCTCGACGGCGGAACACTCGCGGCACGCCATGGCGATCCACCCGGGCTGGTTCGACCGGTCGCCCTGCGGCACCGGCACCAGCGCCCGGATGGCCCAGTTGCACGCCCGCGGTCTGCTGCCTGCCGGACGGGACTTCGTCAACGAGTCGTTCATCGGCTCCCGCTTCGTCGGCCGCGTCCTGGGGGAGACGACCGTCGGCGGCCGCCCCGCGGTCCTGCCGTCCGTCACCGGCCGCGCCTGGATCACCGGCACCGCGCAGTACCTGCTCGACCCCACGGACCCCTACCCGGCCGGGTTCACCCTCTGAGAGCCTCGCGCGGGCCGGGAGCCCGGTGTCCGATTCTCGACGGTCCGCGGTAAATGCCTGGACTGTGATCCCCGTCCGACGGGAAGATTCCGACTTCCGAACCACCGGGAGTGTGATGGGCACCACAGACGCACGAGGGGCGGCGCCGGGCAGGAGCGCGGTCGTCCTGGCGCTGCGCCACTACGGCCGTGAACTGCTGCGACTACGACGACTCGCCCTGCCCGCGCTGCTGTTGCCCGCCGTGGGCAACATCGGCATCCGCTACGTCGCCCCCCTGCTCATCGCCAAGCTGGCCGGTCAGGCCGCCGACGTCGACGACGGCGGCCTGACCCTCGGCACGGCACTGCCGTACGTGCTGGGCTTCGGGGTGACGCTGCTGCTCGCCGAGGTGGTGTGGCGGATCGGGCAGCACTGCCTGAACCGCGTGGACGCCCTCGGCATGGAGCACCTCTACGTGCGCGGCATGGACGAACTCCTCGCCAAGGACGCCGCGTTCTTCCACGACAACTTCGCCGGCTCCCTCACCAAGCGGGTGCTCAGCTTCGGCAAGCGCTTCGAGGACTTCGTCGACACGGTGACGTACCGGATCGTGGGCAGTCTCGTCCCCCTGGTCTTCGGTGCCGTGGTCCTGTGGGGCTACGAACCGATGCTCGTCGTCGGGCTGTTCGTGATGATCGCGCTGACCGTGGCCGCCGCGACACCGCTGATCCGCCGCCGGCAGCGGCTGGTCAACGACCGGGAGGCGGCCGTCGCCCTGGTCTCCGGCCACGTCGCCGACAGCCTCATGAACATGGAGACCGTGCGGGCGTTCGCGGCGGAACGGCGGGAGGGAGACGAACACCGCAGCCGGGTCGCCGAGTCGCGGCGCCTGACGCTGAAGTCCTGGGACTACGGCAACCTGCGCGTCGACACCCTGATCGCCCCCATGTCCGTCCTGACCAACGTGCTGGGCCTGCTGGTCGCCATCGCCTTCGGCGGCCCGGGCCAGTCGGTGGAGGAGGTCGTCGTCGCCTTCACCTACTACTCCAACGCCACCCAGATCATGTTCGAGTTCAACCAGATCTACCGGCGGCTGGAAAGCTCCATGACCGAGGCCGCGCAGTTCACCGAGCTGCTCCTGGACCCGCCCACGGTGCTGGACGCCGACCCACCCGAGCCGCTCGCGCCGCGGGACACCGGTATCCGCTTCGAGGCGGTGACCTTCGCCCACGCGGGCGCCGAGCCGATCTTCCGGGGACTCGACCTGGACGTGCCCGCGGGCGCGAGGATCGGGCTGGTCGGCAGGTCCGGAGGCGGCAAGACCACGCTCACCCGGCTCCTGCTGCGGATGGCGGACCTCGACCGGGGGCGCATCCTGATCGGCGGTCAGGACATCAGCAGGCTGCGCCAGAGCGACCTGCGCTCACTGATCGCCTACGTCCCGCAGGAACCCGCCATGTTCCACCGCAGCCTCCGGGACAACATCGCCTTCGCCCGGCCCGGCGCCACCGACGAGGAGGTCCACGCGGCCGCCGCGGCCGCGCACGTCACCGAGTTCGCCGAGCAGCTGCCCGACGGCTTCGCCACGCTGGTGGGGGAGCGGGGCGTGAAGCTGTCGGGCGGTCAGCGCCAGCGCGTCGCACTCGCCAGGGCCATCCTGCGCGACGCCCCGATCCTGCTGCTCGACGAGGCGACCAGCGCACTGGACTCGGAGAGCGAGCTCCTCGTCCAGGACGCCCTGTGGCGGCTGATGGACGGTCGTACGGCCCTCGTGGTGGCCCACCGGCTGAGCACCGTCGCCGGCATGGACCGGCTCGTCGTCCTCGACCGCGGACACGTCGTCGAGCAGGGCAGCCACGAGAAGCTGCTCGCCGCGGACGGCGCCTATGCCCGGCTGTGGCAGCACCAGTCGGGCGGCTTCCTCGGCGAGAGCGCCGAGCCCGCCACCGGCCGCCCGGTCCCGGCCGCCCGCCCCGGCGACCCGCACGGACCGGCCGACCCGGTGCCGGTGGTGTGACACGCGCCCGGCGCGCCACCGGGGCCCGGCCGGCGCGGCGACCGGAGGAGGAGCCGGTCGCCGCGGCGGATCTGGAGGGGCCGGTCGCCGCGGCGGACCTGGAGGGGCCGCGGGCTACGGGCTGCGCGAGCGGGGACCGGCGCGGCCGGAGATCACCGCGGGGGAGCACGCCTCCACCGCCCAGGACTTCGCCGACCTCGTCGACGGCCCCGGCGGTCCGGTCGTCGACTGCCTCCGGGCCGGCGTGACCCGCTGCGGCGGCGTCACCGGCCTGCCGAGACCGCGGGCCTGTCGGCCGTCCGGCACCTCGCCCCGTCCGGCCACTGCGCCCCGGCGGTCTCCGCCCACGCCTTCTGCGCGGTGCGCAGGATGCCGCATCCGGAGCCCTTCACCGGTCGTACGACGGGCCCCGGGCGGAGGCGGGCGCCGGCCCCGTTCGATCACGGTTGGGTACCGGGCCGGAATTGTGGCCTCCATCACGGCCGCGGCGAACGTGCCCTGGTGAGATCACCGAATGCTCGGTCTCATCGTGCGTCTCCTGCCCTTCTGGATTCGCGAACCCCTCCTCGTCGTCGTCGGCTCGGTGTTCGGCGTACGCCTCATGTATCTGGCCCTCGACGACGGCGAGTGGGTCCCGGCCGCCATCGGTGCGGCCTTCCTGTTGTTCACCGCCGTGCGCGTCCACACGGTGATCCAGGCCCTGCGCGCACGACGCCACCCCGCCCCGGCCGCCCCCGCCGACTCGACGGCGCCCGACGCCGACGCCGACGGCCGGCCGCTGCCGCAGCCCCAGCCTCAGGTCCCGGCGCAGCAGCCTCCCGCCCCGGCAGTCCAGGAGAAGGAGCCCAACGCCTGGGGCCAGGCGGCCGCCGCGATCGCCGTGTTCGCGGCGCTCGCGGCCGCGCTGTGGCTGGGCCCGGAACTGATGCCCTCCGACGCCCACGGCACCCCGCAGGCCGCCGCCTCCTGTCCCACCGGAGAGGACGAGCCGCTGCCGAGCGCGTACACGAAGACGCCACGGGCGGTGACCGGCGACGACCTGTGCAAGGCGCTCAACAGGACCGACCTGCCCCGCCTCCTCGGCACGCCGGCGGAGACCGCGAGCTGGGCGTCCGCCTCCAGCGACACCGCTCCCCTGACCGACGGCAAGGTCGCCCGGCCGGAAGCGGAGGTCGAGTTCGACACCTACACCGTCAACGTCTCGGCCACCTACAACGACCTCTCGATCGCCCAGTACGTGAAACTGATGGAGTTCGGAGAGGAGACGGACGTCAAGAAGCTCGAGGTCCTCGGCCGGTCCGCGGTCATCTTCTCGGACCACACCATGCGGCTCGAGATCGATCTCGGCGGCGGCGGATCCGGCGGACCCGTCGAACAGGGTCCCCTGGCCAGAACCCTGTCCGTGGCCCTCGGCGCGAAGGACCGCGGCGGCTACTACGAGATCACCGTGTGGAGCGAGACCGGCGCCCTCCCGGACGACGCCGCCCTCCTCGACATCACCGAGAAGATCCTCCCGGCCGTCCCCGAACGGACTGCGTGACCCGGCGGGCCCGTTGTGACCCGACGGGAACATATGGACGAATGAGCCAGGTAAGCTCTCCGCAGGTGCTCTTCGGCAGCAGGAGCCTCTGTGACGTACGGACGGGGAGACGGACGGGAGCATTGTGTCGGTGTCACAGTCATGGGCCATGAGAGCGCCCGCGCCCATCGGGAGTGACGACCCGGGAGCACCCTCGCAGTGGTGGGAACCCTCCGTGCTCCTGGTGGAGGACGATCCGGGCGACGCCCTGCTGGTCGAGGAGCTCGTCGCCGACAGCACACTGACGATGGGCCTGCGCTGGGTCCGCTCGATGGCCGAGGCGCGCGAGGCGCTCGCGGCCGAGATGCCGGACTGCGTCCTGCTGGACCTGAACCTGCCCGACACGCAGGGCCTGGAGGCCGTGTCCGGAATCCGGGCGCACGCCGAGCAGGTCGCCGTGGTCGTGCTCACCGGCCTCGCGGAGGAGGAGACCGGGCTGGCGGCGGTGGCCGCCGGAGCCCAGGACTACCTGGTCAAGGGGCGCGTCGAGCCCGAGCTCTTCGGGCGGGCGGTGCGCTACGCGATCCAGCGCAAGCAGGCCGAGCAGGCAGCCGTGGCCCTGCAGGCGAGCCAGATGCAGGCCCAGGAGAACGCGCGGCTCGAGCGCGGCCTGCTGCCCCGCCCCCTGGTGAACGACGGCGCGGTGGAGGTCGTGACGCGTTACCGGCCCGGCCGTGCCCACGCCCTGCTCGGCGGCGACCTCTACGACATCGTGCAGAGCACCGACGGCGCCGTGCACGCGCTCATCGGCGACGTCTCCGGACACGGGCCCGACGAGGCGGCCCTCGGAGTCGCCCTGCGCATCGCCTGGCGAACCCTGGTGCTCAGCGGCGTCACCGGCACCGAGCAGATAGCCAGGCTGGAGGAGATCCTGGTGGCCGAGCGCGGCGGCCCGCAGGTCTTCGCCACGCTCACGAGCCTCACCCGGGAACCGGGGGAACCGCACGTGCGGATGATCCGCGCCGGCCACCCCGGACTGCTGCTGCGCACCGGCGGCCGCGTGGAATGGGTGGAGGTCGACGGCGGCCCCGCGCTCGGCGTCGTGCCCGACCTGGCGCGCTGGCCGGTGCGGGAGCTGGAGATACCGGCGGACGCGGCCCTGGTGCTGTTCACCGACGGGCTCTTCGAGGGCCACGTCGGCCGCGGCAGGGAACGGCTGGGCGAGGAGGGACTGCTGCGGATAGCGCGGGAGGTGGCCGCGCTGCCCCCGGACGCCTTCGTCGACGAGCTGATCGAGCGGACCGAGTCGCTCGCGGAGAGCCAGGGCGGTCTCGCCGACGACGTGGCCGTGCTGCACCTGAGCTGGAAATGAGACGGGCGAACGAGAACGGTGTCGGAGAACAGGGTGAGTGAGAAGACGGGCGGCCGGTCCACGGGGCGGCGGCTGACGGTGCAGGGCTGGTTCCAGGTCGTCCTGGGACTGGTGATGCTCATGGTCATCGGTGGCAGTGTCGTGGGCGCCCAGGTGCTGGAGCAGACGTCGGACGTCACCGACCGGCTGGCCGAGCGCCTCCAGCCGGCGCAGACCGAGACGTACCGGCTCCAGGCCGCGCTGGTCAACCAGGAGACCGGTGCGCGGGGCTACGCCATCGCCGCCGACCGGCAGTTCCTCGCCCCCTACACGCAGGGCAAGGAGGACGAGGCGCGTGCCGCCGCGCGGCTGCGTGAGCTGATCGGGGACCAGCCGCGGCTGCTCGCGGACCTGGAGGCGGTGGAGCGCCAGGCGGCCGACTGGCGTCGCACCTACGCCGAACCGCTGGTGGCCGGCGTGACCTCCGGCGAGCCCCGTGGCTCGGTCCGGGCCACCGCGGAGCAGGGGAAGAAGGTCTTCGACCGGATCCGCAGCGTCTGGGCGACCCAGAACGCCGACCTCTCCGCGGCCGTGGCCGACGGCAAGGAGGACCTGGCCCAGGCCCGCACCGACCGCAACCTGATCCTCGGCGCCATGGTGGCGGCGTTCCTCCTGGCCGGGGTGGTCCTCGCCCTCCTGATCCGGGTGCTGGTGGCCCGCCCGCTCCAGGCCCTCAGCGATTCCTCCCGCCGGGTGAGCGGCGGTGACTTCGACCACGTGATCACCGGCGAGGGCCCCGCCGACCTCGCGGCGGTGGCGGGAGCCGTCGAGGGCATGCGGCAGCGGATCGTCGCCGAACTCGAGGCATCCCGCCGCCAGCAGGACGTCCTCACCCGGCAGACCGAGGACCTGGACGCGCAGGCGGTGGAACTGCGCCGTTCCAACGCCGAACTGGAGCAGTTCGCGTACGTCGCCTCGCACGACCTGCAGGAGCCGCTGCGCAAGGTGGCCTCCTTCTGCCAGCTGCTGGAGAAGCGGTACAGCGACAAGCTCGACGACCGGGGCCGGCAGTACATCGACTTCGCCGTCGACGGCGCCAAGCGCATGCAGGTCCTCATCAACGACCTGCTCACCTTCTCCCGGGTCGGACGCCTCAACGACGCCCGGGTGGAAGTCGACCTCGACCAGGTCCTCACCAAGGCCCTGGCCAACCTGGACACCGCGATCACGGAGACCGGCGCGCTCATCGAACGCCCCGAGCGGCTCCCCCGGGTCGTCGGCGACCCGCTGCTGCTGGGCATGGTCTGGCAGAACCTGGTCGGCAACGCCGTCAAGTTCCGTCACCCCGACCGCACCCCGGAGGTCCGGATCACCTGCGAGGAGGACGCGGACAGCCCCGGCACCTGGCGGCTGTGCGTCACCGACAACGGCATCGGCATCCCCGAGGAGTTCGCGGAGAAGGTCTTCGTCATCTTCCAGCGGCTGCACGGCCGGGACGCCTACGGGGGCACCGGCATCGGACTGGCCCTGTGCAAGAAGATCGTCGAACACCACGGCGGTCACATCGGGATCGACACCGGTCACACCGTTGGCACCCGCATCTGTTTCACCCTGCCCTCCGGCGGCGACACCGCCGACGGCGCCGGCTCCCACACCGAGGAAAAGACCCTGGCATGACGACCTACGACGCGACCCCCATCGACGTACTCCTCGTGGAGGACGACCCGGGCGACGAACTGATGACCCGCGAGGCGTTCGAGGACAACAAGATCGGCAACACCCTGCACGTCGTGCGGGACGGCGAGGAGGCCCTCGACTTCCTCTACCGGCGCGGCCGGCACAGCGAGGCCCCGCGTCCCGATCTCATCCTGCTCGACCTCAACCTGCCCAAGTACGACGGGCGCCAGGTGCTGGAGCAGATCAAGTCCGACGACGGCCTGAGCGACATCCCCGTGGTCGTGCTCACCACCTCGTCCGCCGAGGAGGACATCCTGCGCAGCTACCGGCTGCACGCGAACGCCTACGTCACCAAGCCCGTCGACCTGGACCAGTTCATCGCCGCCGTCCGCCAGATCGACGACTTCTTCGTGCAGGTGGTACGACTGCCCCGGCGCCGGGCCTGACGGGGGCGGCGCGCGACCGGAGTCTCCCGCGCGGCGCAGGGTCAGCGTGACACTCGCGGTCGCCGGCAGTCGGCGGCGGCGAGCAGCACGCTCCAGCGCATACCGGACAGGATCTCCTTCGAAGGACGGCGGAACGGGGAGGTCCCCACGCCGGCATCCTGAGCCGCGAACAACGCCCCATCCGCAAGGGCAGGTTGAGCCTGGCTGAACCTGCCCCCCCCGCGCGGGCGCCGCCACCCCGGGAGCCGGGGCGACGGCCGGAACCGGGTACGCGGCACGGCCTGCCCGGATGGGAGGATGGCGGCGACAGGGCGACGGCGGACGAGGAAGCCGGTGCGAATCCGGCGCGGTCCCGCCACTGTGATCGGCGAGCGCGTCCCGACAGGCCACTGCCCGGCAGCGGGTGGGAAGGCCGGGGCGGGCATCGACCCGAGAGCCAGGAGACTCACGCGGTCGCCTCCTCGACGGACCACCGGGGCGGATCTCCCCGGAGAGAGGGACGGCACCGCATGCCCGCAACGCCGACCGGACCCACCACCGACGACGCCCGGACCGAGACGGCGGCCGGCTCCGTGCCGTGCCGCGTCACCGTCTGCCGCGACTGCTGCTGCGGCACCCCCAAGGTGACCGGCGTCGACCACGCGGCTCAGACGGCACGCCTGCGCGCTCAGGTGCCGGTGCGGGTCTCCGGCTGCCTGGACGTCTGCGAGCAGGCCAACGTCATCGTCGTCCAGCCCTCGTCCGAGGGCCGGGCCGCCGGCGCCCGGCCCGTCTGGCTGGGCCTGGTCAACGACCCGGACGCCACCGAGGACATCGCCGGCTGGGTGCACGCCGGTGGGCCGGGCGTCGTACCCATTCCGGACATCCTCGACCTGTACACGATCAGCCCGCCGCGACGCGGGTGAGCGAGGTGCGCTGCTCGCGCCGCCGGCGTTGTTCGTCGACGTCGGCGACGGGCGCGGAGAGGAGCAGGGTCTTGGTGTATGGGTGCCGGGGCCGGGTGGTGACGGTGGCCGCGTCTCCCGTCTCCACGATGTCACCGTGGTGGATGACGGCGACCCGGTGGCTCATACGGCGGACGACGGACAGGTCGTGGGAGACGAAGAGGTAGGACACACCGGTCTGTTGCTGGATGTCGAGGAGCAGGTCGAGGACGGTGGCCTGGGTCGTCAGGTCGAGGGCGGAGACGGGTTCGTCGCAGACGACGAGGCGGGGGCCGAGGGCGAGGGCCCGGGCTATGGCGACGCGTTGCCGCTGTCCGCCGGAGAACTCGCGCGGCAGGCGGGCGGCGGTGTCCTTGGGCAGGCGTACCTGATCGAGGAGGCCGACGACGCGGTCGCGCGCGCGGCTGCCCTTCATGCCCTGGGCCAGGAGGGGTTCGCACAGGGTGTCGCCGACGGTGCGGGAGGGGTTCAGGGAGGAGTAGGGGTCCTGGAAGACGACCTGGATCTCACGGCTGAGGGCACGGCGCTCGGCGCGGCCGGCGTGCTCGATGGGCCGGCCGTCGAAGGTGATGCCGCCGGAGTCGACCGGGACCAGCCCCAGGACGGCGCGGCCGATGGTGGTCTTGCCGGAGCCGGACTCGCCGACCAGACCGAGGGTTTCGCCGGCGCGGATGTGCAGGTCGACGCCCTTGAGCACTTCGGTGCGCGGGGCGCGCCACCCCTTGCCGGGGAAGGACACCCGCAGTCGCTCCACGGTGAGCAGAGGATCGAGGTCGGTGGTCATGTGTGGACGCTCCTTGTGGGGCGGGGCCGCCAGGGCTCCCGGGGCGGGGCCGAGTCGAGGACGGCGGCGAGGAGACCCCGGGTGCAGGGGTCCTGGGAGTGGTGCAGCACCTGACGGGTCGTGCCGGTTTCGACGAGGCGGCCCTGGTTCATCACCGCGACGCGGTCGCACAGGTCGGCGACGACGCCGAGGTTGTGGGTGACGAGCAGGACACCGAGTCCGCGCTCGTCGCGCAGACGGCGCAGCAGGTCGAGGATCTCGGCCTGGACGCGGACGTCGAGGGCGGTGGTGGGTTCGTCGGCGACCAGGAGCCGCGGATCGCAGGAGATGGCCCCGGCGATGAGGACGCGCTGGGCCATGCCACCGGAGATCTCGTGCGGGTAGCGCCGCAGCACGTCTTCGGGAGAGGGGATCCCGACCTGGCGCAGCAGCTCGACGGCGCGGTCGGCGGCCTGCTTGCGGGACAGGCCGAGGATCCGGCGCATGGGTTCGGTGAGCTGGCTTCCCACGGTGAACGCGGGGTCCAGGTTGCTCATCGGTTCCTGAGGGACGTAGGCGACCGTGGTGCCGCGCAGGGTGCGGTGGGCGCGTTCGGGCAGGCCGGCCACCTCCTGGCCCGCGAGGTGGATGCTGCCGGCGCTGAGGCGGCCGCCTTCGGGGAGGAGCCCCAGGATCGAGAAGGCGGTCTGGGTCTTCCCGGAGCCCGACTCGCCGACGAGACCGACGATTTCGCCCGGCCGTACGTCGAGGTCGACGCCGTGGACGACTTCCCGGTCGGAGCCGTCCGCCAGCGTGTAGGTCACTCTCAGCCCGCGTACGGACAGGAGGTCCGCCCGTTCCTCGTCGCTGTCGCTGTCGCTGTCGCTGTCGCTGCCGCTGCCGGTGTGGTCCGTGGGCACCGCGGTCGTGGTGGCGCCCGGGGAGCGGCGGGGACGGCGCCGGTGCGGTGAACGCTCTTCGAGCGTGTCGCGCAAGGCGGCGGCCAGCAGGACGAGCGCCGCGTTGGTCAGGCCGAGGGCGAGACCGGGCCACAGCATGAGCAGAGGTGCGCGCTGGATGTTCTGGAACGCCTCGTTCAGCATGGAGCCCCAGGTGGCGGTGAGTCCGCTGCCGATGCCGAGGAACTCGAGCCCCGCCTGCAACGCGATGGCCACGCCGGCGACCAGGGCGGTCTGGATGATGATGGGTCCGCGCACGACGACGAGTACGTGCCGGGCGACGATGCGCGGGTCGGACAGGCCGGAGACGCGGGCGGCGTCGACGTACAGTTCGCCGCGGACGTCCGCGACGATGCCGCGCACGAGCCGGTAGAAGCTCGGTGCGGCCAGCACACCGAGGACGACCATGAGGACCCACACGTCGGGGCCGAGGATCGCGCGGGACGCGAGCAGGACGACCATCGCGGGCAGGGCCATGATCAGGTCGACGGTCCAGCCGGCGGCGGCGTCGAACCAGCCGCCGCGATAGCCGGCGTACAGACCGGCGGGCACGCCGAGGAGCAGGGCGAGGCCGAGGGCGATGACCGCGCCGCCGAGGGTGTTGCGGCCGCCGTACATGAGGCGGGAGAGGATGTCGCGGCCTGCGGAGTCGGCGCCGAGCGGATGGCTTCCGCCCGGGTGGGCGAAGGCGTCGGCGAGGCTCGCGTCGGCGGGACCGTGCGGTGCCAGCAGCGGGGCGCACAGCGAAGCGACGATCAGCACGGCGAGGATCAGCAGCGAGAGGGCCGCGAGCGGGTTGCGTATCAGGCGGCCCAGTGTGTTCCGGGGCGGCGGGGCCGGCGCCGCGTCGGGCACGGTGGGGATCGGGGTGTCGCTCATGCGGTCCGCGCCTTCGGGTTGAGCCAGCCGATCAGGACGTCGACGGCGAGGTTGACCAGGACGACGCCGACGACGGTGAGCATGACCAGGGCCATGATCACGGGGATGTCGCCGCGGGTGGTGTAGGTGACGGTCATGCTGCCCAGTCCGGGCAGACCGAAGATCTGTTCGACCAGGACGGCGCCGCCGAGGAGTCCGACGAACTGCATGCCCAGGACGGACAGGCCGGGCGCGGCGGCGTTGCGCAGGACGTGTTTGAGGACGATGCGCCGGGAGGAGAGGCCGCGGGCGCGCAGGGTGCGCACGTAGTCCTGACGCAGTACGTCGATGACCGCGCCGCGCACCTGCTGGGAGACACCGGCGACGGAGGCCACCGACAGCGAGGCGATGGGCAGGGTCACGGTGGACAGCCAGCCGGTGGGCGACTCGGTGAACGGGGTGTAGCCGATGGCGGGGAACCAGCCCAACCGGACGGCGAAGACCAGGACCAGGACCAGCGTGACGAGGAAGCCCGGCAGTGCGTAGCCGGCCACGCCCAGGATCTGCACGATCCGGTCGACGACGCCGCGGCGCACGCCCGCCCACACGCCCAGGAGGAAGGAGACCAGCGCGGTCACCAGGGTGACCCCGAGCATCAGGCTGAGGGTGACGGGCAGTCGGTTGCCGACGGCCAGCGAGACGTCCTCGCTGGAGAACCAGGACGTGCCGAAGTCGCCGCGCACCGCGTGCGTGAGCCACTGCCAGTACTGGGTGAGGACGGGCTGGTCGAGTCCGAGGGCGCTGTTGCGGGCGTCGACGTCGGCCTGTGGGGCGCCGGGGCCCAGGATCTGGCGGCCGATGTCGGTGTCGGGGATCGACAGCAGGAGATGGGTCAGCAGGGAGATGACGAGGAGGAGCACTGCTCCAGCCCCGATTCTGCGTGCGATGAAGGTCAGCATGAGTCTCGGTTCCATGACCGGCGGCCCGTCGGGGCCGGTGTGAGCGGCACTGGCCGCGGGCTCGTGGGAGAGCCCGGTGCCGGCACGAAAGAGGTGGTCCCGGGCTGGGCAGGAGCGGGACTGGCGGTCACCATACCCCCGTGACCAACCAGTTGGTAGGTTTTCTCGGCTGTTTTCTACCGCCTGGTAGATTCCAGCGCACCAAGGTCCGTCCGGCACCCAAGGAGACCGCTCCCGTGAGCCAGGAACCCCGCACGAAGGGCGAGCGCACCCGGGCGCGGATCCTTGACGCGGCGACCGAACTGTTCGCCCGCTCCGGCTACCACCCGGTCTCCCTGCGCGAGATCGCCGCCCACGCCGGCATGACCCATGCCGGGCTGCTGCACCACTTCCCCGGGAAGGAGCAACTGCTCCTGGAGGTGCTGTGGTGCCGCGACCGGCAGGACGCCGGCCACCTGTTTCCTGGGCTGCTCGACGGGGACGCGGCCGGTCCGGCCGACGCGGCGTCCCCTCAGGAGCGGCTGCGGCGGCTGGTCGGCTTCGTCGACCGCAACTCCCGTACCCGCGGCCTGGTCGCCCTGTACGCGAAGTTGTCGGCCGAGGCCTCCGACCCGGATCACCCGGCCCGTGACTATTTCGTCCGCCGCTACCGGCTGCTGCGTGAGCAGATCGCCGACCTGCTGGCCGAGCTCTTCGCGCAGTCGCCGCCGCAGCAGCCGGCCGATCCGCGCACCGTGGCCCAGCAGTTGCTGGCCATGATGGACGGCATGCAGATCCAGTGGCTGCTGGAGCCGGACGCGGCGCCCATGGAGCAGCGGGTGTGGGACTTCCTGGGCGGCTTCGGCCTGAGGCCGGCCGGAACCGCCCGGGAAGGTCGCGGTGGCGGGGACTAACCGCCCAGCAGCCCGGCGATCTTGGCAGCGGTACTCCGGTGAGCGGCGGCGTTGGGATGGAAACCGGCTGCGGCCGCGGTGTCGGTGGGCTCGATCCAGCGCACCTCCGCTGGCTTGCAGGCGTCGTGGCCCACCGACGGGGTGTACGTGTCCACGAACGTGGCGCCGTTGGCGGTGGCCTGTTGGGCCAGCACACCGTTGAGCTGCCGGGTCTTGTCCCGCAGCCAGGGAAAGTCGCCGGTGGCCAGCGGGACGGTGCTGCGGCAGGCGGACCCGTCGTCAGGGACCAGGGAGGGGTATCCGACCAGGAGGATCCTCGCGTGTGGCGCCTTGGCGCGGATCGCCTGCAGGTCGGCGGCGACCTTCGGTGCGGTCGCGTTGATGCGCGAGCCGATCTCGTCGGTTCCCCCCAGCGAGTAACTGGTCTTGCACGGCGCACCGTTGGGGCTGAGGTAGGCCAGCAGCACGCACCGCTTGATCGTGCCGGCCAGGTCGAGATCGTTGCCGCCGATGCCGAGGGTGACCACGGCCGTGTCCGCACGCACCGCGTCGATCTGCGGGGCGATGTCGCCCTGCGCTCCGGTGATGTGCTGCGTGGCGGCCCCGGCGCAGGTCACGTCCGTGACGGACGCCGTGCCGATGGCCGCGGCCAGCAGGGCCGGGTAGTTGTGGTCCGAGCGCCCGCAGGCGGTGTCCGTCTGGGTGGGAATACCCAGACCGGAGCTGAACGAGTCCCCGAGTGCGGCGTAGGGACCGGTGTTCGCTCCCGCGCTGGCGGGCGCGGCGGCGGACAGGGCGAGACCGGCACAGCACGCGACCAGGAGCGTGCGGCCGCGGCGGAAGGGGCCCGCACCGAGGGAGTGGAGCAAGGCAGGGCGCAGCGTCATCGCTGTACCTCTCTTCGTGAGTTGAAGCCCGGAGCGCCAGTCCCGCCCGAGGAACCGGCCGAGCGCGAAAACCGTAAGACGATCGGTTTCCGGCGTCAACGGTTCGGACACGGCCGTGCGGGCCCGGGCGGGAGGCCGTCGGTGGACGAGACGGGTGTCTCGACTTCAAAAACCGATCAATATATGGTTTTTACCGGGTGGCAAGGTGCCGCTCGACCAGACGACCGGGGCCCCGCCATGACCCAGCACACCTCCCCCTCCCACCCGACGGCCGACGCGCTGACGCTCACCGAGAAGGCGTCGCTGACCAGCGGCGCCGGCGACTTCGTCACCGAGGCGGTCGGCCCGGTGCCCGCCGTCTCCATGTCGGACGGACCGCACGGACTGCGCCTGCCCGGGGAAGCCGGCGACGGAGGCCAGCTCGACCTGCGCAGCGCGGTCCCGGCCACCTGCTTCCCGCCGGCCGTGGCGCTGGGCAGCAGCTGGAACGCGGCGCTGGCCGAAGAGGTCGCGGCGGCCATCGCCGCGGAAGCCCGCGACAACGGCGTCCACGTGGTGCTGGGCCCCGGGATCAACATCAAGCGATCCCCGCTGTGCGGCCGCAACTTCGAGTACTTCTCCGAGGACCCGCTGCTCACCGCCGAACTCGGCGGAGCCATGGTCCGAGGCCTGCAGCGCTCCGGCGTCGGTGCCGCGCTGAAGCACTTCGCGGCCAACAACCAGGAGACCGACCGGATGCGGGTGAGCGCCGACATCGACGAGCGGCCGCTGCGGGAGATCTACCTGCGGGCCTTCGAACGGATCGTCCGCCGGGAGCGTCCGTGGTCGGTCATGTCCGCCTACAACGCCCTCAACGGCACCCCGCTCAGCGAGAACCGGCGCCTGCTCACCGACATCCTGCGCCGCGAATGGGGCTTCGACGGCATCGTCATGTCCGACTGGGGCGCGGTCCGCGACCGCGTCGCCGCCCTGTCCGCGGGCCTGGATCTCCAGATGCCGTCCACCCGTGGCCGCACCGATGCCGAAGTCGTCCGGGCCGTGGAGAGCGGTGAACTCGCCGTGGAGGATCTGGACGCGGCCGTCGAGCGGCTGGCCCTGTTCGCCCACCGTGCCGCCACCGGCGTGCCCGCGGGGTCGGGTCCGGTCGACCACGAGGAGCACCACGCCCTCGCCCGCCGGGCGGCCGAGCAGTGCATCGTCCTGCTCAAGAACGAGCAGGACCTGCTGCCCCTCGACCCGGGCGCCGGCTCCCTCGCGGTGATCGGGGAACTCGCCCGCACCCCGCGCTGCCAGGGAGCCGGGAGCTCCCAGGTCACCCCCACCCGGCTGGACACACCGCTGGACGCCTTGCGGAAGACGGCCGGCGCCGCCGTGGAGTACGCCCCCGGCTACCGGCTCGACGGGACACCGGACGAGGAACTGCTCGAACAGGCGGTACGGTCGGCGGCCGCGAGCGACACCGTGGTGCTCTTCCTAGGGCTGCCCGCACAGGACGAGTCCGAGGGCTTCGACCGGGACCACCTCGACCTGCCCGCCGCACAGCTCACCCTGCTGGAGCGGGTCACCGAAGCCAACCCGCGCACCGCGGTCGTCCTGTCCAACGGAGGCGTGGTGCGCACGGCCCCCTGGCACGAGCGCGTTCCCGCCCTGGTGGAGGGCTGGCTCCTCGGCCAGGGCGGCGGCACCGCGCTCGCCCGGGTCCTGTACGGCCACGCCGCCCCCTCGGGGCGGCTCGCCGAGACCATCCCGCTCCGCCTGGAGGACGCGCCCTGTCATCTGTCCTTTCCCGGCGAGGCAGGCCATGTGCGCTACGGCGAGGGCGTGTTCGTCGGCTACCGCGGCCACGACCGCCGCGGCAACGACGTCGCGTTCCCCTTCGGCCACGGTCTGACCTACACCACCTTCGCCTACGGTGACCTCGCGGTGGCCCGGACGCCGGAGGGCGTGATCGAGGTGCGCCTGACCGTCACCAACACCGGCCGCCGCAGCGGCCGCGAGACGGTGCAGATCTACGTGGGCGGACCGGACGACTCCCATGTGGCCCGCCCGCCGTACGAACTGCGTGGCTTCGCGCAGGTCGACCTGGAGCCCGGCCGGTCCCAAGAGGTGACCGTCACGTTCGACCGCGACGACCTCGCCTGCTACAGCGAGCGTGAGGCGAGCTGGTTCGTCGAAGGCGGCGTCTACACCGTGGCAGCGGGCGCCTCGTCCCGCGACATCCGCTGTTCGGTGCCCCTGACCGTGGACGGCGACGTCTCCGCCGCCCGCCTGACCGGACGCAGCACGCTCGGCGAATGGCTGGCCCACCCCGTCGGCGGCCCCCTGCTGCTGGAGGCGTTCGCCCGGGGCCGCGGCCGGCAGACGGACGGGGCGACGGGGGCTCTGACCGATCCGGTGCTGCGCCGCTTCCTGGCCGGCATGCCGCTGGAGGTCATCGCCGAGTTCCCGCAGAGCCCCGTACCGCTCGCGCAACTGGACGACCTGTGCGAGCGCGCCGCCCGCACGCCCTCCCCCTGACCGGCCGGTGGGGTGGCGGTGCGGGGACGAGGCCGCACCCCGGCTCATCACGGCCCGGCCGTGCCCGGTTCAGCCATTGACTCCGAAAACCGATCAGCTTACGGTTTTTGTTGGTGGGGGACTCCGCGTCAAAGGGTCCTGTTTCCACGTGCCTTCGGGCCACATCTGCCGCCGGTGACGTGTTCCCGGCCCCTCCCGACGGAGTGACGACATGAGGATTTCGGCACGCACCGGTGCTGCCGCGGCCACCGCGGTTGCCGCGTCATTGGTTCTCGCGGGCTGTGGCGGGGGAGGCGCCGGAGCCACGACCGCGACACCTGCCGCGCTCGACATCGCGACGCTCACCGCCGCCCAGAGCCTGGACCCCAAGGACGCCATCGGCAGCGCCCTTCCCTATTTCCAGGCGGTCTACGACACCCTGGTCAAGCGGACCCCGGAGGGCGCCTTCACGCCGATGCTCGCGACGAGGTGGAGCTACGACACCACCCGCACCCGTCTCGACCTCACCCTGCGCGAGGGTGTGAAGTTCAGTGACGGCGCCGCCTTCGATGCGAAGGCCGTCAAGGCGAACCTGGAGCACTTCCAGAAGGGCGGTGGCGGTGCGGCCAAGACGCTCGCCGCTCTGAAGAACGTCGACGTCGAAGACGCCACGCACCTGACCCTGGTGCTGTCCGCACCCGACCCGGCGCTGCTGTTCTCGCTCAGCGACGCGGCCGGCCTGATGGCGAGCCCGGCCAAGCTCGCCGACGGATCCCTCACGACCAAGCCGGTCGGGACCGGTCCCTACCGCCTGGACCCGGCCAAGACCGCCATCGGCAACAAGTACGTCTACGAGCGCAAGGACGGCTACTGGGGCGACAAGCCGCCCTTCAAGTCCCTGACCATCAGTGTCTTCGACAACGAGACGGCCGTCGTCAACGGCCTGAAGACCGGGCAGATCGACAGTGCCGTGCTGCAGGACGCCGGCCAGCAGAGCGCCGTCGCCTCCGACACGCGCCTCAAGAAGGCGGACTACACCTTCGACTTCCAGGCCCTGCTGCTCTTCGACCGCGGCGGCGTGCACACGCCCGCACTCGCCGAACCCGAGGTGCGACAGGCCCTCAACCTGGCCATCGACCGCAAGACCATGCTCGAGCAGCTGCGCCAGGGCCGCGGCGAACTCACCGACCAGGTCTTCGGCCCCGAGACCAAGGCGTACGACAAGAGCCTCGACTCCGCCTACGCCCACGACCCCGCGAAGGCGAGGAAGCTGCTAGCCCAGGGCGGCTACCCGGACGGCTTCACGCTGAAGCTGCCGCGCGTGACCGCCATCGTCAACGACGCACTCGCCACCTCACTGACCTCCGACCTCAAGGCGATCGGGGTCAAGGTCGACTGGGAGGCGCTGGACGGTGCGAGCGCCGTGCAGAAGATCTACCGCGAGCGCGCCTACTCGGCGATGGTCATGAACATCGGCCAGTCCCCGATCGACTGGGTGACCACCCAGGACCTCGTCGTCCCCGGCACCTTCAACATGTTCGCCACCAGCGACAAGACCGTGAAGAGCCTGCTGCCGAGGATCCGGGGCGGCAGTGAGGCCCAGGCCGCCGACGCCGCACGCGCCCTCAACGAGCACCTGGTCGACGAGGGCTGGTTCGTGCCCTTCTACCGCATGCGGTACCAGCTCGTCACCGGCCCCGACGTCAAGGCCCAGCCGCAGTCGGGCATGGCCGTCCCGTCGGTCTACAACTACGCTCCCGCCCGTTCCTGAACCGGCCGGTGACCGCGTGGACACACGCGTGGACGGGGGTGCGCGGGCCTCGGACCGGATGTCCGGTCCGAGGCCCCGTTCCTCTCTACGACCAGTCGACGTCCGTGGCCGGGAAGAACGCCAGACCGCGGTCCCGCCACAACCTGCTGTGCCGCCCCAGGGCCCGACGGTGTTCCCGCCACGGCTGCGGGCCGCCGCTCCAGGCGGTCGAGGCCACCGACGCCAGGCGCGGCAGCAGCAGGGTGGTCAGCTCCTCGAAGTCCCGCAGGTTCTCACTGAACAGCGTCGCCTCCACGCCCGCGATCCGCTCCTCGGGCAGGGCGTGCGACCGCGGGTCCCATCCGGCGATGTACTCCACACTGCGCGGCCGGTAACTGGGAAAACCAAGACCGGCGGCCTGTTCGGCCCGCTCGGGCGGAGCGACCTCCTGCGCGTACCGCCGGTCGAGATAGAGATGGGACTGCGGGGACAGCAGCAGCATCCCGCCGCCGTCCAGCACACGCCGCGCGTCCTCGGCGGAGGGCGCGAAGAAGCGCTTCAGGGCGGCCACGAACTCACCGGTGAAGCCGGCTCCCACCAGGTCGGGACGCCGGGCCAGCTCCTCCTCGGTGCCGGGCAGGTCCATCATCCCGGGGTCCACCCAGAACTGGGCGATGTCCTGCGGTCCGATGCCGGCGCGCGAGGACTCCTGCCAGGCCACGGGGCGCTTGCCCAGCTCCCGCACCATCGTGCGCACCTCGTTCAGGGCGGTGGCGAATCCCTGCTCGGTGATGCCGAGCGCCTCGTCGCCGCCGATGTGCACGAAGGGGCCGTCCGTCAGGGCGCACACGTCGGCGAGGATCGTGCGCACCAGCTCGCGCGTACCGGGATCGGCCAGATCGAGCGGGGGCGTGTACGGGAAGCGGCCGGCGAGACCCGGTGGGGCCGGCGCGGGAGGCAGGCCGGGCAGCGCGGCCCGCAGCGCGGCGCAGTGACCCGGCAGATCGATCTCGGGGACCACGACGATGTGCCGCGAGGCGGCGTACTCCTGCAGCGCGCGGTACTCGTCCACCGTGTAGAGACCGCCGTCGGCCGAACCCGCGGTCAGCGCGGGCAGCGAGGGGATCTCGATCCGCCAGCCCTCGTTGTCCGTCAGGTGCAGATGCAGCACGTTGATCTTGTACAGGGCGGCGAGGTCGATCAGCCGGTGCATCTCCGGGACGGGAATGAAGCGGCGCGCCGTATCGAGGAGCAGGCCACGCCACGCGTAGTGCGGAGCGTCGGTGAACTCCTGCGGCGCCAGGGTCTCGTCCGGCTCCGCCAGGCCGATCAGCTGCAGAGCCGTGGTCGCCGCGCGGAAGACACCCGCGGGTGTCCGGCCCCGGCACAGGACCCTCTCCTCCCGCACGCTCACGGCGTACACCTCGTCTGCCGGGCCGGGCCCGCCGTCGGGAGCCACACCGCGCGTACGCCGGCCAGCCGGCACGGACGCGTCCAGTTCCAGACGGATCTCCGCACCCGGCGAAGCACTGCCGACGGGCAGGAGCCGTCTGCCCAGATGCGGTTCGAGCAGGGCACGGACGGTGCGTTCGACCTCGGCCAGAGCCGGATCGGCCGAGGACAGCCTCCACGGTCCGGCGGCCGGCAGGTCCGAGGGCCCGCCGTGGACGACGTGGTCGGCTGGAGCAGGGAAGACGGCATGCATCGCGTACCTCCGCGTCGGCCGGGCGCCCAGGAGCCCGGGCGCCGGGGTCAGGTTCGGCACGGGACTCCTGGGCGACGGGCCTCCGGGGCCGGCGCGGCGACTCCCCCACGAAGTCTCTTCATCCGGCCCTGGAAACACCTGTACGCTAACACGAAAACCGATCAGTGAACGCTTTTTGCGGGTGTGGTCCACGGTCGTCGACCCGCAGGAAATGGAGTCCCAGCCATGGCAGTGCGATCTGCCGCCCGGTACCCCCTGGCGGACGGCTTCCTGATGGGGGCCTCCACCTCCGCGCACCAGACCGAGGGCAACAACATCTCCAGCGATCTGTGGGCCCTGGAGAACACGCCGGGCAGCGTGCTGCCCGAGCGCAGTGGAGACGCGGCCGACAGCTTCCATCGCTGGCCCGAGGACATGGATCTGCTCAGGGAACTCGGCTTCGGGGCCTACCGGTTCAGCGTCGAGTGGGCCCGCGTCGAACCGGAGGAGGGCCGCCTGTCCCGCGCCGCGATCGCCCACTACCGGGCCATGGTCCTCGGTGCGCGAGAACGCGGCCTCGAACCGGTGGTCACACTGCATCACTTCACCTCGCCCCGCTGGTTCAGCGAGCGCGGCGGCTGGCTCGCCGAGGACGCCGCGGAGCGTTTCACCGCCTACGCGCGAGCCGCGGCCGAGATCCTCGGTGACGAGGTGCGCTACGTCGCCACGATCAACGAACCCAACATGCTGGCCCTCGTCCACGCCATGCGCCGCCAGGCGTCCCGCGCCGGTGGCGGTACGGGCGCAGTCGCCTTCGACCCCGCCGCCGTCGTGCCCGACGAGCAGGTCACACACGCCCTCGTCGGAGCCCACCGCGCCGCGGCCGGCGCCCTCAGGGAGGCCAACTCCCGCTACCTGGTCGGCTGGACCGTCGCCAACCAGGTCTACCAGCCCGAACCCGGAGCCGAGGACGCGGTCGCCGCCCACCGCCTGCCCCGCGAGGACGTCTTCCTGCACGCCGCCCGCGACGACGACTGGATCGGCGTGCAGGCGTACACCCGGCACCGCCTCGGAGCGGACGGCCCCCTGCCCGTGCCGGACGGAGCCGAGACCACCCTGACCGGCTGGGAGTACTACCCCGAGGCCCTCGGCGAGGCCGTCCGGCACACCCGCCGGGTCGTCGGGGAGCACGTGCCCATCCTGGTCACCGAGAACGGCATCGCCACCGGCGACGACCGACGCCGCATCGACTACACCGAACAGGCCCTGGCCGGCCTGGCCGCCGCGATGCGGGACGGCGCCGACGTCCGCGGCTACCTGCACTGGAGCGCCCTGGACAACTACGAGTGGGGCAGCTACCGGCCCACCTTCGGCCTCATCGCCGTCGACCCGCACACCTTCGCCCGCACCCCCAAGCCGTCGGCCCACTGGCTCGGCGCCCTGGCACGCGAGGGTTACCTGCCCGCCGGCCCGACCGCAGCGGACGGGAACCCACTCGTTCGCACGCTAGTCTGACCGCCATGGCGCGACGTGGCCCGTACGAAAAGGGCGAGGCAAAGCGGGAAGAGATCCTCCAGGTAGCCCTGGAGGTCTTCGCGCAGGAGGGCTACCGCGGCACCTCCCTGCGCAAGGTGGCGGCCCGCTGCAATCTGAGCCTGCCCGGGCTGATGCACTACTTCAACTCCAAGGAGGACCTCCTCACGCAGGTCCTCCGCGCCCGGGACGCCTCGGCCCGCGCCCGGCACGCCGAGTTCAAAGGTGCGGAGACCTACCGCTCCATCATCCAGGAAGGCGCGGACACACCCGGCCTGGTGGAACTGTTCGTCTCGATGGCCGCCGCCGCCGGCGACCCCACCCACCCCGCGCACGGCCTGTTCGCAGAGCGCTACGCCGAGATCCGCCCCCATGTGACCGACTTCCTGCGGCGTCGCATGGACGAAGGCGCGGTGCGCTCGGATCTGCCCCCCGAACGGCTCGCCGCGATCCTCGTCGCGCTCGCCGACGGTATCCAGCTCCAGTGGCTCACCGACCGGTCCGTCGACATGCAACAGCCCATCGACGACGTCATGCTTCTGCTCGCCGCACCCCGGGACGCGTAGCACGTCGGCATCCGCGAACGGGAAGGAACGCGCGCGGCCGCCCTTCCCCGGCATCCTCGCCGCCGGGCGCCGACGACCCGCTGGGCACACCCGAACGCATCGCCGAACCGGCCCACGACCGGAGGACCCGGCGTCGCGGTGTTCACGGAGTCTCACCCGGGGCCGGCCAGTTCGTCCAGGGCCTCGGTCAGGAGCAGCGGGTCCTGGGCGACGCGGCCCAGGGCCACGCCGTCCCAGTCCGCTTCGGCGCGCAGACGGGTGTAGACGCCGGGCACGACCGCCCCTCCGTAGACGAAGCGGACGCGGTGCCCCGCGGTGGCGTCCCGCAGCGCGCGCAGTACGTGGCCGGCGTGCACCGGGTCGGCGGCCTCGTCGCCGCCGATGGCCCACCCCGGCTCGTACAGGAAGAGCAGGGGCCGGTCCTGCGGGACGGCGGCCACGACCGAGCGTGCCTGGGCGGAGGCCAGTTCCGCCGCGTCGGATGCGGGGAGCTGTTCGGTCTCACCGACGCACACCACCGGGGTGAGACCGGCCCCGCTCGCGGCGGCGGCCTTGCGGGCGACGAGTCGGTCGGTCTCGCCGAAGGCGCCGCGTCGTTCGGCGTGCCCGACCATGACGTGGGAGCAGCCGACCTCGGCCAGCAGGGAGGCGCTCACCGCGCCCGTCACTTCCTCGGTGTCCGCCGCCACGTCCTGGGCGCCGACGCCGACGCCGCTGCCGAGCAGCCACTGCCCGGCCGGAAGCAGCAGGGGATGGGGCAGGCAGGCGAAGAAGGAGACATCGGTCAGGCGCTCGGCGTTCGGCAGCAGCAGGCTCTCGATCCAGTCCCGCGTACGGGTCAGGCCGAGCCGGGCCTTGGTACTGGTGAGGCTGATGGGCGCGGAACGTCGCGACATCGCGGGCCGCCTTCCTGCGTTTCGGGATCGGATGTCCGGTGCGGGGGCCGGCTGCGGGCGGTCCTCACTCGAGGTTGGTGTGCCGGGCGTACATCTCGGCCGGGTCGACGTGGTGTGTGCGCTGGAGGGCGAGGATCAGGCAGTCGAAGAAGACCAGCGCCCCTTGCTCGAACAGGGTGCCCACGAACTGCGTGGAGGCGTCGGGTTCGAAGTCCTCGCTGTACTCGGCGAGATGGACGTGAAGGTCCGCCAGTCCGGCCAGCGGCGACTCGAGGTCGGCGGTCACGACGGCTATCCGGGCACCGGCCTCCTTGGCCGCTTCGGCGCGCTGCACCACCGTGGGGGTGTGCCCCGACCCGCTGCACGCCACCAGCAGATCGCCCTCGGTGACGGCCGGGCAGGTGACGTCGGTGGCGACGTGGGCGGTCAGCCCGAGATGCATCAGGCGCATGGCGAAGGCGTCGACGGCGAGTTTGGAGCGGCCCGCCCCCAGCACCATGATCCTCGGGGCCTCGTACACCGCCTGCATGAGTTCTTGTGCCTGGTCCTCGCGGGCACGGGTGAGCAGTGCCTCGATCTCCCGAAGGACGGTGCGGCGGGCGGCGGCGAGCGGTCCGTCCACACCGACGTTCAGTGGAGTCTGAGGCGGGCGCTGGTTCTGCTGGTCGACCATCCCGTGGTCCTTTCCTGTGCCGGGATCACCAGGTGTCGTGGTGGAGGACGGTGTCGAGGGCGCGGCGGGGAGCGGGGCGGAACGATTCCCCGGTGGGGTGTGCGACGGCGAGCAGGGCGGCCTGGGTGACGCCTTCCGGCAGGTCGAGGATCCCATTGGCATCGTCCGGCCGGGTGAGGTGCAGGGCGGTGACCGCGCTCGCCAGGGAGTGGGCCCGGAGGGCGAGCATGAGGCTCCAGACGGCGGGCCAGACGGACCCGTAGTAGACGGAGAGGGCGGCGTGTTCGGCGGACGGCGGGTAACCGAGCCGGCGGAAGAGACCGACGTGGTCGGCGGGCGTGGACGTGAGGCAGGGCACGATCATCACCGGTACCCGGTCGAGTATTTCGGTCAGCCGCAGGGACGCGTTCAGTACGCCGCGGCCGACGGTGCCGTCCTCCACCCGCTGTGTCATAGCCGCGAGATAGGGCCGGGCGGCCTCGCGGTAGCAGCGGGCCAGCGCGGTACGGCGGCGTGGGTCGGTCACGACGATCCAGTGCCAGGGCTGCTCGTTCGAGCCGTTGGGAGCCTGCAGGGCCACTTCGAGTGCCGCGTGCACGAGACGGAGGTCGACGGGACGGTCGGTGTCGAGGCGGCGGCGTACGGAGCGGGTCGTCCGCAGGATGCGCAGGACGGCGTCCCGGTCGGTGGCCGGAACGTCACAGGGGGCGGTGAAGTCGGTCATGCGAGGGTCCTCACGCGTCTGGCCGAGGGCTGGTCGTCGTCGGTCCGGGAAGCCCGCAGGACCTCACCCTCGGCGTTTCGAGGATCCTGCGGGACCGGGCGGCCCGCCGCGCGGAGGTTCCGCCGTCCGTGCGACGGCACCGGGCAGCGGTCACGCGGCTGGGGCAGAGCAGGAGCGGCGCGACCGGACGGGCCGCCCCCCAGGGGACGGGAACGCGGACCCGGACCGGCGTGTCCCGCGGACCCGGCCCGGGTGGCGCGTGGCGAGCGCGGCGTCACAGCGAAGTGATCTCCAGGAGCACGGTGCTGTAGATGCTGGAGACCGTGCCCAGGCCCAGGGTGCATTGCAGAACCTGGGTGGCGGGGCCGGTCTGGTTCAGCACCACGGCGTCGCCCTGGAACAGCCCCGACGTGACGGTGCCGGTGATGACCACCTGCAACAGCGCGCCCACCACGGTGGTGTTGAAGTTCGCGGACACGGTGCTGGTCTCGCCGGTGTTCCAGGTGACGACCAGCGTCATGCTGCCGCCGGCCAGCAGGTCGAGGCAGCTGCGTTGCCGCGGCGGATTGACGACGACGGACGTCCCGGACGTGACGTCCGGCCGCGACAGCGACACACAGGGCCCCAGTTGGTAGGAGACCGTGGAACGGGAGGTCTGCGGCGTGTTGCTCAGCGGCGGACTGTAACTGGCGACCGCGCTGCTGGGGGGAGTGCAGGTGAGGTCCAGCAGACCATCGGCCTGCCGGACGGAGGCGTGTACCGGAGACGCCGCCAGCAGGGTGCCGAACAGCAGGCAGAGCGCGGTCAGCACCGTCGCCGTCCGGGGCAGGCTCCGCACGCGTAAGCGATGAGACATGGGGGGTTCCTCTCCGAGCGGGTGAACGTCGTGCAGGGGCGCGGCGGTCGCGTGCCTCGGGCAAGGGGACGGGGCGCGATACCGCGCCGGACCTCTTCGGACCAGGTTGCTGCGGTACCGTCCGGCGGACAAGGGTGTGCGACGGCGTGAACGGAGCGAAGGAGGCGACCCCGTGTGAACCCCGCGCGCCCGACACCGCACCGCACTCCGCAGGCTCCACGGCCGGCCCCCGCGAACCAGGGCTCACGTCTCGCGGCGCACAGCAGTGGTCAGCTCGTGCCGAATTGCCGTGGACCCGGCCCGGACGAGGCGAGGGCCGCGGCGAGCTCGCCCGGGCGGGCGGCGAACGGGCTGTGGCCGCCGGGCAGGGTGCGCACGGTGAACGGATGGCCGGGGAAGCCCCGGTCGGCTTCCGCGATCATCAGGTCCTGTGCGGCCGGTGCGAGCGCCCGGTCCTCGGAGCAGCGCAGGAACGTTCGGGGAATCCGTCCCCACCGTGCCGCGGTCAGGGTGATCGGAGCCGTCGGGATCGCCAGGGGCAGGTCAGGGCTGAGCGCGGACCGCCACCGGTCGAAGCGGTCCGGAGGGGTGTCGTGGTAGTGGGTCTCCCGCAGTTCGCGGAGGTAGACGGGATCCGGTGAGAGGGGATTGATGCGTACGGCGCCCAGGGCCCCGGGGTCGCCGAGGTTCAGGTTCTGGCCCAGCGCGGTGGCGTTCTCGGGTGAGCCCAGATAGTCGAAGAACCGCGGACGTCCGCCCGGCACGAAAGCGGACAGGTAGACGATCCGGTCCACGAGCTCGGGTGCCCGCTCCGCGGCCAGGGACGCGGGCCCGCCGCCCGCGCTGTGCGCGACGAGCACGACAGTGCGATGGTGACGCACCTGGTGCAGGACGCTCAGTACCGCCTCGGCGCAGTCGTCCATCGTCAGGGCGGCGAGCTGCGACCGCTCGGTCAGCAGGCCCGGCTGGCCGGGCAGCAGGTACCCGGTGGGCAGGGGTGCGTCGAAGCCGTGCCCCGGCAGGTCCACGGCCACGCTCGCGGCGCCCAGCGCGGCCAGCGCGCGCTGTGTCGCCGCCCACTGTCCGGAGCCGTGCCAGGCATCGTGCACGAAGACAAAGACGGTGCCGGTCGGAAATGCGTTCCTCATGCCTCCATTCCAGACAGGAGTCTCAGCTTCATCCATGGATAGATCCGGCAAGTGGCACACCGATATCTTTGAGGTATAGCCAGTCACCCGACGGGAGCCAGGGCGGGGCATGGAAGCGCGACACCTGCGGTACGCGGTGGCTCTCGCCGAGCACCGGCACTTCGGCCGGGCAGCCGGCGCGCTGGGTATCGCACAGCCCCCGTTGTCCAAGCAGATCGCCGACCTGGAGCGCGAGGTCGGGACCCGGCTGTTCGACCGCACACCGCAGGGGGTGTTCCCGACCGCCGCGGGCGAAGCGTTCCTCGCACGGGCGCGCCGGGCGCTCGACGAGATCGCGGCGGCCACGGTCGACGCGGGCCGGGCCGCGCGCGGCGAGACGGGACGTCTGCGCCTCGGTTTCATCGCCTCGGCGCTGCTCGACCCGCTGCCCGGTGTCCTGAGCAGGTTCGGCCGTGAACGGCCCGACGTGAGACTGGAACTGCACGAAATGGCGACCAGCCGCAGTGGCCCGGCCCTGGTCGCCGGGGAGTTGGACGTGGCCCTCACCCTCGGCGCGCCAGGGGGCGCCGGAGCCGAGCATCTCGTGTCCGTCCCGGTCGGACGCGACCACGTGATCGCTGTGGTGAGTACGACGCACCCCTACGCGGGGCAACAGTCGGTAGATGCCGATCAGTTGCGGCGACAGCGGCTGATCGTGTCGGCCGGCGAGGACGAGCCCGCCGTCGTCGGTGGACTGCGCACCCTGCTGGGCACCGACTCGGCGGCTCTCGGCGGCGCGACCGTCGCGAGGGACGTGCACACGATCATCGGCCTCGCCGCCTCGGGTGTGGGCGTCGGCCTGGGACCGTCCCGCATGAGGGCGGTTCCGCGTCCGGGCGTGCTGTTCTGCGAAGTGACCCCGCACACCCCCCTGCCCGATCTCGTCCTGTCCTTCGCGGCCCGTGACCACTCCCCGGTGCTGTGCGCCTTCCTCGACACCATCCGCAAGCACTGCCCCGACGTCGGTTCCGTGCTCGACGACAGGCTCCGACCCCGCACTTGATCCGGGTCGCCCTCTCCCGAACCGGTGCGGTGCGACCGCTGCTCCGCGGGTGCCCGTTTGGACCGGTATCCATAACACGCACCGGGGCGGGTAGTCGCTGCCCGTCCCCTCAAGAGGGAACCAAGCGCACAAAACGCTACGACCGAGAGTGACGATCTTCATGTCTCAACCGCTTATGAAGCAGGCGGAGGGGCAGGGACCGGACAACCCTCTGCGTCGGCACCTGGCCTGGAGCGGCTCTCCGCCCCCGGCCGCCCGGGCACGGGCCGAAGCCGACGCACTGCTGTCCGCCCTGCGGCACACCCACCAGGGGCCGGTACCGCCCCGTATTGCCGACGACGTCCGGCTCGTGGTCAGCGAACTGGTCACAAACGCCGCACGGCACGCCCCCGGACCGGGCCGCCTGGACCTCCAGGTGGCCGACCACGGCCGCACGGTGCGGATCACCGTCCGGGACACCTCTTCCGCCATGCCCCAGCCCCGGCCGGTCGATCCGCGCCGCCCAGGAGGTCACGGCCTGGAGATCGTCAGGGCCCTCAGCAGGCGCCTCACCGTCCAGCGCACCGACGAGGGCAAGCAGATCACGGCGGAGCTGACCCTCCACCAGCGCCGCACCTCTCCGCGCCCCGAGCGGGTCCAGGTGGACCGAACACCCGACGGAACCTCGGGATAGAGGTCGGCAACCGCAACCGCAACCGCACCCTCACCCGGCACGGCGCGCAGACGCCGCCCCGGCACGGCCGCCGCCCGGCGTGCACCTTTCCGGTCAGCGGCGGTCGTGCTCGGCGCGGAACGTCTGCGCCACGTCGCGCAGCTTGATGTTGTGGTGCTGGGAGAGGCGGCGCAGCACGTTGAAGGCGTCGTCTTCGCTCATGCGGTGGCGTTCCATGAGGATGCCCATGGCTTCGCCGATGGCGTGGCGGGTCTCCATGGCGTTTTCGAGCTGGTCGATGGTGCGGGCGCTGGCCAGGGCGACGGCTGCGTGGGAGGCGAGCATCCAGCCGGCGGTCTCGATGTCCTCGGTGAAGGTGCCGGGGCGGCGGGCGTAGAGGTTGAGGGCGCCGAAGTCTTCGTCGTCGGTGTAGAGGAGGATGCCGGTCATGCTGCCGATACCCAGCTCGCGGGCGGCCTTGGCGTAGGCCGGCCAGTCCGGCCGGGGCCGGGTCATGTCCTCGATCCGGTAGGTGCGCTCGCCGTCCTTGTGGCGGGCCAGGTCGTAACACGGGCCCTCGCCCAGCTCGCCCTGGATACGGTCGGAGGTTTCCACCATGTCCCCGCACGAGGACAGGGTGATCGCCTTGCCCTTGCGGACCGCCAGGATCCCGGCCGCGTCACAGCCCTCGACCAGATCCACCGCGGCAGCCGAGATCGCGTCCAGCGTCTCCTGGACCGTCTCCTTCTCCAGCAGATCCCGGGCCAGTACAGCCATCTGTTGAGCGAACCTCTGCCACTGCATCCCGCCACCACCCGCCTAGGGCACATCCGTCGAGCCGTCCGCTCACCCTAAGCCCCCTCGACACGCCCGCCGTCCAGCCATGGGGGAAGGATGTCGGAAACCCATCCGACCGGGTGTGCCGTGTGCCGTGTGCCGTTCCGGACGTCATGCCTTCCGTGTCCCACCGTCCATGCCGATCCCTGCAGCGGTGAGTGCCCACCGGCATCCGCGTCGGCGACGAGGTCATCGCCGCCCAAGGCGGTGAGTGAAACGCCGGGGGTCGCCGCCCGGCCGGCCGGGCGGCGACCCCCTTCCGCCTGGACTCAGTCGTGCGACATGTCGCCCCAGTTCTCCTGGGAGACGTTGCCGGCGAGGTAGAGGTTTCCCTGCGAGTCCAGGATCGCGACGATCTTCTTGTCGGTGCCGTGGTAGGTCGTGAAGTAGAACTTGTTCTTCACGTGGTCCACTTCGAGGTTGGTGTTGATCGACAGCTCGATGCTCTGCGGGCTGCTGATGAGGACGTCTTTCTTCGCCCAGTAGAGATGGTTCTGCCGCAGCTTGACGCGACCGTTGCCGTCGCCTTCCCAGTTCTCGTCCGTGGCTGAGCCGAGGTCGATGTCGGGCATGGAGTTCCCCCCTGTGGTCCGCGGCGGTCCCCCAGGGAAACCGCCGCTCTGATGAAGCAAGGTCGTGGCCGGATGAGCGGCGTCACCATCCGGTGGGGGCGCACCCGCTTCGGGCGCGCAGGAGCGGTGGGACCGCGTCCTAGTAGGTCAGGTTCTTCTGCTCTGTGATCAGCCGGCCGGCGAGGCGCAGGTTGCCGGACGAGTCCAGCACCGCGAGGATCCGCTCTTGGCTGCCGTGGTGGGTGGTGAAGAAGAACTTGTCGGCTTCCTGGCTGCTGGAGTGGTTCGTGTTCACCGACAGCTCGATGCTCTCCGGGCCGCTGATGAGCACGTCCTTCTTCTCCGAGTCCGGGTAGACCCGGCTCTGCGTCAGCTTGACGCGGCCGTTGTAGTCGCCGGTCTTCACATCCGATGCCACGCCGAGGTCGATGTCGGGCATGGAGATCCTCCCCTTACGGTTCGCGGAAGCCCCTGAGGAACCGCCGCACTCTGGTGGAAACAAGATCGTGGCCGGGTGAACGGCGTCATCACCCGCAAGGCGTACGCACCGTGCGCGGGCCCTGGTACCGCCTCCTGGTACCGCCTCTCCGGTCCGGCTGCCGCACCGGAGAGGCGGAGACCGGCTGGGGCGGCCTCCCGTCAGGTCAGGTATCCCTGATTGGGGAAGACCTTGCCGGCGATGGACATGTGGCCGTCGGAGTCGATCACGGCGATGACCTTCTTCGTGCTGCCGTGGTGGGCCGTGAAGTAGATCTTGTCGGCTTCCTGGCTGCTGGACAGGTTGGTGTTCACCAACAACTCGATGCTCACCGGCGACCCGACGACCACGTCCTTCTTCGCCGGGTTCGACTGGCCCTTGCTCTGCGTCAGCTTCACGCGGCCGTGGAAGTCACCGTCCTCCCAGTCATCCGCTGCGCCGAGGTCGATGTCAGGCATGGAGACCCTCCCCTTCGGTCCCGCGGGGTGCCCGTGAGGACACGTCCGCGCTCCAGTGAATACAACTTCGTTGCCAGGTACGGCACTTGGTGACGCGAACTGATCAGGAATCTACCTAGCGAGGCCGCGAAATAAGCACTCTCGACAGGAAATTTCCGATAAGGACTGACTTCGATGCACTTTGATTGTTTTTGCCCAGTGCGCACGCCCCGAGGGCACCACACGCCACTCGCGTTCCCGACCCCTTTGTCAGGGGCAGCTGACGAGGACGATGGACAGGGCGGTGCAGGTGACGGCCGCGCTGTCGTTGGCCGGGTTGGGATCGACGGGCGCGGAGGCGGTTCGCACGCCGGTGACGGTGACCGGGCCGAGTGTCAGCAGGTTCAGCGGGACTCGGAAGGTCTTGCTCACGCTCGTGCCGGCGGGGACGGGTCCGTAGGTGCAGGTCACCGTGGTGTTCGCGGAGGTGCATCCGGCGGCGAGGTCGGTGGCCGAGGCGCCGGCGGGAAGCGTGGCGGTGAGGGTCGCCGAGGTGAGGGCGCCGGGACCGGTGTTGCGTTCGGTGAGGGTGTAGCCGAGGTACGGCACCAGAATGCCCAGGTGCGGCCGGGCGGCGAGGTCGACGTCGATGTCCGAGGTCGGCGGCGCGGGCTTGAAGGTCATGCCGTAGGGGCCGGTGAAACCGGTGATCGTCGAGGTGACGGTATTGGTGGCGGTGTCGATCACCGAAACGGTGTTGCCGGACTGATTGGTGGTGTAGACGGCTGTGCCGGACGGGTTGATTCTGGCCTGGGCCGGGTTCTTGCCGACCGGCACGGTCGCGGTGACGGTGCCGGTCGCGGTGTCGACGACGGAGACGGTGGAGCTGCCGTAGTCGGCGATGTAGGCCCGCGCGCCGGCCGCGTCGAACGACACGCCGTTGGGAGCCGTCCCGACCGGAATGGTGGCGCTGACGGTGTTGGTGGCGGTGTCGATGACGGAGACCGTGTTCGTGCCGTTGTTCGTGACGTAGGCGAAGGCTCCGGTAGGGCTGACGGCCACGCCCGAGGGGGCGCTGCCGACCGGAATGGTCGCGGTGACCGTGTCGGTCGCGGTGCCGATGACGGAGACCGTGTCCGCGTAGTTGTTCGTGACGTACGCGGTGGTGCCCGAGGGGTTGACCGCCACCCCGTTCGGGCCGCTTCCGACCGTGACGGTGGCGCTGACCGCCGTGGTCGCGGTGTCGATGACCGAGACCGTGTTCGTGCCGTTGTTCGTGACGTACGCGCGCGCTCCGGACGGGGTCAGCGCCACCGTGAGCGGGCTGCTGCCGACGGGAACGGTCGCTGTCACCGCGTTGGTCGCGGTGTCGAGCACCGAGACGGTGTCGCTGCCCAGATTGGTGACGTACGCCTGGGTGCCGGCGGGAGAGACGGCCACATTGGCGGGACTGCTGCCGACCGTGACACTGGCGGTGACGGTGTTGGTGCCCGTGTCGATCACCGAGACGGTGTTGCCGCCGATATTGGCCACGTAGGCGAGCGGGCCGGCCGCGGCGTGCGCGGGCGCGGTCGCGCCCAGCGCCACCACCCCCGTGAGTGCCAGGGCGCCACCCGTGGCAAGGGCGATCAGACGGCGCCCCACGTGGGACAAGGGCCGTCGTGAGCGGGCAGGTGCAGAAGGCAAAGGACTTCCCCCCTCATCAGTCCGCACGCCGACGGCGGGTCCGAAGGACCCGGCAACCGGCGGTCGCGCGGTCGCGCGACTCCACCACCGAGGGATGGTCGTCCCAGGACGGCGGAGCTCTGGCATCACTCCGTACGTCGCACCGCGCCGCCATGGGTTCGCCCCGACCGTGACCTCCGGACCGGTCCGGACGGTCACGCGAGTTCGACCAGCCCTCCCGGGGCGGGCAGCGCGTCGCGCATGCGCGGCACCGTGGGCCACGCCGCTGCGGCAGTCCTCTTCCGGCCTCTGTGGAGCCACGAGGCCGGAAGGGAGCAAGCTATGCCTTGTCGAGGAAGAACCTCTCGTCACCGCCGCCGTTCGCGTTGTACTGGCAGTTCACCGTTCCGCCGGGACCGCTGGCGGTGGTGACCCCGCTGCCGGTCACCATGCGCAGAAAGATGTTCGGGAAGGCCGCCGACTCGAAGGAGAAGGAACCGTCGCTCCGGGCGCGCGCACGGAACTTCTCGTAGGGGCCGATGAAGGACTGGCAGTTGACGGTCCCCCCGGAGCTCATGTCGGTGGGGACGCCGGTGCCGTCCATGCGCAGGAACACGCCGGGAAAGGCAGCCGACTCGAAAGCGTGCGAACCGTCGGCCTGCGGCCGAATCCTGAAGCTCGTCCAGGCGCCGGTGCCGTACTGGCAGTTGACCTTGCCGCCGCCGGGATCGCTGGGGGCGGTCACGCCGGTCCCGTCCATGCGCAGATACACGTTCGCGTAGTGCGCCGACTGGATCGTGATCGGAGTGTCCCCGAGTTTCGCGATGTCGGCTTCGGATAAACCCATGCCGGCCGGTCCTTCCGTCTGGAGATGTCGCGGGCGAAGGAGAGGGGCACCGCAGCCGCCGCGTTGCGCGGCACAGATGCGATGAGGTCATGGCGAAGCCGCGGCAAGGTTCCCGTGCAGCGCCTCCCGCGTCGCGGGGGAGATCCTCTGGGCCGAACCCAGCGGCCCTACCGGGCCGGTGGTCGACTTCCCACGATCGCGAACCGAGAAGTCCGCCAAAGTGCGAGATGGTGCGGAATGCCGCCGCAGCACACGCTTTACCCCCCTTTACCTGCACTGGCAGGCCCCGGCACGGACTGTATTGGGGCGGCAACGCTGTGTCTACACCGAGCGGGTGTGCGCCGGCCCACTCTGGCCTCCGCAGTCACCTTCGAACCCGACATACCGGTCTGATCCAGGGCCCGTGACGCAACCTTCACCCCGATTTGAGAGGGTGGGTCGTACGTACGCTTGGAAGCACATCGGCGGAGAGGTCGCCCGGCTGCTCCTCCGGTGCCGGTTGTTCATCACGCGATCGCACCTCCCCGGACGACGAAGGCTTCATCACGGCCCCGCTGGCTCGCCGCCACTGGGTGGTGTGTCGGCAGCGGCTGCTGGCGCCGATGGAGATGAACGAGCGGGTGAGAGCCTCGGCCTCGGCGGCGCCCTGTCCGCGGGCGGCGCCGGTGACGACGACGACCTTGCCGAGCAGCCTCTTGGGAAGCAGGTCGGTCACGGCCGCTCCCGGGAGCGGCGTCGGCCCGCGGGCAGGGGGACGGGGTCGATGCCGGGGACGACGGTGTTGGTGAGGGTGCCGAGGCCCTCGACGTCGAGGGTGACGGTGTCGCCGGGCTTCAGGGGCGGCGGCGTCTGCTCGCCGCGCCGTCCCCAGAGTTCGGCGAGGCAGCCGCCGTTGCCGCAGGTGCCCGAGCCGAGGACGTCGCCGGGCACGACGCGGGTGCCGCGGGTGGCGTAGGCGGTCATCTCCTCGAAGGTCCAGCTCATGTTGGACAGCAGGTCCTCGCCGACCTTCTCGCCATTTATCTCCGCGGTCAGCGCCAGGCGCAGGAAGCCGTCGGCGTCCCGGTACGGCTCCAGTTCGTCGGCCGTGACGAGGTACGGGCCGAGGGTGGTGGCGGTGTCCTTGCCCTTGCAGGGGCCGAGGCCGACCTTCATCTCGGCGCCCTGGAGGTCGCGGGCGGACCAGTCGTTGAACACGGTGTAGCCGACGATGTGGTCGCGGGCCTGCTCGGGGGTGAGGTCGCGGCCCTCCAGCCCGATCACCGCGCCCACCTCCAGCTCGAAGTCCAGTACGGCCGAGCCGGGCGGCACCGGGATGTCGTCGCGATGCCCGTGGATCGCGTGCGGGTTGGTGAAGTAGAACGTCGGGGCCGCGTACCACTGTTCGGGGACACCGTCCGCACCGTCGAGGGAGCGGCGTACGCCTTCGACGTGCTCCTCGAAGGTGACGAAGTCCCGTACCGACGCCGGCGTCAGCGGCGGCAGCAGCCGCACCTCACGGACGTGGGGGCCGGGTGCCACCCCCAGGGCGGCTCGGCCGGCGGCGAGCAGTCCGGGCAGGCCGTCGGCCTCGGCGAGGAGGTCGGTGAGCGAGGTGACGCCGGGCAGGGGGTAGAGGGTGCCGTCGTCCTCCACGACGGCGACGCGGTGGCGGTGGCGGTGTTCGTAGGCGGCGAAACGCATGGTGCGGCTCCTGGGGGAGGGGGTCGGTCGACGGGGATGCGCATGAGGTCGTGGCCTACGGTGAGGCGGCCCCGCCAGGCGGCCTCCCCGGGCGGAGGCGCGGGCCGCGGCGGCCCACTCGCGGTCGGGGAACCGGGTAGGGTCGGCCGGCGCGAGGTGGCTGAGGACTACGCGGCGCGCCCCCGCGGCGGTGGCGATCTCTCCCACCCCGGCGATGTCGGTGTGGACGGCCTGCCCGCCACTGTCGTCGAGCACATGCGCGAGGGGCGTGGACGCCGCCGCCGCGTCCCCCGCGTACGGGGAGCGGATCAGACCGGCGGGGCGACGAAGACGCCGCGGTCGGGGTCGTTGAAGGACTCCTTGGCGACGAGTTCGTTCATGGGGTTGGCGGTGCCCCACTGGTCGGTGACCTCGGGCTGGGAGAAGTCGTAGACGTGGGGGTGCCAGGTGTCCTCGTCCAGGTTCTCCAGCTCGGTGGTGTACTCGACGGTGTTGCCGTGCGGGTCGAGGAAGTAGGTGAAGGTGTTGTCGCCGGCCATGTGCCGGCCCGGGCCCCAGATCTTCCTGAAGCCCGCTCGCATGACGCGCCCGGAGCCGCGCATGTACTCGTCGATGCCGCGCATCTCGAAGGAGATGTGGTGGAGCGCGGTGTGCGGGCCCTGGGCAATGGCCATGGAGTGGTGCTGGTTGCTGATCCGCATGAAGTGCATGACCTCGCCCATGTGCGGTGAGCTGAGCGTGTCGGAGAGGGCGAAGCCGAGGTGGCGTTCGTACCACTCGCGGGTGCGGTTCAGGTCGGGGGAGTTGAGGACGACGTGGGAGAGTTTGACCGGGACGGCTTCCTTCTCCTCGATCTTGCGGTGCCGCCTGACCCCGACGTCGGCGGAGACCTCGATGGTGCGGCCGTCGACGTCGAAGAACCGGAATCCGTAGCCGCCGCCGGGGGTGTCGACCGTGCCCGGCCGGGAGATCAGCTGCACACCGCCCGCGAGCAGTCGCTCGGCGAGAGTGTCGACGTCGGCTGCGGACGTTGCGCCGTAGGAGACGAGGTCGAGGCGCTTCTCGTCGGCCTTGCGGAGCCGGACGACGTACTGCTCGGGGGAGCCCTCGGCGGCGAGGAAGGAGAGGCCGGAGTCCTCGGCGACCTTGGTCAGTCCCCAGACGCCGGCGTAGAAGTCGAGCTGCTTGTCGTAGTCGGGCACGGCGAGGTCGACGTGCCGCAGGTGGGTGAGAAGGCGGGTGCTCATGGTGTCAGTCCTTCCGGAGGAGGGCGGCGGCGTTGCCGCCCCGGACGGCGTGGAAGTCGGTGTCGGAGAGGCGCGCGGCGCGCAGGGCGCCCACCGGGTCCTCGGTGCCCATGTCGAAGGGGAAGTCGGAACCGAGGAGCACCCGGTCGGCGCCGGCGATCCGGATCAGCTCCCGCAGCACGTGCGGGTCGTGGACGAGGGAGTCGAAGTACAGCCGCCTGAGGTAGCTGCTGGGCAGGTGCGCGCAGCCGGCGCCCGCGTCGGAGCGGGCCGACCAGGCGTGGTCGGAGCGGCCGATGTAGGTGGGCAGGTAGCCGCCGCCGTGCGCGGCGAGCAGCCTCAGCCCCGGGTGGCGGTCCAGCACCCCGGCGAAGATCAGGTGGGACAGCGCGACGGCGTTCTCGGTGGGCTGACCGACCGTGTTGGACAGGTACCACCGGTCCAGGCGTTCGCCGAGCGTGCAGCCGAAGGGGTGCAGGAAGACGAGCGCGCCGGTTTCCCCGGCCCTGGTCCAGAAGGGTTCGTAGGCCGGGTCGGACAGCTCCCGGCCGGGGGCGTGGCTGGAGATCTCCACCCCGGCCAGTCCCTGCTCCAGGGCGTGGTCCAGGGCCCGGACCGCCTGTTCGGGGTGCTGGAGCGGAGCCAGACCGAGTCCGCGCAGCCGCTCGGGGGCGGCCGAACAGTGCACGGCCGTCGCCTCGTTGGCGAGCCGGTACAGCTTCTCGGCCGTGTCCTCGTCGGCCCAGTAGTGGTAGTGCGAGGGGGAAGGGCTGACCAGTTGCACGTCCACGCCCTGGGCGTCCATCGAGGCCAGGCGCACGGCGGGGTCGGTCAGCCTCGGGACGCGCTCGCGCACCATGGGGCCGCTGACGGCGAGGGCGGCGGGGCCGTTGCGGCGGGCGTCCAGCTCCTTGGCCTCGGCGTGGCCGGGCAGGCCGGCGACGAGCGCCTCGACCTCGGGCAGCAGGACGTGGGCGTGCACGTCCACGGTGGGTGTGTGCACGGCTGGAGTGGGCACGGCTGGAGTGGGCACGGCGGTCACGGCAGCTCCCGGAGCAGGGTCATGGTGCGGCCCATCAGGCCGGGCACGTCCGCGTCGCGTACCCCGTCGAGCTGCCACTGTCCGATGCGCACGGACGCCTCCACGACCGGGCGGACGCGGGCGATCCGCCGCTCGTAGTACGCCTGGAACAGGAGGTCGTCCCACTCGTCGGAACCGGTCAGCATCTGCGAGAGCACCCAGGCGTCTTCCAGGGACAGCGCGGCGCCCTGGGCGAGGGTGGGCGGGCAGCAGTGTGCGGCGTCGCCGACGAGTACCACCCGGCCGCGGTGCCAGGAGCCCTCGACCAGCAGCCGGTCGAACCAGGTGTAGTTGACCTTCGCCGGGTCGGTGATGTGCTCGGTGATCTCTGGCCAGTGGCCGCCGTAGGAGGAGGACAGGCGGCGCATTTCGTCGGCGTACGACTCCGGGGGGATCGACGCGCGGTCACGGCTGGCCTCTACGACGTACGCGTACAGGGTGGTCTCGCTGGTGGGGCAGTAGCCGGCGATGTAGGCCGGGCCGCCGTAGGCGAGGTCGGTACGGGTGACGCCCGCCGGACGCGGGGCGGCGATGCGCCAGATGGCCATGCCGGTCGGTTCGGGCTTGTCGGTGATGCCGATCGCGGCGCGGGTGGCGGAGCCGAGGCCGTCGGCGGCGACCACGAGGTCGTACCGGTGCTCGGTGCCGTCGGAGAGGCGCACGGAGACGCCGTCGGCGTCCTGGCCGAGGATCTCGGGGGTGGTGCCGAGGCGGACGGTGGCGCCGCCGGCGCGCACGGCGTCGATGAGGATCTGCTGGAGCCGGGGGCGCTGCATGCCGACGGTGGCGGGCAGGTCGTCGCCGCCGGTGCGCAGGTCGTCCTGGGTGTGCAGGACGGTGCCGTCGGGGGCGGTGATGCCGACGGAGCCGAAGCCGAAGCCCGATGCCTCCACCTGTTCCCAGACACCCAGTTCGCGCAGGACGCGCAGGGCGTTGCCCTGGAGGGTGATACCGGAGCCGGCGGTGGCGTTCCAGTCCTCCTTGGCCTCGACCAGGTCCACGGTGAGGCCGGCGCGGCGCAGCAGGACCGTCACGGCGTTGCCCGCCGCACCCCCGCCGATCACCAGGACCCTACGGGTCGTACTCATGAGGAACTCCCTTGCTCGGCCGGGCTACTTGACGGCGATCGGGTTGACGGGTGAGCCGACCGCGCCGGTGATGGGCAGGGGCGCGGCGGTGAGCCAGAACGCGTACGCCCCGTCGGCCGCGCAGTCCTCGGCCAAGGCCTCCAGGTCCCACATCTCGCCGATCAGCAGGCCGATGTGGGGGATGGCGACCTGGTGCAGCGGCTGGAAGGCGTGCTCGAACTCGTTCGGGCGGACCTCGAAGCCCCAGGTGTCGGTGGCGATCGCGGCGATCTCGCTGCCGTGCAGCCAGCCGGCCGTGGTGAACGACAGGCCGGGCGCGGGCCCGCCGGCGTAGTCGCCCCAGCCGTCGCGGCGTACCCGGGCGAGCTGGCCGGTGCGGACGAGGACGATGTCGCCGCGATCCACCCGCACACCGTGGGCCTCGGCGGTCGCGGACAGGTGCTCCTCGGTGATCGCGAAGCCGTCCGGCAGTTCCCCGCGCTCGCCGACGACCCGGCCGACGTCCAGGAGCACACCGCGTCCGGCGACGTGCGGGGCCATGTGCTCGATGCCGGTGACCAGGTCACCGTCGGAGGTGACGACCTGCTCCGCCGGGCGCCCGTTCCACGCCTTGCCGTGGTCGAAGATGTGACCGAGCCCGTCCCACTGGGTGGAGCACTGCAGCGGCATCGCTATGACGTCGTCGGCGCCGCCGATCCCGTGCGGCAGGCCCTGGTTGCCGAGGGCCGCGTCGGTGCCGGTGTCCAGCATGGTGTGCACCGGGTTGGTGCGGCGGCGCCAGCCCTTCTGCGGGCCGTCGATGTCGAAGCGCTGCGAGAGGGAGAAACTGACACCCCGGCGGATCAGTGCGGCACCTTCGCGGCGCTTGGCCTCGTCGAGGAAGTTGAGCGTGCCGAGCACGTCGTCCGCTCCCCAGCGGCCCCAGTTCGAGCAAGCCTTCGCGGTCCGGGCGATCGAGCCCTCGGGATCGGTGCGGTCCAGCGTCACCGGGCCACCTCCGCCACGCAGCGGGTGCGCTGGGCGCCGAGCCCTGTGATGGAGGCGTCCATGACGTCGCCGTCGCGCAGCAGCCGGCCCCAGTGCATGCCGTTGCCGGCGGGGGAGCCGGTGAGCACCAGGTCGCCGGGGAGGAGGCGGGCGGTCTGTGAGGCGTGGGAGACCATCCGGGCCACGTCGAAGATCATGTCCTTGGTCGACTCCTCCTGCATGGTCTCGCCGTTGAGCTTCAGCGTCAGACGCAGGTCGCCCGGGTCCGCGATCGACGCGGTGGACACGATCCAGGGTCCGAGCGGGGTGAACCCGGGGGCGTTCTTGCTGCGCAGCCAGTCGGTGCCGATCTGCGGCATGTCCCGGCGGAAGACGGTGGCCCGGTCGGTGAGGTCGTTGGCGATGGTGTAGCCCGCGACGTGGTCCAGGGCTTCCTCGACGGACACCTGGTAGGCCGGGCGGCCGATCACCGCGGCCAGTTCCAGTTCCCAGTCGGGCTTCTCGGCCCACGCGGGCAGCGCGACGTCGTCGTAGGGGCCGGTGATCGCGCTCGGCAGGCCGATGAACACGTACGGCAGGTCCTCGGCGGCCCGCCGGTCCATGATCTCCGCGGCCTCCGCGCGCCGCTCCTCCTCCGGCCGGTCGTCGCCCGGGGCCCGATGGGCGACGTGCAGATCGATCACGTGCTGCCGGTAGTTGGCGCCGGACTGGAACACCTGGCGCGGCTCGACCGGTGCATGCACCCGGAAGTCCGCCAGCGGCGTGCGCCGTGGCGCGCTGCCGCCGGCCAGGGCCGTCAGCCGGGGCAGCACCGCCTCCCAGTCGTTCAGGAGGTCCCGCACGCTCAAGTCGACGTCGTCCAGGGCGTCTCGCAGGTCGATCACCTGGGCGTCGGGGGTGACGAGAGCGGGGAAGGCGGCCCCTTCGAGGGCCGAGAGGGTGGCGAGGGCGAAGGGTCCGGCGAAGAGGGCGGACGCGGCTTCAGGTTTCACGGGCATGTCCTCCTGATGGCGATGGCACTAATCTGGACTCGCCACCCGCAATCAGGGAAATAGATTCCATGGATGACAGCCATCCAGGAGCCGAATTTCCGCAGGTCATCGCCGGACAACGAGAAAAGTCGCCGTGAATCTCAGTCGCCTGGACCTCAACCTCGTCGTCGCCCTGCGCGCCCTCCTCGAAGAGCGCAACGTCACCCGCGCCGGACAGCGCGTCGGCCTCAGCCAGCCGGCGATGAGCGCGGCGCTCTCCCGCCTGCGCAAGCACTTCGACGACGACCTGCTGGCCCGGGTCGGCGGCCACTACGAACTCACCGCCCTCGGACAAGTCCTCCTAGACCGCGCGTCCACCGCCTACGACCTGCTGGAACGGCTCTTCGCCAGCCAGGCGGACTTCGACCCGGCCAAGGAGAGCCGTGAGTTCAAGCTCGTGGCGTCCGACTACGCGGTCGCCGTCTTCGGCACCGAACTCGCCCGGGTCGTGCACCAGGAGGCCCCCGGCATCCGGCTGCGCTTCGCCCAGACGCCGACCACCGTGGTGGACGCCACGGACACCCTGCTGAGCACCACCGACGGCCTGCTCATGCCGCACGGCGTCATCAGCGACTTCCCCGCCACCGACCTCTACCAGGACCGATGGGTCTTCCTCGTCGCCGACGACCACCCGAGCGTCGACGGCCGGCTGACCAGGGAGGACCTGGCCCGGCTGCCCTGGGTCACCTACCAGCGCACCTACGACGCCCCGGCCGTCCGCCAGCTCGGCATGCTGGGCATCGAACCCCGAGTCGAGGTCTCCGTCGACAGCTTCCAGATCATCCCGCTGCTGGTGGCCGGAACCCGGCGCATCGCCCTGGTCCAGGCCCGCCTCGCCCGGCTCCTCGCCCCACTCGCCGCCGTGCGTGTGGTGGAGCCGCCCTACGAGGCGGTGCCGCTGCGCGAGGCGATGTGGTGGCACCCGGTCCACACCCACGACGCGGCCCACATCTGGCTGCGCGAGACCGCCGCCCGGGTCGGCAAGCGGATGGCCGACGAGCCGCAGGGGTGAGCGAGCCCCGTACACGCGGAGGACCTGTCCACGTTGCGGATGGAAGCCATCCGCAACGCGAATGACGTCAAGGATGGGCAGGGCCGCCCGGCGGCGGCATGCTCGGACGGGGGCCCGTCGCAAGCGACTGAGCCTGACGATCCCGGCCCAGGACCTCAGCGTCCGGTCCCGGAGAACCTGAGCCTTCGCCGCTTCAACCTCACGATGCCCACAGGCGTCAAACCGGTCACCGACGCGGCGGCCCGGGTGATGGGGGGCCACGTCGGCCCCTCTCCGGTGAGATGGTCGGGGGAGTGCCCGCCGCCCCGGCGGACTGCTGGTCGCCTGTGCGGGCGGCGGGAGTCCTCAATCAGTAGCCGTAGATCATCTTGTAGGCGACCTCGGGGAGGAACTGGCCGGCCGTGGAGCCGGTTCCGACACCGCAGTTGCCGTCGGACTCACCCGGAGTTTTGATCCACAGGAGCATCTCGGCGCCTCCGCCCGTCCGGGTGGGCGTGCCGATGCGGCGGCCGGAGGGGTTGCACCACTGGCCGTCGGAGCCGTTGCCGTTGCGGCTGGTGTCCACGACGAACGGCTTGGTGTAGCCGTAGCGGGCGGCCAGTTCGTTGTTGACGGCGTTGCCGTAGGCGGTGTTCTCGGCGGTGGTGATGTAGTTGGAGACGTTGAGCGAGAAGCCGTGGGCCTGTCGGAGGCCGGCTTCGTGGAGGCGCCGGGCCATGGTCGCCGCGTCGGCCCAGCGCGGGTTGCCGGCGTCCATGTAGACCCAGGTGTTGGGGGCTTGGCGGTTGAACTCGGCGAGGGCACCGGTGAGCATGGCCTCGCGCTCGTCGATCTGGGCCTGGGTCATGCAACCGTAGTCTCCGAGGGAGTCCGGTTCGAGGATGACGACGGCCGGGCGGGTTGAGATGCCTCCGGCGAACTGGGCGATCCAGTCGGCGTAGGCGGACGGCGAGGCGGCTCCGCCGGCGGAGTGCCCGCCGCAGTAGTCACGGTGGTAGATGTTGTAGGCGACGAGGATGGGCAGCTTGTCCCGGTAGTCCGCCGCTCCGACGTAGGCACCTGTCGCGGTGCCGATGGTGCCGCTCCAGGAGCCGAACCAGCGGGCCATCGGTGTGTTGGCGATGGAGGCGTCGATCGCGGCGGCCCGGCCGTCGCCGGGGTTGGCGGCCACCCACCGCCTCGCGCTCGAGTCGGGGTCCGCGTAGAACCCGTTGGTCATGGTGGTGGGGTCGGCCGCGTGGGCGGAGGGTGTGGCGGCGAATGCCAGCGGCAGAGCACAGAGCGCTGCCATCAGGGTGCGGAGTCTGCGGCTCAAGACAGTACCTCGATTTCAGAGGATGTGCGCTTTGGGAGCGCTCCCACTGGAAGCGGTCCCAATCGTGTGGGTGAGTGATTGAGCTGTCAATAGTCAGCGCAGCGTTCGACTTTCACAGGGGGTTCGGGTCCTGTGGGCCACTGAACTGGAAGCGGTCCCATCTCATACGGTCCTTGAGCGCTCCTCGCCTGTGGAAGACTCACGAGTCATGGCAGAAGCAGCGCCGCGTCGGCATCCGACGCTCGACGAGGTGGCCGAACGCGCCGGTGTTTCCCGCTCGGTGGCCTCCCGCGCCCTCAACAACGCCCCGCACGTCAGCCGCGCCAAGCGCGAGGCTGTCGAACGGGCCGTGCGACAACTCGGTTACGTACCCAATCCGACCGCCCGCGCGCTGGCCACCCGTCAGACGGGAGCGGCCGCCCTGGTCGTCTCGGGAGAGGATCCGTCGATCTTCGCCGATCCGTTCTTCGCCCGGGTGATCGTAGGGGCGTCGGCCGCCCTGGACGAGGCGGACCTGCATCTGATGCTGTGCCTGGCCGCTTCCGACCGGGGCCGCAAGCGGGTCGAGGAGCTCCTGCGGTCCAGGGGCGCGGACGGTGTGATGCTGATGGCGCTGCGCGAGGACGATCCGCTGACCCGGATGGCCGACGAGGCGCAGATGCCCGTCGTGTTCGGCGGGCGCCCGGTCGGTTCGGCTCCTCGATGGTACGTGGACGTGGACAACGTCGGCGGAGCGCGCGAGGCGACCGAGTATCTGGTCTCACTCGGCCGGAGGCGCGTGGCCGTGATCTGCGGGCGTCTGGACACCGCGGCCGGGCGCGCCCGGTACCGCGGCTACCGGGACGCCCTGCTGGGCGCCGGTCTCGATCCGTTCCCGCCGCTGGAGGGGGACTTCACGGAGCGCAGCGGAGCCGCAGGCATGGCCGCGCTGCTGGCGGAACATCCCGACGTGGACGGAGTGTTCGCCGCCAACGACAATATGGCGATGGGAGCGCTGCGCACCGTGCGGGAGGCCGGCCGACGGGTCCCCGCCGACGTCGCCGTGGTCGGCTTCGACGACCTGACGGTCGCCCAGATCGCCGATCCGCCGCTCACCACCGTCCATCAGCCTGTAGAGGCTCTCGGGCGGGAGATGGCGCGCATGCTCGTCGCGCTCGTCAACGGGCAGGACCCCACCCCACTGGTCCTCCCCACCCGCCTGGCCGTCCGGGCCAGCGCCTGACTCGTCACCGTCCGGGAGGGGCGGGCCCCGGTCCGAACGGGTTGCTCTCGGACGCGGCGCGGGGCGTCCAGGGAGCCAGCCAGGGTGGTCGAGGTCCAGCGGAAGCGGCGCCCGTCGTCCGATCCGATGGCTTGGGTGCTGGTTGCAGCCTGCCTCTTTTGCTGATGCCGGTCGCGGTGGCGGGTTCATCAGGACGGTCGCGGCCGGCACGCTCAGGATGGATGGCCGGCGAAAACCGAGCTGTTCCAGCGGGCTCATGGTTCTCCTGGTCGGGGCGTGGGCCGGGCGCTGCGGTCGATGGATCGGTTCAGGGTGTGGACACCTCGAACCGTGTGACGCGGACCGCGCCGCCCAGGGCCTGAGTGGCGTGGTTGAAGAGGGCGAACCGGTATCCCATGAAGAACCGCCAGTCGTTGCCCATGGAGAAGGCGGGTCCGAGAGGGGTGAACGTGATGCCGTCGGTGCTGTAGGAGAAGGTCCCGGGGCGCGGTGCGCCAGGGCGGATGTCCGCGTTCGCGCGCAGCCGGATGAGGCCGCCGGAGACGGGCGCGCTCGCGATCTCGGTGCCGGTGCCGGTGGTGTTCCAGTTGCTGTCCATGGTCAGCCCGGTGACCATCACCACCCGTGTCGCACCGCCGTCGCGCTTGAGGCCGATCCAGGCGGAGGAGTCACGCAGCAGCGCAAGCCCGGCCCGGTCGCCGTCCCGCATCGCGGAGTGGTCGAGCTGGACCGTGGCGGTGGAGGTGGGGCCCTGAATGCGGTGCGTGAGGGTGTTGCGGGCCCAGTAGAGGTCGTGGGTGACGGTCGCGGTCCGCAGCGTCAGGCCGTCGCCGACCGACCACTTGGTGTTGTCGGGGTTGTGGTTCCACTCCCATCTCGGTTTCAGGGTCGTCCCGTCGAAGGTGTCGACGCCGGTCATCGGGGTGACCTGGCGGGGCGGAGTGGGTACGGCCGGACTGGGATACGTGGTGCCCCACGCGCCGTTGACGAGCTGTACGACGGGCCAGCCGTCCGCGGTCCAGGTGACCGGTGCCAGGGCGGGCATGCGGCCGCCGGGGTAGGCGTCGACGAAGGCCATGTAGTACCAGGCGCCGCTCTGCGTCCGCACCAGCCCGCCCTGGTGGGGTACACCGCCGCCGGGGATCGGTCCGCGCAGGTCGAGGAGGACCTGCCGCATCGTGTACGGGCCGAAGGGGCCGCTCGAGGACCTGAGGATGTACTGGCCGTTCGCGGGACGGGTCAGGAAGATGTAGTACTGCCCGTTGATCTTGTAGAACCGGGCGCCCTCCAAGGTGCCGACGCTGGACGGTGTCCTGAACACCTCTTGCGTACGGACCTGGTTGCGGCCGTCGGGCGAGAGCTGGGCCACGCTGAGGGTGGTGTTGCCGTACGCCACGTAGAGGGTGTCGTCGGTGTCGACGAGCAGGCCGGCGTCGTAGTAGGGGGTGCTGATCGTCGTCAGCCTGTTCCACGGCCCCTCCACCGCGGTGGCGGTGTAGAGGTACGTCCGGGCGAAGTCGATCTGGCCGAGCCAGTAGAAGGTCCTGTTGCTGGGCCGGTAGGCCAGTGACGAGGCCCAGATTCCTCTGACGTAGCCGCGGGCGCCGTTCAGGTCGTACTTGGCGCCGAAGTCGAGGACGGGTACCGAATGGCCGGCGATCTCCCAGTTCACCAGGTCGTACGACCGCAGAACGGGCGCGCCCGGCGAGTAGTGCATCGTCGAGGCCGAGGCGTAGTAGGTGTCGCCGACGCGAAGGATGTCGATGTCCGCGAAGTCCTGCCAGATCACCGGGTTCGTGTACTGCGCCGCGGTCGCGAGGGCGGGCCCAGGGGGGAGGAGGGCGCCGGCGGCCAGACCGGTGGCGGCCGCGAGCGCGCGGCGACGAGTGAGATTTTGTTGCGACCATGACATATCCATGGAGGTGTTCACCTCGAGTTCATCGATCGGAATGGCTCTGCGCATCCGATATTTCGAACATCGTGCGACGTGTCGAGCAGTCTGGATGATAGGAGGTCGGTGCGCCCCGTCAACCCTCCTCGCACGAGTCGTGCACCGATTCGAAATATTCGAAGAGCCTGGCGCGGAGTCGATGTGCCTCGCCCTTGCCTCCTTGCTGATCCCACCTCGAATCCGGCCCTTCAAGGGGGTGTTGACATGACCGGCCGTCTCTCTAGTATCCGTGGGGCATCCGAAGTTTCCGAACGTCGATCGAAATTTCGAACCCCTCTCCTCTCTTCCCTGACGAAGGAGTCCCGGTGCCCAGACGATCAGGCGGACGACTGTTCCGCCTCCTCGCGGCCGCCGCGCTGACGGTGACCGCGTCCGTGACGGCCTCAGCGCAGTCCACCGCCACGGCCGCGCCGGGCAGTCCGGCGCTCACCCCACCGCTGGGGTGGAACAGCTGGAACACCTTCGGGTGCGGAATCACCGAGGCCCAGGTCCGCCAGGCCGCCGACGCGATGGTGGCCTCGGGCATGCGGGATGCCGGCTACCGGTACGTGGTGGTCGACGACTGCTGGTTCGACCCGCAGCGTGACGCGCAGGGCAACCTGCGGGCCAACCCGACGAAGTTCCCGAGCGGGATGAAGGCCCTCGGGGACTACATCCACAGCAAGGGCCTGAAGTTCGGCATCTACCAGGTGCCGGGCGAGCGTACCTGCGCGCAGACCGTGGGCACTTACCCGGGCGCCACGGGCAGCAGGGGCCACGAGGTTCAGGACGCCGCCACGTTCGCCACATGGGGGGTCGACTACCTCAAGTACGACTGGTGTTCCTCGAGCGGCACACGTGACGAGCAGGTCGCGCGGTTCAAGCTGATGCGTGATGCCCTGCGCGCCACCGGTCGGCCGATCGTCTACAGCATCAACCCCAACAGCTTCCACGCCATCACGGGGTCCACGTACAACTGGGGGGAGGTCGCCGACCTATGGCGGACGACCGAGGATCTGCTCGACATCTGGCAGAACGGCAACACCAACAGCTACCCGATGGGCGTCGGCAACGTCCTGGACGTCAATGCGCCGCTGGCCGCACAGTCCGGCCCGGGGCACTGGAACGACCCCGACATGCTGGTCGTCGGCCGCCCCGGCCTGTCGCTGACCGAGTCCCGCTCCCACTTCGCCCTGTGGGCGCTGATGAGTGCGCCGCTGATGGCCGGCAACGACATCCGCACGATGTCCGCCGACGTCAGCGCGATCCTGCGCAACCCGCGCCTGCTGGCGGTGAACCAGGACTCCCAGGGCGCGGGCGGGCGCAGGGTGCGCGACGACGGCGACATCGAGGTGTTCGCCAAGCCCCTGGCGGACGGTTCGGTCGCGGTGGGGCTGTTCAACCGGGGCGGGAGCGCGGCGACGGTCACCACGACGGCCGCCCAGATCGGCCTGAGCGGAGGACCGTTCACCCTCACCGACCTGTGGACCGGCGGCACGTCGAGCACGTCCGGGCAGATCTCGGCGAGCGTCCCCGCGCACGGCGTCGCCGCGTACCGGGTGAGCGGCGGCAGCCCGCTGGCCGCCACCACCTCACGCCTGCGGGGCAACGCCTCCGGCCGCTGCGTGGACGTGGACAACGCCTCCACGGCCGCCGGCGCCGCGACTCTGCTGTGGGACTGCCACACGGCCGCCAACCAGCTGTGGACCACATGGGTGGGCGGTGAGATCCGCGTCTACGGCGACAAGTGCCTGGACGCCTACAACCAGGGCACCGGGAACGGCACCCGTGTCATCACCTGGCCCTGCAACGGCCAGAACAACCAGAAGTGGACCGTCGGCTCAGACGGCTCGATCCGCAACGTCCGCTCCGGACTGTGCCTCGACGCCAACGGGGCCGGCACCGCCAACGGGACCCCGCTGGTGCTGTGGACCTGCAACGGCCAGGCCAACCAGAAGTGGACCCGGGCGTGATCGACACGGCACTGGGGCGTGGCCGGAGCGACAACGCCCCGGCCACAGCCTCCCGCACGGCTGCCGCATCGGCCGGGACGGCCGCCCCCGGCTCCGGCTGCGGCGAGCCCCGGGCGTCGGTGCGGCTTCCAGGCCGGCCACCCACACCGGCGACATCTCCCCGCCGCGCACCTGCACCCTGCACGGCACCACCTGCGGCTGAGCGCCGTGCGGGACCGTAAATCGTTCGGGTCTGTTCCGTAGTCGGTGGTGACGGTGAGTGCTCGCCTGTGGTCACCGAGCGTGCATGATGCGAACGCGCTTGCAGGGACGGTCCTTTCGGGGTTGTCGGTGTAACGGCGGCCATGGCGACCGCGACGGCGGCGCCGACCGCGATCCCGGGCAACAGCCGGGCCGCGATCAGCGCGGCCACAGTGGTCGCGGTCGCGAAGCGCAGGACACCATCGACGTACAGGTCTGAGGTCATCCGATGCTTCGAGCGATATGCCGCCCGCGAAATCCTCAACCTGGTCAGACCGGTTTCCCGCACCCCCGCGTTATAAGGGCGTCTGTGAGACGTGAGAGGGTCGGAGCCGTGAGTGAGACACCGCCGAACACCCTGCAATACCGCTTTGACGGACCAGAAGACGCCCCGGTTCTGTTCCTGGGTCCCTCACTGGGTACCACATGGCACAGGTTGTAGAAGCCGTCCAAGGGCGTCTATGCCAGTCCAACGCGGGCATGAAGCCGCAGGTCGGAGCCTCTTGGTCCGGGAGGGTCTGCCCAGTTGGTGATCGCTGTGTGATACGCGGGTGTTAGGGCGAGGCCCCCGCTGAGGTACGTCCTAGTCTCTTGCTCTGCGGGGTCCAGTTCGGCGGCGGGGAGGAAGTCGGCGATCCTTGCCCGGCATGTCGAGGGTTACGGGCAGCTCCGGCGTCGGGGAGCCCTCCTCGACGCCGGTGTGCTCGGGCAGGAGGTCGGCAACGGCGGTACGGATCACGCCGCGCCTTACTGATCGTTTCAGAATGAGTTGAGCTGTAGGGGCTTGTGTTTGACGATCTTGGTCGTCAAGGTGTCAGGGTGCGTGCTGATCTTGTTCCTGACGACCTGTGGGAGCGGGTGGCTCCGCTGCTACCGCCCGCTCCCGAACGGCGCCGCCGATGTCCCGGCCGGTTGCGCGTTCCCGACCGGGCGGCTCTTGGCGGAGTGATGTACGTCCTGCGAACTGGCGTTGCCTGGCGTGACGTTCCTGCGGAGATGGTGGACTGCTCAGGGGTCACGGCCTGGCGCCGGCTGAGGGACTGGACCGAGGCCGGTGTTTGGCCCCGCCTGCACTCCACCCTCCTGAGCGAGCTGCGCAGTGCCGACCTCTTGGACCTGGACGACTGTGCCGTGGACGGCTCACACATCCCAGCCCTCAAAGGGGGGATCATGTCGGCCCCTCGCCGGCCGACCGTGCCCGCCCCGGATCCAAGCATCACCTGATCGTCGACCGTAACGGTAGTCCCCTCGCAGTCACACTCACCGGCGGTAACCGACACGACGTCACCCAACTCCTGCCACTGTTGGATGCGGTCCCGCCAATACGGGGCGTGCGAGGACGCCCTCGCCGCACGCCTCGGCGGCTGTTTGCAGACCGCGGTTACGACTTCGACAAGTACCGTCGTCTGCTGTGGAAGCGAGGCATCAAACCCGTAATCGCTCGTCGCGGCGCTGCCCACGGCTCCGGACTGGGCAAAGTGCGCTGGGTGGTCGAGCGGGCCTTCGCCTGGCTGCACCAGTTCAAACGACTCCGCACCCGCTACGAACGACGCGCCGATCTCCACCAGGGTCTGCTCGAACTGGCCTGCAGCGTCATCTGTCTGCGACGACTTCAGCGAACTCAGGCTGCGGTGGATCAGTAGCGGAGGCGGGCCTCCAGCCCATCGATGAGCAACGAGCAGTTCCTGAAGACCTCCAGCAGAACTTGCTCGTCATCCGACACCAAGGTCAGGTCCAGATCCCGCAGAGGCTTGGCGACTGCGGAAGTTCTAGTTCCGTCTGGGTCAGGGCCGCTGAGAGATGCCCAAGCCTCAAAGAGGCCTCTGACGGTCTCCCACCCTGGCCCCGGGCTGAAGTGCGCCAGGAAGGACGGCTGGTCGATGCCGTACTCATGAAGTTCACCGACCAGGACCTCGCCCCTAAAGAGTCGCCACTGCCTCACTAGAGGTTGCCCCCGGTTCCGGTCGACACCATTGAGATCGAATCCTCGCAAGGTTCATCCAGCTAGCCAAGCGCTTCATTTTGAAACGATCAGTTAGAGGTCGTAACAGAAGTCTCCGGCCCGATGGCCGCCGCGGGGAGGCTGCGCCTTGTGCGGTACACCGCCGGCGTCTCCACGACCGAGCTCATCCGGCGGTGTCGCGCGGCGTCCCCTGCATCAGGAGGCACGACGGTCTCATAAGCCTGTAGGGCGGTCCTTCGACCCGGCCTTCTTCAGCCGCCTGAAGCAGATGAGGCTGCAGGCCAACGCGAGGAAGGCGTCGTGAAGTTCGCGGCGTCGCTCCCAGCGGACGGCGAGGCGTTTGAACTGGTGGAGCAGGGCGAAGGTTTGCTCCACGGCGTAGCGGAGCTTGCCCAGGCCCTTGGTGTTCGGGGAGCCCTTGCGGGAGATCACCGGCAGGACCCGGCGTTTGCGCAGCTCACGGCGCATAGCTTTCGAGTCGAATGCCTTGTCGCCGAGCACGCTGTCGGGGCGTCGGCGGGGACGGCCGGGCCGTCCGGCCACCGGCGGGATGCCGTCGACCGGCACGAGGGTCTGCGTGATGTCGTTGACGTTCGCGGCGGTGGTGTGGACGTGCAGCGGGGTTCCCTGCCCGTCGCAGATCAGATGGTGTTCGCTGCCCGTCTTCCGCCGGTCGACTGGTGACGGACCGGTCGCGGCTCCCCCTTTTTCGCGCGGATGTGGGAGCCGTCCACGCACGCGCGGGACCAGTCGAGTTCGCCGGCCGCGTTCAATTCCGCGAGGTGGATCCGGTGCAGCCGGTCGAAGACGCCCGCCTGCTGCCAGCGGGCCAGGCGGCGCCAGCAAGTCTGCCCCGAACCGAACCCCGACTCTAGGGGCGAGAGTTGCCAGGCAATGTCCTGGTGGAGGACGTACAGGATGCCCTGCAGGCAGAGCCGGTCGTCCACCGGCTTCGGCCCCGGTGACCGCTCAGGCCAGGGCGGGAGCAGCGGCTCGATCAGTTCCCGCAGGTCATCGTCCACGATCCATGGCCGAGTACTCACACGGCCATCAACAGCCACATCATCACACCGGACACGCCTGACCGGCCCACTCGCTCAAGATTCGCGTTACGAGCTCGAAGGGCGCCGTGCGTGGTCCAGCTCGGCGCCCTCCGCTGTCCGTCGTCGGTCTTTTGCGCTATGACCAGGGCAGGACCAGGGCGCCCCAGGCGACGACGGGGCCGAGGGCGACGATTCCGCCGGTGTAGCCGATGATCTGGCGGTAGAAGCGGCGGGTGTCCACCCCGCGGGCGTTGCTGAGGACGAGTGCTCCGTTGGTGGAGAAGGGCGAGGTGTCGACGATCGTCGTGGAGACGGCGAGCGCGGCGATCAGTCCGGCGGCGCTGAGGTGGCTGGAGAGCAGCAGTGGTACGGCGATGGGGATGATCGCTGTGAGGATGGCGGTGGAGGAGGCGAAGGCGGAGGTGATGGCCACGGTGAAGCACAGCAGCAGGGCGACGACGAGCGGGGCGCCCAGGTTGGCGGCATGTTCGGAGATCTCCTCGATGATGCCGGCCTTCTCCAGCATCGCGATGTACGTCATCATGCCCGCGACCAGAAGCAGGGTGGACCAGCTGACGCCGTCCACGGCCTTCTCCTGTCGCTTCATGTCGACCAGGGCAAGCAGGGCGCCGGCGGCCAGCGCAAGGAAGCCGATCTCCAGGTGGAAGCCGAGCGCGCCGACGACGAGGGCCACCAGAGAGGCGAGGGTGAGCCACTGCCGCCAGTCGGGCCTGCCGGAGACGGCGAGGTCCTCGTCGTCGGCTGCCTCCGCGGCGCCTTCGGCCAGCGGGGCGGGACGCTTGGCGAGCAGGGCGTAGGTGAGGATCGAGAGCAGCAGGTTGATCACGAAGCTGGCGCTGAACAGCGCCACGGCGGAGATCTGCAGATCGGTGTTGTCGACGAGGCCGAGCACCAGCGCACCGGAGACGGCGAGCGGGGAGAACGCGCCCGCGTGTCCGCCGCTGATCACCATCATGCCGACGACCAGCGGGTTGAGTTTGTAGCGGTAGGCGAAGTTCATGCCGATCGGCACGAGGATCGCGACCGCGGCCGGGGTGAACGTACCGAACGCCGTCAGCAGGGCGGCCACCAGGAAGAGCACCCAGGGGACGAGTTGCACCTTGCCGCGTACCAGCCGCACCCCGGCCGCGACGAGCCAGTCGATCGTGCCCTTGCGGCGGGCGACGGAGAACAGGTAGGTGACTCCGACGATGGTGACGAAGAGCCTCGCCGGGAACCCCTCGAAGATCTCGTCCTCGGTGAGGCCGAGCGAGGCGGTGCCGACCGCGAAGGTGGCGACGAAGGCGAGGATGCCCAGATTGATCGGCAGCACGGTGCCGACCACGAACATCACCAGCAGGGCGCCTATGGAGATCACTTCAGCAGACATCTTTGTCCTTGGTGCGGTGGGGACGGGGTGGCGCGCCCCGAGGGCGCGAGCGTATCCCGGTGCGGACGGCTGGGGGACCGGCCGACCGAGGCGATGTCCGTCGCGGTTCAGGCGGCTTGCGTACGGCCTGCTTCCGGGACGTAGATTCGGGCGTCGGCGAGCAGACGGGCCGCGCGCTGCACGGTGACCCGGTGCGGCAGGCCGTCTCGTACGTCGGTGCAGCGGACCGCGACGATGCCGGCGGGTGTGCCGAGCCGCAGCCACTCGTCGGTGGGGCCGCCCGTGATCCGCGAGACCACGGAGCCCTCCACCAGCCCGGCTGCCGCCACGGCGACGGCGGAGGTCAGGCCGATCGCCGGATGGGGGGCGTTCATGCTGAGCATGCGCACCGAGACGTCGTAGTCCTCGGCTGCGGCGGGTTCGCCGAGGGTGGTGGTGTACGGCACCGGCGGGCCGACCAGGCCCACCTTGGGCACCGCGTCGCCCGGTTCCTCGCCCGGCTGGTCCAGCCCCATCAGGGGCGCCGCGGTGTGCCGGACGGCGCGCAGCCAGGGGACGTCCGCGCTCATCCGCTCCAGTGGCTCGGCACCGGTACGCCCGGTGCCGACGGCGTCCACGAGCACGACCGGGGCCCCGGCGTCCACCATGCTCACCCGCACCGGCTCGGTGGCAGCGACCCGCAGGTCCTGCGCGGCCTGCCCGGTGGGGAGCAGTAAACCGGTGGTGCCACCGGCCGGATCCCGGAAGGTGAGGCCGACCGCGACGCCCCCGGCCCGGGTGCCGGGTACGGTCTGGCGGCCGAAGTGGTGGACGACGCCACCGGTGGTGTCCACGAGCCCCTCGAGGACCGCGCCGGTGTTGGTGTTGCGCATCACCACGCAGGTCCGGTCGCCGGTGACCGGAACCATTCCCTTGCTCACCGCGTACAGGGCGACGCCGGTGGCGCAGTTACCGCAGTTGCTCGTCCACTCCACCGAGCCGGTCCCGATGCCGACCTGGGCGAAGAGATAGTCCACGTCCACGCCCGGTTCGGGCGAGGCGCTGACGACGGCCGCCTTCGAGGTGGTGGGGGTCGCCCCGCCCACCCCGTCCAGCTCCACGGGGTCGGTGGCGCCGTACGCGGCGACCAGGAGCTGTTCGAGGTCACCGCGGTGGGCAGGGACGTCAACTTGGTTGAACAGCCAGCACTTGCTTGTGCCGCCACGCACCAGGGTCGCGGGAATGTGCACGTCTGAGGCTCTTCCTGGATCAACGGAGGGGAGGGAGAAGACCCGAGGAGCGGTTACGGGCTCATTGCGGGCCGGTGAACCGCTCGGCGGATGCGGAGACCTTCGCAGAGGCATGACTTCGGAACAATCGCAGTTCACTTCACCTGGGTTTAGCTCAGCTAAAGTCGACGGCATGCTCAACGTGCGCCGTCTACTGCTGCTCACCGAGGCCACCGAACGCGGCTCGCTCACCGCCGCGGCGGAAGCCCTCGGCATGACCACCTCCGCCGCCTCCCAGCAGATGTCCCTGCTGGAGCACGAGGCGGGGCAGCCCCTCGTCGAACGGCTGCCACGCGGTATCCGCCCCACCCCGGCGGGTGCCGCGCTGGCCGAACGCGGTCAGGCCATCCGCCGGGAACTCCGTGCCGCCGAGGCCGACCTGGACTCCTTCACCGCCCTCGACCAGGGCACCTTGCGGCTCGGTTCCTTCCCCACGGCGAGCGCGTCCCTGCTGCCGCTGGCGCTCACGCGTTTCCGACGCCGCCACGCAGGCATCCGCATCGAGGTACGCGCCGGAGTCCTCGCTGAGCTCAGGGAGATGCTGCACACCGGCGAGGTGGAGCAGGGGCTGCTCTGGGACTACGAATGGAACCGACTCGACGATCCGGCGCTCGCCCTCACTCACCTGCTGGACGACCCCACCGTGCTGGTCGTCCCTGCCGACTCGCCTCTGCGTACCCATCCCTCCGTGCGTCTCGGGGACCTCGCCGAGCAGGAGTGGATCATCCGCGCCGACAACCATCCCGTCGCCGACGTCCTGCGCCGTAGCTGTCGCCAGGCGGGATTCGAGCCTCGCATCGCCTACTCATCGCACGACTACCAGGAGGCGCAGGCCATGGTCGCCGCCGGTCTCGGCATCGCGCTCGCGCCCCGCCTGGCCCTCACCAGCCGACGCAGCGACGTACGCCTCCTGCCGTTCGCCTCCGACGTCCCGGCCCCCACCCGCCGCATCCTCCTCGCACGCGCCGCAACACGCCCCGCCACCCCTCCCGCCCAGGCAATGGCCCGCGTCCTGCGCACGGTGGCGCAGCGATTCACCGCCCCAGACCTGCACCGGGCCCAGCTCGGGGCGGTCCGGCGAGGCTGACGGTGCGGCCACGAGCTGCGTCCCCATCGCCCGTGATCGTGTTACGAGCTCTTAACCCGCGTCGGCACTACAAGACCGTTCAGTCCGGTGAGCTGGGCATCGGGTTCGCGCTCGCCGCCGCCGAGCGCATCGTCCGGAAACGGTATCCGGGACACAGCGTTTCCCTCGTGGACGCCGACATAGCGCTACAGGCCGGCTGGGCGCTGGTGGGCAAGGACGTGCGGCGCAGGAGCTGGGTACGGCAGCGGCCCAACTTCTTCCTGGAGGCGTGGAAACCGGGCGAGCCGTCGAAGGTCGTTCCCCTCGCCTGTGAAGGGATGCACGGGAAGACTCCCTACGTGTACACCCAACTGGCCAGCGCCTCGACGCAGGTGGAAGCGGTACACGTGGGCCGGTGGAACGAGACGCCGGTGCTGGTGACATCGACTGAGTTGCTCGGGCAGGGCGGCATCACCGTCCACATCCTGCAGGCCCACGGGGACGGGGCGTTGGCTCTACGCGCCTGACGATCCGGCTGCGGACGCCGATCAGGCACTCGACGACCTGAACATCTACCCGGACGTCCGCATCCCGGACCCTGACGGCGGGGAAGAGCAGAGGGTCAGTGGATTCCAGGTGCAGCCCGACCAGTACGCCTGGTTCCGCCGGGCCCTGGCGCGTGCGGGAGCTGCCGGGTTGACGGGCTTCACCGGCGGTGGAGAACTCACCGCGCAGTACCTGACGAAGCGACAGGGTCGCTGGCATTTCGAAGGCTTCACCCACGCCGGCACCGGCATCGTCCAGGACGTGGAAATCGAGATCGGCGGGGTGCACTTCGTTGACACCGACCATGTGTTCCGACTGAACGGCACCCGGGTCGAGGCGTTCTCCGGACTCGCCGAGAACCTCTTCCGCCACCTGCGGGACGGGCGGGTGGAGCAGTACCGGCGAGAAGCGCACGCCCTGCGCTCGTCCTGGCGTTCCGCGCGGTTCGAGGACGACTGGGACGGACCGGTGTCCCTGCGTGAGGACGGCTCGATCATGGTGATGAGCCTTCTTCCGGAGACGCCCAGGAAGCGCCGTGCCAGGAAGCGGAGCTGACGGGCGGACGACGACCGGAGGGGGCAGAGCGAGGATGGCCGAATGCCGTCACCCTCGCACTTCCACGACTGTCTCCACAGGTGTTCTCCATGCCAAAGTCACGTGCACAGAGCAGAAAAGCGATGAAACGGCAGCAAGGAGGGCCCATGCAGGGCGGGGGATTCCAGTGGCGACTCGTCGTGCCCACGGGTGGCGACACGCTCCGGCAAGAGCGCCTCACCCGGGACCTGTACGACATGCTGCGGGCGGAAGACGGCCTGGCCGTCGGATTCGCGGACGAAGAAGCGTCCGCTGAGCCTGGCCACAAGGGTGCGGGCGTCGGCGAATTGGCGCTGTGGGCGGCCACGGCATCCGCTGTCGCCCGTCCGGCCTCGCAAGTGCTGATCACCTTGATCAGAGAGTGGTGTGGCAAGGAACGGCACCGCAAGGTCGAGGTGTCCTACGGGGAGAATTCGGTCAAGATCACAGGCCGTCCGGACGCTGCGCAGGAACGGATGGTCCACGAGTTCCTGGACCGGGCCACCGGGGGCGAGGGCCCGGGCCCGGAGGACGGCGCAGCGTGACCCGACTGCACAAACGCCGCGCCCTGCTGATCGGCACCGAGCACTATGACGACAGTCGCTTCGCGCCACTGCCGTCCACACAGGCGGACGTCTGGGGGCTGGGTCAGGTCCTGCGGCATCGAAATATCGGCAACTTCGTCTCGATCCAGACGGAGACCGACCTCACCGCCGATGACATGCGACTGGCCATCGGTGAGTTTGTGACGGCGTGCGACGAGGACGAACTGGCACTGCTGTACATCTCGGGGCACGGTGTAAGACGGGTCAGGGACGGCGGCGAATTCCACGTCGTCGCGCGGGACACCGACTTCGACCGGGTGGCCGAGACCGGCGTGAGCGCCGGCTTCGTCAATGAGCTGCTGGAACAGTGCGTCGCGCCGCAGAAGGTCGTGATGATCGACTGCTGTCGCAGCGGTGGCTTCGCCGTCGGCCTGCGCACCTCCGACCAGCAGCCGGACGGCACCGTGGCCAAGTCCGGTGAGTCGGCCCTGCTGACCAGTAGAGGCGTCTACGTCCTGTCGTCCTCGCGCGCTGGGGAGGACTCGTACGCCGATGCCGGTCAAGGCGCCGACGTAAAGCCTTCCGCGTTCACCGCTGAGGTGATCGAAGCCCTCCGAACGGGCAAGGTCAGCAAGGACGGCAGCAGCGAAGTGTCGGTGGACGACCTCTTCAACTACGTCAACCGGCGTATGCGGGCACGAGGAGGTCGACAGGTACCGGTGCATTCGGCACACGGTGTCGACGACCGCATCGTGATCGCCGCCTCCCCGCTCGGCCGTGCCCCGATTCTCGAACCGCTGAGTCACCGACCACGTCAGGCAGCGGATCAGCCGCAATCCGGCCCCGCGAAGTCTGCGGTAACTCAGCCAACCTGGCCCCACCTGCTGGACTACTACCGTGAGTGCATCCTGGCCGGTGACACCGAGACGCCACTGATGGAAGTGGGGCATCACAACACTTCGTACGCCTGCCTGGCCGGGGCAGAACGCTTCCTGTCGGGCGATGTCGATGCCGACGGCTGCGTCGCCCTTCCCGAGGAGGCAGCCGCCCTCATCGAATCGGCGACCGAGCAGGACGCCGAACTCTGGGCGGGATACCCCGCCGTGGTGCTGACGGGGCAGCGCACCGGACGCTCCTGGCGGCATCCGAAATTCGCCCCCTTGCTGATACGGCGCGTCGAGATCGTCCAAGGGGAGGGCGAGGTGCGGCTGAAACCCTACGGCCCGGTTCAGCCACATCCACGACTCGCTGTCGACTGGCTCGGCGAGGAAGAAGCCTCCCAGCTCGCGGACACCTTCCAGCCCTCCTGGCACCGGGGCCAGCACGACCGTATGGCAGTGGAGGCACGCAACCTCCTGGCCGAGGACTTCGAGTTGCCCTGCGTGCAGGAACTCCGCCCCGACCAGCTCGCGGACCGTATCGACGTCCACACTCCCGGCCACGGCGCCCGTAACGCCGCGGTCCTCTTCACGGCCCTTCCCAAAACCGGCTACACGAAGCGGCTCCTCGACGACTTCACGGACATCGGTAAGCAGACGGACCAGATCCAGCTGACCGCCCTCGGCGCCCTCTCGCCCGACGCCGCCCAGCGCACACGTGCGCTGGCCCTGGCAGATACGGAACCGGCGCGCCTGGTGACGCCTCTGCCCTGTAACGAAGCCCAGGCCGAAGTCATCCGTTCTGCCATGACCCGCCGCCTGACCGTGGCCACGGGTCCTCCCGGCACCGGCAAGAGCCAGCTGGTGGCCAATCTCGTCGCCACCGCCATCGTCGACGGGCAGACCGTCCTGGTGGCGTCCACGAACAACGAGGCCGTGGACGAGGTCTGGCGTCGGTGCGACAGGCTGGTCGCCGGCAGCGTCGTACGCACCGGCTCGGCCCGGAAGAATGCGACGAGCAACGCGGAGCACGAAATCGCCGCGCTGCACGAGTTGCGGACCATGGCCGAGCCCTCGCCCAACGTGGCCACCGCCGCCGTGGAGGCCGACGTGTCGGCCGACCAGCTCGCCCGTGACCGGCACGCTCTCGCACAGATCGCCACCACGGAACGGCAGCTGCGCCAGGCCGGTGAGGCCCGCGAGGAGCACGCCAGGCAGCTCGGTGTCGCCGTAACCGAACTGCACCAGGTGCTCAATGGGCCGACGCAGCCGAAAGAGGTGGAGGAGAAGGCGGGCCGCCTCGCCCGCGCGTGGTTCCTCGGGCGCTGGCGTCGCACCCGTTTTCTGCGTACGCACGGCCTCGGCGCGTACGACGGTGATCACGTCGCAGGGTGCATCGCGCTCGCCGGCTTCGCCGCCGCCGAGGCCGACTGGCGTGACCTGCACAGTCATGTGGCTTCCGTTGATGACACACATCTGTCCCAGGCTCTGCACGGCGCCGAGGCGGCTGTGCATGCCGCGTCGCGCACCCTTCTCGCCAGCACTGTGCAGGCACACGCACGGGCTGGGCGTCGCCGCATCCTCGACCTGCTCCGCGCACGAGACAGCGACCGCAGCGACTGGCCCGACATACGGGAAGTCCTCGGCCGGTCCCACGGACAGAAGACCCAGCCTGCAGTGGCGGGTTGGGCGGTGACCAGCCTTTCCGCCCGGCGTTTCCCACCCGGTCCAGCTCTCTTCGACCTCGTCGTCATCGACGAGGCCAGCCAGTGCGCCATCCCGCACGTCCTGCCGCTGCTGTTCCGCGCGCGGCGGGCCCTGGTGATCGGCGACGCCATGCAATTGGCGCACATCACGGAGGTCAGCCCGGAACGCGAGGCGCTCGTCCGACGGAAACTCGGACTGCGATCGGACTGGCTGGAGAAGCACCGCCTTGCCTACCGGCGCCACTCCGCCTTCCACGCCGCAGAGAGGTCCGCCGGCGGCACCCTGCTGCTCGACGAACACTTCCGCTGCCACCCGCGCATCGCCGCGATCTCCAACGACTTCTTCTACGAAGGTGACCTGACCGTTCTCACGGACACTCGCGGACGGCCTGCCCTGCCGCGTCCGGCAGTCATCTGGACTCACGTGCCCGGACGGGCCGCCCGGTCGCCGTACGGCGGCTCGTGGGTCAACGAGGTCGAGATGGACAAAGTGGATGCGAGCGTCCGGTACCTCTTGGAGCAATTGCCCCCAGGAGCCACCATCGGCGTCGTGACTCCCTTCACAGCGCAGGCCGAAGCACTACGCCGTCGACTGAGCCGATATGACGAGGAGCGTCTGCGCGTCGGTACGGTGCACACTTTCCAAGGCGGCGAACGCGACGTCATGGTGTTCTCACTTGTCGCCGGGGAGGGCATGCGCCCCGGCGCCGTCGAATGGGTCGCCGGCCAGCTGAATCTCTGGAACGTCGCCATCACCAGAGCACGCAGTCACCTCATCGTGGTGGGGGACAAAGACCGCTGGCGGAAGCGGGGCGGTGTGGCCGGCGCGCTGCTCGACGCAGCGGAAAACGACGGCTCCAGGCCACACGACGAGGCCGGCGACCCCCTGTCCAAGCGCCTCTATCAGGTCCTCTCCCGGTTACCCGGGGCCACCGTCACCTTGGGTGAGAGCCGCCACGGGCATCCGGCCGATGCGCTGGTGCGCGACACCGATGGCACATCGACCCGGGCCGTGCTGCTCGATCGAGGGCCAGAGGAAGGCGCCGACGCGGCACGTCACCTGCGGCTTACGCTGCACCGGCGGAACCTGATGAGCGGCAGCGGCGAGACAGAAGAAGCCATCCGCTGGCCGGCGTGGCGGCTGTACGACACGAAGGGGAGCTGACCAGGCAGCGGCCCCGCCTCCTGCCCCCTATACAGGGGGTTGCTCGCTGTATGCCTGCTTCCAGCGTGTCCGGTGCCGGGCGTCCCCCTGACCGGCACCATTGATCTCGGCGAGTGACATTAACGAGGCCCCTCCGTTCCACATCCCCAGGTGGTCACGGTGTACGGCGAGAATTCCGTGCTGCAACGCGAACTTCTCGGACGGCCGACTGAAACGCGTGGTCGTCACGAACACGGCAAGGTCGGCGCCGAAATGCACCCGGGCCCCGAGCAGGTCCCGCAGTTCACGGCTCGCGATCGTGCTGGTCGGTGCGTACCGCTTGCACTGGATCACCATGCTCCGGCCGTCTGGCAGTCGACCGACGACGTCAGCTCCGTTGTCGTTCGCGCCACCCACCCGGCGTACCTCGACGCACCCGTCTCGTCGGCAGAGGTTCGCGACCAGTTCCTCGAACTCCGTACCGGTCATCGCGTCCACCTCGGTCAGCGTCCACCGACCGGCATCGATCATGTCGGCCTGTCGCCACAGGTGGTCCCGCTTGCGCACCAGTCGGTCAGTACGCCACAGCCACCAAGCGACCGTTCCCACGCAGCCCAGCAGCAGTACGCCCGTGACGTAGGGCCAGACCACCGACCAGAACATCACCAGGAGAGCTATGGCGGTGGCCCCACACCCCGACGCCCGCTTCAGCCAGACCGCCCTCCGCTTTCGCGCAACCGCACCCCGTCCACGCCGAGCTGCCATACGTGCCTCCCGCCCCCGACCACCTCGGTACCGCAGTCTGACCAACGAAGACCGGCCCGAGTAGAGCGCGGAGTCGGCCACTGGCCGGATCAGGCCGGCGAACAGGGCCGACGCTGAGGCGATGTCCGGCATCTGCGAAAGTGCTGCCGTCCGTCGCGGGGTCGGCATGTGGTGCGCTGAGCGACTCACACAGTGGCCGGTGCCGCGCCGGACCATGGCACTGGCCAGATGGCGCCGACCGGACCCCCGCGGTTCAGGAGCGTCAGTGAGACGGTGAGGCCCCGCAGAGTGTTTGACGGGGCCTCACCGACACTGGCTCAAGGCGCTGAAGGCGTCAGGTGCGGGCACCGTTGTACTCCGGTTCTCCGCCTTCGAGCACGCGGAGCAGGGACGCCGTGACGACGCGCGAGCTTCGTCCGATGCGAAGCACGCGGCACGGGAACCGCCCCCTGCGGATCAGCTCGTACCCCTTCGCTCGCGAAAATCCAAGCGTTCTTGCGGCATCCTCCACGCTCCCTGTTCCGTTCCATGTGGCACGAATGCGCGCGGGACTGTATCGGGCGCTCGCAGGCTCGCTCTCTTGTATGTGCATCGATTTCTTTCGTCTCGACGGGTGGCGTTCTGCGCTGGGTATGCAGTGCGCAGGCCACGTGTACGCGGTAGACCTCAATTGTCTGCGGAGCTGCCGGTTTGGCTAACCGGCGTTTCGCTGCTATGTTCCCTCGGCCTGGACCCAGCGGCCGTTGATTAGTGACGCCCCGAGCGTTAGCAGGGGGTCGTCTCTGTTGCTGGTGGTGGAGAAGGCGGCGCCGACGTGTCGTCCGCTGCTGTCGGTTCCGCGTGTGTTTCAGACCCTCGGTTGTCAGACTCGTGCGGGAATGCAGCCGTCCACGCGTTTCAGCGTGCGCGGGCGTGTGGTCTGTCCAGGGGCGTAACCTCGGGCGCCGCCTTGGGGCGATGAGCGCTGCCGCGCTTCAATACGTGTGCCTCGGGGGAAGGGCTGTGTGTTCGGTGGGCGGGTGGTCGGGAAGGATGAAGACGCACCACCGCAGCGTCGGAGCTGACTCCTGAGATTTCTGCACCGTAGTGCCCTGACCATCCTGCGCGCCCGCCTGCTCAGGGACTTGACGCAGCTGAAGCGTCTGGTCGTGCTGGTCGACGATCTGGACCGCTGTTTGCCCGACGCGGTCACCTTCGACTGGCACCCTCGCCCCTCACGACACAGTAACCACCTCGCCCACGCCTGCCCCGCAGGAGGCTTCCATGACTGAAACAGCCGAAACCGGCCCTGCACCGCCGCAGGCCGACCGACCAGCACAGGCACTCAACGACGAGCTGCGCCGAAAGCTGCTCGTCCGTCTGGCACCCCTCTTCGCCGGAGAGCTGATTACACCGGAAGATCAGCGCTTTCAAGCGGCACGCCAGGTCTGGAACGCCATGGTCGACCAGCAGCCAGGTCTGATCGTTCGATGCACGGGCACACAGGACGTCGTGGCAGCGGTCATGGCCGCCCGCGCACTAAACGTCAAGTTCTCCGTCCGCGGCGGAGGCCACTCCGTGGCCGGCAAGGCCCACACCCAGGGGGGCATGACCATCGATCTCAGCCTCATGCGCCACGTCGGAGTCGACGCCCCAGCCCGTCTCGTCCAGGCCGAAGGAGGCTGCCTGCTGGCCGATGTCGACGAGGCCACCGAGCCTCACGGATTGGCCGTCCCTCTCGGCACTGTCTCACAGACCGGTCTCGGCGGACTCGCCCTGGGGGGCGGAGCGGGGTGGCTCAGCCGGAAGCACGGGCTCACCTGCGATAACTTCGTGTCCCTTGAAGTCGTGCTGGCTGACGGTCGTGTCGTCGAGACCTCGGCCACTCAACACCCCGACCTGTTCTGGGCTCTTCGCGGCGGTGGGGGAAACTTCGGCATCGTCACCCGTTTTACCCTGCGCGCCCATCCTTTTGGACCGCTGCTCCGCATCGGAGTAAGCCTCTACCGTCCCGAGGACACCGAAGAAGCACTGCGCGTCTACGCCCGCACAGTGCCCGGGCTGCCGCGTGTCGTCGGTTGGCACGGCAGCCTCAAACGTCATATGCCTCCCTTGCCCTTCGTGCCGCCCGAGCTGGTCGGAGCGCGCATGCTGATGCTGTTCTCCATGTGGCTCGATGACCCGGACGATCCTGAAGGCATCGCCTGCACCGAGCAGCTCACCCGGGTGGGCGCGCCCTGCCACGCCGCCACAACCGTGATGCCTTTCGGGACGGGGATGCAGAGGGCCATGGACCCCGAGTTCCCCAACGGCCGTCGCAATTACACCAAGGAGATCCATCTCGCCACTTTGAGTGACGAAGCGATCAAACGCCTGGTCGGCTTCTGGCGCACGATGCACCTGCATGGAGAGGTCTACATCATCTCTCTCGGTGGCGCCCTCACCGATGTTGCGGAGGACGAGGCAGCCTTCGCCAACCGATCCGCCCCGTACTGGCTCAACTTCTCCGTGCACTGGGACGAACCCTGTTGCGATGAGGAAAATATCTTGACGATTTGTGACACTGCTGACCACATCGCACCCTGGACCGCTCCTGGCGTCTATCCCAATCTCCTCAACTTCGACGAGAATCACCGCCTGATAGAAGCTTATGGAGGCAAGGAAAAATACGCCCTGCTAGGGCTTGTCAAGGCTCGCTACGATCCAGCCAACCTCTTCCGCGTCAACCACAACGTGACGCCGTTCCTGTAAGCAGTTCATTTCCCACCGCATGACAGAGAGCGAATCGTGTCACTCCTGCTCACCCAACGGCTGGGCGAAACGGTAGAACGAGGAGTAACCCATGGACTGGAACATCGTTGCAGCGGGTGACGGACGCCATGTCGGACTCGGCGACGGTGCCGAACTTATCGTCAAGGAGGACGGATCGCGCACCAGGGGCAATCTGGTGGTCGCCGAGATGACGATTCCCCCCGATTTCGTCGCGCCCCCCCAGCATGTGCACCACGCCCATGAAGAAGCCTGGTTCGTTCTCGACGGCATCGTCGAGTTCACCTCCGGCACACGTCTTCGCAGGGTGGATTCGGGCGATTGGGTGCTCGTTCCCCTCGGTGTCCCCCACACCTTCCACAATCCCGGCTCCGAGCCGGCGCGCTTCCTTACGATCATGACACCGAATCTCTACCTGGACTACTTCATCGAACTCGGCGAGAGGACGACCCGGGCGCTCCGTGAGACACCTGAACCCGCGGGCGAGGTACGCACGCGCATCTCCGGCGAGATCATGCAGAAATATCGAACCGAGGTCACCACCTCCTGACCTCTTCGGGCCGATGCCACAAAGCCTCGATCCTCCGTGTGATCCGAGATCACACGGAGGATCGAGGTTCGCTTCCGCCTTTCGCGCGAGTGGTCACGGAGCGTCCTGACGAGATTGCCCTGCTCGCCGCACGCCTGACGCGGGTCAGGTGATTTCGAGGACAACCGATGAGTTGATGGACGAGACGGTGCCGAGGCCCAACGTGCAGGCGGTGACGTTCAGCGCGGGTGCGACCTGTTGCTGCACGACGGCTTTCCCGGCGAACGTTCCGGAGGTGACTGTTCCCACTGTCGTGTTGGTCAAGACGGCGCCGGCGATGTTGGCGGTGCGGGTGCCGGTGAAGGTGGTCTTCTGACCCGTGTTCCACGTGATGGTGGTGGTGATGGTGCCAGAGCTGAGCAGATCGAGACAGGACAGGGTGGTCGTGAGGCCCTGGGTAGATTCCGTACCCGAGACGATGCCCGGCTGGCTGATCGACACGCAGGGGCCGTAGTCCGTCTGGGTCTTGGGCTTCACACTCTGCGGTGCCAAGGTCAGCGCAGGCGTCCAAGTGGTCACGCGAGAGCTGGGCGGAATGCAGGTCAGGTCAGCCACGGTCGTGCCCGCGGCGGCCTGGTTGGCGCCCATGAGCAGGGCGGGTCCGATGAGTAAACAGCCGGCCAGTGCTGCGCCGAGGCGTTTTGCTTTCATGGAGGGCTCCAGTCCCTTTGGGCAGTCACGCAACGCACAGTCATGGACTTGACATAAGCGCATGACCTGATGACGGTTCATCTACAAGGTAGCTCTGGTCGACAGAGGGTGAAAGGGGACTGCGCGCCAAGGCATGTCGGATGAATAAGGCTTTTCCCCGTGGTCATGGACACATCGTTGTTATGCCGCGAGGGTCTGCCGCTGTTGGTAGCGCAGGCGTGTCTCGTGGGGCCTGAGCTAGGTCGTGTATTAGAAGTAGCTGGTGTGCTGGGTGGGCCGGTCGGGGAAGGGGCGAAGGGGCCTTGACCCGATTCTTGGACACGGGTTATGCGGCTTGAGCCAGCGTAGTTGCTGTGTGTTGGAGGGCGTTCTCGAAGGCGATCGGTGATTGTTGTCCGAGGCGGTAGTGTCGGCGTCGGGTGTTGTAGCGGTGGAGCCGTCGGAACGCGTCGAGTCGGGCCTCGTGCTCGGTTGGCCAGCTCTTTCGCCCTTGTAGGGTCTCGCGTTTGAAGGTCGCGTTGAAGGACTCGGCGAGTGCGTTGTCCGCGCTGGAACCGACCGCGCTCATGCTTCGCCGGACCCCTGCTGACCTGCAGGCTTCGGCGAATATCCTGCTCGTGTACTGGGCTTCGTGATCGGTGTGCATGATCGATCCGGCGAGGCTGCCGCGGGTCCGGACAGCCGCGGCCAGGGCGCCGGCGACGAGATCCGCGCGCGTGTGGTCGGCGATTGCCCATCCGGCCAGACGTCGCGATGCGAGGTCGATCACGGTCGCCGGATAGCAGAACTTCCTCGCCGTCGATGGGCAGGCAGGTGATGTCACCGACGTACCTCGTGTTCGGTACCTGGGCGGTGAACTCTCGGCCGATGAGGTCGGGCGCCTTGGCCGCGGCCGGGTCGGGGACGGTGGTGCGGTGCCGGCGGCGCAACCGGACTCCTTCGATCCCGAACGTCCGCATGATCCGGGCGACGCGCTTGTGGTTGAGCGCCTCTGCGCTCGTCTCGCGGAGCTCGGCGGTAATCCTCGGGGCTCCGTAGGTGCCGTCCGATTCCTGATGCACGGCCCGTATCCGGGCAGCCAGCTGGGTGTCGGCCGCCTGCCGGGCGGCCCGGTCCACGGCGGTCCGGCGGTCCAACACGTCGGCGGTTCGGCGTCGCTGTTCGGCTCCTCCTCCGGAGCGGTCCTCGCCCTGCGCGCGGCCGCGGCCGGAGTCGACGTCGACCGCCTGGCTCTGTACGAGCCGCCGTTCGTGGTCGGCGAAGGCGACGACGGACCGCCTAAGGACCTCGCGCAGCAGATCACCGCGTTGCTTGCGGCAGGCCAGCACAGCGACGCGGTCAAGTACTTCATGACCAGGGTGCAGGGCAGGCCCGGCATCGCCGTGTTCTTCATGAAGCTCATGCCGAAGATGTGGGCAAACCTCACCAAGTTGGCCAGCACTCTCCCCTATGACATCGCGGTCATGGGCGATACCCAGCAAGGCAAGCCGCTCGATGCCGAGGAGTGGAAAGGGGTGGCCCTACCCACCCGCGTGCTGACCGGTGGCAAGAGTCCAGCCGCATTCCAGCGCGCCGCCCTCGCCGTCACCGAGATCCTGCCGCAGGCCGACCATCGCACTCTGCCCGGACTCAACCATGGCGCCGTCGTCATGGCTCCGAAGAAGATCGCCCCGCAGATCATCGAGTTCATCAAGGGATGAGCTTGTCGTTCGAGCGGTTCGGCGGCGCTTGGCACCCCTTCTGGCACTTGAAGCGGAGCACTCCCCTCCCGAACTGACCGCCGGACCCCGAACGACCACGACTTGCGGGACAGCCTTTAAATGCTTCGTCCAATGCCTGGCGGGCGATATGCGGGTCGAACCTGACTGTCATCTATCCCCCTGGGTCGATCAGGCTTAATCGGCGTTGGGTTCGCCGCTGTCGAATCCCAGGTCATGTTATCCATCTGCCAGCATCGGGCCGTAGCGCACTGAAGGTCAAGGCTGATGCGTTCTCAGCCGGTGAGATGAGCTGATCGCGTACGTCATCTTGCGTGTTGGGTATACGTGTTGAAGTGGGCCGAACAGGGGTGGAAGCCTGCCGGGTTGGCATACGTTCCGGGCGCCAGAGGATCGTCTGGTGGCGGGGGATCGGTGCCAGATCTGGCCGGGCGGGCGGACCTGGCTGTTCGGCCGGGCTCTCTCCCACGGCTTCGGTGAGCGTCTTCAGCGCACCAGGAGGTTGATGGCGACCTCCAGTCTTTCGAGGTAGAAGTCCCGCGATGCGGCCTGGTGCTTGAGGCCGGTCGATGTGCTGATCAGCGTCTGGGCGACTTGGCGGGCCGCCGCTTGCCCTGCCTCGACGGCGATCGCGTTTGTGATCAGTTGCTCGAAACGCTGCGGCGTGGTCTCGACGATCTCCCCCAGGAGGCCGGGGTTGCCCTCGATGACCACCGCCACATCCGCTGTCAGCGGGCCGATGTAGCGGCCCGCCCACTGGTCGAACGCATCGAGGAGGCGCTCCGCAAGGAGTCGGCCGGTGTCGGCCAGGACGTGTTCGACCGCTGTGAGGTCGCGCTCCAGTGCCTGGGTGACGGCGGCGCGGAACAGGCTCTCCTTCGAGGAGAAGAGGAAGTACAGCCCGGGCCGGGAGATGTCCGCCGCTCGCGCCACCTCCTCCATCGAGGTCTTCCGGTAACCGAATCGCGCGAACGTGACCATGGCGGAGTCCAGAACCATGGTCCGACGGTCGGTGTCGGCGACCGTCGACGGCGGGGGGCTGGGGGTGGGCCTGTTCATGGATCGAGCATACGAGCGAGAGTCTTACTATACAAATCAAGACTAGTGCGTATAGTCACCGTCATGACTACTCGCGAACCCATCTCCACGCCCTTCACCGCCTCCAGCACCGCGGACGAGGTACTGCGGGGTGTCGACCTCACCGGGCTCCGCGCGATCGTGACGGGGGCTTCCTCCGGAATCGGGATCGAGACAGCTCGCGCGTTGACCGCTGCCGGGGCCGAGGTGACGCTCGCTGTCCGGAACACGACGGCGGGGGACGCCGTCGCTGAGACGATCGAGAAGTCGACCGGGGGAATACGGCCCCGAGCCGTCCGGCTCGACCTTGCCGACAGGACCACCGTCACGCGATTCGTTGACGCGTGGGACGGCCCGCTGCACCTGCTGATCAACAACGCGGGCGTGGTCACCGGTGGCCTCGAACGCACACGTGAGGGCTGGGAGCTGCAATTCGCGACGAACCATCTTGGCCACGTCGCCCTCGCCACCGGCCTTCATGACGCCCTGGCCCTGGGAGCGGCCGACCGTGACGGAGCACGGATCGTCTCAGTCAGTTCGACGGCGCACATGCGTGCCGGCATCGACTTCGACGACCTCCACTTCGAGCGTCGCAGCTACGATCCGCAGATTGCCTACGCCCAGTCGAAGACGGCTAACTCTCTCTTCGCCGTCGAGGCAAGTCGCCTCTGGGCATCCGACGGCATCATCGCCAATACGGTGAACCCCGGCGGTGTCGCGACGGGACTGCAGCGGAACTTCACAACGCAACAGAAGGAGTCGCTCGACGCGGCCGAAGCCGCAGGAGTCTTCACGTACAAAACGGTCGAGCAGGGCGCTGCCACCAGCATCGTCGCAGCCGTCGCCCCAGAGTTCGCGCACTCCGGAGGCCACTACCTCGACGATGCACAAGAGGCCTACACCGTGAGGAACGACGCCGACCTCGCGCAGCACCCGCACGGTGTCAAGGAATGGGCGCTCGATCCCGCCACCGCCAAGCGCCTCTGGACGGTCTCGACCGACCTGCTCCGCGTCTGACCTCTCGACGCCACAGCAAGCGGTACCGCCGCCTTCTTGGTTGGCCACCGCATCGGCCCACAAGGCCGGTAACACATTGCCTGCGAAGATGGCCACGTCCGATGCACAGAGCCAAAACCCGGTCGGCTCCTCTCCGAGAGCCCGGTGCGGGCCCCGCCTTCGGCGCGCCCGAGACGCTGGCCAGCGCGGCTCAACACGCTGAATCTGACGGAGAAGTACGCGCCGGCTTGGACCGTCAACCCAGTTCTGCAACGAGAGACGCGACCCCTGATGATCAGGTTGTCGCAGTCTTTGATCATGAACAGGGGTCGCGTTCGCGTGTCATCCTCCCTGATCGGTGTCCTGCAGCACCACTGTGCGGACATCGACTCCGCATACCCGGAACCGGAACCGTCACAGCTCGCCTGCCTGGCAAAAGTGTTGGACCGGCTACCCGATCCGCGCCGGACCCGGGGCCGCCGCTACTGCCTGGGCTCCCTGCTCGCGCTGTGCCTGGTCGCCGTCCTCGGCGGAGCCACGTCCCTGGCCGCCATGGCCCGCTTCGCCGCCGACACCGACTCCGAGCTGCGCGAACAACTCGGACTGACCTCCAGCACACCCAACGCCTCCACTCTGGGACGACTCCTCGCCCGCCTGGACGGCGACGCCTTGGACGACGCCGTGGGTGCCTGGCCCGCTACGTCGCCGACCCGGTCGACGGACCCGGCGACACCCTGGTCGGTCTGGCCGTCGACGGCAAGACCGTGCGCGGATCCCGCACCGACGGCCAAGCCGTCCATCTGCTCACCGCCGCGCTCCACGCCTGCCAGACCGTGATCGCCCAGCGCCAGGTCGCCGCGAAGAGCAACGAAACCCCCGCGTTCGCCCCGCTGCTGGACCGGATCGACTTGCGCGGCGTTGTCGTCACCGCCGATGCGATGCACACCCAGCGCGCCCACGCCGAGCACGTCATCGCCGCCAGTGGCCACTACCTCCTGGTGGTCAAGGGGAACCAGAAGAAGCTGCGCAAGCAGCTGCGGCGCCTGCCCTGGCGTCAGATTCCGCTGCAGGCCCGCACCACCGGGTCCAGACACGGCCGCCGCGAGGTCCGCCGTATGAAGGTCTGCACCGTCCGGCCAGGTCTGTTCTTCCCGCACGCGGTCCAGGTCATGGAGATCAAGCGCCGCCGCGCCCACCGCAAGACCGGCAGGGTCGAGACGAAGAGCGTCTACGCGATCACCAGCCTTCCGCCCGAGCAGGCCGGCGCGGCGCAACTCGCCGAACTCGTCCAGAATCACTGGTCGGTCGAGGCCCTGCACCACGTCAGAGACGTCACATTCGGCGAGGACGCACCGGCACCGCACCCCGCGCCATGGCCACCCTGCGCAACCTCGCCATCGGACTCATGCGCCAAGCAGGCTGGACCAACATCGCTGCCGCAGCCGATCACTATCGGTCACGCCCTCATCACGCTACCGCCATGCTCCGACTCACAGCCTGAGAACGCATCGCCCCTGCACTGAAGGTGCCGAAGACTGTCGCCGCCCGCTGGCTCCGCTGTCGACGGACGGCAGTTGTCCTTTGACAGCGAAGACTACGACGACAGCAAGCTCCAGATCCTCACCCTGGCCATGGCCGTCGCCCGACGGCGGCCCGGCCTCCGCGTCAACGCGGAGGCCCCGGGCTGGGTGCCGACGAAGATGGGATTCGCCAACGGACCGCACGCCCCCGATGACCTCCGGGCCGGCTACCAGACCCAGGTCTGGCTGACCGAGGGCACCGAGCCCGGGAGCCGAGGGACCGGCGGCTTCTTCTTCCACCGCGAACCGGAGGACGACGTCCACGCCTCGGTGGGCGACACCCGCGCGCAGGACGCCCTGCTCGACGCCTACGCCCGGCGCACCGGAGTCACCCTGCGATAGGCCCGCATCAAGCAGTACGGCGGTGGGGGGGGCCGGGGGGGGGGGGGGGGCGCCCCCCCCGCCGGCCGCGCGGGGAGCGCCGGCGCCGGCTATCTGGGACAGGGCGGGCACGCGGGAGCGGGCGAGGCCGAGGGCGGGCGC
>NZ_SOAV01000002.1:658598-848468 GCF_004364245.1 Streptomyces sp. BK208 | reverse complement strand
ACGATCAACAACCGGCCCGACACCCCCTCCCCCGCGTCGAACCACACGAACCGCGCCATCACCCCACCGGCCGGATCCAGACCACCCAACGCACCATCCAGCTCACGCGCCGCCACATCCCGCCACGCCCCCGACTCCCACCGCCCGTCACACACCACCCGCCGCACCAGACCCGCAACCTCCACACACCCCGGAACACCCACCTCCAACTCCCAGCCCGAACCACCCTCACCCCGCACCAAAGAAGACCGCAGCACATCATGACGATCCACCACCGCCCCCAACGTCCCCAGCAACTCCACCTCGGAGATACCCACCGGCAGATCGCAGACCAATGACATGGAGAACCGGTCGTGCTGCGGGGTCAGTTCGGTGAGCCAGGCGCCGACGGGCAGCAGCGGCATCCGTCCCACACCGCCGCCCGGAAGCTCCTCCAGCACCACGGCCTCACCGACCGTCCGCGCCCGCACCGCCAGCTCCGCCACCGTCCGGCACTCGAACACATCCCGCGGCGACACCTCCACACCCCGGGCCCGAGCCCGCGTCACCACCTGGATCGAGCGGATGCTGTCCCCGCCCACGGCGAAGAAGTCGTCGTCCACACCCACCCGCTCAAGCCCCAGCACCTCGGCGAACACCGCCGCCAGCGCCACTTCACCCGGCGACGACGGAGCCCGGTACGCACCACCCGAGAACTCCGGCTCCGGCAACGCCCGCCGGTCCAGCTTCCCGTTCGGATCCAACGGCAACCGGTCCAGGACGACCAGTGCGGCGGGCACCATGAACTCGGGCAGACGGTCGGCGGCGAACCGGCGGACCTCGGTGGCGTCGAGCCGGCCGCCGGCGGGCACCAGGTAGCCCACGAGCTGCTTGCCGCCGTCCGCCTCACGGACGAGTGCGGCGGCCTGGGCGACCCCGGGGTGTGCGGTGAGGGCGGCCTCCACCTCCGCGGGTTCGATGCGGAATCCTCGCACCTTCACCTGGGTGTCGTCCCGCCCGACGCACTCCAGTTGGCCGTCGGCCGTCCATCGGGCCAGGTCGCCCGTGCGGTACATGCGGCTGCCCGGCTCACCGAACGGGTCGGCGACGAAGCGCTCCGCGGTCAGCCCGGGCCGCTCGTGGTAGCCGCGGCCGACGGCGCCGGCCACGTACAGCTCGCCGACCACGCCCACCGGGACCGGGGTGAGGCCGGGGCCCAGCACATAGGTGCGCATGTTGCCGAGCGGCAGGCCGATCGGGGCACTGCTGCCGCGGTCCCAGCGCTCCGAGGCGGCCAGCTCGAAGGTGGTCGCGTAGAAACTCTCGCTCTGTCCGTAGCCGTTGAGGATCCGGACGGCGGGCATGGCCGCGCGGACCCGGTTCATGAGAGAGGCCGGCAGTACCTCGCCGGCGAAGATCACCGCGTCGACCGTGGTGCGGTCGGCGATCTCGTCGAGCAGTTCGGCGAAGACGGACGGCACGCAGCTGATCACGCTGCCGGTCCAGCTGTCGCGTTCGGCGAGTTCCAGCACGTCGCGCACGATCTCGACGACTCCGCCGGCGCCGAGCGCGGTGAAGATCTCGAAGACGGACACGTCGAAGTTGACGGAGGTGCCCGCGAGTACGCGGGAACCCTCACCGACGCCGACCCGTTCGATGAGCCGGGCGACGCCGTTGACGGCACCGGCGTGGGTGATGGCGACGCCCTTGGGGTTGCCGGTGGAACCGGACGTGTACATCACGTACGCCACGTTCTCCGGCCGCAGCGGAGCCGACCGCTCCCCCTCCGACAGATCCGCGCTCTCACCGCCGCCCAGGTCCACGTCCTCCAGCAACAACGACGGCACACCGACATCCGGCACCACACCCGCCGTCGCCGCATCCGTCAGCACCAGCGCCGGAGCCGCCTCCGCCACGATGTAGTCCAGCCGCCGGCTCGGATACCGCGGATCGATCGGCACATAACCCGCACCCGACTTCAAGATCCCCAGCAGACCCACCACCAGATCCGCCGACCGCGGCAGCGCCAGCCCCACCAGCGACTCGGGACCCACACCCCGGCCCACCAGCACACGCGCCAGCCGGTTCGCCCGCGCGTTCAGCTCACCGTACGACCACTCCACGTCACCGCAGACCACCGCACGCGCGTCCGGAGCCGACACCACCCGCCGCTCCACCAACTCCACCAGGGATGCGGCCGGCCACGGGGCCCGGGTGTCGTTCGCCTCCGTCACCAGCCGCCCGTACTCACCGGGCAGCAGCACGTCCACGGCGCCCACCGGCACGGAGGGGTCGGTGACCACGGTGCGCAGCACGCGCACGAACCGGTCGGCGAACCCTGCCGCGGTGTCGTGGTCGAAGAGTTCCGTCGCGTACTCGAGGGTGCCGGTGAGACTTTCCCCGGAGGGATCGAGACCGAAGGCGAATTCGAGGTCGAACTTGGCGGTGTGGGTGGACACCGGTTCCATGACGGCGGTCAGCCCCGGCAGGTCGAGGCCGACCAGCGCGGTGTCCTGCCAGGCGAACATCACCTGGAACAGCGGGTGGTAGGCGCTGGAGCGCTCGGGGTTGAGGAGTTCCACGAGCCGCTCGAAGGGGGCGTCCTGGTTGTCGTAGGCCGCCAGGGCCTTGCCGCGCACCCGCTCCAGCACCTCGGAGAAGGCCGGGTTGCCCGACAGGTCCGCCCGTAGCACCCAGGTGTTCACGAAGAAGCCGACCAGATCGCCCAGGGCCTCGTCGCCCCGGCCCGCGACGGGCGCCCCGATCGACACGTCCTCGCCACCGCCCAGCCGGCCCAGCAGCACCGACAGGGCGGCCTGGAGCACGATCGGCGCGGAGGCGCCGCAGGACCGGGCGAGGTCCTGGACGCCCGCCCAGGTGCCGGGGTCGACGGAGAAGCTCACGACACCGCCCTCGTGGCCGGGCACGGGCGGCCTGGGGCGGTCGGCGGGCAGCTGGATCTGCTGGGGCGCACCGGCCAGTTCGCCCTGCCAGTAGGCGAGTTGTGCGCTCAGTTCGCTCTCGGGGTCGGACTCCTCGCCCAGCGCTTCGCGCTGCCACAGGGTGTAGTCGGCGTACTGGACCGGCAGTTCCTCCCAGCCCGGGGCACCGCCGTCCAGGCGTGCGGTGTACGCCGCCGACAGGTCACGGGCCAGCGGCGCCATCGACTCCCCGTCGAAGGCGATGTGGTGCATGACCAGGACCAGGGCGTGTTCCCGCGTCCCGAGGCGCAGGAGCGTGGCGCGGAAGGGGATCTCGCGGGAGAGGTCGAAGGCATGGCGGGCGGCCTCGGTGACGGCGGCCTCCTCGTCCTCGGGGGCGACCTCGCGCACCGGCAGGTCCGGCGCCGCCTCGTCGGCCGGGACGACGCGCTGGAACGGCACACCGCCCTCGTCCTCGTCGAACACGGTCCGCAGGCTCTCGTGCCGCTCCACCACGTCCCGCACCGCGGCGGTGAGCGCGTCCACGTCCAGCGCGCCCGAGAGCCGCACGACCACCGGGAGGTTGTAGGTGGCCGAGGGACCCTCGAAACGGTGCAGGAACCACAACCGGCGCTGCGCGAAGGACAACTGGATCATTTCGCCTCTACTTCCTTGGTCATCGTTTCGCGGACGCGGTCGGCCGGCACGGGAACAACGGGCCGGCTCATCGGTAGCCCTGCGGATATCGCGGGTTCGGCAATCCGGACAGCGGGAAAGCACGCTGGTTCAGGAATCAGAGAATGTCTTCCGGGTGCGCTCGTCCGGCATTCTCTTCGGACCGCGCACGCCTTGAGAGCTTCCGGTGTTCCCGGCGGCCGGGTCAAGCGCCTTCGGCCCGGGGCATCACCCTCCGTGCCGACGGCGTCCTGTCGACGGGACAGCATGTGCGCCGTCGGCCGGGCACGGGCCCGCCTCGGGCCAGTACGCTGCGTGGACGCGGGGTGGCGCCCGGAACGCCGCCGCAATCATCAGGCCGGAGCCTGTCCGGCGCACCTGTTGCGCGAATGCGCCCGCCGCACGCGGGGCCGGTTATCGATACCCCCGCTCTCTGCGCGTCTCCTCGGCGAGCGGCGGAAGCTCCGGAATTCCACGCACATTCACCTTGCAGTGACGCACGTGTTGACCCAGACCTCGACCCAGACACAGAGGTGCAGGAGATGGCCCGTCAGTCGAATACCACAGCGGTGGCAACAGCGCACTCGACGCCCGACGCAGAAAACGACGAAAGGGGTGCAACCGACCTTCCGCCCGCGGTGGCGGGCGCGCAGAGAGCCGCGTTGAGCAGCGGCATGGACGTTCTGCACCGCACCGACCCGGAACTGGCCGAGATGCTCGACACCGAGGTGCACCAACAGCGGACGACGCTGGCCATGGTGGCCTCGGCGAGCATCGCCGATCCCTCGGTGCTGGCGGCCGGTGGGGCGGCGCTGTCCAACGTGACGGCCGAGGGCTACCCCGGAGCGCGCTACCATCCGGGCGCGGCGCAGTTCGACCGGGTCGAGCGCCTGGCGGTGGCGCGGGCCAAGCACCTCTTCGGCGCCGAGTACGCCAACGTGCAGCCGCACTCGTGCTCGTCCGCCAATCTGGCCGTCCTGGCCGCACTGCTCCCGCCGGGCGGCACGCTGCTCGGCCTCGACCTGGACTCCGGCGGTCACCTCACGCACGGCTCGCCTGCGTCGGTGACGGGGCGTCACTACCACGCGGTGCACTACGGTCTGGACGACAGCGGCCGGATCGACTTCGGCCAGGTGGCGGAACTGGCGGCGGAGCACCGGCCCCGCGTGCTGATCGCCGGGGCGAGCGCGTATCCGCGCACGCTGGACTTCCCCCGGTTCCGGCAGATCGCCGACTCGGTGGGAGCCTATCTGCTGGCGGACATCTCCCACATCGCCGGCCTGGTCGCGGCGGGTGAGCATCCGAGTCCGGTCAACGTCGCCCATGTGACGACGATGAGCACCTACAAACAGCTCGGCGGTCCCCGCGGAGGTCTGATCCTCAGCGGACAGGAACACCGCTCCCCCGGGCCCGACGGAGCCACCCCGCTGTACCGGCTCCTCCAGCGGGCGGTCTTCCCCCAGACCCAGGGAACGCCGAGCCCGGGGCTGATCGCGGCCAAGGCGCGGGCCCTCGCCCTCGCCTCGGGACTGGACTTCCTGCGCACGGCCCAGCTGATCGTGGACGACGCGCGGCGACTGGCCGCCGAGCTGGAGGAGCTCGGCCACCGGGTGCTGACCGGAGGGACCGACAACCACATGGTCCTCCTCGACGTCCGCCCCCACGGGCTCTCCGGGGTGGTGGCCGAGCGCGCCCTGGAGCGGTGCGGCATCCTGGCCAATCGCAACAGGATCCCCGGTGACACGAAGCCGCCGCTGGTCACCAGCGGTCTGCGGCTGGGCACCAACATCCTCGCGCAGCGCGGTATGGGGCCCGAGGAGATGCGGGAGTGCGCGCGGCTGCTGCACGCGGTGCTGACCGCGACGACGGCGGTGACCGACACCGAGTACCGGCTCGACCCGCGCACAGCCGCCGAGCTGCGTGCCGAGGTCGAGGCGCTGTGTGCCCGCCATCCGCTCCCGGCCGACGCCGGCCCGCTCGTCGCGGCTCCCCTCGCCACGGGGTCGCACGCCACGGAGTCGCACGCCACGCCGGCACGCGCCGCGGAGGTTCTCGCCGCGGGAGCCGAGCAGTGAGCGGGCCGGTGCTTTCCGGGAGCACGCCCACGACGCTGCCGCCCGTGCTGATGCCCGCGGACCGGCCGCGCCACCCCGCGTACGTGCCCGCCTGTTCGGCCGTGGTGCACAGCGGACTCGGACTCGCGGCGAAGGAACTGGGCGACGACTGGTCCCGTCTGGTGCTGGCGGGATGGGCCGCCTTGCTGTCCCGCTGCACGGGACTGCCGCGGATCGGCCTGCTCAGGACGGACGACACGGGCCGCACCGAGCGGACGGAAGTGGCCGTCGACCCCGACGCGCCCCTGCGCGCGCAGGGGATCACGGCGGTGGACGCCACGGACGCGGTCACGGCGACGGTGGGGATCCGCTTCGCGGACGCGGCCGGAGCCGCCACCGGATCCCCGGGGTGCGAACTGGAGCTGATCGTCCGGGCGGAGGAGGACGGATCTCTGACCGCCGCCCTGCACCACGACCCCCGCCTGTTCGACGAGGTCACCGCCGCGCGCTGGCTCGACCACTTCCGGACGCTGGTCTCGGACGCGGCGGCGCGCCCCGACCGCCCGGTCTCCCGGCTGCGCCTGCTGACCGAGGCGCAGGCGCGGCGCACCCTCGTCGAATGGAACAGGACCGAGGCAAAGCTGCCGCACGACACCTGCCTGCACGAGGCGTTCGAGGCACACGCGCGGCGGGCACCGGACGCCGTCGCGCTCGTGCACGGCGGTGAACGGTGGACCTACCGGCGGGTCGACGAGGACGCCAACCGCCTGGCGCACAGGCTGCGTTCGCTCGGCGTGGGCCCGGACGTCCGGGTCGGGCTGTGCCTGGACCGCTCCCCGGGACTGCTGACGGCGCTGCTCGGCGTGCTCAAGGCCGGCGGAGCCTACGTCCCGCTGGACCCGGCCTACCCCGCGGCCCGGATCGAGACCATGGTCGAAGGCACGTCCTGCACGGTGATGGTCAGCCGCGGCGACCTCGCCGGCAATCTGCCCCAGGCGGGCGCCGGCACCCCCCTCGTACTGCTCGACCGGGACGCCGAGGCGCTGAGCGCACTCAGCCCGGCACCCCTCGCCCCCACGGCGGGACCGGAGAACCTCTGCTACATCATCCACACCTCGGGCTCGACCGGAGTGCCGAAGCCCATCGCGCTGCGCCACCGCGGAGTGATGAACAACATCGCGGACCTCAACTTGCGGTTCGGTGTGGGCCCGGGGGACTCGGTGCTCGCGCTGTCCTCACCGAGCTTCGACATGTCCGTGTACGAGTTCCTCGGTCTCACCGCGGCCGGCGGCACGGTCGTCGTCCCGGACCGGGACCGCGTGCAGGACCCCGCGCACTGGGCGGGGCTGATCGGGTCGGAGCACGTCACGGTGTGGAACTCGGCCCCGGCCCTGCTCGGGCTGCTCGCCGACCACCTGGAGCAGACCGGTACCGGTCCCCTGCCGTCGCTGCGGCTGGCCCTGCTCGGCGGCGACTGGGTGCCGGTCCCGCTGCCCGACCGTGTCCGGGCGCACGCACCCGGCCTGCGCTTCGTGGTGATGGGCGGCGCCACCGAGGCCTCCATCCATTCCACGCTCTACGAGGTGGAGCGGGTCGATCCGGCCTGGAACAGCATCCCCTACGGCCGCCCGATGGCCAACCAGCGCACGTACATCCTCGACGAGTACCTCCAGCCGGTGCCGCCGGGGGTGCCGGGCGAGCTGTTCCTCGCGGGCATCGGGCTCGCCCGCGGTTATCTGGACCAGCCCGAGCGCACCGCCGAGCGGTTCGTCGACTGGTCCTGGGACGACGTCGTGCGGGAACGCCTGTACCGTACGGGCGATCTCGCTCGGTTCGGCGCCGACGGGATGATCGAGCTGCTCGGCCGCACCGACTTCCAGGTGAAGATCAACGGGCTGCGGGTGGAGCTGGGCGAGATCGAGGCGCTGCTGCGCTCGGCGCCCGGGGTGCGGCAGACCGCGGTGGCCGCGCGCGACGGGCGGCTGGTGGGCTACGTCGTCCCGGACGGTCCCGGTACGGCCGGCGAGGACCGGGAGGAGGAACTGCGCGCCCTGGTGGCGGCCCGGTTGCCGGCGTACATGGTGCCGCACGCGATCATGACGCTGGAGGCGCTGCCGCTGACCCCGAACGGCAAGCTCGACCGCAAGGGCCTCCCCGCGCCGCAGCGCACCGGTGCCGTCTACCGGGCGCCCGCGACCGCCGCGGAGAAGGCGCTGGCAGTGATCTTCGCGGAGGTCCTGGGTCTTGACCGGGTGGGGCTGGACGACGACTTCCTCGCCCTGGGCGGCGACAGCATCGGCGCGATCCGGGTGGTCACCCGGGCCGGCGCCCGAGGGCTGGGACTGACTTCCCGTCAGGTTCTGGAGCGGCGTACGGTGGCCGCGCTCTCCGAGGTCGCGACCGCGGTCGCCGCGACCGGGACCGACGGCGGTGCCGCGCCGCGGGAACCGCTGTTCGCCGCCGGCGCCCAGGACGTCGAGGAGTGGCGCCGCGCCCATCCGGGGCTCGCCGGAGTCTGGCCGCTGACGCCGATGCAGTCGGGCATGCTGTTCGACTCGACGCTCCGGGAGACGGGCGAGGACCCCTATCATCTCCAGACGCTGTTCCGCCTGTCGGGGCGGATCGACGCCGACGTACTGCGGGCCGGCGCCCAGGCTCTGCTCGACCGGCACCCGAGTCTGCGCGCCGCGTTCGTGCGGGACTCGGCCGACAACCAGGTGTCGCTCGTGGTCGACGGGCTGGAACTGCCGTGGCGCGTCGTGGACTGCGGCGAACTGGGCGAGACGGGCCGCGAGGAGGCGCTGCAGCGGTTCCTCGCCGAGGACAGGGCCGAGCGCTTCGACCTTTCCACCCCGCCACTGGTGCGGATGACGCTGCTTCGTTTCGGGCCGGAACCGGCGGTGCTCGTCCTCAGCGCACACCACGCGCTGTTGGACGGCTGGTCGGAGCAGGTGCTGGCCGGTGATCTGGTGCGGTTGTGCGCCGCGGGCGGCGACGGCGCCGCTCTGCCGGCGCCGCGCGGCTTCGAGGACTTCCTGGGCTGGCTGTCCCGGCGGGACCAGGAGGCCGCGGCCCGTGCATGGCGGGAGGAACTCGCGGGCGTCGAGGCGCCGACGCTGCTGGCACCCGCCGTCCGGCCGGACGCCCCGGCCGGCGGCACCGGCGAGGCCGTCCTGCCGCTGGTGACGGGCCGCTCGGAGGGCGTGGCACAGGCCGCGGCCCGCCTGGGCGTGACGGCGAACACGGTGGTGCAGGGCGCGTGGGCCATGGTGCTGTCCGCGCTGACCGGGCGGACGGACGTGGTGTTCGGCGCCACGGTGTCCGGCCGGCCCGGCTCGCTGGCCGGCGTGGAGTCGATGGTCGGCCTGTTCATCAACACCGTTCCGGTGCGCGTGCGATGCGAGCCCGGACAGCCGGTGGCGCGGCTGCTGGCCGGGTTGCACGAGCGGCAGACCTCGCTGCTGGACCACCACCACCGCGGCCTCACCGACGTCCACCGGGACGCGGGGCTCGGGGCGCTCTTCGACACGCTGGTGGTCTTCCAGTCGTATCCGGCCGACCGGCCGGGCGCCGAGGCCGTCGCCGCTGCCGGGTTCGAGGTCACCGGTGTCGGCTCCGTGGGCGGCGTCAGCTACCCGCTGGCCCTGTTCGTGGAGCCGGACCGGCTGGTGGTGCAGTACCACCCCGACCGGTTCGACCGGCGTTTCGCCGAGCTGGTCGCCGATCGCTTCCGCGCCGTCCTCGACCAGGTGCTGACCGAGCCGGACCGTCCCGTGGGGACGGTGGACGTCGCACTGAGCGCCCCCGACGTGCTCGCGTACGTCGCGAAGGACGGGCCGCAGCCGGCCTCACCGCCGCCCGGCAGGGACGTCGAAGCGCCCGCCGACGGCCGGGAGGGCGAGGTGAGCCCTCGGGAGGCAGCGATGTGCGAGCTGTTCGCCGAGGTTCTGGGCGTCGAGCGGGTGGGCGTCCACGACCGCTTCTTCGACATCGGCGTCAACTCGCTGATGGCCGGCCGTCTGGTCAGCCGGATGCGCAGGACGCTCGGTCTGACGGTCTCGATCCGGACGGTTTTCGAGCATCCGACCATCGCGCAGTTGGCCCGGCAGGCCGGCACCGGGACCACTCGCTCCCGTCCCGGCCTCCGCCGCATGTCCCGCTAGATCACCGGCCCCGCGCTCACCGCCCCCGGGGGCCGGGCCGGGCGACGAGGTGGCCGACGGCGCGATCCGCTGTCGGCCACCTCGCACGTGATCCGCCACCCTCCGCCCCGACGCCGGGCCCGGCGCGGAGAGGCCGGACGACGGCATCGCCGGGAGCCTTCCGCGGGCCTCGCACTCCGGGAAGATCCTGTTTGGCCGTATCTCGCTCCTCGGCCCCCTCGCTCGGGCTGAACCTGCCCGATCACCAGGAAGGGGGTCGGGTTGTGTGGTTGTTCCGCATGGCCCGAGGTGACCGGATTGAAGCGCCGTCACCCGCAGTTTCCGACCCCGTACGGTATGCACTCCCCGGATGGCGCTAATCTGGCACCACGTGGCGTCACCCGCTCCCGGCGGGGCGTCGCCGACAAAAGGCGCGGGCGCGTGTCCGGCGCGCGCTCCACACGGCTAACGCGAGGTGTCCAACGTGGTGAGGCTGGGTCGGATTCGGATGGGCCGTCCGGCGGTGCACATGCGCGCCCCGGTTGCGCGTGCTCCGGGGATGCAGCCGCGCACACGCCACGCAGCAGGGACCTGTGTCGTTCCGGCCGGCGGCTCAGACCCCGCGGCCGCAGTCCTCCCGGAGGCGGCCCGCGATGCCGACGTTCGACACACCCGCGCCTGTCCGGGTGATGCTCAGCCTGGTGTTCGGAGAGGTGCGGATCATCGCGAGCGAACGCGCCGACACGACGATCGAGGCTTACCCGCGGGAGGCCGGAGACCAGGGGGACGTGCGGACGGCCCGGCAGCTCCGCATCAATTACGCCGACGGCCGGCTGCTGGTGAACGTGCCGGAGACCGACAGCAACGGCGGGGCGGTCGTCGTGGTGATCGCCGTGCCGACCGGATCGAGTCTGCACGGGCGGGCCATGGCCGCGGACTTCCACGGCGTGGGGCAGCTGGGTGACTGCAGGCTCTCCACCGGCCTCGGCCACATCAGTCTGGACCGCACGGGCAGCCTGCAACTGACCGCCGCTCTGGGCGACATCACGGTGGACAGCGCCGCCGGCTCCGTCGAGGCCACCGTCGAGCGCGGCGACGTGCGCCTGGGGCACGTGGAGGGCAGGGCCACCGTCAGCTCCACCAGCGAGGGCGACGCCGTCCTGGGCGAGGTCCACGGAGTCGCCCGCCTGCACGCCGAGAGGGGTGACATCAGGATCCGGTGGGCGCACGCCGGGGTGGAGGCCCGGACGTCGCAGGGCGACGTCGACATCGGCAAGGTGGTGCGCGGTTCCGTGGTCGCCGACACCACCTTCGGCAACATCCGCATCGGCGTGGCGGAGACCAGTGGCACCCGCCTGGTCCTCGACTCCACCGCGGGCACCGTCTACACGTCCCTCTCCCTGCTGGACACCGACGAGTCGGTCGACGAGATGGTGCATGTCCACGCCCGGACCGTCATCGGTGACATCGTGGTGGAACGCGCCGGCTGCGGCGCGGAATGACCGGGCTCGGGCCTGCGCCCCGCCCTGTTCACCGACCGTCGCGCGGCCGGACGCCGTCTCGCCCGGTGTGACCGCTCGTCGAGCGGTGCCTGACGGACCCGGTGGAGCGCCGGGTGCCGGACGAGTGACGGCCGCCGACAGCCGCCCGGCCGGGGCAGCCGGCCTGCCACGGCCCGGCAGCCGCGACGCCTGCCGGGCCTTCACGGAGTCCGGCACCGACCCGGCCCGCAGTGTGAGACGGTGAGCGCCGTCCACCGCCGGGTCCGAGCCCGGGGACGGACCCGCCCTGTCTCGTGGACTGCCCCTGCCCCTGATGTCCCATGCGCCGCCACGAGCGAAAGGCCGAGCACTTCCCGGCCTTCGCCGTCATAGCCGCAGCCCTCACGGCTACCGTCGCCTCACCGAGCGAAACGACGCCTCGGGTAAGCGCAGGCGGAGCTGCTGTCCCGTCGGCAGGACAGCAGCTCCGCCGACGAATGGTGAGTCGCTGAGACCCGAGAAATCGCGAGTCGCCGGCGCCCGAGAAATCGAGAGGGCCTTGAAAGGCCAATCGAGCGCCACTACGTTGATTCCTTGCCGAGTCCGGGAAATCTCATCGCACCCTCCCAGCATTTCTCGGCCCACATCCTCTTCGGCTACCGTCACGGCCCGTAGAAGATTCTTGCAGCAGCCCTGTCACAGCCACGCCAACGGGAGAATTTTCCATGGGTACTTCCGACAACGAGATCTACGACGTGGTTGGCGTCGGGTTCGGTCCGTCCAACCTGTCACTCGCCGTCGCACTGGAAGAACACCGGGCCAGTAACGCCGATAAGCCACTGAGCGCCGTTTTCTTCGAACGGCAGCCCTCGTTCGGCTGGCACCGCAACATGCTGCTGCCGCAGACGACGATGCAGATTTCCTTCCTGAAGGACCTGGCAACTTTCCGAAATCCGGCGTCCCGGTACAGCTTCGTGTCCTACCTGCATGCCGCAGGACGACTGACGCAGTTCATCAACAACCAGGATTTCTACCCGTCCCGCCATGAATTCCACCAGTACCTCGAGTGGGTCGAGTCGAGTTTCACCCATCAGGTTTCCTACGACTCCGAGGTCGTCGCCGTACGGCTTCCCGAGCACACCGGTGCCGAGGCGGACCACGTCCAGGTGGAGATCCGCCGCACCGGCGGAGGGCAGCCCCGGCTGGTCAACGCACGCAATCTGGTGATCTCCACGGGCCTCGTACCGCGCATGCCGGACGGAGTGCGACAGGACGAGCGAGTGTGGCACAGCTCGGCGTTCCTGGAGCGGTTCCGCGGCATGAACCCGAACGACCTGAAGAACGTGGCGGTGGTGGGCGCCGGCCAGAGCGCCGCCGAGATCACCCGGTTCTTCCACGACACTCTTCCGCACGCCCAGGTGACCGCCGTCATCCCGTCCTACGGCTACTCCGTCGCCGACGACACCCCCTTCGCCAACCAGGTCTTCGACCCGAGCGCGGTGGACGACTACTACTTCGGCACCGGCCACACCCGTGAGGCGTTCTGGCGCTACCACCGCAACACCAACTACTCGGTGGTCGACGACGACCTGATCCGGGAGCTGCACCGGCGCGCCTACGAGGAGGACGTGAGCAAGACCAAGCGCCTGCGCTTCATGAACCTCACGCGGGTGACGGCGGTCAAGCGGGCCGGCACCGAGACCCGGGTCACGGTGAAGTCGCTGGTCGAGAGCGAGCCGCGGGAACTGGAGACCGACGTCCTGGTCTTCGCCACCGGATACGACTCCATGGATCCGGGTCGCCTTCTGACCTCGCTGGACGGGCACTTCCTGCGCGACGACGCCGGGCGTTACCGGGTGGAGCGCAACTACCGGCTGTCTGCCGCTTCCCCGCTGCCCGCCGACGTGTACCTCCAGGGCGGCACGGAGCACACCCACGGTCTGACCTCCTCCCTGCTGTCGAACCTGGCGATGCGCAGCGGTGAGATCGTCGAGTCCATCGTGCAGCGCGGGACCGAACGGGAGCTGACCCGGAGCATCCCGGTCGCCGCCGAGCCGGCCGCCGGCTGACCCCTCCCCCATCCGACAGGGCGCTCCCCGATCGTCGGGGACGCCCTGTCGGCATGGCGTCATGAACTCACCTATGGCGCCACATGTGCCCGAGCCCGCTCCGGGGCCGCCGCCGCATGATGGCAGGCAAAGCCCAGGTTCGCGACCGAAAAACGCCGGGGCTTGCACCGGAGCCAAAGCGGTGCCATATTGGTGCCATGGACCTGACCCGGTACATCGACAACTTGCGACGAGAGGTCTCGGTCGCCGCCGAGGCGGAAGGCGAAGAAGGCCGCCTTCTCGCCGAGCGGCTCGTGGCCCAGCTCTCGTCGGCGCTCCAGCTGACCTTGCTGGAAGCACTGTCGGATGCCGCGGGCGAGATCACCCGGGAGCTGGTACCCGGTTCGGTGGAACTTCGGCTGCGCGGACTCGACCCCGGGTTCGTGGTCACCCTGCCGCCGGAGGACCGGGCATACGAAGCCGAGGCTGACGCCGAGGAGTTCAAGCACGCCCCTTCCTCCGGGACAGCGTCCATGCATCCGGAATCAGTACCGCTGGGCGGCGAGGGCAGTGGCACCGCCCGTATCAACTTCCGCCCCCCGGAGTACCTGAAGACCAAGATCGAGGAGGTCGCGGGCCGGGAAAGGCTGTCGGTGAACGCCTGGTTGATTCGAGCGGTCTCCTCGATGCTGGAGAGCGACGAACACGGACGCCCCGAAAGACGGGCCCCGCGCAGCGGGGCCCTGCGTCAGGTCCAACGCTACACGGGCTGGGTCAGATAGGTCCTCGGCTCCGAGGCCGAGCACCATCCGTCCGTCCATCCTCAGGGACACTCTGCCATCCCACCACGGAGTGCAGTCATGCCTGTTTTCCAGACACCTCTACCAGTCGCCGTGAGTATGGACCTCGGCGTCGGGCACGTGCGGCTGCACGCCGAGCAGCGTGTTGACACGGTCGTCGAGGTCACCCCGACCGACCCCGGTAACGAAGCGGACGTCAGGGCAGCCGACCAGACCGTGGTCGAGTACGCCGACCAGAAGCTCACCGTCAGAGGGCCCCGGCAGCGCGGTCTGTTCTCCCGCTCCGGCTCGGTCGACCTGACGATCGAGCTGCCGGACGGCTCCGAACTGTGGGCCGGCGCCCGCGAGGCGTCGTTCTACGCGAGCGGCCGGCTCGACAGCGTCCGCATCAAAACCTCGACCGGCGACATCCATCTGGAGGAGGCGGGACGGCTGGTACTCAATACGGGCGTCGGCGACATCACCGTGGACCGGGCCGGCGGTCCCCTGGAAGCCGCCACCGGATCCGGCACCCTGCGGATCCGCGAGTCGGCCGATTCCGCGGTGCTGAAGAGCTCCAACGGCATGATCGTCGTCGACAGAGCCCGGGACAATCTCGAAGCCAAGGCGGCCAACGGCGACGTCCGCGTGGGCAGTGTCGCGCGCGGCTCGGTCGTCCTGGGCACCTCGATCGGGCAGGTGGAGATCGGCATCGCGCCGAACACCACCGCCCTGCTCGACGTGCGGTCCGTCTCGGGCAGCATCCACAACTTCATGACACCGGCCGACGCCCCCGATCCGTCCGCACAGACGGTGAAGGTCGTCGCCAACACCACCATGGGTGACGTCGTCGTCCGGCGCAGCGTCTGAGGCGCCGCCCCGCCAGAGCACGGCACCGCTGCGCCCTCGTCGGCGAGCCGGTGCCGGTATCACGGGCCCCGGAGAGGACATCCCCCGCTCTCCGGGGCCTGCGCACCCAGAGAACACCGGCGTACGAGGTGGCCGCCTCGCACGCAAGGGGTCGGGATCGACTCCCTTCCGGTGCTCCCTGCTGTTGCACCGTGCCGGAACATGCCCGCTTGCATCCCGGTCCGTGTCCCGGCACGGTGCCCTAACGCACAAGGAATTCATCATGACAGAAGCAAGCAAGTCAACCACGGAGCACGGCGGTTCCTTAGACAGCGCCGTACCGGCCGCGAGTTCGGGCAAGACGTCCAGAGCAGCCTGGCTGAGTCTCGCCACGGTTGGCGTCGGCATCATGATGGTGCAGCTCGACGGCACGGTCGTGGTGGTCGCGAACCCGGCGATCGCCAAGGACCTCGACGCCGGCCTCAACAGCCTCCAGTGGGTGATGACCGGTTACCTGCTGGTCCTGGCGGGCCTGCTGATCCCGGCCGGCACCCTGGTCGACCGGATCGGCCGCAAGAAGGGGCTGCTGATCGGCCTCGTCGGCTTCACGATCGCTTCCGTACTGTGCGCGTTGTCGAACACCATCGAGCTGCTCATCGGGGCTCGTGTTCTCCAGGGCGTCTTCGGCGCCATGATGATTCCGGCGGCCCTCGCGGTGATCAAGGCCGCGTTCCCACCGGAGAAACTCGCCACCGCCATCGGCCTGTTCAGCGGTGTCACGGCCGTGTCCCTGGCCGGCGGTCCGCTGCTCGGCGGCGTGATGGTGGAGCACCTCACCTGGCAGTGGGTGTTCCTGATCAACCTGCCCTTCGGCGTGCTCAGTGTCGTCATGGCCGTCCTCTTCGTCCGCGAGTCGCGGCAGGAGCAGCCCGAGCCGCTCGATCTGCCCGGTGGTGTCGCGCTGACGCTGTCGATCGTCAGCCTGGTGTGGGCGCTGACGCACGGCCAGGAGGACGGCTGGACCTCCGTGCGCACCCTCGGCTACATCGGTCTGAGTGTGGTGCTGCTGATCGTCTTCGTGGTCGTCCAGCGGATGCGCCGCTTCCCGATGATCCCGCTGGAGCTGTTCCGCATCCGCTCCCTGTCCGTGGGATGCCTGCTGATGGTGGTCACGATGTTCGCCTTCTACGCGATCATCTACTACCTCAACTTCTTCCTGCAGGGCCTGCAGGGCAAGAGCCCGATGTCCGCGTCGGTGGCCCTGCTCCCGCTGACCCTGACGTTCATCGTCTCGGCGCCGCTGGGCGGCTGGGCCGTGGACAGGTTCGGTGTCAAGCAGTCCCTGGCCTTCGGTGCCCTGTGCATCACCGGAACGTCGCTGCTCCTGCTGCGTCTGGAGGGCGACTCGGGTGTCGCCACCGTGGGCCCGCCCCTGGTCCTGGGCGGCGTCGGGGTCGGCTTCATGATGGTGGCCGCCACCCAGGCGATCGTGGGCAGCGCGCCGGTGCAGAAGGCGGGCACGGCCTCGGGCATGCAGCAGTCCATGTCCCAGCTCGGCAGCCTGCTCGGCACGGCGGTCTTCGGTGCCTTCCTGGCCGCGTTCGTCAACAACCGCTTCGCGCAGGACCTGCGGGAGGCGTTCGGCGGCAAGGGTGGCCAGACCGTCGAGCAGCTGGCCGACGACAAGCAGGTGCACAAGCTGATCGAGCTGGGCTTCCCGCCGAGTGCGCAGGAGGCTCTGGAGAAGGAGCTGACCAACGCCGGAATGTCGGCGGGTCAGGTCAAGGAGTTCTCGGCGACCATGACCCAGGCCGCCCACGACACCTTCCTGAACGGCCTGCACACCGTGTTCCTGATCAGCGCGGGCGTCGCGGTCGCCGCCGCGCTGCTCTCCCTGCTGGTGTCCAACGAGGACACCAAGGGCGACCAGATGGCCGCCTTCCTGTAACCACTGCGCAGCGAAGCCCCCGCGACACCTGTCACCGGGGGCTTCGCTGCGCTGCGGTGGGCCCGCTCGTGAGGCGGAGCGTGGAACGAGGGTGGCCTGCCCCGTACTCCGGTGAACCGCCTTCGCACGCGTCGGCATGGTGGCCGCACGCATAACCGCCCCTCGAACTGTGTGGCCCCGTCACATGTGCACCTGACCTGCGGATTCCTACGGTATGGCGACACACGCCCGTCCCCGCAGACCGTAGGAAGTGGTGCCGATGTCGTCGCCCGCAAGCGCTCCACCAGTCCCGAAGAACCTCAAGCGCATCGTCGCCGCGTCCCTCGTCGGCACCACGATCGAGTGGTACGACTACTTCCTCTACGGCTCCGCCGCGGCCCTCGTCTTCGGCCGGGTCTTCTTCCCGGAGTCCGACCCGCTCACCGGCACCCTGCTCTCCTTCCTCACCTACGCCATCGGCTTCGCCGCCCGCCCCGTCGGCGCCGTCGTCTTCGGTCACTTCGGCGACCGTATGGGGCGCAAGAAGCTCCTGGTGATCAGCCTGCTGATGATGGGCGGCTCCACCACCCTGATCGGCTGCGTCCCCGGCTACGACACGCTGGGCGTCGCCGCTCCCCTGCTGCTCACCACGCTGCGCCTGATCCAGGGCTTCGCGCTGGGCGGGGAATGGGGCGGGGCGGTCCTGCTGGTCTCCGAGCACGGTGACGCCAGGCGCCGCGGTTTCTGGGCCTCGTGGCCGCAGGGCGGCGCACCCGCGGGCAACCTGCTCGCCGTCGGTGTGCTCTCCCTGATGACCACCGTGCTCAGTGACGACGCGTTCGACTCCTGGGGCTGGCGCGTGCCGTTCCTGCTCTCCGGCGTCCTGGTCATGGTCGGCATGTGGATCCGGCTCTCCGTCGACGAGTCCCCGTTGTTCAAGCAGGCGCTGGCGCGGTCGAAGGAGCGCGAGGCGGAGCGGAAGGCCGAGCGGCTGCCGTTCGTCGCGGTGCTCCGCGACCACTGGCGGGACATCCTGGTCGCGATGGGCGCCCGCATGGCGGAGAACATCTCGTACTACGTGATCACCGCGTTCGTCCTGACGTACTGCGTGGAGCACCTCGACATCGCCAAGCAGACGGCGCTGAACGCGGTACTGATCGGCTCGGCCGTGCAGTTCTGCCTGATCCCGCTGTTCGGCGCCCTCTCCGACCGGCTCGGGCGCAAGCCGGTGTACCTGGTCGGCGCGGTCGGTGTGGGCGGGTGGTCCTGGGCCTTCTTCGGGCTGCTGGACACGAAGTCCTTCCCGGCGCTCGTCCTCGCGGTCACCGTCGGACTGGTCTTCCACAGCGCGATGTACGCCCCGCAGGCCGCGTTCTTCTCCGAGCTGTTCGCCACCCGGATGCGTTACACCGGTGCCTCCATCGGCGCCCAGCTCTCCTCGGTCGCGGCCGGCGCCCCCGCCCCGCTGATCGCCACGGCGCTCCTCGGCTCCTACGGCTCCTCCGTACCGGTCTCGGTGTACGTGGCGCTGTCGGCCGTGATCACCGTGATCGCCGTGGTCGCCGCCCGGGAGACCCGCGGCACGGACCTGGCCGCGGTCGGGCCGGACGACGGTGACGCCGGGGCACATGGGGCCGCCGGTCCGGTCGGTCCGAAGGAGACCGCGTCCACCTGATCCGCCCCGGTCACCTTCCGGGGCAATCCACCACCGAGGGGGCAGGGTTCCCGCCCCCTCGTGCCGTCGCGGTTGCGGGGGCTGCCCGCCTTCCTCACAATGGTCCGCCCATGCCCAAGAACCCGTCCGTCGCCGCCCACCTGCGCCGGCTCCTCGAACTCCTCGCCTCCGGCGCCCCCGCCGAGGACCTCGGCACCGTCGCCGCCGAGGCGCGGCGCGGCGGCGTCGGCGCCGACGACCTCGCGGAGGTCGAGCGGGCCACCCGGGCGGCGTTGCGCGTGCACGGCGCGCTGCGGCAGCACCAGCGCCGGGAGGCGGAGCTCACCGCCCTGTTCGACACCGCCGGTGACCTCGCGGCGCTGCGCGACCTGGACGCCGTGCTGCGGTCCATCGTGCGCCGCGCCAGGATGCTGCTCGGCACCGACACGGCGTACCTGACGCTGCCCGACGAGGAGGCGGGCGACACCTTCATGCGGGTCACCGACGGCTCCGTGTCCGAGCTGTTCCAGAACCTGCGCCTGCAACTCGGCGAGGGTCTCGGCGGCCTGGTCGCGCAGACCGCGCGCCCCTACGCCACGCCCGACTACCGCACGGACGAGCGCTTCCACCACACGCACAGCATCGACGCCGGTGTGCTGGACGAGGGGCTGGTCGCGATCCTCGGCGTCCCGCTTCTGCTGGGGTCCGGGAGCGGCGGCAAGGTGATCGGCGCCCTGTTCGCCGCCGACCGCACGCCGCGCACCTTCTCCCCGGACGAGGTCGCCCTGCTGTGTTCGCTGGCCAACCACGCCGCCATCGCCATCGACACGGCGAAGGCCATGACGGACGCGCGGGTCGCGCTGGCCGAACTGGCCGAGGCGAACGCCGTGATCCGGGAGCGCTCGGCCGCGATGCAGCGGGCCGAGGAGTCCCACGACCGGCTCAGCGACCTGGTGCTGCGGGGCGGCGACGTGGCCGACGTGGCCGCCGCCGTCGCCGACCTCCTCCAGGGCGACGTCACGGTGTTCGACGCGGGCGGGTGGCCGCTCACCCCGACCGCGCGCGGCACCGACCCATCGGCCGGGAGCACGGCGAGGGGCCCGAGCGGAGCACACGGCCCGGGCGGAGCACACGGCCCGGGCGACGCGCACGGACCGGGCGACGCGGACGGCCCGGGCGGCGCGCACGGCTGGGACGACTCGACGGGCGCGGACGGCGCCGCTGCCCTGGTGCGGGCCGCGGAGGAGTCGCGCGCCACCGCCCACGCCGTGGTCCACGACGGGCGCTGGGTGTGCGCGGTGCTGGCCGGGCAGGAGATGCTGGGCAGCCTGGTGCTGTCGGGGCGGCCGGATCTGGACGGCCCCGACCGGCGTCTGTTCGAGCGGAGCAGCGTCGTCACCTCGCTGCTCCTGCTGCTGCGGCGCTCGGTCGCCGAGGCCGAGAACCGGGTGCGCGGCGACCTGATCACCGACCTGCTCACCGCGCCGGACCGCGATCCCGCCGGTCTGGTGGCCCGCGGACGCAATCTCGGCATCGACCTGAACCGTCCCCACCTGGTCCTGGTGGCCTCCTCGGACGCGGACGTCCGCGACCGGCTGCCCGGGGCCGCCGTGCAGTACCTGTTCGGCGGCGACGGTGTCAGCGCGGAACACGCCGGTACGGTCATGCTCGTCCCGGGCGGCGGCGCCACGCCGGGCGAGGCGGCCCGCTCCGCCGCCGAGCAGCTCACCCACCTGGTGGGCGCCCCGGTCACGGTGGCCGGCGCCGGGCCCGCCGCCGGACCGCGCGCCCTCGCCGACGCCCACGCCGAGGCCTCGCGCTGCCTGCAGGCGCTGCAGGTGCTCGGCCGCCGGGGTGCCGGGGCCAGCGCGGGCGAACTGGGCTTCCTCGGCGTGCTGTTGGGCAAGGACCACGACGTGGAGGGCTTCGTCAGGGCCACCCTCGGCCCGCTGCTGGACTACGACGACCGGCGCGGCACCCAGCTGGTCCGCACCCTGGCCGCCTACTTCGGCTGCGGTGGGAGCCTGACCCGGGCCAAGGAGGAGCTGCACGTGCACATCAACACGGTGGTGCAGCGCCTGGACCGCGTCCAGGCGATCCTCGGCCCGGGCTGGAACAGCCCGGAGCACGCGCTGGAACTCCAACTGGCTCTGCGCCTAAGGCTGTTGTCCCTCAGCTGACGCCCGCCGCGGTCAGCAGGTGCTCGGCCACCACGCGGGCGCCGGCGTCGCCGACCACGATCGTGTAGTGGTTCGTCCCCGGGACGAGCAGGGGCCGCAGCGGTGTGCCGTCGACCCCGGCGGCGGCGAGCCGCTGTGCGTCGTACAGGCCCTGCGGCTCGTCCATCAGCCCGCGTTCCGCCCACAGGAGTGCGGCCGGGAGGGGCAGCCGGCGCACTGCGTCCGCCACCTCGCCGCCGAGCTGGCCGGTGCCGTCGACGCGGACGGCGTCGAGGCGGCACGAGGAGCGCAGTGCGGGTTCGTCGCCGACCAGGTCGCGCTGGATGTAGGCGTCCACCCACGGCGACCAGGCTTCGGCGAAGGCCGGGTGGCGCTGCCAGAACTCCCGGTAGGCGGGCCGGTCGGGGAACGTCATCGACAGCCGCCGCATGGCAGGACCGATCACGGCGGCGACGAGCTCGTCGGGGTCGAGGCCGGCCGGCACGGGGAAGCGCACACCGCCGTCCACCAGCAGCAGGGCCGACGGCAGGGCCGGGTGGCGTACGGCGGTCAGGGCCGCGGCGAAGGCGCCCATGGAGTGACCGGTGAGGACCACCGGGCCGGTGTCCAGCGCCCGCACCAGGGCGGCCATGTCGTCGGCGTGCGCCGCGATGCCGTACGGGCCGGGGAGCGTGCCGCTGCCGCCCCGGCCCCGCAGGTCCGGCGCGAGCAGGGTGACCCGGCCCGCGAGGTGGTGGGCGACGCGGGCCCAGGTCAGGCCGTTGGCGGTGATGCCGTGCAGGGCCAGGACCACCGGCGCGGCCGGGTCCGCGGCCGGCCAGCGCAGGACGGCCAGTTCACCGCCGGCCACCGGGACCCGCAGTTCCTCGTACGGTGGGAAGCCGGGCTCGTCGGACCTCGTGCCGTCGGGCGTGTGGGTCATGCTCCGGGAGCCTCCTCACGGTCGGTCGCGGCGCGCGGGGTACGGGCGGCGCGCAGTCGCGCGGGCAGCCGGGCCACACCGCCGGGCAGCAGGTATATCACCGCGACGAACAGGGCCCCGAGCAGGAACAGCGGCTGGGACAGCGGCACGCGCAGCACGGCGGGCAGGTCGGCGACGCCACCGGAACCGGCGAGGTCGCCGAGCCGGTGGTCGGCCCAGGTGTAGAGGACGCCGCCGGCCATCGGGCCCCAGCGGGTGCCGGAGCCGCCCAGCACCACCATCACCAGCAGGGAGAGGGTGAAGTCGGAGGTGGTGGTCTGCGGGGTGGCGCCTCCGGTGAGCAGCAGGTAGACGATGCCGCCGAGCGCGGCCAGGGTGCCCGCGAGCACGAAGGCGACCAGTTTGAAGCCGTAGGGGCGCAGCCCCAGCATCTCCACCCGGCGCTCGTTCTCCCTGATGCCCTCCCAGACCCGTCCGGTGGGCGAGCGGACCGCCCAGTGCACGACGGCCAGGACGACGACCAGGTAGGCAAGCGCGATCCAGTACAGGTTGGCGGTGTGGTCGATGCCGACGAGCGAGGCGGGCAGCCGGTCGGCGGGTGCGGCCCGGCCCTCCTCGCCGCCGGTGACGCCGCCGGGGTCACGCTGGACGAGGATCGAGCCCGCCTGGGCGAAGGCGAGGGTGACCATGGAGAACCCGATGCCGCCGACCCGCAGGCTGACCGCGCCCAGCAGGGCGGCCAGCGCCACCCCGGCGAGCAGGCCGAGTACGGCGGAGACGGCGAACGGCAGGCCCGCCTCCAGCATGACGGTGTTGGTGACGTAGGTGCCCGCGGCGAAGTAGAGCGCGTGCCCGAAGGAGAGCAGCCCGGTGCGGCCGAGGAGCAGGTCGTAGCCGGTGGCCAGGGCGCCGAAGAGCAGGCAGAGCGCCAGCAGTTGGAGGTTGCCGGGACTGCCCACGGGCCCGTCGAGGAGGCCGGGCAGGGGCAGCGCGCTGTACGGGACGACGAGCAGCACCGCCAGCAGCAGGGCCGGCCACCAGCGGGCGGTGCGGCGCAGCGGTCCTGCGAGACGGGGGTCCGCCGTGCGGACCGTGCCGCGCGGCTCGGTGGCGGTGGTCATGCGAGCCTCCCGGTCAGCCCGCGCGGCCGGACGAGCAGCAGGGCGGCGAGCAGGACGACGACGGCGAGGTCGCCGAGGCCGTCGGTGGTGTAGTAGTTGGCGAACTGCTGGACGAGCCCGACCGCGACGGAGGCCAGCGCGGCGCCGGTGAGCGAGCCCATGCCGCCCATCACGACGACCACGAACGCGAAGATCAGCAGCGAGGTGCCCTGTTCGGGGTCGACGGAGCCGAAGTAGAGGCCGCCGATCGCGCCGCCGAGGGCGGCCGCGGCCCCGCCGATGGCGAAGACCAGGGTGAACGCCCGGCGTACGTCGATGCCGAGCGCGGTGACCATGGCCCGGTCCTCGACGCCCGCGCGGACCACGAGGCCGTGCCGGGTGCGGCCGAGGAACACCTTGAGCGCGGCGAGCACCACGACCGCGGTGGCGATCAGCACCAGCCGGTTCACCGGCACCTGGGCGCCGAGCAGTCCGAAGGTGCCGGACAGTGCGTCGGGTGAGGGGAAGGGCCGGGTGTCGGCGCCCCAGATCGCGGAGAGCAGCGCGGGCACGGCCAGGCCGACACCCACGGTGGCCAGGATCTGTTCGCGGGGGCGGGTGTAGAGGGGGCGGATGACGGCGAGTTCGAGGACGACCGCGGCGGCCGTGCCCACCAGGGTGCCGAAGGCGACGGCGAGGACGAAGCCGGGGCCGCCGGGACCGGCGCCGGGGAGGTGCCCGGAGGCGGCCCACCAGGTGCCGTAGGCGCCGATGGACATCAGCGCGCCGTGCGCGAAGTTGAGTACGTCCATCAGTCCGAAGATGAGCGACAGGCCGGAGGCCACCAGGAAGTAGAGGGCGCCCAGGCCGAGGCCGGTGAGGACGAGCAGCACGACGGTGGACATCAGGCTTCCGCCTCCTGGTCGAGGACGGCCCCGGGCCGGTGCGCGTGCCCGACGCCGAGCAGCCGGCGGGCGGCGTCCGCGTCGTCGAGCAGGACGGCGGCGGGGCCGCGGTGGACGCTGCGGCCGTCGGCGACGACGACGCAGTGCCGGGCGAGGCGGCGTACCACGGCGAGGTTCTGTTCCACCAGCAGCACCGGCACCGCCTCGGCGGCGCGCTCCAGCACCCGGGCGACCTCGGTGACGACCTTGGGAGCGAGGCCCTTGGTGGGTTCGTCGGCGATGATCAGACGGTTGCCGTTCAGCAGCGTGCGGGCGATCGCGACCATCTGCTGCTGGCCGCCGGAGAGGGTGCCCGCGGGTTGCCCGGCCCGGGTGCGCAGTTCGGGGAAGAGCTCGTACACCAGGTCGTACGCGGGTTCGCCGGTTCCGGCCCGTTCGGCCAGCCGCAGGTTCTCCGCGACGGACAGGGCGGCGAAGACGCCACGGTCCTCGGGGGCGTAGCCGATGCCCCGGCGGACCAGGGCGTGGGTGGGCAGGTGCGTGGTCTCCTCGCCGTCCAGCCGTACGCTGCCGGTGCGCGGGACGAGACCGAGGACGCCGCGCACGGTGGTGGTCTTCCCTGCGCCGTTGCGGCCGAGCAGGGCGGTGGTGCCACAGGCGGCGACGTCGAGATCGACGCCGTGCAGGATGTGCCGGCCGCCGATGACGACCCGGAGGTCGCGCACGGTCAGCAGCGGCGGGGTGCCGGCGGCGGCATCGGCGGCGTGGGCGGCGCTCACAACCCCTCCCCGAGGTAGGCCCGTTGCACGGTGGCGTCGTCCATCACGGCCTGCGGTCTGTCGAGGGCGAGCAGGGTGCCGTGGTGCATGACGGCGAGCCGGTCCGCGAGGTCCAGCAGGACGTCCATGTGGTGCTCGACCATGAGCACGGTGCGGCCCTCGTCGCGGTGCAGGGAACGGATCAGCTCGGTCAGTGCCGGCACCTCCTCGGCGCTGACGCCCGCCATCGGCTCGTCCAGCAGCATCAGCCGGGGCTCGCCGACGAGCAGCACGGCCAGTTCCAGCTTGCGTTTCTCGCCGTGGGACAGGACGTCGGCGGGGGTGCCGGCGCGGTGCGCCAGCTCGGTGCGGGCCAGCACGTCGGCGACCTGCCGCGGGTAGCCGTCGGCGCGGCGCCAGACGCGGTACGAACCGCCTTCGGCGGCCTGGGCCGCCAGCTCGACGTGGTCGGCGACCGTCATGCCCGGCCAGAGACTGGAGGTCTGGAAGGTACGCCCGAGTCCGCGCCGGGCCCGGGCGTACGCGGCCTCGCGGGTGATGTCGGCGCCGTCGAGCGCGATCGACCCCCGGGAGACCGGGTTGATGCCGCTGACCAGGTTGAACAGGGACGTCTTCCCGGCCCCGTTGGGACCGATGAAGGCGAGGAACTCGCCGTCGTGGACGTCGAAGGACACGGAGTCGACGATGGTGGCTCCGCCGACGGTCCAGCCGACGTCGCGCAGCCGCAGCACGGGGCCGGACCCGGGGCGCGGGGCCGAGCGGTCGGCCGGGGCGCTCTCTGAGGTGGTGTCAGGGGTGGCCATCCGCTCAGCCCGCCGTCTTCCGCACCGGCGGGGCGACCGACGCCATCGGCACGGTGTCGATCACCTCGGGCCGGGCGTCGGCTCCGGTGCCCCTCAGCCGCGCCGTGAACATGGGCTGCAGCAGGGCGTGGTCCTCGGCGCGGATCTGCTGCCTGCCCTTGGGGCCGTCGAACGTCCAGCCCTCCAGGGCGTCGACCATGGCGGAGGTGTCGGTGGCGCTCCCGGACTCGACGGCGCGCACGATCATCTGGGCGGCGGTGAAGCCGTCGGGGCTGAACAGGTCGGGGGTGCCGCCGGCCTCGGTGATGCCGTCGAGCATCGCCTGCTCCACCGGGTTGGCACCGGCCCCCGGGAAGTAGTGGGCGAGGAAGGAGATCTTGGCCGCTCCGCTGCCGAACACCGGGTACGACGCGGTGCCGGCGAGCCCGGTGACGACCTTGGCGGCGTCCAGTACGCCCTGCTGGTTCAGCGCCGTCCACAGCGCGGGGGCGGTGGCGCCGGCCCAGGCCACGAACACCAGGTCCGGCCCGCCGGCCTTGACCTGGCGGGCGAAGGGGGTGAGGTCGGTGGCGCTGGGCGGCGCCAGGACCGAGCCGACGGTGGCCCCCTTCTTGCCCAGGACGTCCTTCACGGCGGCCACGTTGGCCTGCCCGAAGGCGGAGTTCTGGGCGAGGACGGTGACCTTCTTGCCCCGGGCGGCGCCGAGTTGCGCGCTGACCGTGAGGATGTCCTGGTAGGACTGCCTGCCGGAGCGGAAGGTGTAGTCGTTGACGCCGGTGAGCGCGTCGGTGGCGGCGTCGCCGTTGAGGTACAGCACCTTGTTCTGGGCGGCCAGCGGAGCCATCTGGAGCGCCACGCCGGAGTCGGTGGTCCCGGCGATGATCCTGTGGCCCTTGCCGATGAGGGTCTTCGCGGCGGCGACGGCCTTCGCCGGATCACCGGCGTCGTCCTGTTCGGTGACCTCGATCGGGTGGCCGCCGGCCTTGTTCGTCCCGTGCGTCGCGTAGGCCAGGCCGGCCTTGAAGCCCTCCTCGTACTGCTTGCCGTAAGCCGCGAGCGGTCCGCTGCGGGAGTACACGAGGCCCACCTTGACCGGGGTGTCGCCGCCCGAGCCGTCGGCCTCGGTGCCGGCCGTGCCGGCCGAGGAACAGCCCGCGAGCAGGGTCGTCGCGACGAGCAGGGTGAGCGCGCCGAGCGCTCTGCCTCTGGAAGTGCCTGTGACGCTGGAACGCATGATGACCGGCTCCTTGGAAGGTGAAGCGGCGCGTGGTTGCCGGAACGATAGGGGGGCCGCGCGGCGGGCGGCATGTGGCCGCTCACCGCTCCTGGAAGCGCGGTCATGGCATGGGCGCACATGGCCGGGGCCGGCCGCCGCCGCAAAGGTGGAGAGCACCCGTCGGACGCCCGTCGGACGCCCGTCCCGTGCCCGCACGGTGGGCCGGCTCCGGGCACGACGGCTCGTGTGCGAGGAGCACCCCGGTGCGGACGGAGAAGGAAACGGAATGGACAAGGTGGTGGAGTCGGCCGCAGGCGCGGTGTCGGACATCCCCGACGGCGCGGTACTCGCGGTCGGGGGTTTCGGTCTGTGCGGCATCCCCTCGACGCTGATCGGCGCGCTCGTGGCGGCCGAGGCGACCGGGCTGCGGGTGGTGTCCAACAACTGCGGGGTCGACGACTGGGGCCTGGGCCTGCTCCTGGCGGCGGGCCGGATCGCCCGGATGACGTCGTCGTACGTGGGCGAGAACAAGGAGTTCGCCCGCCGGTACCTCGCCGGTGAGCTGGAGGTGGAGCTGACCCCGCAGGGCACCCTCGCCGAGCGGCTGCGGGCGGGCGGCGCGGGCATTCCGGCGTTCTACACGCCGGCCGGTGTCGGCACGCAGGTGGAGGAGGGCGGCCTGCCCTGGCGCTACTCCCCCGACGGCCAGGTCGCGGTGGCCTCCCCGCCCAAGAGCGTCCGGGAGTTCGGCGGTCGCCGCTACCTGCTGGAAGAGGCCATCACCGCCGACTTCGCCCTGGTGCGGGCGGCGGTCGCGGACCGGCACGGCAACTGCGTCTTCCACGCGGCGGCACGCAACTTCAACCCGCTGTGCGCGACGGCGGGCCGCGTCACGGTCGTGGAGGCCGAGCGCATCGTGGCGCCGGGCGAGATCTCCCCGGACGCCGTCCACCTGCCGGGCGTGTACGTGGACCGGGTGGTCGCCGCCGACCCGTCCCTGGGCAAGCGCGTCGAACGCCGCACGCACAGCGGCCCGCGACCCGCCGCCACCGCGACCGCGACCGCGACCGCGACCGCCGGCACCGAGGGGATCTGACCATGCCGCTGGACCGTGACCGACTCGCCGCCCGCGCGGCCCGTGAACTGCGCGACGGCCAGTACGTCAACCTGGGCATCGGCCTGCCCACACTCATCCCCAGCCACCTCCCGGACGGGGTGCACGTGGTGCTGCACTCCGAGAACGGCATCCTGGGCGTCGGCCCGTACCCGTACGCCGGTGAGGAGCACCCCGACATGGTCAACGCCGGCAAGGAGACGGTGACCACCGTCCCCGGCGCCTCCTGCTTCGACTCGGCGTTCTCCTTCGGCATGGTCCGTGCCGGCCGCGTCGACGTGTCCGTGCTCGGCGCGATGCAGGTCTCGGCCGACGGCGACCTGGCGAACTGGATGATCCCCGGCAAGATGGTCAAGGGCATGGGCGGGGCGATGGACCTGGTCCACGGCGCCCGCCGCCTGATCGTCGTCATGGAGCACACGGCCAGGGACGGCTCCCCCAAGATCGTCACCGACCTGACCCTGCCCGCCACGGGCCGCCGGGTCGTCGACCGGATCATCACCGACCTGGCGGTCCTCGACGTCACCCCGGAGGGGCTCCGCCTGGTCGAGACGGCTCCCGGCGTCTCGGTGGACGAGGTCCGCGGGGCGTCGGACGCGGACATCCTGGTCGCCGGGGCCGTGACGCGGGACTGAGGGCATGCGCCGCCCGAGGGCGCCGAGCCGGCGGAGGCGGTCGGGCGGCCCCGGCCGTCAGGCCCCGCCGTCAGGCCCCGGCCACATGCAGGCCGGCACCGGACGGGGCGCCGGGGAGTGGCACCCGCCACGCGGCGTGGGGTGAGCGAGGAGGGCGTCAGAAGGCGTGCGCCATCAGCTCCGCGAACAGCGCGTGCTCGTCGACGTCGAGGCCTCGCGAGCGGAACCAGCCGCAGATGTTGGCGCAGTCCCGCTGGAGGAAGGTCATCCCGTTGAGGTTGCCGACCAGGTCGACGATCTGCGGCAGGTCGATGACGACCAGCCTGTCACCCGCCGCGAGGATGTTGTACGCCGAGAGGTCGCCGTGCACGAGGCCGCTCTGCACCATCGTCGCGAGCGCGTCGGTGAGTTGCTCGAAGTAACTCGCCAGCAGTTCCCGCGAGGGCCGGGTCTGGGCGAGCCGGGGCGCGGTCGCGACGGTGCCGTCCTCGTCGACGACGGTGATCCACTCCATGAGGATCTCGGTGCCGTCGATCTGGACCGGGTAGGGAACCGGCAGCCCGAGGTTCCGGAGCCGCACCAGCGCACTCCACTCGGACACCGCCCACTCGCCGGCCGCGACCTGCCGTCCGAACGTGCTCTTGCGCTTGACGGCCCGCTCGTCGCGTGAGCGCTTCATCGAGCGGCCCTCGGTGTAGGACGCGGAGCGGTGGAAGGACCGGTGCTCGGGGGAGCGATACCGCTTCGCCGCCATGACCACGCCGCCGGCGGGGTCCAGCGGGTCGGCGCGCTCGACGAGGTGGACGTCGGCCTCCTTGCCGGTCTTCAGGACGCCGAGCTCCGTGTCGATCGCGCCCTGCGAGGTCACCACCCAGTCCGGCCGGGGCTCGGGACCTCGGCAGAGGGGTTCGACGCTGAGCCAGGTCGACCAGCGCCGGCCGTCCTCCAGGTCGTCGTAGGAACGGAAGTCGAAGACGAACCGGTCGTCGATGTCGCCCGGATCGTCCGGCGGCGGGACGTGGCGGCGGGCGTCGGTGGTGAAGTCGTCAGGAAAGGAAGGGTGTTGCGAGTGATGGTCGCGAGACATCGCTGGAGGTGCTCCATGAGGCGTGAGGGAGTCGGTCTGCGGGCAGGCCGAGGACAGTCGTGGTCACGGTCGTGCCTCCTCTCGTGGAGCACCGGGCGGCTCCCGGTGTCCCGCCCATGGTGAGGGCGGACACGGGGAGCGGCAACCGAATAAAGCGGGGCCGTGCCGGGGGGCTGCGGGACCCGGCAGGAAGCCCGTGGGGCAAGCGCGGGATCGGGTCCGCCACGGCGGCCGTCAGGATCACCACGTCACGCGGGCGGGCCGAAAGCCGGACCATGCGGGCGGCCTCTCGGGCGAGTGCCCGGCCGGGTGGCGGCAGACGAGTCGGGCTGTACGCCGGGTTCTGTTCCGGAAGGTCCTCGCGGGCCTTCCGGCGACGGCCATCCATCTAGGGCCGGCGTTGCCACCGGCCTCCAGCGGTCTACCCGCGGACTCGGGCGGGCAGCCCTCGATCGTCCGCGCAGAGCGCGTGTTACGGCGCTCCTCTTGACCTTGCTCCGGGTGGGGTTTACCTAGCTGCCCAGGTCGCCCTGGGCACTGGTGGTCTCTTACACCACCGTTTCACCCTTACCGGGGGCCGAAGCCTCCGGCGGTCTGCTTTCTGTGGCACTGTCCCGCGGGTCACCCCGGGTGGCCGTTAGCCATCACCCTGCCCTGTGGAGCCCGGACGTTCCTCGGGAAGTCCCGTGAGGGACTCCACGCGGCCGCCCGCCCGGCTCGTCTGCCGTGCCGACCATGGTACCCGGCGCACCTCCCGCCTCGGACCGGCGGCGGCCGTCGCGAGGATCGAGCCGGCCAGGATCAGGGAGAACGCGACGCCGATGCCGAGGGTCAGTTCCTCGTCCAGGAGGAGGGCGCCCGCGGCGACGGCGACCGCCGGGTTGACGTAGGTGATGACACCGGCGCGCACCGGGCCGACCTCCTTGATCAACTCCAGGAAGGCCACGAAGGCGATCGCGGTGCAGACGACGCCGAGACCGCCCAGGGCCGCCAGCGCCTCGCCCGAGGGCAGGGTGGAGGGCCGGGTCAGGAAGGCGGCGGGGGCGTAGACGAGGGCGGCCAGGGTGAGGCAGGGGGTGATGAGCTGGAGGGTGGGGACGTCCTTGAGGTGGCGGGCGGCTATCAGGGGGGCCGTGGCGTAACCGACGACCGTCACCAGCACCTCGGCCAGCGAGCGGGCGTCGCCGCCGGTGAGGTGCGGCACGGTGAGGACGGCGACGCCCCCGAGACCGAGGCCGAGTCCGGCGACGCGGCGGGCGCCGACCCGTTCCCCGGCGCCGAAGAAGCGGGCCAGGAGCACGCCGACGATCGGCACGCCCGCGATCAGCAGCCCGGCGGTGGAGCTGGACAGGTGCCGTTCCGCGTCCGTCAGGGTCCACCAGGGGCCGACGATCTCGATCAGGGCGAAGGCCAGCATGGGCTTCCAGTGGGCCCTCACGGTGCCGAGGAGGTTCCCCTTGCGCAGGGCGAAGGGCAGCAGGAGGGCCGCGCCGAGGGCGCAGCGGGCGAACACCACGCCGGACGGGGACACCTCGTCCACCGCCACCTTGATCATCAGATAGGGGATGCCCCAGACCACTCCCATCAGGGAGAACAGGAACCAGCCGCGTGCAGTCATGGGCCGAGTCTCGGCCGGGTCACCGGGTGCGGTCTTGAACGCTGTTGCGGTACGCCGCCGGGGTCACCCCGAGGACCCGGCGGAACCAGCGGGTCAGGTGCGCCTGGTCGGCGAAGCCCACCAGCGCCGCCACCTCGGCCGGGCGCAGGCCGCCCTCCAGAAGCCCGCGGGCCCTGGCCACCCGGTGCTGGGCGAGCCAGGCGTACGGCGGCATTCCCGTCGCCGTACGGAAGGCGCGCAGGAGTTGGTAGCGGGACAGGCCGAGGTCGGTGGCGAGGTCGGCCAGGGACGGCGGGGCGAGGAGTTCAGCGGCGAGGCGGTCGCGTGCGACGCGGGCGATGCGGGCGGCGCCGGGGACCGTGTCGTCGGTCGCGCGGGCCGTGGAGTGGCGGCGGGCGAGCGCCGTGAGGAGCCAGGGCAGGCGGGACTCCGCCTCCAGGGGGTCGGGGCAGCGGGCCAGGTCGGTGTGCGCGGCGCGCAGGGCGGCGGCGAGTTCGGGATCGTCGAGGACGGGCTCGCGGAAGTGCGGCGGGGCGGCGGCCCGGGTGCCGTCGGTGAGGAGGTCCGGGGTCGCGTACAGGGCGCGGTAGGAGTAGCCGTCGGGGGCGGCCGGGCCGCCGGTGTGCACCTCGCCGGGCTCCAGGACGACGATGGAGCCCGGCCCGGAGTGGATGTGCCCGCCCCGGTAGGCGATGACTTCGAGGCCGCCGACCGTGACGCCCACCGTGAACTCGTCGTGGGCGTGCGGGGCGTAGACGTGCCGGTCGAAGCAGGCGGTCAGCAGGTCGACGGGCGGACCGGCCGCCCCCAGCCGCGCCCTGGTCCAGCGTGCCTGCTCACCCCGTGCGTCCACCGCCGCCCACCCCCCTGCCCCTACGGGATCAGAGGAAGCCGGCGGTGTCCAGGCCGCTCGGCCGTGACCGCTTGACCCTGCCGCAACGTCGACGTTTCTACTGGGGCCATGCGGATCGGAGAACTCGCCGCCGCCGTCGGCGTCACCACGCGGACCGTGCGGCACTACCACCATCAGGGCCTGCTGCCGGAACCGGAGCGGCTGGCCAACGGGTATCGCACGTACACGTTGCGGCATGTCGTGGTCCTGGCCAGGATCCGGCGGCTGACCGAGCTGGGGCTCGGTCTCGGCGAGGTGCGGGACGTGCTGGCGGACGACGCCGGGAAGGACCTCGCCGAGGTGCTGGAGGAGCTGGACGCGGATCTGGCGCGGCAGGAGGCGGCGATACGGGAGCGCCGGACGCGGCTGCGGGCGCTGCTGGAGGCGGAGGGCGGAGTGTCGCCGGAGGGACCGGTCTCGCCGGAGCTGGCCGAGCTGTTCGCCGGGGTCGGGAACGTGTCGGACTCGCCGACGGCCCTGCGGGACCGGGAGATGCTGGTGTTGCTGGAGAGCACCGTCGCCCCGGAGGAGCGGGAGAGGCTGCTGGCCGCGATGCGCGGTGCGCTGGGCTCGCCGGAGGCGGCGGCACGGGCCCGCCGTACCTATGCGCTGTTCGACGAACTGGCCGACGCCGGCGCCGACGATCCCCGGGTGGCGGAGGCGGCCCGCGTGCTGGCCGCCTCCATGCCGGCCGAGCTGCTGCCCGAGGAGGGCTTCGACCTCGCCTCCGGTCACGCTCTCCTGCGCGCGCTGTACGCCGACTTCGCGCCGGCCCAGGCGGAGGCGATCCGCCGGGCCGTGGAGATCACCTCCCGGGGACGGCGGTCATGAGGGGGACCGGCCTCTCCCGGGTTCCGTACCTGCTCGTCCGGCACGAGCTGCGGCTGTGGAAGAGCCTGTGGCTGTGGACGGCCCGGCGGACCCACGGGGCGGCGGCCACCGGGGCCGTCTTCGGGTACACGCGGGGGCAGGGCGCGATGATGTCCGGGCTCGTGTTCGTGTGTGTCGTCGAGTCCGTGATGATGTCCGTGCTGCTGCGGGACTCGCCCACCGCGCACCTCGTGGTGCTGGTGCTGGACGTGTACACCCTCGTGATCGTGGTCGGGCTGCACGCGGCGTCCGTGGTCAGGCCGCACGTCCTGGACGCCGGCGCCGGGACGCTGCGCCTCCGCCGGGCCCTCCACGCCGACCTGCGGATACCGCTGGACCGGATCGCCTCCGTGCGGCGCGAGCTGCGCACGACGCACGAGCCCGCGGACGGGGTGCTGGACCTCGCCGTGCAGTCCCAGACCTCCGTCACCGTCGATCTGGCCCGGCCCGTCGTCCACGTCTCGCCCTTCGGGCGGCGGCGCGAGGTGCGCACGGTGCGGTGTCACGCCGACGACCCCGGGGCGCTCGTACGGGCCGTCGAGCAGGCGCGGGAGGGGTACGCCGTACCCTGATCCGGGGGCCCGGAGCCTGTCGTGAAGGAGTACGTGTGCTTGTCCTGCTGCCGCCGTCCGAGGGGAAGGCCGCGTCCGGCCGGGGTGCCCCGCTGAAGATCGGGTCGCTGTCCCTGCCGGGGCTCACCGCGGCGCGGGAGGCCGTCCTCGGCGAGCTGGTCGAGCTGTGCGCCGGCGACGAGGAGAAGGCCCGCGAGGTGCTCGGGCTGAGCGAGGGGCTGCGCGGCGAGGTCGCCAAGAACGTGGAGCTGCCGGCCGCGGGCGCGCGTCCGGCCGGGGAGATCTACACCGGTGTGCTGTACGACGCCCTGGACCTGGCCTCGCTGGACGCCGCCGCCAAGAGGCGGGCCGCCAGGTCGCTGCTGGTGTTCTCGGGGCTGTGGGGTGCCGTGCGGGTGACGGACCGGATCCCCTCCTACCGGTGCTCGATGGGCGTGAAGCTGCCGGGGCTCGGGGCCCTCGCCGGGCACTGGCGGGCGCCGATGGCCGAGGTGCTGCCGGAGGCGGCCGGGGCCGGGCTGGTCCTGGACCTGCGTTCGGCGGCGTACGCGGCGGCCTGGAAGCCGCAGGGCGAGGTCGCTTCGCGGACGGCGACGGTGCGGGTGCTGCACGCACCGACCCGGAAGGTGGTCAGCCACTTCAACAAGGCGACCAAGGGCCGGATCGTACGGAGTCTGCTGGCGTCGGGGACCTCGCCCGCGGGGCCGGCGGAGCTGGTGGAGGCGCTGCGGGACCTGGGGTACGTGGTGGAGGCGGCCGCGCCCGCGAAGGCCGGGAGGCCGTGGTCGCTGGACGTGCTCGTGGACGAGGTCCACTGACCCGCCAGGGCACCCACCGCCCCGCGCCTCGGCGAGGCCACCACATCCTGTTGCATGGGTTGCAACGGTGATTGCAGAGGATGCGTTTCGGCGGCACGATGAGGGCATGAGTTCTCCGCTGCCCTCCTCCCCCGCCGCCTCGGTGCTGGATCTCGCGCCCGTCGTGCCCGTCGTGGTCGTCGACGACCTCGCCGACGCCGTGCCGCTCGCCAGGGCGCTCGTCGCCGGCGGGCTGCCCGCGATCGAGGTGACGCTGCGGACGCCGGCCGCCCTCGACGCGATCCGGGCGATCGCCGCCGAGGTGCCGGACGCGGTGGTCGGCGCGGGCACCGTCATCACGGCGGAGCAGGTCGGGGAGGTCGTGGCGGCCGGGGCGCGGTTCCTGGTCAGCCCGGGGTGGACGGACACGCTGCTGGAGGCCATGCGGGCGTCCGGGGTGCCGTTCCTGCCGGGGGTGTCGACCACCTCGGAGGTGGTGGCGCTGCTGGAGCGCGGGGTGCGGGAGATGAAGTTCTTCCCGGCCGAGGCGGCGGGCGGCACCGCCTACCTCAAGGCGCTCGCCGCGCCGCTGCCGCAGGCGCGCTTCTGCCCGACGGGCGGCATCGGGCCGGACTCCGCCCCGCAGTACCTGGCACTGCCCAACGTCGGGTGCGTCGGGGGCAGTTGGATGCTGCCCAAGGACGCGGTGGCCGGCCGCGACTGGGGGCGCGTCGAGGCGCTGGCCCGTGCCGCGGCCGCGCTCAGCGCAGGTGGGACGTCTCGTTGAAGAGGCGGACGCTGGCGCCGCCGTCCGCGTAGTACGCCACCGCCGACAGGGACGCCGCCGACAGCTCCATCCGGAACAGCGACTCGGGCGGGGCGCCCAGGGCGAGTTGCAGGAACGTCTTGATCGGCGTCACGTGCGAGACGAGCAGCACCGTGCGTCCCGCGTACGCGGAGACGAGCCGGTCGCGGGTGGCGGCGATCCGGACGCCGGTGGCCGTGAAGCTCTCGCCGCCGCCGGTCGGTTCCGCCTCCGGGGAGGCCAGCCAGGCGTCCAGGTCGGCGGGGTAGCGGTCGCGCACCTCGCCGAAGGTGAGGCCCTCCCAGGCGCCGAAATCGGTCTCCCGCAGGCCCTCTTCCACCGCCACGTCCAGGCCCAGGCGGGCGGCGACGATGCCGGCGGTCTCGCGGGTGCGGGCCAGGGGGGAGGCGACGATCGCCTCGATCGTGCCGCGCCGGGCGAGGCTCGCGGCGACCTTCTCGGCCTGCTCCCGGCCGACCGGCGACAGGGACGGGTCGCTGCCGCCGCTCCCCGAGAACCGCTTCTGCGGGGTGAGCGGCGTCTCCCCGTGCCGCAGCAGGACGAAGGTGGCCGGGGCGCCCAGGTCCGGGGGTCCCCAGCCGGGCGAGGCCACGGCCTTCGCGGCGCGCACGTCGGCGTCGGCGGGGGACTCCGCGGTCGCGGCGATCGCGGTCGCGGCGGTCGCTGTCCCCGTGCCGTCGCCTCGCGCGTCCCCCGCGCCGTCGCGTCGCGCGTCCCCCGCGCCGTCGCCTCGCGCCTCCGTACCGGCCGGTGCGGTCTCGCCGGCGGTCCGGGCCGCCTGCGCGAGGCGCTCTCCCGGCGCCTCGGTCTCCCTGCCGCCTTCCACGGCGGCACCGGCGGGTCCGGCGGACGCCGACGCGTCCACGTCACGGCGGGCCCCGGCATCACGACCGGCTGAGGCGCCTCGTTCCCCCGCCCCGGAGACGACACCACCGCCGGGGCGCGCACGCGCGACCGCGGTCTCACCGCCCCCGCCGACGGCGGCACCGGCGGCCGACCCGTCACGGTCACCACCGGGCCCGGCCTCACGACCGGCCGGAGCACCGTCCCCCGCGCCGCGGCCCCGGGCCGCGCGGCGGGCGGTGCCGCCCGCGTCCAGGTCCGCCGTCGACTCGGACGGCAGCCACCGCTCGCCGCGCGCGCCCGCGTCCATCGCCTCGTTGGCCAGGCGGTCGGCGTGCTTGTTCTCCGCGCGGGGGATCCACTCGTAGGTCACGCGGCCGGGCGGGAAGACGCGGGCCGCCTCGGTCGCGAGGGGCTTCATGTCGGGGTGCTTGATCTTCCAGCGGCCCGACATCTGCTCGACGACGAGCTTGGAGTCCATCCGGACGTGCACGGTGGCGTCCGGGTCCAGCTCCCTGGCCGCGCGCAGGCCGGCCAGCAGGCCCCGGTACTCGGCGACGTTGTTGGTGACGACCCCGAGGTACTCGGCGGCCTCCATCAGGGTCTCCCCCGTCACCGGGTCGAGGACCACCGCGCCGTAGCCCGCGGGCCCCGGGTTGCCCCGCGACCCGCCGTCGGCCTCGACGACGAACTCCCGCGCGGGACGCGCCGCCCCATCCGCCACCGAACCGGCTCCCTACAGACCCGAGTCGGCCGTACGCACCAGGATGCGGCGGCAGTTCTCGCAGCGGACGACCGTGTCGGGCGCCGACGAACGGATCTCGCTCAGCTCGGTGATGGCCAGCTCCTGGCGGCACCCCTGGCAGCTGCGCTGGTACAGCTTGGCCGCGCCGACGCCGCCCTGCTGCTCGCGCAGCTTGTCGTAGAGCTTCAGCAGGTCGTCGGGGACGGAGCCCGCGACGACCTCCCGCTCCTTGGTCACCGAGGCCGCCTCGCCGTCCAGCTCCTCGACGGCCGCGTCGCGGCGCGCGGTGGCGTCGTCGATCTTGCCCTGGACCGCGCCGACCCGCTCGGTCAGCTCGGCGACCCGCTCCTGCGCGGACTCGCGGCGCTCCATCACCTCCAGGACGACGTCCTCGAGGTCGCCCTGGCGCTTGGCGAGGGAGGCGATCTCGCGCTGCAGGTTCTCCAGGTCCTTCGGGGAGGTGACGGCACCGGAGTCCAGGCGCTGCTGGTCGCGGCCGGCGCGCTGGCGCACCTGGTCCACGTCCTGCTCGGCCTTGGTCTGCTCGCGGGCGCAGTCGCTCTCCTCGGTCTGCGCGGCCACGAGCAGGTCGCGCAGCTGGGTGTGGTCCTTGGTCAGCGACTCGATCTCGGCGTGCTCGGGCAGGGACCGGCGCTTGTGCGCGAGCTGCTGGAGCCGCGTGTCGAGGCCCTGGACGTCGAGGAGTCGGATCTGGTCGGCGGGCGCGGCTTTCAGTTGGGGGCTCCCATTGTGTCGGAGGTCGGTGCGGACGCCGCGTGGGCGGTCCAGGGGTCGGTGACCGTCTTCGAGACGTGGACCCTCAGGTCCCAGCCGTTGCGGTCGGAGATCTCGTCGAGCTGGGCGGCGCCCAGCTCGCACCAGGGCCACTCGGTGGCCCAGTGCGCCGCGTCGAGCAGCGCGAGGGGACTGTGGGCGCGGGCCTCCGACACGGGGTGGTGACGGAGGTCCGCGGTGAGGAAGGCGTCGACGCCCGCCGCCCGTACGTGGTCGAAGAGGCTGTCGCCGGAGCCGCCGCTGACGGCGACCGTGCGGACGACCGCCTCCGGGTCGCCGGCGACGCGGATGCCCTGCGCCGTGGCGGGCAGCCGCTCGGCGGCGCGGGCGGCCAGCTCGCGGACGGTCAGCGGGTGCTGCAGCTCGCACACCCGGCCGAGACCTCGGCGCCCCTCGGGGTCGCCCGGGTCCGGCACCAGGGGCCGTACGACGTTCAGGCCGAGGGCGCCGGCCAGCGCGTCGGAGACGCCCGGGTCGGCGGTGTCGGCGTTGGTGTGGGCGACGTGCAGGGCGATGTCGTGCTTGATCAGCGTGTGCACCACGCGGCCCTTGAAGGTGGACGCCGCGACCGTCGTCGTCCCGCGCAGGTACAGCGGGTGGTGGGTGACGAGCAGGTCGGCGCCCAGCTTCACCGCCTCGTCGACGATCTCCTGGACGGGGTCGACGGCGAACAGGACCCGGGTGACCTCCTGGTCGGGGTCGCCCACGACGGTGCCGACCGCGTCCCAGGACTCGGCCCGCTCGGCGGGCCACAGGTTGTCCAGCGCGGCGATGACTTCTGACAGACGGGGCACGCGTGCAAGGCTACCTGGAGGTTCTGTGCCGTTGTACCCGCAGCCGGGACGCCCGGCCGTGCCTGCCGCCGCGCCCTCCGCCGTGGGGCCCGGCACAGCACACGCCGTGCCCTTCCCTCAGGCGAATCGTTCCTGTGACACACGTACGTGTGATGGGGACCGCCGGCGGTCCCACGTCCGTGCGTGCGAAAACTAGCTTCGTCGCCGGAGGTGACCGAACGATGACGGCCTGTGCGATCGAGCCCTCGGCGGGCACCGGCGACAGCCGGGCGCCGCGGGTGAGCTGCAGCATCACCGCGGAGGGTGCCTACGCCGCGCGTCTGACCCGGCGCGGGGAGAGCGGCGAGGCCTGGTACCCGGAGCGCTGGACCCTGGACGGCCCCGAGCCGTACGCGGTGCCGCTCCCCGGCCACCAGCCGGAGGAGCCCGGCACCGAGGTGCAGCCGATGGGCGACGGGCGGGTCCTGGTCCACCGCGTAGCGGCCGGCCGGCACGTCTTCGCGCTGCTGTACCCGACCGGGCCCGGGACCGGTGAGCTGCCGCTCGGCGCGGTGGAGTGCCCGGCCGACACCACCGCACTGCGGCTGCTGCCGCCGGTTCCGGGCGGCGAGCGGGCGTACGCCCTGGCGGCCGGTCCGCGCTCGACGGTGCTGTGGCAGGTGGTGGGCGGCGCCTTCGGGCCCGAGCGCGTGGCCGAGATCCCCGGCCGCTGCTCGGGCGGGGTCTGGCTGGACCGCGCGGCCCGGATACTGGCCGTGGACCGGGAGACGGGCGGGCGGACCAAGGCGGTCGTGGTGGATCTTGAGCGGGGCGGCGAGGTGTCGCCGCTGCTGCAGATCGCCCCGGACAGCGACGACCGGATCCTGCTGGCCGACCCCGACAGCGGACTCGTGCTGATCCGTTCGGACGCCCCCTCACCGGGGCGGGAGCGGCTCGGCTGGGGCGTCCTGGGCAGCACGCTGCCGGTGCGCTTCCCGGAGTGCCTGCGGCTGCCGGACTGCGTCGTGACGCCGTTCGCCGTCCAGCCGGGGCAGGTGCTGACGCCGGAACGCTGCGCGGTGGCCCTGCGCGTGGACGGGGCGTTCGGCAGCTGGGTCGGGGTGTGGCGCCCCGCCGAGCGGCAGGTGCGGCATCTTCCGGCGCCCGAGGGGTGGTTGACGGGCGCCGGGCTGTGGACGCCGGACGGGGAGCTGCGGCTGCCGTGCTCCACACCTCGGTCGCCGTGCGGCGTGGCCCGGTTGCTCCCGCCCGGCTCGCCCCGCGCGGAAGGCACGGGGTCTGCGGACGGCAGGGACGCCACGGGCGGCACGGGCGCCGCGGAAGGCACGGGCGCCGCGGTCGACGAACGGCCGGGAAATCCGGAGGAATCGACTCCGGGCGAGTCCGGCGAAACCGGCACGGCGGACACCCCCGCACCCGCTCAGCCGCGTCCCGTACCGCTGCAACAGGCGCCGCTGGCACGGCTTGTAACGAAGTAGTGCCGGTTGGCGTGGCCGCCTGGATCCGGCCCGAGGCGTGCCGGTTACACTCGCCCGGCTGTAGGAAAGATCATGTTGACGGGGTGAATTCCTTCCGATGAACGACACCAGCACGACCCAGCCGATCCAGGCCGCCGGTGCCGACGTTTCCGAGATCGACACCGGCCACGGCAAGCACCGCGGACCGGTCTCCAGCCAGGTGGGCGAGGCGACTCCACAGGGGCGCCACCGCAAGCCGGCCGGGGAGTCCGGGACGGCCGCCTGACGGCGGACAGGTCCGGCCACCGGCACAGGCGCGGCAACAAGCGCCGGTGCAGGTACAGGCCCAGCACGGGCACCACGAGAGCAAGCGGCTCCGGCCCCGTTCGTCGCATCCGGCGGACGGGGCCGTTGTCGTCGCACCGCCCCGGACCCGGCCCCGGCCCCGGATTCGGCCTCGGCCTCGGCCCGGAACTCGGCCCGGAACTCGGCCCCGGGTCCCGGGCCCCGGGTCCCCTACGCGTACCGGACGACCGTGTCGGCGAGGACGGGCGCGTCGCCGCGCTCGACGACGCTCACGGCCACCCGTGCCTCCCGCACCTCCCGCACCTCCCCGCTCCGGACGGGCGACCACATCCGCACCCGCAGCGTCTCCCCCGGGTACACGACGCCGGCGAACTTCGTGCGGTACTCCCGGACCCGGGTCACCTCGCCGTCCAGCAGCGTGTCGACGACGGCCTTGAGCGTGGCGCCGTACGTGCACAGCCCGTGCAGGACGGGCCGTTCGAAGCCGGCGCGCGCCGCGAACTCCGGGTCGGCGTGCAGGGGGTTGGCGTCGCCGGAGAGCCGGTAGAGGAGCGCCTGGTCCTCGCGCAGGGACCGTTCCACGACGTGGTCCGGCGGCCCGGCGGGCGGTGGCGAGGGGCGCCCGGACGGGCCCCGTTCACCGCCCCAGCCGCCTTCCCCGCGTACGAAGACCTCGGCCTCGTCGGTCCACAGCGGACCGTCCGCGTCGGTGACCTCGGTGCGCAGCACGAGGACGGCCGCCATGCCCTTGTCGTACACGGCCACGACGCGCGAGGCCGCGCTCGCCCGGCCCTGTGCCGGAACGGGCCGGTGCAGGCGCAACCGCTGCCCGCCGTGCAGGACATGGGCGAGGTCGACGTCGACGCCGGGCGCGGACAGCGCGCCGATCACGCCCGGGGCGCCGGCGCCGGCCACCGTCGCGAAGCTCGGCAGGACGTGCAGCCGGGACTCCAGGGTGTAGCGCAGCTCGCGCGGGTCGGTGGCGGGCCGGCCGGCGCCGATGCCCAGGTGGTAGAGCTGGACGTCCTTGCGCTCCCAGGCGATCTCCCGGACCCGGGGTGCGGCGGCGAGTGCCTCGGCTGCGTCGACCGGCATGGCCCTCCCCACTCGTCCCCGCTGTTCCCGGTCACCGTACGGGACGGGACGCCGGCCCACCCATGACATTTGTCCTGCCGAACTCCGGACAACCGCCTCTGCCACCCGCCCCCGCGCCCTTCGTAGCGTCACCGGTATGACACCGACAGAGGGCACCTCCCCCGCCGGCACCTCCCCCGCCGTCTCCTTCCGCGGAGCGGTCAAGGCGTACGGCGACATCCGTGCCGTCGACGGCGTGGACCTCCGCATCGAGCGCGGTGAGACGGTCGCGCTGCTCGGCCGCAACGGTGCGGGCAAGTCCACGGCGATCGCGCTGCTGCTCGGCCTGTGCCCGCCGGACGCGGGCTCCGTGGAGCTGTACGGTGCCGCTCCGGAGCGCGCCGTGCGGGCCGGGCGGGCGGGGGCCATGCTCCAGGAGGCCCGGGCGGTGCCCCGGGTCACCGTGGGTGAGCTGGTGGCCTTCGTGGCCGGTCGCTATCCGGCGCCGATGCCGGTCGGGCAGGCCCTGGAACTGGCGGGCATCGCCCCGTTGGCGGGACGGCGCGTGGACCGGCTGTCGGGCGGGCAGGTCCAGCGGGTGCGGTTCGCGGTGGCGCTGGCCGGACGCCCCGACCTGCTGGTGCTGGACGAGCCGACGGCGGCCCTGGACGTGGAGGCCCGGCAGGCCTTCTGGGAGTCGATGCGGGCCTACGCCCGGCGCGGCAGCACGGTCCTCTTCTCCACGCACTACCTGGAGGAGGCCGACGCTCACGCCGACCGGATCCTCGTCGTCGACCGGGGGCGCGTCGTCGCGGACGGCACCGGTGACGAGCTGCGCCGGGCGGCGGGCGGCAGCCGTGTCGTCGTCGACGTGGCCGGCCTGCCCGCCGGGGACCCGGCACCGCTGCCCGGGGTGCGCTCGGTGGAGATACGGGGCGACCGGGCGCTGCTGCGCACCGAGGACTCCGACGCGACCGTGACCGCCCTCGCGGAACTCGGCGCGATACGCGGCCTGGAGGTCGTCCCCGCGTCCCTGGACGACGCGTTCCTGGCCCTGACGACTCCGGCACCGGTGCCGGAGGAGGAGAAGGCGATGGCGAAGGCGAAGGCGAAGGCGAAGGCGAAGGCGAGCGTGCGATGAAGGACTACCTGATCCTCGAGACGCGCCGTACGCTGCGCGACCCCGGCTTCGTCATCGGCGGCGTCGCCGTGCCGGTCCTGATGTACCTGCTGTTCACCAACCTCGGCGGCGACGCGGGCGAGTGGAAGACCGGGGCGATGGTCGGCATGGCCGCCTACGGCGCGGTCGGTTCGGCCCTGAACACCGGCGGCGGGGTCGCCGAGGACCGGGCGATCGGCTGGCTGCGGCAGCTGAGGGTGACGCCGATGCCGCCGCACCAGGTGGTGGTGGGCCGCGCCCTGACCGCCTCCGTCACCGTGCTGCCCGCGCTCGCCGCCGTGCTCGGCGCGGGCGGTCTGGTCAACGGCGTACGGATGGAGGCCTGGCAGTGGGCGGCGCTGGCGCTGCTGCTCTGGCTGGGGTCGGTGCCCTTCACCCTGCTGGGGCTCGGCAACGGCTACCGGCTGACCGGGCAGACCACGGCCGTGGCGAACATGGTGGCCAACCTGGGCCTCTCGGTGCTCGGCGGGCTGTGGTTCCCGATCGCGCTGTTCCCGGAGTGGCTGCGCGCGCTGTCTGCGTACACGCCGACCAACCGCTTCGCGCAGCTGGGCACCTCGGTCGCCACGGGTCACGCGCCGCCCGCGGGCGGGATCGTCGTCCTGACGGTGTGGCTGCTGGTGTTCGGGGCGTACGCCGTACTGTCCTACCGCCGCGGCGCGGAAAACGACTGAGCGCCCCGGGCGCCGGAGCGGAAGGAGCCGATACCCATGACCGGGATCCGAGGGCGGTTGCGCGCGGTGTCGTGCCGCATGGACGCATGGCAGCTCGCCCGGCAGTCCGAGGCCGAGGCCGAGCAGGACGGTGAGCGGACGGAGCGGGCCGGCCCGCCTCCCACCGGCTTCACGCTGCTACCGTGGCTGCTGATGGGCCTGGGCAGCCTGGCCAACATCTTCCAGGGGGACACGTCCAGCCCCTGGATCGGCGGCGCGGGACTGCTCGCCTTCAACTCCCTCTACGTCTTCGTCGCGTTCCGCTCCTTCGACAAGGCGTTGCGCGAGTCGCCGTCCACGCGGCTGGCGCTGGCCGTCATGGCGCTGCTGACCTGCGGACTGGCGCTGGCGTACGGCGGCAGCTGGCTGCTGTTCTTCCCGCTGCTCGGCCTGGCCACGGGGGCGGCGCTGCGCGGCCGGTGGCTGGGCCGGTGGGGTTGGTCGCTGGCGGTGCTGGCGGGGGTGGTGGCCGGCGTCAAGGACGGCTGGGGCGGTCTGAGCATCGCCTACGGGACCTTCCTCTCCACGATGGTGACGGCCGCGATCCTGAGCCTGTCCGACGCCGTACGGCAGTTGCGCGCCGCCCGGGAGGAGCTGGCCACGCGGGCGGTGGCGGAGGAGCGGCTGCGCTTCTCGCGGGACCTGCACGACCTGCTGGGGCACACGCTGTCGGTGATCGTGGTGAAGTCGGAGGCCGCCCGGCGGCTGGCGCACCGGGACCTGGACGCGGCGTTGACCCAGATCACGGACATCGAGTCGGTCGGCCGTCAGGCGCTGACCGAGGTCCGCGAGGCGGTCACCGGGTACCGGGAGGGCAGCCTCGGCACCGAGCTGGACCGGGCGCGTTCGGCCCTGAGCGCGGCGGACGTGGAGCCGGTGGTCCGCCGCTCGGGGCCGCCGCTGCCGCCGCAGACCGAGGCGCTGCTGGGGTGGGTGGTGCGGGAGGCGGTCACCAACGTCGTACGGCACAGCGGGGCGAGCCGGTGCGAGATCGCGGTCGCGGGCGGCGCGGACCGGGTCCGGCTGACGGTCACCGACAACGGCACGGGCGTGGCCGGATCCACGCAGGGTCCGGGCACCGGCCTGACCGGCCTCACGGAACGCCTCGCCACGGCGGGAGGGTCGCTGACGGCGGGGCTGGGGCCGCGGGGTGGCTTCTCGGTGACGGCGGAGCTGCCGGTACGGCGGGAGGAACGCCCGGTGGGCGCGCCTGCGTGACCCCCGCGGGGGCGACGGCCCCGCCTTCCGGCACGCGACGGCCGGCCGGGCCGCCCCCTAACCTTGCCCCGTGACCGACGAGACGCCCCGCACCCGCCCCGTCCGCGTCCTCCTCGCCGAGGACCAGGGCATGATGCGGGGCGCGCTCGCGCTGCTGCTCGGGATGGAGGAGGACCTCGAGGTGGTCGCGCAGGTGCCGGCCGGGGACGAGATCGTCGCCGCCGCGCTCGCGCACCGCCCGGACGTCGCCCTCCTCGACATCGAACTGCCGGGACTGAGCGGCCTGGACGCCGCCGCCGAGCTGCGGGAGCAGGTGCCCGGGTGCCGGGTGCTGATCCTGACCACGTTCGGCCGGCCCGGGTACCTCAGGCGGGCCATGGAGGCGGGTGCGGCCGGTTTCCTGGTGAAGGACGGGCCGGTGGAGGAGCTGGCCGGTGCGATCCGCCGGGTGCTGGCCGGTGAGACGGTCGTCGACCCGGCACTCGCCGCGGCCGCGCTCAGTGCGGGGCCGAGTCCGCTCACCGGGCGGGAGTGCGACGTGCTGCGGGCCTCGGCGGACGGGGCGACGGTCGCGGACATCGCCGGGGCCCTGCACCTGTCCGAGTCCACGGTCCGCAACTACCTCTCCGCCGCCATCGGCAAGACCGCCACGCGCAACCGGGCGGAGGCCCTGCGGGCGGCTCGGCAGCGGGGGTGGGTCTGAGGGAGGTGGGTGAGTGAGTGGGTGAGGTGCGACTTCGGCGCGGGCGGGTGGGTGACGTAGTGCGTCGGGCGCGGGCCGGTGGGGGGTGTTCGCGTAGTTCCCCGCGCCCCTGGGGTGGGTTCCCGTGAGCGTGCGTTGGGTGCGGGGGACTTCGGGGGTTCAGTCCTCGGTGGGTGTCTTCGGGAGCCACGTCCACATCAGCAGGGCCGCCGCGACCAGGACCGCCGATGCCGTGCGGAACACCAGGGCGTAGCCGTCCGTCAGTGCCGCCGGACCGGCGTGCTCGCTGCCCGACCGGGACGCCGCGAGCGTCGACATCACCGCGAGTCCCAGCGAACCGCCCATCGTCCGGGAGGTGTTGATCAGCCCGGAGACCAGTCCGGCGTCCCCGGGGGCCGCGCCGGAGATGGCCAGCGAGGCCAGTGGGGTCGCCGCCGTGCCCGCCCCCAGCATCATCAGCACGCCGGGGATCATGATGGCGGTCAGGTAGCCGCCGTCGGCGGTCATCGTCGACTGCCAGCCGAAGCCGACGGCCGCGATCAGCGTGCCGAGCACGGCCACGTTCCGGGCCCCGAGCACCGGCAGGAACCGCGGGGCCGCCTTCGAACCGATGATCACCGCGAGGGAGCTGGGCACCAGGGCGAGGCCCGCCTCCAGCGGGGAATAGCCCAGCACGTTCTGCGCGTACAGGGTCATGAAGAACCACATCGAGAACATGGACGAGCCGGACACCAGCATCGCCACGTTCGCCGACGCCACCGACCGCAGCCGCAGCAGCCCGAGCGGCATCAGCGGTGCCGCGGTCCGCGCCTCGACGAGGAGGAAGCACCCGAGCAGCGCGAGACCGGCGAGCAGCGGCACCAGCGTCGCGCCCGCCGCCCACCCCCGCGACTCGGTCTGCGAGATACCGTAGGCCAGCGTGGCGAGACCGGTGGTCACCAGCAGCGCGCCCGGCAGGTCGAGGCGGTGGCGCGCCCCGCCCCGGCTCTCGGTGAGCCACAGCACGGCACCGGCCAGCACGACCGCGCCCACCGGCACGTTGATCAGCAGGACCCAGCGCCAGGACAGCCCGTCCACCAGCGCCCCGCCCACCAGTCCGCCCGCCGCGCCGCCGCCCGCACCGACGGCGGTCCAGGTCGCGATGGCGCGGGCCCGGGCCGCGCCCTCCGGCACCGCGGCGGTCAGCAGTGTCAGCGTCGAGGGGGCGAGTACGGCCGCGCCGAGGCCCTGCACGGCCCGTGCGGCCAGCAGCTGCCAGCCCTCCTGGGCGAGGCCGCCGCCCAGCGAGGCCAGCGTGAAGAGCCCGAGCCCGACCAGGAACATCCGCTTGCGCCCGTACAGGTCGCCGGCCCGGCCGCCCAGCAGCATGAACCCGGCGAAGGCGATGGCGTAGGCGTTGACCACCCACTGGAGTCCCTGCGCGCTCAGCCCGAGGTCGGTCCGCATCGACGGCAGGGCGACGTTGACGACGGACACGTCGAGCACGACCAGGAACTGTCCGGCGCAGGCGAGCGCGACGACCAGCCAGGTCGGCGGCGTGCGGCGCGGGGACAGGCGTCGGGCGGCGGTGGAGGCGGCGGCGGTCGTGCCGGTGGTCTCGGGCATAGGTGTCATGGTCTCAACCCGAGTGCGCCCCTTGCATCGGATTTTGGCCCCGGTCCGCCCCGGGCCCGACCTAGGACCCGGGACGTAGGCGGCGGGGGGAGCGCGGTGGCCCCGTGCGGAGGCGGCCCGGCGGTGAACCGCGCGTAGGCGGGTTCCCAAGAGAAGGTCAAGAAATAGTTAGGGACTCGAAGCAACGGAATAGTTGCCCCGGCGCACGAGGTTCAGCCTGCACACACCACACGACCGCACACGCGTTTTCGCCGATTCCCGGCCTGGAGGCCCCACCCCATGTCCCACACGACGACCGACGAGCCCGCGCGGCGAGCGAGCGGGGCCACCGTCCCGGTGCTCGCGTTCGCGGGCATCGTCGTCGCGGTGATGCAGACCCTGCTGGTCCCCGTCATCAAGGACCTGCCCCGACTTCTGGACACCTCGCCCAGCAACGCCAGCTGGGTACTGACCTCCACGCTCCTGTCCGGAGCCGTGGCCACGCCGATCATGGGCCGGCTCGGCGACCTGTTCGGCAAGCGCCGCATGCTGATCGCGAGCCTTTCGGTGATGGTCGTCGGCGCGCTGCTCAGCGCGCTCACCGACGCCCTGGTCCCGATGATCGTCGGGCGTACGCTGCAGGGCTTCGCGATGGGCGCGATACCCCTCGGCATCGGCCTGATGCGCGACATGCTGCCCCGTGAGCGGCTCGGCTCGGCGATGGCGCTTATGAGCTCCTCGATCGGCGTCGGCGGCGGCCTCGCGCTGCCCGCCGCGGCCCTGGTCGCGCAGCACACCGACTGGCACGCCCTGTACTACGGCGCCGCCGGCCTCGGCGTCCTCTCCATCACCCTGACCCTGCTGGTCGTGCCGGAGTCCCCGCTGCGTGCCAAGGGCTCCTTCGACCTGCCGGGCGCGCTGGGCCTCACCGCCGGTCTGATCCTCTTCCTGCTGCCGATCAGCAAGGGCAGCGACTGGGGCTGGTCGTCGCCCATGACACTCGGCCTGTTCGCCGCGGCCCTCGTGGTCCTGCTCCTGTGGGGCCTGATGGAGCTGCGCGTCGCGGCCCCGCTGGTCGACCTGCGCACCACGGCCCGCCGCGAGGTGCTGCTCACCAACCTCGCCTCGATCATGGTCGGCGTCTCCTTCTTCGTCATCTCCCTCGTCCTGCCGCAGCTTCTCCAGCTGCCCTCCGAGACCGGCTACGGCCTCGGTCAGTCGATGGTCGTCGCGGGCCTGTGCGTGGCCCCGCTGGGCCTCACGATGATGTTCACCGCTCCGGTCTACGCCCGTCTGTCGGCCCGCTACGGCCCCCGCACCACGCTGATCATCGGCCTGGTGATCATCGGGATCGGTTACGCCGGCGGCCTCGGCCTGATGGACGCCGCCTGGCAGACCGTCGTGACCTCGGTGCTGATCGGCGCGGGCATCGGCCTCGCCTACTCGTCCCTGCCCGCGCTGATCATCGGCGCGGTCCCGGCCTCGGAGACGGGCGCGGCCAACGGACTCAACACGCTGATGCGGTCCATCGGCACGTCGGTGTCGAGCGCCGTCATCGGCATGGTGCTCGCCAACACGGCGAACGACGTGGGCGGCACCGCCGTCCCGACCATGCAGGGGTTCCGCGTCTCCTTCCTGATCGCGGCCGCCGCCGTCGCCGTCGGCCTGGTGCTGGCATTCTTCCTGCCGCGCCGCACCCCGGCGGCCGCGGTCACGCAGCTGCGCGCGAGCAGTGAGGAGGACGCCAACCTGGCCCGCGCCGAGCAGGCCCTCGCCGGGGCGGGACAGCCGCCGCACGGCTTCCGCGGCCGGGTGCTGGCCGCCGACGGCGCCCCCGTCGCCCGCGCCAAGGTGACGCTGATCGACCGGCACGGACGGCAGGCGGGCGCGACCCTCTCCGCGGGCGACGGCAGCTACACCCTCGCCGTGCCCGCCGGGGGGCCGTACGTCCTGGCCGCCCGCGCGGCGGGCCATGCCCCGCTCGCCCACGCCGCCACCCACGGCGGCGACCGCCCGGTCGACCTGGACCTGTCCCTGCCGGGCGAGACGGTCCCGGCCTGACGGCCCCGGCCGCCCTTCCTCCCGGTCCTCGCACCCCCTGTCGCGGCACGCGGCGGGGGGTGCGGCAGCATGGGGCGCCGGACACACCGCCCGACCGTCGAAAGGCCCCCATGACCGCGGCCCCCGCCTCCGTCTCCGCCTCCGCCCCCTCCCCCGACGTCCTGGCCGCCTTCGAGGCCGCGAAGGGGTTCATGCCTGCGCACGAGGGCCGTGCGCTGTACGCCGCCGCCGTGGAGGCCGGCGGGCTCGGGCTGCCGCTGCTGGAGGTCGGTACGTACTGCGGACGGTCCACCGTGCTGCTCGCCGACGCCGCCCGCCGGGCCGGGGTCACCGCGCTCACCGTCGACCACCACCGGGGAAGCGAGGAGCAGCAGCCCGGCTGGGACTACCACGACCCTGAGACGGTCGATCCGGAGCTGGGCGTGATGGACACCCTGCCCGCCTTCCGCCGCACCCTGCACCGCGCCGGTCTGGAGGAGCACGTGGTCGCCCTCGTCGGCCGCTCCCCCCAGGTCGCCGCGGTCTGGAACGCGCCGCTGGGCCTCGTCTTCGTCGACGGCGGCCACACCGACGAGCACGCGAACGCCGACTACGAGGGCTGGGCCCCGCACGTGGCCGACGGCGGGCTGCTGGTCATCCACGACGTCTTCCCGGACCCGGCCGACGAGTTCACCGGCCAGGCCCCGTACCGCGTCTACCTCAGGGCCCTGGCGTCCGGTGCGTTCACCGAGGTCTCCGCGACCGACTCGCTGCGCGTCCTGCGGCGAACGGGCACGGGGATCTGAGGGCGCCGTTAGAGTCGCTGACGTGTCGTACACAGGCCCGGACTTCGAACCTTCCCCGCCCCGCCGCTCCCCGCTGCGCCGCCCGCTCACCGTGGCGGTCGCCGCGCTCGTGCCCGGGGCACTGATCGGGTGGGGGGTGTACGCGGCGGTCGGCGGCTCGGGCGACGGGGGCGGCGGTGACACCGACCGCGCGGCGGGCGTGCGGAGTTCGGCGGCGCCGTCCACCCGTGCCCCCTCGTCCGCGGGCGACGACGACGGCAAGAGGCCGGCGGGCTCCTCGCCCGCCCCCGCGTCGGAGAAGCCGTCCGCGTCCCCTTCCCGGTCGCAGCCCGCGGGCTCCGGCGCCCTCAAGGGCAAGGTCGTCGTCATCGACCCCGGCCACAACCCGGCCAACTTCCGGCACCCGTCCGAGATCAACCGCAAGGTGAACGTCGGCACGCACTGGAAGGAGTGCGACACCACGGGCACGGCCACCAACGCGGGCTGGCCGGAGGCGGAGTTCACGCTCGACGTGGCCCACCGGCTGCGCACCCTGCTGGAGAAGCAGGGCGCGACCGTGAAGCTGACGCAGGACGGTGACCGTTCGTTCGGTCCCTGCGTGGACGAGCGGGCCCGGATCGGCAACGAGGCGCAGGCCGACGCCGCGATCTCGATCCACGCCGACGGGTCGGGGGCGGGCAACCGCGGCTTCCACGTGATCCTGCCGGGCCCGGTGCACGACGGGGACGCCGACACCCGCGCCATCACGGCTCCCTCCGCCGAACTGGGCGAGCGGATCGCGGGCACCTTCGTGCGCGTCACGGGCACCGCGCCCTCCAACTACCTCGGCGACGGCACCGGTCTGGTCACGCGGACGGACCTGGGTGGTCTCAATCTGTCAACGGTTCCGAAGGTGTTCATCGAGTGCGGCAACATGCGGGACAGCGAGGACGCGGCACTGCTGACCAGCGGCGGTTGGCGGCAGAAGGCGGCGCAAGGGATGTCTGAGGGAATCGTGAGTTTCCTGGGCGGGTAGCGACCGGCGTCCCCATCCCTGCGGACAGCCCCGAGGTCCGGACGATAGTGTCGTCCGTACGATGAGGGGCCACCCCCGCGCTTCACATGGGAACCTTTCGGCGCCATCGTGACAGCGACGCCTCTACCGACGACGAGACGACCTACGAAGGACCTGAAGTGAATATCCGCTCCCTCACTCGAGGCGACGGCGTGGTGATCGGAGCAGCGGTGTTGCTGTTGATCGCGTCGTTCCTCGACATCTACTCGTTCGAAGGTGCACCGGACAGCGCCGACATCCCCAGCCTGTGGGGCAGTGGACCGGTCGTGCTCGGCGTCGTCCTGGCGGGCGTCATCGGCGCCGCGCTCGTCGTCGTGGCCCGTGCCATGCCGCAGCCCCTGAAGGTGGCCGGTCTCGACCTCGGCCAGTTCGGCATCGCGTTCACGGTCTTCGCCGCGTGGTGCGCGCTCGGCAACATCTTCGACCCGGCGGGCGCCTTCGACAACGACGGGGGTGTGAGCGGTCTCAGCGCCGGCACCGGCCTGATCCTCGCCCTCGTCGCCACGCTGCTCATGGCCGCCGCGGCCGTGGCCACGCCGCTGCTCCCGGCCCTCAAGGGCTCCCTGATCCCGGCCTCCCGCCCCGCGGCCCCGCAGCCCTACGGCGGCCAGCCCCAGGGTGGTTACGGCTACCCCGGCGCCCAGCAGCAGCCGTACGGCGCCCAGCCGGGACAGCCCGGTCAGCCCGGCCCGTTCGGCGGCCAGCCGCAGCCGGGGCAGCCCCAGCCCGGTCAGCCGCAGGCCGCTCAGCCGCAGGCTCCGCAGCCGCACGCCCCGCAGCAGGCGCAGGCCCAGCCCGCCGGGGACTTCTCCCCGTTCTGGTTCGCCGTGCCGGTGCCGCGTCCGCTGTTCGCGGAGGACGGCTCGCCGACGCCGATCGCCGAGCTGGCTCCGGGCACCTGGTACCTGGCCGTCGAGCAGCGCGGCGCCAACCTGGTCGCGCAGACCCAGGACGGCCGTCGCGGCGTACTCCAGGACACCTCGGGCATCCAGCGCGGCTGATCGCGCCGCCCCGCCGAAGCCTCAACGGCCCCCTGTCCGGAACCCGTTCCGGGCGGGGGGCCGTCGGCGCAGGTTTCCTCCCGCCCTGCGCGGCCATACGCAAGGTATGTCTAGATACCACGGTTCGAACTCCGCGGGCAGGGCCGTCGCGATCGTCGCCGACATCATGGCCCTCATTCTCGGCCTGTGGATACTGATGTACCTGTTGGACGCCAACCGGGCCAACGACCTGGTGCAGTTCGTCCATGACGCGGCCAACTGGCTGGCCGGCTGGTCCCGCGACCTGTTCACCTTCGACGAGGACTGGGCGCGCGTCGTCGCAGGCTACGGCCTGGCGGCGGTCGTCTACCTCTTCATCGGCCACGCCGTCGCCAACCGCCTGGGCCGCCACTGACCGCGCCACCCCCGGCCGGGCCCCCACCGGCCACCGCCCGGCCGGCCGGTCAGACGCAGCAGTCCGGGTCCAGGCCCCGCGGCAGGCGGTCGCCGGCGAAGACCTGGCAGGTGGCCTCGTGGCCGCCGAGTGCGGCGACGGCGAGGAGCAGCGAGCCGGCCGTCCAGGTGGTCAGCTCGCGGGGCCAGATCGCCTCGTCCTCGAAGACGTAGCCCGTCCAGTACAGGCCGCTGTCCGCGTCCCGCAGGTGCTGGATGGACTGGAGGATCTCCAGCGCGTGGTCGGACTCGCCCACCGCCCACAGGGCGAGCGCGAGTTCGGCCGACTCGCCGCCGGTCACCCACGGGTTGGGGACGACGCAGCGCACGCCGAGGCCCGGGACGACGAACCGGTCCCAGCTCTCCGTGAGGCGGCTCCTGGCCTCCGTGCCGGTCAGCGCGCCGCCGAGGACGGGGTAGTACCAGTCCATCGAGTAGCGGCCCTTGTCCAGGAACCGCTCCGGGTGGCGGCGGATGGCGTGCCGCAGTGCCCCCGCGGCCAACTCCCAGTCGGGCTGCGGCTCTTCGCGCTGTTCGGCGATGGCAAGCGCACAGCGCAACGCGTGGTGGACGGACGAACTGCCGGTCAGCAGCGCGTCCGTGGTGTCCGTGCCGTCGTCGTCGCGGCGCCAGCCGATCTGCCCGCCGGGCTGCTGCAGGCGCAGCACGAACTCCACGGCCGCGTGGACGACGGGCCACATCCGGTCCAGGAAGGTGTCGTCGCCGGTGGCGAGGTAGTGGTGCCAGACGCCGACGGCGACGTACGCGACGAAGTTGGTCTCCCGACCGCGGTCGGTGACGTCGGCGAAGTCCCCGTCGGCGTAGGCGGCGTACCAGGAGCCGTCCTGGTTCTGGTGCCGCGCCAGCCACGCGTACGCCCGCTCGGCGGCCTCGTGCTCGTCGGCCGTGTCCAGGGCCATCGCGGCCTCGACGTGGTCCCACGGGTCGAGGTGGTGCCCGCGGAACCACGGGATCGCCCCGTCCTCGCGCTGCACGGCGAGGATGCCGCGGACGGTCGCGGCGGCCTCGGCGGCGGTGAGGACGCCGGGCAGGACGAGGTGTTCGGCGCGGGGAGAGCGCGAGGCCGTCACGCGGCGTCCACCGTCGGCAGGTGCGGCTTGGTCGCGTAGGCCACGAAGCTCTTGCCGATCAGCGGGTTCAGCGCCTGCTCGGCGACCCGCGTCGCCAGCGGCTTCTTCATGATGTCCCACACCAGCAGCTTGTGGTACGCCCGCACCGGCAGCGCCTTGTCGTTGTCGACGCCGAAGGCGCACTTCAGCCACCAGTACGGCGAGTGCAGCGCGTGCGCGTGGTGGGTGCCGTACGGCTTGAGGCCGGCCTCGCGGATGCGGGCGAGGAGCTGGTCGGCCCGGTAGATGCGGATGTGGCCGCCCTCGACCTCGTGGTAGGCGTCGGACAGGGTCCAGCAGACCTTCTCGGGGCCGTAGCGCGGCACGGTGATCGCGATGCGTCCGCCGGGCTTGAGGACGCGGACCATCTCGGCGAGGACGCCCTTGTCGTCGGGGATGTGCTCCATCACCTCGGAGATGATGACGACGTCGAAGGACTCGTCCGGGAAGGGCAGGGCCAGCGCGTCGCCCTCCATGGCGGTGGCGGTGGCACCGGCCGGGGCCTCACCGGCCTCCTCCATCGCCGCGAACCACTTGGCGACCTCGCGGATCTCCTCGGCGTTCTGGTCCAGCGCGACGACCCGGGCCCCGCGCCGGTAGCACTCGAACGCGTGCCGGCCGGCGCCGCAGCCGAGGTCCAGTACGCGGTCGCCCGGGGCGAGCGGGAACCGGGAGAAGTCGACGGTCAGCACGTGGCCCTGCTTTCGGGGTAGACGCCGGTGTCACTGGTGGTCGGGGCCGGGGGCACGGCCTCCTGGGCGGCCGTGGCGGAGGGGCGGTCTCCGATGGCCTCGCGGTACCGGGCGACCGTGCCCTCGGCGGCGCGCGCCCAGGTGAAGTGCTTCAGCACCCGTTGCCGTCCGGCGGCGCCGAGCCTGGCGCGGAGTTCGCGGTCGCCGAGCAGCCGGTTCAGCCCGGCGGCCAGCGCGTCCGCGTCGCCCGGCGGCACCGCGAGGCAGGTCTCCCCGTCGGGTCCGGCGACCTCCGGGACGGCCCCGCCGGTGGTGGCGAGCAGCGCCGTGCCGGTCGCCATGGCCTCGGCGGCGGGCAGCGAGAACCCCTCGTACAGCGACGGCACGCACGCGACTTCGGCGGAGCGCACGAGGTCGACCAGCTCGGCGTCGGAGATGCCCTTGACGAACTCGACGGCGCCTTCGAGGCCGTACCGCTCGATCGCCTGCGCGACGGGTCCCTCGGCGGGCCGTTTGCCGACGACGACGAGGTGCGCCCTGGGGTGCTCGGTACGCGCCTTGGCGAGCGCCTCGACGAGGAAGACCAGGCCCTTGAGCGGCACGTCCGCGCTGGACGTGGTCACGATCCGGCCCGGTACCCGCGGCACCGACGGGTCGGGGGAGAACAGGTCGGTGTCGGCGCCGATGTGGACGACGTGGATGCGGTCGTCGCGTACGCCGAGGTGGTCGACGATCTCCTGGCGGGAGGTGCCGGAGACGGTGAGCACGGAGGGCAGCCGGCGCGCGACGCGCTTCTGCATCCGGGTGAAGGCGTACCAACGGCGTACCGAGTAGCGGCGCTTGCGGCCGTCGGCCGCGTCCAGCTCCAGCTGCCGGTCGACGGTGATGGGGTGGTGGATGGTGGTGACGAGCGGGGCGCCCACGTCCCCCAGCAGCCCGTACCCGAGGGTCTGGTTGTCGTGCACGACGTCGAAGTCACCGCGGCGGGCGCGCAGATGGCGCCGGGCGCGCAGCGAGAAGGTCAGGGGCTCCGGGAAGCCGCCGGTCCACATGGTGCCGACCTCGAGCGCGTCGATCCAGTCGCGGTACTCGCCCCGCTTCGGGGTGCGGAAGGGGTCGGGCTGGCGGTAGAGGTCGAGGCTGGGCAGCTCGGTGAGGGAGAGCCGGTCCTCGCGGCCGTCGAGGACGTCCAGCACCGGGTAGGGCTGGGCGCCGATGACCTCGACGCGGTGGCCGAGGCGGGCCAGTTCGCGCGAGAGGTGACGGACGTAGACGCCCTGGCCGCCGCAGAACGGATTCCCCTTGTAGGTGAGGAGTGCGATGCGGAGCGGTCGCAACCCGTCGGCGGCGGGCTCCGGACGGGGACCCGTCCGACTGGCCTCGGCGGTCACTCTGGGCCCCCTTCTCGCTGCGCTGTCCCGCGACACTACGTCGGGAGGCTAATCTAGAACAAGTTTCAGACTTGATCGTCAGAGCCTCCGAATCTACCGGCAGGTAGCCGGGCTGTGACGAGTGGATCAGGTGATTCGCGCCACGGCGGTGAGGGGGACGAGGTGACCGAGGCGGAGAAGCCGGCAGCGGAGGCGCCGGGCCCCGCGCACCGCGCCACGGCCCTGCCCCTCACCGAGCGTCAGCGGGAGCGCCGCGGCCGCATCCTGCGCGCCACCGCCCGACTGGCCTGCCGGGGCGGTTTCGAGGCGGTCCAGATGCGCGAGGTCGCGGAATCGTCGCAGGTCGCCCTCGGCACCCTGTACCGCTACTTCCCCTCGAAGGTCCACCTGCTCGTCGCCACGATGCACGACCAGCTGGAGCGGCTGCACGGCACCCTGCGCAAGAGCCCGCCCACCGGCGAGACGGCGGCGGACCGGGTGGCGCAGACGCTGATGCGGGCGTTCGGCGCGCTGCGGCGCGAACCCCGGCTGGCCGAGGCGATGGCCCGCGCCCTGACCTTCGCCGACCGCAGTGTCTCCCCGGAGGTCGACCGGGTCTCCCGGCAGACCACGGCGATCATCCTGGACGCCATGGGCGGCCCGCGGAACCCGACCCCCGAGCAGCTCTCCGCGGTCCGCGTCATCGAGCACACCTGGCTCTCGACGCTGATCACCTGGCTCGCCGGCCGCACCTCCCTCGCCCAGGTGCGCGTGGACATCGGGACGGTCTGCCGCCTGATCGACCTGACGGACGCCGGCACGGCGCAGACCCCGCCGGGAGACGAAGCGGCGCCTGCCTGAGGGCCGCCGCCCGGCCCGGCCGGCCGGCCCCGCCTCCCGGGCCGCTCCCGCCTCGCGGCTCCCCGCCGCTCCCGAGCCTCCCGTCCGGCCGCCCCTCGGCCCGCGTCCCGCCGCCGGGTAAAGTGGCGGCGTCGTCATCACCCGTACGGGGGGAAGCCGGTGCAATTCCGGCGCTGACCCGCAACCGTGAGCCGCCCGCGAGTCCCTGAGAGGCTCCCGGACGGTGAGCCGGACTGCCCCGCACGGATGTGACCGGCTCACGTGCCCGGCGTCCGCCGGCGCACGGGCACCGTCGAGGCATACGGGGCCGAGCCGCCGGGGGTGCCCCGTGCTGCCGGGCCCCGCACAGGGAAAGGCACCCGCCGATCATGAACGTCCGCCGTCGCAGCAGCGCCGCGGCTCTGGCCGCCATAGCCGTGCTCGGCGCCGCCACCGCGCCCGCGGTCGCCGCCGGTCCGTCGCCGTCCGCCTCCGCGTCCACGCCGTCCGGGCTGTACGGGACCACCGACCCCCAGTACGACGGGGTCTGGCGCCAGTCCCTCGCGCTGCTCGCGCAGGACACGGCGGGCGTCGTGCCGTCGTCGAAGGCCGTGAAGTGGCTCACGGACCAGCAGTGCGCGAACGGCGCCTTCGCCCCCTTCCGCGCCGACCCGGCCAAGGCCTGCGACGCCAAGACCATGGTCGACAGCAACAACACGGCCGCCGCCGTCCAGGCGCTGTGGGCCATCGGCGGGCACGGCGACGTCGTCGAGGACGCCCTCGGCTGGCTGAAGTCCGTGCAGAACAAGGACGGCGGCTGGGGCTACAGCCCCGGCACCCCCAGCGACGCCAACTCCACCTCCGTCGTCATCGGCGCACTGACCGCCACGGAGACGGACCCGGCGAAGGTCGTGAAGGACGGCAAGTCGCCCTACGACGCCCTGCTGACGTTCGCCCTGCCCTGCGCGAAGGACGAGGGCGCGGGCGCCTTCGCCTTCCAGCCCGACAAGAACGGCAAGCTCCTGCCCAACGCGGACGCCACCGCCGCCGGCGTGCTCGGCGCGCTCGGCAAGGGCCTGGCCGCCAAGTCCGGTGCCGCGTCCGGCGCCGCCGCCTGCGCCGACGGGGACGAGCCGACCCGCGAGCAGGCCGCCGCCAACGGCAGCGCGTACCTCACGGCCACGCTCGCCGGGAAGGGCCACCTCGTCTCCGCCCTCGGCGGCTCCGCCGACCAGCCCGACTACGGCAACACCGCCGACGCCGTCGTGGCCCTCGCCGCCCAGGGCGGTGCCGACCGGGCGGCCGAGCCGCTGGCCTGGCTGAAGAAGAACGCCGCGACGTGGGCCGCGGAGAGCGGCCCGGCCGCCTACGCCCAGCTGATCTTCGCCGCCCACGCCACGGGCACCGACCCGCGCGACTTCGGCGGCACGGACCTGGTGGAACGGCTGAACGCGACGGGTCCGGCCCCGCAGGGGGCGACGGCGAAGGACACGGCGACCGCGAGCGACGAGGGCAAGGACGAGAAGAAGGACGACGACTCGCCCTTCGGCGTCTGGTGGTTCGTCGGCGTCTGCCTGGTCTTCGGCATCGGCATCGGCTTCCTGCTGAGCAACCGCAACAAGAAGCAGCAGCCGTGACCCGCCGCTTCGTCCTCCTCTTCCTGGCCGCGTTCCTGCTGATCGGGACCGCGGGCCAGGCGCAGGCCGCCGGGTACCGCTACTGGTCCTTCTGGGACCGCGACGGCGGCAAGTGGGTCTACGCCACCCAGGGTCCGTCGCTGGCCCGCCCCTCCGACGGTGACGTGCAGGGCTTCCGCTTCTCGGTGAGCGAGAACTCGGACGACGCGGCCCAGCCGCGCGGCACGGCCGACTTCCAGTCGGTCTGCGCGAAGACACCGGCCGAAGAGGGCAGCAAGCGGGTGGCGCTGGTGCTCGACTTCGGCACGGCCCCCGACGCCCCGTCCGGCGAGACCCCGCCCGCCCCGCGCACGGCCTGCGCCCGGGTCTCCCCCGACGCGACGACGGCCGACGCCCTGGCCGCCGTGGCCGGCCCCCTGCGCTACGACACCAACGCGCTGCTGTGCGCGATCGCGGGTTATCCGAAGTCGGGGTGCGGGGAGCAGGTGTCGCAGAAGAACACCGCCGCCCCGCGGCAGCAGGACGCCTCGGACGACGGCGGTCCCTCGGTCGGCCTCGTCGCGGGCATCGTGGTGATCGCCGCCCTGGCGGGCACAGCCACCTGGCAGGCAAGGCGGCGCAGGAATGCCACCCGCTGAAGCAGCGCGCAACGGTCCCCCGCAAGCTGCGGGCAGCAATGCCCCGCAACCTGCGGGCAGTCGTGCCGCTGGGGCGATGGGGGTCCCCCCGCGCGAGCGAAGCCGGGCGTGGGGGAGGGTGGGCGCCGGGGGTAGCCCCTCTGGGGGAGGCACCCCGTCAGCGTGGGCAAGCGCCCCCACCTCCCGCCGACAGCTCACCGCACCCGTACACCCCGGCGCCTGGTGGCTCTGGGCCCTGTCCCTCGGCACCGCCGCCACCCGCACCACCAACCCGCTCCTCCTCGCCCTCCTCGTCACGGTCTCCGCCTACGTCGTCATCACCCGCCGCCCGCACGCCCCTTGGTCCCGCTCCTACGGCGCCTTCGTCAAACTCGCCCTCGCCGTCATCGTCATCCGCCTCCTCTTCACCACCTTCCTCGGCTCCCCTGTCCCCGGCACCCACACCCTCGTCACCCTCCCCGAGGTCCCCCTCCCCGACTGGGCGCAGGGCATCCGCCTCGGCGGCCGGGTCACCGCGGAGGGCCTCGCCTTCTCGCTGTACGACGCGATGACGCTGGCCACCCTCCTCATCTGCGTCGGCGCCGCGAACGCCCTGGCCAACCCCTCCCGCCTCCTCAAGTCCCTCCCCGGCGCCCTCTACGAGATGGGCGTCGCCGTCGTCGTCGCCCTCACCTTCGCGCCGAACCTCATCGCCGACGTCCAGCGCCTGCGCGCCGCCCGCCGTCTGCGCGGCCGCCCGGACCGGGGCGTACGGGGTCTGCTCCAGGTGGGCCTCCCCGTCCTGGAGGGCGCCCTGGAACGCTCCGTCGCCCTCGCCGCCGCGATGGACGCCCGCGGCTACGGCCGTACCGCACGCGTCCCGGCCCCCGTCCGCCGTACCACCGCCGCCCTCACCCTGGGCGGCCTGCTCGGCGTCTGCGCGGGCACGTACGGGCTGCTGACCGCCGCGGGAGGCACGTACGGCATCCCCGTGCTCGTGGCGGGTGTCGCCGCCGCGGTCGCGGGTCTGTGGCTCGGCGGACGGCGCACGGTCCGCACCCGCTACCGCCCGGACCGCTGGGACGCCCGGGCGTGGCTGGTCACCGCCTCCGGCGCGGCGGTGGCCGCGCTGCTGTTCCTCGCCGCCGCCCGCGACCCGGCGGCGCTGCACCCGGGCGTGGTCCCGCTGACCGCGCCCACCCTGCCCCTCTGGCCGGCGGCGGCCGTCCTCGTCGGCCTGCTCCCGGCGTTCGTCACCCCGGCGCCCGAGCCCCCCTCACCCGAGACCGCCGCACCCGAGACCCCCGCATCCCGGACCCCCGCACCCCAGACCGCCGTGAAGGAGCCGTCGTGATCCGCTTCGAGGACGTGTCGGTCACCTACGACGGCGCGGCCGAACCCACCGTACGGGGCGTGGACTTCGAGGTCCCGGAGGGTGAACTCGTGCTGCTCGCCGGTCCCTCCGGGGTAGGCAAGTCCACCGTTCTCGGCGCGGTCGGCGGCCTCGTCCCGCACTTCACCGGCGGCACGCTCAGCGGCCGGGTCACCGTGGCCGGCCGCGACACCCGCACCCACAAGCCGCGCGAACTCGCCGACGTGGTGGGCACGGTCGGCCAGGACCCGCTCTCCCACTTCGTGACCGACACCGTCGAGGACGAGCTGGCGTACGGCATGGAGTCCCTGGGGCTCGCCCCGGACGTGATGCGCCGCCGCGTCGAGGAGACCCTGGACCTGCTGGGCCTGTCCGGCCTGCGCTCCCGCCCGATCGCCACGCTCTCCGGCGGCCAGCAGCAGCGGGTCGCCATCGGCTCCGTCCTCACCCCGCACCCTCAGGTCCTGGTCCTGGACGAGCCGACCTCCGCCCTGGACCCCGCCGCCGCCGAAGAGGTCCTGGCGGTCCTCCAGCGCCTGGTCCACGACCTCGGTACGACGGTCCTGATGGCCGAGCACCGCCTGGAGCGGGTCATCCAGTACGCCGACCAGGTCGTCCTGCTCCCGGCCCCGGGCGAGGCACCGCTCCTCGGCGCCCCGGCGGAGGTGATGGCCGTGTCCCCGGTGTACCCGCCGGTGGTGGACCTGGGCAGGCTGGCGGGCTGGTCCCCGCTGCCGCTGACGATCCGGGACGCCCGCCGCCGTGCGTCCGGACTGCGTGAGCGCCTGGCCGGCCGGGAGATCCCCGACCGCACCCCGCCGGCGTCCGCCGTGCTCCCGGCGCCGCCCGCCCCGCGCCCCGCCGCCTCCCGGTGGCGCCGCCGCGCGAAGCACCCGGAGCCGGCCCCCGCCCCGTACGCCGCCGAGGTCCGTTCCCTCTCCGTGCGCCGCGACCGCGTCCAGGCGTTGCACCACGTCGACCTGACCGTCTCCCCCGGCGAGACGGTCGCCCTGATGGGCCGCAACGGCGCCGGGAAGTCCACCCTGCTGTCCGCGCTGGTCGGCCTGGTCGAGCCGTCCGCCGGTTCGGTGCGGGCCGGGGACGCCGTACCGCACCGCACGGCCCCCCGCGACCTCGTCCGCCGGGTCGGCCTGGTCCCGCAGGAGCCGCGCGACCTGCTCTACGCCGACACGGTCGCCGCCGAGTGCGCGGCCGCCGACCGGGACGCGGACGCGACGCCCGGCACCTGCCGCGCCCTCCTCACCGAACTGCTCCCGGGCGTCACGGACGACATGCACCCCCGGGACCTCTCGGAGGGCCAGCGCCTGACGCTCGCCCTGTCCGTCGTCCTGACGGCCCGCCCTCCGCTCCTCCTCCTGGACGAGCCGACGCGCGGCCTGGACTACGCGGCGAAGGCCCGGCTGGCCGGCATCCTGCGCGGCCTGGCCGCCGAGGGTCACGCGATCGTGCTGGCCACGCACGACGTGGAACTCGCCGCCGAGCTGGCCCACCGGGTCGTGCTGCTCGCCGAGGGCGAGGTGATCGCCGACGGTCCGGCGGCGGACGTGGTGGTGGCCTCCCCGTCCTACGCCCCGCAGGTGGCCAAGGTGCTGGCGCCGCGCAAGTGGCTCACGGTGGCGCAGGTACGGGAGGCGCTGGCATGACCGGCGGCCCCCCTCCCCAGCGCCAGGCCCGCGCCGTCCGCCTCGGCCCCCGCTCGGTCGCCGCCCTCGTCCTGGTCAGCGCGGTGGGTGTGGCGGGCTTCGGCTGGCCCTTCCTGCTGCCGCCGGATGCCTCGAGGAACGCCCACAGCGCGGACGCACCCTGGCTCTTCGCCGGACTGTTGGTGCTCATGGTGGCTGTCCTGGCCGCGACCATCTCGGAGTCGGGGCTGGGCCCGAAGGCCGTGGCCATGCTCGGCGTCCTCGCCGCGACGGGTGCGGCACTGCGCCCGCTCGGCGCGGGCACCGGCGGCCTGGAACCGATGTTCTTCCTGCTGCTTCTCAGCGGCCGAGTCCTAGGCCCCGGCTTCGGCTTCGTCCTCGGCTCGATCACGATGTTCGCGTCCGCGCTGCTCACGGGCGGGGTGGGGCCGTGGATGCCGTTCCAGATGCTGTCGATGGGCTGGTTCACGATGGGGGCCGGCCTGCTGCCCTTCCCGGACCGACTGCGCGGGCGCGGGGAGCTGCTCCTGCTCGCCGGATACGGCTTCCTGGGCGCGTTCGCCTACGGCACGGCCACGAATCTCGCGGGCTGGACCTTCATGAACGAGCTCTCGTCGAACATCGCCTTCGACGCGGGAGCATCGGTCGGCACCAACCTGGCCCACTTCCTGGCCTACTGTCTGGTCACCTCACTCGGCTGGGACGGAGGACGCGCTGCCCTGACCGTCGTCCTGACCCTGAGCCTGGGCACCCCCCTCCTCAAGGCCCTGCGCCGCGCGACCCGCAGGGCGGCCTTCGAGGCACCGGTCACGTTCGGGGAGGCCTCCGACCGGACGGGTGCCGGACCTACACCCTCCGGGTCAGCAGACCGGCGTCGATGACCTCGGCGATGAGGGCGGCGCCGCGGCTGTTCTGGTGGATGTGGTCGGTCGTGAGCACGAGGCCCCGCCGCCGCGAGATCGTGTCGAGGCCGCGGCGCAGCACCGCGCGCTGGGCGAGCACGCCGATGGCCGCCGCGGGCGTCACCTCCCGGTACGGGATCGGCGGCGGGTCCGCTCGGCGCAGTTCCTCCGTCTGGCGTTCGTGGAGCGGAAGGTAGGCCACCTCGTCGGCGGCGGCGACCTCGGCGATCAACCGGCTGTACGCCAGCGATGCCTGTGCCGCCGCCCCGTCGAGCTGTTGGCCGAGTACCGGTATCGACAGCAGCCCGATCGTCGCGTCGGTCTCCGCGCGCAGCCGTGCGACGACGGCTCCCAGACACTGCTGGAACCAGCCGGCCGACGGGCGCTCGGGGAGCCGTTTGCGCTTCACGGCCTGCTCGACGGGGTAGCCGGCGAGGCTCGCTCGGGCGTCGTTGGTACCGATCAGCACGGTGATCACGTCGGGTGGGTCCGCGACGACGGCGTCGAGGCCCTGCAAGAGGTTGTGGGCGAAGTCGCCGTTGGCACCGAAACGGGCGAGCCGCACGTCACCGGGTGGGCGGAGTCGTCCCAGGGGGTTCAGGTAGTCGGCGCTGAACTGCGCGCGGGTGAGGCTGTCGCCGAGGCACGCGATGCGGGTCGTCACGGCGTCTCCCGCGGGCCGGGCGTGCCGACGCGGTCCGCCGGGCGGGTGCCGGTCCGAGGTCGGTGTTCGGTGCCGAGACCCGCGGTGATGGCCAGGATGGTCGCCGGCCCGTCCATGTCCACCACGTGCCACACCCCGGCCGGGTTGACGGTGGCCTCCCCCGGTCCGAGCCGCACGTGCTCCGGCACCCCGTCCGTGTCACGGGTGACCGTCACGGAGCCGCCGAGGCACACGACCAGTTCGTCGCCCGCGGGGTGGCACTCCTCGTGGTCGCCGGGTCCCTCGCCGTCGAAGACCATGACCGTCCGGCCCTCGGCGCCGTCCGCCGCGACCGCGGCGCTGTAGGCCCGGAGCACCTCCGGGTCCCAGGTGAAACCCTCGACGGGTTTCGCCGTCGACCCCAGTCCGAGGTGCACGGGAGTGGTCCGCAGATCCATGGCTTCGCGTTCGTGGTTGCCGAGTCTCATGCCGACGATCGTCCACGCCGGGGATCGGGCGGTCTTGAAGAAAAGGGAACGGAAGCCGGCTCAGGGGCCGACGGCTACCCGGCTCCGAGGAGGACTTCGCCGCGCCGCCAGGCCGTCGGCGACCGGCCGGTGAACTCGCGCCAGTCCCGTACGAGATGGGCCTGGTCGGCGTAGCCGGAGACGGACGCCACCTCGCCCCACGGGAGCGGGTCCCGCGCCGCCGCGAGTTCGTGGGCGTGCTCGAAGCGCAGGACGCGGGCGAGGGTCTTCGGCGACAGGCCCACCTCGCCGCGGAACCGCTCGGTGAGGTACCGACGGCTCCAGCCGAGTTCCGCGGCGACCGCGCCGACCTGGACGCGCCCCCGCGCGGCGACGAGGCGGCGCCATGCCTCGGCCACCTCGGGGCGCACCCGGCGCACGTGGTCGCCGCGGGCGTCACGGCCGACGGCCCGCAGGAGCAACTCGTCCAGCGCGGCGAACCGAGCCGCCCATGTCGTCGCCGCCCGGAGCCGGTCGGCCAACTCGACGGCGAGCGCTCCGAGAAGCTCGTCGAGGGGGACCAGCCGGTGGGCGAGTTCGGCTGAGGGAATGCCGTAGACGGCCCGGGCCCCGAGGGGTGTCAGCGACACCTGGACACCGTGCTGGCGTCCGTCGTGGTGGATCGCGACGGACCGGCACATCAGGCCGCCGGCCACACTGCCGAACGGGGTGACCGGTGACCCGTCGTCGACGCCCGCCGCCACCTCCAGGGGATCCGACAGGCTGATCACCGCGGTGAGCGCACGGCTCGGCGGGCCGCAGTGCACCCCCGTCGGGAGCCCGCGGAGGTCGAAGCCGACGTACGAGGAGACGTACTCCCGCAGGACGGTCGCCGGACGTGCCCTGATCCCGGTGGCCGCGTGGTCCTCCATCTGCGCCAGTGTACGAGCCGCCCCACCCGGGGGGTCCGCGGTCCGGCTCCCCCTCTGCGCGAGCCGCCGGTTCCCTGCCCCGTCAGGCGCGCTGCTTGACCTTGCCACTGGGGGCAGGGTTGCACGATGACCGGCATGGACAGCACCGCACCGCAGAACAGCAGGGTCGTCGCCGTCACCGGAGCCGGGATCGGCCGTGCCACCGCCCGCGCGTTCGCCGACGAGGGGTCCCACGTGGTCGCGATCGGGCGGCGGGCCGAACCCCTCGAGGAGACCGGGGCCGGACACGACCGGATCACGCCGCTGGTCGCGGACATCACGGCCGAGGGCGAGCCGGATCGGATCGTCCGGACCGTGCTGGAGACACACGGCCGGCTGGACGTGCTGGTCAACAACGCGGGCATCGTGCGCAGCGGCGCCCTCGGCACCCTGACGTCGGAGATGATCACAGCTCAGCTCGCCACCAACCTCGTCGCTCCCATCCTGCTGGCCCAGGGCGCGCTGCCGCTCCTGGAGAAGTCGGGCGGAGTGATCGTCAACATCAGTACGTCGGTGGGGCAGCGAGCCTGGCCGGGCAGCTCGGTCTATGCGGCCACCAAGACCGCTCTGGAGCTGCTGACCCGCAGCTGGGCGGTCGAGCTGGCACCCCGCGGGATCCGGGTGGTGGCGGTCGCCCCCGGCGCGATCGACACCCCCATCGGCGAGCACCAGGGCCTGACGCCGGAGCGGAAGGCGGCGGTGCGGGAGTGGCAGCTGGCGCACACCCCGCTGGCCCGGATCGGCCGCCCCGAGGAGGTGGCCTGGGCCGTCACCCGACTTGCCGCGCCGGCCGCCTCGTTCGTGACCGGAGTGGTGCTCCCGGTCGACGGCGGAGCGGTCGTGGCGTGATAGGAGATACCCGGGAGGTGGGACGGGTGCGGATCGGTGAGCTGGCCAGGGCGACCGGGACATCCGCCCGTGCGCTGCGGCACTACGAGCAGGCCGGACTGATCTCCTCGCAGCGGGCCCCCAACGGCTACCGCGTCTACGACGAGCGGGCGGCGGTGCGGGTCCGCAACATCCGCCACCTGCTGGCCGCCGGGCTCACCCTGGACGACGTGCGGGTGTTCCTGCCGTGCCTGGACGGAGACGTGGCCGCCGCACCACCCTCGGAGCAGGGCCTGCGGGTTGCGGCGGAACGGCTTGCGGTCCTCAACGACCGGATCGCCGCCCAGACCGAGGCCCGTGACCGGCTGGCAGCGGCGTTGCGACAGGCAACCGGTGGCCGGATCCGCCCGGTGGCCTGAACACCCGTCGGTCATCCGGTCGGCCACACGGACCACTTGCGCGCGACCGGCGCCCAGTGGGTCGGCGCGGCCGGTACGACGCTGAGCGCCTCCCCCGCCTTCCTCCGACGGCGCCTCGCGCGCAGTCGGCCCAGGGGGTGGCGTTCGGAGCAGGCCGGCTCCGGGCGACGGTGCCCTGTTGCCGGCCCGAGTGGGGTCCGGTGCGTGCGGCTGCGAGGCGGAGGAGGGCGACAGGGCGGAGCCCTGGCAACCGACGACAACGCCGCAGATGTGCGTGCCGGACCCCGCGACCCACGGCAAGATCCGAACGACACCCTTAGGGGGCGCCCGCGCCGGTCCGGAAGCGGCGGCGGTACTCGGTCGGTGTCGTGTCGAGTCTGCGCCGGAAGGCCCTGACCAGGGTGTCGACGGTGCCGAAGCCGCAGGCGGAGGCGACGCGTTCGAGGGTCGCGTCGGTGGATTCGAGCTGCTGGCGGGCCACTTCCACGCGGGCCGACTCGACGTAGGCGTGCGGGGTCGTGCCGAGTTCGGTCTTGAAGATGCGGGTGAGCTGCCGGTCGCCGACGTGGGCGTGGGCCGCGAGGTCGGCGACGGTGAGCGGGGCGGCGATGTTGCGCAGGATGTGGTGGCGGAGGTCCTCGATGCGCCGGGTCGCGGAGACCTGCTCCAGCGGGACGCTGAACTGGCTCTGCCCGCTGGGCCGTTTCAGGTACATCACGAGCTGCCGGGCCACGCGCAGCGCGACGGTCTCCCCGAGGTCGTCGGCGATCAGCGCGAGGGACAGGTCGAGGCAGGCGCTGATCCCCGCGCCCGTCCACACGTCGCCCTCGCGGATGAAGATCGGGTCGGCGTCGACCTCGATGGCCGGGTGCTCGTCGGCGAGTTGCCGCGCGGTCGACCAGTGGGTGGTGGCGCGCTTGCCGTCGAGGAGGCCGGCGGCCGCCAGGATGTGCGCCCCGACGCAGACGGAGGTGACCCGCCGGGTCCGGCCGGCGAGCTGCCGTACCCGCTCCACCACGGCGGGGTCGGTGAGCGGGTGCACGCGGCGCTGGTCGTCCACCTGGACGGCGCCGGGGACGATCAGGGTGTCGACGCGCCGGGTGGCCAGTTCGTCGAAGGTGGTGTCGGGCAGGACCCGGACCCCGGCGCCGGTGGTGACCGGGTCCATGGTCTCCGCGGCGAGGACGACGTCGTAGCCCGCCGCCTCGTCGGTCTCGCGGCGCGCGAGGGAGAACACCTCCGGCGGACCGGTGACGTCGAGCAGGTCGACGTCGTCGAAGAGGACGATGACGATCAGTCGTCCGACGGCACTCAAGGAACCCCCCACGCTCGGCAACCGTCATGCCGGTATCTGCCATGTCGGTATCTGCATGTTAGACGACATTGCCGACACGGGCCGGTGGCCATAGCGTCGTAGGCGCAGGTCACCGCACCGGTGAACTGCCTTCCCCTCCAAGTGAATCCAGGTGGTTCCCCATGCCCAGAACGACGCTGCGCCAGCTCAACGGTTTCGACGAGACCCCGGCGAAGCTCGCCGCGTCCACGCTGATCCTCGTCGACTACCAGAACACCTACACGACCGGCGTCATGGAGCTGGACGGCTGGCGGGAGGCGCTCGACGCCGCCGCCGAACTGCTGGCCCGGGCCCGTCAGGAGGGCACGAAGGTCATCCACGTCGTCAACGACGGCGGCGAGGGCACGCCGTACGACATCCGGGCCGAGATCGGGCAGATCCACCCGAGCGTCGCGCCGGTCGACGGGGAGACCGTCGTCGTCAAGAAGGTGCCGAACGCCTTCGTGGACACCGACCTCGCCGAGCACGTGGACGCCGCGGGCCACAGCGACGTGGTCATCGCCGGCTTCATGACGCACATGTGCGTGGCCTTCACCGCCCAGGGCGCCTTCCTGCGCGGCAACCGTCCCACCGTGGTGGCCGACGCCAGCGCCACCCGTGCCCTGCCCGTCGCGGGCACCGAGGTGGACGCCCGCCAGGTGCACTACGGCGCGCTCGCCACCATCGCCGACCTGTACGGCGTCGTCGTTCCGTCGCAGAAGGAGATCGCCTGATGAAGCTGCTCCGCCCGGCCGCCGCACTCGCCGCCGCCGCCGTCCTCGCTGTCACCGCCACCGCGTGCGGCGAGTCGGAGGCCGCCTCCTCCGAGGGCGAGCCGTCGGCCTCCGGCACCACCGCGGCGACGAACGTCGCGAAGGACACCACGACGCTGCGCAAGCTCAACGGCCTGGACGAGACCCCGGCCACGCTCTCCGACGCGACGCTCATCCTCGTCGACTACCAGAACACCTACACCGGGGGTGTGATGGAACTCGACGGCTGGAAACCGGCCGTGGACAACGCCGCGGCGCTCCTGAAGCGGGCCCGCGCGGCGGGCACGCCGGTCATCCACATCGTCGACAAGGGCTACGACCTGAAGTCGAAGGCGGGGCAGATCATCCCGGCGCTCGAGCCGGCCGAGGGTGAGCCCGTCGTCGAGAAGAGCGTCCCGAACGGCTTCCACGGCACCGACCTCGCCGCGCAGGTGAAGAAGGCCGACCGTGAGAACGTCATCATCGCGGGCTTCATGACCAACATGTGCACGCTGTTCACCACCCAGGGGGCCTTCCTCAACGGCAACAAGCCGACCGTGGTGGCCGACGCCTCCGCGACCCGGCCGCTGCCCCTGAAGGGCGACCCGAACGGCATTCCCGCGCAGCAGGTCCACGAGGCCGCTCTCGCCACGGTCCAGGACCTCTACGGAGTCGTGGTCCCGTCGCAGAAGTCCCTGACCTGAGACTTCCCCCCACCCTGAATCACCCCCACCCCCCCCCCACCCTGATTTCCCCCCACGCTGTTCCCCCCCCCACGCCACAAGGCACTTTCACTCACCCAAGAGAGCAGGAAAACGGGGCATGGCAACACGTAGAGGATTTCTGGGCACCGCGTCGGCCGTCGGGGCGGCGACGCTACTCACGGGCCAGACCGCCTCCACCGCCTCGGCGGCCACCACCGGCACCACCGCGACCGACCAGAAGGCCGCACGCGACGCGATACGCGCCGTCAACGCGAGGATGCGCGCCAACTACGCGACCCTCAAGAGCGAACTGACCACACAGCTCAGCCCGGTCGTCGTCGTCTCGAACAACGCGGTCGGCGGACGCTTCACCCTCATCAACGGCGGCAAGCAGGTCGAGACCGTCGACCCGGTTCCGGAGTACTTCGAACTGGCCAAGTCGATCGCCCACGTCCCCCTGGGCCTCTTCTCGATCCTCGCCTCCTACCTCAGCGACCAGGTCCCCAACATCCCCAACGCGGACCGCATCGACCCGCACGACCTCGGCATGGTCGTCACCAGGGCACCCGGCGACAAGGGCTGGATCACCCCGCTGAACGCCTTCAGAACCACGCTCCAGACGGCGTACACCAAGCTCGGCACGGCGAATCTCCCGCTCGACCTCGAGAACTCCTGCGACAGGATCCTGAGCGAGGCCGTCAGGTTCATCGACGCGTCCGTCCAGGCGCAGGCGTTCGACATGGTGTCGTTCAACAGGTTCGCCGCCACGGTCTATCCGTCCATCCGCGTCAACATGACCTTCGCCGCCACCGCGCAGATCACCGGCATCGAGGGCCTGATGAAGCGGTGGCGCACGCTGATCGGCGAGACGGCGTGGAGCAACCTCTACGTCACGGTCCTGTCGATCTGGACCACGGCCGAGCTGAACCAGGCGTCCATCATCATCCGACGCACCATGAACCAGGCGAAGGTGGACACCCACCTGATCGACCTGCCGACCGTGGAGACGCCCTCGGACCCGATCGCCGTGGCCCTGGACAACCTGGCGCGCATCGTCCAGGACAACGTCGCCGCCGAGATGGTCTTCAACACCGACCTCGAGGTCGCCGACGCCCTCAAGGGCAAGGAGGACCTCCTCTCCGACGAGATCCTCCAGCAGATCGGCGGAACGGCGCCCGTCGCGAGGACGGCCGGCTTCGCCGCGACGGCGGCGGTGGCGGGCACCTGCCCGATCACCGGGCACACCGCCACCGTGTGATCACCCGGCGTCCCCCGCCCCTCCCGGGGACGGGGGACGCCGGCCCCGGGTGCGGCTCCCGCCCCGGCGCCTTCCCCACCCTTCTCGACTGGGCTCCCGCAACGGCCGGTTGACCGGGGCCGGGTCAGGTCAACGTTTCCGTTCGATTTATCGTCTTCGCACGTGTGTCCGCACCGGGCACCCTCTGACGAAGCCGAACGGAATCGCCGACCGTGGTCCCTGCCGATCTCACCGTCTCCCGGCCCGACCAGCGGTCGGACAGACGCCCGGACGCGGCGCCGCGCGCCCTGTGGCACCGGCTCCGCGTCCCCCTGCTCGCCACGCTGCCCACCCTGCCCCTGTACGGGCTGTGGTGGGCTTTCCTCGCCACCGGCGGCGGTGACCTCGCCGCTCAGGAGACGTGGGCGGACTTCGCGGCGCGGCACGGCGGATCGGCGTACGGGCTGTTCTGGTACGGCGGGATGCACACCGCCAACTACAGCCTCATATCCCCGTACTTGATGGCAGCGCTCGGCGTGCGCACGGTCACCGTGGCGTCCGGTCTCGCGGCCGGCTGGCTGGCGGCGGTGGTGATCCGGCGGGCGGGGGTGCGCCGGCCGCTGTGGCCCGCGCTGCTGGCGTCGCTCGCGCTGTGGTGCAACGTCGCCTCGGGGCGGACCACCTTCGCCCTGGGCGTCGCCTTCGGGCTGGCCGCCTGCGTGCCCCTGGTCCGTGAGCGGCGGCTCGCCCGCGCCGCCCTCTACGCCGCGCTCGCCACCATGGCGTCCCCGGTGGCCGGGCTGTACCTGGCCGTGGTCGGGGCCGGCTTCCTGCTGGTGCGGGACTGGGGGCGGGCCCTGGTCCTGCTGATACCGCCCGCCGCCGTCGTCGGGCTCACCACGCTGTTCTTCCCCTTCACCGGGGAGCAGCCGATGCCGGTGGACCGGATCTGGCCGCCCGTCGCGCTCGGGCTGGCCGTCACCGTGCTGGCGCCGCGTACGTGGCGGGTGGCGCGGTGGAGCGGGGCCGTGTACGCGGTCGGGACGGTGCTGACGTACCTCGTCGCCTCGCCGGTGGGGACGAACGTCGAGCGCTTCGTCGAACTGTTCGCGCCCGCCGCGCTGCTCGCCGCCCTGCTCACCGCGGACCGGCTGCGGCGCGTCACGAGCGCTCTCCTGGTCGTCGCGCTCGTCTACTCCGTCGGGTGGGTGGGCAAGAAGACCGTGGACGATCTGCGGGTGTCGACGGCGGTGCCCGCCTGGGCCGCCAGGACGGACGGGCTCGTCCGGGCGCTGGACGGGCTCGGCGCCGACCGCACCCGGGTGGAGGTCGTGCCCGCCCGCAACCACCGCGAGGCCGCGGGGCTCGCCCCGCACGTCAATCTCGCCCGCGGCTGGAACCGGCAGCTCGATGTGGAGCGCGGCCGGCTCTTCTACGACGGCAGCTTCTCCCCGGCGACCTACCGGGCCTGGCTGGACCGCTGGGCCGTCGGCCTCGTCGTGCTGCCGCTCGGCAGGCCGGACGGCCCCGCCGAGGCCGAGGCGGCACTCGTACGGGACCCCGCGCTGCGGCCCGAGTGGCTGGAGCCGGCCTGGCAGGACGAGCACTGGCAGGTGTACCGGGTGCGGGACGCCGTGCCGCTGGTCTCCGCGCCCGGCAGCGTCGTGACGACCAGCGGCGTCGACCTGGTGCTGCGCGCCGAGCGGCCTGGCCCGGTCACCGTGAAGGTCGCGTGGTCGCCGTGGCTGCGGGCCGACGGCGGATGCCTGACCCGGGACGGCGAGTTCACCCGGCTGACCGTCCCGGCGGCGGGCGAGTACCGGATCAGCTCGGCGTACCTTCCTTCGCCGACGATGCCGGACCGCTGCTGACCTCGTCGGCCGCGGGACGTGGAGGAGCGGCCGGCGTCTGTGCAGCGGCCGTCACCGTCCGGGCCCGGGGCCCCTGGAACAGGTACGTCAGCCCGAAGCCCCCGCCGACGACGAGTGCGCCGCCCACCGCGTCCAGGACCCAGTGGTTGCCGGTCGCGACGATCGCCGAGACGGTGAAGAGCGGGTGCAGCAGGCCGAGGGCCTTCATCCACATCTTCGGCGCGATGAGCGCGATCACCACCCCGCACCACAGCGACCAGCCGAAGTGCAGCGACGGCATCGCCGCGTACTGGTTGGTGAGGTGGGTCAGGGTGCCGTAGTCCGGCTTCGTGAAGTCCTGCGCGCCGTGCACCGTGTCGATGATGCCGAGCCCCGGCATCAGCCTTGGCGGGGCCAGCGGGTAGAGCCAGAAGCCGACCAGGGCGAGCAGCGTGGCGAAGCCCAGGGAGGCGCGGGCCCAGCGGTAGTCCACCGGGCGGCGCCAGTACAGGACGCCGAGGACGGTCAGCGGGACGACGAAGTGGAACGACGTGTAGTAGAAGTCGAAGAAGTCCCGCAGCCAGCCGACCCCGACCACCGCGTGGTTGATCGCGTGCTCGATGTCGATGTGCAGGAAGCGCTCGACATCGAGGATCTGCGTGCCGTGCTCCTCGGCCCGCGCCCGGCCCGCCGAGTTGCTGCCGCCGGTCGCCGCCAGGCGGACCTGGGAGTAGGCGGCGTAGGTGACCCGGATGAGGAGCAGTTCGAGCAGGAGGTTGGGCCGGGTGAGGACCCGGCGCAGGAACGGCAGCAGCGGGACGTGCTTGAAGCGGGTGGGGACCGGCTGCGCGTAGGCCGTCGGGACCGGCGTCGCGAAGTACGGCGAGGTGCGCGGCAGGAAGGGCACGGCGACGGCGGCGGCCAGCGCGGCGAGCAGGACGACGTTGTCCCGCAGCGGGTACAGGGCCGACATGTTCGGCAGCATCATCTTCGCGGGCAGCGTCATCACCAGGACGACGGCGACCGGCCACACGTACCGGTCGGAGGCCCGCTTGCCGACCCGGCCGACGACCGCGGGCAGCACCCACAGCAGCTGGTGCTGCCAGGTGGCCGGGGAGACCGCCACGGCCGCGCAGCCGGTGACGGCGACCGCGAGCAGGAGCTGGCCGTCACGGGCGTAGCGCACGGCGCGGCGCAGGGCGAGCACGGCGACGGCGGCGCCCAGCAGCAGGAAGAGGGCGATCTCCAGGGGGCCGTTCAGGCCGAGGCGCAGCAGGACGCCGTGCAGCGACTGGTTGGCGAGGTCGTCGGCCTCGCCGCCCAGGCCGACCCCGGCCATGTGGTGCACCCAGTACGTGTAGGAGTCCTGCGCCATGGCCGCCCAGGCGACGGCGGTGCAGGCGAGGAAGGTGAGCCCGGTCGACACCGCGGCGCGTCTGCGGTCGGTGAACCACAGCAGGGGGACGAAGAGCAGCACGGTCGGCTGGAAGGCGGCGGCGACGCCGATGAGTACGCCGCCCACCCGGTCGCCCCGGGCTCCGCGTACGGCGAAGCAGCCCAGCAGGACGAGGAGGACCGGGATGATGCTGGTCTGGCCGAGCCAGAAGGCGTTGCGCACCGGGAGCGACAGCATCAGCAGGCTGATGGCGACCGGCGCGGCCAGCAGCGCCGTACGGCGACCGACCGGCTGGGGCAGGGCGCGGGCGGCGACCAGGCCGAGGGCGACGACCAGCAGCAGCGAACCGAAGGTCCAGCCCCAGCCGAGGGCCTGCTCGGCGGCGCGGGTGAAGGGTTTGAGGACGAGACCGACGAACGGGGTGCCGGTGAACTGCGTGGAGTCGTAGAGCGACCCCTCCACGTGCAGGACGCCGTGCTCCCCGACCCAGGTCTCCAGATCCGTCAGGCGTTCCCCGCGCGGGGTGCCGAGGACCGCGGCCACCTGTCGTACGGCCAGGACGGCGGCGATCAGCCACAGGCCGAGGCGTGCGACGCGCAGCCGTGCTCTGGTCGCGTCGGCGGCCGAGGGTCCGAAGGTCTCCACCGGTCGCCCACCGTGCTCCGCATTCGCCACGCCTCGTCGGCCTCCCGCCCCGTTCGTACCGTACGTACCGCGTTCGTGTACGCGATGTGTCGCTCTTGCGAACCCTATGAGGCTCGCACTGCCTCCGGAGGAAGACGCGAGCGCCCCCCACTCAACCTGACAGCCGCCCGCTTTTCGTGCCGAAGAGCGAGAAGGATCACAGCTCGCGGCTGCGGGAACGGCGCGCGGACCGGGTATGTCCCCTGCGTGTACGCCTTTTCGGTGCAGAGTGCAACGAAAAGCATACCGGGCGTAAGCGGCGCATCAGCGCCTATGGTCGCTTTTCAGCCCGTGGCCGATTGCCGCGGGCTCTTTCCGGCCCGGCGACAGCGCCGCCGTGCGGGCCGTGGCGTCCCCCGCCCTTGTCCCTTGTCCCCGTCGAAAGCAGGCGAGCGTAGTTTTGTCGGCCGTCCCCGTCGCCACCGCCCCTTTGACCCGTACGAGCCCCGCCACCGTCCCGCGTGCCGCCGGCGCGCCCACCGCCACCGATCCCGCGCTCGTACGGCGTGCCGTCAAGGCGGCGGCGCTGGGCAACGCGATGGAGTGGTTCGACTTCGGCGTCTACAGCTACATCGCCGTGACGCTGGGCAAGGTCTTCTTCCCGTCGGGCAACCCGACCGCGCAGCTGCTCTCCACCTTCGGCGCGTTCGCCGCCGCGTTCCTGGTCCGCCCCTTGGGAGGCGTGGTCTTCGGGCCGCTCGGGGACCGGGTCGGGCGGCAGAAGGTGCTCGCCGTGACGATGATCATGATGGCGGCCGGCACGTTCGCCATCGGGCTGATCCCGTCGTACGCGACGATCGGGGTCTGGGCGCCGGTGCTGCTGCTGGCCGCGCGGCTGGTACAGGGCTTCTCCACCGGCGGCGAGTACGCGGGCGCGTCCACCTTCATCGCCGAGTACGCGCCGGACAGGCGGCGCGGGTTCCTCGGCAGCTGGCTGGAGTTCGGCACGCTCGCCGGGTACATCGGCGGCGCCGGTCTGGTGACGCTGATGACGGCGCTGCTGTCGGACGGCGACCTGACGTCCTGGGGCTGGCGCATCCCGTTCCTGATCGCCGGCCCGATGGGCATCGTCGGCCTGTACCTGCGGATGCGCCTGGAGGAGACCCCGGCGTTCGCGGCCGAGGTGGAGAAGGCCGAGGCGACGCGGCGCAAGGTGCCGCTGCGGGAGATGGTCACGGGCCAGTGGCGGGCACTGCTGCTCTGTGTCGGCCTGGTGCTGGTCTTCAACGTCACCGACTACATGCTGCTGTCGTACATGCCGAGCTACCTGACCAGCGAGCTGAAGTACGACGAGACGCACGGGCTGCTGGTGGTGCTGGCGGTGATGGCGCTGATGATGATCGTCCAGCCGTTCGCGGGCGCGCTGACCGACCGGGTCGGGCGCCGGCCGGTGATCGCGGCGGGCTGCGCGGGCTTCCTGCTGCTGTCGGTCCCGGCGCTGCTGCTGATCCGCGAGGGCAGCCTGCTCGCGGTGGCCCTGGGCATGGGCGCGCTGGGCATGCTGCTGGTCTGCTTCACGGCGTCGATGCCGTCCGCGCTGCCGGCGCTGTTCCCGACGCGGGTGCGCTACGGATCGCTGTCGATCGGCTTCAACGTCTCGGTGTCCCTGTTCGGCGGGACGACGCCGCTCGTGGTGACGGCGCTGATCGGAGCGACGGGCAACATGATGATGCCCGCCTACTACATGATGGCCGCGGCCGTGGTCGGCGGCGTGGCGGTGTGGTTCATGACGGAGTCGGCCGGGCGGCCGCTGCCGGGTTCGGCACCCGCGGTGGAGAAGCGCTGAGGCCCTGCCGGACTCCCGGGACCGCCGAGGACGGCTGAGGCCCTGCCGGACTCCCCGGACGGCTGAGGACGGCTGAAGCCCGGCCGGACTCCCGGGACCGCCGGGGACGGCTGAGGCCCTGCCTGGCCCCGGGACCGCTGAGACCCTGTCAGACTGCCGGGATGATGATCAGGCTCGCGGAAGAACGCGACTTCGCCGGCTTCCTCGGCCTGGCGGCCCAGGTCGAGCACTGGTTCGGCCCGATGGTCGAGGACGCCGGATTCCATGACGCGGTGCGCGAGCACATCCGCCGGGGCGCGGCCCTGGTGGCCGTCCCCCCGGACCGGGGCGCGCATACCGGCTCGGACGCGAACACGGGCACGGGCACGGGCACGGGCACGGGCACGGGCACGGGCACGGACACGGACACGGACACGGACACGGACACGGACACGGGCACGGACACGGACACACATACGAGCACGGGCACGGGAACGGATCTGCTCGGCGGACTCCTGTTCGGGTCGGACGACGGGCCGGTCCACCACGTCCACTGGCTGGTCGTGTCGCAGCGGGCGCGGGCGGGCGGCGTGGGCCGCGAGCTGATGCGGGAGGCGCTGCGCAGGTGGGTGCGGGGCCCCGCCGACATCGAGGTGGTCACGTTCGGAGCCGACCACCCCGGCGCCTCGGCGAGCGGCGCCCGCGCCTTCTACGAGCGCCTCGGCTTCACCCCCGCCGAGACGGTCGCCCCCGGCCCGGAGGGAGGCTCCCGCCAGCTCTACCGCCGTACCGTGCCGTCCGGCTACGCCTCGTGGTAGAAGCCGACGTTGACGCTGCGCGGCTCCGCGCGGTCCTGGACCACGACCTCGCCGCTGCCGCCCCTGGGCAGCGGCACGGTGCCGCCGTACCGCAGGGACTGCGGGTGTCCCCCGACGGTCAGCCGGACCTCGCTGGAGGGCTCCTGCTGTGAGCCGCGCAGCCAGGTCAGCCGCCAGGTGCCGTCGGTCCCGCAGCGGAACTCCAGGTGGACCCGGGAGACGAAGAGCCAGTCGTCCGGCGTCACCAGCCGGCACACGGACCTGTCCCGGCCCACCCGCAGCACCGCGTCCGGTTCGCTGGGCGCCTCGGCCATCTGCATACCGGCCGTGGCACCCGCGTCGGCCGCGGTGACGGCGGCCATGGTGAGTTCGAGCACGTGCGCTCCTTCGGGTCCCCGAGACGTCCGTCGTCGGCCGGTCGCGTCGTCCCTCGTCGGACTGTCGCCGCCGCATGATAGATCGACCGGTGGTGCGGTGTCCGGCACAATGGGGTCATGACCGAGCGAAAGCCACCCGGCGTCGAGTTCGAGTCCTGGGTCGACAAGCAGATTCGGGACGCGGACGCGCGCGGTGAGTTCGCCGACCTGCCCGGCGCGGGCAAGCCCCTGCCCGGCGAGGTGGACAGCACCTACGACGAACTGTGGTGGGTCAAGCGGAAGATGGCCCGCGAGGGCTTCTCCGTACTGCCGCCCACGCTGGCCCTGCGCAAGGAGGCGGAGGACGCCCTGGAGGCGGCGGCGGGAGCCCCGTCGGAGCGGGTGGTCCGGCGCATCGTCGAGGAGATCAACGTCAAGATCCGCGACGTCATGTTCAAGCCGCCGCCCGGCCCCCCGCTGGGTCTGAAGCCCTACGACGTCGAAGAGGTCGTACGGCAGTGGCGGGAGAGCCGGGCGGAGCGGTGACGCCGGTCGTTCAGATGTGCATCAGACGGTCCGCCAGCTCGCGGTAGTCCCGCAGGGCGAGGCGGAGTTGCTCGGTGTCCGCGGTCGGCGCGCCGCCGCCCTCACCGTCCTCCTGCCAGGAGGTGCGCAGGGTCCGGCGGCGCTGTGTCACCGCGTCCGTGAAGCGGGCGGTGAGCTCCTCCAGGACGCGGTCGGCCTCCTCGACGGAGACGCGGGGCGCGTCGATGAACCCGGCCACCGCGTGGTGCAGCCGCTCACCGAGCCGGTCGGACTCGCCGGACGGCAGCAGCGGCCGGTCCGCCCCGGAAGCGCTCGCCGGGGTCGCCGTCGCCGCGGCGCTCGCCGGGGTGGCGGCGGCACGGGGGTCGGCAGCTTCACCGGAACCGGCCCCTGTGCCGGGCCCGGCGTCGGTACGCGGCTCGGCCGGGGTGCGGGGTCCGGCGTCGGGCCGGACGCCGCCCGCGGTGCCGTGTCCGGCGTCGGTGCCGATTGCGTCGGTGCCGATGCCGGTAGCGCTGCCGTGCCCGGTACCGCTCCCGGGGACCGCACCGCTGCCGGGTACGGCGTCGGGGTTCGTGCGGGTGCCGGGTCCGGTGGTGGCGCCCAGGTCGGCACCGTCTCCGGGTACGGCTTCGGCACTCGTGCGGGTGCCGCGCTCTGCGGGGGTGCCGGGGTCCGCGGCGGTGCCGCGCTCTGCGGGGGTGCCGGGGTCCGCGGCGGTGCCGCGTCGCTTGCCTGTCAGATCTGACATTGTCTCAGCTCTCCTTCGGCCGGCGCTTGCCGAACGACAACGTGTGGGACGCGCGGGCCGCGGGTGCCGACCGTTCGGCCTCCGTGCCGGTCCGCTGCCGGTCGCCGCCTTCGTGGCGGGACGGACGCATCAGGGCCTCGAACAGCGCGCGGGCCTCGACCATGGACTCACGCATCTCCTCCGTGTCCGCGCCGCCGTCACGGGCGACGTCCACGCGCGTGTGCGTCACGCGGTGCACACGGCGGTAACCCTCGACGTGGTGGGCGTGGTGCACGGACAGCGCCGTGAGCTGTTCCTCGTACTGCCCGCCGTCCGGGAAGCCCCGGGCGCCGGCGAGTTCCGCGATCAGCCGGTCCGCCTCGCCGACCGCCTCGCGCGGGGAGTCGACGAAACGCTCCTGGGCCGCGGTCCAGCGCGCCTCGAAGCGCTCGCGCTCGGCGGGCTCCAGCGGCCGGACGTGCAGCGACCCGTGCCGCCGCACCCGTTCGGTCAGTTCGCGTTCGGCGGCCTTGGTGTCGCCGTCGTGCCGCGCCACGGCCAGGTCGTACTCGGGCCCGAAGCGCCGCTTCAGGCTCCCGCCGTGCTGGGGGCCCCGTGCGCGCAGGGCAAGGACGGCCGCGACGACGAGCACGACCGCCACGATCACGATCAAAGCGATGATCACGCCTGTGGACATGAGTGCCTTCCGGGTTTTTCAGCCTGCCGGCTCTCCGAGCGGGCCGGTTCGCGGTTCGTGTTGCCGCCGAAGCCGCGCTCAAACGGCGCACGGCGTGCGCCGACGGCCCACCGGTGGGAAAATCCGCTTGCACGGTGTCCGGGTCGCCCGCCGACAATGCGGGTCATGACCTGGACCGTCGACCCGGAACCGCACGACTCCCCCGTGGCAGCCGCCCTGTGGCGCGCGTACTACACGGAGGTGAGCGACCGCTGGTACCAGCTGCACGAGGGGCACACCACGGACCCCGACGAGCTGGAACGGGAGATCGCCGCGCAGTCCGGCGCCGACCTCGCCCCACCCCGGGGAGCACTGCTGGTCGCGCGCTGCGACGGTGCCCCGGCCGGCACGTCGGGTGTGCGGCTGCTGGACGGCACCACCGCCGAGCTGACCCGGGTGTTCCTGTACGGCGGGATGCGCGGCCGGGGCGGCGCCGCGCTGCTCGTGCGGGCGGCCGAGGACGCGGCCCGCACACTCGGGGCAGAGCGCATGGTCCTCGACACGCGCGGCGACCTCGTCGAGGCCCGTCGCCTGTACGCGCGCCTCGGCTACACCGAGACCGAGGCGCACAACGACAGTCCGTACGCCGAGCACTGGTTCGTCAAGCAGCTGCACCCGGCGGCCTGAGCCGATCGGCGAGGGTCCGGGGGGAGGGTCAGGAGGGTGAGCCCGCCCGCGCGGGCGTACGCCCCTCGTGCGGGCGCTCCCGCTCCGAGCCGCACAGTTCGCCGGTCAGCTCCCGTACGAGCTGCACCAGGTCGGTCGGGCGGTCCGGGCCCCACCAGTCGCCGAGCAGTTCGGCGAGCGAGTCCTCACGGGCCCGCGCCAGCCGTTCGGCGACCTCGCGGCCCCGCCCGGTGAGCACCAGGTCGGGCCCCTCGCGCACGGCAAGGTGACGCTCCTCGACCTGCCGGGCCGCCGCCATCACGGTGGCCAGCGGGACGGGGCTGCGCTCCGCGAGCTGGGCCGGCTCGACCCGGCCGTACTTCCTGACCCGCAGCAGCATCCAGCTCGACGCCGGCAGCAGGTCGTAGCCGGCCCGCGCGGTGATCCGGCGGTAGATCTCCCGGCGGCCCTCGCGAGTGCCGAGGACCGACAGGGCGCGGCACACCTCGTCGTGCGAGGACCGTTCCACCGGGTTGCTGGCGAGGGTCTGGGTGGCGTCCGGTGCCGTGACCGAGCCGCGCAGCCGGTCCTCCTTGAGGAACCAGGCCAGGAGGAAGGTGATCAGGGCGACGGGGGCGGCGTACAGGAAGACGTCGGTGATGGAGGAGGCGTAGGCGTGGATCGCCTCGGGGCGCAGCGCGGGCGGCAGGGCGCCGATGCCGCGCGGGTCGGCCTTGAGCGTGTCCACGGAGACGCCCGGCGGCAGGGCGGCGCCCTCGAAGGCGTCGCTGAGCTGGTCGCCGAGGCGGCTCGCGAAGATCGCGCCGAAGATGGCCACGCCGAACGACGCGCCGATGGACCGGAAGAAGGTGGCGCCGGAGGTGGCGACGCCCAGGTCCTCGTAGGGGACGGCGTTCTGCACGATGAGGACGAGCACCTGCATCACCAGGCCGAGACCCAGGCCGAAGACGAAGAAGCAGGCGCTCACCCCGGCGGTGGCGCTGTTCTCGTCGAGCTGGTGCAGCAGGAGCAGCCCGAGGGTGGTGACGGCGGTGCCCGCGACGGGGAACACCTTCCAGCGGCCGGTACGGCTGACGATCTGCCCGGAGACGGTCGACGACAGCAGCAGCCCGAACACCATCGGCAGCATGTACACACCGGACACGGTGGGCGAGACACCTCGCACGACCTGCAAGAACGTCGGGAGGTAGGTCATCGCGCCGAACATCGCGAAGCCGATGACGAAGCTGATGACCGCGGAGAGCGTGAAGGTGCGCACGCGGAAGAGCTTGAGGGGCAGGACGGGCTCGGCCGCCCGGCGTTCCACGGCCACGAAGAGGACCGCCAGGACGACCGCGACCACCGCGAGGCCGATGATCTGCGGGGAGCCCCAGGCCCAGGTCGTGCCGCCGAGCGAGGCCACCAGGACCAGGCAGGTGGCGACGGAGGCGATGAGGAGGGTGCCGAGGTAGTCGATGACGTGCCGGGTGGTGCGGCGCGGGATGTGCAGCACCGCCGCGATCACGGCGAGTGCGACGACACCGACGGGCAGGTTGATGTAGAAGACCCAGCGCCAGCTGAGGTGCTCGGTGAAGACCCCGCCGAGCAGCGGCCCGAGCACGCTGGTCGCGCCGAAGACGGCACCGAACAGCCCCTGGTAGCGGCCGCGTTCCCGAGGCGGGACCAGGTCGCCGACGATCGCCATCGACAGCACCATCAGTCCGCCGCCGCCCAGGCCCTGCAGGGCGCGGAAGGCGATCAGCTGGGACATGCCCTGCGCGATGCCGCACAGGGCGGAACCGACCAGGAAGATGCCGATCGCCAGCTGGAACAGCCTCTTGCGCCCGTACTGGTCGCCGAGCTTGCCCCACAGCGGCGTCGCGGCGGTGGCCGCCAGCAGATAGGCGGTGACCACCCAGGACAGGTGTTCGAGACCGCCCAGGTCGCTGACGATGGTCGGCAGGGCCGTGGAGACGATGGTCTGGTCGAGCGCGGCGAGCAGCATGCCGAGGAGCAGGGCCCCGATGGAGACGAGCACGCCGCCGGCGACCTGCTCCTGCTGCCCCGGTGCCGCGGGCCCCGGGTCCGCCTCCGCCGCCTCGCGCACATCTCCGGCCATGTGGACCTCCACGGGTGTCATGACGCTCACGGGTGTCGACGCGTACCGCCCATCCCGGTCGGTGTGACCCGATTCGACCGTTTCAGTCCTGCAGGAGGCCGGTATTCCGGGGGCGTGTGCGCGGAAGTGTGGAGAAGATCTGCATAATCTCTGGAGTTCGCGAGGGGAGTCGCGAGGGGAGGGACGCACGCGTGGAGCAGCAGAAGGAGCCGTCTCAGGAGCCGCCCGCGAGGGCCTCGTGCCCGGAGTGCGGCACGCCCAGGGAGGCGGACAACACTCCGTCCTGCGCCTGCGGGGCGAGGGCGTCCGACGCCCTGCGCGACGCCCGCACGGCCCAGGCGGCAGCGGCGGAGGACTTCGACCCGCTGCGCATACGGCCGTACGTGGAGCTGGACGGGGCCGGGGAGCCCGTGGGGCCGGGCCCCGCCGGGCACGCGGAGTCCGGCCCGCCCGGCGAGCACCCTGCCGCACCCCCGGCCGACGGACCGCCCCCGGCTGCCGCGGCGGAGACCGGGAGGGCCGCGGCGGACGACGGGAGCGGATCGGGGACCGGGGCGCCCGCGTCCGACCGGGACGCCACCGTGACCCTGCGGGCCGTCGACGCGGGCGCGGACGGCGCCCGTACCGCCACAGGCCCCGCGGACGGGGACGCGAAGACGAAAGCGGTACTGCCGACGCCCCTCGCCCCCTCGGCCGGCTCCCCCAGCGCCCACGACCTGCGCTTGTTCGAGACGTCCACCACGGCATCCCTGCCGCCGACCCTTGCGGACGGGAGCGGCACCCCCGGCACACCGGGGGCGGACGGCACACCGGGGGCGGACGGCGGCGGTCGGCCGCCACGGAGGCGTCGCACGGGCCTGCTGCTGAGTGCCGCCGGAGCGGTCGTGGTCGTGGTGGGCGCGGCGGGATTCTCGAGCGGGCTGTTCTCCTACGACACACCGTCGCGGGACGGGGCTCTGCCGGCCGACGTCCGGGCCGGCGTACCCGACCCGTCGACCGGCGAGCCATCTTCCGGCACCGCCGCATCGAGCACGACCTCGTCCCCCTCGACCCGCTCCGTGCCGCCCTCCCCCTCCGCGTCCGCCTCCCCGTCGCAGAGCACGAGCGCGTCGGCCGCACCGTCGCCGTCGGCGTCGAGCGCCTCGACCGCACCGTCCCGGCCGGCCGAGCCGACGGGGGCCACGACCGCGCCGGCCGACGACGCCCCGCAGGAGCCCGAGGACGACGACCCCGACCTGGCCGCCGGTCCGACCCTGCGGCGCGGCGACCAGGGCCCGGAGGTGGTGGAACTCCAGCAGCGGCTGGCCGGGATGAAGATGTACTGGGGCGAAGCCAACGGCGACTTCGACCGCCAGGTCGAGGACGCCGTCCGTCAGTACCAGTGGTTCCGCGGCATATACACCGACGGTGTCGGCGTCTACGGCCCGGACACCCGCCGCAGGCTGGAGTCCGAGCCGCAGGAGTAGCGAACCGGGAACCGCGGCGGCAGCCGGGGAAGCCTCGGCCTCTTCGACAGAGAAGCCGCGGCCACATATGCAGCAGGAGAAGCCGCGGCCGGCGCAGCGGCAGCCGGGAGAGCGGCAGCCGGAGCAACCGGAGCCGCAGCAGCGGGGGCCACGGAAGCCGCAACCGGCGCAGCGGCAGCCGGGAGAGCGGCAGCCGGAGCAACCGGAGCCGCAGCAGCGGCGGCCACGGAAGCCGCAACCGGCGCAGCGGCGGCCGCGGGAACCGCACCGGAGCAGCCGCAGCCCCCCAAGCGGCGAGGACGCACGCGGCACCCCCGCACGCGGCGGCGACCGTCAGCCGATGTGCAGGCGCAGCGTGCCGTCCGCGTCGGTCTCGACGCGCACTCGTGTCAGGTCCTGTACGACCACGTCCGGCCCGTGGATCCCGGCGCGCGACCCGACCCCGACGACCCGCATCCCGGCGGCGCGCGCGGCCGTGATGCCGGCGCCGGAGTCCTCGAACGCGATGCAGTCGGCCGGGGCGACGCCCAGCTCGGCGGCGCCCTTGAGGAAGCCCTCCGGGTCGGGCTTGCTCGCCCCGACCGACTCGGCGGTGATCCGGACGTCGGGCTGAGCGAGCCCGGCGGCGGCCATCCGCGCGGTGGACAGGGCCACGTCGGCCGAGGTCACCAGGGCGTGCGGCAGGCCGCGCAGCGAGGCGAGGAAGTCCGCGGCGCCCGGTATCGCGACGACGCCCTCGGTGTCTGCGGTCTCCTCGGCGAGCAGGCGCGCGTTGTCGGCGTAGTTCTGCTCCATGGGCCGGTCCGGCAGCAGCAGCGCCATCGAGGCGTATCCCTGCCGCCCGTGGACGACCTTCATGACCTCGTCGCCGTCCAGGCCGTGCCGGCCGGCCCACCGCCGCCAGACGCGCTCGACGGCGGCGTCCGAGTTGACGAGGGTGCCGTCCATGTCGAGCAGCAGGGCACGGGCGGGCAGAACGGTGGTGGCGGTGGCCGTCATCGGCGGGCTCCAAGGCGCGGGGAGGGGACAAGGCGGCCCCGCCCGCCGGTCAGGGAGAGCGGGCGGGAGCCACTTTGTTCATCCACGGTACAAAAAAGACCGGGGATCGCGCCACCGGACCCCGCCGGACCCCGGCCGGCCGGACCCCGCCGGACCCCGCCGGACCCCGCCGGACCCCGGCCTGCCGCCGCTCAGCCGGCGATCGCCTCCCACAGGCTCCACACGCCGAGGCCCAGCATGAGCACCGCGGCGATCTTCGTGATCAGCCCCAGCGGCACCCGCTTCATCAGCGCCTTTCCGCCGACGATGCCGAGCCCGGCCACCGCCCACAGCGCGAGCACCGCACCGAGGCCGACGGAGAGCGGATCGTCGTAGCGGGCGGCGAGGTTGGCCGTCATGATCTGCGTCAGGTCACCGAACTCGGCGACCAGGATGAGCATGAACCCGGCCCCGGCGACCTTCCAGAAGGACTGGTCCTCCGGCTTGCGGATCTCCTCGTCGTCGTCGTCCTTCTTCATCAGCAGCACGGCGGCGCCGCCCAGGAACAGCACCCCGGTCACCGCGTGGACGATCTGCTGGGGCAGCAGGGTCAGCACGCTGCCGGCCGCGACGGCGAGCACTACGTGCAGCAGGAAGGCGGCGGCCACGCCCGCGAAGACGTACGAGGCGCGATAGCGGGTGCCGAGGACGAGGCCGGCGAGGGCGGTCTTGTCCGGCAGTTCGGCGAGGAAGACGACACCGAAGACGAGCGCCGTCACGGTCAGGCTGATCAAGGTTCCTCAATCGGTCGGGGCCACCCCACCGAGAGTGCTGGTTCGCGGGACTTCACGACGTCCGCGACGCGAGACACCTCGGCACGGCAGCACACGGATCCACCCCTGCCGTACGGCACGGGCGTGCACTGCTTGCCGAAGGTCTCGCTGGCCGGCCTCGCGGTGCGAGACCTGCCTCCGGGCGCCGGCTCAGCGGGCTGAGCAGTATGTCGACGGTCCGGCGAAGAGCTACTCCCCTTCTGCGCCGTCCATAGTACGCGAGCCCGCGGACGGGACCGAGGGCCGAAAGTCCCACGGGCCCCCGCCGGCCCCCGAGGACGACCGGCCGGGCCCCGGCCGACCCCCAATGCCCCCGGGCCGGGCCCCCGCCGGCCCCGAGGACCCCGGGCGGGCTCCCGCCGGGCCTCGCCCGCCCAGGCCGGACCCGTCACACCCCCTGTCACGAGTCTCGTCGCACTCCTAGACGGGCCATGCACATGTCACTAGCTTCTTACCGACCGCACACCTGTGCGCCATGCGGCGTCGCGAGCATTCCCCTGCCCGCGTCCCAACACCCCCACACTCCAAGGGAGTTCGCATGCCGAAGTTCTACGCGCGTCGACGGCTCGGTTTCCTCGCCGCGTTCACCGGGCTCATAGCCTCCGCCGGGCTCCTCAACGGCCCGGCCGCCTCCGCCGCCCTCCCCACCCCGGTCAGCGCCGCCACCGCCCGCACCTACCTCGCCTCCCTCACCGTGGCCACCGAGGACCGCACCGGTTACGACCGCGACCTCTTCCCGCACTGGATCACCCAGTCCGGCACCTGCAACACCCGCGAGACGATCCTCAAGCGCGACGGCACCGGCGTCGTCACCGACTCCTCCTGCGCCGCCACCAGCGGCAGCTGGTACTCCCCCTACGACGGCGCCACCTGGTCCGCCTCCGGCGACGTCGACATCGACCACGTCGTGCCGCTCGCCGAGGCGTGGGACTCCGGCGCCGACGCCTGGACCACCTCGCGCCGGCAGTCCTTCGCCAACGACCTGACCCGGCCCCAGCTCATCGCGGTCACCGACAACGTCAACCAGGCCAAGGGCGACCAGGACCCGGCCACCTGGATGCCCTCGCGCAGCGCCTACCGCTGCACCTACGTGCGGGCCTGGGTGCAGGTGAAGTACTACTACGACCTCTCGGTCGACTCGGCGGAGAAGTCCGCCCTGCAGGGCTACCTCGCGAACTGCTGACGCCCCCCGTCCGCCGTCCGTTCGGCGCGGACCCTCCCACCGGCCTTCGTCGCCCCGTACCGTACGGGGCGACGAAGGAGAGGATCATCATGGCGGGACTGCGCCTGGGCCCACTGCTGAGGTACACCGACGGTTCGTGCGCGACGGTCTGGGTCGAGACGAGCGGCCCCTGCACCGCCGAGGTGCGCTGCGCCGACGGGGCGCGGGGCACGGCCGGCACCTTCCTCGTGGCCGGTCACCACTACGCCCTGGTCCCGGTCGAGGGCCTGACCCCCGGCACGTCGACGCCGTACGAGGTGCTCCTCGACGGTGCGGGCGTGTGGCCGCCCCCCGACTCGCCCTTCCCGCCCTCGGTGATCTCCACGCCCACCGACGACGACGGCCTGCACGTCGCCTTCGGCTCCTGCCGCTGGGCCGCGCCGCCGGCCGGCGGCAAGGACCCGGTGGGCCCGGACGCCCTGGACACCCTGGCCGCCCGGATGGCGGCCGACCCCGGGGGCGCCCGCCCCGACGTCCTGCTGCTGCTCGGCGACCAGGTGTACGCCGACGAGGTGTCCGACGCCACCCGCCGCTGGATCGGCGACCGCCGCGACCTGGACCGGCCGCCCGGCGACCAGGTCGCCGACTACGAGGAGTACACCCGCCTCTACTTCGAGTCCTGGCTCGACCCGGAGGTGCGCTGGCTGCTGTCCACCGTGCCCAGTTGCATGATCTTCGACGACCACGACGTCATCGACGACTGGAACACCTCCGCCGCCTGGCTCACCGACATGCGGGCCACCGACTGGTGGCAGGAGCGGCTGCTGAGCGGGCTCATGTCGTACTGGGTGTACCAGCAGCTGGGCAACCTCTCCCCGGCCGAACTGGCCGCCGACCCGCTGTACGCGGCCGTCCGCGAGGCCCCCGACGGCACCGCCGCCCTGCGCGCGTTCGCCGCCCGGGCCGACGCCGACGCGGCCTCCGTCCGCTGGAGCTACCGGCGCGACTTCGGCCGCACCCGGCTGCTGATGGTGGACTCCCGCGCGGCCCGCGTCCTGGCGGAGGACCGCCGCTCGATGCTCGACCCCGAGGAAGCCGCCTGGGTGCGCGAGCAGATCCTGGACGGGCGGGGCTCGTACGACCACCTGCTGATCGGCACCTCCCTGCCCTGGCTGCTGCCCCACCTGGTGCACGACGTGGAGGCGTGGAACGCCGCGATGTGCGGCGGCGAGCGCGGCGAGCGCTGGGCCGAGCGCGGGGAACGGATCCGGCGCGGGGCCGACCTGGAGCACTGGGCCGCCTTCCCGTCGTCCTTCGACGCGCTCGGCGACCTGATCGCCGAGGCCGGTACGGGACCGGAGGCGCCCGCGACGGTGAGCGTGCTGTCCGGCGACGTGCACCACGCCTACATCGCCGAGCCGTCCTGGCCCGGGCGTGCGCCCGACGCGCGGGTGGCCCAGCTGACCTGCTCACCCGTCCACAACTCCGTGCCGCTCTCGATGCGCATCGGATTCCGCTTCGGCTGGAGCGCCTTGGCACGGGCCCTCGGCCGGCGCATCGCCCGGCACGGACGCTGCGCGCCGCCGTCGGTGAGCTGGCGCAGGACCGGCGGCCCCTGGTTCGGCAACCAGATCATGACGCTGACCTTCCGGGGCCGGTCGGCGCGGCTGCGCCTGGAACAGGCCCGGGCGGACCGCGCCGGGGCGACCGCACTGCGGACGATCACGGACCGGGAGCTCGCGTAGCGCGGGCTCCCGCCCGTGCGGGCGGCACGGGCTTGGGGCGCAAGGGGCGAGGGTAGGAAACGAGACACGTCCGAAGACCGCTCTGCGGGTGTGGGAGCGCTCCCACCTGGCTCGGTGGCGGAGAGACGCCGGTGACTGCACGTCACGCTATGGCGAAATGTTGAACTTGCAAGCACTGATTAGGTGCACCTAACGTGGGCAGCCCACTCGGTTCCGTCCCCCCACCGGCCCCTTCGCGGCCGGCCGACCGAAGGAGCACCCGCATGCCCATACGCCCCAACGGCACCGACGCACAGCCGTACGTACTCGGCCTGTTCCGCATCGTCTTCAGCCTGCTTTTCGTCTGCCACGGCGCCGCATCCCTGTTCGGCGTCCTCGGCGGCGCCGCGGGAACGGGCGGCACGATCGACGCGGGCACCTGGCCGGGCTGGTACGCGGCTGTGATCCAGCTGGTCGGCGGCGGCCTCGTCCTGCTGGGCCTCGGCACCCGCCCGGCCGCGCTGATCTGCTCCGGCTCCATGGCCTACGCGTACTTCAAGGTCCACCAGCCGAACGCCCTGTGGCCGATGGAGAACGGCGGCGAGACCCCCGTCATGTTCTGCTGGGCCTTCCTGCTGCTCGCCGTCACCGGTTCCGGCGCCTTCGGCGCGGACCGCCTGCTCGCCCGGCGCACCTCGCAGCGGGGGCAGTCCGCCCCGGAGCCGCAGACACCGGTCGCGGCCTGACCCGCCTCCTCCCGCCCGCAGCGGTGCCCTCCCGGACGCGGGGGCGCCGCTGTCGCGTGTCGGAGGCCGGGCGGGCACCTCCGTGTGAACGTCCCGCGTCGATCCGACAAGCCCCCTGTGAACCCTCTGTCACACCCCCGGCGTACGCTGTATGGCTGTCATCGGCCGCTCCTGCCGTCCCCGCGTCTCGCGGCAAGGCCCGGCCCACGGGGGCGTATCGGGGAGTTGTGGTGGTCGAGAGTCTAGGAAGTATCGGTTCGCTGGTCAGCAGCCCGTGGATCTACGCGTTGGTGGCCGTCTCGGTGCTCCTCGACATCTTCCTGCCGGTGCTGCCGAGCGGTGTCCTGGTGATCGCGGCGGCGACGGCGGCCGCGGGGTCGGGAGCGGCGGCGGCCGGGCGGGTTCCGCAGGACGTCCCCGACATCCTCGTCCTGACGCTCTGCGCGGCGACCGCCTCGGTCATGGGCGACCTGGCCGTGTACCGCCTCGCCTGGCGCGGCGGGGAGCGCCTCGACCGCGCGATCGCCCGTTCCCGACGGCTGACCACCGCGCAGGAACGTCTCGGCGGCGCCCTGGCCCGCGGCGGCGGCGCCCTCGTCGTGCTGGCCCGCTTCGCCCCGGCCGGCCGCTCGGTCGTCTCGCTGGTCGCGGGCGCGGCGCACCGCCGGGTCCGGGAGTTCCTCCCGTGGTCGGCGCTCGCCGGGCTCGCCTGGGCCGTCTACAGCGTGGCCCTCGGCTACTTCGGCGGCCAGTGGCTGGGCGCGACCTGGCTGGCGACGGGCGTGTCGCTGGTGGCGCTGTTCGGGGCGGGGGCGGGGGCGGCGTTCCTGATGCGCCGCCAGCCCCGTACCACCGAGGCATCCTGACGACCCGCCCCGACCCGGGGCGTCCTGACGCCTGCCCCGTCCTGCGCCGCGGCCGCCGGGCTGTGGGCCGGACGGCACGCACGCTCCGGGGCGGCGGACGGCACGGGCGTTCCTCGAACTCGGACGGCACGGCCGCTCGTCCGACGGCGGGGTCGCACCGCCCGACGGCGGCGTCGCACCGCCCGTCCGGCGGCGTCGCACCGCCGGACGGCACGGCCGCCGGCCGCATCGCCGGACGGCGTCAGGAGGCTCGCCGGGCGCCGGCGCCGCCCCGCACCTCCAGGCCGGCCAGCAACTCGGCCGTGGCCTCGGTGACGGCCTCGACGGCGCGGTCGAAGACCTCCTGGTTGTGCGCGGCGGGCGCGCGGAAACCGGAGACCTTGCGGACGTACTGAAGGGCGGCGGCCCTGATCTCGTCCTCGGTGGCCTCCTCCGCCAGCACGGGCGGACGCAGGGTCTTGATGCTGCGGCACATGACGTCAGTCTCCCCTCTCCAGGTCCACGTACCAGTCGTTCGACGTGATCCGGTGACCCTTCGGATACTCGAAGCCGACCTGCCCGAGGAGCACGAAACCGGCCCCCCGGCAGACCGCGTTGGACGCGATGTGGCCAACCTCGGGGAACGCGTGCAGATACCGGTGGGATCCGGCCGAACGGGCCGCCTCCCGGACGGCACGGGCCGCCCGCACGGCGAGGCCCCGCCCCTGGAACTCCGGCAGCACGCTCCATCCGGTCTCCCAGACCTCGGAGTCCCGCCAGGTCCGCTGCCAGTACCCCACGGAGCCGACGGTCTCGCCGCCGTCCGCCAGGACCACCCGGAACATCCGGCCCGGCGTCAACTCCACGTACCGCCGGTGCCGGGCCAGGAGCCCCTCCTCGGTCTCCGGTCCGCCCAGGTGCGCGGTCATCTCCGGGCTGTTGATCCTGCGCAGCAGCCACAGGTCCCCCTCCGCCCAGGGGACCAGGCTGACCCGCTCCCCACCCGCTCCGGTCCGCTCCGCCACGCCAGCCGTATCCGCCATGTCTTTCACGGTAGGCCAGGGGTCTGACAGTCGGCCCCGGCCCGCGGACCACACTTTCGCGTGAACCCCCGAAGGGAACGCGCGCCTCAAAATCGAACAGGCGTATCATTGGATCGTGGCTACGACCTATGATTTCCCCAGTGACCTCCTCGCCGGCCAGGAGGAACTGCATCAGGTCCGGGCCGAGCTGTCGGCCCTGCTGAAGAGACTCCCCTGGTCCGTCGAGCCCCTCGACGGCTTCAGCGACGACAACGGCTGGCGCAGGATCGAGCGCCCGGCCTCCCCCGGCTGGTCCGCGGACGAGCAGGCCGAGGTCGAGAAGCTGCGGCAGCGCGAGCGCGAGCTGGCCGTGTTCGTCAGCACCCATAGGTACTGGTCGGAGGTGACCGGCTCGGACCGGGTGAGCGCACGGTCGGAGCTGAAGCACGCCCACGAGGCCCCGCTCCCCCGGACCCCGCCCGAGGACGACTGAGACCGGGCGGCCGCACGCGAAAGGCCCCCGGAGGAGATCTCCGGGGGCCTTTCGCACCGACGACGGCGCCGGTCCTGGTGGGCGCGGACGGTTTCGAACCGCCGACATCCTGCTTGTAAGGCAGGCGCTCTACCCCTGAGCTACGCACCCAGGACGAGTCGACAGCCTACATGGCCCGCGGCGCGGCACGGCACCCGAGTTCGCGCCGTGCCGGGGTGGTGGGCGGGGGTTAACCCCACCCTCGATCCGGTAGCCGTCCGGATCCCGCGCCGCTCCCGTGCTCCGTACGGTCGTAGAGCCTCGCCGACCCGGGTCCGCGCCACCGCGCCGGCCCCGGGGGCACCTCGTCGTCGTTCCAGGGGGAGACCGCCATGCCCGCCCGTACCGTTCCCGTCCGCGCGCTGGCCGCCGCCGGCGCCGCCGCCGTTCTCGTCGCGGGCCTGAGCGCCTGCGCCTCCGCCTCGGACGACAAGGAGCCCGAGCACCGGTCCTTCGCCCTCCAGGGCCGTACGCTCACCGTCGACTCCGACGACTCCGCCCTGGAGATCGTCGCCTCGGACGCGCACGCGTCCGGAAAGATCGAGGTCACCCGGTGGTTCTCCGGGTCGGTCGCCGTCGGCTCGGAACCCGAGGTGACCTGGCGGATGAACGATGACCGGCTGGTGCTGCGCATGCACTGCTCCGGAGTGGTCGCCGACTGCGCGGCCAAGCACCGCATCGAGGTGCCGCGGGGCGTCGCCGTCGAGGTGAAGGACGGCGACGGCAGCGTGCGGGCGAGCGGGTTCGAGGACGCGCTGCACATCCGTACCGGTGACGGCTCCGTGCACGTCACCGACTCCTCCGGTCCGCTGGAGCTGCGCACCGAAGACGGTTCCGTCCGCGCCGCGGTCTCCTCCCGGCGGGTGACGGCGCGCACCGGCGACGGTTCGGTGCGGCTGGACCTCGGTACCGTCCCGGACCGGGTGGAGTCCCGCACCGGCGACGGCTCCGTGACGATTTCGCTGCCCCGGGCCACGTACAAGGTGACGACGGACACCGGGGACGGCGCGGTCGACGTGTCCGTGCCCACGGACGGCGCCAGCGCGCACCTGGTCGACGCCCGGTCCGGTGACGGCAGAATCACGGTCCGAACCGCGAACTGACCGGCCCGTGTGTTCGTCCCTAACGGGTGGGAGAATGAACCCGGGCAGGACGGACGACACGGGAGAGTGATGTGACGGCGACGCCATCGCAGCCGTACTCGCCGATGGTGGTGCGCGCCCGGCGCCCGCCCTGCCGCTCCCGCCGCCCGTCCGGCGCGGCGCTCCGGGACACGCTCACCCTCGTGGGTCTGCCGCTGCTCGCCGTGCTCGCCCTGCCCGCCGCGTTCGCCGGCGGCGGTACCCGGCGCTGGTTCGGCGGGCGGGCCGAGAGCCAGCGGGCCGAGGCGCAGGCCGCGAAGGACGACGCTGCCGCCGCCTTCTACGAGCTGGACACCGCGCAGCGGGATCTGCGGATCTCGATAGAGACGATCGCGGCCGTCGACTCCTCCCCCGCCGCCCGGCGCGCGGTCACCGACTTCGAGGCCCTCGGCCGGCGCATCGACGAGGTCAGCCGGCAGTACATCGGCGCCGTCGACGCCCACGACCTGGACCGGGACGACCTGGAGGCCTCGGCCGCCTCCCGTGCCCGCACCGAACTGACCGCGGCCAGAACCGAGCTGGGCCGGGTCAAGCAGGAGCTGGACCGCTTCGCCGAGGGCCTCGGCCCCCTGCTCGGCAAGGCCGAGACCCAGCTCGCCCGGCTGGCCCCCGCCGTCGAGCGGGCCCGGCAGGCCCTGCTCGCCGCCTCCAACGCCCTGGACGCCGCGCGCGGCTCCGGTCTCGAGGCGAACGACCTCGCCACCCGGCTCGCGGCCCTCGGCCCGGAGCTGACCCGGCTGAACCAGGGCGCGGGGCAGCACGGCGTGCCCCAGACCCTGGAGCGCGCCGAACGGGTCACCCGGGAGGCCGAAGCGGTCCGCGCCGAGGCGGAGCGCCTGCCCGAGCGTGCCGCGGAGATCGCCCACCGCCTGGTCTCCCTGCGCACCCGCGCCCAGGCCCTGACCACCCGCACGGAGCAGGTCGAGCCGGTGCTGAGCGAGTTGCGGCGCCGGTTCACCGCCGCCTGCTGGCAGGACCTCCAGCACGTGCCGGACCAGGCGGCCGAATCGGTCCGGCAGGCCGAGCGGAAACTGGCCGAGGCGCAGACCGCCCGCGACGAGCAGCGCTGGCCCGACGCCACCTCCCTGCTGTCGACGGTGCGCGCGCTGCTGAACGCGACCGACGAGGCCGTCTCGGCGGCCGGCGACCGGCTGCACCGGCTCAACGCCGTACAGAAGGACCCGCAGCAGGAGATCGAACGCACCCGCTTCGCGATCCGCGACGCCCAGCGCCTGGCCATGGCCGGCCGCAACACCCCCGACTCCCGTCACGCGCGCCCCCTGGACGAGGCCGTGGCCCGGCTGGAACGGGCGATCACCACGCTGGAGGGCCGGCACCCCGACTACTGGCACTTCCTGACGGAGACGGAGGCGGTCCGGCAGACCGTGGCCGGCGTGGTCACCCGCATACGGGAGGAACGCGGGTCCGGTCACTGATCACCGGGTCCGGTCACGGGTCACCGAGGCCGGGCCGACCGGGGTCACCGGCAGGCCGGGCCCGTTAACCTGTGCGCATGCCTCGCTACGAGTACCGCTGCCGCAGTTGCGGCGACACCTTCGAACTGAGCCGTCCCATGGCCGAGTCCTCCGCTCCGGCCGCCTGCCCCGCGGGTCACGAGGACACGGTGAAGCTGCTGTCGACGGTCGCGGTCGGCGGCTCGGCCTCCGCACCGGCTCCCTCGCCGGGCGCCGGCGGGGGCGGTGGCGGTGGCTGCTGCGGAGGAGGCTGCTGCGGCTGAGTCCGGCTCCGGTTCTCCCCCGCGCTCCCGTCGGGGCTTCTCCGGCTCCCGTCGGGACTTCTCCAACTCCCGGCAGGTCCTCCCGCCCCGTCAGCTGCCCAGGTAGCGCAGCACCGCCAGCACCCTGCGTGAATACCCCTCGCCTCCTGTCAGCTCCAGCTTGTCGAAGATCGCGTTGGTGTGCTTCTCCACCGCGCTCTGCGAGATGTGCAGCCGCCGTGCGATCGCCGCGTTGGTGTGGCCCTGGGCCATCTCGGCCAGCACGTCCCGCTCCCGCACGGTGAGCCGGGCGAGCAGGTCGGTGTGGGTCGTGCGGCCGAGCAGCTGGCGGACCACTTCGGGGTCGAACGCCGCGCGTCCGGCGGCGACCCGCTCCAGCGCGTCCAGGAACTCGTCGATCTGGACCACCCGGTCCTTGAGCAGATATCCGACCCCTTCCGTGTCTCCGGTGAGCAGCTCGGTCGCGTACCGCTTCTCCACGTACTGCGAGAGGACCAGCACTCCGACCTCCGGCCACCGCGCGCGTATCTCCAGGGCCGCGCGCAGGCCCTCGTCCGTGTGCGTGGGCGGCATCCGGACGTCCGCGACGACCACGTCCGGCGGGTCTTCGGCGACCGCCTTCAGCAGCAGCTCGGCGTTGCCGACGGCCGCGAGGACCTCGTGGCCCTCCTCCGCCAGCAGCCGCACCAGCCCCTCCCGCAGCAGGGTGGAGTCCTCGGCGAGGATCAGGCGCATGGCAGCTCCGCGGCCACGAGGGTCGGTCCGCCCTGCGGGCTGACCACGCTGAGACTGCCGTCGAGGGCGGCGACGCGCCGGGCGAGCCCGAACAGTCCGCTGCCTGCGGCGTTCGCCCCGCCGCAGCCGTCGTCCCGCACGCTCACGTACATCCGTTCCCCCTCCGCTCTGACCGCGACGCTTATGCGTGTCGGCGCCGCGTGTTTGACCGCGTTCGTGACCGCCTCGCAGACCACGAAGTACGCGACGGTCGCGACGGCCCGCTCGGGTTCCTCGGCAAGGTCGTACTCCACTCCCACCGGTACGGACGCCCGCTCGGCCACCGTCTCCAGGGCCGCGCGCAGCCCCGCCTCGTCCAATGTGGTCGGGTAGATCCGCCAGGCCACCTCGCGCAGCTCGTCCAGGGCACGGCGGCTCTCGTCGTGGGCCTGGCCAAGCAGCCGGTCCCGGCGGTCCGCGTCCTGACTGCGGCGGGCCCGGCCGAGCAGCATGCCGAGGGCGACGAGGCGCTGCTGCACGCCGTCGTGCAGGTCCCGCTCGATGCGGCGCCGCTCGTCGTTGACGGCGTCGACGACCGCGGCTCGGCTGGCGGACAGCTCCGCGATCCGCCGCTCCAGCTCCTCCTGGTGGCGAGGGCCGAGGAAGTGCCGCGCCAGCTGCCCCTCCAGCCCGGCCACACCGAATATTCCCTGCACGGCGAGGAACACGAGGAACAAACCGCCCAGACTGCCCAGCACCAGCGAACCGGGGTTGCGTATGCCGTCCAGCAGCAGCCAGCCGTACAGCACGAACGTGCCGTACGCCAGGCCGACGGCGGCCGTCAGCATCACGACGCCGCCCAGGATCCCCAGGGTCCAGCGGCAGGCGATGTACCGCAGCGCCCGCACGCCCTCGTACGCGGGTGTGACGCGCAGGTCGAGCCACATCCGCAGCCGGGCCCGCTCCAGCTCCGCCAGGAACCGCGCGCACGCGAGAACCGGGCGCAGTACGGCACGGCGCCCGTCCGGCCAGGCCGCCACCGGGGCCAGCGCGACGCCGGCCAGCAGGGCGAAGGGCAGCTCGACGGCGGCCGAGGCGGTCCCCATGATGAGGCCCACCCCGCACCGCACTCCACGTCGCGCCGTATTTCGCATGATCGCGAGGCTAGCCGGGCGTGCTGGCCGGGCACACTGCGGAAAACCGCAATTCCCGCCTCCGGTGTACCGCAGGCGATCATGCGGTCTTCCTCAGGGTCCCTTCAGCCGCGATTTTCTAGCGTGGTCGTCATGACAGCCATCGCAGCGCAGCCGGCCGCGGACAGCGGTGCGGCACCGCAGTGGATCAACGACCTCATGGACGCCCTCGGTGCCCCCGGTGCCGGTCTCGCCATCGCTCTGGAGAATCTCTTCCCTCCCCTGCCGAGCGAGGTGATCCTGCCGCTCGCCGGGTTCGCGGCCAGCTCCGGCCGGATGAGCCTGATCGCCGTCCTGCTGTGGACGACGGCGGGTTCGGTGATCGGGGCGCTCGCCCTGTACGGGATCGGTGCCCTGCTCGGCCGGGACCGCACGGTGGCGATAGCGGGGAAGCTGCCGCTGGTGAAGGTGTCCGACATAGAGAAGACGGAGGCCTGGTTCCTCCGCCACGGGACCAAAGCGGTGTTCTTCGGCCGGATGATCCCCATCTTCCGCAGCCTGATCTCCGTGCCGGCGGGCGTGGAGCGGATGCGGCTGCCCGTCTTCCTCGCTCTGACGACGCTCGGCAGCGCGATCTGGAACACCGTGTTCGTACTCGCGGGCTACGCGCTGGGGGACAACTGGTCGAAGGTCTCGGGCATCGCCTCCACCTACTCGAAGGTGATCCTCGCCGCGGCCGCCCTGGCGCTGGTGGTCTTCGTCGGCATGCGTCTGCTGCGTCCGGGCGCCGGTCACCGGCGGCGGGGCCGCGGGCACGAGGGGAGGCAGGGCATACGGACGCAGGCGGACGACGACGGCCACCCCGGCACCGGCGGCGGCCACCCCGGCACCGGTGGCGGTGCCGGGGACCCGGACGGCGATCTCAGCGAGCAGGGCTCGCCGCGCCGAGGAACTCGCGGAGGATCCGCTCCCCGGCCATGACTCCGCGCTCGGGCAGGGCGCTGATCGTCGGGGCCGACCATCCGGAGTCGGCCAGTTCGCCGTGGCCCGGGCGCCAGCCCCGGTCGGCGGCGAGCAGCAGGTCGGCGTCGAGGAGCGAGTCGCCGGCGGCGAGGGTGAGTTCGGCACCGGTGCGGCGGGCGACCTCGTGGACGGCGGCGCTCTTGGTGAGCGGCTTGGGGACGGCGTAGATCTTGCGGCCCTGGAGGGACACGGTCCAGCCGCGGTTCTCGGCCCACACGGCGAGTTCCTTCACCCAGTCCTGGGGCAGCAGGTCGCGTTCGACGACCAGGTAGGCGAAGAGGTCCTCGGCGACGCGGTGCTTGCGCACCCACAGCGGGTCGGCGGTGCTCGTCAGGTGGTCCCGGACCTCGGCCAGGGAGGCGCATTCGTCGGCCAGCCGTGCGGTCACCCGTGCGTGCCAGTCGGGGTCGGAGACGCCGTCCACCAGCAGGTGGCCGCCGTTGGCGCAGATTGCGTACTCGGGCGCTGGGCCGGGGAGGTTGATCCGCTGGTACTGCTTGCGGGTGCGGGTGGTGGCCGGCACGAAGACCGCAGTGTCGCCGAGGTCGGTCAGCAGCTTCGCGGCCGTCTCGGTCATGTAGGACAGGGGTCTGCTCTCGTAGACCTCCACGCACAGCAGGCGGGGCGCCCTCAGGTCGGGCATGGTCAGCCCGAGCGCGGCCGCCGAGTAGATGAGGGTGCGGTCGAGGTCGCTGGCGACGAGTACCGGCATCAGAGGGTCACCGCCTTGCCGTCGGCGCCGGTGGCGCCCCGCGTGTACTGGGGGTGGATCAGCCCGACGCAGGTGTACGGCAGCTCGGCGACCTCCTCCACGGGCACGCCCCGCTGCTCGGCCAGCAGGCGGACGTGGTCCAGGTCGGCGCCGGCGCCGGCGCGGGCCAGCACCTTCCACGGGACGCGGCGCAGCATCACCCGGGTGGTCTCGCCGACGCCGGGCTTGACCAGGTTCACGTCGTGGATGCCGTACTCCTCGCTGATGCGCTCGACGGCGGCCCATCCTTCCCAGGTGGGGGTGCGGTCGGCGGAGAGGAGTTCCTTGGCCTGGGCGTCGACCGTCTCCGTGACGTCCGGGAAGCGGGCGGCCACGGCGTCGAGGAAGACCGGTGACAGGTCGGCGCCGGCGAGTTCGCGGTAGAACTTCGCGCCGTGGAAGTCGTGCGGGCCGACCAGGTCGGCGCGGAGCACGGTGCGGGAGATCAGGCCGGAGACGGTGGAGTTGAGGCAGGCGGAGGGGATGAGGAAGTCATCACGGGTGCCGTAGGTGCGGACGCAGGAGCCGGGGTCGGCCAGTACGGCGATCTCGGGGTCGAAGCCGGTGACGCCGTCGGAGACCTCGAAGTCACGCAGGGCGGCGGCGAGTTCGCGGGTGATGGCGCCCTTGCCGGTCCAGCCGTCGACGAAGACCACGTCGGCGGGGTCGTGGTGGGCGGCCAGCCAGCGCAGGGCGTTGGCGTCGATGCCGCGGCCCCGGACGATCGACACGGCGTAGTGCGGGAGGTCGAGCCCGTGACGGAACTGCGCCCAGCGGCGCATCAGTACGCCGACGGGGGTGCCCGCGCGGGCGAGGGAGACCAGGACCGGGCGGGGCGAGCGCTCCGCGAGGACGATCTCGGTGACGGCGCCGACGGCACGCGCCAGCCGGTCGGCGGACGCCTCCAGCGCCGCGTGGAACAGCTCCTGGTACTGCTCGCTGGGCTGGTACTCGACGGGCAGCGACTCGGCGTAGTGCGCGCCGCCGCTCTGGATCGCCTCCTCGCGCTCCTCGGTCGGCGCTTCCAGGGTCACGTCCGAGAGGTCCTGGAGCAGCCAGCCGACCTCGTCGGGCGCGTACGAGGAGAAGGCGGGGCCGCGCAGCGGCTCGGGCAGCATGGAGGGCCTTTCGGAGGCGTGCGGGGGGCGCGGGACGTACGAGGGGACGACCGCGAGCAGGACGTGCGGGACGTGGGCGGCCAGGCGGGCCACCAGTCCGTCGGGGGCGTGCAGCGCGGGGGTGTCGGCGGCCGAGTCGACGACGGCGAGGACGGCGTCGAAGCCGGCGCCCGCGACGTTGTAGGCGTAACGCTCGCCGGGGCCGTCGGCCGGGTCGTCGTGCGCGGGGAAGACCAGGCGGGTGCGTATGGCGTAGCCGGGGTCGTCGACCGCGAGGACGGGAGAGCGGGTGGTGGTGGAGTAGCGCACGTCGATGCCGCCGCCGTCGGTCTGCTCCAGCGCGTGGGCCAGGCGGAGCGGGGCGTACATGAGTTCCTCGGAGCCGAGGACGAGCACGCGCCGTGCGTCGGCGGGCAGCGCCTCGGCGATCCGGGCCGCCATGCCGGGCAGCGCCTCCTCCAGCCGCTCCCGGTGCACGGCGGCGAAGCCGTGCCGTCCGCCGTCGGGGACGTCCTGGGGCCAGCGCAGGTCGACGCGGGCGACTGAGCCGGCCGGGCCGGACGCCACCGCGCCCCGGCCGGACGCCTCCGTGACGGGTGCGGTCGCCTCCGTGACGGGTGCGGTCGGCGTCTCGTGCCGGGCGACGAGTTCCTGGCCCTTCTCCAGCACGCCCGTCGGCAGGCGGACCGTGCCGGAGGCGGTGGTCACCAGGTCGACGCGGGCGCCGATCTCCCGGGCGAGGTCGTCCAGCCGGCCGGCGTCGGCGGGCGAGCGCATGTCGACCAGGGCCACCACGACGTACCGCGTACGGGGGTAGCGCTCGTGCAGGGCCCGGATGGTGTTGAGCACCGTGTTGCCGGTGGAGAATTCGTCGTCGACGAGGACCAGCGGCCCGTCGCCGGCCAGCAGCGCCGGGTCCTCGGGCAGCAGGAGGTGGGAGGTCGCGTGCGAGTGGGCTTCCTCGAAGCCGCCCGCCCGGGCCACCGAGCCGACCGGACGGCGGGTGGAGTGCAGGTACGGGGCGGGTCCCAGGCCGTCGGCGACGCAGTGGCCCAGTCCGGTGGCGGTCTCCGCGTAGCCGAGGACGACCGCGCGTCCGGCGTCCTCGGTGCCGAGCAGGTCGCGGACGCGGCGGCCCAGGGCGACGCCGTGGCCGTAGACGACGGAGGGCGACTGCGGGACGTGCTTGCCGAGCACGTTGGAGACGAGCAGGTGCGCCCGCTTGGGGTTGCGGCGCAGGGCGAGGCCCAGCAGGCCGGGGAGCGTCTCGTCGCCGGCGAGTTCGACGCCGAGCCGCTCGGCGACCCAGCTGCCGGACCATGTTCCGGCGCGCTCTTCGGCGGGCTCCTCGGCGTGCGCCCTGTCGGTCATGTGGTCGTGCCTCCCGTTGTCCGCCGCGGCTCGGGGCCCCGGCGTGGTCATGGATCGCGTGCGTCCGGTCGCCCGGCGGTCAGTCGGCCAGGCCGGCGGCGAGCAGTTCCACGAAGCCGATGTCCTCGTTGGCCACCCCGAAGACCTCGGCGCGCAGCAGGGTCCGTTCGGCCCAGGCGCGGTGGGGCTTCACCTCGTTCATCTTGTTCGTGTAGGCCGACCTCATCACGCCTCCGCCGCCCCGCTCGGGCCGCAGGATGTCCTGGGCGTCGCTGAACTCCTCGTGGCTGACCACGGACAGCGCGTGCACGGGGAGCACGTGCGAGGGGTGGATGCAGGTCTTGCCCAGCAGTCCGTTGGCCCGGTCCAGGGAGATCTCGCGCAGCAGGCCGTCCATCGAGTGCTCGATGAGCTTCTGGCGCAGTCCGACGGCCTGGCCCTCCAGGAAGGGGCTCTGCCGCAGCTGCGGTTTGAACATGCGTTCCTGGACCCGGAAGTACTCCCACACGGGTCCGGTCACGGTGAATCCGGTGCCGTCGGCGCGGGCCAGCATGTTCACCACGTCGGCGATGACGGAGGCGACGATCTGGACGTCGTAGGCCGTCATGTCGGGGCCCCTGCGCAGCCCGTAGGAGGAGCAGAAGTCGGTCACGCCGAGCCGCAGGGCGAGCACGCGGTCCCGGAACTTGTCGACCGCGCGGAAGATCCCCTCCAGTGTCTGCACCCGGGACTCCCGGTACAGCAGGTCCGGGGATTCGAGCACGGGCATGGCGAAGAGCCTGCGCCCGCTGGCGGCCTCGGCGGCGGAGAGCGCCTCCAGGAAGGGCATGCCGCGATCCCCGGTGAACTTCGGCAGCACGAATCCGGACAGCAGCCGCACGGCGAGGCCGAGGCGCCGCACGAGGTCGGGTATCTGCTCGGGGGTGCGGACCCGGACGAAGAGCAGGGGGACGTCGGCGTCGGGACGTTCCGCCAGGTCCGTGAGTTGGCGGACGAGGTTGGCCTCACCCTCGGGTACGTCGGCGTCGCCGATCGAGTCCTCCAGGCACAGCACCATCGACACCAGGCCGCGCGCCCCCTGCTTCAGGATGTCGTCGGCGAGGCTCGGACGGGTCGCCGGGCTGTAGAGCGTGGCACCCAGGGCCGCGGACAGCAGTCTGGCCGGGGAGTCCGCCGTGAAGGAGCAGGGCTCCTGGTGAAAGAGACGCTTCCGCACATCAGGGGCTATCTGTCCGAAATGACGCATCTAAACTCCCCCGTGGTGTCTGGGCAACCTGTGAATCGCCGAAGGTGGCCGGTAATAGTACGTACGCATCCATGTCGGAGGTTCCCACCGGGCATGAATTCCAGGTAACCCGGCCGTGTCGGCGATGGCGACCCGAGCCGGCCGCAGACCCGACGAGTACCCGCCCCCGCGTTGTCGTGACCAGGACCGAGAAGGCAGGATGACGGCATGACGCACGCGATGCTGAAAGGGTCGAACGTCCCGCTGCAAGCCACCACGGTACGCGCCGTGCTGCGCTGGGCCCCGGGGCAGGGGGTCCCCGACGTCGACGCCTCCGCGCTGCTGCTGGGCCCGGACGGCCGTGTGCGTTCCGACGAGGACTTCGTCTTCTACAACCAGCCCCGGCACCCCTCCGGCCAGGTCTGGCGGCTCGGCAAGAAGCGGGTCGCCGAGGGCCTGACCGACACGATCCAGACGGACCTCTCGCGCGTCGAGCCCTCCGTGGGCCGGATCCTGCTGGTCGCCTCGGCGGACGGCGTCGCCTTCGACCGGGTCGCCTCGCTGCGCATCCTGCTGTACGACGCCACGGCCGCCGACCCGGAGCCGTTGGCGTACTTCGACGTCAAGCCGGAGACGGGCGAGGAGACCGCGCTGATCTGCGGCGAGCTGTACCGGCGCGGGGAGGGCTGGAAGTTCCGGGCGCTGGGCGAGGGCTACTCCAACGGCCTCAAGGGTCTGGCGACCGACTTCGGCATCTCGGTGGACGAGTCGGAGGGGGCGGACGACCCCATGTCGGCCCCCCGGCCCCGACCGGCCCCGTCGGCCCCCGCCCCCTCGGCTCCGTCCCGGTCCACGCCCGACCAGCCCACGACCGCCCGGTCCGTCTCCGCGCCCTCGGTGGTCGGGCCCGAGCACCCGACGGCCGTGCAGCCCCTGCCGGGGGCCTCGCGGCCGCTGCCGCCTGAGCAGCCCGTCGGCGTGCCGTCCCAGCCCGCGTACGGCTATCCGCAGCATCCTCCGGCGGCCCAGTCCGCCTACGGCTATCCCCAGACGGGTGCGGACCGGTCCGGCTACGGGTATCCGCAGGCACCCGCGGCGGCCGGGGCCACCGGTGCGCCGTCCGGCTACGGCTACCCGCAGCCGGTCACCGGGGCGCCCGATCCGGACTTCCGGCTGCCCCCGCAGGGGCCGCAGTTCATAGGCCGATAGCCGCCCCGCGGGTCCCGGGCGGCCTCCGCGGGCGTCGGCCGGCGTCCGCGGTCCGGGCGCGGGGCCGTCAGCGCTCGGCCTTGCTCTTGTGCCCCCGGCCCCATTGCAGGCCCCAGCCGTACAGCCGGTCCAGCTCGCCCTGGAAGCCGTACACGAACTTCACCTCGCGGCGGACGATGATCTCGTCCTTGACGTTCTCGATCATCACCACGGCGCAGGACCTGGCCTGCGGGTGGCGCTCGTCCAGGCCGATCTCGATGCGGGGGCCGTTGCTCGGGTAGAGCGTGACGACGGCGTGCGTCCGGTCGAAGGCGGGGGTCTGGTCGTAGATGTAGGCGAAGAGCAGCAGGCGCTTGATGGCGTCCCGGTGGTCGAGGTTGATGTAGATCGTCTCGCCGGAGGCCGAGCCGAAGCGGTCGTCGCCGCTGAGTTTGACATAGGGCGGGGCGTTGACGTCGCCCAGGAAGCCGCCGAGCGGCTGGACCACCCCGCGGGTGCCGTCCTGGAGTTCGTAGAGGCAGCCGAGGTCGAGGTCGACGTTGACCATGCTCTGGCTGTGGCCGACGACCTCCGGGGGCTTGAGCGCCTTGAAGGGATGCCGCAGCAGGCTCTCCCGCTGGACGCCGGAGATGTCGGAGGTCCGCATCCGCCAGGACAGGTTGACGCGCAGGTTGCCGGTCGCCGCGCCCTGCCGGGTCAGGGAGACCTGGCTGTGCCGTTTGGTCAGCTGGATGGAGTTGGTCGCCGCGCTGCCCGAGTCGAACTCGGACTCGCGGCCACGCCACAGCCCGCTCAAGAAGCCCATTCCCGCCCCACCTTCACCTCACCGCCGACGGGGCGGCCCCGAGGAATCGTCCTCGACGGCCGCCCCGCTCAGAGCGTTCCTCGTCCGGGCCGGGTTCACACCAGGGGCGTGGGCGCACCGGGGGCGCGCCCCGGCCCGGGAATCAAGGGGCTCACACCCCGGAGGAGACCTCCGCCTTCTTCTGGTCGCCGTCTCCGCCGGCCGCCGCCAGGGCGCGGTTGCGGCGCACCGAGGACCAGAAGGACCAGCCGATCAGCACGACGCCGACGAGACCGGTGATGATCTCGTTGATCTCGTACTGGATGGTGACCAGCAGGATCACCGACAGGGCGCCGATCGCGTAGTGGGCGCCGTGCTCCAGGTAGACGTAGTCGTCGAGGGTGCCCTGGCGGACCAGGTAGACCGTGAGCGACCGGACGTACATGGCGCCGATGCCGAGGCCGAGGGCCATCAGGACGATGTCGTTGGTGATGGCGAAGGCGCCGATGACACCGTCGAAGGAGAACGACGCGTCCAGGACCTCCAGGTAGAGGAACATGAAGAACGCGGCCTTGCCCGCCAGCTTGACGGCCGACTTGGGCTTCCCGGCCCGTTCGGCCGCCTCTTCCTCCTCGTGCTCGCGTTCCTCCTCCTCTTCGAGTTTGTCCTCGAAGTAGCCGGAGAGCCCGCCGACGATCATGTAGGTGATCAGACCGGCGATGCCCGCCAGCAGGACCGTCTCCGCCTTGTCGGCATGGGCGCCGCCGTGCTGGTGGGCGTGGGCGCCGAAGGTGATCGCGGAGACCAGCAGCACGATCAGGGCGATGCAGACCGACAGCATGTCGACCTTGCCGAGCTTGGCCAGCGGGCGCTCCAGCCACTGGAGCCACTTGATGTCACGGTCCTCGAAGATGAAGTCGAGGAAGATCATCAGCAGGAACATGCCACCGAAGGCGGCGATCGACGGATGGGCGTCCGTCACCAGCTCCTGATAGCGGTCCTTGTCCGTCAGGGCGAGGTCGACGGCCTCGATCGGTCCGAGCTGGGCGCTGATCGCGACGATCACGACCGGGAAGACCAGACGCATGCCGAACACGGCGATGAGGATGCCGACGGTGAGGAAGATCTTCTGCCAGAAGGCATTCATCTTCTTCAGGATCCCGGCGTTGACCACCGCGTTGTCGAAGGACAGCGAGATCTCCAGGACGGAGAGGATCGCCACGATGCCGAAGGCGGTCCACCCCCCGTAGAAGACCGCCGCGACCAGGCCGAGCGCGGTGACCGCGAACGACCAGCCGAAGGTTTTCAGAAGCACTGGCTACCCAATCCTGTGTGTACGGGGCTCCCCCGCGCCGTACTCGGCTTTACGAAACGTTGACTCCGAAGTCTAGAGCGATGCCGCGCAGCCCCGACGCGTACCCCTGACCCACTGCACGGAACTTCCACTCCCCCTGGTAGCGGTAGAGCTCGCCGAAGATCATCGCGGTCTCCGTGGAGGCGTCCTCACTGAGGTCGTAGCGTGCCAGCTCCTGGCCGTCGGCCTGGTTGACGACCCGGATGAAGGCGTTGCTGACCTGGCCGAAGGTCTGGCCGCGCTCGTCGGCCATGTGGATCGAGACCGGAAATACGATCTTGTCGCAGTGGGCGGGCACCTTGGAGAGGTCGATCAGCAGCGACTCGTCGTCGCCGTCACCCTCGCCGGTGAGGTTGTCGCCGGTGTGCTCGATCGAGCCGTCCGGGCTCTTGAGCTGGTTGTAGAAGACGAACCACTCGTCGCCGAGCACCCGGCCGCCGCTGCACACCAGTGCGCTCGCGTCGAGGTCGAAGGGTGCTCCGGTGGTGGAACGCGCGTCCCAGCCGAGCCCGACCAGTACCTGTGTGAGGTTCGGTGCGGCCTTGGACAGGGAGACGTTGCCGCCCTTGGCAAGCGTGACGCCCATGGTGATGGTCCCTCCCCGGGTGATGGTTCTCGGGTTTCCTGTGCGTCCGGCGCCGCACGTAAACCGTGCGGCGCCGGACGTGTCGAGACTGTGGCCTCGCCGGGGGTTCGAGTCCGTCGCCCCGGCGGTCGGGCCGTCGGGTCGCTCAGACGTTCACGCCGAAGTCCTGGGCGATGCCGCGCAGGCCGGAGGCGTAGCCCTGGCCGATGGCGCGGAACTTCCACTCCGCGCCGTGGCGGTACAGCTCGCCGAAGACCATGGCGGTCTCCGTGGAGGCGTCCTCGCTCAGGTCGTAGCGGGCGATCTCGGTCTCGCCGGCCTGGTTGACGACGCGGATGAACGCGTTGCGCACCTGGCCGAAGGACTGCTGGCGGTTCTCCGCGTCGTAGATCGATACCGGGAAGACGATCTTCTCGATGTCGGCGGGGACGCCGGCCAGGTTGATCTTGATCTGCTCGTCGTCGCCCTCGCCCTCACCGGTGAGGTTGTCGCCGGTGTGCTCGACCGAGCCGTCCGGGCTCTTCAGGTTGTTGAAGAAGATGAAGTGCGCGTCGCTGGCGACCTTGCCGCCGCTGTTCAGCAGCAGCGCGCTGGCGTCGAGGTCGAAGTCGGTGCCGGTCGTGGTGCGGATGTCCCACCCCAGACCGACGATGACCGCGGTCAGGCCGGGGGCCTCCTTGGTCAGCGATACGTTGCCGCCCTTGCTGAGGCTGACTCCCACGAGTCCTCCATTGGTGTCCAGGGGCGGGGTGCCCCGTAGTGCGTGGATAACGGATCAACGAGTCGATCCTAGTGACGGGTTCCCGCACCCCGCAGTCCCCGGAGCCCACCGAATCACGCGGTGTCGGCCAGGTGGCCCCGGCGGGCGCCGGTCACAGGGTGTCGAGAGCCTTCACGTACTCGGCCAGGTCACGGGCGTCCGGCAGACCGTTGACCACGGTCCAGCGCACGACACCCTCCTGGTCGATGATGAAGGTGCCGCGGACGGCGCAACCCTTGTCCTCGTCGAAGACGCCGTAGGCGCGCGAGACGTTGCCGTGCGGCCAGAAGTCGGACAGCAGCGGGTACTCCAGACCCTCCTGCTCCGCGAAGACGCGCAGGGTGTGGATGGAGTCGTTGGAGACGGCGAGCACCTGGGTGTCCCGGTCGGAGAACTGCGGCAGGTTGTCCCGCACCTCGCACAGCTCGCCCGTGCACACACCGGTGAAGGCGAAGGGGTAGAAGAGCAGCACGACGTTCTTGCGGCCGCGGAACTCGGACAGCCTCACGGTCGCGCCATGGTTGTCCTTGAGCTCGAAGTCGGGGGCCTTGTCGCCGACCTGGATCGTCATGTCCCGTTCGTCCCTTCCGTGGGAAGTGCTCCGTGGGCACTTCGCTGGGAACAGCCTACGCAGGGACGGTCACGGACCCGCGGGACGGGCCGACGGCGGTCGGCCCGTCCCGCGGGTCCGGAAGCTCACGGAGCCCGGCGGGCTACCGCTTGGACTTGGCGGCCTTGGGCGTCGCCAGCCGGCTGCCGCTCCAGTCCTTGCCGACGCTGACGCTCTTGGACGCCGTCAGTCCGGCGGTCGTCGCGGCTTCCGAGATGTCACTGGCCTCGACGTATCCGTCACGGCCGGTCTTCGGCGTGAGAAGGAGGATCGACCCGCCCTCTTCGATGTACGTGGTGGCATCCACCAGCGCATCCGTCAGGTCGCCGTCGTCGTCACGGAACCACAGCACGACGGCATCGGCCACGTCCTCGTAGTCCTCGTCCACCAGCTCGCCCTCGACGGCGCCCTCGATGGCCTCGCGGAGCTCCTGGTCGACGTCGTCGTCGTAGCCGATCTCCTGGACCACCTGCCCGGGCTGGAAACCCAGCCTGGCGGCAGGGTTCGTCCGCTCCTCCGCGTGGTCCGCGGTCGCGCTCACGGGTTGCCTCCTGATCAATTTTCGGATGGGGTGCCCCCGGGCCCGTCCGGGCCTGGGGGAATCTTCAGCCACGCGCGTGCGCGAAGCTTGGCCGTAGTCCACACGGGCGGGACGGATCGCGCAAGTACCCGGCGTCTGGGACCGCCGAAACGGTGACGATCCCGGCCGTGTCGCCGCAACTCCAGCCATGCCGTCCAGCCCGAAGGTGACGTACACCACACCTATCTGCCCCGTTTGCGTATTTGGGAACCACGTGTGGGTACGAGACTCGAATGAACGTGCCCCCGATTCTCATGGGAGAACCGGTTACCCCACGGTACAGATGACGATTGCCCCCGCGAGGTACACGATGGGGAACCGGCGGGGGAATCGGCGCAGACACCCGGGTAGAACCCCGGAAACACGGCCCTCTGACAGCGAAGGAACAGCGTGGCTTCCGCATCCGATCGCAGTGATCGCAGTCCGATCATCATTGGCGGCCTTCCGAGTCAGGTCCCTGACTTCGATCCCGAGGAGACCCGGGAGTGGCTCGACTCCCTGGACGCCGCCGTCGACGAGCGCGGCCGGGAGCGCGCCCGGTACCTGATGCTGCGGCTGATCGAGCGGGCCCGCGAGAAGCGCGTGGCCGTGCCCGAGATGCGCAGCACGGACTACGTCAACACCATCCCGACCAAGAGCGAGCCGTTCTTCCCCGGCAACGAGGAGATCGAGCGCAAGATCCTCAACGCCACCCGGTGGAACGCGGCGGTGATGGTCTCGCGCGCCCAGCGGCCCGGCATCGGCGTCGGCGGCCACATCGCGACCTTCGCCTCCTCCGCCTCCCTGTACGACGTGGGCTTCAACCACTTCTTCCGGGGCAAGGACGAGGGCGACGGCGGCGACCAGGTCTTCTTCCAGGGGCACGCCTCCCCCGGCATCTACGCGCGCGCCTACCTGCTGGACCGGCTGAGCGAGCAGCACCTGGACGGCTTCCGTCAGGAGAAGTCCAAGGCGCCGCACATGCTGTCGTCGTACCCGCACCCGCGGTCGATGCCGGACTTCTGGGAGTTCCCGACGGTCTCCATGGGCCTCGGCCCGATCGGCGCGATCTTCCAGGCCCGGATGAACCGCTACATGCACGCGCGCGGCATCGCGGACACCTCGAAGTCGCACGTGTGGGCCTTCCTCGGCGACGGCGAGATGGACGAGCCGGAGTCGCTGGGCCAGCTGTCCATCGCCGCCCGCGAGGGCCTGGACAACCTGACCTTCGTGGTCAACTGCAACCTCCAGCGCCTGGACGGCCCGGTGCGCGGCAACGGGAAGATCATCCAGGAGCTGGAGTCGGTCTTCCGCGGCGCCGGCTGGAACGTGATCAAGCTGGTCTGGGACCGCACCTGGGACCCGCTGCTCGCCCAGGACCGCGACGGCGTGCTGGTCAACCGCATGAACACGACCCCGGACGGCCAGTTCCAGACGTACGCGACCGAGTCAGGCGCCTACATCCGCGACCACTTCTTCGGCGACGACCACCGGCTGCGCGCGATGGTCGAGAACATGACCGACGACCAGATCCTGCACCTGGGGCGCGGCGGTCACGACCACCGGAAGATCTACGCGGCCTACAAGGCGGCGCTGGAGCACAAGGGCCAGCCGACGGTGATCCTGGCCAAGACGATCAAGGGCTGGACGCTGGGTCCGAACTTCGAGGGCCGCAACGCCACGCACCAGATGAAGAAGCTGACGGTCGACGACCTCAAGCGCTTCCGCGACCGGCTGCACCTGCCGATCTCCGACAAGGAGCTGGAGTCCGGCCCGCCGCCGTACTACCACCCGGGCCGGGACACGGAGGAGATCCAGTACATGCACGACCGCCGGCAGGGCTGCGGCGGCTACGTGCCGACGCGGGTGGTGCGCTCGAAACCGCTGGCGCTTCCGGACGACAAGACGTACGCGACCGTGAAGAAGGGTTCGGGTCAACAGTCCATCGCGACGACGATGGCCTTTGTGCGCCTGCTCAAGGACCTCATGCGGGACAAGGAGATCGGCAAGCGCTTCGTGCTGATCGCCCCGGACGAGTACCGCACGTTCGGCATGGACTCCTTCTTCCCGAGTGCGAAGATCTACAACCCGCTCGGGCAGCAGTACGAATCCGTGGACCGTGACCTGCTGCTCGCCTACAAGGAGGCGCCGAACGGGCAGATGCTGCACGACGGCATCTCCGAGGCCGGCTGCACGGCCTCGCTGATCGCGGCCGGCTCGGCCTACGCCACGCACGGCGAGCCGCTCATCCCGGTCTACGTCTTCTACTCGATGTTCGGTTTCCAGCGCACCGGTGACCAGTTCTGGCAGATGGGTGACCAGCTGGCGCGCGGTTTCGTCCTGGGCGCGACCGCCGGCCGTACGACACTGACCGGCGAGGGCCTTCAGCACGCGGACGGCCATTCGCAGCTGCTGGCCTCCACCAACCCGGCGTGCGTGGCGTACGACCCCGCCTTCGGGTTCGAGATCGCGCACATCGTCAAGGACGGGCTGCGCCGCATGTACGGCGGGGACGAGCAGCACCCGCACGGCGAGGACGTCTTCTACTACCTCACCGTCTACAACGAGCCCATCCGGCACCCGGCCGAGCCGGAGAACGTGGACGTCGAGGGCATCCTCAAGGGCGTCTACCGCTTCAGCGAGGGTACGGGCGGCTCGATCCCGGCGCAGATCATGGCCTCGGGCGTCGCGGTGCCGTGGGCGGTGGACGCGCAGCGGATCCTCGCCGAGGAGTGGAACGTGCGGGCCGACGTCTGGTCGGCGACCTCCTGGAACGAGCTGCGTCGCGAGGCCGTGGCCTGCGAGGAGCACAACCTGCTGCACCCCGAGGAGGAGCAGCGGGTGCCGTACGTGACGCGGAAGCTGGCGGGCGCGCAGGGGCCGTTCGTGGCGGTGTCCGACTGGATGCGGTCGGTGCCGGACCAGATCGCGCGGTGGGTTCCGGGGACGTACCAGTCACTGGGCGCGGACGGCTGGGGCTTCGCGGACACCCGCGGCGCGGCGCGGCGCTTCTTCCACATCGACGCGGAGTCGATCGTGGTGGGGGTGCTCAGCGAGCTGGCGCGGGAGGGCAAGGTCGACCGGTCGGTACTGAAGCAGGCGATCGACCGGTACCGCCTGCTCGACGTGACCGCGGCGGACCCGGGGGTGGCCGGCGGGGACGCGTAGGACGGACGGGACGCCGGCCGCCGCGACGACGCGGCGGCCGGCGTGTGCGTGCGTGGAGCCGGCGTGCACGTGGGGACCGGCTGTGGACGGACGGGGGCCGGTGTCGGCGTACGGCGGACGGCACGGCGTGGACGGGCCGGAGACGGCGTCGGCGGACGGGGGACGGTACGGGGGACGGCACAGACGTACGCGACGGTGTGGACCTACGGCGACGGCGACGGCGACGGCGCCGACGTACGGCGTCCGACGGACGGAGTCCGTGGCGCACATGGCTCACCCCCGCCCGTGACGGGCGGGGGTGGGAACACCCGGGCGACGGGTGATACCGCGATGTACGGCTAGAACATGCCGTAGCCCGGACTCGCCGCTCCGACGAGCCAGATGAGTGCCAGGAGCGTGTCGATGGCACCCAGGACCAGGGCGACGACGGCCGGCACCGAGCGGGAGCCCGCCCAGCTGCGGCCCATCGCGAGCCAGCCGCAGACCATCGCCGCAGGCCCGAGAACGATGCCCAGCGCGAAGAGACCGACGATCGCGCAGACGATTCCGATGATCCCGAGTGTCGCGCGGTCCGGCCCGCTCCGTGACCCCGTCCGGCCACGTGAGCGGGGGTGCCTGCGCGATTCCTGTCCGAAGCTCGCCATCATCAACTCCCTCGACTCCTTGTGGACTTCGGGTACCCGCGTGTGACGTGTCATGCCTCTTTCAGGCTGTTTCCGCGCCCGCCTCGGGTGCGCCGCCCGCGCGCCGCCCCCCTCCGGCGGCGCGCCGCGGCCTCTCACCCTCCGTGCCCTGCGGAGGACTTGACCCACTGTGACCTGCGGACCCCGGCGGCGGGGAGCGTTCGTCCGCCCCGTCACCCTGATGGAGGAACCGGGTGACGGGGCGGGCCGAAAAAATCACGGGCCCGTGAGGCCTCGTGGCCTCACGGGCCCGGAGATTCCGGGGCGCGGGTCAGATGTGGCCCACGCCCGCGCCCGCCTCCGCGTTCTCACCGCGCTTGGTGAGGAAGGCGACGAACACCGCCACGACCGCGACCCCGGCCGCGACCAGCGAGGCCAGGCTCATGCCGGAGATGAAGGTGTCGTGGGCGACGTCCGCGATCTTCGCGGCGACCGCGGCCGGGGTGCCCTCGGGCACCGGTGCGATGCCCTGCTGCACGGCCTGGCCGGTCAGCTCCTGCTGGGCCGGGGTGAGTTCGGGCAGTCCGGCGTCGGCCCAGTTGCCCGCCAGGTCGTTGTCCACCTTGGAGGCCATCACGGCTCCCAGCACCGCCGTACCCAGGCTGCCGCCGATCTGCATCGCCGCCTGCTGGAGGCCTCCCGCGACGCCCGACAGCTCCATGGGGGCGTTGCCCACGATGACCTCCGTGGCGCCCACCATGACCGGGGCGAGGCCGAGACCGAGCAGCGCGAACCACACGGACATCGCCAGGCTGCCGGTGTCCGTCTCCAGGGTGGACATGCCGTACATGGCGATCGCGGTGCACACCATGCCTCCCGCGAGCGGGACGCGCGGGCCGACCTTGGTGATCATCGCGCCGGCCAGCGGCGAGGCGACGATCATCATGGCGGTGAGCGGCAGCAGGTGCAGGCCGGCGTCGATCGGGCTCATGCCGTGCACGTTCTGCAGGTAGAAGGTGACGAAGAACAGGCCGCCCATGAAGGCGATGGCCATCAGGACCATCAGGACCACACCGGCCGACAGCGGCACCGAGCGGAACATGCCCAGCGGGATCAGCGGCTCCTTGACCCTGGTCTCCCAGACCGAGAACAGGGCGAAGCCCACCACCGACCCGCCTATGTACAGCCAGGTCTGGCCGGAACCCCAGCCCCACTCGGGGGCCTTGATGAGCGCCCAGACGAGAGCGAACATCGACGCGGACAGCAGCACGATGCCGACGACGTCGAAGGAGCGCGGGGCGTTCTCGGCCCGGTGGTCCAGCAGGATCAGCACGCCGAGGACCACGGCGACGACGCCGACCGGCACGTTGATGAAGAACACCGACTGCCAGCTGACGTGCTCGACCAGCACTCCGCCCAGGATCGGGCCGCCCGCGGTGGAGGCGCCGATGACCATGCCCCAGATGCCGATGGCCATGTTGAGCTTCTCGGCCGGGAAGGTGGCCCGCAGCAGGCCGAGCGCGGCCGGCATCAGCAGCGCGCCGAACAGTCCCTGGAAGACGCGGAAGACGATGACCATCGCGATGCTGTCGGACAGCCCGATAGCGCCGGAGGACGCGGCGAAGCCCGCCACACCGATGAGGAAGGTCTGCCGGTGACCGAAGCGGTCGCCGAGCTTGCCCGCGGTGATCAGGGAGACCGCGAGCGCGAGGAAGTAGGCGTTGGTGATCCACTGCAGTTCGGACCAGCTGGCGCCCAGGTCCTTGCCGATGGCCGGGTTGGCGATCGCCACGATGGTGCCGTCCAGGGCCACCATCATGACCCCGACCGCGACCGTGACGAGGGTGACCCACGGATGGCCGCGCCATCCCTTGGCGGGCGACGAACCCGCCGGAGTGCCTTCACCCGGTCCCAGCTTGTCGATGGTGGTCTGACTAGTCATACCGCTGAGGCTAGTGACAGCCGCTGACAGTTGACAAACGGATTCACGAGTCAGTAACTGACAGGACATCCCCCGATAGCCTGAACTGCGGAAACCGCACGAAGGAGACGACTTTTGAAGGTGGCCGGCACGTCGGCGCCGCCGGGGACCGCTGCCGCGGCCTCCCGTCCCGGCCTGCGCGAACTCAAGAAGCAGCGCACCCGGGACCTGCTGCTGCGCTCCGCCCTCGAACTGTTCACGCAGCGCGGTTACGAGGAGACGACCGTCGACGACATCGCCGAGGCGGCGGAGGTCTCGCAGCGCACCTTCTTCCGCTACTTCGCCTCCAAGGAGGACGCCGCGTTCTTCGTGTCGCGGCTCGCGGAGTCGCGCTTCGTCGAGGCCGTGCACGCGCGCCCGCCGGAGGAGGCGCCCCTGGACGCACTGCGGAGGGCTCTCGGGGAGAGCTGGAGCACCATCGGCGAGGCGGTCGAGCAACTGATCCCGCTCGAACTGCACATGCGCTTCTACCGGGTCATCGAGTCGACGCCCGCCCTCCTCGCCGCCCACCTGCGGCGGGCGACGGAACTGGAGGAGGAGATCGCCCGCGTCGTCGCCGCGCGCGAGGGCCTCGACCTGGACGCGGACCCGCGGCCCCGCGTGGTCGTGGCCGTGTTCGGAGCGGTGATGCGGGTCACCGAACGGATCTGGTCGGCGCGCGACGACGCCGGCCTGGCCGCCCTGCGGGACCTGACGGCCGCTTACCTCGACCAGGTGACGCCCGCGCTCGCCGGGAGCTGGCGTCGCACCGAAACGTGATCCGTGTCACTGGATTCACGCGAGACCGGTCCGTTCTCCTAGTGTGTCCTCCCAGTGACTTCCTTCGACACCTCCCCGCAACTGAACGTCTGGCGCGCCCTGCTCGCTCTGGCCGTGGTGTTCGTGATGCTGGCGACCACCGGCTGGACCGCCCTGCGCAACCAGCGGGGCCCCACCGCCCTCGAAGCGTCGGTCTCGGCCTGGGAGCACGGCCGGATCGACGGACGGCCGCTGCCCGACGCGCAGGCGGCTCCCGCCCGCCTCGCCCGCTTCTTCTCCTCGCTCACCGCGTGGCAGCGCACGAGCCTGGCCCACCGCTATCCGCTGGCCGTCGGCAACATGAACGGCGCCCCCGTCGAGCTGCGCTACCTCGCCAACCGTTCCGCACTGCGGAAGGCGCGGTCGGTGGAGCTCGGCCGGGTGCACGACAAGCGCCTGTCCCTCGCCGGGCAGCGCGAGGCCGGGCGGCGGATGCGCAGCTACGAGTCGCTGCTCGAACCCGGCCGGCACATCCTCGCCTTCGACCCGGCGGGGTCGGGCCGGGTCGCCGAGGTGTTCGGGAACCTGAACCGCGCCGACCGGGTATCCGTCGTCGTGCCCGGCGTCGACACGGAGCTGCTCACCTTCCAGCGCACCGACCACAAGAAGTACGCGGCGCCCGTCGGCATGGCCGAGTCGCTGTACGCGGCCGAGCGCGCGGCGAGCCCCGCCACCGGCACGGCCGTGATCGCCTGGGCCGACTACACCGCCCCCAGCGGCCTCGGCATGGAGGCGGCCACCGCGAACCGGGCCGAGCACGGGGCCGGGCGGCTGAACGCCCTGCTGCGGGCGCTGCCCGGCCGGTCCCCGGTCTCCCTCTTCTGCCACAGCTACGGATCGGTGGTGTGCGGTCTCGCCGCCGACACACTGCCCCGCCGGGTGACCGACATAGCGGTGGCAGGCAGTCCCGGCATGCGCGCCGCGACCGCCTCCCGCCTGGACACCGCCGCCCGGGTGTGGGCGATGCGGGACGCCGACGACTGGATCCAGGACGTGCCGTACCTGGAGGTCGGCGGCCTCGGACATGGTGCCGATCCGGTGTCCGCCGGCTTCGGGGCGCGGTTGCTGTCGGCGCGGAGTGCCCGGGGGCACAGCGGCTACTTCGTCCCCGGGACGGACAGCCTGCGCAACTTCGCGGGGATCGGGGTTGGCGCGTACCGCACCGTCGCCTGCGCCGGTGATTCCGACACATGCCGGGCGGATTTGTCCGGGGCGACGGCGGCCGGACGCGCGTAGAGGCGCAGAAACTCCGGTTTGCACGGAGAGGGGACGGAGAGGCTCGTGCCGCATACGATGAGCCGCATGGGTGACGTACTGGCCGGATTTCATGCCACCTGGGAGTTCGAGTCCGACTCCGTGCTCATCCGCCACGAACGGGGGATTCGAACACCCAAGCTGTTCCAGGCCCTGGGGGAGCGCCGTGTGCCCCTCGCGGCGGTCGAGGGCGTCACGCTGACGCCCGGCAGGCGCGGCAGCGTCGTGCTGCGCCTCGAACCGCGCGCGGGCGCCGATCCGCTGATGGAGGCGGCGGCCGGACAGCTGAAGGAGGGCTGCGACCCCTACCGGCTGGTGCTGCCGGCCGAGCGGGAGACGCTGGCGGAGTACTACGCCGACGAGCTGCGGGCGCTGCTGACCGAGTCCGGCAGGACCGAGCGCTTCCTGGTGGCCCCGCCCGAGGCGCCGCTGCACTTCAAGGCGTACGACGGCAAGGCGTCCTTCGACGGGGAGGCGGTGTCCTTCCGGTGGTTCTGGACGGGCGCGTCCTCGGCGAAGTGGAAGGCCGGCGACCAGCGCTTCCCGGTCGCCGGCCTGGGCGGGGTGGAGTGGCGCTCCCCGGAGGTGTTCGACGGCTACCTGCGGCTGCTGCCGCGCGACGCCGACGCCTCGGCCGCCCCGGCCGCGCCCCAGGCCGACCAGGATCCGGCGGCGGTCGTCTTCGGGCTGGGGTACGGGCCGGTGCACGAGTCGCTGCCGTTCGCGGCGGCGGTGGCGGCGGCGGTGCGGGAGCGGAGCGCCGTGGCGCCCGTGCCGGTTCCGGTGCCGGCACCCCGGCGGGACCCCGCGGACATCGCCGAGCGGATACGGCACCTCGGAGAGCTGCACCAGCAGGGGCTGGTGACGGACGAGGAGTTCTCCTCGAAGAAGGCGGAGCTGCTCGCCGAGCTCTAGCGTCCGCCGGGTGCGGTCCCGTTCCGGGTGCGGCTCACTCCCGGCCGGCGGAGCTGAACGTCATGTCCGCGTAGCGGTCGCCCGCGACCTTCTCCGCGATCGGCTCCAGCAGGGACAGCTCGTCCTCCGTCAGGACGATTCCGGTCGCCGCGGTGTTCTCCTCCACCCGCGCCGGCTTCCGGGTCCCCGGGATCGGGATCACCGGCAGGCCGTGGACCTCGGCGCGCTGCTGGACCCAGGCCAGCGCGATCTGGCCGAGGGTGGCGCCGTGGGCCTCGGCGACGGTGCGGACCGGGTCGAGGAGGGCCGCGTTGGCCCGCGCGTTGTCGCCGGTGAACCGGGGCTGCTGGCGGCGGAAGTCGTCGGCGGCGAGACCGTCGGTACCGGTGACGGAACCGGTGAGGAAGCCCCGGCCCAGCGGCGAGTACGGCACCAGGGCGACGCCCAGCCCGGCCGCGGCCGGCACCACGCCCGCCTCGATGTCCCGGCTGAACAGCGACCACTCCGACTGGACGGCCGCGATCGGGTGGACGGCGTGGGCGGCCCGCAGTTCCCCGGCGGTGACCTCGCTCAGGCCCAGGTGCTTGACCTTGCCCTCGCGCACCAGGTCGGCCATGGCGCCGACGGTCTCCTCGATCGGCACGTTCACGTCGCGGCGGTGCATGTAGTAGAGGTCGATCACGTCGACGCCGAGGCGTTCGAGGCTCGCCTCGACGCACTGGCGGACGTACGCCGCGTCGCCCCGGATCGTCCGCTTCGTCGGGTCGACGTGGTCCAGGGAGAGGGCGAACTTGGTCGCGAGGACGACCTCGTCGCGGTGCGCGTGGAGGAAGGGCGCCAGGAACTTCTCGTTCTCGCCGAGCCCGTAGACGTCCGCCGTGTCGTAGAGCGTGACGCCCAGCTCCAGCGCCCGCTCCAGGGTCGCCCGCGACGCGTCGGCGTCCACCGGTCCGTAGGCGAAGCTCATCCCCATGCAGCCCAGGCCCTGGACACCCACCTCCGGGCCGCCGTCGCCGAGCCGGGCGGTGGGCATGCTGCTGTCGGTCATCGGGTCCCCTCCGTGTCACGGGCACGTCCAGCGTCCCCGTAGAAACTGATCTTGCGGTCGAGCACGGCGACGGTGTCCTGGAGTTCGGCGATCCTCGTCAGCACGTCGCGCCGGGTGGACTCCAGCAGCTCCCGCCGGTCGAGGTAGGTGCTCTCGCCCGCCCGCACCATCTCGGCGTACCGCACCATGTCGGCGACCGGCATGCCGGTCATCCGCAGCTTGCCGACGAAGTCGAGCCAGTCCAGGTCGCGGTTGCTGTAGCGGCGCTGTCCGGTGTGCGAGCGGTCGATGTGGGACATCAGGCCGATCCGCTCGTACCAGCGCAGCGTGTGGGCCGTCAGGCCGGTGAAGGCGACGACCTCGCTGATCGTGTACTGGTCCTGTCCGTCGGGGCGCGGGTGGCGCCGGGGCGGGGCGGAGCAGATGTCCGTTCTGGTGGCGTTCGGTGCGAGGGTCCCGGCCGTGGTCTGCATCACCGTCATGGCCTCCACGCTATGACCTTGGAGTGCACTCCAGGCAAGCTTCCCCGGTGAGAAATGCGCGGGACACCCGGCCCCGCAGGTCACTACCGTGCCGGCATGAGTCTTGTACGCCGTGCCACGGCCGAGGACGCGGAGGAAGTCCTCCGGCTGCGCCAGGTGATGATCGCCTCCATGAACCCCGACGCTTCCACCGACTGGCAGGCGGCGTCCCTGCCGGCCCTGCGGGCGAGGCTGGCCGATCCGGACGGGGGCTTCGCGGCCTTCGTGGTCGACCACCCCGGGCGGCCGGACGCGCTGGCGGCGCTGGTGGTGGGGACGTTGGAGTACCGGATCGGCGGGCCGGGCCGGCCGGGGGGTCTGCTCGGGTACGTCTTCAGCGTCGCCACCGACCCGGACGCCCGGCGCCGCGGGTACGCGCGGGCGTGCATGGACGAGCTGCTGGAGTGGTTCCGCGAGCAGGGCGCCGGGCACGTCATGCTCACGGCCTCCCCCGACGCCGAGCCCCTGTACGCGTCGATGGGCTTCACCCGCGACACGACCCCCTCGATGAGGCTGTACCTCTGAGCCGCTTAGGCTCGGTGGCATGTCCTTGAAGAGCTTGGCGTCGATCGAGAACTGGCCGGTCCCCACCGCCGCCGCGGGCGTCGTGCGGGCCGACGGCACCACCCTCGGCACTCACGGCCCGGCCGCGCACCGCTTCCCGCTCGCGTCGGTCACCAAGCCGCTCGCGGCGTACGCGGCGCTGGTGGCGTACGAGGAGGGCGCGATCGAGCTGGACGAACCGGCAGGTCCGCCCGGGGCGACCGTCCGTCACCTGCTCGCGCACACCTCGGGGCTGGCCTTCGACGAGCACCGCGCGACCTCCGCGCCCGGGGAGCGCCGGCTGTACTCGAACGCCGGTTTCGAGCAGCTCGGCGAGCACATCGCGAAGGCGGCGGACATGCCGTTCGCCGAGTACGCGCGGCAGGCGGTGCTGGAGCCGCTGGGCATGACGGCGACCTCGCTGGAGGGCTCCCCGGCGAAGGACGGCGTGTCGACGGTCGGGGACCTGCTCCGGTTCGCCGCCGAGGTGCAGGCGCCGCGCCTGCTGGACCCGCGGACGGTCGCCGAGGCGATGACCGTCCAGTACCCGGGCACGAAGGGCGTCCTGCCCGGCTACGGCCACCAGAACCCCAACGACTGGGGACTCGGCTTCGAGATCCGCGACGGCAAGTCACCGCACTGGACGGGCGCCTCGTCCTCGCCGCGCACCTTCGGGCACTTCGGCCAGTCGGGCACGTTCCTGTGGATCGACCCGGACGCGGGCGTGGCCTGCGTGGCCCTCACCGACCGCGCCTTCGGCCCCTGGGCGGTCGAGGCGTGGCCGCCCTTCACGGACGGGGTGCTCGCCGAAGCCCGGTAGCCCGGCCCCGTCAGGTCCGGCCCATCTCCCACATCAGTGCCTCGGCCCCCGTCACCGCCACCGCCTCCACCCCGTCGGCGTCCGTGACGCGGGCCGCGTCGCCCGGGCCGAGTTCCTGGTCGCCGAGGCGGACCCGGCCGCGCACGACGTGGACGTAGACGTACGCCCCGTCCGGCACCGCGGTCCGCTCCCCCGGCGACAGGCGGCGCACGTGCAGCATGGCGCCGGCCTCGGGGACGGCGTACGGGGTGGAGTCGGCGATGCCGCGGACGATCTCGTAGGCGGGGTCGCCGCCGGGCTCGCGCGGGGCCAGCCACATCTGGACGAAGGCGAGGGGGGCCGACGCGTCGTTGCGCTCGACGTGCCGTACGCCGGCCGCCGAGCTGAGGCGCTGCACGTCCCCGGCGCGGACCACCGTCTCGTGGCCGGTGCTGTCGCGGTGGGTCAGCTCGCCCTCCACCACCCAGGTGACGATCTCGGTGTGGCTGTGCGGGTGCTCGTCGAAGCCCGCGCCGGGAGCGAGGCGCTCCTCGTTGCAGGCGAGCAGGGCGCCGAAGCGGAGGTTGTCGGGGTCGTAGTGCGGGCCGAAGGAGAAGGCGTGGCGCGACTCGATGCCCGCCTCCGGGTCGCCTCCGGGATAGCGCTCGTCGGCGCGGCGTACGTCCATCACATCGTTCACCGTAGCCCCGGGGGCACAGCCGCCCGTCCCGATAAGGCAGTCTTGTCCCGTGCCCGAACCCGAAACCGGCAAGCCCGACGCCCCCGCCCAGCCCGCCCACCCGCACACCGCGACGCTGAAACGGCTGGAGCAGTCCTCCGGTTCGCTCGCCGCGCAGGCCATCGCGCGCATGGACGAGACGCTGCCGTGGTACCGGGCCATGCCACCGGAGAACCGTTCCTGGATCGGGCTGGTCGCCCAGGCAGGCATCGCCGCCTTCACCGAGTGGTTCCGGCGGCCGGAGGCGCCGCAGGCCATCTCCACCGACGTCTTCGGCACCGCGCCGCGCGAGCTGACCCGGGCGATCACGCTGCGGCAGACCGTGGAGATGGTGCGCACCACCATCGAGGTGATGGAGTCCGCCATCGACGAGGTGGCGGCCCCCGGCGACGAGTCGGTGCTGCGCGAGGCGCTGCTCGTGTACGCCCGGGAGATCGCCTTCGCGACCGCCCAGGTGTACGCCCAGGCCGCCGAGGCACGCGGTGCCTGGGACGCGCGGCTCGAGTCGCTGGTGGTGAACGCCGTGCTCAGCGGCGAGGCCGACGAGGGCGCCGTGTCCCGGGCCGCCGCCCTCGGCTGGAACTCGCCGGAGCACGTGTGCGTCGTGCTGGGCACCGCTCCCGACGGGGACTCCGAGCTGACCGTGGAGGCCATCCGGCGCGCGGCCCGGCACGCCAAGCTCCAGGTGCTGACCGGGGTGCTCGGGGACCGTCTGGTGGTCATCGCCGGCGGCCGCAACGATCCGCTGGCGGTGGCGAAGTCGCTGATCGGACCGTTCGCGCAGGGTGCGGTCGTCGCCGGGCCCGTGGTGCCCGACCTGCTGGCCGCGACCCGGTCCGCGCAGGCCGCCGCCGCCGGCCTGAAGGCGTGCACCGCCTGGCCGGACGCTCCGCGCCCGGTGCTCGCCGACGACCTGCTGCCGGAGCGCGCGATCGCCTCCGACCCCTCTGCCCGCGAGCAGTTGGTGGAGGAGATCTACAGACCGTTGGAGGAGGCCGGGGCGGCGCTGCTGGAGACACTCAGCGTCTATCTCGAACAGGCGAGCAGTCTGGAGGGCGCCGCCCGGATGCTCTTCGTTCACCCGAACACCGTGCGCTACCGGCTCCGACGTGTGACTGACGTCACCGGATGGTCGCCCTCTGATGTACGGTCTGCGTTCACACTGCGGATCGCGCTCATCCTGGGGCGTCTGGCCGATGGAGATCCACAGCTCTAAGATTTTGTGCGGGTTCCACAAATCCCGCTCCTGTTCTTCGTCCCTGTCCCCACGGGCGGCCGTGGCCGTCCTCAAGAGAGAGTGTGAGAGTGCTCGTACTCGTCGCTCCCGGCCAGGGCGCCCAGACGCCCGGCTTCCTGACTGACTGGCTCGCCCTCCCCGGCGCCGCGGACCGCGTCGCCGCGTGGTCCGACGCCATCGGACTCGATCTCGTCCACTTCGGCACCAAGGCCGACGCGGACGAGATCCGTGACACGGCCGTGGCCCAGCCGCTGCTCGTCGCCGCCGGACTCCTCTCCGCCGCGGCACTCGGTGACATGTCCGAGATCGCTCCGGGCGTGGTCGCGGGCCACAGCGTCGGCGAGATCACCGCCGCCGCCTTCGCGGGCGTCCTGGACGACACCGCCGCGCTGACCCTCGTACGCCGTCGCGGCCTGGCCATGGCCGAGGCCGCCGCGGTCACCGGGACCGGCATGTCGGCGCTGCTCGGCGGCGACCCCGAGGTGAGCGTCGCGCACCTGGAGAAGCTCGGCCTGACCCCGGCGAACATGAACGGCGCCGGTCAGATCGTGGCCGCCGGCACGCTGGAGCAGCTGGCCGCGCTGAACGAGGACAAGCCCGAGGGCGTCCGCAAGGTCGTCCCGCTGAAGGTGGCCGGCGCCTTCCACACCCGCCACATGGCGCCCGCCGTGGACAAGCTCGCCGAGGCCGCGAAGGCGCTGACGCCGGCCGACCCGAAGGTGGCGTACGTCTCCAACAAGGACGGGCAGGTCGTCGCCTCCGGTGCCGAGCTCCTCGACCGGCTGGTCGGCCAGGTCGCGAACCCGGTGCGCTGGGACCTGTGCATGGAGACGTTCAAGGAGCTGGGCGTCACCGCGCTCATCGAGGTGTGCCCGGGCGGCACGCTGACCGGGCTGGCCAAGCGGGCACTGCCCGGGGTGAAGACGCTGGCCCTGAAGACCCCCGCCGACCTCGACGCGGCTCGCGAGCTCGTCGCCGAGCACACCCAGGCCTGACAAGGAGCGCGAGAGCATGTCGAAGATCAAGCCCAGCAAGGGCGCCCCGTACGCGCGCATCCTCGGCGTCGGCGGTTACCGTCCGACGCGGGTGGTGCCGAACGAGGTGATCCTCGAGAAGATCGACTCGTCCGACGAGTGGATCCGCTCGCGCTCCGGCATCGAGACCCGGCACTGGGCCGGCCCGGAGGAGACGGTCGCCGCGATGTCGGTGGAGGCCTCCGGCAAGGCACTGGCCGACGCCGGGATCGACGCCTCGCGGATCGGTGCCGTGGTCGTCTCGACCGTGTCGCACTTCAGCCAGACCCCGGCCATCGCCACCGAGATCGCGGACCGGCTCGGCACGGACAGGGCCGCGGCCTTCGACATCTCGGCGGGCTGCGCGGGCTTCGGCTACGGCCTGACGCTCGCCAAGGGCATGATCGTCGAAGGTTCGGCCGAGTACGTGCTGGTCATCGGCGTGGAGCGGCTGTCCGACCTGACCGACCTGGAGGACCGGGCCACGGCCTTCCTGTTCGGCGACGGCGCCGGCGCGGTGGTGGTCGGCCCGTCCCAGGAGCCGGCCATCGGCCCGACGGTGTGGGGCTCGGAGGGCGACAAGGCCGAAACGATCAAGCAGACGGTCTCCTGGGACCGTTTCCGGATCGGCGACGTCTCCGAGCTGCCCCTCGACTCCGAGGGCAACGTCAAGTTTCCTGCGATCACGCAGGAGGGCCAGGCGGTGTTCCGCTGGGCCGTGTTCGAGATGGCGAAGGTCGCGCAGCAGGCGCTGGACGCGGCCGGGATCAGCCCGGACGACCTGGACGTCTTCATCCCGCACCAGGCCAACGTGCGGATCATCGACTCGATGGTGAAGACGCTGAAGCTGCCGGAGCACGTCACGGTCGCCCGTGACATCCGCACCACCGGCAACACCTCGGCCGCCTCGATTCCGCTCGCGATGGAGCGGCTCCTGGCGACCGGCGACGCGAAGAGCGGCGACACCGCGCTCGTCATCGGCTTCGGGGCGGGTCTCGTCTACGCCGCGACGGTCGTTACCCTCCCCTAGGCACTGCGTGCCGGATCATGCGGTCCGGGACGGAGAGCAGCAACAAGCAGCAACACCCGCCGCGACGCGGCGGGCCGCCACACCCTCTGGACAACAAAGAAGGAGCGCCATCATGGCCGCCACTCAGGAAGAGATCGTCGCCGGTCTCGCGGAGATCGTGAACGAGATCGCCGGCATCCCGGTTGAGGACGTCCAGCTGGACAAGTCCTTCACCGACGACCTGGACGTCGACTCGCTGTCCATGGTCGAGGTCGTCGTCGCCGCCGAGGAGCGCTTCGACGTCAAGATCCCGGACGAGGACGTCAAGAACCTCAAGACGGTCGGCGACGCGACGAAGTACATCCTCGAGCACCAGGCCTGATCCGCCGGTACCCGGGCGCGGCCCGGGTACTCGGACAGATCCGGGCATACTGCCCCGCCACCCGGCGGTGGCGCCGTACGAATCCGTATCCCGTTGGAGAAAGAATTCCCGTGAGCTCGACCAATCGCACCGTGGTCGTCACCGGTATCGGCGCAACCACACCGCTGGGTGGCGACGCAGCCTCGACCTGGGAGGGCCTGATCGCCGGCCGGTCCGGCGTCAAGCCCCTGGAGCAGGAGTGGGCCGCCGACCAGGCGGTCCGCATCGCCGCGTCCGCCGCCGTGGACCCCTCCGAGGTCATCCCGCGGCCGCAGGCCCGCCGTCTGGACCGCTCGGCGCAGTTCGCGCTGATCGCGGCCCGGGAGGCGTGGAAGGACGCCGGGTACTCCGGCAAGGCGGGCGAGAGCCCCACCGAGGACGGGGCGGCCCACGTCGACCCCGACCGGCTCGGCGCGGTCATCGCCTCCGGCATCGGCGGCGTGACGACCCTGCTGGACCAGTACGACGTGCTGAAGGAGAAGGGCGTCCGCCGCGTCTCCCCGCACACCGTCCCCATGCTGATGCCGAACGGGCCCTCGGCCAACGTGGGCCTGGCCGTGGGCGCCCGCGCGGGCGTGCACACCCCGGTCTCCGCCTGCGCCTCGGGCGCCGAGGCCATCGGCTACGCCATCGAGATGATCCGCACCGGCCGCGCCGACGTCGTCGTCGCGGGCGGCACGGAGGCGGCGATCCACCCGCTGCCCATCGCCGCGTTCGGCAACATGATGGCGATGTCCAAGAACAACGACGACCCGCAGGGCGCCTCGCGCCCCTTCGACACGGGCCGCGACGGCTTCGTCCTCGGCGAGGGCGCCGGCGTCCTGGTCCTGGAGTCCGCCGAGCACGCCGCCGCGCGCGGTGCCCGCGTCTACGCGGAGGCGGTCGGCCAGGGCATCTCCGCCGACAGCCACGACATCGTGCAGCCGGAGCCGGAGGGCCGCGGCATCTCCGCCGCCCTGCAGAACCTGCTGGACGGCAACGACCTGGACCCGGCCGAGATCGTGCACGTCAACGCGCACGCGACCTCGACGCCGGCCGGTGACATCGCCGAGCTGAAGGCGCTGCGCAAGGTCCTCGGCGACCACGTGGACCACATGGCGGTCTCCGGCACCAAGTCGATGACCGGTCACCTCCTCGGCGGCGCGGGCGGCGTGGAGTCGGTGGCGACCGTGCTCGCCCTGTACAACAGGGTGGCGCCGCCGACCATCAACGTCGAGAACCTCGACCCGGAGGCCGAGGCCCACGCGGACATCGTCCGCGACGAGGCCCGCAAGCTCCCGGCCGAGGGCCGCATCGCCGCGCTGAACGACTCGTTCGGCTTCGGCGGGCACAACGTGGTCCTCGCCTTCCGGACGGTCTGAGCGACCGCCGTACGTACGTGAAGGGCCCCCACCGGCCGGTGGGGGCCCTTCACGTGTGCTCGCGGCGGACGGGCGGGGGTCACACCGTCTGGGGTCACACCACCTGGTGCAGCCAGCGGACCGGGGCGCCCTCGCCGGCGTGGCGGAAGGACTCCAGTTCGTCGTCCCAGGGCTTGCCGAGGAGCTTGGCGATGTCCGACTCCAGGTCGGTCTCGCCGCGCTGGGAGCGGACCAGGGCGGCGCGCAGCCGGTCCTCGGGGATCATGATGTCGCCGTGGATGCCGGTGACGGCGTGGAAGATGCCGAGGTCGGGAGTGCAGCTGTAGCGCTCGCCCTCGGCGTTCGCGGACGGTTCCGCGGTGACCTCGAAGCGCAGCAGCTGCCAGCCGCGCAGTGCGGAGGCGAGCTTGGAGGCGATGCCGGCCTGCCCCTGCCAGGAGAACTCCGAGCGCCAGGTGCCGGGCGCGGCGGGCTGCCGGGTCCAGTCCAGGCCGACGCGCGTGCCGAGCACACCGGCGATGGCCCACTCGACGTGCGGGCAGAGCGCGCGCGGCGCGGAGTGCACGTACAGGACTCCACGTGTCGTCACCGGAACCTCCGGGCTGAGCGGGACATCTCGGAACGGGTGGAACGGCCGTGACCGGGGCGGCCACGTCCATGGCGAGGCTACCGTGCGACGGGGCAAGGAGTGTGACGTACCGTCGGTCCCGCCGCCGACAAACCGCCGCCATTCACCCGGCAGGACGCTTGTACGGGTGTGAGCCGTCGCATCGCGGCCCTCGGGAACCCTCGCGCGGTGTCATGGGTTGAGCACGGTGGAGACACGAGGCGAGGGGTGGGAGCGGAATGGGACGAGGGACGGACAAGGGGACGCGGTACGGCCGTCGCCGGACGCGCGCCGCGCTCGCCGTCCTGACCGCGGCCGTCCTGGGGGTGGCGGGCTGCGACGCCGGGGGCGGTGACTCCCCCGCCCCGTCCGGCAGCGCGTCGAAGCGGCCGAAGCCGGCCCCGGCGTGGGACACGAGCCCGGAGTCGGTCGCCGCGGTGGGCGACTCCATCACGCGCGGCTTCGACGCCTGCGCGGTGCTGTCGGACTGTCCCGAGGTGTCGTGGGCGACCGGCAGCAGCGCGAAGGTCGACTCGCTCGCCGTGCGGCTGCTGGGGAAGGCGGGCGCGGCCGGGCACAGCTGGAACTACGCGGTCACCGGGGCCCGGATGTCCGATCTGACCGCCCAGGTGACGCGGGCGGCGAAGCGCGAGCCGCAGCTGGTGGCGGTGATGGCCGGGGCGAACGACGCGTGCCGGTCCACGACCTCGGCGATGACCCCGGTGGCGGACTTCCGGGCGCAGTTCGAGGAGGCGATGGCCACCCTGCGCAAGAGGCTGCCCAAGGCGCAGGTGTACGTGTCGAGCATCCCGGACCTGAAGCGGCTGTGGTCCCAGGGGCGCACCAACCCGCTGGGCAAGCAGGTGTGGAAGCTGGGCCTGTGTCCGTCCATGCTGGGCGACGCGGACTCCATGGACGCGGCGGCGACCCTGCGGCGCAACACGGTGCGGGACCGGGTGACGGACTACAACGAGGTGCTGCGGGAGGTCTGCGCGAAGGACCGGCGGTGCCGCACCGACGACGGCGCGGTGCACGCGTTCCGGTTCGGCACGGACCAGTTGAGCCACTGGGACTGGTTCCATCCGAGTGTGGACGGCCAGGCCCGGCTGGCGGAGATCGCGTACCGCACCGTCACCGCGAAGTCGCCCTGACCTGGGCATGTCCCGGCCATGTCCTAGAGTTCCGCACATGAGCGAACTCTTCGGCACACTTTCCGACGGCACCCCGGTTCACCGCTGGACCCTGGAGCGGGCCGGCGTACGGGTACGGGTCCTGTCGTACGGCGGGATCGTGCAGTCGGCCGAGGTGCCGGACCGCGACGGCAACACCGCCGACGTGGTGCTGGGGTTCGCCGGCCTCGACGGCTACCTGACGCACCCGGAGCCCTATCTCGGCGCGCTGGTGGGGCGGTACGCCAACCGGATCGCGGGCGGGCGCTTCCCGCTGGACGGGCGGACGTACGCGCTGGCGCCCAACGAAGGGGCCAACTCGCTGCACGGCGGCGAGCGGGGCTTCGACAAGCACGTGTGGGACGTGAGCCCGGTCGGGGACGGCGGCCACGGCGTCCGGCTGAGCCGCGTCTCGCCGCACGGCGAGGAGGGCTTCCCGGGGCGCCTGAAGATGTCGGCGACGTACACGCTGGAGGAGTCGGGCGCGCTGCGGATCGCGTACGAGGCGGTCACGGACGCGCCGACGGTGCTGAACCCGACGAACCACAGCTACTTCAACCTGAGCGGTTCCGGGCACGCGGGCGGGCACGAACTGCGGCTGGCCGCCTCCCGGATCACGCCGGTCGACGCCGGTCTGATTCCGTCGGGCGACCCGCAGGACGTGGCGGACACGCGCTTCGACTTCCGGCGGGCGCGCAAGGTCGGTTCGGGCTACGACCACAACTTCGTCCTGGACAAGGGCGTGACCGACGCCGCCGAGGAGGTCGCCGAGCTGTACGACCCGGCGTCGGGGCGGGTGCTCACGGTGGCGACGACCGAGCCGGGCCTCCAGCTCTACACCGCCGACCACCTGGGCGAGCCCTTCGCGCCCGGTGACGGGATCGCGCTGGAGACCCAGCACTTTCCCGACTCGCCGAACCGGCCCGACTTCCCGAGCACGGTGCTGCGGCCGGGCGAGGTGTTCCGCTCGGAGACGGTGTACGCCTTCTCGGTGCGCCGGGAGGCGTAGGAACCGACGAGGGGGACTGAGCCCCGGCCCGGCCGTCAGGTTCCGGACCGGGGCTGTTCACGGGGGCGCGCACACGGCGGCGTCCCGGCTCCGACGTTAACCGCCGCGGTGTCCCGATGGTCCGCGATCACCCGCCCGATCAGAAGTTCGTACGAACCCTTCACAAACAGCCACGAGTCGGTCGCCATGCGCCATGGCGCGCTCCCCTCCCGTCAGGCGATACTGCCGCCGTCCCACAGCGCACCCCACGGCGACGGAAGGACCTGGACTCCCTTGACAGCCATACGTGTTCGGATCGGCGTACTCGGAATGGCCCTGGTGGCGGGACTCGCGGCCCCCGCCACGGCGACGGCGGCACCCCCGGCGGGCGGCGCCGCCCCCGCACCGACCGTGGAGGAGCGGCGGCTCGACGGGGACGTGCCCCGGGAGATCCTGCGGCGCTCCGGCTTCGCGGAGGTGGCGCCGGCCTTCACCCGGGAGCTCGGACGGGCGGACTCCTACCGCGAGGCCCGGCGCGTCGTCGCGCACGAGGGCGCGGCGCTGTGGCGCAGGGCCGTGGACCGGGTGCAGGGCCGCGGGCCGGCCCGCGGCGACCTCAGCCGCGACGACGACCGGCCGCTGTACTGGGCCCGGCTCGGGATGACGCGGGAACTGCGCACGTGGGAGCCCGCGTTCGGGTTGGGCGAGCGGCAGCGGACCGCGCTGCTGACGGAGCTGGAGCGCACCTCGCGGGGTCAGAGCGACCTGCGCCTGCCGGCCGACGCGGGCGGCGGGCGTGCCGGCCTCGGCAAGGGCGTGAAGCGGGTGCTGCTCACCGGTTTCGACCCGTTCACCCTGGACCGCGACATCCGGATCTCCAATCCGTCCGGCGCCGTCGCGCTCGCCCTGGACGGCGCGGTGATCGACACCCCGGACGGCCCCGCGCGGGTGGAGACGGCCGTGTTCCCGGTGCGCTGGGCGGACTTCGCCGAGGGGGCGGTGGAGCGGGCGCTGCGGCCGTACCTGCCGCGGGTGGACCTGTTCACCACGGTGAGCCAGGGCCGGGCGGGGCGGTTCGACGTGGAGCGGACCAACGGGGCCTGGCGGGGCGGCTTCCCGGACAACGACGGCGTCTCCCGCACGGAGCCCGTCCCGGTGACCGGCCCGGCCGCGCAGCCGCAGTGGACGACGACCACGCTGCCCTACGCGGCGATCACGGCCGCGGACACGGGACGCTTCCCGGCGTACGACCACACGAGCGTGACCGAGATCCCGTCGGGGGGCACCGAGCCCGTCGTGCGTCCGGACGGGCCCACGCCCGGTTCGACGGCCCGGGAGGGCGGCGGCGGCAACTACCTCTCCAACGAGATCGCCTACCGCGCGACGCTGCTGCGGGACCGGCTCGGGCTGCACGACTCGCTGCCGGGCGGGCACGTGCACACGCCGGTGCTGGAGTTCGGCCCCGGGAACACCGATCCGGCGGCGGGGGCGGTCACCGACCCGGAGTTCGTGCGCAACCGGCTGGACATCGTGGCGCAGACGCGGGCGATCGTGGCCGTGGCGGTCAGTGCCCCGGGGCCGGACCGGGGCTGACCGCCGGGTCCGCGGCGGCGTCCCCCGAGCGGTCGTCGGCGCCGTCGCGGGTCTCCTCGCCCAGCAGTTCGCGGGCGAGGAGGGTGGCGCCCGCGACCGCGCCCGGCATCAGGAACACCGCGACGAACGGCACCAGGAAGGACACGCCGAGCGGGGTGCCGAAGCCCCAGACCAGCATGCGGCGCGAGCGCAGCAGGGCGAGGCGCTCGCGCAGTTCGACCCCGCGGCGCTGGAGGGCGACGGCGGCGAGTTCCTCGGTGAGGAAGAAGCCGGTGACGAAGAAGCCGATCACCGGGACCACCGTCTGACCGACGACCGGGACGAAGCCGAGCGCGAAGAGCAGCACGCCCCAGACGGCGGCGCGCACGAGGATCCGCAGGCTGTCGCGGCCGGAGATCCACAGCTCGCGCCAGAGCGGCAGGCCGGACTCGGGAGCGGTGCCGTCCGGGGAGACGTCGCGGTCGACCCGCTCGGAGAGGGCCTCGTAGAAGGGCTGGCCGACCAGCAGGGTGACCGCGGTGAAGGTGAGGACGGCCAGGAGCAGCGCGAGGGCGAACAGCACTGCGGTGAGGAAACCGCGGAAGAGCCCGGGCCAGGGGCTGGACCAGTCGTCGGCGAAGGGGGTGGCCCAGCCGACGAAGTCCTCGCCCCACAGCGTGAGCGCGATCAGCACGCCCACGTACAGGACCAGGGTGATCAGGCCCGGAACGAGCCCGAAGCCGTAGCTCCTGCCGTGCCGGGCCACCCAGCGCTGGCCCTTCAGAAGGTGGCCGAACCCCGCCCCGAGATCACGCATGGGCGGCACTCTACCGGGCGCCGCGCCGGACCGTTCCCGCGCCCGCGCCCGGCCCCGCTCCCGGTCAGACCAGGGTCACGGTGATGTTGCCGCGGGTCGCCTTCGAGTACGGGCAGACCTGGTGGGCCTTCTCCACCAGCGACCGCGCGGTGGCGGCGTCGACCGACGGGATCTCGGCGGAGATCTCGACGATGATGCCGAAGCCGTCGTCGTTCTTGCCGATGCCGACCTTGGCGGTGACGGTGGAGCCGGTGATGTCGGCGCCCTCCTGGCGGGCCACTACGCCGAGCGCGCCCTGAAAGCAGGCGCTGTACCCGGCGGCGAACAGCTGCTCCGGGTTGGTGCCGGCGCCGTTGCCGCCCATCTCCTTGGGCGGGTTCACGACCACGTCGAGCTTGCCGTCGTCGGTGGCCACCCGGCCGTCGCGGCCGTTCTCGGCGGTGGCGACGGCGGTGTAGAGGACTTCGGACTGCTGGATGGGCATAAGGGTGTCTTCCTCCTCGGTCCGCCGGGACTCGCGCCCACGATCACGACGGATTTCGGAAAGACGCTACCGCATGCCGGAAAAACGGGGAAGCCCGCTCCCGGTCGACCGGCCACCCCGACGGGTGCCGGTCGCTCCGCCGAGCGGGCCTCCGGTGGGCGTCAGAGCTTGACGATCATCTTGCCGGTGTTGTCGCCGCGCAGGACGCCGAGGAACGCCTCCAGGTTGTTCTCGATGCCCTCGACGACCGTCTCGCGGTACTTCAGCTCGCCGGAGCGGACCCAGGGGCCGACCTCCTCGACGAACTGCGGCTGGAGGTCGTAGTGGTCGCCGACCAGGAAGCCCTCGATGCGGCCGCGGGTCTGGATGAGCCGGGCGAGGTTCTTCGGGCCGGGCGCCGGCTCGGTGTTGTTGTAGACGGAGATCGCGCCGCAGATGGCGATGCGGCCGTTCAGGTTGAGGGAGCCCACGGCGGCCTCCAGGTGGTCGCCGCCGACGTTGTCGAAGTAGACGTCGACGCCGTCCGGGGCGGCGGCCCGCAGCTGCTCGCTCACCGGTCCGTTCTTGTAGTTGAAGGCGGCGTCGAAGCCGTACTCGTCGAGGAGCAGCTTGACCTTCTCGTCGGAGCCGGCCGAGCCGATGACCCGCGAGGCGCCCTTGAGCTTGGCGATCTGCCCCACCTGGCTGCCGACGGCGCCCGCCGCGCCCGAGACGAAGACGGAGTCGCCCTCCTTGAAGGAGGCCGTGCGCAGCAGACCGGCGTAGGCGGTGAGCCCCGTCATGCCGAGCACGCCGAGGTACGTCGACAGCGGCGCCGCGTCCGGGTCCACCTTCACGGCGTGCTTCGCGTCCAGGGCGGCGTACTCGCGCCAGCCGAAGAAGTGCAGGACGTGGTCGCCGACGGCGATCCCCTCGGCGTTGGAGGCGACGACCTCGCCGACCGCGCCGCCCTGCATGACCTTGCCCAGCTCGTAGGGGGCGGCGTAGGACTTGGCGGCGCTCATGCGCCCGCGCATGTACGGGTCGACGGAGACGTACCGGTTGCGCACCAGCACCTGACCGTCGCCCGGGGTGGGGACCTCCGCCTCGACGAGCGCGAAGTCCTCCGGCTTCGGCCAGCCGACCGGGCGGGTGACCAGGTGCCATTCGCGGTTGACGGTGGGGAGGGCGGGGGAGTCGGTCATGGGGCACCTTCCTGGATGCGCGGGTGGGACCCGCGGTGTTTCATGTCCTGAAACAACCATGCGGCTGAACATTTCATGTTGTCAAACAACTGGGTACCCTGGTTTCCATGGCCACACCACGCGACACCACGCTCCGACCCGACGCTCTCACCCACGAGGTCGTCCAGCTGATCGCCGAGGTCGTCGCCCGCTACCACGCGGACTACGAGGAGGCGGCGGCGGAGCGCGCGCTCACCGGGGCGCAGGCGAAGCTGCTGAGCCTGCTGTCGCTGGAGCCGCTGCCGATGCGGAAGCTCGCCCACAAGCTGAAGTGCGAGCCGTCGAACGTCACGGGGATCGTGGACCGGCTGGAGGCGCGGGGGCTGGTCGAGCGGCGCCCGGATCCCGGCGACCGCAGGGTGAAGGTCGCCGCGGCGACGGAGGAGGGGCGCCGGGTGGCGCGGGGACTGCGGGAGTCGCTCCGGTTCGCCCGGGAGCCGCTGGCCGGACTGTCCGAGGCGGAGCGGGTCGCGCTGCGGGACGCGCTGCGCATGATGGTCGGGGAGGGCTCGCCCGAGGGCTGACCCTCACGGCATGTCGAACGCGTACTGCAACTCGTAGAGGTGCCCCGCCTTCACCATGACCGTCACCTCGACCGGGCCGTCTCCGTCACCGTGGACGACTCGGAGGGTCCGCAGGACGGGCGTGCTGCTGGTGAGGTGCAGTGCTTGATACTGCTCCTGCGTCGGAATCCGCGCGGAGACCCGGTCCACGCTACGGCGCGCGGGATGACCCAGTTCCGCCAGCAGCGCGGGCGCGCCGCCTTTGATCCGCCGCCGCTCCATGAGCGCCGTGCCCCGGGCAATGCTCAGCGGGTAGTAGCAGTCGACAAGTTCGGCGGGTTCGTCGTCGATCAGGAGAATCTGACCGCGCAGCAGTGCCGTGCTGCCGGCGGGGAGACCGAAGGCGGAACGGACGTCGGCGGGTGGGCGGACCTCCGCGACCTCACGGAGGACGCTGCGGGCGCGGGTGCCGTGCTTGGCTGCCTCCGTGAGCCAGTGGTCCGCTGTCGTGAGTGCGGCCGGCGAGACCGTACGCTGCCGGTGCTCGCGGACGGTCACGGAGGCTCCCGCCCGGCCCACCACGAGCCTTTCCTCCTTGAGAAGCTGCAACGCCTTCTGCACCGTGGCGTTCGATGCGTCGAACCGCTCCTTGAGCCGCGCCGTGGAGGGAAGGCTGGCGCCGGGCGCCAGTTCGCCACCCATGATGTCGTCGCGCAGGTCGGCAGCGATGCGCTCATGAAGAGAGCGCCGGTCGGCGCCGTCCGTTTCCGACTGGGACACAGTCATCCGATCTCGATCTCGTAGCGCAGCCTCTGCCGCAGGGCAGGCATCACCATACGATCCACCTGGATCGGGTGGTCCTCGCGGTCCAGCGTCACTCGGGTGAGCCGCAGGACCGGCTCATCTGGCGCGGTCTCCAGGGTCCGGCGCTCTTCCTCGTCCGGCATCGCGGCCGTCACGTCCTCGCGCACCAGGGCGCCGACGTGACCGAGTTCGGCGAGCAAGGTGACGGCACCACCGCGGATCTTGGCGGTGCGCGCCAGGGCGGTGCCTCGGGCGATGGCCAGTGGGTAGTACGTGTCGGTCAGCTCGTTCGGCAGCCCGTCGAGGAGGATCAGGCGCCGACGCACGACGACCGGTTCACCCTCGGCGATGCCGAACGGTTTCGCCACCTCGGCGGGCGCGGGCACCTCACCGGCATGGAGGATGCGCTGGGTCCCCCGGCGGCCCTGCGCTTCGGCCTCCGCGCCCCAGGCGTCGCCGTGCCCCTTCTCCTGCGGCGTCAGATACGGAAGAGACATGCTGACCCAACCGCTCGCACTCATGAGGCCCTCCTCGCGGCCGACGCTTACGCCCATCGGGGGCCAACGTTAGGCGACTTCGCCCGTGTGTTCCTCAGCATCCTGCCACCTAGCCACCTTTCACGAAAAGCGATAAGGTCGACACTTGTCGGACGGCCCAACTCTCTGAGGTGGCCCCTCGTGCCCTTGTCGCGACACCGCCGTTTCCCACGCTCGCGCGCCTCGGTGCGCGACGCCCGCACCTTCGTTCGTCAGGTCCTGACCGGCTGGGGTCACACCGATCGACTTGACGACATAACGCTCTGTGTCTCGGAGTTGGCCACCAACGCACTCCTCCACGGAGCGCCGCCCGGCAGGGAGTACTGCGTGAGTCTTTCTCTCGACGGCTCGGTGATCCGCCTCGCGGTCCGGGACAGCGGCGACCGACAGCTCGATACCGACGTCCCAGAGGCCGACCGGGAGGCGTGCTCCGGACGCGGTCTACGACTTGCCCGGGAGGTCGCCGACGACATGGGGGTCACCGAGGAAGTCGTCGGCAAGAGCGTCTGGGTGGCTTTCAAGAGCGTTTCGCCGAGCGAGGGGCCTGGGGAAGTCGCCTACTGACGCACGGACCGCCTCGCTCGTATTGGCGTAGTCATGGCGCCGTCGGCCGCAGGCGAGCCAATGCCTCGTCCAAAACGTCGGGACACACCGTCGCCAATTCCTCCAACGCCTCGTCGTGGGTGTTGAGGGACGGCGCCCGGCGTACCCGTGTTCTCGCCTCGGGGAAGGTGACCCAAGGAGGCCGCCAACTACAGCGCAGCATGAGCCAGCAACCCGGCTCGGGCGCCGGGTTCGGTGACGGACCCCACCGTGGCGACCGTGGTCCGGGCGAGACCGGCGGCCTCCTCCGTGCGGCTCGGAACGGTTACCGCTCCGGCACCTCCCGTGGCGTAAGACCGTAGCCGTCCAGGAGTACCGGCAACCACTCCAAGGGGGATACGGGCCGCGCGGCAAACGGGGAACGCGCAGTTCTCACGTGCACCACCAAAGGAAGCGGTCGCAGGTTTCCGTCGGGGTCGGGTCCGGGGACTCCGGCGGGGTGGGGGTCGTCGCCGGGGGTGGGTCGTCGCTGGACTCCGGGGGTGACGGGTGCGGGTCCGCGGGGCCGGTGGGGTCCAGGGACGGAGGGCGGGAGGCCGACGGGGAGTCGGACTCGGTCGCCGGCTGCGACTTCGTGATCTCCGGGGAGGAGGACGGGGAGCCGGACGCCGACGTCGACGCCGACGCGTCGGGGGAGGGTGTGCCCGAGGACGTGGTCCTGCCCGAGGTGTCGTCGACCGGGACCGCCGACGCCTCGCCCACCTCGCGGGTCGCCTCACCGTCCGTCGTCTCGCCGCCCGCCGCGGCCGGCTTCTGAGGGGAGTGCGGGGCGTCCATGCCGAGTTCGGCGAGGCTCAGTCCCCCGGCGGCCAGGACGAAACCCGCGGCGACGAGCAGGGTCCGGCGGCGGCGCCTGCGATGTGCGGCGGCCTTGCGGTCGCGGCGGCTGGAGCGGGCGCCGGGTGGGGTGGCGTCGTCGGCGTCCTCGTCGAGGGTCCCGTCCGGTGCGTCGTCGAGCTTCCGCCCCGGGGCTTGCCGGGGGGTGCCGTCAGCCGACGGCGGCTCGGTCCCGTATTGCGGACCGGCGCTCTCACTTGCCGTCAGAGCTTCGTCCGACGCGCGGAGTTCGTGGGCAGGCGTACCGCACCCCGGGCAGGCGAGGGCGCCGTTGAGGTGCCGTCGGCACGGGTGGCAGAAGTCCATGACGCGAGGAGGTTAAGTTCCGGGGCGGGCGGGTTCCTAGAGGCCACTGTGAAAGTTGTGTGGGGAAGCGAGCGAGGGCGCATCTCCCCCGCCGTCCAAACTGCCGAAACCGTTATGTGTCCGACCCATTGACACTCCGAGTGCCCCGTCCTTACTGTCACGCCAGCATTTCGAACGAGTGACGAAATATCGAACAAAGTGAAGGGCAGCCGCCGTGCGCATCACCGGAATCAGCACTCACGTGGTCGGGACGCCGTGGCGCAACCTGACCTACGTCCAGGTGCACACCGACGAGGGCATCACCGGAGTCGGCGAGACCCGGATGCTGGGCCACACCGACGCCCTGATCGGCTATCTGAAGGAGGCCGAGGCCAACCACATTCTCGGTTCCGACCCGTTCGCTGTCGAGGACCTGTTCCGCCGCATGAAGTACGGCGACTACGGCCGCGCCGGCGAGATCGTGATGTCCGGCATCGCCGTCGTCGAGATGGCCTGTTGGGACATCAAGGGCAAGGCGCTCGGCGTCCCGGTCTGGCAGCTGCTGGGCGGCAGGGTCACCGACAAGGTGAAGGCGTACGCCAACGGGTGGTACACGACCGAGCGGACGCCGGAGGCGTACCACAAGGCCGCGCAGGGGGTCATGGAGCGCGGGTACCGGGCGCTGAAGATCGACCCGTTCGGCACCGGGCACTTCGAGCTGGACCAGCAGCAGACGAACTACGCCGTGTCGCTGATCGAGGCCGTGCGGGACGCCATCGGGCCGGACGCCGAGCTGATGCTGGAGATGCACGGCCGGTTCTCGCCCTCCACCGCCGTCCGGCTCGCCCGCGAACTCGCCCCCTTCAAGCCGGCCTGGCTGGAGGAGCCGGTCCCGCCGGAGAACCTCAAGGCGCTGCGGAAGGTCGCCGAGAAGGTCGACATCCCGGTCGCCACCGGCGAGCGCATCCACGACCGGATCGAGTTCCGCGAGCTGTTCGAGGACCAGTCGGTGGACGTCGTCCAGCCCGACGTCGGTCACATCGGCGGCATCTGGGAGACCAGGAAGCTGGCCGCGACCGCCGAGACGCACTACACGCTGGTCGCCCCGCACAACGTCGGCGGCTCCGTGCTCACCGCGGCCTCCCTCCAGGTCGGGTTCACCTCCCCGAACTTCAAGATTCTGGAGCACTTCAACGACTTCGCGGACGCGGAGATCAAGAAGGTCGTGAAGGGCGCCCCGCAGGTGGACCCGGAGGACGGGTGCTTCCACCTCTCCGACGCGCCCGGTCTCGGTGTCGAGCTGGACACCGACGCGGCGGCCGAGTTCCCGCAGCAGCAGGCCCGTTTCGACCTGTGGGCCGAGGGCTGGGAGAAGCGCGCCCCCAAGGGGACCGGGGCATGAGCGGCGCGGTCGCCGTCGAGGCGCCGGGGGTGCACCGGCTCGTGCCGCACGAGCCGCGTGAGCCGGGGCCCGGCGAGGCGCTGGTGCGGGTGCACGCCGCCGGGATCTGCGGCAGCGACCGCGAGGTCTACCAGGGCAACCGGCCCGAGGGGTACGTGCGTTACCCGGTCACCCCGGGTCACGAGTGGTCCGGGACGGTGGAGCGGGTCGGCACCGGGGTGCCGGACTCGCTCGCGGGCCGGAAGGTCGTGGGCGAGGGCTTCCGCAACTGCCAGGTGTGCGACCGCTGCCACGCGGGCGAGACGACGCTGTGCACCGCCGGGTACGAGGAGACCGGGTTCACCCGGCCGGGCGCCATGGCCCCGACGCTGACCCTGCCCGCCCGGCTGCTGCACGTCCTGCCCGACGACGCCGACCTCACCGCCGCGGCCCTGCTGGAGCCCGCGGCCTGTATCGCCGCCGCCGCGCTGAAGGCGAACGCCCGGCCCGGCGAGCGGGTCGCCGTCGTCGGCACGGGCACGCTCGGCATGTTCGCCGTGCAGTTCCTGCGCGCCGCGTCCCCCGCCGAGTTGCTGGTCGTCGGTACGCGCGGGGACCGGGAGGCGCTGTCGCGGCGGTTCGGCGCGACCGGCTTCCGCACCAAGGACCGGCCGCTGCCGGACGACTTCGACGTCGTGATCGAGACCGCCGGGTCCGCGGACGCGGCGCGTACGGCCGCCGGGCTGCTGCGCCGGGGCGGACGGCTGGTGCTGACCGGCATCCCGGCCCCGGGCGCCGACGGGCTCGACCCCACCGACCTGGTCGTACGGCAGCTGGAGGTGCACACCGTCTTCGGGGCGCCGCCGGACGCCTGGGCGCACACGGTGCGGGTCTTCGCGGCCGGTCTGCTCGACCCGCGGCCGCTGGTGACGCACGAACTGCCGCTCGCGGGGTTCTCCGAGGCCATCGAGCTGGTGGGCTCCGGCGACCCGAAGGTCGGCAAGGTGCTGCTGCGCCCGGACGCCGGCCCCTGAGCCGTACGCCGGCGCGGGGGCGACCTGACGGCCCCCGCACCGGCGTACACCCACCGGACCGGACGCCCCGCCCGCGTCCCGCAGCCGCCCGCACCCACCGCCGCGAACTTCGTCCGACATATCGAACACTAAGGAACGCCCGTGACCGACCCTTCCGCCAAGGCCGCCGCACGCAGGCCCGGCGAGCAGGCCCTCACCGCCCTGGGCCTGGCCGCGCCCGAGCCCGATCCCGCCGACGCCTCGCCGCACTCCTTCCCGGGCGGTGGCCGCTGGCGCACCGAGATCCCTTCCTGCGAGGGGCCGGAGGCACTGGCGGTGGTGCTCAAGGAGGCCTCGCGGCTCGACGTGCCGATCCACCGGATCAGCCAGGGCAGCGGCGTGTGGATGCTGACCGACGCCGAGATCACCGAGATGGTCGAGGCCACCGCCGAACGGGACATCGAGCTCTGCCTGTTCACCGGTCCGCGCGGCACCTGGGACATCGGTGGCTCCACCCGGACCGACTCGGGCGGTGCCGGCCTGCGTGCGCGCGGCCACGCCGCGGTCGCCGGATGTGTCGAAGACGCCGTGCGGGCATGCGAGTTGGGCGTCAAGTGCCTGCTCGTCGCCGACGAGGGCGTGCTGTGGACGCTGCACCGGGCCCGTGCCCGCGGCCTCCTGCCCGCCGACACCACGCTGAAGCTCTCGGCGCTCGTCGGCCCGGTCAACCCGGCCTCGTACGCGGTCTACGAGCGGCTCGGCGCCGACTCCATCAACGTGCCCAGCGACCTGACCACGGATCACCTGACCGAGATCAGGCGCGTTTCGGCCGCTCCGATGGACATGTACATCGAGGCTCCCGACGACCTCGGCGGCTACGTGCGGATGTACGAGGTCGCCGAACTGATCCGGCGCGGTGCTCCGCTGTACCTGAAGTTCGGCCTCTCCAAGGCGCCCGGGATCTATCCGTACGGGCACCACCTGCGGGAACTGACGCTGGCCACCGCCAAGGAGCGGGTGCGCCGCGGCCGGCTCGCCCTCGACCTGCTCGCCCGGCACGGCGCGGACGGGGACATGGCGCCGCTCGGCACCCGACTGCCGGGGGCGCTCAACCGGTTCGAGATCTCGTCATAACGTTCCGGAAACTTGCTTCTCAAAAGACGACACGACCGCGCACAATCCCACACACCTGTCTCGCCGGCCCAGCCCTCACATCAAGGATGATGACCATGCGCAACCGCAGAGCCGCACTCGCCGCGATAGCCTCCGCAGCCTCGCTCGCCCTCACGCTGACCGCCTGCGGCCAGAACAGCGAGGGCGGCAGCGAGGAGGACAAGGGAGGCAGCGACGGCGCCACGGTCGGCATCGCGATGCCGACCAAGTCCTCCGAGCGCTGGATCACCGACGGCGCCAACGTCGAGAAGGAACTGAAGGCCAAGGGCTTCAAGACCAAGCTCGTCTTCGGCGAGGACGACCCGGACCAGCAGGTCTCGCAGATCGAGAACATGATCACGCAGGGTGTGGACGCGCTGATCGTGGCCGCGATCGACAACAAGTCCCTGGGCAACGTCCTCCAGCAGGCCAAGGACGCCGACATCCCGGTGATCTCCTACGACCGGCTGATCCTCGGCACGGAGAACGTCGACTACTACGCCTCGTTCGACAACGAGAAGGTCGGCGAGCTGCAGGGCGGCTACATCGCCGACAAGCTCGGCCTGAAGGCGGGCAAGAAGGGCCCCTTCAACATCGAGCTGTTCGCCGGCTCCAACGACGACAACAACACCCGGTACTTCTTCCAGGGCGCGATGAACGTCCTGAAGCCGTACATGGACAAGGGCCAGCTGGTCGTACGGTCCAAGCAGACCGCCCTCAACCAGGTCACCACCCTGCGCTGGGACGGCGGCACCGCGCAGAAGCGCATGGACGACCTGCTCACCTCCAGCTACCGCAGCGCCCGGGTCGACGCGGTGCTCTCGCCCTACGACGGCATCTCCATCGGCATCCTGTCCGCCCTGAAGTCGGACGGCTACGGCTCCGGCAGCAAGGCCATGCCCGTCGTCACCGGCCAGGACGCCGAGATCGCCTCGGTGAAGTCGATCAAGGCGGGCCAGCAGACCCAGACCGTCTTCAAGGACCTGCGCGAACTCGCCAAGGTCGCCGCGAACATGGTCGACGCGGTCCTGAACGACAAGAAGCCCGAGGTCAACGACACCAAGTCGTACGACAACGGTTCCAAGGTCGTCCCCGCCTACCTGCTGCAGCCGGTCAGCGTCGACAAGGCGAACTACGAGAAGGTCCTCGTCGGCGGCGGCTACTACACCGCCGGCCAGCTCAACTGACCGGGTCCCACCAAGGATTGGAAGGCACGACCATGGCGGGACCCGTCCTGGAAATGCGCTCGATCGTCAAAACCTTTCCCGGTGTCAAGGCGCTGTCGGACGTCACGCTCACCGTTCGCCAGGGCGAGGTCCACGCCATCTGCGGGGAGAACGGCGCCGGCAAGTCGACCCTGATGAAGGTGCTCTCCGGCGTCCATCCCCACGGAAGTTACGAGGGGGACGTCCTCTTCGAGGGCGAGACCTGCCGGTTCAAGGACATCCGGGCGAGCGAACAGCACGGCATCGTGATCATCCACCAGGAGCTGGCGCTGGTGCCGTACCTGTCCATCGCGGAGAACATCTTCCTCGGCAACGAGCACGCCAAGCACGGACTGATCAACTGGAACGACACGCTCAGGCACGCCGCCGAGCTGCTGCGCCGGGTCGGTCTCGACGAGCACCCGGAGACCCGGGTCGCCGACATCGGCGTGGGCAAGCAGCAGCTGGTGGAGATCGCCAAGGCGCTTTCCAAGAAGGTGAAGCTGCTCATCCTCGACGAGCCGACGGCGGCGCTGAACGACGAGGACAGCGGCAAACTCCTCGACCTGATCCTCCAGTTGAAGGAACAGGGCATCACCTCGATCATCATCTCGCACAAGCTGAACGAGATCCGCCGGGTCGCCGACTCGGTCACGATCATCCGCGACGGGCGCTCCATCGAGACGCTCGACGTGAAGGCGGCGGAGACGACCGAGGACCGGATCATCAGCGGGATGGTCGGCCGCGACCTGGAGAACCGCTTCCCGGACCGCACCCCGCACCAGCCCGAGCTGGGCGCGGCCCCGGCCCTGGAGATCCGCAACTGGACCGTGCACCACCCCATCGACCAGCAGCGCAAGGTCGTCGACGACGTCTCCATCGAGGTGCGGCGCGGCGAGATCGTCGGCATCGCCGGACTGATGGGCGCCGGACGCACCGAGCTGGCGATGAGCGTCTTCGGCCGCACCTACGGCCGGCACGCCGGCGGCACCGTCCTCAGGGACGGCAGGGAGATCCGCACCAAGACCGTCCCGGAGGCGGTCGGGCACGGCATCGCGTACGTCACCGAGGACCGCAAGCACTACGGCCTCAACCTCATCGACACCATCAACCGGAACATCTCGCTGACCGCGCTGGACAAGGTCTCCAAGCGGGGCGTGGTCGACGAGCACGGTGAGCGTCAGGTCGCCGAGGACTACCGCAGGTCCATGAACATCAAGGCGCCGACCGTCTTCGAGCCGGTCGGCAAGCTGTCCGGCGGCAACCAGCAGAAGGTCGTCCTCAGCAAGTGGATCTTCGCGGGTCCCGAGGTGCTGATCCTGGACGAGCCCACGCGCGGCATCGACGTGGGCGCCAAGTACGAGATCTACACGGTCATCGACCGCCTGGCGGCCGAGGGCAAGGCGGTCGTCTTCATCTCCTCCGAGCTTCCGGAACTGCTCGGCATGTGCGACCGCATCTACACGATGGCCGCGGGACGGCTGACGGGTGAGTTCTCGCGGGCCGATGCCTCGCAGGAAGCGCTGATGCGGCAGATGACGAAGGACAAGAAGGACAAAGAGGTAAGCCGATGAGCACGGACGTGACCGCCAAGACCCCGGCACCGGCGCCGCCCGGCGATGGGGGTTCGGCCTCCGGCGGCGGCCTGTTGCAGCTGATGCTCGACGGCATGCGCCGCAACATGCGCCAGTACGGCATGCTGATGGCCCTCGGCCTGATCGTGGTGCTGTTCGCGGTGTGGTCGGACGGCGACCTGCTGCTGCCGCGCAACGTCTCCAACCTGGTGCTGCAGAACAGCTACATCCTGATCCTCGCGATCGGCATGATGCTCGTCATCATCGCGGGTCACATCGACCTGTCGGTGGGCTCACTGACCGCGTTCGTCGGCGCGACGGCCGCCGTCCTGATGGTCAACCACGACCTGCCCTGGCCACTGGCGGTGGTCCTGTGCCTGGCCATCGGCGCCGCCGCCGGCGCGGTGCAGGGCTTCTTCATCGCCTATCTCGGCATACCGTCGTTCATCGTGACCCTCGCGGGCATGCTGCTCTTCCGCGGTCTGACGGAGATCTTCCTCAAGGGCCAGACCCTCGGCCCGTTCCCCAAGGATTTGCAGAAGATCGCCAACGGCTTCCTGCCCGAGGTCGGCCCGAACACCAACTACCACAACCTCACCCTGCTGCTGGGCTTCGCCCTGATCGCCTTCGTGGTGTACCAGGAGGTCCGCGACCGCAAGCGGCAGCTCGAGTTCTCCCTCGACGTGCCGCCGGTCAAGCTGTTCGTGCTCAAGCTGGTGGCGCTGGTCGCCGCGGTCCTCGTGGTCACGCTGCTGCTGGCCAGCTACAAGGGCGCCCCGATCGTGCTGCTCATCCTGGGCGTCCTGGTCGTCGGCTTCGGCTATCTGATGCGCAACGCGATCATCGGCCGTCACATCTACGCCATCGGCGGCAACCTGCCCGCGGCCAAGCTGTCGGGCGTGAAGGACAAGAAGGTCACCTTCCTGGTCTTCCTGAACATGGGCATGCTCGCGGCCCTGGCGGGTCTGGTCTTCGCCGCCCGCTTCAACGCGGCCTCGCCCAAGGCGGGTCTCAACTTCGAGCTGGAGGCTATCGCCGCCTCGTTCATCGGCGGCGCGTCGATGAGCGGCGGCGTCGGCACGGTCCTCGGCGCGATCATCGGTGGCCTGGTCCTGGGCGTGCTGAACAACGGCATGAACCTCGTGGGCATCGGCACCGACTGGCAGCAGGTCATCAAGGGCGCGGTGCTGCTGGCGGCGGTCGGGTTCGACGTGTGGAACAAGCGCAGGGTCGGTTCGTAACGGATCTCGGGCCCCGCCACTCACGGCGGGGCCCGCTTCTCTTCACGGAAGTACAGGAGCCGCACATGGAACTGAGCAGACGAACGGTCATCGCGTCGGCGGCCGCGGCCGGTGTGGCCGCCACCGCGATCGGTGGCACGGCGCACGCCTCGGGAGGCGGGAAACCGGTGAAGGAACTCTTCGGCAGACTGGCCGACGGGACGAAGGTGTACCGCTGGTCGCTGGAGAACGGCGGCACGCGGATGAAGGTGCTGTCCTACGGCGGCGTCGTGCAGTCCCTGGAGATCCCGGACCGCCGGGGACGCTACGCGAACGTCTCCCTGGGCTTCGACAACCTCGACGACTACGTGGCTCGCAGCCCGCACTTCGGCGCCCTGATCGGCCGGTACGGCAACCGCATCGCCAAGGGCCGCTTCACCCTGGACGGCAAGGACTACCAGCTCTCCGTCAACGACGGGGAGAACTCCCTGCACGGCGGCGCCCTCGGCTTCGACTACCGCGTGTGGGACGTCGAGCCCTTCACCCGGGGCTCGGACACCGGCCTGGTGCTGCACTACACCAGCGTCGACGGCGAGATGGGCTACCCGGGCACACTGCGGGCCAAGGTGACGTACACCCTGACCCGGCACGGCGACTGGCGCATCGACTACGAGGCCACCACCGACAAGGCCACCGTCGTCAACCTCACCAGCCACGTCTACTGGAACCTGGCCGGCGAGGGCAGCGGCTCGATCGAGGACCACGAACTGTCCATCGCCGCCTCCCGCTTCACGCCCACCGACGCGGGCCTGATCCCGACCGGCGAGCTGGCCCGGGTCTCCGGCACGCCCTTCGACTTCCGCCGGGCCAAGCCGATCGGCCGGGACATCCGCGACGCCCACCCGCAACTGGTCACCGCCAAGGGCTTCGACCACAACTGGGTCCTCGACAAGGGGATCACCGACCGCCCCGAGCACATCGCCACCCTGCGCGAGAACGGCTCGGGCCGCACCCTGCGCATCGCCACCGACCAGCCCGGACTGCAGTTCTACTCGGGCAACTTCCTCGACGGCACCCTGACCGGCACCGGGGGCTCCCTCTACCGGCAGGGCGACGCGCTGTGCCTGGAGACCCAGCACTTCCCGGACGCGCCGAACCACCCCTCGTTCCCGTCGACCGTGCTGCGGCCCGGCGAGACGTACCGGACCTCGACGGTGCACTCGTTCGGCGCGTGACCCGCGGCGACCCACGGGCACATTTTCTTCACATGCGTTGAACGGTGTCCCGTCCGCCTCCGTATGCATGGGCGGCCCGCGCTCCCGCGGGCCGCCCACCTACGGAGGTCCACGTGTCCGGCAACGTCACCTCGTTGTTCCGCAGCACCGCGGCGCACAGCCCCTCGATGGCGGCGCTGACGCGGGAGAGCGGCGAGGCGGGCGCGGGGCCGGTGGACTTCTGCATCCCCTGCAACCCGTACTTCCCCACCCCGGCGATGTTCGAGGAGATGGCCGGCCGGCTGCGCGACATCGTCACGTACTACCCGAGCAGCGCCGACACCATCACCGCCGAGCTGTGCAGTCTGCTCCAGCTTCCGCCGCAGTGCGTGGCGATGGGCAACGGCTCCACCGAGCTGATCACCTGGATCGACCATCTGCTGGTCCGGGAGTCCCTCGCCGTCCCCGTCCCCACCTTCGGCCGCTGGACCGACCAGCCCATGGAGACCGGCAAACGGGTCGACATGTTCCCGCTCCAGGAAGCGAGCGGTTTCGCCCTCGACCTGGCGCGCTACGCCGAGTTCGTCCGCGCCCGGGGCACCCGGGCCGTGGTGGTCTGCAACCCCAACAACCCCGACGGCGGCTACCTCCACAAGCAGGCGCTCGTGCAGTTCATGGACGCGATGGCCGACCGGGACCTGGTGGTGGTCGACGAGTCCTTCCTGGAGTTCGCCGACGCGGAGAGCCAACCCAGCGTGATCCAGGAGGCGATGCTGCGCCCCAACGTCGTCGTCCTGCGCAGCCTCGGCAAGAACTTCGGGCTGCACGGCATCCGCTTCGGCTACCTCGTCGCCAACCCGGCGCTCGCGGGCCGGGTGCGCTCCATGCTGCCCAAGTGGAATCTCAACTCCTTCGCGGAGCACGTGGTGTTCATGCTGCGCGACCACGGCCCCGAGTACGCGCGGAGCCTGCACCAGGTGCGGCGCGACCGTCTGGAGATGGCGGCCCGGCTGTCCGCGCTGCCGGGCCTGACCGTCTATCCCTCCCAGGGCAACTTCCTCTTCGTCCGCCTCCCCGTGGGCGCGGAGGGTACCGCCGTGCGGGACCGCATGCTCACCGAGCACCGGGTGCTGGTCCGCGAGTGCGGCAACAAGATCGGATCGTCCAGCCGCTTCCTGCGTCTCGTGGTGCGCCCCCAGGTCGACGTACGTCGCCTGGTGTCCGGCCTGGAACAGGTGCTCTACGGGGCCGGGAGGGGAGCCGCCGTGCCCGGGCCGGCCACAGGGACCGGCTACAGCTCGGGCACGGCGGCGGTGGACCGCCTGATGTACGAGACCAACGGTTCCGGCATGCGCGCGATCACCGCACAGACCGCCGGTACCGGCGCCCCGGGGATCGCCGCCGCTCCGGCCCCCGCCACGGGCACCGGTACCGGCATGCCGCTGCCCGCCGCGGTGCCCGTCGCTCCGGCGGCGGCCGCCGTGCCCGGGCCGGCGCCGGTCGCCCAGCCGGTGCCGTACCCCGGACCGGTGCCGGTCCCCCACCCGGCACCGGTCCCTCAGCAGCCCATGCCCGCACCGGCCCCGCAGCCCGTGCCCGCACCGGCCCCGCAACCTGTGCCCGCACCGATGCCGCAGCCCTTGCCCGCACCGATGCCGGCGCCCGCCGCGGCCGCTGCCTATCCGCCGCCCGTCGGACCGGCACCGCCCTTCGGGCCGACCCAGACCTTCGGGCCGACCCCGCCCGGCGTTCCGGCCCGCGGTGGTCTCACGGCCGCCCAGGTCAGGGGCACCAACGGGCTGGAGTCGGTCCCGGCGACGGGCTGGCCGAACGCGGCCGGGATGGGCCGGGCGGGCTGAACCCCGCCGGGCTCCCTACCCGGCCGGAGTGCCGGTGGCGGCCGACGTGTCCGAGGGGCTCGGGCAGGGGGTGCCCGTCGGGGAGGCCGTGGGGTCGGGGGACGGGGACGGCGATTCCGTGGCCGCGGAGCAGTCGTCCGTGGCGGTGGGCGAAGGGCTCGGCCCGGTCGGGTCCGGCGAGGGGTCCGGGGACTGCGTGGGCGGCCGGGTGGGCCCCGGGAGGGTCGGCGGCACCGACGGGGAGGTCGGGGCCGTGGACGGTACGGGACGGGACGGAGCGGGGGACGGCGACGGGGACGGCCCCGGGCCGCCCGGCGTGCCGCTCGGGTCCGGACCGATGACGATGCCGTCGTCCCGGCCTCCCCCTCCCCCTTGGCCCGCACCCCCACCGCTGCCGCCGCCCTCCCCGTCGACGGGCTTGCTCGCCTGGGTGTCGCCGCCCGCGCCGGGGCTCTTCGGGACGACGCCCTTGCCGTCGGGGACGGTGTGGACGCCGCGGCTGTAGAACTCCAGCCAGTACCGGACCGTTTCCAGGTAGGTGCGGGAGTTGTTGTAGCTGAGCACCGCCCGGTCCAGGTCGGCCGCCCGGCCCAGGTCCCGGTCGCCCGCGCACAGGTAGTGCCCGGCCGCGAGGGCCGCGTCGAAGACGTTGTTCGGGTCGGCCCGGCCGTCCCGGTTGCCGTCCGCGCCCCAGCGGGCCCAGGTGGACGGCAGGAACTGCATCGGCCCCACCGCCCGGTCGTAGACCGCGTCACCGTCGTGGGCGCCGCCGTCCGTGTCCCGGATCAGGGCGAAGCCCCGGCCGTTCAGGGGCGGTCCGGTGATCCGGCCCAGGGTGGTGCCGCTGCGGTCGACCGCGCCGCCGCGTGCCTGGCCGGACTCCACCTTGCCGATCGCCGCGAGCAGTTCCCAGGGCAGCCGGCAGCCGGGGTCAGTCCGGCCCACGGCCGTCTCGGCGGCGCGGTAGGCGCGCAGCACGGTGGCCGGGATGCCCGACTGGGCACGGATGTCGGCGGCCCGCCCCGGCGCGGGGGCCGCCGGTGAGCCGCCCCGCGTCACCAGGGGCGGGAGTTCGGTGTGGTACGAGCCGTCGCCCGGCGGGACGAGCCCGGCGGACGGGCCGTCCGGCGTCGGCAGGCCCAGGTCGTCGGCCGCCGGTTCGGCGCGGGTGTCCAGCGCGTCGCGGGCCAGGCCGGGGGCCTGGGAGGCGGTGAGGGCCGCCATGGCCGCCACCGCGAGAGCGGTCGTGCGCAGTCCCTTGCGGGTCCGCCCGGGGCACAGGCGTCGGGCACGGCGTACGGACATGGTCGTCACTCCTGTCGGATCCGTGGGGGGGGTGCGGGGCGGGCGCGGGTGCGGTCGGCGGACCGGTGCTCAGCGGCCGAAGGTGTCGAGGGCCGAGATCCGCCAGCGTCCGTCGCGGTGCACGACGTCGACGGCGAGCATGGCCGCCGCGTACACCCCGTCGTCCTGGGCGGCGTCCTTGTCCTTCGCGGCCGCCTTTCCGGCGGTGGCGACGCTGCTCTGGTCGGCGTAGACGAGGACGCGGGCCCGTTCGCCGTCGATCCGTTCGACCGCGCTCTCGGTGACCGTCGTGGTGATCACCGCCTTCTGCTCGTCGGCCCGCGCGCGGACGTCGGCGAGCAGTTCCCGGTGCTGGTCGACGGCCTTGCCGGTCAGCAGGCTCTTCGCCGCCGCGTCGAGGGCGCCGGGGTCGGCGTGGTCGTAGGAGAAGAGCCGGTCGACGGCCTTGGCCACCTGGCCCTTGATCTCGCTGGTGCGGGCGAGGTCGGTCAGCGCGGTGTTGCTCCGCGCGGGCTCGGACCTGAGCCCCTCGGCCTTCGCGTGGGCCCAGCCGGCGAAGCCGCCGAGGAGCACCGTCAGCACGCACAGCAGCGCGAGGGCCGGGGGCCGGCGGCGCGACCGGGCCCGGGGTTCCTCCGGTCCGTTCCCGGTGGTGGACGCGCCGTCGGTGGCGTCCTTCGCGGGTTCCAGTACGGCCGTGGCGCCGCGCGTGCCGGTCCGGGCGGGCTCGCGCTCGGTCGCCCGGGTGCGCTCCGGACGGCCGGCCGAGGCAGCGGGGGCGGCGGACGCGGCGGGCCGGGTCTCGCGGGCCTGGCGGCGTCGCTGCCGGTTGATGTGGTGACGGGTGGTCGACATGGTGCGTGTCCTCCTCGCTGCGGCCGGCTCGCTCGGTACGGGACCGGTCAGCCGGTCGATGTGCCGCCCACCGGGGCCTGGCCCAGGGCGCTCAGTTTCCAGCGGCCGTCGGTCCGGGTGAGTTCGCCGAGCATGCGGCTGTCCTTGTCGCTCCGGGCCCCGTCGGCCGCCTCGACGGTGACGCGCAGGGCGACCAGCACCCGGGCCCGGCCGGCGCGGTCGTCGAGTTCGGTGACGGCGCCCGACAGCACCCGGGCCGTGCTCACCGTCTTGGCCTCCTTCACCTGCGCGGTGAACGCCTCGCGGCCGGAGGCGAGTTGTTCGTGCAGCTCGCCGGTGGTCGAGGACTCCCACAGGTCGAGGCCCCGCTTCAGCTCGCGGTGGTCGAGCGTGTTCAGGTTCTGCACGGCCTGCTCCCCCGCGGAGAGGGCCGCGTCCCGCTGGGCGGCGTACGCGGCCCGGTCGTCGTGGGCCGCCCGGTACCAGTCCTGGCCCGACCACGCGGCGAAGCCGCCAGCGACGAGGGTGATCGCGAGGGCCAGGGCCGGGAGCGGCCGGAGGCGGCCTGCGCCGGGGAGGCGGACCGGGCGTCTCATGGGGTGCTCCCGTCTCCCGCGCATGGTCAGCGGGCCTTGATGTCGACGATGCGCCAGCGGTCGGCTTCCAGCCGTGCCGTGACGGTGAGTTGGGCCGCGGCGGTGGTGGGTTCGGCCTCGCCGTCGCTCGTACGTTCGCCCTTGCCTCCGCTCTCGCCCCGGTGGGAGGTCTGGTCGAGGAAGACCAGCAGGCGGGCCCGGTCGCCGTCGAGTTCGATCACTCCGGTGCGCACGGCCCGGGTGCTGAGGGTGACGCGCTGCTCGGTGAGGTCGTCGCGGACCCGGGCGAAGAGGGTCGCGTACTGACGGGCGGCCCGGCCGTCGAGGACGGTGCTCGCGGAGCGCTCGGCGGCCGCGGTGCCGTCCGGCGTGTAGGAGAAGACCCGGGCGAGGGCGTTGCCGACGTCGCCCGCGACACGGGAGGTGGCCCCGGTGTCGGTGAGCGCCTGGTTGCGGGCGGGAGCGGCCGACCTCAGCTGGTGCGCGGCGTAGAGGAAGCCGCAGCCGCCGAGGACGAGGGCTGCGGCGGTCCCGGCCAGGACGGCTTGCCGCAGGCGCCCGGTGGACCGGCGGGGGGCGGGGCCGTCGCTGGGGGTGTCGGGGGCCCCGGGGGCGTCCGGGGTGCCGGAGGCGTCGGACGCGTCGGGGTCGCCGGGGGTCCCGAAGGCGTCCGTGCCGTCGGGGGTCCCCGAGGCGTCCGTGCCGTCAGGGATCCCGGAGGCGTCCGTGCTGCCGGGGGTCCCGGAGGCTCCTGGGGCCTCGGAGGTGCCGAGGCGGGTCTCGGCGGGTTCGTCCCCGGCGTCGGTCTCCCGGTCCCGGGGCCACTCGTCCTCCGTGCCGGGTTCCGGCTGGCCGGCCCTGCGCGGCCACCACGTCGGTGTCATCGCTCCTCGCCCCTCTGCTCCTGCGCGACCGGCACCGCGCTCAGCGCCCTCACCTTCCACTCCCCCTCGCCCGTGCGGGACAGCACCGCCTCCAGGCGCTTGCGGTCGGTGGCCGGCTTCGCCGTCCCGGCCGGGGTGACCTCGACGCGGACGGTGGCGATGAGCTTGGCCGTGCCGGACCGGGTGTCGAGCGCGGTGACGGCGGCCTCGGTGACCGTGCCGCGCGCCGAGCTGCCCGCCTTGGCCTCGGTGCCGCCGAGTTCCTCGCGCAGCGGCCCGGTGGAGACGGCGCGCCAGTCCCGGATGCTGCGCTCCGCCCGCTGCCGGGTGGCGGCGTCGAGCGTGGTGAGCACGGCGATGCCCTCGCGCCCGTCGGCGAGCGCCTCGTCCCGCTCCCGGCCGTACACCAGCGCGTCGTCGGTGCGTGCCTGCGTGTACGTCCACGCGCCGGTGCCGCAGAAGGCGAGGGCCAGCACGAGCCCCGCCGTGGTGAGAATCCGCGCCCGCCTCATCGCGCGCTCCCGGTGCCGGCCGGCGCGAGGAGACCGCTCAGGCCGCCCGGTGCCTCGCCGCTCTGCCCGGGCAGCGCGAGCGCGCCGGGGAGGGCCGGAGCGCCGCCCCCGGCCGGGGTGCCGTCCTTGGCCGGGGTGGCTCCGCGGCTGCCCGAGGGCAGGGAACCGGGTCGGGCCGGGTCGGGCACCGCGCCGCCCTTCGGGGCGTTGGCGGAGCCGCGCACGTTCTTCCCGCCGGCGGCCGGGGCGGTGCAGGACGCGCCGGTGTTGAGGGCGGGGGCGGTGCCGAGGTCGAGGCCGTTGCGGTAACGCGTCCCGCCGTAGCCGTCGGTGCAGGGCAGGGGGCTGAAGAAGGTGACGGCCAGGCCGAGGTCCAGCTTGCCCCCGTCGACCGCGGTGGCGCCGGCGGCGACGGCGGCCGGGTACTTCACCAGGAGTTCCTCGATGCCGCGCTGCCGGGTGACGGCGACCTCGGAGGTGGTGAGGAGGTTCGCCAGGACGACGCCGAGGCTGGGGTCGAGGTCCCGCAGCAGGCCGCTGACCTGGGTGGCGGCCTCGGGGGTGACCGCGAGGAGGCGGCGCAGGTCCGCGTCGGAACCCTTGAGCGCGGCGGCCAGGTCCTTGGCGCCGACGGCGAAGTCGCGGATGGCCCGCGCCTCCTGGGCCTGGGTGCGCAGGACGGTCTCGCCGTCGTCGATCAGCAGGGTGGTGGACGGCAGGGCGCGGTCCGCGGCCTCGACGAAGTCGCTGCCGCTGTCGAGCAGCACCTGGAGGTCGTCGCCGTGTCCCTCGAAGGCCTTGCCGAACTCGTCGACGACCGTGCGCAGATCCTCCAGCGGGACGGAGTTCGCGAGGTCGTCGACGCTGGCGAGGACGTCGGTGACGGGCGCGGGCACCTCGGTGTCGGCCTGTTCGATGCGGGTGCCGTCGGCGAGGTAGGGGGAGCCGTCGCTCTCGGGCCGCAGGTCGATGTACTGCTCGCCGACGGCGGAGAGCCCGGCGACCACGGCCTTGGTGTCGGCGGGGATGCGCGGGGCTGACTTCTTGATGCGCAGTTCGGCGACGACCCCCTCGGCGGTGAGGTCGATCGGGCCGACCCGTCCCACCGAGACGCCCCGGTAGGTGACGTCCGAGTGGGTGAAGAGGCCGCCGGTGCGCGGGAGTTGCACGTCGACGGTGTAGTAGTCGGCGACCCCCACGTACCGGCCGAGGTCGGCGTAGCGGATGCCGAGGAAGGCCAGGGCGAGGACGGCGATGAGGAGGAAGGCGAGGTTCTTCAGCCGTACGGCCAGGGTGATCACCCGCGTTCACCTCCGGTCGCCGAACGGGACGCGGAACCCGGTCCGGGGCCGGTCCCGGAGCCGGTCACGGAGGGCAGCGGCAGCGGGGAGGCGGGCTGCTTCCTCGCGGCCGGGTCCGCCCCGCCGCCGGGCGTCGCGGACGCCGACGGGGAGGGCGTGCCCCCGGGCACCAGCGGAGGGATCACCTCGGTCCCCGGGACGGCGACCACGCTCAGGTACGTGTTCAGGTAGTCGCCCTTCACCCCGCGCAGCACCTCGTCGGTGAACGGGTAGGTCAGCATCACCTGGAGCGAGTCGGGCAGGTCGGTGCCCGCGTCGGCGAGCGCCTTCAGCGTCGGTGCGACGGCCTTGAGGTCGGCGATCATGTCGTCCTTGCTCGCGTCGATGGTGGAGACGGCGACGCCGGAGAGCGTGTCGAGGGAGCGCAGCATGGTCAGCAGCGAGCCGCGCTGCTTCTCCAGCGTCTTCAGTCCGGGCGAGAGGTCGGTGAGGACGGTGTCGACGTCGTCCTTGCGGGTGGCGAGGGTCGAGGAGAGCCGGTTGACGGCGTCGAGGGCGTCGGTGATGTCGTCCCGGTGGTCGTCGAGGTCGCCCACCAGGGTGTCGACCCGCTTCAGCATCGAGCGGACCTCGGGTTCGCGGCCGCCGAGTGCCGCGTTGAGTTCCCGGGTGATGGTCTTGAGCTGGCTCACTCCGCCGCCGTTGAGGAGCAGGGAGAGCGCCCCGAACACCTCCTCGACCTCGGTGTTGCGGCTGGTGCGGGCCAGCGGGATGACGCTTCCGTCGGTCAGCCGGCCGGCTCCGGTCTCCTTGGCGGGGGCGACGAGCTGGACGTACTTCTCACCGAGCAGGCTGGACTGTTCGAGCCGCGCGGTGGCGTCGGCGGGCAGCCGCACCTCGCCGTTGATCTCCATGGTGACGCGTGCCGACCAGTCGTCCTCGCCGAGTTCGATGCCGGTGATCCGGCCGACGGCCACGTCGTTGACCCGTACGGCGGCGTGCGGGACGAGGCTGAGCACGTCCTGGAGTTCCGCGGTGACGGTGTAGGGGTGGTCGCCGAGGTCGGCGCCGCCGGGCAGCGGCAGGTCCTCCAGGCCGTCGAAGCCCGGCACCCCGACCCGGACCCCGCCGAGGGTGAGGGCGAAGGCGAGGCCGAGGGCGACCAGTCCGCCCGCGGTGAGTGAGGCCGCCCGGCCGCTGGGGAGGGCTGCGCGTCTCATCGGCCGTCCCCCTTGCTCCCGTCGTCGTGTCCGCCGCCGCTCCGGGTGCCGGCCCCGTCGGACACCCCGGCCACGGGCAGCGGCAGCAGCGGGCCGCCGATACTGATCTCGTTGAGGTTGGCGCGGCCGTCGAGGGTGCGGGTGTCGGGGTTGTACGCGTTCACGACGTTGCCCGCGGCCAGCGGTGCCACGTCCAGCGCCTCGGCCAGCGAGGCGCGTTGCTCGACCAGCGTCTGCGTGATCGGGACGAGCCGGTCGACGTTCTTCTTCAGCTCGCCCCGGTTGTCCTCGATGAAGGTCTTGACCTGGCCGAGGGCCTTGCCGAGTTCCTCCAGCGCGCCGGTGAGGTCGTCCTTGTTGTCGGCGAAGAAGCTGACGACGTCGTCCAGTCCTTCCTGGGCGGTGCGCACATCGGTGTCCTTGTTCTTCAGCATGGTGGTGAAGGTCTGGAGACTGGAGAGCGTCGTGAACAGGTCGTCGCTGCTGCCGTCGAGGGTCCTGGCCGCCTTGCCGAACTCCTCGACGCTGTCGCCGATGGCCTCGCCGTTGCCGTCGAGGTTGTCGGCGCCGGTCCTCAGCAGGTCGGACAGGGCGCCGTCGGCGTTGGCGCCGTCCGGGCCGAGGGCGTCACCGAGTTCGGTGATCGAGTCGTAGATCTGGTCGATCTCGACGGGGACGTGGTTGCGGGCGGCGGGCAGGACGGCGCCGTCGGCCAGGGTGGGGCCCTTGCTGTAGGCGGGGGTGAGCTGCACGTAGCGGTCGGCGACGATGCTCTGCGCGACGACGACGGCCCGCGCGTCCCGGGGGACCTCGACCCCCTCGTCCAGCCGCAGGCCGACGCGGACCCGGGTGCCCTCGGGCCGCACCGACTCCACCTCGCCGACCCGCACCCCGAGGACGCGCAGGTCGGACCCGGCGTAGACGCCGACGGCGCGGTCGAAGTAGGCGGTGACACGGGTGCCGTCGGCTTCGAGGACCCGGACGGCGACGAGGCCGCCGGCGGCGAGCACCACGAGGGCGAGCACCCCGGTGAGGATCTTTCGGCGTCGGGTCATCGCTCACCGCTCCCCTGGGCCGCGGCCGGCTGTTTCGGCGGCAGGCATCCGGTCTCGGGCTGGGAGGTCTCGGGCAGGTAGGAGCGGGGCACGACACCGCACAGGTAGCTGTCGAACCAGCGGCCGTTGCCCAGGGTGTTGCCGACCAGGCGGTAGTACGGGCCGACCAGCGCGAGGGTCTCGCCGAGCCGGGTGTCGTTCTCCTCCAGGACGCTGGTGACGCGGCCGAGCGCCTTCAGGGTGGGGCCGAGCTGCTTCTCGTTGTCCTTGACGAGTCCGCCGAGTTCGGTGCCGAGGTCCTGGCTGCCCTTGAGCAGGGCGCTGATGGCGGCGCGGCGGTCGCGGAGTTCGCCGAGCAGCGGGCCGCCGTCCTCGATGAGGGTCTCGAAGCCGGACGTGTTGTCCTCCAGCGTCTTGGTGAAGTCGGAGCTGCCCTTGAGGAGTTCGGAGAGCTTCGCGTCCCGCTTGGAGAGGGACTTCGACAGGTCGGACAGGCCGGTGGCGGCCTTGCGCACGTGCGGCGGAGAGTCCTTGAAGGTGTCGGAGATGGTCCGGAAGCTCTCCGCGAGCTGCCCGGTGTCGATGTCGTCGACGGTGCCGCTGAGGTCCTGGAAGGCCTGGGTCACGTCGTAGGGGGAGGTGGTGCGGGTCAGCGGGATGCGGGCGTCCGGGTCCTGGCGGCCGGAGCCGAGCGGGTCGAGGGCCAGGTACTTGTCGCCGAGGACGGTCTTGATGGCGATGGCGGCGGTGGTGCGGTCGCCGAGCCAGGCGTCCTCGACCTCGAAGGTGACCTTGACCTTGGGGCCGTCGAGCGCGACGCCGGTCACCCGGCCGACCTTGACCCCGGCGATGCGCACCTCGTCGCCCTCGCCCAGGCCGGCGGCCTCGGAGAAGTCGGCGCTGTAGGTGGTGCCGCCGCCGAAGGGCAGCCGGTCGACGCGGTAGGCGAGGAGGGCGAGCAGGGCGAGGACGAGCAGTCCGACGACGCCGACGGCGACCGGGTTGCGTTCCTTGACGGGCCTGAGGTGCGGGCGCCTCATCCGCGGCACCTCGATTCGGTGATCGCGATGCCGGTGGGCGGCTTCGAGCCGTCGGAGGTGGTCACTCCGCTCACGCGCGCCTCGCAGAGGTAGAGGTTGAACCACGATCCGTAGGAGGACAGGCGGGCCAGGGCGGTCATCTTGGCGGGGGACTTCTCCAGGAAGTCCTCGATCTGCGGGGTGTGCTCGCCGAGACCTGCCGACAGCCGGCCCAGTTCGCGGATGTCCTCCTTGAGGGGTGCGCGTCCGTCCTCGATCAGGCCGGCGGTGACCGTGGTCAGGTCGCCCATGGCGGCGACGGCCTCGCCCAGCGGCTTGCGGTCCTGGTTGAAGCCGGTGACGAGCTTCCGCAGGGTGACGACGAGGTCGTCGAAGCCGTCCTCGCGGTCGTTGAGGGTGTCCAGGACGGTGCTGAGGTTCTCGACGACCTCGCCGATCACCTTGTCCTTGGCGGCGACGGTCGTGCCCAGTGAGCCGATGTGGCGGATCAGGCTGTCGACGGTGGCGCCCTCGCCCTGGAGCACCTGCACGATCGATCCGGCGAGTTCGTTGACGTCCTCCGGGGAGAGCCCCTCGAACAGCGGCTTGAAGCCGTTGAAGAGCAGCGTGAGGTCCAGCGCGGGCGTGGTGCGGTCCAGCGGGACGGTGCCGCCCTCCGGGAGGGTGCCGGCGAGGTCGCCGCTGCCGCGGTCGAGGGAGACGTAGCGCTGGCCGACCATGTTGAGGTACTTCACGGCGGCCGTGGTCGACCGGGGCAGCCTGCGGTCGTCGCGGACGGTGAAGGTGACCTGGGCGGTGCGCCGGTGGACGACGCGTACGTCGGTCACCTTGCCGACCGTCACCCCGGAGATCCGCACGCTGTCGCCGTCGACGAGCCCGGTGACGTCGGTGAACAGGGCCTTGTAGCTGGTGGTCCCGCTGTCGGAGTCGGCACCGGTGCCGGCGACGCTCAGGCCGAGGACGGTGGTGGCGAGGACGGTGACCACCACGAAGACGAGGGACTTGACCAGCGGTCCGGTCAGCGGGCGGCGCCGGGTGTGCGCGGTGTCCGGCCTGGTCATCGGAGCGTCACCTCCGTACCGCGGTAGACGGGCCCGGCGAGCAGGCTGCTCCAGTCGGGCAGGTCGCCGGGGCTCTTCCCGGCGGCGGGGGCGATCAGTTCGTTGACGAGGTCGTTCTCCTGCGGGGAGTTGGCGGGCCCGAGGTCCTGGGCGGCCGCGGGGGTGGCGGCGCGCGCGGTGGGCCGGGGCAGGGTGCCGAGGTAGGGCACGGCGGGGCAGCGGGGGCCGCCGCCGGAGTCGTACGCCGGGGTGTCGCGGCCGGGGCGGTAGGCGCCGCGGGAGGCGACGGTGGTGACGTCGACGTGGATGCCCGGCCGGTCGGTGCCCTTGCCGAGCGCCTTGTCCATGGCCGGCACGAAGTCGGCGAGGGTGCGCAGGGTGCAGGGGAAGGCGGCGGAGTACTCGGCGAGGAGGGTCAGGGTGGGCCGGCTGGTGGCACCGAGCCGGATGATGTTGTCCTTGTTCTGACGCAGGAAGGCGGTGACGTCCTCGGCGGTCCGGGTCGTGGCGCCGAGGGTGGCGGCGAGTTCCGCCTCCTGCTCGGCGAGGGTGCCGCTGGTGGTGGTGAAGTCGGTGAGCGCCGTGAGGATGTCGGGCGCGGCGTCCGCGTAGACGTGGCTGACCTTCACGAGTTCCTTGAGGTCGCGGTTGAGGGCGGGCAGGTGGGGGTTGAAGTCCTTCAGGTGCTCGTCCAGCAGGGTGAGCGTGTCGCCGAGCCGTTCCCCGCGGCCTTCGAGTGCCTGCGAGACGGCGGACAGGGTCGCGGAGAGCTTCTGCGGCTGGACGGCGGTGAGCATCGGCAGGACGTCGTCGAGCACCTGCTGGAGCTCGATGGCGTTGGCGGACCGGTCCTGGGGGACGACGGCCCCGGCGGCCAGGGTCTCGGGCGAGGGGTTCGCGGGCGGTACGAGGGCCACGTACCGCTCGCCGAACAGGGTGGTGGGCAACATCTGCGCGCGCACGTCGGACGGGACGTGGTCCAGCGCGCCGGGTTTCATGGCGAGGGTGAGCCGGGCGCCGTCGCCGGTGGCGTCGATGGCGCGGACCTCGCCGACGACGACGCCGCGCAGTTTCACCTCGGCGCCGGGGTGCATCTGGTTGCCGGCGCTGCCGGTCTCGACGACGACCGGGTCGGAGTCGGTGAACTTCTTGTCGTAGACGGCGACGGCCAGCCAGACCAGCAGGACGGGCACCAGCACGAACACCACTCCGGCCAGCCGGTTGCGCAGCCTCTGTCCCCGCGCCCCGCGTGCTCCTCGCGCCTTGCCGGGTCCGCTCATCTCACCCCGCCACCTTCACGGTCGTGGTCGCGCCCCACAGGGCCAGCGACAGGAAGAAGTCGGTGACGCTGATCAGCACGATGGCGTTGCGCACGGACCGGCCGACGGCGACGCCGACGCCGGCGGGGCCGCCGGAGGCGCGGTAGCCGTAGTAGCAGTGGGCGACGATCACCATCACGCTGAAGATCAGCACCTTCAGCACGGACAGCAGGACGTCCGTCGGGGAGAGGAAGAGGTTGAAGTAGTGGTCGTAGGTCCCGCGGGACTGGCCGTTGAACAGGACGGTCACGTAGCGGGAGGCGAGGAAGGAGGAGAGCAGGCCGATCGCGTAGAGCGGGACGATGGCGACCACGCCGGCGATGATGCGGGTGGTGACCAGGTAGGGCATGGAGCGGATGCCCATGCCCTCCAGCGCGTCGACCTCCTCGTTGATGCGCATGGCGCCGATCTGGGCGGTGAAGCCGGCCCCGACGGTGGCGGAGAGGGCGAGTCCGGCCACGAGCGGGGCGATCTCGCGGGTGTTGAAGTAGGCGGAGACGAACCCGGTGAACGCGGCGGTGCCGATCTGGTCGAGGGCCGCGTATCCCTGGAGGCCGACGACGGTCCCGGTGAAGAGCGTCATCGCGATCATCACGCCGATGGTGCCGCCGATGACCCCGAGGCCGCCGGAGCCGAAGGCCACCTCGGCCAGCAGGCGCTGCACCTCCTTGAGGTAGCGGCGCAGGGTCCGGGGGATCCACAGCAGCGCCCGGACGTAGAAGAGCAGTTGGTCGCCGGAGCGGTCGAGCCAGACGAGCGGGGAGGCCATCGGACCTCAGCCTCCCTTCGGCGGGACGATCTGGAGGTACACGGCCGTCATCACCATGTTGACGAAGAAGAGCAGCAGGAACGTGATGACGACGGACTGGTTGACGGCGTCGCCGACGCCCTTGGGCCCGCCGCGCGGGTTGAGCCCCCGGTAGGCGGCGACGATGCCCGCGATGAACCCGAAGACCAGCGCCTTGAGTTCGCTGACGTAGAGGTCGGGCAGCTGGGCGAGGGCGGAGAAGCTGGAGAGGTAGGCGCCGGGCGTGCCGCCCTGCATGATCACGTTGAAGAAGTAACCGCCGAGGATGCCGACGACGGAGACCAGGCCGTTGAGCAGGACCGCGACGCCCATGGCGGCCAGCACCCGGGGCACCACCAGGCGCTGCACGGGTGAGACGCCCATGACCTCCATGGCGTCGAGTTCCTCGCGGATCTTGCGGGACCCGAGGTCGGCGCAGATGGCCGAGCCCCCGGCGCCGGCGATGAGCAGGGCGACGATGAGCGGGCTGGCCTGCTGGACGACGGCGAGGACACTGGCGCCGCCGGTGAACGACTGGGCGCCCAACTGCTCGGTCAGGGAGCCGACCTGGAGGGCGATGACGGCGCCGAAGGGGATCGAGACCAGGGCGGCGGGCAGGATGGTCACGCTCGCCACGAACCAGAACTGCTCGACGAACTCGCGGAACTGGAAGGGTCTTCGGAAGACGGCGCGGACCACTTCGGCGGCGAGCGCGAAGAGCCGTCCGGTCTGCCGCAGCGCGCCCGTGATCACGCGCCGCTCCCCGCGGCGGGCATCGGCAGGGTGGCCGCCTCGGCACTCCTCGCGTAGGTGTCCCGGATGGCGGACCGCGCGGCGGGCGGCAGGGTGTCGATCATGCCCAGGACGCGTTCGCGCCGGCGGGCGACGGCCCGGCGCGGCGGCATGCCGGGCGACGGCTCCAGCTGCGGGACGATCACGCGGGGCCCGGCCGGGGCCGAGGGGGCGACCGCCTCGGCGGCGAGGGTGGCCGCGTCCTTCTCCTCGGACATCCCGATGGGCCCCTCGCGCCGGCCGCCGAGGAACTGGGCCACGACCGGCTCGTCGCTGGTCAGCAGCACCTCGCGCGGGCCGAAGGTGACCAGCTCGCGCAGGAAGAGCATCCCCATGTTGTCGGGCACGGTGGCGGCGATGTCCAGGTTGTGGGTGACGATCAGCATCGTCGCGTCGAGCTGGGCGTTGAGGTCGATCAGCAGCTGGGAGATGTAGGCGGTGCGGACCGGGTCGAGCCCGGAGTCCGGTTCGTCGCACAGGATGATCTGCGGGTCGAGGACGAGCGCGCGGGCCAGTCCCGCCCGCTTGCGCATGCCGCCGCTGATCTCCCCGGGGAGTTTCCCCTCCGCCCCCAGCAGTCCGACGACCTCGATCCGCTCCATGACGATGCGGCGGATCTCGGACTCCTTCTTGCGGGTGTGTTCGCGCAGCGGGAAGGCGATATTGTCGAAAAGAGACATGGACCCGAAGAGAGCACCGTCCTGGAACATCAGGCCGAAGAGTTTCCGGGTCTCGTAGATGTCTCTTTCCGGACTGTTCACCATGTCCACGCCGTTGATGAGGACACGGCCCTTCTCGGGTTTGAGCAACCCTATGAGCGATTTCAGGAAAACGGTCTTACCGGTTCCGGACGGGCCCAGCATCACGCTGACCTCTCCGGCCGGAAGAGTGAGTGACACGTCCCGCCAGATGCTCTGCTTACCGAAGGACTTGGTCAGGCCCTCGACCACCACTTCGATTCCCATATCACCTCCAGCGGACGCCGATCGGAAACGCGCTGCGGGCCCGCACGTTAAGGCGGCCCGGAGCGCACTGACAACGGGTGCGGCGCGGATCTTCGGCGCCCCCGCGGAACTTGTCACCGCGCAGACAAACCGCCCGCCGCACACTTGTCTCCGGGGAGACAGGGCAGGGTCTCGCGGCTCCGGGGGGTGTGGAGCCCGCGGGACCCCGCCGGCGGACGCCCCGGCCGCACGGGATGTGGGCACGGCGCGTCCGCCATGGCTCCGGCCGACGGGGGCCACCGACCTGGAACCGAGCACCGCACCGGCACGTTACGGCCGAGTAACCTCGGCGGGCAACACCGGGATCGGAGTTTTCCGGGATACCGATCCGCACCCTCCGCAACCTGTCAGGGAAAGCACAGAAACCCGTCGGTAACTTGTCATCAGGTGAGTATTACGACGCCGTACCGGGTGAGCTTCACGGAGATGAGGCATCATCGGCCGGACGTCCCGTCCTTGGCAGCAGGTGACTAAGGGGAATCGCGATTCACTCACTCCGGAAACAGCTTGTTCCAGTTTTCAAAGAATCATGGACGGCCGCATTGTTCGGCTATGTTTCCCGCGAGTAACGTCACGGCTCAATGCAGGTCGACCCTCAAGGAGACTCCCCAGCCATGAAGAAGAGCATGAGAAGGTCAGCCCTCGTGGTGTGTGCGGCCGCGTCGGCGCTGGGTCTTGCCGCCGTCCCGTCCTCGGCGGTGCCCTCCACGGTGTGGACGGTCAACCCCTCACCGGCCAGCTTCCAGGCGACGAACGTCGGCAACATCGTGCTGACCGCCACCATCCCCATGACGTGTACGGTCTCGACCGCGGCCGGGACGATGGCGAGCGCCACCGGCAACCCCGGTGACGTCGCCGACATCACCACCATGAACTTCGGTACGTCCGGCTCGCCGTGCACCAGCGTCCTCGGCAACGTCACCACCACGTCGGTCACCCCGTGGGACGTCATCGCGCAGGACTACACCGCGTCCACCGGCGTGACCAAGGGCTACGTGGGCAACGTCAAGGCCAACGTGACCGCCGGCGCCTGCAAGTTCACCGTGTCGGGCAAGGCCTCGGGCACGTACACCAACTCCACCGGTGTCCTGGCGATCAACAGCACGGCCGGTGAACTGGTGGTCACCAACCCCGTCAACTGCGGCGCGGTCGTCACGACCGCCACGAAGCCCACCTTCAAGGGCAACTACGCCGTCAAGAAGGCGGGCACCACCGTCATCCCGACCATCGTCGGCTCCAACCCGTAGGCCGCCGACCAGCCGCGAACGCCCGGCCGGCACCCCGGCCGGGCGTTCGCGGACCGTGTGCCGTGTGCCGTGTGCGAGGAGACCGGCCCCCGTCCGAGCCAGCCGAGCGGAGTCGCAGTGACAGCCAAGCCAGCCGCCGCCCCGCGGCCGCCCCGGGTCCGCGCCCGGACCACCTCGATCGCCGCGTTCGTCGTGCTCGCCGCCCTGATCCCGACCACGGCGTCCGCCACGGGAACCCAGGAGGTCGAGGCCGAACTCCCCTACGTCTGCACCCTGCCCTCGGGTCCGCTGCCCGCGACGGTGCGGATCTCGGCGGACTTTCCGGAGCGGGCCGGGGCGGGCGAGGCCTTCACGCCGTCCGACGTCACCACCACGGTGGAACTCCCCGCGGAGGCGGTCGCGGACCTCACCGGGACGGGCGCGACCGAGGTACGGGCGGCCACCCGGCTGGACGTCGGCGTCGTCCAGAACGCGGCCTCGGCGACGGCGACCTGGCGGGGAAGCGCCGAGCCGCTGGCGCTTCCCGCGTCGGGACCGCTGACCCTGGTCACGGGGGGCGACGTGCCCTCGGTGGCCGGCCAGGGCGACGGCGACCTGACATTCTCCGCGGGAGCCCTCGCGATCGACCTGGCGCTCGACGCCGCGGACGCCACCGCGGACCGGAGCGCCACCGGGGCCGCCGGAGCCACCGGGACCCCCGGAGCCACCGGGACCACCGGCGACCCGGCCACCGAGGGACCCGGTGCGCTGACCGTCGACTGCTCCCTCGCCGAGGACGCGCCGGGCCAGGGCCTGCTGGCCACCGTGCCGGTCGGCGCGGGCGGACCGGGAGCGAGCGGTTCGCCCTCCTCGCCCGGGGCGGACGACACCTCGGGGGCGCCGCAGGACGGGCAGCCGGAGGCGCCGGAGGACCGGCAGGGGGAGCGGCAGTCCGAGCGGTCGCCGAAGGTGCTGGAGAACAGCCCCGGCGCCGCCGCGGACCGCGGGAAGGTCCTCCCGTGCCGCTACGACGAGCAGCACCCGCCCACGGACGTGTCGCTCAACGCCTACGTCACCGGCTACGCCAACGTGAAGAAGATGAAGGGCGCCGCGTACCTGCCGCCGTCCTGCGTGCTGATCGAGCAGGGCCTCCCCGTGCCGGGTCCCGCCGACCCGGACTACCTGATCTTCGACACCGTGTCGTACGGCGACTTCCACTACCGGGAGCGCAAGCAGACCCCGCCCTTCGAAGCGACCTTCCTGTCCTTCGACTTCACCCCGGTGAAGGCGACCATGGTGCTGGAGCAGACGGGCCCCTTGCGGATCGACTCGCGCATGAAGATCCGCCTGTCCGACTTCACCACGATCACGGACACCTACGTGCGGGCGCCGCTGGTCCTGCGCGTACGAAAGCTGGAGGTCAACGGAACGCCCCTGGACGTCGGTTCCGGGTGCCGGACCGAGACGTCCCTCACCTCCGAGGACCCGGACCCGGCGAACTTCCCGGGTGACCACCTGGTGCTCTACGGCCGGGGCGAGCAGGTCATCGGCCTGCCGGCCACCGGTTACCTGCTGCTGAGCGGCGGCGTGCTGTCCGGCGAGACCGCCGTCCCCGCCTTCACCGGCTGCGGCACCGACGGCGAGGACCTCGACCGGCTGCTCACCGCCTCCGTCTCCGGCCCCGGCAACTACATCAAGCAGGTTCAGGGACAGACGTGCGCGATCGCCGCCCCGGTGTTCCCGAGCCCGGACAACGAAGGCCAGTGCACCCAGGACCTCCAGCCCTACGAGGTCCCCGTCGCGGAGCGCTGACCGTCCCCCGTCTCCCACCTCCACGGAAGGCCACCACCATGCCCCCGATCTCCACCCGTACCCGGCTCGCCACCGTGTCCGCGCTGACCGCGCTCGGCGCCTTCGCCTCGCTGGGCACGGCGACCGCCGCCGGCCCCGCGCTGAACGGCGAATGGGCCCCCTTCACCCGCTGCCCCGTGGACGCCCCGGCGATGCTGGCCGCCGACGGCTTCGACCGGACCCCGCAGTGCGTGGTGTCCACGTCGGCGAGCGGCTCCATCAAGCTGGGCTCCACCACCGTGACGACCGGCAGGACCAATCTCCAGATCGGCGTCGTCCAGAACGCGGACGGCACCAGCAGTGTGGTCGCCCCCGCCTCCGGGGCACTGGTCGCCGAGCCCGCCTCCGTGCCCGGCGGGCTGCTCGGCCTGATGTGTCCGAGCGACATCTTCGTCATCACGGGGATCTGCAAGTCGCTGGAGAACTCCAGCCTCAACAAGATCACCGCGACCATGGAGTCGGTCGGCGCGCCCTACGCCTTCGACCAGGCCGCGGGCGTCCTCACCGACCTGCCGATCGTGGCCCTGCCGGTCCGCATCCACCTGGAGAACCCGCTCCTCGGCGACAAGTGCTACATCGGGACGGCCGCCGACCCGATCGTGCTGCACCCGGCGAACCGCAACTACCCCGAGTTCGGGATGACCTTCTTCCGGGGCGACGGCACCGCGGACGAGGCCGGCGAGATGAGCCGGATCAACCTGGTCGGCGCCACGCAGAACGACAGCAGCTTCGCGGTGCCCGGCGCGACCGGCTGCGGCCTGAACGTCGGCCTGATCAACGCCGCGGTCAACGCGAAGACCGGGCTGCCCTCCCCTGCCGGGAACAACAGCCTCACCCTCAACGACACCCGGACCCACCTCACCGGCCTCAACGCGCCCGGGACCGTCGTCCCCGACGCGGGCAAGGTGCTCTCGAAGAACTGGCACTCGGCCGTCCGGTAACAGCCGCGGGCACACACAACCGCGACACGATTCCTCCCCAAGAGATGTACAACACAACAAAGTTGATTTACCGTCAGCTTGCCAGACCGGTGAACTCCCAGTGGGCCGGTCCAGGCTCCGCCCGCCGAGGGCGGGGCCCGGCCGGTCCGCCCCACCGGACATGTCGACGGCAAGGGATCGCTCATGCCCTCAAGCGCGCCTCCCCCGGTGCTCGGTGAACCGCTCGACCCCCTGCCCAAGAAGTTCGCGGCGTTCATGCGACCGCTGCTTCCCGGGCTGCTGAACGAGATACGCACCGAGGTCACCCGCAGCTATCCGGTGTACGGCAGGCTGCTCAACGGTCCGGACGGGGACGCGATCCGCCAGGGCGTGGAGCAGGCGCTGACCGCCTTCGTGGACCGGGTGGCCGACCCTTCCAGCAGCTCGGAGCTGCGGGACGAACTGCTGCGCAGGTTCGGCCGGGTGGAGGCCTACGAGGGCCGCGACCTGGAGGTCCTGCAAGGGGCGTACCGGCTGGGCGCGCGCATCGCGCTGCGCCGGGCCAAGACGCTGGGGCGGCAGTACAGCCTCTCCCCCTCGCTGATCCTGGCCTTCGCCGACGCCCTCTTCGCCTACGTCGAGGAACTGGAGGCGATCACCCGCGAGGGGTACGCGGAGGTGCGGGAGCGGGCCGCCTCCGAGGAGTCCGCGTTACGAAGACAGTTACTGCACTTCCTGCTGGCCTCCGCGCCGCTGCCCCGGACGGCGGTCTCCGAACTGTGCAAGGCCGCCGCCTGGGAGCTGCCCCGGTCGTGCTTCCTCGTCGCCCTGCAGTCCCCGGCGCCTGAGCACATCCAGGCCGGACTCGACCGGGACGTCCTCGCCGACCTCGACATCCCGCAGCCGCACCTGCTGGTGCCCGGGGACCTCACCCCCGCCCGCCTCGACATGATCGGCACCGCCCTGGCCGGCACCCGCGCCGCGGTGGGCCTGACCGTGCCGATCACGCAGGCCGCCGACTCCGTCCGCTGGGCCCGCCGGGTTCTGCAGCTCGTTGACGAGGATGTCATTCCCGACGCGCCGCTGATCCGCTGCGAGGACCACCTGACCACCCTGTGGCTGCTGTCCGACGCCGCCCTGGTGGACCGGATCGCGGCCCGTGAGCTGGCCCCGCTGGACGCGCTTCCGGCCAGGCGCCGCGACCGGCTCGTGGAGACCCTGCGCGTGCACGTGTCCACCCGGGCGCCCGCGGAGCAGGTCGGCGAGCTGCTGGGCGTGCACGCACAGACCGTCCGCTACCGCCTGCGGACGCTCGACGCCCACCTGGGCGACCGGCTCGCCGACCCCGACCACCGCTTCGCCATCGAGGTGGCCCTGCGCTCGCTCCACCTGCGCGGCCACGACGACACGCGGTGACGTCCGCGGCCCTGGCGGGGGTCAGTGGGCCACGGGCCAGCCGCTGCTCCAGTCCAGGAGGTTGATGCCGAGCTTGGGCGTGCCGTTGTCGTCGCCGTCGTAGTAGTGGTAGACGATCAGGTCGCCGTCCACGTCGTTCATGATCGACTGCCCGCCGGGGCCGATGACGCTGCCGTGCGACTCCAGCACGGGTGTCCCGCCGTTGTCCGTCATGGCGACGCCGTCGCGGTCCCGGTAGGGCCCGGTGACGCTCGTCGCCCGGCCGACCTTCACCTTGTAGGTGGAGCCGGTCCCGGCGCAGCAGGTGTCGTAGGAGGCGAAGAGGTAGTAGTACCCGTTCCGCTTGACGACGTACGGGGCCTCGACGGCCTTGGTGCCGGTCGGGCGGGAGGCGAGGGAGCGGCGGGCGGTGTCGGAGGCGAGCTGCTTGCCGGTGGCCGGGTCGAGGCGGATCATCTTGATGCCGGTCCACCAGCTGCCGAACGACAGCCACCACCTGCCGTCGTCGTCGACGAAGAGGTTCGGGTCGATCGCGTTGTAGTCGCTGGCGGAGTTCGACGTGTAGACGATGCCGTGGTCGATCCAGCTGCCCGGCGCCCCGGTGGTGGAGCCCGCGAGTCCGATGGCGGAGGTGTTGGAGCCGAAGGACGAGACGGAGTAGTACATCAGGTACGTGCCGCCGTGGTACGAGATGTCCGGCGCCCAGGCCTCCGGGACGGTCGAGTACCGCGACCACCAGCCGGGCCGGGTGCCGAAGGCGTCGGCGCCCGCGGAGAACGCGGTGCGGTCGGCGGACGTCTTGCTGCTGATGCCGCCGCCGGTGGCGTAGAGCCGGTACTGCCCGGACGGGGTGCGGATCATCGTCGGGTCGTGGGTGACGACGGAGCCGGTGACCCGGCCGGGGTTCGGGTAGGCCGACGCCGTGCCGGGGACGAGGGCGAGCAGGGCGGCGGCGGGGAGAGCGAGGAGTGCGGTGCGCTTGCGCGTGCGGCTCATGGGGCGCTCCAGTTCCGGTCCGTGTGGTCCATCGACTTGTTCGACAGAACGAACGACGGTCGTCTGTTCGGACGGGAACGTAGAATCGAAGCGCTTGCGCGTCAATGGTTCGCGCGCCCGTGGTGGGTGCGGGGTCGCATCGCGGGGAGCACCGCCGGGGAGCGGACAGACGCCCTCCCGGCCGTTCGCACCGGCCGGTTCCCGCCGCCCGGCCTACGGGTTCTCCCACGCCGCCGGCTCCGCGGCCAGCCGTCGCACCGGGTCCGGCAGGGCGTCCGCCGCGAGGTCCGCGATCGTCACGCCCTCCAGGATCCGGCGCACGTTGGCTCGCAGCGCCACCCACAGCGGCAGCAGGGGTCCGGCCGTGCCGGTGTACACAAGGCCCGTCGGCCGCTCGCCGCGCACCGAGACGATCGGGCCGTCCACGGTCCGGATCACGTCCGCCACCGTGATGGCCGACGCCTCGCGCGCCAGCCGGTACCCGCCGCCCCCGCCGCGCCGGCTCTCGACGACGCCGCCGCGCCTGAGGTCGCCGAGGATCCCCTCCAGAAATTTGTGCGGAATGTCCTGCGCGGCGGCCACGTCCTCCGCCCTGACCGGGGCATCGCCCTGCCGGACGGCCAGTTCCAGTACCGCCCGTACCGCGTAGTCCGCACGCGCCGAGATCCTCATGCCGACCATTGTGGCGTCCGCTGGGACAATGACCCGGCACAGGCGGTCCCGGGCAGCCGACGGGACCGGAGGTACGCGCGCAACAGGAGAGGCTCCCTTGGAGCTCAGCAGGCCCAGCAGGCTCGGCAGACGAGCGTTCACCGCCCTCGCGGGCACCACCGTCCTCGGACTCGCGCTCGGCGGCAGCGTGAGCAGTGCGGCGCTCCCCTTCTCCGGCGCTCCCGGCCCCGTGCCCACGGGCCCGCCGCCCGGCCCGCCCGGTGCCGACGGCCGGCGCCACCGGGTCGCCATGGACCGGTACTCCCTGCTGGTGGACGGCAGGCGGCTGGCGCTGTGGTCGGGCGAGCTGCACCCCTTCCGGCTGCCGAGCCCGTCCCTGTGGCGGGACGTGCTGCAGAAGATGCGGGCGTACGGCCACAACGCGGTCAGCGTCCGCCTCGCCTGGAACCAGCACTCCGCCGCCCCCGGCGCGTACGACTTCACCGGGGTCCGCGACCTCGACCTGTTCCTGCGCACCGCCGCCGAGTGCGCCCTGTACGTCGTCCTGCAGCCCGGCCCGTGCATCGGCGCGGACGTGGACGCCGGGGGCCTGCCCGGCTGGCTGACCGCGGCCGGCGTCCGGGCCGAGGCCGCCGACCCCGCCTACCTGCGCCACGCCGACGAGTGGCTGAGCCGGGTCAACGCCGTCGCCGCCCGGCACCAGTTCACCCGGGGCACCGGCACCGTGCTGCTCTACCGGACCGACAGCCCCGAGCGTGCCGGCCTCGACCGCCTGCGCGCGCGGCTGCGCGCCGACGGCATCGAGGTGCCGCTGCTGCACTCCGGCTCCCCGCTCGTCTGGGAGGAGCCGGAGCGGACCCGGGACGCCGCCGAGGCGCGACGGCTGCACCTGGACCGGCTGGCGCAGGGGAGCACGCTGCACAACGTCCGGACGGCGTTCGGCGGGACCTCCTGGGGGTGGCTGTCCGCGCCGTCGGCGCCCTCACCGACGTACGACCCGACCGCGGCGATCGACGAGGCGCGGCGGCCCACGGACAAGCTCGCGCCGCTCCACCAGCTCGGCCACCTGCTGCGGCACGTCCCGGACTTCACCCGGATGACCCCGGCGTCGGCCGTCCGGGCCGCGGACGACCGCATCCGGGTGCGGCACCTCGCCAATCCGGACACCGGCGCGCACGCGTACGTCCTGCGCAACGACTCCGCCGCCGAGGTCACCTCGACGCTGCCGATGGGCGGGAGCGACGTGGAGGTCACCGTCCCGGCCCGGGACGCCAAGCTGCTCGCCACCGGGCTCCGCCTGGGTGCCGGGCGCAGGCTCGCCCACGCCACCGTGCAGCCCATGCTGTCACTGAGCGTCGGGCGGCTGGACATCGCCGCGTTCGTGGGGCGGGCGGGCGAGATGGCGCACCTGGTCCTCGACTGCCCGAGCGAGCCGTGGCCGACCCGGCTGGACGAGGAGGCCGCCTGGGCCTTCGACCGCGGGCAGTTGCACATCACGGTGCCGCTCGCGGAGGACCGGCTGACCCGGGTGCGGGTGCGCAGCGGCGAGTCCGACCGCACCCTGCTGCTGCTCCTCGCCGACGACGCCGCCTCGCTGCGGCTGTGGCCCTTCGAGACCCCGTCGGGCCGGATCCTGGTGCGCGGTCCCGAGCTGCTGCGCGACGCCGCGCTGGACGGTTCCGTGGTCCGGCTGACCGGTGACACGGTCGGTGAGCGCGAGCTGGAGGTGTGGGCGCCGCCCGGCATCACCGACGTCACCTGGAACGGCGCGAGGGTGCAGTCGGGCCTGGGCCGCGCCCAGAGCCTGATGACCGTGTGGCCGCTGCCGGGCGTGCCCGGGCTGGTCCTGCCCGCGCTCGACGGCTGGCGGCGGCGCACGGAGAACTTCGAGTCCGAGCCCGGCTACGGCGACGAGGGCTGGACGGTCGCCGGCCGGCGCACCTCGCACAGCACCACACCGGTCCCCGACGGGCAGCCCGTGCTCTTCGCCGACGACTACGGCTTCCACTACGGCGACGTCTGGTACCGCGGCCGCCTCACCGGCGCCTCCGGTGCGGAATCGGTGTCCCTCTCCTACCGCACGGACGCGCACGGCCTGCTGATGGCCTGGCTGGACGGCGAACCGCTCGGCACGCACCGCCCGGAGCCCGCCCACGAGGACGGCGGGGACGGCGGGGACGGCGGGGACGAGCCGGGCACGTGGACGGCCACGGCGGAGTTCCGGCTGCCCGGGACCGCGCGCGAGGCCCTGCGCGAGCGGCCCGGCACGGACCCGGCGCCCGTCCTGGCCGTCCTGGTCCGGAGCACGCCGCACGGCCAGGACGCGTACCGGACGGCACGCGGGCTGGTCTCGGCCCGGTTCGAGGGCGCCTCGCCCGACGTGCGCTGGCGGATCATGGGCGCGGCCGCACCCGACCCCGTGCGCGGACCGCTCAACAACGGCGGGCTGTACGGGGAACGCCACGGCTGGCACCTGCCCGGGTACGACGACGGCGCCTGGGAGGCCGGGTCCCCGGCGGACGCGCCGGACGAGGACCGGCGTCAGGGCGTGACCTGGTACCGGACCACGTTCCGCCTGGACGTGCCGCCGGAGATCGACGCCTCCGTCGGCCTGGTCCTCGACGGCGCCCCGGAGCGGGACGTGCGCGTCCAGGTCTTCCTGAACGGCTGGAACATGGGCGCGTACGCGGGCGGCGCCGCGGGTGCCCCGCACACCTTCGTCCTGCCGAACGGCATCCTGCGCACCCGCGCCGCCGCCAACACCCTGGCCCTCGCGGTCCTGTCCGGCGGCGGCACCGTGCCGGGTCCCGGCCCGGTGCGCCTGGAACTGCTGGGCAGCGCGGCCGGCGGAGTGCCGGTGAAGCCCGTGCCCTCCCCCGGCCGGCGCCGCGGCTGACCCGGGTCCGGCTCAGCGCAGCCGGATCACGTTCCAGGACAGCGGCTCCAGGGTCGAGGTGAGCCTGCCCCCGTCCAGGGCGGTGCCGTCCACCGGGTGCGGGACGACGCGGTCGGGCTCGGCGAGGGTGTTGCGGGCGTCGGGGTCGGCGTCCGCGAGGGCGCTGTGCTCGACGACCTCCGTCAGGTCCAGGGCGCCGAGGGCGACCTCCAGCGGGAGGGCCTCGGTGCGGGAGCGGTTGACGGCGAAGACGGTGACGGTGCCGTCCTCGGCGCGCACGGCGGTGGCGTGCAGCAGGTCGGCCTCGCCGTACTTGGCCGTCTCGTACACCGGCGAGTCCACGCGGACGTCGAGCACCTCGCCGCGGCCGTACCGGGAGGCCTGGGAGAAGGGGAAGAAGGTGGTCTGGCGCCAGGCCGGGCCGCCCGGCTCGGTCATGATCGGGGCGATGACGTTGACGAGCTGGGCGAGGCAGGCCACGGTGACGCGGTCGGCGTGCCGGAGCAGGGCGATCAGGAGCGAGCCGAAGACGACGGCGTCCGTGACGCTGTAGTTGTCCTCCAGCAGACGCGGCGCCTCGGGCCAGTCCAGGACGCTCACCTGGGCCTCGGTCCTGCTCATGTACCAGACGTTCCACTCGTCGAAGGAGAGGTTGATCCTCTTCTTCGACTTGAGGCGGGCACCGACGTGGTCGCAGGTGGCGACGACGTTCTCGATGAACGACTCCATGTCCACGGCGGAGGCGAGGAAGGAGTCGACGTCCCCGTCGTGCGGTTCGTAGTAGGCGTGCAGCGAGACGTGGTCGACCAGTTCGTAGGTCTCCGTCAGGACGGTCGCCTCCCAGGCGGCGAAGGTCTCCATCGCCTGGCTCGACGACCCGCAGGCGACCAGTTCGACGTCCGGGTCGATCTGGCGCATGGCGCGGGCGGTCTCGGCGGCGAGGCGGCCGTACTCCTCGGCGGTCTTGTGGCCGGTCTGCCAGGGGCCGTCCATCTCGTTGCCGAGGCACCACAGGCGGATGCCGAAGGGGTCCTTGTCGCCGTGCTCGGCCCGCAGGTCGGACAGGGCGGTGCCGGCGGGGTGGTTGGCGTACTCCTGGAGTTCGAGCGCCTCGGCGACGCCCCGGGTGCCGAGGTTGACGGCCATCATGGGCTCGGCCTGCGGGCCGATCTTCCTGAGGAAGGCGATGTACTCGGAGAGGCCGAAGCGGTTGGTCTCGGTGGAGCGCCAGGCGAGGTCGAGGCGGCGCGGGCGGTCCTCCACCGGGCCGACGGAGTCCTCCCACTTGTAGCCGGAGACGAAGTTGCCGCCGGGGTAGCGCACGGCGGTGACGCCGAGTTCCCGGACGAGGTCCAGCACGTCCTCGCGCAGGCCCGCGGCGTCCGCGGCGGGGTGGCCGGGTTCGAAGACACCGGTGTACACGCAGCGTCCGAGGTGCTCGACGAAGGAGCCGAAGAGCCGGGGGTTGACGGCGCCGACGGTGAAGGCGGGGTCGAGGGTGAAGCGGGCGGGGCGCATCTTTTCCTTTCGGGGGATGGGATGGCGGGTCCTCGGTGCGGGGCCCTCTACTGGCCTGCCAGGCCCGTGTGGGCGACGCCCGCCACGATCTGGCGCTGGAAGAAGACGAAGACGACGATCAGGGGCAGGCCCGCCATGAGACCGCCGGCCATCAGCTGGGCCCACTGGATGCCGTAGGAGTTCATGACGGTCGCGATGCCGTTCGGCATGGTCATCAGGTCGGGGTTGTTGGTGACCATGTAGGGCCACAGGAAGTTGTTCCAGGAGCTGATGAAGGTGAAGATGCCGACCGCCGCCAGCGAGGGGCGGGAGAGCGGCACGATGATCGTGAAGAAGACCCGCCAGCGGCCCGCGCCGTCGATGAAGGCGGCCTCCTCCAGCTCGCGCGGGACGCCCTGGAAGAACTTGTAGAGGATGTAGACCATCGCGGCGGGCGCGCACTGCGGCAGGATCATGCCCCAGTAGGTGTCGACCATCCCCATCTGCTGGACGCTGGTGAACAGCGGCACGCCGAGCACGGCGGGCGAGACCATGAGGCCGGCCATCACCAGGCCCATCAGGACCCCCTTGCCGCGGAACTCGGTGCGGGCGAAGCCGTATCCGGCGAGCGCGGCGACCAGCAGCACGATCGCCGTCACGCACACCGACACCACGAGCGAGTTGACGAACCAGTCGGTGATGTTGCCGGTCTCGAACAGGGCCTTCCACGCCTGTCCCGTCCAGTCGTGCGGCAGCCAGTGCGTGGGGACCTCGACCGCCTCGGTCTCCGACTTGAGCGAGGTGAACAGGCCCCAGGCGAGCGGGGCGAGGAAGACGGCGGAGACGGCGGTGCCGAGCAGGGTGAGCACGATCTGGCCGGGTGTCCAGGCCCGGTGCGCCCCGGCCCGGGGCGGCTGCCGCGTGGCGGTGGTCATCGGGCGCCCTCCTCACGGTTGCGCAGCAGCCACATCCGGGCGAGGGCGACGGCCGCGATGAGCACGAAGAAGATGATGGAGATCGCGGAGGCGTAGCCCACGCGGTAGCTGGTGAAGCCCTGTTCGAGCGTGTACTGCACGAAGGTGCGGGTCGAGTCCTCGGGACCGGGGCCGAAGTCCTGCATGACGACGGCCTGGTCGAAGACCTGGAGCGAGGCGAGGATCTGCAGGGCGACGACGAGGCCGGTGATGTTGCGCAGCATCGGCAGGGTGATGTGGACCGTGCGCTGCCGGGCGTTCGCCCCGTCCAGCCTGGCGGCCTCGTAGAGGTGGGCGGGGATGCCCTGGAGCGCGGCGAGGTAGAGCAGGAAGCTGAAGCCGACGGTCCACCACAGGGTGGTGATGACGACGGCGAGCATGGCGTACGACTTGTCGGTCAGCCACGGGGTGTCGAGGCCGAAGACGTGGTTGACCATGCCGGTGCCGGGGTTGAACAGCCACTGCCACAGATTGGCGGCGACGGTGGACGGCAGCAGGAAGGGCAGGAAGAAGCAGAGCCGCCACAGCCACTTGCCGCGCTCGATGTGGTGGGCCAGCATCGCGAGGAGGAAGGCGAGGACGGTGATGCAGGGCACGACGAGCAGCGTGAAGTACGCGCTGTGGCCGAACGCGTCCCACATCAGGGGGTCCTTCAGGGCCTCGCGGTAGTTGTCGAGGCCGATGAAGCGCGCGTCGTCGCCGGAGATGTTGGCGTCGGTGAAGCTGAGGTAGAGGCCGCGCAGCAGCGGCCAGACCACGAAGAGCGCGAAGAGGACGAGGAACGGGGCGACGAACCAGCCGCCGTGCTGGAAGCCCTGTCCGCGGCGGACGCCGGCCCGGTCGGCGGCGGTCTCGGCGCGCGTCGGACGGATGACCGTCCCGGCGCTGGTGGCGGTCATGCGCCGGCACCTCCCTGCGCCGCGGTGCGGCCGTCCATGGGGTTCTTCATGGCGAGCAGTTCGGCGAGGGTGCTCTTCATCCGGCGGGCGGCGGACTCGGGCTTCGCGGAGCCCGTCGTCGAGGAGACGACGACCGGGCCGACCCGCTGGGCGAGGATGCCGGTCGATCCGGCGAACCACACCTTGGGCTCGGTGGCCTGGTGGTCCATGGCGGAGACGTACTCGTTCTGCGGCCGCAGCTTCCGGTAGGCGGCGGTGGACAGGGTCGGCGTGTGGGCGGGGATGTGCCCGCCGGCCGCCCACTGCCGGGCGTGCCGGACGACGTAGGCGGCGAGCCGGTGCGCGCCCTCGTCGGTGGCGCCGCCGCGGCCGGCCTGGTGCGGGAGGACGAAGGAGTGGGACTCGGCGTGGGTGGCCGGCCTGCCGAAGACCGGCGGCAGCGGGGTGGCGCCGTAGTCGAGCTTCGCGGCGTCGAAGACGGGCACCGACCAGTTCCCCTCCCAGCAGAAGGGCGAGCCGTTGACGAACTGTTCGGCACCGGCGCCGCCGCCGAAGGCGGGGTCGGCGTACCCGTCGGCGACGTGCTTGCGCAGGAACTCCAGGACCCTGGCGGCCTTGTCGGTGTCGAAGGTGACCTCGGTGCGGGCGTCGTCGAACCAGGTGCCGCCGAGCTGGGTGTAGAAGGCGACGAAGAACCACCACTGGAAGTTCTGGTCGTTGTGCCACAGTCCGATGGTCTGCAACCCCTTCGCGGTGGCCTTCCTGGCCTCCTTCAGCAGGTCGAACCACTCCTCGGTGGAGGTGACCGGCACGATCCGGCCGTCGTCGCCGAGCAGGCCCGCCTTCTTCAGCACGTCCTTGCGGTAGAAGCAGAGCTGGACGTGGATGTCGAGCGGGAGGGCGTAGAGCTTGCCGTCGATGACCGCGCGCTTCCACAGCTCGGGGTTGAAGTCCTCCTCCCGCACGCCGTACTCGGCGAGCAGCGCGGGGTCCCAGGGGTCGAGGAGGCGGCCGGGCGAGAAGCCGGTGACCCGGCCGAGGTGCATGACGCCGAGGTCGGGCGCGCGGTTGCCGGCGGCGGCCATGGCGAGCTTGGTGTAGAAGGGGCTGCCCCACTGGAGGGTGGAGTCCTTCACCTCGATGCCCGGGTTGTCCCTGCGGAAGGAGTCCAGCATCGCGATCATGTTGTAGCCGTCGCCGCCGCTGAAGAGGTTCCAGTAGCGCACCCGGGTGTCCGCGCCCGAGGCGAGCGCGTCGGCGCCGGTGCCCAGCGCGGCGAAACCGAAGCTGCCCGCGACCGTCAGGCCGCCGGCCGCGGCCAGAAAGTGCCTGCGATCCAGGCCAGGTCGTCCCATGCCCTGCCCCATCTGTCGTTGTCCGCTGCGTTGTCCACGCAGCGATGTTCGATATCTCGGATGGCGCCCGTAACTTCGAACGGGAAACGTAGGTGGGAAGCGCTTGCACGTCAATGGTTCGGGCAAGATCTCGGCAGCACTGCGCACCGGGCGCGGGGGCGGGACGAGGGTTCCGTCTCGGCCACCGGGCGATCCGCGGGCCCCTGGAACTGGCCCGGACGGCACGCGTCTTGGCATATTGCAGGGGTGACCGGAGGACGGCCGGGGGAACGAGGAGACAGCGGTGCGTACCAGGAAGGAGATGCGGCGTCTCGCGGACGCCCTCATCGACCCCATCCGGGTGGCCGTGCCGGCCGATCCCGAGGTGTTGTTCGACGCACTCGTCGCCTCCGTCAGCGCGTGGCGGGGCCGCGAGGTGGTCGTGCACCGGGCCGCGTTCCCGCCGCACACGGCGAGCGGACTGTGGCTGGAGCGCGACGGCCACGACGACGTGGTGGTGGACGAACGCGCGGCCGTCTGGCACCAGATCGTGATCCTCTGTCACGAGGTCTGGCACATGAGCCGCCGCCGGGCCGAGGCGGACGGTGGAGCGGCAAACTCCCCGGCGGGCGAGCGGACCCGGCCGGTGGCCGCGCGCACCGACTTCTCCCTGGCCGAGGAGCAGGAGGCGGACCGCTTCGGCATGCTGATGGGCACGCGGCTGCGCGCCTGGCTGGACGCCTCCACCGACTCGGTGTTCGCGGCGGAGGGCAGTGATCCGGCCAGTCCCGGAAGTCTCGCGGGCCGCATCGGTGCCGCGCTCAACTACCGCGGGACGACCGGATGAACAGCCTGATCAACTACCTGAGTTGCGCAGCGCTCTGGCTCGGCCTGGCGGTCAAGGCCCCCGACCTGCTCCGGCACCGGCACGACCCGTATCTGCGGGCCATCTGCGCGGTGCTGGGGCTGGCCGGGCTCTGCTTCCTGCTCGGTGCGCCGCCGACGGTCGGAACCGTGAACCGGCTGAGCGGCGTGCCCAACCTGGCGGCACCGCTCACCTACGCGGCCATCACCGGCTACTGCGCCGCCTCCCAGGTCCTCGTCGTGCACTGGCGCGGCGGGCCCCGGGTGCGGCACACCGTCCGCCGGTGGACGCTCGCCTACACCGCCGTGGTCCTCGGCATCGGGGTGGCCTTCGCCCTCGGCGACGCGCCCGTGGAACGCCGCACCGACCTGGACACCTACTACGCGAGGACCCCGTTCATCGCCCAGATGATCGTGCTGTACCTGGTCGCGCACCTGACCGCGGTGAGCGTCACGACGGTGTCCGCGCTGCGCTGGGCCCGGCAGGTGCGCGGCGGGCTGCGGGCCGGCCTGGTGCTGCTCGGGACCGGCTCCCTGTGCGGCGCCGGTTACAGCGTGGCCAAGCTCGTCGCGGTGAGCGCCCGTTGGTCCGGCCACGACTGGTCGGCGCTCGGCACCACCGTCTCCCCCGCGGCGGCCGGTCTGGGCGCCCTGCTGGTGGTGGTCGGGGTGCTCGTGCCGCTGGTGACGCCGTGGGCGGCCGAGTGGCGGCGGGCCGCCCGTGCGTACGCCCGGCTCGAGCCGTTGGAGCGGGCGCTGGACGACCTGCTGGTGCGCCGGTCGCTGCGGCTGCCGCGCCCGCGGTTCGCCGGGCCCGCCACCCTCCTGATGTGGCGCCGGACGAGCATCCACAACGCACTCGGGCACCTGGACGCGTACGGCGACCGGGACCTGTACGACCGGACCCGGGCCGACGCGATGGCGGCGACCGGGGACCCCGAGCTGGCCGGGGCGTGCGCCTGGGCCGCGGTGATCACCGACGCGCTGCGGCACGAGGCCGGTCCCGGGCGGGCGGCGCCGCCGGACTCCCGCGCCGGCCGGTCCCCCGCACCGTCGCCGGATCCGGCGACCCTCGCGCGGATCGCCGACGTGCTCGCCGGCGCCGTACGGGTACCGGCCGCGTCCGCCGTGCCGAGCGGCCGGACCACGGCGGGCACCGCGTGAGGGGCCGCGGCGGGTTCCCGGACGGCCGTCGTACGGACGCCCGCGCGGTCCCTCGCACGGGCGGCGGGCACGGCCGGGACACGGAAGTCCCGCACGAGAGGAGTGGTCGGGCGTGAGTCTCGTCGTCTACCTGGCGGCACTGGTGTTCGGCATGACCTCGGTGCTGCTGTTCCGCCGCCCGCGCACCGCCGTCCGCAATCCGCTGACCCTGTCCACCTGCGTGGCGATCGTCCTCGGCGCGCTGGTCTTCGTGTGCGCCGCCCCGGCCACCCTCGGCACCGTCAACGAACTCACCGGCGTCACCAACTTCGGCGCCCCGCTGACCTACGGCATGCTCTCCGCGTACAGCTGCGCGGTGCTGGTGCTGCTGATCAACTGGCGGGGCGGCCCCCGCGCGGTGGTGCGGCGCGCGGTGGTGCGCAGCATGGCCGCCTACGGCCTGCTGGTGGCCGCCATCGTGGTGCTGTTCCTGCTCGCCGACGCGGACACCGAGCGGCTGACCGACCTCGACACGTACTACGCCGCCACCCCGTTCATGCGGGAGATGATCCTGCTGTACCTGCTCGGGCACAGCGCGGCGATGCTGGTGATGTGCGTGGTCTGCGTCAAGTGGAGCCGTGAGGTGGGCGGCCTGCTGCGGGTCGGGCTGCGGCTCATCCTGCTGGGCGGGCTGCTGGACCTGGTGGGGTTCCAGCTCGCCAAGTACACCGCGGTGGCGGCCCGGTGGGCCGGGCACGATCTCGACTTCCTGTCCACCACGGTGGCCCCGCCGATGGCGTCGCTGGCGGCGCTGGTGTGTTCCGTGGGGTTCGGCCTGCCCAGGCTGCTGCCGTCGGTGCTCGCGCACTGGCGGGGGCTGGACGACTACCGGCGGCTGGGGCCGCTGTGGTCGCTGGTGGGGTCGGTGTCCACGGCCCCCAAGCCGCCGGCCGCCTGGTGGCAGCTCCCCCGGGCCCGGCTGCAGTGGCGTGAGGTCTCCATCCACGACGCCCTGCTCGCGCTGGCGCCGTACTTCGACCACCGGGTCAGGGAGCGGGCGCGGGACGCCGCCCTGCGCGCGGGCCGCTCCCCGCACGAGGCCCGGCTGACGGCGGAGGCGGTGATGCTCGCCGACGCGGCGCGCCGGGCCGCAGCCCACGAGGAACCGTCCGGCTCCACCGGCTCCTACCGGCTGCACGCCACCGAAGTACCCGGCCCGAGCGGGCTGGTGGAGCTGTCCCAGGCGCTGCACCACCCGCCCGGCCGCCCCGGCGCGCCCGGCACGAGCCCGTCCGGCCTGACCGGAACCCTGACCGAACCCGAGGAGCCCCATGTCGCGTAGAGCTGTCGTCGTCGGTGCCGGACTGGCCGGGATGCTGGCCGCCGCCGTACTGGCCGACGCGGGCGTGGAGGACGTGGTCGTGCTGGACCGCGACGACCTGCCCGACGGCCCCCGTCAGCGCCGTGGGCTGCCCCAGGGGCGGCACGCGCACCTGCTGATGGCCGGCGGGCTGGCCGCGATGGAGGAGATCGTGCCCGGCGTGGGCCTGCGCAAGCGGCTGCTCGCCGCCGGGGCCCACGAGATATCCCTCAGCTCGGGCATGCTGGCCCGCACCCCCGAGGGCTGGCTGCGCCGCTGGCGGCGTGAGGGTCCCGTCATGCTCACCTGCACCCGGGCGCTGGTGGACTGGACGATACGGTCCACGGTGCTCGAACACACGGCGGTCGAGGTCCGCCGGGCGGCCGTGGCCGGGCTGACCGGTTCCGCGGGGCGGGTGCGGGGCGTGCGGGTGTCGGGGCCCGGCGGTGAGGAGGACCTCGACGCCGACCTGGTCGTCGACGCGAGCGGACGCGGCACGCGGATCGTGCCCTGGCTGGAGCGGCTCGGGCTGTCCGGTGTCCGGACCAGGACCGTGGACTCGGGGCTGGTCAACGCCTCGCGCCTGTACCGGGTGCCGGCCGGGGCGGAGCGGTTCCCGTTGACGATCGTGCAGGCCGACCCGTACGTCTCCCGGCCGGGCCGGAGCGCCATGGTCATGCCGGTCGAGGGGGACCGCTGGCTGGTCAGCTGCGGCGGCACGCGCGGCGGTGAGCCGCCGGCCGACCCGGAGGGCTTCCTGCGGTACACGCTCGGTCTGCCGGACCCGATCGTCGGGCGGCTGGTCTCCGGCGCCGAACCCCTCACCGACGTGCATCTGAGCCGGTCCACCAGCAACGTGCGGCACTACCTGGACAAGGTGCCCCGCTGGCCGGAGGGCCTGGTGGTCCTCGGGGACGCGCTCGGCACCTTCAACCCGGCCTACGGGCAGGGCATGTCGGTGGCCGCGTTCGGTGCCCGGGTGCTCGGCCGGGAGCTGGGCCGGGCGGACCGGCTGGACGCGCCCGGCCTCGCCCGGCGGGTGCTGCGGGGTGCGGCGCGCCCGGTGGACGCGGCGTGGGCGATGGCCGTCGGGCAGGACGTGCTCTACCCCGCCACGCGCGGCGGGCGGCCGGGGCTCGCCGACCGGGCGGCGACGGCGTACACGCGGCGCATGACGCGGGCGGCCACCGGTTCCTTCGCGGCGGCCTCGGCGATCTGGGACGTCACCAGCATGCGTACGTCGCCGGCCCGCATGTTCCACCCGTCGGCGGTCCTGGCCGCCCTGGCCGGGCCGTCGCTGCCCCCGCTGTCCGGGCCGCCGCTCACCCCCGGCGAGCGCGAGGTGCTCGCCGGACTCGACCGCGCGGGGGTGTGAGCGGGCGGCCGCTCCCGGTGGTCCCGGGCACGGCCGCCACCGCTCGTGACGCCGTCCGGCGGCGTCCCTCGCTCACCCCGCGAACGCGGGCTGCGGCATCCCCCGGCCCGCCCCCGGCACCACCAGCAGCGAGCCGGCCAGCGGGTGCGGGGACGACAGGCCCACCCGGGCCGTGGTGACGTACAGGTCGGTGAGGTCCGGGCCGCCGAAGGCGCAGGCCGTGACGCGCGGGACGGGAAGGGTGATCACCCGGTCCAGGGCGCCGGACGGGGTGTAGCGGCGCACCGCCGAGCCGTCCCACAGGGCGACCCACACACAGCCGTCGGCGTCGACGCACAGGCCGTCGGGGAAGCCCGCGCCGTCCTCGATCGTGGCCAGGGGGCGGCGGCCCGCGACCCGGCCGTCCCCGGCGACGTCGAAGACGTCGATGCGGCGGGTGGGGGTGTCGTTGTAGTACATCAGCCGGCCGTCGGGGCTCCAGCCGGTGCCGTTGCTCACCGTCACGTCGTCCAGGACGGTCTCGGCGGTGCCGTCGCCGGTGAACCGGGACAGCGTGCCCCCGCCGCGCGCCTCGTCGTAGCGCATGGTGCCCGCCCACAGGCTCCCGTCGGGGGCGACGGCGGCGTCGTTGCCGCGGCGGCCGGGGACCGGCTCGCGGTGCAGCCAGCGGAAGGTGTCGTCGGGGTCGACCAGGCCGATTCCGTCCCGGAGGTTGAGGACGAGCCCGCCGCCGGTGCGGGGCTTGACGGCGCCCACGTGCTGGTCGGTGCGGCGCAGCGTGCGCCGGCCGGTGGCCGGGTCGTAGGTGTGGACGCGGGAGTTCAGGATGTCGAGCCACAGCAGGCGGTCCGTCGCCGGGTCCCAGGTGGGCCCCTCGCCGAGGGCCGCCTCCGCGTGGACGGCCACCTCGAAGGCCGTGCCGTTCGTCGTCATGCCGCGCTCCTGTGGCCGAGCCGCTCGGAGAGGTCGGCGGCGCCCTTGACGGCCAGCTGCTCCAGGTCGGCGCGGCGTTCCTCGCTCCAGCGGATCATAGGCACCGAGATCGACAGCGCGGCGACGACGCGGCCGGTGCGGTCGCGGACCGGGGCGGCCACGCAGGAGACGTCCGGGTTGGACTCGCGGCTCTCCACGGCGGTGCCCCGCTCGCGGATCACGGTCAGGGCCTCGCGCAGGGCGGCCGGGTCGGTGATGCTGTTGGGGGTCATCGCGGCCAGCTCGGCGCCGTCGGGGAAGCGCGCGGCGACCTCCGGCTCGGGCAGGGAGGCCAGCAGCATCTTGCCGACGGACGTGCAGTGCGCGGGCAGCCGGCGGCCGGCCGCGGAGACCATGCGCACCGCGTGCGTGGAGTCGACCTTGGCGATGTAGATGACGTCGGTGTCCTCCAGGATCGCCACGTGCACCGTCTCGTCGCAGGTCTCGGCGACGCTCCGGGCCACCTGCTGGCCCTCTGCGGCGAGGTCGAGGTGCTCGGCGTAGCGGGCGCCGAGCTGGTACGGACGCACGCCGAGCCGGTAGCGTCCGGACTGCCCGGGGACCGGGACGATGTACTTGCGGGCGGCGAGCGTGGTGACCAGCTCGTGCACGGTGGTGCGCGGCAGCTGGAGCCTGCGCACGATGTCGGGGGCGGAGAGCGTGCCGTCCCCGTCGAGGAAGAGCTCCAGTATGTCGAGAGCCCGGGTCACGGCCGGCACGAGGCGTCCCATGTCCAGCCCCCTCCCTAGATTGTTCGAGATTTCAACAGGCGGTCGGAATCGCGAACACAGGCTACTCATATCGCGTTTGCCTGGGCAATGGGCGGGTTCCGGCCCACGGTTGGCCGCCCGGGTCCGCCGCGTCCGCGGGGACGTGGTCCGCGGGGACGGTCGCCGCGCCGGCCGTCCCCCTCCGCGAAGGCGGTCACCGTGCCCACCGGCCTCGTCCGCGAAGGCGGTCACCGTGCCCACCGGCCTCGTCCGCGAAGATGGTCGGTATGCCGACCGGAAAGCAGCCCGCAGGACCGTTCACCCCGCGCGACTTCCAGCTCGTCCTGCTGCGCCGCATGGCCGACCACAATCCCGGCCCCGTGGAGGACGCCCGCCGCGCGCTGGGTGCCTCGGTCGCGGACATGCGCGAGGCCAACAGACGCTGGCAGGCGATGCTCCGCTCCCCCCGGTCCCGTTCGGCCGCCGCGCGGTACCGCTCGGTCCTCGGTGAGCCGGACTCGGTGGCACCCCGCCGGATCGGCGACCTGGAGTGCGAGGCCCGGCAGTGGGCGCTGCCCCTCTGGCCCGACCTGCGTTTCGAGGTGCTGGTCGCCGACCGGGGCGTGGTGTGGAACGAGTGGCTGGTCCGCGCCCCCGGCGCTCCGGGGCCCGCACTGCGCACCCTGGACGACCTCACGCCCTGGTCCTGCACGGTCGACGAGGCGGCCCGCGCCTTCGCCCCCGCCCGGCCGCTCCAGGGCTCGGCCCCGACCCGGTGGGGGCTGGCCTTCACCGCCCCGGACCGGGACGGCGTACGGCACGAGGTGGTCGCCGAGTTCACCTGGGGCCTGCTCCAGCGCACCGCCCCCGGCGCGTGACGCGGGGCCCGCGAGCCCCGCGGCGGCGGACGGTCAGCGCTCGTCCTCCGGGTCCCAGTCCAGCAGGCGGACCTTGGCCACCGTACGGACGTGGCGACGCATCGCGGCGGCGGCCTGCCGTGGCTGCCGGGCGGCGACGGCGTCCAGGATCGCCCGGTGCTGGGCCAGGGAGCGGCCGGGGCGGCCGGGCTGGCGCAGGGACTCGGTGCGGCTCTCGGCGATCTGCTGGGCGATCGAGCGCATGAACTCGGCGAGCAGACCGCTGTGCGCCGCCGCCGTCACCGCCGCGTGGAACAGCCGGTCGCCCTCGACGCCGTGCCCGTCCCGGTCGATCTCCTCGGCCATCACCTCCAGCGCGGACCGCATCGCCGAGAGGTCCTCCTCGGTGCGGCGCTCCGCGGCCAGTTCGGCGAGTTTCGTCTCCAGCGCCTCGCGGGCCTCCAGGACGTCGGGGAGGCGCCGGCGGCGTTCGACCATCTTCTCGACCGGTTCGACGTCGAGGCTGTCGCGGACCAGGTAGGTCCCGCCGCCGTGCCGGGCCTCCACCAGGCCCTGGACCTCCAGGACCACGATCGCCTGTTTCACCGAGGCCCGGCTGACACCGAGGCGCTGGGCGAGGTCCCGTTCGGGCGGCAGCCGGTCGCCGGCCCGCAGGCCGCCGTCGGTGACGTACTGGCGCAGCCGCTCCAGCACCTGTTCGTACAGGCGCTGCCTGGTCATGGGCCGCAGGGCGTCGGTCATGAGATCCCCCTCCCGGCCGGAGCGTAGCACCGGGCCGAGGGGCGGTCCGGTGGTGAAGTGGCTGAGCCAATTGTTGCCCGACCCCTTGACGCCGGCCGGGACCGGGCCCACGCTGACCAGCCAACCGCACCCTCCAAGTGGCTCATCCACTCGGCCACTTGGATGGGCCCTCGTTCTCGTCCTCGCCGTCGTCCTCACCCCCCATCAAGACAATCGTCAGGTCAGCACTCGGGAGCCCCCGCATGTCCCCCGAACTCGTCTCGATCCTCGTCCTCGTCGTGGTGTTCGTCATCGCCACCACCCGCTCGGTCAACATGGGCGCGCTCGCCTTCGCCGCCGCGTTCGGGGTGGGCACGCTCGTCGCCGACCTCGACGCGGACGGCATCTTCGCCGGCTTCCCCGGTGACCTGTTCGTCGTCCTCGTCGGGGTCACCTATCTCTTCGCCATCGCCCGGGCCAACGGCACCACCGACTGGCTGGTGCACGCGGCCGTCCGGCTGGTGCGGGGCCGGGTCGCGCTGATCCCGTGGGTGATGTTCGCGCTCACCGGCGCGCTCACGGCGATCGGCGCGGTCAGCCCGGCCGCGGTCGCGATCGTCGCGCCGGTCGCCCTGAGCTTCGCCACCCGGTACTCGATCAGCCCGCTGCTGATGGGCACGATGGTGGTGCACGGCGCGCAGGCCGGCGGATTCTCACCGATCAGCATCTACGGCTCGATCGTCAACGGCATCGTGGAACGGGAGAAGCTCCCCGGCAGCGAGATCGGCCTGTTCCTCGCCTCACTGGCCGCCAACCTCCTCATCGCCGCCGTGCTGTTCGCGGTGCTCGGCGGGCGGAAGCTGTGGGCGCGCGGGGCGGTGACGCCCGAGGACGACGGCGCCCCGGGCCGCGGCGCGGAACCCACCGGCAGGGGCCCCGCCGCCGGGACCGGTACGGACGCGAGTACGGACGCGGGCACGGGCACGGACGCCGGCACGGTGACGGACGGCCGCACCGGAGGCACCGCTGCGGCCGCCGTGGCCCTCCGCCCCGACCGGGAGACCGGCGGTGGCGAAGGCACCGGCCTCGGCCTCACCCCGTCCCGGATCGCCACCCTGGTCGCGCTGGTCGCCCTGGTCGTGGCCGTCCTCGGCTTCGACCTGGACGCCGGTCTGACCGCGGTCTCCCTCGCCGTCGTACTGAGCACCGTCTGGCCGGACGACAGCCGCCGCGCCGTCGGCGAGATCGCCTGGTCCACGGTGCTGCTGATCTGCGGTGTCCTCACCTACGTCGGGGTGCTGGAGGAGATGGGCACCATCACCTGGGCCGGTGAGGGCGTCGGCGGCATCGGCGTCCCGCTGCTGGCCGCCGTGCTGCTCTGCTACATCGGCGCGATCGTGTCGGCCTTCGCCTCCTCCGTGGGCATCATGGGCGCGCTGATCCCGCTGGCGGTGCCCTTCCTCGCGCAGGGCGAGATCGGGGCGGTCGGCATGGTGGCGGCGCTGGCGGTGTCGGCGACGGTGGTGGACGTCAGCCCGTTCTCGACGAACGGCGCGCTGGTGCTGGCCGCGGCCCCGGACGTGGACCGCGACCGTTTCTTCCGCCAGTTGATGGTCTACGGGGGGATCGTGGTGGCGGCCGTGCCGGCGCTGGCCTGGCTGGTGCTGGTCGTGCCCGGATTCGGGTAGGCCCCTGGCGGATCCGGCGCGATCCGGCGCGATCCGGCGCGATCCGGCAGCCTTGAACGACAGCTCCCGGGCAACAGCTCGCAGGCACCAGCTAAGGAGTACTCCGCGTGTCCTCTCTCTTCCCGGCCCTCACCCCGGCCCCGACCGGCGCTCCGGGCGAACGGCCCGCGCTGCGGTTCGGCGAGCGCTCCCTGACCTACGCGGAACTCGCCGCCGCGGCGGGCGCCACGGCCGGGCGGATCGGCGGTGCCCGCCGGGTCGCGGTCTGGGCGGCCCCGGTGGTGGAGACCGCCGTCGCCGTGGTGGCGACCCTGCTGGCCGGGGCCGCCGCCGTCCCCCTCAACCCGAAGTCCGGCGACGGCGAACTCGCGCACATCCTCACCGACAGCACCCCCTCCCTCGTCCTGGCGCCCCCGGACGCCGGGCTCCCGCCCGCCCTCGCCGCCCTGGAGCGCGTCGACGTGGACGTGCGGGCGCGCGGGACCGTCCCCGAGGACCGCGCCGGCGAGGGCGATCCCGCGCTCGTCGTCTACACCTCCGGCACCACCGGACCGCCCAAGGGCGCCGTCATCCCCCGGCGGGCGCTGTCGACGACCCTGGACGCGCTCGCCGACGCGTGGGAGTGGACCGGCGACGACGTACTGGTGCAGGGGCTGCCGCTGTTCCACGTGCACGGCCTGGTCCTCGGCGTCCTCGGCCCGCTGCGCCGGGGCGGGTCCGTACGGCACCTGGGCAGGTTCTCCACCGAGGGCGCGGCGCGGGAGCTGAACGACGGCGCGACCATGCTGTTCGGCGTACCGACGATGTACCACCGGATCGCCGAGACGCTCCCCGGCGACCCGGAGCTGGTGAAGGGCCTCGCCGGGGCGCGGCTGCTGGTGTCGGGGTCGGCCGCGCTGCCCGTGCACGACCACGAGCGCATCGCCGCCGCGACCGGACGGCGGGTGATCGAGCGGTACGGCATGACGGAGACGCTGATGAACACCAGCGTGCGCGCCGACGGCGAGCCGCGCGCGGGGACGGTGGGCGTGCCGCTGCCCGGTGTGGAGCTGCGGCTCGTGGAGGAGGACGGCACGCCGATCGCGGCGCTGGACGGGGAGAGCGTCGGCGAGATCCAGGTACGCGGCCCGAACCTGTTCACCGAGTACCTGAACCGCCCCGACGCCACCGCCGCCGCCTTCACCGAGGACGGCTTCTTCCGCACCGGCGACATGGCGGTGCGCGAGCCCGACGGCTATGTCCGCATCGTCGGCCGCAAGGCCACCGACCTGATCAAGAGCGGCGGCTACAAGATCGGCGCCGGGGAGATCGAGAACGCCCTCCTCGAACACCCGGCGGTGCGGGAGGCCGCCGTCACCGGGGAGCCCGACCCCGACCTCGGGGAGCGGATCGTGGCCTGGATCGTCCCGGCCGACCCCGCCGCGCCGCCCGCCCTGGACACGCTGGCCGGCCATGTCGCGGCCCGGCTCGCCCCGCACAAGCGGCCCCGCGTCGTCCGGTACCTGGAGGCGCTGCCCCGCAACGACATGGGGAAGATCATGAAGCGGGCGCTCGACCGTGGCTGAGGGCCCGGCCGCGGCCGGACGCGCGAGCGCGCGGGAGTTCCTCGCCCTCGTCACCGACGCCCCGCCCTTCACCGAACTCCCCCACCCGGACGGCGCGTGGCCGCCCGACGGCCCCCTCGGCTGGCCCGGCTACGACGCCGCGCGGGCCCGCGCCGCCGGGCGGACCGGCGAGGAGGAGTCCGTCGTGTGCGGCACCGGCCGCGTCGGGGGCACCCCGGCCGTGCTGATCTCCTTCGAGTTCGGCTTCCTGGGCGGCTCACTGGGCAGCCGTACCGGCGACCGGCTGGAGGCGGCGTACACGTACGCACGCGAACACCGCCTGCCGGTCGTGCCGTTGGTCGCCACCGGCGGCAGCCGGATGCAGGAGGGGATGCTCGCGCTGACCCAGCTCCAGCGGGTGGCCCGGCAGTCGGCGCTCACCCGGGCGGCCGGGCTCGCGCAGGTCGCGGTGGTGCGGGACCCGGCGACCGGGGGCGGCTGGGCGACGCTGGGCGCGGGCGCCGACGTGGTCCTCGCGCTGCCCGGCGCCCAGGTCGGCTTCGCCGGTTCGCGGGTCCGGCCGCCGGACGCCGACCCGGCGGCGTACACGGCCGAGGCGCAGCTGGCGGCGGGCAGCGTGGACGCCGTCGTACCGGCCGGGGAGCTGCGCGCGACGCTGGGGCGGTGGCTGCGCCTGCTGACGGCGCCCTCCGGCGACCCGGCGCCGGTGCCGGAACCGCTGGGCGCGCGGGACCTGCCGTCCGGCGGCTGGGACGCGGTACTGCGGGCCCGCGCTCCCGGACGCCCGCGCGCCCGGGCGTACCTGGACGCCTACTTCACCGACCGCGTCGCCCTGTCCGGGGACCGCTGCGGGGGCCGGGACCCGGAGGGCATGCTCTGCGGCTTCGGCGAGCACGCGGGGCGGACGGTCGCCTACGCCGCCCAGACGGGCACGGCGACCCGGCCCGCCGGGTACCGCACCGCGACCCGGCTGATCCACCTCGCGGACCGGCTCGGCATCCCGGTGCTGACCCTGGTGGACACGCCGGGCGCGGCCAACGACGCGGAGGCGGAGCGGCAGGGGGCGGGACCGGCGATCGCGGACCTGTTCGGAGCCGTGGCCTCGGTACGCACGCCGGTCACCACGCTGGTGATCGGCGAAGGCGGCTCCGGCGGGGCGCTGGCCCTGGCCGCGCCCGGTGCCGCCTGGGCCACCCCGGACAGCTACTTCTCCGTCATCGCCCCGGAGCACGCCGCCGCGATCCTCAAGCGCCCGCCGGAGGAAGCGGAGACGACGGCCGAACAACTGCGCATCACACCCCAGGAGTTGGCCGAACTTGGCGTGATCCGAACAAGCGAGCAGTTGTTCCCTGGAACAGGTGATCGTCGCTCTGGAGAGCGCATGTGACTGCAGGGACCAACGATACTTACGGTGTGCGAACGACGGGCTGCAGACCGTAGTCGGCGCACATGTCCCGAGTACGTCCCGGCGGGGCCCCGCGGGTCCCGCACATGAACAGCGCAAGGAGCTGCACGATCATGAACCTTCTCACCGACATCCTCGCCGGCCTCGTCCACTTCGTCGGCTGGCTGGTCTGACGGTCCGAGAACCCGACGGCGCCGCCTCCCCGTCCCAGGGAGGCGGCGCCGTCCGCGTGTCCGCGCCCGGGCACGGGCGCCGAACGGCCGCGGCCTACCGCACCGCCACCGCCCGCACGATCTCCTGCGTGACCGAGCCGCCCCGGTCGTCGTGCGCCGTGGCCCGCAGCGAGACGTGCTCGGCGTGGCGCGGCACGCTCAGCGTCCCGTTCCAGGAGGCGTCACCGCCGTGCAGCCGGACCTGCTGCCAGCTCTTCCCGTCGTCGTACGACACCTCGAGGCCGCCGCCGCCGATCGTCCCGGTGTCCGGGGCGCCCACCACGTACGAGGCGCCGAGGCCGACCGGCAGCTTCTTCCCGCCGCGCACCGTCCCCGCGAGGTCGGTGTCCACGTCGAAGGAGAGGTTGATCAGCGGCAGGTAGGTCCACCGGTCCTGCGGGGTGGCGGCGGAACGGAAGGTCCACTCGGCGTGACCCTTGCTCGCGAGCGGCCACCGCGCCGCGTCGAGCGCGGTGTCGGTGACGAGCTTGTACGTGTGCTCGTCGGCGGGCGCGTCGGAGACGTACGCGGCGGAACTCGGGCCTTGGTCGACCAGTTCGCCGTCCAGGTAGACCGAGGTGGTCTGCGACACGCCGCTCCCCTCGCTCCACACGTCGCCGAAGCCGGTGTGGTCGGGGCCGGAGTCGCCCCAGCCGGGCGCGTTGAACTGGAGCTGGTTGCCGACGCGCTGCTGTCCCCAGCCGAGCCCGGTGCCGAGGTAGGGGTGCCACACCGGCTTGAACCAGTCCAGCTCCTCGTTGGACCCTCCCCGGTACGCGACGACTCCGCCGCGCTCCTCCAGCGCCTCACCGGCGCTCGTCACGGTCTCGTGCCACCGCTGGCCGGGTCCGGTGGACACGTACTCGGTGCGCTGGACGGGGTAGTCGATCCGCTCCCGGAAGCCGAGGCCGATCGGGAAGGTGTCGGTGAGCGAGTACCGGAACTCGCCGCCGCTGGACGGTTCGGCGCCGTGGTACGCGGTGTGCAGCTCGGCGAGGTCGCGGTGGCCGGGCCGGTAGGTGAGGTCGCGGTCGGGCACGGCGCCCCGGTGCCCCTCGGACAGGTCGTACACGTAGGGCGTGTTGCGGGTGCCTGTCATGTCGACCCGTCCGGCCTCGCGCAGCCGGCGGGCGTCGGCCGCGGAGACCGTGGCGATCTGCAGCGGCCGGTCGGCGTTGTCCTCCGTGCCCCAGTACGACATCAGGCGTCCGGCGGTGTCGTCGGTGACGAACAGCGCCTTGACGCCGGCGTCCTGCGCGGCCGCGGCGAGCGCCGCCGGTTCGGTCCCGTCGGTGAGCCGGGCGAGGACCGCCTTGCCGCGCACGCCGTCCGGGAAGGGCCCGTCGCCGATGTCCCCGACGTCGGCCAGGGGCAGCCGGGTGCGGCCCTCGATCAGGGTTCCGCCGGACTGGACGGTGGCCTCGCCGATCCCCTTGACCTCCAGCAGCGGCTTGCCGAGCCGCCACACGGTCCGGTACTCGAAGCCGCCCTCGGTGACCTTCTTCGTGGGCGCGGCGAAGATGCTGTCGTAGGTGAGCGGCACCTGGACGGCGCCGAACAGGTCGGAGCCGTTCGCCTCGCGGTCGTACTCCATGAGGAGCTGCCGGGTCTCGGTGCGCCGGTCGACGTCCGCGGCGATCTCGCGCAGCTCGCGGCCGTCCAGGGTGATCTCGCGGTCCCGGTCGACGACGACCTCCGGCGCGGCGAGGAAGCCGAGGCCGAGGGAGTCGGCACCGTGGCTGCCGCGCACGTCGAGGAAGGACGACAGGCTGTACGTGCCGGGCTTGAGCCGCAGCTCCAGGGTGCCGGACTCACCGACGTGCGCGGGGACCGGGTCGACGCCCTTGGCGAGCTGCTGGACGGTCAGGTCGGCCGGTGTCGCGGCACCGGAGCGGTCCTTGACGTGCACGGTGACCGTGTACCGCTCCTCCTCCTTGACCAGGCCGAACGCGGTGTGCGCGAGGGTGGTCCCGGTCGCGTCGGCCGCCACGATCTGCCCGCCGGTGTTGCCGACCGGCGCCTTGGAGGCGTCGCCGGTGACGGTGGTGGAGGCGGTGCCGTGCGCGGGGACCGTCAGGGAGGTGTCGGCGAGGGTGGCGACGCCCTCGGGGGCGCCCCGCACGGACAGCTTCAGCTCGACGTCGGCGGCGGAGGAGTTGGCGTAGGTGACGGTCCTGGTGACCGGTTCGGCGTCGTCGTACGGCCAGGCGTGGAAGCCGAGGTCGGCGCTGCCGGTCGCGGTGACGTCGGCACCGACGGCGTCCGGCACACTGACCCGGCCCGCGCCCAGCTGGTGGACGGGGGCGTCCAGCTCCTTCGACGTGGACATCAGCGCGTCCTTGAGCCGCGCGCCGTCCCAGTCGGGGTGCTCCTCGGCGAGCAGGGCGGCCACCCCGGCGATGTGCGGCGTCGCCATCGACGTGCCGTCCATGCTGGTGTAGTCGCCGGTGCCCTCCGCCAGCCGGGAGCGGGCGGCGAGGATGCCGACGCCCGGGGCCGACAGGTCGGGCTTGAGCGCGTTGTCGCCGTAGCGGGGCCCGGCGCTGGTGAACCAGGCGGCCTGGTCGGCGGAGTCGACGGCGCCCACGGTCAGTGCGGCGTCCGCCGCGCCGGGCGAGCCTATGGAGGACGGGGCGCCGGTGTTCCCGGCCGCAATGACGAACAGGGCTCCGGTCTCGCGGGAGAGGGTGTTGACGGCCTCGGCCATCGGGTCGGTGCCGTCGCTTGCCTCCGTGGAGCCGAGGCTCATGGACACGATGTCGGCGTCCACGTCCCGGGCGGCCCACTCCATGCCGGCGATGATCTCGGACTCGCTGCCGGAGCCCCCGTCGTCGAGGACCTTGCCGACCGCGAGGGTGGCGCCGGGCGCGACGCCCTTCTCCTTGCCGTCGGAGGCGGCGCCGCTGCCGCCCACGGTGGAGGTGACGTGGGTGCCGTGACCGTGCCGGTCGGCGACCTCCTGACCGGGGATGAAGCTCTTGCTCTGCGCGATCCGCCCCGTGAGGTCGGGGTGCCCGGCGTCCACGCCGCTGTCCAGTACGGCCACGGTGACGCCCTTGCCGGTGAGTCCGGCCTCCCATGCCTCGGGGGTGCCGATCTGGGCGTTTGACTCCGCCATGTCGGCGGTGACCCGCCCGTCGAGCCACACGCCGTCGATCCCGGCGCCGCGGCGGGTGAACTCCCGCCAGAAGGTCCGCCCCTTGTCGGCGTCGACGGCGGCCCCGCGCACGCTGGGCAGCGCCCGGGTGCGCTCGGTGCCCCGCGGGGTGGCGGCCCGCGTGCCCTTGCCGTAGGTCACGATCAGCGGCAGCTCGCCGGTCTCGGTGTCGGCGAGCCCCTGCTCCAGCAGCGCCCCGACGTCGAAGAGCCGTTCGTCGAGGCTGCCGTCGCGCAGGTACGGCAGTGCCTCGTCCGGTACGACGGTGGTCCGGCCGCCCGAAGTGCTGGTGCGCACGGCCCCGGTGGCGCCCTCGGGCCGCTCGACCGTGACGGTCTTCCGGCCGCCGCCGAGGTCGGTGACGGTCACCCGGTCACCGGTGACGAGGGTGACGGTGCGGGCCGCGGTCGCCGTGCGGGCGGCCGCCGTCGGGGGGCGCGCCGGGTCCGGGGGCGGATCCTGTGCCGCCGCCGTCCCGGCCGGCAGCAGCGCGATCACGAGCCCCGCCGACAGGAGGGTCGCCCCGCGTCTGACTGGTCCTGTGCTCATCCACGTCTCTCTTCGTGTCGTCGTCGAGTGCTGTGACGAGTGCTGTGAGCAGTCTCAGGGGGCCCGCGAGACACGGGAGTTGCCTGGATGCGGCGGGTAGGCGCCCTGGCGGGTTCCCGCCAACCGGGCGCGCCGACCTGCATCGAGCGCACCGACGGACTCGACCGTCGCTGCGGCTGCGGCTGTGACTGCGGGGTCGCGGGCGGGCTGCGGCTGCGACGGCGGGTTCGGCTGCG
>NZ_SOAV01000002.1:0-658503 GCF_004364245.1 Streptomyces sp. BK208 | reverse complement strand
CTGCGGCTTCGACGGCGGGGTCGCGGGCGGCTGCAACGGCGGGCTCGGCTGCGGCTTCGACGGCGGGGTCGCGGGCGGCTGCAACGGCGGGCTCGGCTGCGGCTTCGACGGCGGGGTCGCGGGCGGCTGCAACGGCGGGCTCGGCAACGACAGCGGCAGCGGCAGCGGCAGCGGCAGCGGCAGATTCTGCGACCGCGACCGCGGTTGGGGGGCCACCGCGACCACGACCGCGCCTCGGCTGCGGCGGCGACAGGGGCGGTTCGGTCCTGCCGGACCGGGCTGGGGCTGCGGTGACGAGATACGCCCGCCCGCCGCCCGCCGCCTCGCCACTGGGTCGGCGTCTGCGGCCTCGCGCCCGCACACCCCCCGTTCAGCGGCCCCCCGCCCGGCCCCCTCCAGCAGGCGCCCGCCCGCCCCGCCGCGCACGATCGGTGCCAAGAGGCCGGCCACCGGGCGGCCCCGCACGGTCCGCGCTCTCGGGAGGATTCGCCATGACCGTCAGTACCGCCAGTCTGGAGGCACTGCGCCGCTGCCACTTCGCCGTCGACCTGGGCGCCGCGCGTACCCGGGTCTACGTGAAGGGTGCCGGGCTCGTCGTCGACCAGCCGTCCGCCGCGGCGGTCAACACGCGCACGGGTGCGCTCATCGCGGTCGGCGAGTTCGCGGAGAAGATGACCGGCCGCACCCCCGGATACATCCGTGTCGTGCGGCCCGTCTCCGGTGGCACCGTGGTCGACATCGAGATGGCCCAGCGCATGCTGCGGCACCTGCTCGGCGACCGGATCCGCCGCAATCTGCGGCGCAAGCCCCGGCTGCGGGCCGCCGTGTGCACCCCGCACGACGCGGATCCGCTGTCCCGGCGGGCGGCGATCGAGACCCTGGTCGGCCTGGGCGCGCGCCGGGTGGAACTCGTCGACACGCTGATCGCGGCGGCGGTCGGCTGCGGACTGCCCGTGGAACAGCCCGAGGCGACCATGATCATGGTGTGCGGTGCGCACGCCACGCAGGTCGCGGTGCTCTCCCTCGGCTCGATCGTCGCCGCCGTCCGCATCCCGGTCGGTGGTGAGGCCGTGGACCACGCGATCGTGCAGCTCCTGCGCCACCAGCACGAGCTGGTGCTGCCCAGCCAGTCCGTGCGCCCGCTGCAGCTCGCGCTGTCCGGCAACGGGCTGACCCCGCAGGGACCGGCATCCACCGAGATCCACGGGCGGGACGTGGCGACCGGGCTGGCCCGCAGTGTGCAGGTGGACACGGCCACGGTGCGCAACGCCATCCAGACGCCGCTCACGGCGGTGCTCGACGGCATCGGCAAGGTGCTGCGGGACTGCCCGCCGGACCTGGTCGCGGACCTCGCCGACCGCGGGATCATGATGGTCGGCGGGAGCGCGCTGCTGCCCGGTTTCGACCAGATGCTGCGTCAGGCCACCGGCATGCCGGTGCACATCGCGGAACGGCCCGACGTGTGCGCGGTCCAGGGACTCGGCAGCATGCTGGAGGGCCGGGTCGAGCCCCTGGTCCTGCACCCCACGACCTCGGACGCCGGTGTCGGCTCCCGCTCCGGCTCCGGCTCCGGCTCCGACTCCGACTCCGGCGCGGACACCGGCACCGGCGTCGGCCCCGGTACGGGTTCCGGTTCCGCCTCCGACTGAGACGCCGCCGGGGGACCACGGAACGGGGGAAGCCCGACGGATGACCGCGCAGCCCGCGCCCCGACTGACCCGTCTCCTCGAAGCCCTTTTGGACGTCGGCACCGACCTCGACCTGAGCGGCGTCCTGCAGCACATCGTGGACGGCGCCGCCGAACTGACCGGCGCCGGCCGGGCCGCCCTGGTCGTGGTGGACCCCGGCGGGGGCGGCCGGGCCGAGTTCCGCGCCCCGGGCCCCGATCCCGTACCGGAGACGGCCGTCCTGCTGCGGGCGCCGGTGCTCGTGGGCGACGAGGAGTTCGGCGAGCTGCGTATCGCCCGGCCGCCCGGGTCGGGGCCGTTCACCGCCGAGGACGAGCAGCTGCTGCGGGTCCTGGCCGCCCAGGCCGGTGTCTCGATCGGCAACGTCCGGCTGTACGAGACGGCCCGGCAGCGGGCCCGCTGGATCGAGGGCGCGGCGGCGGTCACCACCGCGCTGCTCACCGAGGAGGGCACGGAGGACGCGCTGGCCACGGTGGCCGAACGGGCCAGGCTGCTCGCCGACGCCTCCGCCGGCGTCATCCTGCACCCGACCGCCGAGGGCGGCATGGAGATCGTGACCGCCTCGACGCCCGACGACCCGGACGGCATGATCGGCGCGACGATCGCGCCGGGCAGCCCCGTGCTGGAACAGCTGCTGGGCGGTGAGCCGGTGTTCCTCGACGACTCGGCGACCGACCCCCGCATGACGACCCACGTACGGCACCGGTTCGGGCCGAGCATGATGCTGCCCCTGAAGGCGGGCGGCCGGCTGATCGGCACCCTCGCTCTGCCCCGCCGCCGCGGCGGACGCCCGTACACGGACGTGGAACGGCTGCTGGCGACGCAGTTCGCCTCGCAGGCGGCGCTCGCCCTCGACCTGGCCGACGCGCGGCGCGGCCGGGAGCGGCTCGCGGTCTACGAGGACCGCGACCGCATCGCCCGTGACCTGCACGACCTGGTGGTGCAGCGGCTGTTCGCCACCGGCCTGATGCTGGAGTCCACGCAGCGCCGCCCCGGTGCCGACGACGTCCGCGACATCCTCGGCCGGGCGGTGGACGAGCTGCGCTCCACGGTCCAGGAGGTGCGCTCCACCATCCTCGCGCTGCGGCAGCCGCCGGGCGAGGCGCCGACGGGGCTGCGCGGCCGGGTACTGCGGGAGACCGCGTCGGCCGCCGCCCGGCTCGGTGTCGCGCCGTCCACGCACTTCAGGGGCCCCCTCGACACCCGCGTGCCCGACCGGGTCGCCGACCGCCTGCTCACCGCCCTCCGCCAGGCCCTTGCCGAGGCGTCCGCCCGCCCGGGACTCTCCCGCGTCCAGGTCACCGTCGAGACACCCGCCGCGTTGCCGGAGGGCAACGACGGAGTACGCCTGAGGGTCTTCCTCGACGACGGGACCGGCGGGGCCGAGGAGACCGGCGGCGGAGGGCAGGGGACGGCGGTCACCTGGTGGGCACCGCTGAGATGACGCCTGACGGTCCCCCTCCGTGATGCCGAGGAGCCTCCTCGCGGACTCCCGTACAGCTCGGGCGCGGTAACACCCTTCCACGGTGCCCGCGTGCCCCGGCCGCACGGCGTTCTCGTCGAGGGATGCACGCCCTGCGGCCACGCTCCAGAAGGTGGCCGTAGGTGTATCCGGGAACGGCGGGCGGAAGGGGCGGGCGACAAGGGCCCGTTGCGAAAGTGGAGTTGTCGGACTGTCGGACTGGGTGTGCCCTGCGGCAGGTGCCGTTTCCTGTCAGCCTCTCGGGGGCCGCTGCCCCTGGGGACCCTCAGTTGCAATCGGGAGGCTGCGCATGGTCAGTGCCGTCGGCGGGGGCAGCGGTTCGTTGGCCGGGTCGGTGCGGAACGACTGGAGCAGATAGGCCACCAGGCGCCGTGACGCCGCACCGTCATCCGGTAGGGCGGTCGCCAGACCGCAGTGTGCCAACAGGACCACGGCGAGGTCGGAGGGGTGAAAATCGGCCCGCAGCGCACCCGACGCCTGGGCCCTGCGTACCAGGGTCGTGATGTCCCGCTCGGCTCGTTGCCGCGACTGCGCGTGTTCCGACGCGGTTTCCGGGAAGGCCGCGAGGAACGCGGCCGGGAACCCGCGTTCCTCCCGTTGCAGAGCGCAGACGGTCTCGACCAGTTGCTGGAAGCCTTGCCACGGGTCAGGGGCGGCCAGAGCCTCGGTGAGCGCCCGCGCGCAGGTCTCCATCTGCTGCGCGAACGCACCTCTCACCAAGGCGTCCCGGGTCGGGAAGTGCCGGTACAGCGTCGCCACGCCGACCCCGGCCCGTCGGGCCACGGTCGCCATCGGTGCGTCGATCCCGTGCTCCGCGAAGACGGCACGGGCGGCGACCAGGAGGCGCTCCCGGTTGCGCCGGGCGTCCGCCCGCACCTTGTCCCGGGCTGTGATCCGAGAAGATTCCGCCATCGCTGTCTCTCGCTTCCGGTCCAAACGGACGATTGCATCCACTTGGAGCTTACGGTCGATGCCAGATCCCCGTACGGCCCCCGGCGGCAAAGGCAGAACGATGAACGACCGCATGATGACGGCAGTGCTCTACGACCGCTACGGCGGCCCCGATGTGCTCTACCCGGGCCGCGTGCCGCGCCCTGAGCCGGCCCCCGGCGAGGTCCTGGTGAAGGTGCGCGCGTTCAGCGTCAACGGCGGCGAACTGGCAGCCCGCGCCGGCCGTCTCCGCCTGCTGACCGGCCGGAAGTTCCCCAAGCGCGTCGGCTTGGACTTCACCGGCGAGGTCGCCGCGCCGGGGGCCGGAGTCACACGGTTCGCGGCCGGCGACCCCGTATGGGGGGTCTTGGGCCGCACCTCCGGGTTCGGCAGCGCCGCCGAGTACGTGACCGTACCCGCGGAGCGGGTCGGCCGGCTCCCCGACGGCCTTGACCCGGTGGACGCCGCCGCGCTGCCGGTGGCCACCACGGCCATCACCGCGCTGCGGGACAAAGCCGGGCTGCGCCCCGGCGAACGGCTTCTCGTCCGGGGCGCGGCGGGCGGTGTCGGCAACGCCGCCGTCCAGCTCGGACGGGCGTACGGCGCCGAGGTCACGGCTCTGGCCCGCACAGCCAGCCTCGACTTCGTCCGCGGGCTCGGCGCACACAAGGCCGTCGACCACCGGACCGTGCGGCCGGCGGAACTGGGCCGCTTCGACGTGGTCCTGGACACCGCGGGGACCGACCTGCGGGACTTCCGGCGCCTGCTCGATCCCGGCGGGCGCATGGTCACCATCGCCTTCGACCTGAAACGGCCCGCCGCGTCGCTCGGCTACCTCGCAGCCAGCACGGTCCACGGACACGGCCGGGTGCGTTTCTTCAGCGGCAACCCCACGCGAGCGGACTTCGACGACCTCGCCCGCCATGTGGTCGAGGGCAAGCTGAGCCCTGCGGTGGACACGGTCTTCCCCCTGGAGGAGACAGCAGCGGCACACCGGGCGCTGGAGGCGGGCGGCGTCCAGGGCAAGTACGTGGTCAGGGTCGCCTAGGACGTCTACGGAGGTGTCGATCACAGCCACCCGTTGACGGCAGCGATGAGGACGGTCGCCTCGTAGCGGACCGCCAGCTTGTCGTATCGCGTGGCGAGCCGCACTTGGCAGGCGGACAGGTCCGCGGTGAGCCAACACCTGCCGGGCCCGGCGTCGGCGGTCCCCGGGCACGGGTGCCTGTCTGCCGCGCCCACTCCAGGGGGCCCGCTCACGAGTCCGCGGCGAGGAGAGCAGCCGGCGCCTCGGGGCCTGAAGACACACGAGACGCCGGCCGTGCGGCGGGACGTCGGCACTGCGAGCGGGTGGCTGTGGACGCGTCACGCCGGGGCGCGAGGGCGGGCGTCGGGAGGGGTGGTGGAGGGGGCGAACGGGCGGCTCCGTCCGAGCGATCTTCCGGCGCGCGTCACCGTTCGGTGATCACCCGGCGGGGAGAATCGGCTCCGGACCCGGCCGCCGGGCGGGGCCGGTCACGGCGACGCCGGTCGGAACGATTTTGCCCGGGAGGGCAGGAGTGGGGCGGGTGGGACTCGAACCCACGGCCGACGGATTATGAGTCCGCTGCTCTAACCGGCTGAGCTACCGCCCCGAAGCGGCGTGTCGCGTACACCTGTACGCGCCGTCTGCCGCAGCATAGCCGCTCATACGATCTCCTGCTTCGGATGGTCGGCTTCCACGGCTGCCTTCATGACCTTGAGGACTCCGCAGCGTGCCGCGTGGTTCCCGGGTCGTGAGGGCACATGAAAAAGGACCCCGAAGGGTCCTCGTTCACGGTGCTCCCCCGACTGGACTCGAACCAGTAACCTGCCGGTTAACAGCCGGCTGCTCTGCCAATTGAGCTACGGAGGACCGAGCTCCCCGGACTGGACTCGAACCAGTAACCTGCCGGTTAACAGCCGGCTGCTCTGCCAATTGAGCTACCGAGGAATGTCGGTGTCGCATCGAACGCGTCTGCCTGGGTATTCGCCAGGGGGCGCGCGCTCGCTGCGACACATACATTAGCGCAAGCAGGGGGGTGCTCCGCCAATCGGTACTCACCAGCACCCCGGAGCCAGTGAAGGGAAGGGTGGCCGCCATGCGTTACCGGCTCACGTTCGTCGTCGGACTAGCGGTGGGGTACGTGCTCGGCACGAAAGCCGGGCGGGAGCGATACGAGCAGTTGCGGAAGTCCGCGCGGCAGGTCGCGCAGAACCCGGCCGTGCGCAACACCGCGGAGTCCGCCGCCCAGCAGGGCAGGCACTTCGCCGACAAGGCGTACCACGTGGTGAGCGACAAGGTGGGTGACCGGATGCCCGATTCGGTGGCGCACCGGGTCCGCTCGCTGCGGGAGCGCGGCACCAACGGCAGCGGCCCCGACGACTGGGGCACCAGCAACACCTGAGGTCCCGGTACGGGCATCGCGCCCCGTGCGGCAGAATTTCGGGTATGGGGATAGTCGCCGGGTTGGACAGTTCGCCCGATTTCACACGTATCGTCGTCTGCGATTCGGACACGGGTGCCGTGCTGCGCCAGGGCTACGCGCCGCATCCGCTGGACAGCCCCGAGGGCGGCGGCCGGCCCGCCGACGTCGATCCGCAGGCCTGGCTGCTGTCCCTCGGGGAGGCGGCAGGCGGCGGGCTCCTCGAGGGCGTGCAGGCCATCGGCGTCTCGGCGCAGGCCAACTCGGTGGTGCCGCTGGACGCGCAGGGCAACACGGTGCGTCCGGCCCTGGTCGGCGGCGACAAGCGGGCCCAGGTCGCGGCGGCCGACCTGATCGACGCGCTCGGCGGACGTGAGGCGTGGGCGCAGGCCGTGGGCTCGGTGCCGCAGGCCGCGCAGCCGGTGACGAAGCTGCGCTGGCTGGCGCGCAACGAGCCGGAGGCCGCCGCGCGCGTCGCCGTGCTCCTCCAGGCACACGACTGGCTGGTGTGGCAGCTGCTCGGGCGTCCCGTGCGGCGGACCACCGACCGGGGCGGGGCGTCCGGCACCGGCTACTGGTCGGCGGCGACCGGCGCGTACCGGCCCGACCTGGTCGAGCTGGCCCTAGGCCACCAGGTGATGCTGCCCGAGGTGATCGGCCCGGCCGAGGCGGCCGGCACGACGCCGGAGGGGCTGTTGATCTCCGCCGGCACCGGCGAGACCCAGGCCGCCGCCTTCGGACTCGGGATCGGGCTCGGCGACGCGGTGGTGTCGCTGGGGGCGTCGGGGTCCGTGATGGCCGTGCACCACGAGGCGCTGGTCGACCAGAACGGCATGATCACCTCGCTGGCGGACGCCACCGGCATGCACCTGCCGGTCGTCACCACCCAGAACGCCGTACGGGCCCTGCGCGGCACCGCCGAACTGCTCGGTGCGGCGGACCTGGAGAGCCTGTCCGAGCTGGCGATGAAGTCGACGCCCGGAGCGCACGGGCTGGTGCTGCTCCCCTATCTGGAGGGCGAGCGGACGCCGAACCTGCCGCACACCGCCGGGACCCTGGCCGGTCTGCGGCGCGAGTCGATGAAGCCGGAGCACCTGGCGCGGGCCGCGTTCGAGGGGATGCTGTGCGGTCTCGCCGACGCCCTGGACGTGCTGCGCGGCCGGGGTGTGGAGGTTCGGCGGGTGTTCCTGCTCGGTGCGGCGGCCGAGCTGCCGGCCGTGCAGGCGGCGGCGCCCGCGCTGTTCGGGACGCAGGTCGTCGTGCCGCAGCCGGCGGACTACGCGGCGATCGGCTCGGCCCGGCAGGCGGCCTGGGCGCTGGGCGTGTCCCGGGGGACCCTGGACCCGCGCACTCCCCCGGTCTGGCAGGGCGCGGTGGCGCAGGTGCTGGAGCCGGGCGAGGAACTGGCGGTGGGGCAGGCGGTGCGCCAGCAGTACGTGTCGGTGCGCGAGCAGACGCACCCGGGCGCCCTGTGACGCGTGGGCGGGCTTACCGCTCGTAGGCCGGAATTTGCCGTGCTCTTGGGTTAATCGGTTGAGGTAACGCGGGGGGAGTGTTCGACGATAGGGGCCAGGGGCAACCAACCGCGGCCCCTGTCGCCGACTCCGAGAGACTCAGTGTGCTCATACGACTACTGCGGACCTATCTCAGGCCGTACAAGAAACCCATCGCTCTGCTGGTGGCGCTGCAGTTCCTGCAGACCTGCGCCTCCCTGTACCTGCCGACCCTGAACGCGGACATCATCGACGACGGTGTCGTGAAGGGGGACTCGGGCTACATCCTGAGCTACGGCGCCCTGATGATCGGCATCTCGCTGGTCCAGGTGGTCTGCAACATCGGCGCCGTCTTCTACGGCGCGCGCACCGCGGCCGCCCTCGGCCGGGACCTGCGCGCCGCCGTCTTCGACCGGGTGCAGTCGTTCTCGGCGCGCGAGGTGGGCCACTTCGGCGCGCCCTCGCTGATCACACGGACCACGAACGACGTGCAGCAGGTCCAGATGCTGGCCCTGATGACGTTCACGCTGATGGTGTCGGCGCCGATCATGTGCGTGGGCGGCATCGTGATGGCGCTCGGTCTGGACGTGCCGCTGTCCGGGGTGCTGCTCGGGGTCGTGCCGGTGCTGGCGATCTGCGTGACGCTGATCGTGCGGAAGCTGCGCCCGCTGTTCCGGGCCATGCAGGTGCGGCTCGACACGGTCAACCGGGTGCTGCGCGAGCAGATCACCGGCAACCGCGTCATCCGGGCCTTCGTGCGCGACGAGTACGAGCAGCGGCGTTTCCGGAAGGCCAACACCGAGCTGACCGAGGTGGCCCTCGGCACCGGCAACCTGCTGGCGCTGATGTTCCCGGTGGTCATGACGGTGGTGAACCTGTCGTCGATCGCGGTGGTGTGGTTCGGCGCCCACCGGATCGACAGCGGCGGGATGCAGATCGGCGACCTGACGGCGTTCCTGGCCTACCTCATGCAGATCGTGATGTCCGTGATGATGGCCACCTTCATGTTCATGATGGTGCCGCGCGCCGAGGTCTGCGCGGAGCGCGTCCAGGAGGTCCTGGAGACCGAGAGCAGCGTGGTGCCGCCGGTCGCACCGGTCACCGAGCTGCGCCGGCACGGGCACCTGGAGATCCGGCAGGCGGGCTTCCGCTACCCCGGTGCCGAGGAGCCGGTGCTCAGGAGCATCGACCTGGTGGCCGAGCCGGGCGAGACGACCGCCGTCATCGGCTCGACCGGCAGCGGCAAGTCGACGCTGCTGGGTCTTGTGCCCCGGCTCTTCGACGCCACCGAGGGCGAGGTGCTGGTCGACGGGGTGGACGTGCGGACCGTCGACCCGAAGACGCTCGCCAAGCTGGTGAGCCTGGTGCCGCAGAAGCCGTACCTCTTCGCGGGGACCGTCGCGACCAACCTGCGCTACGGCAATCCGGACGCCACCGACGAGGAGTTGTGGCACGCGCTGGCGGTGGCGCAGGCCAAGGGCTTCGTCTCCGAGCTGGAGGGCGGCCTGGACGCGCCGATCGCGCAGGGCGGCACCAACGTGTCCGGCGGTCAGCGCCAGCGGCTCGCGATCGCCCGGACCCTGGTCCAGCGCCCGGAGATCTACCTCTTCGACGACTCCTTCTCCGCCCTCGACTACGCCACCGACGCGGCGCTGCGGGCGGAGCTGGCCCGCGAGACGGCCCGGGCGACCGTGGTCATCGTGGCGCAGCGGGTGGCGACCATCCGGGACGCGGACCGGATCGTCGTGCTGGACGAGGGGCGGGTGGTCGGCGTGGGCCGCCACCACGAGCTGATGGCGGACAACGAGACCTACCGGGAGATCGTGCTCTCCCAGCTGACGGAAGCGGAGGCTGCCTGATGGCCGGGCCTGCGGGACGCATGATGGCCGGGGGCGGCCCCGACCAGCGTTCGATGGACTTCAAGGGGTCGGGCAAGCGGCTCGTCGCCCAGTTCCGGCCGGAGCGGACGACGCTGTTCACGCTGCTGGCGTGCGTGGTCGTCAGCGTCGGCCTCAACGTGGTCGGGCCGAAGATCCTCGGCCGGGCCACCGACCTGGTCTTCGCGGGCATCGTCGGGCGGGACATGCCCTCCGGCGCCACGAAGGAGCAGGTCCTCGCCTCCATGCGGGAGCGCGGTGACGGCAACGTGGCCGACATGCTCCGCAGCACGGACTTCACCCCGGGCCGGGGCATCGACTTCGGCGCGGTCGGCGAGGTGCTGCTGCTCGCGCTGGCGACGTTCGCGGTGGCGGGACTGCTGATGGCGGTGGCCACCCGGCTGGTGAACCGCGCGGTGAACCGCACGATGTTCCGGCTGCGCGAGGACGTGCAGACGAAGCTGTCCCGGCTGCCGCTGTCGTACTTCGACAAGCGCCAGCGCGGCGAGGTGCTCAGCCGCGCCACCAACGACATCGACAACATCGGGCAGACGCTCCAGCAGTCGATGGGCCAGCTGATCAACTCGCTGCTCACCATCATCGGCGTGCTGGCGATGATGTTCTGGGTCTCCTGGATCCTGGCGCTGGTCGCCCTGGTGACCGTGCCGCTGTCCTTCGTGGTGGCCACCCGGGTGGGCAAGCGGTCGCAGCCCCAGTTCGTGCAGCAGTGGCGCTCGACGGGGCAACTGAACGCGCACATCGAGGAGATGTACACCGGCCACGCGCTGGTGAAGGTGTTCGGACGGCAGGAGGAGTCGGCGCAGCAGTTCGCCGAGCAGAACGACGCGCTGTACGAGGCCGGGTTCAAGGCGCAGTTCAACAGCGGGATCATGCAGCCGCTGATGATGTGCGTGTCCAACCTGAACTACGTGCTGGTCGCGGTGGTCGGCGGCCTGCGGGTGGCGTCGGGCTCGCTGTCCATCGGTGACGTGCAGGCCTTCATCCAGTACTCCCGGCAGTTCTCGATGCCGCTGACGCAGGTCGCGTCGATGGCGAACCTGGTGCAGTCGGGCGTGGCGTCGGCGGAGCGGATCTTCGAACTGCTGGACGCCGAGGAGCAGTCGGCGGACCCGATCCCGGGCACCCGGCCCGAGGACCTGCGCGGCCGGGTGGAACTGGACCACGTGTCCTTCCGCTACGACCCGGAGAAGCCGCTGATCGAGGACCTGTCGCTGAAGGTGGAGCCGGGCCACACGGTCGCCATCGTCGGCCCGACGGGCGCCGGCAAGACCACGCTGGTCAACCTGCTGATGCGGTTCTACGAGGTCTCCGGCGGCCGGATCACCCTGGACGGCGTCGACATAGCGAAGATGTCCCGGGACGAGCTGCGGGGCGGCATCGGCATGGTGCTCCAGGACACCTGGTTGTTCGGCGGCACCATCGCGGAGAACATCGCGTACGGGGCCTCGCGGGAGGTCACCCGCGGCGAGATCGAGGAGGCCGCGCGGGCCGCGCACGCCGACCGGTTCGTACGGACGCTGCCCGACGGGTACGACACGGTGATCGACGACGAGGGCACGGGGGTGAGCGCGGGTGAGAAGCAGTTGATCACCATCGCGCGGGCGTTCCTGTCCGACCCGGTGATCCTGGTGCTCGACGAGGCGACGTCGTCGGTGGACACGCGGACCGAGGTGCTGATCCAGAAGGCGATGGCGAAGCTGGCGCACGGGCGGACGTCGTTCGTGATCGCGCACCGGCTGTCGACGATCCGGGACGCGGACACGATTCTCGTGATGGAGGACGGGGCGATCGTGGAGCAGGGGGCGCACGCCGACCTGCTCGCCGCGGACGGTGCGTACGCGCGGCTCTACAAGGCCCAGTTCGCGGAGGCGGTGGCTGAGGTGGGTTAGGCGGTTGCCCGGCGTCGGGGTGCCGCGCCCACCCGTGCCGCCCTGCGGCACGACTGCCCGTGGCTGCGGGGGGGCGATGGCCCGCGGCCATGGCGTGCCGTGCCTCAGTCCAGGTAGCCCCTCAGTTGGTCGGCGTAGGCGTGGTCGCGGAGCTTGTTGAGGGTCTTGGACTCGATCTGGCGGATGCGTTCGCGGGTGACGCCGAAGAGGCGGCCTATCTCCTCCAGGGTGCGCGGGCGGCCGTCGACCAGGCCGTACCGGAGCTGGACGACCTTGCGTTCGCGCTCGCCGAGGGTGGAGAGCACCGCCTCCAGGTGCTGGCGCAGCAGCAGGAACGCGGCCGACTCGACGGGGCTGGCGGCGTCGCCGTCCTCGATCAGGTCACCGAGGGCGACGTCGTCCTCCTCGCCGACCGGCGCGTACAGCGACACCGGCTCCTGGGCCAGGCGCAGCACCTCGCCGACGCGCTCGGGGGCCAGGTCGAGGTGGGCGGCGACCTCCTGCGGGGTCGGCTCGTAGCCGCGTTCCTGGAGCATGCGGCGCTGGACGCGGACGACCCGGTTGATCAGCTCCACGACGTGGACGGGGACGCGGATGGTGCGGGCCTGGTCGGCCAGGGCGCGGGACATCGCCTGGCGGATCCACCAGGTGGCGTACGTGGAGAACTTGTAGCCCCGGGCGTAGTCGAACTTCTCGACCGCCCGGATCAGCCCCAGGTTCCCCTCCTGGACCAGGTCGAGCATGGTCAGCCCGCGGCCGACGTACCGCTTGGCCACCGACACCACGAGCCGCAGGTTCGCCTCGATCAGGCGCCGCTTGGCGAGGCGCCCCATGACGACCAGCCGGTCGAGGTCGAGGGCGAGGCGGTCGTCCAGGCCGGGGGTGCGCCGCAGCTTCTCCTCGGCGAACAGCCCGGCCTCCACCCGCCGGGCGAGGTCGACCTCCTCGGCCGCGGAGAGCAGCGGGATCCGGCCGATCTCGCGCAGGTACTGCCGGAACAGGTCGGAGGAGGGGCCGCCGGACTCCGTACGGGTGGGCGGCGGCGGTTCGGGAGCCTCCGCGGCCTCCGGGGACTCCGCGGCGTCCGCGGGAGGGCCGGGACGGTGCGCGACCGGACCGGCACCGGGCTGTGCGGGCATCGCGACGAGCCTGCCGCGTGCCGCGTCCGGCTCCGCACCGCCGGTACCGGTGTGGGTCTGGGTGAGGGTCTGGGTCTGCACGGGGGCGACCTCCAGGATGGACGCGTCCGGCGGGGGACCGGCGGCGGTACGTCGGGGGACGAAGTCGGCTCGCTCGCCGCCGCCCGTCCCGCACGCGGGCACTCAGGCACCGCCCCCAGTGTGGGGTACGACACATCGCCGCCACGAGGGGCGTGCGGTGACTTTTTGCGTCCGGGCCGTGACCCACGGGTCACCGGCCGGTGTTCGCCGGGACCGTCCCCCGGTGCCGTCTAGAGGGCGGCGGCGCCGTGTTCGCGCAGGTTCTGGTCGTACTGCTGGAGGATCCACAGCTCGTTCTGCACGGCGGCCAGCTCGGCGGGGTCGCCGTGGGTGGAGACGCGGGTGAGGCGGCCGGTGATGTCGCGGATGCGGCGCTCGACGGCGCGGCGGCGGACCGTAACCAGCTGGGCGCCCGCGTAGACCTCGTCGACGCCCTTGACGCCGCGGTGGAGCATGATCGCCTCGACCGCGAGCTCGGTGACCATGGCGCGGACGGCGTCGTCGGGGGCGGCCTCGCGGACCCGGACCAGGTAGTCCTGCGGGTCCTGGACGCCGAACTCGGCGCCGCCCGCCTCCATGATCGCCTCGCGTACGGCGGCGTAGGGCGGGGCGGTGAACTCGTCGACGCCGTACGCGTCGAAGGCCGGGGAGACCAGCTCGGGGCGCTGCAGGGCGAGCTTGAGCAGCTCGCGTTCGGTGGCGAAGACCGGGTTGCGGAGGTTGAGGGCGGGGCCGCGCGGGACGGGCCGGGCGGAGCCGGACTGCTGGTGCGGGGCGCCGCCGCGCTGCCGCTGGTCGGGGGCGGGGCCCTTGCCGCCGCGGTCGCGGGCCCAGCGGGCCAGCTGGGCGATCCGCTTGACCACGAACTGGGTGTCGAGGATGCCGAGCATGCCGGCGAGCTGCACGGCGACCTCGTGCTGGGCGCCGCTGTTCTTGATGCGGGCGACGACCGGGGCCGCCTCGTCCAGCGCGGCCGCGCGGCCGGCCGGGGTGTCGAGGTCGTAGCGGGCGACGATCTGGCGCAGCGCGAACTCGAAGAGCGGGGTGCGCGGCTCGACCAGGTCGGCCACCGCGTCGTCGCCCTTGGCCAGGCGCAGGTCGCAGGGGTCCATGCCGTCGGGGGCGATGGCGATGTAGGTCTCGGCGGCGAACTTCTGGTCGTCCTCGAAGGCGCGCAGGGCCGCCTTCTGTCCGGCCGCGTCGCCGTCGAAGGTGAAGATCACGCGGGCCGAGCCGTTGTCCATGAGGAGCCGGCGCAGGATCTTGATGTGGTCGCCGCCGAAGGCGGTGCCGCAGGTGGCGATGGCCGTGGTGACCCCGGCGAGATGGCAGGCCATGACGTCCGTGTAGCCCTCGACGACCACCGCGCGGGACGCCTTCGCGATGTCCTTCTTGGCGAGGTCGATGCCGTAGAGGACCTGGGACTTCTTGTAGATGGCCGTCTCGGGGGTGTTCAGGTACTTCGGGCCGTTGTCCGAGTCGTAGAGCTTGCGGGCACCGAAGCCGACGACGTCGCCGCCGATGTCGCGGATGGGCCACATCAGCCGGCCGCGGAAGCGGTCGATGGGGCCGCGGCGGCCCTCCTGGGCGAGACCGGAGAGCAGCAGCTCCTTGTCGCTGAAGCCCTTGCCGCGCAGGAAGCGGGTGAGGTGGTCCCAGCCCTGGGGGCTGTAGCCGACGCCGAAGTGCTCGGCGGCGGCCTGGTCGAAGCCCCGGTCGGCGAGGAAGGCGCGGCCGGTCTCCGCCTCGGGGCCGGTCGCGAGCTGCTCCGCGTACCACTGGGCGGCGATCTTGTGGGCCTCGACCAGGCGGATGCGCTCGCCGCGCTGGTGGGAGGGGTTGTAGCCGCCCTCCTCGTAGCGCAGGGTGATGCCGGCCTGGCCGGCCAGGCGCTCGACCGCCTCGGAGAAGGTGAGGTGGTCGATCTTCATCACGAACGTGATGGTGTCGCCGCCCTCCTGGCAGCCGAAGCAGTGGAAGAACCCCTTGCTCGGACTGACCTGGAAGGACGGTGACTTCTCGTCGTGGAAGGGGCACAGTCCCTTCAGATTGCCGCCGCCCGCGTTGCGCAGCTGGAGGTACTCCGAGACGACGGCGTCGATCGGGACCGCGTCCCGTACCGCCTTCACGTCCTCGTCGTTGATCCGTCCTGCCACGCGTGAAGTCTACGGGGCGGCACCGACATGCCCGTGCCCGCCGGGCGGCCACGGGCCGGAGGCGCCCCGCCGCTCGGCGGCCGCCCCTCGCGGTGCTCCCGGGGGCTCCGGCCGGAGGTCCGGGCGTTGCCCCCGGGAATCGGGTCCGGGGGCCGACCGGCAGTCATGCGACCAGACTCTCCAGGGACACGTGCGGGTCCGACAGCGCCTCCGTGTCCACCCGGGTCTTCGAGCGGATCAGCCGCTGGACCGGCTCCGTGACGTCCCACACGTTGACGTTCATCCCGGCCAGCACCCGGCCCTCCTTCACCCAGAAGGCGATGAACTCGCGCTTCGCCGCGTCCCCGCGGATCACCACCTGGTCGTAGGACCCGGCCGGTGCCCAGCCGGAGTACTCCATGCCGAGGTCGTACTGGTCGGTGAAGAAGTAGGGCACGCGGTCGTGGGCGAGGCCCTTGCCGAGCATCGCGCGGGCGGCGGCCGGGCCGCCGTCGAGGGCGTTGGCCCAGTGCTCCACGCGCAGGTCGGTGTCGAAGAGGGCGTGGTGGAAGGAGGCCACGTCACCGGCCGCGTAGACGTCGGGGTCCGAGGTGCGCAGCTGCGCGTCGACGACGATGCCGCCGCCGTGGGCGCGGTCGGCGATCCGCAGTCCGGCGGCCTGGGCGAGCGCGGTGCGCGGGGCGGCGCCGATCGCGGCGAGCACGTCGTGCGCGGGGTGCTCCTCGCCGTCGTCGGTGCGGGCGGCCAGCACCATGCCGTCCTGGCCGACGATCTCGGTCAGCCGCACGCCGAAGCGGAAGCGGACGCCGTGCGCCTCGTGCAGCTCGGCGAAGACGGCGCCCAGCTCGGGCCCGAGGACGCCGTGCAGCGGGGTCGGGGCCGGCTCGATGACGGTGACCTCCGCCCCGTACTGGCGGGCCGCCGCCGCGACCTCCAGGCCGATCCAGCCGGCGCCGGCGATCACGAGGTGGCCGTTGTCCCGGCCGAGGGAGGTGAGGACGCCCTTGAGGCGCTCGGCGTGGGCCAGGCGGCGCAGGTGGTGGACGCCCGCGAGGTCGGTGCCGGGGACGTCGAGGCGGCGGGGCTCGGCGCCGGTCGCCAGCAGCAGCTTGTCGTACCTGACGTGGGTGCCGTCGTCGCCGTAGTGGACGGTCTTGGCGGCGCGGTCGATCGCGACGACGGTCTGGCCGAGGTGCAGCTCGATGTCGTGCCGCGCGTACCAGGCGGGCTCGTGCACGAAGACGCCGTCGCGCTCCTTCTTGCCGAGGAGGTAGCCCTTGGACAGCGGGGGGCGCTCGTAGGGGTGGTCGCGTTCGTCGCAGACGAGGATCACCCGGCCGGTGAAGCCCTCCGTGCGGAGCGTCTCGGCCGCCTTCGCGCCCGCCAGGCCGCCTCCGACGATGACGAATGTCTGATCCGCGTCGACCACTTGTTGCCTCCTCGTCAGGGTGCCGCCACATGCGAGCCTCCCGCACGTGGCGTGGTGCGGGAAGGGGCAGCGACCCGATCAGGCCACGGAGTGCCGCGTCACGGGCGCCCGAGCACCGCGTTCCGGGCTCCCCGGGCCCCGCCGGGTCGTGCCTGTCCCGCCGCCAGTCTCATGGATGCCCCGTCAGGCGGGCGTGAAGCGAGCGGGCCGAGGCGTCGGTGAGGGAGGCGATCTGGTCGACGATCACCCGTTTGCGCGCCCGGTCGTCGGCGGCCCGGTCGAACAGGGCACGGAACTGGGGGTCGAGTCCGTCGGGCGCGCGGGCGGTCAGCGCCTCGGCCAGCTCGGCGACGACGACGCGCTGGTCGGCGCGGAGCCGCTCCTGTTCGGTGCGCTGCATGACGTACCGCACGGCGACCGCCTTGAGGACGGCGCACTCCATGCGGATCTCGCGGGGCACGACCAGCTCGGCGGTGTACCGGGTGAGCCGGCCGCCTCCGTACGCGGCCCGGGTGGCGGCCTCGGCGGCCTGGCAGAAACGGCCGATGAGCTGGCTGGTGGCGTCCTTCAGGCGGGCCTGGGCGACGGCCGAGCCGTCGTAGCCGTGCGGCCACCAGTCCTGGGCGAGGAGCCGGTCGAGGGCGGCGGCGAGTTCCGCGTGATCGGTGCCGTCGGGGACGTACCGTCCGACGGCCGCGTCGAAGACCGCCTCGCGCTCGGGGTCGGCGAGCAGGCAGTTCGGGTCGATGTGGCCGGCGTGCAGGCCGTCCTCGACGTCGTGCACGGAGTACGCCACGTCGTCGGCCCAGTCCATGACCTGGGCCTCGAAGCAGGTACGGGCGCCGGGGGCGTCCTTGCGGAGCCATTCGAAGACGGGCCGGTCGTCGTCGTACACGCCGAACTTGGACGAGACCGGGCCGGCCGGGCTGCCGCCGCGCGGCCAGGGGTACTTGGTGGCGGCGTCGAGCGTGGCACGGGTGAGGTTGAGGCCGACGGGGCCGTCCTCGGTGAACCGCTTGGGCTCGATGCGGGTGAGGAGCCGGAGCGACTGGGCGTTGCCCTCGAAGCCGCCGCAGTCCTCGGCGAACGCGTTGAGTGCCTGTTCGCCGTTGTGCCCGAAGGGCGGGTGGCCCAGGTCGTGCGCGAGGCAGGCGGCCTCGACGAGGTCCGGGTCGCACCCGAGGGCGGCGCCCAGCTCCCGGCCGACCTGGGCGCACTCCAGGGAGTGCGTGAGGCGCGTGCGGGGGCTGGCGTCCCACAGGTGGCTGCCCTCCCCCGGCGCGACGACCTGCGTCTTGCCGGCGAGGCGGCGCAGCGCGGCGGAGTGCAGGATGCGGGCGCGGTCGCGTTGGAAGGCGGTACGGCCGGGGCGTTTGTCCGGTTCCGGGGCGTAGCGGGCGGCTGACGCAGGGTCGTAGAGGGGTGTGGTGCCTGTGCCTTCCATGCCATGAACATTAAGCGGAAGGTGTGACGGGTGGGTCGCCTATACGGGTGCCGGGTGCGGTGCGCTCGCGTGTGCGGCGTGCGTCGTGGCTGGTCGCGCCCACGCGGCGGGGCCGCAGGGTGATGCGCCCCGCGCCCTTTTCCCCGCGTTGCTCGCACTGCCGCTTCCCAGTGCACGGTCGTAGCGGTGCAGGAGCAGGTGGGCCATCGACGGGTGGGGGCCCAGGGGTTCGGAGGCGATCCACGGGGCCGCCGTCGCGCACTGGGTCGCGAAGCGGCCCGGGGCGGTGAAGCAGGAGGCGACGGCCACCCTGCGGTGGCCACGGGCGGTCAGCGCGCGCACGGCCTCCGGGACCGTCGGGGTCGCCGCCGAGGCGTACGCGGGGAGGACCGGGACGCCGAGGCGGGCCGAGAGGGCGGCGGCCGTGCGGGCCGTGCCGGCGCTCGACTCCGGGTCACGGGAGCCCGCCGAGGCGAGGACGACGGCGTGGTCCGGGCCCGCGTGGGCCGGCCAGCCGGCTTCGGTGAGGCGGGCGTGCAGGGCGTCCACGAGGAGGGGGTGCGGGCCGAGCGGGGCGGCCACGCGGGTGCGGGCCGGGAAGGCCGCGGCCGTCTCCGGGATGTCCCGCTTCACGTGGTGGCCGCGGCTGAGCAGGAGCGGGACGAGGACCGCTTCCCCGGTGCCGAGCGCGCTCAGGGTGTCCGGCAGCAGCGGCTCGTTCAGCTCGATGTGGCCGAGGTGCACCGGCAGGGCGGGGCGCAGGGTGCGGACCCGGTCGAGGAGGGCCCGTACGGTGCTGAGCGCGCGGGGGTCGCGGCTGCCGTGGGCGACGACGACCAGGGCGGGGGCGTCCCCGCGGGTCGTCGTGTCCGTCGTGCCGAGCGTCGGTGTCGTCGCCGTCATGCGTCGAGGGTGCCCGCCGGACGTTGCCTTCCCGTTGCGCGGGTGTCACAGGGGTTTTCCTTCGGTTCACACGGCGCCGGGCGCTCCGTGTGAGCGGCCGGCGAACCGGACGGCGCCCCCCGACGTCCCTGGGAGCAGGAGACGACCGGGAGGGGACCGACACCGATGCGCCGCTGGAGACCTCGCGTACCGCGCCTTCCGCGCACCCGGAAGGGGCGGCGGCGGCTGATCCGGCTGGTCGTGGCCGGGTGCGTGCTGGTGCTGCTGCCGAGCGCGTGGATGCGGGTCGTGACGGACGACCGGCTGCGTACCGTCGCCGACGTGCCGCACACCCGGGTCGCGGTGGTCTTCGGCGCGGGGCTGTGGGACGGGGAGCCGTCGCCGTACCTCGCGCACCGGCTGGACGCGGCGGCCGGCCTGTACCGGGCGGGGCGGATCGAGGTGGTGCTGGTGACCGGGGACAACAGCCGCGAGGAGTACGACGAGCCGGACGCCATGCGCGCCTACCTGGTCCGCCACGGCGTGCCCGACCGGCGGATCGTCGGCGACCACGCGGGCTTCGACACCTGGGACTCGTGCGTCCGCGCCAAGAAGATCTTCGGGGTCGACCGTGCCGTGCTGATCAGCCAGGGCTTCCACATCCGGCGGGCGGTGGCGCTGTGCCAGGAGGCGGGGGTGGCGTCGTACGGCGTCGGGGTCGACGACCGGCACGACGCCACCTGGTACTACGGCGGCGCGCGGGAGGTCCTCGCGGCGGGCAAGGCGGCGCTGGACGCGGTCTTCGAACCGGACCCGCACTTCCTCGGGCCGAAGGAGCCGGGGGTGGAGCGGGCGCTCGCCGCCGCGCCGTGAGGCGGTCCTCACGCCGGTCCCGCCGCGGCGGGGAGGTCGCCGTCCCGGCGGCGTAACAGAGCGCCGCCCGGTCGCGTAACACGGAAGCCGCAGGCTGGGCGGCATGCAGAACACCGGCACGGACACCACCGCCGCGGCGCGCAGCGCCACGCCCGTCCCCACGCACTGCCCGTACTGCGCCCTGCAGTGCGGGATGAACCTGACGCCCGTCCGGGGCGGGACCGTCGAGGTGTCCGAGCGCGCGGACTTCCCGGTGAACCGGGGTGCGCTGTGCGGCAAGGGGCGTACGGCGCCGGAGGTGCTCGCGCCGGGGGCGCGGCTGACCTCGCCGCTGGTGCGGTCCGGGGACGGCGCGCTGGTCCCGGCCGGGTGGGACGAGGCGCTGGACCGGATCGCCGGGAACCTGGAGCGCACGCGGGCGCGGTACGGGGCGGACGCGCTCGGGGTGTTCGGCGGGGGCGGGCTGACCAACGAGAAGGCGTACGCGCTGGGGAAGTTCGCCCGGGTGGTGCTGGGCACCTCGCAGATCGACTACAACGGGCGGTTCTGCATGTCGTCGGCGGCGGCGGCCGGGACGCGGGCCTTCGGGCTCGACCGGGGGCTGCCGTTCCCGCTGGAGGACATCCCGAGGACCGGGTGCGTGATCCTCGTCGGATCGAACCCGGCGGAGACGATGCCGCCGTCCCTGCGCTACTTCACCGAGCTGCGGGAGAACGGCGGCACGCTGATCGTCGTCGACCCGCGCCGCACGAAGACCGCCGAGCAGGCCGACCTGCACCTCGCGCCCCGGCCGGGGACCGACCTCGCGCTCGCGCTGGGCATGCTGCACCTGGTCGTCGCCGAGGACCGGGTCGACGAGGCGTACGTCGAGGAGCGCACGTCCGGCTGGGAGGAGGCGCGGGCGGCGGCGATGGCGCACTGGCCGGAGTACGTGGAGCGCATCACCGGCGTACCGGTGCCCGAACTGCGGGAGGCGGTGCGGCTGTTCTGCGCGCCCGAGGCGGCGATGGTGCTGACCGCGCGCGGGCCGGAGCAGCAGGCCAAGGGCACGGACACGGTGGGTGCGTGGATCAACCTGTGCCTGGCGACCGGCCGGGCCGGGCGGCCCCGGTCCGGGTACGGCTGCCTGACCGGGCAGGGCAACGGGCAGGGCGGGCGGGAACACGGGCAGAAGGCCGACCAGTTGCCGGGCTACCGCAAGCTGACCGACCCGGCGGCGCGGCGGCACGTCGCCGAGGTGTGGGGCGTGGACCCCGACACGCTGCCGGGGCCGGGGCGCAGCGCGTACGAACTGCTGGACGCGCTGGGCACGGACGTCAGGTCGCTGCTGGTGATGGGCTCCAATCCGGTGGTGTCGGCGCCGCGTGCCGCGCACGTCGAGGGGCGGCTGCGGTCGCTGGACTTCCTCGCCGTGTGCGACGTGGTGCTCTCCGAGACGGCGGAACTCGCGGACGTCGTGCTGCCGGTGACGCAGTGGGCGGAGGAGACGGGGACCACGACCAGCCTGGAGGGGCGGGTGCTGCTGCGGCGGCGGGCGATCACGCCGCCGGAGGGGGTGCGCGGGGACCTGGAGGTGCTGCACGCCCTGGCCGGGCGGCTCGGTGTGGAGAAGGGGTTCCCGGTCGAGCCCGAGGAGGTCTTCGAGGAGCTGCGGCGGGCGAGCGCGGGCGGCCCGGCGGACTACTCCGGGATCGACTACCGGCGGCTGACCGAGGAGAACGGCGTGTTCTGGCCGTGCCCGGCGCCGGCGCACGACGCCACCCGGCCCGGCCCGGGCCTCTTGGCGCCCGCGCACCACGCCACGCCGCCCCACCCGGGCAGCCCGGCGACCGCGGACGACGCGCCCGTGCCCCATCCGGGCACCCCGCGCCTCTTCCTCGACCGCTTCGCCACCGACGACGGACGGGCCCGCTTCGTGCCCGTCACGCACCGGCCGAGTGCCGAGGAGCCGGACGAGGAGTACCCCGTGCTGCTGACCACGGGCCGGGTCGTGGCGCAGTACCAGTCCGGGGCCCAGACCCGGCGGGTGGCGGAGCTGAACGCCGCCGCGCCGGGCCCCTTCGTGGAGCTGCACCCGCGGCTGGCGGCGCGGCTGGGGGCGGCCGAGGGCGACCCGCTGGCGGTGGTGTCCCGGCGGGGGCGGGCGGTGGCACCGGCCCGCATCACCACCGGCATCCGGCCCGACACGGTGTTCATGCCCTTCCACTGGCCGGGCGAGGGCCGCGCCAACACCCTGACCAACCCGGCGCTCGACCCGACCTCGCGGATGCCGGAGTTCAAGGTGTGCGCGGTGCGGGTGGAGCCGGTGCGGTAGCCGTCACCCCGGCCGGTTCCCGCCCCGGACGCGGCGGTCGCGCGGCCTGAGCCGTACCTCCACCACCGGGGGGGGCGACCTGCCGCCCCTCACGGCCACCTCGGGTGCCGTCTCGGCGCAGGGGCGGCCCGGCTCCTCGTGGTGCGCGGTCCCGGCCCGGACGGGGCGGGGCCGGCCGCACGGACGGGTCCGGCCGCACGGGGCCGACCGGGCGGGGCCGCCGGCGCGGAGACGACCGCGCGGAGACGACCGCGCGGCGGGACGTCGTGCCGTCGGCCGCCGGGGTGCGGCGGGCCGTGGGCGGGGAACCGGCGTCGCGCGGTGTCCACGGAGGGTCATCCTCTCCCCCCATGACTCCCGTGATCTTCACGGGACGGCTATGGACATGACAGGCCAGGGACCTTGAACCTGAGTCGACGTCAGCGCCCCACCTCCACCCCCACGCGCCCCTCCACCCCCACACGCCCCGAAGGTGTCCGATGAGCCGAATACGGCACGTCAGAGGTTCCCGTCTCGCCATGGCCGGTACCGCCGCCACCACCGCGACCCTCCTGGTCGCCGCCCTCGCCCCCGGCGCCACGGCCGCCGACCGCCCGACCCGCGCCGCCGCCCTGGACCACGCCGCGGCGGCCCTGCTGGAGCACGCCGACGCGCTGGGCCTGACGGACGCGCAGGACACCGAGGTCCGCGACGTCGTCGTCGACGAGGACGGCACCCAGCACGTCCGCTACGACCGCACCTACCGCGGACTCCCCGTCCTGGGCGGTGACTTCGTCGTCCACCTCGCTCCCGACGGCGCCTTCCGCGACGCCGACCGCGCGACCGGGACGCTCATAACCCTGCCCGGCGTCACCCCGGAGCTGCCGGCCCCCGAGGCCGCCGACCTGGCCGCGAGCGCGCTGCGCGCCGCCAACCCGGGCGAGCTGCTGAAGCGGCTCACCACCGAGCCGGAGCTGGTCGTCGACGCCCTGCACGGCGCCCCGAAGCTGGCCTGGCGGACCGACGCGGCGGCGCTCGACTCCCTCGGCAACCCGGTCGCCCGCACCGTCCTGACCGACGCGGGCACGGGCGCGCGCATCGACGCCTGGGACACCGTCGAGTCGGCGTCCGGCGACGGGGCGTCGCTGTACGGGGGCACGGTGCCGCTGGAGACGACGCGGTCCGGGTCCTCGTACCGGCTCGAGGACGCGACGCGCGGCGGCACGTACACCGGCGACGCGGCCAACAAAACGGACCTGTGCATCCTCACCGTCTGCCTGGTGCGGGCGCCCGCGACGCTGTACACCGACGCCGACAACCACTGGGGCACGGGCGCCCCGGACGACCGCGCCTCGGCCGCGGTGGACGCGCAGTACGGCACGGACGCCACCTGGGACTACTACCGGGACGTCCACGGGCGCGACGGCATCGCGGGCGACGGCAAGGGCTCGTACAACCGCGTGCACTACGGCACCCGGTACAACAACGCCTTCTGGGACGACACCTGTTTCTGCATGACGTACGGGGACGGTGACGGGACGACCATGGGGCCGCTGGTCTCGCTGGACGTCGCCGGGCACGAGATGTCGCACGGGGTGACGTCGAAGACGGCGGCGCTGACGTACTCGGGGGAGTCCGGCGGCCTGAACGAGGCGACCTCCGACATCTTCGGCACGCTCGTGGAATGGCACGCGGACAACTCCGCCGACCCCGGGGACTACCTGATCGGCGAGAAGGTGGTGCGCGACGGCTTCGGCCGCGAGGCGCTGCGGTACATGGACAGGCCCAGCAGGGACGGCAGTTCGGCCGACTGCTGGGACACCTCGCTGGGCGACCTGGACGTCCACTACTCCTCCGGCGTCGCCAACCACTTCGCCTACCTGCTGGCCGAGGGCAGCGGCGCGCGGACCGTGGGCGGCGTGGCCTACTCCTCCCCCACCTGCGACGGCTCCACGGTCGCCGGGATCGGCCGGGACAAGCTCGGTGCCATCTGGTACCGGGCCCTGACGGTCCACATGACCTCGTCGACGGACTACGCGGGCGCCCGCACCGCCACCCTGGAAGCGGCCGGCGACCTGTACGGCACCGACAGCGCCGAGTACGCCGCGGTCGGCGCGGCCTGGAGCGCGGTGGACGTGGGCTGACGGCGGCCCCGGCCGGAGGCGGCCGGGCTCGCCTACGCTGGCGGAAGACCACCACGGTGCGGACCGCGGGCCCGGTCACGGCCCGCGGTCCGCCGCAGCGAGGGGACCTGAGCCGATGAGCCTGCGTCAGTTCGAGTACGCCCTGGCCGTCGCCGAGCAGGGCTCGGTCACGGCGGCGGCGGAGGCGCTGCGCGTCGCCCAGCCCTCGGTGTCCCAGCAGATCCGCGGTCTGGAGCGGGACCTCGGCGTGGAGCTGTTCTCCCGCACGCCGACCGGTCTCGTGCCCACCGTGGCCGGCCGGGCCTTCCTGCGGGAGGCGGAGGTCGCGGTGAACGCGGCGCGCCGGGCGCGGGCGACGGCGCGGGCCGGTGCCGGTGAGCTGACCGGCGAGCTGGTGGTCGCCGTGCAGATGGGCCTGGGCACGCGGCAGCTGCCGGGCGCCCTGAGCGCGCTGCGCCACCGCTTCCCGCGCCTGGAGGTCACCGTCTTCGAGGAACCGAACCCGACCGAGCTGGAACGGCTGGCCCGCGGGGGCGTGCTGGACCTCGCCCTCATGGCGGGGCCGTGCGAGGAGGGCCTGTACGACGGCCACCACCTCGGCGACGAGGAGTTCGTCGTGGTGCTGGCCGCCGGGCACCCGCTGCTCGCCGCGGACCGCGTCGGGCTGCGGGAGCTGGAGCGGGAGCCGTGGGTGCGGTTCGATCCCGCCAGCGCGCTCGACGGCGCACTGGTGGACGTCCTGCGGGACAACGGGCTCGCCCCGACCACGGTCGCCCGCGTCTCGCAGACGGCGACGGCGGTGCGCTGGGCCGCCCACGGCCTCGGAGTGACGTTCGTTCCGGCCTCCGCGGTGCCTCCCGGTCACGAGCACCTCGTGCGCCCGGTGTCCCCGGCCGTCTCCCAGCCCGTGGTGGCCGCCGTCCGGCCCGGCGCGGGCCCGGCCGAGACGGCTCTCCTTGAGTTCCTGCGCCAGGAGACCTGGTACAGGTCCGCTCAGAGCTGGGTGGCGCCGCCGTCCGCGACCAGCTCGGCACCGGTCGGGTAGGTGGCCTCGAAGGCGAGGAAAGCGGCGGCCCGGTCGGCCAGGGTGTCCAGGTCGGTCAGCGACGCCACGTCGCCCCGCACCGCCACCGCGTTCGCGCCGAGCCGCTCGCGGGCCGCGTCGAGCGTGGCCCGGGAACGCCCGGTGATCACCACGCGGGCCCCGCCGTCCACCGGAGTCCTCGCCGTCGCGAAATCGACGCCGCTGCCGCCGCCCGTGATCACGGCGGTCCTGCCGCTGTACGCACGCATCCCCGGGTACTCCCTTTCACTTACCACCGCCATTTCCTGTCCCCTGGCCGTATTCCGACCTCCCTGGCCGCATTTCTTCCGCTCGCCGCATTTCCGGCCTCCTCACCGTTCGAGAATTCCGAATTCCGCGCCATGCGTCGCGGACGTCATCCCCTGGGAAATTCCCCGCCGTCCACGACGAGGTTGGTCCCGGTCACCCAGCCCGCCCGGCCGGACACGAGGAACAGCACCGCCTCGGCCACGTCCTCGGGCCGGCCGTCGCGGCCCAGCGGCGGGGCGGCCACCGGCCCCGCCCCGGCGTCCAGGCCCGCCCAGTGCTCCCGGGTCTCCTCGCCGCCCGGGGTGGCGGTCCGGCCGGGGCTCACCGTGTTGACCCGCACACCCGAGGGCGCCAGCGCCGAGGCCAGCCCCCTGCTGTAGGTCTCCAGCGCCGCCTTGGCCGCCTGGTAGTGCAGGAACGGGGGCACCGGGGGGACGACCGCCGCCGACGAGACGTGCACGATCGCCCCCGAGCCGCGTCCCCGCATGCCCGGCGCCAGCAGCGCGTCGAGCCGGACCGCCGCGAGGAGGTTCAGGTCCAGCGCGTCCCGCCACTCGTCGTCGGGGATGGCCAGGCCGTCCCGGTGCGGCCGCGCCCCGCCCGCGTTGTGGACCAGGACGTCCACCCCGCCGAGCAGTTCCTGCGCGGCCGTGGCGAGCGCCTCCGCCCCGGCCCGGGTCCGTACGTCCGCCCGCACGAAGGCGGCACCGTCCGGCGCCGTGCCCGTGGCCGACCTGGCGGTGGTGATCACCTCGGCGCCGGCCTCCAGGAGCCGACGCACCACGGCCGCTCCGATTCCACGCGTGCCGCCCGTGACGAGGGCGCGCTTTCCCGCGAGTTCCCTGTTTCCCGACGCGTTTTCGTTCGTGGTCATTCCACTGGCCTTTCCGGAATCTCGTGACGACGCACTCACGGTAGATCCGGGAAATGACCGGAGGCAAAGACGGAATTGCAGCAGGAGCCATAGGAAGCCCCTATGCCTCACGAGCCGCCGTACGGCCGCCTCTCCTTCGCCTCCCGCAGGGCACGCCCCCACCACACCAGCTGGTCGAGCATCGTCCTGGCCGCCGCGTCCGGGCCGGACGGGTCCGTGAGCCTGCCCTCGTCGTCGAAGGCCGCGCCCGCGTTGTGGAAGGAGACGGTGTCCCGGACGGTGACGGCGTGCAGTTCGGCGAAGACCTGGCGCAGGTGCTCCGCGGCGCGCAGGCCGCCTGCCAGGCCGCCGTAGGAGACCAGGCCGACGGGCTTGGCCCGCCACTCGCCGAAGTGCCAGTCGATGACGTTCTTCAGCCCCGCCGGGAACGAGTGGTTGTACTCGGGGGTCAGCACGACGAACGCGTCCGCGCCCGCCAGTTTCGGGGTGGTCTCCGCCAGCGCGGCGGTCGCCTCCGGCGTCGGGGCGAAGGTCGTGGGCAGGTCGGTCGCGGCGACGTCCACCACCTCGGGGACGAGGTCGTCGCGGTCGTGGAGGTGGTCCAGGAGCCAGTCGGCGACGACGGTGCCGAAGCGGCCGTGGCGGTTGCTGCCGACGAGCAGGGTCACGCGCAGGGGCGCGGTCGTGGTGTCCATGCCGGAGACCCTGGTACCTCAATCTTGCTTGAGGTCAAGCCGGGCCGCCGCCGGGCCCGTTCGGACGCACCGTCACCCGTTCACACCCGCTCGGGGAGCGGGCCGGGCGCGGGGCCGATTTCCTCGGTAGGGCCGGGCCACCGAACAGCTCAAAGGAGCAGCACCGATGCGACGTACCGCCCGCCTGCTGACCGGTACCGCGCTCGCCGTCGCGGCCGTCGGTCTGACCACCGCGGTCCCGGTGTACGCCGAGGAAGCCGTCGCCACCGGTGGTCTGACGGTGTATCCGTCCTCGGTCGTGCCGGGTGAACAGGCCGTCGTGACGGCGGCGTGCGGGGCGGGCGGCGCGGCGGCGGGAGACGCGGGCGCGGTCGGCGCGGGCACGTTCCCGCTGGCGCCGGACACCGGCGACGGCGAGACGACCGGCCGCTTCGAGGTGCCGCCGAGCGCGCAGCCGGGGACGTACGAGATCGTCGCGACCTGTGCGGGCGACGAACGGCGGGTGACGGGTGACCTGGTGGTCACGCTGACGTCGGCCACCGGGCGGGTGTACCCCAGAGGAAGCGTGAAGACGGGGGTCGGCGGCGCTCTCGGCCCCGACCCCGTGCAGACCGCGGCCGGCGTGGCGGCTCTCGCCGTCGCCGCCGCGGGCGGTACCTGGCTCCTGCATCGCCGGGCGAGAGGCGACGGGATCTGACGGGCACCCTCCGCTGCCCGTCCGCCGGTACCGCACTTCCCCGCCCCCTCCGGGTCCGACGCCCCTCGCGGCCCGGAGGGGGCGGGGGGCCTTTCAGGACCCGAGGAAGAGGGACGTCATGCGCAGGGTCAAGGACACCGCGATAGCCGCGGTCACCGCGGTCGCTCTCGGCTCCGGGGCGTGGCTGCTGCTCGGCGGCGCCCGCACCGACGCCCCGCCCCAGCCGTCGGCCGCGCAGGCCCGCACCGCAGGCACCGACCGGGGTGCCGCGGCCCCCGCGATGCCGCCGTCCCCGCCCGACCGCGTCCGCATCCCCGCGATCGGCGTGGACGCCCCGCTGACGGGCCTGGGACTGACCGGGGCGGGCAGCCTGGACGTGCCGCCCGCGGACAGGAAGAACCTGGCCGGCTGGTACGAGGCCGGCACCACCCCCGGCGAGACGGGCACCGCGGTCGTGGCGGGCCACGTCGACAACGCCGAGGGCCCCGCCGTCTTCTACCGCCTCGGCGCCCTGGAGAAGGGCGCGGAGATCGAGGTCGACCGCCGGGACGGGGGCGTCGCGGTGTTCACGGTGGACGCGGTGGAGGTGTACGCCGCCGACGCCTTCCCCGACGAGAAGGTCTACGGCGCCGCCGACCGCCCCGAGCTGCGCGTCATCACCTGCGGCGGCCCCTACTCACGCGGTACCGGCTACCAGGGCAACGTGGTCGTCTTCGCTCACCTGACGGGCAGCCGCTGAGCCGGCCGGCACGTCGGCCCTCCCCCAGGCCCCGAGCGGCGCCGGCGCCTCGTCGAGGGCGACGCCCCGGGCGGTGAGCGAGTACTCGACACGCGGCGGCACCTCGTCGTACACCTCGCGGTGCACGATGCCGTCGGCCTCCGGCTCCCGCAGCAGCGCGGCGAGCACTTCTCGGTCACGCCGGGCAGCTCCCGGCGCAGTCTCCGGCCTCGCGATGCAGGTGGCCGGCGACCCGACCCTGCTGCGCACCGCCGAGGAACAGGGGGTGAGCGCCGAGCTGCCGGCGCCGTACACGGAGCTGCCGGGCGCCGGCTGGCCGAGGGGCACGGGGAGGAGGGGACGACCGGCGCGGTGGAGCTGCTGGACCTGCGGCGCGGGAAGGGGGCTCGTCCCGGAGGCGGGGGACGACGGCGACCCGCCGGTCCGGGAACCGCACGGCTTTCCCACGTCCGGGGCCGTTGCGACGGGGCGGTTCGGGGTATCCGGTGCTCGCACGTCGACTTCATGAGAGAACGGTGTCCAGTCATGGCCGAAACCCGGGACGTTGTCGAACTCATCCTCCGGGACCACCGGAAGATGGAGGACCTCTTCCGTCTGATGCGCAGCGTCGAGGCCGACCGCGCGGCCGCCCTGCGGGAGTTCGCCGACCTGCTGATCGCGCACGCGGAGGCCGAGGAGGCCAAGGTCTACCCGGCGCTCAAGCGGTACAAGAACATCGACGACGACGAGGTCGAGCACGGCGAGCACGAGCACGAGGAGGGCAACGAGGCGCTGCTCGCCCTCCTGGAGGTCGAGGAGGTCGGCTCCGAGGAGTGGGACTCGAAGCTGGAGGAGCTGGTGGAGGCCGTCACCCACCACGCCGACGAGGAGGAGCGCACCATCCTCAACGGGGCGCGCGAGAACGTCGCCGCCGAGCGGCGGGAGGAGCTGGGCGCGGCCTTCTGGGAGGAACGCGAGCGCCTGCTCAAGGACGGCTGCGGCGACATCGACAACGTGCGCCGCATCGTCCGGTCCTGATCCCGCCGCGAGCCGGTCCCCGGCGAGTCCGCGGTCCCCGGCGGATCCCCGGTCCCCGGCGCACTCCGGGGCCGGGCCCGCGGCCAGGGGGTGTCGTTTGGATCCTGCCGCGGTCGCCGACAGGGACCGCCGGCCGGAGCCGGCCGGAGCCGAACGACACCCCCTAGGCCACCCACTGTTCGTACGCCAGGTTCGCCACCAGGGCGAAGACCACCGTCAGCAGGACGACGCGGACGAATCCGCTGCCCTTCTTGAGGGCCGTGTGGGCGCCGAACATGCCGCCGGCCAGGTTGAAGACGGCCATCAGGACGGCCAGCTGCCACAGCACCGCGCCCTGCCAGGCGAAGGTGGCGAGGGCGCCCGCGTTGGTGCAGCAGTTGACGATCTTGGCGGTGGCCGACGCCGTCACCAGGTCCAGGTGGAGCAGGGCCGTGAGGGCCAGGACCAGGAAGGTGCCGGTGCCGGGGCCGACGAGGCCGTCGTAGAAGCCGATGCCGAGACCCGCGAGGCCGATCGCCGCGAGAACCCGGCGGCGGGTGGCCGGGCCGGTGGCCGGCGCGGTGCCGAAGGCGGGGCGCAGGATGACGAAGGCCGCGACCGCCAGGAGGACGACCATGATGACGGGCTTGAGGACCTCCGTGCTCATCCCCGCCGCGAAGAACGCCCCGCCCGACGATCCGGCCAGCGCCGCCAGACCGATGCGTACGGCGGTGCGCACGTCGACCGGGGCCTTGCGGGCGTAGGTCACCGCCGCGCCCGTGGTGCCGACGATGGCGACCGCCTTGTTGGTGCCCAGCGCGTGCGCGGCCGGGGTGCCGGAGGGCAGGCCGAGCAGCAGTGCGGGCAGGAGCAGCAGGCCGCCGCCGCCGACCACGGCGTCGATCCAGCCGGCCGCGAGCGCGGCGAGGCACAGCAGGACGACGGTGGTCAGCGATATGTCGGGCATGATCGTGACCCTAGGGACGGGATGGATGTGGCGTCCATCGAGATGAGGGACTTCTGAGCTTCGCGGCGGGGTGACGGCAGGTCCGCGGCGGGGTGACGGCAGGCCCGCGCCGGGACCGCGGCAGGCCCGCGCCGGGGTGACGGCAGGTCCGCGCCGGGGTGACGGCAGGCCCGCGCCGGGATCGCGGCAGGCGGGCGGCGCGGGCTCCCGGGGCCCTCACACGGGCCGCCCGCGCCCGCTGAGGGCAGCGTTCCCCGTGGGAAACAGAAGGGATGCGGCCGGGTAACACCCGCCCCGCACTCTCGATGCCATGACCTCGAAAACGCGTGTGGTGGTGATCGGCGCCGGACTGGCGGGCGTGACGCTCGCCCGGCGGCTCGGTGAGCTGGGCACGCCCGCGCTGCTGGTCGGCGACGAGGAGCACCGCCCGTACAACCGGGTGCTGCTCGCGGAGGTGCTGGCCGGACGGTACAGCCCCGAAGTGATCGCCCTCCCGGCCCCCGCCGGGCTGCTGCGCGGCCGGGTCACCGGCATCGACCGGGCCGGGCGGACCGTGCGGTGCGCCGACGGGTCCGTGATCGCGTACGACACGCTGGTCCTGGCCACCGGCTCCAACGCCGTGCTGCCGCCCCTGCGCGGTCTGTTCACCCCGGACCACGAGCTGCCCGAGGGCGTGCACGCGTTCCGGACCATGGACGACTGCCTCGGGTTGTCGAAGGCGGTACGGCCCGGGGCGCGGGCCGTGGTGATCGGGGGCGGGCTCCTCGGGGTGTCCGCCGCCCGTGCGCTGGCCGTGCGCGGCGCGCAGGTCGTCCTGGCCCAGCAGTCCGAACGGCTGATGGAGCGGCAGCTCGACCCGGCGGCCTCCGCGCTCGTGCGGCGCCACCTGGAGGGACTCGGCGTCGAGGTGCACACCGAGTGCCGGGTGCGGGACGTGCGCAGTGTCGGCGGGGCGGTGCGCTCCGTGGAGATGGGCGACGGCTACGCCCTCGGCGCCGACCTCGTCGTGCTCGCCTGCGGGGTCCGGCCGAGGACCGGGCTGGCCCGGGAGGCGGGGCTCGACGTCGGCAAGGGCGTCCTCGTCGACGACGAGCTGCGCACCTCGGACCCGCACATCCGTGCCGTCGGCGACTGCGCCGAGCACGCGGGACGCGTGTACGGGCTGGCCGCGCCCGCCCTGGAGCAGGCCGGCGTGCTGGCCGGGCTGCTCGCGTCGGACGGCACCGCTCCCCGGCACTACTTCGGCACCCGCTCCCTGACCCGGCTCACCCTCGCCGGGTCCGGATCTCCGGGGCCCTCGACCCCGGGGTCCGGCGGCCCCTTCGACGGGCCGGGCACCCCCTTCGACCTCGCCGCGTTCGGCGAGACCGATCCCCGCCCCGGCGACGACGTCGTGCAGCTCGCGGACGCCACCCGGGGCACCTACCGCAAGGTCGTCGTCCGCGACGACCGGCTGGTCGGCGGGGTCCTGGTCGGCGAACTCGGCACCGTCGGCGCGCTGGCGCGCGCCTGGGAGGGAGCAGAGCCGCTCCCCTCCGACGGCGGCCCCCTGCTCCACCTGCTCACCCATGACGGAGGCTCCTGATGACCGCCACCCCGGGGAACCCCCCGACGATCGTGCTTGTCGGCCACGGCATGGTCGGCCAGCGCTTCCTGGAGGCCCTCGCCGAGCGCGGCCTGACCGGCACGCACCGCGTGGTCGTCCTGTGCGAGGAGCCGCGCCCCGCCTACGACCGCGTCCAGCTCACCTCGTACTTCTCGGGGAAGACCCCCGAGGACCTGTCGATGACCGACATGGCCTTCATCGAGGAGCACGGCATCGAGCTGCGCGTCGGCGACCCGGCCGAGTCCGTCGACCGGGAGGCGCGCGAGGTGACCGCCCGCTCGGGGCTCGTCCTCGGGTACGACGTCCTCGTCCTGGCCACCGGCTCCTACCCGTTCGTCCCGCCGGTGCCCGGCAAGGACGCCGAGGGCTGCTTCGTCTACCGGACGATCGAGGACCTGCTGGCCATCGAGGAGTACGCGAGGAAGGTGACGACCGGGGCCGTGGTCGGCGGCGGGCTGCTCGGCCTGGAGGCGGCCGGGGCGCTCAAGGGACTCGGACTCACCTCGCACATCGTGGAGTTCGCGCCCCGCCTGATGCCGGTGCAGGTCGACGAGGGCGGCGGCGCGGCGCTGCTGCGCACCATCGAGGAGATGGGCCTGTCCGTCCACACGGGCGTCGGCACCCAGGAGATCGTCACCGGCGACGACGGCGCCGTCACCGGCATGAAGCTGTCCGACGGCTCCGAACTCGCCACCGAACTGGTGGTGTTCAGCGCCGGGGTGCGGCCCCGCGACCAGCTGGCCCGGGACTGCGGCCTCGCGGTCGGCGAGCGCGGCGGCATCAGCGTCGACGAGCAGTGCCGCACCGTCACCGACCCGCACGTCTTCGCGATCGGCGAGTGCGCGCTGGCCGCCGACGGCCGGGTCTACGGGCTGGTGGCGCCCGGGTACGAGCAGGCCGAGACGGCCGCCGCGACCATCGCGGCCCGGGAGGCGTCCTTCACCGGTGCCGACCTGTCCACCAAGCTGAAGCTGCTCGGCGTGGACGTGGCGTCCTTCGGCGACGCGCACGGCACCGCCGAGGACTGTCTGGACGTCGTGTACTCCGACTCCCGCGCCGGCCTGTACAAGAAGCTGGTCGTCGGCCGCGACGGCACCCTGCTCGGCGGCATCCTGGTCGGCGACGCGGAGGCGTACGGCACCCTGCGCGCCTTCACCGGCTCGGTCCCGCCCGTCTCCCCCGAGTCCCTGGTGCTGCCCGCCGGCGCCGGCGCCCCGGCCCAGCTGGGCCCGGCCGCGCTGCCCGACGACGCGGTGATCTGCTCCTGCCACAACGTCACCAAGGGCACCGTCCGCGGCGCGGTGACGGAGCACTCCTGCACGACCGTGCCCGAGGTGAAGAAGTGCACCAGGGCCGGCACCGGCTGCGGCTCCTGCGTCAAGGTGCTCGGCCAACTCGTCACCGCCGAGCTGGAGGCGAGCGGCGTCGAGGTCGACAAGGGACTGTGCGGCTGCTTCGTGCAGACCCGCGAGGAGCTGTACGAGATCGTCCGCGCCCTGCGGATCACCTCCTACCGGGAGCTGCTCGACCGGTACGGCCGGGAGGGCGCGCGGGGCGGTGAGGGCTGCGAGGTGTGCAAGCCGGCGGTCGGTTCGATCATCGCCTCGCTGGCACCGGCGATCGGCGCGAGCGGCTACGTCCTGGAGGGCGAGCAGGCCGCGCTGCAGGACACCAACGACCACTTCCTGGCCAACCTCCAGCGCAACGGCTCCTACTCCGTCGTCCCGCGCATCCCCGGCGGTGAGATCGCGCCGGAGAAGCTGATCGTCATCGGTGAGATCGCCCGGGACTTCGGGCTCTACACGAAGATCACCGGCGGCCAGCGCATCGACATGTTCGGCGCCCGCGTCGAGCAGCTGCCGCTGATCTGGGCCCGTCTGGTGGACGCCGGCTTCGAGTCGGGGCACGCGTACGGGAAGTCGCTGCGCACGGTGAAGTCCTGCGTGGGGCAGACCTGGTGCCGCTACGGCGTCCAGGACTCGGTGCGCATGGCGATCGACCTGGAGCTGCGCTACCGGGGCCTGCGGTCCCCGCACAAGCTCAAGTCGGCGGTCTCCGGCTGCGCCCGGGAGTGCGCCGAGGCCCAGTCCAAGGACTTCGGCGTGATCGCCACCTCCAACGGCTGGAACCTGTACGTCGGCGGCAACGGCGGCGCCACCCCGCGCCACGCCGACCTCCTCGCGCAGGACCTCTCGGACGCCGAACTGGTCCGCCTGATCGACCGGTTCCTGATGTTCTACATCCGCACCGCCGACAAGCTGGAGCGCACCTCCACCTGGCTGGAGCGCCTCCCCGGCGGCCTGGACCACGTACGGGACGTGGTCGTGCACGACTCGCTCGGCATCTGCGACGAGCTGGAGTCGCTGATGCGGGCCCACGTCTCGCACTACCGGGACGAGTGGGCCGAGACCGTCAACGACCCGGAGAAGCTGGCCCGGTTCGTGTCCTTCGTGAACGCGCCCGACACCCCCGACCCGGTCGTGGGCTTCGTCCCCGAGCGCGACCAGATGAAGCCCGACCTGCCGCTGCTGAACATCGGCCTGCGGCGCCCCTCGGAAGACGACCTCCTGGAAGGAAGCACCCGGCGATGACCCTGGCACCCGAACCCCTGGCGCCCCGGACGACCGACCTGAAGGTCCGGCTCCGGCTGACCGACGACTGGTTCACGGCCTGCGACCTCGGCGCCCTGCTCCCGGGCCGCGGCGTGGCGGCCCTGCTGCCGGACGGCGGCCAGGTGGCCCTGTTCCGGGACCGGGACGGCGAGCTGTACGCCATCGACAACCGGGACCCGTTCACCGGCGCCGCGGTCCTCTCCCGCGGGCTGACCGGCACCCACCGGGGCCGCCCGTTCGTCGCCTCCCCGCTGCTCAAGCAGCGCTTCGACCTCGCGACCGGCGCATGCCTGGACGACGAGACGATGCGGGTGGAGACGTATCCCGTGCAGGCCGTGGAGGCCGCCTGACCCCCCGTCTCCCGACCTACCTTTATTGACCGATCGTTCCAGAGCTGTCTAGGCTACGGGACGTGGCCAGGACCAAGGAGTTCGATCCGGACGCCGCGCTGCGGGCAGCCCTGGAGCTGTTCTGGCGGCGCGGCTACGAGGCGACGTCGATGTCCGACCTCGTCGAGCACCTCGGCGTCGGGCGCGCCAGCATCTACGCGACCTTCGGCAGCAAGCGCGAGCTGTACCTGAAGGCGCTGGCGCGCTACGAGCAGGGGCTGCTTCCGGACCTGCTGCGGGACCTGTCCCGGCCGGGCCCGGCCCTGCCCGGCGTGCGGTCCCTGGTGCGGCGCTACGCCGCCGAGTCGACCGCCGACGACCAGCGCCTGCACGGCTGTTTCGTCACCAACACCGCCGCCGAGCTGGCCCCGCACGACGCGGACGCGGCCCGGAGCGTCGAGCGCAACTGGGACCAGCTGGAGACCGTGCTGCACGCGGCGCTGGCCCGGGCCCGCGCCGAGGGCGAACTGCCCGCCGGGCGCGACCCGCAGGCCCTCGCCCGGATGCTGCTGGTCCTGCTCCAGGGCATGCGGGTGGTCGGGAAGGCCTCGCCGGACCCGGCCAGGGTGCGGGACGCGGCGGAACAGGCCCTCGCCCTGCTCGACTGAGACGCCGGTGCACCCCTCTCGGAGGGGTGTTTTCCGGTCCTCATACTGAAACGATCGGTCAAGAAAAGCGGCGCCGCGGCCCCGCGGCACCGCGGTCAGGAGAAGGGGAGTTCCATGACCACCCAGCGCTTCACCGGCAGGACGGCCCTCGTCACCGGCGCCGGTTCCGGCATCGGCCGGGCCGTCGCGCTCGCCCTCGCCGCCGAGGGCGCGCACGTCGTCGTCGCCGGGCGGGCCGGGGGGCCGCTCGACGAGACCGCCGCCCTGATCGAGGAGGCGGGCGGCAAGGCACTGGCCGTGTCCGCCGACGTCACCCGGCCGGCCGACGTGGACGCCCTCGTGGCCGCCGCCGTGGAGCACTTCGGCTCCCTCGACGTGGCGGTGAACAACGCGGGCGTCTTCCGCGGCGGGACACCCCTGGCCGACCTGGCCGACGAGGACTGGCACGCACAGCTCGACATCAACGTCACCGGCGTGTTCCTCGCGCTGCGCGCGGAGGTCCGGCAGATGCGCGCCCAGCCGGGCGGCGGCACGATCGTGAACGTCGCCTCCACCTTCGGGGCGCACAAGCGCAGCCCGGGCGCCGCGGCCTACGCGGCGACCAAGGCGGCCGTCTCGGCCCTCACCCGGGGCGCCGCCCTGGACCACGTCGGGGACGGCGTCCGCATCAACGCAGTCAGCCCCGGCGCCACCGCCACCTCGATGTCCCTGCGGCCGGGCGAGACGGAGGCGGGGCGGGCCGAGCGGATGCGCGGGGAGACGCCTCTCGGCCGGGTGTCGGCGGTGGCGGAGGTCGCGGCGGCCGTGCTGTACCTGGCGTCGGACGACGCGGCGTCGGTGGTGGGCACGGACCTGGTGGTGGACGGCGGCCAGACCGCCTGAGCCGACGGTCCGCCCGCACCCGCCGCCGGCCCGTCATGAGTTGTCCATGGACCGTCAACCAAGCCGCCGTAGGGTCCGTGAGCGCACGCTCCCGCCGCCGCCCGGCGGGAGGGCCATGACACCCGGAGGCAGCAGTGGATCGTCGCACCCTCCTGCGCACGGCCGTCGTCGGCGGCTCGGCCGCCCTCGGCGGAACCCTGTGGCGCAGCGCCGCGTACGCCGCCCCCGCACAACCCGGCAGCGGACCCTACGGGGCCCTCGGCTCGGCGGACGCCAACGGCCTGCGCCTGCCGGCCGGCTTCACGGGCAGGGTGATCGCCCGTTCCGGCCAGAAGGTCGCGGGCACGTCGTACACCTGGCACAGCGCACCGGACGGTGGCGCCTGCTACGCGGACGGCTCCGGCTGGATCTACGTCTCCAACTCGGAGGTCAACCCCTCCGGCGGCGCGAGCGCGGTGCGCTTCTCGTCCACGGGGGCCGTCACCTCGGCGTACCGCGTGCTCTCCGGCACCCGGCAGAACTGCGCGGGCGGCCGGACCCCGTGGAACACCTGGCTGTCCTGCGAGGAGGTGGACCGCGGCTACGTCTACGAGACCGACCCGTGGGGCGTGAAGGCGGCGGTGCGGCGGGACGCCATGGGCCGCTTCAAGCACGAGGCGGCGGCGGCCGACCCCGTCCGCAAGGTGGTGTACCTGACGGAGGACGTCACCGACGGTTGCTTCTACCGCTTCCGCCCGGCGGTCTGGGGCGATCTGTCCTCCGGCACGCTGGAGGTGCTGGTGGCGGGCTCGGCCACCAGCGGACCGGTGACCTGGGCGCGGGTCCCCGATCCCTCCGGTGCCACCGCGACCCGCGACCAGGTCTCGGGCGCCAAGCGCTTCAACGGCGGCGAGGGCTGCTACTACGCGGACGACACCTGCTGGTTCACCACCAAAGGCGACAACCGCGTCTGGCAGTACAACGCGTCTGCCGGAACCCTCGAACTCGCTTACGACGATTCCTTGGTGACCTCGGGCACCGCCCCGCTGACCGGTGTCGACAACGTCACCGGCACGCCCTCGGGCGACCTGTTCGTCGCGGAGGACGGCGGCAACATGGAGATCTGTGTGATCACGCCGGACGACGTGATCGCCCCGTTCCTCCGTGTCGACGGGCAGTCCGGCTCGGAGATCACCGGCCCCGCGTTCTCGCCGGACGGCACCCGGCTGTACTTCTCCAGCCAGCGCGGCACGAGCGGGAGTTCGTCCGGCGGGATCACCTACGAGGTGCGCGGGCCGTTCCGCGGCTGAGCCGGGCGGAGAACCGGGTCAGGGCAGCAGCGGCTCGTAGACGACCCCCGTCAGCCGTTCGGAGGCGGCCCACAGCCGCTCCCCCATCGTGTCGTCGATGGTCCAGGGCGCCCGCCAGGACGGTGCGGGCGCCCCGCGCCACATCGCGAAGGACGGGCCGGTGAAGGAGTCGGAGGGGACACCGGGCGCGGTCGCCGCGTACAGGACGGGCAGCGCGCCGGCCTCGGGGGACTGGGCGACGGCGCGGCTGCCGAGCAGCATCAGCCGCTCGGTGACCCGGCGCCCCTCGGCGCGGGGCCCGGCGGTGTGCAGCCCGGTCCCGGCGTATCCGGGGTGGGCGGCGACCGCGCGGACGTCCGAGGCGCCCTCCCGTGCCGCGAGCCGGCGCGCCAGCTCGTGGGTGAAGAGCAGATTGGCGGACTTCGAGCGGGCGTAGGCGGTCCAGCGCCCGTACCGCCGCACGCTGTTGAGGTCGCGCGGATCGACCCTGGCCAGCGCGTGCAGCATGCTGGAGACGGTCACGATCCGGGCGCCGGGCGCCGCGAGCAGGGAGGGCAGCAGCAGCCCGGTGAGGGCGAAATGGCCCAGGTGGTTGACGCCGAACTGGGTCTCGAAGCCGTCCGCCGTGGTCCCGTGCGCCAGCGCCATCACCCCGGCGTTGTTGACGAGCAGGTCGACCCGCTCGTACGGCAGCCCGTAGGCGAACTCCCGGACCGAGCCCAGGTCTGCGAGGTCCAGTCGCGCCGCCTCCACGGCGGCGGTGGGCACCTCGCCGAGGACGCGCTCCACGGCCGCGCTCCCCCGTGCCTCGCTGCGGCAGGCGAGGACGACCGTCGCGCCCTTGCGGGCCAGCTCCCGGGTGATCACGTGGCCGAGGCCGCCGTTGGCCCCGGTGACGACGGCGACACGTCCCTCCAGGTCGGGGATGTCACCCGTGTTCCAGCCGGTCATCCGCGGCTCCTTCGCTGGTCCGGACCGTCTCACCGTACGCGTCCCGCGGGCCTGAGCGGAGAGCTACCGTCCGGTCACGTCACGTTCTCGTCACGAGTCCTCCATACGACCACCATGCTTTCGTCACCTCACTAGCTTCGTCATCTCATATCCGCCCATCCACGCCATCCACACCATTCCCGGGACTCTCGATGAAGCTGCTCCGCAAGCCCGCCGCCGTGACCGTCGCCGCGCTGGCCCTGGCCGCCCTGCCGGCCGCCGCCCAGGCGCACGACGGCGCCCACCCGTTCAGGAACTGCACCGAGGCGTACGACGCCGGGTACTCCAACATCGAGAAGGGCGACGAGCACTACGGCGAACACCTGGACCGCGACCGGGACGGCGTCGGCTGCGACAAGCCGCCGGCCGGCTTCGTGCCCGCGAGCGACCGGGACACCGGCGACGCGGCGGGCGCCGGGAGCGGGAAGGACTCCGGGAGCGCGAAGGGCGGCGGGGACGCGGACGGGCAGCAGGACGAGGGCACCGACCTCGCCGAGACCGGCGGCGGCGACAGCACGCCGTACATCGCGGCGGGCGGCGGGATCGTCGTGCTCGCGGGCGGCGGGCTGCTGCTGGCCGCCCGCCGTCGCCGGGACGACGGCGCAAGCTGACCGTCCGGCCGCCGGCACCCGGGGTCGGAGCGCCCGGCCGGAGCACCCGGTGCCCGGCGCATGGCTCCCCGGGGCCCGTCCGCTCAACGGCGGCGGGGCTCCGGCCTCCTCGGACCGGCCTCCGCGGGCTTCGGACGGGGCTCCGCGGACCTCGGGCGGGCCTCCGGCGACTTCGGGCGGGGCTCCGGCGTCTTGAGGCTGAAGGCGGCGCTGCTGAGCCAGCGCCGCGCGGCCCGGGCCACCGGGCGCTCGACGAACCGCTGCACCACGTACGCCAGCGCGACCAGGGCGCCGACGACGGCGCCGACCATCACCCAGGGGTCGGCCCGGTCGCCGAAACGGTGCAGGAGGTTGACGCCGATGGCGTCGTGCAGCAGGTACAGCGGGAAGGTCAGCGTGCCCGCGACGGTCAGCCCGCGCCAGCGGATGCGGCTGGTCCAGCCGAGGGCGACGGCGGCGATCAGCAGGAAGAAGACCGTGATGACCAGGACCAGCCAGCCGCGGCCCGGCTGCCACGAGTCCCAGTTGAGGCGGCCCCCGTCGGGGGTCAGCAGGTAGTGCAGCGCCACCAGCCACGACATGGCGACGATGCCCCACAGCAGCGGCGTCGGCCGGTAGCGGTACATCAGGTAGAAGGCCATGCCCGCGATGAAGTACGGGGCGGACGGCGGGTTCACCAGCAGCGTGAGCAGATGGATGTCGGCGCTGGGTGCGAGCACCGCGGCGACGGTCCACAGGCCGCAGTAGATCACCACGCGCTGGTAGGTCAGGCCCTTCCACACCACGACCGCGAAGGTGAGGTAGAAGCACAGCTCGGGCCAGAGCGTCCAGTAGACGGAGTCCAGGTTGTCGACGCCCAGCGGCGTCTGGAGCATCGTCAGGTTGGCGAAGATGACGCGCGGGGGCGGCTGCCCGAACGGGTTGTCGGCGAAGTAGATCACGCAGGCCGTGATGGCGACGGCCGCCCAGTACATCGGGTAGAGCCGGGTGACGCGGGAGATGAAGAAGTCGCGCGGCGTACGGCCCCACGCGCTCATGCAGATGACGAATCCGCTGATGAGGAAGAAGAGTTCGACGCCGAGCCGGCCGTAGGCGAAGGAGGCGTGGGCGTCGGGGAATACGGTGTCGACGGGGCGGCCCCAGATGGTCTCCATGGTGGAGGGGACCTGGCCGACGAAGTGGAAGAAGACGACGGACAGGGCCGCGAGGAAGCGCAGTCCGTCCAGCGCCGCGAGCCGGTTCCTGGCCACCGGAGGCCCGGCCCCGGGGACCCGCTCCCGCCCGCCGGTGCGGGGGCTGGGCACCGCGTCCGCGGCCCTGTCCCCCCTGCCGTCCCGGCCGGCCGTGGCGACCGCTTCCCTGTGCTCCGTCTGCGTCATCCAACCACCGTTCCGGGTGCCGGCCGCTGTCCGTCGCCAGGGCCCGTCAACTTCGCTGACAGCTAGCTGCTGCTCAGTCCACGGGAGTTCACACCGTTGAACGCGTCACAAAAGGCGGACCGACGAGAAGTGCCGCGGGCGGCGGCCGGCGACACGCGAAGGGCGGCACCCCCGCACGGGTGCCGCCCTCCCTCGTGGTCCGGAGCCGCCGCCGATCGGTGAGGGTGGTCGGGTGACAGACGGCGGCTCCGGGGCCTCGGGCCCCCTCGGGGGTCTACCGGTGGTCGCTGCCCTTCGACCGCGACGCCGCCCGCCCTGCCTCCAGGCGGGCCACTGGGATCCGGAACGGGGAGCAGGAGACGTAGTCCAGGCCCACCTCGTGGAAGAAGTGGACGGACTCCGGGTCACCGCCGTGCTCGCCGCAGACACCGAGCTTCAGGTCGGGGCGCGTGGCGCGGCCGGCCTTCGCGGCGGCGGCGACCAGGGAGCCGACGCCGTCCTTGTCGATGGTCTCGAACGGGGAGACGCCGAAGATGCCCTTCTCCAGGTAGGCCGTGAAGAAGCTGGCCTCGACGTCGTCGCGGCTGAAGCCCCACACGGTCTGGGTCAGGTCGTTGGTGCCGAAGGAGAAGAACTCCGCGGCCTCGGCGATCTGGCCGGCGGTCAGCGCGGCGCGCGGCAGCTCGATCATCGTGCCGATCGACAGCTTGAGCTTGGTGCCGGTGGCGGCCTCGACCTCGGCGATGACCTGGTCGGCCTCCTCGCGGACGATCTCCAGCTCCTGGACGGTGCCGACCAGCGGGATCATGATCTCGGCGCGCGGGTCGCCCTTGGCCGCCTTGCGCTCGGCCGCGGCCTCGGCGATCGCGCGGACCTGCATGGTGAACAGGCCGGGGATGACCAGGCCGAGGCGCACACCGCGCAGGCCCAGCATCGGGTTCTGCTCGTGCAGCCGGTGCACGGCCTGGAGCAGCCGCAGTTCGTTCTCGTGCGGCTCCTGCCGGGACTCGGCGAGCGCGACGCGCACCGACAGCTCGGTGATGTCGGGCAGGAACTCGTGCAGCGGCGGGTCGAGGAGGCGGACGGTGACGGGCAGCCCGTCCATCGACTCGAAGAGCTGGACGAAGTCCTGCTTCTGCAGCGGCAGCAGCTCCTTCAGGGACTCCTCGCGCACGGCCTCCGTGTCGGCCAGGATCAGCCGCTCGACCAGCTCGCGCCGGTCGCCGAGGAACATGTGCTCGGTGCGGCACAGGCCGATGCCCTGGGCGCCGAAGCGGCGGGCGCGCAGCGCGTCCTCGGCGTTGTCGGCGTTGGCCCGCACCCGCAGCCGGCGCTTGCGGTCGGCGAAGGCCATGATCCGGTGCACGGCCTCGACCAGCTCGTCGGCGTCCTCGGCGCCCGCGTGCATGCGGCCCTCGAAGTACTCCACGACCGGCGACGGCACGACCGGCACCTCGCCGAGGTACACCTTGCCGGAGGAACCGTCGATGGAGATCACGTCGCCCTCCTCGACGACGTGCCCGCCGGGCACGGTCATCCGGCGGCGCTTGGTGTCGACCTCCAGCTCCTCGGCGCCGCAGACACAGGTCTTGCCCATGCCGCGCGCGACGACGGCCGCGTGGGAGGTCTTGCCGCCGCGCGAGGTCAGGATGCCCTCGGCGGCGATCATGCCGTCCAGGTCGTCGGGGTTGGTCTCGCGGCGCACCAGGATGACCTTCTCGCCGGACCGGGACCACTTGACGGCGGTGTACGAGTCGAAGACCGCCTTGCCGACCGCCGCGCCCGGCGAGGCCGCGATGCCCCGGCCGACCTTCTCGACCTTCGCCTCCTCGTCGAAGCGGGGGAACATCAGCTGCGCGAGCTGGGCGCCGGTGACCCGCTGGAGGGCCTCGGCCTCGTCGATCAGCCCCTGGTCGACGAGCTGGGTGGCGATGCGGAAGGCGGCGCCCGCGGTGCGCTTGCCGACGCGGGTCTGGAGCATCCACAGCTGGCCGCGCTCGATGGTGAACTCGATGTCGCAGAGGTCCAGGTAGTGGTTCTCCAGCGTCTCCATGATCTGCATCAGCTGGTCGTACGACTTCTTGTCGATCTGCTCCAGCTCCGCCAGCGCGACGGTGTTGCGGATGCCGGCGACGACGTCCTCGCCCTGGGCGTTCTGCAGGTAGTCGCCGTAGACGCCCTGGTGGCCCGAGGCGGGGTCGCGGGTGAAGGCGACGCCGGTGCCGGAGTCGGGGCCGAGGTTGCCGAAGACCATGGAGCACACGTTGACGGCGGTGCCGAGGTCGTGCGGGATGCGCTCCTGGCGGCGGTAGAGCTTGGCGCGCTCGCCGTTCCAGGAGTCGAAGACCGCCTTGATGGCGAGGTCCATCTGCTCGCGCGCGTCCTGCGGGAAGTCCCGGCCGGCCTCGGTCTTGACGATCTTCTTGAACTTGGTGACGAGCTTCTTGAGGTCGGCCGCCTCCAGCTCGGTGTCGACCGCGACCTTCTTGGCCGCCTTCGCCGCCTCCAGCGCCTCCTCGAAGAGTTCGCCGTCGACGCCGAGGACGGTCTTGCCGAACATCTGGATCAGGCGGCGGTAGGAGTCCCAGGCGAAGCGGTCGTCGCCGGCCTGCTTGGCCAGACCCTGCACCGACTTGTCGGAGAGGCCGATGTTGAGGACGGTGTCCATCATGCCGGGCATGGAGAACTTGGCCCCGGAGCGCACCGACACGAGGAGCGGGTCGTCGGCCTGGCCGAGCTTCTTGCCCATCTTCGCCTCGAGGGCGTCGAGGTGCGCGCTCACCTCGTCACGCAATGCCGCCGGCTCCTCGCCGCTGTCGAGGTAGGTCTTGCAGGCCTCGGTGGTGATCGTGAAGCCGGGAGGGACCGGGAGACCCAGGTTGGTCATCTCGGCGAGGTTGGCGCCCTTGCCGCCGAGGAGGTCCTTGAGGTCCTTGTTGCCCTCGGTGAAGTCGTAAACGAACTTCGGCGCGTTCGCTACCTGGGGATCTTTGTTTTCCGACACGGGTCTCGACTCCTCGAGGACGCGGTGGCTGCCCTGACGGCGAGGAATGTACCCAGATCAAAGGCACCTGGGTACGTCCACTTGCGCGTCATGCGCCCGTAACCACTCGTCCGCCAGCGGATCGAAAGTCAAGGCTTGGCAAGCGACCGATGGCCAGTGTTTTCACTTCTTGAACTCAAGCCCGCTCGAACACGGATCACACCGCTCATCTGAGCACCATTCACCACGCTTGAGTTCGATCGATGAACGATCAAGGCGTGGCACTCAGTGCCACCCTTTGGAGAAGTGGAATCGTCCATGATCCGCTCATCTGAGCGCAGCCTCTATCAGAGGTGGCGAGAATCACGCTGCCACAGACAGCCGGATTTCACCATCCGGACCGGTGAACGGACCGCTCGCGCGGGACGTAGGAGAGTGCGGCGGGTCCCGGCCCCCTCGCCGGGGCCCGCCGTCCACCGGGTTTCGCACGGAAGGACCTTCGGGTGCCCGTCATCACGCCTTCTCCCCGGCCACCGCAGCCCGCCGAGGGCGGCCCCGAGACCCCCGGCGCACCCGGTTCCGTCCCGCCCGGTGCCGGGAAGGCCCTCCGGGCCCGTCTCGCGCACCACCGTGCGTGGCGCACCCGGCACCCGCGTACCGCCCTCGCCGTCCGCCGGACCACGACCGCACTTTCGGCCATTCTCGTGCTCTGCGCCCTGCTGCTGCCGAACAGGCTCACCGCCCTGGAGCCCAGCCGCTTCGCGCGGATCCCGGTGGAGGCGGTCATCGCGGCGGTGCTGCTGCTCTGCCTGCCCCGGATCCCGCGTCGGGTGGCGGCGGCGCTGTTCGGGACCGCACTCGGCTCCCTGACCGTGCTGAACCTGCTCGACATGGGCTTCACCGAGTACCTCGGCCGGAGCTTCAACCTGGTCCTGGACTGGAGCCTGCTCGACGACGCCCAGTCCTTCGTGGCGGACTCGATGGGCGGGGCGGCGGCGGCCTGGGCCGCGGTGGGCGCCGTCGTGCTGGCCGTCTCGCTGCTGGTGCTCACGGCGCTGGCGGCGGTCCGGCTCGGCGAGCTGCTCGCCGCGCACCGGGAGCGGGCGGCGCGGGGCGCGCTGATGGCGGGCACCGTGTGGATGACCTGCGTGGCGCTGGGCGTGCAGACCTTCGGGCTGCCGATCGCCACCAGCAGCGCCTCCCGGGCCGCCGAGGCGCAGGCGCACCGGGTCGTGGACACCCTCAGGGACGAGGCGGCCTTCGCGAAGGAGGCGAAGGCGGACCGCTTCGGCGCCACGCCCGGCGCGCAGCTGGTGCCGGACCTGCGCGGCAAGGACATGGTCTTCACGTTCATCGAGAGCTACGGCCGCAGCGCGATCGAGGACCCGGTGATGGCACCGGGTGTCGACCGCACCCTGGACGCGCGCACCGAGGCGCTGGCGAAGGCGGGCTTCCACGCCCGCAGCGGCTGGCTGACCTCGGCGACGTACGGCGGCAGCAGCTGGCTCGGGCACTCCACCTTCCTGTCCGGCCTGTGGGTGGACAACCAGCAGCGCTACCGCACCGTCACGGCCGGCGACCACCTGACCCTCACCAAGGCGTTCGAGAAGACCGGCGACTGGGACACCGTCGGGATCATGCCCGGGGTGCAGAAGGCCTGGCCGGAGGCCGACTGGTACGGCCTGGACAAGGTGTACGACGCCTTCGGCATGGGCTACCGGGGACCGAAGTTCAGCTGGTCGACGATGCCCGACCAGTACGCGCTGGAGGCGTTCCAGCGCCTGGAGCACGGCAGGAAACGCGACAAGCCGCTGATGGCGGAGGTCATCCTCACCTCCAGCCACCAGCCCTGGGCACCCATCCCGCGGACGGTCGGCTGGGACGAGATCGGCGACGGTTCGGTGTACGACGGCATCGAGGCGTCGGGCGTGAGGGCGGCCGACGTCATCACCGACTCCGCCCGCTCGAAGGAGGAGTACGGCAGGTCCATCCAGTACTCGGTCACCAGTCTCACGCAGTGGCTGGAGCGCTACGGCACCGACGACACCGTCCTCGTCTTCCTCGGCGACCACCAGCCGCTCGCCCGGGTCAGCGGCGACCGGGCGAGCCGCGACGTCCCGGTGTCGGTCGTCGCCAAGGACCCGAAGGTGCTCGACGCGATCGACGACTGGAACTGGACGGAGGGGCTCAGGCCCGCCGAGGACGCCCCGGTGTGGCCGATGAGTTCCTTCCGCGACCGCTTCCTGACGGCGTACGGCTCCGTCCCGCACCCCACCGGGGCCGGTGGCTGATCAGCCGCCGGAGGTGTCCAGCTCCGCGTCCTCGCCGACGCCCGCGCAGTCGTACGGGTCCTTGAGCCAGCCGTCCGGCAGGACCACCCTGTTGTTGCCGGAGGTACGGCCGCGGGGGCCGTCGGCGCCGGCCGGCCAGGGCTGGTCGAGGTCCAGCTCGTCCAGCCCCGCGCGCAGCGCCTCCAGCGAGGAGGTGATCGCGAGCCGCTTGCGCATCTCGGAGCCGACGGCGAAGCCCTTGAGGTACCAGGCGACGTGCTTGCGGAAGTCGATGACCCCGCGGGCCTCGTCGCCGATCCACTCCCCGAGCAGGGTGGCGTGCCGGACCATCACGTCGGCGACCTCGCGCAGCGTGGGCCGGACGAAGGAGTCGGTCCGCCCCTCGAAGGCGGCGACCAGGTCGGCGAAGAGCCACGGCCGTCCCAGGCACCCGCGCCCGACGACGACGCCGTCGCAGCCGGTCTCCCGGACCATCCGCAGCGCGTCCTCGGCGGACCAGATGTCGCCGTTGCCGAGCACCGGGATCTCCGGGACGTGCTCCTTGAGGCGGGCGATGGCGTCCCAGTCGGCGGTGCCGCCGTAGTGCTGGGCGGTGGTGCGGCCGTGCAGGGCGATGGCGCTCACGCCCTCCTCGACGGCGATGCGGCCCGCGTCGAGGAAGGTGAGGTGGTCGTCGTCGATGCCCTTGCGCATCTTCATGGTGACCGGCAGGTCCCCCGCGCCGGTGACGGCCTCGCGGACGATGGCCCGCAGCAGGTTCCGCTTGTACGGCAGGGCCGAGCCGCCGCCCTTGCGGGTGACCTTCGGGACCGGGCAGCCGAAGTTCAGGTCGATGTGGTCGGCGAGGTCCTCCTCCGCGATCATGCGGACGGCCTTGCCGACGGTCACCGGGTCCACGCCGTACAGCTGGATCGAGCGGGGCGTCTCGGTCGCGTCGAAGTGGATGAGCTGCATGGTCTTCTCGTTGCGCTCGACCAGGGCCCGCGTGGTGATCATCTCGCTCACGAACAGGCCCTTGCCGCCGCTGAACTCACGGCACAGCGTGCGGAAGGGAGCGTTGGTGATCCCCGCCATCGGCGCCAGCACCACGGGCGGCGCGACGGCGTGCGGGCCGATCTGCAACGGCGCGGCGGTGGCGTGGGGGGCGGGCGTGGTGAGCGTGGACATTCCTCCATTGTCACGTACGCGCGGCGGTGCCCGTCGCGGCTCCGGTGCGCCCGGACGACGAAGATCATGTATGGGTCATTAGTTAGCCGCACTATCGAAGCGGGCGTACGATGGAGTCCATGCCCGAGCTGACCCGTCGCCGCCGCATGCTCGTGCTCGCCATCTGCTGCATGAGTCTGCTGATCGTGAGCATCGACAACACGATCCTCAACGTCGCCCTCCCCTCCATGCAGCGCGACCTGCACGCGAGCACGTCGGGGCTGCAGTGGGCCATCGACGCGTACACGCTGGTGCTGGCCGCGCTGCTGATGCTCTCCGGCTCCACCGCCGACCGGATCGGCCGCAAGCGGGTCTTCATGACCGGCCTGGTGATCTTCACCCTCGGCTCGCTGCTGTGCTCGCTGGCCCCCGGCCTGTCCTCGCTGATCGTCTTCCGGATGATGCAGGCGGTGGGCGGTTCGATGCTCAACCCGGTGGCCATGTCGATCATCACCAACACCTTCACCGACCCGCGCGAGCGCGCCCGCGCGATCGGCGTCTGGGGCGCGGTGGTCGGCATATCCATGGCCGCCGGTCCGCTGGTGGGCGGGGTGCTGGTGGAGTCGGTCGGCTGGCGCTCGATCTTCTGGGTCAACCTGCCGGTGGGTCTGGCCGCCCTCCTCCTCACCCTCCGCTTCGTCCCCGAGTCCCGCGCGCCGAAGGCCCGCCGCCCCGACCCGCTGGGCCAGCTCCTGGTGATCGTGCTGTTCGGCTCCCTGACCTACGCGATCATCGAGGCGCCGGACGCCGGGTTCACCAGCGTGCTGCCCTTCGCCGCCCTGGCGCTGGCCGCGCTGGTCGGCCTGCTCGTCCACGAGCCCCGGCGCACCGACCCGCTCATCGAGCTGCGCTTCTTCCGGTCGGCGCCGTTCAGCGGGGCCACCGTGATCGCGGTCAGCGCCTTCGCCGCGCTGGGCGGCTTCCTGTTCCTGTCCACGCTGTACCTGCAGAACGTGCGCGGGCTGAGCGCCCTGGAGGCCGGCCTGTGGATGCTGCCGATGGCCGTCCCGACCTTCCTGTGCGCCCCGCTCTCCGGCCGTCTCGTCGGCAGCCGTGGGCCGCGCCTGCCGCTGCTGATCGCGGGCGGCGCGCTGACCGTCAGCGGGACGCTGTTCGCCGCCTTCGAGGCCGAGACCTCCGACGTCACCCTCTTCCTCGGCTACGTCCTGTTCGGGGTCGGCTTCGGCTTCGTCAACGCGCCCATCACCAACACCGCGGTCTCCGGCATGCCCCGCGCCCAGGCCGGGGTCGCAGCGGCCGTCGCCTCGACCAGCCGCCAGCTGGGCCAGACCCTCGGCGTGGCGGTGATCGGCGCGGTGCTGGCGACGGGCGTGGGCGCGTCGTCGTACCGCGACACCTTCGTCTCCGCCGCCCGCCCCGGCTGGTGGATCCTGGCCACCTGCGGCCTGGCGGTCCTCGTCCTGGGCGCCGTCACCAGCGGGCGCTGGGCCCACCGCACGGCGGAGCGGACGGCCGAGCGCCTGCGGTCGCCGGAGGTACGGGAGTCGGCGCGGGCGGGGGTGTGACCGCGGGGGGGGTGTGACGGACCCGCCGCGGACCGGGGCGGACCGGGGCGGTCGCCGACCGAGGCCGGACCGGAGCGGTCGCCGACCGAGGCCGGACCGGAGCGGTCGCCGACCGAGGCCGGACCGGAGCGGTCGCCGACCGAGGCCGGACCGGGGCCCCGCCTCGCCGCGCCGGCCGCCGTGTCCGCCGCGGCCGCCGCCTCGCGGTTGCCCCGTCTCACCGGGGCAGCTGCGGCAACCGCTCCGTCACCCTCGGCCAGTACCTCGCGATCGCGTCCTCCACGCCCGGCAGCGCCCGCTGTCCCGCCAGCGCCAGGGTGATCGCCGCGGCCACGCCGGTCCAGGCGACCGGGCCCAACGGGGTGCAGCCGAAGAGGCGGCTGACGCCGGGGGTCTGAACGAGGGCGATCAGGGCGACGGCGGAGCCCAGGGAGGTGACCTGGACGAGCCGGCTGTCGCGGCGGTCGGCGAGGGTCTGGGCGAGCTGGGTGCCGACGACCGCGCACAGCGCCATGGTCGTCGAGCGCCGCTCCGTGCCCGGCGTGAAGCGGCCCAGCAGCCAGGCCGCGGTCGCCCCGAGGGCCGTGGTCAGGGCCCGGTGCCGGATCTGCCGGATGAGGGGTTCGCCCAGCACCGCCGTGCCGAGGGGCGCGCCCGCGTCGGCGGCCTCCTGCTCCGGATCCCCCGTCTTGGTCACCGCGACCGCCATCGCGGGGAACAGGTCGGTGAACAGGTTGACCAGCAGCATCTGGCGGGTGGACAGCGGGGACGAGCCCGCCAGCACCGTGCCGAGGATGCCGAAGCCGACCTCGCCCGCGTTGCCGCCGATCAGGATGGCGATGGCGTCGGCGACGCTGTGCCACAGCGCCCGGCCCTCCCGCACCGCCTCCACCAGCACCAGCAGGTCGTCACCCGTGACCACCAGGTCGGCGGCGTTGCGGGCGGCGGCCGAGCCGCGGGCGCTGATGCCGACGCCGATGTCGGCGGCCCGGATCGCGGCGGCGTCGTTGGCGCCGTCGCCGACCATGCCGACGACCCTTCCGGCGTCCCGCAGCGACTCGACGACCTGGAGCTTCTGCTCGGGCGCCACCCGGGCCACGACGTCCGCGTCGCGCAGCATCCGGGAGCGGGCGGTGCGGTCGGCGGCGGCGAGTTCGTCGCCGGTGACGACGACCGCGTCCTCGGGCCAGCCCAGGTCGACGGCGATGGCGTGCGCGGTCTGCGGATGGTCGCCGGTGAGCACCACCGGCCGCACGCCCGCCTCGCGCAGCCCGCGCACCAGCGCGGGGGAGGTCTCCCGGGGCACGTCGGCGAGCGCCAGCAGTCCGGTGAACTCCAGCCGTGAGGGCGGCTGTTCGAGGACGTCGGCCGTCTTCTCGCCCTTCTCCAGGGTCCGTCGCGCCACCGCGATGATGCGCAGTCCGGCACCGGCGAGACGCTGCGCCACCTCGGTGGCGTCCGCGGGCAGGCCGGCGCAGGCGGGCAGCACCGTCTCCGGGGCGCCCTTGACCACCAGCACGGCGCGACCCCTCGCGCCCTCCCGTCCGACGGCGGCGGCGTAGCCGCGGGAGGTCTCGAAGGGCAGGCCCTCCAGCTGTGTCCACTTCGGGTCGTCCCCGGCCGCGTCCAGGACCGCCTCGTCGGTGGCGTGGGTGGGCCGGGTCCCGTCGCCGTCCAGCCGGGGGCAGGCGCGCGCGGCGGTCCGTACGGCGTCGGCGGCGGACGGGTCGCCCGCCTTGCGGACCGTGCCGTCGGGGCCCGCGACCCGTGACAGCCGGAGCCTGTTCTCGGTGAGGGTGCCCGTCTTGTCGAAGCAGACGGTGTCCATCCGGCCCAGCGCCTCCAGCGTGCGCGGGGTGCGCACCAGGACGCCCCGGCGGCTCAGCCGGCGGGCCGCGGCGAGCTGGGCCACCGTCGCCACCAGCGGCAGCCCCTCCGGCACGGCGGCCACCGCCACCGACACGCCACCGGCGACGGCCTGCCGGATCGGCGCCCCGCGCAGCAGCGAGATACCGGTCACCGCGGCGCCGCCCGCCAGGGTGAGCGGCAGTGCCTTGCGGGTCAGCTCCTGGAGCCTGGCCTGCACTCCGGCCGCCGACGGTGTCCGGGCCGCCAGCGCCACCGCGCGCGCCGCCTCGGTGTGGTCGCCGGTGTCGACGACGACGGCGCGGGCCCGGCCGGCCACCACGGTGGTGCCCTCGAAGACCATGCAGTACCGCTCGGCGACGGGCGCCCGGGGCGCCGGGTCCACGGACTTGTCCACCGGAAGCGACTCGCCGGTCAGCGCGGACTCGTCCACCTCCAGGCCGTCCTCCCACAGCAGCCGGGCGTCCGCGGGCACCACGTCGTCGGCCTTCAGCTCGATCACGTGGCCGGGGTGCAGCTTGGCCGCGTCCACGATCCGCGGCTCGCCCTCCGCCGCGGACTCCGCGCTGTCAGGGCCGATGTGCTCCTCGGTGACCCGGGCCTTCTGCGTCTGTTCCGCCAGCAGGCCGGACAGCGCCCGCTCGGCGCGCAGCCGCTGGAATCCGCCGACCAGCGCGTTCAGGTCGAGGGCGCCGACCACGAGCATCGCGTCGACGACCGACCCGAGGATGGCGGAGGCGGCCGAGCCGACCGCGAGCACCGGGGTGAGCGGGTCGTCCAGCTCCCCGCGTACGGCCCGGGCCAGCTGCCACGACCAGCGCGCCGGGGCCAGCGCGGGCACGTGGCCCGCCCGCTCGGCGGCCGCCCGCAGCCGGGCGGTGGCCTGTTCGACGGCGGTCGGCTCGGGTTCACGCTCCCGCTCCAGCCGCTCACGTACGTCGTCCGGACGCAGCGCGTGCCACGCCACCCGGGCCCGGGGGTGCGGGGCGCGGGCCATGGCCACGCCGAGCGCGGCCCGCGTCCCGGACAGCAGGGCCACCGCCGCGCTCGCGTCCACCGGCGCGTGCCGCATCCCCAGCAGCGAGGACACCCCGCCCCGGCGTCTGCCGCGCGCCTCGCCGACCGCCACCAGCAGCCCGGACAGCGCGGCCCCTGACCGGGCCAGCGTCTGCGAACGGCTCCCGACCGCGCGGGCCACCGGCACCGCCCGCAGCACCCGCCACACGTCCGCGAGCCCCTGCGGGGCGAGCACGTCCGCACCCCAGGCCACCGGCGAGTCGGCGTCGGCCAGCGCGACGGCCACGTCCCCGGCGAGCAGCCCGGCCGACACGGACGCGTCGTCACCGGGCAGCGGCCGTACGACGGTGATGACGCCGCCCTCGGAGCGCAGCGCGGCCACGACCTCCGCGAGCGGGCGCCCGGCGCCGACGACCTGGTCGGCGAGGCCGGTGAAGTCGGCCAGCGCCGGGTCCTCCACCATGACCACCCGCAGTCCCGCGCGCCGCGCGGCGTCCAGCACGTCCTCGGTCCACGGGTCCGCGCCCGCGTCCGGCGCCCGCAGCGCGCTGGGGTGCAGGACGACCGTGCGGGCCATCTCCAGCTGCCGCAGCCGCCCGGGGTCGCGCACGAGCACCCCGGTACGGGACAGCGCGGCGCTCAGGACGGCGTGGAAGGCGGCGGGTCCGTAGCGCGCGGCCTTCGGCGAACCGGCGAGCACCGCCTCCGCCGCCTCCGTCACGTCGTGCTTGACCAGCAGGGTCGCCGCGGCGCCCGCCACGCTGCCGGCCGAGGCGTGGGCGGCGTACTCCTGGGCCGGGGAGGTGCGCGGCGGCGGGCGCAGGGCACCTCCGGCGGGCAGGCTGCCCCGGCCGGGGACGCACAGCCGGTCGTGCACGACCTCGAAGGCGGCTCCCCGCGCCAGCGCCTCCGTCAACTGGCAGACGCGCAGCGCCCCGTCGAGCACCAGCGAGGTGGGGCTCTGTCCGGCGCCGTGGGCGGCGGCGTTGGCAGCGGCCAGCGCCACGTCCATGCGGTGGTCGCCGAGCCGCTCGCGCAGCCAGGCCCGGAAGGCCGGGTTCTCACGCAGGAGGGTCGTCACGGCCGTGACCAGGCGGGGCGAGGCCGGCAGGCGCAGCCGCGCACCGGTCACGGCGGCGGCGACGCCGAGGACGTCGGCCCCGAGCGCGGCCGCCGCGACCCGCACCGGGGCCGGGTCGCCGGGGTGGTCCGCCTCGTCCGGGTCGTCCGGGACCGTTCGGTCGGCCCGGTCCGCGCGGGCGAGTCCGTGGCGCTCGGCGAGTTCGACGGCGTGGTCGACGACGCGGTCGGTGAGCGCGTCCTCGGTCGCGGTCACCACCAGCCGGGCGAGTCCGCTGTCCCAGTAGGCGAGCAGCACGTCAGGGTGCTCGGCCAGGGCCTCCGCCACCTGCCGCGCCACGCGTTCCGTGCCGCCCGCCCGGCGCACCTCTTCCGTCGCGGCCGGCCGCAGCGCGAGGTGCGCCCGGTGTCCGACCCGCCACTCCCGCGGCCCGCCGGGCAGCGCCGCGCGGGCGACCCGGGCCGCCCGCGCCGCGAAGTCCGCGCCGCGCACACCGGCTCGTGCGGTGCCCGCCGCCGCGCCGGCCGCGGCGCCCACGGCGGGCGCGGTGCCGCGCGCGAGCAGCCGGGGACCGGCCAGCACGAACCCCGTGACGGCATCCTGGGAACGCGTCAGCAGTCCACCGGGCATCGGCTCCCCCTCAGCCGGACTTGCGGGTGCGCGAGGAGGCGGCCGTCCTGCGGCCGCGTCCGCGGTTGCCGCCCGTGGCGGAGGGCCGGCTGGAGGACGTCTGGTTTCCCGACCGGCTCTTGCTCCGAGTGGGCGACGCGGTCTTCTTGGCGGGGCTCTTCTTGGCGGCCGTCTTCTTGGCCGTGGTCCTGTTCGCCGCCGTGCTCTTCGCCGCCGTCTTCCTCGCCGCGGTGCTCTTCGCCGCCGTCTTCCTCGCCGCGGTGCTCTTCGCCGCCGTGCTCTTCGCGGTCGTCTTCTTGGCCGTCGTCTTCTTGGCCGTCGTCTTCTTGGCCGTGGCCTTGTTCGCCGTGGCCTTGTTCGCGGTCGTCTTCTTCGCGGCGGACTTCTTCGCGGCGGCGGCCGTGGTGGCCGCCGGCCTGGCGGCGGACCTGGCGGCCGTGGACCCGGCCGTGGACTTGGCGGCACCGGTGGCCTTCTTCGCCGCGGTGCTCTTGGCCGCGGTGCTCTTCGCCCCGCCGGCGCCCGACGTGGCCCTCCCGGCCGCACCGGCCGTACCGCCCGTGCCGGCCGTCTTCGTGGCGGCCGCCCTGGCGGTGGTCTTCCTGGCCGACGTCCGGGCGGGCCTCGTGGCCGTCTTCGTGCCGGTGGCGCCCTGGGCGCCGTTACCGGCCCCCGCCCCCTCACGGCCCTTCGCCGCGCTCCCGCTCCCGTTGCCGTTCCCGTTGCCGTTCCCGTTCTGCCGGGCCTGCCCGTTCCGCCCGCGCTGCTGCGTCAGCCAGGCCACCGCCGCTCCGGTGGCGGCCACCGGCCACTCCACCAGTCCGGCGACGCCCAGCACCCCGGCGCCCGTGTAGACGAGCACGCGCCGCCCGCGCGGCGACACCGCCCCGATCCTGTCCAGCGCGCCCTCGGCGACCCTGCCCGCCGTCTCGGCACCCGGCACTTTCCGCACCGCCGAAGCGGCCGCGTGCAACGGCCGCGGAAGTGTCCGCGCCGACTTCTGCTCAGCCATGACTGTTCGTCCTCGCCCTGTCCGTGCGGTGGGAACCCGGGCTGTGGCAAGCCTGGGAAACCCCGGGAACATCACCTTCCGCATTTCCCGGGGTTCCCGCACCTCGGGCGCTCACCCCGAGGCAGCCGGCTCCCGCTCCCGGGCGATCGCGTGCAGCTTCTCCAGCCGCTCCCGGGAGACGTCGTCGGCCGGCGCGTACGTCACCATCCGGGGCCCGGGTTCCGGACCGAGCCACAGGTCGGTGTGGTCGACGCGGATGCGGCCGACGTGCCGGTTGAGGAACTCCTTGCGCTTCCCGCGGTGCGCGACGACCTCGTGCCGCTCCCAGGCCTCCCGGAACTCCGGCGACTGGGTGCGCAGCCGCTTGAGCAGCATCTTCCAGGCCGGCTCGGCGAGGTGGCCGGCCATCGTCGCGCGGAACCGGGCGGCCATCAGCCGCTGCGTCTCCTCCAGGTGGACGATCGAGGAGCGCCACTCCTCGTGGGTGAAGCAGAGGACCATGCAGTTGCGGTCCTCGGGCGGCACCGCGTCCAGGTCGCACAGCAGCAGCCCGTACGTGCGGTTGTGGGCGAGGATGTCGTACCGGCTGTTCTGCACGCAGGCCGGGTAGGGCTCGAACTGCTCCAGCAGGGCGCGCACCGCCGGGGTGATGGCCGGGCAGGCCGTCGCGGGCGTCGGGTCGACGGCCCCCGCCAGCCGGAAGAGGTGGGCGCGCTCGGTGGGGTCGAGCAGCAGCGCGCGGGCGAGTGCGTCGAGGACCTGCACGGAGACGTGGATGTCGCGGGCCTGCTCCAGCCAGGTGTACCAGGTGACGCCGACGGCCGAGAGCTGGGCGACCTCCTCGCGCCGCAGCCCCGGTGTGCGGCGGCGGCGTCCGCGGGGCAGCCCGACCTGTTCGGGCGCGATGCGCTCGCGGCGGCTGCGCAGGAAGGCGGCGAGTTCGTGCCGCCGGATCTCCGAGCCGGTGTCCCGGGGCCGGGACGGTGCCGTCGTCTCCTGACCCGTCACTGTCGTCATGCCTCCAGGGTGCCGTGTCCGGAACCCTGTTGCCAGGTACTTCCACTACCAGCACAAGGAGACTCTGGTACCACCCTGGGATCAGTCGCAGGCTCGATCGCGTGACCGACATCCTCACTTCACGTCCCGTCCGTCCGGGCCCCGCGGTGCCGCCCCCGCTCGGCGGTCTCGGGCTCTTCACCGTGCTGCTGGCCGCGGCCCTCCCGCTCGTCGACTTCTTCATCGTCAACGTCGCCCTGCCCACCATCGGCGCGGACCTGTCCGCGGGCGAGGCGGTCCTGGAACTGGTCGTCGCCGGATACGGGGTGGCGTACGCCGTCCTGCTGGTCCTGGGCGGCCGGCTCGGCGACCTCTTCGGCCGGCGCCGCCTGTTCCTGGGCGGCATGGCGGCCTTCGGGCTGACCTCGCTGGCCTGCGGACTGGCGCCGGACGCGTGGTCGCTGGTGGCGGCGCGGGTGGCGCAGGGCGCCTCGGCCGCCGCGATGCTGCCGCAGGTGCTGGCGACCATCCAGGCGACCACGTCCGGTCCCCGGCGCGCGAAGGCCATGAGCCTGTACGGCGCCACGGCCGGCCTGTCGATGGTGGCGGGTCAGATCCTGGGCGGTGTCCTGGTGGCCGCCGACATCGCGGGCACCGGCTGGCGTGCCGTCTTCCTGGTGAACGTGCCGGTCGTCCTGGCGGGTCTCGTCCTGGCCGCCCGCGCCGTCCCCGAGACCCGCTCCGCGCGCCCCGAGCCGGTGGACGTCCCCGGCACCTTCCTGCTGGCCGCCTCGCTCCTGACTCTGCTGGTCCCGCTCACCGAGGGCCGGGCGGCGGGCTGGCCGCTGTGGACGTGGCTGTCGCTGGCGGCGTTCCCGTTCGCGGCGGCGGCGTTCTTCACGGTGGAGCGCCGGGCGGACCGGGCCGGCCGTACGCCCCTGGTCCCGCCGAGCCTGTTCGCGATCGTGTCGCTGCGCCGCGGCCTCTCGCTCATCGTGCCGTTCTCGATCGGCTTCAGCGGCTTCATGTTCGTCATCGCGGTGGCGTTGCAGCAGGGGGCGGGTCTGGGTCCGGTGGCCGCGGGACTGGCGCTGGCCCCGCTCGCGGCGGTGTTCTTCGTCTTCTCCCTCGCAGGACCGAGGCTGGTCGCCCGGTACGGCACCCGTGTCGTGCCCACCGGCGCCGCCCTCCAGGGAGTGGGCCTGGCCCTGATGACGCTGGCCGCGTGGCGTTCCTGGCCCGGCCTCGGCGTGGTCGAACTGCTGCCGGGCGCGGCGGTCGCCGGGGCGGGCCAGGCGCTCCAACTCCCCGTGATCTTCCGGGTCGTCCTGTCGGAGGTACCCGCCGTGCGCGCGGGCGTCGGCAGCGGCGTCATGATCACCGTCCAGCAGTCCTCGCTGGCTCTGGGCGTGGCGACCCTGGGCACCCTGTTCCTGTCGCTGATCCCGGGCATGGGCATGCGCGACGCCCTGGTGACGACGCTGCTGGTGCAGTTGGCGGCGGTGGTCCTGACCGGCCTGCTGGGCCTGCGTCTGCCCCGGAGGATCGGCTGAGCCGGCCGCCGATGAGTTCCGGACGCGACCGGAGTCGACACCACGACGACGACGAACCGGAGGCCCGCCCATGAACGACGCGAACGCACTGAGCGCCACCCTGCAGCGGCACGTGGACGACGGCACAGTGCCGGGGGCCGTGGCGCTGGTGGCCCGCGGTGACGACGCGGAGGTGGTGGCCGTCGGACACGTGGACACCGACGGCAGCGCCCCCATGACACGGGACAGCCTCTTCCGGATCGCGTCGCTGACGAAGCCCATCGTGGCCGCGGCCCTGCTGGGGCTGGTCGAGGACGGCCTGCTGGCGCTGGAGGACCCGGTGGACACGTGGCTGCCGGAGCTGTCGAAGCCGATGGTGCTGCGCCACCCGGCCGCCGCCCTGGACGACGTGGTTCCGGCGGAGCGCGCGATCACGGTGGAAGACCTGCTCAGCTCCCGGGCCGGCTGGGGCTTCCCGTCGGACTTCTCGCTGCCCGGCGCGCAGGCGCTGTTCGCGGCGCACCAGGGAGGCCTGGACCCGCGTCGGGCACCGGAGCCCGACGCGTGGCTGGCGGGCCTGGCCCGGGTGCCGTTGCTGCATCAGCCGGGAGCGGCCTGGCTGTACAACACCTGCTCCGACCTACAGGGCGTGCTGATCGGCCGGGTCACCGGCCGGCCCTTGCCGGAGGCCCTGGCGGAGCGCCTGCTGGAGCCGGTGGGCATGGCGGACACGGCGTTCGAGGTGCCGCCCGCGAAGCGGTACCGCTTCACCAGCCAGTACACGCCCACCGCGGCGGGTGCCCTGGAACTCTTCGACGGGCCCGACGGGCAGTGGAGTTCCGTGCCGCCGTTCCCGTCCGGGGCCGGCGGGCTGGTCTCGACGGCGGACGACTGGCTGGCCTTCGCGCGCATGCTGCACGCGCGGGGCGCGGTGGACGGCCGGCAGGTCCTCTCTCCCGCGTCGGTGGGCCGTATGACCACCGACCACCTGACGCGCGGACAGCGCGAGGCGGGCCGTCTCTTCCTCCTCGGCCAGGGCTGGGGCTACGGCGGTCAGGTCGACGTGGACCGGGCGGAGCCGTGGAACGTGCCGGGCCGCTACGGCTGGGTCGGCGGCAGCGGCACCACGGCCCATCTGGTCCCGGCCACCGGGACGACCGCGATCCTGCTCACCCAGGTGGCCATGACGGGCCCGGAACCGACGCCGCTGATGCGTGCCTTCTGGCGGAGCGCGGCCGGCGTCTGACGTTCAGCCGCGCAGGCCGCGTATCACCAGGTCGAGGACGTCCTCCAGGTCGTCCTCGATCCCCGGCTGGTCCCACTCCCCGGCGTGCACGGGCTTGTGGAAGCGGCAGGTGGCGTGGAAGAGGGCGCGGGCGGTGCCCCGGGCGTCGCGGGCCGTGAAGGTCCCCGCGTCCAGGCCCGCCTGCACGATCCGGGTCAGCTGGTCGATCAGGTCGGTGACGTGCCGGCTGACCACGGCACCGTTCTCCTTGGCCAGCACCCGGTAGGTGGCGAACAGTTCGGGGTCGTCACCGGCCTTGCGGCGTTTGGCGCCCGACAGGGTCCGCACCCAGTCCCGCAGCCGCTCCTCCGCGTCCCGGTCCTCGGCGGCGATCCCGGCGAGCGCCTCGGAGGTGCGGTCCAGCCACCGCTTGGTCACGGCCTCGCGCAGCGCGGCCTTCGTCCGGAAGTGGCGGTAGACGCTGCCGTGGCTGACCCCGAGCGCACGGGCCACGTCGACCACCGTGGCCTTGGCCGGACCGTGGCGACGCAACACCTCCTCGGTGGCTTCGAGGATGCGCTCGGCGGTCAGGGTCTCGGAGGTCGGTGCCATGGCCTAGACCGTACCCTCGGGCACGGTCACCGCTCGCTGTCGAGGTGGGCGAGCGCGGCCGGCGCGTAGCGCTCCCCCGCGGCGGCGCCCGCGGGCACGGCCTCCTCGATCGCGGCGAGGTCGGCGGCGTCCAGCGTGACGTCCAGCGCGCCCAGCGATTCCGCGAGCCGTTCCCGGGTGCGGGCACCGATCAGCGGCACGATGTCCTCGCCCTGCGCCAGCACCCAGGCGATGGCGATCTGGGCGACGGTGACGCCCTTGGCCTCGGCGGTCTTCCGCAGGGCCTCGACGAGGTCCAGGTTGTGCCGAAGGTTGTCGCCCTGGAAGCGGGGCGAGTGAGCGCGGAAGTCGTTCCGGGCGAGCTGCCGGTCAGGGGTGAAGTGGCCGGAGATCAGGCCGCGCGAGAGGACGCCGTACGCGGTGACGGCGATGCCCAGTTCGCGGGTGGCCGGCAGGATGTCGGCCTCGATGCCGCGGGAGACGAGGGAGTACTCGATCTGCAGGTCGCAGATCGGCGCGGTGGCGGCGGCCCGGCGGATGGTCCCGGCACCGACCTCGCTGAGGCCGATGTGGCGCACGTGGCCCTTCTCGACGAGTTCGGCGATCGCGCCGACCGTCTCCTCGATCGGCACGTCCGGGTCGAGACGCGCGATGCGGTAGACGTCGATGTGGTCGACGCCGAGGCGCTGGAGCGAGTAGGCGGCGAAGTTCTTCACGGCGGCGGGGCGTCCGTCGTATCCGGACCAGCCGCCGTCGGCGTCGCGCAGGGCCCCGAACTTGACGCTGAGCAGGGCCTGTTCGCGCCGGGCCGCGGGTGCGCCGCGCAGGGCCTCGCCGATCAGCATCTCGTTGTGGCCCATGGCGTAGAAGTCGCCGGTGTCGAGCAGGGTGACGCCCGCTTCGAGGGCGGCGTGGATGGTGGCGATCGACTCGGCCCGGTCCGCCTCGCCGTAGAGCGCGGACATGCCCATGCAGCCGAGACCGAGGGCGGAGACCTGGGGGCCGGTGGTTCCGAGGGGGCGGGTGTTCATCGTCATGTACCGAGCCTCGCATGACAGGTGACAGATTTCAATATCTGTCATCCCTTCATCTGTCACCACCCGCCCGCATTCTCTTGACGAATGGTCTGGACCAGAGCATTGTCATGCCTGCGCCACCTCACCCCCACACAGGAGGCAAGCCGCATGATCCGTCGCAGACTCCGCCTGTTCGCCGCCGCTCTCGCGGCAGCCGTCCTCACCCCCCTGACCGCCGTCGGCGCGTCCGCCGCCCCCGCCGGCGCGGCCCCGGCCCCGGCCGCCGACACCTGCGCCGTGAAGTCGAAGCCCGCCGGCAAGGTCCTCCAGGGCTACTGGGAGAACTGGGACGGCGCCGCCAACGGCGTCCACCCGCCCTTCGGCTGGACCCCGATCACCGACTCCCGGATCGCCGCCCACGGCTACAACGTCCTCAACGCGGCCTTCCCGGTGATCCGTTCCGACGGGACGGCCCTGTGGGAGGACGGGATGGACGCGGGCGTGAAGGTGGCGACGCCCGCGGAGATGTGCGCGGCCAAGGCGTCGGGGCAGACGATTCTGCTCTCCATCGGCGGCGCCACGGCCGGCATCGACCTCAACTCGACCGCCGTGGCCGACCGTTTCGTCGACACGATCGTGCCGATCCTCAAGAAGTACAACTTCGACGGCATCGACATCGACATCGAGACCGGTCTCACCGGCAGCGGCAGCATCGGCCAACTCTCCACGTCCCAGGCCAACCTGATCCGCATCATCGACGGCGTGCTGGCCCGGATGCCCGCGAACTTCGGCCTCACGATGGCCCCGGAGACGGCGTACGTCACCGGCGGCAGCGTGGTCTACGGCTCCATCTGGGGCGCGTACCTGCCGATCATCAAGAAGTACGCCGACAACGGCCGCCTGTGGTGGCTGAACATGCAGTACTACAACGGCAGCATGTACGGCTGTTCCGGCGACTCCTACTCGGCCGGCACCGTGCAGGGCTTCACCGCCCAGACCGACTGCCTGAACAAGGGACTGGTCATCCAGGGCACGACGATCCGGGTGCCCTACGACAAGCAGGTCCCGGGCCTGCCCGCGCAGCCCGGCGCGGGCGGCGGCCACATGTCACCGTCCCTGGTCGCCCAGGCCTGGAACCGCTACAACGGCTCCCTCAAGGGCCTGATGACCTGGTCCCTCAACTGGGACGGCTCGAAGAACTGGACCTTCGGCGACAACGTGAAGTCCCTCCAGGGCCGCTGAGCCGCCGAGCCGCCGAGCCGGAACCAAGGCCCCCGGAACGCCGAACGCCCACCCTCACCCGGCCGAGCCGGGTGGTGGGTGGGCGTTCGGCGTTCCGGGGGTCCAGGGGGCAGAGCCCCCCGGTACCTCACCGCAACGGACGTTCAGCAGCCGACGAGCCGGGACGCGAGGTACCCCTCGATCTGGTCCAGCGACACGCGCTCCTGCTTCATGGTGTCCCGCTCGCGCACGGTCACCGCGTTGTCGTCCAGCGTGTCGAAGTCGACCGTGACACAGAACGGCGTCCCGATCTCGTCCTGACGCCGGTACCGGCGCCCGATCGCACCTGCGTCGTCGAACTCGATGTTCCAGTTCTGCCGCAGCGCCTGCGCCAGCCCCTTCGCCTTCGGCGACAGCTCCGGGTTGCGGGACAGCGGCAGCACGGCGACCTTCACCGGGGACAGCCGCGGGTCGAGGCGCAGCACCGTGCGCTTCTCCAGCTTGCCCTTGGCGTTCGGCGCCTCGTCCTCGATGTACGCGTCGAGCAGGAAGGCGAGCATCGCCCGCCCGACACCGGCCGCCGGCTCGATGACGTACGGCGTCCAGCGCTCCTGGGCCTCCTGGTCGTAGTAGGAGAGGTCCTGGCCGGAGGCCTTGGCGTGCGAGGAGAGGTCGTAGTCGGTCCGGTTGGCGACACCCTCCAGCTCGCCCCACTCGCTGCCGCCGAACTGGAAGCGGTACTCGATGTCGGCGGTGCGCTTGGAGTAGTGGGAGAGCTTCTCAGCGGGGTGCTCGTACCACCGCATGTTCTCCTCGCGCATGCCGAGGCCGGTGTACCAGTTCCAGCGCTGCTCCATCCAGTACTCCTGCCACTTCTCGTCCTCGCCCGGCTTGACGAAGAACTCCATCTCCATCTGCTCGAACTCGCGGGTGCGGAAGATGAAGTTGCCGGGCGTGATCTCGTTGCGGAAGGACTTGCCCATCTGGGCGATGCCGAACGGCGGCTTGCGGCGCGAAGTGGTCTGCACCTGGGCGAAGTTGGTGAAGATGCCCTGAGCGGTCTCGGGCCGCAGGTAGGCGACGGAGCCGCTGTCCTGGGTCGGGCCGAGGTGGGTGGAGAGCAGACCGGAGAACTGCTTGGGCTCGGTGAAGGTGCCCTTGTTGCCGCAGTTGGGGCAGTTGAGGTCGGCGAGGCCGTTCTCCGGGGCGTGGCCCTTCTTCTCCTCGTACGCCTCCTCCAGGTGGTCCGCGCGGAACCGCTTGTGGCAGGAGGTGCACTCGGTCAGCGGGTCCGTGAAGGTGGCGACGTGACCGGAGGCCACCCAGACCTCGGGGGCCAGGATCACGGAGGAGTCGAGACCGACGACGTCCTCGCGCGAAGTGACCATGTAGCGCCACCACTGGCGCTTCAGGTTCTCCTTGAGCTCGACACCGAGCGGGCCGTAGTCCCAGGCGGCGCGCTGACCGCCGTAAATCTCACTGCAGGGGAAAACGAAGCCACGGCGCTTGCTCAGGCTGACGATGGTGTCGATCTTGTCGGCGGCCACGGTGCTCTCTTCATTACGACGACGGTGACTGACTGGTGCGGCGGGCGAAGCGAGACGCTTCCAGAGAATGCTTCAGGTTACCGGCGTGGGTCGCCCCTCGGCCAAATCGGGGGCTCCCATCCGCGTGAGCGACCGCTTGTTGACAACGGTTTCCATATTTGTTGAAAATGAGTGTCATGAACGCACGACGACGCCGCATCTCCGGCATAGCAGTCACCGCGGCCACCGCACTGGGCCTCGGGACCCTCTCCGCCTGCTCCACCGACGGCGCGGGGGCCGGCAACACGGACAAGTTCGACGTCGTCGCGTCGTTCTACCCGATGCAGTACCTCGCCGAGCAGATCGGCGGGGACCACGTGAACGTCACCACGCTCACCGAGCCCGGCCAGGAGCCGCACGACCTGGAGCTGAGCGCCCGGCAGACCGCGCGGATGGGCGAGGCCGACGCGGTGCTCTACCTGAAGTCCCTCCAGCCCGCCGTGGACGAGGCCGTCGCCCAGTCCGACGCCAAGACCAAGATCGACGCGGCCTCGCTGACCACGCTCGAGGACCACGGGGACGTCGAGCACGACCACGGGGGCGAGGAGCACGCCGAGGAGGAACACTCCGAGGAGGGCGAGCACGGCCCCGACCCGCACGTGTGGCTGGACCCGGTGAAGTACGCCGAGATCGCCAGGGGCGTCGCGGGCGCCTTCGAGAAGGCCGACCCGGACCACGCCGACGACTACCGCAAGAACGCCGAGGCGCTGGCGAAGAAGCTGGCCGGCCTGGACACGGCGTACCGGGACGGCCTGGCGAAGACCGGCACCAAGGTCTTCTTCACCAACCACGCCGCCTTCGGCTACCTCGCCGAGCGCTACGGGCTCACCCAGGAGGCCATCAACGGCCTCGACCCGGAGAGCGAGCCCAGCCCCGCCCGGATCAGGGAGCTCCAGCGGGAGGCCGAGGCCGACGGCGTCACCACCGTCTTCTACGAGACACTGGTCTCCGGCAAGACCGCGAAGACTCTCGCCAAGGACGCGGGCCTGAAGACGGACGTCCTCGATCCGCTCGAAGGCATCACCGACCAGTCCAGGGGCGACGACTACGTCGCGGTCATGGAGGCCAACCTCAAGGCGCTCCGGGCCGCCCTCGGCGCCGAGTGACGCCGAGCAAGCAGCATCCCCCAGCAGTTCGACCGTTACGGAGGACATCGTGAGCGACGAGTCCGTCATATCCCTGCGCGGCGTCCGCGCCGAGCTGGGCTCGCGCCCCGTCCTGCGCGGCATCGACCTCACCGTGCGGCGCGGCCAGGTGGTCGCGCTCCTCGGCGCCAACGGCTCGGGCAAGTCCACGGCCGTGCGCACGATCATCGGCCAGGTGCCGGTGACGGCCGGCGAGATCGAGCTGTTCGGCTCCCCGCGGCGCCGCTTCCGCGACTGGGCGCGCGTGGGCTACGTCCCGCAGCGCACCACGGCCGCCGGCGGCGTCCCCGCCACGGTGACCGAGGTGGTCGCCTCCGGCCGCCTCTCCCGGGCCCGCTTCGGCGTCCTGCGCAAGGCCGACCACGAGGCCGTGCGCCGCGCCCTCGACCTGGTCGGCATGGCCGACCGCGCCAAGGACTCGGTGAACGCCCTCTCCGGCGGCCAGCACCAGCGCGTGCTGATCGCCCGCGCGCTCGCCGCCGAGCCCGAACTGCTGATCATGGACGAGCCGATGGCGGGCGTCGACCTGGCCAGCCAGGAAGTGCTGGCGGCCACCCTGCGGGGGCAGGTCGCGGCCGGCGCCACCGTCCTCCTCGTCCTGCACGAGCTGGGCCCGCTGGAGCCGCTCATCGACCGGGCCGTGGTGCTGCGCGACGGCTGCGTCCTGCACGACGGCCCGCCGCCCGAGGCCGTCGGCCAGCACGCGCTGCCCGGCCACGACCACGTCCACCCGCACGCCCCCGCGGGCGCCGAACCGATCCGTACGGGACTGCTGAGCTGATGGAAATCCTGAACTACGCCTTCATGCAGCGGGCCCTGCTGGCGGCCCTGCTGGTCGGCATCACCGCCCCGGCCATCGGCATCTACCTGGTCCAGCGCCGCCAGGCCCTCATGGGCGACGGCATCGGCCACGTGGCGATGACCGGCGTGGGCCTCGGCTTCCTGCTCTCCTGGTCCCCGGTGTGGATGGCGACCCTCGTCTCCGTCCTCGGCGCGGTCCTCATGGAGCTGATCCGCTGGTACGGCAGGACCCGCGGCGACATCGCCCTCGCCATGCTCTTCTACGGCGGCATGGCGGGCGGCGTGATGTTCATCAACCTCGCGCCGGGCGGCTCCAACGCCAACCTCACCTCGTACCTCTTCGGCTCGCTGTCGACGGTCTCCGAGTCCGACGTCACCGCGATCTGCCTGCTCGCCGCGTTCGTGGCCCTCGTCACCGTCGGCCTGCGCCGCCAGCTGTTCGCCGTCAGCCAGGACGAGGAGTTCGCCCGGGTCACCGGCCTGCCGGTGCGCGCGCTGAACCTGCTGACGGCCGTCACGGCGGCGGTCACGGTGACGGTCGCGATGCGCGTCGTCGGCCTGCTGCTGGTGTCGGCGCTGATGGTGGTCCCGGTGGCCGCCGCGCAGCAGCTCACCCGCAGCTTCGCCGCCACCTTCGCGATCGCCGTCGCGCTCGGGGTGAGCGTGACGATCGGCGGCACCGTCACGTCGTACTACCAGGACGTGCCGCCCGGCGCGACGATCGTGCTGCTCACCATCGGCGCGTTCGTCGTGCTGAGTCTGCTGGCCGCCCCGCTGGCCCGGCGACGCGCGCGGGCCCTGGCCGCCGCGCAGCCCGCCGCGGATCCGGCGGAGTGCAAGATTCCGGCCACCAGGGGGGCCGCCGACGAGGTCGGCGTCTGACCGCGGGTGAACCGGGCTGGCACAATGGCCCGGCAAGCCGTGAAGACGTGAGGAGGAATCCAGTGAGCACCGCTGGACCGCCCGTGAAGGGCCGCGCCACCCGGCAGCGGGCTGCCGTGTCGGCCGCCCTTCAGGAGGTCGAGGAGTTCCGCAGCGCGCAGGAGCTCCACGACATGCTCAAGCACAAGGGCGACGCGGTCGGGCTCACCACGGTCTACCGCACCCTTCAGTCCCTCGCCGACGCCGGCGAGGTCGACGTCCTGCGCACCGCCGAGGGCGAGTCCGTCTACCGCCGGTGCTCCACCGGCGACCACCATCACCACCTGGTCTGCCGCGCCTGCGGCAAGGCCGTCGAGGTGGAGGGCCCCGCGGTGGAGAAGTGGGCCGAGGCCATCGCCGCGGAGCACGGCTACGTCAACGTGGCGCACACCGTGGAGATCTTCGGCACCTGCGCCGACTGCGCGGGTGCCGCCGGCGGTTGAGCGGGTACGGCCGGGGCTGTGCCCCGGGCCCCCTTTCGGCCTGAACGGCCTCGTCCTCAATCGCCGGACGGGCTTGATCTCGCCGCCCCGGCCTACTTGGTACTGCGGCCCTCCATGGCGAGCAGTTCCTCGTTCGGGACGGCGCCGCCGAAGCGGCGGTCCCGGGAGGCGAACTCCAGGCAGGCCCGCCACAGGTCGCGCCGGTCGAAGTCGGGCCACAGCACGTCCTGGAAGACCAGCTCGGCGTACGCGCTCTGCCAGATCAGGTAGTTGGACGTGCGCTGCTCCCCGCTCGGCCGCAGGAAGACGTCGACGTCCGGCATGTCCGGGTAGTACAGGTACTTCGCGAGCGTCTTCTCGTTGACCTTGGACGGATCGAGCTTCCCGGCCCGCACGTCCTCGGCGAGGGCCTGCGCCGCGTCGGCGATCTCGGCCCGCCCGCCGTAGTTCATGCAGAAGTACAGGGTGAGCCGGTCGTTGTCCTTGGTCTGCTCCTGCGCGACCTGGAGCTCCTTGGCCACCGACTTCCACAGCCGCGGCATCCGGCCCGCCCAGCGCACCCGCACGCCCAGCGCGTCGAGGGTGTCGCGGGACTTGCGGATGAAGTCCCGGTTGAAGTTCATCAGGAAGCGCACCTCTTCCGGCGAACGCTTCCAGTTCTCGGTGGAGAAGGCGTACAGCGAGATGTTCCCCACGCCCATCTCGATCGCCCCCTGCAGGACGTCCATGACCTGCTCGGCGCCGACCTTGTGGCCCTCGGTGCGGGGCAGGCCGCGCTCCTTGGCCCAGCGCCCGTTGCCGTCCATGACGATCGCCACGTGCCCCGGAACCAGCTCACCGAGCTTCGGCGGCCGCGCGCCCGACGGGTGCGGCTCCGGCGTCCTGTACTCCCGGCGCTGGCGCCCCAGAATCCCGCGTACGGCCATATCGGTTCTCTCCTACTTCTCGACGTACCGCAGGGAGCGCAGTCCCCGCTCCAGGTGCCAGTGCAGGTAGGCGGAGACCAGTCCGCTCCCCTCCCGGACGTACCGCGGCTCGGCCGCGTCCGCCGTGCCCCAGTCTCCCGCAAGCAGCGCCCCGAGCAGTTCCAGGGCCTGCGGCGAGGGTACGACGCTGCCCGGCACCCGGCAGTCCACGCAGACGGAGCCGCCCGAGCCGACCGAGAAGAACCGGTTCGGACCGGGCAGGCCGCACTTCGCGCAGTCCCCGAAGGTCGGGGCGTACCCGTTGACGGCCAGCGAGCGCAGCAGGAACGCGTCGAGCACCAGGTTCGGCGCGTGCTCACCCCGGGCGAGGGTCCTGAGCGCGCCGACGAGCAGCAGGTACTGCTGCACCGCGGGCTCACCCTCGTGGTCCGTGAACCGCTCGGCGGTCTCCAGCATGGCCGTCCCCGCGGTGTACCGAGCGTAGTCGGCCACGATCCCGCCACCGTACGGCGCGATCGTCTCGCTCTGCGTGCACAGCGGCAGACCGCGCCCGACCAGCTCGCTGCCCTTCGAGAAGAACTGCACGTCCACGTGCGAGAACGGCTCCAGCCGCGCCCCGAACTTCGACTTCGTGCGCCGCACCCCGCGTGCCACGGCGCGTACCCGTCCGTGACCGCGCGTGAGCATGGTGATGATCCGGTCCGCCTCGCCCAGCTTCTGGGTGCGCAGCACGATGCCGTCGTCGCGGAACAGACTCATGCCGTCCATTCTCGCGCATGCTTCAAGGGACCTCGCCACGGCTCCTGGCGTTGGTGTACGCCATCGCCGCGCTGAGCCGCTCGGACGGGGTGGCGTGGCGTACGTCACCGGGCCGGGCGTCCCACTCCCGCCCGCCGCCGTACGGCCGCATCTGCACGTACGGCCCCTCGTGCCCCATGACGATCCCGACCCGTCCGCTGCGGGTGTCCACGGCGTGGCCCCCGACGGGCGGCGTCGTCATCGCAGCACCGCCGCGAGGCGCCGCGCGGTCTCCACGGAACACCGGCCCAATTCGACGAGCGGGCAGGGCGCCTCCCGCGCGAGACTCACCGGGTCGAGCCCGAGGGAGGGCAGAGTGATTCCCGCCTCCGCGAGTGCCGCGCGCAATTCCTTCACCGTGTCCTCCGCTCCTTCGACGCAGAACGCCGAGTACCGTGCCTCCATCGCTTTCCCATCCCTTTACGACTTCACTCTTCGTGCCCCCAGAATGCCGGGCGGCACCTACACTCGGCAGGAGTATGTGCACTACAAGTGCGTGTCAGCGTGGGGGTATTGGTCATGGCCAACGGTTCACGGCAAGCCGCGTGGGAGTTCTTCGGAACGGAGTTGAAACGACGCCGCGAGGACGCCGGAATCACCCAAGTGGAGCTGGGTGCGCGGGTATTCGTCTCCGGTGGGTACATCGGCCAGTTCGAACAGGCAATTCGGAAACCGCAGTTGGATGTGGCACAGAGGATTGACGAGGCGCTACAAACCGACGGTATTTTCGAGCGCTTGTGCAGGAAGCTGATCGACGATCCCCGGTATGCGGATTACTTCGCGGGAGTGGTCGAGCTGGAGCGGCTGGCATCCACGGTCTGCGACTTCGAACCGACCGTGGTCCCCGGGCTTCTTCAGACACCCGCCTATGCCAGGGCACTCACCCTGGCGACACATCCCTTCGCGGCCGACGAGTTCGTCGAGGACAGGGTCACGGCCCGCATGGAACGGTCGCGGATCCTCGACGACGCTGCACGACCCGTGTATTGGGCGGTGGTGCACGAGACCGTGCTCCACGTTCCCGTAGGCGGTGCCGAAGCGACGGCGCGGACGCTGGAGCACATGTGCCTGATGGCCGCCGAACGCAAGGTGCTGCTCCAAGTCCTCCCCTTCTCGGCGGGTGCTCCCGCCAACAGCGGGTCCCTTCGCCTCATGGAGTTCGAGGATGCTCCGCCAACCGCCTATACAGAGACGTCGTTTTCGGGAAGCCTGCTGGACGATCCGGCGGTGGTGCACCGCGCCCGCCGAGCCTACGATCTGATCAGGGGCGCCGCACTGTCGCCGGAGGCGTCCCTCGCCCTGGTCCGATCGGCGGCTGAGGAATTCAGACGATGCGCGAGTACGACCTGAGCGACGCCCGCTGGCGCAAGAGCACGTACAGCAACGGCGACGGAGGCAACTGCGTCGAGGTCGCCCACGGAGTGCCCGGTGTCGTACCCGTCCGGGACAGCAAGGTGGCCGGTGGGGCGGTGGTCGTCGTCGGGCCGGCGGCCTGGACGGAGTTCGTACGAACCGTGGAGGTCACCCGCTTCTTCGCCGGTGCCGTGCCTCCGCGATTCGAGTAAAGGGGCGCTCCGGCACGAGCGGGAAGCGCGCGAGCGGCGCCGAGAGACGGATGACCGAGGCACGCCACCGCGCCTCGGTGCCGGGCGGCTGGTGGCGGTTCTCTCTCGGCGCAGGACGCCCCCGCGACCTACGGCCTGCGCCTTGCGTCCCCGTCCTCGTCGATCTTCCGGACGATGACCGAGGCGCCCCCGGTCGACCAGACTCACCTCCGTCGATCACCACAACGGAGGTGCACCATGTCGTACCCGGAGCCGCGCTACCTCGGCGAAAAGGGTGAGATCAACGCCGTGTTCAGGCCGGCCGACACCCCGCCGGACATCGTCTCCCCCGGCGGCACGACCACCCACTACCTCGCGAGCCACGCCTCCACCGGGGGCGAGTTCGGGCTGTACAAGGTGGACATGGGGCCCAAGGCGCCCGGCGCCAAGACGCATTTCCACCGAGCCATCTCGGAGTCCTTCTACGTCCTGTCGGGAGAGGTGAAGCTCTACAACGGCGAGCGCTGGGTCACCGGCCGCCAGGGCGACTTCCTGTACGTCCCCGTCGGCGGGCTGCACGCCTTCAAGAACGACAGCGACGACCCGCTGTCCATGCTGATGCTCTTCTCCCCGGGCGCCCCGCGGGAGGAGTACTTCGAGCAGGTCGCCGACTTCGCTCGGCGCGGCGGCGAGGAACTGCGGGAGTTCCAGGTTCGGCACGACAGCTTCTTCGTCGGGGACTGACGGGCGGGTACGACCTGCCCGACGCCGCCCGGTGCGCCCCTCCGCTCCGTGCTCTCCGTCGACCGCGGTGCTCGGCGTTTGCCCGCCCACGAGAGTTCCGGGCGCCTTACACCGACGCCGCGGCCCGAAGAGGTCATTTCGACCCACGTCGTAATGATGGCGGCCTCACCGGGCCGCTCCCTATGGTCGACGGACACAGGGCGGCCACCGAAACGGTGCGGGCCCGCCCGTCACCCGGCGCCGGTGAGAAGCCGCCCTCTCTCGCGGGCGGCATCACCCGGCGCCACACGAGAGGATGTTCCATGAGTTCACGTTCCTGGCACCGGGGGTCTCTCGCGCTTCTGGCGACGGCCGGAATCCTGGCCGGCGGCACCGCAGCCGCATCCGCACAGCCGACGCTCGGCACCCGTACCGTCATGGCCGCCCAGGCCGATGCCGGCCCCGCGTCCGGCGCCCGCATCGCAGCGGACGCGGTCGAGACATACGCGAACATGGGCACCGGCTCCTGTCTCGACGACAGCCAGTACGGCCTGCGCGGCTACGAGTGCAACACTGGCGTCTACCAGCGGTGGAGCGTCCATGTGTGGAACGACGGCACACGCCAGTTCCGCAACGTCGCCACCGGAGACTGCCTGTACGACGACGGCGTGACGCTCGACACCCGGTCGTGCAACTCGTCGGAGCAGCAGAGCTGGTGGGTGTACGCGAGCGGCGACCGGGTGACCTTCGAGAACCAGGCCACCGGGGAGTGCCTGGACGACAGCTCCTTCGGCCTGCGCACGATCGGCTGCAACTCCTCGTACAACCAGAAGTGGCGCTGACCGAGCCGCTTCCACCCGGCCCCCGGTGATGGACGCCTGGGGTAAACCCCCCTGCTTTTCGGGTCGTTACCCGGATGGGGCGAGCCCTTCCGCTCCGCGAGGCTCGTCCCATGACGCAGCCCAAGCACAGCAGACGCATCCGCAACGCCGCCGTCGTCGGCGTGTCCGCCGCACTCCTCGGCGTCACCGCACCGGTGACCGCCTCCGCGACGAGCGCGAACAGCCCCGAGACCCTCACCTGGTCCGCCTGCGAGGGCACCGGCGTCGACCCCCGGCAGGAGTGCGCCACCCTCGACGTGCCGATGGACTACGCCGATCCGGACGGCCCCCGTATCGAGATGGCCGTCTCCCGGATCCGGAGCGAGGATCCGGGCGCCCGGCGCGGGGCTCTGCTCCTGATCCCCGGCGGGCCGGGCGGCTCCAGCCTCAACGACCCCTCGGGGAAGGGGCAGAAGCTGCCCCGGAGCGTCCGTGACACCCACGACCTCATCGGTTTCGCACCGCGCGGCCTCGCGCCGTCCACTCCCGTCGACTGCGGCCTGGAGTACGGCGATCTCGCCCTCTCCAAGCTGCGCCCCTGGCCCGCCCCCGACGGCTCCGTCGACGGGAACATGGCCACCGCCCGGCGCATGGCCGACGCCTGCGCACGCAACGGCGGCGAGCTGATCAAGCACCTCAGCACCGCCAACGAGGCCCGCGACATCGACCGCCTCCGGGCCGCGCTGGGCGAGCGGACCGTCTCCGCGTGGGGAGTGTCGTACGGGACGTATGTGGGGGCCGTGTACGCGCAGTTGTTCCCGCAGCGCACCGACCGGATCGTGCTGGACAGCAACGACGATCCCGATCCCGCCCGGGTCGCCCGCGGCTGGCTCGCCGGGCACGAGCAGGGCGTGGAGGACACCTTCCCCGAGTTCGCCGCCTGGGCCGCCCGGCCCGGCAACCCCGACCGGGTGGCGACGCGGGCCGCCGACGTGCGGCCGCTGTTCCTGCGGCTGGCCGCCCGGCTGGACCGCGAGCCGATCCCGTGGCCCGGCGCCAACCCGGCGGAGCTGAACGGCAACGTGCTGCGGCAGACCATGCTGGACAGCCTCTACTCCCCCGCCAAGTTCCCCACGCTGGCCCAGCTGATGCTGGCCGCCGAGCGGGGCACCGTGCCGCCCGCGCCCCCGGCGCCGCCCGAGGCCGTCCTGCAGAACGTCGCCGCCGTCGGGGCCGCCGTGCTGTGCAACGACGTCGCCTGGCCCGACGCGGCGGCCGTGTACGAGAAGGGCGTCGCAGAGAGCCGCGCCGAGTACCCGCTCACGGCGGGCATGCCGCGCAACGCGATGCCGTGCGCCGCGTGGCCGTACCCGCCGCGCGAGGCACCCGTGCGGATCACCGACCGCGGGCCCTCCAACGTGCTGCTGGTCCAGAACGAGCGGGACGTCGCCACCCCGCTCACCGGTGCGCGCAAGCTGCGGGCGGCATTCGGCCGGCGCGCCGTCATGGTGACCGTGAACTCCACCGGACACGACGCCTACCTGGCCAACGGCAACGCCTGCGGCGACGCCACGGTCTCCCGGTTCCTGGCGACCGGGCGGCGGCCTGCCTCGGACGTCTACTGCGACTGACCCGCCCCCGGCGTCACCAGGCCCGACTCGTACGCCACGATCACCAGTTGGGCCCGGTCCCGCGCTCCCAGCTTGCCCATGATGCGGCTGACGTGGGTCTTGGCGGTGAGCGGGCTCAGGCCCAGGGTGTCGGCGATCTCCGTGTTGTTGAGACCCCGCGCCACCAGGGTGAGCACCTGCCGCTCCCGGTCCGAGAGGCCGTCGGGGCCGGGACCGGGCACGTCGAGGGCCGCCGGGCTGCGCAGGAACCGCTCGATCAGCCGGGCCGTCGGGCCGGGTGACAGGAGGGCGTCGCCCGCGGTCACCGTGCGGATGGCGTCCAGGAGTTCGGCCGGCCTCGTGTCCTTCACCAGGAATCCGGAGGCGCCCGCGCGGAGCGCGTCCACGATGTTCTCATCGGTGTCGTAGGTGGTGAGGACCAGCACGCGGACCCCGGCCAGGTCCTCGTCGGCGGCGATCAGCCGGGTCGCCTCGATACCGTCCAGGTCGGGCATGCGCACGTCCATCACGACGAGGTCGGCGCGTGCGGCGCGGGCCAGCTGCACGGCCTGGCGGCCGGTGGCGGCCTCGCCGACGACCTCCATGTCGGGGGCCGACGCCACCAGCAGGGCGAACGCCGCGCGGACGAGGTTCTGGTCGTCCGCGAGCAGCACGCGTATCGTCATCCGGCTCTCTCCGAGGTCACAGGTGTCCGGGGGGCGGCGGGCGTCGGCAGTACGGCCGTCACCTCGAAGCCGTCGGCGTCCCCCCGCGGTCCGGCGTCGAGTGTGCCACCCACGCTGCGCGCTCGCTCCCGCATCCCGACGAGCCCGAAACCGGGGGTGCTCGCCGGGTCGGGCCCGGTGCCGTCGTCGGTGACGGACAGGCGCAGGGCGCCCGGCTCGGCGTGCACCTCGACGCGGACGGACGGTGCGGGCCCCGCGTGGCGCACGGCGTTGGTCAGCGCCTCCTGGGTGATGCGGTAGGCGGCGGCACCGACCGCGGCCGGGACGTCGTCGGCCTTCACCGACAGGTCCACGGACGCTCCGGCGAGCCGGGCACTCGCCGCCAGGTCGGGCAGCCCGCTCAGGCCGGGCAGCGGGCCCCGGGCGTCGGGGACGCCGGTGGCGTCCCGGGCCCGCAGGACCTCCAGGGTGGTGCGCAGTTCGCCGCGCGCGGTGCGGCAGGTCTCGGCGATGTCGTCGAGGGCCTTGGCGACGGCCGTGCGGTCCAGGCGTTCGGGGTCGGCGGTCAGGACGTGCGCGGCGACCGAGGTCTGCACGCCGATGAGGGTGATGCTGTGCGCCAGCAGGTCGTGCAGGTCCCGGGCGACGCGCAGGCGCTCCTCGGCGACGCGGCGCCGGGCCTCCTCCTCGCGGGTGCGTTCGGCGCGTTCGGCGCGCTCCACGATGGCGGCGACGTACTGCCGGTAGTACCGGATGTCGATGCCGCAGAAGAGGATGGCGATCACCCAGCCGGAGATGCGGATCAGTTCCAGGGCCTGGTGGGTGTTGACGGTGAGCATGATGCTCACGGACACGGTGAGGACCGCGATGCCGGTCAGGACCGTGCGCAGGGGTCGGCCGGTGACGGCCAGCGTGTAGAGCGCCACGTAGGAGGCGGGGCCCACCGCGGTGTGGTTGTTGTCCATCGCGTGGTACGGCCCGGCCACGGCCACCACCGCCGCGAGGACCAGCAGCGGGCGGCGCCGGCGCCACACGATCGGGACGTGCGCGGCGAGGAGCAGCGTCCAGCCCAGGGCGTCGGGGCGGCGCCCCTCGTCGGTGGACAGCGCCAGGCAGACGGCGCCGGTGAGGAGCACGGCGGCCAGTACGGCGTCGTTGCGGGTGCCGTGCGGGGCGGTGCGGGGGTCGCGGTTGATGGCGGCGATGATCCGCTCGCCGACACGGGGACGGGACGCTGCCTCGGTGGGTGCCTGCACCCGTCCATCCTCCGCGACGGGCGCGCCCCTCCGGGAGGGGAGGGGCGCGATCCGGTGGCCCGGCGCCTCAGACACCGAGGGGTTCCCGCACCTCGCCCGCCGCCGGCCGGCCGGACTCCCGGGAGAGCCGCCCCGGCCACCACACCCGGCGCCGCAGGGCGACGCTGGCGCTGGTGACCAGGTAGGTGCGGACGAGGAAGGTGTCGAGCAGGACGCCGACCGCGATGACGAAGCCCAGCTCGACCAGTTGCACCATCGGCATGCTGGTGAGCACGGCGAAGGTGGCCGCGAGGACCAGCCCGGCCGAGGCGATGACCCCGCCGGTGGTGCGCAGCGCGGACAGGGCGGCCTCGGTGGGCCCGGCGCCGTTCAGCGCCTCCTCGCGCATCCGGTGCATCAGGAAGATGCCGTAGTCGACGCCGAGGGCGACCAGGAAGACGAAGGAGAGCAGGCCGAGGCCCGGGTCGGTGCCCTCGAAGCCGAAGAGCGGCTCGAAGACGAGTCCGCCGATGCCGAGGGCCGCGCCCCACACGGCGACGACGGCGGCGACCAGGATCAGGGGCGCGACCAGCGAGCGCAGCAGCACCGCGAGGATGAGCAGGACCGACAGCAGCACGATCGGCACCACGATGGCGGTGTCCCGGGCGTTGGTGTCCTCCAGGTCGATCTGCTGTGCGCTCGGGCCGCCGACGTAGGAGCCGTCGAGCTTGTCGCGCAGCTCCTCGATGGTGGCGGTCTCGGCGGCCGACTGGGGCGGGGTGGAGGCCAGGACCGTCAGCTCGGTCCAACCGCCGCCGCTGCGGCCGGCCTCCGCGCTGTCCACACCGCGGGTGTCCCGGATGGCGGCCAGGGCGTCCTGGGCGCGGCCGGTGGGGGCGATGACGGTGATGGGCTGGCTGCCGCGCTCCGGATAGGCCTCGGCGAGGGTCTCCATCGCGGCGATCGCCTCGGGGCGGGTGGTGAAGGAGTCCTCCTGCTTGAGATTGCCGGGCAGCGCGAAAGTGCCGAGGGCCAGTGCGCCGAGCAGGACGGCGCCGCCCACCAGGACGGTGCGGGGCCGGCGTTCGGCGGAGCTGCCCATCGCTGCGAACAGCGACCTGCGCGCCTTGGGGGTGCTGCCGTGGCGGGGCACCAGCGGCCAGAAGACGCGGCGGCCCAGCAGCACGAGGAGCGCGGGCAGCAGGGTCAGCATGGCGGCCAGCGCGCACAGCACGCCGACGGTGCCGAGAGGGCCCATGCCCCGGCTGGAGTTGAGGTCGGCGGCGAGCAGGCACAGCAGTCCGGCGGCGACGGTGCCCGAGGAGGCGAGCACGGCCGGGCCGCAGCCGCGCAGGGCGGCGAGCATGGCGTCGTACGGCCGCTCGACGCGGCGCAGTTCCTCGCGGTAGCGGGAGACCAGCAGCAGCGCGTAGTCGGTGCCGACGCCGAAGACGAGGATGGTCATGATGCCGCTGCTCTGGCCGGAGACGGCGGTGCCGAACCACTGGTTGAGGCCGTAGGCGACGCCCATGGACAGGTAGTCGGCCATGCCGGCGACGGCGAGCGGCACGAGCCACAGGAAGGGGCTGCGGTAGATGAGGATCAGCAGGAGGGCGACCACGGCGGCGGTGGTGTAGAGCAGCGGGCCGTCCAGCGAGTTGTAGACCTCGGCGGAGTCGGTGGCGAGCGCGCCGGGGCCGCCGACCTCGACGCCGAGTCCGCCGCTCCCCCGCGCCACGTCCCGCACGTCGTTGACCAGTGCGTCGCGCGCCTTCTCGTCCGTGCCGGGCTCGGTGGAGGCGACCGGGTACATGAGCGTGGCGCCGTCCTCGGACGGGATGCCCTGGGGGCGGCCGGCGAGTTCGTGCGCGCCGGCGATCTCGGCGATCTGCCCGGCTGCGGTCTTCCTGTCGGCGGCGGTCAGTCCGCCGTCGCGGTGGTAGACGAGGACCATCTCGGTGGCCTCGCCGCCCGGCAGCCGCTCCTGGATCTTGGCGGCCTGCGTCGAGTCGGCGCTCGCCGGCAGGTAGTCGACGGCCCGGTCGCGCTGCACGTCGCCGAGTTTCGCCGCGAACGGCGAGGCGATCGCAAGCACGGCGATCCACAGTCCGAGCACCAGCCACGGCACGGTCCGCCGCCGCCCCGCGCCTGTCTTCGTGGCCCCCATATCCGACGGGCCTCCCTCCGGTGGGTGTCTGGTCGGTCTCCAGACTTCCGGCGCCGGGGCGCGGGCGCGTCGGACGTGAGGGCGAGGCCCGGGCTACTGCCCGGGGAGACGCGGGACCGCCGCTACTCCCCGGGGAGTACGGCGGCGGTCAGGCCCGGTCGACCATCCAGTTGCCGTCCTCCTCGTCGTCGACGCGGACCTCCAGCTCGCGCAGGCCCATGCCCGCGTCCCAGAGTTCCCGGAAGCGCTTGAGCCGGTCCCGCACGTACTCCTGGCGGGCGGTGAGCCGGGTGCGGACGTTGACGTCGCGCAGGTCCTGCTCGATCTCGAACGACACCTCCTCGTCGTAGAGGATGAAGTCGTTGGTGGTGCCGCGCTGGAGGTGCGGGGGCAGCTCGGGCAGGACCGCCACCCGGACGTCGATGCGGCGCAGCTCCTGCTCCTCGCACAGCCGCAGCAGCCGGTCGTCGAGCTCGCGGGCGCTTCCCAGCAGGAACAGGCGGCGCACCGAGACGCCCTGTTCGTCGATGGCCGCCTGCTGGGCGTCGAGGTAGCGTCCGGCGGGCTCGCTGTTCCAGAACTCCCGGTCGACGGAGGTGCTGGTGGCGAGGATGGAGTGCTCGGCGGCGCGGGTGAGGGTGAGCATCCAGTCGTGGTTCTCGCCGGGGCACTCTGCGCTCAGGTTGGTGAGGTCCGCCATGTGCCCGACCACCCGGGACATCTCCAGCCGCACGAAGGTGTGCAGGATGGACGGGTTGGGCAGCAGGACGTCGGCGAAGCCCTCGGCCAGGTCCGGCAGCCGGTCGATGCGGACCGGGTCCAGGGTGCGCGCGGACTCGGCGGGCCGGTGGTCGGCCTGGGCGACGTGCGTCTCGACGAGCTGCTTCACGTCCTCGGTGTGCCGGGTCAGGCCCGACTTCAGCTCGTCGTCGTACCGGCTCAGACCGTCGCGTACGGCGGCGGTGTTCTCGGCCAGCGCGGCCTCCACGCGGCGGGTGTGCTCGTCCAGCGGGCTCCGTCCCGCGCCCGGGGCCAGGCCGAGGACGTACTGGACGGCCAGCGCCGCGCCGGCGCAGAGCACGGCGGACAGGAACTGCCGCATGGTGCCGTCGTCCGGGTCCAGGAGCGCCGCGACGCTCCAGAAGAGGCCGCCGACGACGAGGGCCACCAGGACCGTGCGGGCCCAGGGGGACTCGCCCCTCGGGTCGATCGGGCTGGTCGTGCGGGGTGTGTCGTCGGGGCGGGGTGACTGTGCCGTGCTCATCTCGCTCTCCCCCCGTTGGGATACGCGTCGGATCGTGCGGGGACTGGCGTGCGCCGATGTGCGTGCGCTGATGTGCGTGCCGGACGTCGGGGCCCGGTCAGGGAGCCGGTTCCACCTCCCGGTGGGCTGCGGGAATGGCGTGCAGGGTGAGCTGGTCGCGGATGCGGTGCACCAGGGCCTGCCACTGCCGGGTGAAGCCGGGCCGTTCCTCCAGCGGGTCCCACAGCGCGGCCAGTTCGCGGGTGACGCGGGCGCCGGGCATCCACAGGTGGAGCAGGTGGTCGACGGCCGGGCGCAGGGTCCGTACGACGGTGTCGGCGTCCTGGGCGGCCCCGGCGCCCAGCCGCAGACCGTCGAGCATGCGCACGACGGTGGTCAGCAGCCAGTCGTGCAGGGCCAGGTCGTCGCAGAGCGCGGCGAGGTCGGCGGCGGTGACGGTCGCGGGCACGCGCAGGCGCACGGTGCGCAGTTCGTCCTCGGCGAGGGTGAACCGTTCGAGCCGGGGGCCTTCGCCGGGGTCCGCGGGCAGGGCCGCCCAGCGCAGCCGGGTGGGACGGGAGCGGAAGGGCGGGCGCTGGTCGAGCAGCGGGTGGCGCAGGACGCGCGTGAGCAGGCCGTCGGCGATGAGGCCGACGTCGAGGTCGCCCTGGCGCGGGCCGCCGAGGACGCCCTGTGCGACGGCCTCGTGGGGGAGCCTGCCGAGCGGCTCGACGACTCCGGGCCGCACCAGGTACTCGCCCCAGGGCCGCCGCTGGTCGGGGCCGGTGCCGGGCAGGCCGCAGTGCGCGGAGGTCTGCAGGACGCGGCCCTCGGTGAGCGCGGCGTGGGCGGTGACGGTGCCGACGGCGCGGACGCGGGCGCCGTTGGCGCTGGGCAGGGGGCAGTCGACGCCGGTCAGGGTCTCGGGGGAACGCGCGTAGAGACCGGGGCGCTCGGAGAGCAGGACCCGCTCGCCGGGCCGCAGGCCCAGGAGCTGGGCGGCGGAGCGGATGTCGAGGGCCTGCCGGGCGGGCAGCAGGCAGGTGCGGATCTCGCCGCAGGCGAGGACGGCGGGCGGGGTGCTCTGCCGCGGCGCCATGTCAGGGCCCCGAGTAGTACACGTAGGAGATGCGGTCGGCGACCGAGTCGGGGACGGCCATGCCTTCCTTCCCGGAGCGCTCGGCGACCTGCTCCAGTGCGCCCGGGTCGGCCACGACCTGGTCGAGGATCACGCGGACGGCGTGCTCGACGGGGAGGAAGCGGGTGGGCAGGACCGAGCAGGTGCGGTAGGCGGCGAAGGGGGCCGCGCGGTCGTTCAGCCGGAGCAGGGTGGGTAAGTCGTCCCACGTGTCGGGAAATCCGGCGGTGGTGTGCGGCTGGGAGGCGAGGACGGCCTCGCCCTCGTGGCGCAGGAGTCCGAGGCGGGCGAGCTGCCAGACGGCGGCGAGGAAGGGGCAGGACCACAGGCGCTGCCCGTCGGCGTCGTCGCTCCACAGCTCGACGTCGAGGAAGACGGAGTGCCGGCGGGCGGCGGTCTCGTGCGGCGGCTGCCAGGGCACGGCCCGCTTCATGGCCTGCGGGGCGCGGGCCACGGGGCTGCGCTCGCCGTTGGCGAGCCAGCCGGTCTGCGCGGCGGGCGGGCGCAGGCCGTAGCTGCCGGCCGGCGGGGACTCCACGATGCGGGCGGCCACCGCCTCGGCGACGGGCACCTTGCCGGTGACGGCGCAGCCGGACTCACGGGCCAGGTAGTCGACGCCGAGGCCGGCCCGCTCGGCCTCGGCGAGGAGCATGGGGACGACCTCGGCGGGGGTGGAGAAGCGGGTGAAGTAGTCGTCGATGAGGAAACAGGTGCTGATCCGGGCCCGCTTGCCGCCGGCCCGGGCGGTGGCGGCGGTGCGGGCCGCCTCCACCCAGGGGCGCACCTCGGCGAAGTGCGCCCGCAGCCGCTCGGGCCCGGCCTCGAAGTCCTCCATGTAGAGGTGGCCCAGCTCCAGGGAGAGGTGGGCCAGCGGCACGGACTGGGTGCGCGGCTCGGCGGCGGTCTCGCTGTACACGGACTCCGTCACAGCCGCCCCCAGTGGGTGTCGTCCGTCAGGCGCCGGGCGATCTCCTCCAGCGCCTCCAGCGTCTCCTTGTTGGCTATCTGGGTGGAGAGGACGTCCTCCTCGGTGATCAGCTGCTCCTGCCACTGGAGGATGGGCTCCAGCGGCACGATGCCGAGGACGACGCTGTCGCCGATGCGGTGCTCGGCGGCGAGCCTGCGCAGCGCCTCGTCGCACGCCTGCATCCAGGTGGCCTGGGCGGTGGAGCCCTGGGACCACAGGGGCGACTCGGGGTCGGGCACGGCGGCCCGTACGAAGCGGATCGCGGCGCGCAGGCTGTCCTCGTCGTGGCCGCGGTCCACACCGCCGCCGATGATGCCGTGCTCGGCGTGGACGAGTCCGGAGGCCGCGATCACGTGCTGGCGGGTCCAGCGGTGGAAGACCAGCCAGCGGAACGGGACGCTGCTCATCCGGGGGTGCGCGGTGGCGGCGAGGACCATGTCGACGGCGTAGCTGCGGCCGGCGCTGAGGTCGACGAAGGTGACGTCGAACTCGCTGTTGAGCCTGAGCAGCAGGTCGACGCAGCGCTCCAGGGCCTCGTCGCCGGTGGCGAACTCGCCGCCGCCGGCGTCGCCGGGGAACAGCACCAGCCGGCCGGACTGGTTGGGGCGGGCGCGCAGCAGGGGGTGCTCGGTCTGCCGCCAGACGTCGATGCGGACCGGTTCCGCGGTCTCGCCCTCCAGGTAGGAGTGGAGGCCGAGGTCCTCGGTGCCGCGCATGGCGCTGGGTACGTCGAAGACGGCGGCGGCGGTGGGTGAGCCGAAGTCGAAGTCGACGTAGGCCACGTGGTCACCGGTGAGGGCGCGCTGGTAGGCCAGGTTGGCACTGGTCACCGAGCGTCCCGTGCCTCCTTTGTCGGAGGCGGCGAAGACCAGCACCTCATACCTCCTGGGCGGCGGCGCCCCTGGCCTGCGCCAGGGTGTCGAGTTCCTGGAGCACGGGCAGGGCCAGGGCGAAGGCGGTCGCGGGCCGTTCGTCGACGAGGCTGCGGGCGTGGTCGAGGCGGCTTTCGATGCTCCGCATGGCCCTGGCCCGGCTTCCGTCGGGGGCGGCGGACGCCTCCAGCTGCTCCCGGCCGAACAGGTGGGTCGCCTCGCTGAGCAGTTCCCGGGCGAGCTCGGCGAGTTCGGGGCTGCGGATGGGCTGCTGCTCGTAGAGGCTGCGGGCGGCGACGAGGCATTCGGTGACGCGCTCGGTGATGCTCCAGGACAGACGCGGTCCGGCGTCCCGGGCGTCGGGGTAGACGGCCTGGATGCTGTCCCAGAGGCCGGCGCCCTCGTCCTCGTCGATGCGCCGCTTCCACAGGTGCTCGAAGGACTGCTCGGCGAGGCGCAGCAGTCGGTCCTGGGCGCCGATGTTCCGGGAGAGCTCGGCGAGCTGGATGATCCGCTTGAGGAGCTGGGCGGAGAAGTCGGTCATCCGCCACATGAGCTGGCCGCCGGCCCGCTCGGACCCGGCGAGCGGCATGGTGACGCCGGGGGTGTGCAGCAGGAGGGTGGGGTCCCTCTTGGTCATGCGGCTGGTGACCCGGCCCCGGTCGGCGAGGCGTTCCATGATGGCGACGGTGCGGGTGAGGTCGTCGTCGGTCGCCTTCCGGCGGACCAGGTCGTGCACGAGGATGGCCGCGACGGTCAGCGAGAAGTACTCGGACTCCAGGCGCAGGCCGGTGGTCTGCCAGGGCAGGTCCTCCAGGGGCCAGCGGTCGGCGCCGAAGCGGGCGATCGCGGACCAGTACTGCTGGCTCAGCTCCCAGCGCAGGCGCAGCATCTCGGCGAGCTTCTGCTGGTCCTCGTCGAGCAGGCCGAGGGTGAGGGTGCGGTCGGAGAAGAGGTCCTGGATGCCGTCGAGGGCGACGACGGTGAAGTACACGTAGGGCAGGCGGTCGGCGATGCCGTCGGGCTGGCCGACGGCGTCGACGTTCAGGTCGGTGATCCGGGGTGCGTCCCTGACGATGCCCCAGGCCCAGCCGCACTCGAAGAGCTGGCTCTCGTCGCGGATGCCCTCGTCGACCTGGATGCCCCTCGACAGGCTCTCGATGATCGTGGCGCGCAGCGGGCGTAACCGCCGGGAGAACTGCTGGAGGACGATCCGGTCGGACTGTCCGCCCTGGCCGATGACCTGGATCAGCCGCTTGCCCTGCTCCGACTCGGAGTCGAAGACGTTGACGGTGAAGGAGCGCAGCAGGCTGATCATCGCGGCGGTCAGCCGGGCGTTGGTGGCGTCCCGCAGCTCGGCGACGGCCTTGAGGATCTCGGGCCGGGTCGTGGTCCCCTCGTAGACCTTGAGGAAGCCGAGGGTGGCGAGGCAGAGCGTGACCGACATGGAGTAGGAGTCGACCACGCCCAGCTGACGCTGTTCGTGGGTGATCGTGCCGTCGGGTTCGGCGGGGCGGAAGTAGTGGCCGCCGGAGAAGGTGGGACTGTCGTCCGTGCCGGTGTGGGTGCGCATGAACTGGGTCAGCGCGGCGATCAGGTTGGGCGGGATCTCCAGCCGGCTGCCGACCTGTTCGAGGGCGCGCAGGACGTCACGTTCGGTGGTGTCCGGCTGGTCGAGCCGGAAGGCGGGGACCTCGGTGGCCGGATACAGCAGGCAGAGCAGGCGTTCGGCGTCGGCGACGCTGCTCAGTCCGTCGGTGTCCCCCCGGACGAGCTTCCCGTCGTCGAACGAATGACGGGCCATGGCCTGCCAGATGTCCAGCAGGTGCTGGCGTGGCTTGATCTGCATCCCCGCACCCCTCGTACAGACCTCGTTGCCCTGTGTTCGGCATGTCTCCGTTGCGCTTGGTCCCCGCCCAGGATGTCCCCTTTCCTAGGGGGCGGCAATCTCCGAATTGCGCCGTCCCAGGGCGAGGAGCATTCCGTCGTGCCCCGGCCGCACCGAGTGGTGCAGGTCGTGGATCTCCAGCTCGCCGGTGAACGGGGCCAGGCTCTGCCGGACCGTCTCCTCGTTCACCCGGTAGGCCGGGTAGTCGTGTGCGCCGACGCGGTAGCCGACGGACTCCTTCATGAAGGCGGCGGCGAACGGCGCCCCCTCGTCGAGCGCGCTCATGAAGCAGCTCACGCCCCGGTGGAACTCCTCGGGCGCCTCGGACATGGAGTCGGCGACGAAGAACATGGTCCCGATGGACCAGCGCCGGTCCCCGCCCTCCAGGTCGAACAGGTTGCCGCGCTCCACGCGGACGATGTCGGCGACCAGCGGTCTCGGCTCGACGGCGGCGTAGCCGGGAGCCTCGCGCAGCACGTCCCAGAAGGGGTCCCAGGCGATGTCGTAACCGGCCGGGGAGACCTGCTTCTCCAGGTACTCGACGTTCGGGCGCGCGTACTCCAGCAGGAGCACCTTCTCGCACCAGGGCAGCATGGACAGGGCCGGGTAGAGGTTCGCTCCGGCGCCGACGTCGATGCCGCGGGCGGAGCGCGGGGGGACCCCGTCGAAGCAGCGGGTGAAGTAGTCGCGCATCAGCCGGACGATCAGCAGGTCGACCTCGAGCGGTGTCCGGTAGTTGTCGTCGACGTAGACCTCCGGATCGAACTTCGACCACGGTGCGTCGGCGTTGCGATCCATAGTCACCCTGCCACGTTCCATTCGATTTTGGACAAATCCCAGTACCGTTCACCGTAAGTGACACGGTCGCTACGGAACAGCGGGGGAATACGCCATCCTCTTCCGCCCGGCGCACGTCGGGCGCATGGTCGCACACCCGAACTCGCCCTTGCACGCGGGAAGTTGGACGCTCACTCTAGCCAGAAGCAGACACCGGCCGCCACAGGAGTCCTTCACCCGACCGTGTGCGGCTCGGATGCCCACGAGTTGACGCAGTCCGATCAGGGGGTTGCATGACCGCCGAACCGCTGGAACGTTCCCTCGACCACGACGACCGGCTCGCGCACCCCGGCCTGCCACCGGAGGACCTGCCACTGGACCTGCGCACGGCACGGGAGTCCGACCTGCCGGAGCTGCGGCGGCTGGACGAGGAGGTCTTCCAGGACTTCGCCTATCCCGGGTTCCTGCTGCGCCAGCTCTTCGACATGTACGAGGAGCACTTCCTGGTCCTGGACGACGGCACGGGCCGGCTGCGCGGTTACGTGCTGGCCGCCACCCGCACGATCGGCGCGGACAGCTGGATACTCGGGCTGTGCGTGACACCGGACCGGCGCCGCCACGGGCTGGGCCGGGAGCTGATGCGCGAGGTTCTGAGCCGGTTGCGCCGGGACGGCATAAAGGAGGTCCGCCTCACCGTGGAACCCGCCAACCTCGCCGCCATCTTCCTCTACCGTTCGCTGGGCTTCCGCCCCGAGGAACCCGACGGCGGGCTGCGTCCGGACTACTTCGGACCGGGTGTGCACCGCCAGGTCATGCGGCTGGACCTACCCGGGGGGCCGTGAGCCCGGCGCGCCCCGGTCCGCCCTAGGACGGCGTGCCCGCCGACTCCAGGAGGCGGGTCACGTCGTCGGAGCAGAGGGTGAGGGCCGCGCCGACGGTGGCCAGGGCGTCGCGTTCGGCGGGGGTGTAGGGGCCGTCGGCCAGCGCGATGCGGGCCCCCTGGAGCAGGATCGACTCGCGGCCGACGGCGGCGAGGTGCGGGGCCAGCGGGTCCAGGGCCTCGTGCAGCTCTATCGCCAGGCCCGGCACGCAGGGTTCGTCGCGGACCCGGCCGGTGTCCGCCTCCAGCGCCTCGACGAGCGCGTTCAGCTGGTCCTCGGTGCAGTCCTCGAAGCCGGCCGCGCGCACCGCGACGGTCGCGGCCTCCAGCGAGGTGCGGGAGCCGGTGCCGCCCGCGGTCAGGATCGCGAGGGCGACGGTGTGGACGGCGTCGCGGAGCATCGCGGAGAAGCGGGTGGTGGTCGGGTGGTCGAGGACGTCGGTGCCGTAGTGGCGGCGGCAGGCCGCGCACTCGACGGTCGGCGCGGACTCGCCGCGGGGCAGCACGGGCACGCCGAGCACCGCGAAGCGGCGGTGGCCGGTGAGGCGCGTGTAGTTGCGGTCGCCGCCGCATCCGGGGCAGAAGAACTCACCGTCGCCGACGGGCGTCCACGCGGTGCGGGTGCCCAGGATGCGTGGCAGCCGGGCAGCTCGGCCGTTTCGTCCAGGTCCAGGCACCACGTCGCACCTCCATAACGGCGCGACAGCATCGTCGCGCTGGCGTGATGTTAGCCACATCACCGACCTGGAGTCAGTACCCAGGACGAGACCTTTCCGTGACCATCACAGATATATGGCCGGTATATGACGGGGTCCCGCCCGCCGGTTTCCGGCGAGCGGGACCTCAAACCACTGATTCGGCTGGTCAGCGGGAAGCGCGGTTGACGGCGGAGACGACCGCCTTCAGCGAGGCACGCGTGGTGTTCGCGTCGATTCCGATGCCCCACAGCACCTTGTCGCCGATGGCGCACTCGATGTAGGAGGCGGCCTGCGCGGAGGCGCCCTCGCTCATCGTGTGCTCCTGGTAGTCCAGCAGCCGTACGTCGATGCCGACGCCCTGCAGCGCGTGGAAGAACGCCGAGATCGGGCCGTTGCCGGTGCCGACCAGGGTGGTCTCCACGCCGTCCACGGTGGCGTCGACGGTGAGGGTGTCGACTCCGTCGCGGTCGGTCGTGGTCTGCCCGTTGGCGACCTGGATGCGGCCCCAGGGGTTGTCGGGGTTGGGCAGGTACTCGTCCTGGAAGACGTCCCAGATCGCGGCCGGCGTGATCTCGCCGCCCTCGGCGTCCGTCTTGGCCTGGATGTTCTTGGAGAACTCGATCTGCATCCGGCGCGGCAGGTCCAGGTTGTGGTCGTTCTTCAGGACGTAGGCGATGCCGCCCTTGCCGGACTGCGAGTTGACCCGGATGACGGCCTCGTAGGAGCGGCCGACGTCCTTGGGGTCGATCGGCAGGTACGGGACGGCCCACTCGATGTCGTCGACGGTGACGCCCTTGGCGGCCGCGTCGGCCTCCATCGCGTCGAAGCCCTTCTTGATGGCGTCCTGGTGGGAGCCGGAGAAGGACGTGTAGACCAGGTCGCCCACGTACGGGTGGCGCGGGTGGACCTCCATCTGGTTGCAGTACTCCCACGTGCGGCGGATCTCGTCGATGTCGGAGAAGTCGAGCTGCGGGTCGACGCCCTGGGAGAACAGGTTCATGCCCAGGGTGACCAGGTCGACGTTGCCGGTGCGCTCGCCCTGCCCGAACAGGCAGCCCTCGATGCGGTCGGCGCCTGCCATCAGCGCCAGTTCGGCCGCCGCCACCGCGGTACCGCGGTCGTTGTGCGGGTGGACGGACAGGCAGACGTACTCGCGGCGGGACAGGTGGCGGCCCATCCACTCGAAGCGGTCGGCGTGCGTGGACGGCGTGGAACGCTCCACCGTGGCGGGCAGGTTGAGGATGATCTCGCGGCCGGGGCCCGGCTGGTAGGTGTCCATCACCGCCTCGCAGACCTCCAGGGCGAAGTCCAGCTCGGTGTCGGTGAAGATCTCCGGCGAGTACTGGTAGCCGAACTCCGTCTCGGGGCCCAGCAGCTTCTCGGCGTACTCCATCACCAGGCGGGTGCCGTCGACCGCGATCTGCTTGATGTCGTCCCTGGAGCCGCGGAAGACGACCCGGCGGAAGACGGGGGCGGTGGCGTTGTACAGGTGGACGGTGGCCCGCCTGGCACCCTTCAGGGACTCCACCGTGCGCTCGATCAGGTCCTCGCGGGCCTGGGTCAGTACGGAGATGGTGACGTCGTCCGGGATGGCGTCCGGGTCCTCGATGATGGACCGTACGAAATCGAAGTCGGTCTGGCCGGAGGCCGGGAAGCCGACCTCGATCTCCTTGTAGCCCATCTTGACCAGCAGGTCGAACATGGCCCGCTTGCGGACCGGCGACATGGGGTCGATCAGCGCCTGGTTGCCGTCGCGCAGGTCGGTGGAGAGCCAGCGGGGAGCGGTGGTGATCCGCTGGTCGGGCCAGGTGCGGTCGGCGATGTCGACCTGGTCGTAGCCGCGGTACTTGGCGGTCGGCATGGGGCTGGGCTGCTGGCGGTTGGCCATGATGGCGTGGGCTCCTCGTGATGTCCGCGGTGTCAGCGGGTGACGGCGGTGTCACCGACCTCAGCGTGTGACGTCCGCGTGTCCGGAAGGACGGCCGACGGCACCACCAAGCTCCGCGGGGAGGGAGTCGGCCTCTACAGGCCCTCGCCGCGGCAGCTAAGGAGAAGCAGCCCGAATCGCATGATGCCCAGCACCTTAGCCGAGTCACGCGGGTCACGCGGGTCCGTATCAGTATGCGGGACCGAGGGGATAACCGGGACAAAAAGTGCCGTATACCACTCCCGGCCGGTCACGGGCACTTCCTGGCGCCGCTTTTCACCAATCATGGTTGCGGCTGGTGACACTGCGGTCACGCAGTGCGAAAGTGCCGGACATGACGACATACGGGGGCTTCCAGCCCGTCTTCTGCACGATCGTCCCGCCCCACGTCCTCGACCGGCTCGCCCGGCACGCGGACCCGGTGCTCGCGGGGCCGGCCCGGCGCACCCTCCAGCGCGACGCCCTGGAGCGCACCCGCCGCGGTCTGACCACGGTCATCGGCGCCCCCTCCGTCGCCCCGCCGGCCGGCGCCGAACCCGGGCAGCCGCAGCGCACGGTCTACGACGCCCGGCACGGCACCGACCTGCCGGGCCGCGAGGTGCGCGCCGAGGGCGAGGAGCCGGGCAAGGACGCCACCGTGAACCGCGCCTACGCGGGCCTGGGCGCCACCTTCGAGCACTACCTGGAGGTCTACCGGCGCGACTCCATCGACGGGGCGGGCCTGCCGCTGGACGCGACCGTGCACTACGACCGCGAGTACAACAACGCGTTCTGGAACGGCGAGCAGATGGTCTTCGGCGACGGTGACGGGGAGATCTTCCTCGACTTCACCATCGCCCTGGACGTGATCGGCCACGAGCTGACCCACGGCGTCACCCAGCACACCGCCAACCTGACCTACTACGGCCAGCCCGGCGCCCTCAACGAGTCGGTGTCGGACGTCTTCGGCTCCCTCATCAAGCAGTACTCGCTGGGCCAGACCGCCGCCGAGGCCGACTGGCTGATCGGCGCCGGGCTGCTCGCGGAGCGGGTGACGGGCGAGGCGCTGCGCTCCATGAAGGCGCCGGGCACCGCCTACGACGACGACGTGCTCGGCAAGGACCCGCAGCCCGCGACGATGGACGGCTTCGTGCGCACCGGCCGCGACAACGGCGGCGTGCACATCAACTCCGGCATCCCCAACCACGCCTTCTACCTGCTCGCCACCGCCCTCGGCGGGCACGCCTGGGAGCGGGCCGGGCAGATCTGGTACGACGTGCTGACCGGCGGGGAGCTGGCCGAGGACGCGCTGTTCGCGGACTTCGCGGCGCTCACCCTGAAGGCCGCCCGGGAGCGCTACGGCGACGCGAACGAGCTGGAGGCGGTCGGCAAGGCCTGGGAGCAGGTCGGGGTGCGGACGTCGTAGTTCCGTACTAGACACGGGTCCATGCGGATTCAGGTGAGGCGCACAGGAGGCTTCGCGGGCATCGAACGCCACGCGGAGGTCGAGACCGCGGGACGCCCCGACGCGCAGGAGTGGCACGCGCTGGCCGAGCGGGCGGTCGCCGACGGCCGGAGCACCCCGCCGGTCGGGGTGCCGGACGGGTTCAGCTACCAGCTCACCGTGGACGGGAGGACGGTGTACGCCGCCGACCCCCGGCTGACGGAGGAGCAGCGCGCGCTGATCTCGCGGGTGCTGAAGGAGGGGGCGTAGGGGACGACACCCTCTGACCCCGCCCGCGCGCACGGCCGTTGACTTCCCCGGCCGGGGGTGCGGATGATCCGCGCATGGCGACTGACGCGATGCCGCGGTTCCCGGACGGTTTCCTGTGGGGCGTGTCCACGTCCGCGCACCAGATCGAGGGTGCGGCCGGGATGCGGGGGCCGTCCGTGTGGGACGCCTTCACGGCCGAACCGGGCCGGGTGAAGGACGGCTCGACGGCGGCGGTGGCCTGCGACCACTACCACCGGTACCGCGAGGACGTGGCCCTGCTCGCGGGCCTCGGCGTGGACGCGTACCGCTTCTCGGTCTCCTGGCCCCGGGTGGAGTCCCCCGGCGGCCTGGACTTCTACGACCGCCTGGTGGACGAGCTGTGCGCGGCGGGCGTACGGCCGGTGCCGACGCTCTTCCACTGGGACCTGCCGGCCGGTCTGGACTGGCTGGAGCGGGACACGGCCGCCCGGTTCGCCGCGTACGCGGCGGTCGTCGCGGAGCGCCTCGGCGACCGGGTCGGCACCTGGATCACGCTCAACGAGCCTGCCGAGCACACCCTGCTGGGCCACGCCCTGGGCGTCCACGCCCCCGGCCGCGAGCTGCTGTTCGACGCGCTTCCGGTCGCCCACCACCAGCTGCTCGCGCACGGTCTGGCGGTGCGGGCCCTGCGCGCCGCGGGCGCGACGGACGTGGGCATCGCCAACTCCCACGGCCCGACCTGGCCCGCCTCGGACGAGCCGGCCGACCGGGATGCGGCGGACTTCTACGACGTGCTGCTGAACCGGATGTTCTCCGACCCGGTCCTCACCGGGCGGTACCCGGAGGGCATCGGCGAGCTGATGCCCGGCTCCCCCGAGGAGACCGACGCCGACCTGGAGATCATCGCCGAGCCGCTGGACTGGTACGGCGTGAACTACTACGCGCCGACACGGGTGGGCGCCCCGCAGGGGACCGAGACCGGGTCCGGCGGCGTGACGCTCCCGGCCGGACTGCCCTTCTCGGTGCGCCCGATCGAGGGCCGGCCGCAGACGGACTTCGGCTGGCCCGTGGTCCCGGAGGGGCTGACGGAGCTGCTGACCGGCTTGCGCGACCGCTACGGCGAGCGACTGCCGCCGGTCATGATCACGGAGAACGGCTGCTCCTACGAGGGCCTCGACGACCGGGAGCGCATCGCCTACCTCGACGGGCACGTCCGCGCCCTGCACCGGGCCGTGGAGGCGGGCGTGGACGCGCGCGGCTACTTCGTGTGGTCGCTCCTGGACAACTTCGAGTGGGCCGAGGGATACGCCCGCCGCTTCGGACTGGTCCACGTGGACTTCACGACGCTCGCGCGCACGCCCAAGGCGTCGTACGGCTGGTTCCGGGAACTGGTCCGTGCACAGCGGTGCCCGCCGGTCGGATAAACCCCTCGGTGCTGTCGGCGGGGAGTCGTACGCTGGAGACAGCAGACACACCCGTCACGCGGCGCACGCCGCAGAGGAGGACGAGCAGGCCTAGAGCGCCGGCCCATGACTCAGACACCCTCAGCTCGCACCCCCGCGCGGGGGCAGGCGAGAGCGCAGATCACCGTCCCCGCCCAGCACCCGATGGTGACGGTGCTGGGCTCCGGAGACTCCCTCCTGCGCGTGATCGAGAAGGCCTTCCCGGCGGCCGACATCCATGTCCGGGGAAATGAGATCAGCGCCGTCGGTGACACGCATGAGGTCGCCCTCGTACAGCGCGTGTTCGACGAGATGATGCTGGTGCTGCGCACCGGTCAGCCGATGACGGAGGACGCAGTGGAACGCTCGATCGCCATGCTCAAGGCGAGCGAGAACGGGGAGAGCGACGGCCGGGAGACCCCGGCCGAGGTGCTCACGCAGAACATCCTGTCCTCGCGCGGCCGCACGATCCGCCCCAAGACGCTGAACCAGAAGCGGTACGTCGACGCGATCGACAAGCACACCATCGTCTTCGGCATCGGCCCCGCGGGCACCGGCAAGACCTACCTGGCGATGGCCAAGGCGGTGCAGGCCCTGCAGTCCAAGCAGGTCAACCGCATCATCCTGACCCGCCCGGCGGTCGAGGCCGGCGAGCGGCTCGGCTTCCTGCCGGGCACGCTGTACGAGAAGATCGACCCGTACCTGCGCCCGCTGTACGACGCGCTGCACGACATGCTCGACCCCGACTCGATCCCGCGGCTGATGGCGGCGGGCACGATCGAGGTCGCGCCGCTGGCGTACATGCGCGGTCGCACGCTGAACGACGCGTTCATCATCCTGGACGAGGCCCAGAACACCAGCCCCGAGCAGATGAAGATGTTCCTCACCCGGCTCGGCTTCGACTCGAAGATCGTGATCACGGGTGACGTGACGCAGGTCGACCTGCCCGGCGGCACGAAGTCGGGTCTGCGGCAGGTGCAGGAGATCCTGGAGGGCGTCGAGGACGTCCACTTCTCCCGGCTCACGTCCCAGGACGTCGTCCGGCACAAGCTGGTGGGCCGTATCGTCGACGCCTACGAGCAGTACGACAGCAGGAACGGCACCGAGAACGGCGGCCACAACGGCGGCCGGACTCCCAGACACGGTGCCAAGACCAAGGGGAAGTAGACCAGCACGACCATGTCGATCGACGTCAACAACGAGTCCGGAACCGAGGTCGACGAGCAGGCGATCCTCGACATCGCCCGCTACGCCCTCGCGCGGATGCGCATCCACCCGCTCTCCGAGCTCTCGGTGATCGTCGTGGACGCCGGCGCCATGGAGCAGCTGCACATCCAGTGGATGGACCTGCCCGGCCCCACCGACGTGATGTCCTTCCCGATGGACGAGCTGCGTCCGCCGTCCAAGGACGAGGAGGAGCCGCCGCAGGGGCTGCTCGGCGACATCGTGCTCTGTCCCGAGGTCGCCGCCAAGCAGGGCGCCGAGGCGCCGACGCAGCACTCCATGGACGAGGAGCTCCAGCTCCTGACCGTCCACGGGGTGCTGCACCTGCTCGGGTACGACCACGAGGAGCCGGACGAGAAGGCCGAGATGTTCGGTCTGCAGGCGGCCATCGTGGACGGCTGGCGTGCGGAGAAGGGCATGACCGGCCCGTCCCCGGCCCCGACGGTCTCATGAGCCTCCCGCTCATCGCCGGCGCCGTCGCCCTGGTGGTGGTCGCCTGGCTGGCGGCCTGTGCGGAGGCGGGGCTCGCCCGGGTCTCCAGCTTCCGCGCCGAGGAGGCGGTGCGCAGCGGGCGGCGGGGCGGCGAGAAGCTCGCCCAGGTCGCCGCCGACCCGACGCGCTACCTGAACGTGGCGCTGCTGGTGCGCGTCGCCTGCGAGATGGCGGCCGCCGCGCTGGTGACGTACGCCTGCCTGCGGGAGTTCGACGGCACCGGCGAGGCGCTGATCATCGCCATCGCGGTGATGGTGCTGCTCTCCTACGTCGCCGTCGGCGTCTCCCCGCGCACCATCGGCCGCCAGCACCCGCTGAACACGGCGACCGCCGCGGCGTACGTGCTGCTGCCGCTGGCCCGGATCATGGGCCCGGTCCCGTCGCTGCTGATCCTGATCGGCAACGCGCTCACCCCCGGCAAGGGCTTCCGCCGGGGCCCGTTCGCCTCGGAGGCGGAGCTGCGGGCGCTGGTGGACTACGCGGAGAAGGAGTCGCTGATCGAGGCCGACGAGCGCCGCATGGTGCACTCGGTCTTCGAGCTGGGCGACACCCTGGTGCGGGAGGTCATGGTGCCGCGCACCGACCTCGTCGTCATCGAGCGCTACAAGACCATCAGGCAGGCCCTCACCCTCGCCCTGCGCTCCGGTTTCTCGCGGATCCCGGTCACCGGGGACAGCGAGGACGACGTCGTCGGCATCGTGTACCTGAAGGACCTGGTCCGCAGGACGCACATCAGCCGGGACGCGGAGAGCGACCTGGTCTCCACCGCGATGCGTCCGGCGTCCTTCGTGCCGGACACCAAGAACGCCGGTGACCTGCTGCGCGAGATGCAGAAGGAACGCAACCACGTCGCCGTCGTCATCGACGAGTACGGCGGCACGGCCGGCATCGTCACCATCGAGGACATCCTGGAGGAGATCGTCGGCGAGATCACCGACGAGTACGACCGGGAGCTGCCGCCGGTGGAGGAGCTGGACGGGGGCCGTTTCCGGGTCACCGCGCGCCTGGACATCGGCGACCTGGGCGAGCTGTACGGCCTGGACGAGTACGACGACGAGGACGTGGAGACGGTCGGCGGGCTGCTGGCGAAGGCGCTGGGCCGCGTCCCGATCGCCGGGGCGTCCTCGGTCGTCGAGCTGCCCGACGGCCGGGAGCTGCGGCTGACGGCGGAGGCCGCGGCGGGCCGCCGGAACAAGATCGTGACGGTGCTGGTGGAGCCGGTCCCCGCGGCGAAGCCGGCCGAGGAGGCCGTACCGGAATGACGCCCGGACAGCTGCGCGACCTCTGCCTGTCCTTCAACGCGGCGGTGGAGGACTTCCCCTTCAGCCCGGAGATCTCGGTCTTCAAGGTGCTGGGCAAGATGTTCGCGCTCTCCTCGCTGGACGGGCGCCCGCTCACCGTCAACCTCAAGTGCGACCCGGACGACGCGATCCGGCTGCGGCGCGAGCACCCGCGGCTGATCGTCCCGGGCTGGCACATGAACAAGCGGCACTGGAACACGGTGACCGTGGGCGGCGGACGCGAGGGCGAGCTCCCGGACCGTGTCGTCCGGGAGCTCGTCGAGGATTCGTACGACCTGGTGGTCGCGGGTCTACCGCGCGCCGACCGGCTCCGCCTCGACCGCCCCTGAGCCCGCGCGGGCGCTGCGCAGTCCCACCGCGACCAGCACGGCGGCCGCAAGCACGATCGCCGCGTCCAGGAGCAGCACCGTGTGGACGCCGGAGCGCAGGTCCGTGGCGGTGGTGGCCAGCACGCCGAGGAGCGGGATGCCGACGGTGATGCCGACCTGCTGGGTCGAGGTGACCAGGCCGGTGGCCAGGCCCTGCTCCTCGTCGGGGACGCCGGAGGTGACGGTCAGGCCGTAGGAGATGATCGCGCCGAGGTGGCACATGCTGGCGAGGGACACGGCGGCCGTGGCGAGCACCACCGACCAGCTTCCCTCCCCCAGTGCCAGCAGCGGCAGCCCCAGCAGGCCCTGCCCGGCGAGCGAGCCCACCAGCGTGCGGCGGGCGCCGAAGCGGCCGATGACACGCGGGGCGCAGGAGCCGGCCACCACCGAGAGCACGCCCTGCACGCCGAAGACCAGACCGGTCTCGAAGGCGCTCAGGTGCAGGATCTCCTGGAGGTACAGGGTGAGGACGAAGATCACGGTCGACATCATCGAGAAGGTGACGAGACCGCCCAGGTTGCCCCAGGCCACCGTGCGGCGGCGCAGCATGGGCAGCGAGACCAGCGGTTCCCGGGAGCGGGACTCGACGGCCGCGAAGGCGGCCAGGAGCAGCAGGCCCGCGCCGAGGGTGACGAGGACGTCGGTACGGCCGAAGCCGTGCTCGGCGGCCGTGGTGAGGGCGTAGATCAGGGCGAGCAGGCCGCCGGTGACGGTGACCGCGCCGGGCACGTCGAGGCGGGGGCGCTGCGGGGTCCGCGACTCGGGCAGCAGGCGCGGCGCCAGCGGCAGCACGATCAGCGCGAACAGGGCGAGCAGGCCCATGGTGGAGCGCCAGCTCAGCAGGTCGGTCAGGACGCCGCCGGCCACCATGCCGACGGTGAAGCCGAGCGAGAGCAGGGTGCCGGAGATGCCGAGGGCGCGGTCGCGGGCGGGGCCCTCCGGGAAGGTCGTGGTCAGCAGGGACATGCCGGTCGGGACGATGGCCGCCGCGCCGAGGCCCTGCAGGGCGCGTCCGGCGAGGAAGGAGGCCGGGTCCCAGGCGAGGGTGGCCAGCAGGGAGGCGGCGCCGAAGAGCGCGAGCCCGGCGAGGAAGAGCCTGCGGCGGCCGAAGAGGTCGCCCATGCGGCCGAAGAGCAGCAGGAACCCGCCGGACGGCAGCGCGAACGCGGTGACCGCCCACTGGAGGGCGGAGGTGCTCATGCCGAGGTCCGCGCCCAGCACGGGCAGGGCGACGTTCAGGACGGAGAAGTCGAGCGCGACCATGAACTGGGCCGCGCAGAGCACGAACAGGACGAGCCGGTCGCGGGAGGAGAGCCGCGGAGCGGCCGGTTCCGCCACCGCGGGGGCCGGGGTGGAAGTCGGGGTGGTGTCGATCGCCATGGACATGAGCCTCGGGCCCCCGGAATAGTTGTGGGGAGACGCCGATTGTTCTGGTGGTGCCACCACCAGGCACCGGCGGGTCGCCTACGGGGGGAGTACGCACATGCCGGACGTGATCACGAGGGACCGGGCCGCGAGCCGGGACCGGCGCCGCAGCGAGCTGCGGGAGTTCCTGATGAGCCGCCGGGCCCGGGTCTCCCCGGCCGAGGTCGGGCTGCCGGACGGCGGGGCGCGGCGCCGGACGCCGGGGCTGCGCCGCGAGGAGGTGGCCGTGCTCGCCGGGGTGGGCGCGTCCTGGTACCAATGGCTGGAGCAGGGCCGCGACATCTCCGTCTCCCCGCAGGTCCTGGACGCGGTCGGCCGGGTGCTGCGGCTCAGCAACGCCGAGCGCCGCCACCTGTACGTGCTGGCCGGGCTGAACCCGCCCGCCGCCGAGGTGGAGCCGGCGAAGCGGGAGATGTGCGACGGGCTGCGGCGGCTGATCGACACGTGGATGCCGTATCCGGCGCACATCATGGACCGGTACTACAACTGCGTGATGTACAACGACGCGGCGGCGATGGTGCTGGGCATGCGGCCCGAGACGACGTGGAACTGCATCGTCGACTACTTCACCGACCCCCTGTACCGCTCCCGGGCCCGCAACTGGGAGCGCAACGCGCGCACGGTCGTCGCCCAGTTCCGCGCCACCTGCGCGGCCAACCCGGACGACGAGGGGTTCCAGCAGGTGCTGGCGGACCTGAAGGAGGCCAGCGCCGAGTTCGCCGCGCTGTGGGAGGAGCGGGACATCGAGGACGCCGGGCAGATCCGCAAGGAGCTGGACCATCCGCTGGTCGGCCTGCTGAGCCTGGAGTCGACGGCGCTCCAGGTGCCGGCGCGGCCCGATCTGACCATCGTGCTGCACACGCCGCTGGAGGAGGCGAACACCGCGGCGAAGCTGGAGTGGCTGGCCTCGCCGGAGGGCCGTCGCGGGGCGATGTACCCGGTGGCGGGGTGAGCGGGCAGGCGTCCGGCGGGGCTCCGTATGCTCACCCCATGACCGAGACTCCCGACCTCGACCCCGAGGACCGCAAGATCGTCACCCTGGCCCGCTCGGCCCGTGCCCGCAACGGCGTGCCCGAGGGCGCGGCCGTACGCGACGAGACCGGCCGCACCTACGTCGCCGGCACGGTCGCCCTGGACTCCCTGAAGCTCAGCGCGCTGCGTACGGCGGTGGCGATGGCGGTGGCGTCCGGCGCGAAGTCGCTGGAGGCGGCGGCGGTGGTGACCGAGTCGGAGTCGGCGTCGGCGGAGGACCGGGCGGCCGTCCGCGACCTGGGCGGACCGGGGACGCCGGTGCTGGTCGCCGGGCCTGACGGCACGGTACGGACCGCGGTGAGCGCGGGCTGACGGCCGGGGTCCCGCGGCCGCCCGCGGGACGGCTGGCGACCGTGGTACGGCGGGGCTTCGGGGATCAGGGACAATGGGCGCCATGAGCGTTCGTACCCAGTCATCCGAAGAACCGGCCGAGGCTGTTCACCGGGCCGGCTTCGCCTGCTTCGTGGGCCGTCCCAACGCGGGCAAGTCCACCCTCACGAACGCTCTGGTCGGGCAGAAGGTGGCGATCACCTCCAACCGCCCGCAGACCACCCGGCACACCGTGCGGGGCATCGTGCACCGTGAGGACGCCCAGCTGATCCTGGTGGACACCCCTGGACTGCACAAGCCGCGCACGCTGCTGGGCGAGCGGCTCAACGACGTGGTGCGCGCGACGTGGGCCGAGGTGGACGTCATCGGCTTCTGCCTGCCGGCCAACGAGAAGCTCGGCCCCGGCGACCGCTTCATCGCGAAGGAACTGGCGGGGATCAAGAAGACCCCGAAGATCGCGATCGTCACCAAGACCGACCTGGTGGACTCCAAGACCCTGGCCGAGCAGCTCATCGCGATCGACCAGCTCGGCCAGGAGCTGGGCTTCACCTGGGCGGAGATCGTCCCGGTGTCCGCCACCGCCAATCAGCAGGTGGACCTGCTCGCCGACCTGCTCACCCCGCTGCTGCCCGAGGGCCCCGCGCTCTACCCCGAGGGCGACCTGACCGACGAGCCCGAGCAGGTGATGGTCGCGGAGCTGATCCGCGAGGCCGCGCTGGAGGGCGTACGGGACGAGCTGCCGCACTCCATCGCGGTGGTCGTCGAGGAGATGCTGCCGCGCGAGGACCGCCCCGCCGACAAGCCGCTGCTGGACATCCACGCCAACGTTTTCATCGAGCGCCCCAGCCAGAAGGGGATCATCATCGGTCCCAAGGGCAAGCGCCTGAAGGACGTCGGCATCAAGTCCCGCAAGCAGATCGAGGCGCTCCTCGGCACGCCGGTCTTCCTGGACCTGCACGTGAAGGTCGCCAAGGACTGGCAGCGCGACCCGAAGCAGCTGCGCCGCCTCGGATTCTGAACCCGCCCGGGCAACGGAACCCGACCACCGAGGCAACCACCCGCGTGCCCGCACCCGGCCACGCGGCGGCAGCCGCACATCGATACAGCCTGGACCTGCACGTCAAGGTCGCCAAGGACCGGCAGCGCGACCCGAAGCAGCTGCGCCGCCTCGGATTCTGAACCCGCCCGGGCAACGGAACCCGACCACCGAGGCAACCACCCGCGTGCCCGCACCCGGCCACGCGGCGGCAGCCGCACATCGATACAGCCTGGACCTGCACGTGAAGGTCGCCAAGGACCGGCAGCGCGACCAGAAGCAGCTGCGCCGCCTCGGGTTCTGAACACCCGGGGCCGTCAGGGTGTCGGGGGGCGGAAGCCGATGGTGGGGACCGCGCGGCGCAGGGGCCAGGAGCCGGGCAGGTCGTCGGGGACGAGGCCGGCCAGGAAGGCGTAGCGGCGCAGGGCCGTGGGGTCCTGGCCCTCGACGGACTGGACCTTGCGCCACCAGGTGGCGATCTCGCACCAGCCGGGTGCCGACAGCGAGCCGCCGAACTCCTGGACCGAGAGGGCGGCGGTCAGGCCGGCGAAGGCCAGGCGGTCGGCGAGCGGCCAGCCGGCCAGGGTGCCGGTGACGAACCCGGCGACGAACACGTCCCCGGCGCCGGTCGGGTCGAGGGCCTCGACCTCGATGGCCGGGACCTCGGCGCTCTCCCCCGTGCGCCGGTCCACGGCGTAGGCGCCGTCCGCGCCGAGCGTGACGACCGCGAGCGGCACGTGCTCGGTCAGGGCGTGCGCGGCGGCGCGGGGGCAGGTGGCGCCGGTGTAGCGCATGGCCTCCTCCGCGTTCGGCAGGAAGGCCTCGCAGTGCGCGAGGTCGGGCAGCCCGGCCAGGTCCCAGGCGCCGGTCTCGTCCCAGCCGACGTCGGCGAAGACGCGGGTGCCCCGGGCGGCGGCCCGGGCGATCCAGGGTGCGCTCACACCGGGTGTGAGGGAGGCGACGGCGGCACGCGCGCGGGGCGGGCATTCCGGGCTCGGCTCCCCCGGCGGCGGCTCGTGGCCGTGGGAGACCATCGTGCGCTCCCCCTCGTACGCCATCGAGACCGTGACCGGCGAGTGCCAGCCGGGCACGGTGCGGGACGGGGACAGGTCGATGCCCTCGCCCTGGGCGAGCGCGTCCCAGCAGTAGTCGCCGTAGTGGTCGTCGCCGAACGCGGCGGCCAGCGACGTGCGCAGGCCGAGGCGGGCCAGTGCGGTCGCCATGTTCGCCACGCCGCCGGGGCTCGACCCCATCCCGCGGGCCCAGGACTCGGTGCCCCGCACGGGGGCGGAGTCGAGCCCGGTGAAGACGACGTCGAGGAAGACCGTGCCCGTCAGGTACACGTCCCAGGGCGGGTCCTGCGGGACGCGCAGGGCGGCGAGGGGATCGACCTCGGGGCGGCGGCGCGCTCCCTCGCCCTGGGCGTGGCGGTGCGTTCTCTCGTCGGCGGGCAGGACGGGCGTCTCGGGCACGTCGGACGCGGTGGCCCCGGAGGCGGGGGACCCGGACGCGGTGGACTCGGTGGAGGCGGTCACGGTGCGCTCCCTGGCATGGTGCGGATCAGGCCAGTGTGCACCACGCCGTCGGCGGGGCGACGGTGTTCGGGTTCGGAGCGTCAGGCCGGGGCGGGGCCCTGACGCGCGCTGCGGGCCGCGCCCGGAGGGGTCTCGGACGCCGGTGCGGCGGGGGTCTTCGCCGGGCGGGCGCGGACGCGGTCGTTGCGTCCGCCGCCGCGCACCAGCAGGACGCTCAGCGCGGCCAGGAAGCCGACGACGGTGAGGCCGACCAGGCCGCCCTTGGTGGAGCCGGTCGAGTCCTCGATGATGCCGAAGGCCGTGGGGGCGACGAACCCGCCGAGGTTGCCGATGGAGTTGACGAGCGCGATCCCGGGGGCGGCGGCCCGTGCGTCGAGGTAGCTCTGCGGGATGGTCCAGAAGACCGGGGAGGCCGGTTTGAAGCCCATGGCGGCCAGGCACAGCGCGCCGAGCCCCACCCAGGGCGAGACGAACACGGCCAGCAGGGTGCCGCAGCCGCCGAGCAGGAGCAGGGTGATCAGGACGGGACGGCGCTTGCCGATGCGGTCCGAGATCCGCCCGCTGACGTACAGCGCGCCGATCGCGCAGATCCACGGCACGGAGGTGAGCAGTCCGACCTGGAAGTCGCTGAGGCCGCCGATGTCGTCCACGATCGACGGCAGCCAGAACGTGACCGCGTACAGGGCGACGTTGATGGCGAAGTAGATCCACAGGAAGAGGAGCATCTGCGGGTCGGCCAGCAGTTTCCAGCGGGAGACCTTGGCCGCCTTCTCGCCGCGCCGCTCGTCCCGGGCGTCCTGTTCGGCGTCGATGACGGCGGTCAGGCCGGTCTTCTCCTCGTCGGTGAGCCAGGTCGCCTGCTCGATGCCGGAGTCGAGGAAGCGGTAGACGACGAAGCCGAGGACGACGGAGAAGACGCCCTCGACGAAGAACATCCACTGCCAGCCGGAGTGGCCCCAGAGGCCGTGCAGCTCCAGCAGCGCCCCGGAGACCGGGCCGACGACGACGGTCGCGGTGCCGGAGCCCATGAGGAAGACGGACGTGGCGCGGCCCCGGTGGGAGTCGGGCAGCCAGCGGCTGAAGTAGTAGATGACCGCGGGGAAGAAACCGGCCTCGGCGACCCCGAGGAGGAAGCGCAGGGCGTAGAACATCCCGACGCTGTCGACGAAGGCCATGGCGGTGGCGACGACGCCCCAGCTGATCATGATGCGGGTGAGCCACACCTTGGCCCCGAACCGCTCCATGAGCATGTTGGAGGGGACTTCGAAGAGGGCGTACGCGATGAAGAAGATGCCGGCGCCGAGGCCGAACGCGGCGGCCGACAGACCCACGTCGGCCCGCAGCTCGTCCTGGGCGAAGCCGAGGTTGACGCGGTCCATGTAGTTCGCCACGAACATGACGAAGAAGAGGGGGACCACGCGGCGGAAGATCTTGCGGACGGCGGACTGGACGGCGGGTGGGTGCTGCACTTCGGGGGCGGGGGGCACTGCGGACACGAGCGGCTCCGGTCGTGGCAGGGGAAGGGGGTGGGCGACTCACCAACGGGGGACGGGCGGGGTGACCCACGCGGGGTCGGCGACCCGCATCGCGGCGGCGTCGTCGCGGTCGCGGAGGGTGCCGTCGTCGTCGAGCCAGCGCCGGTGGAGGAACGCGAGCTTGTCGCGGTCGAGTTCGACACCGAGACCGGGGGCGTCGGAGACGGCGACCTTGCCGCCGTCGAAGGTGAGCCGTTCGGTGAGCACGTCCTCGGACTGCCAGGGGTAGTGGGAGTCGCAGGCGTGGTGGAGGTTCGGCACGGTGGCCGCCACATGGGTCATGGCGGCGAGGCTGATGCCGAGGTGGGTGTTGGAGTGCATGGACACTCCGACGCCGAAGGTGCGGCAGACGGCGGCGAGTTGCTGGGTGTTGCGCAGCCCGCCCCAGTAGTGGTGGTCGGAGAGCACGACCTGCACGGCGCCCTTGGTGAACGCCTCCCGGATCTCGGCGAACGTCGTCACGCACATGTTGGTCGCGAGCGGCACCTCCGTCCCGGCGGCGACCTCGGCCATGGCCGGGGTGCCGAGCGCGGGGTCCTCCAGGTACTCCAGGACGTCCCCGAGTTCGGCGGCGACCCGCAACGAGGTCTCCACGGACCAGGCCCCGTTGGGGTCGAGGCGCAGGGGGTGGCCGGGGAACGCCTCGGCGAGTGCCCTGATCGCGGCGATCTCCTCGTCGGGCGGGAAGACGCCGCCCTTGAGCTTGAAGGAGGTGAAGCCGTACCGCTCGGTGAAGGTGCGGGCCTGCTCGACCACGCCGGCCGGGTCGACGGCGGCGCCCCAGTCGTCCTTCTCGCCCGCCACGCCCTCGGGGTGTTCGGCCCACTTGTAGAAGAGGTAGGCGCTGTACTCGACGGCGTCCCGGACCTTGCCGCCCAGCAGCGCGTGCACGGGCAGGCCGAGCGCCTTGCCGAGGGCGTCGAGGCAGGCGACCTCGAAGCCGGAGACGACGGACAGGCGCAGCTTGTCGGCGGTCTGGACGCCGCGCAGCCCGCCCACGTCGACCTGTCCCGAGACCCGGGAGTCGTCGACGGCGACCTCGTCGGCGAGGACGAACAGCCCGTTCAGATCGCTCACCTGACGCCCCACCAGCTTGTCGGCGAACGGGCGTGCCAGCTCCAGGTACTTGGCGTCGCCGTAGGTCTCCCCGACGCCGGAGATCCCGTCGGCGGTCTCGACCTCGATGATCAGGCGCGGGGTGTACGGCTGGTGCACGCCCTGGGTGTTGAGCAGCGGCGGGTCCGCGACGAGGATCGGCGTGAGGTGAACGGCCGTGATGGTGAGGTCGGCGGTCACAGGGTGGCTCCTACGAGGTCGAGTCCGGTGGCGAGCAGGGTCTTCAGTTCGGCCAGTTCGGCGGCGCTGGGGTCGGTGAGCGGGGCGCGGACGGGGCCGACGGGGCAGCCGCGCAGCCGGGCGGCGGCCTTCACGAGCGACACCCCGTAGCCGGGGGCGCGGTCGCGCAGTTCGACGAAGGGCACGTAGAAGTCGCGCAGCAGCTTGTCGACCGTGCCGTGGTCGCCGGCGCGCAGGGCGGTGAGGAAGGCGTTCGCGATCTCGGGGGCGAAGGCGTGGACGGCGGAGGAGTAGGCGGGGACGCCGACGGCGGCGTAGGCGCGGGCCTGGACCTCGGCGGTGGCGGCGCCGTTGAAGAACAGGAAGTCCCCGGGGGCGGCGAGGACCGTGCGCTGGAGGCGGTCCAGGTCGCTGTGGCCGTCCTTGAGGCCGATGACGCCGGGGACGGCGGCCAGGCGCCGGACGGTCTCGGCGGTGTAGGCGACCTGGCCGCGCTGGTAGGCGATCAGCGGCAGCCGGGTCCCGGCGGCGATCCGCTCCACCTGTGCGACGAGTCCGTCCTGCGGGGCGGGCGTGAGGTAGTGCGGCATGACGAGGAGCGCGTCGGCGCCGGCCTCCTCGGCGATGCGGGCGAACCGCAGGGCCTGCGCCCAGCCGTACCCGGTCCCGGCGACCACGGGCACCCGGCCGGCCGTCTCCTCGACGGCGATGGTCACGACCCGCCGGTACTCGTCCTCGTCCAGGGAGAAGAACTCGCCGGTGCCGCAGGCGGGGAAGAGGGCGCCGGGTCCGGCGGCGAGCCGGTCGGCGACGTGGGCGCGGTAGCCGTCGGCGTCGAGGGAGCCGTCCTCGTGGAAGCTGGTCAGCGGGAAGGACAGCACGCTCACCGCCATGCCTTCCCGCAGCCGCCGGACGACGGTCGCCCGGTCGGCGTCGCCGTCGGCGAAGCCGTCGGAGCCGCTGCTGGTGCTGATGCCGGTGCCGGTGCCGGCGCTGGTCGGGGCGTCGGGGCCGGGGCCCTCACTCGTCGTCTCCACTGCCCTCACTGTCTCCGTATGTAGATGGCGTCTACGTATGGAGATGGAGATTAGAGACGTGACCGGTGGGCGTCAATGGGTCGGGCAGCTCCGATTACGATCGGCCCATGTCGGAGACTGGGGACGCGACGGCGGGCGGCGTCCGCGAGGTGAAGTCCGCGGCGCGCACGGTGGAGCTGCTGGAGGTGCTCGCCACGCGCGGGGACCGCCCGGCACGCCTCCAGGAACTGGCGGACGAGCTGGGTGTGCCGCGCAGCTCGATGTACGCGCTGCTGCAGACCCTGATCTCCCGCGGCTGGGTGCGCACCGACGTCACCGGCTCCCTCTACGGCATCGGCATCCACGCCCTGCTCACCGGCACCAGCTACCTCGACTCGGACCCGCGGGTGCGGGCGGCGCGGCCGTTCCTCGACGAGGCGTCCCAGACGCTGGGCGAGACGGTCCACCTGGGGCGGCTCGACGGGCACGACGTGGCCTACCTGGCCACGCGCGAGTCGCACGAATATCTGCGCACGATCAGCAGGGTGGGGCGCCGGCTGCCCGCCCACGTGGGCGCGCTGGGCAAGGCGCTGCTCGCGGAGCGGCCGGACGCGGAGCTGCCGGACGGCCCGTACGAGGCGCTCACCCCGAACACCCACACCACCCGCGAGTCCCTGGCGGCCGACCTCGCCCGGACGCGGGAGCGCGGCTACTCGGTCGACCGGGAGGAGGGCGTGACGGGCATCGTCGGCTTCGGCTTCGCCCTGCGCTACGAGGTCCCCGCCCTGGACGCGGTCAGCTGCTCGGTGCCGGTGGCCCGGCTGACGCCGGATCACGAGGCGCGCATCGTGGCGGTGATGCGGGAGATCAGGGGCAAACTGGAGGCGACGATTCCGGCCGGGAGCGGCTCGGTGCACTGGCGTTAGCGCCCGCTGCTACCCAGCCTTCCGACCCCCAAACGGGTATGTGACCCAGATCACATAGTCCCGGCTTCTGTGCGCCTCCCCGCGCTTGATACAAATTGCCCGCGCGTTCCTGTCAGTCGACGGTCGTCGCCCCCCTCTTCTCCCCACCGTCCCTTTCGCATGCCCTGGGAACGCCCGTGTTCGCCCCCCGCACCACACCCTGGCCCCTCGTCGCCCTTTTCACGGCCGGGTACCTGCCTCCCTATCTGCTGCCCACCACCGTCGGCCGGCTCGACACCGGTCTCCCGCTGTCCACCACGCAGGCGGGCGCCGTCGGCAGCGCCCTGCTGCTGAGTTCGGCGACCGCGGGCTTCCTGCTGGCCTCCCGGGTCCAGTCGGCCGGCGCGCGGACGCTGGCCCGCCTCGGGCTCGCGCTGGCCTTCCTCGGTTACGGCGCCGCCGCGCTCACGACCGCCGTCCCGGCGGTCGTCGCCGGCGCGGTCGTGGGCGGTTTCGGGTCGGGGACGGCCACGACCGTCGCCGCCACCCGCATCGCTGCCGAGCGCGACCCGCACCGGGCGTCCACGCTGGGCCTGTTGAGCGTGTCCGCCCTGGCGGGCGCGGTGTACCTGACGGTGCCCCACCTCGGCCGGGCGCACGGGCTGCCGCTCGCGGCGATCGCCCTGACCGCGCTGGCGGTGTGGCCGTTCACCGCCCGGCTGCCCGGCGCGGCGTCCGACGCCCCGGCCGCGCACGGCGCCGGTGCCGGCACCGGCACCCCGCTCCCCCATCGCCGTTCGGGGCTGGTCCTCGCCTCCACGGTGCTGTGCTGGTCCCTCGCGCAGAACTCCCTGTGGGGTGTCAGCGGCCGGATCGGTCTGACGCAGGCCGGTCTGGGCGACGCCACCCTCGGGGTCGTCTTCGCCGTCGCGCTGGGTGCGGGCCTGCTGGGCGTCCTCGGGGCCGGCGCGCTCGGCCCCCGGCTGGGGCGGGCGATGCCGGTCGGCGCCGGCACCGTGCTCATCGCGGGCTGCATCGTGGTGAGCGCGTCCGCGACGACCCCGGCGGCCTTCGCGACCGGCGAGATCGCGTGGAACACCGTCTACCCGGTCGTGCTGTCGTACCTGATCGGCCTCGCCGCCTCGCTCGACCCGCGGGGCCGGTGGGCGGTGCTCGTCGGCTCGGCCTCCTCGCTGGGCACCGCGGCCGGGCCACTGACCGGCAGCGTGCTGTCGGCGCAGGCCGGCTATCCCGTCATGGGCCTGGTGCTCGGCGCGGGGCTGCTGCTGGTCGCCGCGCCGATGACCGCCGTCGCCCTGCACACCGGCGGGCGGCCGCTGCTGCCCGGCGCGATCCGCCGCCGCGGCGGCACCCCGGCGGCGCTGGTCGCGGCCGCCACGGGTACGCCGAGCGGTGCCGTGCCGGAGGTGGGCGCCGTCGAGCAGCCGGTCGTCGAGATCGAGGTGGAGGCCCCGGCGGTGGCCGTGCAGGGTGCCTACGACACGGCGGGACCCCGGCAGGCGGCGGCCGCGCCGGGGTCCGGGACGGGCTGAGCCCGCCGCGAAGACGCTACGCGGCGGGGAACTCGTACGCGTCGACCTCCGCGAGGTACCGCGCCCGCAGCTCCTCGTCGTCCTCCAGGAAGGAGGCGAGGAACGAGTTGCGGGCCAGCTCGCGCAGCCGCTCGCCGGTGAGGCCGAGGGCCTCGCGCACGGCGTCGAAGTTGTCGCCCGCGTAGCCGCCGAAGTAGGCGGGGTCGTCGGAGTTGACCGTGCACATCAGGCCCGCTTCGAGCATCGCGGGCAGCGGGTGGTCGGCGAGGGTGTCGACCGTGCGCAGCCGCACGTTGGACAGCGGGCACAGGGTGAGCGGGACGCGCTCGCGCACCAGCCGCTCGACCAGCGCCGGGTCCTCCACCGAGCGCAGCCCGTGGTCGATCCGCTCGACGCCGAGGACGTCGAGGGCCTCGACGACGTACGCGGGCGGCCCCTCCTCGCCGGCGTGCGCGACCCGGTGCAGCCCGAGGGCGGCGGCGGCCTCGTACACCTCGCGGAACTTCACCGGCGGATGACCGACCTCGGCGGAGTCCAGGCCGACTCCGGTGATGCGGTCGAGGTACGGCTTGGCGGCGTCCAGTGTCTCCAGGGCCGACGCGGCGGACTCGTCGCGCAGGAAGCAGAGGATCAGCCGGGTGGAGACCCCGTGGTTCTCGCGGCTGCTGCCGAGCGCCCGCCACAGCCCCTCCACGACCGTGCCCATCTCCACGCCCCGGGCGAGGTGGGCCTGCGGGTCGAAGAAGATCTCGGCGTGCCGCACGCCCTGTGCGGCGGCGCGGGCGAGGTAGGCGTTCGCGAGGTCCTCGAAGTCCCGCTCGGTGCGCAGGACGGCCATCAGCTCGTAGTACAGGTTCAGGAAGGACTGGAGGTCCTCGAAGCGGTACGCCTCGCGCAGCGCGTCCTCGTCCGCGTACGGCAGGGACACGCCGTTGCGGGCGGCCAGCGCGAAGGCCAGCTCGGGTTCCAGGGTGCCTTCGATGTGGAGGTGCAGTTCAGCTTTGGGCAGGGGCATCAGAGCATCGTACGGCGCTTTCACCGACGTTTCGGAACCGGTACGCGGGTGAGATCGCGGGCCACGGTCAGCTCGCCCTCGTAACCGGCCGAGCGCGCCTGCCGCTCGAACTCCCCGGGGTCGGAGTAGCGCTGGCTGAAGTGGGTGAGGACCAGGTGGCGTACGCCCGCGTCCCGGGCGACCCGCGCGGCCTGACCGGCGGTGAGGTGGCCGTGGTCGGCGGCGAGGCGCTCGTCCTCGTCGAGGAAGGTCGACTCGATGACGAGCAGGTCGCAGCCCTCGGCGAGCGCGTGCACGCCCGCGCAGAGCCGGGTGTCCATGACGAACGCGAACCGCTGGCCGCGGCGGACCTCGCTGACCTCGTCGAGCGGGACGCCGTTCAGCGAGCCCTCGCGCCGGATGCGGCCGACGTCGGGCCCCTTGATGCCGTGCGCGGCGAGGCGGTCGGGCAGCATGCGGCGCCCGTCGGGCTCGGTGAGCCGGTAACCGTACGACTCGACGGGGTGGGACAGCTTGCGGGCGTCCAGGGTGTAGGCGGGCGTGACGGCGAGGGGGCCGTCGGTGTCGACCGGGGCCTCGGAGAGGGCGACGGTCTCGCGGTAGGCGGTCGCGTACCGCAGGCGTTCGAAGAAGCGCTGCCCGGAGCGCGGGTAGTGGGCGGTGATCTCGTGCGGGACCTGGTCGAGGTTGATGCGCTGGATCACCCCGGCGAGGCCGAGGCTGTGGTCGCCGTGGAAGTGCGTGACGCAGATCCGGTTCAGGTCGTGGGCGGCGACCCCGGCGCGCAGCATCTGGCGCTGGGTGCCCTCACCGGGGTCGAACAGGATGCCCTCGCCGTCCCAGCGCAGGAGGTAGCCGTTGTGGTTGCGGTGCCGGGTCGGGACCTGGCTGGCGGTGCCCAGGACGACGAGTTCGCGTACGGACACGGTGTTCCGTTCCGGGCTAGCCGGGGGGCCACTGGAGGCCGCGGCCTCCGACCACGTGGGCGTGCGCGTGCCAGACGGTCTGTCCGGCGCCGCTGCCCGTGTTGAAGACGGTGCGGTAGCTGTCCAGCCGCTCCTGGTCGGCGACGGCCTGCGTCTCGCGCAGCACGTCGGCGGCGAGTTCCGGGGCGGCGGCGGCGAGGGCGGCGGCGTCCTTGTGGTGGGCCTTCGGGATCACCAGGACGTGGGTGGGCGCCTGGGGGTTGATGTCCCGGAAGGCGACGGTGGTGTCCGTCTCGCGGACGATCGTCGCCGGGATCTGCCCTGCGACGATCTTGCAGAACAGGCAGTCGTCCTGGGGTTCCCCTGCCATGGGGTGCTCCTCACGCCGGTGATCTTCTCGGGGCATCGTATCGGCCGCCCCGGCCGGGGGCAGTCGCCGCTCATGCTGCGCCCACCCGGGCGCCGGCATGGCCGCCGGGGGCCTTGGGGTGCCGCGCGCCGGGGCGGACGGCGGGTGGGCGGGCCCGCCGGCGCTTGCCGGGTGCCGCCGCGCCCGCCCGTGCCTCCCCCAGTGCCTGAACGGCCCGGGAGGTACCCCCAGGGCCGGTTACGGCAGTGTGGGCGGTGTCTTCGCCGGGGTTTCCTCCAGTGCTGCCAGCGCCAGCGCGATCGCCTCGTCCAGCTGGGGGTCGCGGCCCGCCGCATGGTCCTGCGGGCGCTGCGGCACCTCCACGTCCGGGTCGACGCCGTGGTTCTCCACGCCCCAGCCGTAACCCTCCAGCCAGAACGCGTACTTCGGCTGCGTGATCAGCGTGCCGTCCACCAGCCGGTAGCGGCTGTCGATGCCGATGACGCCGCCCCAGGTGCGGACGCCGACGACCGGCCCGATGCCCAGCGCCTTGATCGCCGCGTTGACGATGTCGCCGTCCGAGCCGGAGAACTCGTTGGCGACGGCCACGACCGGCCCGCGGGGCGCGTCCAGCGGGTAGCTGGACGGCCGCATGCCGCGCGGCAGGTCCCAGCCGACGATGCGCCGGGCCAGCTTCTCCACGACCAGCTGGGAGGTGTGTCCGCCGCGGTTCTCGCGGACGTCGACCACCAGGCCCTCCCTGGCCACCTCGACGCGCAGGTCGCGGTGGATCTGGGCCCAGCCGGGCGCCTGCATGTCGGGGACGTGGAGGTAGCCGAGCCGGCCGCCGGACTTCTCGTGGACGTAGGCACGCCGGTCGGCGACCCAGGCGTGGTAGCGCAGCGGCTCCTCGTCGGCGAGCGGGACGACGACGGCGTGCCGCACCTCTCCGCCGCCCGACGGGGAGACGGTCAGCTCGACCGGCTTGCCCGCCGTGCCGACGAGCAGCGGCCCGGGCCCGGTGACCGGGTCGACGGCCTGCCCGGCGACCGCGACGATCGCGTCCCCGGCGCGCACGGCGACTCCGGGCGCGGCGAGCGGGGAGCGGGCGTCGGGGTCGGAGGTCTCCGAGGGCAGGACGCGGTCGACGCGCCAGGTGCCGTCCTCGTGCCGGGAGAGGTCGGCGCCGAGCAGGCCCTGCCGGGCGCCGGAGCCGTGTCCGCCGCGCGGGGTGACGTAGGCGTGCGAGGTGCCGAGTTCGCCGTGCACCTCCCACAGCAGGTCGACCAGGTCGTCGTGGGTGGCGAGGCGGTCGAGGACGGGCCGGTAGCGGTCCAGGACGCCGTCCCAGTCGACGCCGTTCATGTCGGCACGCCAGAAGTGGTCGCGCATGATGCGGCCGGTCTCGTCGAACATCTGCCGCCACTCGGCGGCCGGTTCGACGGTCTGCCGGACCCGGCCCAGGTCGACACTGATGTTGGTGTCGCTGTCCTCGTCGCCGGAGGCCCGCCGGTCGCTGGGCACGACCTTGAGCCGCCCGTCGGTCCACAGCAGTACCCGCTTGCCGTCGCCGCTGACCTCGAAGTGGTCGGCGTCGCCCGCGAGGTGCTCGACGCGCTGCTGGACGAGGTCGTACCGCTCGAGCTCGGTGTTGGGGTCCGGGTCCTCCGGGTTGGCGCGGGAGGAGCCGAGGACGCCGGTGAGCGGGTGGCGCAGCCACAGGACGCCGTCCTTGGCGGCGCGCAGCCGGGAGTAGCGGGCGGCCTCCACCGGGAAGGGCACGATGCGGTCGGCGAGGCCCTCGATGTCGATCCGGGTGCTGGGGGTGCCCTCGCTGTCGGGGGTCTCCTCGCGGTCCGGGGTCTCGAAGGGGCGGCCGTGACGCTGCGGGCCGAACGGCGAGGGGGTGGCCGCGGCCAGCGTGATCAGGTACGGCCGGGCGCCCTCGACGAAGGCGAGGTCGAAGACGTGCTCGTCGTAGACCGGGTCGAAGGACCGGGTGGAGAGGAACGCGAGGTGCTTGCCGTCCAGGGTGAAGGCCGGCGAGTAGTCCTTGAAGCGCAGCGGCGTCGCCTCGCTCACCGACAGGTCGGTGGTGTTGGCGAGCTTGAGCTGCCGCAGCGGCTCCGGGCCCGGGTGGGACCAGGCGAGCCAGGCGGAGTCGGGCGAGAAGACCAGGCCGGAGGCGTCACCGTCCTCGCTGCGGTCCACCTCGCGGACCTCGCCGCTCTCCCGCTCGACGAGCAGGACCCGCCCGTCGTGCGAGGCGACGGCGACCCGGCCGCCGTCGGGGGCCACGGCGAGGTGCAGCACCCGGCCGAGCTGTCCGGCGGCCAGGCGGCGTGCGGTGGCGCCGGGGGCGAGGCCGGTGGCGGGCGCGAACTCCAGGGCGTCGTCGCCCTCGGCGTCCGTCACCCACACCACCCACTCCTCGCCGTCGCTGCGGAAGGTGCGCGGCAGCCGGGTGCGTACGCCGGGGGTGGCCGCGAGCGCGCGGGCCGGTCCGGCGCGGTGGGTGACCCAGTGCACGCCGCCGCGTACGGCGACGGCGCTGCCGCGCGCGGTGTGGTCGGGGGACGCGGTGCCGAACCAGCGGGCGGCGTTGACCGGGTGGGGCCGGAGGTCGACGCGGGCGCCGCCGAGCCGGATGTCGAGGCGGCGGGGCTCGGCGCCGTCGAGATCGTCCAGCGTCCACAGCTCACCGGCGGACGAGTAGACGACGCGGCTGCCGTCGGTGGCCGCGTGGCGGGCGTAGAAGCCGTCGAGAGGGGTGTGCCGGCGCAGGTCGGAGCCGTCGGCGAGGGAGGAGTAGAGCGCGCCGGTGCCTTCGTGGTCGGAGAGGAAGGCGATCCGGTCGCCGACCCAGAAGGGGTACTCGATGTTGCCGTCGAGGTCGGCGTGCAGGCGGACGAACTCGCCGTCGTCCTCGGGGTCGATCCACAGCTTGCCCGCGGTGCCGCCCCGGTAGCGCTTCCACCAGGCGGCCTCGCGGCCCATCGGGGCGGACAGCAGCACGGTGTGCGGACCGTGGGCGACGTCGCCGACGGGTCCGTAGGGCAGGGTGGTGGACGGTCCGCCGTCGAGCGGGACGGCGCGGGCCCAGCTGCGGCGCAGGCTGGCCTCGCCGTAGGTGCTCAGGGCGAGGACGTGGCCCTCGGCCGTCCAGCCGCGCACCTGGGTCCTGATGCTGCCCCAGTGGGTGAGGCGCCGGGCGGGGCCGCCGTCGACGGGGGCGGCGTGCACCTCGGGGGCGCCGTCGCGGGTGGAGGTCCAGGCGAGGGTGGTGCCGTCGGGCGAGATGCGCGGGTGGTTCACCGGCACGTTGTCGGCGCTGACCCGCCAGGCGCGGCCGCCGTCGAGCGGGGCGAGCCACACGTCGTCCTCGGCGGTGAAGGCGACCAACTCGCCGTGCGGGTGCGGAAAGCGGAGGTAGGCAGGCGTCGCTGGCTGAGTCACCCCCTCACCCTATGCAGGGGCGCCGCCCGCCGACAGAGGTTTGGATCACTTCCCGGCCGAGGACGCGGGGCCGCCGGTTCTCACTTCCCTTCGACCGGTCGGCAGTGCGGGTCGTCGGGGCACCAGATGGTCCGGGTCACGGTCACGGTGGGCCCGGGCCCGTTCGGGGAGGGCCGGCCCGCGGGCGGCGCGGTGGTGGCGTCGCAGTCGCCCAGCCCCTTCACCCGGAACCACTCCTTGCCGTCCACCTTCGCGGTCAGGTCGCCGCGCACACAGGCGCCGTCGACGACCCGGGTGACCTTGCCGTCGACGGTGATGTCCCGGCCCGCGTCCGTCCTGCCCTCGCAGTGGACGGAGGCGACGGTGTTCCCGGTGGCCGAGGCGGTGGCGCCCTTGTCGCCGTAGTCGGCGGTGCAGGTGAGCCAGCGCACCTCGGCCTTCTGCCGCTCCAGTTCACGGGTCACGGTCCGGTCGGTCGTGTAGGCCACGGTCGCGGAGCTGAGTCCGCCCGGTTCGCACGCGACGACGGCCCCGACGGCGACGACCGAGCCGACGACCACCGGAGCCGTGCGCCAAATCCGCCTCAATGCCCCCATGGAGGGCAGCTTCCCACCCCCGCGGGACCGGCGGTAGGGCGCATACGGCCACTCCTCACCACCGTGGGCTCCATGGGCGACGACCGGCGGGCAGCGCAGGCTCGCCGTGGACGACCTGGCCGTCCGCCTGGGGAGGCAGGGGGCGTCAGGACCCCGTGCCCCCGGGGCCGTCAGGACCAGCGGCCGGTGCGGGCCAGCAGGACGGCGGTCGCGGCGGTGCCCGCGGTGGAGGTGCGCAGGACGCTGCGGCCCAGCCGGTAGGGCAGGGCACCGGCCTCGGCGAACAGGGCCAACTCCTCCGGGGACACGCCCCCTTCGGGACCGACGACGAGCACGATGTCGCCGGTGGCGGGCAGTTCGGCGGCGGACAGGGGCGCCTCGCCGCTCTCGTGGAGTACGGCGGCGAAGTCCGCGTCGGCCAGAAGTGAGGCAACCTGCTTGCTCGTCGCCGCGTCCGCGACGTCGGGGAAGCGGACCCGGCGGGACTGCTTGCCGGCCTCCCGGGCCGTCGCCCGCCACTTGCCGAGCGCCTTCTGGCCCCGCTCGCCCTTCCACTGCGTGATGCACCTGGACGCCGCCCACGGCACGATCGCGTCGACGCCGACCTCGGTCATCGTCTCGACGGCGAGCTCACCGCGGTCGCCCTTGGGCAGGGCCTGGACGACGGTGATGCGGGGCTGCTCGGCGGGCTCCTCGCGCACACCGTCCGCGACGGTGACGACGAGGCGGTCCTTGCCCTCCGCGGCCTTCACCGAGCCCTCGGCCCAGCGCCCGCGCCCGTCGGTGAGGACGACGTCCTCGCCCGCCCGCAGCCGCTTCACGGAGACGGCGTGCCGTCCCTCGGGGCCGTCGAGGACGTACTCCCCCGCGGGCAGGTCCTCAGGCCGCAGGGAGTCGACCACGAACACCGGTGCCGTCATCGGGCGCCGCCTCCCGTCGCGTACCCCGACAACGCTGTCCCCGCGGCGGCGAGTTCTGCCGCCAGCACCTCCACGAGCCGCCCGGCGGGCAGCTCCCGCGCCATCCGGTGCCCCTGGCCCGCCCACAGCGCCATGCCCTGCGCGTCGCCCGCCTTCGCCGCCGCCCTGCGCACCGGCGAGGTGAGGTGGTGCACCTCGGGATAGGCGGCGGGGGCGTAGGGGCCGTGCTCGCGCAGGAAGCGGTTGACCAGGGCGCGGGCGGGGCGGCCCGAGAAGGCGCGGGTGAGTTCGGTGCGGACGAACAGCGGGTCGGTCAGCGCCCGCTTGTGCAGGTCGTGCGCGCCCGACTCGGGGGTGGCGAGGAAGGCGGTGCCGAGCTGGGCCGCGCTCGCGCCCGCCGCGAGGACCGCGGCGATCTGGGCGCCGCGCATGATGCCGCCTGCGGCGACGATCGGCAGGCTCACCGCCTCCCGGATTTGGGCGACCAGCGACAGCAGCCCGGTGCCCGCGCCGCCGGTCTCCGGGTTGTCCCGGTGGGTGCCCTGGTGGCCGCCGGCCTCGACGCCCTGAGCGATCACCGCGTCGGCGCCGGACTCCTCGACGGCCCGGGCCTCGTCCGCGGTGGTCGCGCCGACCAGGGCGAAGGTGCCCACCCGGTGGAGGGAGTCGACGACCTCACGGCTCGGCACGCCGAAGTGGAAGGACACCACCGGCACGGGGTTGTCCAGCAGGACGGCGAGCTTGGTCTCGTAGCCGTCGTCGCGTCCGCTGTCCGGGTCGCCCAGCTCCGTCTCGTACCAGGCGGCCTCTCCGGCCAGCTGGTGGGCGTAGACGTCGACGGCGGCGGAGTCGGCCGCCTCGGGCTGCGGGAGGAAGAGGTTGACGCCGAAGGGGCGGCCGGTCAGTCCCCGCAGGTGCTTGATCTCCTGGTACATCCCGTCCGCGGTCTTGTACCCGGCGGCGAGGAAGCCCAGCCCGCCCGCCTCGGACACCGCCGCCGCGAGCCCTGGCACGGAGACGCCGCCCGCCATGGGCGCCTGCACGATCGGGTAGGGGAAGAGATCGGTCAGTGCGGAGGACATGACGGCATGTTGTCACGTCCTCCACACAAGTCCGAATCCGGGCTTCCGACGGCATACGCCAGGAGCATCCGCATCCCCGGAAGGCCCGTCACCGCCCGTTGAAAGCGTCCTTCAGGCGGGAGAACAGACCCTGCTGCCCCGGCTGGAACTGACCCGTCGGGCGCTCCTCGCCGCGGAGCTTGGCCAGCTCGCGCAGGAGGCGTTCCTGCTCGGGGTCGAGCTTGCCCGGGGTGGTGACCTCGACGTGGACGATGAGGTCGCCCCGGCCGCCGCCGCGCAGGTGGGTGACGCCCCTGCCGTGCTTCGGGATCGACTGGCCCGACTGGGTGCCCGGGCGGATGTCGACCTCCTCCATGCCGTCGAGGGTCTCCAGCGGCACCTTCGTGCCGAGGGCCGCCGCCGTCATCGGGATGGTGACCGTGCAGTGCAGGTCGTCACCCCGGCGCTGGAAGGTCGAGTGGGGCAGCTCGTGGATCTCGACGTACAGGTCGCCGGCGGGACCGCCGCCCGGGCCCACCTCGCCCTCGCCCGCCAGCTGGATCCGGGTGCCGTTGTCGACGCCGGCCGGGATCTTCACGGTCAGGGTGCGCCGGGAGCGGACCCGGCCGTCGCCCGCGCACTCGGGGCACGGGGTCGGGACCACGGTGCCGAAGCCCTGGCACTGCGGGCAGGGACGCGAGGTCATGACCTGACCCAGGAAGGACCGGGTGACCTGGGACACCTCGCCGCGGCCGCGGCACATGTCACACGTCTGGGCCGACGTGCCGGGGGCCGCGCCCTCGCCGTTGCAGGTGTTGCAGACGACCGCCGTGTCGACCTGGATGTCCTTGGTCGTACCGAAAGCGGCCTCGTCCAGCTCGACCTCGATGCGGATCATCGCGTCCTGGCCGCGGCGGGTGCGCGAGCGCGGTCCGCGCTGCGACGCCGTACCGAAGAACGCGTCCATGATGTCCGAGAAGTTCCCGAAGCCACCCGCGCCGAAGCCGCCCGCGCCGCCGCCGGCGGCCTGCGAGAGCGGGTCGCCGCCGAGGTCGTAGACCTGCTTCTTCTGCGGGTCCGACAGCACCTCGTAGGCGGCGTTGATCTCCTTGAACCGCTCCTGGGTCTTCGGATCGGGGTTGACGTCCGGGTGTAGCTCGCGGGCGAGCCTCCGGAACGCCTTCTTGATCTCGTCCTGGGAAGCGTCGCGGCGCACGCCGAGTACGGCGTAGTAGTCCGTGGCCACCTACGACTCCGCCAGGATCTGTCCGACGTACCGTGCCACTGCGCGTACCGCTCCCATCGTTCCCGGGTAGTCCATGCGGGTCGGTCCGACCACGCCGAGCTTGGCAACCGCCTCGCCGCCCGAACCGTAGCCGACCGACACGACGGACGTTGAGTTGAGTCCCTCGTGGGCGTTCTCATGACCGATCCGTACGGTCACGCCCGGATCCTTCGCCTCGCCGAGCAGCTTGAGGAGCACGACCTGCTCCTCGAGTGCCTCCAGCACCGGCCGGATCACCAGGGGGAAGTCGTGCCCGAAGCGGGTCAGATTGGCGGTGCCGCCGATCATCAGCCGCTCCTCGTTCTCCTCGACCAGCGTCTCCAGGAGAGTGGAGAGCACGGTGGAGACCGTACCGCGATCCTCGGCCTCGAACGCCTCCGGCAGGTCCTCGACCAGACCGGGCACGTCCGTGAAACGGCGTCCCGCGACCCGGCTGTTGAGCCGCGCCCGCAGGTCGGCCAGCGACGCCTCGCCGAACGGCACGGGACAGTCGACCATGCGCTGCTCGACCCGGCCGGTGTCGGTGATCAGCACCAGCATCAGGCGCGCGGGTGCGAGCGAGAGCAGCTCCACGTGCCGCACCGTCGAGCGGGTCAGCGAGGGGTACTGCACGACGGCGACCTGCCGGGTCAGCTGCGCGAGCAGCCGCACCGTGCGGGCCACCACGTCGTCGAGGTCGACGGCGCCCTCCAGGAAGTTCTGGATGGCACGCCGCTCGGGCGCGGTCATCGGCTTGACGCCGGCCAGCTTGTCGACGAAGAGCCGGTAGCCCTTGTCGGTCGGGATGCGTCCCGCGCTGGTGTGCGGCTGCGCGATGAACCCCTCGTCCTCCAGGGCCGCCATGTCGTTGCGCACGGTGGCCGGGGAGACGCCGAGGTTGTGCCGCTCGGTGAGGGCCTTGGAACCGACCGGTTCCTCGGTGCCGACGTAGTCCTGGACGATGGCGCGCAGCACCTGGAGCCTGCGTTCACTGAGCATGCGGCGCGCACCTCCAGCTGTCGTCCGCCCGTTTCCGGCCTGTCTGTCCTGGCACTCACGGCTTGCGAGTGCCAGACTTCCCCGGCCCAGTGTACGGCCGTGGGGTACGCCCCCGGCAAGGCCGGGGGCGAGCCGTTAGCGTCGGCGCCGTGACGGTGACTTGGGAAGAGCTGGGCTGGGAACGGCTGGCGGACGGCGTGGGCCGGTGCCGGCTGCCGGGGTGGGACTGCACGGCGGGGCTGGTGTTCGGCGCGGGCGGGGCGCTGATGGTGGACGCGGGGTCGAGCCTGGCCGAGGGCGCCCGGCTGGGCGAGGCGGCGCGGCGGCTCGCCGGCCGCCGTGTGACACATCTCGCGCTGACCCACCCGCATTTCGACCACGTCTTCGGCGCCGCGGCCTTCGCGGGCGCGGAGGTGTACGGCGCGGTGGGCATGCGCGCGCTGCTCGCGCCGGACGGACGGGAACGGGCGGCGCTGCGCGCGGACGCGGTGGCGGAGGGGCTGGACGCGCCGACGGCGCGGGAGGCGGCCGACGCGCTCGTCGCCGTCCCGCACGAGATCGGCGGCGAGCACGTCCTCGACCTGGGCGGTGGCCGGCGGGTCCTGCTGGCCGACCTGGGCCCGGGGCACACCGGTCACGACCTGGCGGTCCTGGTGCCGGGCTCCCCGGACGTCGTGTTCTGCGGCGACCTGGTCGAGGAGTCCGGCGAGCCGCAGGCGGGCCCCGACGCCGTACCGTCGCGCTGGCCGGCCGCGCTGGACCGGCTGCTGGCGTGGGGCGGCGCGGACGCGCTGTACGTCCCCGGTCACGGAGCGGTGGTGGACGCGGCGTTCGTGCGGGCCCAACGGGACGCGCTGGCCGTCCGGTTCGGCGTGTCGCGCTGATCACGGCGCGGGCGTTCCTCGTATCGTCGGGAGAATGCGCCAGTACTCCGCCGACCTCACCCCTCCGTGGAAGAAACCGCAGCCCGTTCCCGAGGTGCCCGCCGATCCCGGCCTGGTGGTCGAGGAGCCCGCCACCGGGTTCTGCGGCGCGGTGATCGGCTGCGAGGCGGGCACGGTGACTCTGGAGGACCGCTTCGGCAAGCACCGCGTCTTTCCGCTGGAGCCGCGCGGCTTCCTGCTGGAGGGCCGCGTGGTGACGCTGGTCCGCCCGGCCGCGTCCGGTCCGGCGCGCCCCTCCCGCACGGCGTCCGGTTCGGTCGCCGTCCCCGGCGCTCGTGCGCGGGTCGCGCGCGCCGGGCGCATCTACGTCGAGGGGCGGCACGACGCCGAGCTGGTCGAGAAGGTCTGGGGCGACGACCTGCGCATCGAGGGCGTCGTCGTGGAGTACCTGGGCGGCGTGGACGACCTCCCGTCGATCGTGGCCGAATTCGCCCCCGGCCCGGACGCGCGGCTGGGCGTCCTGGTGGACCACCTGGTGCCGGGTTCCAAGGAGTGGCGCATCGCGGAGGCGGTGACGAGCGAGCACGCGCTGGTCGTGGGCCACCCGTACATCGACATCTGGGAGGCGGTGAAGCCGTCGTCGGTCGGCATCGACGCCTGGCCCCGGGTGCCGCGCGGCCAGGACTGGAAGACGGGGGTGTGCCGGGCGCTGGGCTGGCCCGCGGAGAACACCGGGGCGGTGTGGCAGGCGATCCTGGCCCGGGTGGGGTCGTACAAGGACCTGGAGCCGGAGCTGCTGGGGCGGGTGGAGGAACTGATCGACTTCGTGACGGCGTGACGTTCCTTCGCCCGTGGATCCAGCCCCTCCGGCGAGGGGCGGGGACGTTCCCCGTCACGCTCCCGTCAGCCCTCCGTCAGTCCACCAGGTCCCGCACCACCGCGTCCGCCAGCAGCCGCCCGCGCAGCGTCAGCACCGCGCTCCCCGCCGCGTACGGCCCCTCCTCCAGGAGGCCCTCCGCCAGCGCCCGCCGCGACGCCGCGAGCCCCGCCTCCCGCAGCAGCGACAGCGGGACGCCCTCCCGCAGCCGCAGCTCCAGCAGGATGCGCTCCACCCGCCGGTCCTCGTCCGTCAGGACCTCGCGCCCGGCGCCCGGCGACTTCCCCGCCGCCAGCGCCCCCGCGTACGCCCCCGGATGCTTCACGTTCCACCACCGCACGCCCCCCACGTGGGAGTGCGCGCCCGGTCCCGCGCCCCACCAGTCGGCGCCCCGCCAGTACAGCTCGTTGTGCAGGCAGCGGCCGACGTCGGAGGTGGCCCAGTTCGACACCTCGTACCAGTCGAAGCCCGCGGCCGACAAGGCCTCCTCGGCGATCAGGTACCGGTCCGCGTGGACGTCGTCGTCGGTCATCGGGACCTCGCCGCGCCGGATGCGCCGGGCGAGCTGGGTGCCCTCCTCCACGATCAGGGCGTACGCCGAGACGTGGTCGGGTCCGGCGCCGAGCGCGGCGTCCAGGGAGGCGCGCCAGTCGTCGTCGGACTCCCCCGGGGTGCCGTAGATCAGGTCGAGGTTGACGTGGTCGAAACCCGCCGCGCGGGCCTCGGCGACGCAGGCCTCGGGGCGGCCGGGGGTGTGGGTGCGGTCCAGGATCTTCAGGACGTGCTGCTTCGCGCTCTGCATGCCGAAGGAGATCCGGTTGAAGCCGCCCTCACGGAGAGTGGCGAGGTACGCCGGGTCGACCGACTCCGGATTGGCCTCCGTCGTCACCTCCGCGTCCGCTGCCAGGCCGAACTCGTCGCGGACCGCGCCCAGCATCCGCACCAGGTCACCGGCGGCCAGCAGGGTGGGCGTACCGCCGCCGACGAAGACCGTGCGGACCTCGCGGGGGTCGTCACCGAGCACCTTGCGGGCCAGGCGCACCTCGTCGACGAGCGTGTCGGCGTAGTTGTCGCGGGAGGCCAGGACGCCACCGGTGCCGCGCAGCTCGGTGGCGGTGTAGGTGTTGAAGTCGCAGTAGCCGCAGCGGGTCGCGCAGTACGGCACGTGCAGGTAGAAGCCGAGGGGACGGCCGGCGGCCCCGGTGAGCGCGGACGCGGGCAGGGCGCCGTCGGCGGGGACGGGCTCGCCGTCGGGGAGTGCGGAGGGCATGCGTTCCATTGTCCCGCACCCGCGCGGATCCCCGTCCCGCTCACTCGGCCTGGAGCACCAGCAGGGCCAGGTCGTCCTCCGGCGGCCGGGGCCCGAACTCGTGCACCAGCCGCCTGATGCGTTCGGCGACCAGCTCGGCGTCCAGGCCCGCGCACCCGGCCAGCGCCGCCGCGAGTCCGTCGCCGTCGTCGAACTGGCGGGAGCCGCTGCGCCGCTCCGTGACCCCGTCCGTGACGCACAGCAGGGTGTCGCCGGACCGCAGCTCGAAGGTCTCGCTCACGTACGTCGCGTCCTCGACGACGCCGAGCAGGGTCTGCGGGCACGCGACGGCGGACACGGCGCCGTCGGGCCCGAGGAGCAGCGGCAGCGGGTGTCCGGCGGACGCGAGGGTGCACCGGACGCCGCCCCGCACGGGGACCAGCTCGCCGTAGAGCAGGGAGAGGAAGCGGGTCTGCGGTCCGTCGCCCGGGGCAACCGGTGGGCCGCCCGCGGCGACCAGCGCGCGGGCGGCGGCGTCGGCGGCCTCGGTGGCGTCGTCGAGGAGGAGCTGGTTGAGGCGGTCGAGGACGTCGGGGACGCCGTACTGCTCGCGGGCCAGCAGGCGCAGCCAGGGCCGGGCGAGTCCGATGACGACGGCGGCCTCGGGGCCCTTGCCCTGGACGTCGCCCACGGCGAAGCACCAGCGGCCGTCACCGGCCGGGAAGAGGTCGTAGAAGTCGCCGCTGGGGCCGCCCTTGTCGCGCGGTTCGTAGACGAGGGCGCTGCGTACGCCGGGGATCTCGGCGACGGCGCCGGGCAGCAGGCCGCGCTGGAGTACGGCGCTGATGGTGGCCTGCCGGGCGTACTGGCGGGCGGCGCCGATGGCGAGCGCGACCCGGCGGCTGAGGTCCTCGACCAGACCGGTGATCTCGTCGGGGAAGCCGGGGAAGCCGCTGCCGTCACAGGTGTCCGGGGTGCCGGTGGTGTCCGGGGTGCCGGCCCGTCCGATGACCAGGGTGCCCAGTGGCCGGCCGCCGGCGACCAGGGGGTAGGCGAGCGCGGTGCCGTGCGGGGCGTCGGGGCCGAGCGCCTCGCCGGGCCAGGGGTGGCCGACGGGGCCGGAGCGCCACGGGTCGCGCGGGCGGGGCGGGTCCTTCTCCAGGGCCGCGCGCAGCTCGTCGAGGTATCCCTCGCCGGCGTGCCACACGCGGGCCAGCCGGGCGCCGACGGCCGCCCCGGAGTCGTCGCTCCAGGCACCCCGGCCCAGGGCCTCGTCCTCCAGCCACACCCCGCACCAGTCGGCGAGCCGGGGCACGATCAGCTGGCCGGTGAGGGAGGCGACCAGGTCCTCGTCGAGCTGCCCGGCCAGCAGGTCGGAGGCCTCGGCGAGGAAGGACAGCGCGCCGCGGCCCAGCCACTCCCGGTCGCGCGGGCGGCGCCGGCCGGGCCCGGTCGGCCCGCCGGACGCGCTGCCCGGGCCGCCGTCGGCCTCCCGTCCCGCCGCACCCGCGGGCGACGTGCCACGGCTCTCCACGGCGTACGCCGCGCCCCGCTCCCCGCATCCGGCCGGCTCGACGGCGTCGCCGCCCGCGCGGGCGGCGGCCTCGGCGATCCCGGCGGCGCCCGCCGCGACGGCGCCGGCGGGCTCCGCGCCCTGGGCCGGCAGCCGCGCCCACACCGTCTTGGTGCCCGGGCGGTACGTGATGCCCCAGGCCTCCGCGAGGGCGGCGACCAGGGGCAGACCGCGCCCGTACTCGGCGGGGTCGTGCGGCTGCTCGGGACCGGCGCTCCTCGGCGCACGGGACGGGTGCTGGTCCGCGGCCTCGACGACGAGGGTGCCGTCCTCCTCCACCCGGAGGCCCACCTCGACGTCGGTGCCGGCGTGCACGACGGCGTTGGTGACCAGCTCGCTGACGACGACCAGGGCGTCGGCGGCGAGGTGCTCGGTCAGGTGTTCCGTGCCGGGCAGGCCGAGAGCGGACCATTCGGCGAGCGCGGCCCGCACCATCGCGCGGGCGGCGCCGGGCGCCAGGGAGCTGCCGAGCAGGGTCACGCGCGCCCGCGCGTACTCCTCGGCGCCCTCCGCGGTGTGCGCCGGCGCCGCGCCGGCGCGGGAGGCGGTCTCCCGCTGCGTCGGAATGGCCCCCATGGACGTCTCCCCGGACAGTTCGTGCGAGTTCCTCGCAGTCGATGCCGACAGAGTGACAGACCGACCCCGTTCATAAGCGCGGAGTTACCGAAGTCGGCCGCCATGGACGAGAACCGTGCTAGGCGAACGTTCGAAGACGGGCGGAAACCGACCGTAAACCGGACTTCTTCGAACGCTCGCCGCACGGGCGGCGACATGCGCGGGCCCGAGGGTCCACGCGCGGGCCCGAGGGTCACGCGCGGGCCCGAGGGTCACGCGCGGGCCCGGAGGCCCATTCGCGGGCCTGGGCGCCGCGAGGCGCCGTGCGCTACGCCTCGCGCGAGCCCTCGTACATCTCCTCGATCAGGTTCTTGTACTCCCGCTCCACCACCGGCCGCTTCAGCTTCAGGCTCGGGGTGATCTCCCCGTGCTCGACGTCGAGGTCACGGGGCAGCAGGCGGAACTTCTTGATGGTCTGCCAGCGCTGGAGGCCCTGGTTGAGCTCCTTGACGTAGCCGTCGACCATCTCGACGGTCGCCGGCGCCGCGACGATCTCGGCGTACGGCTTGCCCTCCAGGCCGTTCTCCTTGGCCCACTCGGTGATCGCGGCCTCGTCGAGGGCGATGAGCGCGGTGCAGAAGTTCCGGTCGGCGCCGTGCACCAGGATGTTGGAGACGTAGGGGCAGACCGCCTTGAACTGGCCCTCGACCTCGGCCGGCGCGATGTACTTGCCGCCGGAGGTCTTGATGAGGTCCTTCTTGCGGTCGGTGATGCGCAGGTAGCCGTCGGCCGAGAGCTCGCCGATGTCGCCGGTGTGGAACCAGCCGTCGGCCTCCAGCACCTCGGCGGTCTTCTCGGGCAGCTTGTGGTAGCCCTCCATGATGCCGGGGCCGCGCAGCAGGATCTCGCCGTCGTCCGCGATGCGCACCTCGGTGCCGGGCAGCGGCTTGCCGACGGTGCCGGTGCGGTAGGCCTCGCCGGGGTTGACGAAGGACGCGGCGGAGGACTCGGTGAGGCCGTAGCCCTCCAGGATGTGGATGCCGGCGCCGGCGAAGAAGAAGCCGATCTCGGGCGCGAGGGCGGCCGAGCCGGAGACGCAGGCGCGCAGGCGGCCGCCGAAGGCCTCGCGGATCTTGGCGTAGACGAGCCGGTCGGCGACGGCGTGCTTGGTGCGCAGACCGGTGGGGGCGCTCGCGGTGCCGGTGCGCTTGAAGTTGTCCTGGGTGACCTTGGCGTACTCGCGGGCGACGCCCGCCGCCCACTGGAAGATCTTGTACTTCGCGCCGCCGCCCGCGCGGGCCTTGGCGGCGACGCCGTTGTAGACCTTCTCGAAGATGCGGGGCACGGCCGCCATGTAGGTCGGCCGGACCACCGGCAGGTTGTCGATGATCTTGTCGACGCGGCCGTCGACGGCGGTGACGTGACCGGCCTCGATCTGGCCGGAGGTGAGCACCTTGCCGAAGACGTGCGCGAGCGGCAGCCACAGGTACTGCACGTCGTCCTTGGTGACCAGGCCGGTCGCGGAGATCGCCTTGGCCATGTAAGACCAGCAGTCGTGCGGGAGGCGGACGCCCTTGGGCCGGCCGGTGGTGCCGGAGGTGTAGATGAGGGTGGCGAGCTGGTCCTTGGTGATCGCGCCGACCCGCTCCTTGATCAGCTGCGGTTCCTGCTCCAGCCGGGCCGCGCCCCTGCGCTCCAGCTCGTCGAGGGTGAGGACCCACTCCTCGGAGGTGTCCGCGCCGGCCGCGTCGATCACGACCACGTGGGTGAGGTCGGGCAGCTCGGCCCGCTTCTCCCTCGCCTTGGCCAGCTGCGCGGCGTCCTCCGCGATCAGCACCCGGCTCTCGGAGTCGGAGAGGATGTACGCCGATTCGTCGGCGTTGGTCTGCGGGTACACGGTGGTCGTCGCCGCGCCCGCGCACATGATGCCGAGGTCGGCGAGGATCCACTCCAGGCGGGTGGAGGAGGCCAGCGCCACCCGCTGCTCCGGCTGCACGCCCAGCTCGATCAGGCCGGCCGCGATCGCGTGGACCCGCTCGGCGGCCTGCGCCCAGGTCAGCGACTTCCAGTCGTCGGGGCCCTCGCCCGAGGCCGGCGGCACCGGGTAGCGGTACGCCTCGGCGTCCGGCGTGGCGGCCACCCGTTCCAGGAAGAGTCCCGCCACGGAGGGCGGACGGTTCTCGATCAGTGTCTGTGTGTCGCTCACGACATCCTCCGGGCCCGCGACGGTGCGGCTGACTCGTTGCGGCTGGCTCAGGTGCGGCTGGTTCACTCTCGGGCGGTGTTCAGATGGGGTGCGGGTGACGAGGTGTGGGTGATGTGCAGGCAGTCACGGGGACTGTTGCCCGATCACTTGTTTAACTCACGAGTAACTACGGGGCAGGCATCAGAGTAAAGGGCGACCGGCCCCCGCGTAAGTGCCCGCGCCCTGTCATTTCCTACAGACGCCTGCCCGTGACATGCGAAGAGACCCGCCGCACTTTCGTACGACGGGCCCCTCGGTGTCCGTTTTGGCCGGACTCCGCGCGCGGTGCGGCGGTTACTTCTTGCCCTTGCCCGACCCCGCGCTGTCGTCGCTGGACAGGACCGCGATGAAGGCCTCCTGCGGAACCTCCACGGAACCCACCATCTTCATCCGCTTCTTGCCTTCCTTCTGCTTCTCCAGCAGCTTCCGCTTACGGGAGATGTCACCGCCGTAGCACTTGGCGAGGACGTCCTTGCGGATGGCGCGGATGGTCTCGCGGGCGATCACGCGGGAGCCGATGGCGGCCTGCACCGGCACCTCGAAGGCCTGCCGCGGGATCAGCTCCTTGAGCTTGGCGACGAGCCGTACGCCGTACGCGTACGCCTGGTCCTTGTGGGTGATCGCCGAGAAGGCGTCCACCTTGTCGCCGTGCAGCAGGATGTCGACCTTGACCAGGCTGGAGGTCTGCTCGCCGGTGGGCTCGTAGTCGAGGGAGGCGTACCCGCGCGTCTTGGACTTCAGCTGGTCGAAGAAGTCGAAGACGATCTCCGCGAGCGGGAGGGTGTAGCGGATCTCCACCCGGTCCTCGGAGAGGTAGTCCATGCCGAGCAGGGTGCCGCGCCGGGTCTGGCACAGCTCCATGATCGCGCCGATGAACTCGGTCGGCGCCAGGACCGTGGCCCGCACGACCGGCTCGTAGACCTCGTCGATCTTGCCCTCGGGGAACTCGCTCGGGTTGGTGACGGTGTGCTCGGTGCCGTCCTCCATGACCACGCGGTAGACCACGTTGGGCGCGGTGGCGATCAGGTCGAGGTTGAACTCGCGCTCCAGCCGCTCCCGGATCACGTCGAGGTGGAGCAGGCCGAGGAAGCCCACGCGGAAGCCGAAGCCGAGGGCGGCGGAGGTCTCCGGCTCGTAGACCAGGGCGGCGTCGTTGAGCTGGAGCTTGTCCAGGGCCTCGCGCAGCAGCGGGTAGTCGGAGCCGTCCAGCGGATAGAGGCCGGAGAAGACCATGGGCCTCGGGTCCTTGTAGCCGCCCAGCGCCTCCTCGGCGCCCTTGTGCTGGCTGGTGACGGTGTCGCCGACCTTGGACTGGCGGACGTCCTTCACACCGGTGATCAGATAGCCCACCTCACCGACGCCGAGGCCGTCGGCGGCCAGCATCTCCGGCGAGTTGGTGCCGATCTCCAGCAGCTCGTGCGTGGCGCCGGTGGACATCATCCGGATCCGCTCGCGCTTGTTGAGCTGGCCGTCGATGACACGGACGTACGTCACGACACCGCGGTAGGAGTCGTAGACCGAGTCGAAGATCATCGCGCGGGCCGGGGCGTCCTTGACGCCGACCGGAGCGGGGATCTCCGCGACGACCTTGTCGAGGAGCGCGTCGACGCCGAGACCGGTCTTGGCGGAGACCTTGAGGACGTCGTCGGGGTCGCAGCCGACCAGGTTGGCCAGCTCCTCGGCGAACTTCTCGGGCTGCGCCGCCGGCAGGTCGATCTTGTTCAGCACGGGGATGATCGTGAGGTCGTTCTCCATCGCCAGGTAGAGGTTGGCGAGGGTCTGGGCCTCGATGCCCTGGGCGGCGTCGACGAGGAGGATGGTGCCCTCGCACGCGGCCAGCGAGCGCGACACCTCGTAGGTGAAGTCGACGTGCCCCGGGGTGTCGATCATGTTGAGGATGTGCGTGGAGCCCTTGTCGTGGGTCGGGGCCCACGGCAACCGCACCGCCTGGGACTTGATCGTGATGCCGCGCTCGCGCTCGATGTCCATGCGGTCGAGGTACTGGGCGCGCATCTGCCGCTGCTCGACCACACCGGTCAGCTGGAGCATCCGGTCGGCGAGCGTCGACTTGCCGTGGTCGATGTGCGCGATGATGCAGAAGTTGCGGATCAGCGCCGGGTCGGTACGGCTCGGCTCGGGCACATGGCTGGGGATCGCGGGCACGCAGGGTCCTGATTCTTGAGGCGTCCGCAGGGTCTGCGGTCTCGGGTCTCGGGTCGGAGCGATACGTAGCCTCCATGGTCCCACGGGTGGGGACCCGGCATGGGTTTGGGACCCTCGACGACCCGCTGGTAGTGTGGGTGGCTGTGTCTCTTGCCCTCTCAGCGGGAGGCACTCCTTCAAGAAATCACCGGCACGGGTCCCTCGCGGCCTCGTGCCTGAACCTGCAAAGGCTCATTCGTGGCGAACATCAAGTCCCAGATCAAGCGGAACAAGACCAACGAGAAGGCCCGGCTGCGCAACAAGGCCGTCAAGTCCTCTCTGAAGACCGCGATCCGCAAGGCCCGTGAGGCCGCTGCCGCGGGTGACACCGAGAAGGCCACCGAGTACCAGCGCGCCGCTTCGCGTCAGCTGGACAAGGCCGTCTCCAAGGGCGTCATCCACAAGAACCAGGCCGCCAACAAGAAGTCGGCGCTGGCGCAGAAGGTCGGCGCTCTCAAGGGCTGAACCCCTTATCTGGTCTGATCGCCGGAGGGACTCCGAGCGGGCCCTCTCTCATCCGCTCCCGTCCGGCACCCAGGATCCGTGCGCGGCCTGCGTTCGCCACGCGGGCATGGATCCGCGAGCTTGATCCGAAGGCCCCGGTGGCCGTCCTTCCCCAGGACGGCGGCCGGGGCCTTCGGTGTGCCGGGCGTGAGGCCGGGCGTGAGGCCGGGCGTGAGGGGGACGGCGGGGCAGGCAGAGGCGGTGCGGGTACAGGGCGGTGCGGGCGGAAGCGGGCGGGCGGCCCGGGGTGGGCGGCAGGTCCGGTGGGGACCTACGACCGTCCTCGTGAACGGGCCGCCCGGGCGATGGCCACCACGGCCTTCTCCAGGGCGTACCCGGGGTCGTCCCCGCCGCCCTTGACGCCCGCGTCCGCCTCGGCCACCGCGCGCAGGGCGACGGAGACGGCGTCCGGGGTCCAGCCGCGCATCTGCTGCCGGACGCGGTCGATCTTCCAGGGCGGCATGCCCAGCTCGCGGGCGAGGTCGGCGGGGCGCCCACCGCGGGCGGAGGACAGCTTGCCGATGGCCCGCACGCCCTGCGCGAGGGCGCTGGTGATCAGCACCGGTGCCACCCCGGTCGCCAGCGACCAGCGCAGCGCCTCCAGGGCCTCCGCCGCGCGTCCCTCGACCGCCCGGTCGGCGACCGTGAAGCTGGAGGCCTCCGCCCGTCCGGTGTAGTACCGCCCGACGACCGCCTCGTCGATGGTCCCCTCGATGTCGGCGATCAGCTGGGACACCGCCGAGGCCAGCTCCCGCAGGTCGCTGCCGATCGCGTCTACCAGGGCCTGGCACGCCTCGGGCGTGGCCGACCGCCCGGCCGTGCGGAACTCCGAGCGGACGAAGGCCAGCCGGTCGGCGGGCCTGGTCATCTTCGGGCAGGCCACCTCGCGCGCGCCCGCCTTGCGGCCGGCGTCGAGGACGCCCTTGCCCTTGGCACCGCCCGCGTGCAGCAGGACGAGGGTGATCTCCTCGGCGGGGGCGGTGAGGTAGGCCTTGACGTCCTTGACCGTGTCGGCGGACAGGTCCTGCGCGTTGCGCACGACCACGACCTTGCGCTCGGCGAAGAGCGAGGGGCTGGTCAGCTCGGCGAGGGTGCCGGGCTGCAGCTGGTCGGGCGTGAGGTCGCGTACGTCCGTGTCGGCGTCGGCGGCCTTCGCGGCGGCCACCACCTCCTGCACGGCACGGTCGAGCAGGAGGTCCTCCTGGCCCACGGCAAGGGTCACCGGGGCGAGAGGGTCGTCGTTCGCAGTCTTCCTGGCCATCGCGACAAGCATCGCACGCGCCACCGACAACGAACGCGGGCCGGCGGGACGGGACGGGGCGAGCGGCTGGGCGGCTAGGGCTCCTCGCGCCAGCCCTCCCACTCCCCCGCGAACGCGTCCAGCTCCACGGGCTCCAGGCGCTCCCGCTCGTCGTGCAGGACGACCAGCCACTGGGCGTCCTCGGCGTCGTCCTCACCGGCCAGGGCGTCCCGGACGATCCGGGGCTCCTCGTCGGTCCCGAACCGCTCCCCGAGTGCCTGGGCCACCTCCTCCGCGGCGTCCCGGTCGGGCAGTACCAGCACATGTCTCACGTCGCTCACGGGAGCCATTGTCGGTCAGCCGGTGCGAACGGTGCCGGTCAGCCCGTGCGAACCGGTGTCGGTCAGCCCTTGGGGACGGTCTGCACGTCGAGGTCGATGCGGATGCTGGGGCCGACCACCGCGATCCCCCGCGCCAGCATCGTCTGCCAGCTCACCGTGAAGTCGTCACGGTGCAGCTCGGTGGTGGCGCGGCAGGCGGCCCGCGTCTCGCCCTCCATGCCGTTGCCGAGCCCGAGGTACTCGGTGTCCAGGGTGACCGTGCGCGTCACTCCGTGCAGGGACAGCGCCCCGGTGACGGCCCACCGGTTGCCGCCCCGGTGCGTGAACCGGTCGCTGAAGAACTCCAGGGTCGGGAACCGCTGCACGTCCAGGAAGTCGGCCGACCGCAGGTGGTCGTCGCGCATCTTCACGTTGGTGTCGATGGACGCCGCGTCGATCACCACGTGCATCGCCGACTGCTCCATCGTGTCCGCGATCCGCACCGCGCCGGCGAAGGAGTTGAACCGGCCGTGGATCCGGGCCAGCCCGATGTGCCGCGCGGTGAACGCGATCGAGGAGTGCGCCGGCTCGATCTCCCAGTCGCCCGGCGCGGGCAGCTCCGGCGGCTGGGCCACCTGGAGCGTCACGTCACCGAGCGAGGCCAGCGTGTCGGGCACGACCGTCACGGAGGCGCGGTAGGGGGTGTAGCCCTCGGCGGACACGGCGAGCCGGTACTCCCCCGCGGGCATCGCCGCCACGAACGACCCGAAGGGGTCCGTACCGCCGCCGACCACCTTGCGTCCCATGGTGTCGCTCACCGTGAACTCCGCGTTCGGCACCGGCGTGTTGACCGGGTCGAGGACGCGGCAGCTCAGCACGCCCGCGTCCGGCGGGGTGTGCACCGCAGCCAGGGGACCGGTCCGTTGCATCCGCTTCGTACGGCTTCCCAGCAAGCGGCCGATCATTTGAGACACCCTCTGCACTACACGAGAAACCAGTTGACGGAGAAACATTCGATCACCGATGTGGCTTTCGAGGCAACACGGGGCCACATCACGCGAAACCGTCACATGTGCTGGGAGTGCACGGCAGTGGCCCCGTGTGGTGCGGTATCGCCGGACCGGGTACGAATTCTCACCGCCGGGACACAGGCGGCCCGGGCGGCCGGATCAGGCCGGGGGCGGGTGGGACGGGTTGGACCGACGGGCCCGGGCCGGACTCCTGGTCACCTCTCCCAGTACAGGCCGCGCACCTTCGCGCTCGTGACCGTGATCGGGGCCCGGTCGGCGGCGTCGGCCGGGTAGTAGACGCACTCGAAGCGCAACCGCTCGTTCGCGGCGATCGACCCGCTGTTGCCGAAGTCCGGGAAGCTGCTGCCCTCGGTGCCCACCCGTTCGACGATCGGACCGGTCCATCGGGTCCCGTCCGGACGCAGGTGATAGAAGCGGCCCTGGAGTGTGGCGCCGACGGGAACGTCCGCCCGGAGATGGGCCGTCGCCTGGTAGTGGGACGCGCCCGTCAGCAAGTCCGCCCCGCCGACGGTGAGCGTCGTCCACGTCCGGGGCGTGATCTGCTGGGCGTCGTCGTCGGAGCGGCTGATCGCTCGCGGCATGTCTTCCTCCTCGGCATCGCCGGGCGTCCAGCCGGCGGGGTGGGTGAGGCGTTCTTCGACCCGGGCGCGCATCGAGGTCATCGTGAAGCCGCGCGGGTCGACCTTTCCGGGCTGCCATTCGAGGTGGCCGATGACGGACCGCCCGCTCCAGCCGTGGTGGCGGCACACGGCCGCGGCGGCCCGCTCGATGGCGTCCAGTTGTGCGGCCGGCCACGGGTCGTCGCCGTCACCGAGGTTCTCGCACTCGAAGCCGTAGAAGTGCCGGTTGCCGTCGGTGTTGGCCTCGTTGTCCGGGGGCAGCGCCTGCTCCGCGACGACGGCACGCAGCACGTCGTCGTCGCCGAGCCCGGCGTGGTTGGCCCGGCCGTAGCCGACCAGGTACACCCGGCCGTCCTTGGTGATGACGCCGTGGCACAGCGGGCCGGGCAGGCTTTCATAGCCCTTGCGGCAGATCTCCACCGTGGCGGCACTGCCCCGGGTCACCGTGTGATGGATCATCACGCCGTTGACGGGGCCCCAAGCGCCCTTGTGGTTGCGGTTGTGGTTCCGCCAGTCGCCGACCTCGACGACGACCAGGCCCTCGTCCCGCAGGGCCTTCAGGAATCCGCCCGCGCTCATGGGTGTGGCCATCACGCACGCTCCGGCCGAGGCCGGGGGGACGGACGGCGGTCGTCCTCCTCGCCGAGCCGGTGCAGCACTGTGCGACCCTGCCTGGGGGGTGAGGGCATCGGTTTCTCCTTCTGCCGATCGGAGCGGACGGGTCCCGTCGTGCGCCCGTCGCGTGAAGTCGGCGACGATCAGGGCCGCTTGCGCGGCCATGCGGTGGCGCGGCGCGATGTCGTCTTCCACGCCTCCTTCCGTGCTGGACTGAAAATTCCCGGTGCCCGCCCGCCTACGCCTCCCACGGCACAGCAGACACCGGAACGACCGTGATCCGGCTGGCCACCGGTCCGGCTCTCTTCCCTCAGTCACCCCCCGCCACCCGCAACTCCCGGCCCGTGCCGGCGACCGCCACCGCCCCGTCCCGGTCCGTGCGCCGCACCGTCGTGCCCTGGGCGAGCAAGGCCGCGACCGTGCCCGGCGCCGGGTGGCCGTAGGTGTTGTCCGCGCCGCAGCTGATGAGCGCCAGACGTGGCGCGACTTGCCGTAGGAGAGCGAAGTCCTGGTGGGCGGAGCCGTGGTGGGCCACCTTCAGCACGTCTACGCCGGCCAGGGCCGCTGCCGCCGGGGAGCGGGCCAGCTCTCGCTGGGCCGGGGGCTCCAGGTCCCCGAGGAGGAGCAGACGCAGGCCCGCCGTGCGGACCAGGAGGGTGACGCTGGCGTCGTTGGCCCCGCCTTCCGTGTCCGGTGCCGCGGCCGTCGCGTGGCCCGTTGGACTCGTTGGGCCCGTTGGGCCCGTTGGGCCCGTTGGGCCTGTTGGACTCGTCGGGCTCCCAGGAGTCGGAGGGGGCCAGACCACCTGCCAGGACAGCGGTCCTGAGCGCCGATGCTCTCCGGCGGCGGCCTGCCGCAGCGGGACGCGATGGGTGGTCGCTTGCCGGTGGACGAACTCGGCTTGGTCGGCGGGCTCTTCGAGGGCGGTGGTCTCGATCGCCCCCACCGAGCGGCCCCGCAGCACCCCGGGGAGCCCCGCCACGTGGTCGGCGTGGAAGTGGGTCAGCAGCACGAGAGGGACGCGGGTGACGCCCAGCGTGCGCAGACAGCGGTCGACCAGGGCGGGGTCCGGCCCCGCGTCCACGACCACCCCGGCTCCCTCGCCCGCGGCGAGGACCAACGCGTCGCCCTGCCCCACGTCGCACATCACCATCCGCCAGCCGGGTGGGGGCCACCCCTTGATCACCCGGGCCAGCGGCGGCGGTTGCACCACCACGAGGACCAGCAGCAGGGCGCAGACACCGCACCACCACGGATGCCGCACCAGCCGCCTGCCTGCCGGCAGCACGACCACCGTGACGAGGGCGAGCAGCGCCGCCCCCGCCCAGCTGCCCGGCCAGTCCACTCCCGCGCCGGGCAGCGCCGCCCCGGTGCGGGCGATCCCCGCGATCCACTCGGCCGGCCAGCCTCCGCACCAGGCCAGTACCTTGGCCGGCGCCATCGCCACCGGCGCCGTCGCCAGCGCCGCGAAGCCGAGCACGGTCGCCGGGGCCACGGCGAACTCCGCCAGCAGGTTGCACGGCACCCCCACCAGGCTCACCCGCGCCGACAGCACGGCGACGACCGGCGCGCACAGGGCCTGCGCGGCGCCCGCGGCGGCCAGCGCCTCCGCCAGCCGGGGCGGTACCCGGTGTCGGCGCAGCCCCGCGCTCCACCGTGGGGCGAGCGTGAGCAGCGCCCCCGTGGCCAGCACCGAGAGCAGGAAACCGTAACTCCGGGCCAGCCAGGGGTCGTACAGGACCAGCAGCAGGACCGCCGTCGCCAGGGCGGGGAGGAGGGATCTGCGGCGTCCGGTCGCCAGGGCGAGCAGGGCGACGGAGCCGCAGGCCGCCGCCCGCAGCACGCTCGGGTCGGGGCGGCACACGACGACGAAGGCGAGCGCCAGCACTCCGCCGAGCAGCGCGGTCGTCCGCAGGTGCAGGCCGAGCCGGGGTGCCAGGCCTCGGCGCTCGCTGCGCTGGGCCAGGCCCGGCGGGCCGAGGAGCAGCGCGAGGACGATGGTGAAGTTGGCGCCGGACACCGCGAGCGTGTGCGTCAGGTCGGTTTCCCTGAACGCCTCTTCCAGGTCCGGCGTGACGCGCCGGGTGTCCCCCACCACCAGCCCCGGCAGCAACGCCCGCGCGTCGGTAGGCAGGTCCTCGGTCGCCTCGCGCAGGCCGGCCCGCAACCGGCCCGCCAGACGTTGCGCCGTCGAGGGCGGCGCGGCCTGCTCCGGCGGCTGTCGGCCGGCCCGCACGCGCAGCACCGCGGCGATCCGGTCGCCGCGCTGCCTCGGGGGTGACAGCCGGGCGGTGACACGGAGCCGTGTGGTCGGCAGCAGGTCGAGCCAGCGGGAGGGTGCGGGCCGGGTGCGGGACCGCTCGTCCTCCTCGCCGACGTCCACGAGGACGAGGACCGGCGTCCGGGTCGTCACCGCCGTCCCGCCGCTCTCGGTCAACCGCCGCACGTCGGCCTCGATCAGCACCGTGGGCGGCACCGCGCGGTCACCCCGGACGCGTGGCCGGGTCAGACGGGGGTCGGCGGTGACCTCGACCTCCGCGGTGACGGTGGCGTACCGCCGCGCCAGCTCCGGCACGGGCCCCCTGCGCAGGTCCGCGCCGTGCAGTGCGGCGGAGGTGGCGGACGCGGCGACGCAGAGGAGCAGCGCGGCGACCGGTACCCGCACCCGGCCGCGCGACGACACCAGCAGCAGCGCGCCGGACAGGAGCAGGGCGCCGATCGCCACGCCCACCGCCCAGCCGGTCGGCACGTCCAGCACCAGCGCCGCCGTCGCCCAGGCCGCCAGGGCGGGCGGCACCAGGCGCAGGTCGGCGGGGCCCTCCTGCCGAGGGTGGGCCGCGCCCAGCCGATGCCCGGAGGCAACGTGCACGGCGGCGCGCGCGGGCCTCGCACGTGGCCGCACCGGCCCGACGACGGCGCCCGGCCCGACGACGGCGCCCGGCCCGACGACGGCGTCCGGCCCGATGGTGGTGGGCCCGGCGACGGTGTCCGGCCCGGCGGCTGCGTATGGTCCGGCGGTTGCGTCCGGCCCGTGCGGCCTCGCCGTCCGCGTCACGTCCGTGTTCATGGCCGCACGAGATCCCGCAGGTCGGCGAAGCGGCGCTCGCCGATGCCGTTGACCTCGCGCAGTTCGTCCACCGAGCGGAAACCGCCGTGCTGGGTGCGGTAGTCGATGATGTGCTGGGCGAGGACCGGGCCGACGCCCGGCAGGGTGTCGAGCTGCTCGGTGGTGGCCATGCTGAGGGAGACCGGTGCCGCGGGTCCCGCCCCCGCCTGCCCGCCGGGTGCGGGTTGCGCTCCGGGCGGCGGGGGCGCGGGTGCGGACGCTCCGACGATCACCTGCTCGCCGTCCACCAGGAAGCGGGCCTGGTTCAGTCCGTCGGTCTTCGTGCCGGGGCGCACGCCTCCGGCGGCACGCAGGGCGTCCGCGACACGTGAACCGGCGGGGAGGGTGTGGATGCCGGGCTCGCGGACCTTGCCGCCGACGTCCACCACGATCTCGGCCCCCGCCGTGGGCGAGGGCGCTGACCCGGACCTGGACGCTCCGGTGGTGGCGCCCTCCCCGACGCCGCCCTCCCCGGTCTTCGGCGCCGCGTCCCCGGCTCCGTACGCCGCCGCCTCTCGCACCACCTCGGGGGCGGCCACGGGCTGGGTGCGACCGGCCCGGAAGTGCTGCACCGCGAAGACCGCCGCGACGACGAGCAGCACCGAGAGCGCGGCCACGCTGCGGCGCTCCAGCCCGCACCGGGCCTGCAGCCACAGCGGCATCCGCTCCCGCAGCGCCTGTCCGGTCCGCTGCCGCCAGGTCGTCCCGGCGCCGTCAAAGCAGGGGTCGGCGGTGCCGGTGCCGGTGCCGGTGCCGGCAGTGGCGTCGACGCCGGGCGGCGGCGGGCCCTTCCCCGTCTCCTCCTGCGACCCGTCGTGCGCGGCGTGCTCGGCATGCTCGGCATGCTCGCCGTCCTCCGCGCGCCCGGCGAACAGCGCCTCCGCCCTGCGGCGCAGCTCCTCCGGCGGTACGCGCCGGCGGCCGTGCCGGGCGTGGGAGCGCAGGCGGGAACGGGAGCGGGAGCCGGACGCGCGACGGTGCGCGAGGCGGCCGTCGGAAGCCGGGGCGCGACCCGGGCCACTGGTCGCGTTCGCGGTGCGGGAGTGTGATCGAAGAGCCATGCGACGAGGATCGGACACCTCGCCCCCACCGCGACGATCATGGTCGATTACCGGGGACTACCCACGGGTTGTGGAAAACTCCGACCACCGCACGAGTGTCACACGACGACGCTCATCACACCGGTCCACCGCGCACGCCGCACCCCCTCACCGCGACCGCACCGCCCTCACCGCGTGGAGACCACGACCCCCAGCAACCCCGGCCCCGTATGCGCGCCGATCACCGCGCCGACCTCGCTCACGTGCAGGTCCGCCAGCCCGGGCACCCGGTCCCGCAGGCGGTCCGCGAGGGCCGACGCCCGGTCGGTGGCGGCGAGATGGTGGACCGCGATGTCGACGGGTGCGCTGCCCGCCCGGTCGGCGGCGATCTCCTCCAGGCGGGCGATGGCCTTGGAGGCCGTCCTGACCTTCTCCAGGGGTTCGATGCGGCCGCCCGCCAGCTGCAGCAGCGGCTTCACGGCGAGCGCGGAGCCGAACAGCGCCTGGGCCGCCCCGATCCGGCCACCGCGGCGCAGATAGTCCAGGGTGTCGACGTAGAAGTAGGCCGAGGTGCCCGCGGCCCGCTTCTCGGCCGCCGTGACGGCCTCGTCCACCGTGCCGCCCGCCTCCGCCGTCTCCGCGGCGGCGAGCGCGCAGAACCCGAGGGCCATCGCGATCATGCCGGTGTCCACGACCCTGACCGGGACGGGCGCCTCCCGGGCCGCGACGACGGCCGCGTCGTGGGTGCCGGAGAGTTCGGCGGAAAGGTGCAGGGAGACGATGCCGTCGGCCCCGGACTCGGCGATCCTGCGGTAGGTCTCGGCGAAGAGCGCGGGGCTGGGCCGGGAGGTGGTGACCGGCCGCCGTTTCTGCAGGGCCCGGGCCAGGGAGCGGGTCGAGATCTCCGTGCCCTCCTCCAGGGCGCGGTCGCCCAGGACGACGGTCAGGGGTACCGCGGTGATGCCGTGCCGCTCCATCGTCCGGGCCGGGAGGTAGGCCGTTGAATCCGTGACGATAGCGACATGGCGGGACATGAGCTGGAGGTTACCTGGCGTAGTGCCCGTACGGCAGTCCGGCCCCGTGCCCGTACGGCAGTCCGGCCCCGACGACCGGGCGTTCACCGCGCACGGCCGGCCGGCAGGCAGGCCGGGTCAGGTCGTGCTCTCCGGGCGGGTCTTCTTCTGCCACGGGTACACGGGACGCGCGGCGGGCGGTGTGATGGCGGGCCGCGCGGGGTCCGCGGCCTGTGCCTGTGCCTGTGCCGGGGAGTCCGGCCAGGTCTGCCGGGCGGGCGGGGCGTCGGCGGACGGCGCGTCGGGCCAGGACGGCGACGCGACGGTCCGGTCCTCGCCCGGCGTCGTCCCGGTCTCCGTCTCCCGGTCCGTCCAGTGCCGCAGGGCGCCAGCCTCCACGTCGATCTGGGCGCTCAGCGAGTCCAGGTCGTCGTCGGCGAAGTGGCGGGCGCGGTCGCGGGCCGCCCAGCGCAGGGCGTCCGCGGACCGGGTGATGCGCTCGGTGCGCTCGCGCAGGCCGGGCAGGCGCTCGGCGAGGGTGGCGCGGTCCGGCTCGGACTCCAGCCGCCGCAGCTCGCCGTCCAGCTCGAAGCCGTGGGCGCTGAGCCGCTCGAAGAGGGCGAGGGACTCCTTGAGGGACGCGTCCTCGGCCACGCGCGCGTGCAGCGCGTCCTGGGTGGCGCGCATGGAGGTGCGCAGCGTCAGCCGCAGCTGGGCCAGCTCGGCCGCCGGGCCCACCTGGACGAAGGACTTGGCCCGCAGGGTGTGGTCCTCCACGGTGCGGCGGGCCTGGGTGAGACCGCGGTCCACGCTGCGCTTGGCCGCACCGACCGCCTTCACCGTGGCGTAGACGCCCAGCACCACGGCGAGCAGGAAGAGCAGGGCGAACACTGTGAGCGCTGCTTCCACGGAGCTCCTCCTTCGGACGTCCGGCCCGCGCACCGGCGGTCGGCGGCGCATGTCGCGCCGCTCTTCCACCGTAAACGCACCGGGCAGGCCCGAGGTTCCGCGAGAACCCCGAACCTGCCCGCACCCGACCCGTAGGGGACGCCCGGGCGCCCCGGTCACCGCACACGCGGTCCCGGGCGCACCGGTCACCGCACACGCGGTCCCGGGCGCACCGTCACCGCACCACGCGGCTCCCCGGGCGCCCCGGTCACCCGCTACGCCGGGACGATGTTCACCAGCTTCGGCGCCCGCACGATCACCTTGCGGATCCCGGCCCCGTCCAGCGCGGCCACGACCTTCTCGTCGGCCAGTGCCGCCTTCTCCAGGTCGCCCTCGGAGATGGACGGGGCGACCTCCAGCCGCGCCTTGACCTTGCCCTTGATCTGCACGACGCAGGTCACGGTCTCGTCGACGACGTAGGCCGGGTCGGCGACCGGGAAGTCCTGGTGGACGACCGAGGACTCGTGCCCCAGCTTGCGCCACAGCTCCTCGGCGACGTGCGGGGCCAGCGGCGCGACCAGCAGCACCAGGCGCTCGGCGACCGACCGCGGGACGGGGCCTCCCACCTTGGTCAGGTGGTTGTTCAGCTCGGTGACCTTGGCGATGGCGGTGTTGAAGCGCATGCCCTCCAGGTCCTGCCTTACGCCGTCGATGGCCTTGTGCAGGGCGCGCAGGGTGCCGGCGTCGATGTCGCTCTCCGCGACGTCGGCCACGGACAGCTCACCGGTGTTCTCGTCGACGACGTTGCGCCACAGCCGCTGCAGCAGCCGGAACTGGCCGACCACCGCGCGGGTGTCCCACGGCCGGGACACGTCCAGGGGGCCCATCGCCATCTCGTACAGGCGCAGCGTGTCGGCGCCGTACTCGGCGCAGATCTCGTCGGGGGTGACCGCGTTCTTCAGGGACTTGCCCATCTTGCCCAGCAGCCGGGAGACCTTCTCGCCCTGGTAGTAGTACGCGCCGTCGCGCTCCTCGACCTCGGCGGCGGGCACCGCGATGCCGCGGCTGTCCCGGTAGACGTAGGCCTGGATCATGCCCTGGTTGAACAACTTGTGGAACGGTTCGGACGAGGAGACGTGGCCCAGGTCGAACAGGACCTTGGACCAGAAGCGCGCGTACAGCAGGTGCAGCACGGCGTGCTCGGCGCCGCCGACGTACAGGTCGACGCCGCCGTGCGGCAGGCCCTCGCGCGGGCCCATCCAGTACTGCTCGATCTCGGGGTCGACCAGCTGCTCGCTGTTGTGCGGGTCCAGGTAGCGCAGCTCGTACCAGCAGGACCCGGCCCAGTTGGGCATGGTGTTGGTCTCGCGGCGGTACCGGCGCGGGCCGCGGCCGTCGCCCAGGTCCAGGGTGACGTGGACCCAGTCCTCGTTGCGGGACAGCGGGGTCTCGGGCTTGGTGTCGGCGTCGTCCGGGTCGAAGGTGCGCGGCGAGTAGTCCTCGACCTCGGGCAGCTCCAGCGGCAGCATCGACGCGGGCAGGGGGTGGGCGATGCCGTCCTCGTCGTAGACGATCGGGAAGGGCTCGCCCCAATAGCGCTGGCGGCTGAACAGCCAGTCGCGCAGGCGGAAGTTGACGGTGCCCTCACCGGCGCCGGTGCGCTCCAGCCACTCGGTGATGCGCTCCTTGGCCTCGACGACGGACAGGCCGTCCAGGCTGACCTCGTCGTTGGACGACGCCATGATCTTCGCGTCGTAGGAGGCGAAGGCGTCCTCCCACGTCGCGGTGTCGGTGCCGCGGCCGTCGGTCGGCTCGACGATGCAGCGGATCGGCAGCTCGAAGGCGCGGGCGAACTCGAAGTCGCGCTGGTCGCCCGCCGGGACGGCCATGATGGCGCCGGTGCCGTAGCCCATCAGCACGTAGTCGGCGATGAAGACCGGGACCTGCTCGCCGTTGACCGGGTTGGTCGCGTACGCGCCGATGAAGACGCCGGTCTTGTCCTTGGCCTCGGCCTGCCGCTCGACGTCGGACTTCGAGGCGGCCTGCGCGCGGTACGCGGCCACGGCCTCGGTCGGGGTGGCGTGACCGCCGGTCCACGCCTCGCGGGTGCCCTCGGGCCAGGCGGCCGGGGTGAACTTCTCGACCAGCGGGTGCTCGGGCGCCAGCACCATGTAGGTCGCACCGAACAGGGTGTCGGGGCGGGTGGTGAAGACGGTGATGCGCTCCCCGTCGACGGGGAAGTCGACGCGGGCGCCCTCGGAGCGGCCGATCCAGTTGCGCTGCTGCAGCTTGATGGCCTCGGGCCAGTCCAGCTGGTCCAGGTCGTCCAGCAGCCGGTCGGCGTAGGCGGTGATGCGCATGTTCCACTGGCGCAGCTTGGACTTGAAGACGGGGAAGTTGCCGCGCTCGGAGCGGCCGTCGGCGGTGACCTCCTCGTTGGCCAGCACGGTGCCCAGTCCGGGGCACCAGTTGACCGGCGCGTCGGAGGCGTAGGCCAGGCGGAACTCGCCCAGGACGTCGGCGCGCTCGGCCTCGCTCAGCGCGCTCCAGGTGCGCCCGCCGGGCACCGCCCGCTCACCGGAGTCGAACTGCGCGACCAGCTCGTCGATCGGACGGGCCCTCTTCGCCTCGTCGTCGTACCAGGAGTTGAAGATCTGCAGGAAGATCCACTGGGTCCACTTGTAGTACTCGGGGTCGATCGTGGCGAACGACCGCCGCTTGTCGTGACCCAGGCCCAGCCGGCGCAGCTGGCTCACCATGTTCTTCATGTTGGCCTCGGTCGACACGCGCGGGTGCGTGCCGGTCTGCACCGCGTACTGCTCGGCGGGCAGGCCGAAGGCGTCGAAGCCCAGGGTGTGCAGGACGTTGTGGCCGGTCATCCGCTGGAAGCGGGCGAAGACGTCGGTGGCGATGTACCCCAGGGGGTGGCCGACGTGCAGGCCCGCACCGGAGGGGTACGGGAACATGTCCATGATGAACTTCTTGGGCCGGGCGACCAGCTCCGGGTCGCCCGCCAGGTCACCCTTGGGGTTCGGTGCGGTGTAGGTCCCCTCGGCGTCCCAGAAGTCCTGCCAGCGTGCCTCGATCTCGGCGGCCATGGCAGCCGTGTAGCGGTGCGGCGCGGCGTCCGCCGACACAGGGGCGGTCGCCGCGGGGTTCGTCTCGCTCATGATCCTCAAAGCTCCATCGATCGTCTCTGCCAGCGGCTGCGACCTTCATGTCCAGCGGCTGCGGGGCCGGGAAATGAAAAATCCCCTCGCACAGGAGGGGACGCCGCGCCGATTCCGGCCTCCGGATACGACCGGGGTCGGGACTGATCAGCGCGGCTCGCTAAGCAGAAGGCGTACGGCACGCATGGCGTCAGGGTACCGCAGTCGCCGAGCGGGCCGCGACGGGCTTCGGGGCCACCGGAACGCGGGTCCGGGGACCCGGTAACCGGGGGCCGCTCCTGAACCAGGGTCAAAGGTTACTTCGCGTAACGACCACTAAGGGACGCCACTACAAGCGGACTGCCATTTGATAACAACGCAATAACTCAAACCTCCTACCCACGGGTATGGCGCCACTTAGAGTGCGGCAGCGGGACCGCTTTCCCGAACCGCTCCGGAGTTGCCCCCATGAACCCTCCCCCGCTCCACCCTCGCGACACCAGTTCGCCGCCTCCCCGCGCGTCCCTGACGTGGGGAGGCCGTTCGTCATGACGAACGACAGCACGGTGGACGACACCTTCGCCCAGTTCCTCGACTTCGGCGCAGGGGTCCTCTCCCTGGTCTTCCTCAGCTGCTCGGTGATCTGGGGCCTGCTCGCCCAGGACCGGATCGTCCTCGACACCCGGCAGCGGATCCTGGCCCAGGCGGTGCACCGGACCACCGCGGTCGCCTCGGTCGTGTTCCTCCTGGTGCACATCGTGGTCAAACTCCTCCTGGACCACACCACCTGGGTCGCCGCCGTGATCCCGTTCGGGCTTCTGGCCACGGAGGACGAGGCGTTCGGCGGCCGGGCCGTCCTCATCGGCTTCGGCACCCTGGCCAGCATGCTCATGATCTTCGTGAGCGTCACCGGAGCCCTGCGCAACCGCTTCGCCTCCCCGGCTCCGGTGGCGGCCCGCTGGCGGGCGATGCACATGCTGGCCTACCCGGCCTGGTGCCTGGCCCTGCTGCACGGGCTCTACGCGGGTCGAGCGGCGAAGCCGGTCTTCGTGGTGCTGTACGCCCTGTCCGTGGTCGGCGTCATGGCGGCACTGGCGCTGCGCGCGGCGCCCCGCCCGGTCAAGCGCAAGGTCGCCGACCGGATCGCCGGCCTCCTGGGAACCGCGCAGCGACCCGCCCGTGAGGCCGAGGCCGACAGCCGGCCGACGGGCGCCTCCGCCCTGCCGGGCCACGAGCGCGCCGGGGCCTCCCGGTCACGCGGCGCGTCCCCGTCCGCCCCGTTGTACGAACCGGCGGAGCGCCTCACTCCGCCGGACGCCGCGGGCGGCTTCGCGGCGGCCTACCGCGCCGTGTCCGGGCCCTCGGGCGCACGCCGGACGCCGCTGACTGCCGACCCGGCCGCGTCCGCCGCCCCGCTCCCGCCGGACATGCGGCCCACCGAGGCGATGCCCCTCGTGGACGGCGGCGGCAGCACCTCGGGCAGCTGGCCCATACCGTCGCCGCCCCCGGTCGGCGAGGCTCCCCCGTCGCACTACGACCCGCTGAACGACACCGGGTACACCATCCCGGTGTACGGCGCCACGGACGCCTCGGGTCACTCCGCGGCGTACTCGGCCCAGTACTCCTCGCCCCCCGCCTCGGGCTACGGCTCGAGTGACGTGTACGACACCCGTGAGACGAACGCCGCCTTCGACACGTACTACCCGGACGACACGTACAACAGCGGTCCCACCCCTGAACCAACTCCCGGTGCGCCCTCGTCCCGCGACTTCGACGCACCGGGTTCCGGTGAACCTTGGAACACGCCTTCCGGAGGCTTTGAGTGAACGAGGCCCTGCCCGACGTCCCCGAGGTCCGCGTGGTCGGGCTTCCCCAGCTCACGTCGGGCTTCGACCTTGTCGAGCGGCTTGATCTGCCGATGCACCTGAAGGTGCACGGTCCGCTCGAACCGATGGGCGGGGAGCAGCTCGCGCAGCTCTCCGAACGCATCAACCTGAGGGGCCGCGGCGGCGCGGGCTTCCCCTTCCACAAGAAGCTGCGCTCGGTCGCCGAGGCGGCGATCAAGCGCGGCGTACGGCCGGTCGTGGTGGTCAACGGCAGCGAGGACGAGCCGGCCTGCCGCAAGGACACGGTGCTGATCAACCGCGCGCCGCACCTGATCCTGGACGGCGCGCTGCTGTGCGCCGAGGCCATGGGCGCCCGCACGCTGGTCATCGGCGTCACGCGCGAGTCGACGCAGCGCTCCATGGAGGCCGCCCTCGCCGAGCGCGGCCTGAGCAACGGCCGCCGGTCCGCCCTCCGCGCGCGCGTGCAGCGCAACCCGGTGCGCATGGTGACCGGCGCGGCGGCCTCGCTGATCCGATCCATCGACGGCGGCCCGGCCATCCCGCCGGGCCGCAAGGTGAGCGCCTCCAGGAGCGGCGTCGGCGGCGCGCCCACCCTGCTGTCCAACGCCGAGACCTTCGCCCAGCTGGCGATCGCCGCCCGCATCGGCCCGGAGCGCTACGGCAACACCGGCCTGTACGACGAGCCGGGCACCGTGATGCTCACCGTCTCCGGCGCGGTGGCCCGCCCGATGGTGATCGAGGTCCCCACGGGTGTGCCGCTGCGCTACGTCCTCCAGCTGGCCGGCGCCCCGCCGGTGCCGCAGGGGGTGCTGACCGGCGGTTACCACGGCAAGTGGATCGACGCGGCGACCGTCGACGAGGCGATCGTCTCCCGCAACTCGCTGCAGCAGGTGGGCGGCTCGCTCGGCGCGGGCGCGATCCTGCCGATCGGTCAGGACACCTGCCCGCTGGGCGAGTCGCTGCGGGTGGCGCAGTGGCTGGCCCAGGAGAGCGCCGGCCAGTGCGGCCCCTGCTACCTGGGCCTGCCGGCCGCCGCGCGGGGCCTGGAGGACATTCTCAACGGGGGCGGTCCCGCCGCCCTCGAAGCGGTCAAGCAGGTCGCCGGCAACGTGAAGCGTCGCGGCGCCTGCTCGCACCCGGACGGCTCGGCGATGTTCCTGGAGTCGACCGTCAAGGCGTTCACGGACGACCTGGCCGCCCATGTCCTCGGCAACGGCTGCGGACGGCCCGTGGAGGGCGTCCTGCCGCTCTTCGAGGGGGGCAGGACCCCGACCGGCGTCCCGGGCGGCGGGGAGGAGAACGGGCCCAGTCGCCAGAAGATCCACGTCGACTGGACGCTGTGCCGGGGCCACGGGCTGTGCGCGGACATCCTCCCGGAGGTCTTCCAGCTGGGCGCCGACGGCTTCCCGACCGTCGCGCAGGCCGAGGTGCCGCGCTTCGCGGAGGCCAAGGCGGTGCGCGCGGTGCGCCGCTGCCCTGCGCTGGCGCTGCGCATCGAGGAGGACACCCGCGGGCAGGCCCCGTCCTCGCGCACCAACCTGCCGGTGCTGTCCCAGGGCCGCGGCCGCCGGGCGCTCGGCCGCTGAGACGGAGCACGCGAAAACCCCCCGGATCGAGGATCCGGGGGGTTTCCCTGTCACTGTGGAGCTAAGGAGAATTGAACTCCTGACCTCCTGCATGCCATGCAGGCGCTCTACCAACTGAGCTATAGCCCCTTGTTGTCCGCCGCCCGGTCTCCCCGGCGGCGACGCCAACATTACACGGTCGACCGGGCACAACACCAAATCGTTTCCGGTTTGCCCGCTTTGCCCTCTTGCGGGCTCCGGTCAGGCCGCCGGACCCGGGGCGCGGCTACGCCGTCACGAACGAGTAGAACCGCTTGAGCGTGCAGTGTTCCTCGAGGAGCCGGCCGTAGATCGGCTCGCCCTCCAGCTCGCGGTACGTCTCGATGGGGTCGCCTTTTATGATCAGCGCCCGCGCGCATTCCTCGCACCAGTACTGGTAGTCGGGGTTGACCGGCTCCATGTCGCGCACGATGGGCGTGCCGCTGCCGCACCAGTCGCACTTCCGCCTGTGTGCACCCATCGATCAGCTCCAGCTGTGGCCGCAGGCCGTGCACACGTACGAGACTCCGCCGTTGTCGCCGAGGACTTGGGCCACGTGCCCGGAACCGCAGGAGGGGCAGCTGAGACGAGTGACGGTGTTCCTTGCCATCGCTCCACCGAGGAGGTGACCGACCTCCTCGAGGATGCTCCCAGGCATCGCCACTCCCTCCCGTCGGGCCGCGGTCCCCTTCCGGCCGTTTGATTCTGCCACGACCGGGCCAATACGGTCAGCGACGCCTCAGTACCGGTCCGGACACGGAGGCCCCGCAGATCTATACGCCCGTGGGACGTGTGTTGCTCAAGCGGACGCGGAACGAAAAATCCCGCCCCCCGAAGGGGACGGGATTCGTCCGTGGGCTGTGGAGCTAAGGAGAATTGAACTCCTGACCTCCTGCATGCCATGCAGGCGCTCTACCAACTGAGCTATAGCCCCTGGTGCCACGCGACCCTGGCCGCATGGTCCTTCACTTCGCTCCGCTCGGCGGGGCGAACAAGAAGAACTTTAGCCTGCGACCTGCCGGAAAGTGAAATCCGGGGGCCCGGGCCACCGGCCGGGGCACGGGCGCCGGGCCCGGCCGCCCCGCTCAGACGTCGTCGCCGAGCACCGGTTCCGGCAGGGTGCCGGCGTTGTGCTCCAGCAGGCGCCAGCCGCGGGCGCCCTCGCCCAGGACGGACCAGCAGCAGTTGGTCAGCCCGCCGAGGCTCTCCCAGCTGTGCGGTTCCAGGCCGAGCAGGCGTCCGATGGTGGTGCGGATCGTGCCGCCGTGGCTGACCACGACGAGGGTGCCGTCCTCGGGCAGCTTCTCGGCGTGCCTGAGCACCACGGGGGCGGCCCGGTCGGCGACCTCGGTCTCCAGCTCGCCGCCGCCGCGGCGCACGGGCTCGCCGCGCTTCCAGGCCGTGTACTCGTCGCCGTACCGGGCGATGATCTCCTCGTGGGTGAGGCCCTGCCAGACACCCGCGAAGGTCTCCCGCAGCCCCTCCTCCAGGGTGACCTCGAGGCCGGTGAGCACGGACAGCTCGGCGGCCGTGTCCGCGGCGCGCGCGAGGTCGGAGGCGACGATGGCGTCGGGCCTCAGGTGCACGAGCAGTCCGGCGGCGCGGCGGGCCTGGGCGATCCCGGTCTCGGTCAGCTCGACGTCCGTGCTGCCCTGGAAGCGGCGCTCCACGTTCCACGCGGTCTGGCCGTGCCGCCAGAGGATGACGCGCCGGCCACGGCCCGGCTTGCCGGCCGACACCTCGCCGGTGGCGCTCATCGCCAGTCCTCGTCGGTGCGCGTCGCCTCCTCGGCGGCCTGGAGCCTGGCGTGCTCCTCCGCCTTGCCGCGGGTCTCCTTGGCGTCGGCGGGCAGGTCCAGCTCGGGGCAGTCCTTCCACAGCCGCTCCAGGGCGTAGAAGACGCGCTCCTCGCTGTGCTGGACGTGGACGACGATGTCGACGTAGTCGAGCAGGACCCAGCGGGCCTCGCGGTCGCCCTCGCGGCGCACCGGCTTGGCGCCGAGCTCCTTGTTCAGCCGCTCCTCGATCTCGTCGACGATCGACTTGACCTGGCGGTCGTTGGGCGCGGAGGCCAGCAGGAAGGCGTCCGTGATCGACAGCACGTCGCTGACGTCGTAGGCGATGATGTCGTGCGCGAGCTTGTCGGCCGCCGCCTGTGCGGCGGCGTTGATGAGTTCGATGGAGCGGTCGGTCGCGGTCACTGCCTGGCTTTCGGGTCGGCGGTCGGTTGACCTCAAGGGTCTCACGACCGCCGACACGGGCCCACGCGGAAGCCGTGCGCCCCCGGGCCCCCTACGACGCCGGCTCGTAGTCCTGGCCGAGCACCACCGAGACCCGCGCGTTCGCGGAGACCTTGCCCTGGGAGACGGAGCCGGTGGGCAGGCCCAGGGTCTTGGCCACCTGGACGGCGTTCTCCTTGTCGGCGGCCGCCCCGTAGACGACCTCCGAGGTGGCCTCGGTGCCGGAGGCGGTGCCGCCCGACACGAAGGTGAAGCCGCCGTTGAGGAGCACGACGCGGGCCTTGGCGGTGCGGTCCTCCTCGCCGGTGGCGTTGCGGACGGAGACGCTGACGGCCGCGTCCTTGTCGGGGCTCTTGGCGGTGCCGCCGAGCACGTCCTTGACGACGCTGTCGCCGGCCTCGGCGCTGAGCCCGCCGTCGTCCTGGACGGGCAGCAGCGCGGTCTTGAAGTCGCCGCCCTTGGCGCGGTCGGAGAGCCCGGCGAGGAACGTGCCGAGGTCCTTCTCCGTCAGCGGCGGGTCGAGGATCATGCCGAGGGTCTGGACGGTGGTCGTCGCGGCCTGCGGGTCGGAGGACAGCTTGCGCAGCACGCCCTGCATGACCTGCCCGAACCGCTGCAACTGGGCGTTCGCCTGCTCGCCCGGGCCCTTGTACGTGGCGTAGGCGACGGCCGTCTTGCCGCTGAGGGTCTGGCCCTCGCCCTTGTGCACGAGGGGCGCGGCGCCCTTGTCCTTGGACTCCGGGTCGGGGACGTCGGCGTCGGTGTCGACGTCGATGTTGCCGACCAGGTCGACGAGGATCTGGAGGTACGGCGTGTCCAGGCGCCAGGTGCCCTCGATGTCGGTGCCGAGGGCCGTGTCGAGAGCGGTGCGGGTCGCGTCGGGCCCCTCGTCGCCGACGGACTTGGCCAGCGTGGTGGTGCTGCCGTCGTCGCCGGTCAGGGCGAGCGCGTTGGGCACCAGCACGGCGGTGCCCTGTCCGGTGGTGGTGTTGTTCACGAGCAGCGCGGTGGAGGTGCCGCCGCCCTTGGTGTCGTGCAGGTGCACGGCGATCACGTCGCGCTTCTGGGCGCCCGCCGTCGTCGCGGCGCCGCTCTTGTCGTCGGAGGAGGACAGCCCGGGCAGCTTCCCGGCGTACCAGAGGTAGCCGACGCCACCGGCCGCGACCAGGGCCAGGACGACCACCAGGGCGACGACACGCGTGCGTGCGCGCCGCCGGGCCTCCTCACGGCGCTCGGTGCGGTTCTCCGTGAACTTCATCCAGTCGATGACGTCCTCGGAGTCGCCGGCCGGTTCCTCGACGAAGGCGAACTGCTCGGTGCGGTACTCCCCACCGGGTTCGGCACCCCCGACGGTCTCGGCGCTCTCGGGACTCTCGGGACTCTCGGGACTCTCGGCGGAACGATCCCGCTGCCGTTCCCCGGCCGGGCCGGCCTGCTGCGGAATGTGGGCGGTCTGTTCGGCGACCCTGGGCTGCGGGCCGCTGGTCGCCGCCCGGCCGTACGGGTCGTACGGCTCCTGCGGGGCCGGCCCGCCCCCGTGCGGGCCGGAGGGGTGGCCGTCGTAACCGCCGTAGCCGGGCGCGGGCGGCTGCGCCGGCTGCTGACCGGTGTCGTAGCCGCCCGGGGAGCCGTAGGGGTCGTAGGGCTGCTGAAGGGGCGGCTGAACGGGCTGCTGGGTGCCCGTGGCGTACGGGTCGTACCCGTAGTCCTGCTGCCCGTAGCCCCCCTGCCCGTACTGCTGCTGGTACTGCTGCGCGTGCTGGTCGTACTGCTGCCCCTGCTGCCCGTAAGGCTGCCCCTGCTGCCCGTACTGCCCGTGGAAGTGGCCCTGGTCCTGGCTCTGGGACTGGCTCTGGGCCTGGCTCTGGGCCTGGCGGTACACGGGGCGGCCGTACTCGTCGTAGCCGACGAGTTCGTACTGGTCGTCGCCGTGTCCCGCGTCGTATCCGTCGTTCACCGGTGCCCCTCTCGGCTCACTCGCCGCGGTACAGGTGGCGTTTGTCGATATAGCGCACGACTCCGTCCGGCACCAGGTACCAGACGGGATCGCCCTTGGCGACTCTCGCACGGCAGTCCGTGGAGGAGATGGCGAGGGCGGGGACCTCGACGAGCGAGACACGGCCCTTGGGCAGTCCGGCGTCCGTGAGGGTGTGGCCGGGCCGGGTGACGCCGATGAAGTGGGCGAGCGAGAACAGTTCCTCGCTGTCGCGCCAGGTGAGGATCTGGGCGAGGGCGTCGGCCCCGGTGATGAAGAACAGGTCCGCGTCGAGATTGAGCGCGCGCAGGTCGCGCAGGGTGTCGACGGTGTAGGTGGGGCCGCCGCGGTCGATGTCGATGCGGCTGACGGAGAACTGGGGGTTCTCGACGGTCGCGACCACCGTCATCAGATAGCGGTCCTCGGCCGCGGAGACCGCGCGGTGGCTCTTCTGCCACGGCTGCCCGGTCGGGACGAACACCACCTCGTCCAGCTCGAACTGCGCGGCCACCTCACTGGCCGCCACGAGGTGGCCGTGGTGGATCGGGTCGAAGGTGCCGCCCATGACGCCCAGGCGCCGCCTGCCCGCCGACGGGCCGTCGCCCCGACCGCCGGCCGGGCCGGTGGCGCGGGCGGGCACCGCGTTCTGCGTGCCGCGCGCCGTCTGCGCCGCCGGCGCGTGCGCCGGGCCGGTAGGCGTGTCGTGCTCTCCCATGCGAGCAGACCCTACCGGCCCGCCCGGAGCGACCCGGTCGCGCCCACGGAGCCGGGGCTCAGCGGTCGCGGTTGAACCGGGTGGTGATCCACAGCAGGAGCAGCAGGATGACGAACGCGCCGATGCCGGTGACGTAGGGGCTGAGGCTCTCGTGGTTGCCACCGTGCTCCTCGCCGCCCTCGGCGGCGAGGGTGGCGAACTGGGCGGCGCTGAGGGGAAGGCTCATCTTCGGCAGGACCTATCCGGTGTGGGCGGGACAAGACGTCCGCTCATCGTATGCGGGCGCCCCGCGGGCGATCACGCCGACTCCGCCGTTGGGGACGGTCCGACGGCCCGCAGCCGGGGGTCAGGGGGAACCTTCGGATCCCCTCAGTCGTCCTTCTGCTTGTACCCGCGCAGCAGGAACCACGCCGTCAGTACGCAGCCCACCACCATGACGATCAGGACGATCCGGAGCAGATTCCCCGGCCCCTGCTGCTCGGCGGCGGTCGTGGCTGCGGCGAGCCGGTCGGCGTGGGAGATGTGCTGCATGGCGTGGGCTCCTTAGACGTACTGCCCGTCCACGGTATCTCCGCCTAGGCTGGGCCCGGCTCCGGGGGCGCAAAGGACCGCACAAGGGTTCGCAAAGGCCAGAGATGCACACAGGCCGGGCACACGTACATACAGGCCACACAGACGCACATGGGGGAAGACATGTCCGACGGCCACCACAACGGGCACGAGCACGTCCCGGGCAGACAGCGCAGGCGCTTCCCCGGCATCTCCTCGCGTGCCTACGAGCATCCGGCCGACCGCAGCGCGCTGGTGGCGCTGCGCAGGCTGAGCGGCTTCGACACGGTCTTCAAGGCGCTGAGCGGCCTGCTGCCCGAGCGGAGCCTCAGGCTGCTGTTCCTGTCCGACTCGGTGCGGGTCTCCGACCGGCAGTTCGCCCACCTGAACGTCATGCTGCGCGACGCCTGCTACATCCTGGACCTGGAGAAGGTCCCCGTGATGTACGTGAAGCAGGACCCGGCCCCGAACGCGATGTGCATCGGTCTCGACGAGCCGATCATCGTCGTCACCACGGGCCTGGTCGAGCTGCTCGACGAGGAGGAGATGCGGGCGGTCGTCGGGCACGAGGTGGGCCACGCCCTGTCCGGGCACGCGGTCTACCGGACCATCCTGCTCTTCCTGACCTCACTGGCCGTGAGGGTCGCGTGGATTCCCCTGGGCAACGTGGCGATCATGGCGATCGTGACCGCGCTGCGCGAGTGGTTCCGCAAGTCGGAGCTGTCCGCCGACCGCGCGGGGCTGCTGGTCGGCCAGGACCTGCGGGCCTCGATGCGGGGCCTGATGAAGATCGCGGGCGGCAACCACCTGCACGAGATGAACGTGGACGCGTTCCTGGAGCAGGCCGAGGAGTACGAGGCCGGCGGCGACCTGCGCGACTCCGTGCTGAAGATCCTCAACGTGCTGCCCCGCTCGCACCCGTTCACCACGGTGCGGGCCGCCGAGCTGAAGAAGTGGGCGGCCTCCCGGGACCACCAGCGGACCATGGACGGCCATTACCCGCGGCGCGACGAGGACAAGGACGCCTCGGTCCGGGACTCCTTCCGCGAGTCGGCGTCCAGCTACGCGACGCACGTGCGCAACTCCAAGGACCCGCTGATGAAGCTGGTCAACGACATAGCGGGCGGCGCCGGTGACCTCGGCGACCGGATGCGGCGGGGCTTCGGCGGCTTCGCGGGCTCCCAGCCGCGGCAGTCCGGGAACGGGGACGGTCCGGCGGAGGGGCCCGAGGACGGCTCGGGGCGCCCTGACGGGCCCGAGGGGCCGGGAGGGCCCGAGGGGCCCGGGGGCGACGGTCCGGGGTCTCCGCGGGACTCCGCGCCGCGCGACGGCGCCTGAACCCGCTCCCGCTCCCGCTCACACCTTCGGCTGGGCGTGCTGCGCGAGGCTGCCGCACAGGGCCGTGGCGTCGCCCGCGGCGTACGGGTCGGTGCCGGCGGGGACGCCGGCCCCGGCCTGCTGGCCGGCCAGCAGCGGGCGGAGGTGGTCCGCCGTGTCCTCGGCGCAGGAGAGCGGTCCGGCCTGGACGTAGGAGGCGACGAGCCGGGTCTGGTGGAGGCGCAGGTCGTCCCGGTCGAAGCGGAAGCGCAGCTCGCGCCGGACGGTGAACAGCGACTCCTCGGCCCGGGCGGCACCGGCGGGGCGCAGCGCGTACACCATGGTGTGGTCCGCGGCGACCTCCAGGGTGGACGCGTCGCTCTCCACGATGCGCAGGCTGCCGTCCACCCGGACGCCGGGGTCGGCCAGCTCGACGCGGCCGGGGTCGAAGCGGATCAGCCAGCCGGTGGGCGCGTGCCGGCCGTCAGCGGCGGGCCTGTCGAAGCTCTCGTCGAACTGTTCGAGCTGGTCCGGGTCGAGCAGCACCCGTACCGAGCGGACCTGGTCGCCGCCGAGCACGTCCGGGTCCAGCGCCGAGCGGACGATGTAGTTCTTGGCGGTGGTGAGCGCGTTGAGCACCTGGTCCTCGGAGAAGTGCGCCGTGCGCCGTGCCCCGGGCAGCGGGACGCCCTTGGCCGCGGTCCTGAAGTGCGCGGCGGGACTGTGCGCGTACAGGAAGGCGGCGTCCTCGGCGCCGGGCACCCGCTCCCGCGGGGCGAGCGGGACGACGGTCATCCGCACCGGCTCGGCGGGCCGCTGGCCGGCGGCGCTCTGGTAGGGGTGCCGTACACCCATGTAGATGGCGGTCCCGAAGGCGACGGCGATGAGCACGACGAGGATCAGCGCCTGCCGGGACAGTCCGGCCCGGCGCAGCGGCGTGCGGCGGCGTACGGCGGGCGCGTGGTCGGTGATGCGCTCCTGGGCGGAGAACTCCTGGAGCCGGGCAGCGCGCACGAACGATTCGTCGAAGACGACGGACCGGTACTCGTCCTCTCCGCCTCCGGGGGTGCCCTCGGGCGTTCCTCCGGGCGGACCGCCACGCCCTGCCATACCTTCAGAGTGGGTCTGCGGAAGGGCGCGTAAACGCGCTGCCACAGGTCAAGTTGGGACAGCTTGCCACCGCGCCCAGGGGCAGGTCAGGGGCTGCGCGGGAGCACCGGGACGGCGGGGCGGGCGGAGTCGGCGGCGGCCGAGGGCGTCACCGCGCCGCCCTGCTCCGGGCCGGTCGAGGCGGGCGGCGGCACCCGCTGCGGGCCGCCGCCCGAGGACGCGCCCCGGTAGACCGCCACGAAGGCCAGCGCGACCATGCCGATGCCCATCGCGAGGGCGAGCAGCCAGGCGACCGGGCGGTGCCACCGCACCTGCTTGCCGGAGGCCGGCGGAGCGCCGTACGGGCGGTCGAGGAGGTCGCGGTCGTCGTCCGGGTCGTCGAGGTCGGGATCATGGCCGAAATCGCCGTACCCGTCGTCGTAGCGCTCGGCTCTGCTGCGGCCGCGGCGGGCCGCTTCGGCCTCGGTGGCCTCGGCTCTGGCCTGCGCGGCGGCCAGGAGGCGCTCGACGGCGGTCGGCTCGTGCACCGCGGCCGCCTGTACGAAGGCCTCGTCGAAGACCACGGAGGCGAACTCTTCGTCCGACACCCCGCGGTCCTGGTCGTCGTCGGGCTCCCTGCCGTCCGGGAACGGCGTGCCCCCCACGTCCTCCGGCACGGGTCCAGCCTAGACCTGGGGGGTCGTTTTGGGCAGACGGCGGGGAAATTCTCCCGGTGGGTGAGATGCCCCGATCGGGGCATCCGGCACCGGCCGTCAGCGGCGTACGTGCCCGTCGCCGGTGACGATGTACTTGGTGCTGGTCAGCTCCGGCAGCCCCATCGGGCCCCTGGCGTGCAGCTTCTGGGTGGAGATGCCGATCTCGGCGCCGAAGCCGAACTGGCCGCCGTCGGTGAAGCGGGTGGAGGTGTTCACCGCGACCGTGGTGGAGTCGACCAGCTGGGTGAAGCGCCGGGCGGCCTGCTGCGAGGTGGTGACGATGGCCTCGGTGTGACCGGAGGTCCACAGCCGGATGTGCTCGACGGCCCGGTCCAGGGAGTCGACGACGGCGGCCGCGATGTCGTAGGACAGGTACTCGGTCTCCCAGTCCTCCGGGGTCGCCTCGACGACGGTCGCCCGGGAGTCCTTGGCGTACGCCGCCACGCGCTCGTCGGCGTGCACGGTGACCCCTGCCTCGGCGAGGGCGTCCAGCGCGCGGGGCAGGAAGTCGGCGGCGATGTCCTGGTGGACCAGGAGGGTCTCGGCGGCGTTGCAGACGCTGACGCGCTGGGCCTTGGAGTTGATCAGGATGTCGACGGCCATGTCCAGGTCGGCCTGCGCGTCGACGTAGACGTGGCAGTTGCCCGTGCCGGTCTCGATGACGGGGACGGTGGACTCCTGGACGACGGTGTTGATCAGCGAGGCGCCGCCGCGCGGGATGAGCACGTCGACCAGTCCGCGGGCCCGCATCAGCTCGCGCACGCTGTCGCGGCTCTCGCCGGGCACCAGCTGCACGGCGTCGGCGGGCAGCCCGGCCCCGCCCACGGCGTCGCGGACCACCCGGACCAGGGCCGTGTTGGACCGGTAGGCGGAGGACGAGCCGCGCAGCAGGACCGCGTTGCCGGACTTCAGGCACAGGGCGGCGGCGTCGACGGTCACGTTGGGCCGGCCCTCGTAGATGATGCCGACCACGCCGAGCGGCACGCGGACCTGCCGCAGGTCGATGCCGTTGGGGAGGGTGGAGCCGCGCACCACCTCGCCGACCGGGTCGGGCAGGGCGACGACGTCGCGCACGTCGGAGGCGATGGCGCGGACCCGCTCCGGGGTGAGGGTGAGCCGGTCGACGATGGCCTCGCTGGTCCCGGCGGCGCGGGCCTTGGCCACGTCCTGGGCGTTGGCCTCGACGATCTCGCTCGTACGGACCTCCAGCGCGTCCGCGACGGCGAGCAGCGCGTCGTCCTTGGCGGCCCGCGGCAGCGGCGCGAGGTCGGCCGCGGCGGACTTGGCCCGGTAGGCGGCCCGGGTGACGGGTGACATCGAGTCGTACGGCGAGAGCGTGGTCATGGGGGGAAGGGTAGTGCGCGCGGTCCGGGCGGTCGCCTGCCGTCCCATCCCGCGAGATAGGCCACCAGAAGGGTCAAAACGGGTGAACGCCGACGGGTGTCGCAGGCGCCGGCCCGTACCCCGCGGCGATGCGCTGGTGGTAGGTGACCCGGTCGATGACCTCCAGGCCGACGATCTCCCAGGGCGGCAGTCCCGCCGTCTGCCGGTGCTCGCCCCACAGCCGCAGGGCGACGGCGGCGGCGTCGTGCAGGTCGCGGGCCTCCTCCCAGTACCGGATCTCCGCGTGGTCGTCGGCGTACCGGCTGGTCAGCAGGAAGGGGTGGTCGTGCGCGAGCTGTTCGAGCGCCCGGCGCACCTCGGTGAGCGGGGCGCGGGCGCCGGAGACGCTGAGGGTGACGTGCCACAGGCGCGGGGTGTGCTCGGGCTCCTCGCCGCGGAAGCGGTCGCCGGCGGCGACGCTGGTGAGGGCGCGCTCCTCGCCGCCCGCGCGGTTCGCGCTCCGGGCGCCGCCGGGGCGCGCGCCCGTGGTGCCGCGGGCGCCCGCACCACCGCGGGAGGTGGTACCACCGCGGGCCGCCGCCGTCCCAGGGCGTACTCCGCTCACGACGGCCTCCTTCACGCGCACGGCTCGGCCCGGTGGTCGGCCGGACTTGTCCCTGAGGAAAGTTGAGCAGGCTACGTGAGATCGCGGGGCGGTTTTGCGGAACGTCCACCACCGATTCGGGGACGTTTCGACCTATTACGGGTGCAGGATCACCAGATCGTCCCTGTGTACGACCTCACGTTCGTACGCGGGTCCGAGTTCGCGCGCCAGTTCCCGGGTGGAGCGGCCGATGAGCCGGGGCATCTCCTTGGCGTCGAAGTTGACCAGTCCCCGGGCCACCGCACGGCCCGCGCCGTCGCGCAGCTCGACGGGGTCGCCCGCGGCGAAGTCGCCCTCGACGCCCGCGATCCCGGCCGGCAGCAGCGACTTGCGGCCCTCCACGACCGCCCGTACGGCGCCGTCGTCGAGGACGAGCGCACCCTGCGGCGCGGAGGCGTGCTGGAGCCACAGCAACCGGTCGGCGGAGCGCCTGCCGGTGGCGTGGAAGTAGGTGCCGGTGTCGCCGCCGGCCAGGGCGTCGGCCGCGTGGACGGCGCTGGTCAGCACCACGGGGATGCCGGCGGCCGCGGCGATCCGGGCCGCCTCGACCTTGGTGACCATGCCTCCGGTGCCCACGCCCGCCTTGCCCGCGCTGCCGATCTCGATGCCGGACAGGTCGGCCGGGACGCGCACCTCGGCGATCCGCGAGGTGCCCGGCCTGCTCGGGTCCCCGTCGTACACGCCGTCCACGTCGGACAGCAGCACCAGCAGGTCGGCGCGGACCAGGTGGGCGACGAGCGCGGCGAGGCGGTCGTTGTCGCCGAAGCGGATCTCGTCGGTGGCGACGGTGTCGTTCTCGTTGACGATCGGGAAGGCGCCCATCGCCAGCAGCTTGTCGAGCGTGCGCGAGGCGTTGCGGTGGTGGGCGCGGCGGCTCATGTCGTCGCTGGTCAGCAGCACCTGGCCGACGCGGACGCCGTACCGCGCGAAGGACGCGGTGTAGCGGGCGACCAGCAGCCCCTGGCCCACGCTGGCGGCGGCCTGCTGGCGGGCCAGGTCCCGCGGGCGGCGGCGCAGCCCCAGGGGGGCCAGGCCGGCGGCGATGGCACCGGAGGAGACGAGGACGATCTCCTTGTCGGTCCCGCGCACCTTGGCCAGCACGTCGACGAGTGCGTCGACCCGGTCGGCGTCCAGGCCGCCCGCGGCGGTGGTCAGCGAGGAGGACCCGACCTTGACGACGATCCTGCGGGCCTCGCCCACGGCCTGCCTGGCCCCCGGTCCTGTCCCCGGCCTTGCCCCTGCCACGGCCCCGTCCGCCTCTCCCGTCGACACGCGCCGATCCCTGCGCTCGCCAGGCAATCTACGCGAAGGGCGACGCGCGCCGCACCGGAGTTCAGGCCGCGGACGGCACCCCGGCCCCCGCCGCGCCCGGCGCCGGGGCCGGCACGTGCGTGTCGTCGGACGGTCACCGGCCGTTAACCCGGTTGTCCGATGCGCGACGAGCCTGGAGCGACCGTAGTGCCCCTGTCCCTGCCCCGCCGCCGTCTCCCCCGCCTTCCGGGGCGGCGGACCACCGTGAAACTGCTCGTCCTGGGCGTGCTGGCGGCCGCCTTCGCCGCACAGGCCCTGGGCGCGCTGCTGCCGCACGTACCGCTGCTGCTCGCCGCGAGCGCCGCCTCGCTGGCCGCCGAGGGGGCGCTGTACCGGTGGCAGCGGGGCATGGTGTCGCTGTTCGCCAAGTCGCACGCCGACGTCACGGTCCGGCACGTGCTGCGGGACCTGCTGCTGGTGGTGGGCCTGCTGCGCCTGGGCGAGCAGCACCGGGAGGGGGAGTACGCCCCGCTCGTCGCCGGTCTGCTCGTCTTCTACGCGCTGCACTGGGCGATCCAGGCGGTGTCCGTCCTGGTCCGGCGCAGCCGCACGCTGCCCGTGGTGACGCGGAACATCGACGCCTCCGCGCTGCGGCTGACCCCGGCGCCCCCGGTGCTGCTGCGCCGCCCCGGGCACCGGCTCGCGGCGTTCGGGCTGCCCGCGACGGCCGGACTGCTGGCGACGGCGGCGACCGACGCGCCGGCGTACGGGGCGGCGGGGCTCGCGCTGTCCCTGGTGGTGGCACTGACGGGCCTCGGCGCGCTGCTGCTGCGGCTGCTGCCGGGGCGCCGGCCCGCCGGTGAGCAGGAGGTGCTCGACTGGTTCGACGCGTGGCTGGCCCGGTACCGGCCCACCGTCGGCCTGTACTTCTCGGGCGGCGCGTCCTCGGCGTACCAGGCGAACATGTGGCTGGAGCCGCTGGCGCGCCTGGAGGGGCGTCCGGTGATCGTGCTGCGGGAGCGGCACATGGTGCAGCGGATCGCGGCGACCGACATCCCGGTGGTGTGCCTGCCGAAGGTGTCCACGCTGATGCGCCTGGAGCACTCCAGCCTCCGGGTCCTCCTCCACCCGTCCAATTCCGGGAAGACCTCGCAGGTCCTGCGCATCCCGACCATCAAGCACGCCTTCGTCAACCACGGGGAGAGCGACAAGCTGTCCTCGTGCAACCCGTACGCGAAGGCGTACGACGAGGTGTGGGTGGCGGGTCCCGCGGCGCGCGAGCGGTACGCACTGGCGGACGTCGGCGTCGAGGACAAGGACGTCGTGGAGATCGGCCGTCCGCAGCTGGACGCCGTACGGCGGCACGCCGGGCCGCCCGCGCCCGGGGCGGCCACGACCGTCCTGTACGCGCCGACCTGGGAGGGCTGGGACGGCAACCCCGGCAACACGTCGGTGGTGGAGGCGGGCGAGAACCTGGTGCGGGCGCTGCTCGCGGACCCCGGCGTCCGGCTCCTCTACAAGCCGCATCCGCTGACGGGGTCGGTGGACCCCCGGGCCCGGGCCGCCGATCTGCGCATCCGGGAGCTGGTGCGGGCGGCCAACCGGGGGCGGGGCGGGCCCCGGCCGGACGCGGCGGCGGCCGCCCGCCTGGCCCGGCGGACGGCGGAGCTGGACCGGCTCACCGCGGCCGGTTTCCGGGCGGCGGCGGACCAGGCGGAGCGGATGCTGCGGCAGCCGGCGCCGGAGCCCGGGCGGGCGGAGGCGGTACGGCGGGCGACGGCCGCGTGGGAGGAGGCGTACTGGGCGTCGCTGCCCGAGTGGGAGCACCAGGTCGTCACGGACGCCCGGCCACCGCTGTACGCCTGCTTCAACCGGGCCGATCTGCTGATCAGCGACGTGTCCAGCGTGATCAGCGACTTCCTGGCGAGCGGCAAGCCGTACGCGGTCGCCAACACCAGCACGCTGGCCGAGGACGTGTTCCGCAAGTCCTTCCCCACGGTGGCGGCGGCGACCGTGCTGGCGCCGGACGCGTCCGGGGTGCCGGCGCTCCTCGAGGCGGTGCGGCATCCGGAGCGGGACGAACTCGCCGAGGAGCGTGCCGCGTTGGCGCTGCGGCTGCTGGGCCCGGCCGAGCCGTCGTCCCGTGAGCGCTTCGCCGGTGCGGTGCGGGACCTGTGCGAGACGGCCGGGCGGCACCGGGCCCGCAGGGCGGAGCGGCTCGCCGCGGACGTCCCCGTGCCCGGCCCGCGCCGGGAGGAGGCCCGGCCGCCCGTCCCCTCGGCGGTCCCGGAGCCGCACCATCACCACCGCTGAGCCCGGTCCCCGGCCGGGACGGGCCCCGCGCCTGTCACAGCCTCGTCACGAATCACGCCTCCTGAAGGGGCGGCCGGTTCCGTTCCCGGCCACCGGCGGCACTCCCCCGCCGCCCCGCCGGGGCCGCACCCGTGCGCACCGGCGTGCCCGGCTCCGCCCCCGACCGGCCCGGCCGGTCCTCCTGCCTCCCGGGGCCGTGCCACTGGCCGCGGGCCCGTCCACGGGTTCCGGATATCGACTCGGGCACATGGGGCGCAAAGCGACGCACGTCGATAAAGAGGACAGGGAGGCCGAATGTGAGGAAGTTCTCCAGCCGCTTCGACGCGGCCCATTCGGGCGGCCGGTCCGGCCATTTCCCGCCGTGGCGGGGCACAGGGCGTCCGACTACCGTGCCCGCGGAAACTCCGCGTGAATCCTTTACGCTGATGCGGCGGCGCGCTCCAGGCCCGAACGGGGTCCGGGGCGCGTTCCGGTCCCAGCCCGCGGTCCCGTGGTCAGTTCTCGGAACAGGTTGTAAGGATGCCCAAATTCTCTCTCGTTGTCCCCGTGTACAAGGTGCAGGGCTATCTGCCCGAGTGCCTTGACTCCGTACTCGGGCAGGACTGCACGGACTTCGAGATCGTCGCGGTCGACGACTGCTCGCCGGACGGGTCAGGGGCCATTCTCGACGAGTACGCGAAACGCGACGACCGGATTCATGTGATTCACCTCACGGAAAACGTGGGCCTGGGTCGCGCGCGCAACGCCGGTCTCGAAAAGGCCACCGGCGATTACGTGTTGTTCCTGGACAGTGACGACACGTTGACCGAGGGCGCCCTGTCGGCCATTCGCGACCGGATCGAGGCCACGGGCGATCCCGAGATCCTGATCTTCGACTACGCGCGTACCTACTGGGACGGCCGCGTCCGCCCGAACCTGCGGACCGACCTGCTCAAGGAGAAGGGCCCGGACTCCTTCTCCCTCGCCGAGCGCCCCCAGCTGCTCGACCTGCTCCAGATCGTGTGGAACAAGGCCTACCGGCGCGACTTCGTCGCCCGGACCGGGCTCACCTTCCCGCCCGGGTACTACGAGGACGCCCCCTGGACGTTCTGCTCCCTGATCAGCGCCGAGCGGATCGCCGTCCTCGACCGGGTCTGCGTGCACTACCGGCAGCGGCGCGAGGGCGGCAACATCCTCAAGACGGTCAGCCGCAAGCACTTCGACGTCTTCGACCAGTACCAGCGGGTCTTCGACTACCTCGACGCGCACGAGGAACTCGCCACGTGGCGCGCCCCCTTGTTCCGCAAGATGGTCGACCACTACCTGACCGTCCTGGAGCGCCCGGGACGCCTGCCGCAGGACGCGCGCGCCGAGTTCTTCCGCCGGGCCTCGGCCGACTACCGCGCCCGTGTGCCGAAGGGCTTCACCCGCCCGGACGGCGGCCGCGGCCACAAGTACGGGATGCTGGAGCGCAACGCCTACACCACCATGCTGAGCGCCCTGGCGGCGGTGAAGCTGCGCCAGCGGGTCAAGTCCCGTACCCGCACCGCGCTCAACCGGTCCAAGCGCGGTGCGATGGGCGCCTTCTACCAGTCGCAGCTCAGACTGCCGCTGGACGACGACCTGGTGCTGTTCTCCGCCTACTGGAGCCGCAGCGTCTCCTGCAACCCCGCCGCGATCGACGCCGAACTGGCCCGCCTGGCCCCGCACATGCGCCGCGTCTGGGCCATCCGCCCGGACGGCGCGGACCGGGTGCCCAAGGGCGTCAGGACCGTCAGGGTGGGTTCCCGCGAGTACTGGGCGGCCGTGGCGCGCGCCAAGTACCTGGTGAACAACGTGAACTTCGCGGACTCCGTGGTCAAGCGCGAGGGCCAGGTGCATCTGCAGACCCACCACGGCACGCCGTTGAAGACGATGGGCCTGGACCAGCAGAAGTACCCGGCCTCCACCGACATGAACTTCGACAAGCTTCTGGAGCGCTGCGACCGCTGGGACTACAGCATCAGCGCCAACCGGTTCTCGACCGTGATCTGGGAGCGGGTCTACCCCTGCTCGTACACCACGCTGGAGACCGGCTACCCGCGCAACGACGTCCTGGTCAACGCCACGGCCGAGGACGTGCGCGCGGCCCGCGCCGCGCTCGGTCTGGCCGACGGCGCCAAGGCCTTCCTGTACATGCCGACGCACCGCGAGTACCAGCCGGGCTTCACGCCCCCCTTGAACCTGGCCGTGTTCGCCCGCGAACTCGGCCCCGACGTGACCCTGCTGGTGCGCGGCCACTACTTCTACGGCGACTCCCCGCACGTCGACGAGCTGCGCCGCACCGGCCGCGTCGTCGACGTCTCCGGGCACCCCCGGGTGGAGGAGCTCTACCTCGCGGCCGACGCCCTGATCACGGACTACTCCTCGGCGATGTTCGACTACGCCGTGCTGGACCGCCCCCTCATCAGCTACGTCCCCGACTGGGACGTCTACTCCGCGGTGCGCGGCACGTACTTCGACCTGCTCCAGGAGCCGCCCGGCGCGGTGGCCACCACGCAGGCGGAGCTGCTGCGGCTGCTCGCCTCCGGCGCGTACGACAGCCCGGAGACGACCGAGCGCCGGGACACCTTCCGCCGGCGCTTCTGCGAATTCGACGACGGACACGCAGCCGAACGGGTCGTGCGACGCGTCTTCCTCGGTGAAGAGAGCCTGCCGCCCATCGTCCCGTTCGACGAACGCCACCACGCCCCTACTCCCGCCCAGGCGCTCGCGCTGGTCGAGCGGGCCTGACCCCGAAAGGAGACCACCAAGCCATGGCCCCTCGGCTCAGTGTCATCGTCCCCATCTACAACGTCGAGCGTTACCTGCCGGCCTGCCTCGACTCGCTCGCCGCGCAGACCTTCCGGGACCTGGAGGTCCTGATGGTCGACGACGGTTCGCCCGACGGCTCGGCCGCGATAGCCGCCCAGTACGCGGACCGCGACGAGCGCTTCCACCTGATCCGCAAGGAGAACGGCGGGCTCGGAGCCGCCCGGAACACGGGCATCGCGCACATGTCGGCCGAGTCGGAGTACCTGACCTTCGTCGACAGCGACGACGTGATCCCGCCCGACGCCTACCGGCTGATGGTCACCAGCCTCGACGAGTCCCGCTCGGACTTCGCGACCGGCAACGTCTTCCACCTCAAGGGCGAGAAGTCCTGGCAGGTGCCGCTGCTGAAGATGCTGGCCGGCGAGGCCCGCAAGCGCACGCACATATCGAAGATCCCCCGCCTGGTGGCCGACCGCATCGCCTGCAACAAGGTCTTCCGGCGCACCTTCTGGGAGAAGCACCACTTCGCCTTCCCCGAGGGCATCCTGCACGAGGACATCCCCGTGGTGCTGCCCGCCCACTACCGGGCGGAGGCCGTCGACATCATCGGCGAGCCGACGTACTACTGGCGACTGCGCGAGGGCGAGTCGGCCCCGTCGATCACGCAGCGCCGCAAGGAACCGCAGGCCATCCGTGACCGGGTCACCGCGGTGAGCATGGTCAGCGACTACCTGTCCCAGCAGCCGGGCGCCGAGTACGCCGCGTACAAGAACCAGTACGACGAGCGGGTGCTCCGGGACGACCTGCGGCTGTTCATGCGGGTGCTGCCGGACGCGACGGCCGAGTTCCACGAGGCCTTCCTGGAGGCCGCCAACCGCTACCTCGACACCATCGACCCGAAGATCGTCCTGGGTCTGCCGACGGATCTGCGGGTCCAGTGGCTGCTGGTGCGCAAGCACGCCATGCCCGAGCTGATCGCCCTGCTCGCCTCCCAGCGCCGCAAGGAGCCGGTCGAGGTGTCGGGCTCCTTCCGCAAGTACGCCAGCTACCGCACGCTGGAGGAGAGCGGACTCGAACTGCCCAAGTCCGCGCTGCGCATCGACGGCGACCTGTCGCTGCGCGCACCGCTGCGGGAGGTGTCCTGGCAGGACGGCAAGCTCTACCTGTCCGGCAACGCGTACATCGACAAGATCGACATGCCGTCGAAGCGCAGCAGCGTCAAGGTCGTCCAGCTCAAGCGGGACGGCTCGCGCCGCCGCATGTACCTGCCGGCCCGCAACGTCCACCGTCCGGAGTGCACCACGGACTCCGGCCAGCAGCGCTACAACTACGACTGGGCCGGCTGGGAGCTGGAGCTCGACCCCGCCAAGCTGCGCAAGGGCGGCAGCTGGCAGGAGGGGCTGTGGCACGTCGGCATCAACGTCTACGCGTCCGGCCTGGTGCGCCGCAGCGGGGTCTGGGCCCGCGGCGGTTCCGCCGCCAACTTCCCGGCGTACCAGTGGCTCGACGACGACTTCCGGATGCTGCCGACCGTCGAGCGCGGTGCCTTCAAGCTGCGGATCGAAAAGGTCCGCGCCCTGATCACCGACCGCCGCCTGGACGGCGACTCGATCGCGGTCGCCGGTGACATCCGGGTGCCGCTGAAGCCGGGCGAGACGCTGGCGCTCCGGCTGACGAACGCCAGGAGCGGCGAGGTGCGCAAGTACCCCGTCGACGTGGCGCAGCAGGGCTCCCGGACCACCTTCGAAGCCCGGGTACCGCTGACCGACGTGGCGCTGCTCGGCGACGACACGGTCGACGAGAACGCCCAGCTGGACCGCCGGCTGTGGAGCACCGCCCTGCTGGCCACCGCGGCGGACGGCACGGAGCGCCAGTTCAGCAGCGTGGTCAAGGAGGGCCTGGCGGACCTGGCGTTCGACCTGCCCGCGTCCTTCGGTGAGCCCGGCGCGCACCGGGAACTCGCCCTCATCTCCGGGCACAACGGCTACCTGAAGATCGTCGGCCGGACCCGCCGGGCCACCGTCACCGGTGTCGCCCTGCGCGACGGCCGGATCGCGATCGAGGGCCGCACCAGCCCCGAGCTGATCGGCGCCGACCTGGTCCTCAAGGCCCGCAACCGCTACGACGAGCGCACCGCGTCCGTGGACTGGTCGGACGACGGCACCTTCCGCACGTCCTTCGACCCGTCGGTGATGGGCGGCTCCGGCGGGGTGCCGCTCAAGGCCGGCCGGTGGAACCTGCGGCTGCGCTCGGCGGACGCGGACGTGCCGGACGCCGAGTTCGTCATCGACCGCCTGGCCGTGGCCCAGTTCCCGCTGCACGCGGAGCTGAACGGGCGCCGCTACTGGTTCGAGAACCGCTGGGGCGACTTCCCGCAGCTCAACTGCCGCTCCGAGCTGAGCGACCTGGAGCGCGGCCCCTACCGCCAGCTCCAGCAGCGCCGCGAGGTCTACGAGCCCGGCCGTGAACTGCCGCTGCGCGACCAGGTGTTCTTCCTCAGCTACAACGGCAAGCAGTACTCGGACAGCCCGCGGGCGATGCACGAGGAGCTGCTGCGCCGCGACAGCGGCCTGAAGTACCTGTGGGCCGTGCGCGACAGCCAGGTCGTCCTGCCGCCGACGGCGGAGAAGGTCCGCATGTGGGGCCGGGAGTGGTTCGAGGCCCTGGCCACCTCCCGCTACATCGTCACCAACGGACACCTGCCCGAGTGGGTCGTGCGCCGTCCCGGCCAGGTGATCGTGCAGACCTGGCACGGCACGATGCTGAAGAAGATCGGTCACGACATCGAGACCCTCTACTTCGACCGCGAGTACCAGAACCGCCTGGCGCTGGAGGCGAAGAACTGGAGCCTGCTCGTCTCCTCGAACCGCTTCTCCACGCCGATCCTCAAGCGCGCCTTCTCCTACGACGGGGAGATCCAGGAGGCCGGCTACCCGCGCAACGACTACCTCTACTCCCCCGACCGGGACAAGATCGCCGAGCAGGTCAAGGAGACGCTGAAGCTGCCCGCGGGCAAGAAGGTCGTGCTGTACGCGCCGACGTGGCGGGACGACCAGTCCCACAGCGCGGGGCAGTACCTGTTCGACCTGCGGATCGACCTGGAGGACGCGCGCCGGCGCCTGGGCGACGACCACGTCCTGCTCATCCGCCGCCACTCCAACGTCGTCGACCAGGTCCCGGGCGCGGGCAACGGCTTCGTGTTCGACGTGTCGGAGTACCCGGACATCGCCGACCTCTACCTCGCGGCGGACATCATGATCACGGACTACTCGTCGGTGATGTTCGACTACGCGCACCTGAAGCGGCCGATGCTGTTCTTCACCTACGACCTGGAGCACTACCGGGACACGCTGCGCGGGTTCTACTTCGACTTCGAGAAGGACTCCCCCGGTCCGCTGATCGGCACCTCCGAGGAGCTGGTCGACGCGATCCGCGGCATCGACCAGGTCAAGGCGGACTACCAGGACCGGTTCGACCGCTTCCACCACCTGTTCTGCGACCTGGACGACGGGCACGCCTCCGCGCGGGTCGTCGACCGGATGCTGGAGCAGGCGAAGGAGAGCTGACCCCGGCGGTCACGGGACGGGCACAGGCGAAGGGGCGGGGCCCGGAGGATGATCCTCCGGGCCCCGCCCCTTCGCCTGCCGCCCGTCCCGTCGTCCGCGTCCGCGTCTGCTTCCGCGACGGTGGTCAGAGCCGTACGGTCTTCACCGCGAACTGGCACGCGGCGGTGAAGTAGGGGCGCAGCTCCGTGCGCCGGCGGGTGGGTGCCTGCGGGGCGGGCTTGCCGCCCAGCGCCCTGCGGGACTTGCGCATCGCGCGGGTCAGCACGGTCGGCCCCGGAGCCACGGTCTCGGTGAGCACGGGACGGGCGAAGGTGAACACGTCGATCGGCGCGAGTACGTCGGTCGCCAGCTTGGCCAGCTGCACCCTCGGGGCGCCGGGCGCCGCGCGCAGCCAGAAGTCCCAGACGACTTCCTTCTCGTCGTCGTCGGTGTGCTCCCGCACCAGCGCGGCGCAGTCCAGGTCCACGGCGACCCACCCGTCGCCCTCGTCGCGCAGCGGGAAGCTCAGCACCCGCTCCTTGTTCCGCCGGTGCACGGCCTCCACGACGGCGCCCGCTGCGGGCCGGGCGCCCCACAGCTCGGCGCGCACCGCGATGGTCCGCTCGTCGACCCTGACCGGTCCGACCTCGGCGTGCGCCTCGCGCAGCGCGCTGCGCAGCCGCAGCCCGCCGTCCTGGTGCAGGTGCGGCAGCATCAGCGCCAGGGCCGGGCCCTGGGCGCGCGGCAGCCGTACGGCGAGCAGGTCACGGGTGTCGCAGCCGTAGCCGTCGGTGGTCAGCGCCACCTCGCGCCCGCCCTCGCGGGTGGCCAGGGCGACCTCCCAGGTGCCGTGCGGCACCCCGGCGTCCCAGGGCACGACGGCATCGCCCTCGGCGGAGAACGGGAAGCGGTGCTCCTCGCTGCCCGCGCCGCCCTTGCGCAGGACCAGGTCGGCCTCTTGGGCGCTCGGCGGCAGCGCTCCCACGGCCACGTGGACCGAGCCCTCCCGGTCCACCCGGGCCGTGGCGTGGACGGGCAGCTCCTTGCGGGCGAAGGCCTCCTCCAGGATGGCCTCGAAGCGCTCGCAGCTGGCCCGCTCGTGGAACCGCTCGGCGTTGCGGATGCCGGCGGCGCCCATCTTCAGGCGCAGTTCCTCGTCCTGGACCAGGCTCCGGATCGCCTCGGCCATCGCGTCCACGTCGCCGCGCGGCACGATCAGCCCGTCCTCGCCGTCGGTGAGGATGTTGCGCGGCCCGTGGTCGGCGTCGGTGGCGACGACGGGGAGGCCGGCGGCCATCGCCTCGACGATGACGTTGCCGAACGCCTCCCGCTTGGAGGGCAGGACGAAGATCGAGCCCTTGCCGAACTCCGGGGTGACGGGGGAGGTCTGGCCCATCAGCAGGATGCTGTTGGACAGGCCCAGTTCCTCGATGCGGGTGCGCAGCTTCTTCTTCTCGGTGCCGTGGCCGTAGATCCGCAGGGTCCAGTCGGGCGCGTCGGCGTGGACCTTGGCGAAGGCCTCGACGAGCAGGGCGTGGTTCTTGTTGTCGGTCAGGTGACCGGCGGAGACCACCACCTTGTTGGTCCCGCTGGAGCGGATCGTGGAGGACGGCACGCAGTTGGGCATCACCGCGAGGCGGTTGCGCACCGCGGGCACCTGCCGGGCGATCGCGGCGACCTCCTCCGGGGTGAGCGCCGTCAGGGCGTGCAGGTGCCGGTAGGCCGGGAAGAGGCGCTGCTTGATGTCCGCGGCGTAGATGGCGGGCATCGAGTGCTCCTGGGTGACCTTCAGGTAGTCACCGCGCGCCTGCGTCAGCATGATCGTGTTGCGCGGGCTGGAACTGACCAGCACGTCGGCGTCGGTGGTGTCGAAGTACTCCAGCAGCCGCAGCTCCGCGAGCCGGCTCACCACCGGCGTCTTGGCACCGGCGTTGAGCGGGTAGACCAGCGGGAACTTGTCGGACAGCGGGTTGTCGACGTCCGAGACCGGGGAGTGCGGCCGCATGTCCGTGAGCGCCCGCACGGACACCCTCGGGTCCAGCGGGAAGTACGACTCGTCACGCACCTTGCGCAGCGCCACGATCTCCACGTCGTGCCGCTCGGCCAGGGCCCCGGCGAGGTTCTGCGTGGCACTGACCACGCCCCCCATGTGACACAGGTCCCGTACCAGGAATGCGATCTTCACTTTGCGGCTTCTCTCTGCTCCCGGGAAGCGGCTGGTCAGGCCGTCCCCCCTCCCCTGGCCACGCACGTGTGGCACATCCTTCTCACAAAGTACACAGGAATGTCGGCGGGCAGATCACAGCCCTGCCACACCTGTGTAACCCTGCGTCGGCAACGCGGTACCGAGGCGCCGGGGAGAGGGGAGAGAAGAGGGCTAGAACGGCTCGAAACCGTCGAACTCCTGCTGGGCCTCGTCCCGTTCGGCGTCCCGGTCCCGGCGGCGCTGTGCGGCCGGGCGGGGCGCCTCGAAGCGGTGGTCCTCGCCGCGGCGGCCGAGCATCTCGGCACCGGCCGACATCGACGGCTCCCAGTCGAAGACCACCGCGTTGTCCTCGGGGCCGATGGCCACGCCGTCGCCGCCGCGGGCGCCCGCCTTGACCAACCGCTCCTCGACACCGAGGCGGTTGAGCCGGTCGGCGAGGTAGCCGACGGCCTCGTCGTTGTTGAAGTCGGTCTGCCGCACCCAGCGTTCGGGCTTCTCGCCGCGCACCCGGAACAGGCCGTCCTCCTCGCGGGTGACGGTGAAGCCGGCGTCGTCCACGGCCTTGGGCCGGATGACGATGCGCGTCGCCTCCTCCTCGGGCCGGGCGGCACGCGCCGTGGCGACCAGCTCGGCCAGCGCGAAGGACAGCTCCCTGAGCCCCATGTGCGCCACGGCCGACACCTCGAAGACCCGGTAGCCGCGCGCCTCCAGGTCGGGGCGGACCATCTCGGCGAGGTCCTTGCCGTCGGGCACGTCGATCTTGTTGAGGACGACGATCCGCGGCCGGTTGTCCAGGCCGCCGTACTCGCGCAGCTCGGCCTCGATGACGTCCAGGTCGGAGAGCGGGTCGCGCTCGGACTCCAGCGTCGCCGTGTCCAGGACGTGCACCAGCACGCTGCACCGCTCCACGTGCCGCAGGAACTCCAGGCCCAGGCCCTTGCCCTGGCTGGCGCCGGGGATGAGACCGGGGACGTCGGCGACGGTGTACACGGTCGACCCGGCCGTCACCACGCCCAGGTTGGGGACGAGCGTCGTGAAGGGGTAGTCGGCGATCTTCGGCTTGGCCGCGCTGAGCACGGAGATCAGCGAGGACTTGCCGGCGCTCGGGTAGCCGACCAGCGCCACGTCGGCGACGGTCTTCAGCTCCAGGTGGATGTCCTGGAAGTCGCCGGGCTCGCCCAGCAGCGCGAACCCGGGGGCCTTGCGCCGCGCGGAGGCCAGCGCCGCGTTGCCGAGGCCGCCCCGGCCGCCCTGCGCGGCGACGTAGGAGGTGCCGTGGCCGACCAGGTCGGCCAGCACGTTGCCCGCCGCGTCGAGGACCACGGTGCCGTCGGGCACGGGCAGGACCAGGTCCTGACCGTCCTTGCCGGAACGGTTGCCGCCCTCGCCGGGCTTGCCGTTGGTGGCCTTGCGGTGCGGGGAGTGGTGGTAGTCGAGGAGCGTGGTCACCGACTGGTCGACGGTGAGGATCACGTCGCCGCCCCGGCCGCCGTTGCCGCCGTCCGGGCCGCCGAGCGGCTTGAACTTCTCACGGTGGACGGAGGCACAGCCGTGGCCTCCGCTACCCGCGGCGACGTGCAGTTCGACGCGGTCCACGAAGGTGGTCATGGGATGTGCCTCCAGTTACTACGTACTGCGGATTGCTACGCGTGACGACGAGAGCGTCTCTTGGGTAACACGCGAAAGGCGGACCCGCTTCCCGTGGGGGAAGTGAGGCCCGCCTCGCGAATGTGTCCGGTCAGGCGACCGGAACGATGTTCACGACCTTGCGGCCACGGTGGGTGCCGAACTGCACCGCACCGGCCTGCAGGGCGAACAGCGTGTCGTCGCCGCCACGGCCGACTCCGGCGCCCGGGTGGAAGTGGGTGCCGCGCTGGCGGACCAGGATCTCACCCGCGTTGACGGCCTGACCGCCGAAGCGCTTCACGCCGAGCCGCTGGGCATTCGAGTCGCGACCGTTCCGGGTGGACGATGCGCCCTTCTTGTGTGCCATGTCTCCTCAGTCCCTTACTTCGCAGCCGCGGGGATCTCAGTGACCTTGATCGCCGTGTACTGCTGGCGGTGGCCCTGACGACGGCGGTAGCCGGTCTTGTTCTTGTAGCGCAGAATGTCGATCTTCTGGCCCTTGTGGTGGTCCACGATCTCGGCCTGGACCTTGATGCCGGCCAGCACCCACGGGTCGCTGGTCACAGCGTCGCCGTCGACGACGAGCAGGGTCGAGAGCTCGACCGTGTCGCCGACCTTGCCGGTGGAAATCTTGTCAACCTCAACGATGTCGCCGACAGCAACCTTGTGCTGGCGACCACCGCTGCGCACGATGGCGTACACGCGGATCTCACTCTCTCGCTCAGAACGGCACCCCCGCAGTCCAGCCGCCCGGTGACACACGGACGGCCTCTCCCGGCCGAGCCCGCGAGGGCGCACACCCGGAAGGAAAGAGGTTTACGGGGATGTGACGTGTCAGTCGACACGCCGACGGTCAAGATTACGGGGCCGCACGACAGGGGTCAAACCGGGCCCCGGGGCGTCAGCCGGAGACGGCCGCGACGTACTCGGCGTACGCCTCCCGCGCCCGCGCGGGCGACAGACCCAGGTGCTCCAGGATCGTGTACCGGCCGGGCCGGGTCTGCGGCGCGAACTCCACGGCCCGTACGAACTCCTCGTCGCCGAACCCGATCTCCCCGGCCACCACGGGCAGCCCGTGCCGGCGCAGCGTGCCCGCCATCAGCAGGGAGCCCTCCCGGTCGCCGCGCAGGTACGTCGCGAAGGCCGCGCCGATGCCCACCTGCTCGCCGTGGCTGGCCGCGCGGCCGGGGTACAGCAGGTCGAGGGCGTGGCTGATCTCGTGGCAGGCGCCCGACGAGGGACGGGTGTGCCCGGCGATGGTCATGGCGATGCCGGACAGCACCAGGCCCTCGGTCAGCACGGTCAGGAAGCCGTCGTCGCCGCAGCCCCCGGGGTGGCGCAGCACGGCCTCACCGGCCTGCCGGGCGAGGGCGGCGGCCAGGCCGTCGACCTTCTCGCCGTTCACCCGGTGGGCCAGCTCCCAGTCGGCGACCGCGGAGACGTTGGAGACGGCGTCGCCGATCCCGGAGCGCACGAACCGGATCGGCGCCTCCCGGATCACCGCGAGGTCGACGACGAGCGCGATGGGCGTCGGCACGCCGTACGAACCGCGGCCCGCGTCGTTGTCGAGGATGGAGACCGGCGAGCAGATGCCGTCGTGGGACAGGTTGGTGGCCACCGCGACCATGGGCAGACCCACCCGGGCCGCGGCGAACTTGGCGCAGTCGATGACCTTGCCGCCGCCGAGACCCACGACCGCGTCGTACCGCCCCGACTTCATCCCGTCGGCGAGGCGCACCGCGTCGTCGATCGTGCCGCCGCCGACCTCGAACCAGGCGGCGCCCGGCAAGGACGGCTCGAGGCGTCTGCGCAGCCGCGCCCCCGAGCCGTCGCTGATCGCCACGGCCAGCTTCCCGGACTGCGAGATCCGCTGGTCCGCGAGGACGCTCGCCAGGTCGTCCAGGGCGCCCGGCCGGACGTCCACGACGAGCGGCGAGGGAATGAGCCTCGTCAGTACCGGCACGTGCTCTCCTCTCCTCGCCAGGGGGGACCCGGCTGTCACTGATGATGCGCGCGACGGCGGCCCGGGAAACGTGTGGCCCCGTCCGACCGGAATCCGGTCGGACGGGGCCACACGCTGTCGACAGGTGCCGGATCAGCCCTCGTCGGTGGCGGCCGTGACCGTCGACGGCGCCTGCTGGTCGGCCGCCGCGGTCTTCTTCGACGCCGTCTTCTTGGCCGTGGCCTTCTTGGCGGTCGTCGTCTTGGCCGCCTTCTTGGCCGTGGCCTTCTTCGCGGTCGTCGTCTTCTTGGCCGCGGTCTTCTTGGTGGCGGCCTTCTTCGCCGTCGCCTTCTTGGCCGTCTTGCGGGCCGCCGCCTTCTTGGCGGGGGCGGCCTCCTCGGCCTCGGACTGCGCCTGCGGTGCCTCCTCCTCCGTCGCGGCCGACGGGACGACCGTGACGGCCGCCTCCTCGGACGCGGTGGACGTGGTGGGCTTGCGCACCGCCCGGCGCCGCGGACGGGCCGGGGCCGCGCTCTCGGCGGGCTCGGCGGCGGCCGGGACCTCGGGCGCCTTCTCGGGCTCGGGCTGCTCGGCCGCCGGGGTCTCCGGGACCGTCAGCACGGCGGCCTCGGCACCCTCGGGCGAACCGGCCGGCGCGGACACCTTCCGGGTGGCCCGACGGCGGGTACGGCCCTTGGGCGCGGCCTCCTCCGACGCGGGCGCCGGGGACTCGGCCGGGGCCTGGGCACCGGAGACCGCGTCCTCGACGGCGGCGGGCTCGGCCAGCACCTCGGCGGCGGACTCGCGCCGCACGGGACGCTCGACCTCTTCCCGCACCGTGACGTCCTGCGCCGTGGGCGCCTCGGCGGGCGCGGCCTCGGCCTGCGCCGCCCCGGCCTTCTCGCCCTTGGCGGCCTTGGGCGCACCCGCCGGAGCGGAGGCCCGACGGCTCGCGCGACGCCGGCCACGACCACGCGTGGCGGCGGCCTCGGCCTCCGCGGCGCTGCTGTACAGCTCCTCGTCGGCGCTGAAGTCCGGCGCCGGAAGGGCGACCGGCTCGGCCACCTCGGCGGCGACCTCGGACTCGGACTCGGTGTCCGCCTCCTGCTCCGCCGTCGGACCGGTCTCGAACCCGGCGACGGCCTCGTGCTCGTGCGGCTGGTCGGCCCCGGCCCGCGCCCGCTTGCGGCGCTTGCCACCGCCACCGCCGCCGGCCGACGCCGGCTGGTCGAGGTGGACGATGACACCGCGGCCGTTGCAGTGGACGCAGGTCTCCGAGAACGACTCCAGCAGGCCCTGGCCGACCCGCTTGCGGGTCATCTGGACCAGCCCGAGCGAGGTCACCTCGGCGACCTGGTGCTTGGTCCGGTCCCGGCCCAGGGACTCCAGCAGGCGCCGCAGCACCAGGTCCCGGTTGGACTCCAGCACCATGTCGATGAAGTCGATGACGATGATGCCGCCGAGGTCGCGCAGCCTGAGCTGGCGCACGATCTCCTCGGCCGCCTCCAGGTTGTTCCTGGTGACCGTCTCCTCGAGGTTGCCGCCCTGACCGGTGAACTTGCCGGTGTTGACGTCGATGACGACCATCGCCTCGGTCCGGTCGATCACCAGCGAACCGCCGCTGGGCAGCCAGACCTTGCGGTCCAGCGCCTTGGCGAGCTGCTCGTCGATCCGGTACGTGGCGAAGACGTCGACCTCGCTGGTCCACTTGGACAGCCGCTCGGCGAGGTCGGGCGCCACGTGGGACACGTAGCCGTGGATGGTCTGCCAGGCGTCGTCACCGCTGACGACGACCTTGGAGAAGTCCTCGTTGAAGATGTCGCGCACGACGCGGACGGTCATGTCCGGCTCGCCGTACAGCAGCGTGGGCGCGTTGCCGCTGCCGCCCTTGGCCTTCTTCTGGATGTCCTCCCACTGCGCGTGGAGCCGCTCGACGTCGCGGCGCAGCTCCTCCTCGCTGGCGCCCTCGGCGGCGGTGCGCACGATGACGCCCGCGTCCTCGGGGACGATCCGCTTCAGGATCGTCTTCAGGCGGGAGCGCTCGGTGTCGGGCAGCTTGCGGCTGATGCCGGTCATCGAGCCCTCGGGCACGTAGACCAGGTAGCGGCCGGGCAGCGAGACCTGGCTGGTCAGGCGGGCGCCCTTGTGACCGATCGGGTCCTTGGTGACCTGCACGAGCACCGACTGGCCGGACTTGAGGGCGGACTCGATGCGGCGCGGGCCGTTCGCCATGCCCAGCGCCTCGAAGTTGACCTCACCGGCGTACAGGACGGCGTTGCGGCCCTTGCCGATGTCGATGAAGGCGGCCTCCATCGACGGCAGCACGTTCTGCACCTTGCCGAGGTACACGTTGCCGACGTACGAGGTGGCCTGCTCCTTGTTGACGTAGTGCTCGACGAGCACCCCGTCCTCCAGGACGCCGATCTGGGTGCGCTCGCCGTGCTGGCGGACGACCATGACGCGCTCGACGGCCTCGCGGCGGGCCAGGAACTCGGCCTCGGTGATGATCGGCACCCGGCGGCGGCCCTGCTCGCGTCCCTCGCGGCGGCGCTGCTTCTTGGCCTCCAGGCGGGTGGAGCCCTTGATGGACTGCACCTCGTCGGACGGCTCGGGCTTCGGGCGGGGCTCGCGGACCTTGACGACGGTGCGCTCGGGGTCGTCGGCGGAGGAATCTCCGTCGCCGGAACCGTCCCCGGCCCGGCGACGGCGGCGACGACGGCGACGGCTGCTGCTGGAGCCACCGCTGTCGCCGGAGGCCTCCTCGCCCTCCTCGGCGTCCTCGTCCGCCTGCTCGGCGGTGTCGTCGGCGTCCTCGTCGGCCCGGTCTGCGCCGTGCTCGCTCTCGTCGTCGGCCAGGTCGCCGTCGGCCGCGTCACCCCGGCGACGGCGACGGCCGCCCCGGCGACGGCGCCGGCGCGAACCGGACTCCTCGTAGCCCTCGGCGTCGTCGTGGTCCTCGCCCGACTCGTCGGACTCCGCCTCGGCGTCCGCGTCGGCCCCGGTCTCGGGCTCCGGCTCCGGCTGCTCCTGGGTGACGGCGGCCGTGGCCCGCTCCTCGGCGGCCTCCTCGGCGGCGGCACCCCGGCGCTTGCGGCGGCGGCGCGAGGCGGCGGGCTGCTCCTCCTGGACCTCCGCGCTCTCCTCGACCGGCTTCGCCGGCTCGGCACCGGCCGCCTCCGCGGCGGCCTCGGCCGCGGCCCGCTCGGGCGTCTGGAACTGGGGCTCGGCGAACACCGGCGCCTGGAACACGGCGACCGCGGGGCGCGACGGGCGCTTGGGCGCCTCGCCCTCGCCGGACGCGGCGGTCTGCGCCGGGGCGGCGAACCCGGAGGCGGCCTTACGGGTGGACCGACGGCGCGCCCGGCGCGGAGCGGCGTCCTCACCGGACTCGGCCTCGGCCGGTGCGGCGGTCTCGACGGCCTTCTCGGCCTTCGGCGCCTGCGTGGCCTTCGCGGGCTCGGGCGCCGCGGCGGCCTCGGGCTCGCCCGCTTCGGCGGCGGCCTCTGCGGGTGCGTCGGCCGGGGCGGACACCCGGCGCGTGGCGCGACGGCGGGTACGTCCCTTGGGAGCGGCGCTCTCCGCCTCGGCCTCTTCCGCGGCGGGCGCGGGCGCCTCGGCGGACTCCGGAGCGGCGGCGGCCGGCTCGGCGGCCGGTTCGGCGGCCGAGGTCACACTGCGGGTGGCGCGACGGCGGGTACGGCCCTTGGGAGCGGCGGTCTCGACGGCTGCTGCCGTCTCCTCCGGCTCCTCGGCCGGGGCCTGCGTCTCGGCGGCCGGGGCCGCGGACACGACGGTCTCGGCCGCCTCCGCCGCCTCGGGCGCACCGGCGGGAGCGGAGGCACGGCGTACCGCACGGCGACGCGGCCGGGCGGGAGCCGCGGACTCCGCGGCCGGCTCGGGGGCCTCGGCCACCTCGGCGGGGGCCGCCTCGGCCGGCGCGACGGTCTCCGCCGGCGCCTCGGAGGCACCGGACGGCGGACCCGCCGGGCGGGACGCGGCCCTGCGCCGACGGCGCGGCGGCAGGGTGTCGCTGGGGGTGTTCGACTCGGAGTCCGTGGACGTGGCGGCGGACTCGGTCGGTTCGGTCGGTTCGAGCATGCGGGGGTTTCTCCCGTCAGGCTCCCGGGCGCCGCGCCCGGTCCGGCATCGACATGTCGACCGCCGGTGACGTCCGCGGCTCGCGCGGTGCGCGGTTGCCGCCGTCCGGGGCGCGGGCGCCGCTCGGAAGCTCTCCGTGTCTTGTCTCGCCGGTTCCGTACCCCTTGTCGGGCACGGCCTGGCGAAAGTCTTGTGGTCGGTGCGCTGCCCGACCCAGGTGGCTCCCGAGTTCGAGGGCGGCGCTACGACTTCGTCCCTGGCGGAACCTTCCTTACGCCGGCGCCTTCGCGGCGGCGGAAGCGGCGGCCGGTTGCGGCTCGGGCGCTTCTGCCTCGCGGTCGGGCGCGAGCGGGTCGGTCACCGCACCGGTCTCTTCATCGAACAGCCCCTGCGCCAGCCTGGTCACCGCTGCGGGGACCGGCGGCGCCAGGTCGGCCACGGCGCGAAGACCGGACAGGACGTCGTCGGGTCGTACGGCAGGCGTCACGTGCCGAACAACCAGCCGCAGTATCGCACAAGGCCGGTCGCTCGGCCTATCAGCCGGTGAACCGTGCGTGGTGACGCTCTCCAGGTGCGCGACGGCGGAACGGGTGTCGAAGGTGCGGACACCGTTCTTCGTACGGCGCTGGACCTCCACCGCCGGGGCCTCGTTGAAGGCCGCGACGGCCCTCTGCGCCTCGGCGGGCTCCACACCGTCCAGCCGCAGCTCCCACACGGAGGCCGTCAGCCGGTCGGCGAGCCCGGAGGTCCGGGCCTCGACCGCCTCGACGACGTCGAGCCCGGCGGGCAGCGACTCGTCGAGGAGCGACCGCAGCCGCTCCGGGTCACGCGCCTCGGTGAGGGCGATCTCCAGGTACTCCGCCTCACTGCCCGTGCCGGTGGGTGCGGCATTGGCGTACGACACCTTCGGGTGCGGGGTGAACCCCGCCGAGTACGCCATCGGCACCTCGGCGCGGCGCAGCGCACGCTCGAAGGCGCGCTGGAAGTCACGGTGGCTGGTGAACCGGAGGCGGCCGCGCTTGGTGTAACGCAGTCGGATGCGCTGCACCGCGGGAACGGGCGGCGGGCCTACGGGCTGTCGCTTGCCCAGTGTCGTTCAGTCCTTCGTGAGAGCGGTCGTACTGCTACCAAGAGTACGTGTCTCGGCGCCGGATGGTTCCCGCCGGTCCACCGGCTGCCGCCGCACCGGCTCTCCGAAGAGCATCCGGCGCACGTCGGCGCGGGCCTGCCGCACGGACAGCCGGGCCGAGGCCAGCGCCTGCCGGGCCGCCCGCCCCGCACTGCGCGCCGCCTCGGCGAGCGGCCGGAGCACGGCGTCCCGCACGGCGTGTCCCACCGGGGTCAGCACACTCCGGTACACCCACCGCACCGGTTCCAGCACCGTCCACCGCAGGAGGGTGCCGAGGAACCGCCCGACGGCCCGCGAGACGTACCCGGCGATCCGCCAGGCGTGCCCGAGGGCGTCCGCGACCTCCCGCCCGACGACCGCCAGCGCGCGGCCGGCCGGCGCGAGCACCCACCGCCACACGGCGAGGACCGGCAGCACCACCAGCACCCGCACGGTCCAGTACAGAACGAACCCGACCCCGGTGACGACCAGCCCCGCACCCCGGACCACCTGCCTGCCGCACCACGCGAGCACGTGCCCGACCGGCGTCAGCACCCACCGGTACAACCACACCGCCGGCACCACCACCAGGTACCGCCCCAGCCACACCACCCCGGCGTACAACCCCCGCCCGGTCGCCGCGAGCACCGCGCCCACCCACCCGCAGAACCACGCGAGCGCGCGCCCCACCGGCGTCAGCACCCACCGGTACAACCACACCACCGGCACCACCACCAGGTACCGCCCCAGCCACACCACCCCGGCGTACAACCCCCGCCCCGTCGCCGCGAGCACCGCGCCCACCCACCCGCAGAACCACGCGAGCGCGCGCCCCACCGGCGTCAGCACCCACCGGTACAACCACACCACCGGTACGACGAGGAGCACGTTCCCCAGCCAGGCCGCGCCCTTGGCGAGCGGCACGACGACGTACCGCCACAGCCCGACCAGCGGCCACACGAACACGGCCCGCGCCAGCCACGCCAGCGCCCGCCCCGCAGGGCGCAGCACCGCGTCCCGCAGGAACCGCCCGGCGACGACCAGCGCGTCCCACACCAGACGCACCGGCACGACCAGGACCAGTACGACGATCCGCACCGGAATCCGGACCGCCACGGCCAGACACCCCTCGGCGTCCGACCGCCCCCCGGGCTCCCTCCGCGCTTCCGCGCCGGGCGCCTTCTCCAGTTCCACCATGTACACGAAGACGCCGCGGAACCCGATTCGGATCCCGCGGCGTCACACGTGACCGCTACTTGACCACGGTCAGCGGCAGCAGCTTCTTGCCGGTCGGGCCGACCTGGATCTCGGTGTCCATCGCCGGGCAGACGCCGCAGTCGAAGCACGGGGTCCAGCGGCAGTCGTCGACCTCGGTCTCGTCGAGGGCGTCCTGCCAGTCCTCCCAGAGCCACTCCTTGTCGAGGCCGGAGTCCAGGTGGTCCCAGGGGAGGACCTCCTCGTAGCCGCGCTCGCGGGTGGTGTACCAGTCGACGTCGACGCCGGCCGGCTCCAGGGCCTTGTCGGCGCAGGCCATCCAGCGGTCGTAGGAGAAGTGCTCGCGCCAGCCGTCGAAGCGGCCGCCGTCCTCGTAGACGGCGCGGATGACGGCGCCGAGGCGGCGGTCGCCGCGGGAGAGGAGTCCCTCGACGATGCCGGGCTTGCCGTCGTGGTAGCGGAAGCCGATGGAGCGGCCGTACTTCTTGTCGCCGCGGATCTTGTCGCGCAGCTTCTGCAGGCGGGCGTCGGTCTCCTCGGCGGAGAGCTGCGGGGCCCACTGGAAGGGGGTGTGGGGCTTGGGGACGAAGCCGCCGATGGAGACCGTGCAGCGGATGTCGCCCGAGCCGGAGACCTCGCGGCCCTTGGCGATGACCCGGGTGGCCATGTCGGCGATCTGCAGGACGTCGTCGTCGGTCTCGGTGGGCAGGCCGCACATGAAGTACAGCTTCACCTGGCGCCAGCCGTTGCCGTAGGCCGTCGCGACGGTCCGGATGAGGTCGTCCTCGGAGACCATCTTGTTGATGACCTTGCGGATGCGCTCGGAGCCGCCCTCGGGGGCGAAGGTGAGGCCGGAGCGGCGGCCGTTGCGGGTCAGCTCGTTGGCGAGGTCGATGTTGAAGGCGTCGACACGGGTGGAGGGGAGGGACAGGCCGATCTTGTCCTCCTCGTACCGGTCGGCGAGGCCCTTGGCGACGTCGGCGATCTCGGTGTGGTCGGCGGAGGAGAGGGAGAGGAGGCCGACCTCTTCGAAGCCGGTGGCCTTCAGGCCCTTGTCGACCATCTCGCCGATGCCGGTGATGGAGCGCTCGCGCACCGGGCGGGTGATCATGCCGGCCTGGCAGAAGCGGCAGCCTCGGGTGCAGCCGCGGAAGATCTCCACCGACATGCGCTCGTGGACGGTCTCGGCGAGCGGGACGAGGGGCTGCTTGGGGTAGGGCCACTCGTCGAGGTCCATGACGGTGTGCTTGCTGACCCGCCACGGGACGCCGGAGCGGTTGGGGACGACGCGGGCGATGCGGCCGTCGGGGAGGTACTCGACGTCGTAGAAGGCGGGGACGTAGACGCCGCCGGTCCTGGACAGGCGCAGGAGGAGTTCCTCGCGGCCTCCGGGGCGGCCCTCGGCCTTCCAGGCGCGGATGATCGCGGTGATTTCCAGGACGGCCTGCTCGCCGTCGCCGATGACCGCGCAGTCGATGAAGTCGGCGATCGGCTCGGGGTTGAAGGCGGCGTGGCCGCCGGCCAGCACGACCGGGTCGTCGATGCCGCGGTCCTTCGCCTCCAGCGGGATGCCCGCCAGGTCGAGGGCGGTGAGCATGTTGGTGTAGCCCAGCTCCGTGGAGAAGGAGAGGCCGAACACGTCGAAGGCGCCGACCGGCCGGTGGCTGTCGACGGTGAACTGCGGGACGGAGTGCTCCCGCATCAGCTCCTCCAGGTCCGGCCACACGCTGTAGGTGCGCTCGGCGAGGACGCCCTGCTGCTCGTTGAGTACCTCGTAGAGGATCATGACGCCCTGGTTGGGCAGGCCGACCTCGTAGGCGTCGGGGTACATCAGGGCCCAGCGGACGTCGCAGGACTCCCACTCCTTGACCGTGGAGTTGAGCTCTCCGCCGACGTACTGGATCGGCTTCTGCACATGCGGGAGCAGGGCTTCGAGCTGCGGAAACACGGACTCGGCGGCCGGGGCGGCTTCGGCAGGCATCTCACGGGACCTTTGTGTGCTGACAGGGGGGACCATCCAGCCTAACCCGGCCGGACCGGTCCCCCTCACCCGCTTGACCCGCTCGTCCCCCGGTGCGGGGTCACGCCGACATCGGTCTCTGCACGGTGATCGACTGGAGCAGGCCCACGGCCATCCACACGGCGAACATGGAGGAGCCGCCGTAGGAGACGAAGGGCAGGGGCAGGCCGGTGACCGGCATGATGCCGAGGGTCATGCCGACGTTCTCGAAGGCCTGGAAGGCGAACCAGGCGACGATCCCGGCGGCGACGACCGTGCCGTACAGGTCGGGGGTGCTGCGGGCGATGCGGCAGGCGCGCCAGAGGATCACGCCGAGCAGGGCGATGATGAGGCCCGCGCCGAGGAAGCCCAGTTCCTCGCCCGCGACGGTGAAGACGAAGTCGGTCTGCTGTTCGGGGACGAAGCGGCCGGTGGTCTGGGAACCGTGGAAGAGACCTGAGCCGGTGAGTCCGCCGGAGCCGATGGCGATGCGGGCCTGGTTGGTGTTGTAGCCGACGCCCGCGGGGTCGAGGGCGGGGTTGGCGAAGGCGGCGAAGCGGGCGATCTGGTAGTCGTCCAGGATGCCGAGCTGCCACACGGCGAGCGCCCCGGCGGTGCCGGCGCCGAGCAGTCCGAAGATCCAGCGGTTGCTGGCGCCGGAGGCGAGCAGGATGCCGAGCACGATGATGACCATGACCATGACCGACCCGAGGTCCGGCATGAGCATCACGATGAGCATCGGCACGGTGGCCAGGCCCAGGGCCTGGAGCACGGTGCGGTGGTCGGGGTGCGGCCGGTCGCCGGCGTCGACGCGCGCGGCCAGCAGCATGGCCATGCCCAGGATGATCGTGATCTTCACGAACTCCGAGGGCTGCAGGGAGAAGCCGCCGGGGAGTTTGATCCAGGAGTGGGCGCCGTTGATGGTCGAGCCGAGCGGGGTGAGCACCAGCAGGATCAGGAAGACGGACGCGCCGTAGAGGACGGGGACGGCGGTGCGCAGGGCGCGGTGGCCGAGCCAGACGACGCCGACCATCAGGGCGAGCCCGATCCCGGTGTTCAGCAGGTGCCGGGTGAGGAAGTAGTACTGGTCGCCCTGGTTGAGTTCGGTGCGGTTGCGGGTCGCGGAGTAGACGAGCAGCGAGCCCATCAGGGAGAGCGCGACGGCGGCCAGCAGTATGGGCCAGTCGAGCCGCCGGGCGATGGAGTCCCGGGCGAAGAGACGGGTCCAGCCGGCCTTCTCGGGACCGTATCCGGAGACCTGGAAGCTGTTGCCGGTCATGCGCGTGCCCTCCGGCTTCTGCCGTTGCCGCCGCGCCGGGTGCCGCGTCCCGCGCCGCCGCGTCGCCGGTGGCGGCGGGTGTCGCGGTTGTCCCCGTTCTGGTTGGGGGTGGTCGCCGGCTGGTCCCCTTCCTCGACGGGGGCGTACTCCTCGTCCGGGGAGGCCTTCTCGTCGGGCTGGAGTTCCTTGACGACGTCCTTGGGCATCTTCGGGGAGAGGATGGTGCCGTCCGTCTTGATCTTCGGCAGGCTCGCCTGGGGCTTGGGCAGCAGGGCCCTCTTCGGGTCGATGTCGCCGTCGTCGGAGACGCCGTACAGCGCGTCGTAGATGTTGCGGACGGCGGGTCCCGAGGCGCCGGAGCCGGTGCCGCCCTGGGAGATCGTCATGACGATCGAGTAGTCCTTGGTGTACGTCGCGAACCAGGACGTGGTCTGCTTGCCGTAGACCTCGGCGGTACCGGTCTTGGCGTGCATCGGGATCTTGTCCTGGGGCCAGCCGACCTGGGCGAAGCGCCAGGCGGCGGTGCCTCGGCTGGCGACGCCGGCGAGGGCCTCGTCCATCTTGGCGAGCGTGGTCTTGCTTATGGGCAGCTTGCCGTGGGCCGTGGGCTTGATCTGGCGGACGGACTTGCCGTCGGGGCTGACGACGGCCTTGCCGATGCTCGGGTCGTAGAGGGTGCCGCCGTTGGAGATGGCCGCGTAGATGGTGGCCATCTGGATGGGGGTGACGAGGGTGTCGCCCTGGCCGATGGAGTAGTTGATGGAGTCACCGGCGCGCATCTTGTTGCCTTCGAGGCAGTTCTCGTACGCGATCTTCTCGACGTAGGAGCCGTCCTTCTTGCCGGTCTTGCACCAGGCGTCCTTGTTGGCCTTCCAGTAGTCCTGCTTCCACTGGCGGTCGGGGACGCGGCCGGTGACCTCGTTGGGGAGGTCGACGCCGGTCTCGGCGCCCAGGCCGAACTGGTGGGCGGCCTTGTAGAAGTAGTCGTTGGGGTGCTTGGGGTTCATCCCGCCGTCCTTCTTCCACTCCTGGTGGGACAGGCGGTAGAAGACGGTGTCGCAGGAGAGTTCCAGGGCACGGCCGATGGTGATCATGCCTTCGTTGGCCGACTCGAAGTTCTTGAAGACCTGGCCGCCGACGTCGTAGGCGCTGGAGCAGTCGTAGTTGCCGTCGAAGTCGTAACCGGCCTCGACCGCGGCGGCCGAGGAGACGACCTTGAAGATGGAGCCGGGGGCCGCCTGGCCCTGGATGGCGCGGTTGAGCAGCGGGTAGTTGGACTCCTTGCCGGTGAGCTTCTTGTAGTCCTTGGCGGAGATGCCGCCGACCCAGGCGTTGGGGTCGTAGTCGGGGTTGGAGGCCATGGCGACGACCCGGCCGGTCTTGGCCTCCATCACCACGACCGCGCCGGAGTCGGCCTCGTAGGTCCGGTTGGTGTTGCGGTCCATCTCCTTGCGGGCGGCCTTCATCGCCTCGTTCAGCTCGTACTCGGCGACCCGCTGGACGCGGGCGTCGATGCTGGTGACGAGGTTGGAGCCGGGGGTGCCCGCGTCGGACTCGGCCTCGCCGATGACGCGGCCGAGGTTGTCGACCTCGTAGCGGGTGACGCCGGCCTTGCCGCGCAGCGCCTTGTCGTACTGGCGCTCCAGGCCGGAGCGGCCGACCTGGTCGGAGCGCAGGTAGGGCGAGTCGGTGTCCTGGGCCTTCTGCAGTTCCTCGTCGGTGACCGGTGAGAGGTAGCCGAGGACCTGGGCGGTGTTGGACTTGCCGGGGGCGGCGTAGCGGCGTACGGCCATGGGTTCGGCGGTGATGCCGGGGAAGTCCTCGGCGCGCTCGCGGATCTGCAGGGCCTGCTTGACGGTGGCCTCGTCGGTGACGGGGATCGGCTGGTAGGGCGAGCCGTTCCAGCAGGGCTGGGGGGTCTTGGCGTCGCAGAGCCGGACCTTGTCGATGACTTCCTGGGGCGGCATGCCGAGGACGCCGGCGAGCTTGGTGAGGACGCCCTTGCCGTCGTCCTTCATCTTCAGCAGGTCGGTGCGGGAGGCGGAGACGACGAGCCGGGTCTCGTTGTCGGCGAGGGCGACGCCGCGGGCGTCCAGGATCGAGCCGCGGGTGGCGGGCTGGACGACCTGCTGGACGTGGTTGCCGGAGGCCTCCTCGGCGTACTCGTCGCCCTGGCGGATCTGGAGGTACCAGAGGCGTCCGCCGAGGGTGGCGAGGAGGGAGAGGACGAGGATCTGGACGACGACGAGCCGGGTCTGGACGCGGGTGCTGCGGCCGGTCTCCGGGATGTTAGTCATGGGCGCGGCCCGTCCGGTCGAGGGTGGTGGTGGGCGACGGGTGGGCAGTGGTCACTGCTGCTGCCTCCCCCTGACGACGTGTGTACGAGGGTGCCGGCGTGCCGTCACAGCCGCTTGACCCCCTTGATGCGGCCGGCCTTGGCCACGCGGGCCCGTGCCGTCTTCACCCGCAGGGCGTTGCGCTGTCTGCCGATGCGCAGGCCGGTGCCTCCGGAGAGCCAGCCGGAGGAGATGTCCGGGCTCTGGGCGGCGGCGTTGGTGTCGGCCAGCGGGTCGTTGTCGGCGCGGCGGGCGAGCGCCATGATGCCGGGGACGACGAAGGGCGCGAGCAGCAGGTCGTACAGGGCGGCGGTGAACAGCAGGCTGGGCAGGCCGACGTGGCGGGCGGCGGTGTCGCCGACGAGGGCGCCGACGCCTGCGTAGAGCAGGGTGGTGCCGACGGCGGCGGCGACCACGACGACCATGGGGCCGGTGGCCGAGCGGAGCCGTCCGTTGTCCGGCTTGGCGAGGCCGGCCAGGTAGCCGATGACGCAGAGCACCAGGGCGTAGCGGCCGGCGGCGTGGTCGGCGGGCGGGGCGAGGTCGGCGAGGAGTCCGGCGCCGAAGCCGACGAGGGCGCCGCCGACGTGGCCGTAGACCAGGGCGAGGCCGAGGACGGTGAGCAGCAGCAGGTCGGGGACGGCGCCGGGCAGGTGGAGGCGGGCGAGGACGCTCACCTGGATCACCAGGGCGACGACGACCAGGGCGACGGACAGCAGGATCCGGTTGACGCGCATGGGGTGAAGGCTCCTACGGCTCGGTCTGCTCGTTCTGCTGGTCTGCCTGGCCGGTCCGGTCGGTCTGGCCGGTCTGGCCGGTCTGGCCGGTCTGGCCGGTCTGATCCGTCTGGCCGGTGGCGTCGTTCTGACCCGTGGCGTCGTTCTGCCCGGCCTCGTCGTTCCGGCCGGCCTCGCCGTCCTGTGCCTGCCCCTCGGGGTCGGCACCCGGGGTGACGGTGACCGTCACGGTCGGCGTGGGCTTGGGCTGCTTCTTCTCCGGGAGGACCGTGTCGCGCGGGTCCTTGGCCGGGGCCTGGACGACGACGCCGACGATGTCGAGCTTGGTGAAGCCGACGAACGGCGTGACGTCGAGGATCCGGGTCAGGTCGCCGCCGTTGGGGTCGACGCGGGTGATGGTGCCGACGGGCACGCCCGGCACGAAGGGCTTGTCGGCCTGCGAGCCGAAGGTGACGAGGCGGTCGCCCTTCTTGACGTCGGCCTTGCCGTTGAGCAGTTCGACGCGCAGCGGGCGGCTGCCCTGGCCGGAGGCGAAGCCGAGCTCGTCACCGGACTCCAGCCGGGTGCCGACGGTGAAGTCCGGGTCGTTGGCGAGGAGCACGGTGGCGGTGTTCGGGCCGACGGTGGTCACGCGGCCGACGAGTCCGTCGCCGTTGATGACGGTCATGTCGCGCTCGATGCCGTCGCTCGCGCCGGCGTCGATGGTGATGGTCCAGGAGAAGCCCTGGGCCGCTCCTATGGCGATGACCTGGGCGCCCTTGATGCCGTACTGGCCGGCGCCGGCGAGTCCGAGCATCTTGTCGAACTGCTTGAGCCGGCTGCGGCCGCGCTCGTCGCTGCCGAGCTTCGCCTTCAGGGCCGCGTTCTGCGTCTCCAGTTCGGCGAGCCGGTCGTGCCGGTCGCCGGAGTCGCGGATCGCGGAGACCGCGTTGCCGACCGGGTCGACCGCGGAGGAGACCCCGTTCTCGATCGGACCGAAGACGTTGGCCGCGGCCTGCCGGGCACCGTCGACCGGTGAGTCCTCCCCGCCGCGGATGTCCACCGTGATCAGCGCGAACGCGATGGCGATCAGCAGCACCAGGAGCAGCCGGCTCTCTTTCGTGTCCCTCACGTGCGGCGGCCGTGCCTTCCTCGTCGGAATTCGGGAATCTCGGAATGTACGTGGCAGTGTTCAGGAATTCAGGTGATTCGGTGTGCCTGGCGTGTGCGGCGCGCCGGGCCCTTCGCACACGCCGGCACCACAACCCTCTATATCAACGATCCGCCGCACGAGAGGAGATCGTCTCGTACGGCGGAGCCGAAGTGTTACGTCATCTGCGGGGCGAGGCGTCCAGCACCTGCTGGAGTGCCTCGAACTCCTCGACGCACTTGCCGCTGCCGAGCGCCACGCTGTCGAGCGGGTCCTCGGCGATGTGGATCGGCATTCCGGTCTCCCGGCGCAGCCGTTCGTCGAGCCCGCGCAGCAGCGCGCCGCCGCCGGTCAGGACGATGCCCCGGTCCATGATGTCGCCGGACAGCTCCGGCGGACACTTGTCGAGGGTGGTCTTGACGGCGTCGACGATCGCGTTGACCGGCTCCTCGATCGCCTTGCGCACTTCGGCGGCGGAGATGACGACGGTCTTGGGCAGCCCGGAGACGAGGTCCCGGCCGCGGATTTCGGTGTGCTCGTCGGAGTCGAGGTCGTACGCCGAGCCGATCGTGATCTTGATCTGTTCGGCCGTGCGCTCACCCAGCAGAAGGCTGTACTCCTTCTTCACGTGCTGGATGATCGCGTTGTCCAGCTCGTCACCCGCGACGCGGATGGACTGGGCCGTGACGATGCCGCCGAGCGAGATGACCGCGACCTCCGTGGTGCCGCCGCCGATGTCCACCACCATGTTGCCCGTGGCCTCGTGGACCGGCAGGCCGGAGCCGATGGCCGCGGCCATGGGTTCCTCGATGATGTGCACCTGTCGGGCGCCGGCCTGGGACGACGCCTCGATGACGGCGCGGCGCTCGACGCCGGTGATGCCCGAGGGCACACAGACGACGACCCGCGGACGAGCCAGATACCGCCGCTTGTGGATCTTCAGGATGAAGTAGCGGAGCATCCGCTCGGTGATCTCGAAGTCGGCGATGACGCCGTCCTTCAGCGGACGCACGGCAACGATGTTGCCGGGCGTGCGCCCGATCATCTTCTTCGCTTCGGCGCCGACCGCGAGGATGCCACCGGTGTTGGTGTTGATCGCGACGACGGACGGCTCGTTGAGTACGATCCCGCGACCCCTGACGTACACCAGCGTGTTGGCGGTCCCGAGGTCGACAGCCATGTCACGGCCGATGAACGACATTGAGTTCCCCATCAGGATTCGACTGGCCTTCCCAGGAGCTTTTGAGGGCTTTTCAGGTAGGCGAAGTGGGTGCAGTGACGCGTGGAGGCTTCCATGGTAGACGCGCTTTCGCGAACACTGCGCGAGGGTCTTCGCCATTGTCAGCAGATGGCGCGCCGCCTCGCTCGTGGAGACGGGCCAACGGTGGCATCCGTTCCCCCGAACAGGCGCGCATATGCCACAGGGCGGTCGCTTTTGCGCGACCGCCCCGGCTCCGTCCGGTCCATTCGACTGACAGCGCGTCAGAAAAAAGGCCTCTCCGGCGTGTCCCGGAGGAGGATCAGGCCCGGCCCGGGAAGAAGATCTTCAGCTCGCGCTCGGCGGACTCCTCGGAGTCGGAGGCGTGGATCAGGTTCTCGCGGACGATCACGCCGTAGTCGCCCCGGATGGAGCCGGGGGCGGCGGCGATCGGGTCGGTCGGACCGGCCAGCGCGCGCACGCCCTCGATGACCCGCTCGCCCTCGACGACCATCGCCACGACCGGCCCGGACGCCATGAACTCGACCAGCGGCTCGTAGAACGGCTTGCCCTTGTGCTCGCCGTAGTGCTGCTCCAGCGTCTCGGTGTCCAGGGTGCGCAGTTCCAGCGCGGTGATCTGCCAGCCGGCCTTGCGCTCGATACGGCTGATGATCTCGCCGGTCAGGCCACGACGGACGGCGTCGGGCTTGAGGAGGACGAGGCTGCGCTGGGTCACGAGGGCTCCCTTGGAGAGGTGCGGTTGTGCGGGTGATGACTGAGGTTACCGGGCGTGTCGCGACGCCGGTCACGCAGCGTCAGGCGGACCGGGGCCGGCCCTCCCCCGCCGTGCCGGGACCGGCCGTCCCGTCGGCCACGGCCGGGCGGGGTCTGTCGGCGCCTGGCGGCGCCGGGCGCGTCGAGGGGCCGCCACGTCGGACGGGGCCCGCCGTGTCGGGCAGAGCCCGCCGTGCCCGCCAAGGCCCCCGTGCCCGCCAGGTCTCGCCGTGTCCGCCAGGGCCCGCCGTGCCCGCCAAGGCCCGCCGTGTCAGGCGGGGCCCGCCGTGCCCGCCAGAGCCCGCCAGAGCCCGTCGTGCCCGCCAGAGCCCGCCCTGTCGGGCTGAGCCCGCCCTGTCAGGCGGGGTCGGGCGCGGAGGCCTCGGCCTGGGCGGCGAACCTCGCCTTCGCCTCGTCGATCTTCCGTCCGTAGTGCACGGAGGCCCACCACAGGGCGGCGAAGATCGCGCCCAGGAAGTACATGGTCGGCACGACGATGCCGGCGGCGATGAGCGCGACCTGCAGCGCCCAGCCGAGGGCGACGCCGCCCGGCCGGGTGATGACCCCGCACAGCAGCACGCTGAGGAACATCGCGATACCGCTGACGGTCCACACGGTCGCCACCGACAGGTCCGGGTCCTTCATGGCGACCAGTCCGGCGAAGCCGATCACGAAGAACTCGCCGATCAAGGTCGAAGCACAGAGCGTACGCACGGTTTCTCAGCCCCTCCCGAGGAGCAGTCGGGCCTCGCCGACGGTGATGACGGAACCGGTGACGAGCACACCGCCGCCCGCGAACTCGCCCTCCTCCTCGGCCAGCGTGATCGCGGCCTCCAGGGCGTCCGGCAGCCGCGGCTCCACCTGCACGCGGTCCTCGCCGAAGACCTCGACGGCGATCGCGGCCAGCGCGTCGGCGTCCATCGCGCGGTGGCTGGAGTTCTGGGTGACGACGACCTCGGCGAAGACCGGCTCGAAGGCTTCCAGCAGCCCCCGCACGTTCTTGTCGCCGCTGGCGCCGACCACGCCGATGAGCCGGCTGAACTGGAAGGCCTCCCCGACCGCCTCGGCGGTCACCCGGGCGCCCGCCGGGTTGTGCGCGGCGTCGAGGACCACGGTCGGCGAGCGCCGCACCACCTCCATCCGCCCCGGCGAGGCCACGGAGGCGAAGGCCTTGCGGACCGTGTCGACGTCCAGCGGCTCGGGACGCTGCGCGCCGACGCCGAAGAACGCCTCGACGGCGGCCAGCGCGACCACCGCGTTGTGCGCCTGGTGGGCGCCGTGCAGCGGCAGGTAGACCTCGGTGTACTCGCCGCCGAGCCCGCGCAGCGTCATCAGCTGCCCGCCGACGGCGACCTCGCGGGCGACGACGCCGAACTCCAGCCCTTCCCGGGCCACCGTGGCGTTGACGTCCACGGCCTTCTTCAGCATCACCTGCGCCGCGTCCACCGGCTGCTGGGCCAGGATCACGGTGGCGTCCTGCTTGACGATGCCGGACTTCTCGACCGCGATCTCGCCGGGCGTCTCCCCGAGCCGGTCGGTGTGGTCCAGGTCGATGGGGGTGACGACGGCGACGTCCCCGTCGACGACGTTGGTGGCGTCCCAGGAGCCGCCCATCCCGACCTCGACGACGGCCACGTCCACGGGCGCGTCGGCGAAGGCCGCGTACGCCATGGCGGTGAGCACCTCGAAGAACGACAGCCGGTACTCCTGCTGCGCGTCGACCATCTCGACGTACGGCTTGATGTCCTGGTACGTCTCGATGAACCGCTCGGCGGAGACCGGCGCCCCGTCCAGGCTGATCCGCTCGGTGACCGACTGCACGTGCGGCGAGGTGTACCGGCCGGTGCGCAGCTCGAAGGCGCCGAGCAGGGCCTCGATCATGCGGGCGGTGGAGGTCTTGCCGTTGGTCCCCGTGATGTGGATCGAGGGGTACGAGCGCTGCGGCTCCCCCAGCACGTCCATCAGCGCGGCGATCCTGCTGACGGACGGCTCCAGCTTGGTCTCGCCCCAGCGGGTCGCCAGCTCCGTCTCCACGGCGCGCAGGGCCGCGTCCACCTCGGGGTCCTCGGGGCGCCCGGGGACGTCCGCCTGCGGGGGGCCGCCCTGGGTGCGCAGGGTGCGGCTGCCGGCCTCGATGACGGCGAGGTCGGGGTCGCGGGTGGTCTCCGCGTCGATGATCTCGTCGAAGGAGTCGAGGGGGTCGGGCTGGTCGTTCTCGCCGGGGATGTCGCTCACGGGGCCCAGTCTACGTACCCGCTCTCCGCGGCCGGTCGTGCCCGCCGCCGCGGGCAGTCGCGCCGGCGGCGGAGCCGCACATCGATACGGCCCCGCGTCCCTGGATGACGAAGGCCCCCGGCGCAGGAACGCTCCGGGGACCTTCGTCGACGCACGGGCGTTACGCCTCCGGCAGCTTCTCGAGCTGGGCCTGGATACGGGCGATGTCCTCGTCCGCCTTGGCGAGGCGGCCCCGGATCTTGTCCACGACGTGGTCCGGCGCCTTGGCGAGGAACGCCTCGTTGCCGAGCTTGGCGTTGGCCTGGGCCTTCTCCTTCTCCGCCGCCGCGAGGTCCTTCGCCAGCCGCTTGCGCTCGGCGGCGAAGTCGATGACGCCGGACAGGTCGAGGGCCACCTCGACGCCCGCGACCGGCAGCGTCGCCGTCGCCGTGAAGGACTCGCCCTCCGGCTGGAGCCGCAGCAGCTGCCGGACGGCCGCCTCGTGGGCGGCGAGCGCGCTGCCCCCGAGGGTCAGCCGGGCGGGAACCCGCTGGCCGGGCTGGAGGCCCTGGTCGGCGCGGAAGCGGCGGACCTCGGTGATCACCGACTGGACGGTCTCGATCTCCCGCTCGGCCTCCGCGTCCCGGAAGCCCGAGTCGGACGGCCACTCGGCGATGACGACCGACTCACCGCCGGTGAGGGTGGTCCAGAGGGTCTCCGTGACGAAGGGGACCACCGGGTGGAGGAGACGCAGCGTCACGTCCAGGACCTCGCCCAGGACGCGCTGGGAGACCTCGGCCGCCTCGCCGCCCGCCTGGAAGGTGGTCTTGGACAGCTCGACGTACCAGTCGAAGACCTCGTCCCAGGCGAAGTGGAACAGGGCGTCGGAGAGCTTCGCGAACTGGTAGTCCTCGTAGTACGCGTCGACCTCGGCGACCACCGAGTTGAGCCGGGAGAGGATCCACCGGTCCGTGGACGACATCCGCGAGGCGTCCGGCAGCGGGCCCTCGACCGTCGCGCCGTTCATCAGCGCGAAGCGGGTGGCGTTCCAGATCTTGTTGGCGAAGTTCCGCGAACCCTGGACCCAGTCCTCGCCGATCGGGACGTCGACGCCCGGGTTGGCGCCGCGGGCGAGGGTGAAGCGCAGGGCGTCGGAGCCGTACTTGTCCATCCAGTCCAGCGGGTTCACCACGTTCCCGAAGGACTTGGACATCTTCTTGCCGTTCTGGTCACGGACCATGCCGTGCAGGGCGATGGTGTGGAACGGCGGGGTGCCGTCCATCGCGTAGAGGCCGAACATCATCATCCGGGCGACCCAGAAGAAGAGGATGTCGTAGCCGGTGACCAGGACGGAGTTCGGGTAGAACTTCGCGAGCGACTCGGTCTGCTCGGGCCAGCCGAGCGTGGAGAAGGGCCACAGGCCGGAGGAGAACCAGGTGTCCAGGACGTCGGAGTCCTGGTGCCAGCCCTCGCCGCTCGGCGGCTCCTCGCCGGGGCCGACGCAGACGACCTCGCCCTCGGGGCCGTACCAGACGGGGATGCGGTGGCCCCACCACAGCTGGCGCGAGATGCACCAGTCGTGGAGGTTGTCGACCCAGTCGAAGTACCGCTTCTCCATCTCCTGCGGGTGGATCTTGACCTTGCCGTCGCGGACGGCGTCACCGGCGGCCTTGGCCAGCGGGCCGACCTTGACCCACCACTGCATGGACAGGCGCGGCTCGATGGTGGTCTTGCAGCGCGAGCAGTGGCCGACGCTGTGGACGTAGGGCCGCTTCTCGGCGACGATCCGGCCCTCGGCGCGCAGCGCGGCGACGATGGCGGAGCGGGCCTCCAGCCGGTCCAGGCCCTGGAAGGGGCCGTGGGCGGTGATGACGGCGTGCTCGTCCATCACGGCGATGGAGGGCAGGGCGTGCCGCTGGCCGATCTCGAAGTCGTTCGGGTCGTGGGCGGGCGTCACCTTGACGGCGCCGGTGCCGAACTCGGGGTCGACGTGCTCGTCGGCGACGACCGGGATGGAACGGTCGGTCAGCGGCAGCTTGATGAGCTTGCCGACCAGGTGCTTGTAGCGCTCGTCCTCGGGGTGGACGGCGACGGCCGTGTCACCGAGCATCGTCTCCGCGCGGGTGGTGGCGACGACGATGGTCTCGTCACCCTCCCCGTACGTCATGGAGACCAGCTCGCCGTCGTCGTCCTGGTACTCGACCTCGATGTCGGAGATCGCGGTCAGGCAGCGCGGGCACCAGTTGATGATGCGCTCGGCGCGGTAGATCAGCTCGTCGTCGTAGAGCCGCTTGAAGATGGTCTGGACGGCCTGCGAGAGGCCCTCGTCCATGGTGAAGCGCTCACGGGACCAGGCGACGGCGTCGCCGAGGCGGCGCATCTGGCCGCTGATCTGGCCGCCGGACTCGGCCTTCCACTGCCAGACGCGCTCGACGAACGCCTCCCGGCCGAGGTCGTGGCGGGACTTGCCCTCCTTGCCCAGCTCGCGCTCGACCACGTTCTGCGTGGCGATGCCGGCGTGGTCCATGCCGGGCTGCCACAGCGTCTCGTACCCCTGCATGCGCTTGCGGCGGGTCAGGGCGTCGATGAGCGTGTGCTCGAAGGCGTGCCCGAGGTGCAGGCTGCCCGTGACGTTCGGCGGCGGGATGACGACGGTGTAGGGCGGCTTCTCGCTCTTCGCGTCGGCCTCGAAGTAACCCCGTTCCACCCAGCGCTCGTACAGCTGCCCCTCTACCTCGGCCGGCGTGTACTGGGTCGGCAGTTCGGTGTCGGGTGCGGGCTGCGGCTGCTGAGAGTTCTCGGTCACGGGGGTCAGTTTACGGGCGTCACGGCCCTGTCCCGAAACCCGTTTCCTCTGTAACGGTGCGGCCCCCGGTGACCTGCGCACGCCAGGTCTGGGTGAGGATGTCAGAACCACGTAAGCATCTGGAGGGGAACCCAGGAATGAGTCACAACCAGCCGGGCCCGTACGGCGGGCAGCCCCAGCAGCCCGGACCGTACGGCCAGCCGGGGCCGTATGGCCAGCAGCCGCCGCAGGCCCCCCAGCCCGGCTACGGCTACCCCCAGCAGACGCCTCCCCCGCAGCCGGGCTACGGCTACCCGCAGCAGCCCCAGCAGGGCGGCGTCCCGCCGCAGACTCCCCCCTACGGCCAGCAGCCTCCCTACGGCCAGCAGCCTCCGTACGGTCAGCAGCCCCCTTACGGCCAGCAGCCGTACGGCGCGCCGCAGCCGCCGGCGTCGGGCGGCGGCAAGAAGAAGGCCGGCCTGATCATCGGCGCGGTCGCCGTCGTGGCGGCGATCGGCGTGGGGGCCTACTTCGTGATCGGCGGCGGCGGTGGCGCGGGCGGCCTGGAGGACGACGGCGCGCACAAGCTGACCACGCCGGCGACGGCGCTGGGCGAGTACAAGAAGGTCCAGGGCCAGGAGAGCAGCGACTCCGACACCGCCAAGGACATGACGAAGAGCGGCGTCAAGGACGGGGCCGCCGTGATCGGGCAGTGGTCGACCGCCGACTTCAGCGAGTACGACCCCGAGGACCCCTCCACCCTGCCCGACAAGTCGGAGCTGCTGACCGCCAAGGGCTTCACCATGGTGGGCGGTTACGGCAAGATCGACGACCCGCAGGCGACGCTGGACAAGTTCTTCGCGAACATCCAGAAGGAAGTCGAGGAGAGCTCCACCAGCGACACCGGCGGCATGCAGAACGCCAAGCTGGTCGGCGACCCCGAGGAGGTCGAGATCGACGGCGCCGTCGCCAAGTGCCAGTCGACGAAGGCCACCAACGCGCTCACCAAGAAGGAGTCGACCGACTGGTTCTGCGCCTGGGCCGACTACAGCACGATCGCCATGGTCTCCCCCGGTGACAACTCCGGTACCGGCGTGAGCAAGGACACCGCGGTCGACATCACGACGAAGCTGCGGGGCGAGGTCCGCGTCAAGGCCTGACGCGCACCGGCCACGTATGCGGGAGGGGCCCGGTCGATGATCGACCGGGCCCCTCCGCACATGTGCCGCGTGCGCGCTACGCCGTCTTCTGCTCGCCCGGGCCACGGCCCCGCGCGTCGCGCGGGATCAGCGTCGGGTTGACGTTGGAGAGGACCACGTCGGCGGTGATGACGACGCGGGCGACGTCCTTGCGGGACGGGACCTCGTACATCACGCCCTGGAGGACCTCCTCCATGATGGCCCGCAGGCCGCGCGCGCCGGTCTGGCGGAGGATGGCCTGGTCGGCGATGGCCTCCAGGGCGCCGCGCTCGAAGTCCAGCTCGACGCCGTCGAGTTCGAAGAGGCGCTCGTACTGCTTGACGAGCGCGTTGCGCGGCTCGACCAGGATCTGGAGGAGTGCCTCGCGGTCGAGGTTGTGGACCGAGGTGATGACGGGCAGCCGGCCGATGAACTCGGGGATCATGCCGAACTTGACCAGGTCCTCCGGCATGACCTGCTCGAACTGGTCCTTGGACTCGATCTCCCGCTTGGAGCGGATCTGCGCGCCGAAGCCGATGCCCTTGGCGCCCGCCCGGCCCTCGATGATCTTCTCCAGGCCCGCGAAGGCGCCGCCGACGATGAACAGGACGTTCGTCGTGTCGATCTGGATGAACTCCTGGTGCGGGTGCTTGCGGCCGCCCTGCGGCGGGACCGACGCCGTGGTGCCTTCCAGGATCTTCAGCAGGGCCTGCTGGACGCCCTCGCCCGACACGTCGCGCGTGATGGAGGGATTCTCACTCTTGCGGGCGACCTTGTCGATCTCGTCGATGTAGATGATCCCGGTCTCGGCCTTCTTGACGTCGTAGTCGGCGGCCTGGATCAGCTTCAGCAGGATGTTCTCGACGTCCTCGCCGACGTACCCCGCCTCGGTGAGCGCCGTGGCGTCGGCGATCGCGAACGGGACGTTCAGCATGCGGGCGAGGGTCTGCGCGAGGAGGGTCTTGCCGGAACCCGTGGGTCCCAGCAGGAGGATGTTGGACTTCGCCAACTCGATGGCGTCCTCGCGGCCTTGGGCGCCGCCGTTCTCACCGGCCTGGACCCGCTTGTAGTGGTTGTACACCGCGACGGAGAGGGCCTTCTTGGCCGCCTCCTGGCCGACCACGTAGCTCTCGAGGAACTCGTAGATCTCGCGGGGCTTGGGGAGCTCCTCCCAGCGCACCTCGCTGGTCTCCGCCAGCTCTTCCTCGATGATCTCGTTGCAGAGGTCGATGCACTCGTCGCAGATGTACACACCGGGCCCTGCGATGAGCTTCTTGACCTGCTTCTGGCTCTTGCCGCAGAACGAGCACTTGAGCAGATCGCCGCCGTCACCGATGCGTGCCACGGTGTGCTTCCCCTTCGCCTGGGAGACTCCCGGTCGTCGACGTCACGTCAACGGCGGGCGGACTCCTGGTGCTGCCTTATGTCCGACGGTACCTTGCCGGGCCCCTCGTCCGGGCCCCCCTTGGCACGGTTCCCTTTGACGTGAATCGCGTCAAACCGTGCCAAGGAGCGGCAGACGATACAGCCTCCCGCCTAGCGGAGAGAGGAGTTGTCCATCTTCCGGGTGGTGATGATCTGGTCGATCAGGCCGTAGCTCAGCGCGTCCTCGGCCGTGAGGATCTTGTCGCGCTCGATGTCCTCGCGGATCTTGTCGACCGGCGTGGTGGAGTGCTTGGCCAGCATCTCCTCCAGCTGCGAGCGCATCCGCAGGATCTCGTTGGCGGCGATCTCCAGGTCGGAGACCTGGCCGCGGCCGGTCTCGCTGTACGGCTGGTGGATCAGCACGCGGGCGTTGGGCAGCGCCATGCGCTTGCCCGGGGTGCCGGCGGCCAGCAGGACGGCGGCGGCGGACGCGGCCTGGCCCATGCACACCGTCTGGATGTCCGGCTTCACGTACTGCATCGTGTCGTAGATGGCCGTGAGCGCGGTGAAGGAGCCGCCGGGGCTGTTGATGTAGACCGAGATGTCACGGTCGGGGTCCATCGACTCCAGGCACAGCAGCTGCGCCATGACGTCGTTGGCGGAGGCGTCGTCGATCTGGACGCCGAGGAAGATCACGCGCTCCTCGAAGAGCTTCGCGTACGGGTCGTACTCGCGCACGCCCTGCGAGGTGCGCTCGACGAAGCGCGGGATCACGTAGCGGGACTCGGCCTGCGGGCCGGTGTAGCGGCCCTGGGAGGCGGCGGCGCGCAGGTCCTGCGTGCGGTCGTACAGGCCGCTGCCGGGGAAGTCGTTCACAGTGTCTCCTGTAAAGGGGCTGAGGCGGTCGGCTCGGGGCGGGGGATGGCTCAGGCGCCCGTGCCACCGCCGCCCGGCATGCCGGCGGCCGTGGGGATGACGTCGTCGATGAGGCCGTACTCCTTGGCCTCGAAGGCGTCGAACCAGCGGTCGCGGTCCGAGTCGCGGGTGATCTGCTCGATCGTCTGGCCGGTGTGCTGGGCCGTGAGCTCCGCCATGCGCTTCTTGGTGTGCAGCAGCCGCTCGGCGTGGATCTTGATGTCCGAGGCCGAACCGGCGAGACCGGCGGAGGGCTGGTGGATCAGGATCTCGGCGTTCGGCAGCGCGAAACGCTTGCCGGGAGTGCCCGCGCTCAGCAGGAACTGTCCCATGGAGGCCGCGAGACCCATCGCGATCGTCACCACGTCGTTCTTGATGAACTGCATGGTGTCGTAGATCGCCATGCCGGCCGTGATCGAGCCGCCCGGGCTGTTGATGTACAGGAAGATGTCCTTGTCCGGGTCGGCGGCAAGGAGCAGCAGCTGTGCGGTGATCTTGTTGGCAATGTCGTCGTCGACCGGCTGGCCGAGGAAGATGATCCGCTCGCCGAGCAGTCGGTTGTAGACCTGGTCGCCGAGGCCGCCACCGATGGAGGGCTCGCCGGCGGCTGAGGGCATCAGATTCGTCACGTATCCACCTGCTCGTCTTACGACGGCGCCGGGCCGTCTCACGTTTCCCTGCGGGGCTGGAGCCGCTTTCGGGGACTCCCCTGCCCTCGTATTCATGGACCCTAACGCGGTGACCCTGCGGTGCCATCCCGGTTCCGCGGGTGTTCGCCGGGGGCGTAGCGCTCCGCGGTGGTGCGGTTGCGGGATCTCGCGCCTGCGGTGGGTGTCCGTCGCCGGTACGGGCCGTCCGTGGCCGGTCGGGCCCATGCGGCGGAGCCGCGCAGTGATACGGCCCCGCGCCCTCTGGCGGGCTGTCCGGCCCTATGCCGAACGGGCCCCGGCGTCGATCGTCCGGGGCCCGTTCCGCGTCCGTCTGGGGAGACGCGAGGGGGGATCAGCCCTCGGTCTTCTCCTCGGCCTTGTCGTCGGCCTTCTCGGCGTCGGCGGACTCGGCGGCGGCCTCGGGGGCCTCCGTCTCCTCGTCCTCCTCGTCGTCCAGGTCGACGACCTCGCCGTTGGTGTCCTTGACCGTGGCCTTCTCGACCACGGCGGCCAGGGCCTTGCCGCGGGCGACCTCGCCGACGAGGAGCGGGACCTGGCCCTGCTCGACGACGGCCTGGGCGAACTGGTCGGGGGACATGCCGGAGGAGGCGGCGCGGCGCATGAGGTGCTCGGTCAGCTCTTCCTGGCTGACGTTGAGGTTCTCCCGCTTGACCAGCTCGTCGAGGACGAACTGGGTCTTGATGCCCTTGACCGCGGCCTCGCGGGTCTCGGTCTCGAACTCCTCGGCGGTCTTGCCCTGGAGCTCCAGGTACTTCTCGAGGTCGAGACCCATCTGGCCGAGCTGGTGGTGCTCGAGGTTGTGCTTACGGGTGTTGATCTCGTCCTCGAGGAGCTTCTCGGGGACCGGGACCTCGACCAGGTCGAGCAGCTTGTCCAGGACGCGCTCCTGAGCCTGCGTGGCCTGGTCGTACTGCTTCATGTTGGCCAGGCGCTTGCGGCTGTCGGCGCGCAGCTCCTCCAGCGTGTCGAACTCCGACGCGAGCTGGGCGAAGTCGTCGTCCAGCTCGGGCAGCTCGCGCGCGGCGACCTGGGTGACCTTGACGGTGACCTCGGCCTCCTTGCCGGCCGCCGAGCCGCCCTTCAGCTCGGAGGTGAAGGTGGTCTCGCCACCGGCCTCCAGGCCCTTCACGGCATCGTCGATGCCGTCCAGCAGCTCGCCGGAGCCGATGGTGTAGGACACACCGTCGGCGACGCCGTCCTCGAGGACCTCGCCGTCGACCTTGGCCTGCAGGTCGACGGTGAGCACGTCGCCCTCCGCGGCGGCGCGCTCGACCGGGGAGGTCGAGGCGAAGCGCTCGCGCAGCTGCTCCACCGACTTGTCGACGTCCTCGTCGGTGACCTCGACGGCGTCGACCTCGACCTCGATGCCGGAGTAGTCCGGGATCTCGATGGAGGGGCGGATGTCGACCTCGGCGGTGAAGTTCAGCGTCTCGCCGTCCTTCAGCTCCGTGATGTCGACCTCGGGCTGGCCGAGCGGGTTCAGCTCGGCCTCGTTGACCGCGTCGGTGTAGAACTTGGGAAGCGCGTCGTTGACCGCCTCCTCCAGAACCGCACCGCGGCCGAACCGCTGGTCGATGACCCGGGCCGGGATCTTGCCCTTGCGGAAGCCCTTCACCGTGACCTGCTGGTTGATCTTCTTGTACGCCGCGTCGAGGCTGTCCTTGAGCTCCTCGAAGGGCACCTCGACAGTGAGCCGAACCCGGGTCGGGTTCAGGGTCTCCACGGCGCTCTTCACGGTTCGGTCTCCTTGGTGGCTGACTTCTTGGGTTCTGCCGGAACCAGAGAGTGTCCGGCAAATTTCGCCGCCCGGAGACTTCATACGCTGAGACACACGGGCGTGCAGCTTGCATAGTAACGGCAGCGACTACACGGCCCAAAAGGCGATCACCCGTCCTCCGCCGGGCGGCCGGCGCGACCGGGGGACGGATCGGCGGGACGATGGTCGGGGTGGCGGGATTTGAACCCACGGCCTTCCGCTCCCAAAGCGGACGCGCTACCAAGCTGCGCCACACCCCGTCTGGTGCGACACGTAGGGTACATGCCGCCAGGCACCGGGGCCGCAGACTTTCCCGGGCGTCCCTGAAGGTCCGGCGCGGACCGGAAGGGGTGTGCGGTGAGGGGTGACGACCCGCTACGATGCCTGCAGTGCCGCGGTCACCGACCTGCGGCGCCTGCTGTGCGGGCGTAGCTCAATGGTAGAGCCCCAGTCTTCCAAACTGGCTACGCGGGTTCGATTCCCGTCGCCCGCTCCGAGAGGCCTCCGGCCCGGTCCCCCAGGGATCGGGCCGGAGGTCTTCGTGCGGGCTAGAACTGGATCGAGTTGACCATGTCGGCTATCGAGTCCAGGAAGCGCTGGATGTCGTCGGCCATGCCGGTCGAGGCCAGGAAGAAGCCGAAGAGGACCGCGACGATCGCCGGTCCCGCCTTGATGGAGCCTCCCCGCAGCAGCACCACCAGGATGATCGCCAACAGCAGCACCACTGACAGCGAAATGGCCACAACTGATCACACCCTAGGTCGGTCCGCTCTCCCGGCCCGGAGGTGCGGCACCGCACACCCCCGCCAGAACCATCGTGCCACCAACCGGGCTTGGTCATGCGGCGGGTGACACATCGTCCGGTCGGTCTTCCCCGCGGCACACTCCCCGGCGCACGCGGGCGCACCCGGCCTCGGGGCCTCGTACAGCATTTCGACGGACCGCCCGTACGGGCAATTCCAGCGACTTCGTTTCCATGCCCACACAACGCGTTCGCAGGTAATTCGAATTGTCGCGGGGGACACATCGGCGAGAGCGTCGACAGGTTCATCACAGGGAGATCACAGGATCACCCGCGGGCCCCGTAAGGGCATTGAAGCGGACATTCCAGCGGAGTCGCCCGTCTGACTTATGCGTGGTTTAGTCGTGATGTGTCATGACAAGGCGGGTGCCTTCGGACCGGCTCAGGAGCGCGGCGACGCACGGGGTGTGGACACCGTCACGCGAACGGCGGGGCCGATTTTCCGTAATACGGGGGTACACGAACCGTACGCACACCGCGCTCAAGACCCGAAATGCAGGAATGACGTCGAGGGTTTTACGGAATCACACGGAGAACGCTAGGGTGCCTCAGATGTTCTACGCTGCCCCGTCCCCCATCAGAGCAGCGAGGTCCTGTGACCACTCGCCGAGTTCCCGGCGGGGGGTTGCATGACTGGCTCGCTGCGACCTCACGGCGACGACCGAAAGTCGCCGTCCCCACCGGACCAGCAGACACAGCAGGCCCGGCAGCCCCCCGGTGCACAGCCGGGCCGGCAGCGCGACGCGTTCTTCGACAACGCGAAGTACCTGGCCATCGTGTTGGTCGGGGTGGGCCACGCCTGGGGGCAGATCCTGGACGGGAACCGGACCGTGGAGGCCCTCTACCGGGTCCTGTACACGTTCCACATGCCGGCGTTCATCGTCATCTCCGGCTACTTCTCGCGCAGTTTCGATCTCAGCCCCAAGCGCGTCAAGCGGCTGATCACCGGTGTCGCCGTCCCGTACCTCGTCTTCGAGGTCGCCTACACGCTGCACCGCCGCGTCAGCGAGGACCCGCAGAGCGACTTCAGTCTGCTGGACCCCACCTACCTCCTGTGGTTCCTGTGCGCGCTGTTCGTCTGGCGGCTGACCACCCCCATCTGGCAGACGGTCCGCTGGCCGCTCCCGATCGCCCTGGGCATCGCCGCGCTCGCCTCCGTCACGCCCACCATCTCCAACGACCTGAACATGCAGCGCGTGCTGCAGTTCCTGCCGTGCTTCGTGCTGGGTCTGGTGCTGCGGCCCGAGCACTTCCGGATGGTGCGGCGCCGCTCGGTGCGGATCCTGGCCGTGCCGGTGGTCGCGGCGGCGCTGGTGATCGGCTGGTGGTCGGTGCCGCGCATGGAGACCGGCTGGTTCTACCGCAACGCCGCCGTGCAGGACACCGGCGGCCCCTGGTGGTCCGGGCCCGTCCTGACGCTCGCGCTCTTCGGCTGCTCCGTGGTGCTGACCGCGTGCTTCTTCGCCTGGGTGCCCGGCCGCCGCATGTGGTTCACGGCCCTCGGCGCCGGCACGATCTACGGCTACCTGCTGCACGGCTTCCTGGTGAAGGAGGGCAGCTACACCGGCTGGTTCCACCAGCCCTTCCTGGACCGGCCGCTCGGCGAGATCGGTCTCACCGTCCTCGGCGCCACCGCCGTGACCCTGCTGTGTACCAGGCCCGTCCAGCGGGTCCTGCGGTACGTGGTCGAACCGAGGATGGACTGGGCCTTCAAGCCGGATCCCGGCGGCGACGCCCGGGGACGTGAGAAGCGCGGTCCCGCCGGGACGGACCGCTCCCGTGCGGAGCATGCCGGGGCGGAGCACGCCGGGGCGCGTGGCACGGCCGTCGCGGCCTCCGTGTCGAACGGCAGCAGCGAGAAGGTCTCCGTCTAGGACCCGTGGGTCACTCCTGGCCGAGAAGTGCGCGCATACGCGCGTACTTCTCGGCCAGTCGCGTGCGGGTCGCCTCGTCGAGGACGGCGAGCCGGGCGGGGTCGGCGTTGTGCGCCAGGTCCGCCTCCTTGACCAGTGCCGCACCGGGCGTGGCGAGGATCCGCGCGGCGTACGCCTCGGGCGGCTCCCCGGCGCGCTTGGTGAGGGCGAGGACGATGTCCTTGGTGCGGCGGCTCAGCGGCGCCTCGTCCAGCCAGCGCTCGGTCAGCGCCTCGTCCTCGACGGCGTCGTGCAGCCAGGCGGCCGCGATCTGCTCGTCGTCGCCGCCGCGCGCCCGTACGCCCTCGGCGACGGCTCGCAGGTGTTCGGCGTACGGCCGGCCCGCCTTGTCGGTCTGCCCGGCGTGGGCGGCGCGTGCGGTGGCCTCGACCTCGGCCGGGGAGAGCGGCCGGGCGGGCGGTGGGGAGTCGTGGGACATGGGCCCAGTATGTGGGCGCTGACCCTCAGTCCGTCGCCGTCGCGGAATGGGCCGTGGGCCCCTCCCGGCAGATCAGCAGCAGCGCCCGGTCGTCGTTGACGTCCTTGGCCACCGCCTCGATCAGGTGCCAGGCCGCGCCGTGGAAGCCGCCCGCGACATAGCGGTCGGCCTCGCCGGTGAGACGGTCGATGCCCTCGGCGATGTCCCGGTCGGAGGTCTCCACCAGGCCGTCCGTGAACAGCATCAGCACGTCGCCGGGCCGCAGCGTTCCCTTCACCTGGTCGAACTGCGCGCCGTCGTACACGCCGAGCAGCGGGCCCTCGGCCGACTTCTCCTCCCAGCGGCCGGTGCCGGCGCTGAGCTGGAGACCCGGCGGATGCCCGGCGGAGTACAGCTCGTAGTCGCCGGAGTCGAGGTCCAGGACCAGGTGGATGGATGTGGCGAAGCCCTCGTCCCAGTCCTGGCGGAGCAGATAGCCGTTGGCGGCAGGCAGGAAGGCGTGCGGGGGCAGGCTGCCCAGCAGTCCGCCGAAGGCGCCGGACAGCAGCAGCGCGCGCGAGGCCGCGTCCATGCCCTTGCCGGAGACGTCGGTGAGGACGACCTCCAGCGTGCGGCCGCCGTTGGTGCGGGCGGCGACGACGAAGTCGCCGGAGAAGGACTGGCCGCCGGCCGGGCGCAGCGCCATCTCCCGGTGCCAGCCCTTGGGCAGCTGCGGCAACTTGCTCTGCACGCGGATGCGTTCGCGCAGGTCGAAGAGCATGGTGCCGCCACGCCGCCAGGGCACGCCGACCCGGCTGCGGAACTGGGCGACGAGGAGCCCGAAGAAGCCGCAGGCCGCGACGACCAGGACCGCGCCGGGGGTGACCCGGGACGGGCCCTCGGTGTAGGGGCCGAGCTGCACCGACTCCACGATCAGCGCGGTGGCCGCCGCCGCGTACAGGCCGAGCAGGCTCGCCGGGCGCAGCAGCAGGCCGCCCGCGACGATCGGGACGACCAGCGCGGAGGGTGCGCACCACACGGAGTTGGCCATGGTGGTGGCGGCGATGACGGGGATCGTCAGCAGCAGTCCGGCGAGCGCGATCCAGTCCGAACCGTCGCCGCGGAAGTAGTCGACGGCGGCCCGGCGCACGCCGACGCGGACCCGGTGCCACTGCTTCTTCCACCGGGCCGTGAACGTCTCGGCTTCCGCGCGCCGCTGTCGTCCTGCTGCCATTAGTTCGGGACCCTATCCATCGGACCGGCCGCTTGGCACGGGAGGTCCCACTTGTCCCCCGTCCGGGGCCGGACTTCACAGTGAACTTCACGAACGGCTCGCGCGCCGCAACCCTGCCGAAATTGCCTCGCCCGACTCGGGCGGCCCCTGGTACGCATGCGGTATGGACGGATCACGGACGAGGGCGGCGACGGCGTGACGACGAGGACGACGGAGCCGCGGGTGCTGCGGCGCGAGGAGTGGGACACGTGGTACGGGTCGCTGATCCGGGCCTTCGGCGGGATCCCGGAGCCGGCCGACGAACTGGAGCTGTTCCGGGAACTGACGCGGGTCGACCGGTCGATCGGCGTGTGGGAGAGCGACGGGGACGGTGAGGCCTGCGTCGGAACGGCGGGGGCCTTCGCCTTCGGGATGACCGTGCCGGGCGGCGCCCGGGTTCCCGCCGCCGGCGTGACGATGGTGAGCGTCGCCGCCACGCACCGGCGCCGGGGTGTCCTGACGTCGATGATGCGCCGGCAGCTGGACGACGTACGGTCCTGGGGCGAGCCGCTGGCGGTACTGACGGCGTCCGAGCCGGCGATCTACGGCCGGTTCGGGTACGGCGCCGCGACCTTCGCGCTCCACGCGGAGATCGACACGAGCCGGGTCCGGCTGTCGGTGCCACCGGGCACGGATGACGTACGTCTGCGGTACGCGGCGCCCGCCGACGTGCTCGACGCGTGTGAGGCGGTGTACGCGCGGCTGGTGCCGGGGCGGCCCGGGATGCTGGCCCGGCAGCCCGGCTGGGACCGGCTGGCGCTGCTGGATCCGGAGAGCGGGCGGGACGGCGCCTCGCCCCTGCAGTGCGTGATCGCCCGCCGGGACGGCGAGGTCACCGGGTTCGCGCGCTTCCGGGTGCGGCCGGCCTGGGGTCCCGAGGGGGCCGGGGGCACGGTGGTCCTGGACGGCCTGGCCGGTCTCGACGCGGCGACCGAGGCGGCGTTGTGGCGCTTCCTGTACGACATCGACCTCACCTCCAGGCTGTCGGTGCGGGGGCGGCCGGTCGACGAGGCGTGGCAGTACCAGGTGTCCGACATCCGGCGGTGCCGGCCGGAGCTGCGGGACGCGCTGTACGTACGGCTGGTGGACGTGGGGGCGGCGCTCGCGGCGCGGACCTACCAGGCGCCGGTGGACGTCGTGTTCGAGGTCGAGGACGCCTTCTGCCCCTGGAACGCGGGGCGTTGGCGGCTGAGCGGCGATGCCAAGGGGGCGTCCTGCGAGCGTACGGCCGACGCGGCGGATCTGGCCTTGTCCGTACGGGAGTTGGGAGCGGCGTACCTAGGCGGTGTCGGGCTCGGCGCGCTCGGGGCGGCCGGGCGGGTGCGTGAGGTACGGACCGGGGCGCTGGCGGAGACGTCGGTGGCGTTCGGGTCGGACGTGGCGCCGTGGCTGCCGCACGGGTTCTGAGCGGGTCCTGAGTCGGGGCACGGGGCCCTACCGCTGCTGGCAGGCGGGGCACCAGAAGAGGTTGCGGGCGGCGAGGTCGGCGGTGCGGACCGGGCTGCCGCAGAGGTGGCAGGGCTGGCCGGTCCGGCGGTAGACGTAGACCTCGCCGCCGTGGTCGTCGACGCGGGGCGGGCGGCCCATGGCCTCCGGGGTGTGCTCGGGGCGGACGGTGTCGATGCGGTTGTTCCGCACGCCCTCGCGCATGAGCCCGGTCAGGTCGTGCCAGATCGCGTCCCACTCGGCGCGGGTGAGGTCCCTGCCCGTGCGGTACGGGTCGATGCCGTGGCGGAAGAGGACCTCGGCGCGGTAGACGTTGCCGACGCCGGCGACGACCTTCTGGTCCATGAGCAGGGCGGCGACGGTGGTGCGGCTGCGGGAGATCCGGCGGTAGGCCGCGTCGGGGTCGGCGTCCGGGCGCAGCGGGTCCGGGCCGAGGCGGTCGTGTATCGCCTGCTTCTCCGGGTCCGTGATCAGGGCGCAGGTGGTGGGGCCGCGGAGGTCGACGTACGCGGTGTCGTTGGCGAGGCGGAGGCGGACGGTGTCCGTGGGCGGGGGCGCGGGGGCCGGGCCGAAGGTGACCTTGCCGAAGAGGCCGAGGTGGATGTGAACCCAGGCGGGACCGGCTGCGCCGAAGCCGAGGAAGAGGTGTTTGCCGTGGGCGTCGGCGGTGGTCAGGACGGTGCCGTCGAGGAGGGCGGCGGAGTCGGTGAACTTGCCCTGGGGGCTGGTGACGTGGACGGCCGTCCGGGCGAAGGCGGCGGTGTAGTCCTGGGCCAGCCGGTGGATCGTGTGCCCCTCTGGCACGGGGGTGTCCTTTCGTTTCCTTTGCCCACCCGCCCGCCCGTCTCGGTGGGTCGAGAGGCTCGACTCGTCCCGGGGCTCCGCCCCGGACCCCGGCGGGGACTCCGTCCCCTGCGTCCCTGCGGGCCCATCGTCCTGCCCGGCGAAGGCCCCTCCTCCGCCCGGCCGGCTCGCGTTCCCGGCCCGCGGGTCGCCCCGTGCCCGCCGGCGGGACCGGTCCCGGTCGGCGGATCGGCCCCGGTCGGCAGCGCCGATCCCGGTCGGCAGTGCCGGTCCCGGCGACGGGTACGCGTTTCCGCCTCGCGGGGGTGGCCCGACCGGCAGGCGCGCGTTCCGGACCCGCGGGCCCACGTTCCGACCCGTACGCCCGGCCCGACGGGCAGGCCCGCTGCCCGGCCTGCGGACTCACGTTCCCACCTGCACGCCTGTGCCCGACCGGCAGGTTCGCGTTCCCGCCAGCGGGCCCACGTTGCGACCCGCAGGACTGGACCGACCCGTGGGCCCGCGTTCCCGACCAACGGACTCACACACCAACCCGCAGACCTGCGCCCGACCCGTGGGCCCGCTTGCCCGGACCGTGGGCCTGGGGCCGGTGGCGGGGCCGTGGTTCCGCCGTGTCGGGCATGCGGGCGGCCTGCGGGCTGTGCCGAGGCCGTGGACCGCGTGGCCCGGTGGCCGGCTTGCGGCGCCTTCGGAGGAGGCGGGGGGTGTCGTTCCGTGCGGGGCTGCCCCGGTTCGTCCCCGGAGGAGAGAGCGAGTCCGCGGCGTCGGTCCCGCAGGGGGTGTGACGCCCTCGGTGTCCTACGGGGGCCTCGCGCGCGGTGCGGCGGGGCCCCGTCGGGGGGGCTACTGCTGGGGGTGGTGGGGCGGGACCGGGGGGAGGTCGCCCGTAGTCTCGTAGGAGGTGAGCATGTCGATGCGGCGGATGTGGCGTTCGTCGCCGGAGAACGGGGTGGCGAGGAAGGTCTCGACGAACTTCGTCGCCTCGTCCTGCGTGTGCATGCGGGCGCCGACCGCGACGACGTTGGCGTTGTTGTGCTGGCGGCCCAGCGACGCCGTCTCCTCGCTCCAGGCCAGCGCCGCGCGCACGCCCTTCACCTTGTTCGCCGCGATCTGCTCGCCGTTGCCGGAGCCGCCGATCACGATGCCGAGGGCGTCGGGGTCCGCGGCCGTGCGCTCGGCGGCGCGCAGGCAGAAGGGCGGGTAGTCGTCCTGGGCGTCGTAGATGTGCGGGCCGCAGTCGACGGGCTCGTGGCCCGCGTCCTTGAGCCACTCGACGAGGTGGTTCTTGAGTTCGAAGCCCGCATGGTCCGAGCCGAGATACACGCGCATGCGTCGAGTGTGACACGCGGGCCGGGAGGCGGACTCTTCGGGTGCCGACGGGGAATACGCAACGTGAAACTTTGAAACCTCAGGGAAAGCTCAAGTAACGATCCGGATTCAAAGGTTCCCAGATCTGTTCACCTCCGTTTCACTGGTCCGGCTCGTACACCGCTCGTACGGGACAGTGCTCGACCGGCGCAAAGGAAACCTCCCCATGACTTCGCAGCCGACCTTGACCAAGCCCGAGGACGGGCCCGCCGGGCCCGGAGAACCCGGGTCCGGGCTCCAGGCCGGGCTCAAGAACCGCCACCTCTCGATGATCGCCATCGGCGGCGTCATCGGGGCCGGGCTGTTCGTTGGCTCCAGTTCCGGGATCGCCACGGCGGGTCCCGGCATCCTTCTCTCGTACGCCCTCGTCGGCACGCTCGTGGTGCTGGTGATGCGGATGCTCGGGGAGATGTCGGCCGCCAACCCGACCTCCGGATCCTTCTCCGCCCACGCCGACCGGGCGCTCGGCCCCTGGGCCGGGTTCTCCATCGGCTGGCTGTACTGGTTCTTCTGGGTCGTGGTGCTGGCCGTGGAGGCCACGGCCGGGGCCAAGATCCTGGAGGGCTGGATACCGGCCGTGCCCCAGTGGGGCTGGGCCCTGATCGTGATGTTCGTGCTGACCGCCACCAACCTCGTCTCCGTCGGCTCCTACGGCGAGTTCGAGTTCTGGTTCGCCGGGATCAAGGTCGTCGCCATCGCCGCCTTCATCGTCGTCGGCGGGCTGGCCGTATTCGGCGTGCTGCCCGGCGTGGACAGCGACCAGGCGGGGCTCGGGAACCTGACCGAACACGGCGGGTTCCTGCCGCACGGGGCCGGGGCCATCCTCACCGGTGTGCTGCTCGTCGTGTTCTCGTTCATGGGCAGCGAGATCCCCACACTGGCCGCCGGCGAGTCCGAGGACCCGCAGCGGGCCGTGACCAAGGCGACCAACAGCATCATCTGGCGCATCGCCGTCTTCTACCTCGGGTCCATCTTCGTCGTGGTCACGCTGCTGCCCTGGGACGCGCAGTCGATCGTCGACCAGGGTTCGTACGTCGCCGCGCTTGACTCCCTCGGGATCCCGAACGCCGGCGAGATCATGAACTTCATCGTGCTGACGTCCGTGCTGTCCTGCCTGAACTCCGGGCTCTACACGGCCTCCCGCATGGCGTTCTCGCTCGGTGAGCGCGGCGACGCGCCGAAGGCCTTCGCCCGCACCACCCGGCGCGGGGTGCCGCGGACGGCGATCCTGTCGTCCGTCGTCTTCGGCTTCGTCGCGGTGTTCTTCAACTACAAGTTCCCCGACACGGTCTTCCTCTTCCTGCTCAACTCCTCGGGTGCCGTGGCCCTCTTCGTCTGGCTGGCCATCTGCTTCTCGCAGCTGCGCCTGCGGAAGATCATCCAGGCCGAGGCGCCGGAGAAGCTCGTGGTGCGGATGTGGCTGTACCCGTACCTGACCTGGGCGGCCGCCGCGGTCATCGTCTTCGTGCTCGGCTACATGCTGACCGACACCGAACACGACGGGCGCAGCACCGTCCTGCTGTCGCTGCTCGTCGCCGCGATCGTCCTCGCCGTCGCCTTCGTCAAGCAGCGGGTCACCGCGCGGAAGGCCGTGGCGGTCGGCGAGAAGGGCTGACCCGGCCGTCGCCGGGACGACGCAGAAGACGGAAGAGGCCCGCCGGGACGCTCGATGCGCCCCGGCGGGCCTCTTCGGTGGTCTCGGGCCCCGCGTTACCGCCTGTCGGCCAGCTTCCACGCGGTGGGCAGGACGCCCATCGCCAGCGCGGCCTTCAGCGCGTCGCCGATCAGGAACGGGGTGAGGCCGGCCGCGATCGCGGCGGTGAGGGACATGTCGGCGGCGAGGGCCAGGTACGGCACGCCGACGGCGTAGATGATCGCCTCGCCGAGCAGCATCGTGCCGGCCATGCGCAGCACCGAGCGGTCGGCGCCGCGGCGGGCCAGGGCGCCGACGGCCGTGGCGGCGAGCAGCATGCCGAAGACGTAGCCGAGGGACGGGGCGGCGGTGCCGGAGCCGCCCTCCGCGAACCACGGCACGCCCGCCATGCCGACCACGGCGTACAGCGCGAGCGAGAGCAGACCGCGACGGGCGCCGAGCGAGGTGCCCACGAGGAGCGCGGCGAAGGTCTGGCCGGTCACCGGCACGGGGGAGCCGGGCACGGGCACCGCGATCTGGGCCGCGATGCCGGTGAGCACGGCGCCGCCCGCCACGAGCGCGACGTCCCGGACTCGGGAGGAGGGGATGAGGTCGGCGAGGACCTGCCCGGAACGGCGGGCGGAAACGGCGGCGGTGCTCATGGGGACTCCGCGGTGGTGTGGACATGTCGGGACACCGCGACGCTATCCCAGCGGCAGGGGCCGATCACCAGCAGTGCTCGACAAAGGCCCGCGCGTCGGCTTGGTGGGCTCCCGACAAAGGACGCGGGATACACGTGGCCCCGGGTGACACCCGTCACCCGGGGGGCGAGGCGGACGTCACGGCACCCGGAGGGCGTATACGGATGATCACCTTCCGTATGCGGTCCGTCCGCATCGTGGGCAGCCGGTGTCGCGTGAGAGCGTGAGCCCGGAGACTGTGGGCGCTTTTGCCCTGCCCGAGTCCCCACCCGCCCCCCACGCATCGGACGAGCCGCTCCATGTCCAACAGCACCCCCACCGAGGCGCCCCCGCAGCCGGTGGACGCCTCCCTCTCCCACGGCCTCAAGCAGCGCCACCTGTCGATGATCGCCCTCGGCGGCGTGATCGGCGCGGGCCTGTTCGTCGGCTCCGGGGCCGGCATCGCCGCCGCCGGGCCCTCGATCGTCGTCGCCTACACCCTCTCCGGTCTCCTCGTGATGCTGGTGATGCGGATGCTGGGCGAGATGTCCGCCGCGTATCCGTCGTCCGGCTCCTTCTCCTCGCACGCCGAGCGGGCGATCGGGCCGTGGGCCGGTTTCACCGCCGGCTGGGCGTTCTGGGTGCTGCTGTGCACGGCCGTCGGCCTGGAGGGCATCGGCGCCGCGCAGATCGTGCACGGATGGCTGCCGGGCACGCCCGAGTGGGCGTGGGTGGCGCTGTTCATGGTGGTGTTCTGCGGCACGAACCTGGCCGCCGTGAAGAACTTCGGCGAGTTCGAGTTCTGGTTCGCCACCCTCAAGGTCGGCGCGATCTCGCTGTTCCTGGTGCTGGGCGTGCTGGCGATCTGCGGCGTCCTCCCGGGCACCGACTCCCCCGGCACCTCCCATCTGGGCGACTTCCTGCCCCACGGCGGCAACGGCCTGATCATCGGCCTGCTCGCCTCGGTGTTCGCCTACGGCGGCCTGGAGACGGTGACCATCGCGGCGGCCGAGTCGGAGAACCCGGTCCAGGGCGTGGCGAGCGCCGTCCGGACGGCGATGTGGCGCATCGCGCTGTTCTACATCGGCTCGATGGCGGTCATCGTGACCCTGGTCCCGTGGGACTCCCCCGAGGTCGTCGAGAAGGGCCCGTACGTGGCCGCCCTCGACGAGCTGGGCATCCCCGGCGCGGGCCAGCTCATGAACGTCGTGGTCCTGGTCGCGCTGCTGAGCGCGATGAACGCCAACATCTACGGCGCCTCCCGCATCGGCTACTCGCTGGTGGAGCGCGGGCAGGGCCCGAAGGCACTGGGCCGGGTCTCGGGCGGGGTGCCGCGGATCGCGGTGCTGGTCTCGTCCCTCTTCGGCTTCGGCTGCGTGCTGCTCAGCTACTGGCGGCCGGACGACGTCTTCTCCTGGCTGCTGAACATGATCGGCGCGGTCATCCTGGTCGTCTGGATCTTCATCGCCGCCTCGCAGCTGCGGCTGCGGCGCCGTCTGGAGCGGGAGGCGCCCGAGAAGCTGGTCGTGCGCATGTGGGGCTTCCCGTGGCTGACCTGGGTGGCGCTGGCGGGCATGGCCGCGGTGTTCGTGCTGATGGCCCGCGAGCCGGACACGCGGGTGCAGCTGTACTCGACGGGCGGGATGACGCTGTTCCTGGCCGCCGTCGGCTACGCCCGCCAGCGGCGGACCGCGGCCCGCGGCTAGGGGGTGCCGTTTGGATCAGGCCGGCTCCGGCCGGCGGTCCCCGCCAGACCAGGCGACCGCGGCAAGATCCAAACGACCCCCTAGCCCGGCGCCGCCGGTTCTCTCCGGAGGGCCCCCGCACGAGTCCCGTGCGGGGGCCCTTCGCCGTCCGTCGGCACGCCCGTCCACCCTTCCGGACCTATTGCTGATAACGTGCACTTGCAAGTGCTGTGCAATAAGGCGGACGGGATCCCGGTTCGTGCCGGCGATCCGTTGCCCGCGCCGTGCGCAGCGGCCCCCGGTCGCCCCGCCTCGTGATCGTCTTCTCACCCTTCACCAGGCGGGCGGAATGAGGAAGGCCCCCGCGAGGACGTGACTCGCGGGGGCTCTTCCGTCTCATCCGTCGGCGCCCTCCGTCTCGCCCGTCGGTCGCCTCCTGGGCAGGGCGGGGCCGTTGCGCTAGCTTCGAACACATGGTTGCCCAGGCCCGGAACTTCACGTCGCGTCGCTATGTCGACCTGCGACGCCAGGGCACTGCCACCTGTCGCCGTCCTCGCGTGAGCTGACGGGGCACCACGACACCGGATGCCCCCGGCCCACGAGTCAACAGAACCGTGAGGCAGGCGGGGTGGGCCCCGCGCGCCTCGACCCGTTCAGACGGCGCAGTGTCGGACCCGTTCCGGAGGAGACCCATCCCCATGCCCCGTACCACGGCAACCCTGACCCCTTCCCCCGTTCCACGCGGCGCCGACCGCGACCGGCGGCGGGCCACCGCCGGCGTCGTCCTGCGCTCCGTGCTGGAGCACGGGCCCGTGGCGCGCAGCACCATCGCCCGGCTGACCGGGCTGTCCCCGGCGTCGGTGACGGACTACTGCGCCCGCTTCACCCGGCTCGGGCTGGTGCGCGAGGCCGAGCCGCCCCGGCCGAAGGGGGTGGGCCGCCCGCACGTGCCCCTGGACCTCGACGACTCGCGGTTCGTGGTCGGCGGGCTGCACGTGGCCGTCCCCTACACCACCGTGGCGCTGCTCGATCTGCGCGGCCGGGTGGTGCGGCAGCGGGAGTTGCGGCACGAGCACACCGATCCCCGGTGGGTGCTGCCCCGCGCGGCGAAGGCGCTGGCCGGGATGCTCGCCGAGCGGCGCGACGCCCGGCCGCTCGGGGTGGGCGTCGCGGCCGGCGGCTGGGTCGACCGGGACTCCGGCGTGGTCGTCGAGCACGGACTGCTGGACTGGCGGGACGTGCCGGTGCGGGAGGTGCTCGAGGCGCACACCGGGCTGCCCGTTCACGTCGACGGTCACGCACGGGCGCTGGTCAACGGGGAGCGGCTGTTCGGGCGGGCGCGGGGCAGCGGGAGCGTGCTGCACCTGTTCGCCGGCAACGTGGTCGACGCGGCCTTCGCCACGCACGACGAGGTGCACCACGGGCCGCGTTCGCAGGCGGGCGCGATCGCCCACCTGCCGGTGCCGGGCGGCAGCGAGCCGTGCGCCTGCGGGCGGACCGGCTGCCTCCAGGCGGAGTTGAGCGAGCGGACCCTGTGCCGCCGGGCCCGCGCGGCCGGGGTCACGGACGGGCACAATCCACGGCACGTGCTCGCCGCCGCGGACGCCGGTGACCCGGTGGCCGCCGCGCTGCTGCTGGAGCGGTCCCGGGCGACCGGGCGGGCGGCGGGGCTGCTGGCGGACGTGCTCAACCCGGAGACGGTGGTGGTCACCGAGATCGGCGCCATGCACCGTACGGACTGCCTGGCCGCGCTGCGGGAGGCGGTCGGCACGGAACGCGCGGCGCACGTCTTCCCGACGAGTTTCCCCGATTCCGTGCTGGCCGTCGCCGGTGGCTCGGTCGTCCTGGACGTGCTGTACCGGGACCCGTTGGGCGCTTCACCTGAGGCTAATTAATTCAGCGCCTCGGAATGTTGACACGGATCACCGTCGACCGGAAGCATTCACCTCATGAGCTGTCGCACCTTCTGTTGCTGACGCCCCGGCGCGCCCGGAGCGCGTATCCCGCTGCGTGAATTCCCCTTTCTCCCGCACTTCCCCGGGCCGGAATTCCGCATGCCCCACTCCACTTCGCCCGTTCCACCCCGTGATGCCTTCCCGGCTGCCCTCGCGCCGTGTTCCGGCGCGTGCCGCCCGTATGAATTCAGGGAGTTCTCCCATGTCCGCACCGCCTGTCACAGGCATTGACCGCCGCTTGTTCCTCACCTCGGTCGTCGGCGCCTCGGCCGCCGTCGCCGGGCTCAGCGGCTGCGCGAACGGCAGTGCAGCCGCCGAGACGAAGGGGGCCGCCACCGCTCCGCTGGCCACCAAGGTGCCCGAGGGCACCAGCCTGAAGATCGCCTCCTATCAGGACACCCAGCAGCTCCAGTTCGAACTGGCCCGGCTGAAGGTTCCCTTCACGGTGTCGGACTGGCTGAACATAGGTGCGGGACCCGATGTCATCAACGCGTTCCGGGCGAAGTCCCTGGACCTCGCCAACAACGCGGGTATTCCGCCGATCCAGGCGTACTACCAGGGTTTCGACGCGAAGATCGTCGCGATCAACGTCACCCGCAGGCCCAACTACCTGTTCGCGACGAAACCCGGCAGCGACATCCGCGGCATCAAGGATTTCGAGGGCAAGAAGCTGGCCTTCTCGCAGGGCCAGGCGCAGGGCGTGGTGCTGCTGCGGGCGCTCAAGGAGGCGGGGCTCGCCTACGACGACGTGGACCTGGTGCCGCTGACCAGCAACCAGTTCCTGACCGCGCTCCAGTCCGGCCAGGTGGACGTCGCCCCGCTCGGCAACAGCCAGGCGCCCGCCTATCTGAAGCAGTACGGCTCCAAGGGCGCGCGCACCATCGCGACCGACGTGGTGGACCTGCTCAGCCTGCTGTGGGCGCCGCAGTCCGTCCTGAACGACCGCGCGAAGGCGGCCGCCGTCGCCGCCTACATCCCGCAGTGGGCCAAGGGCCTGGTGTGGACGTGGGAGCACCCGGACGCATGGAACCGGGAGTTCTACGTCAAGACGCAGAACCTGACCCTCGCGCAGGCCGAGGCCGTCACCGAGCTGGCCAACAAACCGCTGTTCCCGCCGAGCTGGGACGAGGCGATCGCGTGGGAGCAGGAGACGGCCGACCTGCTGGCGGAGGGCGGCTTCGTGAAGAAGTTCGACGTGAAGCAGCTCTTCGACCGTCGCTTCGAGGCCATCGCGGCGCGCGCCGTGACGGCGGAGTACCGGAGGTGAGCGCCGTGACGACCCTGACGGCCGCCCAGAGCGCGGTCACCGTGGAGCAGGACGGCCCCCAGGTGCGCAGGCGCCGGCGGCTGTCCCCGGGGAAGCGGTGGCCGGCCGCCCGGCTCACCGGGCCGCTGCTGGTCGTCGTGCTGTGGACCACCGCGTCCGCCGCCGGCACCCTGGATCCCGGCGCGATACCGGCGCCCTGGACGGTGGCCGAGACCGCCTGGCGGCTGTGGTCGGACGGGACGCTCGCCACCGACGTCGTCACCTCGCTGCGCCGGGCGGCGATCGGGTTCGCCATCGGGCTCGGCGCCGGGGTGGTGCTGGCGCTGGCCTCGGGCCTCAGCCGCGTCGGCGAGGCGCTGATCGACGGAACGGTGCAGCTCAACCGGGCGATACCGACCCTGGGTCTGATCCCGCTGTTCATCCTGTGGCTGGGCATCGGGGAGACCTTCAAGATCGCCATCATCGCGATCGTCGTGTACATCCCGATGTACCTGAACACCCATGCCGCGCTGTCCGGCATCGACAGCCGCTACGTCGAACTGGCCGAGGTGCAGGGGCTGTCCCGGCTGCGGTTCATCCGCCGGGTGGTCGTGCCCGGCTCGCTGCCCGGCTTCTTCGTGGGACTCCGGCTCAGCGTGACCGGCTCCTGGCTGGGTCTGGTGGTGCTGGAGCAGATCAACGCCACCAGCGGTCTCGGCTACATGATGTTCCAGGCCCAGAACTACGGCCAGACGGACGTGATCCTCGTCGGCCTGCTGATCTACGGCGTCTTCGGTCTGGTCTCCGACAGCGTGGTCCGTCTGATCGAGCGGAGGGTGCTGTCGTGGCGACGCACACTGAGCAACTGAGCCGTCCGGCCGTCCGGCTGCACGGACTGACCAGGTCGTTCAAGGGCCGTACGGTGCTCGACGGCATCGATCTGGAACTGCCCGCGGGCCAGTTCACGGCGCTCCTCGGGCACAGCGGCTCCGGCAAGAGCACGCTGCTGCGGGCCGTGGCCGGCCTCGACCACGGTGTCGAGGGCGAGGGACGGCTGTCCGCGCCCGAGCGGGTGTCGGTGGTCTTCCAGGACTCCCGGCTGCTGCCCTGGTCCCGGGTGCTGGACAACGTGCTGCTCGGCACGGAGGGCAAGGAGGCCGCCGAGCGCGGCCGGGCCGCCCTGGCCGAGGTGGGGCTCGCGGGCCGCGAACGCGCCTGGCCCGGCGAGCTGTCCGGCGGTGAGGCGCAGCGGGCGGCGCTGGCCCGGGCCCTGGTACGGGAGCCGCAACTGCTGCTCGCCGACGAGCCGTTCGGCGCGCTGGACGCGCTGACCCGGATCCGGATGCACCACCTGCTGCGGGAGCTGTGGGAGCGCCACCGCCCCACGGTGCTGCTGGTCACCCACGACGTCGACGAGGCGATCGTGCTCGCCGACCGGGTGCTGGTGCTGGACAACGGCCGTATCGGCCTCGACCTGACCATCGACCGACCTCATCCGCGCTCCTACCGGGAGCCGCTGCTGGGCGAGTACCGGGAGCGGCTGCTGGCCGCCCTCGGCGTGACGGAGGACCACTGATGACCCGCCGGCTGCACCTGAACGCGTTCTTGATGAACACCGGCCACCACGAGGCGTCGTGGCGGCTGCCGGAGAGCGACCCGTACGCGCACGTGAGTCTCGCGCACTACGTGAACCTGGCCCGGACCGCCGAGCGGGGCACGTTCGACTCGCTGTTCCTGGCCGACGGCCCGCAGTTGTGGAGCAACCTGGCGCAGCGGCCGGCCGGCGCGCTGGAACCGCTCACCCTGCTCACCGCGCTGGCCACGGCGACCGAGCACATCGGCCTGATCGCGACGGCGTCCACGTCCTACAACTCGCCCTACAACCTGGCCCGCAAGTTCGCCTCGCTGGACATCCTCAGCGGCGGCCGGGCGGGCTGGAACATCGTCACCACGGCGGGGGCCGAGGCGGCCCGCAACTTCGGTCTCGACGCCGAGCCCGCGCACGCCGAACGCTACGCACGCGCCGCCGAGTTCGTGGACGTGGCACTGAAGCTGTGGGACAGCTGGGAGGACGACGCGATCCTCGCCGACAAGGCGGCCGGCGTGTGGGGCGACGACGCCCGCATCCATCCGCCGCGGCACAAGGGGACGTACTTCAGCGTCGAGGGCGCGCTCAACGTGCCCCGCACTCCGCAGGGCTACCCGCTGCTGGTGCAGGCCGGGTCCTCGACGGACGGCAAGGTGTTCGCTGCCCGGTACGCGGAGGCGGTGTTCACCGCGCAGCAGACCATCGAGGACGCGCGCTCCTTCTACGCCGACATCAAGAGCCGCACCCGGCTCGCGGGGCGGGATCCGGAGCACCTCAAGGTACTGCCGGGCATCGTCCCGGTGATCGGGTCCACCGAGGCGGAGGCGCGCGCCGCGGAACAGGTCCTGGAGGACCACATCGTGCACACGCACGGCGTGCGGCGCCTGGAGGACCTGCTGCGGCTGGAGCCCGGCACCCTGGACCTGGACGGGCCGCTGCCGGACGACCTGCCGCCCGAGAGCGCCATCGAGGGCGCCAAGAGCCGCTACACGCTGATCGTGGAGCTGGCCCGGCGCGAGAGCCTGACCGTGCGGCAGCTGATCGGGCGGCTCGGCGGCGGACGCGGCCACCTGACCTTCACCGGGACACCGGAGCAGGTGGCCGACCAGATCGAGACGTGGTTCACGCGGGGTGCGGCCGACGGCTTCAACATCATGCCGCCGGTCCTGCCCTCGGGCCTGGAGACCTTCGTGGACCACGTCGTCCCGATCCTGCGCGAGCGCGGTCTGCTGCGCACCGCGTACGGGCCCCGGCAGACCCTGCGCGAGCGCTACGGCCTGCCCCGGCCCCGCAACCAGTACGTCACCGACGCCCCGGAACCGGACCCGGTCCCGGTCCCCGCCGGGGCGACGGCCGCACTCACCCGTATCTGAGAGAGGAACCGGCATGAGCGATCTGCGGATCACCAGGATCACTTCCCGTATCGGTGCGAAGGTGTCCGGTGTCGACATCTCCCGGCCCCTGGACGAGGCGACCGTCACCGCGCTGGGAGCCGCCCTGGCCGAGCACAAGGCGCTGGTCTTCGACGACGTGGACCTCGACGACGAGGGCCAGCAGGCCTTCGTGCGCGGCTTCGGGGAACTCACCACCGCCCACCCCACCGTGGGCGCGGTCGACGGCGCCCCGAACGTGCTGCCGGTGGACAGCGAGCGGGGCCGTGCCAACCACTGGCACACCGACGTCACGTTCGTCCTCAACCCGCCGCAGGCCACCTCGCTGCGCAGCCTGACGGTCCCGCCGTACGGCGGCGAGACCCTGATCGCGTCCTCGGCGGGCGCCTACCGCGACCTGCCCCAGCCGCTGCGGCTGCTGGCCGACAACCTGTGGGCTGAGCACACCAACGACTACGACTACGCGGTGGCCGACGAGGACATCGACGCGGAGAAGGCCGCGCACCGGTCCCGGTTCACCTCGATCGCGTACCGCACGGCGCACCCCGTGGTGCGCGTCCACCCGCTGACCGGCGAGCGGGGCCTGTTCATCGGCGGGTTCGCGCAGCGGATCGTGGGCCTGTCGGCGGGCGAGTCGCGCAAGCTGCTCGACCTGCTCCAGTCCTACGTCACCCGCCCGGAGAACGTGCTGCGCCACCGCTGGTCGGAGAACCAGCTGGTGCTGTTCGACAACCGCATCACCCAGCACTACGCCGTCGACAACTACGACGACCTGCCGCGCCGGCTGCACCGGGTGACGCTGGCAGGTCCCGTGCCGGTGGGCATCGAGGGCAAGGAGAGCTGGTCGATCGAGGGGGACGCCTCGCACTACACCCCGGTCGCCGCGTAACGGCGGACCCGGCACGTCCCCTGTGCGCGCAGGGGTGGAGCGCCTCCTCACGGGGAAATGACCCCCCGTTCACCCGAGGAGGCGCTCATGGCGTACGTACGGTGTCCGAACTGCGGAGACACGATGCACGAGTTCCGGGAGCTGGAGGGGGACGCGGAGAAGGCGGCGGCGCGGCGGGCGCTCGGCGAGCTGCCGGCGGGGGAGGTCTTCGTCGCCCGGGCCTACCACCGCTGCACGTACAACGGCTGCCGCCGGATCCAGCGCAAGGACCGGTGGTGGGTCGGCGCGACCCTGCCCGAGGAGGACTGACCGCCGGTCCCGGCCGCCCGCGTCCCGGAGAGGGGGCGCCGGCGGCCGGGCGGCCGGGTCAGAGGTTGCTGAAGTCGGGGCCCTTGGTGCGGGTCCGCTTGATCTCGTAGAAGCCCGGCACGGAGGCCACGGCGAGGGTGCCGTCCCAGAGCCTGGCGGCGTCCTCGCCCTTGGGGGCGGGAGTGACGACCGGGCCGAAGAAGGCGAGCTGCTCGCCGTCGGCGCCGGGCACGGCGATGACCGGGGTGCCGACCTCCTGGCCGACCTTGTCGATGCCCTCCTTGTGGGAGGCGCGCAGCTGGGGCTCGTAGGGGGTGCCGTCCCAGTGGTCCATGAGGGACTCGGGCAGGCCGGCGTCCTTCAGGGCGGCGGCGACCGTCTCCCGGCCCGGGCCCTCCTCCTGGTTGTGGATGCGGGTGCCGAGCGCCGTGTAGAGGTCGCCGAGCACGTCGGCGCCGTGCTCCTCCTGCGCGGCGATCACGACGCGCACCGGGCCCCACGCCTTGACCTCGAGCATCTCCCGGTACTCGGCGGGCAGCTCGTCGAGCTTGTCCTCGTTGAGGACGGCGAGGCTCATCACGTGCCAGCGGACCTCGATGTCCCTGACCTTCTCCACCTCCAGGACCCAGCGCGAGGTCATCCAGGCCCAGGGGCACAGCGGGTCGAACCAGAAGTCGACGGGCGTCTTCTCCGACATGTCTCTCCTCGTGAGGCGGCGCGGGCAGGCGTCCTACCGGCCAACCGACGGGTGGGCCCGTCCATTCCCGGCTGCCGCGCGTCAGGGGCGCATGGCAGGATCGGTGCTGTCCGCATGCTGAACACCACGGAACACCAGCCGTCCATCGAACACCATCCGAGGAGTGCCGCCCGTGCCCGGTGAGAATCTGTCCCGCGACGAGGCCCGGGAGCGGGCCGCTCTGCTGTCCGTCGACGGGTACGAGGTGTCCCTCGACGTGCGCTCCGCCACCGGTGACGCACAGGGTGAGGGCCCGCGCACGTTCCGGTCCGTGACCACGATCCGCTTCCGCTGCAACGAGCCGGGCGCGAGCAGCTTCGCCGACCTGATCGCGCCCAGCGTCACCGCCGTCTCCCTGAACGGGCGCGACCTCGACCCGAGCGAGGTCTTCGACGGCTCCCGGATCGCCCTGGAGGACCTGGCCGCCGACAACGAGCTGGTGGTCGACGCCCAGTGCGCGTACTCCCGCACCGGCGAGGGCATGCACCGCTTCGTCGACCCCGAGGACGGCGAGGTGTACCTGTACACCCAGTACGAGCCGGCCGACTCGCGCCGGGTGTTCGCGAACTTCGAGCAGCCCGACCTCAAGGCGCCCTTCCGCTTCGAGGTGCGCGCGCCCGAGGAGTGGACGGTGTGGTCCAACGGCGCGGGCGAACGCGTCGACGGGGTGTGGCGGTTCGCGGAGACGAAGCCGATCTCGACGTACATCACGTGCGTGGTCGCGGGGCCCTACCACTACGTCACGGACTCCTACGAACGCGTGTCCGAGGACGGTACGCGGCTGGAGATCCCGCTCGGTGCCCTGTGCCGCAAGGGTCTCGCCCCGCACTTCGACGCCGACGACGTCTTCCTGATCACCAAGCAGGGCCTGGACTTCTTCCACGACCACTTCGACTTCCCCTACCCCTTCGGGAAGTACGACCAGGCGTTCGTGCCGGAGTACAACCTCGGCGCGATGGAGAACCCGGGGATGGTGACCTTCCGGGAGGAGTACATCTTCCGCGGGAAGGTGACGCGGGCGTCGTACGAGGGCCGGGCCAACACGATCCTGCACGAGATGGCCCACATGTGGTTCGGCGACCTGGTCACCATGGAGTGGTGGGACGACCTGTGGCTGAAGGAGTCCTTCGCCGACTTCATGGGTGCGTTCGCCAACGTGGGCGCGACCCGGTTCAAGGATGCCTGGATCACCTTCGCCAACCGCCGCAAGGCGTGGGCCTACCGCGCCGACCAGCTCCCCTCCACGCACCCGATCACCGCCGACATCCGCGACCTGGAGGACGCCAAGCTCAACTTCGACGGCATCACCTACGCCAAGGGCGCCTCGGCGCTGAAGCAGCTGGTGGCGTACGTCGGGCAGGACGCGTTCCTGGAGGGCGCCCGCCGCTACTTCAAGCGGCACGCGTACGGCAACACCCGGCTCGGTGATCTGCTGTCGGTCCTGGAGGAGACCAGCGGGCGCGACATGGCGGCCTGGTCCCGGTCCTGGCTCCAGACGGCCGGTGTCAACGCGCTGACCCCGCAGGTGCTGCTGGACGGGGCGGGCACGGTCGACGAGCTGGCCGTGGTGCAGGAGGCCGCGGAGTCGCACCCCGAACTGCGCCCGCACCGGGTCGCGGTCGGCCTGTACCGGCGTACGGCCGAGGGCGCCCTGGAGCGGTACGCGCGTGCCGAGGTGGACGTCGAGGGGCCGCGCACGGTGGTGGCGGAGCTGGCCGGCGCCGAGGCGCCGGAGCTGGTCCTGGTCAACGACGACGACCTCACGTACTGCAAGACGCGCTTCGACGACACCTCGCTGGCCACGCTGCGCGAGCACCTGGGCGCGCTGACCGACCCGCTGGCCCGTGCCCTGTGCTGGTCGGCGCTGTGGAACATGACGCGGGACGCGCTGCTGCCGGCGCGGGACTTCGCGGAGCTGGTGCTGCGGTTCGCGGGGCGCGAGTCGGAGATCGGCGTGCTCCAGATGCTGCACGCCTGGACCGGTTCGGCGCTGGTGCACTACGCCGCCCCCGACTGGCGGGAGACGGGCGGCCGGCTGCTCGCCGAGGGTGCGCTGCGCGAGCTGCGGGACGCGGCGCCGGGCAGCGAGCAGCAGCTGGCGTGGGCGCGGTTCTTCGCGTCGGTGGCGTCCGGGGAGGCGGACCTGGCACTGCTGAGGGGGCTGCTGGAGGGCACCGAGAAGATCGACGGGCTGGACGTGGACCAGGAGCTGCGCTGGGTGTTCCTCGCGCCGCTCGCGTCCCACGGTGCCGCCGACGAGGGCGACCTGGCGGCCGAACTGGTCCGCGACGACACGGCCTCCGGCAAGCGGCACCAGGTGCGCTGCCTGGCCTCGCGGCCGTCGGACGTGGTCAAGGCGCAGGCCTGGGCGCAGGTCGTCGAGTCGGACAAGCTGTCCAACGCCCTGGTGGAGGCGACCATCGCGGGCTTCGCGCAGCCCTCGCAGCGGGAGCTGCTCGCGCCGTACACCGAGAAGTACTTCGCGGCGATCGAGCGGCTGTGGGCCGAGCGGTCCATCCAGATCGGGATGGACGTGGTCCGGGGTCTGTTCCCGTCCCTGCGGGACTCCCGGGAGACGCTGGACGCGACCGACGCGTGGCTGTCGGCGCACCGGGACGCGGCCCCGGCGCTGCGCCGGCTGGTGCTGGAGGCGCGGGACGACCTGGCGCGGGCGCTGCGGGCCCAGGCGTGCGACGGCGCGGCGGCCGGCCGCTAGCCCGCTGCCCGGAACCCCCGATCATTGGCCAATGATTGGGCGCTGAGTCATCGTTACACGATGCGTGCACTGTGGCCGTAACCCCTGGTCCGACCCTTTCGGACCAGGGGTTTTCGGCATCCGAACACCCGTCCTTTAGTCCGGGCTTGTCCCGGTTCGGCGATGGACGTGTAACAGCGGTTAAGAGGCGGTCGCGGCACGGGAAATTGCCGGTCATGACGCACAACACCCCGCTCTCCCCCCGCCCCCGCCCGCTGCACCACCTGGCCGAGGGCCGGCGCCCGCTGATGACGGCGGCCCAGCTCCGGGCGCACGGCGTCTCGGCCGCGGAGACCAACGAGCAGTGCCGGCCCGGCGGGCCCTGGCAGCAGCTCCTGCCGAACGTCGTCCTGCTGCACCCGGGCCCGCCGACCAGCGAGGAGCGCCTGCACGCGGTGCTGCTGTACGCGGCGCGGGACCGTGCCTGCGGCACGGCGTCCGGCGCGGGGCCGGGAGCGAGCGTCTCGGTGCCCCTCCAGCCGGGCGGGGGGCACCCGCCCGTGCCCGCCTACGCGGAGGCGATGATCACGGGTCTGGCCGCGCTGACGCTGCACGGCTTCTCCGGCGCTCCCCCGCTGCCGTCCCTGGACCTCATCGACGTCCTGGTGCCGCGGCTGCGCCGGCTGCGCACGACGGGCTGCGCGCGCATCGTCCGCACGGCCGCGCTGCCGACCGCCGTGGAGCTGACCGGAGTCCCGGTGGCCCCGGTGGCGCGGGCCCTGGCGGACGCGGTGGCGGAGTTGACCGATCCGGCGACCGTGCGCCGGCTGCTGACGGAGGCGGTGCGCGGCGGGCACTGCGAGCCGGCCGCGGTGGTACGGGAGCTGAACCGGGCCCGGCTGCTCAGCCGCCCGCACGTGGTGGACGCCGTGGACTCGCTGGTCGCCGAGGGGCGGGCACTGGCCGAGCAGCGCCTGTACCGGATGGTGCGCGAGCACTCCCTGCCGGAGCCGGTCTGGAACGTCGACCTGCGGCTGCCGGGCGGCCCCCACCTGGGCGGGGTGGACGCCTTCTGGCCCGAGCAGGCGGTGGCCCTGGAGCTGGACACCCGGGCGCACCGCACGCAGGAGGACGACGCCGACTGGGCGGAGCACGCCCGCAAGCGCGAGCACCTGGAACGGCTCGGCATCACGGTCGTGCACCTCACCCCGCGCAAGCTGCGCGACTGCCCGGAGCACCAGGCCGTCATCGTCCGGACGGCGCTGATGGCCGCCGGCGACCGGGAACCCGCGGCGTACGTCGTGGTACTGCCCCGGTAGTACCGACGGGGAGGACCGTGCCGGGACCCGGCACGCGAGGGCGGGCACGCCGGTTCGGGTGCCCGCCCTTCCGGGTGGTCCGGTGCGGTCAGTCGCAGGTGAGGGGGCGCGGCGTGGCGGGGGAGGCGGTGAGCCGGGCGCGGGCGGCGGTGATCTCCCGGTCGCCGGTGATCACCGTGTCGGCGGTGGGACGGTCGCGCGGGACGCCGACCAGGACCCGGTCGCCGGGGACGAGCCGGGCGAGGCCGTCGTCCAGGGCGAACGTCGCCGTCGGCCCGGGGCTCCCCTCCGGCCCCGCGCTCGCACCGGGCCCGTACGCCCGGGTCACCCGGAGCGTGATCCGGTGCCGGGCGGCGCCGGGTACCGGCTCGGCGCGGGTCACGGTGCCCTCGGCGACCAGACGGGCGCAGGCGAGGTAGCCGGGGCTGCCGAAGACGCCGGCGTCCTCCCCGCCCGCGGGCGGGCTCTGCGGGCGGGTCACGGCCTTGTCGGCCGCGCTGCCGCCCGCCGTGTCCTGGGCCGTACCGCCCGCGCCCTGCACCACCAGCCAGCCGAGGCCCGCGACGACCACCCCCGCGCAGGCCGCCGCCAGGACGCCCGGGGCGAGGCGGAAGGGGCGGCGGCGCGGTGCCGGAGCCCGGACGGGAGCCGGAGCCCGCTCTTCCGGCACGGCGTCGCCCAGGGCGTCGCCGAGCAGGTGCAGTTGCTCGCGCAGCAGCGCCACGTCGGCCGCCGCCGACCGGTACGCGGCCCGGGCGTCGGCGCCCGCGTCGGGCGGCGGCGGCCCGCCCGTCACGGCCGCCATCAGCGCGTCGTACCCACCGGGGTGCTGTTCGGCGGCCATCTCACACCACCTCGTCCTCGTGCAGGCGGGCGCGCAGGGCCCGTACCGCCGTGTGCAGCCTGCTCTTGACCGTGCCCTCGGGGATGCCCAGCTCCTCGGCGATGCCGCGCACCGGCAGGTCGGCGTAGAAGCGCAGGACGAGGACCTGGCGCTGGGCGTCCGGCAACTCGTCCAGGCCCTGGGCGACGGCGAGGGACAGGACGCTGCTGTCCTCGTCGCCGGGGTGCTCCGTCTGGCGCAGCCCGGCCAGGCGCTCGCCGAGCCGGTCCTGCCGGCGCCTGGCCCGGTGCCAGTCCATGGCCAGGTTCGAGGCGACCACGGCCGCCCACGCGGACACGTCGCGCGGAGCCTCGCGGCCACTGGCCGTCCGCTCCAGCAGCCGCAGGCGGACCTGCTGCACCCCGTCCGGCAGGTCCGCCTGCGGCACCCCGCCCAGCGCGAGCACCGCCCGCACCCGGCGTTCCTGTGCCGCGTCCAGGGGGTCGTCGCGCACGTCGTCCCCCTGGCCGCGGCGGGCCCTTCTGCGCAGCAAAGCCACCCCTCCCCCGGGCACGTTTCCCCTACGACGCGCGAGCGGCCCGAAACGTTCGCCCGGGCGGCCTCCTCTCGGCGCGAGGCGTACGTCACATCGCCGTATGGGGCGGGAAGGGATGGGCAGGGGCGGAACAGCACAGCTTGCGGCGCGCGGGCCGGGCGACGGAATTTCTGCAGCTCAGCCGGGGTTCGTGCGCAAGGACCACACCCACTGTCCGAGCAGCCGCGTTCCGGAGTGCGGGCACACCGCGCAAAGGATTGGACAGGCGGGCCGGACTTCGCCCCATGATGGAAAAGTCTCGGCCGAGCAAAGCGCGCGTGAAGACACGCGCACAGACGGAGAAGGAGTCACCGTGAGGGTCGGAATCGTCGGAGCCACCGGTCAGGTGGGCACGGTCATGCGCAGGATCCTCACGGAGCGGAACTTCCCGGTCACCGAGCTGCGCCTGTTCGCCTCGGCGCGCAGCGCCGGCAAGGAGCTGGACGGCGTGACGGTGGAGGACGCGGCCACCGCCGACTACTCCGGCCTCGACATCGTGCTGTTCTCGGCGGGCGGCGCCACCTCCAAGGCACTGGCCGAAAAGGTCGCCTCGCAGGGCCCCGTCGTGATCGACAACTCCTCCGCCTGGCGCCGTGACCCCGAGGTCCCGCTGGTGGTCTCCGAGGTGAACCCGCACGCGGTCGCCGACCGTCCGAAGGGCATCATCGCCAACCCGAACTGCACCACGATGGCCGCGATGCCGGTGCTGCGCCCGCTGCACGCGGAGGCGGGCCTGGAGGCTCTCGTCGTCGCCACCTACCAGGCGGTGTCGGGCTCCGGCCTGGCCGGCGTGGACGAGCTGTTCGAGCAGGTCCAGAAGGTCGGCGCGGACGCCCCCAAGCTGACCCACGACGGTTCGGCCGTCGAGTTCCCGAAGCCGGAGAAGTACGTGGCGCCGATCGCGTACAACGTGCTGCCGATGGCCGGTTCCCTCGTCGACGACGGTCTGCACGAGACGGACGAGGAGCAGAAGCTCCGCAACGAGTCCCGCAAGATCCTGGAGATCCCGGAGCTGAAGGTGTCCGGCACCTGCGTGCGCGTGCCCGTCTTCAGCGGCCACTCCCTGCAGATCAACGCCCGTTTCGCCCGCCCGATCAGCGTGGCGCGCGCCAAGGAGCTGCTGGCCGGCGCCCCCGGCGTCGCGCTCACGGAGGTCCCGACGCCGCTGGAGGCGGCCGGTCAGGACCCGTCGTACGTGGGCCGCATCCGCCAGGACGAGACCGTGGACAACGGCCTCGCCCTGTTCGTCTCCAACGACAACCTGCGCAAGGGCGCGGCCCTGAACGCGGTGCAGATCGCGGAGCTGGTGGCGGCGGAGCTGACCGCCCCCTAGGACGGCGCGCTTCCTCAGGGCGGTCACCCGGCAGGGGTGGCCGCCCTTCTTCGTGCGCGCCCCCTCGTCGCGGAGGACGACCGTCCGCCCCGGCGGCCGTGCCGGTCGTTCCGGTCGTTCCGGTCGTTCCGGTCGTGTGACGATCGGCCGTCGGCGGGTCGGGGCGGACGGCTGAGGCGGACCGGATCAGTCCCGGCGCACCTCGTAGAGGAAGCAGCCGTACTCGACGGCCCGGACGTGCACGAACGCCACCGCCGGGTCGCCGAGTGCTTCCCGAAGGGCGTACGGGAAGGCGCCGGGGTCCCCGATCAGCCGCCCGCCCAGGATGTGCCCGTCGGCGGAGTAGCGGCGCACGATGCGGTGCGAGCCGGTGAAGGGGAGGCGGTCCGTGTCCGGCCCCGGGCACTCCTCGGCGTGCACGAAGACCGGGCCCTGTTCGTCGTAGGCGCCCGGGTCGGCGCCCGTCCTCGCCGCCCAGCGGCGCAGCGGGGCGTAGGAGACCAGCGTGATCCTCTCGCCGGCCCGGCTGTGGCGCAGGCAGCAGCGCAGGGGCGCGCCGCCCTCGTCGTCGGTCACGGGTGCGGGGGTGCGGCCCGCGTCGTCGGCGAGGCGCAGTTCCCGGAGGGTGGCCGCGGGGATGGGGTGTGCGGTGTAGCCGTTCATGGCCCCAGGCTCGCGCGCGCGGAAGCCGGGCACCGGCGGGAAACGGACATCGCGCCCGGCGCGGATCACGTGGAAGGATGACGCAACCCACACATAACGAGGAGATGACCGCGTGCCTGGCACAAACCTGACTCGCGAAGAGGCGCGGCAGCGGGCGACGCTGCTGACCGTTGACTCGTACGAGATCGATCTCGACCTCACCGGCGCGCAGGAGGGCGGCACCTACCGGTCCGCGACCACGGTGCGCTTCGACGTCGCCGAGGGCGGCGGCGCGTCCTTCATCGACCTGGTGGCGCCGACGGTCCACGAGGTGACGCTGAACGGCGACTCCCTCGATCCCGCCGAGGTCTTCCGGGACTCCCGCATCGCCCTCGCGGAGCTGCTGCCGGGGCGCAACGTCCTGCGGGTGGTCGCCGACTGCGCGTACACCAACACCGGTGAGGGCCTGCACCGGTTCGTCGACCCGGTCGACGACCAGGCCTACCTCTACACCCAGTTCGAGGTGCCGGACGCGCGCCGCGTCTTCGCGAGCTTCGAGCAGCCGGACCTGAAGGCGACGTTCCAGTTCACCGTGCGGGCCCCCGAGGGCTGGACGGTCGTCTCCAACTCGCCGACCCCGGAGCCCCAGGAGAACGTCTGGGTCTTCGAGCCGACCCCGCGCATCTCGTCGTACATCACGGCGCTGATCGTCGGCCCGTACCACTCGGTGCACAGCGTGTACGAGAAGGACGGCCAGTCGGTGCCGCTCGGCATCTACTGCCGTCCCTCGCTGGCCGAGCACCTCGACTCGGACGCGATCTTCGAGGTGACCCGGCAGGGCTTCGACTGGTTCCAGGGGAAGTTCGACTACCCGTACCCCTTCAAGAAGTACGACCAGCTCTTCGTGCCGGAGTTCAACGCGGGCGCGATGGAGAACGCGGGCGCGGTGACCATCCGCGACCAGTACGTGTTCCGCTCCAAGGTGACCGACGCCGCGTACGAGGCGCGGGCGGCGACGATCCTGCACGAGCTGGCGCACATGTGGTTCGGCGACCTGGTCACCATGGAGTGGTGGAACGACCTGTGGCTCAACGAGTCGTTCGCCACCTACGCCGAGGCCGCCTGCCAGGCCGACGCGCCCGGCTCGAAGTGGCCGCACTCGTGGACGACGTTCGCCAACCAGATGAAGACCTGGGCGTACCGGCAGGACCAGCTGCCGTCCACGCACCCGATCATGGCGGACATCAGCGACCTGGACGACGTGCTCGTCAACTTCGACGGCATCACGTACGCCAAGGGCGCCAGCGTGCTCAAGCAGCTCGTCGCCTACGTCGGTGAGGACGCGTTCTTCCGGGGCGTGCAGGCGTACTTCAAGCGCCACGCCTTCGGCAACACCCGGCTGTCCGACCTGCTGGGCGCGCTGGAGGAGACCTCGGGGCGCGACCTGAAGACCTGGTCGAAGGCGTGGCTGGAGACGGCCGGCATCAACGTGCTGCGCCCGGAGATCGAGACGGACGCGAACGGTGTCGTCACGTCCTTCGCGATCCGCCAGGAGGCCCCGGCGCTCCCGGCCGGTGCCAAGGGCGAGCCGACCCTGCGCCCGCACCGGATCGCGATCGGCGCCTACGACCTCGACGGCGACGGCAAGCTGGTGCGCGGGGACCGCGTCGAGCTGGACGTGGACGGCGAGCTGACGGCCGTACCGGCGCTGGTCGGCAAGGCCCGCCCGGCGGTGCTGCTCCTGAACGACGACGACCTGTCGTACGCGAAGGTCCGCCTGGACGAGCAGTCCCTCGCGGTGGTCACCGAGCACCTGGGCGACTTCACCGAGTCGCTGCCGCGCGCCCTGTGCTGGGCGTCGGCGTGGGACATGACCCGCGACGGCGAGCTGGCGACCCGCGACTACCTGTCGCTGGTGCTGTCCGGCGTCGGCAAGGAGTCCGACATCGGTGTCGTGCAGTCGCTGCACCGCCAGGTGAAGCTGGCCATCGACCAGTACGCCGCCCCCACCGCCCGCGAGACGCTGCTCACCCGCTGGACCGAGGCCACGCTGGCCCACCTGCGGGCCGCCGAGGCGGGCAGCGACCACCAGCTCGCGTGGGCGCGGGCGTTCGCGGCGACGGCCAGGACGCCGGAGCAGCTGGACCTGCTCGACGCCCTGCTCGACGGCAGGCAGACGATCGAGGGCCTGGCCGTCGACACCGAGCTGCGCTGGGCGTTCGTGCAGCGTCTCGCGGCCGTGGGCCGGTTCGGCGGTTCGGAGATCGCCGCCGAGTACGAGCGGGACAGGACCGCCGCCGGTGAGCGCCACGCGGCCACCGCGCGGGCCGCCCGCCCGACCGAGGCGGCCAAGGCGGAGGCATGGGAGTCGGTCGTGGAGTCCGACAAGCTGCCCAACGCCGTCCAGGAGGCGGTCATCGCCGGCTTCGTGCAGACCGACCAGCGCGAGCTGCTGGCGGGGTACACGGAGCGGTACTTCGAGGCGCTTGAGGGCGTCTGGGAGTCCCGTTCGCACGAGATGGCCCAGCAGATCGCGGTCGGCCTGTACCCGGCGGTGCAGGTGTCCCAGGAGACCCTGGAGCGCACGGACGCGTGGCTGGCCTCCGCCGGTCCGAACGCGGCCCTGCGCCGGCTGGTCTCGGAGTCCCGCGCGGGCGTGGAGCGCGCCCTGAAGGCCCAGGCGGCCGACGCGGCGGCGGCCGAGTAGGCGGTACGCACACCGAGGGGCGTCCGGCGTCGCGCCGGGCGCCCCTCGCTCGTCCCGGTGCGGCGGGCCGTCGCGCCGGCCCGGGGGGGCCGAGCCCCGTCCGGGCCCGCCGCACGCGCGATCCGCGCCGCCCGGCCGGCCGCTCCCGCAGCAGGGGGGGCGGCCGTCTGCCGAGCGCTACCCGGCGCCCGGCGGGGTCTCGAGCGCTACCCGGCGCCCGGCGGGGTCTGTGGTCCGTCGGAGCGGGGTGCGGCGGATCCGCGCAGCGCGTCCAGCACCCTGGCCACCGCGGTGCCCTCCTCCGCGCCCCTGCGCACGGCCGCCACGACGTGCCGGACGGGGCGGTCGGCGCGCAGTTCGCGCATCACCACCCCGGCCCGGGGCACGGCCGCCATGCGCGGCACCAGGGCGACGCCCATGCCCGCCTCGACCATGGCGAGGATCGCGGGCCAGCCGGCCGCCGCGTGCCCCTGGTGCGGCCGGAACCCGGCGGCCTCGCAGGCTCCGCGGGTGATGTCGGACCAGGGTCCGCTGCCGCCGAAGATCCACGCTTCGGCGGCAAGGTCGGCCAGCCGCAGCGGCTCCGCGCGGGCCAGCGGATGGCCGCAGGGGAGGGCGACGTCCAGCGGGTCGGCGAGCAGCGGGACGCGGGTGAAGCGCGCGTCGACGGCGCTCGGTGCCTGCGCGGCCAGCGACAGCGCGAGGTCGACGTCCCCGGCGGCCAGCAGCTCGTACGCCTCCTGCGCCTCGGCCTCCCGCACCCGCACCGTGATCCCGGGGTGCGTGGCGCGCAGGGCGATGACGGCCGGGACGACGAGGGCGGGCACGGCGGTGGAGAAGGCGCCTACCCTGACCTCGCCCGCCTCGCCCCGCACGTGGGCCGCCAGCTCGGCGTCGGCGCGCTCCAGTTGCTCGAACACCGGCTCCGCGTGCCGCAGCACCAGCCGGGCCGCGTCCGTCAGCCGGACCCGTCTGCCCTGCGCCCGCAGCAGCTCCACGCCGAGCTGTCTGGAGAGGTTGGTCAGCTGCTGGGACACGGCGGACGGCGTCATGTGCAGCGCCTCGGCCGTCGCGGTCACCGTGCCCCTCTCCCGCAGCGTGCGCAGGATCCGCAGCTTGCGGATGTCCCAGTCGGCCATGGCGGCAACCTACCCGCGGGCGCCCGCGCCGAGGACGACGCCCGCGAGGATCAGCGCCATGCAGCCCGCCTGCGTCCAGCCGGTCGGTTCGGCGAGCAGGGCCCAGGACAGGAGGGCGACGCACACCGGCTGGAGGTAGTAGACGACTCCGGCGCGGGACGGGCCGATCAGGGAGATCGCCTTGTTCCAGGCGAAGAAGGCGACGGCGGAGGAGGCGACGCCGACGTACAGCAGCGGCCAGACGGTGCCCGGCGTCGGGTGGAAACCGCCCTGGACGGCGAGGCTGACGCCCTGGGCGGGGAGCAGCAGGACCGTGCCGAACAGGAACGTGGTGAAGAGGAAGCCGGCCCCGTCCAGCCCCTCGGGCCTGCGCCGCAGCAGGGCGCTGTACGACCCGAAGCAGCAGGCGGCGGCGATCATCCACAGGTCACCGGCCGAGAAGTCCGCCCCGTCCCCGCCGACGAGCAGCAGGACGCCCGCGCAGGCGACGACCAGCCCGGCGATCCGGCGGGCGCCGAGCCGGACGCCGCCCGCCCGTTCCCAGAGGGCCATCAGCACCGGTGACGCCGCCATGATCATGCCCATGTTGGCGGCGGGTGTGGTGACGCCGGCCTGGTTGACCAGGGTGTTGTAGACGGTCACGCCGAGCAGGGAGGCGAGGACCACGAAGCCGAGGTGGCGCCGGATCAGCGCGCGCTGCCGCCAGGCCCGCCGGGCCCCGAAGGGGGCGACGACGGCGAGGGCCACCACCCAGCGCCAGAACGCGTGCTGGACGGGCGGCACGCTGTCCCCGAGGGCCCGCGAGGTGACGAAGCTGCCGGACCAGACGAGGGTGGCGAGAACGGCGAGCGCGAGTCCGGCGGCGACGGGCGCCGTGGGCCGCGCGGTGACGGGCGGCACGGTGGCGGGCGCGGTCGACGGCGCGGGAGAGGGCGCGGAGGCTTCGGCGGAGCGGGCGGCGGTGCGTCGGGCGGCGGTGGCCACGAAGGTCCTTTCCTGGTCGGAGGCTCGGCGTGCCTACCGTCGCAGTGCCTGACCCGTCAGGTCCATCGAATCTTTACGACCGTTCTGTGAAGCGGAACTGAAAGGTACGGCCCCACGGCGACCGTCCGCCCGCGCGGCCGGGGCCACCGCGACCACCCGCGTGCGCACCGCCACCTGCCCCGCGAGGGTCGCCCCGAACGCCAGCGCCATCCCCGCCAGCTGCACCGGGCCGAGCGCCTCCCCCAGCACCGCCCAGCCGATCACGGCGGCGGTCAGCGGCGAGAGCGGACCGAGGAAGGTGACCTGGGTGGCGGAGAGCCGGCCGATGCCGCGGAACCAGAGCCAGTACGCCAGTGCCGTGTTGGCCAGCGCCAGGTAGAGGTAGCCGCCGACCGCCGGACCGTCCAGGGCGGGCGGGGCCCCCTCGACGAGGAGGGCGAGCGGAGCGAGGAGCAGGCCGCCCGCGGTCAGCTGCCAGGCGGTGAGGGCGAGCGGGCCGACGCCGTCGGGGCGGCCCCAGCGCTTGGTGAGCACGGTGCCCAGGGACATGGACGCGGTGGCGGCGACGGCCGCGAGCACGCCGATCGCGTCCAGTCCGCCGGCCGCCTCCAGCACCACCAGGCTGACGCCGAACGCGGCGGCGACCCCGGTGAGCACGGACCGGGTGGTGGGCCGCTGCCCGAGCAGCAGGGCCGAGAGGGCGACGACGAGAAGCGGGCCGATCGAGCCGACGACGGCGGCCATCCCGCCGGGCATCCGGTAGGCGGAGAGGAACAGCAACGGGAAGAAGGCGCCGATGTTCAGCGCGCCCAGCACCGCCGCCTTCCCCCACCAGACACCGCGCGGCAGCACCCGGGCGAGGGCGAGCAGCAGCAGTCCGGCGGGCAGGGCACGCATCAGCCCGGTGAACAGGGGCCGGTCGGCCGGCAGGAACTCGGTGGTCACGGCGTAGGTGGTGCCCCAGGAGACGGGGGCGAGGGCGGTGAGCGCGATGACGGTGGGACGGGTGGCGGCCATGGGGCACCCTTCGGGGTCGGGAGAAGCCCAGCAGAAGCTCAGCAATAAGTAGCTTACTGCTAAGCAAGTTTCCGTCAAGCTACTTTCTTGCGGCCGAGTGGAATTGCTCCGATACTCGTCCCATGACTGAACCCCGCAGGGACCCCGTCGACGCGATCATCGACCAGTGGGCGGCGGTCCGGCCCGACCTGGACACCGCGGCCATGGAGGTGTTCGGCCGGGTCTTCCGGCTGGCGCGGGCGATGGGTGACCGGATGGAGCAGGCGTACGCGCGCTTCGGCATCTCGCGCGGTGAGTTCGACGCCCTGGCCACCCTGCGCCGGTCCGGCGAGCCGTACACGCTCTCCCCGCGGCAGCTCTCGGCCACGCTGATGCTCACCACCGGCGGCATGACGGGCCGGCTGGACAAGCTGGAGCGGGCGGGCCTGGTGCGCCGCTCCCCCGACCCGCACGACCGCCGGGGACTCCAGGTCACCCTCACCGAGCGCGGGCTGGAGCTGATCGACGAGGCGGTCGGCGCGGGACTCGACGCCCAGACCGAGGCACTGGCCTCGCTCGACCCGGAGCGGGCCGGTCAGCTCGCCGACCTGCTGCGGGACCTCCTGGCCGGCACGGAGCAGTAGCGCCGGCCCGCACCGACGCCGGAGGGCGCCGTCCCCGTCCACGTACGGCGGATGCGCGTACGTGCGGCGGGGGCGGCGCCCTCGGTGGAGCTGGGGGGGACGGCCGGGCGGGAGGTCAGGCCTTCGCGCCGACCTCGGCCTTGGCCTTGGCCTTCGGCTTCGAGCCGGGGGTCGACACCCGGTGGTCCGGGTGGGACCGGTCCAGGACCATGACCAGGCCCGCGATGATCGCGAACAGCGCGATCGGGGCCAGGACGTAGAGGCCCAGCGTCTCGACGACGCTCAGGCCGGTGCCGGGGTCGTCGCCGTCGTCGCGGGTCAGCGCGAGCGCGGGGGACGACATGAGCAGCATCATCAGCGTCGTACCGGCTGCCAGGGCGCCGGCGCGCAGGGCGTTCTTCTTGTCCACGGTGCCAAGTTAGCGAACGGTCCCGGTGACCGCGCGCCCGGGGTGCCCGTACGGGGCCCCGCGGGCGCGCGGCCCGGCCGCGCCGCTCAGCCGTCCCGGCCGCCGCGCTCCCGTACGACGTCGATCAGGGCGTGCAGGCGCGGCGAGGCGGCCAGGTCCTCCAGCGTCACCGGGCGCCCCTCGGCGTCGGCGACGGGCAGTCGCCAGTTCGGGTACTGGTCCCAGGTGCCGGGCAGGTTCTGCGGGCGGCGGTCACCGACGGCGTCGGGGAGCCAGATGCCGACCATCCGGGCGGGGGTGCGCAGCAGGAAGCGGTGCACGGCCTGGATCTCCGCCTCCTCGGCCGGGGTTCCGGTGTCCCCGCCGGTGGCGTGCAGCAACCCGAGCCGGGCCAGGACCTCCAGCCACTCGGCGGTGTCCGCCGACGCCTCGGCGCGTTCCTCCTCCAGCGGGCGGGTCAGCAGGCCGAGCCGGTGGCGGAGTTCGACGTGTTCGCCGGTGAGACGGGCGGCGGTGGACGGCAGGTCGTGGGTGGTGGCGGTGGCCAGGCAGTCGGCGCGCCACCGCTCGGGCGGCAGGGGACCGCCGTCGCCGGTCCAGTCCCGCTCGAACCACAGCACCGACGTGCCCAGCACGCCGCGCTCGCGCAGCGCCTCGCGCACGCCGGGCTCCACGGTGCCCAGGTCCTCGCCGATCACGACGGCTCCGGCCCGTCCGGCCTCCAGGACGAGGACGGCGAGCATCGCCTCGGCGTCGTAGTGGACGTAGGTGCCCTCGGTGGGCGGGCGCCCCTCGGGGACCCACCAGAGCCGGAACAGACCCATGACGTGGTCCACGCGCAGGGCTCCGGCGTAGCGGAAGAGGCCGCGCAGCAGCCCCCGGAACGGCGCGTACCCGCACTCCGCCAGGCGGTCGGGGCGCCAGGGCGGCAGGCCCCAGTCCTGACCGAGGGCGTTGAAGGCGTCCGGCGGTGCGCCCACCGACATCCCGGCGGCGTAGTACTGCTGCTGGGCCCAGGAGTCGGCGCCGCGCGGGTGCACGCCGACGGCCAGGTCGTGGACGAGCCCCACCGGCATGCCCGCCTCGCGGGCGGTGCGCTGCGCGGCGGTCAGCTGGGTGTCGGTGAGCCAGGTGATGCGCGCGTGGAAGTCGACACGGTCCATCAGCTCGGTGCGGGCGCGGTCGGTGTCGGCCGAGCGCGGGTCGCGCAGCCCCTCGGGCCACAAGTGCCAGTCGGGGCCGTGGACCTCGGCGAGGGCGCACCAAGTCGCGTGGTCCTCCAGCGCGGTGCCCTGTTCGGCGAGGTAGTCGCAGTAGGCGGCGCGGCGGCCGGGGCCGAGCGGGACCTCGTGGAGCAGTTCGAGGGCGTCGCGCTTCAGCTCCCACACCGCGTCCCGGTCGATGAGGGCGCCCTCCTCCAGCACGCCCGCGCGCAGACGCGCGGCCCGCTCCCGCAGGGCCCGGGCCCGCTCGGGGTCGGTGACGTACGCGTACTCGGGCACGTCCTCGATCCGCAGGTGCACGGGGTCGGGGAAGCGCCGCGAGGAGGGCCGGTAGGGGGAGGGGTCGGTGGGCGCGCCGGGCACCGCCGCGTGCAACGGGTTGACCTGCACGAATCCGGCGCCGAGGGACCGACCGGCCCAGGCGGCCAGCTCGCCGAGGTCGCCGAGGTCGCCCATGCCCCAGGAGCGGCGGGACAGCAGGGAGTAGAGCTGGACGAGGAGGCCGTGGGCGCGGACGCCCGGGTCGGGCAGCCGGGCCGGCGCGACGATGAGGTGAGCCTCGGCGCTCCGGCCGTCGGGCGCGGTGGCGGTCAGCCGGTGGACGCCCGGCGGGAGCGGTCCGGCTCCGTCGAGGCGCTCGCCCTGCTCGGTGTCCACGCGCAGCCGGGTGCCCGGCGGGAGTGCGGCCAGCGCGGCCGGGGTGGCACCGCCTTCCCACCTCACCACGGTGGGCGGCAGCAGGCGCGCGCGCAGCTCGTCCTCGCGGGCGGTGAGGGCGGTCCGGACGGCCGCGGGGGTGCTCGCGTCCACGCCGAGCGCGGCCAGCGCGAGGGTGACGGCGGCGGCCGAGGCCGGAACGGTGCGGTCCGGGGAGGGGCGGTAGGAGGTGGCGACGCCGTGCAGGGCGGCGAGCCTGGTCAGATCCTCGGGAAGGTCTTCGGCGGGGGGCTCGGCCGACCGGTCTGCGGGCATCTGCTTCCTCTACGACCTCGTGGATTCCGGGACGGCGAAGGAGGGGCCGCCCTGCTCCGGCACGTCGGCCGTGAGTTCGGGCGAGGACTCGCTGGTCAGCGGTACGGCGTCGGCGAACGGCGACTCGCTGGTGAGGGGCTCGGCGTCGGGCAGCGGCGGTTCGCTGGTCAGCGGGGTCTCGGCACAGCTGCCGGTGGCGCCGAAGACGCAGTAGTGCGGGGTCTCGGAGGCGGCGGAGGGCTCTGACCAGGGGGTGGACGGCTCCGCCACGGGTTTGGAAGGGGCCGGGAGCAGGAGGAGTGCAGCCACGGGAGTCTCCTTTTGTTGCGACGGTTGTCGGGTTATGGCAGCCCTACCCAGTCGGGGCCGACGCAGACATGGAACGGCCGACAACGTGCGCCTCGTCACATTGTCGCCCGGGCGGCCGTTCCTCGCCCACCGCTCACCCGAACGGGCGAACCACAGGTGAACTTTCGGGCGAGCAGGCGCCAAACGGAACATTTCACGGGGGCAAACGGAACATTCCCTGACCTTCACGAAATCCACTCCGGCAAAAAAACGCCCAAGGCGATCCATGCGGACCGAACCGCAGCCAATCATCGGCAGGAAATTCGAAGTTGCCCGGCCGGTAACCGCTGCGCTAGATTCCACTCGCCGGGGCAACAGCCCCCGCGCTCACGGGGGGTGGGGGGAACACCATGCATTTCGCTTCACACATACCTGCCCATTCCCCAAAGGGGAGGATAGTTATCATGAAGCGCAGTGCCCGTATTTCTTTGGTGACCGGTTCGGCCGCCGTGATCACGCTCGCCCTGGCCCCGATCGCCGAGGCCAACTGGAGCAGCTCGATCACGGCCGCCAGCGCGTCCTTCGAGTCCCGCCGCTGGTCGGACGAGCTGTACTCGCAGGTGCAGTTCACCGGTTGCACCACGGACGGCTCGAAGAGCACCGACGTGCAGATATGGAACGACATCTCGCTCCAGCCGGACGAGTCCTACGACAACAAGACGTTCACCGCCTGCTTCAACGGCGGGACCAGCAACGGAGAGTGGACCGACCTGCCGTCCGGCAAGCGGAACTACTACTTCAAGATCATGAAGATCGGCGGCTCCACCTTCGGCCCGCAGCTGAGCGTGCGCAGCGTCACCGTCGACACCACCAAGGCCGACGGCTGATCCCAGCTCGAAAGGGGCGCCCCGTCCGGGGCGCCCCCGCCCCGGCCCGAAACGTGGTCAGTGAGAAACCATGAAATTCAGCACCAGCTTGCGCAGCGGTAGCGTCCGATGGGCCGGGCCGATCGTCCTGGCCCTTACTCTTCTTTATTATCTGGTGGGCGAGACGGCCCCCCTTTCCAGCTACCACAATTACGCGCCGAGCATTGTCGCAGAGCCCCTGAAAACGCTTTATGCGTTGGCCTACGCGACGGCCGCCGCATTGTCCTGCTGGGAAAGCGGACGCCTGCGGAACGCCCGTGTTCTGGCGCTGGCGCCGGCGCGTTCGAGATACCGCATCGCTTTCAACGCCGTCGCCCCGGTGATCGTGCTGTCCTGGCTGGTGCTGCTCCTGCCCGCGGCGGTGTCGCTGGCGCGCTCGGCGACGCTGCCCACGCTCGACGGGCTGCGGCTGCCGCTCGCCGGACTGGTGCTGTGCGTCGCGCACGCCGTCCTCGGGTTCGCCGTCGGCTGCTGGGTGCCCCGCGTCATCGCCACCCCGATCGTGGCCGTGGCCGACTGGATCACCGTCGCCTTCACCCGTGCCGTGCTGCCGTACTGGCCCCGCCACGTCTCCGGTCAGTTCGGGAGCGTCGGCTACGGCGAGGTGCCGGACCTGGTCACGGCGGCGGTGCCGGTGCTGCTGGCCGGGGGCGTCGCCGTGGGTCTGCTGGTGCTCTGGCTGCCGTTCGGCCCGCGGACCGTGCGGGCCGTCGTCGCCACCGCGCTCGCCGTGACCGGTGCCCTCGGCGCCTACCGCACCGCGTCGGGATGGTCGGCCACACCGCCGCTGACCAGTGGGAACGTCGCGATGGCCTGCGCCGGCCAGGCGCCCCGCATGTGCGTCCCCGAGTTCGACGCGCGGGGCCTGCCGCAGGTCCAGCGCGAGACCGCGAAGGCACTGGCCGTGCTGCGCGAGGCCGGAGCGACCGAGGCGAGGCCGGCGCTGATCACCGACAGCTACGCCGACGGGCGCCTGCACAGGCCGTCCACGGACACCGAGTGGCGCATGATCCTCGCCGGTTCGGTGGGCAGCGGCGACGCCACGTACCGCGTCGTCATACGCTCCCTGCACTTCCGCTGCGAGCAGGTCCCCGCGCGGGACGCGCACGCGGCCTGGCTGTGGGCGGCCGTCAGGACGGACCAGGAGGACGCGTACCGCGCGCGGCGGGAGCAGGAGGGCCGGGACCCCCTGGCGACGGAGCTGGAGAAGCAGGTGCGGACCGAGGTCGACGAGGTGCTGGCGAAGCCGGCGGCGGAACAGTCCCGGTGGATCGGGCGGATGCTCGACAGCTGTCAGGCGAAGACCTCGTGAGGTGGTGGTTCAGGGCCCGCCGGGGACACCAGCTGCTCCCCCTCGCGCTCCTGGTCTTCGCCGCCGCGCTCTACGCGGTGCAGGGCACCACGGTGCTGCTGCCCTCCATCACCGGCGCCCCCCGGGTGGCGCTGTCGATGTTCGTCCCCGTACCCCTGTTCGCCTGTCTGATGGCGGCGCTCGAGTCCCGGTTGCCCGCGGCGGAGGTCTCCGGGGTGCGCTCGCTGACCCGGCTCGACAACCTGCTCGTGCTCGCGGTCGTCGGCGCCGCGGTGCTGTGCAGCGTCCTGGTGGCCGTCGCCGAGGGCGGCAGCGGGGCCGTGGCCGGCGGGCGCAACGCGGTCTTCCTGACCGGGCTGATGCTGCTCGGGCGGGCGTGGACCGGCCAGTCCGCGGTGATGATCCCGGTGGGGTGGCTGGTCACCGTCGTGGTCGTCGGGTTCCGCGGGAACGTCCCGTACCTGTGGACCGTCGTGGCGCTCCCCGCGGACAACCTGTTCGCGGCGGGCGCCTCCGTGCTCGTGCTCGCCATCGGCCTAGCCGCCCAGATCCGTTCGTCGAGGAAGACAGCGTGACACTCGAACTCAGCAACTGCACCTACGGCTACCGGCGCTGGAAGCAGCCCGTGCTGCGGGACTTCTCGTACGCCCTGCCGGACGGCCTCACCGTCCTGCTCGGCCCCAACGGCGCCGGCAAGTCCACCCTGCTGAAGCTGGCGGCGTCGGTGAACCGGCCGCAGCGGGGAAGGGTGACGCTGGACGGTGGTCCGGCCGGCACCTCCTCCTACCGGCAGGCGGTGGCGTGGATGCCGCAGGACATCGTGCCCATGCCCACCCTGACCGCGCGCGAGTACGTCGCCTACATCGGCTGGCTCAAGGGCATGAACCGCGCCGAGGCCTGGCAGCAGGCCCGCCGGGCGCTCGGCCGGGTGAACCTGGCCGACCAGGCGGGCACCCGCACGAGCCGGCTCTCCGGCGGTCAGCTGCGGCGGGTCGGTGTCGCGGGCGCCCTGGTGCACAACGCGCGGGTCCTGCTCCTCGACGAGCCCACCGCCGGTATGGACCCCTACCAGCGCCGGGTCTTCCGGGACATCCTGCGCACGCTCACCGACGACGTGCGCGTCCTGCTGTCCACCCACGACGTGGCGGACCTCGCCGAGGAGGCCGACCACGTGACGGTCATGTACGGCGGCAGCGTCCTGCACCACGGGAACACCGACAGCTTCCTGACGCACACCCCGCCGGGGACCGTGGAAGGGCGCGCGGCCGAGGCGGCGTACACCGCGCTGCTGCGGGACCGCGGGGTGGCCGCCTGACGTGCGAAGGCCCGGACGTCAGGCGGAAATGCCGTCGATCCGGGCCATGGCGTCCTCCGCGCCGTACGGCTGCAGGTACGGCAGCCAGCGCGGGTCCCGGTGGCCGGTGCCGATGATGCGCCAGGCCAGTCCGGTCGGCGGGGCCGGTTTGTGGCGCAGCCGCCAGCCCAGCTCGACCAGGTGGCGGTCGGCCTTGACGTGGTTGCAGCGGCGGCAGGACGCCACCACGTTGTCCCACGCGTGCAGGCCCCCGCGACTGCGCGGGATCACGTGGTCGACGCTGGTGGCCACGGCGCCGCAGTACATGCAGCGGCCTCCGTCGCGGGCGAACAGGGCACGGCGGGTGAGCGGGACGGGGCCCCGGTAGGGCACCCGTACGAACCGCTTCAGCCGGACCACGCTGGGTGCGGGCACGGTGACGGTCGCGCTGTGCAGGTAGGCGCCGGACTCCTCGAGGCACACGGCCTTGTTCTCCAGGACGAGGACGAGCGCGCGGCGGAGCGGTACGACGCCGAGTGGCTCGTACGACGCGTTGAGGACCAGGACATGCGGCACGGGTGCCTCCTTGGGCGTCGGCGGCGCGTGGCTCGCGCCGGGACGATCTGGTTCAGTCTCCCCTCATGCCTGGTCGTAGCGCCACCATGTGCCGGTAACGGGCTGGAAGTGTTTTCGACCACACGGCTCCCATGACCGTGGGCGTGACCAGTTCAGGCGTGGGTGAGCAGTGTCTCCCCCGCCCTTTTCGGGCCGAACCGTGTCCGGTGCCCCGTTAGTGTGGTGCTTCTGCCCGTCCGGTGACCTTTCCGTGACCTTGGACCGGACCTCGGACCGGACCGCGCAGGACGGGCCGCCGCACCTGGAGGTTTCCGCCGTGTCCCTGTCCGCCGCCGTCCTACTGGCCGCCGGTTCGTCCCCCTCTCCGTCACCGACCCCGACCGCCCCGACCGTGCCCTCGCTGCGCGAGGCCCACGAGAGCGCGACGAACGCCGCGGGCTGGGTCGAGGAGAACTGGTCGACGTGGCTCGCGATCGGGCTGCGGGTGCTGCTGATCGTGGCGATAGCGGTGGTGCTGCGCGCGGTGGTGCGCCGGGCGATCACCAAGCTCATAGACCGGATGAACCGCAGGACCGGGACGTCCGGCGGCACCGCGCTGAGCGGGCTGCTGGTCAACGCGGAGCGGCGCCGTCAGCGGTCGGAGGCCATCGGCTCCGTCCTGCGCTCGGTGGCCAGCTTCCTCATCCTGGGCACCGCGGCCCTGATGGTCCTGGGCACCTTCCAGATCAACCTGGCCCCGCTGCTGGCCTCCGCCGGTGTCGCCGGTGTCGCGATCGGCTTCGGCGCCCGCAACCTGGTCACCGACTTCCTGTCCGGCGTCTTCATGATCCTGGAGGACCAGTACGGCGTCGGCGACAGCATCGACGCGGGCGTGGCCTCCGGCGAGGTCATCGAGGTCGGACTGCGGGTGACCAAGCTGCGCGGCGCCGACGGCGAGATCTGGTACGTGCGCAACGGCGAGGTCAAGCGCATCGGCAACCTCTCCCAGGGCTGGTCCACGGCGGGCGTCGACGTGACCGTCCGCTCCGACGAGGACCTGGACAAGGTGCAGGAGGCGCTCACCGCGGTCGGTGAGCGGATGAGCAAGGAAGAGCCCTGGAACGAGATGCTCTGGGGGCCGATCGAGACCCTGGGCCTGGACTCCGTCCTGCTCGACTCGATGGTGGTGCGGGTCTCCGCCAAGACCATGCCCGGCAAGGCCCTGACCGTCGAGCGTGAGCTGCGCTGGCGCATCAAGCGGGCCTTCGACGGGGCCGGCATCGCCATCGTCGGCGGTGCCACCGTCCCGCTGGAGGGGGCCCCGGCCGCCGCCGATCCGGCGGCGGGCGTCGCGGCGCCGTCGGCGTACGCGAACACCGTGTCGCCGCAGTCCGTGGCGGCCTCCCCGATCCCACCGCCCAGCACCAGCAAGTAACAAGCCCGGCCACCCGCCCCCGGGACGACCACCGCGTCGTCCCGGGGGCGGTCTCTTGACGGCTGCTCGCGGGCGGGCCTACGTTCTCCGTCCAACAGGAAACTTTCCTAACAGACGCTCTCCGGACGTCGGCCGGGGACGTCTCCCGTGATCCCCGCGGTGGACTTCCGCCACCGCCCCCTGAAAAGCTGAGCGGTCGAGAGGCAGGTGTGGACACGCATGGCAGGAACCGCCGGTACGCCGGGCACCCCGCGCGTCCTGCGCGCCATGAACGACCGGGCCGCCCTCGACCTCCTGCTGGAGCACGGCCCGCTGTCCCGGACCCGGATCGGCAAGCTGACCGGCCTGTCGAAGCCCACCGCCTCGCAGCTGCTGGCCCGGCTGGAGGCGGCGGGACTGGTCCTGGCCGGGGGGACGACCGAGGGTCGCCCCGGGCCCGGCGCCCAGCTCTACGAGGTGAACCCCGCCGCCGCGTACGCCGCCGGCCTCGACGTCACCCCGGACCGCGTGCTGGCCGCGGTCGCCGACGTCACCGGGCGCACCGTCGGCCGGTACGAGCTGCCCACCCCGGGCCGGCGCCCCGCCACCCCGGTCGTCCAGCAGGTCACCGACGCCCTCGACGGCGCGGTGAAGGCCGCCGGACTCGCCCGCGACGACGTCCACCGCCTCGTCATCGGCACGCCGGGCGCCTTCGACCCGGGCACCGGACGGCTGCGCTACGCCTCCCACCTGCCCGGCTGGCACTCCCCGGCCCTGCTCGACGAAGTCGCCGCCGCCCTGCCGATGCCGGTCGAGTACGAGAACGACGTGAACCTCGCCGCCGTGGCCGAACAGCGCCTCGGTGCGGCCCGCGGCCACGAGGACTTCGTGCTGCTGTGGAACCAGGAGGGCCTGGGTGCCGCCCTGGTCCTCGGCGGGCGGCTGCACCGCGGCTGGACCGGCGGCGCCGGCGAGGTGGGGTTCCTGCCGGTGCCGGGCGCGCCGCTGGTCCGCAAGGTCAGCCGGACCGGCAGCGGCGGCTTCCAGGAGCTGGCCGGCTCGCAGGCGCTGGCGGGACTGGCCCGTGAGCTGGGCGTCACGGACGTGCCCTCGGGGCCGTACATCGAGGTCGCCGCGGCCCTGGTCGCCCGCGCCGCGCAGGCCGGCCCCGACGACACCCCGCACCGCCGGCTGCTGCAGACCTACGCCACCCGCCTGGCCACCGGCCTCGCCTCCCTCGTCTCGGTGCTCGATCCCGAGCTGGTGGTGCTGAGCGGCACCTCGCTCACCGCCGGCGGCGAGGCGCTGCGCGACCTGGTCCGCGACGAGCTGGAGGAACTGGCCGCCTCCCGGCCCCGGCTCGCCGTCGGTGACGTGACCGGGCACCCCGTCCTGCGCGGCGCACTGGAGAGCGCGCTCGCTACCACCCGCGACGAGGTCTTCGACACCTCGCGCTGACCCCGCGCCACCCCACCGGTCCCACCCGCGCCACCCGTCCCTGTCCCGCCCTGCCCCTGGGAGCTTCGCCATGCCCGGAATATCCAGGAAAGCGGCCCTCGCGGTCGCCGTCTCCGCCTCCCTCGCCCTGCTCGCCACCGCCTGCACCGGTCAGGCGGACTCCTCGGCGGACGGCGCCTCCGACGACCCGAACGCGGAGACGACCATCACCTTCTGGCACGGCTGGAGCGCGCCCGCCGAGGTGAAGGCCGTCCAGGCGAACGTGGACCGCTTCGAGAAGGCGCACCCCAACATCACGGTGAAGGTCGTCGGCAACATCAACGACGACAAGCTCAACCAGGCGCTGCGCGCGGGCGGTTCGAGCGGTCCCGACGTGGTGTCCTCCTTCACCACCTCCAACATCGGCAAGTTCTGTTCCTCGGGCGCCTTCCTCGATCTGAAGCCCTTCGTCGAGAAGTCGAAGCTCGACCTGGACGCGCTCATCCCGAAACCGATGCTGGACTACACCCAGTTCGAGGGGACGCGCTGCGCCCTGCCGCTGCTCGGCGACGCCTACGGCCTCTACTACGACAAGGACGCCTTCGAGGCGGCCGGGATCAAGGCCCCGCCGAAGACCTGGTCGGAGTTCGCCCGGGTGGCGAAGAAGCTGACGAAAACCGAGGGCGACGGGTACGAGCAACTCGGCTTCATGCCGAACTACCACGGCTACGAGACGGTGGTCGACCACTACATGTCCCAGTGGGACCACGCCTACTTCGACGAGGACGGCAGGTCCGCCGTCGCGAAGGACCCGGCGTTCGCCGAGATGTTCACGTACCAGAAGAAGCTCGTCGACGACCTCGGCGGCTTCGAGAGGCTGGAGAGGTACCGCAACACCTTCGGTGACGAGTGGGGCGCCAAGCACCCCTTCCAGACCGGCCGGGTCGCCATGCAGCTGGACGGCGAGTGGCGGCTCGGCATGGCGAAGGACGCGGGCGTCGACTTCGAGATCGGCACCGCGCCGATGCCCGTCGCCGACGACGAGGTGGACGAGTACGGCAAGGGGTTCCTGTCCGGCACCGTCATGGGCATCGCCCCGCGGAGCAAGAAGCAGAACGCCGCCTGGGAGCTGGTGAAGTACATGACGACGGACACCGAGGCCGTCGTCGCCTTCGCCAACGCCATCCGCAACGTGCCCTCGACCTTCCCCGCCCTCAAGTCGCCCGACCTGAAGACCGATCCGGAGTTCAAGACCTTCCTGGAGATCGCCCAGCACCCCGAGTCGAACTCCCCGCCCGCCTCCGTCAACGGCGCCACCTACCAGCTGACCCTCCAGGACTTCGGCTACCGGTACGAGTCGGGCAAGGTGAAGGACCTCAAGGCGGGCCTGGAGAAGACCGCCGCGCAGATCGACCGCGACATCGAGCAGACGAAGTAGCGGACATGACCACGTCCATGACCTCGTCCGTGACCACGTCCGTGGCCGCGTCCACGACCGCGAACACCCTCCGCGCCAAGCGCCGGCGCTCGGCGCTGCGCACGGCGGCCTTCATGTCCCCGTGGCTCGTCGGGTTCGGCGTCTTCTTCGCCTATCCCCTGGTGTCCACCGTGTACTTCTCGCTGATGAAGTACGACGGCTTCGGCGTCCCGGAGTTCCGGGGCCTGGACAACTGGGCGTACGTCTTCCAGGACTACCCCCTGTTCTGGCCCGCGCTGCGCAACACCCTGTGGCTGGTCCTGGTGATGGTGACCTGCCGGGTGGTGTTCGGGCTCGGCGTCGGGCTGCTCATCACGAGGATCAGGACGGGCGCGGGGGTCTTCCGCACCCTCTTCTACCTGCCCTACCTCGCCCCGCCCGTCGCCGCCACGCTGGCCTTCGTCTTCCTCCTCAACCCCGGTACCGGGCCGGTGAACTCGGTCCTGGAAGGGCTCGGCGTGCCGGCGCCCGGCTGGTTCACGGACGCCGCCTGGTCCAAGCCGGCGCTCACCGCGCTCGCGGTGTGGGGCGTGGGCGACCTCATGGTCATCTTCATGGCCGCGCTGCTCGACGTGCCGAGGGAGCAGTACGAGGCCGCCGAGCTGGACGGTGCCTCCGCCTGGCAGCGGTTCCGGTTCGTGACGCTGCCGAACATCTCCCCGATCGTGCTGTTCGCCGTCGTCACGGGCGTGATCCAGACCATGCAGTACTACACGCAGCCGCTGGTCGCCGGGAAGGTCGCCTCCGGGATCATCGGCGGCTCCGGTCAGTCCTTCGAGCCCGGTTATCCCGACCGGTCCACCCTCACCCTCCCCCAGCTCGTCTACAACCTCGGCTTCCAGCGTTTCGACTACGGCTCGGCCTGCGTGGTCGCACTCGTGCTGTTCGCCCTGGCCATGGCGTTCACGGCGCTGCTGATGCGCCGCCGGGGCGGTCTGATCCAGGCAGGTGACCGATGACCCGGGTACTGGACCGGCCCGCGGTGGCGGGCGCCCCGACGGCCGGGAGGCGCACCGCCCGCCGACGCGCCCTGCTGCACTGGATCGCCGTCCACGCCCTGGGCGTGGCCGCCGCGCTCTTCTTCACGCTGCCGTTCGTGTTCGTGGTGCTCACCTCGCTGATGAGCGACCAGCAGGCCCTCACCCGTGACCTGTGGCCGCACACCTGGGAGTGGGGCAACTACCGCACCGTGCTGGACACACCGGGCTTCCTCACCTGGTGGAGGAACACGCTGCTGTACGCGGGGCTCGGCACCGTGCTGACCGTGGCCTCGTCGGTCCCGGTGGCGTACGCGCTGGCCAAGTTCCGCTTCCGGGGGCGGCACCTGTCGCTGATGCTGGTGATCTCGATGATGATGCTGCCCCCGCAGGTGATCGTCATCCCGATGTACCTGTTCTGGGCCAAGCAGCTGGACCTGTCCGGCACGCTGTGGCCGCTGATCGTCCCGATGGCCTTCGGCGACGCCTTCTCCGTCTTCCTGCTGCGCCAGTTCCTGCTGACCGTCCCGGACGAGTACCTGGACGCGGCGAAGGTCGACGGCTGCGGGGAGCTGCGCACCCTGCTGAAGGTGGTCCTGCCGATGGCCAAGCCGGGCATCGCCGCGGTGGCCCTCTTCCAGTTCTTCTACGCCTGGAACGACTACTTCGGCCCGCAGATCTACGCCTCGGAGAACCCGGGCGCCTGGACGCTCTCCTACGGCCTGGAGTCCTTCAAGGGCGCCCACCACACCGACTGGAACCTCACCATGGCCGCGACCGTGCTGGTCATGGCCCCCGTGATCCTCGTGTTCTTCTTCGCGCAGAAGGCGTTCGTCGAAGGCGTCACACTGACCGGAGTAAAGGGTTGATGACTGCATGAAACTCACCGTGGTCGGCGGCGGTTCGACCTACACGCCCGAACTGATCGACGGCTTCGCCCGGTTGCGGCAGACCCTGCCGGTGGAGGAGCTGGTCCTCGTCGATCCGGCGGCGGACCGGCTGGAGCTGGTGGGCGGCCTCGCCCGGCGCATCTTCGCCAAGCAGGGGCACAGCGGCCGCGTGGTCACCACCTCCGACCTGGACGCGGCCGTCGACGGCGCCGCCGCCGTCCTGCTCCAGCTGCGCGTCGGCGGTCAGGCAGCCAGGCAGCAGGACGAGACCTGGCCGCTGGAGTGCGGCTGCGTCGGCCAGGAGACGACCGGCGCGGGCGGGCTGGCCAAGGCGCTGCGCACGGTGCCGGTGGTGCTGGACATCGCCGAGCGGGTGCGCCGGGCCAACCCGGACGCCTGGATCATCGACTTCACCAACCCGGTCGGCATCGTCACCCGCGCCTTGCTGAAGGCCGGGCACCGGGCGGTCGGGCTGTGCAACGTGGCGATCGGCCTCCAGCGCAAGTTCGCCGCCCTGCTCGGGGTGGCGCCGGCCGACGTCCACCTGGACCACGTCGGCCTCAACCACCTCACCTGGGAGACCGGCGTCCGGCTCGGCGGGCCCGAGGGCGAGGACGTCCTGCCCCGGCTGCTCGCCGAGCACGGGGAAGCCGTCGCCGCCGACCTGCGCCTGCCCCTCCCCCTGCTGGACCGCCTCGGCGTCGTCCCCTCCTACTACCTGCGCTACTACTACGCGCACGACGAGGTCGTGGACGAGCTGCGCACCAAGCCGTCGCGGGCCGCCGAGGTGGCCGCGATGGAGCGGGAGCTACTGGCCATGTACGGCGACCCGGCCCTGGACGAGAAGCCCGCCCTGCTCGCCAGGCGCGGCGGCGCCTACTACTCGGAGGCCGCCGTGGACCTCGCCGCCGCCCTGCTCGGCGGCGCGGGCTCCCCCCACCAGGTGGTGAACACGTACAACCGGGGCACGCTGCCCTTCCTGCCCGACGACGCGGTGATCGAGGTGCCGGCGGCGGTGGGCGGCGAGGGTGCCGCCCCGCTGCCGGTGGCGCCCGTGGACCCGCTGTACGCCGGTCTGATGGCGAATGTCACGGCGTACGAGGACCTGGCCCTGGACGCGGCCCTGCGCGGCGGCCGGGACCGGGTGTTCCGGGCGCTGCTCGCGCATCCCCTCGTCGGCCAGTACGCGTACGCCGAGCAGCTCACCGACCGGCTGATCGCGCACAACCGGGAGCACCTGGCGTGGACCTGACCGCGAGTGTCCTCGCCGTCGACGCGGGCAACAGCAAGACCGACGTGGCCGTGGTGGCGGCCGACGGGGAGGTCCTCGCGACCGCCCGCGGCGGGGCGTTCCGGCCGCCCGCCGTGGGTGTCGAGCGGGCCGTGGACACCCTGGCGGACGCGGTGGCACGGGCCTTCGCGGCGGCCGGGGTCGCCTCCGTCGAACACGTGTCGGCGTGCCTGGCCAACGCCGACCTGCCCGTGGAGGAGGAGCAGCTGGCCGCCGCCCTGCACGCGCGCGGCTGGGGAGCGGGCGTCGAGGTCCGCAACGACACGTTCGCCGTCCTGCGGGCCGGTGTCCGCGAGCCGCTGGGCGTCGCCGTCGTGTGCGGGGCCGGCGTCAACTGCGTCGGCATGCGCCCCGACGGCCGCACCGCCCGCTTCCCGGCCATCGGCCGCATCTCCGGTGACTGGGGAGGCGGTTGGGGGCTGGCCGAGGAGGCGCTGTGGCACGCCGCGCGCGCGGAGGACGGCCGCGGCGGGCCGACGGAACTGGCCCGGACCCTGCCGGCGCACTTCGGCCTCGGCTCGATGTACGCCCTCGTCGAGGCCCTGCACCTGCGGCGGATCGAGCCCGTGCGGCGGCACGAGCTGACCCCCGTGCTGTTCGCCACGGCGGCGGCCGGCGACCCGCTGGCGCGGGCGGTCGTGGACCGGCAGGCCGACGAGGTGGTGGCCATGGCCACGGTCGCGCTGACCCGCCTCGGCCTGCTGGCCGAGCCGGTGCCGGTCCTGCTGGGCGGCAGCGTGCTGGCGGCCCGGCACACGCAGCTCGACGACCGGATACGGGAACTGCTGGCGGCCCGCGCCCCCAAGGCGGTGCCCCGGGTGGTGACGGCCCCGCCCGTGCTGGGCGCGGTGCTGCTCGGGCTCGACCACGTGGGCGCGGCCGCCGCGGCCGGTGAGCGGGCCAGGAGGCACTTCGCCGCCTGAGCCGCCGGTGGCGCCCCCGTCGCCCGCGTCACCCGCGTCGCCCGCGTCACCCGCGTCGCCTGCTTCGCTCGCGTCGCCTGCTTCGCCCGCCGTGCCGGCGACCGGGACCGGCAGGGGAACCTGCGGAACCGAACCGGTTCCGGTGGCGTATTCATGGGCAGGGGTGGCGCGTTGCACCGGTGACACATCAAGATCGGGTGAAGGCCGGTGCGGAAGCCGGCGGGGCCAGCGATACTGGCGGCGACGGATGACCAGGGGGGGTCAGCAGTGACTCGACCGACGAGGGGCGGCGCGGCGCCGCCGCCGGGCCCGGGTGTGCCCGCCCCGCCCGCCGTGCCGCCGCGTTCCGGTCCCGTGCCGCGGCAGCGGCCGGCCGGCGCGCCCGCCGCTCCCCCGCCCCCGCCGGACCGGCGTCGTACCGCCTTCGCCGAGGGCGTGGACCGGCTGCGCGCGGCCGCGGTCACCGAGCCGGGAAGGCTGCGCATCATCGGCGCGCTGCTCGCGGTGCTGGTGATCGCCTTCGGCGCGGTCACCGCCTGGCAGACGAACGAGCGGGCCAGGGCGGCAGACGACGTGCTGACCCGCAGCCAGCCGCTCAGCTCCGCCGCGGCCGGCATCTACCGCTCCCTCGCCGAGGCCAACACCGCGGCCTCCAGCGGTTTCCTGGCCGGCGGCCAGGAGACGGAGGACTCCCGCACCCGCTACGACAACGGCATCCGCGCGGCCGCCGAGGGACTCGTGACGGCTGCCGCCAACTCCGAGCCGAAGTCCCCCGCGGCGACCACCATCGCCGAGCTGAACCGTCTGCTGCCCGAGTACAAGGGCCTGGTGGAACGCGCCCGCACGTACAACCGGCAGGGTTTCCCGGTCGGCGGCGCCTACCTGCGCTACGCCAACGAGAAGATGCAGCAGGAGATGCTCCCGGCGGCGGAGGACCTCTACACGAAGGAGAACCAGCGGCTGAGCGCCGACTACGGGGACGCGAAGCCCTACCCCTGGGCGGCGATCGCCCTCGGTGTCGTCCTGCTCGCCGCGCTGGCCTGGGCCCAGCACCGCAACTACCGGCGCACCAACCGGGTCCTGAACCACGGCCTGGTCGCCGCGACCGCCGCCTCCGCGATCGTGCTGCTCTGGCTGGTCGTCGGCCACGGCGTCGCGCGGTCGAACCTGACCGACTCCTACGAGCACGGCGTGCGTTCCCTCAACGCGCTGCACGAGGCCCGCATCGCCTCCCTCAAGGCCAGGGGCAACGAGAACCTGACGCTGGTCTCGCGCGGCGCGGAGACCACCAAGGTGGACGGCACCACGTACGACTCCTACGACCTGGCCTTCGGCAGGAACATGGACGCCCTCGGCACGGCGCTGGCCGAGGCGGGGCGGCTCGCCGACGACGCGGCCGGCGAACGTCCGGTCGACACGGCGAACGGCAACATGACGGAGTGGAAGAAGCGGCACACCTCGGCCCGCGAGCAGGACGAGAACGGCAACTACCAGCAGGCGCTGGACCTGGTGATCGGCGGTGACGGCGCCACGGTCGAGTGCTTCGACGGCGTCGACGCGGCACTCGCCACCGCGCTGGACCACGAGAACGCGGAGTTCGAGCGGGCGGCGGGCGACGGCCTGGACGCGATGGGCTACCTGCCGCAGGGCGCCGGCCTGCTGGCCGTGCTGGGCGCGGCCGGCGCGCTGATCGGCATGGGCCGCAGGCTCTCGGAGTACCGGTGAGGCGGGGCGCGGGCCGGGAGGGCCTGCCGGAAGGGGCGCCCGGGCGGGCGGTACCCGTGGAAGGGGGCGTGAGGATGCGCGCGGGACGGTTGCGGGCCGCTCTGCGGGGCTGGGGCGGCGTGGGGGCGATGGCCCTCGCCTGCCTCCTCGCGGTGCTGGCGGCCCTGCTCCTGCCGACGGTCCACCCGCACGGCGGGGGCGGGGGCGGGGGCGGCACGGCCGGGGACGACGGCGTCGCCCGCGGCAGCCAGGCGCGGGCCGCGCGGGAGTGCGCGGACCCGGAGAAGCAGACGCTCGCCCCGTCCGGGGACGGCGGGCCCACCATCGACGCGATCCGCTCCCGCGAGGGCGAGAAGCGCAAGCTGGTCGTCGGCGTCGACCAGAACAGCTTCCGCTGGGGCTACCGCGACCCGAACAGCGGCGGTGACGCCGAGCTGGAGGGCTTCGACATCGACCTGGCCCACCGGATCGCGAAGGACATCCTCGGCGACGAGGACGCCGTGCAGTTCAAGGCGATCCCCACCGACCAGCGCGTCCCCGCCGTCCAGGACGGCCGGGTCGACATGGTGGTCCGCACGATGACCATCAACTGCGACCGGCTGGAGGACGTCGCGTTCTCCGCCCCCTACTTCCGCACCGGCCAGCAGGTGCTGGCGCCCAAGTCCTCGAAGATCACGGGGTACGACGGCACGCTGGCCGGCAAGAGGATCTGCACGGCGGCGGGTTCGACGGCGCTGAGCACGCTGGAGCAGGACCAGGCGGCGGGCAGGCCCGCCCAGGGCGTCGACCTGCGCACCACCGTGCCCAACCAACTGGACTGCCTGGTAAGGCTCCAGCTCGGCGAGGTCGACGCGGTGGTCACCGACGGCGCCCTCGCCGCCAGCCAGGCCGCGCAGGACCCGACGGTCGAGCTGAAGGGCGACGCCTTCACCACCGAGTACTACGGCGTGGCGATGAAGAAGGACGCCGACGATCTGGTACGCCGGGTCAACCGGGTCCTCGAACAGTGGCGCGCGGACAAGGCCGACGGGTGGCAGCACTCCTACCGGACGTGGCTGTCGGAGACCATGGACGACCCGGCGAAGTCGCTGCCGCCGACCCCGCAGTACCTGCGCGAGAGCTGACCGGAGGCCGCGGCGCAGGCGTAAACGTAGGCGTAGGCGTAGGCGTAGGCGTAGGCGTAGGCGTAGGAAGAACGAACACGGGCGACGCGCACGCGGGTCCGCGACGGCGAGAGGTGATCGATGGGCGACACGGGACCCACCGGGCCGGTGATGGACCGGGACGAGGTGGACCGTGCGCTGGCGCGGCTCGGCGCGGAGCACGAGGCGATCGAGACCTCGCTCCTCGCTCTCCAGGACCACGCGGGCCGCAGACTCCTCGAGGGCGCCGAGCTGACCGGTGTCACCGCCGAGCGCTGGGCCGCGGCGGAGGCGTCGATCACGCTGCTGTGGTCCTGCTTCGACGCGTACGCGGGTGCGCTGCGCACCGCCCGGGAGACCCGGTCCCGGCGCCGCTGGTCCAGCCGCGAGGACCTGGTGGAGCTGACGGAGCTGCTGCGCGGCGAGGCGGTCACGATGCCCGGCACCGCCGCCGGCGCGCCGGGCCCGGACGGCGGGCCCGGCCGGCTCAGCGAGCGGTACACGCTGGCCGCGCTGGTGGACCGGATGAACCAGCTCTACGCCTCCTCCCTGGACCTGGTGGTCGCCGCCGACGCGGTGTGGTCGGCGCTGCCCGCCCGGATCGATTTACTCGCCGCCGAGCTCCGGCGCACCCGCGAGCTCGCGCACTCCGTGGGAGTGCGCCCCGGCGAGCACCCGTCCGGTGACGACCTGGAGCGGATCACCCGCACCCTGACCAGGCTGCGCGAGCAGGTGGTGTCCGACCCGCTGGCCTTCTGGGTGCCCGCGCAGGGCAGTTCGGCGCCGGGCGGCGGCCGCCCCGACACGACGGTGTACGACCGGGAGGCGCGCGCCCTGGAGGAGGTGCGCCGGGAGATCGACGCGGTGCTGGCCGTGCGCCAGGACGCCGAGCAGCGGATCGTGCGGCTGCGGGACGTGCTCTCGCGCGCGGACCGCACGCTCGCCGAGGCGCGCACCGCGCGCGGCGAGGTACTGGCGAAGATCGCCGCGACGGAGGTCCCGGTGGTCGGCGGGCCGCCGATCGTGCTGCAGGAGCAGCTGGCGGCGGCCGCCGAGTACCGCAGGCACGCCCAGTGGCACCGTCTGTCGCCGCTCCTGGAGTCCCTGGAGGAGAAGGCCGAGGACGAACTGCTGCGGGCCCGCGAGTCGTTGACGGCGGTCACCGCGCCGCTGGCGGTCCGTGCCGAGCTGCGCGGCCGGCTCGACGCGTACAAGGCGAAGATGGCCCGGCTGGGGTACGCGGAGGACCCGGAGCTGGCCGAGAAGTACGAGAGGGCGCGCCGCATGCTGTGGAGCGCGCCGTGCGACCTGCGCGTCGCCGAGCAGGCCGTGCTGCGCTACCAGCACGCGGCGGCCGAACTGCTCGGCGGCTCCGCGCCGCGCGTGCCCGGCCAGGGCGGACCGGTGGACCGGACGGGGCCCGGCGCATGAGCGGCCACCGGGCGGGAAGCGGCGCGGGAGCGAGAAGGGGGAGGCAGCGTCATGAGTGAGGCAGGGCGGACGTGCCAGCGTCCCGGCTGCGGCGGGACCTACGAGGACATGGGCGGCGGCGAGCTGTACTGCGACACGTGCGGTCTCGCGCCGGTCGTCGCGGCGGGCGGCGCGCTGGGTTCCGCGCCGACCGGTGTCACCGGGGGCGGGGGCCGGGGCTCGCGCGGTTCCTCGGGCAGCGGCAGCGCCCGCAGCTCCCGTACCTCGTCCCGCTCGTCGCGCTCGTCGAAGTCCCGGCGCTCGGTGTCGGGCCGGCTCTCGCGGGCGGTGTCGGGGCGCTCCACGGGGCGTTCGGTGTCGGTGCGCAGCTCCGGTTCCGCCGCCGGTTCCACCGGGCGCGGGCGCCTGGGCGCGGGTCTCGTCGAGGTGCCCGCGGTGCCGCGGCCCGACCCGCGCGCGATGGTCATGGACCGCCCGGAGGTGCCCGAGCGCAAGCGGTTCTGCTCGCGTTCGGACTGCGGGGCGCCGGTCGGGCGGTCACGCGGTGCGACCCCGGGGCGCACGGAGGGCTTCTGCACCAAGTGCGGCCACCCGTACTCGTTCGTGCCCAAGCTGAGCGCCGGCGACGTGGTGCACGGCCAGTACGAGGTGGCGGGGTGTCTCGCGCACGGCGGGCTCGGCTGGATCTACCTCGCCGTCGACAAGGCGGTGGCCGACCGCTGGGTGGTCCTCAAGGGCCTGCTGGACACGGGCGACCAGGACGCGATGGCGGCGGCGATCTCCGAGCGGCGCTTCCTCGCCGAGATCGAGCACGCCAACATCGTGCGGATCTACAACTTCGTCGAGCACCTCGACCAGCGCACCGGCTCCCTCGACGGCTACATCGTCATGGAGTACGTCGGCGGCAAGTCCCTCAAGGAGATCGCCAACGCCCGGCGTTCCCCGCAGGGCCGCCGCGACCCGCTGCCGGTCGAACAGGCCTGCGCGTACGGCATCGAGGCGCTGGAGGCGCTCGGCCATCTGCACAGCCGCAAGCTGCTGTACTGCGACTTCAAGGTCGACAACGCCATCCAGACCGAGGACCAGCTCAAGCTCATAGACATGGGCGCGGTCCGCCGCATGGACGACGAGGAGTCGGCCATCTACGGCACGGTGGGCTACCAGGCTCCGGAGGTCGCCGACGTCGGCCCGTCGGTGGCGTCCGACCTGTACACGGTCGGGCGGACCCTGGCCGTGCTGACCTTCGACTTCCAGGGCTACACCACCGTCTTCGCGGACTCCCTGCCGGACCCCGACAACATCGACGTCTTCCGGCGGTACGAGTCGTTCTACCGGCTGCTGGTGCGGGCGACCGACCCGGACCCGGCCCGCAGGTTCGCCACCGCGCAGGAGATGGCGGAGCAGCTGACGGGCGTGCTGCGCGAGGTGGTCTCGCTCCAGACGGGCCGCGCCAGACCCGCCGTCTCCACGCTGTTCGGGCCCGAGGTGCGGGTGACGGACACGGAGTTGTTCCCGCGCCTCGACGGCGAGGTGTCGCGCCTGGGGGCCAGGACGGTCCGCACGGGAGGGCGCGGACGCGGCCCGGCCGCGGCACCGGGCGGGGCGGACCCCGCGTCCGCGCCGCCGGGCGGGACCGGGCCGGTCGTGGGCGCGCCGGGCGGAACCGTCGCGCACGCCCCGCCGGTGGGTGCCGGCGCCGCGCCCACGGGCACGCCGACGGTGATGACGACGGCTGCGCCGGGCGGGGCGAGCGCGTCGCTGCCCGGTGCCGTGAGCGCGGTCGGCGGTGTCCCCGGCGCGGCGTCCGGCCTCGTCAAGGCGGCCGACGCGCCCACCGCCTCGCTCGCGCTGCCGGTGCCCCGGGTGGACGCGGGTGACCCCAACGCGGGCTTCCTGGCGGGTCTGATGGCGTCCGCGCCGGGCGAGCTGCTGACCGCGCTGGCCGCCGCGCCGGCGCCGTCGGCCGAGACGCGGCTGCGGCAGATCAGGGCCCGGCTGGAGAGCGGCGACGCGTCCGGCGCGCTGGAGACCCTCCAGGCCCTGGAGGACGAACGCCCGGACGACTGGCGGGTGGTCTGGTACCGCGGCCTGGCCGCGCTGGTGACCGGCGCCCACGAGGACGCGGCGCTGGCCTTCGACGCGGTCTACGACGCCTTCCCCGGCGAGATCGCGCCGAAGCTGGCGCTCGGGCTGTGCGCGGAGGTACTGGGGCAGCTCGACAACGCCGCCGAGTACTACCGGCTGGTGTGGTCCTCCGACCCGAGCCACGTCAGCGCGGCGTTCGGTCTCGCCCGGGTGCAGCTGGCGGGCGGCGACCGGGCCGGTGCCGTACGGACGTTGGAGTCGGTGCCCGAGTCGTCCGTGCACTGCACCGGCGCGCGGGTGGCGGCGGTGCGGGCGCGGCTGCGGCAGCGCACCGCGGCCCCGGGCGACCTGGGCTTCCTGGACGATCTGATCGCCGCCGCGCGGCAGGTCGAGGCGCTGGACGTGTACGGTCTGGATCCGGCGCGCCGCGAGCAGCTGTCGGTCGAGGTCCTCGGTTGTGCGCTGGACTGGGTACTCTCCGGAGGTCGGGGTTCCGTCCCTCCCGCCGCCGGGGGACGGACGCTGCTCGGCAGCGGCCTGGACGAACGCGGTCTGCGTTTCGGCCTGGAGCGTTCGTACCGCACGCTGGCTCGGCTGGCGCGGGGCGGCGAGGAGAGGATCGACCTGGTGGAACGTGCCAATCGTTACCGCCCCCGGACGTGGGTGTAGTTGATGTCGCAGATGCCCCAGCAGGCCGCTGTGTCGAAGTGCCCGAGCTGCGAGGAGCCCCTCGAGCCGGGTGACCGTTTCTGCGGTGCGTGCGGATACGACCTGTCCGTCGTGCCCGCGCGGCCCGAGGACAGCCCGACCCTGGCCGTCGGCGGCGCGGTGCACGCGCCGGACGGCCTGGACTGGCCGGTGGCCCGGGACTCGGACGGCCACGGCCGCCCCGCCCCGGTGCACGCGGCGGCCGAACTGCCGGGCACCGACTCGGGCGGCTCCCCGCTGCCCGGGCTGCCCGGCTCACCGCCCGCCGCTCCGCCTTCCGCTCCGGCGGGCGCGCCGGAGGCGCCCGCGTCCGGCGTGCGACTCGACCGGCCGGACGAGCTCGACGAGTACCCCTTGCAGGCGCCCGACCCGCGGCTGACCGCCGAGGGGGACGCGGCCGGCCGGGGCACGGTGCCGCGCCCGGCGGGCGAGCCGGCCCCGGCCGGAAAGGTGTGCGTGGCCTGTCGCGCGGGCCGGGTCGACGACGACGGCTACTGCGAGAACTGCGGGCACGCCCAGCCCCGCGAACGCGACCACATGGAGCAGGAGTCGGGCCCGGTGGCCGCCGTCAGCGACCGCGGCCTGCGCCATCACCGCAACGAGGACGCGTTCTCGGTGGGCTGCACCGCGCTGCCCGACGGCGCCCCCGCGACGGTGGCGATCGTCTGCGACGGCGTGTCCTCGGCGACCCGCCCCGACGACGCCTCGCTCGCCGCGTCCCGGGTGGCCGGCGAGTCGCTGCTCGCCGCCCTGCCGCGCGGCACGCACCCGCAGCAGGCCATGCACGACGCCATCCTCGCCGCCTCGCACGCCGTCAACGCGCTGGCCGACGAGCCCGCCACCGCCCGTGAACAGGCCCCGCACCAGAACGCGCCCGCCTGCACCCTGGTCGGCGCCGTGGTCACCGCCGGCCTGCTGGTCGTCGGCTGGGTCGGCGACAGCCGTGTCTACTGGGTGCCCGCCGACCGGGCCACGCCGCCCGCCCGGCTCACCGAGGACGACTCGTGGGCCGCGCAGATGGTCGCCGCGGGCCTGATGAGCGAGGCAGAGGCCTACGCCGACGAGCGCGCCCACGCGATCACCGGCTGGCTGGGCGCCGACGCCTACGAACTGGAGCCGCACACCGCGTCGTTCAAGCCGGACCGGCCCGGCGTGGTCGTGGTCTGCACCGACGGCCTGTGGAACTACGCGGAGTCCGCGCAGGAGATGGCCGAGGCCGTGCCCCTGGACGCCGCCGTCCGCCCGCTGCACGGCGCCCGCGTCCTGGTCGGTCACGCCCTCGACGGCGGTGGCCACGACAACGTAACAGTGGCCCTGCTGCCGTTCCCGGCACCGCCGCAGGGGGCAGGATCGGCCTGAGGCCCCCGCACGGGTACGGGTCGGGGGCGGCCTCGCGGACCGCAGGGGGCGGTCCGCGCCGAGCAAGTGAAGGCCCCCGTCACCGGGGGACGCAGAGGGGGATGCGATCCGGCATGGCCAATTTCTCGAAGTCGAACGTGCCGCAGTTCGCGGTGGACGTCTACCAGAACGAGTACCTGCCCGAGGGAGGCCGCGAGGTCAACGCCATCGTCACGGTCACCGCGACGGGCGGCGGCACGGTCGGGAGCGCGGTCGCCGCACCGCACCTCTACTCGCCCGGCCAGGGCCCCTCCGCCGCCGTGGCGTTGATGGTGGACTGCTCGGGTTCGATGGACTACCCGCCGACCAAGATGCGCAACGCCCGCGACGCCACGTCCGCCGCGATCGACACCCTGCGCGACGGCGTGCACTTCGCGGTGGTCGGCGGCACCCACGTGGCCAAGGAGGTCTACCCGGGCGGCGGCCGCCTGGCGGTCGCCGACCCCACCACCCGGGCGCAGGCCAAGCAGGCGCTGCGCGGCCTCGGCGCGGGCGGCGGCACCGCCATCGGCACCTGGCTGCGGCTGGCCGACCGGCTGCTGTCCACCGCGGACGTCGCCATCCGGCACGGCATCCTGCTCACCGACGGCCGCAACGAGCACGAGTCGCCCGACGACCTCAGAGCCGCGCTGGACTCGTGCGCCGGACGTTTCACGTGCGACGCCCGTGGCGTGGGCACCGACTGGGAAGTGAAAGAGGTCACAGGCATCGCCTCGGCGCTGCTCGGCACCGCCGACATCGTCGCCGACCCGGCGGGCCTGGCCGCCGACTTCACGCGGATGATGGAGACGGCCATGGGCAAGGAGGTCGCGGACGTCGCGCTGCGCCTGTGGACCCCGGTCGGCACCACGGTGAAGTTCGTCAAGCAGGTCGCCCCGACGGTCGAGGAACTGACCGGCCGCCGCACCGAGGCGGGTCCGCGGGCCGGCGACTACCCCATCGGTTCCTGGGGCGACGAGTCCCGTGACTACCACGTCTGCGTGGAGGTGCCGGCCGCGGGCCTCGGCCAGGAGATGCTGGCCGCCCGCGTCTCCCTGGTCATCCCGGAGCCCGGGGGAGAGAGCGTCCGGAACCTCGGCGCGCAGGGCCTCGTACGGGCCGTGTGGACGGACGACATGGCCGCCTCCACGTCGATCAACCCGCAAGTCGCCCACTACACCGGGCAGGCCGAACTGGCACAGGCCATCCAGCAAGGGCTGGATCTGCGCAAAGCGGGAGACATCGACGGAGCAACGGCCAAACTGGGCCGCGCGGTCCAGCTCGCCGGAGCCTCCGGAAACGCGGATACGGCGAAACTGCTTTCGAAGGTGGTGGACGTAGTGGACGCGGCGGCAGGTACTGTGCGACTGAAAGCGAAGGTCGAGGAGGCCGACGAGATGACTCTCGAGACCCGGTCGACCAAGACTGTTCGTGTAAAGAAGTGACGCACACCCACCGCGCGACACGCCCGCAAGAGAGGGAAGCTCCGACATGCCGACCTGCCCGAACGGACACCAGTCGGGTTCCGACGACTGGTGCGAGGTCTGCGGTCACCGCATGGCCGGTGCCGTGCCGCCCCCTCCGCCGCCCCCGCCGACCGGCGGCGGCTACGGCTTCCCGCCGCCCGGTCCCGGTGGGCCGGGTGGGCCCGGTGGCGGTCCCGGCGGCCCGGGCGGCGAGCCGCAGTTGTGCCCGCAGTGCCGCACGCCGCGTGAGGGCGGTGCGCCGTTCTGCGAGGAGTGCCGGTGGAACTTCCTGACCAACACCGCCACCTCGTACACCCCGGCCGCCCCGCGTCCGCCGGCCCCCGGCCCCGCGCCGCACTTCGGGCAGCCGCCGGCGGGTCCGTCCTTCGGCGGCGGTGACTCCTACGACTACCAGGGCTCCCGTCCGTCCCAGGTGAACCGCCCCGCCGAACCGATTCCCCCGGGCCCGCCGCCCTTCGGCGCCGACCCGTCGGGCCGCGGTGGCCCGGGCGGTCCCGGCGGCCCGGCGGGCGGTCCCGGCGGTGCGGGCGGTCCTTCCGGTCCCTTCGGCCCCAACGCCTCGGGCGGTCCCGGCGGTCCGAGCGGTCCGGGCGGCGGTCCGGGCGGCGGTCCGGGCGGCCCCTCCGGCCCCTCCGCTCCTTCCGGTCCCTTCGGCCCCAACGCCTCGGGTGGCCCCGGCGGGTTCGGGGGCCCCGGTGGACCCAACGGTCCCGGCGGACCGCACGGCCCCGGCGGCCCGGGCGGTCCCCACGGTCCGGGTGGCCCGCACGGTCCCGGCGCTCCCTCCGGTCCCCCGGCCCCGCCCGGTTTCGGCGATCCGTCGCGTCCGGTTCCGCCTCCGCCCGGCCCTGTCCCGCCCCCGCACGGCGGCCCCGGCGGCCCGGGTGGCCAGGGTGGCGCCCCGCAGGGGTTCCAGTCCGGTCCGCCGGCCCCGCCCGCCTTCCCGCAGGAGACCCACCGTCCGCAGCAGGGCGGCCCGGCCTTCGGCGGCGGTGACGACGACTGGGTGCTCTCCCCGCCGTCGTCCACCGGCCCGGCGGGCCCCGGAGCACCGGGCGGCCCCGGCGCTCCGAACGGCCCGGGCCCCCAGGGCGGCTACGGCTACCCGCAGCCCGGCGCAACCCAGGCTCCGCCCGGTCCCGGCCAGGGCTTCCCGCAGCAGCCGCAGCGGCCCCAGCAGCCGACGACCTGGTCGGCGACGATCGGCCCCGACCGCGAGTACTTCATGGCGATGATGCAGCGCTCCGGTCCCGAGGCCGCGGGCCTGAACCTGCCCGCGTACTCGCCCGAGCAGCAGCGCACGCTCACCGGGAACCAGATCACCATCGGCCGCCGCCGGCACTCCACCGGCGACACCCCGGACATCGATCTGGCCGTGCCCCCGGAGGACCCGGGCGTCTCGCACCAGCACGCGGTGCTGGTGCAGCAGCCGGACGGCGGCTGGGCGGTCGTCGACCAGAACTCGACGAACGGCACCACGGTGAACGGCGGCGAGGAGCCGATCCAGCCCTTCGTGCCGGTACCGCTCCAGGACGGCGACCGGGTGCACGTCGGCGCCTGGACGACGATCACCATCCGCCGGGGCTAGACGGGGCCAGACGGGGCTGGACCGGGCTGGACGGGACCGGCGCGACCGGTACCCGCCGTCAGGCGAACGGCCAGGCGTACGGCCCGTCGGGGTCGTCCAGCCACGCCCAGGCCCGTTCGCCGCTGACGGTGATGCCGTAGCGCTCGCGGCGGGGTGCGCCCTCGCGGTCCCACAGCGCGTACGCCTCCTGCGGGTCGAGTCCGCCCCGGCTCAGCGCCAGCAGGAAGCGGAACAGGTCGTCCTCCCGGGCCCGGCGCGGCACGCCGCCCAGGCCCGGTGTCTCGGGCTCGGCGCGGTCCGCGCCGCGCAGCGGCACGAAGTACGCGGGCGTGTGCAGGAAGCGCCCCTCGGCGTGTTCGGCGTCGCGGACGGTGAGGACGACGAGCCCGGTGGCGAGCGGGGCCAGGATCCGGCCGCCGGGGCGGCACTGGGCGGGCCACGCGCGCGGCACCGCGGGCAGCGTGCAGGTGGCCAGGATCCGGTCGTAGGGAGCGCGCTCGGGCACGCCGCGGGCGCCGTCGCCCGTGACGACGGCCGGGTGGTGACCGGCGGCGGCGAGGTGCCGGCGGGCCGACTCGGTGATCTCGGGGTCCAGGTCGACGGTGGTGACCAGGTCGTCGTCGCCGAGCCGGTGGGCGAGCAGGGCGGCGTTGTAGCCGGTGCCGGCGCCGATCTCCAGCACCCGGTCGCCGTCCCGTACGCCCAGCTCCACCAGCATCATCGCCATCAGCGAGGGCTGGCTGCTGGAGGAGAGCAGCTCGCCGTCGCGCATCCGCGTCGCCAGCGGGGCGTCGGCGTAGGCGCCGCGCACCCAGCGCTCGCGGGCGCCTGGGTCGGGGTCCTCGCCCCACCGGCGTTCGTAGCCGCCCCGGGCGCCGACGTAGTAGTAGGGCACGAAGAGGTGGCGCGGGACCGCCTGGAACGCCTCCCGCCACACCGGGTCGGCCGTCCAGGCGCCGCTCAGCTCGATCTCCCGCACCAGCTCCGCCCGCGCGGAGGCGGCGAGGCTGTCCAGGTCCTCGTACCCGCCCATGTCTCCACAGTACGGGCCGGGCGCACGGCGGGCAGGGCCCCGGAGCGGTCCTAGGACTTGAGTCCTATGCCCCCGTGTCTGAGACCATGGACGCGTGAACGAGATTCGGCGCGGCACGCTTCAGGAGCAGACGTTCTACGAGCAGGTCGGCGGGGAGGAGACCTTCCGCCGGCTCGTCCACCGTTTCTACGAGGGTGTCGCCGAGGATCCGGTCCTGCGGCCGATGTACCCCGAGGAGGACCTGGGTCCGGCCGAGGAGCGTTTCACGCTGTTCCTGATGCAGTACTGGGGCGGCCCGACGACGTACAGCGACAACCGGGGCCATCCGCGGCTGCGGATGCGGCACGCCCCGTTCGTCGTCGACCGGGCCGCGCACGACGCCTGGCTGAAGCACATGCGGGTCGCGCTCGACGAGCTGGGCCTGTCCGAGGAGCACGAGCAGACGCTGTGGAAGTACCTGACGTACGCGGCGGCCTCGATGGTCAACACCCCCGGCTGACCGCCCGCTGACCGCGGCCGGCCCCCGGCCGGTGCCCGGACGGCACGACCTGCGGCGCCCCGCATTCCGGTCGGTCGACACCGGATTCTGATCACGATCCGGTCAAGTCCGCCTCTCGGGCGGTTACTTCGGCACCGCCTCCTCTGACAGCATCCGGCCAGGTACGGATGACGGCGGGGGGCCGAGTGGCGGGGTTCGGGGGACTCACGGTGTTCGTCCTGCTGCGCGCTCGGGCGCACCGTCTGCTGCTCGCCGCAGCCCTGCTCACCGTCCTGCTGACCACGACCGTCCTCGCCGCCCTGACCGCCTACTCGGGCGCCGTCGGCGACGCGGCCCTGCGCCACGCCCTCGCCGACCCGCGCACCGGGGCCGAGGCGGCGCTGATCGTGCACGGGGACGTTCCCGCCGGACAGCGGCCGGCCGCGGACGCCGCCGTGCGCGAGGGCGCCGCGCGGACCTTCGACGGGCTGCCGCGCACGGTACGGACCCTGACGCGGTCGGGCCCGTACGCGCTGCCCGGCTCGCTGCGGCCCGCGACCGAGCGGTCCGGCGACCCCGACCTGACGTTCTTCGCGGCGCTCGACCCGTCGCAGGTCCGCATCGACGAGGGACGGATGCCCGCGGCCGCAGCCGCCGGGAGCGCGGTGGAGGTGGCGGTGCCCGTGGCCGCGGCCGAGCGCATCGGCGTCGGCACGGGCGACCGGCTCACCCTCACCGACCGGCTCGGCGGTCCGGCCGTGTCCGTGGTGGTGAGCGGCCTGTACCGGCCGGCCGACACCGGGTCGCCGTACTGGCGTCTCGACGACCTGTCGGGGCGCGGTGTCGCGCGCAGCGGCTTCACGACGTACGGGCCGCTGCTCGCCCCGCCCGGGGTGCTGAGCGGCGGCCGGGTCAGCGCGGGGGCGTCCGGGTGGGTGGTGACGGCGGACTACGCGTCGCTGACGACCGCACGGGCCGACGCGCTGGGCGAGGCGGCCCGGGCGGGCACGGCATGGCTGCGCGCCCGGCCGGTGCTCGGCGGCGTCACCGAGGCGACGACCGGACTGCCCGCGGTCCTGGACCGTCTCGACCGGTCGCTGACGGTGTCCCGTTCCACCCTCCTCGTCATCGAGCTCCAGCTGGTCCTCCTGGCGGCCGGCGCGCTGCTGCTGGTGGCCCGGCTGCTGAGCGTGGAGCGGGCGGGTGAGCTGCGGCTGCTGCGGGCGCGCGGCGCCTCCCGGGCCCGGCTGGCGGCGGTGTCCGCGCTGGAGGCGCTGCTGGCGGCGGTGCCGGCGCTGATCTGCGCGCCGCTGCTGGCCGGGCCGCTGGTCCGGCTGCTGGCCGGGCACGGGGCGGCGGCCCGGATCGGGCTCGGCCCGCAGCCGGCGGCCGGGGGCGGCGCCGGCGTGTGGCTGGTGGCGGGGGCCGCGGCCCTCGGCTGCACGCTGGCCGTGACGCTGCCTGCGCTGACCCTCGCGCCGGAGGCGGGCGGGCGGTCCCGGACGCTGCCGGGCAGGCTGCGGGCCGGCGCGGACGTGGGCCTGCTGGTGGTCGCCGGTGTCGCCTACTGGCAGCTGGACCGGCAGACCTCGGCCGCCGGGACGGGCGACGCGGAGGGCGCGGCCGCCCCCGGCGTCGATCCGCTGTTCGTGGCGACGCCCACGCTGGCCCTGCTGGCCGGGACGGTGCTGGCGCTGCGCCTGCTGCCGCTGGTGGCGCGGCTCGCGGAACGCCGGGCGGCGGGCGGGCGGGGTCTGACGGCGGCGCTGGCGGGCTGGCAGCTGAGCCGGCGTCCGATGCGCGGGGCGGGGCCGGTACTGCTGCTGGTGCTGGCCGTGGCGCTGGGCACGATGGCGATCGGGCAGGGCGCCTCGTGGTCCCGTTCCCAGGACGACCAGGCCGACTTCCGCACCGGGGCGCCGATCCGGGTCGAGGCCTCCGGCACGGCGGGCCCGGGCCGCACCGACCTGATCGCGGGCGTCACCGGCGTCCAGGAGGTGGCTCCCGCGGCCCGCTCCGAGGCCCCGCTGTCCGGCGACCGGTCGGCGACGGTGCTCGCGCTGGACACCGCGCACGCGGCGGACACGATGCTGATGCGGCCGGACCTGGCCGACCGGTCGCCGCGGGCGCTGCTGTCCCCGATGGCGCCCGGACGCCCGTCGAACGGCGCGCGCGTCCCGGCGGACACGGCGCGGCTCGCGCTGACGGCGACCCTGGCCGTCCCGGACACCGCCCCGCCCTCCGGCTCGCCCGGTGCGTCCTCCGGCGGCGGCGCCCCGTCGGCGGACGTGACGGTGACCGTCGAGGACCGCTGGGGCACCCCGTACCGGGTCGGGGCCGGTTCGCTCGCCGCCGACGGCCGGGAACACCGCCTCGCCGCGGACCTCTCCGCCGGGCCGCTCACCCTGACCGGCGTCGATTTCACGGTGGCCCGCCCCGGCGGGCCGGGCGAACGGCACCGCCTGACCGTACGGCGGGTGACGGCCACGGCCACCGACGGGACCGTACGGCCGGTGCCGCTGCCCGAGAGCTGGACGGCCGGGGTGCAGCCGTCCTCGCCGTCGGCCGTACCGGGTGCGGACGGCGCCCCGCCGGCGCCCCGGCTGCGGGGCTCCGATCCGCTCGCCGTCGAGTACTCCACGGGCCGCTCGGACGAGTCGCAGCCCACCGCGCTGACCGTGCGGCTGCGGGTCGCGCAGCCGGAGCCTGCCGTGGTGACCGCGGTGGCCACCGACCGTTTCCTCGACTCCGTGGGCGCCCGCACCGGGCAGCGCGTCACGGTGCCGGTCGGCGGCCACGAGATCCCCGTGCGGATCGACCGTTCGGTGCGCGAGCTGCCGGGCGCCGGGCCGCCCGAGGCCGCCTCGGCACGGTTCGGCGGGGCCCTGCTGGTCGACCTGCCGGCGGTGAACCGGTACCTGCAGAGCAGGTACGGCGCCGCCGTCGAGCCCACCGAATGGTGGCTGCGGCCCCGGCCCGGGAAGGGCGCCGAGGCGGTCGCGGGCCTGCGGGCGTCCCCCGACACGGCTCCGGCCCAGGTCGTGGTGCGCGACGAGGTCGCCGAGCGGCTGCGGGACGATCCGTTCGGCGCCGGACCCGGGGCGGCGTTCGCCGCGGCGACCCTGGTGGCGGCGGCGCTGGCCGCGGTCGGCTTCACGGTGAGCGCGGCGGGGTCGAGGCGCGAGCGGGCCGCGGAGTTCGCCGTGCTGCGCGCCCTGGGCGCCTCGCGCCGCTCACTGGCCCGGACGACCGCCGTCGAGCAGGGCGTGCTGACCGGCCTGGCGCTGCTGACCGGCGCCGCGCTGGGCGCGGTCCTCACCCGGGCGCTGATCCCGCTGACCGTGCTGACCCCGGGAGCCACCCGGCCGGTGCCGGACGTGCACGTCACCCTGCCGCCGGACCGGGTCGCCCTGCTGCTGGCCGGCATGGCGGTCGTCCCGCTCCTGGTCACGGCCGCGCTCGCGCTGCGCCGCCCGCACCCGGCGGCGGCCCCCGACGATCCCGGAGGTACCGGACGGTGAGTTCCGTGACCGCCCCCTGGGTGCGCACCCGGCTGCGGGCCGCACCCGGCGCCGCCGTCGCGCTGGCGGTGCTGGTGGCGCTGACCGCGTGCCTGGCCGCCGCGTTCCCCCGGGCGCTGGACCGGTACACCGACGCCGGTCTGCGCACGGCCGCCGAGCGGGCCCCGGCGGACGAGAACGGCGTCCTGGTGTCCGCCGCCCCGGACTTCGGCGAGGACGCGGCGGACGCCGAGGCGGGTCTGCGGCCCGAACGTCTCGCCGAGGCCTACCGGTTCGTCCTCGGCAACGTCGAGCACCCGCTCGTCGTCGACGAGCGGCAGTCGTCCTACGGGGTCCGCGCCACCGAAAGCGTCCCCGCACCGGAGAGGTGGCTGCCCCGTCCCGACGGGCTGCCGGCCGCGATGGTGCTCGCCGCCCCGCAGGAACTCGAAGGCCACGCACGGCTGCGCTCCGGCCGGCTGCCGAGGCTCACCGGCGGGCGGACCGGCGCCTCCCCCACCGAGCTGGAGGCCGCGGTGACCGAGGAGACGGCCCGCACGCTGCACATGAAGACCGGCTCGGTCGTCCACGTGTCCGGACACCGCGAACTCACCGTCCGCATCACCGGCGTCCTCGCGCCCGAGCGGCCCGACGGCGCCTACTGGTCCGTCGACCCCGTCCTGCGCACCCCGTCCCTGCGGCGGGTGCCGGGACCACCGGGCGACCCCGGCCCCTCCTACTGGGTCGGCGGCCTGCTGCTCGCCCCCGGGGCGGGCCCCGCCCTCCTCGGCTCGGTCCCCGTGGTCCGCTACTGGAACCTCGCGCCCGACCCGGAGGCGCTGCACGGCCGCGACCTCGGCCCCCTCACCTCCGCCGTGGCCTCCCTGGAGTCCGGGCCCGCCCTGCAGCAGCTGCAGTCGACGATCAGTCCCGTGGCGGACGTCTCGACCGGCCTCGACGACGTCCTCGCCACCTACGGGCAACTCCGCGACGACACCGGCCCGCTGATCGCCGTCGCCGCGTCGGGCGCCGGCACGGTCGCCGCCGTCGTCCTGCTGATGGCGGGCGGTCTCACCGGTGAACGGCGTCGCGCCGAGCTGGCCCTGCTGCGGGCCCGCGGCGCCTCCGTACGGGGCATCGCGGGGCGGCTGCTGGCCGAGACTGCGGTCGTGGCCGTGCCCGCGGGCGCGCTCGGCCTCGGCGTGGCCCTGCTCGCGCTGCCCGGCGCCCGGCTGCTGCCCGCGCTGTGGGCCGCCGTGGCGGTCACCGCCCTGGCCTGCCTGGCGCTCCCGCTGCGGGCCGCTCTCGCGCACCACCGGGTGCGGGTCCACGACGGCCGGCGGGACGCGGCGTCACCGCGTGCGTCCCGGCGCCGTACGGTCGCCGAGCTGACCGTCGCGGTCCTCGCCCTGGGCGCGGTCGCGGTCCTGCGCCGGCGCGGGGCGACGGACGGCGCCGGTGACCTGGTGGCGATGGCCCCGGTGCTGGTCGGGGTGATCGCCGCGCTGGTGCTGGTGCGCCTGTACCCGCTCCCGCTGCGCGGACTGGCCCGCCCGGCCCGGCGGCTGCGCGGCGCGGTCGGCCCCCTCGCCCTGGCCCGCGCGGGCCGTACCTCCGCCTCCACCCTGCTCCCCCTGCTCGCGCTGCTGACCGCGTTCACCGTGGCGGCGTTCGGCGGCTCGGTCCTCAGCGGCGTGGCCGACGCCCGCGACCGGGCGGCGCTGCTCACCGTCGGCGCCGACGCCCGCGTGGAGGCGGCCGAGGGGCTGCCCGACGGCATGACCGCCCGCATCCGGCAGGCGTCCGGAGCACGCGAGGTCACCGAGGCCGGCGTCGACTACCAGGCCAGGACGCCGGACGGCCGCCAGACGCTGCAACTGGCGGGCGTGGACCCCGATGCCTACGCGGCACTGGCCGGACACACGGACCTCGGCGCGTTCCCCGGGGGACGGCTGACGCGGCCGGACGGTGCCGGCGGCGGCGCCGAGGGCGCGGCGCTGCCGGCACTCGCCTCCGCCGCGGTCGCCGAACGGTACGGTGACCGGCCCTTCCAGCTGCGCCTGTCCGACGGTGGCGCCGTGACCGTGCGGATCGTGCTGGTGCGCGACCGCACCCCGGCCGTGGCCGGCGACGACTTCCTCGTCGTGGACCGGTCGGGGCTGCCGGCCGGGGCGGTACCGCCCAACGTGCTGCTGCTGACCGGCGACGACCTGGACGCGGTCGCGCTGCGCCGGGCGGCGGGCGACCTCGGCACCGTCCGTCTGCGGTCCGAGGAGCGCGGCACGTACGTGGACTCACCGCTGCAGTCGGGCGCGGAGCGCGTCTACGCGGCCGCGGTGGCCGCCTGCGCCGGGTATGCCGCCCTGGCGTTGCTGCTGTCCCTGGCGAGCGCCGGGCGCGAGCGCGCCGCCCTCCTCGCCCGGCTGCGCACCATGGGCCTCACCCGCGCCCAGGGCCGCCGTCTGCTCGTCCTGGAGTCCCTCCCGCAGGCGCTGCCCGCCGCGCTGGGCGGCATCCTGACCGGCTGGGCCGCGGTGCGGCTGCTGTCCCCCGGTATCGACCTGACGACCCTCGCGATGTCGACGGCGTCCTCGCCGGCGGGCCGCGCGGAACTGCGCGCCGACCCGTGGTCGCTGGCCGTCCCCGCGGTCGCGGTGCTGGTCCTGGCGGTGGGCGTGGCGACGGTGCAGGCGTGGTGGTCGGGCCGGCGCGGGGCGGTGGCCGAACTGCGGGCGGGCGACACACGGTGAGGGCCCGGACCCGGATCCGGCGGGCCGCGGACGAAGACATGGAGGAGACCCGATGACGACCGACCCCACCCTCGCCGACCTGACCGACCGCGCCACCGCGTCCCGGGGCCGGCCCGCCTACGGGCACGACGCCCTGATCACCTGCGACCGCCTGGTGCGGATCTTCAGCGCGGACGGGGTGGAGGTGCAGGCCCTGCAGGGGCTCGACCTGCTGGTCCGCGAGGGGGAGCTGATGGCACTGGTCGGCGCCTCGGGCAGCGGCAAGTCCACGCTGATGAACATCCTGGCCGGCCTGGACACGCCGACCGCGGGAGCGGCCCGGGTGGCAGGCCGCGACCTGCTGACGATGACGGCGAAGGACCGCCTGGCCTACCGCCGCTCGGTGGTCGGCTTCGTCTGGCAGCAGACGTCCCGCAACCTCGTGCCGTACCTGACGGCCGCGCAGAACGTGGCCCTGCCCCCGCAGTTGGCCGGCACCGGCGGACGCCGGGCGGCGCGCACGGCACGCGCGCTGGAGCTGCTGGACCTGATGGGCGTCGCCGACTGCCGCGACCGCCGCCCGCGGCAGCTGTCCGGCGGCCAGCAGCAGCGGGTCGCCATCGCCGTGGCCCTCGCGGGCGCCCCGTCCCTGCTGCTCGCCGACGAGCCCACGGGCGAGCTGGACTCGCACACCGCGGAGCAGATCTTCGCCGCCTTCCGCACGGCGAACGAGCAGCTGGGCACCACCGTCGTCATCGTCACCCACGACCAGGCGGTGGCCGGCGAGGTCCGCCGCACGGTCGCCATCCGCGACGGCCGCACCTCCACAGAGGTTCTGCGCCGCAGCGAGGTGGACGCCGAGACCGGCCACGAGACGGTGGTGGCCCGCGAGTACGCCATGCTGGACCGCGCCGGCCGGCTCCAGCTGCCCGCCGACTACACGACCGCCCTCGGCATGCGCGACCGCGTCGCCCTGGAACTGGAGGCGGACCACATCGCCGTACGGCCGGACGACAGCGAGCCCCACCACTGAAGCCCGTGGTCCCGCCCGCCTGGGTCCACTGAAACCCATGGTCCCGCCCGCCTGGGTCCACTGAAACCCCTGGGCCCGCCCGCCGGGAGGGCTCAGCGCACGCTGAGGCCGCCCAGGCCCCCGGCCCCCGCCCGGCGCAGCGCCACGGAGCCGAAGGGGGTGCGCAGCCGCAGCCACGCACCGGAGGAGAACAACCGGGGCGCGTCCGTGTCCTCGCCGGAGCCCGGCGCCGCGGACGGCCGCAGGAACCCGAGCGACTGGGCCGCGTGCACGGCCCGCACCGGCAGCCCCGTCCCGCCGACCGTCCGGGACCAGATCTCCCGGCCGATGCGGTCCAGCTCGGCCCGCGTACGGTCCTCGGCCGCCAGCTCCGCCGTACGGGCCCGGAACTCCGCCACCGCGGCGGCGACCAGGGCACGCAGGGCGTCCGGGGCGGGCAGCCCCGTTTCGGCCCGCCAGCCGCCGCGCGGGGGCAGCACCCCGGCCCACGGCGGCCCGGTCACCGCGCCGGGGACCCGGGCGGTGGCCGCCCGCTCGTCCACGCTCTCCAGCAGCTCACCGGCGGACACGGTCGCGTCCAGGGTGGCGTCGAGCCCGTGCTCGTAGGGTTTGGCCAGCCGTACCGCGCGCACCGCCAGCACCTCGAAGGAGGGCGGCCGCCCGAAGACGGCCAGGGCCGTGCCGGCCGCCTGGAGGCGCACCGCGGCCGAACGGTCGTAATGAAGCAGCCGGGAGAGGAAGGCCGCGAGATCCGCGGCCTCCCCCTCGTCGGCCAGATGGAGCACCGTCATGCGGCGACGGCCTCCTCCTTGGCGTCCTTGGCGTCCGTGTACTCCTCGAGGAACTCCCGCTCCTCGGCGGTGATCCGCCGGGGCCGCTGCGCCTCGAAGTCGAACGGCACGATCACGGTGGAGGCGCGGACGTAGACCACGTCCCCGTCCTTGACCTCGTAGGTGAGCGTGAAGGAAGCGGCCCTGATCTCCGTGACCCACAGCTCGACGTCGACCGGGTGGTGCCGGTGGACGAGCTGCCGCTTGTAGTCGATCTCATGGCGTGCCACCACGGACCCCTGCTTGAAGTCCTTCTCCGGGCGGAACAGGAAGTCGATGCGTGCCTCCTCCAGGTAGCGGAGGAAGACCACGTTGTTGACGTGGCCGTACGCGTCCATGTCCGCCCAGCGCAGTGGGCAGCGGTAGATGTGCCGCAAGATCAGCCCCGGGTCAGCTTCTTGTAGGTGGCGCGGTGCGGACGGGCGGCGTCCGCGCCCAGCCGCTCGACCTTGTTCTTCTCGTACGACTCGAAGTTGCCCTCGAACCAGAACCACTTGGACTCGCCCTCGTAGGCGAGGATGTGGGTGGCGACGCGGTCCAGGAACCACCGGTCGTGGGAGACGACCACGGCGCACCCGGGGAACTCGAGGAGGGCGTTCTCCAGGCTGGAGAGCGTCTCGACGTCGAGGTCGTTGGTCGGCTCGTCGAGGAGCAGCAGGTTGCCGCCCTGCTTGAGGGTGAGCGCGAGGTTCAGCCGGTTGCGCTCACCGCCGGAGAGGACCCCGGCCGCCTTCTGCTGGTCCGGCCCCTTGAACCCGAAGGCGGAGACGTAGGCGCGGGAGGGCATCTCGACCTGACCGACGTTGATGTAGTCCAGCTCGTCGGAGACGACGGCCCACAGCGTCTTCTTCGGGTCGATGTGCTCGCGGCTCTGGTCGACGTAGGAGATCTTGACGGTCTCGCCGACCTTGATGTCGCCGGAGTCCGGCTCCTCCAGGCCCTGGATCATCTTGAACAGGGTGGTCTTGCCGGCGCCGTTGGGACCGATGACCCCGACGATGCCGTTGCGCGGCAGCGTGAAGGAGAGATCGTCGATGAGGACCTTCTCCCCGAAGGCCTTGCTGAGGTTGTTCACCTCGACGACGACGCTGCCGAGCCGCGGGCCCGGCGGGATCTGGATCTCCTCGAAGTCCAGCTTCCGCATCTTGTCGGCCTCGGCGGCCATCTCCTCGTACCGGGCCAGACGCGCCTTGGACTTGGCCTGGCGCCCCTTGGCGTTGGAGCGCACCCACTCCAGCTCGTCCTTGAGGCGCTTCTGCCGCTTGGCGTCCTTCTGGCCCTCGACCTTGAGGCGGGTGGCCTTGGTCTCCAGGTACTTGGAGTAGTTGCCCTCGTAGCCGTGCAGGCGGCCGCGGTCGACCTCGCAGATCCAGCCGGCCACGTTGTCCAGGAAGTACCGGTCGTGGGTCACGGCCACGACGGTGCCCTCGTACTTGGCGAGGTGCTGCTCCAGCCAGTTCACCGACTCGGCGTCGAGGTGGTTGGTGGGCTCGTCGAGCAGCAGCAGGTCGGGCGCCTCGAGCAGCAGCTTGCACAGCGCCACCCGTCGCTTCTCACCACCGGAGAGGTTCACCACGGGCCAGTCGCCGGGCGGGCAGCCCAGCGCGTCCATGGCCTGCTCCAGCTGGGCGTCGAGGTCCCAGGCGTTGGCGTGGTCCAGCTCCTCCTGGAGCTTGCCCATCTCCTCGAGGAGCGCGTCCGAGTAGTCGGTCGCCATCTGCTCGGCGATCTCGTTGAACCGGTCGAGCTTGCCCTTGACCTCGGCGACACCCTCCTGGACGTTCTCCAGGACGGTCTTCTCCTCGTTCAGCGGGGGCTCCTGCAGCAGGATGCCCACCGTGTATCCCGGGGACAGGAACGCGTCGCCGTTGGAGGGCTGCTCCAGCCCCGCCATGATCTTCAGAACGGTCGACTTACCGGCACCGTTCGGACCGACCACACCGATCTTCGCGCCGGGCAGGAAGCTCAGGGTGACGTCATCAAGGATCACCTTGTCGCCGTGCGCCTTGCGCGCCTTGCGCATGGTGTAAATGTACTCAGCCAAGAGAAACCGTCCGGCAGCTTGATCAGGCAGTGGGCAGATACACCCCATCTTGCCGCACCGCCACCCCTGGGAGGAAACGCGTTCCGGGTGGGGGCCCTGACCTGGCCTTTCCTGGATGCCCCGGAGCCTCACCTGTCACTGTCGGTCGCTGCCGATCGGCCTCGGGCACCCCCTGGAGGGGCCCAGGGACGACCCAGGGTCGGACACCAGGCGGCCATGACGTCCTGCGGCCATGACAGCAGCGGACGTGTATGTCCGGTCTCAACCTGCAGAGGTCATGGTCCTCAGAGGGACAGCCCCGCCCCTGCCTGAGGCGATTCCTCTGCTTCCTCCTCCGGCTGCTCCTCCGAGGGTTCATCCTCCTTCGGCTTCGCAGCGACGCACTTCATCGCCGCAGGGTCGAGCTCCTCGTCCGCGCGGGAGCAGTACCTCCCCAGGTCGTCCGGCTTCGGAACTCCACATTCCAGCCCGATGGGATCGAACACTTCGCCTTCGGGGCAGCTGAACTTGGCACTGAAGAAGAAGCTGCACTTGGAGTACTTCGTCAAATCGTTCGGGTCGGGAACCTTCACCTCGTTCAGCATGGCATCTGGGGGGCAGTCAGGGCTGCCGGGACCCATGCCTACGGCCTTGACGGCAGGGAGAGGGTTCGCCTGTGCCGTGGCGACAGTGGGCAGGAGGGCCATGCCAGCCAGGCCGAAGCAGGCCAGAAGTCGAGCCGTAGAGCGATTCACCGGGAACCTTCCGTCAAGACGTGGAGCGGCAGCAACGTGGGTGCTCCACCCGCCGACCAACACGTTGCGTGTTGGAATCATAACGCAACGTAGTCACGGCTTTGATGGTCTCGTACGCCCCGCGCTGCCGGGCGTCCCCCGCCGCCCGGCTGCACGTTTACACCTCAGGGCATCCATGGCGTCCATGGCGTCCAGGAGCGGGATCGCGTGGCCCTCGGCCATACGGTCGCCGATCTCGACGGGCGTGAGCCGGGAGACGGCTGTTGACTCACTTGGGAGCAAGTTCTCGGCGTACAGGCTGTTCAACGACCGGTTCCCGCCCCCGAGAAGGGCAAGCGCTACACCGCCGCCCGCGAGCACGGCATGCACTCGGGTGCTCTGACCTGGGTGTTTCCGGCCGGCATGGGACACCCGGCCGCGGGGTCACGCCGTTACTGCTCGTTCCTGCGGCGGACGAGGAGCAGGACCGCGCCGCCGGTGACGACCAGGGCGATGGCCGTGCCGCCGATCAGGGGGGTGGCGTCGGAGCTACCGGTTTCGGCGAGGTTGGGGTCGTGGAGGGGGACGGTGACGGGCCGGGTCGGGGCTGGTTCGCTGAGGGGGTGGGTGGTGTCGGCGAGGGCGGCGCTCTGGGTGCGGCAGTCCAGGACGCCGGTGAAGCGCTGCTCGAAGCCGGCCGGGCCCCGGACGGTGAAGTCGTAGGGGCGGTCCTCGGGGAGGGGGACCGGCACCGTGCGGGTCTCGCCGGGGGCGATGGTGTACTCGGTGTCCAGCAGCTCGAAGGTGAAGGGCTCGTCGCCCTTGTTGAGCGCGGTGATGTCGAGGGTGCCCTCGGCGCAGTTCTTCCTCGCGGACAGGGCGGGTACCGGGCCCTCGGCGGCCCAGGTGGCCGTCGCCGTCGCCGCGACCGTCGACTCGCTGGAGCCGGCCAGGATCTGGGTCTGGCTGCGGCTCTCGGAGGCGAAGGCCCGGCCGACCGGCACGGTCGTCGAGGCCTGGACGGACAGCTGGGCCGTGCCGGCCTCCGCGGCCTCGGGCACGTCGAAGAAGATCTGCGCGCCGTCGGTGACCTCGGTGACGGGCCGGCCCTTCTTGTCGACGATGCGGACCGCGTCCTTGGCCGCGGCCCCCAGCGGCGGCGTCACCGTCGCGCCGCCCGCGTTGGTGTGGACCGTCACCGGGCCGAGGCGCTCACCGGGGCGGCCCGACACGGCGGGCGGGTCCAGGGCGAGGGACGCGGCGGGCTCGGCGAGGCCGCGGGCGTTCTTCTCCAGGTAGTCGGCGAGCCGCTCGGCCCGCGGGTCGACAGCGTCGACGTCCGTGTCGTCCGAGTAGCGCCAGATGGCGACCTGGGTACCGGCCGCCGCCTCCTCCTCGGTGAGCCCGCCGCGGACGCCCGCCTTCTTCGCGAGCGCGGCCAGGTCGTTGACCTGCGGGTAGCTGTTCTGCAGGATCCAGCGGACGCGGCCCGCGTCCTTGTTGGTGCCCAGCGACGTGGAACTCCACGAGGTTTCCAGGTACTTGGCGTCCTTCTGCGTCGGGTTCTGGATGTCGACGCAGTACGTCTGGAGCGTGCCGCCGCCCTCGACGGACATCTCGAACAGGCCGGCCGCCACCTGCTGGTCGCCGCCCTGCCCGTGGATGACCGCGGTGCCGTGCGTCTTCAGGCCGCCTATGGTGGCCGTCGCCCCGCCCTGGCTTCCCGCCGCGCCGTCCTCAGCGGCGGCGGCCGGAGCCGCACCGGCCGCCACACCGGCGACGGTGAGCACGGACACCAGCGCACCGGCGGCGAGACGCACCGCCCCTCGACCGGGCAGAGACGGCGCAGCGAGCGAAGAAAACACCAAATTCCCCTTCGAGCAGGACCCGTTGACGTGGGGGGAACGGTCCCACCAGCAGAATCAGCAGCCACACAAGGCTCGTTCGGCATCCTAAGGACGTGACGGACCGGGCTCGGCGGTGATCGTCGCCCGTGCGGTGATCCGAATCGGAATCGTTATCGCCGAGAGCACCACTGAGCAGGGCTTATCGACAAATCCACCCGGGTTCACGCCGGGCGCATGGGGCGATAAGCCGTGCTTCGGGCGGTTCCGGATCGCCTCGGTGTCAGGCCACCGCGACGGGCTCCGGGCGCTGCTCAGGGGCCGGGCCGACCTGCTCGGCCACCGGTTCCACCGCCGGTGTCTCCCAGTTGGGCTCCGGCTGTGGTGGGGAGGCCGGAGCCTCCGTCCTGCCGGTGCGCCGGAACGCCGCCGTGCCGCGGGCGAGGTCGTGGCCGATCGCCACCGCGTCGATGTCGGCCGAGGTCCGGCTCTGCCCCTCGCGCACGTCGGTGCGCACCTTCAGCCTCCCCTGGACTACGACGGGGTCGCCCACCGCCAGGGAGGCCGAGGCGTTGGTGGCGAGCTGCCGGTTGGCCCAGACCGTGAAGAAGTTGGTGTGCCCGTCCGTCCAGGCGCTCTTCTCGCGGTCCCAGTAGCGCGCGGTGACCGCGAGCCTGAAGCGGGCCGACGGTCCGTTCGCCAGGTCCCGGAAGACCGGCTGGGTGGCCACGTTGCCCACGGCGCAGATCATCGTCTCGTTCATCGCGAGTCCTCCCTCCCGTACGGGCGTCTCCCGTACGGCACGGGGCGACCGCGTCCCTCGCGATCGCCGCGAAGGCCAGACTGCCCGCGAACGGCCGGGCCCGCCGGGGGCTGGGGACCGGCCCGGCACCTGTGGAGAACTCCGCCACCCGAACGGGTGGCGGTGTGACCGCCGTGACCGCCCTGGCCACGTCGGCCCAGGGAGACCCACAGCCGCCGCGCCGAACCGGCCCCGACGGCCGACCGGGCCCGCGCCGCTACCTCCCCGCGGCCCCGACCCCCGTGACCCGCGCGTACTGCTCCCGCACCTCGCGGTACCGCAGCAGCTCCGCCGCCAGCGGATCCAGCACCCTGGCCCGGCCGCACCCGGCGGCGGCCTCCCGCAGCAGGCGTTCCGCCTCGTGGCCGTAGCGTTTGGCGGGGCCGCGGGCCGCCAGGCGGCAGCTCCACTCGATGAGGGGTCCGCCGACGATGCCGGCCAGCATCAGCAGCACCGGCACGCCCAGGTTCGGCGGCAAGAAGCCGATGATCTGGCCGAGCAGCCACAGCCCGCCCACCACCTGGAGCAGGGTCATGGTCGCCTGGGCGAGGACGGCCGCCGGCCACCACCCGGGCCGCGGCGGGCGCCCCGGCGGCATCCCCGTGCGCACCGCCAGCTCGTCGAGGGCCTCGGGCAGCCCGTGGGCGCCGCGGACGGCCGCCTCGCGCATCGCCTGCGCCCACGGCGCGGGCAGTCCGGCCGACGCCTGGTCGGAGACCGTACGCACCGCGTGCTCGACACGCTGACGGGCCGTGGCCTCCTCGTCCGCCTGGGCGCGCGACGACAGCCGTCCCGTGACGGGATCGCGCCGGTCGTGGTACCAGCGCCACAGCCGCAGCCAGGGCGTTCCGCACGCGCGGTTGGCGTTGCGCAGCCAGGCGCGTTCGGCCGCCTCGCCCGCCGCGGTGGCGCCCACGGCGTCGGCCAGCCGGTCCGCGAACTCCTCCCGCGCCTCCTCGCTGAGCCCGGTGCGCCGCCCGGTGACGTACACCGGGCGCAGGTGCAGGGCGGCGGCGTCCACGTCGGCCGCGATCCGGCGGGCCGGAGCCTGGCGCTCCGCGACGAACTGGCCGAGGGTCTCGCGCAGTTCGCCGACGCCCTCCCCCGTGAGTGCGGACAGGGCGAGTACGGTCGCGCCGGGTTCGCCGTGCTCGCCCAGCGCGATGCCGTCCTCGTCGAGCAGGCGCCGCAGGTCGTCGAGGACCTGCTCGGCGGCCTCGCCGGGAAGCCGGTCGACCTGGTTGAGGACGACGAAGGTGACCTCGGCGTGGCCCGCCATCGGCCGCAGATAGCGCTCGTGGATCAGGGCGTCGGCGTACTTCTCCGGGTCGACGACCCAGATCACGGCGTCGACCAGCGCCAGGATGCGGTCCACCTGCTCGCGGTGCTGCACGGCCGCCGAGTCGTGGTCGGGCAGGTCGATCAGGACGAGACCGCGCAGCGGCGACTCGGAGTCCGGGTGCTGGAGGGGACGGCGGCGCAGCCGGCCGGGGATGCCGAGCCGGTCGAGGAGACTGGCCGCGCCGTCGCTCCAACTGCACGCGATGGGAGCGGAGGTGGTCGGCCTGCGGGCACCGGTCTCGGAGATCGTCACCCCGGCGAGGGTGTTGAACAGTTGCGACTTGCCGCTGCCCGTCGCGCCGGCGATGGCGACGACGGTGTGCTGCCCGGAGAGCCTGCGCCGAGCGGCGGCCTCGTCCAGGACCCGGCCCGCCTCGGCCAGGGTGCCGCTGTCGAGCCGGGTCCGGGAGAGGCCCACCAGTTCGCGCAGGGCGTCCAGACGTGACCTGAGGTTCCCGTCGTAGGCGAGCGGCATCAAAGCGGTCGAGGACGCGGCGGGCCTGCTCGGCAGGACGGCGTACTGCTCCGCACCGCCGTTCTCGTCCACCCGCCGCGCGATCAGCCCGTCGCCCCAGGCGCCCTCCCCGTCCCCGGAACCGGCCGAACCACCCGACGGACCGAGGGCCGAACCACCCGACGGACCGGCGGACGGCCCACCCGACGGACCGGCGGACGGACCACCCGCCGGACCGGTGGACGAACCACCAGCCGAACCACCCGCCGAACCGGCCGACGGACCGGCTGACACAGCCGTGGGCAAGCCCTCGGCTCGATCCCGACGGCCATCGCCACCGTTCTCGCGGCCGCCACGATGCTCTCGGCCGGCGCCGCGGTCCCCGCGGTTTTCGGCCCCGTCCCTCCGCCCGGCGCCACCGTCGCGGTGGGACGACACCTCCGCGTCCTTCACTCCCTCGGCCGTCACGCGCTGCACGCGCGCGTGGCGAGCGGCCTCACGGGCGGCCTCGGCTCCGACGGCCCCCGTCCGGACGGAAGCCACCGGCCGCCGGCCGCCCCGCTCACCGCGGCCGCCCGGCTCACCCCGGTCGCCCCGCCCGCTCCGGCCACCCGGCTCACCCCGGTCGCCCCGCCCGCTCCGGCCACCCGGCTCACCCCGGTCGCCCCGCCCGCTCCGGCCACCCGGCTCACCCCGGTCGTCCCGCTCGCTCCGGCCGTCCCGAGCGTTCGCATCGCCCGGCCGACCGGTACGAGCCGCCTCCTTCACCCTGCGCTCACCACGACCCGTGTGCTCGCCGCGATCTGTGCGCTCACCGCGCTCCGTGCGCTCACCGCGCTCCGCGTGCTTGCCGCGCTCGGCGTGCTCGGCGTGCTCGCCGCGCCCCGTGGGCTCCGCATGCTCCGGGGACTTCGTGGGCTGTGTGGGCTGTGTGGGCTCGGTGTGCTCGGTGTGCTCGGTGGGGTCCTGGTCAGTGACGGCGGTCACCGGTCACCTCTCCTTCTGCAGTACGGACAGCGCGGCGATCAGCTCTGCCTGCGGTTCGGGGTGCACGTCCAGGCTGTCGAGCGGCGCCAGCCTGCGCTCACGTTCGGCGTGCATGACCCGGTCGACGCTTTCGTCGAGCAGCCGCCCGCCCCGGTCGCGCAGCCGCAGCGCGCCGTGGGCACCGATCCGCTCGGCGAGCCGCTCACCGGCGGCCCGCGCGCGCCGCCCGCCCAGCAGCACCGTGGCGACCAGGCCGGCCACCACGCCGGGGTCCGGCGCGAGGTTGCGGTCCAGCTCGCGCACCTCCTCCTCGGCGTACTCCTCCAGCTCGCGCCGCCACCGCCGTACGGCCATTCCGATGCGGTGTTCGGCGCTCTCCGGGGCGGGGGCGGGGTCCGCGAGTTCGGGGGCGCCCGCGGCGGGTTCGTCGCGCCAGGCCCCGTCGACGCGTTCGTCGGCGGCGGTGACGGCGCACAGCAGCAGGGTGCTCAGGCTCTCCACCAGCGAGTCGAGCAGTTCCTCCGGGGAGCAGTCGAGGGGGAAGGCGCGCCAGCGCTTCAGCGCGTCCCCGGCGAGCACGGCGCCCGCCTGCAACCGCCCCCGTACGCGTGCGTGCTCGCTGTCGTAGGCGCCGTCGACGGCGGCGGTGAGCCGCAGCGCGGCGGCGTACTGCGCGGCGGTGGCGCCGGCCAGCTCGGGCATCCGGGACTTCAGCGAGTCCAGGATGCCGTGGGCCGTACGGGCCATGGCGTCGTGCCGGGCGTCGAGTTCCTGCGCCCGGTGGACGAGCCAGGCCCGCAGCGGCGCCACCGCGCTGGCCGGCAGCAGTCCTCCGCCCCAGGCCGACTCGGGCAGTTCGGGGACGGTGAAGCGGGGCACGTCGCCGAGCCCGGCCTTGGTGAGCAGGGCCGCGTACTGCCGCGACACCTCGGACACCACCTGGTGGGGCACCCGGTCGAGCACCGTGACCAGGGTGGCGTCGTACTCCTTGGCGGTGCGCAGCAGGTGCCAGGGCACCGCGTCGGCGTACCGGGCGGCCGTGGTGACCATCACCCAGATGTCGGCGGCGCAGATCAGCTCGGCCGCCAGGACGCGGTTGTCGGCGACGAGGGAGTCGATGTCGGGCGCGTCGAGGAGGGCGATGCCGGACGGCAGGGTGTCGGCGGTCTCGACCCGCAGCACGCGCGCCGGGTTCTCGCCGGGCAGCAGCAGGTCCTCGTCCGGGTCCCGGTGGGGCACCCACACGCGCGTGAGGTCGGGCAGTACCCGCATGCCGCTGAACCAGTGGTGGTCCTCCGGATGGCACACCAGGACCGGTGTGCGGGTCGTGGGCCGCAGCACGCCCGCCTCGCTGATCCGGCGCCCCACGAGGGAGTTCACCAGGGTCGACTTGCCGGCGCCGGTGGATCCGCCGACCACGGCGAGCAGCGGCGCCTCGGGCTCTTTGAGGCGGGGCATCAGGTAGTCGTCGAGCTGTGCGAGCAGTTCGTCGCGGTTGGCACGCGCGCGTGGGGCCCCCGCCAGCGGCAGCGGGAAGCGTGCGGCCGCGACACGGTCGCGCAGGGCGGAGAGTGCGTCGAGCAGCTGAGGCCGTACGTCCAAGGTCACCACATGGGAAGAATGCCCAATTTTGAGGGAATTCTGAAGCATATGAGCATGATGAGCATGTCTGCGCGCCGACCGGACACTCCGGACGGAAGGGACTACCGGGACGCGGGCGCCGTCCAGGCATAACGAGTGGACAACACCCGATGCGCGAGACGCCAAAAGCGATGCACGATTCGTAACTGCCTGCGATTATCGGGATCGCTTCACCGAACCTCCACATCAAGCCACGGAGGGGAAGCGTCCGGGACATGGAACCGGGAGCCCTATCCTTGTCCCGGCGAGGTCACGGACCGGCCCACACCGGGCACCACGACCGAGGCCACCGCACCGCACCAGGCCCCCGTAGCTCAGTGGATAGAGCAGGCGCCTTCTAAGCGCTTGGCCGCAGGTTCGAGTCCTGCCGGGGGCGCCACCGACACGCTGTCCGTCGGCGACGTCGCGCACGGGCGGGTGACGAGCCGTGGGCGAGGTCTCCTCCGCCCCGCCCGGGACGCATCCGGGTGGCCCTCCCCGGGCCGGAACGGGTGTGGCACGATCGGCCCTTGATCGTGGCTCCCGCCGGGGCGCCACCGCTCGTTTGGCGGAAGGGACCGGACGACGTGCGACTGCGCTGCGCGGTGCTCGACGACTTTCAGCGGGTGGCGACCGAGGTCGCCGACTGGTCCCCGCTCGCGGACCAGGTCGACATCGTCTCCTACGACACCCACTTCACGGACGAGGACGCCCTCGCCTCCGCACTCGCCGACGCCGACATCGTGGTCACGTTGCGCGAACGCGTGGCCTTCCCCGGTTCGCTGATCGCGCGCCTGCCCCGGCTGAAGCTGATCGTCGCCTCCGGCATGCGCAACAGCGTGATCGACTACGCCGCCGCCGAGGCGCACGGCGTCACCGTCTGCGGTACGGCGTCGTCCTCGACCCCGCCCGTCGAGCTGACCTGGGCCCTGCTGCTCGGCCTGGCCCGCGGCATCGTCCAGGAGGGCAACGGGCTGCGCGAGGGCGGCCCCTGGCAGCAGACGGTGGGCGCCGACCTGCACGGCCGCCGGCTCGGGCTGCTGGGCCTGGGCAAGATCGGCGGCCGGGTGGCACAGGTCGGCCTGGCCTTCGGCATGCGGGTGAGCGCCTGGAGCCAGAACCTCACCCGGGAGCGCGCCGACGAGGTCGGCGTCGAGCTGGCCCCCTCCAAGGAAGACCTCCTGCGCGAGGCCGACTTCGTCTCCGTCCACCTGGCACTGGGCGAACGCACCCGCGGTCTGCTCGGCCCCGCCGAACTGGCCCTGCTCAAGCCGACCGCCTACCTGGTCAACACCTCGCGCGCGGCGATCGTCGACCAGGAGGCGCTGCTCGCCGCCCTGCACGAGGGCCGTATCGCCGGCGCGGGCGTGGACGTGTTCGACACCGAGCCGCTGCCCGCGGGGCATCCGATGCGCACCGCCCCGCGCCTGCTCGCCACGCCCCATCTGGGCTATGTCTCCCGCGCCAACTACGCCACGTACTACGGCCAGGCCGTCGAGGCGATCGGCGCCTACCTCGCCGGTTCCCCCGTACGGCGGCTGCCCGTGTCCCCGGCCGGCCCGGGTCCGGCGTAGGGGCGGCTCAGGCGGTGTCCGTCCTGGCGTCGTCCGCCGGGCGCGTGTAGATGCCGTCGCTCCGGCGCAGGTGACCGAGGTCCACCAGGTGGCGCCGGAGCGTCACATGGTCGACCTCGCCGTCCTCGCACCACGCGCGCAGCTTCTCGTCGACGGTGCGCTCCGGGTACTCCACGCCGGGCGCGAAGGTCTGCTCGGCGATGTGCCGCAGCACCACCTTCTTGCGCGTCCAGCGTGCGGGGAGGCGGACCAGCCGGCCGTCCCTGACGAAGGTCCGCACGACGATGCCGGCCGGGCCGTCGTCACCCGTCACGGACGGGTCCTGGGCCGCCTCCGGCGTCGGGCGTCCCGCGCGGGCCAGCTCCCTGAAACGGTCGTGGGCGACGACGAGTCCGCCGTCGCGGCCGGACACCACCACGCCCTGGTCCCGCAGTCGGCGCAGCGCGCCGGCCGTGTCCTTCGCGGAGAGGCCGGCCGCCCGGGCCACCTGCGCGGCGTCACCGGCGCCCAGCGCCACGGCCGCGAAGGCCCGTACCCGTCCCTCCTCGGAGAAGAGGGCGGCCAGCGCGGCCGACGCGGACGGTTCGGGGGTCCTGGCGGACATGTCGGATCGGTCGTTCGGCATGCCTGGAGGCTAGTGGACCCACCGGTGCGCACGGCAGCGGTTTTCCGCCGGGTGCCGCCGCCACCGGCAGCGCGTTCAAAACGGGTGATCGGCGCATTCCCCCCGTGACCCGCTGCGACCGGGTGCGTTGAACCGGCAGTGCGACGGCACGTCCTGCCGCCGCACTCCCCGAGTCAGAAGGAGAACGTGATGTCTCGCATCGCGAAGGCCGCCGGCATCGCCCTCGGTGCCGGTGCCGTGGTGCTCAGCGGCACCGGCATGGCCATGGCGGACGCGGGCGCGGCGGGCGCGGCCGTCGGCTCGCCCGGCGTCCTGTCCGGCAACGTCGTCCAGGTCCCGATCCACATCCCGGTCAACGTCTGTGGCAACACCATCGACGTGATCGGCCTGCTGAACCCGGCCTTCGGCAACACCTGCGACAACGGTGACGACGACAAGAGCAGCGGCTACGGCAGCTGATCCCCCGCCAGGCACCGAGGAGCCCCGGCCTTCCCGGCCGGGGCTCCTTTCCGTCTCGGGTCCCGCTCGGGCCCGTCTCGGGTCCCGCTCGGGCACCGTCATAGGTCCCACCGCGTCGCCGAGTCCCGGACCCGCCGCCCTGCCGTCCGACCGCCCGACCGCCCCGCTCAGGCGTACCGGTAGATCCGGCTCACGTCCTCCAGCTCGGCCGGCGTCACGTCCCACGGCGGCAGCTTCTCGTGCCGTGCGACGATCCGCCCGCGCTGCGCGCTGCCCCGGGCGGGCGGCTCGGCGGGCAGGTAGCGGGCGCCGCGGTGGCGGGCCTGCCAGCGGGACCACTGGAGGTCGACGAAGGCGTGGTGCAGCCAGAACACCGGGTCGTTGACGGAGGCGCCGCCGACCATGGCCCCGCCGACCCAGCGGTGCACGCGGTTGTGGTTGCGCCAGGAGACGCTGCCGCGGCCGGTGCCCCACCCCTCCAGCTTGTTGCGGAACCCCTTGCCGACCGTGGAGTCGTAGGGGGAGGTGTCGTACTTCGGGTCGTCCAGCGCCCACTGGAGGTCGCTCTTCGTGGGCAGGGCGAGGGGGTTGCCGGCGCGTCCGAGGTCCCGGGTGAGGTACTCGGTGTCGGTGACGTTCTCCCTGAGGGTCCAGTCGCCCCCGGCGTGGGCGAAGGGGCCGGTGGTGACCCGGTGGTCGGAGCGCCGCCCGGTGCCGCCCAGCAGATCGGCCGTCCAGGGGGTCGACTTGGTGCCGCGGTCCTTCGTCCAGTCCCAGTACGGCACCGTGACCGACGAGTCCACCCGGCGCAGCGCCTCCTCCAGGTCCAGCAGGAACCGGCGGTGCCAGGGCAGGAAGGACGGCGCCATGTGCGCCGTACGCAGTCCGTTCTCGCCGTCGGAGACGTAGTACTCGATGTGGATGCGCACGAACTCGTCGTACTCGCCGCGGCGTTTGATCTCCAGCAGCGCGTTGACGAAGCGCCGCTTCTCGGTGCGGGTCAGCTTGCTGACGTCCTTACGCGTGTACGCCATGCCGCCCCCCGGAGTGCTGGTCGTGGCCGGTGGACGGGGTGTCGCGCAGGTGCTCGCCGGGGCCGAGTTCGTCGACGGCGCCGCGGGCCGCCGCGAGCGGGGTGGGGTACGACCGGTAGTGGTCGACCATGCTGAGCCAGCTGCCGTCGGCCCGGCGCATCAGGTGCAGCGGCCGGCCGTCCACCGTGACGTGCCAGGTGCCGGCGCCCACGGCCCGTCCGGCGGCGGAGCGGATGCCCTGGATCCGCCGGCCCCGGTAGGTCTCGTCGAAGGAGGTCCCCCCGGCGTCCCCGGTGTTCTCGGCGGACCCTGCTTCCCCGGCGTCCACGGAGTCCCCGGTGCCGCCGGTCTCCGCGGCCCGGGAGGGCCGGGAGGCGGCGATCAGCGGTGCCAGGCCGACCGCCAGGGCCGGGGCGAGCAGCCCCCGCATCAACTGCCGCCGGGTGCCGGACGCCGGCCCGCCCGCCGCCGCGCCCTCCCCGGCGGTCTCGTACTCCCCCGCCCGCTGCGCACCGCCCGCAGTCGCGCCGTTCGCTCTCGTGTCCGCGCTGACGACCATGGCTCACTCCTCGCTCGGTTCCGTCGGTCCGCACCGCTAACCGATCGGCGGGCCCCGCGGTCACCACCCACGGGGCCAGTCGGAGCACGGCCGCCGCGCCGGGCGGGGTCGCCGCGGGCCGGTATGCCTACAGCCCCGGCCCGACGCCCAGGTCGGCCACCGGCACCGTCCGCACCACCGGAGCGAGCAGCCCGGCCTCGGGAAGCTTGGGCGTCGGCAGGCCCAGGGCCGCCGGGTTCGGCGCGGTGAGCGGGGCGTCCAGGGACAGACCCGGCGCCAGGGTGCGCAGTTCGGCGGCGGGGGCGTCGACGGCGGCGTGGTCGAAGTCGTCGCCGAGGACGCGCGGCAGCGGCTGGCGCAGGTCGACGCCGGGCAGGCCGCCGCGCACCGGCAGCTGCGGCAGGGTCCGCTCCGGCAGCATCCGGCCCTCGACGTACCGCGGGCCCTCGGGGGCACCCGCGGTCGGCACGGGCAGCTCACCGGCCACCTCGGGCAGCTCCATGCCGAGGGCCGTCTCCGCGCCGCCCAGCGGCACCGGTACGGGAATCGCACCGGCCGCGGCGGCGGGGGACGCGGCGGCCCCCACGGCGGCGGCCACACCGGTGACCAGGGCGGCCAGGGTTCGTCTGGTGGTCGGCTTCATGACAGGCACGGTCCCTTTCGAGAAGGCGGGGGGTACGGCTTCGGGAAGGCGGGAGAAGGCGAAGACGGGGGGAGACGGGGCGAGACGGGGCGAGACGGGAAAGCGAAGGCGCGGAAGCTGAGCGAGCGGGGCGGGGTGAGCCGCGCGGTGGCTCAGCCGCCCAGCGGAAGGCCGCCCAGAAGACCGCTCGCCGAGTTCAGCTTGGTGGTCGCGCCCTTCACCGTGTGCAGCACGGAGTCCTTGTTCTCGGTGTCCAGCGCGTCGGACCGCCCCTCCGACTGGTGCTTGATCGGCATGACGTCGATGGGCTCCGCGGTCAGCGCGTTCACGGCACCGTTGAGGCTGGTGGGCGTGAGGGCGGCGGCGTCGGAGGCGTCGTAGGCGAACGCGGGCACGGCGGAACCGGCGGCGACCAGGGACCCGGCGACGACGGCGGCGGCCTTGAGGGACTTCATCGTGTTCCTTTCTTCGGCGACCCGTGGCGGACCCGTGTCACCGGAGGGATTGCTGACGCCCTCCCTAACGACCTGCGACGGACCCGGAAACTCCGCCGTCCGGAAGACATATGAGATCTCCGGACGGCACGGCCGTGGCCCGGACAACGCGAAGGCCGTCGCGGCTCCGCGGAGGGAGGCGCGACGGCCCGGGACGTCCGGTGACGGCGTCAGGAAGGGTTCGCCGGTGCGGCGGCTTCCGGCGTGGCCGCCTCGGGGGCAGTGGCCTCCGGCGCGGTCGGGACGCCGGGCAGACCGGCCAGGTCGGCGGCGGGCAGACCGTTGCCGACCATCGTGGCGGCGACGACGTTGACGATGCCCGTCATCACCTCCTTGACGGCCGGGCTCACCTGGTCGGCGGAGCCGGACGTGGTGGCCTTGACCAAGGCGTCGATCCGCTTCTGCAGTTCGGCCTGCGCGCTCGCGGAGAGGTCGGAGGCGGCGGCGGTGCCGTCGTCGCTCCGCGCCGCGGCGGGCGCCACGGCCGGGGCCGGCAGCGTGACCGGGGCCGGCAGCGTGACCGGCGTGTCGTCGGTCCCGGCCTCGGGCGCGGTCACGGCCGGCGGCTGGGCCGGGGTGGTCGTGCCGGGCGCGGTCGCGTCCGGAGCGGTCGCCGTGTCGTCGGCGTCCGCGTCCGCCGCGTCCGCCTTGGCGAGGGCGTCCTTGACGGCGTCGGAGAACGTGGCCGCGTCCGTGGCGGAGAGCTGGCCGCCGTCGGCCTTGAGGACGGCGGTGAGCAGGTCGGTGACCGGCGTGAGCACTCCGCCGAGGCCGGCCAGGCCGGCGACCTGGTTCTGCAGTTCCTCGGCGTCGGGGAGGGGCGCGCGGGACGCCGCGTGGGTGCGTTCCCGGACCGAGTCGCCGTCGGCCGCCATCACCGCCGGACCGGAGAGGCCGATCAGCAGGCCGGCGCAGAGAGCGGAGGTGGCGATTCGCCGTGCGGGCAGACGCATGGGGGGTTCCTTTCGGTGGTGCGTCGGATCTTGGACCCACCGTGGAATCGCCCGTGGCGCTCTGCAACCGAGGCGTGACCGGGCGGTGACCGGGCCGGTCCGGCCCGTCTTCCCTCCGCCCGACGTCCTACCTGGTGAGACGCGCGGTCAAGGTCCGTGCGCCGTGTCGCCGCCCGGTCCCCCCATTCGGGGCAGCGCACCGCCGTCCGCGCCGCACACGCGAACCGGCCGCCCGTTCGCGGAGGAACCGCGGTACGGACGGCCGGTGCGGAGAGTCGCCAGCCGACGTCAGTCGTTCTCGCACTCGTTGCCGAACGCCGGGTTCAGCAGGCCGATGATGTCGATGGTGTTACCGCAGACGTTGACCGGGATGTGGACCGGGACCTGCACCACGTTGCCGGACAGGACGCCCGGGGAGTGGGCGGCGGCGGCCTGCGCGCCGCTGTCGGCGGCGGCGACACCGGCGGTGCCCGCCACCGCGGCGGCGGCGACGGAGGTCAGGGCCAGGCCCTTCGCGATACGCGACATGGAGAAGTGCTCCTTGGGGTTGTCACACACATCCGGGCGGCTGCCCGGCGCAGTGTCAACGCGTGGCGCAGGCCCGAGTTGTGCCGCCAAAGGGGTGATCTCGTGTGAATCCGGGATTCACCGATCCAACACACTTACCCGGTTTCGACGTATTAGTACGGATAGCAGCTAGAGTCCCACACCATTCGACGCACCCGTATGCCGCGTCGCGGCCGGCGCCCCGCGATCGGGCGCCTTTCCGCCCGTCCCGAGCAATCCCCGTGAGCGAGGAAACGCGCATGCACCTGCCAGCGGCCGGCTTTCGGCCACGGGTTCTGCACCTCACCCAACCGGTGGACGGCGGGGTCGCCCGGGTGGTGACGGACCTGACGCGCGCTCAGCTCGCCGCCGGGCTGCACGTCGCGGTCGCCTGCCCCGGCGGGGAGCTGGCCGACCGGCTGCGCGCGCTGGGCGCCGACGTACGGCACTGGCCCGCGACCCGCCCGCCGGGCCCCTCGCTGGTGCCGGAGGTACGACGGCTCGTCCGCGTGATCGACGACGTGCGGCCCGATCTGGTGCACGCGCACAGCGCGAAGGCCGGTCTCGCGGGGCGGCTCGCCGTACGGGGCCGGGTCCCGACGGTGTTCCAGCCGCACGCCTGGTCGTTCGAGGCGGTCGGCGGGGCTCCGGCACTCCTCGCGCTCGGCTGGGAGCGCTGGGCGGCGCGGTGGACGGCACGGACGGTGTGCGTGAGCGAGGCGGAACGCGTGCGGGGGGCGCGCGCCGGGCTGCCCGGCCCCTGGGCGGTGATCCCGAACGGCATCGATCCCGCCCGTTTCGACGCCACCGCTCCCCGTCCCGCTCCCGACGAAGACACCGACACCGACGCGCCGGTCGCCGCTCCCGGCGCCCCGGCCGACCCGGCCGTGTCCACCGACCCGGCCGACCCCGCCGATCCCGCCGGTGTACGGCTGCGGCTCGGTGCCGGGCCGCAGGCCCCGTTGGTGGTCTGCGTGGGGCGGCTGTGCCGGCAGAAGGGGCAGGACCTCCTGCTGGACGCCTGGGAGTCGATCCTCGCGCGCGTGCCCGGCGCCCGGCTGGTCCTGGTCGGTGACGGCCCGGACCGCGCCCGGCTGGCCGCCCGGGCCCCGGCGTCCGTGCGCTTCACGGGGGCCGTCGCCGACGCCGCCGCCTGGTACCGGGCCGCCGACCTGGTCGTCCTGCCGTCGCGCTGGGAGGGGATGGCGCTGGCCCCGCTGGAGGCGATGGCCTGCGGACGGCCCGTGCTGGTGACCGACGTGGACGGTGCCCGTGAGGGCATGCCGCCCGCACTCGTGCCGCACTGCCTGGTGCCGCCCGGGGATCCGGCGGCGCTGGCCGACGCCGCCGCCGCACTGCTGCGCGACGCCCCGTTGCGTGCGTCGCTCGGCCGTCAGGGGCGGGCCCACGTCCGGTCCGCGCACGACGTACGGCACACCGCGACGGCGGTCGCGGCCCTGTACGGCGAACTCCTCGCCGGCGTACGGCCCGCGGCCCCGGCGCACACCCGCGACACCGACACCGGCACCGGCACCGGCACCGGCGGCTGCGCCGTGCCTGCCGCCGCGCCGCGTCCTCTCCCCGGCGGCAGGCCCACGGCCTCGGGCCGGCCGGCCGTCGTGCCCATCGAGTGCAGGGAGTCCACCCACCCGTGAGCGCGGAAAGCACCGTCCCCTCCCCCGCCGGCCAGGCGCGCGGCCTCGGCTCCTCGCCCGTCTCGGTGCTGCCGCAGCGCGACGGCACCGGAAGTCCCCGGCTGCCCGCCGGGCGCCCCGCGGCTCGGCGGGGCTCCTCGCTGGCGCTGCTCGTCGCGGACGGCGCGGCGGCCCTGCCGGGTTCGCTGGTCCTCGCCGGTGCCCCGCACCGACCGCTGCTCGCGGCCCTGCTGGTGGGCGCCTCGCTGCTGCTGCGCCCGCGGCCGGTCCGGCCGCCGTCCGGCGTGCTGGACGACCTGCCCGCGCTGTGCGGCCGCACGGCGGTGGTGTGGCTGGTGCTGGCGGCGCTCCTCGCGGCGTACGCGCCGCAGCACGCGCTGTCCGCGCCGGCCCTGGCCGCCGGTTTCCTGCTGCACGCGGTGAGCGGCTGCGCCGGCCGGGCCGCCGTGCACCACAGGCACCGTACGGCGCTGGTGAACCGTCCCCGCGCCGCCCTCGTCGTCGGGCCCGTCGCGACCGCGCAGAACGTGGCCTCGGCCCTGCTGCGCCACCCGCGCTGCGGCCTGCGCCCCGTCGGGATCGTCACCGACGACCCGGGCGGCACCACGACCCTGCCCGTGCTGGCCACGGACGAGGAGGTACGGCGGGCGGTCGTGCAGAACGGCGTGCGGGACGTCCTGGCCGTGGACCCCTCGGTCCGGCCCCGGCAGGCGGCGCTGCTGGGCGCGCTGGCCGAGTCGGGCTGCGCGGTGTGGGAACTGGACGCCGAGCCCCCCGCCCAGGCCGGTGCCCCGTCGTACCCGGCCGGGGACCGGATCGCCGCCTACCCCTGCCGACGTCTGGAACCGGCGGCGGCGCGGCCGGGCGGCGCGGGCAAGCGGGTGCTCGACGTGACGGTGTCCGGGGTGCTTTTGCTGCTGCTGAGCCCCCTGCTGCTGGCCTGCGCCGCGACGCTGAGGGTGGTGGGCGGTCCGGGTGTGCTGTTCCGGCAGGAGCGCGTCGGGCAGGGCGGGCGGCCGTTCACCCTGCTGAAGTTCCGCACGCACCGCCCGGCCGACGAGCACGAGTCGGCGACCCGGTGGAGCGTGGCGGACGAACGCCGGATGCCGTGGTTCTGCCGTTTCCTGCGGCGCACCTCGCTGGACGAGCTGCTCCAGCTGTGGAACGTCTTCCGGGGCGACATGAGCCTGGTCGGCCCGCGGCCCGAACGCCCGTACTTCGTGGCGCGGTTCAGCCAGACCTACCCCGGTTACGCCGCCCGGCACCGGATGCCGGCCGGGATCACGGGGCTGGCGCAGATCAACGGGCTGCGCGGCGACACCTCCATCGAGGACCGGGCGCGCTTCGACAACGCGTACATCGACGACTGGTCGCTGTGGCGGGACGTGTGCATCCTGCTGCGCACGGCCGTGGCACTCGTGCGCCCCACGGGGAGCTGAGCCGAGGTGAGCAGTCCCGCCCTGCCCCTGTGGTCCGCGGTGCGCCTGCGGCGTCCGCCGCCCGTGCTGGCCGTGGTCGCGGTGGTCGCCCTGCTCGCCCTGCCCGTCGCCCCGGACGACGGGGGCGGTGCGCACCCGGCCGACGCGGTCTCCGCGCTGGCGGTGCTGTACTGCGCGCTGCGGCTGGTGCGGGACCGGCGGCGTCCGCTGACCCGTGCGGCCGCCGTGGTCCTCGGGCTGCCCGTGCTCGGCCTGGCCGTCGCCGCCGCCGGCGCCCTCTCGCCGGGGGCCGGGCTCGGCGGACTCGGACGGTACCTCCAGGTCTTCGTCCTGGTCCCCGCCGCCGTACTGCTGCTCGTCCGCGACCGCGCCGACGTGACGCTGCTCGCCTGGTCGACGACGGCGCTCGCGGTGTGGCAGGGGGCGGTGGGCGTGCACCAGTACGTCACCGGGACCGGCGCCTCCTACCAGGGTGAGCCGATCCGGGCGGTGGGCACCTTCGGGCCGCAGGACGTGATGGGGATGGCGACCGTCGTCTCGCTGGGACTGGTCTGCGCCCTCGGGCTGGCGCTGGGCAGGGGGCCGGCGCGCCGGCGGCTGCTCGCCGCCGGGTGCGTGCTCGCCCTGCTGCTGCCGCTCGCCCTGTCGTTCAGCCGCGGCGCGTGGATCGCGACGGCGGTGACGTGCGCGGTGCAGCTGCTGCTCGCCGGGGTGCGCAGGGCGCTGGCGGTGGCGGCGGCCGTGGTCGCGGCGGCGGTGGTGCTGGTGGGCGGCTTCGGGGTCGGCACGGCGATGCTCCAGGAGCGCCTCGGCAGCATCACGCGGGTCGCCGACGCCCCCGACCAGTCGGTGACCGACCGCTACACGATGTGGGCGGCGGCGGCCGGCATGTGGCGGGAGCGGCCGCTGACCGGCGTGGGACTGAAGGGCTTTCCCGAACACCGGGACACGCACGCCTCGTTGGCGCTGTCCTCGGGCAGCGAGACCGACGGCGCCGGTGCCGGGTACCGCAGGCAGCCGCTGCTGTCGCCGCACAACATGTACCTGCTGGTGCTGGCGGAGCAGGGGCTGATCGGGCTGACCGCGCTCGCCGGGAGCTGGCTGGCGCTGCTCGTCCTCGGGCTGCGGGGGCTGCGCCGCGCGCGGCGGGCCGAGGGGGCGGCACCGGACTGCGCGTTCGTCGCCTGCGGGCTGCTGGTGTGGCAGTTGACCGACTTCGCGTACGCCGACATCGGCGGGCCGTCGACCGTGCTGACGGCGGTGTGCTTCGGGCTGGCGGCCTGGTGGGCGCTCGGGTCCGCCGCGCGGGAGGTGCCGGGACGGTGACGACGACCGGTCCGCGCACGGCCGGCGAGGCGCCCCGCGCCCCCGCCCGGCCCGCCCCGCCGCACCCCGGGACCGGGACCGCGCCCGCGCCCGCTCCCGAGGTCCGGTCCTCGGGCCGTTTCCTCGCCCGGGCCGCGCTCGTCACCGCCGTGCTCTCGGTCGCCGGGTCGGTCCTCGGACTGGTCCGCGACCAGGCGCTGGCGCGGCTGTTCGGGGCCGGCGGCGAGACGGACGCCTTCCTGGTGGCCTGGACGGTGCCGGAGTTCGCGGCGACGCTGCTGATCGAGGACGGGCTGGCCTTCGCGCTGGTCCCGATGTTCAGCCTGGCCCTGGCCCGCCGCGCGCGGGGCGCTGCCGGGGACCCGGTCCGTGCGCTGGTCGCCTCGACTCTGCCCCGGCTGGCCCTGGCCTTCGGCGCGGCCGGTGCGCTGGTCGCCGCCGCCGCGCCCGTGCTGGTCCGGGCCCTGGCGCCGGGGCTGCCCGACCACGCCCTCGCCGTGGACTGCACCCGGCTCACCGCCACCTGCGTCGTCAGCTTCGGGCTCGCCGGGTACTGCAGCGCCGCGCTGCGGGCGCACCGGCGGTTCCTGGCCCCGGCGGCGATCTACGTCGCCTACAACACCGGCATCATCACGGCGATGTTCGTGCTCGGCGGACGCTGGGGGGTGCGCTCGGCGGCGGCCGGGGTCGCGGTGGGCGGGTTCCTGATGGTGGCGGCGCAACTGCCCTCGCTGCTGCGGCGGCTGCGGCGGCGGGAGGGCGGTGAGCCGCCGACGGCGGCGGCCGAGGAGCCCGCCCGTCCGCTCGCCCTCGCCCTGTTCACGACCGTCCTGCTGTTCGCCCTGTGCCGCCAGTCCCAGGTGCTCATCGAGCGCTTCCTCGCCTCCGGGCTCCCCTCCGGTGCCATCTCGCACCTGAACTACGCGCAGAAGGTGGCCCAGATCCCGATGACCCTGTCGCTGATGCTGTGCACGGTCACCTTCCCGGTGGTCGCCCGCGCGCTGGCCGACGGCGACACGGAACGGGCCCGCGACCGGGTCGAGCGGGACGTGGTGCTGGCGTCCTGCCTGGTGCTGCTCGGCGCGGCCACCGTGGTCGCCTGCGCACCGCAGATCATCGAGCTGCTCTTCCACCGCGGCGCGTTCACGGCGGCCGACACGGCGGCGACGACGGCCGTCATGCGCGTGTACGCCCTCGGGCTGCTCGGCCAGACCGTGGTGGGCGCGCTGGCCCGCTCGTACTTCTCGGCCGGCCGCGCCTCCTGGTACCCGTTCGGCGCGATGGGCGTCGGCATCGTGGCCACGGCCGTCGTCGGCGCCTGCTCGGTCGGGCCGTGGGGGGTGACCGGCATCGCCGCCGCCAACGCCGCCGGCATCACCGTGACCGCCGCCCTGCTGCTGGCCGGGACGGGACCGCGCAGCGTGCCGGTGCGCGTGCCGCGGGTCCTGGCCGGCCTGGTCCGGCCGGTGCTGGCGGCCGCGGTGGCGACCGGCGCGGGGGCGTGGGCCGCCGACCTGGTCACCGGCGCCGCGGGCCCGGCGGCGGGTGCCGCGCAGGCCGGCCTGTCGCTGGCCGTGGGCGCCGCGACCGTCGGCGGTGTCTTCGTCGTCCTCGGCCTGGCCCTGGACGTCCAGGGCCTTCGCCCGGCCCTGCGGACGGTCCGCCCCGTCCGCTTCCCCCTCCCCGTCACGCAAAGGCACCCGCATGGCCCTTCACGCTTCCGGTTCCCCTTCCGCAACGACCGTTGACGCCCGCCCCGGCGCCGTTCCCTGGGTGGCGATGTACCACTCGGTCGGCGACTGCTCGGACGACCCGTACCGCATCACCGTCACGCCCGGCCGGCTGGACGCGCAGCTGGGCTGGCTGCGGCGGCGCGGGCTGCGCGGCGTGCCGGTCGCCGAACTGCTGGCCGCCCGAGCCCGGGGCGGCGGCCGGGACCTGGTGGGGCTGACCTTCGACGACGGATACGCCGACTTCGTCGAGCACGCCCTGCCGTGCCTGCGCCGCTGGGGCTGCGGGGCGACCCTCTTCGTGCTGCCGGGCCGGCTCGGCGGCGACAACGCGTGGGACCCGCTGGGCCCGCGCAAGCCGCTGCTGACCGCCGACGGCATCCGCCGCGCCGCCGCCGAGGGAGTGGAGATCGGCTCGCACGGCCTCACCCACGTCGACCTGACCACGGCGGACGACGCCACGCTGGCCGCCGAGACCGCCGGGAGCAGGGCACGGCTCACGGAGTTGACCGGCGCCCCGGTCGGCGGTTTCTGCTACCCGTACGGCACGGTCGACGCCCGCGCCGCCGACGCCGTACGCGCCGCCGGCTACTCCTACGCCTGCGCCATCGACCCCGGCCCGCTGACCGGCCCGTACGCCCTGCCCCGCGTGCACGTGGGCCAGCGGGACACCCCCGTACGGCTGCTGTTGAAGACCCGGCTGCACCGCCTGCGCCGCCGAGCCGCGACGGGAGTGTGAGGTGACGGACGTGAAGGCCCTGCACATCATCACCGGCCTCGGTGTCGGCGGCGCCGAGCAGCAACTGCGGCTGCTGCTGCGGCACCTGCCCGTCGACTGCGACGTCGTGACGCTCACCAACCCCGGCCCGGTCGCCGAGGGGCTGCTGGCCGACGGTGTGAACGTCGTCCACCTCGGCATGACCGGCAACCGCGACGTGGCCGCGCTGCCCCGGCTGGCCCGCCTGATCCGCGCCGGCGGCTACGACCTCGTGCACACCCACCTCTACCGCGCCTGCCTCTACGGCCGCCTCGCCGCCCGTCTGGCCGGCGTCCGCGCGGTCGTCGCCACCGAACACTCCCTGGGCGACTCCCAGATGGAGGGCCGCCCGCTCACCCCGGGCGTGCGCGCCCTCTACCTGGCCGGTGAGCGCCTGGGCAGCGCCACGGTCGCCGTCTCCCCCACCGTCGCCGACCGGCTGCGGCGCTGGGGCGTGCCCGCGCCCCGCATCGAGGTCGTCCCCAACGGCATCGACCTGGCCCGCTTCCGCTTCGACCCGGTCCAGCGGCTGCGCACCCGGCGCCGCCTCGGCCTGCCCGAGGGGGCGTACGTCGTCGGCGGCATCGGACGGCTGACGGCGGCCAAGCGGTTCGACGTCCTGGTCCGCGCCCTTGCCCTGCTGCCGCCCGACTGCTGGCTGCTGCTGGTCGGCGGCGGCCCCCAGGAGCACCTGCTGCGCCGCACCGCCCGGGAGGCCGGGGTCGCCGACCGCGTCCTGCTCACCGGCGAGCGCCCCTACCTCCCCGACGGCTCCCCGGGCCCCGACCTGCCCGCCCTCGCCGCCGCGATGGACGTCCTCGCGTCGCCGTCGCGGGAGGAGGCCTTCGGCCTGGCCGCCGTGGAGGGGCTCGCGTCCGGGCTGCCGGTGCTGTACTCCTCCTGCCCGGCGATCGAGGACCTGCCGCCCGGGTCCGCGCCCGGGGCCCGGCGGGTCGGCGGCGGCGCCGCGGAGTTCGCCCGTGCCCTCGCCGGGACCCGCGCGTCCGGCGGTCCGCTCCCCGGCACGCGCGCCGCGCCCGAGGCGGCCCGGCACTACTGCGTCACCCGCAGCGCCGCCCGGCTGATGGACGTGTACGCGACCACCCTCACGCAGCCATTGCCCCCGTCCCCGGCACCCCAGGGAGTCAAGTCCCCATGACCGAGCCCCTCACCCAGTCCCCGGCCGAGCCCGCCGCGGACCTCGCGCCCGGCCCGCCCTCCCGCCGGGACCGCGCCCGGACCGCCCTGCGCCGCGTCCGGCGCCGCAGCCTGCTCCGCCTCCGCTCGCTCCCGCCCTGGTCCCCGCTCGCGGCCGGCGTCGCCGCCGGCGGGCTGCTCGGCGCCGGGTACGGCCTGGTCACCACCCCGCAGTACACGGCGACGAGTTACGTGGTCGCCGTCCCGGCCGACGCGTCCGACCCGTCGTCCGCGCTGGGCTTCGCGCAGGCCTACGGCCGGGTCGCCACGCAGCTCGCCGTGCTCGGGGACGCGCAGATGTGGGCCCACGTGCCGGTGGCGACGCTGGAGCGGAGCGTGCGCACCGCGACCTCGCCGGACGCGCCGATGGTCTCGGTGACGGCCACCTCCGCCGACCCGGAGGAGGCCGCCGACATGGCCAACGCGGTCGCCCGTGCCCTCACCCGGCACGCGGACGCCACGGCCGACGACACCCACGTGGAACTGCGGCAGTTCGCCCGGGCCACCGAGCCCGGCGAGCCGTCCTCGCCGTCCGCCGCCGTGACGGGCCTGGTGGGTGCGAGCGCGGGCGGTCTGCTCGGCGGGCTGGCCCTGCTGGTCCGGCCCCGCCGCACCGCCCCGGGGCCCGGCCCCGCGGCCGCCGTGCCCGGACCGGCGTCGGCGTCGGACGCCCGCGGGCAGCTGTGACGTACCCGAGGCAGCCGCGCGCGGACGCGTTCCCGCCCGGGTACACGGTCGAACTGGTCACCGACGAGCGCGTCTTCGCGGGGCTGGCCCCCGAGTGGCGGCGGTTGTACGACCGGTGTGCCGCCGCGACCCCGTTCCAGAGCCACGCCTGGCTGCTCTCCTGGTGGCGTGCGTACGGCTCGGCCGGACGGCTGCGCCTGGTGCTGGCCCGCGACGGCCGCGAACCGGTGGCCGCCGCGCCGCTGATGCTCGTACGGCACCCGGTGCCCTCGCTGGTGCCGCTGGGCGGGGCGATCTCGGACTACGGGGACGTCCTGCTGGACGACGAGCGGGGCCCGGACGCGGAGGCCGCGCTCACCGCGGGCCTGGCGGCGGCGGCCCGCACGGCGCTGGTCGACCTGCGCGAGGTACGGCCGGGCGCGGCTGCCGAACGGGTCTACGCCCGCTGGCGCGGACCCCGGCGCCGGCTGGCCGACTCGCTCTGCCTGGAGCTGCCCGCCGTGCCGATGGACGAGCTGGTCGCCCGGCTGCCCTCGGCCAAGGCCAGGCAGCGGGTCCGCGCCCGGCTGCGCCGGCTGGACGCGCTCGGCGTCAAGAGCCGGCCCGTGCTGCCCGAGGAGACGGACGCGGCGCTGCGACGGCTCCTCGAACTGCACCGGCTGCAGTGGCGGGGGCGGCAGGTGACCGGCGAGCACCTGCGCGGCCGCTTCCGTGAGCATCTGGTGCGGGCGGTGGGGCCGATGGTGCGCGCCGGGGACGCGGTGGTCACCGAGTTCCGGATGGACGGGGAGGTGGTGGCCGTGGACGTGACGCTGCTCTCGCGCCGGCTGGCCGGCGGCTATCTGTACGGCGCGCACCCCCGGCTGCGGGAGCGGAAGGCGGACGTGGCGGTGATGCTGCTGGACGCGTGCGCCGAGCACACCCGGGCCCCGGGACGCGGCACGCTGAGCCTGCTGCGGGGCGACGAGCCGTACAAGCACCACTGGCGTCCGGAGCCGGTGCCGAACCAGCGGCTGCTGCTGGCCCGCCGCCGCACGGCCCCGCTGCTGGCGGCGGCCCTGGGCGACGCGGCGGCGCGGCGGCAGGGCAAGGAGCTGCTGCGGCGGCGGGCCGGGCGGAAGGAGCGCGGCGGTGACGGAGGAAGCTGACCGGCCCCCGGGCCACCGCCGCGTCCGCCCCCGCCGCACACCGCTACTTGGTGCGCGAGTACCAGTCCAGGCGCATGCACAGCTTCCCGCCGAGCCAGTACTCGACCCAGTCGCCGAGCTCCAGCGGCGAGCAGTCGGCCGGGGGTTCGGTCCCGGTGGGCGGCGCCGGCGGGACGGGCGGCGCGGTGGGCGTGGTCGGCTTGCCGGGTTCCGGGGCCGTGGGCTCGGTCCCGTCGGTGCGGCCGAAGAGCACGGACCGGTAGACGGCGGTGGAGCGGGGGTTGTCGTCGCACTGCCACACGCCGTGCGGGCAGTAGTCGGTGACCGTGTTGTAGACGGGCTTGTGCTCGTCCATCCAGGCGAGCATGCGCCGCATGTACGCGGCGTTGTCGCCGTTGCGGAACAGTCCCCACTCCGGGTAGGAGACGGGCTTGCCGTGCGCCTTGGCGAAGTCGACGTGCGCCTGGAGTCCGTAGGGTTCCCCGACCTGTTCGTCGAAGCTCATGCCGCGCGGCTGGTCGTAGGAGTCCATGCCGATGATGTCGACGGTGGCGTCCCCCGGATAGCACTGCGTCCAGGGCACGGCGTCCCGGCCCCGGCTCGGCGCGAAGTCGAACCGGAACTTCTGGCCGGGCACCGCGCGCATGGTGGTGACGATCCGGTTCCAGTACGCCTTCCATGCCTCGGGGTCGGGGCCGCAGCGGTGGGTGTAGGTGGTGCCGTTCATCTCCCAGCCGAGCACGAGCACCGTGTCGGGCACCTTGAGGGCGACGAGGCGTTCGGCGAGGGCGCGGAAGTGGCGGTCGAAGCGTCCGGCGGCGCCCTGCCGCAACAGTTGGCGCACCTCGCGGTCGCCGACGTGCTCTTCGTTGCGCTCCATCATGGGCACGTTGAGGACGAGCATCCGGTCGGCCTGACGGGTGCGCCAGTCGGCCCACACGTCGAGGAAGCCGGGGGCGCCCTCGATGTTGCTCCAGCGGTCGCCGGGCAGGTAGGTGTGGCCGACGCGCAGTTCGGCACCGCCCAGCCAGTGACTCAGCGCCGCCATCCGGGCCACGCCGCGCGGGCCGTAGTCCAGGTACGCGCCGAACGCCGGAGTGGGTTCGGGCGCGGGCGGTTCCCCGGAGGCGACGGCGGGGGTCGCGGCCAGGAAGGTCGCCGCGGCGACGACCGCCGCCGCGACGTACGCCGGCCGCCGCCTGGACCGGTCCCGTGACTGCCGTGCGGCCATGCCGGCCTCCTCTTGTCTTCTCGTCTCGCCGTTGTCCGCCGCTTCTCGTTATCCGTTACTGACAGCCAGTCATGTGAAAGTCCGTCACGCCACCGCTGTTACGGCGTTCGAGTGCGTCGACCGCCCGGACCGGTGAAAGCCGCACCGGCAGCCGCTCGAAGCAGCCCGCATACGAAGCCCGCATACGAAGGAAGTCTCCCGTGTCGCTGTTCGACACCCGTGTCCCCGCCGTTCTGCTGCGGACCGACCGGAATCCCTTTCACCACGGAACGCTGGGCGCCGTGCGCTCGCTCGGCCGCGCGGGGGTGGACGTGCACGTGGTCGCCGACTGTGCCGGCAGCCCGATCCGCGCCTCCCGTTATCTGAGCGGGCTGCACACCCCGCCGCCGCCCGCGGCGTCGCCCGCGGAGATCACGGTGGCGCTGCGCCGCGTCGCCGCGCGGATCGCCCGGCCCGCCGTGCTGATTCCGATGGACGACGCGTGCGCCGTGGCGGTGGCCCGGGCGCGGGCCGAGCTGGGGCCCGCGTATCTGCTGCCCGACCAGCCGGAGGGGCTCGCGGAGCGGGTGGCCGACAAGGCGGAACTGGCCGCTCTGTGCGCGTCGTTGGACGTACCGCATCCCGAGACGCTGGTGCCGGACGGTCCCGCCGAGGCGGTCCGTGCGGCGTGGCGGCTCGGCCTGCCGGTGGTGGCGAAGTGGAGCCGCCCCTGGCTGGTGCCGCCGGGCGGCGGACTGCGCAGCACCGTGCTGGTGCGCTCCGCGCGTCAGGCCGGGGAGCTGTACCGGCGGGCCGAGGAGGCGGGCAGCCGGCTGCTGCTCCAGGCGTTCCTGGCGCCGGGCGCCGACCGGGACTGGTTCTTCCACGGGTACGCCGACCGTACCGGCGCGGTGCGGTCGGGCGGCCCGGGCCGCAAGACGCGGGCCAGGCCGCGCGGCGCCGGTCTGACGGCGGTGGGCCGCTGGACGCCCAACCCGCGGGTGCGGGCGCTGGCCGAGCGGGTCACCGCGGAGCTGGGCTACCGGGGCGTCTTCGACCTCGACTTCCGCCGCTGCGGCACCACGGGCCGCTATCACCTGCTCGACTTCAACCCGCGTCCCGGCGCCCAGTTCCGGCTGTTCACCGACAGCGCGGGACTGGACGTCGTACGGGCGCTGCATCTGGACCTGACCCACCGGGTGCTGGCGGAGGGGGCGCCGCGGCCGGGCCGGGTGTTCGTGGTGGAGAACTACGCGCCGCTGAGCGCCCTGGGCCCGGCGCCGAACGAGCGCGGGGGGCGTGAGCTGGCCTGGCACGCGCGGGACGACGAGGGGCCCGGCCGGGCCCTGTGGACGCTGTGGGGCCGGCACGTGCGCACCCGGCTGCGGGACCGCGTCCACCGGGGCGGCGCCGCCCGTCCGGGCACCGCGGCCCCGGTCCGCACCCGCGTCGTGCGCCAGGCCCCGCCCGCCGCCCCGGCGGCCGGGGGTGCCGTGGCGAGGGGCGGTGGCGCGGGCCGTGCCGACCGGCCTGAGGAGGACCGGGCCGGCAGCCACTGACGTACTCCCACGGCCGGGGGCGGACACCACGACGCCCCCGGTGGCCCGTGCGGGGGCCGGCCGGGGGCGTCGGGGCGGACGGGAGCGGGATCAGCGGCCGGAGAGGGCCCGGCCCCGGCGGTACAGGATCGCTCCGCCCGCGATCAGCACGGCGCCGGCGGCCGCGGCGCCCAGCGTGCCCTCACTGCCGGTCTCGGCCAGGACGGGCGGGTGCTCCGTCTGGGGAGCCGGCGGAGGGTGCTCCTCCTCACCGGGGGGCGGGGGCTCCTCCTCGTCGGTGGGCGGCGGGGGCTCCTCCTCGCCGTAACCGGGGGGCGTGGTCGGCGGCGGGGGCTCCTCCTCGCCGTAGCCGGGGGGCGTGGTCGGCGGCGGGGGCTCCTCCTCGCCGTAGCCGGGGGGCTCTTCCGAGGCGTTCTCGCACTCGTTGCCGAAGACCGGGTTCAGCGCGGCGATCACGTCGACGGTGTTGCCGCAGAGGTTGACCGGCACGTCGACCGGGACCTGCGCGTCGTTGCCGGAACCGACGCCCGGCGAACCCGCGGCCACGCCGTCCGCCTGGGAACCCGATCCGGACGGGGAACCGCTGTCGGCCTGGGAACCGGATCCGGACGAGGAACCGGTGTCCTCGCCGTACCCGCCGCCGGAGCCGCCCTTGTCCTCACCGTGCTTCTCGGGCTCGTCCGAGGCGTTCTCGCACTCGTTGCCGAAGGCGGGGTTCAGCGCGGCGATCACGTCGACGGTGTTGCCGCAGGCGTTCACCGGCACGTCGATGGGGACCTGGAGGGCGTTGCCGGAGACGGCGCCCGGGGAGTTCGTGGCGATCCCGTCGGCCTGCGAGTCGGCAAGGGCGGGGCTGCCGCACAGGGAAAGGATGCCCGTCGCGGCGGCAGCCGCGACCATCCCCCTGCTCAGGGTCTGTCGCACTCTGGTTGTCTTCCTGCTTGGAGAGATGAGAGATGACTGGAGAACGATCTGGGGGACGGGCTGCGGAAAGGGGAAAAGCCGGCCCCGAACCAAACGAGTTGGCCAAGGCCGGCCGTGACGCAGCCGATCGGTGCGGAACGACGTCAGTCGTTCTCGCACTCGTTGCCGAACGCCGGGTTCAGCAGACCGATCACGTTGATGGTGTTGCCGCACACGTTGACGGGAACGTGCACGGGGACCTGGACGACATTGCCGGACAGGACACCCGGGGAGCCGATGGCGGCACCCTCGGCACCCGCGTCGGCGAAGGCCGGGGCGGCCATGCCGAGGGCCATGATGGCGCCCGCGACGACAGCAGCGCTCTTCTTCATGAACTTTCCCTTCTCTGCGGTCATGCCTGAATGACGGCCGAAACCGCGCGAGCACAGCATTGACGGCTCGCACCATGACCTGCAGCCTGCAAACGAGGAATTGACGGCCGGAGAAACTGTCGAACGTGGGACACCCCGAAATTCACTCGAATGCCTCACGAATCGGTCCGGCCGTTCCCCCAGGAGAGCGACGACGTCGGTCCGCTCCCCCGAAATCCCGTCCCGGGCGCGGCCGGGCGGCCCGCGGAGTGATCAGCGGGCCGCCCGGCCGGGCGGAATGGGGCTCAGCCCTCGCCGTTCGCCGACAGGACGGACAGGTCCTCCAGGACGTGCGAGACGGCACCGTCGCGCTTGGCCTGCGTGGAGTTGTCCGTGCACTGCTGGTTCAGGTCGTCCGCCAGGACGTTGACGTCCTGGATCGGGACCAGGTTGATGACGGCGACGTTGACGTCCTCGACACCGAGGCACGGCTTGTTCAGCGTGCCCTCGACCAGCGACAGCTGCGGGCTCATGTCGCCGTCGGTCGCCGAGTTGCCGAACGACGACGAGGCGCCGTTGCCGTTGGCCACGGCCGGCCCGTTGTCGTCCCCGATGGCCAGAGCCTGGGGAGCGGCGGCAGCCGACATGCCGATCACAGAAGCGGCAGCCGCCGCGGCGACCATTGCCTTCTTGAGCACTTCGCGTTCCTTTCGTCGTAGCGACGCACTGTCCTACGGCCTCATCAACCCGGTGCGCCATGATTGGTTGCGGGCGTTCACCCGGTTGGCCCGCACCGGATCTCGAAATCGCCGCGGAAATCGCCGGAATCCCGGGGAGAAACGCGCACCCGTACACATTTCCCGCTGTCCGCCGTCGGAGTGAACGGGAGAAACCCGGACGGACTCACGGAGTTGACCAGAGAGCTCCGGTGGACGGGGTTTCCTCAGAAAGGACTGGCCAGTGATCAAGAAGGTAGTTGCCTACGCGGCGATCGCCGCCTCCGTCATGGGCGCCTCCGCTGCCGCGGCCCCGCAGGCGATGGCGATCGGCGACGACAGCGGGCCCGTCTCCGCCAACGGCAACGGCGCGTCGCAGTACTTCGGCAACTCGGCGACCCACGGCAACATGAGCCCGCAGATGGCGCTCATCCAGGGTTCGTTCAACAAGCCGTGCATCGCGGTCAGCGACATCCCGGTCAGCGTCATCGGTCTCGTGCCGATCCAGGACCTCAACGTCCTGGGCGACGACCTGAACCAGCAGTGCGCCGAGAACTCGACGCAGGCCAAGCGCGACGGTGCGCTGGCCCACCTCCTGGAGGACGTCTCGATCCTGTCCTCCAACGGCGAGGACTGACAGCGCCCGAGGGGCGGGTCGCCGAGCACGTCGGCGGCCCGCCCCTCTCGCGTGCCCGCTGCGGCGGTCGGGCCTCCGGGTCAGGCGCGCGGTGTCGCGTACAGCGCCTCGATGTCCTGCGCGTACGCCGCGACCGCCGCGTGCCGCCTGACCTTCAGGGAGGGGGTCAGCAGCCCGTTCTCCTCGGTGAACTCGCCCTCGACCAGCCGGAAGGCGCGGATCGACTCGGCCCGGGAGACGGCCGCGTTGGCGTGGTCCACGGCCTTCTGGACGTAGGCGCGCATACTGTCGTCCCGCACCAGCTCGGAGATCGGCGTGGCGGCGGGCAGCCCGCGCACCGCGAGCCAGTGGGCGACGGCGTCCGGGTCGAGGGTGACGAGCGCGGCGACGAAGGGCCGGTTGTCGCCGACGACCAGGCACTGGGCGACGGGTGGGCGGCTGCGCAGCCGGTCCTCCAGGACGGCCGGGGAGACGTTCTTGCCGCCCGAGGTGACCAGGAGGTCCTTCTTGCGGCCGGTGATGGTGAGGTAGCCGTCGGCGTCGAGGGAGCCGAGGTCGCCGGTGGCGAACCAGCCGTCGGTGAGGGCGGCTTCGGTGGCCTCGGGGTTGCCCCGGTAGGCGCCGAAGACGATGCCGCCCTTGACCAGCACCTCGCCGTCGTCCGCGATGCGCACGGCGGTGCCGGGGACCGGCTGTCCGACGGTGCCGGGGCGGGGGCCGAGCGGCGGGACGATGGTGGCGGCGGCGGTGGTCTCGGTCAGGCCGTAGCCCTCGTAGACCATGATTCCGGCGGCGTAGAAGAACAGGTTGAGGTCGCTCTCCAGCGGGGAGCCGCCGCTGATGGCGTAGCGCAGCCGGCCGCCCAGCTCCGCCCGCACCCGGCGGTAGACCAGCAGGTCGTAGAGGGCCCAGCCGGCCCACAGGCCCGGGGTGGGGCCCTTGCCGCGGCCGAGGAAGCGCTCCAGGTGGGCGGTGCCGAAGCGGACGGCGAGGCGGTGGGCGCGTTCGAAGGAGGCGCCGCGGCCGATCCTCTCGGCGGTCGCCCGGCCGGTGTCGTGGATCTTCTCGAAGAGGTACGGGACGCCGACCAGGAAGGTCGGGCGGAAGGACTTGAGCGCGGGGCGCAGCTCGTCCGGCTTGATGCTCGGGAAGTGGCCGATCTCGATGCGGGCCAGCAGGCAGGCGATCTGGATGGTGCGGCCCAGGATGTGGGCGAGCGGCAGGAAGAGGAGGGTCGAGGCGGTCTGGCCGGTGACCTCCTTGAAGACGGGGTGCAGCAGCTCGACCGTGTTGGCGGCCTCGGCGTGCAGGTTGGCGTGGGTGAGGACACAGCCCTTGGGGCGGCCGGTGGTGCCCGAGGTGTAGCAGACGGTGGCGACCGTGTCCGGGGTGAGGGCGGTGCGGCGCTTGGTGACCTCGTCGTCGCTCACGCCTCGGCCGAGGGCGGCGAGGTCGGCGAGCGCCCCGGCGTCGAGTTCCCAGACCCGCGGGTGCCCGGGGTGGCCGGCGGTGCCGGTGAGGACGGTGGCGGTGTGGGCGGCGGTCTCGGTGACGACGTGCCGGGCGCCGGAGTCGCGGACGATCCACTCGACCTGGTCGGCCGAGGAGGTGGCGTACACGGGGACGGTCTGCCCGCCGGCCGTCCAGACGGCGAAGTCCAGGACCGTCCACTCGTAGCGGGTGCGGGACATGACGGCGACCCTGCCGCCGGGTTCCAGACCCGCGGCGATCAGCCCCTTGGCCACGGCGGTGACCTCGCGGGCGAACTCCGCGGCGGTGACGGGCCGCCAGGCGCCGCCCGCCTGGCGGCGCAGGACCACCGCGTCGGGGGCCTCGGCCGCGTTGGTGAACGGGATGTCGGCGGTGCTGCCCTCGGTGGGGCGGGGTGCGAGGGCGGCGGTGCGGGCCTCGCGGACGGCGCCGTGGGCGTCCACGACGGTCTCGGTCCTCGCGCGGGACGCGAGGCCGCCGCGGTTCTTCGCCCGTTTCAGGTCCCTGCGTACGCCCATGGACGGCTCCCGGTCGCGGTCGGACTGCTGCGCTGTCGCGTGAACTCACCTACGAACTTACTTCGGAGTAAACTTACTCACGCGTAAGGAAACGTCAATGGGCGCACGGGGGCGGGCCGTCGGGTCCTGTGGATGATCCGCCGGGGACCTACGACACGATGTCCTTGCGGGCGAAGCCCCGGAAGGCCAGGGCGAACAGCACGAGCGCGTACGTCACCGAGACCGCCGTGCCCTGGATCATGCCCGACCACTCCGGGTGCGGCTGGACGGCGTCCGCCCAGGCGAACTGCCAGTGCGCGGGCAGGAAGTCGCGCCAGTGGCCGAGCGCGGTCACCGCGTCCAGGACGTTGCCGACGATGGTCAGGCCGACGGCGCCGCCGACCGCGCCGAGCGGGGCGTCGGTCCGGGTGGACAGCCGGAACGCGAGGGCGGCGGTGACCAGTTGGGAGACGAACAGGTACGCCACGACCACCACCAGGCGCTGCGCCGCCGTGCCCGGGGCCAGCGAGCCGCCGGTGGGGACGGCCAGCGGGCCCCAGCCGTAGGCGACCGTGCCCACGGCCAGCGCCACCAGGGGCAGCAGCACCATCGCGGCCAGGCTCAGCCCGAGTCCGACGGCGAGCTTGGACGCGAGCAGCCGGGCGCGCGGCACCGGAGCGGCGAGCAGGTAGCGCAGGGAGGACCAGCTCGCCTCGGAGGCCACGGTGTCCCCGCAGAACAGGGCGACCGGGACGACCAGCAGGAAGCCCGCCGACACGAAGAGGTTGACGGCGGCGAAGTTGGCGCCGGAGGCGGTGGCGGTGTCCATCAGGGTGATGCGGTCGCCGGGTCCTTCCGGCTCGCCGCCGATCGCGAAGGCGACGACCAGGACGAACGGCAGGGCGGCGAGGATCGCTCCCATCACGAGGGTGCGGCGCCGCTTGAGCTGGCGCACCAGCTCCACCCGCAGGGGCAGGGTGCGGCCCGCCCGGTAGCCGGACGCGGACGACGGCGCCGCCTCGGGCGCGGGTCCGGCCGGGACCGTCTCGGTGGGCGTGCTCATGCGGAACCTCCGATCAGGGTGAGGAAGGCGTCCTCCAGGCGGCGGTGCGGGCCCACCGAGGCCACCGGGATCTCCAGCCGGACCAGTTCGGCGACCAGGCCGGACGCCGTGCCGCCGGGGTCGAGGCGGACCAGGAGCCCGTCGTCGGTGTGCACGACCGAGGCGACACCGGGCAGGGCGGCGACCTTGTCCACGAGCGGTCCTTCCACGGGCAGGCCGGTGCCGACGAGGAGGGTGTCGCCGGAGCCGGTGATCTCGGCGACCGGACCGGCCTGGACCAGCCGGCCCCGGTCCATGACCACGAGGTGCGTGCAGGACTGCTCGACCTCGGCCAGCAGGTGGCTGGAGACGATCACGGTGCGGCCGACCGCCGCGTAGCGGATCATCACCTCGCGCATCTCGCGGATCTGCGGCGGGTCCAGTCCGTTCGTCGGCTCGTCGAGGATGAGGAGGTCGGGCAGGCCGAGCATCGCCTGGGCGATGGCGAGGCGCTGGCGCATGCCCTGGGAGTAGGTGCGCACCGCGCGGGCGAGCGCGTCGCCGAGCCCGGCGATCTCCAGCGCCTCGTCCAGGTGGGCGTCCTCGGGCGGGCGTCCGGTGGCCCGCCAGTACAGCTCCAGGTTCTCCCGGCCGGACAGGTGCGGCAGGAAGCCCGCGCCCTCGACGAAGGCGCCGACCCGGGACAGCACCGGGGCGCCGGGGCGGACGGCGTGGCCGAAGATCCTGATCTCGCCGTCGTCCGGCTTGATCAGTCCCATCAGCATCCGCAGGGTGGTCGTCTTGCCCGCGCCGTTGGGCCCGAGCAGGCCGAGCACCTGCCCCTTCTCGACGCGGAACGACAGCTCCCGCACCGCGTACCGTTCGGTGGCCCCGGCGTACCGCTTGCTCAGGCCGGTGATCCGCAGGGGCACGTCGGCCGACGCGGGGTCGGGGGCCGGTGCGGCGGTGCGGCGGCGGCCGGCCCACAGCAGGGCCAGGGCGACGGCGGCGCCGGCCAGGGGCAGCCACCACACCCAGGCGGGCAGCGGCGCCGCGGCGGTCGTCACGCCGGGGGCGGTCGGCACCTTCAGGTCGCCCCGGAGGGAGACGGTGTACGTCGCCGGGGCGGCCGGGGAGGCGTAGCCGAGGTCGGTGGAGGCGAGGACCAGGCGGAGGCGGTGGCCCTTCTCCACCTCGTGGTCGATCGCCGGGAGGGTGACCGTCACGTCCCGGCCGGCCTCGGCGTCCTCGACGCGGACGGGGGTGACCAGCTGGGAGGGGAGCACGGGCGCGGTGCCGCCGGGGCCGACGTCGTACACCTTGGCGAAGAGGACGGCGTCCTCGGTGGTGGAGCGGACGTGGACGGTGGCCGTCGGTGAGCCGGTGATCCGCAGGCCGTCGTCGACGGGGGCGGACTCGAACGCGGCGTACTGGCCGGGGAAGTCGAGGGAGACGCCGACGCCGAGCGAGGAGAGCTGCGAGAGCCCTCCGGCGCCGCCGAGGCCGGGGAGGGCGGAGACGGCGGGCGGGTTCGCGCCGGCCGGGTTGTCGACGCTCTGCTCGCGGCCCCGCAGGGGCACGGAGCGCTGTCCGGCCGCCAGGCCCGGGTACCGGTCGGCGCTCGCGCCCCGCAACTGGGCCCGGCCGTCGGTGGAGTCGACGCCTCCGGTGCGGGTGACGCGGAAGGCGGGGCCGGTGGCGGCGCCCTCGTCGTCCTTGAGGTAGCGGTCGAACCAGCCGTCGATGCGCGCCCGGACGCGGTCGTTCTCCAGGTCGCCGCCGTCGTGCCCGCCCGCGATCCAGTCCACGTCGACGGGGGCGCCGTTGGCCCGGATCGCCCGCGCCGCGGCGTCGGCCTGGCCGAGCGGGAAGAGGGAGTCGGTCTGGCCCTGCGTCAGCAGGGTGGGCACCTTGACGCGGTCGCCGACGGCCTGCGGACTGCGCGCCTCCAGGAGCTTCACGGCCTCGGCGTCGGGCCTGCCGGACTCGGCGACGCGCTGGTACATGCGGCACAGGTCCGCCTCGAACCGGTCGCAGCCGCCGCCCGTGTTGACGAAGATGCCGGCCCACAGCTTCTTGAAGACACCGTTCGGGAACAGGGCGTCGGCCAGGTTCCAGTAGGTGATCGCGGGGGCGACGGCGTCCACCCGGGTGTCGTGGCCGGCCGCGAGCAGCGCGACCGCGCCGCCGTAGGAGCCGCCCGCGATGCCCACGCGGGGGTCGCCGTCCTCGTCCAGCTCGACCTGGGGCTGCCGGGCGAGCCAGTCGATCAGCCGGGACACGTCGGCGACCTCGCCGTCCGGCGCGTTCAGCCCGATCTTCCCCGTGGACTTCCCGAATCCGCGCGCGGACCAGGTCAGGACCGCGTACCCGTCCCTCGCCAGGTCCTCGGCCTGCTCCCGTACGTCGTCCTTGCTGCCGCCGAAGCCGTGCGCGAGCAGGACGGCCGGTCGGCGGCCGCCGGAGCCCGACGTGAAGTACGAGGTGTCCAGGCGCACGCCGTCGCCCACCGCCACGGTCCGGTCGGCGCGCCGCACCGGGGCCGCCTCGTCACCGGCGACGGCCGTCCACGTCCCGGCACCGGCGAGCACGACGACGGCGGCCGCGGCGCAGAGCATCCGCCGCGGCCCCCGTAGCAGCCCCCGCACGCGGGGCAGTCGAAGATCCATGGGTCAACGGTACGGGCCGGTGCGGACGGCGGAAGGCGTCCGGAGGCTGAACCGGCGGCCCTCCCACGGAAGTACGGGACCGCTCGCGCCTACCGCGGGCGCGGTAGGCCGGCAAAGGCCCCGCGGGGCGCCGGGGCCGCTGTCACGGCCCGGCGGGCTCGCGGACGTCCTGGGGCACGGTCACCAGCCAGCGGGTGTCGCGGCGCGGGCGCAGGTACAGGGCCCAGTACAGGGTGGCGACGGCCGCGATGCCGCCGGTCCACAGCAGGTGGGCCACCTCCTGCTGGGTCAGGATGTAGGCGAGGACCGCGATCAGCACGATCGGCACCGCCGGCCACAGGGGCATGCGCCACGCGTGCGCACGGCGGTGCGCGCCGCGCCGGGCCCCGAGGGCGGCGACGGCGACCAGCAGGTACATCGCCGTGACGGAGACGCCGGTGACGCCGTACAGGGTGTCCAGGTCGACGAAGCACAGCGCGGCGCCGGGCACGCCCACGGCGAGGGTGGCGACCCACGGGGAGCCGAACCGGCCGAGCCGGGCGAAGAGCCCGTTGACCGGAGTGGGCCACGCCTTGTCGCGGGCGGAGGCGAACAGGACGCGCGAGTTCTGGATGACCATCACGATGCCCGCGTTGATGATGGCGAGGGCCACGCAGAGGCTCACGAAGGTGCCGACGGCCGAGTTGGACCAGGCGGTGACCATGGCGCCGATGTCGCCGCCGGTCAGCTCGGCCAGGTCGGAGGCGCCGAACGTGATGGCGACGACCGGGACCAGGATGATCACCGTGGAGATGGCGAGGGTGGCCAGCACCGTGCGGGCGACGTTGCGGCGCGGGTTCTCCAGCTCCTCGGAGAGGTAGACGGCGGTGGAGAAGCCCTGCGTGATGAAGAGGGCGATGGCGAGCCCGGAGACGACCAGCAGGGCCGTCACCGGGTCCGTGCCGCCGTGGGCGCCGCCCACCTCCATCGACACCAGGCTGCCGGGGCCGCGCTCGGCGTGGGCGAAGCCCAGCACCGCGACGACGGCCGCGGCGATGACCTCCAGGACCAGGAAGACGCCGGTGATCCAGGCGTTGGCCCGCAGGTCGAGCAGGCCGGCGAGGGTGGCGAGCAGCATGACGCCCGCGCCCGCGAGGGACGGGTCGAGGTGCAGGATCGGTTCGAGGTAGTCGGCCGTGCCCATCGCGATCACCGGCGGCACGATCATGACGACCAGCAGGGACAGCACGAAGACGAGCCAGCCGGCCAGGCGCCCGGACAGGGTGGAGACCATGGCGTACTCGCCGCCGGCGCTGGGGACGAGGGTGCCCAGCTCCGAGTAGCAGAACGCCACCGCGACGCAGAGCAGGGAGCCGATGGCGATGGTGAGCGCGGTGGCGGTGCCGAGCGAGCCGAAGAGGTCGGGGACGACCACGAAGAGCGTGGAGGCGGGGGTCACGCACGAGAGGGTGAGCAGGGTGCCGCCGACGACGCCGATGGAACGCTTGAGGGTGGTGGGGGCGCCGTCCGGGTCGGGTGCGGGGGCGGCACCGGGCTCGGTTGCGACGGGGCGGAGCGTATCGGTCATGCGGCGGGGTTCCGATCGACTCGTGCGACTGAGGGTGACGTCGGGAGCGCTATCGCCTCCGGCGGATCAGGTCTGTGGGTCTCGGTCCGCTCCCGGTTCGCAGCATCGAACACCGACGAAAACCGAGTCGTCAATGGTCAATTACCTACGGATTCCGTGGTCGTGAAGCGCCGATGATGTCGATCACGACGTAACAGGGCTCTGGCGGTGGCGTCTTGCCCGCCTACGGGAACCGCACGGTCCGCACGCAAAAAAGGAGGCCGTCCACGGAGTGGACGGCCTCCCACGGGCTTGCTTCCCGTATCCGCGATCACCCTCGGTGATCGGCTCGGGGTCGGTCAGTGGTTGCGCGGGAAGCCCAGGTCCACGCCCGCCGGGGCGTCGGCCGGGTCGGGCCAGCGGGTGGTGACGACCTTGCCGCGGGTGTAGAAGTGCGTGCCGTCGTTGCCGTAGATGTGGTGGTCGCCGAAGAGCGAGTCCTTCCAGCCGCCGAAGGAGTGGTAGCCCACGGGGACCGGGATCGGGACGTTGACGCCGACCATGCCGGCCTCGACCTCCAGCTGGAAGCGGCGGGCCGCGCCGCCGTCCCGGGTGAAGATCGCGGTGCCGTTGCCGAACGGCGAGGCGTTGATGAGCGCCAGGCCCTCCTCGTAGGTGTCGGCGCGCAGCACGCACAGCACGGGACCGAAGATCTCGTCCTGGTACGCCTTCGCCGTGGTCGGTACGCGGTCCAGCAGGGAGATGCCGATCCAGTGGCCGTCCTCGTGGCCGTCGACCGTGTACCCGGTGCCGTCCAGGACGACCTCGCAGCCGTCGGCCGCCGCGCCCTCGACGTAGGAGGCGACCTTGTCGCGGTGCGCCTTGGTGATCAGCGGGCCCATCTCGGAGGACGGGTCGGTGCCGGGCCCGATCTTGATCTTCTCGGCCCGCTCGCGGATCTTCTCGACCAGTTCGTCGCCGACGGCGCCGACCGCGACGACCGCCGAGATGGCCATGCAGCGCTCGCCGGCCGAGCCGTAGGCCGCGCTCACCGCCGCGTCCGCCGCCGCGTCGAGGTCGGCGTCGGGGAGGACCAGCATGTGGTTCTTGGCGCCGCCGAGGGCCTGCACGCGCTTGCCGTTGGCGGACGCGGTGGTGTGGATGTAGCGGGCGATCGGCGTGGAGCCGACGAAGGAGACGGCCTTGACGTCCGGGTGCTCGAGGAGGCGGTCCACGGCCACCTTGTCGCCGTGCACGACGTTGAAGACGCCGTCCGGCAGACCGGCCTCGGTGAGCAGCCCGGCGATCCGCACCGCGGCCGACGGGTCCTTCTCACTCGGCTTGAGCACGAAGGTGTTGCCGCAGGCGATGGCGATCGGGAACATCCACAGCGGCACCATCGCCGGGAAGTTGAACGGCGTGATGCCCGCGACCACGCCGAGCGGCTGCCGGATCGAGGACACGTCGACGCGGGTGGCGACCTGCGTCGACAGCTCGCCCTTGAGCTGCACGGTGATGCCGCAGGCCAGGTCGACGATCTCCAGGCCGCGCGCGACCTCGCCGAGCGCGTCGGAGTGCACCTTGCCGTGCTCGGCGGTGATCAGCGCCGCGATCTCGTCGCGGTGCGCGTCCAGCAGGGCCCGGAACGCGAAGAGGATGGAGGTCCGCTGGGCCAGCGAGGACTGACCCCAGGTCAGGTACGCCTCCTTGGCCGCGGCGACCGCCGCGTCCACCTCGTCGACGGAGGCGAAGGCGACCTTGGTGGTGACCGCGCCGGTCGCCGGGTCGGTCACCGGCCCGTACGTGCCCGAGGCGCCTTCGGCGGTCTTGCCGCCGATCCAGTGGTTGACGATGTTCGTCATGACCGAGAACTCCTTCACAGATGGCGGCGACGGGTCGAGACGTGCCGTGGGTGCAGCGCGCGCTGCTCGTGCTGCTCGCGGGCCGGTGACCGCGCCGGTCGGGTCGCGGTCTCGGCCATGACTCCATCCCAGCAGCCGGGCGCCGCGCACGCGCCCGACACTGTGTCTGCGGTTTCGGTGTCCGCGTAGACACGTGGGGCAGTGGGGGCGCCGCGGGCACGGGCCGCCCCGGCGGGACGCGGGAACCTCCGGCGCGGAGCCGGTGCGAGCGGGGAGTCGGCGCTCGTGCCTCGCTCCTGCCAGGGCGAGGCCGCCTTCCCGCGCCGGAGGCGTTCGGTGGGGGAACCGGCGACGGGGCCGTGTGTCATCGGGCCGTCCGCCATCGCGTTCCCTTCTTGCCCGCCCTTGCGTCTCCCCGGTTTCTAGCGGCGTGCGTGCGGCCTGTCAATGTTTTGTCCGGACATTCGGACGACTTGCCCCCTGTGGCGGTCCGCTGGCGGTCCGGTGGCGCACCACCGAGCACCGACGGCCGCCCCAGTCAACGCGCCGCGCCTGAACGACGGCGTACGCCTGTGTGGCGCTCGTGTCACGAATGCGCCTCGCGGGTCACACATGTCACCGGTACGCGGGTCTTCCGTCACACCCGCGAACGTCCCCCGACCGCCCCTCACCCGGCGTCGTTCACCCGGCACAGGCTTGGTGATCGCCAGCGCAGCGCCCGGCTCCCCCCGCGGCCGTCCCCGGTCGCCGCCGTGGCGCGCGCAGGGAGGTGCAACGAGTGACCGACCGGAGGCTCTGGTCCTACAAGGACATCGCGGCCCACATCCACGTCCAGCCGGACACCGTGCGGTCGTACCGCAAGCACGGGCTGCTGCCGCCGCCCGACCACGTGGAGGGCGGGAAGCCGTACTGGTACGCGGAGACGGTCCGGGCCTGGGTGGCGTCCCGGCCGCGCAACAGGAACAAGTAACGGGAGCGACGGCGGCGAGGAGCGGCGGCGCCGGAAGGCCGCCCGGTGCCCCACGGCCGCGTGGGGCACCGGGCGGGCGGCCGTCAGGACCCGGTGACCGTCACGGCTCGACGAGCGTCACGGCTCGACGACCGTCACCCCGGCGCCGGGCGCCGTGCCCATCGCCGCGAGGGCCGCCGGGACCGCCTCGAGACCGATGGTGGACGTCACCAGCCGGTCGGGCCGGAGCACTCCGGCGCGGACCAGCTCCAGCATCGGCGGGTAGGTGTGTGCGGCCATCCCGTGGCTGCCCAGCAGTTCCAGCTCCAGGGCGACGGCGCGGCCCATCGGCACCGGTGTGGTGCCGTCCGCCGAGGGCAGCAGCCCGACCTGTACGTGCCGGCCCCGGCGGCGCAGGCCGGCCACGGACGCGGCACAGGTGGCGGGCGATCCGAGGGCGTCGAGCGAGAGGTGGGCGCCACCGCCGGTGAGGTCGAGGACGGCGGCCGCCGTGTCCGGCGTCCGGGAGGCGTCCACGCACTCGGCCGCGCCGAAGGCGTGCGCCAGCTCCAGCGCGCGGGCCGACACGTCCACGGCGACCACGCGCGCCCCGGACGCCGCGGCGATCATCACCGCGGACAGGCCGACACCCCCGCAGCCGTGCACCGCGACCCACTCCCCCGCCGCGAGGCGCCCCTGCTGAACCACGGCGCGGTAGGCGGTGGCGAACCGGCAGCCGAGCGAGGCGGCCGTGGCGTACGACATGCCCTCGGGCACCGGGACGAGGTTGACGTCGGCGTGGTCGAGCGCCACGTACTCGGCGAAGGAGCCCCAGTGGGTGAAGCCGGGCTGGGTCTGGCGCTCGCACACCTGCTGGTCGCCCGCCGCGCAGGCCGCGCAGGTCCCGCAGGCGCAGACGAAGGGCACGGTCACCCGGTCGCCGGGCCGCCACCCCGCCACCCGGTCGCCGACCGCCTCGACGACACCGGCGAGCTCGTGGCCGGGGACGTGCGGCAGTGCGATGTCCGGGTCGTGGCCCCGCCATCCGTGCCAGTCGCTGCGGCACAGCCCGGTGGCCGCGACGCGCACCACGACACCGTGCGGCGCGGGTGCGGGGTCGGCGACCTCCCGCACCTCGGCCGGCTCCCCGAAACGCTCGAACACGACCGCGCGCATCGTCACCCTCACTTCCGTACCGTCGTGGCTGTCGCATGCCGGGGTGGCGGCGTCCGAGCCTCCCGTCCCTCATCTCACGGCAGGCCCATCCGGAGCCATACCCCCTGGGGGTACAGTGGGTGGTACGTGGTCCCGCGCGGACCCACGGGTACCCGCCCGTGCCACCCCCTGACGAGGAGTAACGACATGACCGCCCAGACCGACACCGCCCAGGGCTCCGTCACCACCGTCTACAAGGTGAGCGGCATGAGCTGCGGCCACTGCGAGGGCGCCGTCTCCGGCGAGATCTCCGAGATCGCGGGCGTCGCCTCCGTGCAGGCCGTCGCCTCCACCGGCGAGGTCACCGTCGTCTCCGCGACCCCGCTCGACGACGCGGCCGTGCGCGCCGCCGTGGACGAGGCGGGTTTCGAGCTCGTCGGCCGGGTCTGAGCCCCGGCGCAACCGCCCCCCCTCCTGGAGCCCGGACCATGACCAGCACCACCGCGGACACCCCTGCCGCCGCGGACACCCCTGCCGCCGCGACGGCCGCGGCTCCCGACGCCGGTCTCGCCGAGGTCGAGCTGCTCATCGGCGGAATGACCTGCGCCGCCTGCGCGGCCCGCGTCGAGAAGAAGCTCAACCGCATGGACGGTGTCACCGCCACGGTGAACTACGCGACGGAGAAGGCCCGGATCAGCCACCCGGTGACCACGGAGGTCGCCGACCTGATCGCCACCGTCGTGAAGACCGGGTACACCGCCGAGGAACCGGCGCCGCCGCCGGAGCCCGCTGGCGGGACCGGCACCGGGGAGAGCGGCACCGGGGACGGGGGCCGCGACCCGGAGCTGTCGGCCCTGCGGCAGCGCCTGCTGGTCTCGGCCCTCCTGGCCGCGCCCGTCGTCCTGCTGGCGATGGTCCCGGCGCTCCAGTTCGACAACTGGCAGTGGCTCTCGCTCACCCTCGCCGCACCCGTCGTGGTCTGGGGCGGGCTGCCCTTCCACCGCGCGGCCTGGACGGGCCTGCGGCACGGCGCGGCCACCATGGACACGCTGGTCTCGCTCGGCACGCTGGCGGCGTTCGGCTGGTCCCTGTGGGCGCTGTTCTTCGGGGACGCGGGCATGCCGGGCATGCGGCACGGCTTCGACCTCACCGTCTCCCGCACCGACGGCGCCTCCGTGATCTACCTGGAGGCGGCGGCCGGGGTCACCGTCTTCCTGCTCCTCGGCCGGTGGCTGGAGGCCCGCTCCAAGCGCCGCGCGGGGGCCGCGCTGCGGGCGCTGATGGAGCTGGGCGCCAAGGACGTCGCCGTCCTGCGGGACGGACGCGAGGTGCGGATACCCGTGGCCCGGCTGGCCGTGGGCGACCGGTTCGTCGTCCGCCCCGGCGAGAAGATCGCCACCGACGGCACGGTGACCGAGGGCACCTCCGCCGTGGACGCCTCCCTGCTGACCGGCGAGTCCGTGCCGGTGGACGTCACGGCCGGGGACGCCGTCACCGGCGCCACGGTGAACGCCGGGGGCCGGCTGGTGGTCGAGGCGACCCGGGTGGGCGCGGACACGCAGCTGGCGCGGATGGCGAAGCTGGTGGAGGACGCGCAGAGCGGCAAGGCCGAGGTGCAGCGCCTCGCCGACCGGGTCTCCGGCGTCTTCGTGCCGGCCGTGCTGCTCATCGCGGTCGCCACCTTCGGCGGCTGGCTGGGCGCCACCGGCGACACCGTCGCCGCGTTCACCGCGGCCGTCGCCGTCCTGATCATCGCCTGCCCCTGCGCCCTGGGTCTCGCCACGCCGACCGCGCTGCTGGTCGGCACCGGCCGGGGTGCCCAGCTCGGCATCCTCATCAAGGGCCCCGAGGTCCTGGAGTCCACCCGCAGGGTCGACACCGTCGTCCTGGACAAGACCGGCACGGTCACCACCGGCCGCATGACCCTGCACGAGGTGTACGCCGCCGGGGACACCGGCGAGGAGGAGCTGCTGCGGCTCGCGGGCGCCGTCGAGCACGCCTCCGAGCACCCCGTGGCCCGCGCGATCGCCGCGGGGGCCGAGGAGCGGCTCGGCACGCTGCCGGACGTCGAGGACTTCGAGAACGTCCCCGGGCGTGGCGTACGCGCCCGGGTGGCGGGCCGCGAGGTGGCCGTGGGGCGCCTGTACGACGCCCTGCCGCCCGAGGTGTCGGCCGCCCGGGACGAGGCCGAACAGCGGGGCCGTACGGCCGTCGTGGTCGGCTGGGACGGTGTGCCGCGCGGCGTCGTGACCGTGGCGGACGCGGTGAAGGAGACCAGCGCCGAGGCGGTGGCCGGGCTGCGCCGGCTGGGTCTGAGGCCCGTCCTGCTGACCGGGGACAACCGGCGGGTGGCCGAGTCGGTCGCGGCGGCCGTCGGGATCGACGAGGTGATCGCCGAGGTGCTGCCCGAGGACAAGGTCGCCGTGGTGGAGCGGCTGCGCTCCGAGGGCCGTACGGTCGCCATGGTCGGCGACGGTGTCAACGACGCCGCCGCGCTCGCCGCCGCGGACCTGGGCCTCGCGATGGGCACGGGGACGGACGCGGCGATCGAGGCGGGCGACCTGACGGTGGTCCGCGGTGACCTGCGGGTGGCGGCGGACGCGATCCGGCTGTCCCGGCGCACCCTGTCCACGATCAGGGGCAATCTCGTGTGGGCCTTCGGCTACAACGTGGCCGCGCTGCCGCTGGCCGCCGCCGGACTGCTGAACCCGATGATCGCGGGGGCGGCGATGGCCTTCTCCTCGGTCTTCGTGGTGACCAACAGTCTCCGGCTGCGCGCCTTCCGGTAGCCCGCACCGCTCCACGCACCGGCCGCCGACCGGGCCGCCCCCTGTTCACGTGCGGTTCGTGCCGGTCGTGAAGGCCCGCCCGTGACCGTCGCCGTACGCGTGCGCCGACGACGTGCCGGAGGCGGGCACCGCCGCCCGGTCGGTGCGAAGCCGGTCCGCGCCGTACAGGACCAGGGCCCAGGCCAGGCAGGCGAAGGCCGCCGTGTGCAGCAGCGCGCGCACGATGTTCCAGGTGACCCAGGCCGCCTCGAACCGTTCGCGGACTGCGGCCGGGTCGCCTATGGAGTCCGGGTCGCCGGCCCGCTCCAGCTGGTCGTTGAGCGGGACGTTGACCGCGACGGTCACCGCGAACGCGACCAGGTACAGGACGAGCGCGGCGATGAGCCAGGGCAGCGCCGGCCGTCCGTGACCGCGCCGGGCGAGGAACACCGCCACGGCGATCAGCGGGATCGTCCCCATGAACGGAAGCATGAACACGGGGTTGACGATCGCCTTGTTGATGCCCTGCATCGTCTCCACGAACGTGTGGTCGGACGTACCGCGCAGACCCGGCATCACGGCGTACGCGAAGGCCGCGAAGAGGCCCGCCATCAGGCCGGAGGTGACGACGGCGGCGAGCAGGGCGGCGGTCTGGGTGGTCTTCACGAGGCGGCCCCGGGGGTCCAGACGCCTGCGGCGGCGGCCTCGGCGACGTGGTCGGTGAAGTCTCGGGCCGGCCGGCCGAGGACCTGCCGGACGCCGTCTCCGAGACGGGCGTTGCGGCCGTCGAGGACGCTCGTGAACAGGTGGGTCAGCAGGTCGGCGAAGGCGGCCGGGACGCCGTGCGCGGCGAGGTCGGCGGCGTAGGCCTCCGCGGGGACCGCGACGTAGCCGATCTCGCGGCCGGTCGCCGCCCCGATCGCGGCCATGGCCTGCGTGAAGGTCAGCAGCCGGGGGCCGGTCAGGTCGTAGGTGCGGCCGGTGTGCCCGCCTTCGGTCAGGACGGTGGCGGCGACCTCGGCGATGTCGTCGGCATCGACGAAGGGCTCCTCGACGTCCTGGACCGGCAGCGCGAGCCGCCCGCCGAGGACCGCACCGAGGAAGTCGCCCTCGCTGAAGTTCTGGGCGAAGAACGAGGCGCGCAGGACCGTCCACTGCGCGCCCGAGGCCGCCAGCGCCTTCTCGCACGCCTCGGCCTCCGGCTCACCGCGCCCGGAGAGCAGCACCAGACGGCGCGCTCCGGTCCGTACCGCCAGCTCGGCGAAGGCGCCGATCGCCTCGGGGGCACCGGGCACGGCGAGGTCCGGCTGGTAGGAGACGTAGACGGCGTCGACGCCGGTCAGGGCGGGCTGCCAGGTCGCGGGGTCGTCCCAGTCGAAGGGGATCCCGCCGGACCGTGAGCCGATCCGGACGCTGTGGCCCCGGTCGGTCAGCCGGCGCACGACACGGCGTCCGGTCTTTCCGGTTCCGCCCAGGACCAGGGTGAGTGCGGGGGACGTCATGGTGATCGCCTCGACTTTCACGGATGGTGCTCCGAGGCCGCGTTCTGCGGCGTGCTCACAGCCTCGGCCACCCGGGTATCGCCATCAACTGCCGATCGTGCAAGGATCGTTGACCTGTGGTTGACGGTGGGGGGCCGTGGTGGAGCGACGTGAGATCGAGATCTTTCTGACCGTCGGCGAGGAGCTCCACTTCGGGCGCAGCGCCGAGCGGCTGCGCGTCTCGGTGGCCATGGTCAGCAAGACGGTCCAGAAGCTGGAGCGGTCGGTCGGCGCGGCCCTCTTCGAGCGGACCAGCAGACGGGTGGCCTTCACCGCGATCGGGCGGCGCCTCTTCGAGGATCTGCGGCCCGCGCACCAGGCGGTCCTGGACGCCTTCGCGCGAGCGGTGGCCGCGGGCCGGGGCGTGGACGGCGTGCTGCGGGTCGGGTTCCTGGGGACGGCCACCGCGGAGTTCGTGGTGCGCGTGGCGGAGTTGCTGCGGACCCGGCATCCGGGGTGCGAGGTGCGGCTGCACGAGAGCCGTTTCACGGACGGGACGGCGCCCCTGCGCGAGGACGTGATCGACGTCCTGCTCATCGACAACTTCGCCGCCCCGGTGTCGACGCAGGCGCCCGAGCTCACCGCGGGCCCGGTGCTGTTCCGGGAGGCGCCGATGCTCGCCGTCTCCGCCCGGCATCCGCTGGCGCGGCGGGCGGCGGTGGACGTGGCGGAGATCGGACGGTACGAGGTGCTGCGGCCGCGGGCGTCCCCGGACCGGGCCGTGCGGACCTCCGCACCCGGGCAGCCGGCCGGGAAGGCCGTGCCCGGGCAGGCGGCCCGGTGGGCCGTTCCCGAGGGCGCGGAGCAGTTGTTCGCCTGGCCGGAGGATGCGTCGTCGTACCCCCTCGGCGGGGCGCCGGCGGGCGGGGCCGCCGGGAGGGGCGCGGAATTCGGCAGTGTCCAGGAGATGTGTGCGCTGATCGGCGCGGGCCGCGGGGTCTACCCCGTCCCGTCCCACGCGAGTGTGTACGACGCCCGCCCCGACGTGGCGTTCGTGCCGATCAAGGGCGCCCCGGCCTACGAATGGCGCCTGATCTGGCTCTCCGCGGCGGACAACACCCTCGTCCGCGCCTTCGCCGAAGCGGCCCGCGACTACGTGGCGGCGCACCCCGACCCACTGACCGCGCCGGCGTAGGCGCCGTGCGCACCCCGACTGGTCCGCATTTCACGCAGGTCGAGGGGCTGCACCTCTGGAGTCCGGCACCCTCCTCACATAAGCTCTTCACAAGGCTCGCGCATCTTCCTTACGCTTGAGGCCCGTGCGACGTACGGGGCTCTTGCGCACCCAAGGGACATATGCAAGAGACGCAGATCACAGTGACGCGAACGTAACCATCGAAGGGGTTCGAAGGTCTAAGTTGGCGATGTCAGGCAGCGTCTTGGGGGGCGCCACCTGGTATCTGGGGATGTCTTGGGGGACTTTCCCAGAGCTGCGTTGCCGGGACACGTACACCGGGAAGCTTTGAGCGGCCCTCCCGGGCGTGCGCTGTCCCGGCAGACCGCACGACAGGTACGACTGCACGGACCGTACGACCCCGTACAACCGCATGACCCGTACGACCCGTACGACGACTCGTACGACGCACGACACAGCGAATTCAGGCGCTGTCCTCACAGACGCCCGGCCGGATCCCGTGGGGGGAATCCGCACCGGGGCATGGGAAGGCGCCCTGGATCGTCGGCCCGTGGGGGGACCGGCGCCAGGGCGCCTTCTGCTGTTGCCGGGCACGGACCACCGTTCCCGCGCACGGACCACCGTTCCCGGGCGGCACGGAAAAGCCCCGTACCACTCGGGGCGGTACGGGACTCACCTGACGCGCTGCGGGGGTGCCTTGCGGCTCAGCGCTCCTCGACGGGCACGAAGTCGCGCTCGACGACGCCCGTGTAGATCTGGCGCGGGCGGCCGATGCGGGAACCCGGCTCCTTGATCATCTCGTGCCACTGGGCGATCCAGCCCGGCAGCCGGCCGAGGGCGAACAGGACCGTGAACATCTCGGTCGGGAAGCCCATGGCCCGGTAGATCAGACCGGTGTAGAAGTCGACGTTCGGGTAGAGGCTGCGCGAGACGAAGTAGTCGTCGGAGAGCGCGTGCTCCTCCAGCTTCAGGGCGATGTCCAGCAGCTCGTCGGACTTGCCGAGGGCGGAGAGCACGTCGTGCGCGGCGGCCTTGATGATCTTGGCGCGCGGGTCGAAGTTCTTGTAGACCCGGTGGCCGAAGCCCATCAGGCGGACGCCGTCCTCCTTGTTCTTCACCTTGCGGATGAAGGAGTCGACGTCGCCGCCCGCGTCGCGGATGCCTTCCAGCATCTCCAGCACCGACTGGTTGGCGCCGCCGTGCAGCGGGCCCCACAGGGCGTTGATGCCGGCGGAGATCGAGGCGAACATGTTCGCCTGCGAGGAGCCGACCAGGCGGACGGTGGAGGTCGAGCAGTTCTGCTCGTGGTCCGCGTGCAGGATCAGCAGCTTGTCGAGCGCCGCGACGACCGTCGGGTCCAGCTCGTACTCCTGCGCCGGCACCGAGAACGTCATGCGCAGGAAGTTCTCGACGTAGCCGAGGTCGTTGCGCGGGTAGACGAACGGGTGGCCGATCGACTTCTTGTACGCGTAGGCCGCGATCGTCGGAAGCTTGGCGAGCAGCCGGATCGTGGAGAGGTTGCGCTGACGCTCGTCGAACGGGTTGTGGCTGTCCTGGTAGAAGGTGGACAGCGCCGAGACGACCGACGACAGCATGGCCATCGGGTGGGCGTCGCGCGGGAAGCCCTTGTAGAAGTTCTTGACGTCCTCGTGCAGCAGGGTGTGCTGCGTGATCTCGTCCTTGAACGAGGACAGCTCGTCGACCGTCGGCAGCTCGCCGTTGATCAGCAGGTAGGCCACCTCCACGAAGGAGGAGCGCTCGGCCAGCTGCTCGATCGGGTAGCCGCGGTACCGGAGGATGCCGGCTTCGCCGTCCAGATAGGTAATGGCGGATTTGTAGGCGGCGGTGTTGCCGTAACCGCTGTCCAGCGTCACCAGCCCGGTCTGGGCGCGGAGCTTCCCGATGTCGAAGCCCTTGTCGCCGACGGTGCTGTCGATCACCGGGTAGGTGTACTCGCCATCGCCGTACCGCAGTACTACAGAGTTGTCGCTCACGTCTTCCCTCACCGACGTAGTGCCTCATCTTCGAGGTGCCCTGACTGTCTCTACCATCCCCCACTTGGCTCAGGAGAGTGCACTCGGGGTCGACCATCGGGCCTATCGGCGGCACTCAGTGCCGTCAACTTGCTCATCCTGCCCCCTCCGGCGCCCATCCGGAAGTGCTGTGTGACCTTTACGACTCGTTTGATCGATCATTTTTTTCACACGGTCCGTGGGGCCCGCCGGAAGGTTTCAGGGCCGGGGCCCCGCCAGCCGGAAGTCGAGCGCCGTGCACCGCCGCCCGGCCGACACCGTCCGGACCGCCTGCCCGATCGCCTTGCGCGACCCGACCAGCACGACCAGCTTCTTCGCCCGGGTGACCGCCGTGTACAGCAGGTTCCGCTGGAGCATCATCCAGGCCCCGGTCGTCACCGGGATGACCACCGCCGGGTACTCGCTGCCCTGGGACCGGTGGATGGTGACCGCGTACGCGTGGGCCAGCTCGTCCAGTTCGTCGAAGTCGTAGGGCACCTCCTCGTCCTCGTCCGTCAGCACGGTGAGCCGCTGGTCCACCGGGTCGAGCGAGGTGACGACGCCGACGGTGCCGTTGAAGACGCCGTTCTCGCCCTTGTCGTAATTGTTGCGGATCTGGGTGACCTTGTCGCCGACCCGGAAGACCCGGCCGCCGAACCGCTTCTCGGGCACGTCCGGGCGCCCCGGGGTGACGGCCTGCTGGAGCAGCCCGTTCAGCGTCCCGGCGCCGGCGGGTCCGCGGTGCATGGGCGCGAGCACCTGCACGTCCCGGCGCGGGTCCAGCCCGAACTTCGCGGGGATGCGCCGCGCCGCCACGTCGACGGTCAGCCGCCCCGCCTCCTCGGTGTCGTCCTCGACGAAGAGGAAGAAGTCCTTCATGCCGTCGGTGACGGGGTGCTGCCCGGCGTTGATCCGGTGCGCGTTGGTGACGACGCCGGACTGCTGGGCCTGCCGGAAGACGCGGGTGAGGCGCACGGCGGGCACCGGGCTGCCCGGGGCCAGCAGGTCCCGGAGCACCTCCCCCGCACCCACGCTGGGCAACTGGTCGACGTCCCCGACGAGCAGCAGGTGGGCACCCGGGGCGACGGCCTTGACGAGCTTGTTGGCCAGCAGGAGGTCCAGCATCGACGCCTCGTCGACCACGACGAGGTCGGCGTCCAGCGGCCGCTCCCGGTCGTAGGCCGCGTCGCCGCCGGGCTTCAGCTCCAGCAGCCGGTGCACGGTGGACGCCTCGGCGCCGGTCAGCTCGGCGAGCCGCTTGGCGGCCCGGCCGGTGGGCGCGGCCAGCACCACCTTCGCCTGCTTGGCCCGGGCCAGCTCGACGATCGACCGGACGGTGAAGGACTTGCCGCAGCCGGGCCCGCCGGTGAGGACGGCTACCTTCTCGGTCAGCGCGAGCCGGACGGCCGCCTCCTGCTCGGGCGCGAGGTCGGCGCCCGTACGCCCCTTCAGCCACCCCAGCGCCTTGTCCCAGGCCACGTCCCGGAAGCCGGGCATCCGGTCCTCGTCCGTGCGGAGCAGCCGGCGCAGCTGTCCGGCCAGGGCCAGCTCGGCCCGGTGGAAGGGCACGAGGTAGACGGCGGTGACGGGGTCGCCGCCCTCGGGTCCCGGCACCTTCTCCCGTACGACACCGGGGTCTGCCTCCGGGTCGTCCGCCGGCTCGGCGGCCAGCTCGCCGAGGCACTCGATGACGAGCCCGGTGTCCACCTGGAGCAGCTTCACCGCGTCCGCGATCAGCTTCTCCTCGGGGAGGTAGCAGTGCCCCTGGTCGGTGGCCTGCGACAGCGCGTACTGCAGCCCGGCCTTCACCCGCTCCGGGCTGTCGTGCGGGATCCCGACCGACTGGGCGATCTTGTCGGCGGTGAGGAAGCCGATGCCCCAGACGTCGGCGGCGAGGCGGTACGGCTGGTTCTTCACCACGGAGATGGAGGCGTCGCCGTACTTCTTGTAGATCCGCACGGCGATCGACGTCGACACCTCGACGGTCTGGAGGAAGAGCATGACCTCCTTGATCGCCTTCTGCTCCTCCCAGGCGTCGGCGATCTTCCTGGTCCGCTTCGGCCCGAGACCGGGCACCTCGATGAGCCGCTTCGGCTCCTCCTCGATGATCGTGAGGGTGTCCAGCCCGAAGTGCTGCGTGATCCGGTCGGCGAAGACCGGCCCGATGCCCTTGACCAGCCCGGACCCGAGATAGCGCCGGATGCCCTGCACGGTGGCGGGCAGCAGCGTCGTGTAGTTCTCCACGTGGAACTGCTTGCCGTACTGGGGGTGCGACCCCCAGCGCCCCTCCATCCGCAGCGACTCCCCCACCTGCGCGCCCAGCAGCGCGCCGACGACGGTCAGCAGGTCGCCGGCGCCTCTGCCGGTGTCGACGCGGGCGACGGTGTATCCGTTCTCCTCGTTGGCGTACGTGATCCTCTCCAGGACGCCTTCGAGGACGGCGAGCCGCCGCTCACCGGGGGCCGCGGGGGGCTGGTCGGTCATGATCCGACGGTACCGGTGGGGTGTGACAGCGGACGTCCCGGAGCGGGTCTGCTCGGTACTCTCGGGGCATGGACTACGCCGGGATGCGCGCCATCGCCCAGGACCTGGGGGCTTTCGCGGAGCAGCTCGAAGGGTCGTGGACCGTCGAAATCGGGCCGTCCGGTCCGATACTGGCGATGACGTGTCCGTCGAAGCGGCACGATCCAGGTCCACTCCGACCCGTGCAAGGGCCGCTACGGCCGCACGGAGCCGTACATCTTCGGCGACGCGGTCGCTTTCGGGACGTGGAAGGTCGAGACGTCGGAGTTCCGCCGGTACGGCAGGGACGGTTGGCGGCGCGGCTGCGACCTCAGGGCCGCGAGGAAGGGGCGAAGGCGACGCGGGGCAAGGCGAGGGCGGGGGCTGGCGCTGGTGCGGGCCTGCGCGGACGGGTGGGGGTGGCATCCGCCCGCCAGGCACGGCAACCGGGGCACGTACGTGTGGTGTGAGCTGGCGGCGGCCTGAGAGAGGCCGCTCGGATCAGCCCGTGATCGAGAAGAAGAGCGTGTCCTGCGTGTACCAGTCGATGTTCTTCGTCGCGTACTCCCACTCCTCGTGCTCGAACTCCAGCTTCTCGATCACCTGGCGGACCTCGTACCGGAAGTCCTCGTCCATCCGGTCCAGCACCGCGCGGTAGGCGTCCGCCATGGGCTTGGTCCTGGACAGCGGGAGCGTGCCGATGTGCGGTCCGTCCACGGGATACGGCAGGGAGAAGGGCATGCCCGCCGGGGGCCCGGAGAAGAGGTGGTCGTACAGCAGGAGGTCGGGGGCCACGCCCAGCCGGCGCAGCTCGTCGTCGAGCAGGCCGAAGAAGGTGGCGGGCTTGGAGTACACGCCCAGGTCGGACGGGTCGGAGGCGTTGCAGTCGATGACGAGCTGGAGTGCGTGGTGGTAGGCGCCCGCCACGTAGTCCCCCTGCGCGCTCGCGTGACCGGCCACCAGGTGTTCGAGCGCGTCCGGTATGGACAGGCCCAGGTCGATGTCCTGCCCGTCGAGGTCGCGCTGGCGCTGCCGTGCCCGCTCGCGCATGATGCCGAGACGGCGCCGCTGATCGGCCGTCAGGTCCTCGGCGGCTCCCAGGAAGGCGAGGACGTCGGCCTTGTCGGCCGTGCTGTAGGAGATGATCCGGCTCATGATCGGCATCCTGTCAGCCGGCACTGACAGCGGCCGTCACAGCGCCGCGAACAGTCCCGCGAGCGGAGCCGGTGTGCGGGCCGGTTCCAGGGCCTCGACCAGGATGCGGCCGTAGTGGATCTTGCGGCCGGACTTGGTGCCGAGGAAGCGGCGGAGCTGCTGCTGTGCGGCGCGGCCCTGCTGGGCGGGCTGCCGCAGGAAGGTCTGGAGGCGGCGCGACTCCCCCTCCCCCACCACGAGTTCGGTCACCACGCTCACGCCCAGCGCGCGGATGAGCTCGTCCTCCAGGTCGGCCGCGCAGACGAAGAGGCCGTCCGGCTCGGCGTCGGCGCGGCGCAGGGCCCGGACGTAGAAGTCCTGCTCCCGCTCGTCGCACAGGCCCACCAGGCGCAGGTCCAGGCCGTCGGGGCCGAGGAGTTCGGCGAAGCGGCCGACGCTCATCGCGCCGCCCATCGGGAGGACGCAGACGCCGTCCGCCGCCAGGTCCCGGCCGCGGCGCGCGGCCATCGCCTCGACCGCCGCCGCGTCGCTCGGTCCTTCGAGGAGGACGGCGGTGTGTACGGCCAGCCGATCCGCCAAGTCCTGCGCCGGGCCGCCGGGGCCGCCCGCCGCCCAGGCGGTGACCGCGTCCCGGAGCATCCCCATGTTCGCCATGGGGGAAGTCTCCGCCCCCGCCCGCCGTGACGGTAGTGGGTTTTCGACTCGCGTCCCGGTGGCAGTCCCTGTGGCTCAGCGGCCCTGCGGCCCCGCGGCTCAGCGGCCCCGCGGCTCAGCGGCCCCGTGGCTCAGCGGCTCAGGACGGTCTCCTCGCGCATGAACGACAGTTTCTCCGGGTTGCGCACCGCGTAGAGCCCGGTGATCCGGCCGGCCTCGATGCGGACCGCCACCACCGTGTCCAGCTCGCCGTCGAGCCGGATGACCAGGGCCGGGTGCCCGTTGACCTGAGCCGGGTCCATGGTCATCGTGACCGGCAGCTTGACCAGGCCGCCGAGCATGAGGCGGGCCACCTTGTCGGCCCCGTTGACGGGCCGCAGGACGGCCTGCTTGATGCCGCCGCCGTCGCCCAGCAGGACGACGTCCGGCGCGAGGATGTCGAGCAGGCCCTGGAGGTCTCCGGTCACCACGGCCCGCCGGAACGCGGCGAGCGCGTCCTGGGTCTCGGACCGGGAGACGGCCTCGCGCGGGCGGCGTGCGGCGACGTGCGCGCGGGCCCGGTGGGCGATCTGCCGGACGGCGGCCGGGCTCTTCTCCACCGCCTCGGCGATCTCGTCGTAACCGAGGTCGAACACCTCGCGCAGGACGAACACCGCCCGCTCGACCGGCGCCAGCGTCTCCAGGACCAGCATCATCGCCATCGACACGCTGTCCGCCAGCTCGACGTCCTCGGCCACGTCGGGCGTGGTCAGCAGCGGCTCGGGCAGCCAGGAGCCGACGTAGGACTCCTTGCGGCGGCCGAGCGTACGCAGCCGGTTCAGGGCCTGGCGGGTGGTGATCCGGACCAGGTAGGCACGCCGGTCGCGCACCGTGCCGAGGTCGACGCCCGCCCACTTCAGCCAGGTCTCCTGGAGGACGTCCTCCGCGTCGGCGGCCGAGCCGAGCATCTCGTAGGCGACCGTGAAGAGCAGGTTGCGGTGGGCGACGAAGTCCTCGGTGGCCGCGTCCACGGCCGTCCCGTCCCCGGCGGGGACCGCCCGCCCGGTGGCGTCGCCCTGTGCGTGTCCGTCGTTCTCGCTGGTCACCCGCTGCTCCCGTTCGGTCGGTTCCGGAGGTGTCACGCGCACGAGACACCGGTCGCCGCTGTTCTGTGACACCCGCCCCGGGTGGCCTGTGCCACATCGTCGTCCTGTCACACGGCTCGGGCCACCGGCGTCTTGTGTGCGTCACCGAGGCACCGACAGCGAGGACGAAGATCATGGACACCCGATTCAACCTGTTCGAGAACGAGCTCGGCGGCCGGTTCGCGAAGCGGTTCGCGGGCACCGGGATGCTGGTTCACCAGTCGACGCTGCCGCGGGCCACGCAGGAGCTGGTCTCGCTGCGCGCCAGTCAGATCAACGGTTGCGGCCACTGCATCGACATGCACGTCAAGGAGGCCGCGGCCGCCGGGGAGAGCGCCGTCCGGCTGCACCTGGTCGCCGCCTGGCGCGAGTCCACGGTGTTCACCGAGGCCGAGCAGGCGGCGCTGGCGTTCGCCGAGGAGGGCACCCGGCTCGCCGACGCCCACGAGGGCGTCTCCGACGAGACCTGGGAGCTGGTGCGCAAGCACTACGACGACGACCAGGTGGCCGCACTGATCTGCCTGGTCGCCCTGATCAACGCGGCCAACCGGCTCGCCGTGATCACGCACCAGAAGGGCGGCTCGTACGAGGCCGGCATGTTCGAGGCGGCGATGGCCTGACCTCCGCGGGGGGCCGCACGGGGGGCGGCAGCGGAACCCGGGGTGAGGACGCCCCGGGTTCCGCTTGCTCCTTCCCTGCCCTGTTCTCAGCGCGCCGGGCCCCCGGCGGCGGCCAGGACGTCCTCGACGAGGTCGGCGGCGCGCGCGGTGCCGCCCTCGGCCCGGCCGTCGGCCTGCAACTGCCGGGACCGGTCGATCCGCTCCGGATCCGCGACCAGGTCGTCCAGCACCGCGCGGAGGGTCTCGGCGGTGGCGTCTGCGGTGTCCACGCGGCGGGCGACCCCCAGTTCCACGAGCCGGTCGGCGTTCATGAACTGCTCGGCTCCCTGCGGCACGGCGATCATGGGGACGCCGGCGAGCAGCCCCTCGCCGCAACCGCCCATGCCGGCGTGGGTGACGAAGGCGTCGGCCTGCTCCAGGATCGCCCGCTGCGGGACCCAGGAGTGCACCTCGACGTTGGCCGGGACGGTGCCGAGTTCCCCGGGGTCGGTGTACTTGCCGATCTGCAGTACGACGTGCCAGCCGGGCAGGTCGCCGAAGGCGGCGACGCACTGACGGTAGAACTCCGGTTGGCGCGTGTACGCCGAACCGAGCGAGACCAGCAGCACGTGGTCCGCGGCCGCCGGACGGGTCCAGCCGTCCGCGTCGGCCGGGGTGTCGAAGCAGGGGCCGACGAAGGTCACCGTGTCGGTGTCGACCCGGTCGGCGTGCGGCTGCATCGCGCGTGGGATCAGGGCGAGGGCCCGGGCGGGCGGGCCGGAGAAGGCGTCGACGTCCGTGGTGGCCGCCCCGCAGCCGGCGAGCCACCGCGCGAACCTGTCCCGGTACGCGTCGGCGCCCGGCAACTTCCGCAGGTGGGCCGCGACTTCCTCCTGGTAGCCGTCCCAGCCGACGAACGTCGGGGACAGCTGCACCAGCGGACGCCCCTGCGCCTCGGCGAGGGCACGCGCGGCATAGGCGCCGATGTCGTAGAGGTACAGGTCGGCCGGATCGTCGTCGTAGGCGGCGTGCAGTTGCGGGAGCGCCTGGACGGCGTCGTCGAGGAAGAGGCTCGACGCGGCGATGGGATCGGTGGGCCAGTCGTTGTCCGCGACGGGCAGCGTGGAGGTGCAGGGCACCAGCTCCGCGCCGGTGGACTCGATCCGGTCGGCCACGAACGGGTCGTTGGCGTAGGTGACCCGGTGCCCGCGGGCCACCAGCTCGCGGATGAGCGCGAGGCTGGGCAGGACATGGCTGACGATGGGGACGCCGACCATCGCTATGTGGGCGCGGCGACGGGACATGGGCGATCACTCGTTTCTGGCGCGGGGCGGGTTCGGGCGGTGCGGCGAGGAGGCGGTGTCAGGGCCGGTCGATCCGCGCGGCGGCCTCCTCCAGGTCGGCGACGCTCCCCGACATGATCGTCCGTACGTGCGCGGTGATGTGCCGCACGGGCCAGTCCCACCACGCCACGGCGAGGAGCCGGGCGACGTCCTCGGCGTCGTAGCGGGTGCGGATCAGCCGGGCTGGATTGCCGCCGACGATGCCGTAGTCGGGGACGTCGGCGGTGACCACGGCGCCGGCCGCGACGATCGCGCCGTGCCCGATGCGCACACCCGGCATGACGGTGGCGCCGTGGCCGAACCACACGTCGTTGCCGACGACCGTGTCTCCCCGGCCCGGCAGCCCGGTGATCAGGTCGAAGTGCTCGGCCCAGGAGCCGCCCATGGTGGGGAACGGGAAGGTGGAAGGGCCGTCCATGCGGTGGTTGGCGCCGTTCATGATGAACCGGGTGCCCGTCCCCAGCGCGCAGTACTTGCCGATGACGAGCCGCTCGGGACCGTAGTGGTAGAGGACGTTGCGCGTCTCGAACGCGGTCGGGTCGTCCGGATCGTCGTAGTAGGAGAAGTCACCGACCTCGATCAACGGTGACTTCACGAGCGGCTTGAGCAGCACCACGCGCGGGTGCTCGGGCATCGGGTGGAGGACGGTGGGGTCAGCGGGAACGGGCGGCATCGTGGAGGCGTTCCTCTCCGGTGAGGCTAGAGCGACAACCGTCGCATTAAGATGCTGACACAGCCCTGCCGCCTTGATCAACCGGATACTGGATTGCCGATGACAGACCCACTGGACACGACGGACCGCCGTCCGGGCGGCCGCACCGCCCGCGTCCGCGCCCAGGTCCTCGACGCGGTGCGCGCCGAACTCGCCGAACGCGGGCACGAAGGACTCACGATGGAGGGGGTCGCGGCGCGGGCCGGAGTGCACCGCGCCACGGTCTACCGGCGCTGGCGCGACGTCGGCGGCCTGCTCGCCGACGTCATCGGCGCCGCCGGTGAGATCGACTGGCAGCCGCCGGACACCGGCTCGCTGCGCGAGGACCTGACGGTTCTCAATCGGGAGATCCAGGAATCCCTGGTCGTGCAGCCGTCGTTCGCCGTCGCCCTGATGGCCGCCTCGTTCCACTCCGAACAGGCCGCGCGGGCCCAGACACGGCTGTGGACGGACCGGTACGCCCAGTGCGAGGTCCTCGTCGAGCGTGCCGTCGAGCGCGGCGAACTCCCCGGACAGCACCTGGACGCGCGGAGCCTGCTGATCGCCGCCACGGCGCCGGTCTACCACCGGTTGGTGCTGCTGCGGGCCGATCCGGACCCGCGCCTCCCGGAACAGGCCGCGCGGGCGGCGGTCCTGGCGGCCGCCGCGGGCGCCTTCCGCGTCCGCCGGGAAGAGAGCGCGTGACCGACCACGCCCCAGGTCCGTTCGTTTCGCCGTAGCCACGGGAACAGGACCGTCCCGCCCCTGCCCGGTCACGATTGGGTCTCGGCGGGACTCCACCCCTTGATTCCCTCCCGTGTAATCGTTTCCAATCCTCCGTGTAATCGATTCCACGAGGAGGTGGAACGACGATGGCGAGCATCAAGGACGTTGCCGCCGAGGCGGGCGTGTCCGTCGCCACGGTCTCGCGGGCGCTCAACGGCCACCCCTCGGTCAGCCCGGCCGCCCGCGCCCGCGTACTGGCCGCCGTCGAGACGCTGGGCTACCGGCCGAACGCCGTCGCCCGCTCCCTGCGCACCGACCGGACCCGCACCCTGGGCCTGGTCATCAGCGACGTGATGAACCCGTACTTCACCGAGCTGGCCCGCTCCGTCGAGGAGGAGGCCCGCGCGCTCGGCTACAGCGTCATCATCGGCAACGCCGACGAACGCCCCGACCTCCAGGACCACCACGTCACCACGCTCCTCGACCGGCGGATCGACGGGCTGCTCGTCTCCCCCACCGACGGCGGCTCCCCGCGCATGCTGGAGGCCGCCCGGGCCGGGACGCCGATGGTCTTCGTCGACCGGTGGATCCCGGGCGTGGACGTGCCCGTGGTGCGGTCGGACGGGCGCGCCGCGGTACGGGACCTGGTCGCGCACCTGTACGGGCTCGGGCACCGCCGGCTCGCGATCATCGCCGGGCCCGCCGCCACGACCACCGGACGCGAGCGCGTCGACGCCTTCCGCGAGGCGCTCGGCGCGTACGGGCTCCCGCTGCCCGACGCCTACATCGGCCAGGGCGACTTCCAGGCCGGCAGCGGGCGCCGGGTCACCGAGGGCTTCCTCGACCTGCCCGAGCCGCCCGGGGCCGTCTTCGCCGCCGACAACCTGATGGCGCTCGGCGCGCTGGACGCCGTACGCGCGCGGGGGCTGCGCGTCCCCGAGGACATAGCGCTGGCCGCGTTCGACGACATCCCGTGGTTCGTGCACACCGATCCGCCCGTCACCGCGATCGCCCAGCCCACCCGCGAGCTCGGCCGTGCCGCCGTACGCGCCCTGGTCGAGCGGATCGCGGGGCGCGCCGGGGAGTCCGTCGCCCTCCCGGCGCGGCTCGTCGTACGCCGCTCGTGCGGTGAACCCGGCGAGCCCGGCGAGCCCGCCCCCACGACCCCGTCCCCGTCCCCCGTACGAAGGAGTACGCCGTGAGCAGCCGCAGTCCGGACGAGTTGCTGCGCATCGAGGGCATCCGCAAGACCTTCCCCGGCGTGGTCGCGCTCGACAGCGTCGACTTCGACCTGCGCCGGGGCGAGGTGCACGTGCTCCTCGGTGAGAACGGCGCGGGCAAGAGCACGCTCATCAAGATGCTCTCCGGCGCCTACACGCCCGACGCCGGGCGGATCCTGGCCGGCGGCGAGGAGGTGCGCATCCACGGTGCGCAGGACGCCGAGCGCCTCGGGATCGCCACGATCTACCAGGAGTTCAACCTGGTCCCCGACCTGACGGTCGCCGAGAACATCTTCCTGGGCCGCCAGCCGCGCCGGTTCGGCATGATCGACCGGAAGCGGATGGAGGCCGACGCCGAGGTGCTCCTGGAGCGGGTCGGGGTCAGCGTGTCCCCCCGCGCCCGGGTGCGCGAACTCGGGATCGCACGGCTCCAGATGGTCGAGATCGCCAAGGCGCTCAGTCTCGACGCGCGCGTGCTCATCATGGACGAGCCGACCGCCGTACTGACCTCCGAGGAGGTCGAGAAGCTGTTCGCCATCGTGCGGCGGCTGCGCGAGGACGGCGTCGGGATCGTCTTCATCACCCATCACCTGGAGGAGATCGCCGCGCTCGGCGACCGGGTCACCGTGATCCGGGACGGCCGCAGCGTCGGCCAGGTGTCCGCCGCCACCCCCGAGGACGAGCTGGTGCGGCTCATGGTCGGACGGTCCATCGAGCAGCAGTACCCGCGCGAGCGCACCGGCGCCGGCGCGCCCCTGCTCAAGGTGGAGGGACTCACCCGGGACGGCGTCTTCCACGACGTGGGCTTCGAGGTGCGGGCCGGTGAGGTCGTCGGCATCGCGGGGCTGGTCGGGGCCGGGCGCACGGAGGTGGTGCGGGCGGTGTTCGGCGCCGACCCGTACGACGCGGGGACCGTGCACGTCGAGGGCGCGCCGCTGCGCCGGCACGACGTGAACGCGGCCATGGCGGCCGGGATCGGGCTGGTGCCCGAGGACCGCAAGGGTCAGGGGCTCGTGCTCGACGCCTCCGTCGAGGAGAACCTCGGGCTCGTCACGCTCCGGTCCACCGCACGCGCCGGACTCGTCGACCTCAAGGGGCAGCACGCGGCGGCCGAGCGGATCGCCGAGCAGCTCGGCGTGCGGATGGCCGGGCTCGGGCAGCACGTGCGGACGCTGTCCGGCGGCAACCAGCAGAAGGTCGTCATCGGCAAGTGGCTGCTGGCGGACACCAAGGTGCTGATCCTCGACGAGCCGACGCGCGGCATCGACGTCGGCGCCAAGGTCGAGATCTACCAGCTCGTCAACGAACTGACCGCGGCCGGAGCCGCCGTGCTGATGATCTCCAGCGATCTGCCGGAGGTCCTCGGCATGAGCGACCGCGTGGTCGTCATGGCGCAGGGCCGCGTCGCGGGCGAACTCCCCGCCGAACAGGCCACCCAGGACGCCGTGATGGCGCTCGCCGTCAGCACGCAGCACACCAGCGACTCCCCCCACGACGACGGAACGGAGGCCTCCCGTGGCCACTGACACGCTCAAGAGCAAGCCGGGCGCGCAGGGCGCCACGGGCGGTCTGCGCCGCCTGCTGCTCGACAACGGCGCGCTGACCGCGCTGATCGTCCTCGTCATCGCCATGTCGGCGCTGTCCGGGGACTTCCTGACCACCGACAACCTGCTCAACGTCGGCGTCCAGGCCGCCGTCACCGCGATCCTCGCCTTCGGCGTCACCTTCGTCATCGTCTCGGCGGGCATCGACCTGTCGGTCGGTTCGGTCGCCGCGCTGTCGGCCACCGTGCTGGCCTGGAGCGCCACCGAGGCCGGCATACCGGTCGCGCTCGCGGTGCTGCTGTCCGTCCTGACGGGCATCGCCTGCGGCCTGGTCAACGGCTTCCTCATCTCCTACGGGAAGCTGCCGCCGTTCATCGCGACGCTCGCCATGCTGTCGGTGGGGCGCGGTCTGTCGCTGGTCATCTCGCAGGGTTCGCCGATCGCCTTCCCCGACTCGGTCTCGCACCTCGGCGACACCCTCGGCGGGTGGCTGCCGGTGCCGGTGCTCGTGATGATCGTGATGGGGCTGATCACGGCCTTCGTCCTCGGACGCACTTACATCGGCCGGTCCATGTACGCCATCGGCGGCAACGAGGAGGCCGCGCGGCTGTCCGGGCTGCGGGTGAAGCGGCAGAAGCTCGCCATCTACGCGTTCTCCGGTCTGTTCGCCGCCGCCGCGGGCATCGTGCTCGCCTCCCGGCTGGCCTCCGCGCAGCCGCAGGCCGCGCAGGGCTACGAGCTGGACGCCATCGCCGCCGTCGTCATCGGCGGTGCCTCGCTGGCGGGCGGCACCGGCAAGGCGTCGGGGACGCTGATCGGCGCGCTGATCCTCGCCGTGCTGCGCAACGGCCTCAACCTGCTGTCCGTCTCCGCGTTCTGGCAGCAGGTCGTCATCGGTGTCGTCATCGCGCTGGCGGTGCTCTTCGACACCCTGCGGCGCAAGGCGGGCGCGGTCACACCGGCGGCCGGGGCGTCCGGCGGCGGCAACCGGGGCAGGCAGGCGCTCACGTACGTGATCGCGGCCGTCGTCGCGGTGGCCGTCGTCGGCGCGACCTCGCTGCTGCACAACGGCTCCTCCGGCGGCAAGGACCAGAAGATCGGGCTGTCGCTGTCCACGCTCAACAACCCGTTCTTCGTGCAGATCAGGAACGGCGCCGAGGAGGAGGCGAAGAAGCTGGGCGTGGACCTGACGGTCACCGACGCCCAGAACGACGCCTCCCAGCAGGCCAACCAGCTCCAGAACTTCCTCAGCGGCGGCCTGTCCTCGGTCATCGTCAACCCGGTGGACTCCGACGCGGCCGGCCCCTCGGTGCGCTCGGCGAACAAGGACGACGTCCCCGTCATCGCCGTGGACCGAGGCGTCAACAAGGCCGAGACGTCGGCTCTGGTCGCCTCCGACAACGTCGAGGGCGGCAAGCTGGGCGCCCGTGCGCTCGCCGAGAAGCTCGGCGGCAAGGGCACGATCGTCGTCCTCCAGGGCCAGGCCGGCACCTCCGCCAGCCGGGAGCGCGGGGCGGGCTTCGCGGCCGGGCTGAAGGAGTACCCGGGCATCGAGGTCGTCGCCGCGCAGCCCGCGGACTTCGACCGCACCAAGGGCCTCGACGTGATGACCAACCTGCTCCAGGCGCACCCGGACGTCGACGGCGTCTTCGCGGAGAACGACGAGATGGCGCTGGGCGCGATCAAGGCGCTGGGCGCCAAGGCCGGCAAGTCGGTCCAGGTCGTCGGCTTCGACGGCACCCCGGACGGACTGAAGGCGGTGGAGACGGGCTCGTTGTACGCGTCCGTCGCGCAGCAGCCGAGGGAACTGGGCAGGATCGCCGTACGGAACGCGCTGCGGGCGGCCGAGGACGAGAAGGTGGAACAGACGGTGAAGGTGCCCGTGAAGGTCGTCACCAAGGAGAACGTGGCGGGCTTCGAGGGCTGAGCCCGGCCCGCCGGGTGCGCGGGCGGGCGGTCGGTCACGGCGACCGTCCGCCCGCCCCGTTCGGATTCACTCGTTCGATTCATTCGATCGGAGAACGACTGATGTACGACTACGACCTGCTGGTCGTGGGATCGGCCAACGCCGACCTGGTGATCGGTGTCGAGCGGCGGCCCGAAGCCGGTGAGACGGTGCTCGGCTCCGACCTGGCCGTCCATCCGGGCGGCAAGGGCGGCAACCAGGCCGTCGCCGCCGCCCGGCTCGGTGCCCGCACCGCCCTGCTGGCCCGGGTCGGCGACGACGCGCACGGCCGGCTGCTGCTCGACGCGCAGCGGGCGGCCGGCGTCGACACGGTCGGTGTCCTGGTGGGCGGCGCCCCGACCGGGGTCGCGCTGATCACCGTCGACCCGTCCGGGGACAACAGCATCGTGGTCTCGCCGGGCGCCAACGGACGGCTGGGGCCGGGCGACGTGCGCGCCGCGGCCAGCCTCTTCCACGCCTCCCGGGTGGTCTCCACGCAGTTGGAGATCCCGCTGGAGACGGTCGTGGAGGTCGTCCGCTCCCTCGCGCCGGACAGCCGCTTCGTGCTGAACCCGTCGCCGCCGAGGCCGCTTCCGCAGGAGGTGCTGGCGGCCTGCGACCCGCTGATCGTCAACGAGCACGAGGCGAAGGTCGTCCTCGGCGAAGCCTGCGTGAGCGAACGCCCGGAGGACTGGGCCGCGCTGCTGCTGGCCAAGGGCCCGCGCTCGGTGGTGGTGACCCTGGGCGCCGAGGGCGCGCTGGTGGCCTCGGCGGCCGGGGGCGTGACCCGGGTGCCGTCCGTGGAGGTGGACGCCGTGGACACGACCGGCGCCGGTGACGCGTTCACCGCGGCGCTGGCCTGGCGCCTCGGCACCGGCGAGTCGCTCGCCGACGCGGCGGCGTACGCGGCCCGGGTGGGCGCGGCGGCGGTCACCAAGGCGGGGGCGCAGGAGTCGTACCCGACGGCGGCGGAGGCCGAGGCGCTGTGAAGAAGGCGGGAATACTCAACCGTCACCTCGCGGGTGCCCTCGCCGGACTCGGCCACGGCGACGGGGTCCTGGTGTGCGACGCGGGCATGCCCCTTCCCGACGGGCCGCGCGTCGTCGACCTGGCCTTCCGGGCCGGGGTGCCGTCGTTCGCGGAGGTGGTGGACGGCCTGCTCGCGGAGCTGGTCGTCGAGGGTGCGACGGCGGCCCGGGAGGTCCGGGAGGCCAACGCGGAGTGCGCCGCGCTGCTCGACGGGCTCTTTCCGGCGCTCGCACTCGTCCCGCACGAGCGGCTGAAGGAACTGGCGGCGGGCGCCCGGCTGATCGTGCGCACCGGGGAGGCCCGGCCGTACGCCAATGTGCTGCTGCGGTGCGGGGTCTTCTTCTGAGGACCGCGCGTCGCGGATGTCCGCAGCGGACAGCGGGGCGCGCAGTCCGCAGCGGACCGCCCGTGGACGCGCCGGAGACGTTTGAGGGGGCCCGGTCGACGACCGGGCCCCCTCGGGTTTCCCCTCCCCTTCGGAACTCCGGGATTTCCCCCCCGGGTACCCCCACGGGAGTTCCGATGCCCAGTACGACCCGCGGACCCCCTGGAGGGTTGCACGGTCGCCGGAACTATTTTCCGGGACCCGAGTCCGCCGGTCCGTCACCGGCGTGCGCGGCGAACCGGGCCGCCGTCTCGGCCAGCACCTCCCGCCCGTCGCGCGCCCACAGCCCCTCGTTGAACAGCTCGACCTCGATCGGGCCGGTGTACCCGGCGGCCTCGACGTACGCCTTCCACTCGCGCATGTCGATCGCGCCGTCGCCGATCTGGCCGCGGCCGTTGAGGACGCCCTCGGGCAGGGGGGTGGTCCAGTCGGCGAGCTGGAAGGTGTGGATGCGCCCGCCCGCACCGGCCCTCGCGATCTGCTCGGGGGCCCGGTCGTCCCACCAGACGTGGTACGTGTCCACGGTGACGCCGACCTGGTGGGCCGGGAAGCGTTCGGCGAGGTCCAGCGCCTGGGTGAGGGTGGAGACCACGCAGCGGTCGGCGGCGTACATGGGGTGGAGCGGTTCGATGGCCAGGCGTACGCCGTGCTGTTCGGCGTACGGTGCCAGCTCCGCCAGCGCGTCCGCGATGCGTTCCCGGGCGGCGCGCAGGTCCTTGTCGCCGGCGGGCAGGCCGCCCGAGACCAGGACCAGGATGTCGGTGCCGAGGGCGGCGGCCTCGTCGACGGCGCGACGGTTGTCGGCCAGGGCCGCGGCCCGCTCCCCGGGGTCGGTCGCCGTGAGGAAGCCGCCGCGGCACAGGGTGGTGACCCGCAGGCCCGCGTCCCGGACGAGTTTCGCGGCCGCCTCCACGCCGTAGGCCTGCACCGGCTCGCGCCACAGGCCGACGTTGCCGACGCCCAGGTCGCGGCAGGCGGCGGTCAGTTCGGGCAGCGAGAGCTGTTTGACCGTCATCTGGTTGATGCTGAAGCGGGACAGGCCGGGTCGGCTCATCGGTTCACTCCGTACAGCGCGAGCAGGTTCCGCATGCGCTCCTCGGCGAGCTTCGGGTCCGGGAACAGGCCGAGACCGTCGGCGAGTTCGTAGGCGCGGGCGAAGTGCGGCAGGGAGCGCGCCGACTGGAGACCGCCGACCATGGTGAAGTGGCTCTGGTGGCCGGCCAGCCAGGCCAGGAGGACCACGCCCGTCTTGTAGTAGCGGGTGGGGGCCTGGAAGAGGTGGCGGGAGAGTTCGACCGTGGGGTCGAGGAGGGCGCGGAAGCCGTCCGTGTCCCCGGTGTCGAGGACGCGGACCGCCTCGGCGGCCAGCGGGCCCAGCGGGTCGAAGATGCCGAGCAGGGCGTGGCTGAAGCCCTGGTCGTCGCCCGCGATCAGCTCGGGGTAGTTGAAGTCGTCGCCGGTGTAGCAGCGCACGCCCTGCGGCAGGCGGCGGCGCAGGTCGACCTCGCGCCGGGCGTCCAGGAGGGAGACCTTGATGCCGTCTACCTTGTCGGGATGGGCGGCGATGACCTCCAGGAAGGTGTCGGTCGCCGCGTCCAGGTCGGCGGAGCCCCAGTAGCCCTCCAGGGCCGGGTCGAACATCGGACCCAGCCAGTGCAGGATGACCGGTTCGGCGGCCTGGCGCAGGAGGTGGCCGTAGACCTCCAGGTAGTCGTCCGGGGTCCGCGCGGTGGCGGCGAGGGCGCGGGAGGCCATCAGGATCGACCGGGCGCCCGACTCCTCGACGACGGCCAGCTGTTCCTCGTACGCCGTGCGGACGTCCGCGAGGGTGGTGCCGGCGGTCGCGGTCAGCTGGTCCGTGCCGACGCCGCAGGCGATGCGGCCGCCGACCGCCTTCGCCTCGGCGGCGGAGCGGCGGATCAGCTCGGCCGCCGTGGGCCAGTCCAGGCCCATGCCGCGCTGTGCGGTGTCCATCGCCTCGGCGACGCCCAGCCCGTGCGACCACAGGTGGCGGCGGAAGGCGAGGGTGGCGTCCCAGTCGACGGCGGCGGGCGCGTCGGGGGTGGTGTCCGCGTACGGGTCGGCCACGACGTGCGCGGCCGAGAAGACCGTACGGGAGGTGAAAACGCCTCCCGGGGAGAGGGTCCGCGGCTCGGTGCGGGGTTCGTAGGCGCGCAGGGTGCCGTCGGGGCCCGGCAGGTGGAGGGTCACAGGCCGATCTCCGGTACGTCGAGGCGGCGGCCCTCCGCGGAGGACTTCAGGCCCAGCTCGGCGAGCTGGACGCCGCGGGCGCCGGCCAGCAGGTCCCAGTGGTAGGGGGCGTCGGCGTAGACGTGCTTGAGGAACAGCTCCCACTGGGCCTTGAAGCCGTTGTCGAACTCCCCGTTGTCGGGCACCTCCTGCCACTGGTCGCGGAAGACCTCGGTGGCGGGGACGTCCGGGTTCCACACCGGCTTCGGGGTGGCCGAGCGGTGCTGGACGCGGCAGCCCCGCAGGCCCGCGACGGCGGAGCCCTCGGTGCCGTCGACCTGGAACTCGACCAGCTCGTCCCGGTGGACGCGGACCGCCCAGGAGGAGTTGATCTGCGCGATCGCGCCGCCGTCGAGCTCGAAGACGCCGTACGCGGCGTCGTCGGCGGTGGCGTCGTAGGGCTTGCCCTTCTCGTCCCAGCGCTCGGGGACGTGGGTGGCGGTGAGGGCCTGGACGGACTTCACCCGGCCGAACAGCTCGTGCAGGACGTACTCCCAGTGCGGGAACATGTCGACGACGATGCCGCCGCCGTCCTCGGCACGGTAGTTCCAGGACGGGCGCTGCGCCTCCTGCCAGTCGCCCTCGAAGACCCAGTAGCCGAACTCGCCGCGCACGGACAGGATCCGGCCGAAGAAGCCGCCGTCGATCAGGCGCTTGAGCTTGAGCAGGCCGGGGAGGAAGAGCTTGTCCTGGACGACGCCGTGCTTGACGCCCTTGTCCCGGGCCAGGCGGGCGAGTTCGAGGGCGCCGTCGAGGCCGGTGGCGGTGGGCTTCTCGGTGTAGATGTGCTTGCCCGCGGCGATCGCCTTCGTGATCGCCTCCTCGCGGGCCGAGGTCACCTGGGCGTCGAAGTAGATCTCGACGCTGTCGTCGGCCAGGACCGCGTCCAGGTCCGTGGAGACGTGCTCCAGCCCGTGCCGCTCGGCCAGCGCCCGCAGCGCGTGCTCGCGTCGGCCGACCAGGACCGGCTCCGGCCACAGCACGGTGCCGTCGCCCAGGTCGAGGCCGCCCTGTTCGCGCAGCGCCAGGATGGAGCGGACCAGGTGCTGGCGGTAGCCCATGCGCCCGGTCACACCGTTCATGGCGATACGCACCGTCTTGCGTGTCACGTCATTCCCTTCGTACGAGCCATGCCGCGAGCCGCGGATCGAGCCCGAGCCGTACAGCAAGCGCTTTCTATACAGAACGAAGCTAGCCTGTGGACGGTGGTCTGGACAAGACCGCGGTTCGGGTGGGGTTCGGGTGAGTTGTTCGAGGGGACGTCCGGCGGCGGGCGGTGGCCTTAGGGTCACCCGGTACGGCGTTCGGCTCACACGCGCGATGCGGAGGACGAGGACATGACGGTGACACTGGCGGACGTGGCGGCCCGCGCCCAGGTCTCCCCCGCGACGGTGTCGCGCGTACTGAACGGGAACTACCCCGTGGCCGCGTCCACCCGGGAGCGGGTGCTCAAGGCGGTCGACGAACTGGACTACGTGCTCAACGGCCCCGCGAGCGCACTGGCCGCGGCCACCTCCGACCTGGTGGGCATCCTCGTCAACGACATCGCCGACCCGTTCTTCGGCATCATGGCCGGCGCCGTCCAGTCCGAGATCGGCGGTCCCGGCGGCAGAGCGGGCGGCGAGAGACTCGCCGTGGTCTGCAACACCGGCGGCACCCCGGAGCGCGAGCTGACCTACCTCACGCTGCTCCAACGGCAGCGGGCGGCGGCCGTGGTGCTGACCGGCGGCGCGATGGAGGACGAGGCCCACCAGGCGGCGGTGGCGGCGAAGCTGCGCAGGCTCACGGAGGCCGGGACCCGGGTGGTGCTGTGCGGGCGGCCGCCAGCGCCGGACACCGGGGCGATCGCGCTCACCTTCGACAACCGCGGGGGCGGGCGGGAGCTGACCGAGCACCTGATCGGCCTCGGGCACCGGCGGCTCGGCTACATCGCGGGTCCCGAGGAACGCACCACGACCCGGCACCGGCTGGAGGGGCACCGCACCGCGCTCGCCGCGCACGGCATCGAGGAGGACCCCCGCTGGACGGTCCACGGCCGCTACGACCGGCAGGCGGGCTACGAGGCCACGCGGGAGCTGCTGCGCAGGGACCCCTCGCTGACCGCGGTCGTCGCCGCGAACGACACGGTCGCGCTGGGCGCGTGCGCGGCGCTGCGCGACGCGGGGCTGCGGATCCCGGACGACGTGTCGGTGGCCGGCTTCGACGACCTGCCGTTCAGCATCGACGCGGTGCCCGCGCTGACGACGGTGCGGCTGCCGCTGGCGGAGGCGGCGGCGCGGGCGGGGCGGGTCGCGATGGGGCGGGAGGAGGCGCCGGCGGGCGGGATCGCCACGGTGCGGGGGGAGTTGCTGGTGCGGGGGTCCTCCGGACGGCCGCGGGGGTCCTCCGGACGGCCGCGAGGGTGAGACGGGCCGTCGGTCGTCGCGGTGGGCCCGCGTCGGGGTGGCCGTTCTGGGGGCTGCGCCCCCAGGCCCCCCTCCGGCCCTGAACGGGCCTCGTCCTCAAACGCCGGACGGGCTGGGAGTGCCGGCCTGCGTCGCCGTGCGGATGGCTGGGAATGCCGGCGCGCGTCGTCTGCGGATGGGCTGGGAATGCCGGCCTGCGCCCCTGTGCGGACGGGCTGGGTGGGAGAGACGGCCTGCGTCTCCGTGCGAACGGCCTGGGAATGCCGGCCCGCATCGTCTGCGGACGGGCTGGGAATGCCGGCCTGCGCCCCCCTGCGAACGGCCTGGGAATGCCAGCCCGCGTCCCCGAGCGGACGGCCTGGGAGAGACGGCCTGCGTCGCCGTGCGGACGGTCTGGGAGAGACGGCCGGCGTCGTCTGCGGATGGGCTGGGAATGTCGCCTGCGCCCCCGTGCGGACGGGCTGGGAGCGACGGCCTGCGTCCCCGGGTGACCGGGCTGGATTCACCGGTTCGCGTCGACAGGTAAAACAGGTGATCGCGGGTACGCTCCGTGGGCATGAAGCTGGCGTTCTCCACTCTCGGTGTTCCCGGACTGCCCCTGGCCGACGTGCTGGGGCTCGCGACCGCGCACGGTTACCACGGTGTCGAGTTGCGCGCCCATCCCGAGGAACCGGTCCACCCGGGCCTCGGCCCCGACGAACGGGCCGCGGTGGCCGCCGAGTTCAAGGCGGCCGCTGTCGAACCGCTCGGTGTGGCCGGGTACGTGCGGGTCGCCGCGCCCGGTGACGACGACGCCGTGATCGCCGAGGTGCGGGGCCTGCTGGACCTCGCCCACGACCTGGGCGCCCCCTACGTACGGGTCTTCCCCGGCGGCGGCACCGACCAGAGCGCCGAGGAGGCCGACGCGGTGGCCGCCCGGCGGCTGGGCACGGCCGCCGAGTACGCCACCGGACTCGGCGTGCGCATCCTGCTGGAGACCCACGACTCGCACCGCACGGGCGCCGACGCGATGCGCGTCCTCGGGCTGGTCGGGCACCGGCAGGTCGGCGCCCTGTGGGACGTGATGCACACCTGGCTGGGCGGGGAGCAGCCCTCGGAGTCGTACGCGGCGCTCTCCCCGCACCTGGGCTACGTGCAGGTCAAGGACATCGCCTCCGCCGAGGACACCACGCCGCTGGCCCTGGGCGCCGGGGTGCTGCCGCTCACCGAGGTGGTGGACGTGCTGTCCCGGCACGGCTGGGACGGCTGGCTGTGCTGGGAGTACGAGAAGCGGTGGTACGAGGACGCCGCGCCGCTCCCCGACCTGCTCGCGCAGGGACGCGAGCACCTCGCCCGGCTGCTCAGCGACGCGGCGTAGACACCGGCGGCGCCGCTCCCGAGCGCACCCGGCTCTCCAGCCGCTCCCGGCACCGCGGCCACTCGGCCGACGTGATCGAGTAGATCGCGGAGTCGCGCAGCCTGCCCTCCTCCCCCGGCACGGAGGAGCGGGACCAGTTGCGCAGGACGCCCTCGAAGCGGGCACCGGCCTTCTCGATCGCGGCGCGGGAGCGCCGGTTGCGGGCGTCGGTCTTGAGGTCGACGCGGGACACGCTCCAGACCTCGAAGGCGTGGCGGAACAGGAGGAGCTTGGCCTCGGCGTTCATGCCCGTGCCCTGCGCGGAGCGGGCCAGCCAGGTGAAGCCGACCTCGACGGCGTCGAGCGCGTCGTCGGTGAGCCAGGAGCGGGGTTCCCAGTAGGAGGTGGCGCCCACGGCGCGGCCGGTGGCGAGGTTGACCTGCGCGTAGGGCGCCAGCCGTCCGGTGGCCGCCCTGGCCAGCTGGGCGTCGATGTAGGCGCCGACCTCGCCGGCCTCCGGGACCCACGTGAACGCGTAGGTGGCGCGGTCCTCCTGCGCCGCCGCCTCGAGGTCGGCCGCGTGCTGATGCCCCAGCGGCTCCAGTCGCACCCGTATGCCTTCGAGGACCGGGGCGTTCAGTGTGAAGGTCACCGGACGGATTCTTCAGCCGGGGCGGGGAGGCGTCCAGCGAATTCCGGGGAGATGCGGACGGTCGTCCCCCGCCGCCGCCTGCGGGCAGGGGTGAGCGTGGTCAGGGCCACCCCGCCCACCAGCAGGGCCGCGGCGCACCAGCGCAGCGGGGTCACCGCCTCGCCCAGGAAGAGGGCCGCCGACGACATGCCGAAGACCGGGACCAGGAGCGAGAACGGGGCCACCGTCGAGGCGGGGTGACGGCGCAGCAGCCAGCCCCAGGCGCCGAAGCCGAAGACGGTCGAGACCCAGGCGACGAACAGGATGGTGCCCGCCCCCTGCCAGTCCAGGGCGCGCAGCGCCGCGAGGTCCTCGCCGGGACCCTCGGTGAGCAGGGAGAGGGCCAGCAGGGGCAGCACGGGGACCGTGGAGACCCACACCATGAAGTTCAGGGCGTCGGGCGGGGACGCCTTGCGCGTCAGGACGTTGGACACACCCCACGCCGCCGCCGCGCCGATCACCATCAGGAAGGCGCCCAGCGGGCCCGAGGTGCCCTCGTCGACCGCCGCCACCGCGATGCCGGACAGCGCGACCAGCATGCCCAGCACCTGGACGCGGGAGGGCCGTTCGCGCAGTACCGCGGCGGCGATCACCGCGGTGAACACCGCCTGGATCTGCAGGACGAGGGAGGACAGCCCGGCCGGCATGCCCGCGTCCATGCCCACGAAGACCAGGCCGAACTTGGCCACGCCCAGGACCAGTCCCACCGCCACGATCCACTTCCAGGCCACCTTCGGGCGGCCCACCAGGAAGACGGCGGGCAGCGCGGCGGCCAGGAAGCGCAGGGCGGAGAAGAGGAGCGGCGGGAAGTGGTCGAGGCCGATCTCGATGACCGTGAAGTTCACGCCCCACACGGCGGCGACGAGCACGGCGAGGACGAGGTGGGAAGGTCGCATGCGTCGAGGATCGACCCGGCGGACCGTGTAGCACCAGCGATGATTGCTGCATGGTTGGATGAAGCAGCGCTGTCCTTTCCTCGTCCGTCACCGGGAGCCGCCATGCTCGACCTCCAGCGTCTGCGTGCCCTGCACGCCGTGTCCGTGCACGGGACGGTCGGCGCGGCCGCGGCGGCGCTCGGTTTCACCCCGTCCGCCGTGTCGCAGCAGATCGCCAAGCTGGAGCGGGAGACCAGGACGGTGCTCCTGGAACGGGAGGGCCGCGGCGTGCGGCTCACCGACGACGCCTGGCACCTGGTCGACACGGCGAGGGAGCTGCTGGCCCTCGTGGAGCGGGCGGAGACCCGGCTGGAGGAGCGGCGCGGGGTGCCCTCGGGGCGGCTGACCATCGCCGCGTTCGCGTCGGCCGCGCGCGGCCTGCTGCCGTCCGTCCTGGCCGACCTGGCGGTGCGCCACCCCGCGCTCGACGCGCGGCTCACCGAGGTCGACCCGCACCTGTCCGTGGACCTGGTGGCCAAGGGTGCCGTCGACCTGGTGGTGGCGCACGACTGGGACATCGCCCCGCTGCCGGCGCCGGCCGGGGTCGAGCAGGCGCCGATCGGCGAGGACCTGTGCGACCTGCTGGTCCCCGAGGGCCACCGCCTCGCGGGGAGGACCGCCGTGAAGCGGGCGGAGCTGGGCGGGGAGCGGTGGATCTGCCAGCCGCCCGGGCGGGTGTGCCACGACTGGCTGCTGCGGACGCTGCGGGGTGCCGGTCACGAGCCGGACATCGTGCACCAGGCGGACGAGAACCCGACGCTCGTCGCGCTGGTCGCGGCCGGTCTCGGCATCGCCCTCATCCCCCGGCTGGGGCGTGGCCCGCTGCCGGCGGGGGTGGTGGAGGTGCCGCTCGACCCGATGCCGGTACGGCGGCTGTACGCGCTGTGGCGCACGGGCGCGGCGCGCCGCCCGGCGATCGCGGAGACGGTCCGCACGCTGCGGGCCCGCTGGCCGGACGCCTCGGCCCACGGCACCCCGGCGCCCGGGACCGCGGCCGTGGCCGTGGCCGTGGACTCCGCCTGACCCACGTCCTGGCCCGCCGGCCCTGGCCCGGTCCGGGCGGGACGGGACGGGCGGGCGTCTTTCCAAGGGCTCGGCCGCGCCGCCGGGGCACGTCCGCCGCCCGGGCGACTCGTGTGCGGTCCCTTGACTGGCGAAAACTTCCCGGATATTGGTGACTCCTTGGCAGTTTCCTTCAGCAGCCCTCCGGAAGGAGCGCACGTGCACCACAGCAGCACGGCCGGCACGGGAAGCACCGCACAGCCCTCCAGACGTACCGTCCTCACCGCCACCGCGGTCGTCACCGCGGCTCTCGCGGCCGGGGGCGGCACGGCGTACGCCGACGCCCGCAGGCCCGACGACGACAAGCTCCGCGGCCTCATCTCCCGGATGACGCTGGAGGAGAAGGTCGGTCAGCTCTTCGTCATGCGGGTCTACGGCCACTCCGCGACCGATCCCGACCAGGCGGACATCGACGCCAACCTGGAGGAGATCGGCGTCCGCACCGCGGCCGAGCTGATCGCCCGGTACCGGGTCGGCGGCATCATCTACTTCGCGTGGGCGCACAACACCCGCGACCCGCAGCAGATCGCCGACCTGTCCAACGGCATCCAGAAGGCGTCCCTGGAGCAGCCGCGCGGCCTCCCGGTGCTGATCTCCACGGACCAGGAGCACGGGATAGTGGCCCGCGTGGGCGCTCCCGCCACCCTCTTCCCGGGCGCGATGGCCGTCGGGGCGAGCGGGTCGCGCTCCGACGCCCGCACCCTCGGCCGGATCGCGGGTGCCGAGCTGCGCGCGCTGGGCATCCGTCAGGACTACGCCCCCGACGCCGACGTGAACGTGAACCCGGCCAACCCGGTGATCGGCGTGCGGTCCTTCGGCGCCGATCCGGAGGCGGTGGCGGAGCTGGTGGCCGCCGAGGTGACGGGGTACCAGCGCTCGGGGGTCGCCGCCTGCGCCAAGCACTTCCCGGGGCACGGCGACACCGCCACCGACAGCCACACCGGCTTCCCGGTCATCACGCACACCCGCGAGCAGTGGGAGGAGCTGGACGCACCGCCCTTCCGCGCCGCGATCGAGGCGGGCATCGACGCCATCATGACCGCCCACCTGATGGTGCCCGCGCTCGACGACTCCGGCGACCCGGCGACGCTGTCCCGTCCCATCCTCACCGGCATCCTGCGCGAGGAGCTGGGCTACGACGGGGTGGTGGTCACCGACTCCCTCGGCATGGAGGGCGTACGGACGAAGTACGGTGACGAGCGGGTGCCGGTGCTGGCGCTGAAGGCGGGCGTGGACCAGCTGCTCAACCCGCCCGACCTGCCGCTCGCCTGGAACGCCGTCCTGACGGCCGTACGGGAGGGCGAACTCACCGAGGCGCGGCTCGACGAATCGATCCTGCGCGTGCTGCGGCTGAAGGCCAAGCTGGGGCTGTTCCGGGACGCGTACACCACGCGCCGGGACGTGGACCGGACCGTCGGCACCCGGGCGCACCTGGCCGCGGCCGACCGGATCGCCGAGCGGTCCACCACGCTGCTGGTCAACGAGGGCCCGCTGCTGCCGCTTTCACGCCGCAGGCACCCCAGGCTGCTGGTCGTGGGCGCCGATCCGGCCTCGCCGTCGGGCACGACCGGGCCGCCCACCGGAGTCCTCGCGCAGGCGTTGACGGAACTGGGCTTCACGGTCACCGCCCTGTCCACCGGGACCGCGCCCTCCGCCGCCGTCGTCGACCGCGCCGTCGCGGCGGCCGGGGACGCCGACGCGGTGGTCGTCGCCACGTACAACGTGACCGCGGGCAGCAGCCAGCGCACCCTGGTCACGCGGCTGTCGGAGACCGGGAAACCGGTCGTCGCGGTCGCCGTCCGCAATCCGTACGACGTGGCCCAGCTCCCGGGCGTCCCCGCCGTACTCGCCGCGTACTCCTGGACCGACGTGGAGGTGCGGGCGGCGGCCCGGGTGATCGCCGGGCGGGTGCGGCCGCGCGGGAAGCTGCCGGTGCCGGTGGTGCGCGCGGACGATCCGGAGACGGTGCTCTTCCCGCTGGGGCACGGGCTGACCTACCGGTCGTAGCCGGTCACGGCCGCCCGCCGGGCGGGGAGGCGAGGGTGCCCGGCCGCTGCGAGCGGCCGGGCACCGTCGTCACGCCCCGGCGGGGGGCGTCACGGGCGCAGCGCCGGCTCGCGCTCGACGTCCCGCTTGTCCAGCCTCGCGTCGAACGCCGCCAGCGGCCTGGCCGCCGACGGGTTCTCCTGGACCTTGGCGGGTGCGACGCCCGCCCAGTCCAGGATGCGGGCGGTGGCGAGGGCCTTCTGGTCGGGGACCAGACCGGCCACGTTCGCGCCGTGGTTCATGCCGGGCGCGGTGAGGACGTAGCTGTCCCGCGCGCCGTGGCCGAGGCGGAAGCGCTCGGCGCCCCACGGGTCGTTCTCGCCGTACACGAACAGCATCTGCCGGGCGTTGTGCTTCACCCACGTGTCGACGTCCCGCATCGCCCACGGCTCGAACTTCATCGGGATCGAGCGGGGCACGAAGTTGCGCGGCGGCTGGTAGCCGTAGCGGACGTACTTCTTCTCGATGTGCGGGAAGTGGATCGTGGGCGCGCCCAGCTGGGTGCCCGCCTGGTAGTAGTACGGCGTGTACGTCTCCAGGCCCTGGTCGGTGTAGGCGGAGAAGCCGGAGATGGTGTCGACGGAGTCCCAGATCGCGTCGTCGGTGGCGTTCTTCGCGTCGGCCGGGATGTCGGCGCAGTCGGCGAGGGTGCTGTACTGCCAGAAGCCCCAGACGTAGTCGAGGACGACGGCCTCGTAGGCGCGGTCGAGGCTGCCGATGGTGTCGAAGGTGTAGCCGTTCTCGGCCGCGTACGACGCGTACTTCTTCTCCAGCGGCGCCCGGCGCACCAGCGCCTCGCGCTGCACGCCGTTCAGCTTGTCGCGGCACTCCTCGGTGCCGACGCGGGTGAAGAAGCGGTCGTAGGCCGAGTCCTCCTTGTTCACCACGTCGTTGGGGGCGACGTAGGCGACGACGCCGTCCATGTCACGCGGGTAGAAACGCTCGTAGTAGGTGGCGGTCATGCCGCCCTTGGAGCCGCCGGTGGAGATCCAGTTCTCGGCGTAGAGCGGCTTCAGTGCCTGGAAGATGCGGTGCTGGTCGCTGGCGGCCTGCCAGATGTCCAGCTTGGACCAGTCGGCCGGGGCGGGCCGGGACGGGGTGAAGTAGCGGTACTCCATGGAGACCTGGTTGCCGTCCACGATCTGGGTCGGCTCGCGGCGGCTGGGGGTCGTGGAGACGTTGTAGCCACCGGTGTAGAAGACCGTCGGCCGGTTCACGTCCTTGTGCAGCACGGTGATCCGCTGCTGGAACGTGCCCTTGGACGGATGCCGGTGGTCCACCGGCTGGGTGTAGTTGAGGACGAAGAAGCGGTAGCCGGTGTACGGCTTCTCCTCGATCAGGCTCATGCCCGGTATGGACAGCAGCCGGTCCTTGATGTCGACGGCCTTCGGCTCGGCGGCGGTGGCCGCGCCCGCCGTGCTGACGGTGCCTATGAGCACCACGAGCGCCAGCAGCCATCTGAGCGCCTTGCGCATGCACCCTCCCTGTGAAACGGATGTTCGCCGGAAGCTATCGGAGCCGGTCCCGCGAACACCAGGGTCAGCAGAGGATCCAGCCGGAACTGACCGCGCTCCCGGACACCTTGCCGGTCACCCACACACAGCGCTTCCCGGCGTGCACGGTCACCGGCCCGGCCAGCCGGGCGAACCGGCCCGAGTCCACGACGGCCCGGCCGCCCCGCGCCCGTACGCCGACCGACATCTGCCGCTTCGCACCGGGCTTCCGGGGGACGGTGACGGCGCACACGTAGCCGCCGCGCTTGTGGACGAGGACGGAACCGGTGGCGAAGTGCAGCGTGCGCACCGCCCGGCCCGGGCATCCCGTGGCGGCCCGCGCCTCCTGCGGCAGCGCGACGCCGAGCAGCGCGGCCGCGCTCAGCACGGCCGTGCCGAGCGCCAGCCGACGGCGGGTTGCGGCACCGGCCCGGCCCACTGCGGTCCCCCTCCGTAGGGCGATCACCGACGACGTACGCAGGTACGGACGCACGGCCGGTGTCGAATGGTTGCGCGAACGGCGGGCTCAGCGCGCCGCGCCGACCGGCTCCTCCGGCTCGGGGGCGCCGACGAAGGTCCGCCACAGCCGCGCGTACCGCCCGTCCAGGGCCAGCAGTTCGTCGTGCGTGCCGTCCTCCGCGACCCGTCCGCCGTCCATGACGACGACCCGGTCCGCGCGGGCGGCCGTGGTGAGCCGGTGCGCGACCACGAGCGTCGTGCGGCGGCCCGCGACGCGGTCGGTGGCCTGGTTGACCTGTGCCTCGGTGGCCAGGTCCAGGGCCGCCGTCGCCTCGTCGAGGAGCAGCACGTCCGGGTCGACCAGCTCGGCCCGGGCCAGCGCGATCAGCTGCCGCTGGCCCGCGGAGAGGTTGCGGCCCCGCTCGGCGACCTCGTGGAGGTAGCCTCCGGCGAGCGTGGCGATCATCTCGTGCGCGCCGACCGCCCGCGCCGCCGCCTCCACCTCGGCGTCGGTGGCGTCCGGCCGGCCGTAGGCGATGGCGTCCCGGACCGTGCCGGGGAAGAGGTACGCCTCCTGCGGGACGACGCCGAGCCGGTGCCGGTAGGAGGTGAGGTCGAGGGCGCGCAGGTCCTGCCCGTCGACGGTGACCCGGCCACCGGTCGGGTCGTAGAACCGGGCCACCAGCTTCACCAGGGTCGACTTGCCCGCGCCGGTCTCACCGACGAAGGCGACGGTCTGCCCGGCCGGGATGCGCAGGTCGATGCCGCTCAGCGCCGCCTCCGCGGCGTCCTCGCCGCCGTAGCCGAAGTGCACGTCCTCGAAGGCGATCTCGCCGCGCAGCGAGGTCACCTCGGACGGCTTCTCGGCGGCGCGGGTCGAGGTCGGCTCCCGCAGCAGTTCCTGGATGCGGCCCAGTGAGACGGACGCCTGCTGGTAGCCGTCGAAGACCTGGGAGAGCTGCTGGACCGGCGCGAAGAACAGGTCGATGTAGAGCAGGTACGCCACCAGCGCGCCGGTCGTCAGCGTGGCTTCGTCGATCCGCCCGCCGCCCACGACCAGCACGGCCGCGGCGGCCGCCGAGGACAGCAGCTGCACGAACGGGAAGTAGATCGAGATCAGCCACTGTCCGCGGATGCGGGCCTGCCGGTAGCTGTCGCTGCGCTCGGCGAACCGGCGCCCGCCGTCGTGCTCGCGCCGGAAGGCCTGCACGATCCGCAGGCCCGCCACCGACTCCTGGAGGTCGGCGTTGACCGTGGACACCCGCTCGCGGGCCAGCTCGTACGCCTTGACGCTCGCCTTGCGGAAGAAGTACGTGGCGATGATCAGCGGCGGCAGCGTCGCGAAGACGATCAGGGCGAGCTGCACGTCGATCACCAGCAGGGCGACCATGATGCCGAAGAAGGTGACGACCGAGACGAAGGCGGTGACGAGTCCCGTCTGCAGGAACGTCGACAGCGCGTCCACGTCCGTCGTCATCCGGGTCATGATCCGGCCGGTCAGTTCGCGTTCGTAGTAGTCGAGGCCGAGCCGCTGGAGCTGGGCGAAGATCTTCAGCCGCAGCGAGTACAGGATCCGCTCGCCGGTCCGTCCGGTCATGCGGATCTCACCGGTCTGCGCCCCCCACTGGGCGAGGACGGCGAGCAGTCCGAGCAGCGAGGACGCCCACACCGCGCCGAGGGCCACCTGGGTGACGCCGTCGTCGATGCCGTTGCGGATCAGCACCGGCAGCAGCAGGCCCATGCCCGCGTCCACGGCCACCAGGGCGAGGCTGATCAGCAGCGGGGTGCGGAAGCCGCGCAGCAGGCGCCGCAGGCCGTAGGACGACTCGGGCCGCACCGCCTGCGCCTCGTCGATGTCCGGGGTGCCGTCGGCCGGGGGCAGCGCGTCGACCTGGGCGAGCAGCTCCGGGGTGGCCGGGGTGCCGGCGAGCGCCGTGTCCTTGGGCGCGCGGTCGCCGGTCCACAGCCGGGGCGTGACGCCGCGCTCGGCGTCGAACTCGGCGTCCAGCTCGTCCCGTACGGAGGTGTCCTCCGCCTTCTCGGCGGGGCGCGTGTGGCCGGGCGAGACGGCGCCCAGCTCGTCGGGGTCGGTGAGCAGGCGGCGGTAGAGGGCGGACCGCTCCTGGAGCTCCTCGTGGGTGCCGAGGTCGGCGAGCCGGCCCCGGTCGAGGACGGCGATGCGGTCGGCGAGGCCGAGGGTGGAGCGGCGGTGGGCGATGAGGAGCGTGGTGCGGCCCCGCATGACCTGCTTCAGCGCCTCGTGGATCTCGTGCTCCACGCGGGCGTCCACGGCGGAGGTGGCGTCGTCGAGGACGAGCAGCCGGGGGTCGGTGAGGATCGCCCGGGCGAGCGCGACGCGCTGGCGCTGGCCGCCGGAGAGGGTCAGCCCGTGCTCGCCGACGGTCGTGCCGTAGCCCTCGGGCAGCTCGGTGATGAACCCGTGCGCCTGCGCGGCCCGCGCGGCGGCCTCGATCTCCTCGTCGGTGGCGTCCGGGCGGCCGTAGGCGATGTTGGCGCGGACCGTGTCGGAGAAGAGGAAGGAGTCCTCGGGCACCAGCCCCACGGCGGCCCGCAGCGAGTCGAGGGTCAGCTCGCGCACGTCGTGGCCGCCGACGAGGACGGCGCCGCGCGTCACGTCGTAGAAGCGTGGCAGGAGCAGCGAGACGGTGGACTTGCCGGACCCGGAGGAGCCGACGACGGCGAGGGTCTCACCGGCGCGGATCTCGAAGGAGAGCCCGTCGAGGACCGGCCTCGGCTCCCCGTCGCCCGTGTCGTAGCCGAAGGCGACGTCGTCGAACTCGACGGTCGCGGGCGCGTCGGCCGGCAGCGTCTTCGTGCCGTCCTCGATGGCCGGCTCGGTGTCGATCAGCTCCAGGACCCGCTCGGTGCCCGCGCGGGCCTGCTGGCCGACGGTGAGCACCATGGCCAGCATGCGGACGGGACCGACGAGCTGGGCGAGGTAGGTGGAGAAGGCGACGAAGGTGCCGAGGGTGATGTGTCCGCGTACCGCCAGCCAGCCGCCGAGGGCGAGCATGGCGACCTGCCCGAGCGCGGGGACCGCCTGGAGGGCCGGGGTGTAGGTGGCGTTCAGCCTGATGGTGCGCAGCCGTCCGGCGAAGAGCCTGCGCCCGACCTCCCGGAGCTTCCCGGTCTCCTGCTCCTCCTGCCCGAAGCCCTTGACCACGCGTACGCCGCTCACCGAGCCGTCGACCACCCCGGCGACGGCGGCGGCCTGGGCCTGCGCGTACCAGGTGGCGGGGTGCAGCCGGGTGCGGCTGCGGCGGGCGATGAACCAGAGCGCGGGCGCGACGGCCAGCGCGACCAGGGTGAGCGGCAGGGAGAGCCACGCCATGATCACGAGGGAGATCAGGAAGAGCAGGACGTTCCCGATGGTCATCGGGAGCATGAACAGCAGGCCCTGGATCAGTTGGAGGTCGCTGGTGGCCCGCCCGATCACCTGCCCCGTGGACAGCTGGTCCTGCCGTCTGCCGTCCAGCCGGGTGATCGTCCCGTACATGTCGGTGCGCAGGTCGTGCTGGACGTCGAGGGCGAGCCGGCCGCCGTAGTAGCGGCGCACGTAGGTCAGGCCGTACACGGCGAGCGCGGCGCCGATCAGGAGGCCGGCCCACACGGCCATGTCCCTGGTCTTGTCGCCGATCACGTCGTCGATGATCACCTTGGTGATCAGCGGGACGAAGGCCATGACGGCCATTCCGCCCAGTGAGGACCCCAGGGCCAGTACGACGTCCTTGGGATACCGCCAGGCGTACCCCGCCAGTCGTCGCACCCAGCCCCGTTGCGCGTCCACGCCGTGCCCTCCGGTCGGTCGTTCCTGCTCACCTGATCTACCGGAAGGCACCAACACGGGCGAGCGGGGATTTCATCCCGCCGTAACAATCGGCCGGGTGATCGGCGCCGGGCGGGGTGGGGCGGCCGGGTCGTACGGCTGCGCCTGTTCCGGGCCGAACCGGCGTATACGGCCACCGTCACGCAATCGCCACGCTCCGTACACCCCACCTCCTACATGTCCATGTCACGCTCGATCTACCGCACGACTCCACACGCGTAGATCGGACACCCCACATGCTCGCGATACGCACCCGCCGCCGGAAAGCGGCGGCTCTCGCCGCGGCCGTACTCGCCGTGCTCGCCACCCCCGGCCTGACGGCGAGCCCGGCCACGGCGACCACGGCGACGAACACGGACTACGACGCGACGTACTACAAGGACGCGATCGGCAAGACGGGCACGAGCCTCAAGTCGTCCCTCCACACGATCATCAGCGACCAGACGAAGGTCTCGTACGCGGCGGTCTGGGACGCGCTCAAGGCCACCGACGAGGACCCGGGCAACAGCGGCAACGTGATCCTGCTCTACTCGGGCGTCTCCCGCAGCAAGTCGCTCAACGGCGGCGACAGCGGCGACTGGAACCGTGAGCACGTGTGGGCCAAGTCCCACGGCGACTTCGGCACCTCCACCGGCCCCGGCACCGACCTGCACCACCTGCGCCCCTCGGACGTGGGGGTCAACAGCGCCCGGGGCAACAAGGACTTCGACGACGGCGGCAGCGCGGTCAGCGGGGGCGGCGGCAGCCTCACCGACTCCGACTCCTTCGAACCCCGCGACGCCGTCAAGGGCGACGTGGCCCGCATGATCTTCTACATGGCGGTCCGCTACGAGGGCGGCGACGGCTTCCCCGACCTGGAGGTCAACGGCCAGGTCGGCAACGGCAGCAACCCGTACATCGGCAAGCTCTCGGTGCTGAAGACCTGGAACGACGAGGACCCGCCGGACGCCTTCGAGGAGCACCGCAACCAGGTCGTCTACGACGACTACCAGCACAACCGCAACCCGTTCATCGACCACCCGGAGTGGGTGGAGTCGATCTGGTAGGCGGCCGGGCCTCTTGCGGTCAGCCCACGAGGGCGGCGTACACGATGACGTTGTCCGGACGGTGGCCGTGCGTGATCTCGCCGCCGCAGGTGATCAGGCGCAGTTCGGGACGGTCGGTCCTGCCGTAGACCTTGTCGGTGGGGAACGCGTCCTTGTCGACCTGCTCCAGCGCGGTGACCGCGAAGACCGCGCGGGTGCCGTCCTCGCGGGTGACGGTGATCGGGTCGCCGGGCTCGATCCTCCCGACGTTCCGCATGACCGCCGGACCGTTCACCGTGTCGAAGTGGCCCACGAGGACGGCCGGCCCGACCTCACCGGGCGTGACGCCGTTCTCGTACCAGCCGATGCGGTCGGCCCGGGCCACGGAGGGCACCTCGATGGTGCCGTCGTCGTTCAGGCCGAGGCGGAGCAGGGGACCGGTGTCGACCCCGGCAGCGGGGACGGAGACGCGTACCGGCACGGACGCCGGCAGCGGGTCCGGGGCGGTCGTCCCGCTCGGTGCGGTGGTGACGGTCGTCGCGGTGGCGAAGGGTCTGAGGTTGGGGGCCGGCGTGGCCCCGGGCCCGTCCGCCCCGCAGCCGGTGAGTACGGCGGCGAGGGGCAGGGCGAGCAGGGCCGCGGCCGCTCGGCATCCGGCGGTCAGGCGCATGGTCGGTTCTCCTTGCGGGCCCTGGTCCGGCGGACCGGACCAGGGCGTGGTGTGCTGTCCGGCTTCAGCGGGTGACGGACGACCGGCGGCGGCGCAGTGCGACGAAGCCGAGACCGGCGGCACCGGCGGCCGCGGCCGCTCCGCCGACCGCCACGAGCGACGAGCCGTCGCCGTCCGCCGCCTCGTAACCGGCCGCGACGCCTCCCTTGGGCACGACGGACGTCTGAACGCCACCGCTCCGCCCCGAGGTGCCCGAGCCGTCGGTCCGGTAGGTGAAGGCGCACCCCTTCGGCAGAGCCGGGAACGAGGTGACCGACGCCGGGTGGCCGCCGCCCTCCATGTTCGTCCGCAGCCGCGGGTGCCTGCTGTCGGGCCCCAGGATCTCGGCGAGGAAACCGGCGCTCGCGGGCAGCTTCGGATGCGTGCGGTCCAGCGACAGGCCCGGGAGGTAGCCGTCCTCGCCGGAGGCCTGGAAGAGGACGGACGGCCCGGACGGGGCGATCGTCAGGAGCGCGGCGGTGCCGGCACCTATGTTCTGGCGCTTGGTCACCACACAGCGCACCGGGGTCACCGGACCCTGACCGTCCGAACCGCCGTCGGTGACGGAGGGCTTCGGGGCCGGGGAGTTGACGGGCGTCACCGGGCCCTGACCGTCGGAACCGCCGTCGGTCACCGAGGGCGTCGGGGCCGGCGAGGTCACGGGGGTGACCGGGCCCTGGCCGGGCGAGCCGCCGTCCGTGACCGAGGGCGTCGGGGTCGGGGTGGGAGAGGAGTCGGCGACGGCGGTCATCGCGGAGGTCAGGACCACGCCGGTCACCGCGACGGCGCCGACGGCTCCGCGCAGCACGCGCCGGCGGAGGGAGAAGGAGGACGGAGCAACAAAAGTGGACGCAACGGACTTGTGCAAGGAAGGGTCACCTTTCCGGTCGACGTGACCCCTTGAAGCTATAAATCGCCCCCCGGTGGAAGCATGCGCTCCGCGTCACAGCACTGTCACAGACCCCGCGCGGCTCTCGGACGACTCCCGTGACGCGCCGTCAGCCCAGGTGCGTCGGCGCGAACATCCTCAGCACGGCCGGGAGGACCACCACCGACGGCCCCGGTGCGGCCAGGGCCTTCGCGAGGTCGGCCTCCAGGGTCTGCGGGGACGTCCGTACGCCCGGCACGCCGAAGGACTCGGCGAGGGCCACGTAGTCCGGGCGGGTCAGCTCCGTCGCCGTCGGCTCGCCGAAGGCGTCGGTCATGTACTCGCGCAGGATGCCGTAACCGCCGTCGTCGACGATCAGCCAGGTGACGTTCAGGTCGTACTGGCGGGCGGTGGCCAGTTCGGCGATGGAGTACAGGGCGCCGCCGTCGCCGGAGACCGCCAGCACCGGGCGGGTGGGGTCGGCCGCCGCGGCTCCCAGGGCCGCCGGGAAGCCGTATCCGAGGCCGCCGGCGCCCTGGGCGGAGTGCATGGTGTTCGGGGCCTTGGCGTCGAAGGCCGACCACGCCCAGTAGGCCAGGATCGTCATGTCCCAGAAGGACGGGGCGTCGGACGGGAGGGCCCTGCGGACGGCGGCCAGCACGTCCTGCTCCAGGGTGAGTTCCTGGGACGCGATGCGTTCGCGGACCCGGTCCAGTACGTCCCGCACGCGTGCGGGGGCGGTGGCATCGGTGCGCTCGTCCACCGTCTCCAGCAGCGCCTGGAGGGCGAGGCGGGCGTCGGCGTGGATGCCGAGGGCGGGGTGGTTGGACTCCAGCTTGCCGAGGTCCGCCTCGATCTGGATCACCCGGCCGCGCGGCGCGAACGTGTGGTAGTTCGAGGAGAGTTCGCCGAGGCCCGAGCCGACGACGAGCAGGACGTCCGCGTCCTCCAGGAAGTCCGTGGTGTGGCGGTCCTCCAGCCAGGACTGGAGGGAGAGGGGGTGCGTCCAGGGGAACGCGCCCTTGCCGCCGAAGGTGGTGACGACGGGGGCCTGGAGGCGTTCCGCGAGCTGCCGGAGCTTCTTCGAGGCGTCCGCCCGGACCACTCCCCCGCCCGCGATGATCGCGGGGCGCTCGGCGCGGGTCAGCAGGTCGGCGGCGACCGCCGTCAGTTCGGGGCGCGGGGGGAGTTCCTCGGGGAAGGTGTCGCCGCCGGTCACGACCGGGATCGGCGTCTCGGCCAGGAGCACGTCCTGCGGGATCTCCACCCACACCGGGCCGTGCGGGACGGTCAGCGCCGACGTCCAGGCCTCGGCGATCGCGGAGGGGATCTGGGACTGGGTGCGCACGGTGTGGACGGACTTCACCACGCCGCGGAAGGACGCCGCCTGGTCGGGGAGTTCGTGCAGGTAGCCGTGGCGTCCGCCGCCGAGGCCGGCCGTCGGGACCTGGCTGCCGATCGCCAGGACGGGCGCGGAGGCCGCCCGCGCCTCCTGGAGCGCGGCCAGCGAGGTGAGGGCTCCCGGGCCGGTCGACAGGAGCAGCGGGGCGGCCTCGCCGGTGACACGGCCGTAGGCGTCGGCGGCGAAACCGGCGTTGTTCTCCACCCGCAGGCCGATGTAGCGCAGGTCGGAGCGGCGCAGGGCGTCGAACATGCCGAGGGCGTGCTGGCCGGGCAGGCCGAAGACGGTGGTCGCGCCGAGCCCGGCCAGGGTCTCCACGACGAGGTCTCCGCCGTTGCGGCCGGGGGGAGGATTCAGTGCGGCCTCCGTCTGGGCGGCGGTCGGACGGAGTACCAGGTCGTGGTCGTGGGTCACTTCGCGCGGGCCTCTGCGATCTGGCGGGACATGATGGTGGTCAGTTCGTACGCGGTGTGGGACGCGGCGACGGAGGTGATCTCCGCGTGGTCGTAGGCCGGGGCGACCTCGACGACGTCGGCCGACACCAGGTTGCAGGACGCCAGGCCGCGCAGGATCTCCAGCAGCTCGCGGGAGGTCATGCCGCCGGCCTCGGGGGTGCCGGTGCCGGGGGCGTGGGCGGGGTCCAGGCAGTCGATGTCGATGGAGATGTACAGCGGGCGGTCGCCGATGCGCTGGCGGAGCTGGTCGGCGACCTCGTCGGCGCCGCGGCGGTAGACGTCGGCGGAGGTGACGATGCCGAAGCCCATCTTCTCGTCGTCGGTGAGGTCCTTCTTGCCGTACAGCGGGCCGCGGGTGCCGACGTGGGAGAGCGCGGAGGTGTCGAGGATGCCCTCCTCCACCGCGCGCCGGAAGGGCGTGCCGTGGGTGTACTCGGCACCGAAGTAGGTGTCCCAGGTGTCCAGGTGGGCGTCGAAGTGGAGCAGGGCGACCGGGCCGTGCTTCCGGGCGACCGAGCGCAGCAGCGGCAGGGCGATGGTGTGGTCGCCGCCCAGTGTCATCAGGCGGGCGCCGGTGCCGAGGAGGTCGTCCGCGGCGGCCTCGATCGTCTCGACGGCCTCGTTGATGTTGAACGGGTTGACGGCTATGTCGCCGCCGTCCGCGACCTGGGCGAGGGCGAAGGGGGAGGCGTCCTGCGCCGGGTTGTAGGGGCGCAGCAGGCGGGATGCCTCGCGGATGGCGTTGCCGCCGAAGCGGGCGCCGGGGCGGTAGGAGACGCCCGAGTCGAACGGCACGCCCACGACGGCGACGTCGGCGGCGGTGACCTCGTCCAGGCGCGGGAGCCGGGCGAAGGTCGCGGGTCCGGCGTAACGCGGGATCCGGGAGGAGTCGACGGGGCCGCGGGGCGTCTCGTTGCTGCTCATGCACTGCCTTCCTTCTTACGCTTCGTCGCGTATGTACTGCCGCTGCCCGACTCTACTGGTGAGCCGGGACCGCCGGTTCGGACTGGGGTTCGGGGGCCCGGCCGGCGATGCGTTCGCGCCAGGCGGTGAGGATCGCCTCGTCGGTGGGGCGGGTCGCCAGGGAGACGGCGACGTAGACGACGAGGGAGGCCGGCAGGCCGTAGTAGACGGGCTCGTTGGCGAGGATGCCGTAGCCCGCCATCAGGCCGACGACCGCGAGTCCGCCGACGGCGACCGCCGCGAGGGCGCCCTGGGCGGTGCCGCGCTTCCACAGCAGCCCGCCGAGGATGGGGACGAGCAGGCCGCCGACGAGGAGGTTGTAGGCGACGGTGAGGGCCTCGACCACGTCGTTGAGGCCGATGGCGATCAGGATCACCGCGACGCCCATGGCGAGGATGAAGACGCGGTTGCCCTTCACCTCGTCGTGGCCCTCCGCGCGCTCCGCACCCCGGACCGCGCCGCGCACCCGGGACCAGATGTCGTTGTTGGCGACGGTGGCGCAGGCGATGAGGGCGCCGGAGGAGGTGGACATCACGGCCGCCAGGGCGGCGGCCAGCACCAGGCCGCGCACGCCGACCGGCAGTTCGTCCTTGACGATGGTGGCGAAGGCGTCGTCGGGACTGGCGAGCTTGGGGTAGAGCACCTTGGCGGCGGTGCCGATGACGGCGCCCGCGACCGCGTAGACGAGGCAGTAGGTGCCGGCGACGGTGCCGCCCCACTTGGCGGTGCGGTCGCTGCCCGCGGTGAAGACGCGCTGCCAGATGTCCTGACCGATGAGCATGCCGAAGGTGTAGATCAGCACGTAGGTGAAGATCGTCTCGCCGCCGATGCCCAGCGGGTCGAAGTACTCGGTCGGCAGCTGCGCCTTCATCGCGCCGAAGCCGCCGGCCTTGACGACCGCGACGGGCAGCAGCAGGAGCAGGACGCCGATGGTCTTCACCACGAACTGCACCATGTCGGTGAGGGTGATGGACCACATGCCGCCGAGCGTGGAGTAGGCGACGACGATGGAGCCGCCGAGGACGATCGCGAGGGTGCGGTTCACGTCGAAGAGGACGTCGAAGATCGTGGCGTAGGCGATGGTGGAGGTGACGGCCAGCATCAGGGTGTACGCCCACATGACGACGCCGGAGATGACGCCCGCCCGGCCGCCGTAGCGCAGGTCGAGCATCTCGGAGACGGTGTACACCTTCAGCCGGGCGATGCGCGCGGAGAAGAAGACCGACAGGGCGAGGATGCCCAGTCCGATGGTGACGACCATCCAGGCGCCGGAGAGGCCGTACTGGTAGCCGAGGCCGACGCCGCCGATGGTGGACGCGCCGCCGAGGACGATGGCCGCCATGGTGCCGGAGTACATGGCCGGGCCGAGGCGTCGTCCGGCGACGAGGAACTCGCTCTTGGACTTCGCGCGGCGCATGCCCCACCAGCCCATGGCCAGCATGCCGGCCAGGTAGACGACGATCACGATGTAGTCGACGGCCATGGGGGGGGGCCTCCTTCGCGCGTTCTCGGTGGCGTGTCGTGCGGCGGGTCGTTCCGGTGGCGCTGCGCGGGGACATCCGCCCGTACCCGCGGCCGCCGGTGTGGATTCCGGTTCGGGTCGACACTAGGTGGCCGAAAAGCGACTGCGAAGTGTACGTTTCCTCCATCGGGGGTCGCCTGAGTGGAGGAATCGTCCATCGTGCAGGAGCCGTCCGCCGGGCAGGAGCCGTCCGTACCGCCCGCCCCGCCCACTCCCCCGGTGCCGCTCGCGGCCCTGCTGTCCTGGGGCGACCTGGGGCTGCGCCAGGTCACCGGGCCGCCGGCCGCGGACGTGACGATCACCTGGGCCCACACGTCGGAGATGTCCGACCCCTATCCGTATCTGCTGGGCGGCGAGCTGCTGCTCACCGCGGGCGTCCACATTCCGCGCGGGACGGGCCCGGACACCTCGTACTTCGACGACTACGTCGCCCGGATCGTGGCGGCGGGCGGCGCGGCCCTCGGCTTCGGGGTGGCGCCGGTGCACGACACGGTGCCCGGGGCGCTGGTCGCGGCCTGCGAGGCGTACGGGCTGCCGCTGGTGGAGGTGCCGCCGCGGACGACGTTCTCGGGCGTGGCCCGGGCGGTGTGGCAGCTGATGGCACGGGCCAGGACTGCCGAGCTGCGCCGGATCACGGAGGCCCAGCAGGGTCTGGCAGCCGCCGCCTCGCGTCCCGATCCGGTGCCGTCGGTGCTGCGCCGGCTGGCCGGGCGGCTGGAGGGGCGGGCGGTCCTGTACGGGCCGGAGGGCACCGAGATCGCGGCGGCGGGGCGGGAGCCCTCCGGCGAGGTGCGGCGGGCGCTGGCGGAGCTGGCCCGGTTCGTCACCGGGCACGCCTCCAGCACCGCCACGGACACGGCGGCCGGGACCAGACTCACCGCGTACGCCCTCGGCACCGGGCCGGGCTTCGTCCTCGGGGTCGCCGCCCCGCACCGGGAGGCCGGGGACCACACCATCGCGTCCGTCGCCGCCGTGCTGCTCACCCTGCTCACCGGCGAGCACCGGAGCGGCACCGGGGCGGCCCGCTCCTCGGCCCTCGTACGGCTGCTGCTGGGCGCCCGGCGCGAGGAGGTCGCCCCGCTGCTCGGCGGCGGGGAGGGCGACGGCGGCACCACCCGCTGGTACGTGGTGCACGCCCGTCCGGACACCGGCACCCCCGACGCGGTCTCGGCGTCGGCCCTGGGCGCGGCCCTCGGCTCCGCCCTGGTCGACCCGGCGCAGGACGTCGTACGGGTGCTGGTGCCGGCCGGCCCGCGGCAAGGGTCGGGAGCGGCCCCCGCGGAACCCGCCGCCCAGCCCGGCTGGACGCTCGGCGTGAGCGCCGGCGTCGCCCCCGCCGAGTGGCCCGCCGCCGACGTCCAGGCGGCGCGGGCGCTGGCACGGGCCGTGGCCACCCGGTCCCCGCTGGTCCGGCACGCCGAGCGGCGGGGGTTCGCCGACCTCGTGCCGGCCGGGGAGGCCGAGGCGCACGCGCGGGCGCTGCTCGCGCCGGTCGACGCCGTGCCCGCGCTCCCCGAGACGCTGCGTGCCTGGCTCTCCCTGCACGGCAGCTGGGACCGCACGGCCGTCGCCCTGTCCGTGCACCGCAACACCGTCCGGCAGCGCATCGCCCGGTGCGCCGCCCTGCTGGAGGCCGACCTCGACGACCCGGACGTGCGGATGGAGCTGTGGTTCGCGCTGCGGCACCCGCGGGCGTGACCCGCGTCCCAGCGCGGACGTGCCGAAGACGCCCACGGGCGGCTGCTCCACAATGGAGCCATGCCGATACCCGGGACACCCAGCCGCGCCGAACTCGCCGAGCACCTCGTCAGGACGCGTATCGCGGGCGACGTCGCCACTCCCCGCGAGAACAACCTCTCCCACTACCGGAAGCTGGCCAACGGCGACCGGGGGTTCTGGCTCGGTCTGGAGCTGGGCGACCGCTGGAGCGACGAGCAGGACGTGCTCGCGGTGATGGCGGAGCGGGTCGGCGTCAACGACGACCCCGAGCACCGGTACGGCCAGGACACCATCGACCCGGAGCTGACGATCTCCGCCCTGGAGCGGATGGCGGCGCGGCTGCGCAAGGCGGCCGACGGCGGGCAGCGGGTGCTGTTCGCCACCGGTCACCCCGGCGGGCTGCTGGACGTGCACCGCGCCACGGCCGCCGCGCTGCGCTCCGCCGGCTGCGAGATCGTCGTGATCCCGGAGGGGCTGACCACGGAGGAGGGGTACGTCCAGCAGTTCGCGGACGTCTCGGTGCTCGAGCACGGGGCCTCGCTGTGGCACACCCACTCGGGCGAGCCGATGAAGGCCATCCTGACCGGCCTGGAGCGCGAGGGCCGTCCGCTGCCCGACCTGGTGGTCGCCGACCACGGCTGGGCCGGGTACGCCGCCCAGCACGGCGTGGACTCGGTCGGCTACGCGGACTGCAACGACCCGGCGCTCTTCCTCGCCGAGTCCGAGGGCACCCTCCAGGTCGCGGTGCCGCTGGACGACCACGTGGTCAGCCCGCGCTACTACGACCCGATGACGGCGTACCTGCTGACGGAGGCGGGCCTGAAGTAGCCGGCTCGGCTACGGCCAGGGGTTGAGGCCCTCGGAGCGGCGCTGCGCGAATCCCGGCGTCGGGTCGAGGTAGACCCGGCGCACCACCGGGAACTCCTCGCGCAGCCGCTGCTCGGCCCGCTCGCACGCCCACTCGATCTGCGCCGCCGTCGACACGTCCCGGAAGTCGACCTTCGCGGCGACCAGCGCCTCCCGCGGCCCCTGCACGAGGGTGGTCAGCTCCAGCACGGCCTCGATGTGCTCGACGGCGACCAGTTCCGCCCGCATCCGTTCCCGCACGGAGCGCGGCAGGGGGCGGCCGACCAGGAACTCGGCGTTGGAGCGGCCCAGCACCCAGGCGACGTACAGGAGCAGCGCGCCGATGCACAGCGACGCGGCGCCGTCCCAGACGCCGGAGCCGGTGAGCTGTCCGCCGAGCAGTCCGCCCGCGGCCAGCAGCAGTCCGGCGAGCGCGGCGGAGTCCTCCATGACGACGGCCTTGACGGCGGTGTCGGGGGTGCGGCGCAGGTAGCGGCCGAAGGACACCCGGTGCCGGGCGGCCTCGCCGCGGACCTGCTTGAGGCCGGTGCGCAGCGAGTAGCCCTCCAGGAGGAAGGCGACGGCCAGGACGACGTACGAGACCAGCGGGTCGCCGAGGTCCTCGCCGTGGGTGAGGGTGTGGACGCCGTCGTAGAGGGAGAAGACGGCGCCGCCGACGAAGGTGGCGACGGCGGCGAGCAGGGCCCAGATGTAGCGCTCGGGGCCGTGGCCGAGGGGGTGGTCCTCGTCGGCGGGGCGGACGCTGCGTTTGAGCGAGGTCAGCAGCAGCACCTCGGTGACGGTGTCCGCGACCGAGTGCGCGGCCTCGGAGAGCATGGCGCTCGAGCCGCTGATCACGCCGGCCACCGCCTTGGCGACGGCGATGCCCAGATTGGCGAAGGCGGCGACGAGCACCGTGAAGGTGCTGTCGCCGCCGCTGTCCTTCGCGTCCGCTGCCGTGTCCGCCATGCCCCTCAGTGTTCCCGAGGGACGCGGACCACGCCTTCCTGGACGACCGAGATCGCGAGCCGCCCGTCCTGGGTGTGGATGCGGGCCTGGCCGAGACCCCGGCCGCCGGACGCGGAGGGGGACTGCTGGTCGTACAGCAGCCATTCGTCGGCGCGGAAGGGCCGGTGGAACCACATGGCGTGGTCCAGCGAGGCGCCGACGACGTCGCCGACGGCCCAGCCGCCGCGGCCGTGCGCGAGAAGGACCGAGTCGAGGAGGGTCATGTCGGAGACGTAGGTGGCGAGGACGACGTGCAGCAGGGGGTCGTCCGCGAGTTTGCCGTTGGTGCGGAACCACACCTGGGAGTGCGGCTCGCGCGGGGTGCCGAAGTCGCCGAAGGGCGGGTCGTCGACGTAGCGCAGGTCGACGGCGGCCCGTGCCTCCAGGAACCGCTCCACGGTGTCGGCGGGCAGGTGCGGGTAGCCGCGCAGCCGTTCCTCGCCGGTGGGGAGGGTCGCCGGGTCCGGTGCGGGCGGCATCGGGGCCTGGTGGTCGAGTCCCTCCTCGTACGTCTGGAAGGACGCCGACAGGGTGAAGATCGGCTTGCCGTGCTGGACGGCGACGACGCGGCGGGTGGTGAAGGAGCGGCCGTCGCGCAGCCGGTCGACGTTGTAGACGATCGGGGCGCCGGGGTCGCCGGGGCGCAGGAAGTACGCGTGCAGGGAGTGCGCGTGCCGGTCCCCGGGGACCGTGCGGCCGGCGGCGACCACGGCCTGGGCCGCCACCTGGCCGCCGAAGACCCGGGGGACGACGGCGGACCGGGAGCGGCCGCGGTAGATGTCCTCCTCGATCCGCTCGAGGTCGAGCAGGTCGAGGAGGGACTGGAGTGCTTCGCTCATGTCCTGTGGTCTACAGGCCCATGTTCTTCGCGATGATCGACTTCATGATCTCGCTGGTGCCGCCGTAGATGCGGTTGACGCGGTTGTCCGCGTACAGGCGGGCGATCGGGTACTCGTTCATGTAGCCGTAGCCGCCGTGCAGCTGGAGGCAGCGGTCGATGACGCGGTGGGCGACCTCGGTGCAGAACAGCTTGGCGGACGCGGCCTCGGCGGGGGTCAGCTCCCCCGCGTCCAGGGCCTCGGTGGCGCGGTCGACGACGGCCTCGGCGGCGTCCACCTCGGCCTGGCAGGCGGCCAGCTCGAACTTGGTGTTCTGGAAGTGGGCGACCGGCTTGCCGAAGACGGTGCGGTCCTGCACGTACTGCTTGGCGAACCGGACGGCGGCCTTGGCCTGGGCGTAGGCGCCGAAGGCGATGCCCCAGCGCTCGGAGGCCAGGTTGTGGCCGAGGTAGGAGAAGCCCTTGTTCTCCTCGCCGAGCAGGTCCTCGACGGGGACCTTGACGTCGACGAAGGCCAGCTCGGCGGTGTCGGAGGTGCGCAGGCCCAGCTTGTCCAGCTTGCGGCCGACCGAGTAGCCCTCGGACTTGGTGTCCACGGCGAACAGGGAGATGCCGTGGCGGCGGTCCTCGGCCGTGGGCGCGGCGGTGCGGGCGCAGACGATGACGCGGTCGGCGTGCACGCCGCCGGTGATGAAGGTCTTGGCGCCGTTGAGGACGTAGTGGGTGCCGTCCTCGGAGAGCCTGGCGGTGGACTTCATGCCCGCGAGGTCGGAGCCGGTGCCGGGCTCCGTCATCGCGATGGCCCACATCTCCTCGCCGGTGACGAACTTCGGCAGGTAGCGCTTCTTCTGCTCGTCGGTGGCCAGCATGTTGATGTAGGGCAGGGCGAGCAGCACGTGGACGCCGGAGCCGCCGAACTGCACGCCTGCCCGGGCGGTCTCCTCGTAGAGGACGGCCTCGAACTTGTGGCTGTCCATGCCGGCGCCGCCGAACTCCTCGGGCACGTTGATGCCGAAGATGCCCAGCTCACCGAGCTTGTAGTAGAACTCGCGCGGCGCCTGGCCCGCGGCGAACCACTCGTCGTAGACGGGGACGACCTCGGCCTCGATGAAGGCGCGGAGGGTCTCCCGGAACGCCTCGTGGTCCTCGTTGAACACCGTACGGCGCACCGCGCCACCTCCAGGGTACGAATATCTAAGCGCTTGCTCAGATACCACCGTACCGGCGGGTAGCCAGAGGCGTCCAGAGCGGGGCCCGGGTAACCCTCGTCACTCCCCGCTCACCCGAAGGGCCGCCCGTCACGCCTCCCCCACCGCCGCGAACGCCCCCCGCGCCATCCGGTGCAGCAGCGACGCCGTGACCGCGCGGCCGGGCAGGGCGCCGGGGCGGCCCAGGTGCGGGGTGGAGTTCAGGAGGCCGAAGACCGAGTGGACCGCGGAGCGGGCGGCGGGCTCGGCGACCGACGGGTAGACCTGCCGGAGCACCCCGACCCACAGCTCGACGTACTGCCGCTGCAGCTGCCGCACCATCTTGCGGTCGGCGTCCCGGAGGCGGTCCAGCTCGCGGTCGTGCAGGGTGATGAGCGGACGGTCGTCGAGCGCGAAGTCGATGTGCCCCTCGATGAGCGAGTCGAGGACCGCCTCGGGTTCCGTCGCGCCGGTGCCCGCTCCGGAGCCGTCCGCCTCCGCCAGCCGCCGTTTCGCCCCGGTCAGCAGCGAGTCGCTGATCCCGACCAGCAGCTCGGCGAGCATCGCGTCCTTGCCGGGGAAGTGCCGGTACAGGCCGGGGCCGCTGATACCGACCGCGGCGCCTATCTCGTCGACGCCGACCCCGTGGAAGCCGCGCTCGGCGAAGAGCCGGGCGGCCTCCTTGAGGATCTGCTCACGGCGGGTGGGGGCGTCGGTTCTGGTGGCCATGGGGTCGATTCTAGACAGGCGGGTTAGCGGTCGTTAACCTGAAGGAAATGCGTTAACGCTCATTAACTGGTCGATCACTGGTGAGGGGACCGCAGGATGCACGAGGCACCGGAGCTGACGACGGCGGTGGATCCCGCCTCGGAGGCCTTTCGGGCCAACGAGGAGGCGCACGCCGTCCTCGTTCAGGAGCTGCGCGCCAAGCTCGCGGCGGCCCGGCTGGGCGGCGGCGAGCGGGCGCGGGCCCGGCACACCGCGCGCGGCAAGCTGCTGCCGCGCGACCGCGTGGACACGCTGCTCGACCCGGGCTCGCCCTTCCTGGAGCTGGCGCCGCTCGCGGCCGACGGGCTCTACGACGGAGCGGCCCCGGCGGCCGGCGTGATCGCCGGGATCGGCCGGGTCAGCGGCCGGGAGTGCGTGATCGTCGCCAACGACGCCACCGTCAAGGGCGGCACGTACTACCCGATGACCGTCAAGAAGCACCTGCGGGCGCAGGAGGTGGCGCTGGAGAACCGGCTGCCGTGCCTGTACCTCGTCGACTCGGGCGGCGCCTTCCTGCCGATGCAGGACGAGGTCTTCCCGGACCGCGAGCACTTCGGGCGGATCTTCTACAACCAGGCCCGGATGTCCGGCGCCGGCATCCCGCAGATCGCCGCCGTCCTCGGCTCCTGCACTGCGGGCGGCGCCTACGTCCCGGCGATGAGCGACGAGGCGGTGATCGTCCGCAACCAGGGCACGATCTTCCTGGGCGGCCCGCCGCTGGTGAAGGCGGCCACCGGTGAGGTGGTCACGGCCGAGGAGCTGGGCGGCGGCGAGGTCCACTCGCGCATCTCCGGCGTGACCGACCACCTCGCCGAGGACGACCCGCACGCCCTGCGCATCGTGCGGCAGATCGTCTCCACCCTGCCGGAGCGCTCCACGCTCCCCTGGGGCGTGCGGGCGGCCGTCGAGCCGAAGGTCGACCCGCAGGGCCTGTACGGCGCGGTCCCGGTCGACCCGCGCACCCCCTACGACGTCCGCGAGGTCATCGCGCGCGTGGTGGACGGCTCCCGCTTCGCCGAGTTCAAGTCGGAGTACGGCCAGACCCTGGTGACCGGCTTCGCCCGGATCCACGGCCACCCGGTCGGCATCGTCGCCAACAACGGCATCCTGTTCGCCGAGTCGGCCCAGAAGGGCGCCCACTTCATCGAGCTGTGCGACCAGCGCGGCATCCCGCTGGTGTTCCTGCAGAACATCTCCGGGTTCATGGTGGGCCGCGACTACGAGGCCGGCGGCATCGCCAAGCACGGCGCCAAGATGGTGACGGCGGTGGCGTGCACGCGCGTGCCGAAGCTGACGGTGGTCGTCGGCGGGTCGTACGGCGCGGGGAACTACTCGATGTGCGGGCGGGCGTACTCGCCGCGGTTCCTGTGGATGTGGCCCAACGCCAAGATCTCCGTGATGGGCGGCGAGCAGGCCGCGTCCGTGCTGGCCACGGTCAAGCGGGACCAGCTTGAGGCGCGCGGCGAGCAGTGGCCGGCCGAGGAGGAGGAGTCCTTCAAGGCACCGGTCCGCGCCCAGTACGAGCGCCAGGGCAACGCCTACTACGCGACCGCCCGCCTGTGGGACGACGGCGTGATCGAGCCCGCCGACACCCGGCAGGTACTGGGCCTGGCCCTGACCGCGTGTGCCAACGCGCCGCTGGGCGAGCCCCAGTTCGGCGTCTTCCGGATGTGAGGAGGGGCCCCATGCAGGACAACACGAACAAGACGCACAGTACGAACGGCACGAACGGCACGCCGCGCATGTTCGACACCGTGCTCGTCGCCAACCGCGGCGAGATCGCCGTCCGCGTCGTCCGGACGCTGCGCTCGATGGGAGTGCGCTCGGTGGCGGTCTTCTCCGACGCCGACGCGGACGCGCGGCACGTGCGGGAGGCGGACGAGGCGGTACGGATCGGCCCGGCGCCCGCGACGGAGAGCTACCTGTCGGTGGAGCGGCTGCTGGAGGCGGCGGCGCGGACGGGGGCGCAGGCCGTGCACCCGGGGTACGGCTTCCTCGCCGAGAACGCCGCCTTCGCGCGGGCCTGCGAGGAGGCGGGGCTGGTCTTCATCGGGCCGTCCGCCGACGCGATCGCCCTGATGGGCGACAAGATCCGGGCCAAGGAGACGGTGAAGGCGGCCGGGGTGCCGGTCGTGCCCGGCTCCAGCGGCAGCGGGCTCACGGACGAACAGCTGGCCGCGGCCGCCCGCGAGATCGGCACCCCGGTGCTGCTCAAGCCGTCGGCGGGCGGTGGCGGCAAGGGCATGCGGCTGGTGCGGGACGAGGCGGTGCTGGCCGACGAGATCGCCGCCGCGCGCCGCGAGGCCCGCGCCTCCTTCGGCGACGACACGCTGCTGGTGGAGCGGTGGGTCGACCGTCCCCGGCACATCGAGATCCAGGTGCTGGCCGACGGCCACGGGAACGTGGTGCACCTGGGCGAGCGCGAGTGCTCGCTGCAGCGCCGGCACCAGAAGGTGATCGAGGAGGCGCCGAGCGTCCTGCTCGACGAGGCGACGCGGGCGGCGATGGGCGAGGCGGCCGTGCAGGCGGCCCGCTCCTGCGGCTACCGGGGCGCGGGCACGGTCGAGTTCATCGTGCCGGGCGGCGACCCCTCCTCGTACTACTTCATGGAGATGAACACCCGCCTCCAGGTCGAGCACCCGGTGACCGAGCTGGTGACCGGCCTGGACCTGGTGGAGTGGCAGCTGCGGGTGGCGGCCGGCGAGCGGCTCGGGTTCACGCAGGACGACGTACGGCTGACCGGGCACGCGATCGAGGCCCGGCTGTGCGCGGAGGACCCGGCGCGAGGCTTCCTCCCGTCCGGCGGCACGGTGCTGAGGCTGCGCGAGCCCGAGGGCGACGGCGTGCGCACCGACTCGGGTCTCAGCGAGGGCACCGAGGTGGGCAGCCTGTACGACCCGATGCTCTCCAAGGTGATCGCGTACGGCCCCGACCGGGAGACCGCGCTGCGCAGGCTCCGGGCGGCGCTGGCCGGGACGGTCACCCTGGGCGTGCCGACCAACGCCGGGTTCCTGCGGCGGCTGCTCGCGCACCCGGCGGTGGTGGCGGGCGACCTGGACACCGGCCTGGTGGAGCGCGAGGTCGACGGCCTGGTCGCCACCGGCGTACCGGACGAGGTGTACGAGGCGGCGGCCGCCGTACGGCTGGAGGCGCTGCGTCCGCGCGGGGAGGGCTGGACCGACCCGTTCTCGGTGCCCAGCGGCTGGCGCACCGGCGGCGAGCCGAAGCCGGTCTCCTTCCACCTGCGGGTCACCGAGCCGGTGGAACACACCGTGCGCGGTGCCCACACCGTCACCGAGGACCGGGTGACGGTGACCCTGGACGGCGTGCGGCACACCTTCCACCGGGCCGCCGACTGGCTCGGCCGCGACGGCGACGCCTGGCACGTGCGCGACCACGACCCGGTCGCCGCCTCCCTGAACCGGGCCGCCCACGCGGGCGCCGACTCGCTGACCGCGCCGATGCCGGGCACGGTGACGGTGGTGAAGGTCGCCGTCGGCGACGAGGTGAGCGCCGGGCAGAGCCTGCTGGTGGTGGAGGCGATGAAGATGGAGCACGTCATCTCCGCCCCGCACGCGGGCACCGTCGCCGAGCTGGACGTGACGCCGGGCACCACGGTCGCCATGGAGCAGGTGCTCGCGGTCATCGCACCCACCGACGAGGCGAAGGAGACGGCATGAGCACCCCGGAGCTGGGCCTGCCCATGGCCGTACCGGCGGAGGGCCTGCCCGCCCGCGTCCGCATCCACGAGGTGGGCGCGCGCGACGGACTGCAGAACGAGAAGGCGACCGTGCCCACGGCCGTCAAGGCGGAGTTCGTCCGCCGCCTGGCCGGCACCGGCCTGACCACGATCGAGGCGACGAGCTTCGTCCACCCCAAGTGGGTCCCCCAGCTGGCGGACGCCGAGGACCTGTACCCGCGGATCTCCGACCTGCCGGTGTCGCTGCCGGTGCTGGTGCCGAACGAGCGCGGCCTCGACCGGGCCCTCGCGCTCGGCGCGCGCCGCGTCGCGGTCTTCGCCAGCGCCACGGAGTCCTTCGCCAAGGCGAACCTCAACCGCACGGTGGACGAGGCGCTGGCCATGTTCGAGCCGGTGGTGACGCGGGCGAAGGCGCAGGGCGACGACGTCCACGTACGGGGCTATCTCTCGATGTGCTTCGGCGACCCGTGGGAGGGCCCGGTCCCGGTCGCCCAGGTGGTGCGGGTCTGCCGGGCGCTGCTGGACATGGGCTGCGACGAGCTGAGTCTCGGCGACACCATCGGCGTGGCGACCCCGGGCCATGTGACGGCCCTGCTCGCCGCGCTGACCGAGGCGGGCGTGCCCGTGTCCGCGCTGGGCGTGCACTTCCACGACACCTACGGCCAGGCCCTGGCCAACACGCTGGCCGCGCTGCAGCGGGGCGTCACCACGGTCGACGCCTCCGCCGGCGGCCTCGGCGGCTGCCCGTACGCGAAGTCCGCCACCGGCAACCTCGCCACCGAAGACCTCGTGTGGATGCTGCGGGGCCTCGGCATCGACACCGGGGTCGACCTCGGCCGTCTCGTCGCCACAAGCGTCTGGATGGCCGCCCATCTGGGACGGCCCAGCCCGTCCCGCACCGTTCGTGCCCTCTCCCACCAGGAGTCGTGACAGCCATGGACCACAAGCTCTCCCCCGAACTCGAGGAACTGCGCCGGACGGTGGAGGAGTTCGCCCACGACGTCGTCGCGCCCAAGATCGGCGACTTCTACGAGCGGCACGAGTTCCCGTACGAGATCGTCCGCGAGATGGGCCGCATGGGCCTGTTCGGGCTGCCCTTCCCCGAGGAGTACGGCGGCATGGGCGGCGACTACTTCGCCCTCGGTGTGGCGCTGGAGGAGCTGGCCCGGGTCGACTCGTCGGTGGCGATCACGCTGGAGGCGGGCGTCTCGCTGGGCGCGATGCCGCTGCACCTGTTCGGCACCGAGGAGCAGAAGCGCCAGTGGCTGCCCCGGCTGTGCTCCGGGGAGATCCTGGGCGCGTTCGGGCTGACCGAGCCGGACGGCGGCAGCGACGCGGGCGCGACGCGCACCACGGCCCGCCTGGACGAGGCGACGAACGAATGGGTCATCAACGGCACCAAGTGCTTCATCACCAACTCGGGGACGGACATCACGTGCCTGGTGACGGTCACGGCGGTCACCGGCCGCAAGCCCGACGGCCGGCCGCTGATCTCGTCGATCATCGTCCCGTCGGGCACCCCGGGCTTCACGGTGGCCGCCCCGTACTCGAAGGTCGGCTGGAACGCGTCGGACACCCGTGAGCTGGCCTTCGCCGACGTGCGGGTCCCGGCGGCGAACCTGCTGGGCGAGCAGGGGCGCGGCTACGCGCAGTTCCTGCGCATCCTGGACGAGGGCCGGGTGGCGATCGCCGCGCTGGGCACGGGGCTCGCGCAGGGCTGCGTGGACGAGTCGGTCGCCTATGCGAAGGAACGTCACGCCTTCGGCCGGCCCATCGGCGCCAACCAGGCCATCCAGTTCAAGATCGCCGACATGGAGATGAAGGCCCACACGGCGCGTCTGGCCTGGCGGGACGCGGCCTCGCGGCTGGTGGCGGGCGAGCCGTTCAAGAAGGAGGCGGCGGTGGCGAAGCTGTACTCGTCGACGGTCGCGGTGGACAACGCCCGGGACGCCACGCAGATCCACGGCGGGTACGGCTTCATGAACGAGTACCCGGTGGCCCGCATGTGGCGGGACGCGAAGATCCTGGAGATCGGCGAGGGCACCAGCGAGGTGCAGCGGATGCTGATCGCCCGGGAGCTGGGGCTGGCGGGCTGAGGACGTGACGCCGGGGGCGGGGCCGCACCGGCCCCACCCCTGGACAAGATCTGAGGTTAGGCTAACCTACCTTCGAATTGTCCCGCGGGGCAGGACGCCCCGCACCGTTCGAAGGCAGCCACCACCATGTCCCACGCCAGTGCCACCCACCCGACCCGCCGCGGAATCCTCGCCGCCGGCGGCGCCCTCGGCCTCGGTGCCGTGCTCGCGGCCTGCGGCGACGACGACGGCAAGAGCGGTGGCCCGGGCGACGGGTCGGGCGGCGCCGCCAAGTCCGGTCCCTGGTCCTTCAAGGACGACCGCGGCACCACCGTGAAGCTGGACGCGGTGCCGACGGGCATCGTCGCCTTCACCGGCGTCGCCGCCGCGCTCTTCGACTACGGCGTCCAGGTCAAGGGCGTCTTCGGCCCGACCACCACGAAGGACGGCAAGCCCGACGTGCAGGCCGGCGACCTCGACGTGGACAAGGTCACCGTCCTCGGCAACGAGTGGGGCAAGCTCAACGTCGAGAAGTACGCCTCCCTCGCCCCCGAGGTGCTCATCACCACGACGTTCGACACCGCCGGCACCCTGTGGTCCGTCCCGGAGGAGTCGAAGGACAAGATCGCCAAGCTCGCCCCGAGCGTCGCGATCTCGGTCTTCGACCGCCAGCTCACCCAGCCGCTCCAGCGCATGTGGGAGCTGGCCGAGTCGCTCGGCGCGGACATGAGGGCCAAGAAGGTCACCGACGCCAAGGCGGCCTTCGACAAGGCCGCCGCCCGGCTGCGCGCGGCCGCCAAGGCCCGGCCCGAGATCCGGGTGCTGGCCGGCTCCGCGAGCCCCGACCTCTTCTACGTCTCCGGCACCAACCTCTCGGTGGACCTGGAGTACTTCAAGGCCCTCGGCGTGAACTTCGTGGAGCCCTCCGAGGACGCCAAGAAGGCGACCGGCGGCTGGTTCGAGTCCCTGAGCTGGGAGAACGTCGACAAGTACCCGGCCGACGTGATCATCATGGACGACCGCGCCTCGACCATCCAGCCCGCGGACATCACCGAGGGCACCTGGAAGAAGCTCCCCGCGGTCAAGGCCGGCCAGGTGATCGCCCGCTCCCCCGAGCCGATCCTGTCCTACGACAAGTGCACGCCCCTGCTGGACAACCTGGCCGAGGCGATCGAGAACGCCAAGAAGGTCGGCTGACCCCTTCCTCCCGCGCCCCGACTTCCCCGGAGCACCCCATGACGACGGCCGTCGCCGCCCCGTTCCGCTTCTTCTCCCTCCAGGTCGCACGGACGAGGCGGCTCGGCCCGTCCCTGGCCCGGGTCACCTTCGCGGGAGGCGACCTGCACGCCTTCCACTCCGACGGCCTCGACCAGTCGCTGTCGCTGTTCCTGCCGCACCCGGGGCAGGCGGAGCCCGCGGTGCCGGTCGAGCTGGGCGAAGGTTGGTGGCAGGGGTGGCGTGAACTGCCCGAGGACGTACGGGCGGTGATGCGCTCGTACACGCTGCGGGCGCTGCGCCGGGACGGCGACGGGCAGACCGTCGAGATCGACATCGACTTCGTCCTGCACGGGGTCGGACCGGCGGGGTCCGGTGCGGGCCCCGCGCCCGGCCCCGCCGCCCGCTGGGCCGCCGGCGCCGCCCCCGGCGACCGCGTGCTGCTGCTCGGCCCGGCGGTCGCCGACAACCGGGCGATCCGCTTCCGGCCGCCCCAGGACACCGACCTGGTGGTGATCTGGGGCGACGAGACCGCCGTGCCGGCCGCCTGCGCGGTCGTGGAGTCGCTGCCGGCCGGCACCCGGGCCCGGGTCTGGCTGGAGGTACCGCACGCCGAGGACGTACAGGACCTGCGGACGGCCGCGGACGCCGAGATCACCTGGCTGGTCAGGGACGGGGCCGCGGGGCCCGAGGCGGCCCTCGCCGCCCTCCGCGGCGCCCGGTTGCCGCACGCCGAGCGCCCCTACGTCTGGATCGCGGGCGAGTCCGGGAGCGTCAAGCGACTGCGGCGGCACTTCGTGGGCGAGCGCGGCATCGACCGCCGGCGCGTCACCTTCGTCGGGTACTGGCGACGGGGCCTGACGGAGGAACAACTCCGCGAGCAGGGCTGACGCCACACGGGAGGCGACAGTGACGGCGGTCACGCACCGGCATGCGCATGGGCATCATGAGTTAGGTTAGGCTAACCTAAGTTCGATCACGGGTTCCGTCCCGCCCTCACTCCCGTCCCCTCTCGGCCCGTCCCCAAACCGGAGGACCCCCACATGCGTTCGCACCTGCTCAACGACACCAACGCGGAGCAGTACCGCCGCTCCGTGATCGAAGGAGTCGAGCGGGTGGCCGCCAAGATCGCCACCACCGACCGCCCCTTCACCGGTGTCACGGTCGACGCCCTCTCCCCCCGCATCGACGAGATCGACCTCGACCGGCCCCTGCACGACACGGCCGCGGTCCTCGACGAGCTGGAGGACGTCTACCTCCGCGACGCCGTCTACTTCCACCACCCGCGCTACCTCGCCCACCTCAACTGCCCCGTCGTCATACCTGCGGTGCTCGGCGAGGCGGTGCTGTCCGCCGTCAACTCCTCCCTGGACACCTGGGACCAGTCGGCCGGCGGCACGCTCATCGAGCGGAGACTGATCGACTGGACCACGGCGCGGATCGGCCTGGGCCCGGCCGCCGACGGCGTGTTCACCTCCGGCGGCACCCAGTCCAACCTCCAGGCGCTGCTGCTCGCCCGCGAGGAGGCGAAGGCCGAGAGCCTCGCCGACCTGCGCATCTTCGCCTCCGAGGTCAGCCACTTCAGCGTGAAGAAATCGGCGAAGCTGCTCGGCCTGGGACCCGACGCCGTCGTGTCGGTCCCCGTCGGCCACGACAAGCGCATGCAGACCGTCGCCCTCGCCCGGGAGCTGGAGCGCTGCGCGCGCGAGGGCCTGGTCCCCATGGCCGTCGTCGCCACCGCCGGCACCACCGACTTCGGCTCCATCGACCCGCTGCCCGAGATCGCCGGGCTGTGCGAGCAGTACGGCGTGTGGATGCACGTGGACGCGGCCTACGGCTGCGGGCTGCTGGCCTCCCTGAAGTACCGGGACCGGGCCGCCGGCATCGAGCGGGCCGACTCCGTCACGGTGGACTACCACAAGTCCTTCTTCCAGCCGGTGAGTTCGTCGGCCGTGCTGGTCCGCGACGCGGCCACCCTGCGGCACGCCACCTACCACGCCGAGTACCTCAACCCGCGCCGCATGGTGCAGGAACGTATCCCCAACCAGGTGGACAAGTCCCTGCAGACCACCCGCCGCTTCGACGCGCTCAAGCTGTGGATGACCCTGCGCGTGATGGGCGCCGACGGTATCGGCGAGCTCTTCGACGAGGTCTGCGACCTGGCCTCCGAGGGCTGGAGACTGCTCGCCGCCGACCCGCGCTTCGACGTGGTCGTCGAACCGTCGCTCTCCACCCTGGTCTTCCGCTACATCCCGGCGGCCGTCACCGACCCCGCCGAGATCGACCGCGCCAACCTCTACGCCCGCAAGGCGCTGTTCGCCTCCGGCGACGCCGTGGTCGCGGGCACCAAGGTGGCCGGCCGCCACTACCTGAAGTTCACCCTGCTCAACCCCGAGACGACCACGGCCGACATCGCCGCCGTCCTCGACCTGATCGCCGGCCACGCCGAGCAGTACCTGGGAGACTCCCTTGACCGCGCTTCCTGAAGCCAGCGCCCCGTACGACTTCGTCGGGATCGGCCTCGGCCCCTTCAACCTCGGCCTGGCCTGCCTCACCGAGCCCATCGCCGAGCTGAACGGCGTCTTCCTGGAGTCCAAGCCGGACTTCGAGTGGCACGCCGGCATGTTCCTGGAGGGCGCGCACCTGCAGACCCCGTTCATGTCGGACCTGGTCACGCTCGCCGACCCGACCTCGCCGTACTCCTTCCTCAACTACCTGAAGGAGCAGGGCAGGCTCTACTCGTTCTACATCCGGGAGAACTTCTACCCGCTGCGCGTCGAGTACGACGACTACTGCCGCTGGGCCGCCCGCAAGCTGAGCAGCGTCCGCTTCTCCACCACGGTCACCGAGGTGACGTACGACGAGCGGGAGGAGCTGTACGCCGTCGCCACCACCTCCGGCGACACCTACCGCGCCCGCCGTCTCGTCCTCGGCACCGGCACCCCGCCGCACATCCCGGACGCCTGCCGCGGCCTGGCCGGGGACTTCCTCCACAACTCCCGGTACGTCCAGCAGCGGGCGGAGCTGGTGAAGAAGAAGTCGATCACGCTGGTCGGCAGCGGCCAGTCCGCCGCCGAGATCTACCTGGACCTGCTGGGCGAGATCGACGTCCACGGCTACCGGCTCAACTGGGTCACCCGCTCCCCGCGCTTCTTCCCCCTCGAATACACCAAGCTCACCCTGGAGATGACCTCACCGGAGTACGTGGACTACTACCACGCGCTGCCCGAGGACACCCGCTACCGCCTCACGGCCGAGCAGAAGGGCCTGTTCAAGGGGATCGACGGCGACCTGATCAACGAGATCTTCGACCTGCTCTACCAGAAGAAGCTCGGCGGCCCCGTCCCCACCCGCCTGCTCACCAACTCGGCGCTGACCGAGGCCCGGTACGCGGACGGCACGTACACGCTCGGCTTCCGCCAGGAGGAGCAGGGCAGGGACTTCGAGATCGAGACCGAGGGCCTGGTCCTCGCCACCGGCTACCGGTACGCCGAGCCGGAGTTCCTCAAGCCCGTGCGCGACCGGCTGCGCTACGACTCCCGGGGCAACTTCGACATCGCCCGCAACTACGCCGTCGACGTCACCGGGGGCGGGGTGTTCCTGCAGAACGCGGGAGTCCACACGCACAGCATCACCAGCCCCGACCTGGGCATGGGTGCCTACCGCAACAGCTGCATCGTCCGGGAGCTGCTCGGCAGCGAGTACTACCCGGTCGAGAAGACGATCGCGTTCCAGGAGTTCAGCGCATGAGCACCACCAGCACCACCCGCACCATCCGCTCCGCCACCGGCCCGGGCGCCGCCCGCGTCGGCCACCTCACCCTGCGGCCCGTCGACCCGCTGAAGGACGCCGTACTGCTGCACAGCTGGCTCACCCACCCCAAGTCCGCGTTCTGGATGATGCAGGACGCCGCACTGGTGGACGTCGAGCGGGCGTACATGGAGCTGGCCGCCGACGAACACCAGCAGGCCCACCTCGGCCTGCACGACGGCGTGCCCGCCTTCCTGACGGAGCGCTACGACCCCGCCCACCGGGAGCTGGTCGGGCTGTACGAGCCCGAGCCGGGCGACGTCGGCATGCACTTCCTGGTCGCCCCCACCGACCGGCCCGTGCACGGCTTCACCCGCGCCGTGATCACCACCGTGATGGCCGAGCTGTTCGCCGACCCGGCGACCCGGCGGGTCGTCGTCGAACCGGACGTCGCCAACACCGCCGTCCACGCCCTGAACGCAGCCGTCGGATTCGTGCCCGAGCGCGAGATCCAGAAGCCGGAGAAGAAGGCGTTGCTGAGCTTCTGCACCCGCGAGCAGTTCGAGAAGGCGGTGTCCGCGTGAGCCTCGCCGACGCCGTCGCCCACCTCTCCCCCGAGCGCTGGGAGCAGGCCAACCGCCTCCTGATCCGCAAGGCGCTGGCCGAGTTCACGCACGAGCGGCTGCTGGCCCCCGAGCCGGACGGGGAGGGGTACGTCGTGCGCAGCGACGACGGCGAGACCGCCTACCGCTTCACCGCCACCGTCCGCGCCCTGGACCACTGGCAGGTGGACGCCGGCTCCGTGACCCGCCACCGCGACGGGGCCGAGCTGCCGCTCGCCGCGCTGGACTTCTTCGTCGAGCTGCGGCGGACGCTGGGCCTGAGCGACGAGATCCTGCCGGTCTACCTGGAGGAGATCTCCTCCACCCTCTCCGGCACCTGCTACAAGCTGACCAAGCCGAAGGTGACCTCCGCCGAGCTGGCCCGGGCCGGCTTCCAGGCCGTCGAGACCGGCATGACCGAGGGCCACCCGTGCTTCGTCGCCAACAACGGACGGCTCGGCTTCGGCATCCACGAGTACCTGTCGTACGCGCCCGAGACCGCGAGCCCCGTCCGGCTGGTGTGGCTGGCCGCGCACCGTTCGCGGGCCGCGTTCACGGCGGGCGTCGGCATCGAGTACGAGTCCTTCGTCCGGGACGAGCTGGGCGAGGGGACCGTCGACCGCTTCCACGGCGTGCTGCGCGAGCGCGGCCTGGACCCGGCGGACTACCTCCTCATCCCGGTCCACCCCTGGCAGTGGTGGAACAAGCTCACCGTCACCTTCGCCGCCGAGGTCGCCCGCGGGCACCTGGTGTGCCTGGGCGAGGGCGACGACGAGTACCTGGCCCAGCAGTCGATCCGCACCTTCTTCAACGCCTCGCATCCCGGGAAGCACTATGTGAAGACGGCCCTGTCCGTCCTCAACATGGGCTTCATGCGCGGCCTGTCGGCGGCGTACATGGAGGCGACCCCGGCCATCAACGACTGGCTCGCCCAGCTGATCGAGGGCGATCCGGTGCTGAAGGCCACGGGGCTGAGCATCATCCGGGAGCGGGCGGCCGTCGGCTACCGGCACCTGGAGTACGAGCAGGCCACCGACCGCTACTCGCCGTACCGCAAGATGCTGGCGGCGCTGTGGCGGGAGAGCCCCGTGCCCTCGCTCCAGGACGGCGAGACGCTCGCCACCATGGCCTCCCTGGTCCACGTCGACCATGAGGGCGCCTCCTTCGCGGGCGCGCTGATCGAGCGGTCCGGGCTCACCCCCACCGAGTGGCTGCGGCACTACCTGCGCGCCTACTACGTCCCGTTGCTGCACAGCTTCTACGCCTACGACCTGGTGTACATGCCGCACGGCGAGAACGTGATCCTCGTGCTGGAGGACGGCGTGGTGCGGCGGGCGATCTACAAGGACATCGCCGAGGAGATCGCGGTGATGGACCCGGACGCGGTGCTGCCGCCCGAGGTCTCCCGGATCGCGGTGGACGTCCCGGACGACAAGAAGCTGCTGTCGATCTTCACGGACGTCTTCGACTGCTTCTTCCGCTTCCTCGCCGCCAACCTCGCGGGCGAGTGCATCGTCACGGAGGACGCCTTCTGGGGGACGGTCGCGGAGGTCACCCGGGAGTACCAGGAGTCGGTGCCGGAACTGGCGGAGAAGTTCGAGCGGTTCGACATGTTCGCCCCCGAGTTCGCCCTGTCCTGCCTCAACCGGCTCCAGCTGCGCGACAACCGGCAGATGGTGGACCTGGCCGACCCGTCCGGCGCCCTCCAGCTGGTCGGGAACCTGAAGAACCCGCTCGCGGGCCGGTAGCGGCGGGTCCCGGCAGACGGGCGGGCACCCCGGAGACGGTCCTCCGGGGTGCCCGTCGTGCCGTCCGGACCGCGCGGTCCGGATCAGGTCCGTCCGGGGCAGCTCCCCCGGATCAGGTCCAGGGCACCTGCGGCGAGCGGTAGTAGTCGATCCCCGCCGCCTCCCAGTGCGGTGCCTGCGCGGCGAGCCGTACCTTGTAGGTGTCCCAGTCGTGCGTCGACGCCGGGGACCAGCCCAGTTCGGCGACGCCCGGCAGCCTCGGGAAGGCCATGAAGTCCAGCTGGTCCGGGTCGGACAGGGTCTCCGTCCACAGCGGGGCCTCCACCCCGCGGACCGCCTCGGCCGGGGCGCCCGGCAGGTAGGCGGCCGGGTCCCAGTCGTAGGACCGCTGCACCTCGACGTATCCGGCCCAGGACAGGCCCAGCGGGGTGTCCTTGGTGTACTTCATGTCCAGGTACGTCCGGTCGGCCGGGGAGAGGATCAGCCCGGTGCCGTTCCTGGCGGCCTCGGCGACCTCGGCCTTCTCCGCGGCGCTGGTGCGGTCCAGGCCCCAGTACTGGACGAGCGCGCCCTCGGCCGGTCCGGCGCCGGCCAGCTGGTGCCAGCCGACGACCGTCTTGCCGTACTTGGCGACGATCGGCTGCACCCGCTGCATGAACGTCACGTAGTCGGCGTGCGGGGTGGAGTGCGCCTCGTCGCCCCCGATGTGGAGGTAGCGGCCGGGGGTGAGCGCGGCGAGTTCACCGAGGACGTCGTCCACGAAGTCGTACGTGAGGTCCTTGCCGACGCACAGGGAGCTGAAGCCGACCTTGGTGCCGGTGTAGAGCGGGGGTGCCACGCCGTCGCAGTTCAGCTCGGCGTAGGAGGCGAGGGCGGCGTTGGTGTGCCCCGGCATGTCGATCTCGGGGATCACCTCCAGGTGGCGGGAGGCGGCGTAGCGGACGATCTCCGTGTAGTCCGCCTTGGTGTAGTAGCCGCCGGGTCCGCCGCCGACCTCGGTGGAGCCGCCGTAGGTCGCCAGGCGCGGCCAGGAGTCGATGGCGAGGCGCCAGCCCTGGTCGTCGCTGATGTGCAGGTGGAGCTTGTTGTACTTGTAGCGGGCGACGCGGTCGATGTAGCGCTTGACCTCGTCGACGTCGAAGAAGTGCCGGGAGACGTCGAGCATGGCGCTGCGCCAGGCGTAGCGCGGGGTGTCCTCGATGGTGCCGCCCGCGACCGGCCAGGGACCGGGCTGTGCGACGTCCTTCTCCACGGCCGCGGGCAGCAGCTGACGCAGGGTCTGGACCCCGTGGAAGAGCCCGGCGGCCTTGCGCGCGCTGATGGTGACGCCGGAGCGGCCGCTGTCGAGGCGGTAGCCCTCGTCGCCGTACGGGCCCTTGGTCAGGCGCAGTTGTATGCCGCCGTGGCCGTGGGTGGTGACGGGGAGCCGGTATCCGGTGGAGGGCCGCAGGAGGTCCGCGAGGTAGTCGCCGACGCGGCGGGCCTCGCGCGAGTCGTCGACACGGATGTGGGTGCCGCTGGTGATGCGGTACGGCGCGCCGCCGGGGCGGACCGAGGAGGGGGCCGGGATCACCTGGTCCAGAGGGGTGGGTCTGGGGGCCGTCTTGGGGCCGGGGGCGGCGCCGGTGGTCACGGCGCCGGCCGCCGCGACCAGCAGCAGCGATCCCAGCAGCCGGGTGATGCGGGGAGTCGTTCTGTGGTGCCGTCGATGAGGTCTCACGTGCGCTCCCTTCGCGAGGTGTGCGATCCGGGGTTCCTGGAGGGGGGTTACGGGGGTTGGAGGGGGGCCGGACCACTCTCCCGCACCATCACCGCTCGCGGACGCGATGAAACAATCCCCGCATGGCGGAAATCATCCAGAAGGACGGAACGTGGGTCTTCGACGGTGACGCCCTGCGGCTGACACCCGGTCGGGACAAGAACGTCGGCCTGCTCCGCCGGGAGCTGGGTGAACTGCTCGTGCCGCTCACGGCGTTGGCGGGCATATCGTTCGAGCAGGGGAAGAGGTCGGGGCGGCTGCGGCTCCGGCTGCGGGACGGGGCCGACCCCCTGCTGCACGCGGCGGGCGGCCGGCTGGCCGAGCCGCACGACCCGTACCGGCTGGTGGTGGAGCCCGACCGGTACGGCGTGGCCGAGTACTTCGTGGACGAGGTGCGCAACGCGCTGCTCCTCGACCAGGTCCCCGCCGGGCCGGTGGACGCCTATCTGCTGCCGGGGCCGCCGGTGCCGCTGTCGGTGTCGGCCGGGGACGGCGTGGCGAGCTTCGACGGGGAGCGGGTGCGCCTGGAGTGGAAGTGGCAGGCGGAGGAGGCCAAGTCGGCCGCCGGGCCGCGCGTGCTCCCCCTCGCCGACATCGTCGCCGTCGAGTGGCAGCCGACGGTCGGTCTGGACAACGGCCACCTCCGCTTCACCGTGCGGGCGGCGCCGGGCGAGGTGCCGCCGAAGTACGACCCCAACGCCGTGGAGCTGTGGGGTTTCAAGCGGGACCCGCTGATGGCGCTGGTGGCCGCGGCCGTACAGGCCCGTCTGCCGCACCCGGCCGCCCGTGCGGCCCTGGAGGAGGCCCGCACGGGAGAGGAGGCCCGCACGGGAGAGGAACGGTCCGTCGCGGCCGGCGGCCCCGGCGGCGCCGCGGCTCCCGCCGCCGTGCCCGCGCCGGCCGCCGAGGACGACCACGACGCGCTGCTGCGCAGGCTGCGGGAGCTGGGCGAGCTGCACCGCTCCGGGGTGCTGACAGACGAGGAGTTCGCCCTGGCGAAGCAGGCGGTGCTCAAGCGGATGTGACGGGCCGTCCTACCGGGCCCGGCGTGCCACCGTGAAGTGGTCGACGGTCTCGCCGGTCTCCGCGATGCCCCGCACCTTCAGGGTCGCCAGCCGCCCCCGCGAGGCGGGCGTCACGTCCACCCGCAGGAACGAGTAGTCGAGGTACCGCACCCGGGACCAGGCGACGTCCTCGCTCTGCCGCCCGCCGTCGACGCAGACGAAGGACGACACCGACTCGACGTCCTTCTCGTGACCCTCGTAGCTCTGCTCGGCGCTGAACGCGTACAGGCTCTTGCCCGCCGCGCCCGCGGTGACGTAGACGACGCCGTCCGTCTCGGGGTACGCGGTGCCGCCGATCGGCAGCTCCCGGGTGACCTCGCCGCCCTTGACGACGTCGGTGCGCTCGTAGACGTGGTTGTGCCCGTTGATCACCAGGTCGACGGTGTACTTCTCGAACAGCGGCACCCACTCGTCGCGGACGCCGCCCTCGGAGGCGTGCGCGGTGGAGGTGCAGTAGGCGCAGTGGTGGAAGAAGACGACGACGAAGTCGATGTCCTTCTCGGCCCGGTACTTCTTCAGCTGCCGCTCCAGCCAACGGGTCTGGGTGCCGCCGGAGATGCCCAGGTTCGCCGGGATCTCGAAGGAGATGTCGTTGGCGTCCAGCGAGATGACGGCGGTGTTGCCGTGCACGAAGGTGTAGACGCCCGGGAGGTTGTCGGCGTCGGGGCCGTTGTCGGGCAACTGCCAGCGGGCCTGCTCGCCACCGTAGCCGTTGGGCGAGTACCAGGCCTCCATGTCGTGGTTGCCGTACGACACCATCCACGGGATCTGCTTGGCGACCGACTCGGTCTGGTGCAGGAACTGGTCCCACACCCGCGAGTCGAAGCCGGTGTCGGAGGTCTTGCCCTGCCCGGCCGGGTCGCCGTAGGCGATGTCGCCTGCGTGCAGGTGGAAGGCCGGGTTCTGGGCGAGGATCAGGGCGTCGTTGGCGAGGCCGTGGTAGCTGACGCCCTGGTCGCCGAAGGCGGTGAAGGTGAACGGTTCGGATCGGGCCGGCGCGGTGGTGAAGGTGCCGAGGGTGCCGGCGAGGTGGGGCTCGGCCGGGTCGAACCCGGCGTGGCCGACCCCGTAGTAGTAGGTGCGGCCGGGCTTGAGACGGGTGAGCCTGGCGTGCAGGTAGTACTGGGTGTGGTCGCCGCTCGCGCCGACGCCGGCCGGGGTGTGCAGCGGGCGCGGTTCGGCGTCGATCCTGTGCGAGAGGTCCCACGGGTGGGCGCCGACGCGGATGAAGGGCTTCTTCACCGCGACCGGGACCTGCCAGGAGACGGTCATCTCGGTGCGCGGGTCGCCGCCGTAGGCGAGGTGGCGGCCGAAGGGGGCGACGAGCGCGCCGTCGACGGTGTCGGTGCCGCCCGGCCGCCGGCCGGGGGTGGCGGCCCGCGCGGTGGCGCCCGGCACGAACACGCCGCCCGCGACGGCACCGAGCGTGACCGCACCGCCCCTGATCATCGTGCGCCGCGAGAACCTGGCGCGCAGGTACTCGTGCTGCTCGGCCATGCTCATGCGGCCGGCCAGCGGCTCGGGAACGCCCATGCGAGGTATGTCCATGGCGTCTGAAACTCGTCTCCTCAGGCAACGAGATTCCGGACACCAGGTGGACAGGCCGCGAACAGCCCCTCATGAGAGTTTCAACAGCGATCTGCCCGAGATCGGGCAGGATTCTTGCGCAGCGACCTCTCGTACCCCAGGATCTACCGGGTGCACGACGAACTCGTTGATCATCTGACGCGGTCCACGCCCCTGAGCCGGGGCGAGGCACTGCGCGTGGTCCAGGACGTGCTCGCCTACTTCGACGAGACGACAGAGGAATACGTCCGTCGCCGCCACCGCGAGCTCCAGGCCCAGGGCCTGGTGAACGCGACGATCTTCGAACGGATCGAGGCGGACCTGAAATACCGGGCGGTCGCGCCGCCGGAGCTGTCGCTCCGTCAGCTGCGCCGCATCGTCTACGGCTGAGATGCCGCTACGGCCGAGAGGCCGAAGAGAGACACGAGGTTTACGTATACATGTGCGGAATCGTCGGATACATCGGCAAGCGTGACGTCGCTCCCCTGCTCCTGGAGGGTCTCCAGCGCCTGGAGTACCGCGGCTACGACTCGGCGGGCATCGTCGTCACCTCCCCGAAGACGACCGGCCTGAGGATGGTCAAGGCCAAGGGCCGCGTGCGCGACCTGGAGGCCAAGGTCCCGGCGCGCTTCAAGGGCACCACCGGCATCGCCCACACCCGCTGGGCCACCCACGGCGCTCCCTCCGACGTGAACGCCCACCCGCACATGTCGGCCGACAACAAGGTCGCCGTCGTGCACAACGGCATCATCGACAACGCCGCCGACCTGCGCCGCAAGCTGGAGGCGGACGGCGTCGAGTTCCTCTCCGAGACCGACACCGAGGTCCTCGTCCACCTGATCGCCCGTTCCGAGGCCGAGAAGCTGGAGGACAAGGTCCGCGAGACCCTGCGGGTCATCGAGGGCACGTACGGCATCGCCGTGATGCACGCCGACTTCCCCGAGCGCATCGTCGTCGCCCGCAACGGCTCGCCGGTCGTCCTCGGCATCGGCGAGAAGGAGATGTTCGTCGCCTCGGACATCGCCGCGCTGGTCGCCCACACCCGGCAGATAGTCACCCTCGACGACGGCGAGATGGCCACTCTCAAGGCCGACGACTTCCGCACGTACACCACCGAGGGCACCCGCACCACGTCCGAGCCCACCACCGTGGAGTGGGAGGCCGCCTCCTACGACATGGGCGGCCACGACACCTACATGCACAAGGAGATCCACGAGCAGGCCGAGGCCGTGGACCGCGTGCTGCGCGGCCGGATCGACGACCGCTTCTCCACCGTGCACCTGGGCGGCCTCAACCTGGACGCCCGCGACGCGCGCGCCGTGCGCCGCGTGAAGATCCTCGGCTGCGGCACCTCGTACCACGCGGGCCAGATCGGCGCCCAGATGATCGAGGAGCTGGCCCGCATCCCCGCGGACGCCGAGCCGGCCTCCGAGTTCCGCTACCGCAACGCGGTCGTCGATCCCGACACCCTGTACATCGCCGTCTCCCAGTCCGGTGAGACGTACGACGTGCTGGCCGCCGTGCAGGAGCTGAAGCGCAAGGGCGCCCGGGTCCTCGGCATCGTCAACGTGGTCGGTTCGGCGATCGCCCGCGAGGCCGACGGCGGCATGTACGTGCACGCCGGCCCCGAGGTGTGCGTGGTGTCCACCAAGTGCTTCACCAACACCTGCGTGGCCTTCGCGCTGCTCGCCCTGCACCTGGGCCGCACCCGCGACCTGTCCGTGCGCGACGGCAAGCGGATCATCGAGGGGCTGCGCAAGCTGCCCGCGCAGATCTCCGAGATGCTGGAGCAGGAGGAGGACATCAAGAAGCTGGCCGCGCAGTACGCCGACGCCCGCTCGATGCTCTTCATCGGCCGCGTCCGGGGCTACCCTGTCGCCCGCGAGGCCTCCCTGAAGCTCAAGGAGGTCTCCTACATCCACGCCGAGGCCTACCCGGCCTCCGAGCTGAAGCACGGTCCGCTCGCCCTGATCGAGCCCGCCCTGCCGACGGTCGCGATCGTGCCGGACGACGACCTGCTGGAGAAGAACCGCGCGGCCATGGAGGAGATCAAGGCCCGCAGCGGCCAGATCCTCGCCGTTGCCCACCAGGAGCAGGAGAAGGCCGACCACACCGTCGTCGTCCCGAAGAACGAGGACGAGCTCGACCCCATCCTCATGGGCATCCCGCTCCAGCTCCTCGCCTACCACACGGCCCTCGCCCTGGGCCGGGACATCGACAAGCCCCGCAACCTCGCCAAGTCGGTGACGGTGGAGTAGTCACGCGGCTCCCACCGCGACGGCCCTCGTGTGCGTCACCGCACGCGGGGGCCGTCCGCACCTGCGGACGCGCCGTCCGGAACGTCAGAAACGTCAGGGAATGACCACCACGGGACGCTTGGCCCGCTTGGCGAGCCGGCCCGCGACGGAGCCGAAGAGGCGGCCGACCAGCCCGTGGCTGGAGCCGACGACGATGGCGTCCGCCTCGTACTCCCGCCCCACCTCTTCGAGTTCGTGGCAGATGTCGCCGCCGCGCTCGACCAGGATCCAGGGGACTTCGGCGAGGTAGTCCGCGCACGCCAGCTCCAGACCGAGCACCTCGGTGCGGTGGTCGGGCACGTCGACGAAGACCGGGGGCTCGCACCCGGCCCACACCGTGGTGGGCAGCCGGTTGGCGACGTGCACGATGACCAGGCCGGAGCCCAGCCGGGACGCCATGCCGATGGCGTAGGCGAGGGCGCGCTCGCTGGAGGTGGAGCCGTCGAAGCCGACGACGACGCCGTGCTGAAAGGCTGGGTCGCACGACTTGCGTGGCTCTTCGGCCGCCAGGGGCTCGGCCGCCGTAGGTTCGGCGACGGGCCGCTTGCGGTCCGCGGGTTCGAAGAATTCGTGACCGGCCATGGCTGTCTCGGCGTTTTTATCCTCTATGGGGGACAACAGTGTGCGGCGGAGCTGTGTCCGGGAATGGTCTTCCCCACCCCATACCCCCAAGGGTACGGCGCCACGCCTCCTTCGCCCGGATCCCGCGGACGGTCCCCGCCGCGGGATTCACCGGAGCATGCCCGAGAGGGCGCCCGTAACGCAATGGTTGCTGCGCTGTACAGGCGGTTCGCACGGGATTCAACCGAGCGTGACCGGACGTGACCGAAGCGCCGCACGGCCGTTGATCTCCGTGCACGCCATCCCAGGGAGCACCCGTGTCCGGACCGCACCGCACCGCCGAGCCGACGTCCGGCGCACCCCACCGCGACGGCGTCACCGACCTGGTCCGCTGGGCGGCGTTCAGTTGCTTCCTCGTGCCCGTCGCGCTCCTCTGGTACGGCACCTCCTTCGCCGGCGCCGTCGGCACGGCCTGCGGACTGGCCGCCGTCACCGGCGCCTGCCGTCTGCTGCTGCGGCGTTCCGAGCGGGTCGCGGCCCGGCGGGGGACCCGCGGGGGCGGGCGGCACGCTGGGCAAAACACACCGGTCGGCTGACCGGTTTTTGCACACGGTTCCGCTTCTTTTCAGCCAACTTCCACGGGTGGCTCATCCCTGCCCCTCACCACCCCCAAACCCCCGTTCCACCTGCACGAACAGGGTCTCGGGACCCCTTCGCACCCTACGGGGATTGGCCACTGACACAAGGCGCACTTCACAGGGGCGCCCCAGAGTGCAACGCTTCGTGATCGACTGCTTCACGCCAAGTTGCCATGTCGACAATGTCCCAAGTGCCGAACCGGCCACCTCGGCGTGACGGGACACAGTAGATTCGATCTTGACCGTCTACGGCGGGGGACTCGTGCAGGACCGAGGGGAAACGTGTTGGAGCGACAGACCCGAAGGGTGAAGGGCGCCGCGACCACCGAGGGGGGCTTAGCGGTATGAGCCACGACTCCGCCACCGCGCCGGAAGCCGCGGCCCGGAAGCTTTCCGGGCGCCGCCGCAAGGAGATCGTCGCGGTGCTGCTGTTCAGCGGCGGTCCCATCTTCGAGAGTTCCATACCGCTGTCGGTGTTCGGGATCGACCGCCAGGACGCCGGCGTGCCGCGCTACCGACTGCTGGTGTGCGCCGGTGAGGAAGGCCCGCTGCGGACCACAGGGGGCCTGGAACTCACGGCGCCGCAAGGACTGGAGGCGATCTCGCGCGCGGGCACGGTCGTCGTGCCGGCCTGGCGGTCGATCACCTCGCCGCCGCCCGAGGAAGCGCTCGACGCGCTGCGCCGGGCGCACGAGGAGGGGGCCCGCATCGTCGGCCTGTGCACCGGCGCCTTCGTGCTGGCGGCGGCGGGCCTGCTCGACGGACGGCCCGCGACCACCCACTGGATGTACGCGCCGACGCTGGCCAAGCGCTATCCGTCGGTGCACGTCGACCCGCGCGAACTGTTCGTGGACGACGGCGACGTGCTGACGTCCGCGGGCACCGCGGCCGGGATCGACCTGTGCCTGCACATCGTGCGCACGGACCACGGCAACGAGGCGGCCGGTGCGCTGGCCCGCCGTCTGGTGGTCCCGCCGCGCCGCAGCGGCGGCCAGGAGCGCTACCTGGACAGGTCTTTACCGGAGGAGATCGGCGCCGACCCGCTCGCTGAGGTCGTCGCCTGGGCGCTGGAGCACCTCCACGAGCAGTTCGACGTGGAGACGCTGGCGGCGCGCGCCTACATGAGCCGCCGCACCTTCGACCGCCGGTTCCGCTCGCTGACGGGCAGCGCCCCGCTCCAGTGGCTCATCACCCAGCGGGTCCTCCAGGCGCAGCGTCTGCTGGAGACGTCGGACTACTCGGTGGACGAGGTCGCGGGCCGCTGCGGCTTCCGCTCCCCGGTGGCCCTGCGCGGCCACTTCCGCCGCCAGCTTGGCTCGTCCCCGGCCGCCTACCGGGCGGCCTACCGGGCCCGCCGTCCCCAGGGCGAGCGCCAGCCGGACCCGGATCCCGCGGGCGCCCCCCGCGCGCTGCCCCCGGCCGAACCCCCGGCCGCGCTCCCCCCGGAGAACGCGGTCCCGTTCCAGACCCGCCGCACGGCCACCCCGATGCCGGCGGGCGCGGCAAGCGTCCCGGGCCAGCGCAGCGCACCGTGAGGTGACACGGCCCTCGAAACGCCGGACGGGCCCCCGGCCCGTCCGGCGTCCACCATCGACGCCGGGCAGACCGATCCAGCCCGTCCGGCGTTCGAGGACGAGGCCCGTTCAGGGCCGAAGCGGGGCCTGGGGGCGGCAGCCCCCAGCGAGGCCGGCACCGACGCCGGGGGCCCGTGATGCCGGGCAGACCGTTCCAGCCCGTCCGGCGTTCGAGGACGAGGCCCGTTCAGGGCCGAAGCGGGGGCCTGGGGGCGGCAGCCCCCAGCGAGGCCCACCCGGACGCCGGGGACCTCAGGAACAGGCGCCCACCGTAAAGTGGCCCGCATGAACGATCGCATGGTGTGGATCGACTGCGAGATGACCGGCCTCTCGCTGTCCGACGACGCGCTCATCGAGGTTGCCGCCCTCGTCACCGACTCCGAGCTGAACATCCTCGGCGAAGGCGTCGACATCGTCATCCGCCCGCCGGAGCAGGCCCTGGAGACGATGCCGGAGGTGGTGCGCGAGATGCACACCGCGTCGGGACTCCTCGCGGAGCTGGACGGCGGCACGACCCTCGCGGACGCCGAGGCCCAGGTCCTGGCCTATGTGCGGGAGTACGTCAAGGAGCCGGGCAAGGCCCCCCTGTGCGGCAACTCCGTCGGCACCGACCGCGGCTTCCTGCTGCGCGACATGGCGGCGCTGGAGGGGTACCTCCACTACCGCATCGTCGACGTCTCGTCGATCAAGGAACTGGCCCGCCGCTGGTACCCGAGGGCGTACTTCAACAGCCCGGAGAAGAACGGCAACCACCGCGCGCTCGCCGACATCCGCGAGTCCATCGCCGAGCTGCGCTACTACCGCGAGGCGGTCTTCGTCCCGCAGCCCGGCCCCGACTCCGACACGGCCAAGGCGATCGCCGCGAAGCACGTCGTGTCCGCCGGTGAGGGGCACGGGTCCGCCGGTTAGGGCCGCGGGCCCTACGGGCGGCGGCGTCCGGAAAGCCGGGCGCGAGCACCCCTTCGGACCCTGTACACTTTTTCTCAGCCGGTCGGGAAACCCCGCCACGCGGGATTCGAGCACCGGCCTTGGTGGGTGTAGCTCAGCTGGTAGAGCACCTGGTTGTGGTCCAGGATGCCGCGGGTTCAAGTCCCGTCACTCACCCTGAATGATCAAGGGCTGACCTCGCAAAACGGGTCAGCCCTTGATCTCGTTCTGAGCCTTTGGGAACAGGTGCATGTGCGCTTCCTTGACCAGGAGCCGGACACACCACCGGTGATCCCGCTCGCCCCGGGACTGGATCCGTCCCGCCGGCAGTACCCGTGAACGACACCGCCGCCTTCCAGCCGCGGGAGGGAGCTGCTTCCCCTGGTGGCGTCAGTGCAGCGCTTCGATCGCGCGGAGGACCAGGGCGCGGGCGTCGGCGCCGTACACGGCCATCCCTTCCCGCGCTACTGCGCGCTCGCCTGCATCGGTGAGGCTCGCGGCAAGCTCGGGGCAACCCCGAGCCGCCGGTACGGCGGAGACGCCGGCCCGGGTTCGTAAGATCAGCGGAGACGAGCAGGCCGAATCAGTGCTGGTGACGGCGGTGAAACGGACCAGGAGGCGTCCGCGACAGTGTCGCGGACGGGCCTCTGGATTGCCGTCGAAGCCCCAGGGCTCCCTCCTTTGACTCACGATGCACGGTGGCGACGAGCCGTCCACGCTGCTCATTGCTTCACACCCGGAGTGTGCCAATCGGCGAACCAAATCGGCACGAGTCAAGTACGGTCATGGCGCATGGAGGCAGAAGAGGCTGAGCGAGTACTCCGAACGGTCAACGAGGCGGCTGGCCGCGCTCTCCACCAGGTGCTAGTCAAGACGCATTGGGCCCCAGCGTTTTGGTGGGAAACGCCGAACAGGGCCACCGATGCGCAGCGCGCCGCGTTGCAGGACCTGCTGGACGAGTTCGACGCCAGTGTGGAGAGCGTCCTGACCGCGTGCGCCGCGATGGTCTCCCACGAGCATGCCCATCTGGACACGGAAGCGAGGTCCGCCCTCGCCACGCTGCTCAAGATTCGCTCCGAGCCCGACAATGCAGGCAAGCTCCGTCTGCTGGCCGCCGTCAACCGGCAACTCGACCCGGTCATACGCAGACTCGACCCCCCTCAGCCTGAGCTTGGTTCTGCTCCAATTGGCTCGCGCCCGCCTGGCCCGGGGTTTTATCAACGTCAGCAGGCTCGTGCCGAGGCCGCTGCTGAGGAACAGCGCCGCGTCACAGCGCGACCAGGAGGGAACCCGGCGAATGGCGACTCCGTTCCCGGGACCGTCAGCCCTTACGACGATCTACGCGAACCGTGGTATCGCCGTCTGCTGGGCCGGAACCGGGGCCGACAGTAGGCCACGGTGACTGGGCTGGTCCAGAGCGCCCTCGGCGGCGGGCGCGCCTTGCTGGTCGGCTGGATACTGCCCAGCCTGATCAATGTGCTGATCTTCGGGTTCGTGGTGGTGCCGAAGCTCAGCAGTTTCACCTCGCTCGAGGCCGAGAAGGGGCAGGCCGCGATCTTCGGCCTGGTCGCCACCGCGGTCCTCGGCCTGGTCCTTGCCGCCCTGCAGACGCCGCTCTACCGCGTCCTCGAGGGATATCGCGGCTGGCCCCGGAGGCTTGCCCACGCACGGCGTCGACATCATCTGGCCCGCAAGCACCTGCTGCGCAACCGCGTGGACGCCCTGGCCCTGACAGAGCAGGAACGGGCAGGTCACCTGACCGCTACCGACGAGTCCGTGCTCGCCGCCTTCCGCGCCCACCCGATCATCAGCCGCTACCTGACTGCGGACATCCGCAAGGGCGATGCCTGGTTCGCGCTCCTCAATGAGCAGCTGCACCGATACCCCGTGGACGACCGGCAGGTCACCCCCACTCGGCTCGGCAACGCGATCCGACGGTTCGAGGAGTACGGCTATGACCGCTACCGACTCGACTCACAGGTGCTCTGGCACGAACTCAACGCCGTTGTCCCCGACATGGCACGCCAGCAGACCGACGAAGCCCGGATGAGCGTCGACTTCTTCGTCAGCTTGCTCTACGGGCACCTGCTCGTCGTTGCGGCTGCCATCGCCGACCTCGCTCTCGGCAACGCTGCGCGCCCCTGGCTGGTGGCCGCGACCATTGCGGTTCTGCCGCCGCTCACACTTCTTTGGTATCGCCTGGCGGTCGTGGCCACCGACGAATGGGCAGGCGCGGTTCGGGCCATGGTCAACCTTGGCCGACACCCCCTGGCCGCCGCGCTCGGACTCACGATTCCTGACGGAGTCGCGGAGGAGCGCACCATGTGGCACCTGGCCAGCGATCTCGTCCGCAGTGGCTTCCACCCGGGACAGACCGCGCTGGACTCCTACAGGACCGCCCTCGGGGAGTCGAGCGCCAGAGGCGAGCCGACGCCCACCCAGCCGGCACTGCCCACGGCGCGCCCGTCTCCAGCCGCAGACGACACATCGCCAAGTTAGGGCGGGCCATCTGGCGCATGACGGGCATCGCCCTTGCGCCTGCCGTTCCTGCTGATCACGCAGTCTCCGTTCGCGCTTGCAGTGATCGTGGTGGCGCAAATCATCCTGGACCGCCCCTCCGGAAAGGGACGGCCGCCCGTGCCGATGATCTGGGGCAGCCGTCCGTCAGCCGACGAGGTCGGCGGGTGAGACCTCGAGACCCAGGCGGTCCGGAGCAACGCGGACGGCTTCATGGCGCGGTTCACGTCCCGTCACTCACCCTGGTCCGTCGTCAGCCGGTGACCTCCGCGAGAAGGTCAACCTCTCACGGCATTACAGGGCATGAGGCCCCGATCCCGCCCGCGGCGGACCGTACCCCTGCCGCCACGCCGCGACCGGGGGCCCGCCGCCGGACCCCGCAGCGGTCACGGTCCTCGCCCGCCGCACCGCCCGCCGCGCGGGTCGGGCCGGACGGACGCCCCCCTACGACGACCTGCGCTCCACCAGCTCCGTCGCCAGGACCACCTGATGCCGTTCCAGACCGCGCGAGGCGGCCGGGCGGCGGTCGGCGATCTCGGTCAGGAGCAGGTCGATCATCGCCCGGCCCATCTCCTCGATGGGCTGGCGCACGCTGGTCAGAGGCGGCTCCATGTGACGGGCGATCGCCGAGTCGTCGTAGCCGACCAGGGCCACGTCGTCCGGGATGCGCCGGCCCGCCTCGCGCAGGACCTGGCCGGCGCCCGCCGCGGTGACGTCCGAGGCGGCGAAGACCGCGTCGACGTCGGGGCGGCGGCGCAGCAGCTCCGCCATCGCGCGGCGCCCGCCCTCCTCGGTGAAGTCGCCGGGCTCGATCAGTCCTTCGTCCACCTCGTGGCCCGCGTCCCGCAGGGCGTCGCGGTAGCCGTCGACGCGGCGCTGGGCGCCGTAGACGGCGAGGTGGCCGGTGATGTGGGCGATGCGGCCTCGGCCCCGGGACAGCAGGTGCTCGACGGCCGAGCGGGCGCCCCCGTAGTTGTCCGAGTCCACCGAGGCCAGCGGCTCCGTGGCCGAGCGGGGGCCGCTGATCACCGCGGGGATCTCCAGCTGGGTCAGCAGGTCGGGCAGCGGATCGTCGGCGTGCACCGAGACCAGCAGGACGCCGTCCACCCGGTGCGCCGCGAGGTACTGGGCGAGCCGCTCCCGCTCCCGGTCACTGCCCGCGAATATCAGCAGCAGCTGCATCTCGGTGTCGGACAGCTCGGAGCCGACGCCCTTGAGCATGTCCGAGAAGTAGGGCTCCGCGAAGAAGCGGGTCTCCGGCTCCGGCACCACCAGGGCGATCGCGTCCGTGCGGTTGGCCGCCAGGGCGCGGGCCGCCGTGTTCGGGACGTAGCCGAGCTCCTCGACCGCCGCCTCGACGGCGGCCCGGGTCGCGTCGCTGACCCTGGGCGAGCCGTTGATCACGCGGGAGACCGTGCCGCGGCCGACACCCGCGCGTGCCGCCACCTCTTCGAGGGTGGGCCGGCCACCGCTCCGCCCACGCACTCCGTGGCCTGCCATCGGCTCCGCCTCCCGTCGACACCCCCGCGCTCTGCGGCTGGCCTGGAATTTAACAGGCCGGTCGGGTGTAATGACCGACTCCGGCCCCTCTCCCGCCGTACGGGAGTGTCTCCGCGTCGCTCGTAGCGTCCAGTTAACAGGCCGATAACTGAACGCATTTCGTCGCGTCCGTTCCCTTGACACCCCCGCCCGGACCCGCGACTCTTCAACACATCACTTGTGGGAGCGCTCCCACACTACCTGGCACATACACATCCCGCACGTTCCCCGCCCGAGCCGCAGCGACGAACGAATGACATGAAGCAGCGGGCCCAACCATGTAGTTGGCCGGGGGGTCGGCACGTCAGGGCAACAGGAGGACGCAATGCGAGCAGCACGCAGAGGATCGGCCCGCAAGGTGGTGGTCATGGCGGCCATCGCGTCGCTGGGCGCCGGGCTGCTGGCCGGCTGTGCCGACGACGGGAACGACGAGGACAACTCGTCGTCGGGCGACAGCAGCGGCAAGACCACGATCACCCTCGGTCTGTTCGGGACGATGGGCTTCAAGGAGGCCGGCCTCTACAAGGAGTACGAGAAGCTCAACCCGGACATCCACATCGAGGAGAACGTCACCGAGCGGAACGAGAACTACTACCCCGCTCTGGTCAACCACCTCACCACCAACAGCGGCCTCCAGGACGTGCAGGCGATCGAGGTCGGCAACATCGCCGAGGTCGTCGGCACCCAGGCGGACAAGTTCGCGGACATGTCCAAGGCCGAGGGTGTCAAGAAGGACAACTGGCTCGACTGGAAGTGGCAGCAGGGCACCACCAAGGACGGCGCCACGATAGGCCTCGGCACGGACATCGGCCCGATGGCCATCTGCTACCGCAAGGACCTCTTCGAGAAGGCGGGCCTGCCGACGGACCGCGAGGAGGTCTCCAAGCTGTGGGCCGGCGACTGGAAGAAGTTCGTCGAGACCGGTGAGAAGTACAAGAAGGGTGCCGGCAAGGACACCTACTTCATGGACTCCCCCGGCGGACTGATCAACGCCATCCTCAGCAGTGAGGAGGAGAAGTTCTACGACTCCTCCGGCGAGGTCGTCTACAAGTCGAACCCGGCCGTCAAGGACGCCTTCGACCTGACCGCGGAGGCCGCCGAGAAGGGACTGGTCCAGTCGCAGACCCAGTTCCAGCCGGCCTGGGACCAGACCGTCGCCAACAGCCTGTTCGCCACCGTGGCCTGCCCGCCGTGGATGCTCGGCACGATCAAGGGCAAGTCGAAGCCCGAGTCCGCCGGCAAGTGGGACGTGGCCCAGGCGCCGAAGTCCGGCAACTGGGGCGGCAGCTTCCTCGGCGTGCCCAAGAGCGGCAAGCACGTCAAGGAGGCCCAGAAGCTGATCACCTGGCTGACGGCGCCGGAGCAGCAGGCCAAGCTGTTCGCCGTGCAGGCCAGCTTCCCGAGCGCCCCGGCCGCGTACACGACGCCCGAGGTGACCGGCGGCAAGAACGACATGACCGGTGACGCGCCGATCGGCAAGGTCTTCGCCAAGGCCGCCGAGAGCATCCCGAACCAGGTCATCGGTGCGAAGGACCAGATCATCCAGCAGGGTCTGACCGACAACGGCGTCATCCTCGTCACCCAGGGCAAGTCGGCGAAGGACGCGTGGAACAACGCCGTGAAGACCATCGACAACAACCTGGAGAAGTGACCGGAATGACCACCCGGCACGACACCGCCGCGCCCCCCGTCAAGGGGGGCGCGGCCCCGGGCCGCCCGCCCGGTGGCAGGGCGGCCGCCGAGGCCGACCGCAAGAGGCGGGCGAAACTCTCCCGGCGCTGGCAGCGGGACATCCGCTGGAGCCCGTACGCGTTCGTCTCGCCGTTCTTCCTGCTCTTCGTCGCCTTCGGCCTGTTCCCGCTGATCTACACCGGCTGGGCCTCGCTGCACACGGTGGAGCTGACCGCGCCCACCGACATGACGTGGACGGGCCTGGACAACTACACCCGCATCTTCGACGACGAGTTCTTCTGGAACGCGGCGAAGAACACGCTGTGGATCGGCGTCATCTCCACGGTGCCGCAGCTGCTGATGGCGATGGGCCTCGCGCACATCCTCAACTACAAGCTGCGGGCCTCGACCTTCTACCGGGTCGTGATGCTGGCGCCGTACGCGACCTCGATCGCCGCGGCCTCGCTGGTCTTCGTGCTGCTCTTCGGCCGCGACTACGGCATGATCAACTGGGTCCTCGACATGGTGGGCCTGGACAAGATCGACTGGCAGAACGGCTCGTGGGCGTCGAAGTTCGCCGTGTCCTCGATCGTCATCTGGCGCTGGACCGGCTACAACGCGCTGATCTACCTGGCCGCGATGCAGGCGATCCCGCAGGACCTGTACGAGTCGGCGGCGCTGGACGGGGCCAGCCGCTGGCGGCAGTTCATCCACGTCACGCTGCCCTCGCTGCGTCCGACGATCCTGTTCACGGTCGTCGTGTCGACCATCGGCGCCTCGCAGGTCTTCGGCGAGCCGCTGCTGTTCGACGCGAACAAGGGGGCCTCGGGCGGTTCCCAGCACCAGTTCCAGACGCTCGGCCTGTACCTGTACGAGCAGGGCTGGGTCAACCAGCACCTGGGCCGCGCCTCCGCGATCGCCTGGGCGATGTTCCTGATCCTCATCGTGATCGGGATCCTGAACGCCGTCATCTCGCGCCGGCTGCGCGCCAGTAGTTAAGGAGAACCGGCCGTGACGACGACCATGACGAAACCCCCGGCCGACGCGGCACCCGAGCCGTCCCGGAAGGGCCGGCGGGGGTCGAAGGCCTCCCGGGCCGGCGGGCACATGCACGCCGGGCCGATCGCCTACATCATCCTCGCCCTGTTCACCATCGGCTCGCTGTTCCCGCTGGTGTGGACGGCGATCGCCGCCTCGCGCGACAACCAGCGGCTCGCCCAGACGCCGCCGCCCCTCTGGTTCGGCGGCAACCTGTTCGACAAGCTGGAGGTCGCCTGGAACGACGCCAACCTCGGCGAGGCGTTCCTCAACACCACCATCGTGGCCGGCATCTCGGCGTTCACCATCGTCTTCCTGTCGACGATCGCCGGGTTCGCCTTCGCCAAGCTGCGCTTCCGCGGGCGCAACGCGCTGATGCTGATCGTCATCGGCACGATGATGGTGCCGCCGCAGCTCAGCATCATCCCGCTGTACATGATGGTGGCGAAGCTGGACTGGTCCGACCAGCTCCAGGCGGTGATCCTGCCGTCCCTGGTGAACGCGTTCGGTGTGTTCTTCATGCGCCAGTACCTGCTCCAGGCGCTGCCCGACGAGATCATCGAAGCCGCCCGCGTCGACGGTGCCAGCAGCTGGCGCGTGGTGTGGCACGTGGTGTTCCCGGCGGCGCGGCCCGCGATGGCCGTGCTGGGCATGCTGATGTTCGTGCAGTCCTGGAACGACTTCCTGTGGCCGTTCCTGGTGCTGACGCAGAACGGCAGTCCGACCGTGCAGGTCGCCCTCGCCGGACTGGGCCGCGGCTACACCCCGGACCAGTCCCTGATCATGGCGGGCGCGCTGCTGGGCACGCTGCCGCTGCTCCTGGTGTTCGCGATCTTCGGCAAGCAGATCGTGGGCGGCATCATGCAGGGCGCCGTCAAGGGCTGACACCTCGCACTCACCCGCGGGGGCCGGGTCACCGTCGCCCCGGCCCCGGTTCGGGTGACCAGTGCCCGGCCCGGCTTCCCCCCTCGTCCTTCCACCCGTCGGTCTCACCGGTCGGATTTCGCCCGATCGGGACGACCCGCCACGAACCGCCTATGGGAGCGCTTCCATGCCTGAGTCCGCAACGCCGGTGACCCCGGTGACCTTCCCCCCCGCCTTCCTGTGGGGCGCCGCCACCTCGGCGTACCAGATCGAGGGCGCGGTACGGGAGGACGGCCGTACGCCCTCGATCTGGGACACCTTCAGCCACACCCCCGGGAAGACGGCCGGCGGGGACACCGGTGACATCGCTGTCGACCACTACCACCGCTACCGCGACGACGTGGCGCTGATGAAGGACCTGGGCCTGGGCGCCTACCGCTTCTCGATCTCCTGGCCCCGCGTGCAGCCGACCGGCCGCGGCCCCGCCGTCCAGCGCGGCCTGGACTTCTACCGCCGCCTGGTGGACGAGCTGCTGGCCGCCGGGATCAAACCGGCCGTCACGCTCTACCACTGGGACCTGCCGCAGGAGCTGGAGGACGCGGGCGGCTGGCCCGAGCGGGACACGGCGTACCGGTTCGCCGAGTACGCGCAGATCGTCGGCGAGGCGCTCGGCGACCGGGTGGAGCAGTGGATCACGCTGAACGAGCCGTGGTGCGCCGCGTTCCTCGGCTACGCCTCCGGTGTGCACGCGCCCGGCCGCACCGACCCTGCGGCCTCGCTGCGCGCCGCGCACCACCTGAACCTGGCGCACGGCCTGGGCACGGTGGCGCTGCGCTCGGTGATGCCGGCCCGCAACTCGGTGGCGATCAGCCTCAACACCTCCGTGGTGCGCCCCCTGTCGCAGAACCCGGCGGACCTCGCCGCGGCCCGGAAGATCGACGACCTGTCGGGCGGGATCTTCCACGGCCCGATCCTGCACGGCGCCTACCCGCAGTCCCTCCAGGAGGCGACCGCCTCGGTGTCGGACTGGTCGCACGTCCAGGACGGCGACCTGGGCCGGATCCGGCAGCCGATCGATGCGATCTGCCTCAACTACTACACGCCCACCGTGGTCTCGGCGGCCGACGCCGACTCGCGCGCCCCGCGTGCCGACGGCCACGGCGAGAGCGACCACTCCCCGTGGCCCGCCGCGGACGACGTGGCCTTCCACCAGCCGCCGGGCGAGCGCACCGCGATGGGCTGGACCGTCGACCCGAGCGGCCTGCACGAGCTGATCATGCGCTACAACCGGGAGGCCCCCGGCATGCCGCTGTACATCAGCGAGAACGGCGCGGCCTACGACGACAAGCCCGGCGCGGACGGCTCGGTGCGCGACCCCGAGCGGGTCGCCTACCTGAACGGTCACCTCTCGGCGGTCCGCCGGGCCATCACCGACGGCGCCGACGTCCGCGGCTACTACCTGTGGTCCCTGCTGGACAACTTCGAGTGGGCCTACGGCTACGAGAAGCGTTTCGGCGCGGTGTACGTCGACTACGTCTCTCAGCAGCGCATCCCGAAGTCGAGCGCCCTGTGGTTCGGGCGGGCGGCCCGCACGGGGACGCTGCCGCCGGTGGACGCGGCCGAGTAGGCAGGCCCCGCGAGCGGACCGGCGGCCCTTCGGGGGGAGGGACGGCGGTACGACGGATGCGGGGCGCGGCACCCGGCGGGTGCCGCGCCCCGCGTACGGGACCGGTGTGGGGCCCGGTCCTGCTCCAGGCCGCCCCGTCCTACTCGAAGGCGGCGAACGCCTTGGAGAAGGCGTTCGGCTCCTGGTCGACGGAGCTGCACGTGGCGTCGGCCGAGGGCTTCGGGCCGCCGGGGCAGGCCTTGTCGCGGGTGGCGGACCACATGGACAGTCCGCCGAGGCCCTTGGACTTGGCGAACTCCACCAGCTGCGCGGCGTCCTCGACCTCGAAGACCTCGGAGGCGACGTCGTTGACGCCGATCATCGGGGTGACGGCGACCGCCTGCCAGGCGTCCGCGTCGGACAGTCCGAGGACGCCCTTGACCTGGGCCTGGGTGGCGGTGGCGGCCTGAGTGGCGTACGTGCCCATGTCGTCGCTGTACGCGGGGCCGTAGTCCATGGCCATGATGTTGACGGCGTCGATGTCCACGCCGTTCCTCTTCGCGTCGGCGAGGAGGTCGACGCCCGCCTGTGTGAGGCCCTCGGGCATCACCGGGAGGGTGAAGGAGACGTCCAGACCTGGGTGCTGCTTCTGCAGCGCGGCGATCGCCCGGGCACGGCGGGTGTTGGCGGCCGTGTCGGGCAGCGCGCCGCCCTCGACGTCGAAGTCGACCTTGGTCAGCCCGTAGGCGTCGACGACCTTGCCGTACGCCGCCGCCAGCGCGTCGGCCGACGTGCAGGTGGTGCCGAGTTCGGAGCCGGAGGCGCCGCCGAAGGAGACGCGGACGTCGCCGCCCTTCTCGCGCAGGGCGCCTATCTGGTTCGCGACCGCGTCGCCGCCGAGGTCGGTGACGCCGCCCCACTTGGGCGTGCAGCCGCCGCCGTCGGTGACGAAGGCGAGGTTGTACTCCTTCACGCCGGTCGCCGCGGAGTGCGCGAGCAGGTCGAAGGCCGGGTAGAGGGAGGTGTCGACGTACGGCGCGAAGCCCGCGCCCGCGGCGGTGCCGTCGCCGGGGGTCCCGGTGGGCGCCGGGGCGGTGGGGGTGCCGGTCGGTGCCGGCTCGGTGCCGCCGGTGGCCGTCGGGGTCGGCGTCGGGGCCGGGGTGTCGGTCGGGCGGCCGCTGGGCTCGGGGGTGGCGGCGTCGTCCGTCGAGCACGCGGCGTCGTCGACGAGACAACCGGTCGGGTCGGCGGTGCCGTCGACGACGAAGCCGACCGTGACGGACTCCCCGGTCTTCAGCCCGTCCGTGTCCCACCGGGGCGGGGTCACGGTGACGTGCTGACCGTCGACCTCCGACTCGGCGTTCCACAGCGAGCCGAGCGTCGCGCCCGAGGGCAGGTCGAACTCCAGCGTCCAGTCCGCCTTCGGCTGCCCGCTGGTGTTCGTGACGACGTACTGGGCGGTGTAACCCGTCGACCACGCGCTGGTCTTCGTGTACGCGGCGCCGACCGCGGCCGCCTGGGCGGTGCTGGTGAACAGCAGCGCCCCGCCACCGGCCACGGCCGCCGCGACGACGGCGCCGATCGCCTTGTTCCTGCCACTGACCTTGCGTCGGTGCGTACGCATCACGTGCCTGCCTTCGCTGTTCACGGTGCCCCCGGCGGGAGACCGACGGGGGCGGGGTGGGGGTGCGGCAGCACGCTAGCGACCCGGAAACGGGCAAAGAGCCTGATCCGGGCGGGGCTTGGCGATCTTAGGGTGGGCTTAAGGAAGGGATCGGGGCTGATTAATGGTCGCGGCCGGCCGGGGCCGCGGGTGACGTGGCCACGGGTGGCGTGGCCGCGGCCGCCCGGTGCTGCCGGCGTCGCCGTACGGCTCCCCGGTGGCCGTGTCGCGCCGGCGGCCGGCGCCCGTCCAGCTGGATCCAGATCCGCACCTCGGTGCCGCCCAGCACGGAGGCGCCGATGCGTACGTCGCCGCCGGTCGACTCCGCCATCCGGCGCACGATGTCCAGGCCGAGCCCGGTCGAGCCGTCGGTGCCCGAGCCCCGGCCGCGGGCCATCGCCGCCTCGGGGTCGGCTATGCCGGCGCCCGCGTCCGAGACGAGCACGATCACCGCGTCCTCGCCGTTGTGCAGGTCGACGGCGAAGGCGGTGCCCTCGGCGGTGTGCCGGAAGACGTTGCCGAGCAGCGCGTCGAGGGAGGCGGCGAGGTCGGCGCGGGCCACGGGTATGCGCACCGGCCGGTCGGCGCCGGCCACCCGCCACTTGCGTCCCTCGTCCTCGGCGAGCGCCGACCAGAACGCCATCCGCTCGCGGACCACCTCGGCCGCGTCGCACCCGGCGCCCGGACCGGCGGCCGCCGTCTGCGGCTTGGCGTCCCTGGCGGTGCGGATGATGGTGTCGACCTCGCGCTCCAGCTGCTCGACGGCGGCCCGGGTCTGCTCGGCGGCCGGGCCGTCGCCGAGCGAGGCCGCGTTGAGGCGCAGCACGGTCAGCGGGGTGCGCAACCGGTGGGACAGGTCGGCGGCCAGCTCCCGCTCGTTGGCGAGGAGCTGGACGACCTGGTCGGCCATGGAGTTGAACGCGACGGCCGCGCGCCGCAGTTCGTCCGGACCCTCCACGGGCACCCGCGCGCCCAGCTTGCCCTCGCCCAGCTCGTGCGCCCCGTCGACCAGGCGCCGCGCGGGCTGCACCATCCGCACGCCGAGCCGGTCGGCGACCGCGACCGAGCCCACGACGAGCGCGGCGCCGACCGCGGCGAGCACCGCCCAGGCCGTGCCGACGCCGTTGGTCACCTCGGACTCGGGGATGTAGACCTCGACGACGGCGATCTCGCCGGAGCTGAGCGCGACGGGCTGGAGCAGGGTGGAGCCGCCGCCCACCTCGGTGGTGGAGGCCCGCCCCATCTCCCGTACGGCGGCGATGTCCTCGTCGGTGGCGCGCTGCCGGCCGATGTCGGTGGCGCCGCCGCCGCGGTCGCCGGACGCCGGTATGTGCACGGCCATCCCGGCGTCCGAGCCCGCGGAGGCCACGACGCGCTCCAGCTGCTCGCGGTCGGTGGTGATGGACAGGGCGGGGGCGACGGCGGCGGCCTCCCGCTCGGCGTTGGAGAAGGCGCGGTCGCGGGCCATCTCGCGGATGACGAGCCCGAGGGGCACGGCGAAGGCGACCACGACCATCGCGGTGACCGCCAGCGAGACCTTGACCAGGGCCCATCTCATCGCGGTGGCTCCAGCTTCACTCCGACGCCGCGCAGGGTGTGCAGATAACGCGGCCGGGCCGCGGTCTCGCCGAGCTTGCGGCGCAGCCAGGACAGGTGCACGTCGATGGTCTGGTCGTCGCCGTAGGACTGCTGCCAGACCTCGGCGAGCAGCTCCTTGCGGGCGACGACGACCCCGGGCCGGCCGGCCAGGAAGGCGAGCAGGTCGAACTCGCGGCGGGTCAGGTCCAGGGCCGCCCCGTCCAGTTCGGCCTGGCGGCGCAGCGGGTCGACGGTGAGGCCGCCGACCCGGATGACCGCGGGCGCCGCCGCCTCCGCCGGGCCGCCGCGGGCCCGGCGCAGCACGGCCGCCATCCGGGCCGACAGGTGCTCCACGGAGAACGGCTTGGTGAGGTAGTCGTCCGCGCCCGCGTTCAACAGCCGTACGACCTCGGCCTCGTCGTCCCGGGCGGTGGCGACGATCACCGGTACGTCGGTGATGCCGCGCAGCATCTTCAGCGCCTCGCAGCCGTCCAGGTCGGGCAGGCCGAGGTCCAGGACCACCACGTCGAACCGGAAATGGGCGACCTCGCGCAGCGCCTCCAGTGCCGTGCCCACGCTGCGCACGGTGTGCGAGGCGTCGGTCAGCTGCCGGATGAGCGCCGAGCGGACGAACTGGTCGTCCTCGACCACGAGCACACTTGCCATGGGCGGCACCGTACGCCATGCGGACCGACCCGGCCCGGGCCTGTGGACAACTGCGGCCGGGACCGAGGTCACCCCGCGGGCACGCGACACGCGTGGGGCGGGTGAGGCAGTATGACGGCGATGCGCAGAGGACTCGTCCACGTGATCGCCTGGCTGCTCGCCACCGGCGCCGCGGTCACCTTGTCGTGGTGGGGCGTCCACACGGTGATGGCGGGCACGGCCTACGACGCGCCCCGGGCGCTGCCGATCACGGCGGCGGACGCGAGCGTGCGGGGCGGGGAGGACGACGCCGGGCGACCCCTGGCCTCGTCCACCGGCCGTCCGGCGCCCTCCCCTTCGGCCAGCGCGTCGCCGGCGCCGAGCCGCACCTCCCGCGAGCCCGGCCCCGCCCCCGCCCCGTCGCGCACCGCGCCGTCCAGCACGCCGGCCGAGGACCCGGCGAGCCCCGCCCCCGACACGTCCGGGAAGGTCAGGAGCTACGACACCGACGGGGGCCGCGCGGTCTTCGACCTCGGTCCGGCGTCCGCGTCCCTGGTGTCGGCGACGCCGGGCGCGGGCTGGTCGATGCAGGTGTGGAAGACGGAGTCGTGGATCCGGGTGGAGTTCAGCTCGGGCGCGGACCGGGTGTCGGTGTTCTGCACCTGGCACGACGGGCCGCCGCGGGTGGAGATCGGCAGCTACTGAGCCGACGGCCCCGCCGGCGGGCTCACTTGAACACGGACTCCGGCGGCGCGGGCGAGTCCACCGCCGCCGCGTCCGTCACGGGCCGGGCGCCGCCGGTGAAGTCGCGGAGGGCGCGGCTGTGTTCCACGCGCGCGGGGTGCGGGTCGGAGGCGGCCCGGCGGGTGAGTTCGGCGACGGGCAGCGGGTGGTCGGCGGCGACGAGGATCGCGTTGCCGAAGCGTCTGCCGCGCAGCACGGCCGGGTCGGCGACGAGGGCGAGTTCGGCGAACCGGGCGGCCGCGGTGGCGACCTGGCCGCGCAGGTGGGCCAGCGGCGGGCCGTCGGCCAGGTTGGCGGCGTAGAGCCCGCCGGGCGCGAGCGCGCGCCGCACCTCGTCGAGGTACTCGGTGGAGGTCAGGTGGGCCGGGGTGCGGGCCCCGCCGAAGACGTCCGCGACGACGAGGTCCGCCCAGCCGTCGGGTACCTTGGCCAGACCGGCGCGGGCGTCGGTGGAGCGCACCCGTATCCGCGCGCCCGGGTCCAGGGGCAGCTCCCGGCGGACCATCTGGACCAGGGCGGCGTCCCGCTCGACGACCTGCTGGGTGGAGCGGGGGCGGGTGGCGGCGACGTAGCGGGCCAGGGTGAGGGCGCCGCCGCCGAGGTGCACGGCCCGTACCGGCTTGCCCGGCGGGGCGGCCAGGTCGATGACGTGGCCGATGCGGCGCTGGTACTCGAAGGACAGGTACGCCGGGTCGTCGAGGTCGACGTGCGACTGCGGGGCGCCGTCGATCAGCAGCGTCCGGGCCCGGGGCCGGTCCCGGTCGGGCACCAGCTCGGCGCGCCCTCCGTCGACGTCCTCGACGACGGCTTCCGCGGCGGCGTGCCCGCGGCGGGCGTTCCTGGACTTTCCCATCGGTCCATTATCCGGGTCCCCGGCCGGGCCCGGCGCGACGGTGCCCAGCGGCAGCTGTCGGCGGCCCTGATCACCAGGCCGGCGCGACGGTGCTAGCGGCAGCTGTCGGCGGCCCTGATCAGCCGGGCCGCCTCGCCCAGCGCGGCCCGCAGGACGGCGGGGTCGGTCGCCAGGTCCGCCTCGCCGGGCGGCAGCAGCCAGTCGGAGCCCTCCACGGGCGGCTCGGGCTCCGGGACGATGCGCAGTCCCCGGCCGTCCGTCTCGGTGCAGGTGCTGCCCGGCACGTCCCAGGCGGCGGCGGTGCCCGGCGGCACCAGGAAGCCCAGGGTGTCGCAGCCGTCGTCGTGGATCACTGAGCCCACCCCCTCACCGGCTCCCCGCCTGAGGATGTCGACCGCCTCCAGACCCTGTCGGGCCGGCACGGTGACGACGTCACAGGCGTCGCAGGGGGGATCGCTGATGCTGGTGTCCATCCCGGCCTCCACCACGGAACTCCTCCTCGGACGAGCGGACCGGGATTCGGGGGGTCTCCGGCCGACCGGTTCAACGCGGCGGGGCGTCAACGGCTACGGCCGGATGCCGCCGCAAAGGATGGCACTTCATGGCAGATCGTGGAGGAGATATCCGTTTTGTAGCCAAACAGCGCGTGGCCGCTCTGTCACAGCCGGTACGTTCTTGCTCGCCGGAAACAGGGTGTCGCGCGAATTCGGCCCCCTTCCCCCCGGCATGGTTCGACGGTTCGCACGAGAGGACCCGGCCATGGCGTCGTCAACGGTGACCTCCGCCCAGCCCGAACGGCCCCCGCGGCCGAACCTCGCCTTCAGGCGGTTGCGCGGCCGGCGCTCCCCGGCGGAGTTCGCGGCGGCGGTCCGCCGTGCCGCACGCGAGATCGACGAGCGGGTCAGTTGCGACGCGCGCTACGTCGGCCGGGTCGAGGCGGGTGAGATCCGCTGCCCCAACTACGCCTACGAGCGGGTGTTCCTGCACATGTTCCCCGGCCGCACGCTCACCGACCTGGGGTTCGCACCCCGCTCGTCGGTACGCGGACGGCAGCCGCGCACCACCGGTGAGTCGCGAGGGGCGGGTGAGCCGTATGAGACGTATGACACGCGAGACACGCACGACCTGTACGAGACGCACGACAACAACGAGGAGAGCGACGTGCTGCGTCGCGCATTCATGACGAGCGGTGCCACGGTGGCCGCCGCCTCGCTGGGGCCCCTGGGGCTCGCCCTCGACGCCGCGGCGGCCGGGCGTCCCGCGCGCCGGGCCGGGAGGAGCGAGGCCGGCGCCCTCGAAGAGGCCGTCCGCCGGATCCGGCTGCTCGACGACCGGCACGGCGCGGACGGCCTCTACCGGCGCGCGGCGGCCCCGCTGCGCACCGCGTACGCGCTCCTGGACGCCGGGGCGTCCCGGCAGGCGGTCGCCGACCGCCTCTACTCGGGCGCCGGTGAACTGGCGATCTCCGTGGGCTGGCTGGCGCACGACTCGGGGCGCTTCGACGACGCCCGCTCCCACTACGCCGAGGCCCTGGCCACCGCCCGGACCAACGACGATCCGGCCCTGGAGGCGCACGCCTTCTGCAACATGGCGTTCCTGGCCCGCGACGCCGGCCGTCCGCGCGAGGCGGTACGGGCGTCCCAGGCCGCGCAGCGCGCCGCCCGCCCGCTGGGTTCGGACCGGCTGATGTCGCTGCTCGCGCTGCGCGAGGCGGGCGGCTGGGCGGGGCTCGCGGACCGCGTCGGATGCGAGCAGGCGCTGGTGCGGGCGCAGACCTTCTTCGGACGGGGCCCCTCGGACACCGACCCCGAGTGGATGAGCTTCTACGGCGAGGCCGAGCTGGAGGGGCTGGAGGCGCAGTGCTGGTCCACCCTGGGCGACTGGCCGCGGGCCGCTCGGCACGCGCGGCGGGCGGCCGAGCTGCAGGACCCGCACTTCACCCGCAACCTCGCGCTGTACACGGCGGAGCTGGCGGACGACCTGGCCCGCGGGGGCCGTCCCGACGAGGCGGCGGGCGCCGGGACGCGGGTCCTTGACCTGCTCGGCGAGGTCCAGTCCTCCCGCGTCCGCACGATGCTGGCGGGCACGGCCCGCGTTCTCCTCCCGCACCGCCGCGCGCCCCAGGTCTCCACCTTCCTGGACCGCCACGCGGCACTCCCGAGACCGGCCTGACCACAACCGGCCGACCCCCACGCGCCCACGCAGCACCGGCCGCCCCCGACTGCGGACACCCGCACCCCCACCGCCGTCGCTGCGGGCAGTCGTGCCTCCCCCAGTGCCTGAACGGCCTGGGAGGTACCCCCCAGGGCGGCACGGGTGGGCGGTGGGGGCACCTCCCGCTCGAGCGAAGCCGAGAGTGGGGGGAGGCACCCCGCAACGCCGGGCAACGCACCCCCACCCCACCCCAGCCCGGACGCCGGGCTCCCACCAGCACGGGCATCGCACCGCACCACCGGCACCGGCACAGCCGTCAGCCGTCAGCCGTCAGCCGTCAGCCGTCAGCCGTCAGCCGACGAGATGCCCGGAGTCGTTCCAGCTCTCCACCGCCGGCTCCCCGTACGCCCACCCCAGCACCGACAGCGACGTCGGATTCAGCCGTATCCGCGCCCCGAACGACACCGGCAGCCCCAGCCACCGCGCCCCGATGGCTCGCAGCACGTGCCCGTGGGCGAAGACGAGCACGTCCCGCTCCGCCTCCCGCGCCCACGCCACCACCTCGTCCGCGCGCGCGGTGACGTCGCTCACACTCTCCCCGTCGGGCACCCCGTCCCGCCAGATCAGCCAGCCGGGCCGCACGGCCTGGATCTGGTCCGGCGTCATGCCCTCGTAGGCCCCGTAGTCCCACTCCATCAGCGCGTCCCAGGTCCGGGCACGCCCGCCGAACCCCGCCAGCTCGCAGGTCTCGCTCGCGCGCACCAGCGGGCTGGTCCGCACCTCCACGCCGGGCAGCCCGTCCAGCGGTGCCCGGTGCAGCCGCTCGCCGAGCAGCTTCGCGCCGCGCCGGCCCTCCTCCAGGAGCGGCACGTCGGTCCTGCCGGTGTGTCTGCCGGACAGCGACCATTCCGTCTGTCCGTGCCGGGCCAGCAGGATGCGCGGTGCCATGGAAGGGCCTTTCCGGGAGAAATGTCTGAGGGGACGCTTCCATCATCCCGTACCGTCCGTGCGGGCAACCCGAGGGGCAGTGCCCGCGTCTATCCGGTCCGAGGGCGCTTCGCGGAGCGCTTCCGGCGAGGCCGTAGAGTGGCTCGCCCGCGTCCGTCCGGGCGCACGAGTGAGCGAGACGTGAGAAGCGTGAGAAGGGGGAGGGCGATCGGATTGCCGCACACCGAGACACCGGGCACCGAGGCGGCCCCGAAAACTCGGCTGCGCTGGTGGACCGAGCTGCCGCTCATCGTCCTCGTGTACGCCTGCTACAGCGCCGGGCGGCTGCTCGTGCGCGGCGACGTGGCCGACGCCGTCGACCACGGCGTGGCCATCCTGGACATCGAGAAGGCGCTCTTCCTCAACGCGGAGCACCCCCTCAACCGTCTCTTCACCAGCGAGCCCTGGATCGGTGTCCCGGCGGACTTCTGGTACGCGTCGCTGCACTACCTGGTCACCCCGGCGATCCTGGTGTGGCTCTTCCGCTCCCGCGCGGTGCGCTACCGGGCCGCGCGCACCTGGCTGATGACGTCCACGTTCATAGGTCTCATCGGCTTCACCCTGCTGCCTACCTGCCCGCCCCGGCTGCTGGACTCCGGTCACGGCTTCGTCGACACGATGGCCCAGTACAGCTCGTACGGCTGGTGGGGCGGCGAGGCGAGTGCGCCGCGCGGCATGGGCGGCATGACCAACCAGTACGCGGCGATGCCGAGTCTGCACGTGGGCTGGGCGCTGTGGTGCGGGGTGATGCTGTGGCGCTACGGCGGCACGCGCACGACGAAGGTGGCCGCCGTCGTCTACCCGCTGGTGACCACGATCGTGGTCATGGGCACCGCGAACCACTACTTCCTCGACGCGGTCGCGGGTGCGGCCGTGATGGGGGCGGGGCTGCTGCTGACGCCGTTCGTGCTGCGGACCGCGCAGCGGATCCGGACCCTGCTGCCGGCCCGTCTCGCACCGGCCGCGGCCGGCTCCGCGCCCGCTGCCGCCGGCGCCCCCGCTGCCGCCTCCGCCCCGGCCGCCGGGAGCACGGGTTCCGCGATTGTCAGTGGTGGATGTCAGACTTCCGCGGGTGAGCGAATCCCACGGCAGCGCGAGCAGCGGTTCGGAGCGGGAGCCGAGCCGGACCCCGCCCCCTCGGACGCGGGGGACGAGACTCCGGCACCGGCTCGCTGAGCTGCGCGGTCCCGACGTACCGGCCAAGGCGCTGGACGCACGCGCCCTGGCCGCCCTCGCCGCCAACCCGGGATGCCGTCGGCGCGCGGTCCTCGACGGCGCCGGGGTGGACAAGGGCTCGCTGGCGAGTGCGCTGGGCTCACCGGCGGCCTTCGGGCAGTCGCAGTTCGCCCTGACCCGGGGCAACGCCTTCGAGGCCAAGGTGAAGGCGGACGGCGGCGCCGAGCTGCTGCGCCTCGCGCACGAGAAGCTGGACCGGGGTGCCGTGCCGCCCGCCGAGGCCCCGGTGCACGTGCCCGATCTGTCCGCGGCCGGGCCCGAGGGGCGCACCGCGCGGACGGCGCTGGCGCTGCGCGAGGCGGCCACCGGCACGCCCGGCGCCTGGACGCTGCTCGACCATCCGATGCTCGCCCTCGACGTCGCCGGGTCACCGGCGTTCCTGGAGCCGGACGCCGTGGTGGTGCATCCGGACGGCAGCTGGACGGTCGTGGAGATCAAGTCGTTCCCCCTGCTGGACGGCTCGGCCGACGCGGCGAAGGTGGGCGCCGCCGCGCGGCAGGCCGCCGTGTACGTGCTGGCCCTGGAGCAGGTCGCCGCCCGGCTCGCCCCCGCCCCGCGCGTGCGCCACCGCGTCCTGCTGGTCTGTCCCAAGGACTTCTCCAACCTGCCCACCGCGTCCGCCGTCGACGTGCGCAAGCAGCGTGCCGTGACCGACCGCCAGCTGGCCCGGCTGACCCGCATCGAGGAGATCACCGACGCGCTCCCCGAGGGCGTCTGCTTCTCCCCCGGGCTGCCGGCCGAGGAGCTGACGGCCTCGGTCGACGCGGTCCCGGCGGCGTACGCGCCCGAGTGCCTGTCCACGTGCGAGCTGGCCTTCCACTGCCGCGCCCGGTCCCGGGAGGCCGGTGCGGTGACCTCCCTGGGGCGTCCGGTGCGGGCCGAGCTGGGCGGTCTCTCCACGGTCGAGGAGGTGCTGGCCGCGGCCCGCGGCGAGACCGGCGACCCGGACGACCCGGCGGTGGCCGCGCTGCGCCGGGCGGCCCGGCTGCGCGCGGAGGCACTCGCGACGGCCGGCGCCCGCCCCGGCGCCGCGGCGGGCGCCGGGGACGGCGAGGTGTCCGCATGTCGCTGATCACCACGCTCGCCCGGCTGGAGGCCGTGCACTCGGGCCGGGCCCAGCCCGCCGCCACCGTCCGGCACCGGCACCTGTCCGACCGCCCGCTGGTCTTCGTCCCGCTGATCACCGCCGGTGAGGCCGGGGCCCCGCTCGGCGCGCTGGTCGGCACCGACCGCGACGCACTGCACCTGCTGGTCGTGCCGCAGCCCCGCGACCGCGACCTGCGCTTCGCGTTCCTCGCCGAGCTGGCGGACATCGTGCTGCCGTACGTCGAGGCGTACGCGGAGAGCGTCGAGGCCGCCGAGCGCACCGAGACCGACCCGGAGACGGGCAAGCGGGTCAAGGTCGAGGTCGACCTGTGCGCGGACGCCGCGCAGCTCGTCGTGCCGAGCCGCGCGGGCATCGACTTCGTACGGCTGCTCGGCCGGTCCATGCGCTTTCGGCGTACGGCGGAGCAGGACCCCGAGACCCCGCACCCCGCGCCGCCGCGGGTGCCGCTGCTCGGCCGCTGGCTGACCCACTTCGGCGAGCGTGCCCGCGTGCCCGGCTCCTCGCTGCTGCTCGCCGTGACCGACCTGCTGGGCCGGCACTGGGCGACCGGGCAGTCCACGCTGGAGGACCAGCACCTGGGCGCCCTGCTGGCGTGGATCGCGCCGGACGGCACGGGCCTGTCCGGCGCCGAGGCGGCCCGCCGCGCCGAGCTGGCCCGTGACGCCGACGGCCAGCTGCTGTGCCCGCCCGCGGGCCCGGCGACCGACCCGGCCTTCGACAACAAGCTGCTCGCCCCCGCCATCGAGCGCTACGACCGCGCCCGTGCCGCGCTGGCCGCCGCCGAGGACGGCGTGCAGGCCGACGGCCGGCTGGGCGCGCTCACGGCCGCCGAGCGGGAGATCCGCGCCCTGGTCGAGAGCCGTACCCGGCCCACCTGGGACGCGGTGTGGCGGGGTCTCGACCTGCTGCGGGAGCTGCCCGAGGGGGCGCACACCGAGGAGCGCTGGACCCGCGACCGCTGGTCGTTCACCTCCCACCGCGACCGGGTCCTGGCCGGCGAGCCCCCGCAGCCGCGCCGCGACGACGCGGTGACGGCGGCGAACAAGCTGGCCACGCGCGAGCGCGAGCAGGCCCGACTGGAGGCCCAGGAGGCGCTGGACGATCCGCTGGTGATGGCCGGGCGGCGGCTGGCCGGGGAGGCGTTCGCGGGCGAGGTGGTCGACGTGGTCATGGCGTACAGCGAGAGCAAGCGGCCCAGTCCGCGCCCGCTGGTGACGGTACGCACGGACGACCGCCCGCACCTGGGCGAGCGGGTGAAGGTCTACCGCTCGCTGGGCGGCAGGCCGCAGGCGGCCGAGTACGTCGGACCGGCGGGCGCGGACGCCCCCGGCGGCGGGCACGGGGAGCGCGCCGAGCGGGACGACGGCACGCTGGTCCTGCGGATCCTGGACAAGATGGGCCGCGGCAAGGAGCCCGAGGCCGGGTCGGTGCCCGAGAAGGGCGACCTGGTCTGCTTCACGCTCTTCGAGCACGAGCAGCGGGGCGGAGCGAAGCTCCCCGACCCCGAGCAGACCCCGTGGACGCACGGCGGGCCGCCCGGTGAGGCGGCGGCCGTGCCGGAGGCCGCCGACGCCCAGACCGAGGAGGACGTGCTGTGACCGCCGAGACCCTCGCCGTCTCCGCTCCCCCGGCCTTCGACCCGGGCGCGGAGGCGGCCCGCGCCACCGCGGCGATCCTCCACGACACCCTGCACGGCACGCAGCGCGGTGTCGTCGTCGACTCCCCGCCCGGGGCCGGCAAGTCCACGCTCGTGGTGCGGGCCGCGCTGGAACTGGCCGAGGCGGGCCGCCCCCTGATGGTGGTCGCGCAGACCAACGCCCAGGTCGACGACCTGGTGCTGCGCCTGGCCGAGAAGAACCCGGACCTCCCGGTGGGCCGTCTGCACAGCAGCGACGCCGACCCGTACGACAAGGCGCTCGACGCGCTGGACAACGTCCGCAAGTCGGCTAAGGCCGCCGACCTCGCCGGGCTGGCCGTCGTGCTCTCGACGGCGGCGAAGTGGGCGCACGTCTCGGTGGACGAGCCGTGGCGGCACGCGATCGTCGACGAGGCGTACCAGATGCGCTCGGACTCCCTGCTCGCGGTCGCCGGGCTCTTCGAGCGGGCGCTGTTCGTGGGCGACCCCGGTCAGCTGGACCCGTTCGCGACGGTCGGCAGCGAGCAGTGGGCGGGCCTGGCCTACGACCCGTCGTCCTCGGCGGTCACGACACTGCTCGCCCACAACCCGGACCTGCCCCAGCACCGCCTGCCGGTCTCCTGGCGGCTTCCGGCGTCGGCGGCCCGGCTGGTCTCCGACGCCTTCTACCCGTACACGCCGTTCCGCAGCGGCACCGGCCACGGCGACCGGAGCCTGGCCTTCGCGGTGCCGTCGGACGGCTCGGGCCCCGACCGGGTGATCGACGAGGCCGCGTCCTGCGGCTGGGGGCTGCTGGAGCTGCCCGCGCGGCACACCCCGCGCACCGACCCGGAGGCGGTGCGGGCGGTGGCGGCGGTGGTCCGGCGTCTCCTCGACCGGGAGGGCCGGGCGACGTCCGAACGCTCACCGGAGCCCGCCCCGCTGACCGCCGCGCGCGTCGCCGTCGGCACCGCGCACCGGGACCAGGCGGCGGCGGTCCGTGCGGCGCTGGCCGACCTCGGGGTGAGCGACGTGACGGTCGACACGGCGAACCGTCTCCAGGGCCGCGAGTACGACGTCACGGTCGTCCTGCACCCCCTCTCCGGCCGTCCCGACGCCACCGCCTTCCACCTGGAGACCGGCCGCCTGTGCGTCCTGGCCTCCCGGCACCGGCACGCGTGCATCGTGGTCTGCCGCGAGGGCGTGGGCGAGCTGCTGGACGACTACCCGTCCACGGAACCGGTCCAGCTGGGCACGCTGGTGAAGTTCCCGGACGGATGGGAGGCCAACCACGCGGTGCTGGCGCACCTCGGCGAGCACCGGGTGACCTGGCGGCCCTGACCGGGGCGCCGACCGACCTCCGGATCGAGTCCGGCATGTCGCCGGAGGCGGCCGAAGGACGTGGGAACAGATCACAGCGCTGGAAGCCCCGGGTCCTGCGACGAAGCCGTCTTGCGGGGCGCCACGAGGCCTGTCAATCGTCAATCCTTGACCACACCGTCACCTGCGCCATTTCACCGGCATTGAAGCCATTGCTCGTCGCCGTGACTGTGAGAACGGCGATGCGTCCGGCATCTGTCCGAAGACAGAGAATCGTTCCCTTCTTCACCTCCACCGGGTCAATGGTCTGGGTGGAGATCAGGTCGGAACACTGCTGTCTGCTGGGCATGGTCGAGTCTGACCACAGCGCCAGCGCCGAGCTGGACAAGCCAGTCGAAATGCGCGGCGGTTCGACGAGTCCCAAGTGGACGTCGTTGTCGTTCTCATCGATTCTCGGAGGGACGACGTCGAGGTCCGGTCCCGCATACGCGATGCGAACGGTCCCTGTGTACTGGATCGCGTCCGAGTCGGGACTCAGCGTCGCACTCGGAGCTGGACTCCCCGGTGCATCAGACCCAGCGGGCTGGATCTCCGACGGAGTGGCGCTGGCTGACGGCGTCGTACTGTGCGTCTCCTGGGAAGCGTGTTCCGACGACTCAGCTGCAGCCTCTGGCTTACCGTCCCTACCGCCGTCGCCGAATAGGGGAATGCCGGCGGCGATCAAGCCGAAGACCCCACTGCCGACGGTCGTGACGAGCGCGGCAATGAGACCGACCTTGCCTGCTTCGCTCAGGCCTGTGAACCAGTTCCGGAACTGGCGCAAGCGTGACTGACGTGGAGGGGAGGCTGGTGGCCCCCACCCCGCGCCGGCCGTCGGGCCTGGCCCTGGGTTCGGGCTGTTCTGAGGTGGTGGCGGTGCGGAAGACAACGCAAATCTCCCAGGCATCAAGTTCCGTTGAGATACAGGAGACTAGAAGAAATCCACTGACTGCACCCAGAGTCTTTGAGACGTCTTGAGATGGGGTGGCTCACCTGCCGAGCACTGCATGCGATGGGTTGTTGCCATCTTTCGGACTATGACCCCTCGGTTGCAGAACTGCTCGGTCACAGATGATCAAATGGGTGTCGGGGCCATATGAGTGGCGAGCGGGTCCAGGCCTGAAAGGCCATTCCCCCGGACGCCTCATGCCTGCAAACTCCGGGCCAGCGTCATAGGAACGGTCGCTGACCTGCGGAATATGCACCTGCATCCCCCGACTCACGGGCTCGCCCCAGCGACCGCCCCCCGTTTCACGGCCTTGCTTCCCGGAGCAGCGGGCGCCGTTCCCTCAGGAGCCGCATCGATCACAGCGATCAGAGAGAGAGGCACCGACACATGCAGTTCGTCCTTGCCCCACCCTTGCTCCGCCCCGCCCTCTGAGCGGCCTGATCCGGTCGCCCCGCGTCGTGACGATCCGCCTCACCCTGACCGCCGCGGGACGCGGGGGCGGCCGTTGAAGGGCCGGAGCCGGGGCCAGCTTTTCCCTTAGGGCTAAGATTTCTGTATCTGAACGTACGCCGCGAGGGGAAGACATGGCGCAGGGCAGGGCGGCGAAGCGGCCGGACGCGGTGGCGGGGATCGTCGGGGACTGGGCCCGTGAGCGGCCCGAGCTGGACACCTCCCCGCTGGAGGTGCTGGCCCGGCTGCACCGGTCGTATCTGCAGTACCAGTCGCGGATGACCTCGCGGCTCGACGAACACGGGCTGTCCGTCGCCGGGTTCGACGTGCTGACCGCGCTGCGCCGGGCCGGGGCCCCGTACCGGCTGACCGCCGGGCAGCTCGCGGCCTCCGGGCTGGTCTCCTCGGCGGGGGTGACACTGCGCCTGGACCGGCTGGAGAAGGACGGCCTGCTGGTGCGCGAGCGGGACGCCGAGGACCGGCGCGTGGTGTACTCGCGGCTCACCGAGGCGGGCCTGGCCAAGGTGGACGAGGTGTTCAGCGAGCACCTGGAGAACGAACGCCGGATGCTCGGCGGGCTCTCGCCCGCCGAGCACCGTCAACTGGGCCGTCTGCTGTCGAAGCTGGAACGCTCGATCGTGGATTCCGACGACGTCCCGGATCAGCGCGCCGACGCGGGCTGAGCGGCGGCCGGAGCCTTCGACTGCTGTTCCGCCCGGGCCCGGTACAGCCGGCGCAGCCGGACCACGCCCAGGTCGTGCTGGTAGAGGTTCTCGCGCTGGTCGGCGTCCGCGGGCATGTTCTCCAGCATCACGCGGTCCTGCTCCAGGACCTCCCAGTGGCGGGCCTCGATGAGCGTCTTGTACAGGAACCGCCAGGTGTCCCGCTGCCAGTCGCTCACCTTCCGGTAGCGCCAGAAGAAGACGCCGGTGCGTCCCGCGTCCACCGGGCAGGCCATGCCGACGATGCCGAACGGGCCGCCGGGGCCCGCCGACGGCGGGTAGGGGATGGACAGGTCCACCCAGTCGACGCCGGTGTGGCACAGCTCGACCCAGTCGAAGTTGACGCCCCGCTGGTCGGTCTTCTCGAAGAAGTAGCCCCGCTGCGTCTCGCGGATGCGGAACTTGGCGGTGGTGTCCCCGGCGAACATGGTGTGCGACTCGGAGTGCAGGAACGCACCGTGCATCGGGTCGAGCAGGTTCTCCATGGCGTACCGCCACGGCACGTCCCACTCCGCGTAGCAGAGGAAGGCGGAGATCTCCTCGTCGGCCAGCGGTTCGGGCAGGGTGAGTTCCACCGGCTCGGGGTGCTCCTCGTCGCCGAACCAGGCGAGGATCGCGCCGCCGACCTCGCGCACCGGCAGCGAGGTGACGAGGGTCTTGCCCTCCAGGCTGCAGCCGGGCAGTCCGGGCACCGAGGTGACGGTGCCCGTGCCGTCGACCTCGACGCCGTGGTACCAGCAGGCCACCCGGTCGCCCAGGTGCTTGCCGAGGGAGAGGGGCGCGCCGCGGTGCGGGCAGCGGTCGGCGAGCATGGACAGGCCGCCGTCGGACTTGCGGAAGAGCAGCCAGTTCTCTCCGAGTGCGGTCACCCGGCGCATGTCGCCGGGTGCGACGAAGTCGGACGGTACGACGGGGTGCCACTGGTTGCGCAGGCCGTGGGCGTAGATGTGGTCGGCGCTGTCGTGGGTGGAGAGGGTCATGTCAGGCTCCCAGGCGGTTCATCTCGGCACGGAAGGACTCCTCGGTCCAGGGCTCGCCGGTCGGCGTGCGCAGCTGGCGGGTGTTGAGTCCGTCGATCACGTCGGCCAGTTCGTGACCGTCCTTGGTGAAGATGTCCTCGAGCGTGCGGGCGAGCTTCAGCTCGTACGGGGTGGGCTCGTGGTCGCGGGTCTGGTGGGGGTCCAGGTAGGGCCAGGTCTCGGGCACGGCGTTCTCCATCGAAGGCGTGAGGGGGTCAGAGGTCCAGCACGAGGCGGTCCGAGGCGCAGCGCGAGACGCAGATCATCATCGTCTCGCCGGCGGCCCGCTCGGCGTCGCTGAGCAGGAAGTCGCGGTGGTCGGGGGTGCCGGCCAGGACGCGGGTCTCGCAGGAGCCGCAGATGCCGTCCCGGCAGGAGGAGGCGACGGTGAGCCCGGCGTTCTCGGCGGCCTCCAGGACGGAGGTCCCGGCGTCCACGCGCAGGGTCACGCCCGAGGCGCGGCACTCGACGTCGAAGGCGCCGTCGTCGTCCTCGCGGGTCACGGCGGGTGCGGCGAACCGCTCGGTGCGCAGCCGCCCCTCGGGCGCCGCCTGTTCGACGGCCTTGAGCAGCGGTTCGGGGCCGCAGCAGTACACCAGCGCGTCGGCCGGGAGGTCCGCGAGGGTGCCCGCCACGTCGATGTGCCCCCGCTCGTCCTGCGGTACGAGGGTCACCTCGCCGCCGAGCGCGGCGAGTTCGCCGCCGAAGGCCATCGAGGCGCGGGTCCGCCCGCCGTGCACCAGCCGGTACGGGACGCCGTCCCGCTCCGCCCGGCGGGCCATGGCGAGGATCGGGGTGATGCCGATGCCGCCGGCGACGAAGACGTAGGAGGCGGCCGGTTCGAGGGCGAAGTGGTTGCGCGGCCCGGCCACCCGCACAGTCTGGCCGGGCCGCAGCCTGGTGTGCACGTGCCGCGAACCGCCGCGCGAGGCGGGCTCGTTGAGGACGCCGAGCCGGTACCTCCCGGTGTCCTCGGGGTCGCCGCACAGGCTGTACTGGCGGACGTGGCCGCCGACGTGCAGGTCCAGGTGGGCGCCCGGTGTCCAGGAGGGCAGCGGCTTGCCGTCCGGGTGGACCAGCTCGACGGAGAGGACGCCCTCGGCCTCCCAGGTGGTGCGGTGGACGAGGAGGTCCAGTTCCTGCTCTTCGGCGGCTTCGGTGCTGCTCATGTCGGCGGGCCTCCCTACCGGGCGGGGATCTTGACGGGCGGGGTGAACGGGTTCTTCATCGGGCCGAGCGCGGCCAGGTCGACCTCGACGAGGGTCGGCCCGTCGGAGGCGACGGCGGCGTCGATCACCTTGGCGGCCTCGCTCGCGTCGCCGATGCGTGCGTACGGGAGGGCGCAGGCGGCGGCGAGCTGGGCGAAGTCGGGGGTGAACAGGTCGACGCCGGAGCGGCGTTCGGTGTACGTGGCCTGCATGTTGCGCAGGACGCCGTAGCCGCCGTCGTTGAAGACGATCAGGGTCAGGCGGGGCCGTTCCTGGGCGAGGGTGAGCAGTTCGCCCAGGTGGACGGCGAGTCCGCCGTCGCCCGCGATCACGACGGTGGGCTCGCCGGGGCGGGCGAGGGCCGCGCCGATGCCCATGGCGAGGCCCTGGCCGATGCCGCCGCCGCGCGGGAAGACGTTGGCCCGGGGATCGTGCATGGGCAGCAGGCGGTTGCCCCAGGACGAGGACGGGATGGTCACGTCCCGGGCGACGACGCTGCCGCGCGGCAGCGCGGCGGCGAGGGCGTCGCAGATCGCGGCCTGCGGGCCGATGCCGTCGTGCAGGGCGGCCCGCACCTCGTCGCGCACCCGGCGGACCCGGTCCGTCCAGTCGGTGTCGGCCCGTACGGCGGCCTCGGTGAGGCGCGGCAGGACGGCGCGGGAGTCGCCGTGCAGGGCGTGCCGGGCCGGGTACACCCGGCCGAGGGCGGCGGCGTCGACGTCGATCTGGATGTGCGCCTCGGGGAGGCGGAGCCCGTAGTCGGCGGTCTCGTTGGACCGGAAGTGGGTGCCGACGGTGACCAGGACGTCCGCGTCGGCGAGGAGCGCGCGTCCGGCGGGCGTGGTGGCGAAGTTGCCGACGACCTGCGTGTGGTCCTCGGGTACGGCGCCCCGCCCGGAGTTGGAGGTGAGCAGGCCCGCGCCGGTCGTCTCCAGCAGCGCGAGGAGCTGGTCGCGGGCGGTGTTGGCCCCGCCGCCCGCCCAGATCAGCGGGCGCCGGGCGGAGGCGAGCAGGTCGCGCGCCGCGGCGAGTGCGGAGGCGTCCGGCACCGGGGGCACGGCGACGGGCACGGTCTCGCCGTCGTCCTCCTGGACGGCGTACTGGAGGTCGATCGGCCACTCCACGCTCGCGGGGCCGCCCGGGAGGGCGAGCGCGGCGGCGGAGGCCTCGCGCAGGACGCGGCCCGCGTCCCGGGCGGAGGTGACGGTGGCGGCGTACGCGGAGACCGCGGTCAGCATGCCGAGCTGGTCCTTGGTCTCGTGGATGAAGCCGCGTCCGCTGCCGAGGTGGGCGGACTCCACCTGCCCGGTGACGTGCAGCACGGGGGACCCCGAGGACAGGGCCTCGATCAGGGAGCCCGCCGCGTTGCCGGCGCCGGTGCCGGTGGAGGTGAGGGCGCAGCCGAGGGTGCCGCGGGCCCGGCCGTAGGCGTCGGCGGCGTTGACGGCGCTCGCCTCGTGCCGCACCGGCACGAACCGCAGCCCGGGGTCGGCCTCGACGGCCTCCACCAGCGGCAGGTTGTGCACGGAGACGATGCCGAAGACGGTGTCGACGCCGAGGGACTTGAGGTGGGCGGCCAGGAGTCCGCCACCGTGGTCGTAACGCATGCGAACTCCTCAGAGGATGCCGCGGCCGACTCCGCCGCAGACGTCGATGCTGGTTCCGGTGATGTAGGAGGCGCGCGGCGAGAGCAGCGAGACGATCGCGTAGGCGACCTCCTCGGCGCGGCCGAGGCGGCCCAGCGCGATGCCCCGGTCGGCGGCGATCTCCGCCTGCCAGTCCTCGTAGGTGAGGCCGCTGTCGGCGGCCGCGTGGCGGCGGGTCCACTGGCCGGTGTCGACCAGGCCGAGGCAGACGGAGTTGACGCGGATGCCCTCGGGGGCGAGTTCGCGGGCCAGGGAGGTGGAGAGGTTGAGGATGCCGGCCCGGGCGGCGCTGGTGGTGATGAGCCGGGTCTCGGGCTGCTTGGCGAGGACGGCGTTGACGTTGACGATCGCGGCGGCGTCGGAGGCGCGCAGGTGGGCGCGGGCGGCGGCGAGGGGGTTCAGGACGCCCGCGAACTTCAGCTCCAGCTCGTCGCGCCAGTCGTCGCCGGTCGTCTCGTCGAGGCTCTTCATCCGCGACTGGCCGGCGTTGTTGACGAGCCCGTCGAGCCGGCCGCCGAGGCGGTCGGCGGCGCGCTCGGTGAAGTCCCGTACGGCGGCGGCGTCCCGGACGTCGCAGACGCCGGTGTACAGGCGCTCGGGGCCGGCGCCGAGGGAGGCGGCGGCCTTGGCGAGCCGGTCGGCGTCCCGGCCGCAGGTGGCCACGCGGGCGCCTTCGCCGAGCAGGGCGCGGACCGTGGCCAGGCCGACGCCGGAGCTGCCGCCGGTGACCAGGACGGTGCGGTCGGCGAGGCCGAGGTCCATGGGTACTCCTTGCAGAGGGAGGTGCGGGTGGGGCGGGGTGTCAGTGCATGGTGAAGCCGCCGTTGACGGCGACGACCTGCCCGGTGAGGTAGCGGGACTCCTCGCCGAGCAGGAAGGAGACGAGGCCCACCAGGTCGTCGGGGTGCTGCGGCCGGGCGATCGCGCGGTTCGCCGCGTACAGGGCGTGCCGCTCGGCCGGCACCGTCTCGGTCGCCTCGACCTCCGTCAGGCCCGGCGCCACCGCGTTGACGGTGATGCCCCGGCCGCCCAGTTCGCGGGCCATCGCCCGGGTGAGGGCGACGACGGCGCCCTTGGAGGCGATGTAGTGCGCGAGGCGCGGGGAGCCGTAGAGGGCCGCGTCGGAGGCGATGTTGACGATCCGTCCGGGGTCGGACATCAGGGGCAGCAGGTGTTTTGCGACGAGCCAGGGGCCGCGCGCGTTGACGGTCATCAGCCGGTCCCAGGTGGCGACGTCGATGTCCTGGAACTCCCGGCCGCCGACGCCGTTGGCCAGCGCCGCGTTGTTGACCAGGCCGTACACGCTCCCGTCGGAGCCGAGACGGTCGGCGAGGGCCTCGACGGAGGCGGGGTCGGCGACGTCCAGCGGGACGAAGTCGGCCGCGCCGCCCGTCTCGCGGATCGCCGCCGCCGTACGGGAGCCCCACTCCTCGTTCAGCTCGGCGACGACGACGCGGTACCCGTCGGCCGCCGCCCGGCGGGCCATGGCCTCCCCCAGGCCACGGCCCGCACCGGTGACGACGACCGTGCGGCGCCCGGTGGCCGGGTCAGTCACGGGTGACGCCGTACAGCGGGGAGTACTCGGGGTAGGTCGGGACCTGGGGCTTCTGCGTGCCGATGATCACGCAGAACAGCGCGTCGGTGTCGCCCTCGTTCTTGAGCGAGCGGGTCACCCCGGCGGGCACCACGATCATGTCGCGGTAGCCGAGGGTGCGGTACTCGGTCTCGTCGGGGCCGCGGTGGATGCCGACGCGGACCTGGCCCTCCAGGACGAAGAAGGCCTCCTCCACGTCGTGGTGGGTGTGGGCGGGGCCCTCGGCGCCGGGCGGCAGCAGCATGTTGGAGAAGGTGAAGCCGCCGGAGGGCAGGATGCGGCCGTCGTCGTCGTGGTTGCCAGTGGCGCCGGAGCCGACGTAGCGGATCTGCGCCCGCTTGAACTGCGGGCCGGCCTTCTCCTGGAAGGAGAGGGTGCCCCAGTCCGGCTCGCGGGAGGCCTTGGTGGCGATCAGGGAGTCGGTGTACTTGGCGAGGTCCGAGCCGTTGTCGTAGTCGTCGGTGGTGAGCGGCATGGTGATCAGCCCTTCCGGGTGCGGGTGTCGGTGACGATGTGGAGGTGGGAGAGCAGCCAGGCGTTGAAGTGCTCGGGCTGCTCCTGGTTGGCCAGGTGACCGGCGTCCTTGACGATCACGTAGGCGGTCCGGTGCAGACCGCCGGCCAGGACCTGGGAGGCGTCGGGACCGGTGATCCGGTCCCGGTCCCCGCACAGGACGAGGGTGGGCGCGGTGACGTCGGCGAGTTCGCCGCGCAGGTCGGTGGCGGCCATCGACTCGGCCGCCTGCCGGTAGCCGGCCGGGCGGATCGCGTCGGCCATGGTGTCGACGACCCGCCGCACCAGTGCGGGCGGTGCGTCCTGCGACAGCAGCCGGGGGCCGCGTTCCTCGGCGAAGGCGCGTGCGCCGACGCGCTCCAGTTCGGGGACGCGGGCGCGCATGGCGGCGGCCTTCTCGGGGCTGGTGCCGGAGCCGGGGGTGGAGTCGGCGACGGTGAGGGAGGCGACGAGGTCCGGGTGCCGGGTGGCGAGCCGCAGGGCGATGACGCCGCCCCAGGAGACGCCGACGACGTGTGCCTCGCCGGCGCGGGCGCGGATGACGGCGGCGGCGGTGTCGGCGTAGTCGTCGAGGGTGAGGTCGCCGTCCGGGTCGGCGGACCGGCCGTAGCCGGGGGCGTCCCAGGCGACGACCCGGTGTCCCGCGGCGGCGAGGGCGCCGGTCTGCGGTGCGAAGGCGGCGGACGAGGAGCCGATGCCGTGCAGGCACAGCACCAGCGGCCCGTCGCCGCCGGTCTCCGCCAGGTGCAGGCCGGCCAGGTCGTGGGCGGTCACAGGATCTGCCCCCGGCGTCCGGCCAGGGCCGCGAGCGAGCGCAGCACGGCGTACGGGACGACCTGGCTGGTGGCCGGGTTGGCGGGGTCGGGGAGGTGGCGCACCTCGAAGCGGTACGCGCCCTGCGGCCCGCTCGCCTCGACGACGTGGGAGGTGTGCGCCGCCGCCGGGTCGGCGACGACCCTGACCCGCACTGCGTCGAGGTCACCTACCGCGAGGGCCACGGAGGCGGCGACGTTGGTGGACCGGGGGAACTTCGCCGGTACGTCGCGGGCGGTGCCTGCCATGACCTCCACGGGGCCGGTCGCGGACCGCAGCCGGGCGAGCGTCTCCTCGTCCATCCAGGGCTGTTCGAGGGTGGACGGCAGCTTGGTGGTGGTCAGGGTGACCTCGCCGAGCGGTCCCATGGCCCGTACGGCCTGGAGCAGGTCGAGGCCGCCGACCGCGCCGCCGGTGAAGTAGACCCGGCCGGGTCCGGCCGCGAGGAGCCGCTTGGCGAGGTCCTCGTCGGTGAGCGCTCCGGTGGAGGCCACGAGCAGGTCGGTGCCGGAGGCGAGGATCGTCTCGCCCCACTCCCGTACGACGCCCTGGCCGGCGGCCTCGACGATCAGGTCGCAGGCGTCGAGGGCTCCTTCCACGGTGAGCTGGGGTGCGGGTACGGCGTCGCCGAGGGGGCGGTTGTCGACGATGCCGGCGAGTTCGGCGCCGGGGATCTGACCGGCGGCGAGTGCGCCGCCGACGGTGCGGCCGATGGCGCCCCAGCCGATGAGGCCGACCTTGCGTGTGCCGCCGTTCATGCCGCTGCTCCTTCGGTGCCGGCGGGGGTGGGGTGTTCGGTGCGGGCGTCCACGGGCGCCGTGACCGGGCTGCCGTCGGGGGTGCCCGCCATGTGGGCGCGGATCCGCTGCGAGGGCGGGCCCGCGGTCCCCCACAGGTCGGACAGCTCGGGGGTGCGCCGCCACACCTTGCAGATCCAGGTGTCCTCGACGATCTGGGCGACCTCGGTGGTGTACTCGCACACCAGGCCGGTGGGGTCGGTGAAGTACGAGAAGGTGTTGTTGCCGGGGCCGTGCCGGCCGGGTCCCCACTCGGGGGTGACGCCGTGGTGGCGGAGCCGGCCGAGGCCGCGCATGAAGTGGTCCAGGGACGTCATCTCGTAGGCCACGTGGTTGAGGGAGACCCACGGCGCCTGGTTGAAGGCGACGCAGTGGTGGTCGGTGCCGCAGCGCAGGAAGGCCATCTGGTGCTCGGACCAGTCGGAGACGCGCATGCCGAGGACGTCGCGGTAGAAGGCCACGGAGGCGTCGATGTCGGGGGTGTTGAGGACGGCGTGGGTGACGCCCACCGGCAGGGACACGTCCCGGCCGCGCGCGGTGACCGCCCAGGTCTCGGCGGACAGTTCGATCAGCCGTCCGTCGAGGTCGTGGAAGCGCAGTCCGTAGCCGCCGCCGACCTGGTCGAGGGGGCCGGGTTCGGTGACGAGGGCGATGCCGCGCGCCCGCAGCCGCTGCGCGGCCTGGTCCACCTCGGCCGGGGTGCCGAGCGCGAAGACCAGGCGGCCGAGACCGATCGTGTCGGAGCGGGTCAGCCGCAGGGCGTGGTGCTCCTCGCCGGTGCCGCGCAGCCAGCTCGCGCTGTGTTCGGCCTCGACGACCTCCAGGCCCCAGACCTCCTCGTAGAAGTCGACGGCGTCGGCGAAGTTCGGGGTGAGCAGCTCGACCGAGCGCAGGGCGCGCAGGCGGCCGATCGGGGGCTGGTTCATGGCGGGGTCTCCCTAGGGGTGGGTCAGTTGGCCCAGGGCAGGGGCGTGGCGTCGGTGCCCCAGTACAGGGACTTCTGCCGTTGGTAGGCGCGGATCAGGTCGCGGCCCTTCTCGATGCCGAGCCCGGAGTCCTTCATCCCGCCGAAGGGGGTGGAGATGGAGAACTGCTTGTAGGTGTTGATCCAGACGGTGCCGGCCTGGACGCGGCGCCCGAGCCGCCAGGCGGCCCGCGCGTCGCGGGTCCAGATGCCGCAGGCCAGCCCGTAGACGGAGTCGTTGGCCAGGTCGACCAGTTCGTCCTCGTCGTCGTAGGGCAGGGCGACCAGGACCGGGCCGAAGATCTCCTCCTGACAGGCGCGGGCGGAGTTCGGCAGGGAGTCGATGACGGTCGGCAGGTAGTAGGCGCCCTTCGCGTACCGCTCGCCCTCGGGGGCGGCGCCGCCGCACAGCACCCGGCCGCCCTCCTCGCGGGCGCGGTCGACGGCGGCGGCGACCGCGTCGCGGTGCGCGTGGTGGACGAGCGGCGCGACCTGGGTGTCGGGGGAGGTGCCGGGGCCGACGCGCAGTCTCCGTGTCCGCTCGGCCAGTTCGCCGACGAAGGATTCGTACCGCGAGGCGTGGACGAACAGGCGGGACCCGGCGATGCAGGACTGGCCGCTGGAGGAGAAGATCCCGTACATGACGCCCGCGAGGGCCTGTTCGACGTCGGCGTCCTCGCGCACGATCGTCGGCGACTTGCCGCCGAGTTCGAGCGAGGCGGGGACGAGCTTGTCGGCGGCCGCGCGGGCGATGGCGCGCCCGGTGGTGGTGCCGCCGGTGAAGCCGATCCGGCCGACCAGCGGATGCCGGACGATCGCGTCGCCGACCACACTGCCCTTGCCCGGCAGTACGGCGAGCAGGGCGGTCGGCAACTCCTCCTCGCTGAGCACCCGGTGGACGAGGCGGCCGAACGCGAGGGAGACCAGCGGCGTCCACTCGGCGGGCTTGAGCAGGACGGCGTTGCCGCCGCCGAGCGCGGGCGCGACCTTCTGCGCGTCGGAGGCGATGGGCGAGTTCCACGGGTTGATCGCGCCGACGACACCGATCGGCTCGTAGGTGCTCATCGTGAGGTACGGGCCGCGCGAGGGTGGGAGCGCCTCCTCGGCGGTCTCCAGCGCGGCGGCCGTGTACCGGAAGGTGCCGGCGGCGCTCAGTGCGAGCGCGCGGGTCTCGGCGAGCGTCTTGCCGGTGTCGGCGGTCTGGAGCGCGGCCAGGTCGTCGGCCTGCTCCTCGATCAGGTCGCCGATCCGGTACAGGACGCGGGCCCGGCGGTGCGGCGGCAGCTCCCGCCACTCGGGGGCGGCGGCGGCCGCGGCGGCGGCGTGCGCGGCCTCGTCCACGTCGTCCGGCGAGGCCGCGTGGACGGTGGTGAGGACGGCGCCGTCGGCCGGGTCGACGGTGTGGATCGGCAGGCCGGCGCCACGCCGCCACTGCCCCGCGATGAGGATCTCGTCGGCTGGGATGCGCGGCATGGGGGCCTCCGGTAGGGGCGGGAGGGGACGGTGCGGGAACTCGCTGACACGGCAGGGGCCTTGCCCCCGACCATCGCGTCTAAGCACTAGAAATCTAAGGGCTTAACTATTTTCACCGCAAGGGACCCGGGACCGGGAATTTTTTACGACGTCAGGAGTAAGGCTTGCCTAACATCGGCGGGCTACCGGTAGAACTTAAGCACTGAGACATTCAGCGCCTACATAAGTGGGGCGTCGCCGCACCTCTCCTACCCTCATCGCCGCCGGCACGCGGCCGCCCCGTCGTGCCGTACGGCCCGAACCCTCCGTGCGGGCTCGCGCACTCCCCGACGCACGGGATCCGGAGACCCACCCATGACGATCGACGCAGCCCGTGACACCCCGGGCCGACGAGACGACGGCCCGAGCGACGGCACCGGCGACTCCGCCGCGCTCGCGGCCGCCATCGGCGCCCGCTTCGAACGCCTGCCGCTGTGCCGCTGGCAGGTGATGGTCCGGCTGGTCGTCGGCGCCGTCACGTTCTTCGAGGCGTTCGACCAGCTTCTGATCGCCTACGCGCTGCCCGAGCTGCGCGACGAGTGGCACCTCGGCACGACCCGGGTCACCACCCTGATGACCGTCGGCTCGGTCGGCATGCTGATCGGCGCCCTGGTCTCGGGCCGGCTCGCGGACCGGATCGGCCGGGTGAAGGTCATCGCCGGCTGCATCGCGCTGTCCGGCCTGTGCAACCTGGCCCTGACCCTGTGCACCTCCCCCGAGCCCTTCATGGCGCTCCGCTTCGTCCAGGGCATGGCCATCGGCGGCGAGGTGCCGATCGCGGCCACCTTCATCGCGGAGATCACCCGCGCCCACCAGCGCGGCCGCTTCGTCCTCCTGTACGAGCTGGTGTTCCCGGCGGGGCTGACCGCGGGCGCGCTGCTCGCCGCCTGGCTGGTGCCGCTGCTCGGCTGGCGCTGGATGTTCGGCCTGGCGGCCGTCCCCGGCGTGCTGTGCTTCGCCCTGGCCCGCTGGGTCCCCGAGTCGCCGCGCTGGCTCGCCGACCACGGCAGGCACGAGGAGGCGCGGGCGACGATGGCGTCGATCGAGGAGAAGGTCGAGAAGATCACGGGAGCCCCGCTGCCGGACCCCGCACCGGCCCGCCCCGTCCCCGCGCCCGCGGGCAGCGGTGGCACCGGCGGCCTGCGCGAGCTGCTGAGCGGCCGCTACGGCAGGCGCACCCTCGTGATCGGCGCCCTGTGGTTCACGGGCTACTTCGCGAACTACGGCATCACGTCCTGGCTGCCGACCATCTACGAGGACCACTTCGGCCTCGACCTGTCCACGGCGCTGCTCTACTCGACGGTGACGAGCTGCGCGGGCCTGGCCGGCTGTCTGCTCGTGGCCCTCACGGTCGACCGGGCCGGCCGCCGCGCCACAGTGACCTGGTGCATGGCGGCGGCGGCCCTGTGCCTGCTCCTGCTGGGCCTGACCGGGGGCGACTCGGCGGGCGGCGTCCTGGCCTGGACGTCACTCGCCGCCGTCTTCCTCTTCGGCTCCAACATCTGCCTCTACCTGTACACGCCCGAGCTGTTCCCCACCCGGATCAGGGCACTGGGCTCCAGCGTGGGCGGCGCGATGAACCGCCTGGGCGTCATCCTCGGCCCGATCGTCGTGGGCGCCATCTACGCCGGGGGCGCGGTCGGCACGGTGTTCGTGACCCTGGCCGTCGTCGCCGTCGCGGGCTCCCTGACGGCGGCGGCCTGGGCGGAGGAGACCAGCGGCCGCGCCCTGGAGGACGTGGCGCCGTAGGGGGACCGGCACGCCCCGGGACCGGCCCGCCGGTCCGGCCGGCCCTACGGCGGCGGGCCGGAATGGGAGCGGGCCAGCCCGGCAGCGAGCCGCTCGATCAGCCGACGGGCGGCCTCCGGGGCGACGACCTCGATGTGCTCGCCGAACTGGAGCAGCTGCCGCACCCCGTCGATCCCCCGGTACGCCACGGTCACCTCGACCCGCCCGTCCTCCCCCGGCTCCCCCGCGTCGCCCACCGTCCGGAGCCGGGCCCCCAGGATCCGCCGGGCGAGGTCCAGGCTCCCGGCGTCGACGCGCGCGGTGACCAGCACCCGCCCCGCACCCTCCAGCGCCTCCGCCAACTCCCGGGCGGTGCCCGCGAGATCGGCACCGGCCCGCAGTCGTCGCGGATCGTCGAGCACGACCCACCGCTGAAGCCGGGTCAGCGCGAACATCCGCGGCCGCCCGTCCTGGTCGGCCACGAGGTACCAACGCCCGCCCCGCTGCACGAGCCCGTAGGGATCGACCACCGACTCCCGTGCGGACTGGGCACCGCTCCTGCGGTAGACGATCCGCAGCCGCTTCGCCGTCCGCACGTCCCGGACCAGCCCCGCGACGTCGATCAGGGGCACGTCGTCCTCGAACCAGGGCCGGTTGTCGATCGCGATCACGTCCGTCAGCGCGAGCGGCAGCTCACCCCGGACGGACGGCAGCGCCCGTCGCGGCGTGAGCTTGCGCAGCGCCGACCGGGCGGCCGCCTCGCCGCCGACCTGACGGGCCCGTTCGAGGTCGAGGCCGACCGCCCGCAGCAGATCCGCCTCACCGGTCGTCAGCTTCGACAGGTCGGCCTGGTCACCGGGCAGCAAGCTGATCCCGCCGTACTTGCCCCGCTCGGTGAAGACGGGAATCCCGGCGTCGACGAGCGCCCGCACGTCGCGCAGCACGGTCCTGGTCGAGACCCCCAGCTCCCCGGCCAGCTCCTCGGCGGTGGTCCGCCGACGCGTCTGCAACGCCGCCAGAAGCTCGATCAAACGCTGCGGCCGGCTCATCCGGCAGTCTCCTCACCCGAACATGACACTTTCTGTCATGTTCGCAGACGAGGCTGACACCGAAGGCCGGAACCGACCGGCCCGTCCGCAAGGAGCCGATACCCATGTCCGCACCCAACCTCTTCCTCGTCTACGTCAACGACGTCGAGCGCGCGACCGCCTTCTACTCCGACCTGTTCGACATCAAGCCCGTGATCACGACACCGCGCTACGTCCCCTTCGAGGTGGCCCCGGGCGTGCTGTTCGCCATCTGGAGCGGCCGCGCCGACCAGGTCGCGCCCGGCACCCCGCGCACCTCGGAGGTCGGCCTCATGGTCCCCGGCTCGGCGGCGGCCGTCGACGCCGTCCACGCCGAGTGGGTCGCCAAGGGCGTCACCGTGGTGGAGGAACCCCACGACGAGGTCTTCGGCCGCACCTTCGTGGTCGCGGACCCGGACGGCAACCTCATCCGCGTCTCCCCGGTCGACTAGTCCGCCTCCTCCGCCCGGGCGCCGCATCCCCGACATCCGTCACACCTGCTGCGGCGCCCGCCCGGCGGCCGTACCGTCGGACGCGAGCGGCTACCGAGGAGGCATTCCGATGCGCAGGGTGACCTATTCGATGAACGTGTCCCTCGACGGCTACATCGCCGACGCGAGCGGCGGGATCGACTGGAGCGACCCGGAGGCGGACGTCTTCGGCTTCTGGACGGACGAGATCCGCGAGGCCGGCGCCCACCTGCTGGGGCGGCGCCTGTACGAGACGATGCTGTACTGGGAGACCGCCGAGGAGGACGAGTCGCTCGGCGCCGCGGAGCTGGAGTGGGCCGCGCTGTGGAAGGCGCTGCCGAAGGTGGTCTTCTCCAGGACGCTGACGACGGTCCAAGGCACCAACACCCGCCTGGCCTCCGGCACCGTGACCCAGGAGATCGAGCGCCTGCGGGCCGAGCCCGGCGACGGCGACATCGCCATCGGCGGCGCGTCCCTCGCCGCCGAGGCCGCCGCGGCCGACCTGATCGACGAGTACCGGACCATGATCCACCCGGTACTGGTCGGCGGCGGCACCCCGTACTTCCCCCGGCACGAGCGCCGGGTGAACCTCGAACTCGTCGAGCACCGCACGTTCGGCTCACACGTGACCTACCTCCGCCACCGCGTCATCCGCTGACCGGCCCGTCAAGCGGCCCCCAGCTCGCACCACACGTACTTACCCCTGTTCCCCTCGCGGGCCAGCGGCTGCCACCCCCACACGTCCGCACACGCCCGGACCAGCGCAAGCCCCCGCCCGTCCTCCCGCTCCACGGCCCGGTCGAACGGCTGCGGCGGCTCCGGCGGCGAGGGATCCGCATCCCAGGCACCGAGCCGGAGCACTCCGTTCCCGGACCAGCGAACCCGCAGCGCGGCGGGCCCCTTGGTGTGCCGCACGGCATTGGACACCAGCTCCGTCGCCAGCAGTTCGGCGAGGTCGACCATCCGGATCAGCCCGTGCATCGTCAGGATCAGCCGCAGAGTCCGACGGCAGACGGTGACGGCTCTGGGGTCGTTCGGGATGTAGAGGGAGTACTCCCACGGATCGTTTTCGGGCATGGCGGTTCCCTTCGAGGGTGAGGGCGAGTGGGTGCCGTGCCGGTGTCTTTGCCGCCTTGCCATGACAGGGCAAAACGGTGCGCTTCCGCCACAGGCAGTTGCAGTGCGTGTTCTTCGCGCCACCGACGGTAGACCTTAGAATTAATGGCACGCAAGCCCGTCGCGTAATCTGACACCCGAACGAGGAGCAGAACCGGGCGCGTTGAGCAGGGGGCACGAGCATGGGAACCAAGCGCGTAGCGACGGCACGACAGTTGCGCTTGGCGGTAGAGCTGCGCAGGCTGCGCGAAGCCTCGTCCCTCAGCGCCCGCGAGGCGGCAGCCCTCCTCAGCGTCAACTCAGTGCAGATCAGCCAGATCGAGTCCGGCACAACAGGCGTGAGTGAACAGCGCCTACGCCGCCTGGCCGCGCACTACGCCTGCACCGACGAGGACTTGGTCAACGCCTTGGTGGCGATGGCGACCGACAGGACGCGCGGCTGGTGGGAGGAGTACCGAAACCGTTTGCCCACGCCGTTCCTGGACCTGGCGGAGCTGGAGCACCATGCCACCTTCCGCTGGGACGTGGACTTCCTGCACGTACCAGGGCTCCTTCAGATCGAGGACTACGCCCGAGCACTCTTCTCGCGGCGAGTGCCCGAGCTTCCGCAGGACGAGCTGGACTTGCGCGTCCGCCACCGGATGCAGCGACGCGAGATCCTCGAAGGCCAGCGGCCGATCCCGTACGAAGCCCTCGTCCACGAAGCGGCATTGCGCATCCGAGTCGGAGGTCGCGCCACCTCTCGTTCTCAGCTCGCGCACATCCTGGAGTTCTCCGAGGCAGAGCACGTGACGTTGCGCGTCATCCCTTTCGATCTGGAGGAGTTCGCCGACGTCACAGCCGACATGGTCTACGCGGGCGGTGACGTCCCGCGGCTGGACACCGTGGTGCGCGACGGCCCCCACGGCACGCTGCTCATCGACTCGGAACCGCAGCTGGATGTCTTTCGAACACTCTTCCGTAGAGTGGAGGCGGTATCGCTCACCCCCGAGCGTTCCCGTGACTTCATCCGCAGACTGGCGAAGGAACTGTGAGGCTCTCGGTGACCATCCCCGACAACTGGCGGAAGTCCTCCTACTCCGGCAGCGGCGACGGCAACGCCTGCGTGGAGGTCGCCCTGGACCACCCCCGGACATCCGTCCGCGACTCCAAGACCCCCGCCCGAGCCGTGCTCACCTTCCCCGCCTCCGCCTTCGCCGCCTTCCTCACCGCCCTGCGGAACCCGCCCCGGAGCTGAGGCGCACCGGCGGCCCCGGACCTGCGCCCGGTGCGCGCCGCGACCAGGGGTCACGCGACCTCATCCACGGCCTGGCCAAGGAGCTGTGAGGGAAACCATGTCCTCCCCCATCAAGTGGCAGAAGTCGTCCTACTCCGGCGGCGGTGAGGGCAACGCCTGCGTGGAGGTCGCCCTGGACCACCCCCGGATATCCGTCCGCGACTCCAAGACCCCCACCCGAGCCGTGCTCACCTTCCCCACCCCCGCCTTCGCCGCCTTCCTCACCGCCCTGCGTCACCCCGCCGGGGAATAACCGGAGACCCCCTCCTGTTACGTCGCGCAGCGACACGCGTACGACCACGCCGATCACAGGAGGCACCCCACCATGCCCGCAGACGCCGCAGAGGAGATCCGGGGCACCGCCCACGGCACCGCTCCCGTCCCCCTCTCCGTACTGGACCTGGTGACCGTCGGCGCGGGCCGCACCGCCACCGACGCCCTGCGCACCAGCGTGGACATCGCGCGCCTCGCGGAGCACCGCGGCTACCACCGGTACTGGGTCGCCGAGCACCACTCCATGCCCGGCGTCGCCTCCTCCTCCCCCGCGGTGATCCTCGCCCACCTCGCCGCCCACACCGACCGCATCCGGCTCGGGTCCGGCGGCGTGATGCTGCCCAACCACGCGCCGCTGGTCATCGCGGAGCAGTTCGGGACGCTGGAGGCGATGGCGCCGGGGCGCGTCGACCTCGGTCTCGGCCGGGCGCCCGGCACGGACGGGGCCACCGCCGCCGCCCTGCGCCGTACCGACCGGCTGAACGAGGGCGCCGACGACTTCCCGCAGCAGCTCGCCGAGCTGATCCGGTTCCTGGACGACGACTTCCCCGACGGGCACCCCTACGCCCGCATCCACGCCGTGCCGGGGCCCGTGCAGGCCACCTCGCCCGGGGGCGTGCAGTCGGCGCACCGGCCGCCGGTGTGGCTGCTCGGTTCGTCCGGGTTCAGCGCGCGGCTGGCCGGCACCCTCGGGCTGCCGTTCGCCTTCGCGCACCACTTCTCGGCGCAGAACACGGTCCCGGCGCTGGACCTGTACCGCGAGTCCTTCCGGCCGTCGGCCGTCCTGGACGCGCCCTACGCCCTCATCGGCGTCTCCGCGCTCGCGACCGACGACGAGAAGGAGGCACGGCGGCAGGTGCTGGCCGCCGCGCTGAACATGGTCCGGCTGCGCACCGGACGCCCGGGGCTGGTGCCGACGCCCGAGGAGGCGGAGGCGTACGCCTTCAGCCCGATGGAGGAGGACTTCATCCGGTCCTGGAACGCCAACGTCATCCACGGCACCGCCGACGAGGTCCGAGCCGGCCTCGACGACCTGCAGAAGCGCACCGGCGCCGACGAGCTGATGCTCACCGCCAACGCGCACGGCGGCGACGTACGGCTGCGCTCCTACGAGCTGATCGCCGACGCCTACGGGTTGCCGACGCCGGCCTGACCCGCGGCCGGGCCGGTCCCGGCGGAGTCCAGCAGCGCGGAGATGCGGTCCGGCGCCACCGGCCGGGAGTAGAGCCAGCCCTGGCCGGTGTCGCAGCCGATGCGGCGCAGGCGGGTCGCCTGGTCCGAGGTCTCCACGCACTCGGCGGTGACGGTCAGGCCGAGACGGTGGGCGAGCTGGACCATCGCCTCGACGATGACCTCGTCGGCCGGGCTGGCGGCACCGGCCCCGGTGCCCGCGGAGACGGCCCCGTCCGAGGCCGCGCCGCCCGCCGCACCGTCGTACTGGAAGCCCCGTACGAACGCGCCGTCCAGTTTCAGCACCGAGACCGGCAGCCGGCTGAGGTAGGCCAGGTTCGAGTAGCCGGTGCCGAAGTCGTCGATGGCGATGTGGACGCCCATGTCGCTGAGCGCCTTGAGGACCTCGAGCGGGCGCCCGGCCGAGCCCATCACCGCCGACTCCGTCAGCTCCAGCTGGAGCAGGTGGGGCGCCAGGCCCGTCTCCTCCAGGGTGTGGGCGACGTCCGCCACCAGGTCGGAGTCCCAGACCTGGCGGACCGCCACGTTGACGCTGACGAAGATCGGCGGCTCCCCGGGATGGGCCAGCTGCCAGCGGCGGGCCTGCCGGCAGGCGGTGCGCAGGATCCAGCGGCCGAGGGGAACGATCGAGCCATCCTCCTCCGCCAGTGCGATGAACCGATTCGGCGCCAGCACGCCGAACTGCGGGTGGTTCCAGCGGATGAGCGCCTCGACGCCCCGCACCCGGCCGTCCTCCATGCCGACCAGCGGCTGGTACTCGAGGGCGAACTCGCCGCGATCGATGGCCGGACGCAGGGTGGCCGCCAGTGCCTGGCGGGTCATGCGGCTGGCGTTGCGCTCGGGGTCGAAGAGGGTCCAGCGGGCCCGGCCGTCCGCCTTGGCCCAGTACAGGGTCGTGTCGGCGGCCTGCATCAGGGCGGTGGGCGTGGTGCCCGCGGTGTGCCGCTCGACGACGCCGACCGAGGCGGTGACCGACAGGCACCGGTCGGCGAGTTCGAACGGCGGCTGGAGGGCCGCCAGGACCGCCCCGGCCAGGTCGGCCAGCTGCTCGGTGCCGGTGGAGTCCTCCACCAGGAGGGCGAACTCGTCGCCGCCGAGCCGGGCCACCAGGGGCGCGCCGGAGCGGGCGCCGGCGGCCTCCTCCGCGCACCGCGTCAGCCGTTCGGCCACGGCGGCGAGTAGGCGGTCGCCGACCCGGTGACCGTGGGTGTCGTTGACGGCCTTGAACCCGTCCAGGTCCAGGTAGCACACGCCGATCCGGCCGGTGCCGCCGTGCTCGTAGGACTCCGCCTCCAGCGCGGCGGTGAGGCGTTCGAAGAACAGCGCGCGGTTGGGCAGCCGGGTCACCGGGTCGTGCATCTGGAGGTGGCGCAGCCTGGCCTGCAGCTCCCGCCGGGCACTGACGTCGACGACGGAGAGCAGCAGCCCCGGGGCGTCCCCGTCCCCGGAGTCCCCCGGACCGGCCAGCGGCTCGACCGTCACCTGCGCCCACAGGGAGTGCCCGTCGGCCCGCTTGAGCCGTCTGGTGCAGCGCAGCCGGGGCCGGTGGCCGCGCAGCACCTCGCGGTACGCGTGCCAGGTGCCGGCGTCGGAGGCAAGGTCGACGAGGTCGGCGGCGACCGAGCCGGTCAGCGCCGCCGGGTCGGTGCCGAGCAGGGTGCCCAGCGTGTCGTTGGCGCTGACGACGAGGCCTTCGGGGTCGACCAGGGCCATGGCGAGCGGGGCCGTGGTGAACACCGACCGGTAGGCCGGGGGCTCCGCACGTCCGGCACGAGGAGCCAGAGCGCCGTCACTCTCTGTGATGACCGTTGGGCTGAGGTCTACCGCGGGCGCCGGCCCTTCGGAGGTTCCGTTCACCGCTCGCTCCCGCAGTGCCTCGATCTCTGTTCGTGCTCTGTTCGTGCAGGAAAGTGTGCCGATCATAGAGGCTGACACCGGGCCCTTCCAGCCGCCGTTCCGCTTTCCGGACCGGGCGGCTCCTCCGACAGATCGTTTCTGCTCACACCTGGACGGGTCCGTCACCCCTCCGACCAGTTGTGACGTTCCGTGAGTGTCTTCGGAATGTCGGGCGGGCGAACTCCGTCGAAATCCCGGCCGGCTCACCCATCCGATGTAGGCGAACAGGTCGTAATACGACAATCATGCACAAGCTGGGTGCGGTGTCCCGTCAACCGCGTCCGGAGGTACATGTGCCGCGCCAGTTCTCCCGGACCAGGCTGCGCAGCACCGCCGCGGTGTGCACCACGATGTCGGCGCTCGCCGCGACCTCCCTGATCACCGCCCCCTCGGTCGCCGAGCCCTTCTCACCGGCGCCGTGCGCGCTCCGGCGCACCGACGTGCACCACTCGGAGGGCCTGGACACCTGGAACGCGGCCTATCCTCGACCGGCCCGCACGCTGGACGCGGTGATCGTGTTCCTGTCCTTCCCCGACTCGCAGCCGCTGACCGCGCCGGCCGACCTCGTCGCCGACCATTTCCCGGCCACCGGTGACTTCTTCCGGCGCGCCTCCTACGGTGCCTTCGCCCTCCGCCCGCACCCGCAGCGGGACTGGATCCGGATGCCGAGCCCGTCGACGTCGTACGCCATACGGCGCGACTGGGGCCCCGAGCACCGGGCCGCCTACCTGCGCGACGCGCTGGCCGCGGCCGACCGGCACGTCGACTTCTCGCGGTACGACGTCGTCTACTTCGTCGCCGACCCGGACGCGCCCGGGGTGGACTCCGACGCCACGAAGGTCGTCAACCTGGACACCCCGCTGCGAGCGGACGGCACGGACATCCGGCGGGTCGTCACGGTCTTCGAGAACCACCCGCCGGACCGGCTGGTCCTGGCGCACGAGACGGGCCACGTCTTCGACCTGCCCGACCTGTACCACCGGCCGGCCGACGGCGAGGGCGACTGGGACACGCACGTCGGCGACTGGGATCTGATGGGCAGCCAGTTCGGTCTGGCTCCGGACATGTTCGGCTGGCACAAGTGGAAGCTGGGCTGGCTGCAGCCCCGGCAGGTGGCGTGCGTACGGGGCAGCGGGCCGACCCGGCTGACGCTGGAGCCGCTGGCGGCGGGGCCGGGGGTGGAGCTGGCCGACGCCGCCGGGGCGCCGGCCTTCGGCCTCGGGCGGGGCACCAAACTGGCGGTGGTGCGCACCGGCTCGGGCAGCGTCCTCGCCTTCGAGGTGCGCACGCCGGTCGGCAACGACGCCTCCGCCTGCCGGGCGGGGGTGCTGGTGTACCGGGTGCACAGCGGGGCGGAGTCGGGCGGCGGACCGATCGAGGTGGTCGACGCCCACCCGGGCACCGAGGCCTGCTGGGCCGACTCGGTCTACCCGCCGCTCGCCGACGCGCCGGTGGGCCTCGGCGAGAGCTTCACGGTGCCCGGCGACGGCGTACGGGTGGAGGTCCAGGGCCGCACGGAGTCGGGCGCCTGGACCGTACAGATCACACCCGGCTGACCCGCACACCCCGGGCTGACCGCCCGTCCCCGGCCCCCCCGGACCCCACGGACCCCCGCCCGAGCCGATGCACCCGGCCACAGGGGCGACATCCGGGCCAGCTCAGCCCCACAGCCCGCGGCACCACCCACGCGAATCAGGCCCCCGCCCACGGCCGGGCGACACCCACGCGAATCAGGCCCCCGCCCACGGCCGGGCGACACCCACGCGAACCAGGCCCCGGACCACGCAGCCCCCTGCGCGAGCCCACCACCCCGGGTCACCGCGCGAGGGGGGTGTGGGTGGCGAAGCCCCCACAACGCGCGGCGAAGCCGCGCAAAAACAACGATGGCGAGACCGGTTCGCGCTTTCCGCGAACATGCCTCGCCATCGCCAACGTGCGCCGCCAGGGACTCGAACCCCGGACCCGCTGATTAAGAGTCAGCTGCTCTAACCAACTGAGCTAGCGGCGCCTGCTGACGTCGTAGACCTTAGCACCCTGGTCGGGGGGAGGAAAAATCGAAATCCGCACGGCCGCGCGGGCCGCCCGCACGGCCGCCCAGAGCAGGATCTCCGGGCCGGGCAGCCACGGCTGGCGGGTGTCCGGGGCCACCAGCCAGCGGGACCCGGTGCGCGAGGGCGCACCCGCGGGGGCCGGGACGGTCACCGCGTCCCCGGCACCGTGGCACAGCAGCGGCGGCACCGCGCCCGTACGGCCTCCCCGGCGGCCGCGGGCACCCCACTCCTCCCAGTCGAGGAGCGAGGGCAGGCGCTGGGCGGTGCCCGGCGCGGCGAACAGCAGCATCCGGCCGCGGAACTCCGCCACCGGTCCCGACCCCGGGCCGTCGTCCCACAGCCGGTCCAGCATCCGGCGGCCGAAGATCGCGGGGGCGCTCACCACGTCGAAGGCGGAGCCGCAGGGCAGGACGATCGGGGCCTCGGGCCGCTCCTCCCAGAGCGCGAGCGTGCTGCGCGGGTACGCGCCGGCGGACGCCAGCCAGGCGGCACCGTCCGAGGTGACGTCGGAGACGTGGGGCGCGGCGTTGCGTGTGCTGCTCATGCCGCACAGATCTACCGAACGTGAGGGGACCACTCCGTGGAGTTGCCGGAAATCGCGACGACGGGACCGGTGAGGGGGTATCTTGCCCACCCTCCTGGCATATGCGACCACGACTGTCCGGCCACCTGTTCGGGGAGCGGCCGGCTCACCCGGCCGGTTCGCCGCGCATCAGGTCGCGCCCGAACTCGACCATCTTCTTGGCGTAGTCCTCGGTCCACTCGGCCCGTTCGGCGATGTCGGCCGTCGTCAGCCGGTCGAACCGCCTCGGGTCGGCCAGCTGCGCCGCCGCGACCGCCTGGAACTCCGTCGCCCGGTCCGCCGCCGCCCGGAAGGCGTGGGTCAGCTCGGTGGCGCGCTCCAGCAGGGCCCGGGGGTCGTCGATCGACTCGAGGTCGAAGAAGTGCTCGGGATCGGCGGCCGCCTCCGCCGGCTCGAAGAGCAGGGGCGCGGGGCGTAGCCGCGGTTCGTTCCGACGCGGCGTGGGCTCCGCCATGTCTTCTCCTCCTCGTACGTCACGACGCGGCCCGCCCCGGGTGCGGGGGCGCTCCGGTGGAGTGGGCCACCGTCCATTGTCCCGCGCCCGCGCAAGAGGGCGGGGTGTGTCCGGCACCGCTGCCCGGACACACCCCGCCCTCCCGGCCGTGTCAGCCGGCGTACGTCTCGAACTCGGCGATCTTCGGGGTGCCCGAGGCGCCGGTGATCTCGAAGGTGATCTTCTCCAGCGAGACCGGGGAGAAGCCGATCACGCCGGCTCCGCTGCCGGAGGCCAGCACGGCGCCGGTGTCGCGGTTGAGGACCCGGTAGGAGCCGATGGTGCCCGCGGATCCCGCCGCCTCCCGGATGTTGACCTTGGAGACGGTGGTGACGGAGGACCACTTGACGGAGATCGAGCCGGTCGTGCCGGCCGGGGACCAGTACGTGCTCAGGTCACCGTCGCGCACGTTGCCGTAGCTGGTGCCGCTCGCCTTGGACGATCCGTCGGCGCCGGCCCCGATGCTCAGGTTGGTGCCGCTCGGCGGGTCGGTCGGGTCCGGGTCCGTCGGGTCGGTCGGGTCCGGGTCGGTGGGGTCGGTCGGGTCCGGGCTCTGCGGCGTGCAGCTGCCGTCCGACACCTTGAGGCCCTTGTTCGCGCCCGCCGTGGCGCTCACCACGGAGGGCACGCAGGAAGCGGCGTCGAGGGTGTAGGAGTACGGGACGGACACCGTGGTGTTGGACTGCGGGTTCGGACCGGCCGGGTTGCTGTCCTCGCCCGGCTCGGACCAGGTCACGTTGTCGAAGATGTTGCCGCTGACCTGCCAGGTGCCGGCCTGGTCGGTGTAGAAGGTGCCGAGGACGTCCTTGGAGTCCTCGAAGTAGTTGTTGTCCACCTTCGCCTTGGCGCCCGCGCGGGAGTTGATCCCGGACTCGTTCAGGTTCTTGTAGTGGTTGTTGTACATGTGGGCGATCCCGCCGCGCAGCAGGGGCGTGCGGGAATCGATGTTCTGGTACAGGTTGTGGTGGAAGGTGACGTAGCCGTTGGAGCGGTCGCTCTCGCTGGAGCCGATGAGCCCGCCGCGGCCCGAGTTGCGCAGGACGCTGTAGGACAGGGTCACGTACTGGGTGTTGTCCTTCATGTCGAAGAGGCCGTCGTAGCCCTCCGACTCCCCGCCCGAGGCCTCCAGCGTGGAGTGGTCGACCCAGACGTTGCGGACGTCGCTCTCCATGCCGATGGCGTCGCCGCCGTTGGAGGTGGGCGAGCCGGACTTCTTGACGTTCCGGACGGTCACGTTCTGGATCACGATGTTGCTGGACTCGCGGATGTGGATGCCCAGTTGGTCGAAGACGGCGCCGCTTCCGACACCGACGATCGTGATGTTGCTGACCTGCTTCAGCTCGATCTTGTCGGCCGCGGTGCTGCAGCTGCCGCCCGACACCTTGCTGGTGTTGCCGTGGTTGATGGTGCCCTCGACCTCGATGACGATCGGGGTGCTGCTGCTGGCCCGGCCGCACAGGGCCTGGTGGATCGCGGTGCCGGTGGTGGCCCGGACGGTCTGCCCGCCCGCGCCGCCGGTCGTGCCGCCGTTCTGGGTCGCGTAGCCGGTGGCGCCGCCGGCCGCGGCCGCCGCCTCGGGCATCGTCAGCACCACACCGGCCGCGGCCGCGAGGGCCAGCGTGCCCAGTGCCGCTTGGAGTCGCAGCGCGACTGGTCGTCTCATTCTCGGTCTCCCCATTCGCCTTCACATGCCGGAACGGAAGTCATGTCGTGATCACGTCAAACAACATGACGGGAAAGCGCTTTCTCGGCGTGACAATAGGGTGCACCCTGAGGCCTGACAAGGGTTCAGACACGTTCAGTATTCCGGCTGTTGTCCGTCTACATGAACAAGGTGATCGCGCGGAGAGGCCGCACCGGACCCCGCCCCCACGCTCTCCGCCGACGCGCGGCCCCGCCGATGTGCGCCCCGGCCGGAGCTGCGGTACGATCATCCTGCCTGATCACGGAGGTCAACCTCCCGCGGCGGGCGATGCGTTGGTGGTCCAAGGAAAGACGCCCCACTTCCCGTGGGGAAATGCAGGTGCAAGGCCTGCCCAGCGCTCGACGAGAACCCCGGTCCCGCTCACGCGGGGCCGGGGTTCTTTCCGTCTCGGACCTGCTCGGACCTCCTCAGGCCTGCACCACCGGCTCCCGCGTGAAGAGCACGCCCAGTTCCGGGGCGTTGACCCGGCGGTCGGCCAGGCGCAGGCCCTCCCAGACGGTGACCTGGTTCGCGGTGAGCACCGGCTTGCCCAGCTCCTTCTCCAGGGCCGGGATGTGGGCCGCCGTGTGCAGCGCGGTGTCCGGCAGGAGCACCGCCTCGGCGTCCGGGCGGTCGGCGGCGCGGGCCAGGGCCAGCACCTCCTCCTCGGTCCAGGTGCCGACCTCCGCGGCGGTGACGATGCCCGAGCTGACGACGTCGGCGACCTCGACGCCGGCGGCGCCGAGGAAGTCCGCGAAGAGCCGGGCCACGTCGTCCGGGTAGGTCGCTCCGACCGAGACCCGCCGGGCACCGATCTCCTTCGCCGCGTGCACGAAGGCGAAGGAGGTGGACGAGGCCGGCAGGCCCGCCGCCTGGGCCAGGGCGCGCACCTGTTCGTGGGCGCCCTCCCAGCCGTGCACGAAGCTGCCGCTGGTGCAGGCCCACACCACGGCGTCGGCGCCGGCCAGCCGCAGTTCGGCCACGCCCGCCTCCAGTCGCTGCGGCGAGCCCATCTCCAGCAGCGCGTCCACCCGGTGGGCGTCCTCGCCGATGTCCGTGTGCACCAGGTCCACCCGGATGTCGCTGCCCAGGAGCTGCTCGATGCGTGGGTAGTCGTCCTCGCCGGAGTGGCCCGGGTACAGGAATCCCAGTGCTGTCATGTCCACCCTTCCTGCTGCTGTTCCGTGTCCGGGACGTCACCGACGCCCGGCATGTCCGCGGCCGCGGGTCCGACCGGACCGGCCACCGCGGGGTCGACGGGACCGGCGGGTCCCACCACCGCGGGACCGGCCACGCCCGTCGCCGCGGGGCCGGTCCGGGCAGCCGGGTCGGTCAGCGCCTGGTACGGCCCCACCGCAGGAGTACCCAGTCGGCGCAGGGCCGCCCACATCGTCACTTGGTTGGCCGAGATCACCGGTATGCGCAGCTCGGCCTCCAGCTGCGGGATGACGTCGTAGGTGGGGAGGTTGGTGCAGGAGATGAACAGGGCGTCGGCCGCCCCGGGCGCGGGCACGGCCCGGCGTGCCATGGCGGCCACGTCTCGGTACGGGACCTTCCAGATGTGCCGGGTCAGCCCCATGAAGGCGCAGCCGGCGACGGTGACCCCGGCCTCGGCGACGTACGCCTCCAGCGCCCGGGTCACGGACACGGTGTACGGGGTCACCAGCGCGACCCGGCGCACGCCCAGCTCGGTCAGCGCGTCGAGCAGGGCGCCGGAGGTGGTGACGGACGGGACCGCTCCCGCCCAGGTCATCGCCTCGCACATGGCGCGCTCCCCGGTGACGCCGCCGACGAAGCTGCCCGAGGTGCAGGCGTAGGCGACGACCTCGGGGGCGATGGCGTTGAGGGTGCGCACCGCCTCGCCCAGGGTCTCGTGCTCGCTGACCAGCCGGGCGAGGTCGAGACTGACCTCGACGGGCACGAAGGGGGTCCGCGTCATGTGGAGCGACACGTCGTCGGGCACCCATCGCCACAGCTCGCGATCGAGCGCGAAGTCGAACGGGGCGACCACGCCGACCCCGCGTTGCGGAGCTGGTCCGCCGAGAAAGGAGATGTCCATGGCACGCACCGGCCTCACACTGGGAAAGCAGAGGGCAACGCACCGTCAGAACGGCCGTGTTGACGAAGGTAGGTTGCGGTGCGAGCGTGGTCAATCCGTCCTCGTCACTCCCAGGTCAACAGCCGGTTAACTTCCGCGTCACCTCTCGCACCGCCCCCGCCCCGCCGACCGGAGACAGGCCCGCCGATGACCACACCCCCTTCCCCGCCCGCACCCGCGTCCCTGCCGACGCTCCTCGTCCTGGACGCCGAGCCGCCGCCCCGTCTCGGCCGGCTGACCGGCCGGGTCCGCGTCGAGCACGCGGACCCGGCGACGCTGGCCGACCGGCTGCCGCACGCCGACGTCCTGCTGGTGTGGGACTTCACCTCGCACGCGGTCCGCGAGGCGTGGCCCGGCGACGGCCCGCGTCCGCGCTGGGTGCACACGGCGAGCGCCGGCGTGGACCACCTGATGTGCCCGGAGCTGGCCGGGTCGGACACGGTGGTGACCAACGCCCGCGGCGTCTTCGACCAGCCGATCGCCGAGTACGTCGCCGCACTGGTCCTGGCGATGGCCAAGGACCTGCCCACGACGCTGCGCCTGCAGGGCGAGCGGACCTGGCGCCACCGCGAGTCGACGCGGGTGGCCGGGACGCGCGCCTGCGTGGTGGGCTCCGGTCCGATCGGCCGGGCGGTCGCGCGGACGCTGGAGGCGCTCGGCATCACCACCGCGCTGGTCGGCCGCACCGCGCGCCCCGGCGTCCACGGGACCGACGAGCTGGACCGGCTGCTCGCCGGGGCCGACTGGGTGGTGGCGGCGGCTCCGCTCACCGACGACACCCGCGGCATGTTCGACGCCCGGCGCTTCGGGCTGATGCGGCCCTCGGCCCGGTTCGTGAACGTGGGGCGGGGCCAACTGGTCGTCGAGGACGACCTGGTGGAGGCGCTGACCGCGCGCCGGATCGCGGGCGCGGCGCTGGACGTGCTGAACCACGAGCCGCTCGCCCCGGACAGCGCGCTGTGGCGGGTGCCGGATCTGATCGTCTCGCCGCACATGAGCGGGGACACGGTCGGCTGGCGGGACGAACTGGGCGCCCAGTTCGTGGAGTTGTTCGAAAGCTGGGCGGCGGGCGGACCGCTGGCCAACGTGGTCGACAAGAAGCGCGGATACGTGCCCGGACACTGACGTCGCCGCCCGGGCCGACGTCCCAGACCTGCGGGAGGGTGCTGCATGACCGACCTCACCGAACTGACCGCCGTACAGCTCGTCGAGGGCTACCGCGAGGGCGCGTTCAGCCCCGTGGAGGCCACCCGGGCGGTCCTGGAACGGGCCGAGCGGATCCAGCCGGAGGTGAACGCCTTCGTCCGGCTGACCGGTGAGGAGGCGCTGGACCGGGCCCGGCGGTCCGAGGAGCGGTGGCGCCGCGGGGAGCCGTGCGGGCGGCTCGACGGGGTGCCGGTCACGGTGAAGGACATCCTGCTGACCCGCGGCGAGCCGACCCTGCGCGGCTCGCGGGCCGTCTCGCCGGACGGCCCCTGGGACGAGGACGCGCCGTCCGTGGCGCGGCTGCGGGAGCACGGCGCGGTCTTCGTCGGCAAGACCACGACGCCCGAGTACGGCTGGAAGGGCGTGACCGACTCGCCCCTGTCCGGCGTGACCCGCAACCCGCACGACCCGTCCCGTACGGCGGGCGGTTCCAGCGGGGGCGCGGCGGCGGCCGTGGCGCTCGGGGCGGGGCCGCTGGCGCTCGGCACCGACGGCGGCGGCAGCGTGCGCATCCCGGCGTCGTTCTGCGGCGTCTTCGGCCTGAAACCGACGTACGGGCGGGTGCCGCTGTACCCGGCGAGCGCGTTCGGCACCCTCGCGCACGTCGGTCCGATCACGCGGGACGCGGCGGACGCCGCGCTGATGCTGGACGTCATCGGCACCCCGGACGCCCGCGACTGGTCGGCGCTGGGCCCGGCGCCGGGGTCGTTCACCGAGGCGCTGCCGGGCGGGGTGCGGGGACTGCGGGTGGCGTACTCGCCCTCGCTGGGCGGGCAGGTGGCGGTGCGTCCGGCGGTGGCGGGGGCGGTGCGGCGGGCGGTGGAGCGGCTGGCGGGTCTCGGCGCGTACGTGACGGAGGCAGATCCCGACTTCACGGATCCGGTGGACGCCTTCCACACCCTGTGGTTCAGCGGGGCGGCGCGGGTGGTGCAGCACCTGCGGACGGGACAGCGGGAGCTGCTCGATCCGGGGCTGCGGGAGATCGTCGGGGCGGGGGCGCGGTACTCGGCGCTCGAGTACCTGGCGGCGGTGGACGTACGGATGGAGCTGGGGCGGCGGATGGGCCGCTTCCACGAGGAGTACGACCTGCTGGTGACGCCGACGCTGCCGATCACGGCGTTCGAGGCGGGGGTGGAGGTGCCGAAGGGGGCGGGGTACCGGCGGTGGACGGGGTGGACGCCGTTCACGTATCCGTTCAACCTGACGCAGCAGCCGGCCTGCACCGTCCCTGCCGGGGTGGACGGAGACGGCCTGCCCGTCGGGGTGCAGATCGTCGCGGCGCGGCACCGGGACGATCTGGTGCTGCGGGCGGCGCACGCGCTGTACGAGGGGGGTACGTCGGTCGGCTGGTGACCCGCGTGGAGGCGGGCGCGGGTGGGGGCGCGTGGCCCGGCGTTGCGGGGTGCCTCCCCACTCTCGGCTTCACTCGAGCGGGAGGTGCCCCCACCGCCCACCCGTGCCGCCCTGGGGGTGCCTCCCAGGCCGTTCAGGCACTGGGGAGGCACGACTGCCCGCAGCGGTGGCCGAGGTGGTTACCCTGCCCGGCGGAAGCTGAGCGTCTCTCCCGCCGCGCCCGTGCGCCACAGGTCGTTGCAGGCCTCGGCCATGGCGTCGAGGCCCTCGGTGATGCGCCCCCAGACGGTGCCGGGGACCCAGCCCACGTCGCCGTTGAGGAGCAGGTTGTTGCGCTCGTAGAAGAGGGCGAGGTCGACGAGGGTGGTGCCGGGCCGGACCTCGCGGTCGTAGCCGTACGCCTTCGTGCCCAACTCGGCTCCCGCGAAGGCGAAATAACACAGGTCGCCCGGGATGGGCGTTACCGTCGGGTTCTCCAGTGGTGGTTCGGATGCCGCGAAGGGCGGGAAAAGGGCGTAGATCTCGTTGCGCGCGTATTTGGCGTGATACACGTCGCTGCCGAGGGGGAGCGCGTCCCAGACGGCCGCGCAGGTGATCGGGGCCCGGTCGTCGAGCAGTTGGGCCGTGCAGGTGATTCCACGCTTGACCAGCGAGACTTCGATGTAGCGATCAGCCATGCCTCCATGGCAGTGCCCCGCGGCCCTGCGGTCAAGGGTGCCGGACCGAGGTATCGGACCGAAAAAGATCGGCATAACCTGCCCGGCTTCGGGTAGCTGCGCGCCCATGGCTCCACCACACAGAACCCCTCCATGGGGTATATCCGACCAAAGGCCCAGAACAGCCGGGCCCACTCGCCGGTCGCTGCTCGCGGGGGTCGCGGCGCTCGGCGCACTGGGAGCGGCCGGCTGCTCGCGGGTGGCCACCGCGTCCGACGTGAAGGGGGGCGACCTGCTCGGCCGGCTGCGGGCCCAGGGTGTGGCCCGGCTCGGCATCGCGGGCGAGGTCCCCTTCGGGTACATCGACAAGAACGGCGAGCTGACGGGCGAGGCGCCCGAGCTGGCGAAGGTCATCTTCAAGCGGCTCGGTGTGGACCGGGTGCAGCCCGTGCCGACGGAGTTCGGCTCCCTCATCCCGGGCCTCGCGTCCCAGCAGTTCGACGTCGTGGCGGCCGGGATGTACATCAACGCCGACCGTTGCGAGCAGGTCATCTTCTCCGACCCGGACTACCAGATGCTCGACGCGTACATCGTGCGCAAGGGCAACCCGCTCGGACTGCGCAACTACCGGGACGTCGTCGAGAAGAAGGCCAAGTTCGCCACCGGCACCGGCTACGCGGAGATCGCCTACGCGGTGGAGCACGGGTACAAGGAGAGCGACATCCTGATCGTCCCCGACCAGGTGGCCGGTCTCAACGCCGTCGAGGCCGGGCGCGTGGACGTCTTCGCGGGCACCGCCCTGACGGTCCGTGAAGTGGTGAAGAAGTCCAGCAAGGCGGAGGCGACCGAGGCGTTCGCCCCGCTCGTCGACGGCAAGCCGCACGTCGACGGCGGCGGTTTCGCCTTCCGCCCGGACGAGACCAACCTGCGGGACGCGTTCAACGTCGAGCTGCAAAAGCTCAAGAAGAGCGGCGAACTGCTGCGCATCCTCAAGCCCTTCGGTTTCACCCAGAACGAGATGACCGATCTGACCGCGAAGGAGCTCTGCGGCGGATGACCTCGGGACTGTGGGAACTCGTACTCCGGGGCGTCTGGGTCACCGTCCAGCTGCTCTTCTTCAGCTCGCTGCTCGCGGCGGCCGTCTCCTTCGTGGTCGGCATCGCGCGCACCCACCGGCTGTGGATCGTCCGCTTCCTCGCGGGCTTCTACACCGAGGTGTTCCGCGGGACCTCCGCGCTGGTGATGATCTTCTGGGTCTTCTTCGTGCTGCCCCCGGCCTTCGGCTGGCAGCTGGTGCCGATGTGGGCGGGCACGCTGGCCCTCGGCCTGACCTACGGGGCGTACGGCTCCGAGATCGTGCGCGGCGCGCTCGGCGCGGTCGACCCGGCGCAGAAGGAGGGCGGCATCGCTCTCAGCTTCACGCCCTGGCAGCGGATGAGGCTGATCCTGCTGCCGCAGGCGGTGCCTGAGATGATCCCGCCCTTCTCCAACCTGCTCATCGAACTGCTCAAGGGCACCGCCCTGGTGTCGATCATGGGCATGGGTGACCTGGCCTTCAGCGGCAACCTGGTGCGCCTGGCGCTGCAGGAGAGCGCGGAGATCTACACGTACATCCTGCTGATCTACTTCGTGATCGCCTTCCTGCTCACCCGGGTGATGCGCGGTCTGGAGAAGAAGCTGAAGGCTGGCGTCGGAAAGGCGCCGCGGAAGAAGACGGCGGCCGTGCGCGTGCCCGAGGGAAGTGGTGTGGCGTGAAATGGGACTGGAGCGCGGTCTCCGACTTCATGCCGCACTTCTGGGACGGCCTGCTGGTCACCCTGCAGATCCTCGTCCTCGGCTCGCTGGTCTCCTTCGGCCTCGGCCTGGTGTGGGCGCTGCTGATGCGGGTGCCGAGCCGCTGGGTGACCTGGCCGGTCGGTGTGGTCACCGAGTTCATCAGGAACACCCCGCTGCTGGTGCAGCTGTTCTTCCTCTTCTACGTGCTGCCCGAGTGGGACATCACGTTCTCGGCTCTCACCACCGGTGTGGTCGCCATCGGCCTGCACTACTCGACGTACACGATGCAGGTCTACCGGGCCGGCATCGAGGCGGTGCCGGTCGGCCAGTGGGAGGCCGCGACGGCGCTGAACCTGCCGCTGCGGCGGACCTGGACGGCGGTCGTCCTGCCGCAGGCCATCCGCCGGGTGGTGCCCGCCCTCGGCAACTACGTGATCTCCATGCTGAAGGACACGCCGCTGCTGATGGCGATCACGGTGCTGGAGATGCTCGGCGAGGCGCGGCTGTTCTCGCAGCAGAACTTCCAGTTCACCGAGCCCCTGACGGTGATCGGTGTGGCCTTCATCATCATCTCCTACCTGGCCTCCCTTGCCCTGCGAGCCCTGGAGCGACGCCTTGCCCACTGACACTCTCCCCCATCCCGAGAAGAGCCCCGAGCGCAACTCCGGCGAGCTGATACGCCTGGACCAGGTCACCAAGCGGTTCGGGGACAACACCGTCCTCGACCACCTGGACTTCTCCGTCGACGCGGGCAAGCACGTCACCCTGATCGGCCCGTCCGGTTCGGGCAAGACGACGATCCTGCGGCTGCTGATGACGCTCCTCAAGCCCGACGAGGGCACGATCACCGTGGACGGGCAGAAGCTCTTCCCGGCGAGCGAGAAGGAACGGCGCGAGGTCCGCAAGCAGATCGGGATGGTGTTCCAGCAGTTCAACCTGTTCCCGAACATGAGCGTCCTGCGCAACATCACCGAGGCGCCGGTCACGGTGCTCGGGATGTCCAAGGACGAGGCGGTGGAGCGGGCCAAGGGACTGCTCGACATGGTGGGCCTGGCCGACAAGTGCGACGCCCGCCCGGCCCAGCTCTCCGGCGGCCAGCAGCAGCGGGTGGCGATCGCCCGGGCGCTGGCGATGCGCCCGAAGGTGCTGTTGCTCGACGAGGTGACCTCGGCGCTCGACCCGGAGCTGGTCGCGGGCGTCCTGGACCTGCTGCGGGACATCGCGCGCAGCACGGACATCACCATGCTCTGCGTGACCCACGAGATGAACTTCGCCCGGGACATCTCGGACCAGGTCCTGATGTTCGACTCGGGACGGGTCATCGAGGCCGGTCCGCCCGAGAAGATCTTCAGCGAGCCGGAGCACGACCGCACGCGGGAGTTCCTCAGCGCGGTCCTGTGAACACACCCCGTGAACGCCCCAACGTCCGAGGTCGGGACGTTGGGGCGTTCCTCTGGCATGTGCCGCCGGTCCTGCGCCGCAGATGGGAGCCTCGAAAATCGGCCAACACCCCCTCACGGGAGGACTCTTGGCCGGTATCGTGCAGGCAGGGATGCACCCGCGAGCGCAGGGGGAGACCACCGTGGCGCTGCAGCACAGGCCGACCGCGCCGCACCACTCGCCCCAGGACGCCCTGCGCGTCCTGGAGACGATGACGCGGCACACCTCGGGTGTCACCGACACCGAGATCGCCCGCCGAAGCGGCCTCGGCCGGGAGCGGCTGACCCCGCTGCTGCGGATGCTGCGCCGCGAGGGCTACGTCGAGCAGACCGCCGACGGCACGTACGTGACCGGGGAGGCCCTGGCCCGCCTCGGCTCGGCCCAGGGCCGCGAGCAGGCCCTGCGCGACAAGCTCCAGCGCACCCTGGACCGGCTGCGCGACTCGGTGGGCGCCGCCGTCTACATCAGCCGGTACGTCGACGGCGAGGTCAGCGTCACCCAGTACGCCGACAGCCCGGCCACCCCCAGGGTGAACGAGTGGGTGGACTTCCGCGTCTCGGCGCACGCCACCGCCGTGGGCAAGTCCCTGCTGACCCAGCTGGACCACGCCGGCCGCCGCGACCACCTGTCCCGGCACAAGATGGCCCGCCTGACCTCGCGCACCATCACGAGCGACCGCCTGCTGCTGTCCCGGCTGGAGTCCCAGCCGGCCACCGTGCCCGTCCTCGACCTCCAGGAGTACGCGGTGGGCACGGTCTGCGCGGCCGTCCCGATCACCGCGGGGTCGGCCGTGGGCTGCCTGGCCCTGTCGCTGCCGGTCGAGCACGCGCACCGGCTGCGCCGGGCCGCCGACGAGCTGAACCGCGGCGCGGCACCGGTCCTGCTGTCCCTGGCGATCTGACGGGTGCCGGGCGGCCGGTCCCGGAGGCGGTCGAAAGCACTGCCCGGGACCGGGTAGTATTTTCGTCGTCGCCGACCGCGGGAAGCGGACGGCGGGAGTCATGCGCCGCTAGCTCAGTTGGTTAGAGCAGCTGACTCTTAATCAGCGGGTCCGGGGTTCGAGTCCCTGGCGGCGCACCACGGAAGGTCCCCCTCGCTCCGGCGAGGGGGACCTTCTCCGTTCTCCGTGCCGCTCTGCGTTCGCAGGCGCTCAGAAGGTGACGTCCGAGCACGCGTAGAACGCGTTGGCCGTGTCGGCCACCGTCCACACCGCGACGATGACGTGGTGACCGCTCAGCCCGGACGGCAGCGTGCCGCTGTGGGAGAGCGTGGCCGGGGGCTGCTTGCCGCCGTAGGGCACCGTGAAGAACGGCGTGAGGTTGAGGTCGGACCGGGCCAGGTTGTGGTTCTGGTTCCAGCCCGCCTTGGTGACGTAGTACTTGAAGTCGGTCGTGGCGTGCCGGGCGGTGAACTGCCAGCGGAAGGTGTAGCTCTGCCCGCCGTTCACCCGGGTGGTCGGCCACGCCTGGCCGTTGGGCTGCTTGGGGCTGTCGAGCGCGGCGAACGTGCCGTGGCCCGCGGAACAGATGCTTCCGTCGGCCGGCCCGGAGGCCGGGAAGCCCTTGGGTCCCTCGACGCTCTGCGGCTCCCACTGGATGGATCCGCATCCGGTGACGGTGCCGTTCTGGCACACCTTCTGCCGGCTGACGGGCAGGTCGGTGTAGCCGTGACCGCTGGCACCGCCGGACGAGAGCACGAGGGCTCCGGTCGTCGCCATGCCCAGCGCGGCGGCGTAGAACTTGCTCCTTGTGCGCATGCTGCTGCTCCCTGTGCCGTGTGGGGAAGTTCAGTGAGCCGTGCAGGTCTAGACCAAGTTCAGATTATTGCCGGTAGTTGAACATGTCCATACCAAAGGCGGAGTGCGCTGCCGGTCGCGCCGCCCGCCCGCGCCGGACCGGTCAGGCCCCCGTGTCCCCCCGCCCCGCGCAGAACGCCACCGTCAGGTCCTTGACCAGCACCTTGCGCTCGTAGTCGTCCAGTTCGACCAGCCCGCGCATGGTCAGCCGGGTCACCGTGTCCTCCACCGAGTCCACCACCGAGGTCAGGACGCTCGCCCGCTGCGCCGCGTCCAGCGCCGCGATCCGGCGCCGGTGCATCGCGGCGGCGACCTCGGGGGCGTACTCCACCCGGACCGGCCGCACCGAGAACACCTCGAGGCCGACCGGCGCCGCGTCCGCCGCCACCAGCCTGGTCAGCGTGTCGCCGGCCACGTCCGCCGAACTGCGCACCGTGCCCAGCGGCTCCACCGGGACCCGGGCCAGCGCCGCCTCGACGCACTCGCGCAGATACGTCTCGTGGTCCTCGACGCCCAGCGTGGCCCGTACCGTGTCCCGCACCCGCCACACCACCAGCGTCACCGCGCGCAGCGCCACCCCGTTGCCGTCGGCCGCGGGCATCGGCTCGCTGCGCCAGTGCCGCAGCCGCACGTCCACCCGGCGGCGCAGCAGCAGCGGGTTGACCCACATCAGGCCGGTGCGGCGCACCGTCCCCCGGTAGCGGCCGAACAGCCCGAGCACCCAGGCCCGTCCGGTCCGGCCCCGGGCGAGGCCGCCGAACCCGAACATCCCCAGCGCCCCGGCGGCCGCGTACGCCGCCCACTGGGCGGGTCCGAGCCCGGCGCCCGCGTGCACCGGCAGCGCGAACGCCTCGGCCGCGAGCGGCGGTACGAGACCGGCCCACCAGGAGGTGGCCGCGCACCCGGCCACCCCGCACAGGCCCGCTGCCACTCCCGCCGCACCGGGCAGCACCCGGGCCGGGCGTTCCGTCAGCTCCGGGTCGACCGACGGCACCGGGCGCGGCCGGGCGTTCACCGGACGCCGGGTCCGCGGCCGCGCCGCCCCGGGCGCCTCCCCGGCGCCCTGCCGCCGCGTGACGACCGCGGGCCGCAGCGGTACCGGCGCCGGGGCGGGGTCGTCGCGGAAGAGCAGGTGGACGGGGATCTCGGTGGTGGCCTCGTTGTGGATGAGCCGGCCGGGCCGCGGGCCGGCCGGCGCCGCCACGGGCTCGGCGGAGCCGGGCACCGCCCCCGGACCGCGGAAGCCCGCCGGGGACGCCGTCGCGGGCGGGGCCACCGAGACCGCGGCGGCCGAAGCCGGGGACACGTCCACGGACGACTCCGCCGACGCCTCCGTGGAGGTGAGGGACGAAGGAGAGGTCAGGGACGTGGGAGAGGTGAGGGAGGAAGGGGTGGAAGAAGGGGTGGAAGACGTCGTGTTCGTACTCATGCCTGCTCCAGCCTCCGCGCCAGACGCGTCATGAACGGGTGATCACCTGCGGGCGGCGGTCACGAGAAGAGCCGCCGCCAGGTCTCCGGGCCCGGGCGGCCGTCCGCCGCCCCGCCGCGCCAGCCCTGCGCACGCTGGAAGGCCTCGACGCCCCGCCGGTCCGCCTCGCTCCAGCGCGGTCCGGGCCCCCGCGTGTAGTGCGCGCCGAACCCCTTGGCCACCAGCTGCCTGCCGAGCCGGGTGACGTGGGGGTTGTCGGCGCCCGGTCCGAACATCGCCCGTCCGGGGAATCCCGCCACCCCGTGCGAGGCGGGGCCAGCGGCCGGGGGCGGCACGTCCGCGGTGGCCGCCTTGCCCGTCTGGTCCGCCTGGCTTTCCGTGACCCCCTTGTAGCGGTACGGCAGGTACTTGGCGGAGTTGGTCCAGTAGGCGTACGGGGTGTCGAGCCTGCGGGTGTGCGGCGGGGTCTGTTCGTAGGCCGTGTAGGCGGTGTGCGTGCCGTCCGTCCAGCCGCCGAAGATCACCACGTGGGAGCCGCTCTCGGGTTCGGAGGCGTTGTGGAACAGCAGGATGTCCCCGGGCTGGAGCTCCTCCTTGGTGATGCGGTCGGCGACGGTGCCGAGGCTTCCGGTCCATTCGTTGGCGGGCAGCTTCCAGGCCATCGACACGTAGCCCGAGCAGTCCTGCCGGTAACCGTCGGACCAGTAGGCGGTCATGCTGTACGGCACCTTCGCGGACACCCAGGTCCTGGCCCGGTCGATGATCTCCGTACGGGTGATGCCGGCCAGCTCCGCCCCGGCCGGGGGCGCCGCGGGCCGGCCGGTCGCGCCGTGCAGCGGAGCCCGGGGACCCTGCGGCGTGCCGGGCTCGTCGGCCGCGGGGAGGCCCGGCCGGTGCGGTGCGTGGGCCGCCGCGGGGAGCGCCGCGGCCGGTCCCGCGCCCAGGGCGGACACGGCGGTCGCGGACGCGGTGGCGGTGGCCACGGCCAGGGCGCGGTACGCCGCCGGACGGGCGAGCCCGCGGCCTGCCGGGGACGGCGGCAGACCGCGCCGCGGGTCACGGCAGCCGGCGCAGTCGCAGTCGCCCGCGGGCTCGATCTCCTCGAATACGGGAGTCTCCATGCGATTCCCCTCACACTCCCGGTGGAAAAGTCCGCGGTGGCGCACTTCGGTACATGTCCGCCAGTCTCACAACTGTCGTCATGACTCGCATGTTGACGGTCCGAATGATGTACCCGACCGAAATGTCCGCGTGGCGGTGGCGCCGGCCGGTGGTCCGGAGCACCGTCCGGCATCGGGTAGAGTTCTGCAGGTCAGCAGGCGCCGCTAGCTCAGTTGGTTAGAGCAGCTGACTCTTAATCAGCGGGTCCGGGGTTCGAGTCCCTGGCGGCGCACAGACGGTCGAAGGCCCCTCGTATCACACGAGGGGCCTTCGGCGTGTGCGGCACCCGAGCGCCTTGCGATCATGACGAACGCCGTAGAACCCTGGTCCGGCCGGGAGCCGGGTGCCCGGGTGGTGCCGAGGGGGGCACCATGCAACCGGTAGCCGCCATTCCATGTCTATAGGGTGTGGATGCCGTGGTGACCGTGACCCACCACTGTGACGTCCGTGATGGTCGACGAGGGGGACCGGAACAGGCGTAGGGAAACAACGAAACACGCATGACCAGCGTGTGGGGGGATGACTCATGACGCCGACGGGCGCCGGGCAGGACCACGACCCTTCCCAGACCACGCAGCTCCGGATACCCGGGCACCGGAACTGGAACACCGCTTCGTTCCGCCGGATAAAGAAGACGCTGCCGAAGTACGACTACGAGCACTACAGCCGCCTCGCGGGCCCCCTCACCCAGCCCGACCCGGGCCGGCCGTACCGGGTGCGGTACCGCTCGCTGATCTCGCAGGAGCCGCACCGCGTCCGGGTCGCCCTGATGCTGGCCGCGGCCCCGCTGCTGTCGGTGGTGCTGCTGGTCTGGCTGCTCCAGCCCGAGCACTGGACGGAGCGCGACTACCCGGCCTTCTCCTGGCTGCCCGCGCTCGACATCGTGATGCTCGTCGCGATCGGCCTGATCGAGCTGTTCCGCTGCCTGAACGTGCTGTCGAACGCGCACGCCACCCTGGTCGCCCGCGACCCGGTGCCGGTGGTGCCCGAGAGCGGCACCCGGGTCGCCTTCCTCACCTCCTTCGTGCCCGGCAAGGAGCCGCTGGAGATGGTGACGAAGACCCTGGAGGCGGCCGTGCGGATCCGCCACCGCGGTCCGATGCACGTCTGGCTCCTCGACGAGGGCGACGACCCGGAGGTGAAGGAGGTCTGCGCGCGCCTGGGCGTGCACCACTTCTCCCGCAAGGGCGTCGCCAAGTGGAACCGCGAGAAGGGCCCGCACCGCGCCAGGACGAAGCACGGCAACTACAACGCCTGGCTGGAGGCGCACGGCGACGACTACGACTTCTTCGCCTCCGTCGACACCGACCACGTGCCGCTGCCCAACTACCTGGAGCGGATGCTCGGCTTCTTCCGCGACCCGGACGTCGGCTTCGTCATCGGCCCGCAGGTCTACGGCAACTACGACAACCCGATCACCAAGGCCGCCGAGTCGCAGCAGTTCCTCTTCCACGCGCTGATCCAGCGCGCCGGCAACCGCTACGGCGGGCCGATGTTCGTGGGCACCTCCAACGCGGTGCGCATCAGGGCGCTCAAGCAGATCGGCGGCCTGTACGACTCGATCACCGAGGACATGGCGACCGGGTTCGAGATGCACCGCCACCGGAACCCGGCCACGGGCCGCAAGTGGCGCTCGGTGTACACCCCGGACGTGCTCGCGGTGGGCGAGGGCCCGAACGCCTGGACGGACTTCTTCACCCAGCAGATGCGCTGGTCGCGGGGGACGTACGAGACGATCCTCAAGCAGTACTGGAAGGGCTGGTACTCGCTGCCGCCGAGCAAGCTCTTCAACTACACGATGATGATCATCTTCTATCCGATGTCGGCCCTGAACTGGATCCTGGCGGCGCTGAGCTGCTGCCTGTTCCTGGGCCTGGGCGCCTCCGGCGTCAACATCGACCCGGCGGTCTGGCTGATGCTCTACGGCAACGCCTCCGCGCTCCAGATCGGCCTGTACGTCTGGAACCGCCGCCACAACGTCTCCCCGCACGAGCCCGAGGGCTCCGGCGGCGTGGCCGGCATGATCATGTCGGCACTGTCGGCGCCGCTGTACGCGAAGGCGCTCATCGACGCCGCGCTGCGCCGCAAGAGCAAGTTCGTGGTGACCCCGAAGGGCGACTCGGCCAGCCCGGACACCCTGTTCGGCACCTTCCGGTACCACTGGTACTTCATCGTGGTCTTCGCCGGCTCGATCGCCGCGGGCCTCGTCCTCGGCCACGCGCACCCCGCGATGATCATCTGGGCGACCTTCGCGCTGCTGATCACCGCGTCGCCGATGTTCGCCTGGCGCCACGAACTGCGGAAGGCGAAGAGGAAGCAGCCGTCCGCCGCGGCGGCGGAGCCCGCACCGCGGGTCCCGCCGCGGCCGTCGCACGGACGGCACGCGGCGCGCGCACCGCGGCAGACGCCCGACCGGGCGGCCCCCCTCGGCGGGGGCGACGACCAGACCATGCAGATCGCCCTTGGTGGACTTGGGGGACGTAAGGAATGAAAGACCGTGCCGGCCGCCGCCGCGCCCGTCGCTTCGCGATAGGTACGGCGGTGGTAGTCGCGCTGGCCGGGATGAACGGGCCGTGGCTCTACCGCTTCGGAACCGAGAAATACCACCAGTACAAAATCAACGAGCCCGCGTACAAGGCCGCCAACGGCAAGTGGGAGATCGTCGACTTCCCCGAGGAGTACCGGCAGAACACCATCCACGCGGCGCTGCTGCGCACCGGCAAGGTGCTGATGGTCGCCGGGTCCGGCAACAACCAGGACAACTCCGACGACAAGCAGTACGACACCCGGATCTGGGACCCCGTCAAGGGCACCGTGAAGAAGGTGCCGACGCCCACCGACCTGTTCTGCACCGGGCACACGCAGCTCGCCAACGGCAACCTGCTGATCGCGGGCGGCACCAAGCGGTACGAGAAGCTCAAGGGCGACGTCACCAAGGCGGGCGGCCTGATGGTCGTCCACAACGAGAACCCGGACAAGCCGATCACCCTCCCGGCCGGCACCAGGTTCACCGGCAGGGAGAACGGCAAGACCTTCGTCTCCAAGGACCCGGTCCTGGTGCCGCGCGCCGAGAAGGTCTTCGACAAGGCGACCGGCGAGTTCCTGCGCAACGACCCGGGCCTCGGCCGGATCTACGTCGAGGCGCAGAGGAGCGGCAGCGAGTACGAGACCGGCACCGAGGACAACTACCGCATCCAGGGCCTGTCCGGTGCCGACACCCGCAACACGTACGGCATCGCGCAGAAGCTCGCCCTCGACAAGAAGGACTTCCAGGGCATCCGGGACGCCTTCGAGTTCGACCCGGTCGCCGAGAAGTACATCAAGGTCGACCCGATGCACGAGGCCCGCTGGTACCCGACACTCACCACCCTGAGCGACGGAAAGATCCTCAGCGTCTCCGGCCTCGACGACATCGGCCAGCTGGTCCCGGGCAAGAACGAGGTCTACGACCCGGCCACCAAGGAGTGGACCTACACCGACAAGGTCCGTCAGTTCCCCACGTACCCGGCGCTGTTCCTGATGCAGAACGGCAAGGTCTTCTACTCGGGCGCGAACGCCGGTTACGGCCCCGACGACGTGGGCCGCGACCCGGGCGTCTGGGACGTGGAGACCAACAAGTTCAGCAAGATCCCCGGCATGAGCGACAAGAACATGCTGGAGACGGCGAACACGGTGCTGCTGCCCCCGGCGCAGGACGAGAAGTACATGGTGATCGGCGGCGGCGGGGTCGGCGAGTCCAAGCTGTCCAGCGAGAAGACCCGGATCGTGGACCTCAAGGCGGACGACCCGTCATTCGTCGACGGGCCGTCACTGGAGAAGGGCACGCGCTATCCGCAGGCCTCGGTCCTGCCCGACGACAGCGTGCTGGTCTCCGGCGGCTCCGAGGACTACCGGGGGCGCGGCGACTCCGACATCCTTCAGGCGCGGCTGTACCACCCGGACACGAACGCCTTCGAGCGGGTCGCCGATCCGCTGGTGGGCCGCAACTACCACTCCGGTTCGATCCTGCTGCCCGACGGGCGCCTGATGTTCTTCGGCTCGGACTCGCTCTACGCGGACAAGGCCAACACCAAGCCCGGCAGGTTCGAGCAGCGCATCGAGATCTACACGCCGCCGTACCTGTACCGCGACTCGCGGCCCGACCTGGCGGGTGGGCCGCAGACCATCGAGCGCGGTGGGTCCGGGACGTTCACGTCGCGGGCGGCGTCCGCGGTCAAGAAGGTGCGGCTGATCCGGCCGAGCGCGTCGACGCACGTCACGGACGTGGACCAGCGGTCCGTCGCGCTGGACTTCACGGCGGACGGGGACAAGCTGACGGTGACGGTGCCGGAGAGCGAGAACCTGGTTCCGTCGGGGTGGTACATGATGTTCGTGACGGACGGGCAGGGGACGCCGAGCAAGGCGGAGTGGGTGCACGTTCCGTAGCGCTCCCCCCGGGTGGTGTTCCCGGGTGCGGGGAGCACGGCGGTCGACCGCGCAGCTCCCCGCGCCTGCCGGGGCGTTACCCTCGCGCCAGTTCCAGGGCGTACTCGGGGTACCAGTCCCCCGCCTTCGGGCCGCCCTTGCACTCGCCGTCGGACTCCCCCGGGCGCTTGACCCACAGGTAGGCGTCCACGAGGGGGTCGGCGGTCCTCGTCGTCGGGGTCTCGCCGAGGGCCCGGCCCGGAGGGTTGCACCAGCGCTCGTCCGGGGCGCCCTCGGTGTAGGGGCCGTTGCCGTTGCGGCTGGTGTCGATGACGAAGTGCTTGCCGCCCACCTTGGCGGAGAGCTGCTTGCCGTAGGCGAGGGATTCCTCGGTGCCGTAGAAGTTCGAGACGTTGACCGCGAAGCCGTCGGCCCGGTCGACGCCGGCCCGCTTCAGGGGGTCGAAGATCTGGTCGGGGTGGCCCCAGCCGGCGTTGCCCGCGTCCAGGTACACCTGGGTGTTCTTCAGGGCGGTGAGCTTCTCGATCGCGCCCTTGAGGAGGTCGTAGCGCTCCTCGTGGAACTCCTGCGGGGTGCAGCCGTCCACGAGGTGGAGCACCGCGTCCGGTTCCAGGACCACGACGGCGGCCCGGTCGCCGATGCCCTCGGCCACGTCGTCGACGAAGGCGCGGTAGGCGTCGCCGTCGGCGGCACCGCCGCCCGAGTACTGGCCGCAGTCGCGGTGCGGGATGTTGTAGAGGACGAGCAGCGCGGTGCGGCCGGCCTCGTCGGCGGCCTCGGTGAAGCCGCGGGCCTGCTCCTCGGGGTTCTCCGGGCTGATCCACTCGCCGGTCGGCTGCTGGGCGATCTTGCGGATCTGTTCGGCCCGGTCCTTCTCGCCCGACTCGGTCAGGGCGGTCACCTGCCGGGCCGCGGTGCCGTCGGGGTTGACCCAGAACGGGTCGGCCTCCCTGGGCTGCTGCGTGATCCCGGCGCCCGGCCCCTTGCCCTCGTCACCGTCACCGTCACCGGACGAGGAGCAGCCCGCGAGCAGCAGGGCCGCCGCTCCCAGCACCGCCGCCGACGCGGCCCGCCTCCTGGACGCGCTTCCGGCCGGCTTGCTGCCGTACATCCGACCCCCCTGGGTGCACTGTTGCGAGGCTCAATCCTGACATACACCGCCTGTACCCACGCGGCTCCCCGATGCCTTGTCGGGGGCCGTGCTAGGCGGTTCCGGTCAGGTAGGCGGAGACGACGACGTTGGCCGTGTAGCTGTCGGTGGTGTGGTCGAAGGTGCCGCCGCAGGTGATGAGGCGGAGTTCGGAGCGGCCCGTGGCGCGGGGTCCGTAGGCCTGCTGGGCGTCGAAGCCGTCGCGGGTGAGGACCTGGACGTCGTCGACGGTGAACTCGGCGACCCCGGCGTCGTCGCGGGCCACCCGGATCGTCTCGCCGGGCTCCAGGGTGCTGAGCTCGTAGAAGACGGCGGGCCGGGTCTCGGTGTCGACGTGCCCGACCAGCAGGGCGGTCCCGGCCGCTCCGGGGGTGACGCCGGCCGCGTACCAGCCGACGGTGCCGGGCTGGTCGAAGGGCGGTGGTTCGATCGCACCGTTCGCGTCGAGGCCGCGGGCGACGACGGGGGCCTCGATGCCGAGGCCGGGGACGTCGAGGCGCTGCGGCCTGGCGTCGTCGAGGGGCGCGTGCGCGGGAGGCAGGGGGACGTCGGGGGGCCGGCCGGCCGCCGCCATGTCACCGGTGGCCGGCCGGGATATGCCCTCGCGCACGTCGGTGGCCTCGCGGCCCCACAGCCACAGCCCGAGCAGCAGCACCACCCAGGCGATGCCGGTCACCAGACGCCCCCCGGGGACGGCGGGACGCGGTTCGTCCACGGCGGTGGCGGCGGCCGTGGCCGTGGGCGGCCGGTCGCCCCGCACGTGCTCGTCCTGTGCGGACATGGTCATCCCGTCCCGCGGCTCCGGCTGCGCACGCCGCGCAGCGCGACGGCGACGGCGGCCATGCCCGCGAGCACCAGACCGGTCACGGTCTGCGCCGTGCCGGGGGCCTGGGAACGGGCCCGCTCCCCGCTGTCGGCGGCGGCGAGCCGCGCGGTGCCGCCGCCGCCCGCGTCGACCGGGGCGACGGGAGAGGCGGGGGCGGACGGCCGGGCGCCGGGGCGCCGGCCCTCCCCGACGGTGAGGGTGCCCCTGCGGGCGTGCTCGCCACAGTTGACCTGCACGGCGTACACACCCGCCCGCACGGTGGTGCGGACCTGGGCGGCGCCGACCAGGACACCGTCGCCCGCGGCCAGGCCGAGCCGGACGTCCGACTCGAAGGCCGCGGACACGGCGACCGCCGACTTCTCGGTGCAGTCGGGCACGCGCAGCGTCACGTCGGTGCCGGGAGCGGGCGCGACGGGTGTCACGGAGACACCGCCGCCGTCCGCCGCGTAGGCGTGGGCCGCCGGTGCGCACAGCGCCGTGGCCAGCGCGGCTCCCGCACAGAGGGTGACTTTCAGTGAGCCCATCGTGTACCTCCAGTTACCTGGAGGCTCCCCCGCCGGCCCCCGCACCGCATCCTGCGCGGGGGCATACCTACTCCGATCGGGTCACGCGGAGGAGGCGCGGGTTTCAGACCCGTTCGACGAGGTCGGCGATGGAGTCGACCACCTGGGACGGCCGGTAGGGGAAGTTCTCGACCTGCTCGGGCCGGGTGAGGCCGGTAAGGACCAGGAAGGTCTGCATGCCCGCCTCCATGCCGGCCAGTACGTCGGTGTCCATGCGGTCGCCGATCATCGCGCTGGACTCCGAGTGGGCGCCGATCGCGTTGAGCCCCGTGCGCATCATCAGCGGGTTGGGCTTGCCGGCGAAGTACGGCTGCTTGCCGGTCGCCTTGGTGATCAGCGCGGCCACCGCGCCGGTCGCCGGGAGCGGGCCCTCGGTGGAGGGGCCGGTCTCGTCCGGGTTGGTGCAGATGAAGCGGGCGCCCGCGTTGATCAGGCGTACCGCCTTCGTCATGGCCTCGAAGGAGTACGTGCGGGTCTCGCCCAGGACCACGTAGTCGGGGTCGTGGTCGGTGAGGATGTACCCGATGTCGTGCAGGGCCGTAGTCAGACCGGCCTCGCCGATGACGTAGGCCGAGCCGCCGGGCCGCTGGTCGTCCAGGAACTCGGCGGTGGCCAGGGCCGAGGTCCAGATGGACTCGATCGGCACCTCGAGGCCCATGCGGCGCAGCCGGGCGTGCAGGTCGCGCGGGGTGTAGATCGAGTTGTTGGTGAGGACCAGGAAGGGCTTGCCGGATTCGCGGAGCCGCTTGATGAACGCGTCGGCGCCGGGGATCGGCACGCCTTCGTGGATGAGGACCCCGTCCATGTCGGTGAGCCACGACTCGATGGGCTTGCGGTCTGCCATGTGCGGGTCTCCTGCCTGCGCGGTCCTGCGTGCGCCCCAGCCTAGACAGTGCCGGATCTTGAGGGAACGTCCGTCTCAGCTCCCGGTCGCTCCGGGTGTCGGGTGTCCCGGCTGTCGGGTCAGGCTCGAAGACCTCCACGGCGTCCACCTCGCAGACGGCGGCGACGAGGGGTGCCGGGGAGTGTCGGGCGCGGAGGGGGACGGCCGAGGACCGTCTGCGCCGAGCGGGCCGTCCACGCCGAGCGGCCGTCCACGCCGAGCGGCCCGCCCGAACACCGGGGGTGCGTTCGCGCCGGCCGGTGCGAAAGTGGCTCGATCGCGCGTTGCCGGTAGGGCGTCGGGACCCCAGCCTGAGGGACGGGAGCGCTCCCACGACCGCGAAGGAATCCCATGCAGCTTTGTCGTAAGCTTTGTCATATACATGCCTACCTCGTCTCCCGAAGGCGCCGCCCGGCACTCCTCGTCACCAGCCTCGCCCTGGCCGTCCCGGTTCTGCTCCTGACGCTCCTCACCCCCTCGCCCGCCGTGGCGGCGGCACCGTCGCCCGTCCCGCTGCCCTCGCTCAGCGCGACCACCACCCAGGTCGCCTCCGGGTTGAGACGTCCCACCGCCCTCGCCGCTCCCGACGACGGCACGGACCGGCTCCTCATCACCGAGAAATCCGGCCGGGTCCGCGTCTACCACCCGGACACCGGCCTGGCGTCCGCCCCGCTGCTCGACATCACCTCGGCCGTGGACGAGTCGGGCAACGAGCGCGGCCTGCTCGGCATCGCCCTCCCACCCGACTTCGCCGAGAGCCATGACCTGTACCTGGCGTACACCGCCCTGCCGGACGGCGCGGTCACCCTCGCCCGCTACCGGCTCGACGCGTCCCGCCTCGAACCCCTGCTCTCCCAGCCGCACGCCGAGTACAGCAACCACAACGGCGGCCAGCTCGCCTTCGGCCCCGACGGCAACCTCTACTGGAGCATCGGCGACGGCGGCGGCTCCGGGGACCCCTTCCGTTCCGGGCAGCGGCTGGACACCCTGCTGGGCAAGATCATGCGCATCGACGTCAGCAGGGCCTGCGCTCCCCTCGCGTACTGCGTCCCCGGCGACAACCCCTTCGTCGGCACCGCCGGCGCCCGTCCGGAGATCTGGCTGCACGGGCTGCGCAATCCGTGGCGCTTCTCCTTCGACCGCGCCGACGGATCGATGTGGATCGGCGACGTCGGCCAGGGCCACTGGGAGGAGATCGACCACCTTCCCGCCGGGCGGGGCGGGCTGAACCTGGGCTGGTCCTGCTACGAGGGCCCGGAGAAGTTCGAGGGCGGCGACTGCCCGCCCGGCGGGCGGTACACCGAGCCGGTCTTCACCTACTCCCCGTACACCGGCGGCTGTTCGGTCATCGGGGGTCACGTCTACCGGGGCCGGGACTACGCGGATCTGGTGGGCGGCGTGTACATCGCCACCGACTACTGCTCGTCCACCGTCTGGGCGCTGCGCCCCGACGGACGGGGCGGCTACGAGCAGGCCGAGATCGGCCGCACGCCGACCCAGGTGACGTCGGTCGGTACGACCGTCGACGGGGAGTTCTACGTGGTCAACGATCTGCCGGGCGGCCTGCACCGGATGTCGTTCTCCCGGGAGGAGCCGACCTGCCGGGTGGACCGGACGGTGACGGCGTGGGGTACGGGCGCGACGGTCGACCTCACCGTCACCAACACCGGCGACACCCCGGTCAGCGGCTGGACGCTCGCCTTCACGCTGCCCTTCGGGCAGACCGTCGTCTCCGACTGGAACACGGAACTGACCCAGCTGAGCAACACGGTCTCGGCGGTCAACGCCCCGCACAACGCGACGATCGCGCCGGGCGCGAGCGTCACGCTGGGCTACCTGACGGGGCACACCGGCGACGCCTCGCCGCCGGCGCGGTTCATGCTCAACGAGGACGCCTGCGCGGTGGGCCGCTGAGGCACCGGACGGGCACCGCGGCCGGCGCCGGCCCTCCGGGTCCGGCGCCGGGGTGTCGGGGCGTCCGGGTGTCGGGCGTCGGGGCGTCCGGGTGTCCGGGTGTCGGGTGTCGGGCGTCGGGTGTCGGGCGTCGGGCGGGTGTCCGAGCGTGATCCCTCAGGCGCCGCCCCGGCCGAACAGCGGCGCGAGCAGCAGTTGGGCCGCGCCCTCCGCGACCGCTCGCGTCCCGCCGGGCGCGAGCCGCACCGGCACCGCGCCGACGTGGCCGCCCTCGCGCCGGGCGCGGGCGTCGAGGACCGCGCCGACGCCGTGGACGAAGGCGTCGGGCGCGGCGGCGACGGTACGGCCGCCCAGCAGCACCAGGTCGATGTCGAGCAGCCCGGCGAGGTTCGCGGCGCCCGTGCCGAGCACCCGCGACGCCTCCGCGAGGTCCCCGCGGGCGACGGCGGCGAGGCACAGGGCCTCTATGCAGCCCCGGGCGCCGCAGGTGCAGGGCGGCCCGTCCAGCTGGACGACCTGGTGCCCGAACTCCCCGGCGCCCGTCCGGACACCCCGGTGCACACCGCCGCCGAAGACGAGACCGGCGCCGAGCCCCGTACCGAGGTGCAGATAGGCGAAGGAGCCGCTCCCGCCTCCCCCGCCGGTCCCGCCGGCCCCTCCGGTCCCGCCGCCCACGGCGAGACCCAGCGCCGCCGCGTTGGTGTCCTTGTCGACGACGACCGGCACACCCAGCCGCCGGGCCAGCGCGTCCCGCAGCGGGTAGCCGTCCCACTCCGGGAAGCCGGTGACGCGGTGCAGCACCCCCCGGACGTGGTCGAGCGGTCCGGGCAGGGCGACGCCGAGACCGAGGAGGGTGGGCACGGCCGCCAGGCCGGGACCGGGCGACCGCGCACCCTCGGCGGCGGGACGGCCCGGGCCGCCGTCCGCGCCTGGCGCTCCCAGCCCCTCCGCCGTGAGGTCCCGCGCCACCCCCGCCACCTCCGCCAGTACGGTGTCCGCCCCCGCGCCGAGGTCCAGTGGGGCGCGCCGCTCCGCCACCACGGTGCCGTCCAGGTCGACCAGCACCGCCCGCAACTCGTCCCGGTCCAGGTGGACGCCGAGGGCGTGGCCCGCCCCCGGCACCAGGCGCAGCACCGTGCGCGGCTTGCCGCCGGTGGACGCGCGGCGTCCGGCCTCGGCGGCCAGGCCCTCGCCCCGGAGCCGAGCGGTGATCTTGCTGACCGCCTGCGGGGTGAGCCCGGTGCGCTCGGCCAGTTCCAGCCGGCTGATGCCCTCGGCGCCGGCGGTGCGCATCAGGTCGAGCACCAGGGCGGTGTTGTGACTGCGCAGGGCGAGCAGGTTGACGCCGCCCGCACCCCCGCCGATCGCCGATCCGCCGCCGGGCGCCGCGCCGCCACCGCCCGCCGTGCCGCCACCGCCCGCCGTGCCGCCACCGATTGCCGAGCCGCCACTGCCCGCCGTGCCGCCACCGGCTGCCGACACGCCACCGGTCCCCCCACCACCGCCGGTGGCGCCGCCGCCCGTCACACCGCCCTCGGCCGCGCCCCCGCCACCGGTCGCCCCACGACCACCGGCCACCGGTCCGCCGCCGGGCGCCGTGCCTCCGCCGTTCGTCCTGTTCACACCCCCATTGTGTCTCGCGCTTGCACTTTGGCAACACCGTTGCGAAAGTAGACGCATGACTGGTACTCCTCCCGGCAATCCCCCTCTGCGCGTCGGCCTCGTCGGCTACGGCCTCGCGGGTTCCGTCTTCCACGCCCCGCTGATCGCCGCCACCGAGGGCCTGGCCCTGGACACGGTCGTCACCTCGAACCCGGAGCGGCAGCAGCAGGCCCGCGCCGAGTTCCCCGACGTACGGACCGTCGCCACACCCGACGAGCTGTTCGACCGGGCCGGCGAGCTGGACCTGGTCGTCGTCGCCTCCCCGAACAAGACGCACGTGCCGCTCGCGACGCGCGCCCTGGAGGCCGGCCTGCCGGTCGTGGTGGACAAGCCGGTCGCGGGCACGGCGGCCGAGGCCCGCGAGCTGGCGGCACTCGCCGAAGAACGCCGCCTGCTCCTCTCCGTCTTCCAGAACCGCCGCTGGGACAACGACTTCCTCACCCTCCGCAAGCTGCTCGCCGAGGGCACGCTGGGCGAGGTGTGGCGCTTCGAGTCCCGGTTCGAGCGCTGGCGGCCGAAGCCGAAGGGCGGCTGGCGCGAGTCCGGCGACCCGGCGGAGATCGGGGGCCTGCTGTACGACCTCGGGAGCCACGTCGTCGACCAGGCCCTGGTCCTCTTCGGCCCGGTCACGCAGGTGTACGCCGAGTCCGTGGTCCGGCGCGCGGGCGCGGAGGCGGACGACGACACGTTTCTCGCGCTCACGCACGCGAACGGCGTCCGCTCGCACCTCTACGTCTCCTCCACCGCCGCCCAGCTCGGCCCCCGTTTCCGGGTGCTCGGCTCCGAGGCCGGGTACGTCAAGCACGGCCTCGACCCGCAGGAGGCGGCGCTGCGCGAGGGCAAGCGCCCGGGTCCCGGCTGGGGCGAGGAGGACGAGTCGCTGTGGGGCCGCGTCGGCTCCGGCCAGTCCCCGCTGACCGGCGGCGGACAGGTGCAGGCGACGGTCGCGGGTGACTACCCGGCGTACTACGCGGCGGTGGCGAAGGCCCTGCGCGAGGGCGGCCCGAACCCGGTGGACGCACGGGAGGCGGCCGCCGCACTGGACGTACTGGAGGCGGCCCGCCGGTCCGCCCGCGACTCCGTGGTGGTGACCCTGTGAGCGCCGGGGCGTCCACGCCCGCGCCGCCCACCGTGGCGGAGCTGGAGGAGCAGGAACGCCGCCTGGTGCTGCGCCGGTTCACGGACGACGACGCGTGGGCGCTGGGCTCGCTGCTCGTCGAGCTGGCCCGGGAGCGTCAGGCGCCCGTCGCCATCGACATCCACCGCGCCGGCCGGCAGCTCTTCCGCGCCGCCCTGCCCGGCTCGACCCCGGACAACGACGCCTGGATCGCCCGCAAGCGCCGCGTGGTGGAGCGGTACGGCTCGGCGTCGTACCTGGTCGGCTCGCGTTTCCGGGCCAAGGGCACGACCTTCGAGGAGTCCTCGCGGCTCGACCCCGACACCTACGCGGCTCACGGCGGCTCCTTCCCGCTCACCGTCGCCGGCGTCGGCGTGATCGGCGCGGTGACGGTCTCCGGACTGCCGCAGGTGGAGGACCACCGGCTGGTGGTGGAGGCACTGGAGCGGTTCCTGGGCGAGTAGCCCGTCCGGCTCCGGATTCCCCGGGCGGGTGTGCCCGGGGAATCATCGCTGGGTACCCGTGGTTGGCAGCAGGCAGACACGCATGGTGATCACGGTGCCCACCGGAGGGATCTCAACCGATGAACGAGGCGACCACTTCCCTGAAGGAATCGGTCGGACGGTACGGCGTCTGGAGCGTCCAGCTGCGTTCCGAGGACCCCGAGGGTGCGCCCGAACGCGCCGAGGCCGCCGCCGAGTTGGAGCAGCTCGGTTACGGCGCCGTATGGCTCGGCGGCAACAGCGCCGCGGCGAACGCCGCCCCGCTGATCGAGGCGACCTCGCGGATCCTGGTCGGCACCAGCATCCAGAGCATCTGGGAGCACAAGGCGTCCGAGGCGGCGGCGCGCTTCGCGGAGCTGGAGGTCTCCCACCCCGGGCGTTTCGTGCTCGGCCTCGGCGTGAGCCACGGCCCGCGCGTGGAGGGGTACCGCCGCCCGTACTCGACGATGGTCGGCTACCTCGACGAGCTGGACCGGGCCGGGATGCGGTCCGGGCACCGGGTGCTGGCCGCGCTCGGCCCGAAGATGCTGGACCTGTCCCGGGACCGGGCGGCGGGCGCCATCCCGTACCTGGTCACGCCCGAGCACACCGCGCAGGCCCGTGAGCGGCTCGGCGAGGGCGCGCTGCTGGCCCCGGAGTTCAAGGTCGTCCTCGACTCCGACCCGTCCCGCGCCCGCGCCACGGCCCGCGCCTACCTGGCGATGTACCTGAAGCTGCCGAACTACACCAAGAACTTCCTCAACCTCGGCTTCACCGAGGACGACGTCGCCGGCGGCGGCAGCGACCGCCTCATCGACGCGGTCTTCGCCTGGGGCGACGAGTCCACGATCCGCGCCCGCGTCGACGCCTTCCACGAGGCCGGCGCCGACCACGTCGCCCTCCAGCTGGTGGAGGACGACACGGCCCGCCTCCCGAGGGAGGGCTGGCGCAGGCTCGCCGCACTGCTGACGTGAGGGAACGCGCCCCCAGGGGCGCGGGGCGGTGAACCGAGCGGCTCCGCCGCGCGGGCGCGATCGGCTCCGCACGACCGCGGCCGGCAACGCACCGCCACCGCGCACCGCGCCCCGGCGGAGCGCCTACGCGTCCTTCAGCTCCTGCCGCTGCCGCCCCAGCCCCTCGACCTCCAGCTCGACCACGTCACCCGCCCGCAGGTAGGGCTTGGGCTCGGCCTGCCCCATCGCCACTCCCGCCGGCGTCCCGGTGTTGATGACGTCACCGGGGCGCAGCACCATGAACCGGCTGACGTACCGCACGACCTCCGCCACGGGAAAGATCTGCTCCGCGGTCGTCCCGTCCTGCTTCAGCTCGCCGTTCACCCACAGCCGCAGCGACAGCCGCTGCGGGTCGGGTACCTCGTCGGCGGTCACCAGCCACGGGCCCAGCGGGTTGAACGTCTCGCAGTTCTTGCCCTTGTCCCAGGTCCCGCCCCGCTCGATCTGGAACTCCCGCTCGGACACGTCGTGCGCGACGGCGTACCCGGCGACGCACGCGAGCGCCTCCTCGTCCGACTCCAGGTAGCGGGCCGTACGGCCGATGACGACCGCCAGCTCCACCTCCCAGTCGGTCTTGGTGGAGCCGCGCGGCACGAGCACCGTGTCGTGCGGCCCGACCACCGTGTCCGGCGCCTTGAAGAAGACGACCGGCTCGGCGGGCGGCTCGGCCCCGGTCTCGCGAGCGTGGTCGTGGTAGTTCAGCCCGATGCACACGATCTTGCCGATGCCTCCCACCGGCGGTCCGACGCGCAGCCCCGTGCCGTCCAGGGCGGGCAGCGAACCGGCCTCGGCGGCGGAACGTATCCGGCCGAGCGCCTCCTGGTCGGCGAGCAGCTCGCCGTCGATGTCCCTCACTACGCCCGACAGGTCTCGCAGGGTCCCGTCGGCGTCGAGCAGCGCGGGCCGCTCCGACCCCGCCGTACCGACTCGCAACAGCTTCATGATCCCCAACTCCTCGATCGCGGGCAGCCCGCCCGACGATGCGCGACCTGGGTGCGGCAGCAACGCGACAGCATCGGAGGACTGGTCGATCCTCCAAGGCGGCGGTCCACTCCGCAATACCCCGTTCACGTACTGGACCGTAGGGGCGGCCGGGCTCCATGGCTCTCCCGTGGCTCAGCGGTAGAGCACGGCCCGCTCGGCGGCGCTCCACGCCGTACTGGTGACGACGTACAGCGCGGCGGCCAGCGGCACCACGGCCACGGTGACGAGCGTGAAGAAGGACATGAAGGGCATCGCCTTGGTGATCGCGCCGACGCCCGGCACGGCCTGCCCGTCACCGGTGGGCGGCACCGGCCGGTCGGCCATCGTCCGCCGGGTGAGCCGGTAGCTGAACGTGGCGACCACGGCGACGACCGCGAACAGCGCCACGTACACGAGCCCCGCGCCCCCGAGCGGCCCGCCGTCACCGAGCGCGTCGGCCCAGCGCCCGCCGAGCGGGGCGGACAGCAGCCGGTGGGAGAGCAGCCCGTTGGCCTGCCCGCCGATCGCCGAGCTGGAGAAGAGGTGGTAGAGCAGGAAGAAGGCGGGCAGCTGGAACAGGCTGGGCAGGCATCCCGACAGCGGTGACACCTTCTCCGCGGTGTGCAGTTCGAGTACGGCCTGCTGGAGTTTCTCGGGGTTCTTGGCGTGCTTGCGGCGCAGTTCCGCGAGCTGCGGCTGGAGTCGGGTGCGTGCCTTCTGGCCGCGGGCGGCGGCCCGGGACAGCGGGTGGACGAGGAGCCGTACGAGGGCGGTGAACAGGACGATGGCGGCGGCCGCGGCCGAGGCGCCGAACAGGGGCTGGAGCAGGTCGGCGAGGTGCTCGACCAGGCTGGCGAAAACGGACATGGGTGGGTGAGCCCTCCGGGGGTCTCGTCGTGCCGGGATGACGGGGGAACGGCGGCATGACGACACGCCCCGCGCAGGGGGTGACCTCTACTGGAGCGGTGCCCTACGCGGCGGTCGCCGGGAGGGCGCGCCCGGGCGCTCGGGGCCGGCGGCGGCCGGCGGCGTCGGGATCGCGTTGGGGCAGGAAGGCCGTACGCAGGTCGCGGTCCCTGATGGCCGTGCGCACCCGGGTGGGCGGCACGGCGGGCGCGCAGCGTGCGGCGATGACGGCGCACACGGCGAGCGCGGAACCGACCGCGGCGGTCGCGGCGAGCGCGACGGTGGCGGAGAGGCTGCCGACGTCGACGAGCGCGACGGGCAGCAGGACCAGCAGCAGGACGAGGAGCGGCCGCAGGGGGCGCGGGAGCCGCAGGGCGGACCGGCCGTCCCGAGTCGTCGTCGGCGACATCGGCGGCTCCTCCTCCCGTACGCGCGTTCGTCCTGGTGGTGCAGACGTTCCAGTTATACAGGAGGTTGCGCGGAGCCCTGCCCGGCCTCGACCGGCCCTGCCGGACCTACCCGTTCGAACGATTCGTCCGGTTCGACCGTCTTTAACGATCAGGCCGGTTCAGCCGTCTTCACCGGTCAGGACGGTTCGATCGGCTCGATCGGTTCGATCGGCTGGAGCAGCCGCCGCGTGCCGAGCAGTGCCCGGCTGACCGGGTCCGCCGGGTCGGGGTCGAGACCGGGGCCCGGCCGCATGTCGATGTCCTGGACGGTGACGGGCCTCCCGCAGGCGGGGCAGGCGCCGTACGGGGTCAGTTCGGTGCCGCAGTCGGCGTGCCAGAAGGTGCGCATCGGCTCGCCGCCGAGCTGCTCGCGCCCCCAGATGCCGAGGGCCCGCAGGGCGGGCCACAGGGCGATGCCGCGGTCGGTGACCACGTACTCGTCCCGGGGCGGGGACTCCTGGTACCTGCGCTTCTCCAGGAGCCCCTCGGCGGTGAGCGCCTGCAGGCGGTTGGCCAGGACGGCGCGCGGGATGCCGAGGTGGACCAGGAAGTCGTTGTAGCGGCGGACGCCGTAGAGCGCGTCGCGGATCACCAGCAGCGTCCAGCGTTCGCCGACGACCTCCAGTGCGCGGGCGATCGAGCACTCCTGCGTCGCGTAGTCCTTGCCCAGTGCCATGCCGTCCACTGTAGCCAATTTCCCCCGCCTTGGTTCATTCACCGAACCAAGGGTGTTACGTTGAGTACCACCTAGTCAGTTCATTGACCGAACCCACTTGTCGAGATCAGCCCGAGACTCCGAGAGCGGACCGCCAGCCATGACCGACACCGGCACGGATTCCTCCACGCTCCCCGCCACCCCGGCCGCCCCGCCCACCGCGGCCACCGCGGCCACCGCGGCCACCGCGGCCACCGCGGCCACCGCGGCCACCGCGGCCACCGCGCAGCGGGCCTCGCCGGCCCCGCACCCCGGCCGCACCCTCGCGCTGACCAGTGCCGCGACCGCCGTGGCGCTGATGACGTACACGGCGCCGCTGGTCACGCTCCCCGACACGGCCGCCGCCCTGCACACCCCGCTGTCCGCGCAGGCCTGGCTGCTGAACGGCACCCCGCTCGGCCTGGCCGCCCTGCTCCTGGTGGCCGGCAGCCTGGCCGACGACTACGGCCGCCGCCGGCTCTTCGTCTCGGGCACCCTCGCGCTCGGCGTCACCACCGTCCTGGGTGCCTTCGCGTCCACGACGTGGCTGTTCACGCTGGCCCGCGTCGCGCAGGGCGCGGCGAGCGCGGCGCTGCTCGCCAGCAGCCTCGGCCTGCTCGTCCACGCCTTCCCGACCCCGGCCGGGCGGCTGCGCGCGACCGGCGTGTGGGGCGCCTTCGTGAGCGGCGGGATAGCCATGGGCCCGGTGCTCGTCGGGGCGATCCCCGACTGGCGGACGGCGTACGGCGTCCTCGGCGCCGCCGCGCTGGTGGTGGCGGGCCTGGGCGCGCGGTCCCTGTCGGAGTCGCGCTCGCCGCGGCGGGGCCGGCCGGACCTCGCCGGGGCGCTCACGTTCGGACCGGCGCTGGTCGCGCTGGTGGCGGCGCTGACGCTGGGCCGGGACGGCTGGCTGCGGGCGCCGGTGGGCCTGCTGCTCGCGGCGGCGGTACTGCTCGCCGGGCTCTTCGTCGTCGTGGAGCGCCGCGCGGCCTCTCCGATGATCGACCTGTCGCTGCTGCGCCGCCCGCTCTTCCTGGCGTCCTCGGCGGGCGGACTGTTCACGGGCCTGTCGGTGATCGGCTTCTTCAGCTTCCTGCCGACGGTGCTGCAGCGGGCGCTCGGCCTCTCCCCGATGAACACGGCCCTGCTCTCCCTCGTCTGGGCCGGCCTCGCCTTCGTGGTGGCCCTCCAGGCCCGCCGCCTCGCCCACCGCGTCTCCGCGCGCCACCAGCTCGCCGTGGGGTTCGCCCTGCACGGGGTCGGCGTCCTGACGATGCTCGGTGCGGTGGGCGCGGGCTCCTGGGCCCGTCTGCTGCCCGGCCTGGTCGTGGCGGGCGTCGGCAGCGGCCTGCTGAACGCCGCGCTGCCGCTGCTCGCGGTGGAGTCGGTACCGGCGGCCCGCGCGGCGATGGGCTCGGGGGCGCAGCAGACGTTCCGGTACATCGGTTCGTGCGCCGGGGTCGCCCTGACGATCGCGATCGCGACGTCGGCGAGCAGCCCGGGAGCCGGCACGGACGTGGCGCTGTGGGTCTCGGCGGTCCTGGCCGCGGTGGCGGCGGTGCTGGTGGGGACGTTGCGGGAACGCCACTGACCGGCGACGGGCGCACGGAGCGGGCCGGGTCCGCGCACGGAGCGGGCCGGGCTCGCGCACAGAGCGGAGCCAAGCCCGCACCGGGGACGGAGCCGGGCCCGCGCACAGGCCGGGGGGCGGGCCCGCACACAACCCGGGGACCGGACCCGCGCACGGAGCGGGGGCCGGGCCCGAGCACAGGGCAGGGCCGGGCTCGCGCCCCGCGGCGAGGCCGCCTGAGCCTCCCGGCGAGGCCGCCTGCGCCCCGTCCTCCCACACCCCCGCTCCCCCGCTCTCCGCCCCCGGGGTGGCTGACCCTCGTCACCTCACGGCAGTACGGTGTCCCCCATGCGCCCCGACACGCCCGCCGAAAACGTCGACCACGCCGCCGAGGCCGCCCGCCTGGAACGGACCGCCGGCCTCTACCCCGAGGACGCCGAGGCCCTGTTGCTGCGCGCCGCGGCCCACCTGGAACTGTCCGGCGACCGCCCGGCCGCCACCACGCTCTACGACCGCCTGCTGTCCACCGACAGTCCCGTTCCCCTGGAGAACCCGTCACTGGTCCGCGCCCTCAAGGCGTCGAACCTCTGGGAGTACGACCACGAGGCGGAGGCCAGGGCGATCATCGACGGCGTGCGGGCGGCGTCGCCGCGGGACCCCGCCCCCTGGGTGATCGTGGCCGAGGCCCTGGAGTCCCACGACGAGTTGGAGGCGGCGCACGACACGTTCACGGAGGGCGCGCGCCTGCTCCTGACGGACGTGCCGGAACCCCCGTACTCCACGCACCCCCTCCTCTACGGCCGCCACCGCGTCCGCCGCATGCTGGGCCTGGCCCACGACGAGTGGGACACCCTGGCCGACACCCTGCACTCCATGCCGGTGTCCCTGGACGAGCTGCACGACCCGAAGCGCGTCTGGTCCCTGGGCTCGGACAACCCGGCGGACCTGGAGGCGGAGATCTCCCGCCTGCGCGCCGAACTGGGCGCCTACCGCGAGGCCCTGTCCCGCCCCTTCCCGGTCGCCATGCTCCACTGGCCGGCCGAAGAGCTGACGGAACTGACCGAGGCGTACCCGTCCCTCTCCTCGGAGTACCCCTCCTACGACGACCACCTGGCGTCGATAGAGCGGGCCCTGCGCGAACTGGCCTCGTCCGGCACCGCGAACCTGGGCGTGGTCCCGGGCACGGTCCCGTCCTACGAGGCCTTCGCGGCGTCGGAGGGCGCGTCCCCGGCCGACCCGACCCTGCTCCCGCAGTACGCGACGACCCTGGCGGCCCGGGGCCTCGCGGTGGCCTGGCCACCGCAGCGCGGCGCGGCCTGCTGGTGCGGCTCGGGGCGGACGTACGGCGAGTGCCACGGGGAGGACGCCGCCGGGAACCGGTGAGAGGCGGTAGCGCCGTCGTCTACAGGGGCGAGCGCCTCGCAGGCTGCCACCCCCTTGTCGTCGGGGCCGACCGGTCGCCCGTGTTCCGCACCAGGTCGCCGACGAGGCTCCCGGCCAGACACGCGCCGAGCGCATGCGGGCTCAGTCCGGTCCGCGCGGCCGGGGCGTCCCACAGGGCGAGCCAGGCCGCGCGGAGACGACGGGCGTCCTCGGGGCGGGGGGACGACGGCGCGGCGGCCACGAGCTGAAGCAGCAGCAGGGCGACCTCCCGCCGCTCGGCGACGAGTTGGTCGCAGGCCCGGGCAGCGGCGGCGAGGGCGGCGCCGCCGCGCAGTCCGTCGCAGGCCCGGCCCAGGGTGGCGGCCAGGACGTCGAAGCAGTGGTCGGCCGCGGCCTCGAACAGGGCACGCTTACTGGGGAAGAACCGGTAGAGGTACGGCTGCGAGACCCCTACGCGTCCGGCGACGGCGGCGGTGGTCGCACCGTGGTACCCGCCCACGGCGAACTCGGCGACCGCGGCCCGCACCACCTGCTCCCGCCGGGTGCCGGTCACGCGGCACCCGGCGCCCGGGGCCGGCGCCGCAGCGCCTCGGGCAGGTCGTGCGAGACCGCGGCGGCACCGGCCCGGCGGACGTGTCCGTCGGGCCGGACGAGGACGAGTGGTCCGGAGGCGACGGCGAGCAGCGGCCCGGAGGGGCCGGCGCCCGCCGTGATCACGTCGGTGTCCATGCCCTCCAGGGGAGCAGGCGGACGTCAAAGGCCGGTGGAAGGCCGGTAGTCCCGCCTCTGACCTGCTGGTCCGGGAGCGGCGTGACCGCCGCAGCGCATCTTCCGGGCCGACCCGCGACGTCCGGCCTGCGCGACTGGTGGCGGCGCGGGAAGCGGCGACCCCCTTCGGCATCACCCCGAGCGGGCCCGCCACGGCCGCTCACCGGGCCGCCGACCGCGGCGGCCGGCGGGCCCACGGCCTCGCCGGTGATCCGGCCGTGCCGCAGGACGTGCGGAGAGGCGCTACGCGAACGCGCCGCGCCTGCCGCGCGAGGCATCCAGCGGGTCCCAGTCGTCCGGCCGGTCCGGCAGCAGTGACGGGTCGCCGAGCACGGCCCCCGTGTGCACCTCGTGCATCAGGCGCCGGCCGAGGATCTGCCCGGCACACGCGATACCGCTGACCGCGGAGCCGGTGATGCCGTTGCCGTACCGGGTGTCGGCGCCCGCCGTGTACAGGCCCTCGATGAACGTCGCGGTGTCCGGCCGGGCGCCGGGCGCGCCCCACCGGGCCATGCCGAAGGGTGTACCGCCGCTGGACAGCGTGTACCGCTCGTGGGTCAGCGGCGTCGCCGCCTCCACGTGCGTGATGTGCCCGCGCAGCGGCCCGAGCAGCTCCTCCGCCGTGTCGAGCACGTCCTCGACGAGCCGCGCCTTGCGCCACCGGTATGCGGCACTGTCCCGGTAGGACTCGCCCGCCGTGACACCCCAGTACTCGAAGCCGGGCGGGCAGAGCGTCATCAGCTGGAAGTTGGCGTGTCCGGGCGGGCAGATCCGTCGCGTGTCCGGGTCCTTGCCGGAGGCGAACGAGGCGAACAGGAAGTCGGTGCCACCGTGCACGGTCCCGTCACGCAGCCGGGAGTAGAACCGCTCGATGTCGTCGTCGCGGTACCACCACAGGTTGGCGCGCTGGTCGAGCTCCCGGTCGAGGGCCACGTAGACCGCCGCCCAGGGCAGTGCCATCCGCGCGTCCCTGGTCTTCGACGCGAGCCGGCGCGGCAGCCGCTCGGCGCCCACCAGGTCCAGCATGGTGCGCCGGTAGTCCGCGTTGGACACCACGACCTCGGCACGCGCCCGGCCGCCGTCGGCGAACACGACACCGCGCGCCCGCGGGCCGTCGGTCTCGATCCGGGCGACCCGGCAGCGGGTGCGCAGCTCACCGCCGTACGCGCGGATCACTTCCAGGAGCCCGGCCGCCAGCATCTGCCCGCCGCCGCGCGGATAGGCCGCCCCGCGCAGATAGTGGTCGGTGACCGTGGCGTGCAGGGCGACCGTGGCCTCGTCCGGCGCCATCCCGTAGTTCGGGGACTGCGCGGCGAGCAGGGTGCGGGCCCGCGGTGACAGGGCGCAGTGTGCGAACAGCTCGGCCAGCGTGCGCCGGCCCCAGGCCACCGACCGCGGTGCCCGCCGCGGCAGCTCGGCCATCGGCACGTCCTCGGCCGCGACGACCGCGTCCCGCCGTTCCCCGCCGAGTCCGGCCACCACGTCGAGGAACGTGGCGATGCCCGCCGCGTCCCCTGCGGGACAGGCGCGCTGGATCCGGGTGCGGTACGCGGCCCAGTCCGCCGGCACGTCCACGGTCGCGCCGGGCACCACGATCCGGTCGAAGGCGTCCGGGTCCATCGGCCGGTACTCGATCCGGTCCGCGAGTCCCAGGCCGCCCAGGATCGCGGGCAGCAGACCGTCGGGACCGCAGTCGCCCAGGTAGTGCACGCCCACGTCGAACTCGTAGTCGCGGCGCCTGCGGAACACATGGCTGTTGCCGCCCGCCACCCCCGACTGCTCGGCGACCAGGACACGCCGGCCCGCCACGGCCAGATACGCCGCGCACACCAGGCCGCCGATCCCCGAGCCGATGACGACGGCGTCCCAGGTCTGTGCCGTACGGTCCGTCATGCCACGCTCCGGGCCGGGGCCTGTCGCACCGGGGCGGGGATCGCGGGCAGCTGGCCGGGCTCGCTCACGGTGAGCCGGGAGACCTGCGGAGCGATCCTGCGGGCCAGGCCCGTCAGGGTGCGGCCGGGGCCGACCTCCACGAACAGGTCGCAGTGCAGCTCGTCGGCCATGACGCGCACCGACTCCGTCCACCGCACCGGTGCCGTCAGCTGCTCCGTGAGCACGGACCGCCAGTCGTCCGTGCCGCGCCGCGGGCGCGCGTCCACATTGGCCACCACCGGGGCGAAGCCGTGCAGCAGCTCGATGCGGGCCAACGTCTCACCGAGGGACGGAGCGGCGGGCGCCATCAGCGGGGTGTGGAACGCGCCGCCGACCGGGATCGACACCACCCGGGTCGCGCCCCGCCGACCGGCCAGCTCCGCACACCGTGCGACCGATGCCTCCTCGCCGGAGAGCACCGCCTGTTGCGGCGAGTTGAGGTTGGCCACCCAGACCTGTCCACCGGAATCACGGACCTCCGCGGCCGCCCCCTCCAGCTCGTCGGCGGGCAGCCCCAGCACCACGGCCATGGCGCCCGGACGGGCCGCGCACGCGGCGCGCATCGCATCGCCGCGGGCCGTGACCAGACGCACGCCGTCGGCGAAACCGATCACGCCCGCCGCGACGAGCGCCGCGTACTCGCCGAGGCTGTGCCCCGCGCAGACGATCGGGCGCCCCGCGGCGGGCAGCGCCTGGCGCAGCTCGGTGAGGATCACCATCTCCAGTACGAACGTGGCCAGTTGGGCGTTGTCGGTGCGGCGCAACTGCTGCTCGTCGGCCCGCAGCAGCAGCTCCTGGACGTCCCGCCCGGACACCTCGCTCGCCCGCTCGACGAGGAACCAGCCGGGGCGGCCCGTCCAGGGACGCCCCATGCCGGGCTGCTGAGCGCCCTGCCCCGGAAACACCAATGCCAGGCGTGGACCGTTCATGTCGTTCATCGACCTCTTTCCCTGCCGCCTGCTCCCGCGGTTACGGACGGACCGATGCTCGCAGCACCTTTTGAAACCCCTGTCGAACGCCGATGAAAGCGGCACTTTTATCCGTCCTCGACACGCGTTTCACCAGGCGCTTCTACGGTCCAGTTCATCCGGCCGGTGGTGGCCGGCAGGCGAGGAGAGGAACGGAAATGACCGCGCAGACCGTCAAGGCCGAGCAGGACTTCCACGCGCAGGTGAGCCAGATCGTGATCGAGGAACTCGAGCTCGAGGACGGTGAACTGACCGACAACGGTCACTTCGTCGACGACTACGAGAGCGATTCCCTTTCGCTCATCACGGTCGTCTCCCGAATAGAGAAGGAACTCGGTGTGGTCATTCCCAAGACCGAGCTCGGCGACCTGGTGAATCTGCGTCTGCTGGTCACCGCCGTCGCCCGGCACAGCGGGGAGAACGCGAATGCCTGAAGGCCACCGCGTCGTCATCACCGGACTCGGTGCGGTGTCGCCCGTCGGCATCACGGCCGACGTCTTCGCCGACGCCGTACGCGCCGGCGCCGGTGGCATCGGGCCCATCGAGAGCTTCGACGCGAGCGGCTTCCCGCGGGCCAACGCCGGTGAGGTCGCGGACTTCGACCCGGCCGACCACCTCAAGCGGCTCGACCCGGCCCGCTGGGGCCGCAGCGGTCTGCTGGCCGCCGCGGCCGCCCGGCTCGCCGTCACCGACGCCGGCATCGACGAGGAGCAGCTGACGGCCGCCGGGGCCGGCGCGATCCTCGGCACCACCAGCGGCGAGTCCGCGGTGGTGCAGGCACTCGCCGAGCAGTGGGTGGCGGCCGGCCTGTCCGCCATCGACGGCGAGCTGGCCGGCCAGACCCCGGCCTCCCGGATCGCCCACGCGGTCAGCACCGAACTGCGTCTGTTCGGCGAGACGCAGACCATCCCGACGGCCTGCTCGGCGTCCAACTACGCCCTGGGCTACGCCTACGACCTGGTCCGCAGTGGCGAGGCCGGGGTGATGCTGGCGGGCGGCGCGGACGCCGTCAACCGGCTGACCCACGCCGGGTTCTACGCCCTGGGCGCGATGGCGGAGGACGTCCCGCGCCCGTTCGCCGCCGACCGCTCCGGCATCGTCACCGGCGAGGGCGGCGCCGTCCTCGTCCTGGAGACGTACGAAGGCGCGGTGGCCCGCGGCGCCCGGATCTACGCAGAGGTGCTCGGCTACGCGGCCAACTGCGACGCCGCCCACATGGTGCACCCCGACGCGACCAGCATCGCCGAGTGCATCAAGGCCGCACACCGGGCGGCCGGGGTCGAGCCGGCGCAGATCGACTACATCTGCGCGCACGGCACCGGCACACCGACGAACGACGCCACCGAGGTCGCCGCCGCCCGCGAGGTGTTCGGCGACCGGATCCCGCCGATCAGCTCCATCAAGTCGATGCTCGGACACACCATGGGCGCGGCCTCCGGCTTCGGCGCCATCGCCTGCTGCAAGGCGCTGGAGCAGGATTTCCTGCCGCCCACGGCCAACGTCGAGGAGCCCGATCCCGCGCTCGGCGAAGGCGTGGACTGCGTGCCCGGCACCGGCCGTCCGGCCCGTCTGGACATCGTGCAGAACCACGGTTTCGCGTTCGGCGGCAACAACGTGATCACCATTCTGGGGAGGGTCTCGTGACCACCGCGACGGCAGTGCAAGCGCGCCCCATCGCCCCGGTCGAGCCGCTGTACGTCACCGGGGCCGGGCTCGTCACGGCGGCCGGCGACGGACTCGGCGCCCTGGCGGAACTGCTGCGCGGTGGCCGCGAGCTGTCCGGCTCTCCGGTCGGGGACGACGCCGCGGACTACCCCGGGCGTCCGGTGCGCGCGGTGCGCGCGTTCGACGTGAAGGCGCGACTCGGCCGCAAGGGCACCAAGTATGTGGACCGGCTCACCTCGTTCGGCCTGGTGGCCTGCAAGGAACTCCTGGAGTCCCGGGCCGGCGCGCCGGGTGAGGCCGAGGCGGCCCGCACGGGCGTCGTCCTCGCCACCAACACCGGATCGGTGTCCACGCACAGCACCCTGCTGTACGACACACTGACCATGGACAAGCCGTACCTGGTCAACCCCGGTCGCTTTCCCAACACGGTGATGAACAGCACCTCGGGCCAGATCGCCATCCGCAACGGGCTGCGCGGTCTCAACGCCACGGTGGCCGGCGGACCGAGCGCCTCGCTGCTCGCCTTCCGGCACGCCCGGCTCGCCCTGACCCTGGGTCGTGCCGACCGGCTGCTGGTCGGCGGCGTGGAGGAGCTGAGCGCCCCGGCCGCGTGGGCGTGGCACCGCACCGGTGTGCTGCACGAGGGCGCGGCGCTCGGGGAGGGCGCCGCGGTCTTCACCGTCCAGCGGGAGCGGCCCGCCGCCCCCGCCCTGGCCGAACTCCTCGCCTGCGAGGTGCGGTTCACACCGGACCCGCGCAGGTACGCGGACGGGCTGGCCGACGCGGTGACGCGTGCGCTGGGCCGCAGCGGGGTCGCGCCGTCGGACGTCTCGGCGGTGTCCGTGGGCTCCTCCCACCACCGGGCCCTGGACCGGGTCGAGGAACGGGGCCTGCGCCGGGCGCTGGGCGGCACGCTGCCCCCCGGTGCGGTCCGGGTCGCCGACGCGCTCGGCGAGACGTACAGCGCGAGCGGCGCGTTGCAGCTCGCCGCGCTTCTGGCCGACTGGCCCGGACAGGGCCGCATCGGCCTGGTCACCTCGGTGGGCCGCGACGGCAACGCCGCGGCCCTGGTCGTACGCCGGCCGGAGTGACCCCGCCCCGCGACACGACGGCGCCCGTGGGTCCTGCCCGCGGGCGCCGTCACGTGGGCGCGAGCGAGCACGCCCCCTCACCCGCCACCGATGGGACAGCCCCGTGCCGCCCCAAGACAGGAGACCCGTGTCGCCGCTCAACACGTCCTACACAGGCCGCACCTACCCCCCGACGGCCCCCTACGAGGTCGGTGCCGAAACGCTCCGGGAGTTCGCCGAGGCCGTCGGCTCCGCCTCCCCCGGACGCGAGGCCACTCCCACCTTCCCCATCGTCCTGTCGATGCGCGCCGAGAAGCAGGTGATCGACGATCCGGACTTCGGCTTCGACTTCGACCGCGTGATCCACCGGGACCAGCGTTTCGAGTCCGCGCGCCCCGTCCGGGCCGGCGACCGGCTCACGGTCACCGTCGAGGTCGTCACCGCGGAGACCGTCGACGGCAACGACGTCGTCACCCTGCGCGGCCGCATCCGCGAGGCGGACGGCGGCGCCCTGGTCTGCACGACGACGTCGACGCTCGTGTCACGCAAGTCGGGCGGGGACCGGTGAAGGACATGAGAATGCCCACCCGGACCTTCCGCCTCACCCGCGAACGGCTCGTCGCCTACGCCGCCGCGTCGGGCGACCACAACCCGATCCACTGGTCCGAGACCCGCGCCGCGGCCGTCGGCCTGCCCGGCGTCATCGCGCACGGCATGCTCAGCATGGGCCTGGCCGCGACCGCCGTCACCCAGTGGGCGGAACAGGAACACGTGGGGGCACACGTCGTCGAGTACGCCACCCGTTTCACCCGCCCCGTCCTCGTTCCGGACACCGCCGACGGTGTAAAGCTCACCGTCGACGGTGTCGTCGGGGACGTCAGGGAAGACGGGACGGTGCGGGTCGATCTGACGGTGCGCTGCGCGGGACAGAAGGTGCTGGCCCGGACGCGGGCCGTGCTGGCTCCGGCGCGGGTCTGACCGCCAGACCCGCGAAGGTACCGAGCAGGACGACGGCGGCCCCCGTGAGCACCGCGCTCCGGAGGCCGCCGTGCACGTACACCGCGGTGAGCACGGCGATACCGAGCGCGCCACCGAACTCGCGCACGGTGTTGTTCACACCCGACGCCAGATTGTGCTCGTGCTCGGCGACGGACCCGATGACGGTCGCCGGATTCGCGGCGAACACGAGCCCCATGCCGACCCCGGCGAGCGCCATCGCGCCGACCATCGCACCGTACGGGAGCCCGGGCCTGCAGATCACCGCGAGCCATACCAGGGCTGCCCCCTGGCAGACGCAGCCGAGCGCCTGGAGCCGTCCGCCGCCCACCCGGCCCACCAGGGCGCTGGCCACCGGCACCACGAGCATCGGCGCCGCCGTCCACGGCAACGTGCGCAGCCCCGCCTCGAACGGCGTGTAGCCCATCGGCCCCTGCATGAACTGCGCCAGGAAGAAGATCGAGCCGAACACCCCGAAGTACATGGCGAGCGCGAGGGCGTTGCTCAGCATGAACGGGCGGATCCGGTAGAGATGGAGCGGTGCCAGCGGCGTCGGGGTACGGCGCTGCCACGCGCCGAAGGCCGCGAGCAGACCTGCCGACAGCACCACCCCGCCCAGCGACTCGACGAGGGCGTCCGCGCCGTCCGCGAACCGCACGATGCCATACACCGCAGCCACCACCGCGCCGGTCACCAGGGCGACGCCGGGCACGTCGAGCGGGCGTGGCGCGCCCTTGGACTCGGCGATCGCCCAGCGGGCCAGCGGCAGCGCGAGGGCGCCGATCGGCACATTGATCCAGAAGATCCAGTGCCAGTCCAGGCCCTGGGTGACCAGGCCGCCGGCCATCGGGCCGAGCGCGATGCCCAGGCCGTTGACGCCGCCCCACACGCCGACCGCGAGCGGCCTGCGCGCGGCGCTCACGGACGCCACGGCCAGGGTCAGCGACACCGGCAGGACGGCGGCCGCCCCCGCGCCCTGAAGGATGCGTGCCGCGACCAGGGCGCCCGCCGAGTCGGCGAGCGCGCACGCCGCGGACGCCGCCGTGAACAGGGCGACGCCCCACAGGAACACCCGCCGGCGGCCGATCCGGTCGCCGAGCGCGGCCCCCGCGAGCAGCAGGCCCGCGAAGGCGAGGACATAGCCGTTGACCACCCACTGCAGGCCCGTCTGACCGGTGTCGAGGTCTTCGGCGATGGCGGTCAGCGCGTTGGTGACGACGAGGTTGTCGACCGCGACCATGAACATGGGCACCGAGGTCGCGATCAGCGCCCACGCCGCCCCTTTCTGCTTCATCGCTTGTTGCCGTCCTTTCTCGGGTCCGTACGGAGAGGTCCGTGCGGACGACAGGCCGCCGGGCCCGTACGACGGGTCCGGCGGCCTGGGAGGTGGAGGTGATGTGCGTGGTTACGCCCGCGTGCCCGTGGGCGGCAGCTTCAGTTGGACGGCGCCGATCTGTGCCAGCAGGAACAGGTCCTGACGGCAGGCCCAGTGCTCGTGCACGAGGCCGTCGTCGCCCACCCGGTAGATGTGGATGTGCTCCACGTCGACCTTGTTGCCGGTGCCCTCGAAGCCGAGGAAGTCGCCGGTGTGGATGCCGGTGAAGCGGACCCGGATGACGGCCTTGTCGCCGTCCGCGAACGAGTCGATGTGGTCCCAGCTGGCCTCCGTGAACACGGAGTTCATCCAGCGGGCGGTGCCCAGGTAGCCGGCCGGGCCGCCCGGGGTGCCGGGCGGGGCCTCGTAGTCGACGAAGTCCTCGGCGACCAGCTGGTGGGCGATCTGCTCGTCGAGGTCGTTGAAGATCCGGCCCATCTGCTGGGCGATCTCCAGGACGGTGTCGTGGGACATGGAATTCCTTTCCTGAGGGGGGTACCGCGGAAGAGATGAGGGCTCAGTGGCCGACGCCGAGGCCGCCCGTCACCGGGATCACCCCGGCGGTGACGTACGAGGCCTCCTCGCTGACCAGGAACTTCACGGCGGCCGCCACCTCCTCGGGGCGTCCGGCGCGGAACAGGGAGGTCTGGCTCAGCACGTGCTTGCGACGCGCGTCGGTGACGTCCTTGACCATGTCCGTCTCGATCAGGCCGGGCGAGACGATGTTCACGGTGACGTTGCGGCGGCCGACCTCACGGGCCAGCGAGCGGCCGAAACCGATCAGTCCGGCTTTGGACGCCGCGTAGTTGGTCTGTCCGGGGGCGCCCGCCATGGCGCTCATCGACGACATCAGGACGATGCGTCCCCAGCGGGCCTTGAGCATGTCGGGGACGACCTCCTGGGCGACGGCCACCGCGGACAGCAGGTTCGTCTCGATGACGTCGCGGAAGTCGGCGTCGCCCATGCCGACGAGCAGCTGGTCGCGGGTGATCCCGGCATTGGAGACCAGGACCTGGATCGGGCCGTGCTGGATGCGGGCCTCGTCCACCGCGCGGCGCACGGAGACGGGGTCGGTGACGTCGCAGCGCACTCCGAAAAGGCCCTCCGGCGGTTCGCCGGTGCGGTAGGTGACGGCGACCTTGTCGCCCTGTTCGGCGAGGGCGCGGGCGGTGGCGAGGCCGATGCCCCGGTTGCCACCGGTGACGAGCACGGAACGGCTCACGGTCTGGCTCCTTGTGGGTTGCTGGGACGCGGGGTCGGTACGCGCCGGGTGCAGGGCGGTCAGCCCGCGAGCAGCTCGGCGAGCCGCCCGGTGGCGGCCGTGGTGTCGGTGAAGTGGATCGCCTGCCAGCCGGCCGCCTCGGCGCCCGCGCAGTTGTGCTCCAGGTCGTCGACGAGCACGCAGTCGGCGGGCGCGGCACCGGCCCGCTCGGCCGCGAGGGCGAACATGCCGGGTGACGGCTTGCGGTGCCCGACCTCGAACGAGAGCAGGACGTCGTCGAAGAGCGCGGCCGGGTCGACCATGCGCCGCCAGTGTGCGTCCCACGTGGGCACCATGTTGGACAGCAGGCCGACGAACGCTCCGCTCTCGCGCGCCTTGCGCAGCGCCGCCACCCAGGCGTGATTGGTCTCCCGCCCGTCGAACCAGGCGTCCGCGAGCGTCGTCAGGTGCACGCCGGTGACGCCGTGGTCGGCCGCGAGCACCTGGCTGACCTGGGCGAGCCACTCCTCCTCGGAGACCAGCGGGGTGTCGATCGGCTCCATGACGTCGCGGGTGCCGTAGCGGGCGGTGACCGTGCCGAGGGCGCGCCGCAGCACCTCCGGGTCCAGCCCCTGGCTCCGGCAGAAGGTGCCCATGGTGTGGGTGATCGGCGGGGTCAGCACGCCACCGAAGTCGCTCCACACGGCGAGCCGGCGACGGTCGTTCGCGCTCACAGTTCGCTCCCCGCTGTCATGGTGACGGATACGGACGCGATCTCCGCGCCGTCCTGGTGGAAGCGCACCGGCAGGGTGCGCCGCCCCTCGCCCGGCCCGATCCGCGGCGCCTCGGCGGTGACCAGGGCGTCGAGTTCGGCGAACCGGGTGAAGCGGGCCTCGAAGCCGGTCGGATACGTGGCGGTGGGTTCGCCGGTGGAGAGCAGGGCCAGTTGGCGCGCGGCCTCGACGAGTGTCATGGCGGGCAGATGGTCGTAGACGTGGTCGAACAGGGCCCGGTTGTCGAAGCGCGGGGTGACCTCGGCGGTGACCGTGCCGGGCGTGGCCCGGTGCCGGGACAGGACGACGTTCAACGGGTTGCCGCGGCCCACCGCGCCCGGCTCGGCTTCCCAGCCGCCGTCGGGCCCGTGGTCGCAGAACTCCGAGGTCAGCGGGGCCGGGGTGCCGCGCTGGGCGTGCCGCAGGACCTCGTTCTCGTGCTGGTTGAGGAAGAGGACGTCCATCTCGTGCTCGCCGATTCCGGTGCCGTCCAGCGTGTAGCGCTGGACGACGGTGCCCTTGCGGTAGCGCCCGCGCCGGGTCGGCCGCCCCACGTACTCGGTGTCGATGACGAGCCGACCGGGCTCGTCGCCCACCAACAGATTCTTGAGATCGCCCAGTTGGATGCGGAAGGTGTCGACGATCATCGTGGTGCCCCGGGACAGGCCGATGTGCGCGTGCGACCCGGCCATCGCGGCCTGGCGGCCCGACTCCAGAAGCAGCAGTGGGTCGTAGACGAGCGGGCGCTGCGCGTGGTCGTTGTAGTAGCCGTGCGTGAGGGGGAGCTGGACCGCGGCGCGTACCCGCTTCTCGGCCAGCGGACGGATGTCGGTGACGAAGACCTCGGAGACCGCGGCCCGGTGGACCAGGGAGCGGTCGACGGTGCGCCCGAAACTGAGTTCTGCGGGCGCCGTGGAAAAGTCCGGAGCCACGTCTGTGGTCATACCTGTTTCCTTCGGCAGGGGAACGGTCTTGCTCCGGCAGCGTCGCACCGTCCGGTGGAACTCGAATGGCAGCCGAATTCAACGCCGATAAAAGCGGCCGAGGGCGCGCCGGACCAAACGGGTATCCTCATGGAATGCGTATCGGAGAACTGGCGCGGCGGACCGGGGTTCCGGTGCCGACCATCAAGTACTACTCGCGCGAGGGCCTGCTGCCCCCGGGCGAGCGCACCAGTCCGAACCAGGTGGCGTACGACGACAGCCATGTGCGCCGGCTCAAGCTGATCCGCGCCATGCTGGAGGTCGGCGGCCTGTCCATCGCCGCGGCCCGCGAGGTGCTCGCCGAGGTCGACTCCCCGCACCGCACGGTGCACGGCGCGCTCGGCGTCGCCCAGTCCGCGGTCACCAGGCCGGCCTCGGAGCGCGGCGGCCCGGAGGACCGGGAGCGCGCCGAGGCCGAGGTCTTCGACCTGGTCCGGCGCCATGGCTGGGCGGCGAAACCGGAGAATCCCGGCTGGCAGGCGCTGGTGCAGATCATCGTGGCCTACCGGGACCTGAACCGCGGCGATCTGCTGGGCCTGCTCGACCGGTACGCGGCGGCAGCGGGGGAACTCGCCGTCGCCGAACTGGCCGCCCTCGCGAACGCGCCGTCCACGGACGGCAAGGTGGAGGACGTGGTCCTCAGCACGGTGCTCGGGGATGCGGCGATGTCGGCGCTGCGGCGTATCGCCCAGGAGGACGCGTCGGCCCGGCTTCCGGGAAGCCGCCGCTCGGCCTGACCCGCCCGTCGCCCCGGGGTGTCGGCGCGGCGACGGTTGCGGGTGCGTCACGGCCGCTCGCGCGCGTCGGCGGCCGCCCACGTCACAGCCCCGCGCCCTCGCGGGCCGCGGTTTCCCCGCCGCCCGGCGGGCTCGCGCAAGCCCCGAGGGCGAGCGCCTCGGCCGCCGGCACGGCGGGAGCCAGATGGTGGACGCGGGCGGGCGGCAGGTTCCCCAGGACGGTCTCCGTGCGGAACCGGTGCCGCGCCAGCACCCGCCCGATCACGGACTGCAGTGCGAGGACCCGCGCCCGGGCTCGCCCCGTGGCCAGCGCCCGCCGCAGCGGCGGCATCCCCGCGTAGGCGAAGTACGACATCGTCCCCCCGGGCCGCAGCGCGCCGACGAGCCGCCCCAGGATGTCCCCGACGGTGGCCGCGTCGAAGTTGGCGAACGGCAACCCGCACACGATCGTGTCGTACGACCCGAGGTCGGCGTCCTGGACGAGCCCGGTCAGCACCCGGACCCGCCGGTCCCCGGCATACGTCTGCGCTAGCAGCGCGGCGAACCGCGGGTTCGCCTCGACGAGGTCGAGCGTGTCCATCGGCCCCAGAGACTCCATCACATGCCGGGTCACCGCCCCCGTCCCCGGCCCGACCTCCAGGACGGCCCGCGCCGTGCCGGGGCTCGGGATGACATAGCGCGTCAGGGCCCTGGCCAGGCGCGGACTGCTGGGCGCGACGGCCCCGGTGGCCCGTCGGGTGCGGGTGAACTCGCGGAAGAACAGCGTCGCTTCGGTCATGACCCCACCTGAGTACGTCGGAAGTGGCAGTGCGGAACGCGGGTGATAGTGCCACTATCGATAGCGTAAGTTACTGTTGCACGGCAGGAGGCGCCCGGCACCCGTCACGGTGACGCTAACGGGACTCTGACCTGCGAACACGACTCACCAATGGCCCACGCGCATGTCTCCAAGGAGGTAGCGCCGGCCGGCTGGAACGGGCTAGCGAACGGGAAAGGAGGGGGCCGTGGGTATCGACTTCGGCTCGCTCGTGTCATGGCTGGACGTGACCTCCGGCCTGTCCTCCTCGCTCTCCGGAGCGGCCTGCTGGGCGTACGCGATCCTCGCCCTGACGACGCTCCCACCCCTGCTCCCCAACGCCGTACTCCTGGTCACGGGCGGCATGCTCGCCGCCCGCGGCGAGATGTCCCTGCTGCTCGTCCTGGCCTCGGTCGCGGGCAGCGCGGTCCTCGGCGACCTGCTCATCCACCGCTTCGGCCGGGCGGCGGGCGCCCGGGTGCGCGGCTCCGCCCGCGCCGGGGGCCGCAAGGGCGAGCTGTTCGACTGGGCGTCGCACCGCGTGCACCGAGGCGGCCTCGCCTTCGTCGTCGGCGTCCGCTTCCTGCCCAGCGGCCGGCTCCTCGCGGGGCTGACGGCGGGCGCGGCACGCTACCCGGCGAGCAAGTTCGCCCTGGGCGCGGTCCTCGCCGAGACGGTGTGGGCGGGCTACTCGGTGGGCGCCGGCTACTTCGGCGGGAAGGTGAGCGACGACCCGGTGTTCTCGATCGCGACCGGGGTCGGGCTCTCCGTGCTGGTGGGCGCCGTCGCCGCACTCCTGCAGCGCAGATCGGCAGCCGGGCGGACCCCTGTGTCGAAGGAGGCATAGCGCCTTCCCCGGAATGGGAATATCACGCGCCCGGAAATTCAGTGAGGCTGGTGGGCGAGGTTCCCGTATGTTCCGTCAATTCGTCGAAGAATGAAGAATTCAGGAGAGAGAAGTGTTTGCCGCAATCGGAAGATTTACCGCGCGGCGCCGTGCATGGGTTGTCGTCGCGGCAGTCGTCTTCACCCTCTTCGCCGGCGTCTGGGGCACCCGGGTCTTCGCTTCGTTCACCGGCGGCGCCGGCTTCGACGACCCGGCCAGTGAGTCCGTCCAGGCGGACAAGGTGCTGGAGGGCCCGCTCGGCCGGGAGTCCAACGACCTGATCGTGGTCTATGAGGCCGCACGGGGCAGCGACGCCACCGTCGACGACTTCGGCCCCGCCGTGCGCTCCGCCCTCGACGGCGTACCGCGCGCCGGCATCGAACGGCTCGACTCCTACTGGCACCCGGGCCGCCAGGACAAGGGCGCGTACGTCTCCGCGGACGGCACCAAGACGTACGCGACCGTGCAGTTCACCAGCGACGTGGACCAGGAGCAGGTCGAGGCGCTCGACAAGATCAAGGAGGACTTCGAAGCGCAGGGCACCGAAGTCCGCTACGGCGGCGTCGCCGCGATGACCGAGCAGGTCAACGCGCTGACCGGGTCGGACATCGCACGTGCCGAGATGCTCTCGGTGCCGATCCTGCTGATCCTCCTCGTGCTGATCTTCCGCAGTGCGATCGCGGCCCTCCTGCCGCTGGCCGTCGGATCGTTCGTGGCGCTCGGCTCGTTCGTGGTGCTCCGCGTCCTGACGATGTTCACGGACGTCTCCAGCACCGTCATCAACGTCATCACGATCCTCGGCCTCGGACTCGCCATCGACTACGCGCTGTTCATGGTGAACCGGTTCCGCGAGGAACTGCACGCGGGCGCCGACGTCGACACGGCGGTGCAGCGTGCCACCGCCACGGCGGGCCGCACCGTCGCCTTCTCCGGCATCGCTGTGGCGATCTCCTTCGCCGGGCTCCTCTTCTTCCCTTCCCGCTTCCTGTCCTCCATGGGGTACGCGGCCGTGGCCGTCGTCGCCTTCGCGGTCGTCGGCGCCCTCACCCTGCTGCCCGCGCTGCTGCGCTACACCGGCCACAGCATCGACAAGTGGCGTATCCCGCTGCCCGGTTCGGGCCGGCGCACCCCCCGGCCCGAAACGCGGGGCCGCTGGTACCGCACCGCCCATGCCGTGATGCGCAGGCCGTTGATCTCCACCCTCGCGATCGTCGCCGTCCTGGTCGGCCTCGGCGCGCCGCTGCTCGGTGTGAACTGGGCCCGCCCCGGCGAGTGGGTACTGCCCTCGGACGCCGACGCGAAGGTCGTCAGCAAGGAGCTCTCCACCGATTTCGAGGTCGACCCCGGCCGGATCATGACCTCGGTCGTCCGCTTCGACGGCCCCGCGCGGCCCTCCCAGGTCGCCTCCTACGCCGAAGAGCTGGCGAAGATCGACGGAGTGGCGTCGGCGACCCCGACGAACGTCGCGGGCAAGGACGCCCGGGTCACCCTGCACTACACGCCGGACCCGATGTCCGACGCCGCCCGCGCCCTGGTCGGCGACGTGCGCGCGGTCGACCCGCCCGGCGGCGCCGAGACCCTGGTCACCGGCATGCCCGCCTCCCGCGTCGACATCGTCGACATGATCGGTGAACGCCTGCCGTGGATGGCGCTGTTCGTCGCGGTGGTCTCCTTCCTGGTCCTGTTCCTGGCGTTCGGCTCCCTGCTGCTGCCGCTCAAGTCGGTCATCCTGAACCTGCTCTCGCTCCTCGCCGCCTTCGGCGCGATCAAGTGGATCTTCCAGGACGGCCACCTGTCCGGCCTGCTGGGCTTCGAGCCGATCGGCGCGGTGGACGTCAACTTCCCCGTCCTGGTCGTCGCGATCGCCTTCGGACTCGCCATGGACTACGAGGTGTTCCTGCTGTCGCGGGTGCGTGAGGAGTTCGACGTCAGCGGTGACGTCGTGGAGTCCGTGGCGCTGGGCGTGCAGCGCACCGCGAAGATCATCACCAGTGCCGCGCTGCTCCTGGTCGTGGTCGTGGGCGGCTTCATGGCCTCTTCCATCCTCTTCATGAAGATGATCGGCGTCGGTCTGGTCATCGCGGTCCTGGTCGACGCGACCATCGTGCGCGGGCTGCTGGTGCCGGCCACGATGGCGCTGCTCGGCAAGTGGGCTTGGTGGGCACCGGAACCGCTGGCCCGCTGGTGGGCGAAGTACGGCCTGCGCGAGGGCTCCGACGCCCCGCCGCCGGACCCCGCACCGGCCCCGTCCCGCCACGCCGGGGCCACCCGGTGACCACCCCCGAGACCGCACCGCGCTCCGCGCCCGCCGATCCCCCGTCGGCGGTGTCCCGGGGCGCGGTGCCCCCTTCCTCGCACCGACCCGCCGAGCGACGGCCGCGGACACCGCCCGGGAGGCCGGACGCCGCGCACGGTCCCGCCGGGCAGGGTGCCGCCCCCGTCGTCGCGGCCGGCGCCACCGCCGTGCTCGCCGCGCTCTTCGGCGACTGGGGCGGCTGGTCCGCCCCGCTGGGCAGCGGGCTCCCCGGGTTTCCGCTCGCGTGGGGCGTGACCGCCGGACCGCCGCTGCTGCTCGTCACGCTCGCCGGGGTGTACGTCGCGTGGGCGGGTGCCCCTTCCTTCGCCCGGACCTGGGCCCATACGGCGGCGGGCCTCGCCTCGGCCACCGGCCTGCTCGCTCTGCTCCGGCCGCCGTACGGGCCGGACGGCGCCTGGTCCGCGCTGGCCGAGGCGTCGCACGCCGGCCTCTTCGGCGTGCTGGCCGGCTGGCTCCCCGCGCTCGCCGCCTACGCGGTCCACCGGCGCCGGGCCCGGGACGCCCGGGAAGGTACGCAACTCGCCCCCTACGTGTGGCTGACGGCGCTGGCCGCCGTAGGCCCGCTGGCCGTGCTCGCCGCGGGCGCCGCCTGGGCGGGGGACGGCGTGCCCGCCGTGTGCACGGCGGCGCAGTGCGTCTCCGCGCACGCGGGGCTCGTCTTCACGGGGGAGATCACCTTGCGGCTGGCTCTTCCGGCCTGGGCCGCCGCGATCGCGGCCCTGGCCGCGGCACGCCGCTCGGACCGGGTCCGGGGACTGCGCACTCTCTGGCAGATCCTCCTCGGAGCCGGAGCGGCGGGACTGGCGGTGCTGTTCGCGCCGGGGCTGGTGTTCGGGGCCTCGGTGTGACGGTGCCGGGATCCCGTCCGCAGGTCCGGTGAGAGCCGGCCGCGGCTCCCCGCGCCCCGAGTGACGCGGGGCTCCGTCGCGGGGCGCGCCCGGAACCGCGGCCCGCACCCGTTCACGAAGCCCAGAAGACCACGGGAGCCCACATGCACCCCACTCGCCGCGACCTCCTCGTTCTCGCCGCCGCAGGCACCGTCTCCGCCGCAGGCTGGACCGCCGCCCGAGCCGTGACCGGGAACGCCCCCCGCCCGCATGCACGCCTCGCGTACATCGGCGGGTTCACCGAGGGTGAGTACGGCCTCCCGGGCCTGCCGGGCATCGGCGTGGCCCGGGTGGGCACGACCGGCGAGCTGCACATCACCGGCTGGCGCCGCGGCATCGAGAACCCCTCGTACCTCACGCTGTCCCCGGACGGAGCCCGCCTCTACGCCGTCAGCCAGCGCCCGGACGGTGCCACGGGCGCACTGCACGCCTACCGCGTCGAAGGCGAGGACCTGGTCCCGCTGGGCCGGCCCCGCTCCAGCCACGGCGCCGCCCCGGTCCACCTCGCCGTCTCCCCGGACGGCCGTTTCCTGCTGACCGTGAACTACGACTCGGGCCACGTCACGGTGGTGCCGATCGCCCCCGACGGCTCCCTGGAGGACGCCGTCCAGGTCGTTGCGCACCGTGGCCACGGCCCGCACCCCGACGAACAGCGCGGCCCGCACCCGCACATGGTCGCCTTCGACACCGCGGGCCGCCGCGTCCTCGTACCGGACAAGGGCAACGACCGCATCTACGTCTACGACTTCGACAGACGCACCGGCCGCCTGACCGAGTCCGGCCGCGCCGCCCTGCCGCCCCGGACCGGCCCGCGACACCTCGTCTTCCATCCCGGCGGCCGGCTCGCCTACGTCACCAACGAGCTCGGCCACACCGTCACCACTTGGACGTACGACCCGGACAGCGGGGATCTCGCCGCGGTCGCGCACGCCTCCGTCGCTCCGGCCGGTCTCAACCCGCGCAACGCCCCCTCCGCCGTACACCTCACCAAGGACGGCAGGTTCCTGGTGACGGCCGACCGGGGCATGGACACGGTCGAGTCGTTCCGCACCGCCGACGCGGGCCGCCGGCTGCGCCTCGTGCAGTCCCAACCCGTCACCGCTAAGGCACCGGGCACCCGCTGGCCTCGCGACGTGGCGCTCGACGCGTCCGACCGCTACGTCTACACCGCCAACCAGGCGGGCCAGTCGGTGAGCGCCTTCCGCCTCGACCCGGAGACCGGCCGCCTGGCCCCGGCCGCCGCACCGCTCTCGGTCCCCAGCCCCAGCTGCGTCATCCTCCGCTAGAAGGCGCGTTCGGAACACGCCGGTCCCGGGCAAGGCGCTTCGAAGACGCCCCGAACCGGGGCGACCGGGGTCCCTGGGGACCACTTCCCGCGCCCTTCGGGCACGGCCGGACGAAGAGCGGCTGAGCGCTTCCTCCGGTCTGCCGGTGGGCAGGTCCGGCCGCACCCGTCACTGGCGAGTACGGCGGCGCGTGGCGGGCCCGGTCCAGCCCGAATTCGCCGCGGGTCGACCCGCCCGGGGACAGCACGACAACCACGACTCGTCCGGCACCAGCCGCTCGACGGGGACTGTCCTGCCAGGTCAACGACCGGTCACCGGGAAAGAAGCGACGTCCCGGCCCTGCTTGGAACGCACCACACGGGGCGGCCTCCCCCTGCGGGAAACCACACCGGAGGGGGCGGCCTCCCGCCCCTGCGGGAAACCGCCCCCTCGTACTGCCGTCATCTCCTCGCGGGCGTTACTCCCCGCACCGGACGCCGCGCACGAACCGCCGGTGTCCGGACCTGCGACCCCGGCCCCGGACCCCGGGACCGGTGGAGGCCGTCACGGCTGCCGTGTTCACGCCGCGGGGCCGCCCGCCAGGATGTCGTGCTGGAGCCGCCGCAGATCCGCGGAGGGCTCCAGGCCCAACTCCTCGGCGAGCACGGCCCGCACGTCGTAGAAGGCGCGCAACGCGTCCCCTCGTCTACCGCAGCGGTGCAGGGCGTCGATGAGACGCGCGTGCAGCCACTCGTTGAGCGGGTCGACGGCGACCAGACTGCGCAGCTCCGGCACCAGTTCGCGGTGCAGCCCGAGCCCCATGGCGGCCTCGATCCGCAGCTCCTGGGCGCGTACCCGCAGTTCCTCGATCCGCGCGGCGTGCCCGGCCAGCACTCGGCCCTGCGCCACGTCGGCGAGCGTACGCCCGCGCCACAGGCCGAGCGCCGCGTCGAGGCGCTCCAGGGCCCGCTCGCGGTGTCCCGCGCGCAGCTCCGCGCGCCCCTGACCGTAGAGCCGGGTGAAGTTCTCCAGGTCGAGCATGCCCGGGGCCGTGCGCAGCGAGTAGCCGGTGGCCTCGGTGGCGATGACCCCGCGGGCGATGTCGGGGCCGAGCGCCCGGTCCAGCTCCTGGCGCAGGTGGTAGACGTGCGTGCGCACGGTGGAGACGGCGGTGGGCGGTGGCGCGGTGTCCCACAGCTCCTCGACGAGCGTGTCCACCTCGACGATGTCGTGTGCGCGCACGGCGAGCAGAGCGAGGAGCTTGCCGACCTTGGGACCGCGCGGGCGGTGCGTCAGGCCGCCCGTGCCGACGGCCTCCAGCGGGCCGAGTATGCGCAGCGCCAGCGCGGGCCGTGCGCGTTCGCGGTCGGCCGTTCGGAGCGTTGCCCGGGTGAAGTGCATGGTGATGATCCCCCGTCTCCACGTCAGATGATCAACTGGGCGAGCAAGGCGAGATGTGCCGTGTACTGCGTGACCATGAAGATCCGGTACGGCAGCCTGCGCCGGCCGCGGGAGGCGTCCCGGCGAGCCGTGAGTGCCGCGGCGGACAGCGCGAACGCGCCGCACAGCACCGTCACCGCGGGGGCGAACAGGCCGGACGCGGACAGCAGCGCGGCGGTGACGGCGAGCGAGACGCCGATGGCCAGCGAGCAGACGGTCACGAGCAGGGCGGTACGGAAGCTGCCCCATTGCAGCGTCCAGTTGCGGCGGCCGTGCCGCGCGTCGCCCTCGGTGTCGGACGAGTCCTTGGTGACGGCGCCGACCAGGGCCATCCACAGGCACATCGCGAGGGCGAAGGCGACGAAAGCGGGCGGGAAGTGCCCCGCGCCGCTGGTGGCACCGGCGAGATAGGTGAGGATTCCGCTGCCGAGCACCGCGAACATGGCGCCGGGCGTCGTCCGCTTCAGTGCGAACGCGGGGGCGGAGTAGCCGTACCCGAGTGCCAGCATGCACAGGGTCAGCGTGCACATCACCGGGCCGAGCAGGGCACCGCCGGTCACCGCGAGGATCACCAGGAGCAGGCATGCCCGTCGTGCGGTCCGCACGGGCAGAGCGCCGCGGGCGATCGGCCGGGTCGAGCCGTTGGCCCGGTCCTCACCGATGTCGCTGACGCCGTTGTACAGATAGGCGAAGACGATGCAGCACAGCCAGACGGCCGCCCCGGGAACAAGGGTGCCGGTCAGCGCCTGGTGCGAGGTGGCACCGGCTGTTCCGGCCGCCGTGAAGCGGAGCAGGAAGATGACTTGTACCGCGTAGCGGGATTCCTGCGCACACAAGGCGATCCGACGGAGCAAGCTATTCCGAGAAGGAGGGCCGGTCCGGTGCGAGGACGTCTCGATTCTTGCAGGCGTCACTATGGACATGCAAATGAATCTAATCCGTGCCGGGCATCCAGGAAACGCCCCCATGGTGCAGGGCGCCTACCACCTAAGATGTATGCACCCGGTACCTCATCCTCTGGGACGCCGGATTAAGTGCGCGTCAACTGCTTTATTTACCGCGTCAATTCGGGAGACCGCCCCGAGCTTCTCGAAGATGTTGCGCAGGTGTCGCTTCACGGTGCCTTCGGTAATGCCCAGTCTGCCGGCGATCTGGCGGTTGCTCAGCGCCGCCGCTGCCTGAGCGAGGACTTCCCGTTCGCGCGGGGAGAGCGTCTGCTGCGGTTCCCTGAATCCGGATTCTCCCATTCCGCTGAGCGGCACGGCAATGGTCATGTGCGGGTCGTTCGTCACTGTATTCCGGATCGCGCTCAGCAACGATTCCCGCGGTACGCTCTTGTGCAGATATCCGCGGGCACCGCGCGCGATCAGCTCCTGCACCACCTGCGCGTCGTTGTACATCGTCAGGATCAGGACGTTCAGCCGTGGAAAGCGCCGGGTCAAGTCGGTGACGACGGTGGGCGCATGGTGCTCCGGCATCTCCACGTCGAGCAGGACGACATCGGCGCGGGTGTACTCCACCAGGTCACCCAAGCCCTTGGACGTGTCCGTGTCGGCCACGACACGCAGGTCCTCCTCCGCGTTCAACAGCTCGCACAGGGCGCCGCGCAGCAGCGAGTGGTCGTCGACGGCGACGATGCGGATCGGCTCAGGCGCGGGCGGCCGTGCCGCGTCCGTGCTCTCCATGGTTCTCCTTGTCCTGCTCGTCGTCGCGGCCGTCCAGCCGGCCGACCGGCACGGACAGCACGATGGCAGTGCCTTTGCCCGGTTCGCTGTCGATGGTGACCCGGCCGCCGAGCAGGCTCGTCCGCTCGGTCAGCGACATGAGGCCGTTGCCCGTCCGCAGCCGCGGGGAGAAGCCGACCCCGTCGTCTCGCACCGTGGCCCGCGCCTGCGCGCCGTCGACGTGCACCTCGATGGTGACGCGCGTCGCGGAGGCGTGCGTGATCGCGTTGCGCAGGCACTCGCGGAGCATCAGGAAGAGGTCGTCGCCGAGCGACCGCGGCAGCAGGTCGTGCGGGTCGGTGACCCGGATCTCCACCAGGGGTTCGTCGAGCGCCATCGCCGAGATGAACGCCCTAAGGGCCATCTGCAGCGACCGCGTGGTGTTGGTCCGTGTGCGCAGCTCGGTAACGATGTCACGCGTCGTGTAGAGCGTCTCCAGAATGGCCTGTTTCAGGCTGCCGAGGCGAGGGTCCGCGGTCGGCGTGGGGCCCTGGGTCAGCTCGTAGAGTTCCAGTTGCCGCAGAGCCAGCGAGGCGATGGAACCGATCCGGTCGTGGATCTCGCGAGCCATGCCGTGCCGGCCCTGCTGCTCCGCGTCGCACACCACGTCCAGCAGAAACAGGTCGAAGCCGCCCGCGCCCTCCTCCAGCCGCCGGGTGATCGCGGTCTGCAGACTGATCAGGGCGCTCATCAACTGGTGGGCGGCCCCGGGATGGCGTACGGCGGCATCGCCGAGCGCCTCCATGACGACCTGGAACAGCAGGGCCCCGGCCCGCACCGAGTACACGGGTGCGATGCCCTGGGAGATGCGTGCGCCGCCCAGACGCCGGGTCTTCTGCAGCAGCTGACGGCTGAGCTGGGGCTGTGCGCCACGGCGGAGCGCGTGGACGCATTCCTCGATGACGTGCCGGGCCTGCTGCCGACAGGTCGTCCACGCCTCCTGGTCGATTCCCAGCGGGTTGCGCTGGCTCACGAGCAGGCGTCGGTATGTGTCGAGGAGTTCCGATTCCAGATCGTTCAATTCGGCGGCGAGCGCCGCGCCTCCAGGATCAAGAATGCCGCCCAGCGAGTCCGTTGGCGGTGTGGTGTCCATTGCCTATCAGCCCCCGTCGATGCTCGTCACCACGCCGCCCGCCCGACGACGTTGTGGAGAGGGAGGGGGTCCGAAGATCGGATTGAGCATGCCTTGAGCGCCAGGGGGTGTCAAGGCGCGACATGTCATACCAACCGGTAGTTGATTAACGATCAACTACCGGTTGTTCGGGTGAGACGCGGGGGAACGTGTGCTGCGTCACTCTCGAAGTGATTCATTCGCCCGAAAATTCAAGGGAAGAGCTCCCGGGATTTTCGGCCAAACATGAGAAATGTTCATGGAGCAGTCGGCGCAGTGAGGCCAGCGCGATATCGCCGAGCACCGTGCCGGAGACCATGCTGGTCGCGGCCGTCTCGGGATCGCCCTTTCGCCGGAGCAGCTCCATCTCCACCGTCACGATCCTTTCCAGGGCGTCTGCGTACGTGCCGAGCAGCTCGACGAGGTCTCCCTGGCGCAGCCACTCGCAGGTCACGAGCACCTGGGTCAGCGTCTGCCAGGCGGGGTTGTCCGCCCCGACCCGCCACTGCCGCTTCGCGGCGAACTCCCCGGCGCGCTTGCGGGCCCGTTCCCACTCCTGGTCCCGCGCGGTGGACCCGCACGACGGCAGGGCGTACTGCACGGCTCCGAGGAGCTCGGCGAGGCTGGGACGCGAGGTGTCGATGCGACTCAGGATCTGCCGGATCGCCGTGTACGAGAGGCCGCCGACATCGAGCAGCGTCCGTACGAGAGCGACCCGACGCACATGCTGCTCGCCGTACTCCGGGAGGTTCGGAAGCAATTCCATCCGCACGTAGAAGTGCAGCGTCCGGGTGGGAATCCCGACCCGCCCGCTCAGCTCGGAGAGATCCTGCACGTCTCACGCACCTCCGGGGCGCTCCTGCGAAACAGCCGGGTTCGGGGCACCACAGGGGAGAGGGCCGACCACGGGATGGGGAATACGGGAACCTTAGGCAGCACGGCAGGTGCCCACAAGGCGAAAGGGGAACTGGGGGCCGCCAGTGTTTCCAAGGAGGTAGACCCGTGCCCGCACGGGAAATCCCGCCGCCGGGCCCACCGGACCGGGACATGCTCCCCTCCCGGGAGGCGTTCGATGAGTTTCCGCGCCGCCGGCCGTCTACAGATGCGAGAGCCTCACCCGCATCCGGCCGGGCGGGGCGTCGTCACCCGAGCCGACCGAGGAGACCCGACGCCATGAGCACCGAGCAGACGCCCACCGCGGCGGACAACGGCTTCTCCTACACCCTGACCCGCACCCTGGACGCCCCCGCCTCCCGGGTCTGGCAGGCGTGGACCACCCCCGACCAGTACACCCGGTGGGCCTACGCCGTCCCCGGCACCGTGGAGATGGACGCCCGCCCCGGCGGCACCTGGAAGGCCACGGTGCGCACCCCGGAGGGCGCGGAGTTCCCGCTGACCGGCTCCTACCTCGAGGTCGCCGAACCGCACCACCTGGCCATCGGCATGGACGTCCCCGGCCGCCCGGCCCCGGCCACGATGACCGTCGACCTCACGGAACAGGGCCCCCGCACCACCGTGATCACCGTCCACCAGACCTGCGACACCGCGGAGGAACGCGACGGGGCGGAACAGGGGAGCGGGATGCTGCTGGACGGGTTGGAGGGGTTCCTGGGGAGTGGGGCGGAGGTTTGAGATGATCTCGCCCTCCCCTACCGCAACGCTGAGGCCTGGCAGGCCGATCACCCCGCTTTGGTGTCAGTGACTCCTGCTAAAACTGCCCCTACATCAACTCGGTGGTGGAAGGGGTCGGGGTGGAGCAGCCGGGTAATGGGGATCTGCCGGTGGCGGGGGTCTACGAACAGCTGGTCACGGATCGCGTGCGCAGTGACCTGGACCGGCTGGAGGCGGCAGGCTGGAAGGCCATCGACGGCGAGGTCGGTGCGGAATCGTCACCTCATGTGCTGGCCCGCCACGTCGGTGACGTAGTGGCCCGCCACCTCACCCGTCTTCGGCCTGAGCATCGGGTCCCGTTCGCTAACCGCATCCTCGAGTCCCTCGCATCCGATGTCGGTGATCCCGACGATGCCGAGTCCGTCAGCGCCATCGTCGAGGGGCCCAGGCAATTGCTGGCTCTGGCGGAGCAGGAGGCGCCGGGCGCCTATGCCATCCGTCCGCTCACGCCTCTTTCCGAGACGTCCCTTCTCACCAACTCCCCCGAAGACCTCAACCTGGGCGCGGAGCTGCGGGCCGAGTTGGCCACGGCGGATCGAATCGATCTGCTGTGCGCCTTTGTGAAGTGGTACGGGATCCGGGTGCTGGAGGACTCGCTCCTCGCAGCGAAGGAACGCGGCATCCCCATCCGGATCATCACCACGACCTACATGGGCGCGACCGACCGCCGCGCACTCGATCGGCTTGCACGCGAATTCGGCGCCACCGTGAAGGTGAACTACGAGACCCGCTCGACGCGACTGCACGCCAAGGCATGGCTCTTCCGGCGCAGGACGGGTTTCGACACGGCGTACGTCGGCAGCTCGAATCTCTCCCGTGCGGCTCTGCTCGACGGCCTCGAGTGGAACGTGCGGCTGTCCTCGGTGGCCACACCGGCGGTGATAGACAAGTTCGAGGCTACATTCGACGCCTACTGGAACGACGCGGCGTTCGAGACGTACGACCCGGATCAGCACGGCGAGCGTCTTGACTTGGCACTGGCCCAGGCCGGTGGGACGGCGCCGACCACCGACTTCAGAATCAACCTTTCCGGCCTCCAGGTGCATCCCTTCCCGCACCAGCGGGACATGCTGGAGCGGCTGCGCGCGGAGCGAGAGATCCGCGGGCGGCACCGCAACCTGCTGGTCGCGGCGACCGGTACGGGGAAGACCGTGATGGCAGCCCTCGATTACCGCGACCTGAGCAGGCAGGCGGCCCCCGGTCGGCCTCGGCTGTTGTTCGTGGCGCACCGCAAGGAGATCCTCAAGCAGTCGTTGCGCACTTACCGCGAAGTGCTGGATGACGCCTCGTTCGGCGAGTTGCTTTACGGCGGCGCCGACCCACAGGAGTGGAACCACGTCTTCGCCAGCGTGCAATCACTGAACGTCCAGAGGCTGGAGCAACTGGCTCCGGATCACTTCGACGTCATCGTCATCGACGAGTTCCATCACGCGACGGCCAGTACGTATCGACGAGTGATCGAGCACTTCGCTCCGAAGGAGTTGCTGGGGCTCACCGCGACCCCGGAGCGGATGGACGGGCTCAATGTCCAGGACGAGTTCTTCGACGGCCGCATCGCCGCCGAAATGAGGCTGTGGGAGGCCTTGGAGAACGATCTGCTCTCCCCCTTCCACTATTTCGGCATCCCGGACGGGACCGACCTCACGAACCTCACCTGGCAGAAGGGGGCATACGCCGACCAGGAACTCGGCAACCTGCTGACGGGCAACGACGCGCGAGCCCGCATCATCGTCAAGCAGATCCGGGACAAGATCTCCGACCCTGGTGCCATGCGTGCGCTCGGTTTCTGCGTCACGAAGGCGCACGCGCACTTCATGGCCGACTACTTCCGCACGGCCGGATTCCGGGCTGCCGCCCTGGACAGCGACTCGTCGGCCGAGGTACGTGCCCGAGCGCTGCGCGACCTCCAAGACGGCAGGCTCCAGGTCATCTTCTCGGTGGACCTGTTCAACGAGGGACTGGACATCCCGGACGTGGACACGCTGCTTCTGCTGCGCCCCACCAACAGCGCCACCGTCTTCCTGCAGCAACTGGGGCGGGGACTGCGGCGCACCGAAACGAAGCCGGTTCTCACGGTCCTCGACTTCATCGGGCAGCACCGGGCGGAGTTCCGCTTCGAAGAGCAGTTCCGGGCCATGACCAACCTGTCGCGCAATCGGCTGGTCGAGCACATCGAGCGGGGCTTTCCGCAGCTGCCGTCCGGCTGCCAGATCATCCTGGAGGGCAAGGCGAGGAAGCTGGTCCTCGACAACATCAGGACCCAACTGGCCGCCACGGTGAAAACGCTGGTGAAGGAGGTCAAGGCATACAGCACCCCCTTCCTTGCCGAGTACCTCCATGAAAGCCGCCGAGAGATCAAGGAGCTGTACAAGAACAGCAACTCGTGGACCCTCGTTCTGCGCCGTGCCGGCATGGTCGCCGAACCAGCCCCGTCGGGCGAGGAGGCGCTGCTCAAGCGGGTCCATGCGTTCCTGCACGTGGACGATCCCGAGCGCGCACAGGCGTATCTGCGCCTTCTGGCAGACGACGCCCCGCCGTATGAGGAACTCGACCTGACCGGCCAGGCGTACGCCCGCATGCTCTTCTTCAACCTGTGGGACAACGCGGGCGGCTTCACCAGCTTCTCGGAGGGACTCGCAGCGCTACGTCCGCAACGAGCCCTGAGAGACGAACTCCGACAGGTGCTGTCGTATGTCATCGACCGAGCCGACCATGTCCCGATCCCATTGGCCGAAGGCCTCGGCGCAGTGCCGCTGAAGGTCCACAGCTCGTACAACCGGTCGGAGATCCTTGCCGCCCTCGGCGTCGCCCGGTTCGGGGGACAGATGCCGCGGTCCTTCGCCCAGGGCGTCCAGTGGGCGGAAGAGTTCCAGACCGATGCGCTGCTGATCACGCTGGAGAAGGACGAGAAGGACTTCTCCCCCACCGTCCGATACAAGGACTACGCGATCAGCCCGAACCTGTTCCACTGGGAGACCCAGAACGCGATCTCTCCCAATTCCGCTACGGGCAAGCGATACCAGCAGCACGCCGCTCGCGGCACCCACGTCCTCCTGTTCATGCGCCGCTACGCGAACACCGACACGGGCAAGTCCCAGCCGTGGATGCTGCTCGGCCCGGCGAGTTACGTGGAGCACACCGGCAGCAAGCCGATGGCGATCACCTGGCACCTCGCCCACGCACTTCCGGCCGACGTCTGGATCTACTCGGCGGCCGTTCAAGCGAGTTGATGCCAGTACGTCCGAGAAGCCCGAGGAACTCGAGCGATATAGGTTGGCCTTCGACTGAGGCAGGTGTGGTGTCTTCCTCTCAACCGATCTGCAGCGCGCTCCTGGTGATGGACGTCCAACGGGACGTCGTGGACATCGCCGACGACGGTTCCGGGTATTTGGTGCGCTTGCGCAGGGCCGTCGACGGGGCCCGGGCCGCCGGGATCCCCGTGATCTACGTCGTGATGGGGCTGCGGCCGGGCGATCCGGTGGTCAGCCCGCGCAACAAGGTGATGGCGAACGTCCTGCAAGCCGGCCTGTTCACCGAGGGGGCTCCCGGCACCGAGATCCATCCGGAGGTCGCGCCGCGGCAGGGCGACGTGGTGGTCACCAAGAGGCGGGGCAGCGCGTTCTCGGGCAGTGACCTCGACCTGGTGCTCCGGGCTCGCGGCATCGACAGTCTCGTCCTCGCCGGAATCGCGACCAGCGCTGTCGTGTTGTCCACGCTGTGGCGCGCCGTCGACCTGGACCTCGGCCTCACCGTCCTGGCCGACGGCTGCCTCGACACCGACCCCGAGGTGCACCGGATGCTCATCGAGAGGCTCTTCCCCCAGTGGGCGGACGTCGTCGATGTCGACGAGTGGCTCGGAGCCGTCGCGCCTCGGTGACGCGGGGCGGGAGGTCCCGGCCGGGTCGGATAATCGGTGTCCTGCCGAATCCGCGAGGGCTCAGGATGACGTCCATGACCCTGACCACCCCCACCCTCCACACCCCCCGCCTGCGCCTGCGGCCGTTCACCGGTGCCGACCGGGACCACCTCTTCGTGCTGCACGCCGACGCCCGCGTGATGCGCTACTGGGACTCCCCGCCGTGGACCGAGCGGGCCCGGGCCGAGCGCTTCGTCGCGGCGTGCCGGCGGATGGCGGACGAGGGCACCGGCGTGCGGGTGGCCGTCGACCGCGTGTCCGACGGGGCCTTCGTCGGCTGGTGCGGGCTGGTCGAGTGGAACCCGGTCCACCGCAGCGCGTCGTTGGGCTACTGCTTCGGCGAGGCGATGTGGGGCCGGGGCTACGCGACCGAGGCGGTACGCGCCCTGCTGCGCTGGGCGTTCGGCACGCTGGACCTCAATCGGGTCCAGGCCGAGGCCGATACGCGCAACCCCGCGTCCGCCCGGGTGCTGGAGAAGGCCGGGTTCGTGCGGGAGGGGACGTTGCGGGAGGACTGCGTCGTGGACGGCGAGGTGTCGGACTCGTGGGTCTACGGGCTGCTCAGGCGGGAGTGGCCGCCCTCGGACGACGCGCCGCTCCCGGATCACTGAGAGGCCGTTTGCGACAGGCCCGTGCGACGGGCCTCCGTGACAGCCCGGCGGGCCGTGAGGTCAGGCCCCCTGCCGTCGCCCCAGCAGGCGGGCCTGTTCCTTCTTCAGCGCGGTGAACTCCCGGCGCGCGTAGGCGGCGAGCGCCTCGCTCGGGAACGGCACCACGGAGAGGTGCTGGTCATGCTGTCCCTGGGCCCACCGGGCCGCGGTGATCTCGTAGCCGGACACGTGCGCGCACAGGTCGAGCAGCAGCGGCGGCATCTCCGGCTCGCTCAGCAGGTCCGCGTGCGCGATGACCAGGTCGCGCATGGCCCGGATGTTGGGGAGGAAGACGGTGGTGATCCACAACCGCCACTCCGCGAGCTCTTCGGGAGTCGGCGGGGAATCGTCCGCGAACGGCGAGGTTCCGCCGGGGCGGGCGTGACGGATCATGAACGCGCCGAACGTACGGCTGTTGGCCTCCGTGAGGGCGAGCAGGGGGCCGTAGAAGTCGCCGAGTTGGCGATGGACGCGGGCCAGTCGCTCCTGACGCTGCGACAGGCGCAGGCCGTTGAGGTAGGTGGCGACGTAGCCGACGAAGGTCAGCCCGACGGTGACGGCCAGGGTGATCACGAGGGGCGATGCTACCGGGGGCCGTGTCTCGTGCGTCCGTCGCACCGAAGGCGCGGAGCGTGACGCGTTCCGCGCGCGGTCCCGGAGTGTTTCCCCGCCGCACCTCTCCCGTTCGCCGTGCCTGGTTACCTTCGCCTCGCCCGGTCCGGCAGCAGGAGAGGTACGTCCATGAGCACCCCGGCCCAGCAGACCTCGCCCCGGCCGTCCGCAGCCGCGCTCGCGTCGGCCAGGCAGCGTCGGGATCGGGACGGGAGCCGGGCCGGGAGCCCGTCCGGGCGTTCGGCGGAGCACGCCTTCCTGCGGTTCCAGTCCAGCGTCGGCAACCGGACCGCGACCGCGGCGGTGCAGCGCGTCAGGAGCGGGACCATGGAACGGGCGCCGGAGTCGCCCGCGTCCTCCCGGCCGGGCACCCCGGACAGCTTCGTGACCGCCGTGTCGGGCAGCTCGGACAGCTTCGTGACCGCCGAATCGGCCGGCTCGGGCAGCTCGGACAGCTTCGTGACCGCCAGGGAGCCTGAGCCGGAGGCGGAGGCGGTCGCCGCGGCGAGGTCGGCGGACGATCTGGTCAAGCGGGCCGCCGAGTTGCTGGACCGGTTCAAGAAGAACCTGGACCCCGCGGACAACCCGGCCAAGGGCGCCCAGGCCCCCACGAGCGCCGGCCTCGGCCAGGCGGCCGCCGTTTCGGGCGACGGGGCCCTCAAGCACGACGCCGCCGCCGCCGGCACCTCCGCCGGTACGTGGAACCTCCTCACCGAGGTCACCGGCGTCGTGGTCAACGCGTACGACTCGCTGAAGAACATGAAGGACGCCCGGAAGAAGCGGTCCGGGGCCGGACACCACACGGCGAGCAGGAAGGCGAAGGTCAAGGGCGCGGACGCGGTGGTCGGCACCGCCAGTTCGGGCGGTTACGGCGCCGCCGTCGCCAAGGAGTCCACCAAGCTCAACGGGGTGTCGGACGCGGCGACCGCGGCGACCGCCGCCGAGGTGAGCGGCATCTTCAGCGCCGTCACGGGTCTGTGGAAGGGCGCGCGGGCCGCGGGCAAGGTCGGCGGAGCGACCCGCAAGTACCGGCGGATCAAGCAGCTCGGGGATCCGGGCGCCGTCCACGCGGATCTGCTGGACCGGTTGCGGGACGAGTCGGACCAGGCCGAGCAGCGGGTCGACGCGGCGTTCGCACGGCTGAACGCCATCAGGGAGGCCGGCCAGGGGCGCCCGCCCCGGGAGTGGTACCCGGCGGCCGAGGCGGCGTTCGACGCGATGCGCGAGGAGTACGAGCGGGCCGCCACGGCCACGGCGGCCTACCGGCGTGCCGCGCAGGACATGGAGGACCTGAGCGGGACGCAGAAGTACGCGAAGAAGAAGCAGCTCACCAAGATCGGCAAGGAGACGGTGGGCGGCGTGGTGGGCGAGCCCGCCAAGGCGGCGGGCGGCATCGTGGCGGCGGTCACCGCGGCGGGTGTACTGGGCAGCAACCCGGGCGGCTGGATCGCCGCCGCGGTGGGGGCCGGGCTCATCCTCGGCGTCGCCGGGTACAAGGCGGGCCGCGCGGCGACGAAGCGCTACGAGGAGGTCCGCCATCCCGAGCGCTGGGCGCCGGAGGGCGAGGAGCCGGCGGCGGGCGCGTCGCGCGGGGACTCGCTGAAGCACGCCCTGAAGATCTGGAAGAAGGTGTCGAAGGGCGAACGCCAGGCCATGGCGCGCAGGATCTACCGCCTGGCGGCGGGTCCCGACATCCAGGGGAGCACCGGCACGACGCCCGAGATCCGGCAGTCCGCCCGGGAGCTGCTCGTCGCCCTCAAGGCGGGCCCGGCCCAGCACAAGCTGGAACCGGACGCGTGGGCGGCGAGCCTCAACGACCCTGAGAAGAGCGCCGGTTGGATCAAGGAGATCGCGGAGCAGCTGGCCTCGGGATGACCGGCGGCGGGCGCCTCCACCGTCGGCACGACGGGGGCGCCCGCCGCGGTGCCTGGCGCAGCGCCTCCGCCGGCATCTCCCGCATACCGGCGGCCCGCTCCCGGCCCGGCGGAGCGGCCGGCGTCGGGTCGGCCCGGCGGACTCGCCGGCGCGGGCGGCGGCGAAGATGCCCAGGATCTGCCCGCCCCGCCCGACCCTGAGCACGGAAACGGAACGGGAGGACATCCACCGGGCCGGCCCTCTCCGACCGGTCTCCGTCGATCCGCCGGCTTCCCTTCCCGTCCGTCGACTCCTCCTTCGGCCCGCCGACTCCCCCTCCCGTCCGCCGACTCCCCCTTCTGTCCGCCGCCTCCCCCTTCCCGTCCGCCGACTCCTCCTCCGGCCCCCTCCGACCCCTCCGACCCCTCCGGCCCCTCCGACCCTTCCGGCAAAGGTGTTCGGCCACCGTCCGCGCAGCTTTCGCGTCAAACTCCGGACGGTTCCGGCTGATGATCACGAGGCCCGCACGACGTGGGAGCGCGAGCCGGTACCGTCCCCCTGTCGCACGTCGAACGCCGCGAGCTGACAAGGGAGCCCCGAACCGACCCCGTCACTCTCTCCCCCACCCGGCCGCGCGACCCGCCGCACAGCAAGGAGCCAGGCCATGGCGCCCCAGCAGCCCGCCCTCGCCCTCGACCCCACCGGTGCCGACCACCGCGCCGAGCACCGTGCCCTGCGGGAGCGCGGCCCGGCCACGCGGGTGGACGTCCTCGGGGTCGAGGCCTGGTCGGTCAGTGACCCGGTCCTTCTCAAACGGCTGCTCACCAGCCCCGACGTCTCCAAGGACGCCCGGGCGCACTGGCCGGCCTTCGGTGAGGCCGTCGGTACCTGGCCGCTGGCCCTGTGGGTGGCGGTGGAGAACATGTTCACCGCGTACGGGGCGAACCACCGCAAGCTGCGCCGGCTGGTGGCACCCGCCTTCAGCGCCCGGCGCGTCGACGCGATGCGGCCCGCCGTCGAGGGGGTGGTGACCGATCTCGTCGACCGGCTCGCGCGGCTGCCCGTCGGTGAACCGGTCGACCTGCGCCAGCAGTTGGCCTACCCGCTGCCGATCACGGTGATCGGTCACCTGATGGGCGTGCCCGAGGACCGCCGCGACGGGTTCCGCGCCCTCGTGGACGGCGTCTTCGACACCACCCTGGACCAGGCCGAGGCACAGGCCAACACCGTGCGCCTGTACGAGGTCCTGGACCAGCTCATCGCGGACAAGCGTGCCACCCCAGGCGACGACATGACGTCCCTGCTCATCGCCGCGCGGGACGACGAGGGGAACGGCGACCGCCTCTCGCCCGAGGAGTTGCGCGACACCCTGCTGCTGATGATCAGCGCGGGTTACGAGACCACCGTCAACGTCGTCGACCAGGCCGTGTACACCCTGCTGACCCGCCCCGACCAGCTCGAAACGGTCCGCAAGGGCGAGGCCACGTGGGGGGACGTGGTGGAGGAGACGCTGCGTCACGAACCGGCGGTCAAGCACCTGCCCCTGCGGTTCGCGGTCACCGACATCCCCCTGCCGGACGGGCGGGCCATCGCCCGCGGGGAGGCCATCATCGCCTCGTACGCCGCCGCCAACCGGCACCCGGACTGGCACGAGGACCCCGACACCTTCGACGCGACCCGGACGGTCAAGGAGCACCTGGCCTTCGGGCACGGTGTCCACTTCTGCCTGGGCGCGCCGCTGGCCCGCATGGAGGTGTCCCTCGCGCTGGAGAGCCTCTTCGGCCGCTTCCCGGACATCCGCCTCGCCGATCCGGCCGAGGAGCTGCCGGCCGTGCCCTCGCTGATCAGCAACGGCCACCAGCGGCTCCCGGTCCTGCTGCACGCCGGCTGACCGGCGCGCCGCGGGACCTGGAGCGAGGGAGCCCGGGGCCGGCGGTGGAGCGGGGCGCCTCAGCCGAACATGCCCGGCACATAGTCGCCGGCGGGCTGCTGGGTGATCACGTTCACGCGGTTGTACGCGTTGATGAGCGCGATCAGTCCCACCAGTGCGGTGAGCTGCTCCTCGTCGTAGTACTTCGCCGCGTTCGCCCAGGCCTCGTCGGTGACGCCGCCGGAGGCGTCGGCGATACGGGTGCCCTGCTCGGTCAGTTCGAGGGCGGCGCGCTCCGCGTCGGTGAACACCGTGGCCTCCCGCCAGGCGGCGACCAGGTTCAGGCGCAGCCAGGTCTCCCCCTCCTTCGCGGCGTCCTTGGTGTGCATGTCGAGGCAGAAGCCGCAGCCGTTGATCTGGCTGGCGCGGATCTTGACCAGTTCCTGGGTCGCGGCCGGCAGGGACGAGTCGGTCACGGCCTTGCCCGCGGAGTTGATGTGGCGCAGGAGCTTGCCCGCGAGCGGGCTGCCGAAGATGTTGAGACGCGCTTCCATGGTGGATTCCTCCGTCATCGCTGTCGTGCTCGTCGGCCCGGTCGGCCGTACACCCCTACGACGGATGCCGTCGGTGCGATGTGACAGGCAGGAGCACCTCGATCCTGTGACCTGCGTCTCATCCGGTCGGTGTGGCCCGTTCCCGTTCCAGCAGTCGGCGCAGTGCCGCCGTCACGGCGTCCGGGCGTTCGTCCATCACCCAGTGGCCCGCGTCGTCCAGCAGCGTCAGCTCGGCGCCGGGTACGGACGCGGCCAGCTCGGTCGCGATCGCGGGGCTCAGGTACCGGTCCGTCCGGCCCCACACGACGGCCGTCGGGCAGTCGATGTCCCGCAGCCGCGGGCGCAGTTCGAGGCGGGCCGGTGTGCGGTAGTCGGCGAAGTAGTGGAGCAGCCAGCGGCGGCCCTCGGGGGTGTCCATCCAGCCGACGTAGCCGTCCAGGACACGGGCGTCCGGGTGGCCGGCGCGCACCAGCGGGGCCAAGGAGCGGCGGTGGACGGCGGCGAAGGGCAGCCGCAGCGCCGGACGGCGGAGCACGGGGTTGCGTCCGAGGAGGCTCAGCAGGCTGAAGACGGCGTACCAGCGGCGGGTGAAGGTGCCGTGCGCGCGGCTGTTGAGGAGGGCGAGCCGGCGTACCCGGGTGGGGTGGGCCTCGGTGAAGCCGAGGGCGAGGAAGCCGCCGTAGTCGTGGCCGACCAGGTTCACCGAGTCCAGTTCCAGTGCGTCGAGGAGCCGGCCGAGCCGGGCGACCTCCGTGTCGTAGTCGAACGGCAGGTGCAGGGGGCGCTCGGACACGCCCCAGCCGAGGAGGTCCGGGGTGACGACCCGGTGCCGGGCCGACAGGGGCGCCACCTGGTGACGCCAGCAGCGGTGGTCGGCGGGGTAGCCGTGCAGGAGGACCACGGGCTCGGCGTCGGGCGGCCCCGACTCCCAGCAGGCGACGCGGGCGCCGTCCACCGTGACCGTTCGGGGGCGGGGCGGGTCGTAGGCGTGGGGGCGCTGCGTGGTCATCGGACTCCTCCGGTGCTCGTCTCCCCTCTCCAACGGGTCGGCTACCCGCGAGTGTCGCGATCAGGGCTCGGTGTTCGGCCGAAGGGTGCGGGGATTAGCCTCGAACCCGACAAGTCGGTACGGGGCCGGGGTCGGTCCGGTGGAGCAGGAGGCAGACATGGCGAAGGTTCCCAGTGCGGTGGTCGCCGCGGGTGGTCTCGTCGGCGGGTACGGCGTGGCGCGCTGGACGAAGAAGCGGCAGCTCGGCGGTGCCGTGCTCGCCGTGGCCGGGGCCGCCGCCGCGCAGCAGTGGCGGGCGCGGGCCGGCGGGAAGGCCGCGGGCGCGCTGACGGCGGCGTACGTCGCCGGGTTCGCGGGGTCGCACCCGCTGGCCAAGAAGGTGGGCGCCTGGCCGTCCGTCCTCGGTGTCGCCGGTGCCGTGGCGCTGGCCTCGTGGGCGGTCGCCGACCGCCGCGCCTGAGCAGCGCGGCGCCGGTCAGGAGTGGTGGGTGAGTACGTTGATCACCCGGCCGTCCGGGGCCCGGACGAAGAAGCGCCGCACGCCCCACTCCTCGTCCCGCGGTTCCCGTACGATCTCGGCGCCCGACGCGGCGACCCGGGCGTAGACCTCGTCGACGTCCTCGACCTCCACGCTCAGGTCGGGGACGACGGGCGCCGTGCGCTCCTCGGTGAACAGGCTGATCTGGGCGGTGGGGTTGGAGGGGGAGGCCAGCGTGGTCACCCAGCCCATGTCCATGACCTCCTCGAAGCCGAGCAGGCCGTAGAAGTCACGGCTCGTGTTCCACAGCTCCTCGGCCTCTACGTGGATGTTGGGGACGATCCTGCGGATGGTCATCGGGGGCTCCTCGGCGTCCGGGCCGGGTCGGCGGGCGGCCGGGCCGAAAGGTGGCCGGCTCGCCGGGTGGTCGGGTCGACGGGTGGCCGGACCCACGGGGGATCTGGCGCTACGCGGTCTTCGTGGCGGGGCCCGTCCCTCCCGGTGTGTCCGGGGCCGCCGCCGACAGCGGTTCCGCGATGTCCTCCAGCGATCGGCGTTCCGCCTTCACCGCGAGGAACGCCGCCACCAGGCCGGCCGCGCACATCAGGCCGGCGCCGATCTGGAAGGCCAGCACCGTGTCGCCGACCACGCCGGACTCGGTCAGGTCGGCGAAGAGCAGCGGGCCGCTGATACCGCCGGCGGCGGTGCCGAGGGCGTAGAAGAAGGCGATGGCCATGGCGCGGGTCTCCATCGGGAAGATCTCGGAGACGGTCAGGTACGCGCTGGAGGCGCCCGCCGAGGCGAAGAACAGCACCACGCACCAGCAGGCCGTCATGGTGGTCGCCGTGAGCGAGCCCCGGTCGAACAGCCAGGCCGTGCCGAAGAGCAGGATGCCGGAGAGCAGATAGGTGCTGGAGATCATGATGCGGCGGCCGACCGTGTCGAAGAGCTGGCCGAGGAGCAGCGGGCCCATGAAGTTGCCCGCGGCGATGACGGCGAAGTAGTAGCCGGTGCTGCCGGTCGGCACGTCGAAGAACGTGATGAGGATGGTGCCGAAGCCGAAGGTGATGGCGTTGTAGAGGAAGGCCTGGCCGATGAAGAGGGAGAGGCCGAGGACCGCGCGGCGCGGGTAGCGGCCGAAGACGGTCTTGGCGATCAGGCCGAAGCCGATGCTCTTGCGCTGGTGGATGGTGATCTCACCGGCCGGCGGCGGCAGCTTCTCGCCCTTCTCCCGCTCGACCTCCCGTTCGACGGAGGAGACCAGGGTGTCGGCCTTGTCGCCCTGGCCGTGGATGAACTGCCAGCGCGGACTCTCCGGCACGTGGCGGCGGACCAGGAGGATGACCAGGCCGAGGACCACGCCGAGGGCGAAGCTGAGCCGCCAGCCGAGGTCCTTGGGGAAGATGTCGGTGTCCAGCATCACGATGGACAGCAGGGAACCGCCGATCGCGCCGAGCCAGTAGCTTCCGTTGATGATGAGGTCGACCCGGCCGCGGTACTTGGACGGGATCAGCTCGTCGATCGCGGAGTTGATCGCCGCGTACTCGCCGCCGATGCCGAAGCCGGTCAGGAAGCGGAAGAGGAAGAACCACCAGGACTCGAAGGACACCGCGGTCAGCGCGGTGGCCACCAGATAGACGACCAGCGTCAGCATGAACAGCTTCTTGCGGCCGTGGCGGTCGGTCAGCCAGCCGAAGAACAGGGCACCGGAGCAGGCGCCCGCCACGTACAGGGCGGCGGCGAGGCCGGTGATCTGGGCGGAGCTGATGTCCAGGCCGCTGCCGTCCTCGGCGATGCGTCCGGCCACGTTGCCGACGATCGTGACTTCCAGGCCGTCCAGGATCCACACGGTGCCCAGGCCGATCACGATCATCCAGTGCCAGCGCGACCAGGGCAGCCGGTCCAGGCGGGCGGGGACGGCCGTGGTGACGGTCCCGGTGGAGGCGGGCCCCGAGCCCGACGACGACGCTTCTGCTGTCATGGCACCCTCTCCGTCGGGCTCTGCGTCGAGCTCCGTCGAAACGAACGCCTCCCGTGTGCCCTGCACCGGAGAGAACACGCCCGCCGCGGTCGCGGGGCCGCCCAAGGCGGCCCTACGCCCCCAGGATGCGGGAGACCGTGTAGATCAACAGCCCGGCCAGCGAGCCGACCACCGTGCCGTTGATGCGGATGAACTGGAGGTCGCGGCCGATGTTCGCCTCGATCTTCTTCGTGGTGTGCTCGGCGTCCCAGCCGGCCACCGTGTCGGTGATCAGCGAGGTGATCTCCTTGCGGTAGGTGGTGACGACGTACACCGCGGCGCCCTCCACCCAGCCGTCGACCTTGCCCTGCACCTTGGGGTCGGAGGCCATTCGGGTGCCCAGCGACAGCAGCGAGGCGCGGACCCTGAGGCGCAGTTCGCTGCGCTCGTCCTCCGCCGCCGAGACGATCATGGACCGTACGGCCGTCCAGGCGGACGCGATCAGGTCCTGGACCTCGCCGCGGCCCAGCACCTCGGTCTTCAGCCGCTCCACCCGCGCCCGGGTCTCCGTGTCGGACTGCAGGTCGGCGGCGAAGTCGGTGAGGAAGCGGTCGAGGGCGCCGCGCGCCGGGTGGGCGGGCATGTCGCGCATCTCGGTGACGAAGCGCAGCAGCTCCTTGTAGACCCGGTCGCCGATCTTCCGGTCGACGAACCGGGGCGTCCACCCGGGCGCCCCGCCCTGCACGGCGTCCATCACGGAGTCGCCGTGCAGGATCAGCCAGTCGTGGGCCCGGGAGACGATCAGGTCGACGGCGCGCTTGTGGCCGCCGTCGGAGACGACCCGGTCCAGCATCTTGCCGAGGCCGGGCGCGATCTCCTGCGCGTCGGCACGGCGCGTGATCGCCTCGCCGACCACCGCCTGGACGTCGGAGTCGCGCAGCACCGTCAGGGCACCGCGCAGGGCGGCGGCCAGCTCGGCCGTCACCCGGTCGGCGTGTTCCGGCACGGCGAGCCAGGCGCCGAGGCGGCCGCCGATGCCGACGGCACGCAGCCGCTGGCGCACGACGGCCTCGGAGAGGAAGTTCTCCCCGACGAACTCGCCCAGCGAGACGCCCAGCTGGTCCTTCTTCTTCGGGATGATCGCGGTGTGCGGAATGGGAATGCCGAGCGGGTGCCGGAAGAGCGCGGTGACCGCGAACCAGTCGGCGAGCGCGCCCACCATGCCGGCCTCGGCGGCGGCCGACACGTAACCCGCCCAGGCGCCCGCGCCCCGGTGGGAGGCCCACTCGGCCAGGGCGTAGACCACGGCGACGACAAGCAGCAGCCCGGTCGCGGTGAGCTTCATCTGCCGCACACCGCGGCGCTTGGCCTCGTCGGCCGGGCTGAAGGACGTCATCGCCCGGTCACGGACCGCGCCCGGGCCCGCATCCGCACCCGCGGTGCCCGGCGCCGTGCCCTTCCCGGCGCCCTCGGAGCCATCCGCGCCCCCGGCGCCCTCGGGAAGTTCCGCTTTCGTGCGTTCCATCCGCTCCACCGTTCGCTGATACGTCCCTCACACATTGTCCCTTCATGACCGACTCCTGGAACGGAACACAAGTTCCCGGCGTCTGTCTCCGAAGGGGGAACGCCCGGGGCTCCTGCGGCACTTCCTCCACCCATGCCGCATGATGGGTTCATCGGACCGGAGCCTCGGAGCTCCCCTCGCCCGAGGAGAACAACACAGCATGACCCGGGTTCGTGACGGGGGTGCGGGGGCACCCCCCACCAAGCACCGTGCCCTGCTCGCGGCGATCGTCACCCTGATAGTGACGATCTCCGCGGCCATATACGCCGGAGCGTCCGCGGACGACGGCGCCCAGGACCACACACCCCGAGCCCAGGCCGGTCTCTCCCGGGGAGAGGCGGCTCCCGCCTCCACGGGCGCCTGGGTGGGCGCCTGGGCCACCGCGCCTGCCGCCGCCGAGCCGGGCACCGAGACGACCGGCATGGCCGGCCGCTCCGTGCGCAACGTCGTCCACACCTCGGTCGGCGGCACCGGCGCCCGCATCACCCTGTCCAACCTGTACGGACAGGCGCCGCTGACGGTCACGCACGCCTCGATCGCCCTGGCCTCGGGCCCCGGCACGGCCGCCGCGATCGCCGACACCATGCGCCGGCTGACCTTCCGCGGCAGCGCCCGGGTGATCATCCCGGCGGGCGGCCAGGTGATGAGCGACACCGCCCGCATCACCATCCCCTACGGGGCGAACGTCCTGGTCACCACGTTCTCGCCGGTCCCGTCCGGGCCGGTGACCTACCACCCGCGGGCCCAGCAGACCAGCTACCTCGCCGACGGCGACCGCACGGCCGACGTCACCGGCGTCGCGTACACCACCCCGACGCCGTTCTGGCGCTATCTGACCGCCCTCGACGTGCTGAGCCACGAGGCCGAGGGCACGGTCGTCGCCTTCGGCGACTCGATCACCGACGGCCTCGGCTCCGAGACCGACGCCGACCACCGCTGGACCGACGTCCTCGCCGAGCGGCTGCACGAGGCGGCCGGCACCGGCCGGGACACACCGCGCTACAGCGTCGTGAACGAGGGCATCAGCGGCAACCGCATCCTGACCGGCAGGGCGGGCCGGCCCGCCGACAACCCGAGCGGGCTGAGCCGGTTCCGCCGGGACGTGCTGGAACGCACCAACCCCAAGGTCGTCGTCGTCCTCCTCGGCGTCAACGACATCCTGCACAGCCCGGAACTCGCCGACCGCGACGGCATCCTCACCGGCCTGCACACCCTCGTCGGCCAGGCGCACGCCCGGGGACTCAAGGTCGTCGGAGGGACGATCACGCCGTTCGGCGGCAGCAGCCGCGACACCAAGGCTCGCGAGACCATGCGGCAGCAGGTCAACGGGGAGATCCGGGCGGGCCGGGTCTTCGACGAGGTCGTCGACTTCGACAAGGCCCTGCGCGACGCCTACGACCCGCGCCGCCTGCGCTCCGACTACGACAGCGGCGACCACCTGCACCCCAGCGACAAGGGCTACGCCCGCATGGGCGACACCCTCGACCTGGACGCGCTCAAGGGCGCGGCACCGGTCAGGGCGTAGGACGACCGGGGCGAGCGCACGCCCACCGGACCTAGCGCACGCCCACCGGACCTAGCGCACGCCCGCCGGTCCGAGCGGCAGGTCCGCCGGCCCGCCCGCGGCACAGGACGACCGGTCGGCGCGCGCAGGGCCCACTGAGGCCGTGCGCAGGGCACGGCGCAAGAACGGCCGGGCCGAGCGCACAGGACCACCGGTCCGGGCGGGGCGCAGGACGGGCCCGGTCGCGGCACAGGACCACCACCGGTCCGCGCGCACAGGACCACCGAGCCCGAGCCCGGTCCCGGGCCCGGCGCGGTGGTGGTCAGGTGTCCCGGCGGCGCTCCCTCTCCCGCTCCAGGTCCCGCTCCCGGGACCAGTCGGTGCCGTGCAGGTCGTGGTGGCGGGAGGGGCCCAGCTCACGGCGGTCGGAGCCGTGGACCGGACGGTCGCGGCCCCTCTCCTGGCGGCGCTCCAGCTTCTCCTGGCGGCGCTCCTCCCTCAGCCGCTGCCGCTCCGCCCGCGTCACCTTGCGCTCGACGCCGACGCCACCCCAGAACGCGAAGCCCGTCACGATCACGCGCGGGGCGCCGGGGTCCCCCGGGACGCCCTCCTCGCGGTGGTCGAAGCCGCCCATGATGCCGATGCCGCGCACGATCACCTCGACACCCGGCGGCACGACCACGTTCACGCCGCCCATGATCGCGACGCAGTTGATCACGACCTCGTCGGCCGAGAAGTCCGCCTCCCGCAGGTCGATGTCCCCGCCGCCCCAGAACGCGAAGGAGTTGAACCGCCTCGGCACCGTCCAGCGCCCCTTGCGCTGGAAGCCGGACATCACGGCGACCGCCCAGGTCGACGACCCCTCACGGCCGGTGATCCGGCCCGCCCAGCCCTCGCCCCGCTCGGGCTCCTTCGTCATCGACACCCGCGGCGCCCGGGCCACCGTGCCGACCGGCAGGTCACGGGTGATCGGCGCCAGCTCCCCGTACGTCCGCGCCTTGTACGTGGCGTCCAGCCGCTCCTCGAACTCGGTCATGTCCAGGCGTCCCTCGGCGAGGGCCTCGCGCAGCACCTCGGCGACTCGTTCGCGGTCGGCGTCGGATGCGCGCAGTTCCCGGGCGTCGTCGGTCATGGACAGCAGCCTACGAGGTCACCGCGCCGGGCACTACGCGCCCGCGCGTTCCGCGTACATCTTCGCGATCACCGACTCGATGTCGGGCTCCCGCACCGACAGGTCCACCAGCGGATACTCCGCCGCGATCCGCGCCACCAGACCCGCCGCCGACGCCGACGCCGGGAAGGCCAGCCACTGCCGCGGCCCCTCCACCCGCACCACCCGGGCCGGCTCCGGCGCCTCGATCGGCGGCAACTCCCGCTCCAGGTCCACCACCAGGGTGCGCTCGCTCTCCCCCGCCTCGTGCAGGCCGGCCAGCGGACCGTCGTACATCAGCCGCCCGTGGTCGATCACCATCACGCGCGAGCACAGCTGCTCGATGTCCTGCAGGTCGTGCGTGGTCAGCAGCACCGTCGTACCCCGCTCCGCGTTCAAGTCCCGCAGGAAACCCCGCACCTTGGCCTTCGACACCACGTCGAGCCCGATGGTCGGCTCGTCCAGGTACAGCACCTCCGGGTCGTGCAGCAGCGCCGCCGCGACGTCGCCGCGCATCCGCTGGCCCAGCGAGAGCTGCCGCACCGGCACGTCCAGCAGCTCCTGGAGCTGGAGCAGTTCCACACAGCGGTCCAGGTTCTCCCGGTAACGGGCGTCCGGGATGCGGTACATGCGGTGCATCAGCCGGTAGGAGTCGATCAGCGGCAGGTCCCACCACAGCGTCGTCCGCTGCCCGAAGACCACCCCGATGCGGTGCGCCAGCCGGACCCGCTCCCGGGACGGGTCGATCCCGGCCACCCGCAGCCGGCCTCCGCTCGGCGTCAGGATGCCGGTGAGCATCTTGATCGTCGTCGACTTCCCGGCGCCGTTCGGGCCGATGTAACCGACCATCTCCCCCCGCGCCACCGTGAACGACAGCCCGTCCACGGCCCGCACCCGCCGCCGCTCCCGCTTCAGGAAGCCCGTCTTCTTGCGCACGTCGAAGACCTTCTCGACCCCGTCCAGCTCGATGAACGCCCCGGCGCCCCGCTCCGCCACCGTCGCGGTCCCCGCTTCCGGCACCGGCGCGGGCACCGACACCGGTGCCGGTCCCCGTGCCGGTTCCGTCGTCTCCGCCATCTCCGGCCTCCCCGCCGTCTCGGCCATCTCCGTCAGCTCCCCGTGCTCCGGTACGAACGCAGGCCCGCCCGCCAGACGAGCCCCGCCGCCGCACAGCAGGCCACCGCCACCAGCGGCGTCGTGAACGCCGCCCACCCGGGCAGGTCCAGCGGATACGGCCGCCCCAGCACATGACTCGCCGGCAGCCAGTTCACGAACGCCAGCGGCACCACGAACGTCACCCCGCGCACCAGGTCCAGCGCGAACACGGCCGGCGGATACTGCAGCAGCGTCGTACCGCCGTACGTGAAGGCGTTGGCCACCTCCGAGGCGTCCTGCGCCACGAACTGGAACGCCCCCGCCGCCACGAACACCGCGCAGAAGATCCCCGCCCCGCCGACCAGCATCAGCGGCATCAGCAGCAGCTTCGCCACCGTCCAGTCGACGTCGACGACCACCAGCGCGTACCCCAGCACCAGCAGCCCCTGCGTCACCCGGCCGAGCCTGCGCAGCGCGAACCGGTCCGCCGCCACCTGCGCCAGCACCGGCGCCGGACGCACCAGCAGCGTGTCCAGCGTGCCGTCGCGCACCCGCCGCCCCAGCCGGTCCATGGAACCGATCGCCAGGTCGGCCAGCCCGAACGACACCCCTGACAGCCCGTACAGGAACGCCACCTCGGGCAGGGACCAGCCGCCCAGCGCGTCCACCCGGGAGAACATCAGCAGGATCGCCACGAAGTCCAGCGCGTTCATCGCGAAGTTGCCGAACGCCGTCAGCACGAACGACGTGCGGTAGGCCATCGTCGACCTGATCCACATCCCGGCGATCAGCCCGTACGCGCGCAGTCCCTCGGCCACCCGGCCGCGCCGCACCTCCCGCCCGGCGACCTCGGCGGCCCCGGCGATCTCAGCCACCCTGGACCACCACCCGGCGCGTCGCCGCCGCCTGCACCAGCCGGCCCAGCGCCAGCAGCGCCACCGCCCAGCCCGCCTGGAACAGGTACGTCCCCAGTGGATCCGCCTCCCCCAGCAGCACGTCCGCCGGCGCCTGGAGCAGCGACGACCACGGCAGCGCCCGCACCACCTCGCCCAGCGCCCCCGGGAACACGTTCAGCGGCAGCAGCATCCCCGAACAGAACAGCCCCGCCAGCCACGCCATCTGCGTCACCCCCGTGCCGTCGAGCAGCCAGAACGCCGAGAGCGCCACCAGATAGCGCAGCGCGAAACCCACCAGCATCGCCAGCACCAGTGTCACCAGGAACGCCAGCCACACGGACACCTCCCGCGGCAGCGCCACCGGAAAGACCAGCGCCCCGAACACGAACGGCACCACTCCGCGGCCCAGGAACTGGAACAGCGCCCGCCCCACGTCCGCGGCCAGCCACCACAGCTGGAGATCGGCGGGCCGGTACAGGTCGACGGCGACATCACCCGTACGGATGCGCTCCATCAACTCGTCCTCGGCGCCGCCGCCCCCGATCGCCAGCGCCGCGAGCAACGCCTGCCCCAGCCACACGAACGTGACGGCCTGCGCCTGGTCGTACCCTCCGAGGTGCGGGTTCTCGTCCCACAGGGCCAGATAGGTGTACACCAGGATCAAGCCGAAGACCGTGTTGGTGAACACCCCGGCAGCGGTGGCCGCCCGATACGTCGCGTACCGTCGGAATTCCCCCGCAGCGACGGCCACGTACAACCGCCCCGAGCCCGCACCCACGACCCTCCCCCTCCGACCGGCACCGAAGCGCAGGAGCCTAGTGCGACCGCGACCACCCGTGCCACGGAATTTCACGGGTGTGCCGTCGAGTGGGAACGGAACGCTCGGTGCGAGAGTCTTCATCAGAAGAACTCAGACGTTCTGAAAACCGTACGAAGTGAAACAGGAGTCCGTGCACGAGATGAGCGACGAGCCGCAGCCGCAGCAGCCGCACCCGGGCTGGGCGCAGAAAGAGCCCCAGGCGGCCGGCGAGGGACCGACGGGGGGACCCGGAGCACCGGGCACGTCGGGCGCACCGGCCGACTCCGGGAAGGCGAAGAAGCCCAGGCGTCCGCGGCGCACCGGATGGCGCCGGCTGATCCCCACCTGGCGCATCGTGCTGAGCACCGTCGTCGTCGGGCTCCTGCTGATCGTCGGCGGCTTCTTCCTCGGCTACCAGCTCGTGCAGATCCCCCCGGCCAACGCGCTCGCCACCAAGCAGTCCAACGTCTACCTGTACGCCGACGGCAGCGTCCTCGCCCGCGACGGCGAGGTCAACCGCGAGAGCGTCGGCCTCGCCCGGATCTCCAAGGACGCCCAGCACGCCGTCCTCGCCGCCGAGGACCGCGACTTCTACACCGAGTCCGCCATCGACCCCGGGGCGATGGTCCGGGCCGGCTGGAACACCGCCACCGGCAAGGGCAAGCAGTCCGGCTCCACGATCACCCAGCAGTACGTCAAGAACTACTACCTGGGCCAGGAGCAGACCGTCACCCGCAAGGTGAAGGAGTTCTTCATCTCGATCAAGCTCGACCGCGAGAAGAGCAAGAGCGAGATCCTCGAGGGCTACCTCAACACCAGCTTCTTCGGCCGCGGCGCCTACGGCATCCAGGCCGCCGCCCAGGCCTACTTCGGCACCGACGCCAAGGACCTCACCGCCGCCCAGGGCGCCTACCTCGCCTCCCTGCTCAACGCCCCCAGCCAGTACGACGTCGTCGCCCACCCCGAGAACCGGCCCGCCGCCGAGGCCCGCTGGAAGTACGTCATGAACGGCATGGTTGACAAGGGCTGGCTCAGCCCCGCCGACCGTGCCGCCGCCACGTTCCCCAAGCCCAAGCAGTCCACGGTCTCCACCAACATGTCCGGACAGCGCGGCTACGTCGTCAACATCGTCAAGTCGTACCTGACCGAGAACGGCATCGTCGACGAGGAGGAACTCGGCCGCGGCGGCTACCGCATCACCACCACCCTGCAGAAGGACAAGCAGGACGCCTTCGTCAAGGCCGTCGACGACAAGCTGATCTCCCAGCTCGACAAGAAGGAACGCAAGGTCGACACCTACGTCCGCGCCGGCGGCGCCTCCGTCGACCCGAAGACCGGCAAGGTCGTCGCGATGTACAACGGCATCGACTACGTCAAGCAGTACACACCCAACGCCGTCCGCCGCGACTTCCAGGTCGGCTCCACCTTCAAGCCCTTCGTCTTCACGTCCGCCGTCGAGAACCACTCCGAGACGCAGGACGGCCGCACCATCAACCCCAACACCCGCTACGACGGCACCAGCGAACGCCCCGTCCAGGGCTGGAGCGGCGGCCGCTACGCCCCCGAGAACGAGGACCACCACGACTACGGCCACGTCACCGTCCGCGAGGCCACCGACAAGTCCGTCAACGCCGTGTACGCCCAGATGGCCGTCGACGTCGGCTCCGACAAGGTCAAGCAGACCGCGATCGACCTCGGACTCTCCAAGAACACCCCCGAACTGACCCCCTCCCCCTCCATCGCCCTCGGCGTCGCCACCGCCAGCCCCCTCGACATGGCCCAGGCCTACGCGACCATCGCCAACCACGGCAGGCACAGCACGTACACGCTGGTCGAGCAGGTCATGAAGGACGGCAAGCAGGAGGTCGAGCTGCCGCAGCGGCGCGAACACCAGGCCGTCAGCCGCGAATCCGCCGACACCACCACCTCGGTGCTGCGCAGCGTCGTCGAGAAGGGCACCGCCACCGCCGCCCAGGCCGCCGGCCGCCCCGCCGCGGGCAAGACCGGCACCGCCGAGGAGGACACGGCCGCCTGGTTCGCCGGCTACACCCCCGACCTCGCCACCGTCGTCGCCGTCATGGGCCAGGACCCGAAGACCGCCGCCCACAAGCCCCTGTACGGCGCCATGGGCCTCGCCCGGATCAACGGCGGCGGCGCGCCCGCCGAGATCTGGAGCCAGTACACCCGCAACGCCCTGAAGGGCGAGCCGGTCGCCGACTTCGACCTCCGGCTCCAGGACGGCGCCGACGTCACCGCGCCCCCCAGCGGCGACGCCTCGGACGAACCCGGCGACGGCGACGAGAGCGGCAGCAGCGACCCGGACGACCAGCCCACCGGCGACGAGGACGGCTCCGGCACCGACACCCCCGGCGACTCCGGGGGCAGCACCCCGCCCGGCGACTCCGGCGGCCACGAGTCCGGCCCCCCGTCGACCGGCGGCGGCACCCCCTCCACCGGCGGCCCCAGCACCGAACCGGGCCCCACCGGCGGCGGCGACTCGGGCGGCGACGACTCGTCGAACGGCGGCACGGGACCGGGCGGCGGCGGGGACACGACCGGCGCCGGCGGCGGCGACTCGGACACCACCGCGGGCACGGTCGCCGGCCTCCCCGCCACGCCCCGGCGTCAGTGACCCGAGGTCGCCTTCAGACCCACCACGGCGACCAGCAGCAGACAGATGAAGAAGATCCGGGCGGCGGTGGCCGGCTCACCCAGCACCACCATGCCGAGCACCGCCGCCCCGGCCGCGCCGATCCCCACCCACACGCCGTAGGCGGTGCCGATGGGCAGCGTCCGGGCCGCGTACGACAGCAGCAGCATGCTCGCGACGATCCCGGCACCCGTGAACACGCTCGGCCACAGCCGCGTGAAACCCTCGGTGTACTTCATCCCGATCGACCAGCCGACCTCGAGCAGACCGGCGACGACGAGCAGAACCCACGCCATGACAGGCACCTCCGTGAAACGAACTGAACGGTGGTGCGTCGTCTTTTCCTTCAGCCCGGTACGGCGCGTCTCGTCGGGGTGCTTCCCAAGGTAGCAAAGACAGCGGAAAGGGCCCGGTGACACCGGTCACCAGGCCCTACCGCGCTACTGCGCTACCGCGCTACTGCGCTACTGCGCTACTGCCTACAGGTACAGCCCGGTGGAGTCCTCCGACCCCTCGAACCGGTCCGCGGCCACGGCGTGCAGGTCACGCTCGCGCATGAGCACGTAGCCCACGCCCCGCACCTCGACCTCCGCACGGTCCTCCGGGTCGTACAGCACCCGGTCCCCCGGCTCCACGGTCCGTACGTTCTGCCCGACCGCGACGACCTCCGCCCACGCCAGCCGCTTGCCGACGGCCGCCGTCGCGGGGATCAGGATGCCGCCCCCGGAACGCCGCTCGCCCTCACCGGTGTCCTGCCGCACGAGCACGCGGTCGTGCAGCATCCGGATGGGCAGCTTGTCGTCCTGGGGACCGTGCTCGTTCTTCTTGGCGCTCACGCCCTGAACCTACCCGCCCCCGCTCAGCGCTTCCGCCGCCGGGTGCCGCTCAGGGCCAGCAGCCCCACGACCCCGGCCACGACCAGCGCGGCCGGCAGGACCCGCTCCATCCGCGGAGAGCCCTGCTCGTCCACGAACCGCGCCTTCACGTCGCTGACCACGCGATTGGCCTGGACGTACGCCCGCCCCAGCGTGTGATCGACGCTGGAGGCCACCTTGGCCTTCGCGTCGTCGACGAGCGTCTTGGGATGCACCCGCATCCCGAGCTCGTCGAGCGTCTCGGCCAGCACCTCGCGGCGGCGCTTGATGTCCGCCTCGATCTGCGCCGGGGTTCTGATGTCCGACGTGTCCGCCACCGTACGCCTCCGCAGTCTTCCGACACTGTCCCGGACAGTCTGTCAGCTACTTCCCTCTCCGCACTGTCAGGACCCCCCGTTACGCTGACCCGATGAGCGAGCGACTCCAGCCCGGGGACCTGGCCCCGGCCTTCACCCTCCAGGACGCCGACGGCAACGAGGTGTCCCTGTCCGACCACAAGGGCCGGAAGGTCATCGTCTACTTCTACCCTGCGGCGCTTACCCCCGGCTGCACCAAGCAGGCCTGCGACTTCACGGACAACCTGGAGCTGCTGGCCGGCGCCGGGTACGACGTGCTCGGCATCTCCCCGGACAAGCCCGAGAAGCTGGCCAAGTTCCGCGAGACCGAGTCCCTCAAGGTCACCCTCCTCGCCGACCCGGACAAGAAGGTCCTCGACGCGTACGGCGCCTTCGGCGAGAAGAAGAACTACGGCAAGACCTACATGGGCGTCATCCGCTCCACGATCGTCGTGGACGAGGAGGGCAAGGTCGAACGCGCGCTGTACAACGTCCGCGCGACGGGCCACGTAGCCAAGATCATCAAGGACCTCGGCATCTGAGTCCCCTTTCGGCGGGGCCCGTACCGAAGCTTTCCGGTACGGGCCCTTCCGCATGCCGTGCGTGACTGTCCGATAACCGGTTCGTTACTCCGTACGAGACCGCGAACACGCGGCCGGGACGGAGGGGACCGATGGGGGCGAGTGCGTACACGCGAGAGCGCCTGGACGAGGCGGCTCGGGGGGCGCGGACGTTGTCGGAGGCGTTGGTGCGGCTGGGGGTGGATCCGAAGAGTCCTACGCGTCGGTATGTGCTGGGGCGGATGAAAAAGCTCGGGGTGGATGTGTCCCACTTCCAGCGGGAGGGGGTGAAGTGGACCAGAGAGGTCCTTCAGGAAGCCGTGTCGGCCTCGAGCAACATGTGTGAGGTGCTGCGGCATCTCGGCCTGGAAGTGGTCGGCGGACACCACACGCACATCAGCCGCCGGATCAAGGCCTACGACATCGACATCTCGCACTTCCGGATGCCGACCCGGAAGGGCAGACCCCGGCGCCCCCGGACACCGGAAGGGGTACTCGTCGAGCAACTGCCCTCTCAGGCCCGGCGCATCCCGAGCGACCGCCTCAAGTGGGCCATGACGGCCACGGGCACGCCGGAGCAGTGCGCGCTTTGCGGCACCGGAACCGCCTGGCGCGGGCGCCCGCTCCCCCTGGAGGTCGACCACATCGACGGCGACTGGCGGGACAACCGCATCAAGAACCTCCGCCTCCTCTGCCCCAACTGCCACTCGACGACTGACAATTACCGGGGACGCGGTAAAAGGCGTACTGACTCATGAGCAACGGGGTGCGGTACACCCGCGATCGGCTGACAGAGGCCGCCGCGCAGTGTTCCAGCGTCGACGAGGTGATCGCCTTCTTCGGCACCCGGCCGTACGGCCAACTCCGTCGATACCTCACGAGACGGTTCACCTACTACGGCATCGACATCTCGCACTTCGTGCCCTCTGGCAGGCTCCCCCGCCCCAGCGCCGAAGATCTGCGTGCAGCAGCCGCCGAGTCCGTCTCGATCGCTGGACTACTTCGCCGACTGAGGCGCCCGGACAGCGCAGCCCAGCGCGCCCTGTTGCGACAGTGGCTCACTGAAGAGCGCGTCTCGACGGCTCACTTCCTCGGCCAGGCGCATCAGCGAGGCGGGGCGGGCACGACGCCCCTGAAGCCTGCCGAGGACATCCTGGTCACGCACGACGCCAAGCGCCGGACGAAGACAGTCCTGCTGCGTCGAGCGCTTCGCGAGATCGGCGTGGCCGAGGAGTGTGCGGAGTGCGGCACCGGACCCGAATGGCTCGGAAAGCCGATGACACTGGAAGTCGACCACATCAACGGGGACTGGAGCGACGACCGGCCTGCGAACCTGAGGCTGCTCTGCCCGAACTGCCACGCCGCCACGGACACCTGGTGCCGCGGAGGCCGCAGTAGGCAAGTGGCTGGCGACCGGTAGCATGGCCGCAATGCGGCCGTTGCTGAATGGTATAAGCAGAGGTTTTAGGTGCCTCGGGGCATTTGCCCATGTGGGTTCGACTCCCATCGGCCGCACCCACGACGAGGGCCGTCCACCTGGACGGCCCTCACGCTTCAGCCCAGCAGCTCCCGTACCACCGGTACCAGTGCCCGGAACGCCTTGCCTCGGTGGCTGATCGCGTTCTTCTCGGCCGCCGTCAGTTCCGCGCAGGTCCGGGTCTCGCCGTCCGGCTGGAGGATCGGGTCGTAGCCGAAGCCGCCCGTGCCGGCGGGCTCGTGGCGGAGGGTGCCCCGCAGCTGTCCCTCGACCACCCTCTCCGTGCCGTCGGGGAGGGCCAGGGCCGCCGAGCAGGCGAAGTACGCGCCCCGGTGTTCGTCGGCGATGTCGCCGATCTGGGCGAGGAGGAGGTCGAGGTTGGCCCGGTCGTCGCCGTGGCGGCCCGCCCAGCGGGCGGAGAAGATGCCCGGCGCGCCGTTCAGGACGTCGACGCAGAGGCCGGAGTCGTCGGCGACGGCGGGGAGGCCGGTGGCCTGGGCGAGGGCGTGGGCCTTGAGCAGGGCGTTCTCGGCGAAGGTGACGCCGGTTTCCTTGACGTCGGGGATGTGCGGGTAGGCGTCCGCGCCGACGAGGTCGTGGGGCAGGCCCGCGTCGGCGAGGATGGCCCTCAGTTCGGTGATCTTTCCGGCGTTGCGGGTGGCGAGGATCAGGCGGCTCATGCGTCCAGTATCGCGGGCGCCCCGGGGTCCTCCGGCACCCGCTCCGCTACGGCGTGCAGACCTTGGTCAGCTCGCCCGCCGCGTCGGTGACGGGGCTGAGGTCGGGGGTCTTGTCGCCGTTCTCCACGGAGGTGCGGACGTTGTCCACGGCCTTGCCGAGGTCGTCGACGGCCTTGTTCACGTCGGCGTTGTCGGTCTGGTCGCCGATGTTGTCGAGGTTCTTGTCGATGGAGTCGAGGGACTCCTCCCACTGGGTGGGGTCGGACGTGTTCTCCACCGCCTGCTGGAGTTCGGTGACGCTGTCGGCTATCCCGTCGGCCGTGCGTACGCAGTCGAGGGCCTTGTCGACGGCGTCGCAGCCGGTGGTGAGGCCGGCCGTCAGGGCGATGGCCGCCGCGGTGGCGACGGCGGTGGCGGTGCGGCGAAGGCTGCGGTGACGGCTCGCGGCCATGGCTCTCGGTCCTCCCCTTGGGACAGGGCCGGGCGGCCCGTGTGCGGTGCGGCGTCGGGCGTACGGCAAGGTCTGCTGCCGTACGCCCGTGGTGCTGTACTGCTAGGGACGCGCCTGCGGCGGGCCGAGTTGCGTGTCCGGCCGCCTTTCCTTGAGGTGCCCTTGGTGCTCCCTTTACCTTTCGAGGGCCGTGTCGAGTGCCGCGCGCTGGAGTGCGGCGAGTTCGGTGCAGCCGGCGGTGGCGAGGTCGAGCAGGGTGTTGAGTTCCTCGCGGGCGAAGGGCTCGGCCTCGGCGGTGCCCTGGACCTCGACGAAGCGGCCGTCGCCGGTGCAGACGACGTTCATGTCGGTGTCGGCGCGGACGTCTTCCTCGTAGCGCAGGTCGAGGAGGGGGGTGCCGTCGACGATGCCGACGGAGACGGCGGAGACGGTGCCGGTGAGCGGCTTGCGGCTGGGCTTGATCAGCTTCCTGGTGTGCTGGGCCCAGGTGATGGCGTCGGCGAGGGCGACGTAGGCGCCGGTGATGGCGGCTGTGCGGGTGCCGCCGTCGGCCTGGAGGACGTCGCAGTCGAGGACGACGGTGTTCTCGCCGAGTGCCTTGTAGTCGATGACGGCGCGCAGGGACCGGCCGATGAGGCGGCTGATCTCGTGGGTGCGGCCGCCGATGCGGCCCTTGACGGACTCGCGGTCGCCGCGGGTGTTGGTGGCGCGGGGGAGCATGGCGTATTCGGCGGTGACCCAGCCTTCGCCGCTGCCCTTGCGCCAGCGGGGGACGCCTTCGGTGACGGAGGCGTTGCAGAGGACCTTGGTGTCGCCGAAGGAGACGAGGACGGAGCCTTCGGCGTGCTTGCTCCAGCCGCGTTCGATGGTGACGGGGCGGAGCTGCTGGGGGGTGCGGCCGTCGATGCGTGACATGCGGGTGAGCCTAGCGGCCCATGGGGAAGGGGCCGTCCTCGCGGTGGAGGAGGCCCCTTGCCGGTGATGCGGTGATGCGGTGTGAGCGGTGGGTGCGGCGGACCGCTGGTTCACCGGCTCGCTTCACCGGCTCACATCATGTCTTCGATCTCCGCGGCGATCGGGTCGGCGTCGGTGCCGATGACGACCTGGATGGCGGTGCCCATCTTGACGACGCCGTGGGCGCCGGCGGCCTTGAGGGCGGCTTCGTTGACCAGGTCCGGGTCGTTGACCTCGGTACGGAGTCGGGTGATGCAGCCTTCGATCTCGTCGATGTTCTCGATGCCGCCGAGGCCGGCGACGATCTTCTCAGCCTTGCTGGCCATGTTCATTCTCCCTGATCCGAGCCGCTTTGTCGCAGTAACCCACAGTTGGCCCATCTTCGCGAGCCATCGTGCGCTCGGTCGCGAATGATGGCGTCACGACGGCGGAGCCGTCCGTCAACTGGTCTACACCAGTGTACCGGCGGCCGGGTCGGGCCGGACCGAGACCGGAGGGAGACCGGATGAGCGCCGACAGCGCGGTCAGTCCCGCTCGCGCCCGTTGGAACACGGCGTTCCAAGGGTTGCAGAAGATGGGCCGCTCCCTCCAGTTGCCCATCGCGGTGCTGCCCGCCGCCGGCATCCTCAACCGGCTGGGGCAGCCGGACGTGTTCGGGGACGACGGTCTGGGCTGGACGAACGTCTCGAAGGTGATGACGGGCGCGGGCGGTGCGCTGCTCGACGGGGCGCTGGGGCTGCCGCTGCTGTTCTGTGTGGGCGTGGCCATCGGGATGGCGAAGAAGGCCGACGGTTCGACGGCGCTGGCGGCGGTGGCGGGGTTCCTCGTCTACTACAACGTGCTGCGGCAGTTCCCGGAGGACTGTCCGGAGGGGTCGAAGGCGGTGCCGCAGGTCGGTTGCCAGGTGACCGACGGTTCGGGCGAGGTGACGGCGTTCGTCTTCCAGAACCCGGGGGTCTTCGGCGGCATCGTGATGGGGTTGCTGACGGCGTACTTCTGGCGGCGGTTCCACCGGACGAAGCTGGTGGACTGGCTGGGCTTCTTCAACGGGCGCCGGCTGGTGCCGATCATCATGGCGTTCCTGGCGATCGTGTTCGCGGCGCTGTGTCTGTGGGTGTGGCCGCCGATCGGTGACGCGCTGGAGAGTTTCAGCGACTGGATGACCGGGATCGGCGCGTGGGGTTCGGGTGTGTTCGGGCTGGCGAACCGGGCGCTGCTGGTGATCGGGCTGCACCAGTTCCTGAACGTGCCGATGTGGTTCCAGTTCGGTTCGTACACGAAGCCGGACGGCACGGTGGTGCACGGCGACATCAACATGTTCCTGGCGGGTGATCCGGACGCGGGCCAGTTCACGACGGGTTTCTTCCCGATCATGATGTTCGCGCTGCCGGCGGCGGCGCTGGCGATCACGCACTGCGCCAAGCCGCACCGGCGCAAGGAGGTCGGCGGCCTGATGCTGTCGGTGGCGCTGACGTCGTTCGTGACCGGGATCACGGAGCCGCTGGAGTACTCGTTCCTGTTCATCGCTCCCGTGCTGTACGCGGTGCACGCGGTGCTGACGGGTGTGTCGATGGCGGTGACGTGGGCGCTGGGAGTGAAGGACGGGTTCAGCTTCTCGGCGGGGCTGATCGACTACGTCATCAACTGGAACCTGGCGACGAAGCCGTGGCTGATCATTCCGATCGGTCTGGTCTTCGCGGCGGTGTACTACACGGTCTTCCGGTTCGCGATCACGAAGTTCGATCTGAAGACTCCGGGACGGGAGCCCGAGGACGAGGTGGAGGACGTCACCAAGGTGTAGACCACTTCCGTCCTCACGTACCCTTTGAGGGTGGTCTCGCGAAGGCCCCCGGACCGTCGGTCCGGGGGCCTTCTCCGCGCCCTCCCACGCCTGTGAGCAGGGGACTTGGGCGGGTACTGCGCGTAGCGGTCCGGTCGCGGAATCGCGGGTTCCTTACGCGGCCTTCATCGTGCTACAACAGGTCTACACCACTGAGTGGTGTAGACCACCACCCGATGGAGGAAGTATGAGCACCGCCACCGACAAGGCGGCCCCCGCAAAGAAGCGGGGATCTGGTCTTTTGCAGGGGTTGCAGAAGGTAGGACGCAGCCTGCAGCTCCCGATCGCCGTGCTGCCGGCGGCGGGCATCATGGTCCGGCTCGGCCAGGACGACATCTTCGGCAAGGACGGTCTCGGCTGGGACAAGGTCGCCGCCGTCTTCAACAACGCGGGTGGTGCCCTCACCGGCTCGCTGCCGATCCTGTTCTGCATAGGCGTGGCCATCGGCTTCGCCAAGAAGGCCGATGGCTCGACCGCACTGGCCGCGGTGGTCGGCTTCCTCGTCTACAGCAAGGTGCTCGAGGCCTTCCCGGTCACCGAGGCGGTGGTCCAGAAGGGCGAGGACGTCGCCGCGACGTACAACGACCCGGGTGTGCTCGGCGGCATCATCATGGGTCTGCTGGCCGCCGTGCTGTGGCAGCGGTTCCACCGGACCAAGCTGGTGGACTGGCTCGGCTTCTTCAACGGCCGCCGCCTGGTGCCGATCATCATGGCGTTCGTCGGGATCGTCGTCGGTGTGTTCTTCGGTCTGGTCTGGGAGCCCATCGGCGACGGCATCTCGAACTTCGGCGAGTGGATGACCAGCCTCGGCTCCGGCGGCGCGGCGCTGTTCGGCGGCGTGAACCGCGCGCTGATCCCGGTCGGCATGCACCAGTTCGTGAACACGGTGGCCTGGTTCCAGCTCGGTGACTTCACGGACGCGGCCGGTCAGGCCTGGCAGGGCGACATCCCGCGCTTCCTGCACGGCGACCCCTCCGCGGGCATGTACCAGTCGGGCTTCTTCCCGATCATGATGTTCGGCCTGCCGGCGGCCGCCCTGGCCATGGCCCACACCGCCCGCCCGGAGCGCCGCAAGGCCGTCCTCGGCATGATGGTCTCGCTCGCGCTGACCTCGTTCGTCACCGGTGTGACCGAGCCGATCGAGTTCTCCTTCATGTTCATCGCGCCGGTCCTGTACGTCATCCACGCGGTCCTCACCGCCGCCTCGATGGCGATCACCTGGGGACTGGGCGTCCATGACGGCTTCAACTTCTCGGCCGGCTTCATCGATTACGCCCTGAACTGGAGCCTGGCCACCAAGCCATGGATGATCATTCCGATCGGTCTGGTCTTCGCGGTCGTCTACTACGTGCTCTTCCGCTTCGCGATCGTCAAGTTCGACCTGAAGACCCCGGGCCGCGAGCCCGAGGAGGAGATCGAGGACCTCACCAAGGCGTGAGCCCCTGCCGTACGGCACGACGAAGGCCCCGGAACCGTGCAGGTTCCGGGGCCTTCGCGCGTGTGCGGGGCTCAGATCTCGTACACCGCGCCCGCCGTGGCGACCTCCACGGTCCCGTCGTAGACCTCGCGCGCGTCGGCGCGGTTGACCTCGGGGTCGGTCCACGGGGGGATGTGGGTGAGCACCAGGCGCCGGGCACCGGCGCGGGTGGCGCTCTCGCCCGCCTCGCGCCCGTTCAGGTGCAGGTCGGGGATGCTCTCCTTGCCGTGCGTGAAGGCGGCCTCGCACAGGAACAGGTCGGTGTCGCGGGCCAGTTCGTCCAGCACGGGGGTGACGCCCGTGTCGCCGGAGTACGTCAGTGAGCGGCCGCCGTGCTCGATGCGGATGGCGTAGGCCTCCACGGGGTGGGCGACGCGCTCGGTGTGCACGGTGAACGGGCCGACCTCGAACGTGGAGGGCTTGACCGTGTGGAAGTCGAACACCTCGCTCATGGACGAGGCGGAGGGGGTGTCGGCGTAGGCGGTGGTCAGCCGGTGCTCGGTGCCCTCGGGTCCGTAGACCGGGAGCGGGGCGCAGCGGCCGCCGTCGTGCCGGTAGTAGCGCGCGACGAAGTAGGCGCACATGTCGATGCAGTGGTCGGCGTGCAGGTGGCTGAGGAAGATCGCGTCGAGGTCGTAGAGACCGCAGTGGCGCTGCAGCTCGCCGAGGGCTCCGTTGCCCATGTCGAGGAGCAGCCGGAAGCCGTCGGCCTCGACGAGGTAGCTCGAGCAGGCCGATTCCGCGGACGGGAACGACCCCGAGCAGCCGACGACGGTGAGCTTCATGAAGCAGAAACCTCCGCTGGCGCGTGTGGAGAGACGGGGGTCGTGCGGTTCGTCGAGCGTAAGGCGCGAAACCGGTGGTCGCTCCTCCGCCAGGGGCCGTTGTGGGCGAACTCACCTGTGGGATCACCGGTTCGGCTGGACGTCGGGAGCGCGGGGCCACGGAGGGGGCGCGCGGTGACGGCGTGCGCCGGTACGGTCGACGGTATGGACACGTCCTGGTGGCTCGTCTTCGCGGCGGTGGTGCCGCTCGCGCTCGTCGCCACGGTCGTCGACGGCTGGGGCAGGGGGCGCCGGCCTCGCGGCGGGAAGCGCCGGCCCGGGGGCCGCCGGGGCGGGCGCGGGCGGGACGAGCGGGGGCCCGGGGGCTGACGCTCTACGGCGTTGCGGGCGACCCGGGGACTGACGCCCTACGGCGTCGCAGGAGAGCCGGGGACTGACGTCCTACGGCGTCGCAGGAGACCCGGGGGCTGACGCCTTACGGCGGGCGCGGGAGTCCCGTGCCTTCCGGCGGTGTGCGCGGGCCCGGAACGACGCCCGTGGCGTGCGCGGGTGTCCCGCGCCCCACGGCGGGGCGCGGGAGGAGGCGTCAGGCCCAGAGCTGGCCGTGGAGGGTTTCGATGGCCGCCTCGGTCGTCTCGGCGGTGTAGACGCCCGTCGAGAGGTACTTCCAGCCGCCGTCGGCGACGACGAACACGATGTCCGCGCTCTCGCCGGCCTTGACGGCCTTCTTCCCCACGCCGATCGCGGCGTGCAGCGCGGCGCCGGTGGAGACGCCCGCGAAGATGCCCTCCTGCTGGAGCAGCTCGCGGGTTCGGGTGACCGCGTCGGCGGAGCCCACGGAGAAGCGGGTGGTGAGGACGGAGGCGTCGTACAGCTCGGGCACGAAGCCCTCGTCGAGGTTGCGCAGGCCGTACACGAGGTCGTCGTAGCGCGGTTCGGCGGCGACGATCTTGACGTCCGGCTTGTGCTCGCGCAGGAAGCGGCCGACGCCCATCAGCGTCCCCGTCGTCCCGAGGCCGGCGACGAAGTGGGTGATCGAGGGCAGGTCGGCGAGGATCTCGGGGCCGGTGCCGGCGTAGTGGGCGCCGGCGTTGTCCGGGTTGCCGTACTGGTAGAGCATCACCCAGTCCGGGTGCTCGGCGGAGAGTTCCTTGGCGACCCGTACGGCGGTGTTGGAGCCGCCCGCGGCCGGGGAGGAGATGATCTCCGCGCCCCACATGGCGAGCAGGTCCCGGCGTTCCTGGGAGGTGTTCTCGGGCATCACGCAGACGATGCGGTAGCCCTTGAGCTTGGCGGCCATGGCCAGGGAGATGCCGGTGTTGCCGCTGGTGGGCTCGAGGATCGTGCAGCCCTTGGTGAGGCGGCCGTCCTTCTCCGCCTGCTCGATCATGTGCAGCGCGGGGCGGTCCTTGATGGAGCCGGTGGGATTGCGGTCCTCCAGCTTGGCCCAGATGCGGACGTCGTCGGACGGCGACAGCCGCGGCAGGCGCACCAGAGGGGTGTTGCCCACCGCGGCCAGCGGGGAGTCGTAACGCATCGGCGATCAGGCCATGCCGCCGGCGACGGCCGGCAGGATCGTGATGCTGTCGCCGTCGGACAGCTTGGTGTCGATGCCGTCGAGGAAGCGGACGTCCTCGTCGTTCAGGTAGACGTTGACGAACCGGCGGAGCTGCTCGCCGTCGACGATGCGGGCCTGGATGCCCGTGTGCCGGGTCTCGAGGTCGGCGAAGAGCTTGGCGAGGGTGTCCCCGTTGCCCTCCACCGCCTTCTGGCCGTCGGTGTACTGGCGGAGGATGGTCGGGATGCGGACCTCGATGGCCATGGCTGAGTGCTCCTGTCGGAAGTGTGTCGTGGGTTCGTGGGGCGCGCGGCGGCACGCGTCGGCCCGCCGCGGCTCACGGCCGTCCGGCGGCGACGAAGATCAACAGATGGCGCTTTTCAGCCTGCACAGGTCGACGTGCAGCCGCGCCACGAGCAGCGTGCCCGGCGCCTTGTCGCTCACGTCGAGAAGAACCATGGGCTCATCGTATCGATTCCCGGTCCGGCTTCCGGAGTGTGATCTCACCTGATGGACCCTTTTCGTCCACCCACTGGGATCAGTAGGTTTCGACGACCTTGACCTCCTCCTCCGTGACCTCACCCTCCACGATGCGGAACGAGCGGAACTGGAACTCGCCGACGCCGTCGGTGTCCGCGGTGGAGACGAGGACGTAGTGGGCGCCGGGCTCGTTGGCGTAGGTGATGTCGGTGCGGGAGGGGTGGGCCTCGGTCGCGGTGTGGGAGTGGTAGATGACCACCGGCTCCTCGTCGCGGTCGTCCATCTCGCGGTAGAGCTTGAGGAGGTCCTGCGAGTCGAACTCGTAGAAGGTGGGCGAGCGGGCGGCGTTGAGCATGGGGATGAACCGCTCGGGCCGTCCCTCGCCGACGGGGCCGGCCACCACGCCGCACGCCTCGTCGGGGTGGTCCTCGCGCGCGTGGGCGACGATCTGGTCGTACAGGGCCTGGGAGATGGTCAGCATGCGGCCAGGATAAGCAGACGGGCCCTTGCGTACCGGTGGGTGGTACGCAAGGGCCCGTATGCCGGACATCCTGAGCGGTGGCCGTGGGGACGCCACGAGCGTCCCCGGGTGGCCGGATGTCCTGGATGCGCGCGAAGGCGCTGGTCAGCCGGTCCGCGCGGCGGTCGGTGCGTCAGCCGATCTTCTCGAGCTCCGGCTCGCCGGGCCGCTCGGTGATCTGCGGGTTGCGGCTCTTGAGCACCGCCCAGCCGATGCCGAGGGCGGCGGCCCAGCCGGCCATCACGTAGAGGCAGACGCGGGCGTCGGCGTCGTAGGCGATCAGGCAGGTGACGAAGAGCAGGAAGGCGATGGCGATGTAGGAGCACACCGACCCGCCCGGCGCCGGGAAGGAGGAGGCGGGCAGCCGGCCCGCGACCACCTTGCGGCGGTACATGACGTGGCTGACCAGGATCATCAGCCAGGTCCAGATGCCGGCGGCGGTGGCGACGGAGGTGACGTAGCCGAACGCCTTCTCGGGGACGAGGTAGTTCAGGACCACGCCGATGGCCATGAAGACGACCGAGACGGCGATGCCGATGGCCGGGGTCTTCGTCGAGGACAGCTTGTTGAAGACCCTGGGGGCCTCGCCGTTGTCCGCGAGGGTGCGCAGCATGCGGCCGGTGGAGTACATGCCGGAGTTGCAGGAGGACAGGGCGGCGGTGAGCACGACGAAGTTGACGATGCCGGCGCCGGCCGGGATGCCGATGACCGAGAAGGCCTTCACGAAGGGGCTGACCCCCTCGGCGAACTCGGTCCACTTGACCACCGCCAGGATGACGGTGAGGGCGCCGACGTAGAAGAGGGCGATCCGCCAGGGCAGGGTGTTGATCGCCTTGGGGAGCGTCTTCTCCGGGTTCTCGGACTCGCCGGCGGTGACGCCGACCAGCTCGACGGCGAGGTAGGCGAACATGACGCCCTGGAGGGTCATCAGGGACGAGCCGATGCCCTTGGGGAAGAAGCCGTCGAACTCCCACAGGTTGGAGACGGCGGCGGTGTCGCCGGCCTGGCTGAAGCCCAAGGTGAGGACGCCGATGCCGATGACGATCATGCCGATGATGGCGGTGACCTTGACCATCGAGAACCAGAACTCGATCTCGCCGAAGAGCTTCACCGAGATCAGGTTGGCCACGAACAGCAGGACCAGGAAGACCAGGGCGGAGACCCATTGCGGGATGCCCGGGAACCAGTAGTGGATGTAGATCGCGGCGGCGGTGAGTTCCGCCATGCCGGTGACCACCCACATCAGCCAGTACGTCCAGCCGGTGAAGTAACCGAAGAAGGGGCCCAGGAATTCGCGTGAGTACTCGGCGAAGGAGCCGGAGACGGGTCGGTAGAGGAGCAGCTCGCCGAGCGCCCGCATGATGAAGAAGATGATCACACCCGCGAGGGCGTACATGAGGATGATGCTGGGGCCGGCCTTGGCGATGTTGGCCCCGGCGCCCAGGAAGAGACCGACGCCGATGGCGCCGCCGATCGCGATCATCTGGACCTGGCGGCTGTTGAGACCGCGCTCGTAGCCCTCCTCGGGGGCCTTGTCCGTGTCGACCTGCGCAGAGGTCATGTGTGGTGCGCCTTTCTCCATGCCGACCCGGACCTTCTCTCGGCCTCGGATCGGGTCTCGATCCCCCCGGATGATGGAGCTGAGCGGGCCTCACATCCCGCTCGGTGCCTGGCCGGCGGTCTGCCGGCTCGGTGGCGCACCCGGCCGAACATTCGGGTGGTGTTCGCCGGGCGGTCGTGAAGATTTACCACGACCGCGACGCTGATCACAGGGGCGGATTGTGACGTGTCACACAGGGAGAAGCGGACAAAACACGCACCGATGGAGCAAAAAGGGCACAGCTTTGACGGGATCGTTATCCGGATTTGAGGCTCCGCTGAGCGGACACGGAACGTGGCCGGCCGGTCCCGCTCGGGACACGGCCGCGCACCCGCACGGCCGCGCCCGGACCGCGGGCGCGCACCGGCGCGGCCGTCAGGCCATGAGCGTCGCGACGAGCGACTCCTGGAGCCCGCCGAGCCACAGGTAGGCCATCACCATGGGCTTGCGCGGGTCCTCGTCCGGGAGCCGGTAGAGCAGGTCGGTGTCGTCCTCGTCGGCGATCTCCAGGCGGGAGCCGATCGCCAGGCGCAGGTCGTTGAGGGCGCCGAGCCACTGCCGGGACTCGTCAGCCGACAGCTTCAGCACCGCCCCGTCCTCGCCTGCGGACTGTGCGGCCACCGCGTCCAGGCCGCGGATCACCGCGAGGGCGCTCTCCCGCTTGCCGGCCCGCAGGTCGTTCTCGGTGTAGCGGCGGAACTCGGCGGAGTGCGCCCGCTGCTCCTCGGCCTCCTGGGCCTGCGGGGTGCCCTCGGGGTCGCCGTAGGCGTCCGGGAACAGGCGGCGCAGCACCGGGTCGGAGGGCGGCTCGCTGGGGCCCTCGGCGAACAGCTCGGCCAGCGGGTCGTCGGAGGCGCCCTCGGCCGGGCCCGGTCCGATCAGCTCCAGGAGCTGCACGGCCAGGGAGCGGATGATGGAGATCTCGACGTCGTCGAGCGCGACGGCCGCGCCGCCGCCGGGGAGCGGTTCGAATTGTCCGGGCATGAAGGCGATTCAGCTGCTTCCGTCCTGCGGGCGGGCGTGGGTCATTTCCGGTCCTGCTGGAGGGTGGCCCACAGGCCGTAGCCGTGCATGGCCTGTACGTCCCGTTCCATCTCCTCCCGGCTGCCGCTGGAGACGACCGCCCGGCCCTTGTGGTGGACGTCCATCATGAGCTTGGTGGCCTTGTCCTTCGAGTAGCCGAAGTACGTCTGGAAGACGTAGGTCACGTAGCTCATGAGGTTGACGGGATCGTTGTGCACGATCGTCACCCAGGGCACGTCGGGTTCGGGTACGGCGAAGACCTCCTCCGCCGACTCGGTCTTCTCGATCTCCATGGGTGCGGCTGCCGTCACATGGCCCATGCTGCCACTCCAGGGGGGCGCCCGCACAAACGGGCCTGTGGCGGGGGCCACGCGGACCGGGCGGACATCGAAATCGTCAGAGTGACGAAATGGGGGTACGATCCTCGTATGAACACAGCGGACCTTGGGCTGCCGGTGGACGTCCCCTCGACGGCACTCTTCACGGACCAGTACGAGCTGACCATGCTGCGGGCAGCGCTGAAAGCCGGTACGGCCGGGCGGCGCAGCGTGTTCGAGGTCTTCACCAGGCGGCTGCCCGACGGGCGGCGCTACGGCGTCGTCGCGGGCACCGGGCGGGTGCTGGACGCGGTGGAGAACTTCCGCTTCGACGCGGACGTCCTGCGCTTCCTGCGCGAGAAGGACATCGTCGACGGGGAGACGCTGGACTATCTGGCCCAGTACCGCTTCAGCGGGGACATCTGGGGCTACCCCGAGGGCGAGGTGTACTTCCCCGGGTCCCCGATCATGCGGGTGGAGGGCACTTTCGGCGAGTGCGTGCTGCTGGAGACGGTGATCCTGTCCATCCTCAACCACGACTCGGCGATCGCGGCCGCCGCCTCCCGCATGTCGTCGGCCGCCGGTGACCGGCCGCTGATCGAGATGGGCGCCCGCCGCACCCACGAGCTGGCCGCCGTCGCCGCGGCCCGCTCGGCCTACGTCGGCGGCTTCGCCACCACCTCCGACCTGGCCGCGGGCTTCCGCTACAACATCCCCACCGTCGGCACCTCCGCCCACGCCTTCACCCTGCTGCACGACGACGAGCGGGACGCCTTCCGCGCCCAGGTGGACGCACTGGGCCGGGACACGACGCTGCTGGTGGACACCTACGACGTCGCCGAGGCCGTCCGTACCGCAGTGGAGGTCGCCGGGCCCGAGCTGGGCGCGGTGCGCATCGACTCCGGCGACCTGCTGCTGGTCGCCCACCGGGTGCGCCAGCAGCTGGACGAGCTGGGCGCCACCGACACGAAGATCGTCGTGACCTCGGACCTGGACGAGTACGCGATCGCCTCGCTGGCGGCGGCGCCGGTGGACGCGTACGGCGTCGGCACCCAGCTGGTGACCGGCTCGGGGCACCCGACGGCCTCGATGGTCTACAAGCTGGTCGCCCGTGCCGGATCCGGCCGCCCCGACGACGCCGCGGCGCCGCTGGTGCCGGTGGCCAAGAAGTCCAGCGGGGGCAAGACCTCGGTCGGCGGCCGCAAGTGGGCCGCGCGGCGCCTGGACGCGCACGGGTACGCCGAGGCCGAGGTGGTCGGTACCGGTCCGGTGCCCGCGGCCCTCGCCGACCGGCAGCTCCTGGTCGAGCTGGTCAAGGGCGGCGAGGTCGTCGCCCGTGAGCCGCTGGACGCCGCCCGGGACCGGCACGCGGCCGCCCGCGCCAACCTTCCGCTGTCCGCCACCCAGCTCTCCCGAGGGGAACCCGTCATTCCGACGGAGTACGTGCACGGGGGCTCGGGTAGCTAAGCCTGGTGCGGGGCCACAAGGACCGGATCAGCCCCGTACCACCCGCACGAACCAGCCCCGTCCGTACCGCGCCGACCCCACCGCCCACCCAGTCGAAGGACCCCGACCATGCGCCGCGCCTTGATCGTCGTAGACGTGCAGAACGACTTCTGCGAGGGAGGCAGCCTCGCGGTGTCCGGCGGCGCCGACGTGGCCGCCGCCATCACCGAGCTGATCGGGCAGGCGCCCGCCGGCTACCGCCACGTGGTGGCCACCCGCGACCACCACATCGCGCCCGGCGGCCACTTCGCCGACAACCCGGACTACGTCCACTCCTGGCCCGCGCACTGCGTCGCCGGCACCGAGGGGGTCGGCTTCCACCCGAACTTCGCGCCCGCCGTCGCCTCCGGCGCGATAGACGCCGTCTTCGACAAGGGGGCCTACTCGGCCGCCTACAGCGGCTTCGAGGGCACCGACGAGAACGGCACGGGGCTCGCCGAGTGGCTGCGGTCCCGGCAGATCGACGAGGTCGACGTCGTGGGCATCGCCACCGACCACTGCGTGCGGGCCACCGCCCTGGACGCCGCCCGGGAGGGCTTCCGCACGCAGGTGCTGCTCGACCTGACCGCCGGGGTGGCCGTGGGCACCACCGAGCGGGCGCTGGAGGAGCTGCGGCAGGCGGGCGTGGAGCTGTCCGGGAAGCCGGTCGTGCAGTAGCCCGGGCAGAGCACGGCTCCCGCCGGGCTGCTGGGGCTACGTCTGGGCGGTCGGGCGCCCGAGCAGGGCCCGGATCGGGTGCCACAGCTCCTGGACCAGGTCGGGGCCGCCCACGGTGCCCGCCACCGGTGCCGTACGCCATATCAGGCCGTCCGGGTGGTGCAGGACCGCGGTGATCTCGTCGGGGGTGGGCGGTGCCGCGTTGCCCCGCAGGTAGACGCTGCGCAGCCCCAGGTTGCGCAGCCTGGTCAGGGCGCGCGCCCGGTTGTGGGCGTGGACGAGGAAACGCACGCCCCCGGCCTCCGGGCCGGCGGGGCTGGGCAGGTTGAGTGCCACCACCACCGTGCCGTTCGGCAGCTTGCAGAAGCCTCCTGCGGCCATGCGGTCATACCCCCGAGTCAGCCTGGGTCGGTCCGGGCCGCGGGCCCGGTGTCAATAAGAGAACCACAGGACGCACCTAAACACGGATCGGCGGCGACCCGCCAGGGGGTCGCCGCCGATCATGCTCTGACCTGGGCAGATGCTATTTACCTGCCCGCGGGGCCAACCTCGAGCTCGATCGTCGAGCCGTTCTTGGCCTCCTTCAGAATCTGGATCTTCGTGTTGGTGTCAGTGATCTTGACACCGCCGGTCGGGTTCGCCGGGTCGTAGTAGTCGTTCTTGCGGTCGTTGAAGACCGAGACGCCCTTCGAGCCCGGGATGTACTTCGCGACGTCCGCCTTGTGCAGCGTCATGCCGTCCGTGCGGTAGAGGCTGAACGGCGAGTCGTACGCCTGCATGCGGTTGCGCATGACCGTGCCGTCCTTCCACTTCAGCGCGGTCGGGTGCGAGTCGACCGGCAGGACGAGACCGGTGCCCGGGTGGACGCTGGTGTTGTTGTCCGCCTGGGAGGTGTCCCACTTCCAGATCAGCAGGCCGTTCTGGTACGCGTAGTGCTCGACCCAGTCCGGGCGCTCGGAGAAGCCGAAGTTGTACGGGCCGGTCTCCAGGGTCTTGTCGTACGACACGTACTGCCGGTTCTCGGCGATGTAGTACTGCGCGTAGTCCTTGGTGAACGAGGCGCCCTGGCGGGTGAAGCCGACGGCCTTCCACGCGTCGTCGGCCGTCTCGGCGTTGTCGGCGAAGACGGTCGCACCGTCGGCCGTCACCGTGATCTCGTCGGCCGCGAAGCCCTTCTGGGCCACGCCGCCGTCGGTCTGGTAGCGGAAGCGCAGGTCGATCTTCTTGCCGGCGTAGGCGTCCAGCGGGTAGACGAGCTTGCCGTAGGCGTCGACGGTGGCGCTCAGGGCGGGCTTGTCGCTGCCGTCGCGCTCGATCGGGCGGCCGTCGAACGTGCCGTCCAGGGCGGTCCAGTTGGCGCCGCCGTCGGTGGACACCTCGGTGTAGAGGTAGTCGTAGTTGGCCTCGATGTCGTACCAGCCGTCCAGGGTGAGGGAGGCGGACGACTTGCCGGTGAGGTCGACGCTGCGGGTCAGCGTGTTCTTGAGGTCGTCACCGCTGCCGCTCCACCACTGGGTCTTGCCCTCGGCGGGAGCGACGATCTCCGTGGTGACCGCCTTCTTCGGCAGCTCGACGACCACACCCTGCTTGTGCTTGGTGTTGTACTCGGCCACGCCCAGCTTGTGCCAGGAGTTGACGCCCGCCTTGGCGGTGTCGTAGTTCAGCCAGCCCAGCTGGAGCTTGTCCCAGGCGTTCATGTCGCCGGGCAGGTCGCCGATCTCGTTGCGGCCGGTGCCCAGCCACGAACCGGACGACATCAGCGTCCAGAAACCGGTGGAGTTGTCGCCGCCGGCCGTGTCGTAGTGGTCCGGCAGACCGAGGTCGTGGCCGTACTCGTGGGCGTAGACGCCGAGTCCGCCGTTCTCCGGCTGGATGGTGTAGTCGCCGACCCAGACACCGGTGGAGCCGATCTGCGCGCCGCCGAGCTTGTTCTCCGACGGGCCGGTGGCGCCGGCGTCGGTGCCGAAGGCGTACCAGCGGTGCGCCCAGATCGCGTCGGTGCCCTGGACGCCGCCGCCCGCGGACTCGTCCTCACCGGCGTGCACGATCTGGAAGTGGTCGATGTAGCCGTCGGGCTCGTTGAAGTTGCCGTCGCCGTCGAAGTCGTAGCGGTCCCACTCGTCGAAGCGGGCCACGTCGGCCTTGATCTGGGCGTCGGTGCGGCCGGCCGCCTTCTGCTGCTCGACCCAGGCGTTCAGGCCGTCGCTGACGACGTTCCACACGCTCGGGCAGTTGGTGTCGCCGCAGGCGTTGTTGCCGTAGCGGGCCTCGTTGTAGGGGACCTTGACCCAGTCGGAGACCTCGCCGTCGACCGAGTAGCGGCCGGAGGACTGCTTCTCGTAGTAGGTCTTGACGGAGTCGACGCCCTTGCCGGAACCGAAGTACAGGTCCTGGTAGTGCTCCTGGCCGTAGTCCTCCTGCCAGGCCGTGGAGTTGTCCTTCTTCCGGTTCGGCTTGGCGATCTGGTTGTGCAGCGGGCCGGCGTCGCCGCCGTAGCGGCTGTCGACCTTGTCGCCGAACTCGACCAGGATGGTGAAGATCTTGTCGGTCTTCTCCCGGCCCAGCTCGACGTACTTGGCGTCGCCCTTCTTGCTCTTGAGCTGGACGACGTTGGAGCCGTCCTTCTTCTTCACCGAGTTCTCGCCGGATATGACCTGGTTGAGGGCTTCCTCGCGCTGGGCAGCCTGCGTCTCGCTCAGCGGGCCCTTGAGGTCGTGCGAGTCGGTGCCCTTCTCCGGGGCCGGGTCGTGGCGGTCCACGGCGTCGGGCCGGGCGGGCGAGTCCGCCTGCGCCACGCCGGCCGCCGACAGCGTGGCGGTGGCGGCGGCGAGTGCGACGGTGGTCGCTGCGGCTCTGAACGTCCAGGATCTACTGGTCACTTGAGTTCCTCCCCCGCGTGCACGCGCGCGGAAGGGGGGACAAGGACAGAGCAAGTCCGCGCACACGTGATCAACGCGTGTAGTCAAGTGACGACATTTGACTAGAGGTTCATCGGAAAAGACACCCCTTGACTTGAGCAGAACAATTGCACTATGCGGAGCCGCGGTTCGCTTTGCGGACACCGGATCGTGACCTTCGCCGGCTCCGGCGAGCCCCCGTCGGACCCGGCGGGCGCGCGGGACCGTCCACTTCCCGGACGTCATGAATCCGTGCGCCCCCCGTGCATCGGCCGTGCCGGTTAGGTCGTGCTTAGTACTGGTTCCGCTCGGGCACACAGCGGGTTAGAGTCGCTTGGCGGAACGCCCGGAGACCGGCGGAAAGCCAGGCCGACAGCCCGTCTCACCCCATGATGTCTTCCGAGGACACGATGGCCATGCCCCGTCCGACTGCCGCACAGTTCGCCTACGGTTCGTGCACCGTGATCTTCTCGACGCTCGCCATGCTGCTGCTGTCGCAGACGAGTTCGGGGCCCGGTATCGCCCTCATCGCCGTCGCGGGCCTCGCCCTGGGGCTGCTGGTCGCCATGACGGTCCCGCTGCCCGGGACGCGTGCGGTGACCGCCGTGCCGGCCCACCGGCTCGCCGCGGACCGGGAGCGGGTGCAGGTGTCCGCGGCGGCCCGGGTCTCCGCGGGCTCGGGCGAGGCGACGCGCGGCCGGGCCGCCTGAGGCCGGAGCCGCCGCCCTTGCCCGTACCGGTGGCGCCGGGACCGGTGGCCGTCAACGGGTGCTGACCACGACCGTCTTGGCCGCCTTGTCGTGCAGGCCCTGCTTGTAGGGCTTGTCGAAGAAGCTCCAGCCACCCGCGATGATCGTCCACACGCAGGCGCAGCAGAACGCGAACGGGATCCACAGCACCAGCGCCCGGATCAGCGACGTCTGCACCGAGGGCGTCGCCCCGTTGTCCAGGTTGGCCACCCGCATCCCGAGCCACTTCTTGCCGAGGGTCTGGCCGTTCCTCGTGGTCATGTAGGTGTCGTACGCGATGTAGAGCACGGCGGCGATCACGGACTGCCCGAAGGACTTGCCGACGGAGATGTCGTCGCCGTCCACCTGGTACTCCTGGACGTTGAACGCCCAGCTGAGCAGCCAGACCACGATGCCCACCAGGATCATGTCGATGATCCGCGCGAGGGTGCGCCGCCCGCTGTCGGCGAGCGGGGGCATCCCGGCCAGCGGGTCCGCGGGATAGCCGCCTCCGCCGTACGGGTCACCGCCGTACGGACCTCCGCCGCCCGGGGGCGGGCCGCCGCCGTACGGACCACCGCCGCCCGGAGGCGGGCCGCCGCCGTAAGGACCTCCGCCGTACGGGCCTCCGCCGCCGGGAGGCGGGGCACCGTGGGCGCCTCCGTCGCCGCCGGGGGGCGGGGGCGGGCTGTCGTAGGGGTTCTTCCTCAGCGGGTCGTCTTCCGGCGGCTGCTGCCCGCCGGAACCGGGGGGCGGTTCGCTGCTCATGCCCCGAGTGGACCTCGGGCTCTTTCGAGGCGCATCCGCCGAGGGCCGTCCGGTGGACGGGGGTGCGCCGTTCGGGGGTGGGGTGCGGGTTCAGCGGCGGGTGCGGGTGCGTCGTGGTTGCCCGCGCGGTTCCCCGCGCCCCTTGAGGCACGTCCACCGGACCGGCTTTTCAGGGGCGCGGGGAACCGCGCGATCAGCCCCCGCTCACCCGCACCCGAAGACGAGACCCGCGCTCCCCCGGCCCCACCGCCCCGCTAGCCCGCGACAAACGTGCCGGCGGCCTTGTCGTGCCAGCACTGGTGCCAGGGGCGGTCGAACAGGCACCAGACGACGCCGACCACACCGACCACGAGGAGGCCCGGGACGCTGTAGACCAGCCAGCGGCGCAGGGCCGCGCCGAAGGACGGGGGTTCGTGGGCCTCGATGTCCCGGACCTCCAGGCCGAGCAGCTTCTTGCCCAGGGTGCGGCCCCACTTGGCGGTGGGCAGCGCCTCGTAGACGACGCCGAAGAGCAGCAGGACGGCGAGGACGATGCCCAGGTACGTGGACGTCGTGCCGTCCAGGAGCCAGACCGTGACCGTCTCACCGGAGAGCCTGGCCTCGTCGATCTTGTCGTTGACGTGGTCGACCGCCTTGACGCCGAGGGGTACGGCGGCGACGGCGGTGACGCCCGCGAGGACGACCGTGTCGATCAGCCGGGCGGCCAGCCGCTTGCCGAGCCCGGCGGGCCGGGCGGCCGCCTGACGCCGGGCGGCGGCCTGGAACACGTCCTCGACCGGCGGCTTCCACGGCGCGACGGGCTGCTCGTCGCCCCCCGCCCCGGCCAGCCGGTGCACCTGCTGCGCCCAGGAGGTCTGACCGCCGCCGGGGCCGCCCGCCGCGACCGGCGCGGAGGGCGCGGCCTGCGCCTGCGGCTGGGGCTGGGGCTGGGACGCCTGGTGCGGAACCGCGGGGGCCGCGGGCGCCTGGGCGGCCGGGGTCTGTGCCGCGGCGGCCCGGGCGGCGGCCTCCTTCCCGGCTCCGAAGCCGGGGCCCGAACCGGAACCGGAAACGGAACCGGCACCAGGGGCGGGCTCCGCTCCACCGGGCCGCGGGCCCGTGCGCGGGGTGACCGCGCGGAAGGTCATGGTGCCCTCGTCCTGCCCGGGGCCCGGGCCGGAGGCAGGGGAACCGCCCTGCGCCGGCGCACCCTGGGAACCCACGGCGGGCCGCCGGAAGACGAAGGTGTTCCCGGCCTCACCCCCTGCCTCACCGGAGGCGGGGCCGGACGCCGCGGCGGAGGCAGAAGCGGAAGGGGAAGGGGAAGGGGAAGGGGAAGGGGAAGGGGACACGGAAGCGGAGGACGGAGCCGCATCGGACGCGGCGGCCGGAGCGGCCTGGGCGGCGTCGCCCCGCGCGCCCGCACCGCCCTCGGCGGACGGTGCCGCCTGCCGGGCGTGCGGGACCCTCGGGTCGGCGCCCCGCGCCGCACCCGGCCAGGCGACCGGCTGGTCCGGCCCGCCGGTGGAGCCGGACGCAGCGGAGCGGTCGGCGCCCCAGGCGGTGGCGGACTCCGGACGGCTGCCGTGCTGGGAGGCGGCGGAGGGCGGCGGGTCCTCGACCGGGTCCTCGTCGAAGAAGTGCGGTCCGGTCTCCTCGACGGAGGGCCGCGCGCCGGGCGGGGGCGCGAGCGGCTCTCCGTCCTTGGGGGCGGGCCGGCTCGTGCCCGCCACCCAGGAGGCGCCGTTCCAGTACCGGACGTATCCGGGGATGGACGGGTCCGGGTAATACCCCTCGCGGGGCCTGTCGTCGCCGGGGGCCGGGGTTGGGGCGCTCATGTCCGTCGTCCCGTATCTGCTCGGGGGTTGATAGAGGGGCTCCAACATCTATCAGACGGGCGCTTTCCGCACCGCCGGTCCCGCCGTACCCACTCCTTTCCGGGCAACCTCGTGCAGAGACCTTCACACCTGGGCCGGCACTCGCTCCCCCGGGGGCGTGAAAAAGTTCGGCGGACCCGCGTAATGCTCCCGCCCCGGGCCGCTCTCCCTCGTGCACGGACCGCGCGAGACACGGGAGAGGAACCCGCCATGCACACCGACCCCACCGGCCCCGGCCGTCCCACCGGCCCGACCGTCGTGCAACGCGAGCTGGAGCTGCGGCTCGTCCTGTCGCCCGAGCGCGGCGTCCCGGTGCCGGCCCGGCTCGGCTACCGCACCGACGACCCCTACGCCGTCCACATCACCTTCCACATCGACTCCGGCCATCCGGTGCACTGGACGTTCGCCCGCGATCTGCTGGTGGAGGGCGTCTTCCGGCCGTCCGGGCACGGGGACGTGCGGGTGTGGCCGTCGAAGGCGGCGGGCCGCAGCGTCGTCCTGATCGGGCTGAGCAGCCCGGACGGCGACGCCCTGCTGGAGGCGCCCGTCCCGCAGGTGTCGGCCTGGCTGGAGCGCACCCTGCGGACGGTGCCGCCGGGCACGGAGGGAGCGCGGCTCGGCATCGACGACGGGCTGGCCGAGCTGCTCGCCCGGTGAGGAACGGCGGGGCCCCTCCCTCACCTGCTCAGAAGAGCTTGCCCGGGTTGAGGAGGCCCAGCGGGTCGAAGGCCTGTTTGACGGCCCGCTGCATCTCCAGGCCCACCGGCCCGAGCTCCCGCGCCAGCCACTCCTTCTTCAGCACGCCCACCCCGTGCTCGCCGGTGATGGTGCCGTCGAGTTCCAGACCGAGGGCCATGATCTCGTCGAAGGACTCGCGGGCCCGCCGGGACTCGTCGGGGTCCGAGGCGTCGAAGCAGACGGTGGGGTGGGTGTTGCCGTCGCCCGCGTGGGCGCAGACGCCGATGGTGAGGCCGTGCTTCGCGGCGATCCGCTCGATGCCCGCCAGCATGTCGCCGAGCCGGGAGCGCGGCACGCACACGTCGTCGATCATCGTCGTGCCCTTGACGGCTTCGAGGGCGGTGAGCGCCAGGCGCCTGGCCTGGAGGAGGAGTTCGGACTCGGCCGCGTCCTCGGCCGGTACCACCTGGGTGGCGCCCGCGGCCTCGCACAGCGCGCCGACGGCGGCGAGGTCGGCGGCCGGGTCGGCGGTGTCGAAGGCGGCCAGCAGGAGGGCCTCGGTGGTCTCCGGCAGACCCATGCGGGCGAGGTCGTTGACCGCCTTGACGGTCGTACGGTCCATCAGTTCGAGGAGGGAGGGGACGTGCCCGCCCGCCATGATCCGGCAGACGGCGTCGCAGGCCGCGGACGCGGAGGCGAACTCGGCGGCCAGCACCAGCTGCGCGGGCGGCTTGGGCCGCAGCGCGAGGACCGCCCGTACGACGATGCCGAGGGAGCCCTCGGAGCCGACGAAGAGCCGGGTGAGGTCGTACCCGGCGACGCCCTTGGCGGTGCGGCGGCCGGTGGACATCAGGCGGCCGTCGGCGAGGACGACGTCGAGACCGAGGACGTACTCGGCGGTCACCCCGTACTTGACGCAGCACAGCCCGCCGGAGGCGGTGCCGATGTTGCCGCCGATGGTGCACATCTCCCAGCTGGAGGGGTCGGGCGGGTAATAGAGGCCGTGTTCGCCGACCGCGCGGGAGAGCGCGGCGTTGACGACGCCCGGTTCGACGACGGCGACGCGGTCGACCGGGTTGATCTCCAGGATGCGGTCCATCCCGGTCAGGGAGAGGACCACGCAGCCCTCGGTGGCGTTGGCCGCGCCGGACAGGCCGGTGCGGGCGCCCTGCGGGACGACCGGGACGCGCAGCTCGGTGGCGGTGCGCATGACGTGCTGGACCTCTTCCACGGTGCGCGGCAGGACCACGACGGCGGGGGCGCCCGCCGGGCAGAAGCTCGCCATGTCGTGGGCGTAGGAGGCCGTGACGTCGGGGTCGGTGAGGACGGACCCGGCGGAGAGACCGGCCAGCAGCCGGTCGACGAGGGTGCTCCGGCCGCCGGGGGTGCTGTCGACCGCGGCGGCCGCGTCGTCTTCGTCGCGAGGCGCTTCGATACGGCTCATGATCAAAGGCTCGCATCCGGGGCCATCGGTGTGAACCCCGTGGGCGGCACCCGTCACCCTGCCCGGTGGGATCGTCGTATTGACGCACAGTGAGCGCCATGGACGTGGACGCCAGGAACACCATGGACACCATGGACACCGCGCGCCGGAACACCGGGGGCGGACGGCTGCCGCGCCCGGGGCGCCGGGTGCTGATCGCCTCCGTGGCCGGGGCCGCCGTGCTCGGCGGGGCCCTGGTCCTCCTGGTGCCCTGGGGCGGGGCCGACGCTCCCCCGCCCGCGCCGGGGCCCGCGGCGGTGGCGCGGGGCGCGGTCACCGCGGGGGTGCCCGCCGCGCTGCCCGACCTGGCCGCGCTGATCGGCGACCGGGAGTCCCACCTGCGGGCGCATCCGCTGGACGGTGCGTCGTGGGCGGTGCTCGGCGCGGCCTACGTCGAGCAGGGCCGCAGGACCGCGGACGGCGCGAACTGGCCCAGGGCCGAGAAGGCGCTGCGCACCTCCCTGAAGACGGGCCCCGAGCGCAACCCGCAGGCCCTGGAGGGGCTCGCGGCGCTGGCGGTGGCGCGCCGGGACTTCCCGGCGGCGAAGAAGTGGGGCGAGAGCGCGGTGAAGGCGGCGCCGAAACGCTGGACGGCGCACGCGGTGCTGGTCGAGGCGTACACGGGGCTGGGCGACGGCAAGGGCGTGGGCCGGGCGCTGGACAAGGTGCTGGAGCTGCGTCCGGACGATCCGGCCGTGGGCGCGCTGGCCGCGGCCGTCTACCGGGACCGGGGGTGGCGGGAGGACGCGGCGGCCCGGATCTCGGACGCCGCGGCGGCGGCCGGGGCACCGGCCGAGCGGGCCGCGTACCTGGAGCAGGCCGGGCGGCTGGCGTTCGAGCGCGGGGACCGCGAGGAGGCGCTGCGGTTCTTCCAGGAGGCGCTGCGCACCGACCCGGACCAGCGGGCCGCGCAGGCCGGGCAGGGCCGGGCGCTGGCGGCGCTGGGCCGCACGACGGAGGCGCTGTCCGCGTACCAGGCGGCGCTGGCCAAGCAGCCGATCCCCGAGTACGCGCTGGAGCTGGGCGAGCTGTACGAGTCGCTGGGCCTCGGGCAGGCGGCGCGGGTGGAGTACGACCTGCTGCGGGAGCGGGCGCGGGGCGCCGAGGCGGCCGGGGCCGACGAGCAGCTGGTGCTGGGGCTGCTCGACGCGGACCACGGTGACCCGGCGGCGGCGGTGGAGCGGCTGCGGGTGGAGTGGGGGCGGCAGCCGGGGACCGCGGTCGCCGACGCGCTGGGCTGGGCGTTGCACCGCAGCGGCGCGGACGAGGAGGCGCTGGAGTTCGCGACGATCGCGACCGACGGCGACAAGGGCGGCGGGGTGCGCAGCGCGCCGTACGTGTTCCACCGGGGGGTGATCGAGAAGGAGCTGGGGCGGTCCGGGCCCGCGCGGCGGCATCTGCGGGAGGCGCTGACGATCAACCCGTACTTCTCGCCGCTCGGGGTGCCGGAGGCGAAGCGGGCGCTGACGGAGCTGGGCGAGCCCTCGGTGGAGGGCCCGCCCGACTAGCCCGGCCGGGTGGAGCGGGTCAGAGGTTGCCGCGCTTCTCCTGCTCGCGCTCGATCGCCTCGAACAGGGCCTTGAAGTTGCCCTTGCCGAAGCCCATCGAGCCGTGGCGTTCGATCATCTCGAAGAAGACGGTCGGCCGGTCCTGGACCGGCTTGGTGAAGATCTGCAGCAGGTAGCCGTCCTCGTCGCGGTCGACGAGGATCTTCAGCTCGCGCAGGACGTCGACCGGCACCCGGGTCTCGCCGGCCCACTCGCCGAGCGTGTCGTAGTACGAGTCGGGGGTGTCCAGGAACTCGACGCCGGCCGCCCTCATCGCGCGGACGGTCGACACGATGTCGTTGGTGTTCAGCGCGATGTGCTGGACGCCGGCGCCGCCGTAGAACTCCAGGTACTCGTCGATCTGGGACTTCTTCTTGGCGACGGCGGGCTCGTTGATCGGGAACTTGACCTTGAGGGTGCCGTCCGCGACCACCTTCGACATCAGCGCGCTGTACTCGGTGGCGATGTCGTCGCCCACGAACTCCTTCATGTTCGTGAAGCCCATGACCTTGTTGTAGAAGCCGACCCACTCGTTCATTCGGCCGAGTTCGACGTTGCCGACGCAGTGGTCCACGGCCTGGAAGACGCGCCGCTCGGGCGGCGCCACCATCGGCTTGGCGGCGACGTAGCCGGGCAGGTACGGGCCGTCGTAGCCGGTGCGCTCGACGAGGGTGTGCCGGGTCTCGCCGTAGGTGGCGATGGCGGCGAGGACGACGGTGCCGTGCTCGTCCTTGACCTCGTGCGGCTCGGCGAGCGAGCGGGCGCCGTGCTCGACGGCGTAGGCGTGGGCGGCGCGCGCGTCCGGGACCTCGATGGCGAGGTCGACGACGCCGTCGCCGTGCTCGGCCACGTGCTGGGCGAGGAAGGTGCCCCAGTCGGTCGAGGGCTTGATCACCGAGGTGAACACGAAGCGGGCGGAGCCGCTCTCCAGGACGTAGCTCGCGGTCTCCCGGCTGCCGTTCTCCGGTCCGGAGTACGCGACCAGCTTCATGCCGAAGGCGGTGGAGTAGTAGTGCGCGGCCTGCTTGGCGTTGCCCACGGCGAAGACGACCGCGTCCATTCCCTTGACCGGGAAGGGATCGGCCTGCCGGGCGGTGTCGGGAGTGTGGTGTGTGGTCTGCGTCATAGCCGCAGGTTCTCCCGCCTCCGCAAGGTGCGCAATAGTTTGCGTTTTCACTGGGCAACCTGACCAGTGGTACGGCGCCGGGGACGGGCGATCTGTACAGGATGACCAGCCGGGAGGGTGAGGGCATGGCGGGCACGGGCATCGACCGGCTGGACGGGCGGATCATCGGCCTGCTGGCGCGGGAGCCGCGGATCGGGGTGCTGGAGATGTCCCGGCGGCTGGGGGTGGCGCGCGGCACCGCGCAGGCGCGGCTGGACCGGCTTCAGTCGAACGGAGTCATCCGCGGCTTCGGTCCGGAAGTCGATCCGGCGGCGCTCGGCTACCCGGTGACCGCGTTCGCCACGCTGGAGATCCGGCAGGGCCAAGGGGCCGACGTACGGGCGCACTTGGCGAACGTGCCGGAGGTGCTCGAGCTGCACACCACGACCGGTACCGGGGACATGCTGTGCCGGCTGGTGGCCCGCTCCAACGCGGATCTCCAGCGGGTGATCGACCGGGTTGTCGGTTTTGATGGCATCGTCCGGGCCGCCACGGCGATCGTGATGGAGAACCCCGTTCCGCTGCGGATCATCCCGCTGGTGGAGCAGGCGGCCGAGGACAGCGTCGGACACGACTGAGGCCCGGACCGATCCCGGAGGTGAGCGGACGTGAACTTCTGGGACTTCCTGGGCAGCCGCCACCAGCAGTTGCTCGCCGACGCCTACCAGCACGCCAGCGCGGTCTTCCAGTGCATGGTCGTGGCGACCCTGCTCGGGGTGCTGATCGGCGTAGTCACCTACCGCAGCGACTGGGCGGGGAACGTGGCGACCCTGTCCACGTCGGCCATCCTCACCATCCCGTCGCTGGCCATGATCGGTCTGCTCATCCCGATCCTGGGGCTCGGCGTGCCGCCGACGGTGACCGCGCTGACCCTGTACGGGCTGCTGCCGATCGTGCGCAACTCCATCGTGGGCCTGCGCGGGGTCGACCCGGCGCTGGTGGACGCGGCCAAGGGCATCGGGATGTCGCGTCCGGCGCGGCTGCTGCGGGTGGAGCTGCCGCTGGCGTGGCCGCCGATCCTGACCGGCATCCGGGTCTCCACCCAGATGCTGATGGGCATCGCGGCGATCGCCGCCTACGCCTCCGGGCCCGGCCTCGGCAACGAGATCTTCCGCGGGATCGCCTCGCTGGGCAGCAAGAACGCGCTCAACCAGGTGCTCGCGGGCACGCTCGGGATCATCGTCCTGGCCCTGCTGTTCGACGCGGCGTACGTGCTGCTGGGACGGCTGACCATTCCGAGGGGGATCCGTGTCTGACGACCTCGTGTCCGAGAAGGCCGACGCCGGGGTGGGCAGCGCCACCGGGGCGACCATCGAGCTGGAGTGCCTCACCAAGCGCTATCCGGGCAATCCGCAGCCCGCCGTCGAGAACGTGTCGATGGAGATCAAGGCCGGGGAGACGGTCATCTTCGTGGGGCCCTCGGGCTGCGGGAAGTCCACCACCCTGAAGATGATCAACCGGCTGATCGAGCCCAGCGGCGGACGCATCCGCATCAACGGCGAGGACGTCACCGACATCGACCCGGTGAAGCTGCGCCGCAAGGTCGGCTACGCGATCCAGTCCTCCGGCCTCTTCCCGCACATGACCGTCGCCCAGAACATCGCGCTGGTGCCGAAGATGATCGGCTGGTCGAAGGCCCGCATCCGTTCCCGGGTGGAGGAGATGCTGGACCTGGTGGGCCTGGACGCCGGGGAGTTCCACGGCCGCTATCCGCGCCAGCTGTCCGGCGGCCAGCAGCAGCGGGTGGGCGTGGCGCGGGCGCTGGCGGCCGATCCGCCGGTGCTGCTGATGGACGAGCCGTTCGGCGCGGTCGACCCGATCACCCGGGACCACCTCCAGGACGAGCTGATCCGGCTCCAGCACGAGCTGCACAAGACGATCGTCTTCGTCACTCACGACTTCGACGAGGCGATCAAGCTGGGCGACCGGATCGCGGTGCTGCGCGAACGCTCCCACATCGCGCAGTTCGACACCCCGGAGGCGATCCTCACCAACCCGGCGGACGACTTCGTCTCGGGCTTCGTCGGGGCGGGCGCGGCCCTCAAGCGCCTGAACCTGACCCGGGTGCGGGACGTGGGCATCACGGACTACCCGACGGTGACCGTGGAGGACCCGCTCCAGCACATCTTCGCCCGGCTGCGCGAGTCGGGCACCAACGAGATCCTGCTCCTGGACCGGCGCGGGCGCCCCTACAAGTGGCTGCGGCGCGGCGACCTGATGCGGGCCAAGGGCTCGCTGGCGCGGGCCGGGACGCTGGTCCACGACACGGTGACCCGGGACGCGACGCTGCGGGACGCGCTGGAGGCGGTGCTGACCGACAACGCGGGGCGGGTGGCGGTCACCGGGCGGCGCGGGGCGTACGAGGGCGTCGTGGACATGGAGACGCTGATGAACTCCGTGCAGGAACTGCTGGAGGCCGACCGGCTCGACGCGCTGGAGCACCAGCACGACCTGGAGGAGACCCGGGCCACCCAGACGCACAGCGAGCAGGAGGGCTTCGGCGAGGTCGGGGGCCGCGCGTGAGCGGCTCCTCCCGCCCCTCCCCCGGCCGCCGCCCCGAGGGCGGGCACGAGGCCGAGGGGCTCGCCACCCGGGACGCCAGGGACGACCGTGACGAGCGGGACGAGGAGGGGTCCGGCGCTCCCCCGCCGTCGGCGGCTGCGGCCTCCCGGGTCGGCTGGCGCAAGCTCACCTTCCTGCCCGTGGTCCTGATCGCCGTGCTGCTGGCGACCTGGCTGTGGTTCCGGCAGGCCGACCTGGACGCGCTCAGCCGCAACGCCCTCGGCAACGGCCAGGTCACCAAGGCCCTGTGGCAGCACGTGCAGCTGACGGTGATCTCCACCTTCTTCGTACTGATCATCGCGATCCCGCTGGGCATCCTGCTGACCCGCGGGGCGTTCCGGAAGGCGACGCCGTTCGCGATGGCGTTCGCCAACATGGGCCAGGCGACCCCGGCGATCGGTCTGCTGGCGCTGCTGGTGATCTGGCTGGGCATCGGCCGCAGGGCCGCCCTGATCGGCATCATCATCTACGCCGTCCTGCCGGTCCTGTCCAACACCATCGCCGGTCTGAAGGCGAACGACCCGACCCTGCTGGAGGCGGCCCGCGGCATCGGCATGTCCCCGCTGGGCGTCCTCACCCGGGTGGAGCTGCCGCTGGCCGTCCCGCTGATCCTGGCCGGGGTGCGCACGGCGCTCGTCCTGAACGTCGGCACGGCGACGCTGGCGACCTTCGGCGGCGGTGGCGGGCTGGGCGTGCTGATCACCACCGGGATCACCAGCCAGCGGATGCCGGTGCTGGTCCTTGGCTCGATCCTGACGGTCGCCCTGGCCCTGCTGGTGGACTGGCTGGCGTCGCTGGCCGAACTGCTGCTGCGACCGCGGGGGCTGGAGGTGGGCACATGAGACGGCGCGTCTGCTGGGCACTGGCCGCGGCGCTCCTCGCGGCTCCCGCCGGGTGCGGTCTGACCAGCGGCTCCCCGATGGTCGACGACGTGGAGCCGGGCACCATCGGTGAGGGCAAGCCGCTGGAGGGCGCCGATCTGACGGTCACCTCGAAGGAGTTCACCGAGCAGCTGGTCCTCGGCGCGATCATGGGCATCGCCTTCGAGGCGGCCGGCGCCGAGGTGCTCGACCGCACCGGCATCCAGGGTTCGGTCGGCACCCGCGCGGCGGTGGAGAACGGCGACGCCGACGCCACGTACGAGTACACGGGCACCGCGTGGATCACGTACCTGGGCAACAGCAAGCCGATCCCCGACCCCGAGCAGCAGTGGGAGGCGGTGAAGGAGGCCGACGCGAAGAAGGGGCTGACGTGGCTGCCGCCGGCCCGCCTGAACAACACGTACGCGCTGGCGATGAACCAGGCGAACTACAAGAAGTACCGGACGAAGACCCTCTCGGAGGTCACCGCCCTGTCGAAGTCGGACCCGGGCGCGGTGACGCTGTGCGTGGAGGGCGAGTTCGCCAACCGCGCGGACGGCCTGCCCGGGCTGGAGAAGGCGTACGGGATGTCGCTGCCCGCCGGGAACATCACGCAGATGGACACCGGCATCATCTACACCCAGACCGCGAAGGGCGCTTGCACCTACGGCGAGGTGTACACCACCGACGGGCGGATCAAGTCCATGAACCTGGTGGTGATGGAGGACGACAAGAAGTTCTTCCCGAACTACAACGCGGCGCCCATGGTCCGCACGGCCACCCTGAAGAAGTGGCCGGCGATCGCCTCCGTCCTCGACCCGGTCACCAAGGCGCTGACCAACGACGTGGCCCGGACGCTGAACGCGAAGGTCGACGTGGACGGCGAGGACCCGCACCAGGTGGCGCTGGACTGGATGAAGGACGAGGGCTTCGTGACGGAGGGGTAGCCCGGCCGGCTCGGTCGGGCCGGCGGCTCGGTCGGCTCGGTCGGCCCCCGGTGAGCCGGTGCGGGCCTGCCGAGCCCGGTCAGCAGGCGGGCACGTCGCCCTTGCCGCTCTCCAGTGCCTTCAGCGCGTCGATCGCGCCCTTGAGCGTCGTCACCGGGACCAGCCGCAGCCCCTCGGGCAGTTCGGACCGCGCGTCCGAGCACTCCGCCTTCGGCACCAGGAAGACGGTGGCCCCGTCCCGCCGGGCGGCCTGCGTCTTGAGCGGCACCCCGCCGACGGCGCCGACCTTGCCGTCGCCGGTGATGGTCCCCGTCCCGGCGACGACCTTGCCGCCGGTGAGGTCGCCGGGGCCGAGCTTGTCGACGATGCCGAGGGAGAACAGCAGCCCGGCGCTGGGGCCGCCGACGTCCTCCAGCCGGAGCTTGACGTCGACGTCGCCCTTGTCCATCCGCAGATAGCCGAGCGCGGCGGTGGTGGCCGAGTCCTGCGACTCCTTCATCTGCTCCTGGTTGTACCGCTCGATCTCGCTCACGTCGTCGCCGCTCGGGTAGACGGCGTCGCGCGGCATCACGGCCCGGTCGGTGTCGAACCAGCTGCCGAGCACGTCCCCGAGGTGAACGCTCGCGTCCGGCCCGGTCGCCTCGATCGTCGTCATCCGCAGCTGCCCGCTGGTCCCGTGCGTCGGTGCCCCGCTGATCGTGATCACCTCGGCCCCCTGGTTCTCGCCCAGCACGTCGGCCGTCAGCCCGGGCTGCGCCACGGAGAACGGCAACGGCGCGAACACGGCGGTCGCGAGCAACGCCACGACGGGCACACCGCAGACGGCGAGGACCTGGGGACGCGTGAGACGAGAGAGCACGGGGTCAATCTAACGTGGGTCCGCCGCTCCAGCCGCGGGCAGGGACGTCGACCCGGCGGGTGCGCTCCTCAACGCCATTCTTCAGGATCGAGGGAAGCCCCCACGAATCCGTCCGTTTGGGAAACGATCAGGTCCGGCTGCTCCACCAGACGCCGCACCTTACCGGGATCGAATTCACGAAATTCGAAAACGAAATGCTCGGATACGGCGGGACGGTCCAGCGGACACCCGTCGAGGTCGACCGATGAATTCGCCCGGTCCGCACCCTGGCAGAGGACGGACACGAAGAGAGGGAAGTGTTCTGCCGCCAAGAGCCGATCGGCGTCCTGGATCACGACTGCCACACCGACGCCGCCGGTAACCTCCCCGCACAAGTCGTCCAGACAGTCCACCAAAGCGTCCCAGTTGTACCCGTAATAACCGGGGAAACGAAGTGCCTCCGCAAAGGACTGATGGATTGCCCGCTCGTCCAGGAGATCCCGGGCGTCGAAGTAGTAGCAGCGACCGCCGCTTCTCTTCAGCTGGGAAAGCTGCTCTTGAACGACGACTGACCCGTGGGGAGCGAAAACAACCCAGGGCTCCGAGGTGCTCGTGATGTCAAAGGAAGCCATGTGTCGCATCACCCTGTGAACTCACCGACGTAGTAGAAGGTCCCGTAGTGGTCTGGCGTGTAGTAGGCGGGCCCAGGCCCGTCCTTCGGGGTCAACAGCCGCTCAGGGCCTCTGATTTCCTTTCCACAGCCCGGCGCACTGCACTGTGGAAGGTCGACCTTGGCGTTGACATCCCACTCCTTGTACTTCCCGCCAGGCAGGGCGGACTTGTTGTTACCCCAGTTCGCGTTGCCATGGTAGCCGTCGACCTTTCCGATGCCTTCGGGTCTCGCGTTGACCTTGTTCAGCATGTCCGCCGCGTGCTGAGGCGCTGGGCCGGGCAGAAGACCGAGACCGTCGGGGCTGCCGGTGTCGCCGCCGTGCTGATGGCACAACGGCGCGAGTCCGAGCGGGTCGGACCAGCTGTGCGGGTTGTGCACATAGGTCATCGGGTTGGGCGCCGGCAGAAGACCGAGCGGGTCAGGGCTGGTGTAGCGACCGTTCTCGGGGTCGTAGTGACGGTGATGGTTGTAGTGCAGGCCGGTCTCGGCATCGTGATACTGACCAGGGAAACGCAGGGGGGTGTACGCGGTCGCGTCGCGGTTCCATGCCGTCGCACCCCAGAGGGTCGACCGCGTGTACCACGCGATCTCTCCGTCCGGTGAGATCAGCTCCGTCGGAGTGCCGACCAGGTCGGTGACGATGGCGAAGAAACGCTCATCGACGCTTTCCTGAGGTGCGGCAGCAGTCCAGAGTCGCTCCGACTGGCTCACAGGAGAGAGCCCATCGTGGTTCCAGGTGAGCGTCGCCCTTCTGCCCGTAAAGCCTTGCTCGGTGGTCTGTTCACAGAGAGTGTTGCCGTCCCAGGTGAAAAGCGTCCGTTCGACGACAGTGCCTCCGTCGGCACCCATACGGAGTTTGGCGGTGCGTCTGCCCAGGGGGTCGTAGGTGTAGCGCCAGCGGGTGCCGTCCGGTGTGACTACTGCTGTAAGGCGGTCCTCGGCATCCCATTCGTACCGCCAGAGATCGGGCTTACGGGAGATGCGTGTCTTGCGGCGCACGATGACACGCCCCAGGGCGTCGTACTCGTAATGAACCCCTCCGGCCCGGGCCAACCTGGTGCCGGTGTACGTACGCGGCCCGACCGCCTCCTGACCAGGATCCCTCACCGGCCATTCGGCCTCGGTCTGGTTGCCCACTGAGTCGTAGGCATAGCGCTCGCTCCAGCCGGTCGCATGAACGGCCGTGACTCGGCCATGGAGGTCCAGGTCGAAGCTTCGGCTGCCTCCGCGGGCATCCTGTACAGCCGTGAGATAGCCGTCTGACCGGTAGGTGTACAAGCGCTCCGCCACGAGGCGGTCGCCCGGAGCCCTGCATCCCAGCGTGATCAACCGGTCAAGGCTGTCGTAGCCGCGGGTGAGCGCGAGAGCACCGTTGACCCGGCGGACGACTTCTCGGTTCACCGCGTCATGGGAAAAGTCAATGGTCTGCCCAGCCGTCGTCAACTGGACGGGACGGCCTGCGACGTCGTACTCCCATCCGCTGCGGACGCCGGTGGGGGTGACGCGCAGAGTTCGATTGCCGGCGGCGTCGTAGGTGAAACTGGTGGTTCGGCCGTCGACAGTTTCCCTGACCCGCCGTCCCATGGCGTCGTGCTCGACGTGCAGACTGCTGCTCGCGTTAACGGCGCTGGCCAGCGAGCCGTTCGACGTGTACGTGTAGGCGGTGGTCACGCCCTGCACGTGCTTGGCACTGATCTGCCCGAGGGCGTCCCGGTCGTAGCGGGTGCTCTGGCCGAGGGCGTTGGTCCGGCCGGTGAGACGGCCCGCCACGTCGTACGTGTAGTAAGTGACTCGGCCGTCGAAATCAGTCTCCGTGAGGAGACGTCCGGCGGCGTCGTAGGTGTAACCCCACGTGAGTCCCTGCGGATTGGTAACTCGCGTCAGACGGAGCTGGGCGTCGTGCGTGAAGGCGTAACGCTCGCCTCCCGGGCCGGTGCGTGCGCTGAGCCGGTCGAAGTGGGTGTACTCGAACGTACTCACTTGGCCGATGGCGTCGATGTGCCTGACGCAGTTGCCTTCGCCGTCGTACTCCCAGTGTTCCCGCGTCCCGTCCGGATAGGTCCGCCGGGCGAGTTGCCCTTCAACGGTCCACACCAGATGCGTCTCACGGCCCAGCGCGTCGATCACCGCGGTGGTCCGGCCGAAGGGGCTGTACACGTACCGAGTCGTGTGGCCGAGGCTGTCCGTCACCGACAACGGCAGGCCGGCCGCGTTGTTCTCGAAGCGGAGTTCCCGACCCGACGAGTCCCGCGTTTCGACGATGGCTCCGTCCCGCCGACGTACGAAGTGGGCCGTTGTGCCGAGCGGGTCAGTGACGGCTGTGACGTTTCCTCGGTCGTCATGGGTGTAGTGCCAAGAGGAACCGTCCGGCAGGGTGATCTCGGTGGGAGAGCCGCCGTCGTCATAGGTGATGTGAACGATGGACCCGTCCGGTCGCGTCACCGCGATCGGCTGGCCCGATTCACTGTTCACGAAGGTCGTGGTGCAGCCGAGTTGGTCCGTGGTGGAGGTGACGTGCTGGTGCGGGTCATAGCCCGTGGTGACCGTGCCGCCCATCGGGTCGACCTCAGCCACCACCAGGCAGCTGTCATTCACGACGAAGCGGGACACAGACCCGTCGGCGGTGCTGAGAGTGGTCACACGACAGTCGGGCCAGGCAGGGTCCACACCTCCGTAGTCGAGTCTGATCGTGATGTGCCCGGCCTCACCGCCCTCCATGACGCAACGATCCCGGTCGTCGTACTCATACAGATAAGTGCGGTCGTTGGTGTCGGTCCAAGAAGTGACGCGCGCTCGCTCGTCATAGGTGAATCGGAGGGGCAGCCCGGAGGAGTTGGTGACCGCGGCAAGGTTGCCATCGTCGTAGTCATAGCGCTTCACGACGATGTCCGTGCCATCCGCCGCCGCAAGGCTGAGGGCCGTGACACGCCCTTCTTCGGTGGTGAGCTTGAGGTGATATCCACCGGAGTGGCGTATCGCGAGAGGCGTACCGTATTCGTCGTGGTCAAAGCTGATCGAGTGCTGGTTGCGGTCGACGATCCGGGCGACGAGCGCAATGCCGTTGCCGGTCGGACGTGCGAAGTAAGAGGTGCGACCCGTGAGCGGGTCGTCGACGCAATAGCCCCCGTCGTCCATGCGGGTCAACGGTCGGCGGGGCCCCGCGTCGGGCATCACGGCCACGTCCGGCCCCGGCGGGTGGGGGTAGGTGAGGAGCAGACCATCCTCGGTGACCAGGATGACGCCCTCTTCGTCGACTTCCAGGCGCTGGTCGACAGTAGACGCCCAGGTCGGCCCGAACCACCATCCGCATCGGTAGTCGGAAGCAACCCGACGGGTGAAGGCGACGGGCAGCAGTCCCGGTAGCTCCACATCTGTCTGCGGCAGGTACATGGCCCCGCTGGCCATGTCGACGGGGTCACTGCCCTTCGAACGCACCAGGTTCTTGGCGCGGTTGTAAGCGCCTTTGGCGCCGTCGGCGACCATATTGCGGGCGTTCTTGCCCAGACCGCGCATGGCCAGCCCCGTACCTTTGAGGCCGCCCTTGATCCCCTTCATGGCAGCCATGCCGCCCTTGAGTCCCTTGGCGAGTCCGCCGAGGGTGGTCAGGCCCTTCATGCCGGGTATGCAGTCCAGGGCCGCCAGCCCCACGTCCCACAGGGATGCCTGGCCCTTGCTGTATTTGTAGAGCGTGTCCGCGAGGACGACGAGGGCCGCGACCAGGACGATCGCACCGAGGATGGGGCCGCCGATGACCATCGCGATGATGCCGACGACCGCGACGACGACCTTGCAGACCGCGACGATGGTGTCCCAGTTGTCGGAGAACCAGTCGCCGACGTCCTCCCACCACGACCGGTTCTGGATACCCGCGTCGGACGCCTCGTCGATCTTGTTCTTCGCCTCACGCGCCGCGTCGTCGCGCATCTTGCGCGCGTCCTCGGCCATCTTCTTCGCCGCGTCCAGCGCGCCCTGCGCGGAGTCCACGGCCGACCGCGCGTTGGTCTGCGCGGTCCTGGCGTGCTGGGCGTCACGGGTGGCGGCGCGGACCTTCGCCTCGTCCGGCTCGTCAGCGTCCGACTTGCTGCCCGTCGGATCGTCCTTGTACTTGTCGGCCTCCTTCGACGCCCGCGTCACCCACGAGTCCGCCGACGACAGCTTCGACCGCGCCGAGGCCAGGTCGGCACGGGCCTCCCGCGCCTTGATCAGCGCCTTGTCCGCCAAGGCCTGCGCCCGCTCCAGCTTCGGCCAGAAATCCGCGAGCGCGTCACCGCACATCCCGTACGACTTCTCCAGCTTCTTCAAGTTCTTCGGAACACCCGAGAACTCCTCCTTGAAGACCGCCGCCGACTTCCCCGCCCACTCGGCCAGAGTGGACTCCCCCGCCATCCCCTTCACCAGACGCAACGCCTCCGACACGTCGTCGGCGAAATCGTGCAACGTCTTCGCGAGCGTGCGCACCCGCTGCGGATCCCCCGGCGTCGGGTCCTTGTCCAGGTCCAGGACATGCCAGTCACTCGGCCTGTGGCCCACCATCCCCGCAACCCCCGTCAACTCACGTGCCGCACCAGCAACCACCCGTACGCACACGTGAACCTACTGCGAGCAAGTATGCGAACGTAAGCCGACTCATCGAGTGCATCGACCTTGGGAACACAACGGGTTCGGGTCATGGACCGGCCGGGCTAGCCGCTCGAGTGGCTTGTCGGTCCGTACGGTGCGCCTCTGGCAGAAGCGCACCCCACAGCAGGTCACCGCAGCGCTTCCGCCACCTCTCGGGCCGCGTGCATCACGCGCTCGCCGACCCGTTCCGGGACGACGTCGGCCAGCATGACCACGCCGACGCTGCCCTCGACGCCCGTGACGCCGAGCAGGGGCGCCGCCGCGCCGCAGGCCCCCGCTTCCAGTTCGCCGTGGGTGAGGGTGTAGCCGGGGCCGTCCACGGCCTCACCGGCCGGCTGCGGGGGCCGGCGGGCGGCGAGGATGGCCTTGCCGGCGGCGCCCCGCTCCAGGGGGTGGCGGAAGCCCGCGCGGTAGGCGACGTGGTAGTCGGTCCAGGTCGGTTCGACGACGGCGACGGCGAGGGCCTCGGCGCCGTCCACCAGCGTGAGGTGGGCCGTCGCCCCTATGTCCTCCGCCAAGGCACGCAGGGCCGGCATCGCCGCCTCGCGGACCAGGGGGTGCACCTGGCGGCCCAGGCCGAGCACACCGAGGCCGACGCGGGCGCGGCCGCCCAGGTCTCGGCGGACGAGCGCGTGCTGTTCCAGGGTGGCCAGCAACCGGTACACGACGGTCCGGTTGACGCCCAGCTTGTGGGACAGCTCGGTGACGGTCAGCCCGTGGTCCGTATCGGCCAGCAGTTTGAGGACCCGCAGTCCCCGGTCGAGCGTCTGAGAGGTCTCCGCGGTCACGACGCCCACTCCTTCGTGGTGAGGTCGGCGGCCCTCCTCGCGGGGATGCGTCACCGAGTCCCGTCAGTGACGCGCTTCAGAGGCCGCCGATCGGCTGACGGCCCGGCGTTGTCGCGGGCCCAGTCGCTTCACGGCTGCGCTCCGCGGCGGCGCTGCCACGGGGCGTATGCGTAGCGGGACAGTAACGACCAGGTCCGCTCAGCGGAAGGCTCCGTCCAGAATCCGGGCGCCAACCGTTACGGACGGCCTGAATTTGTCCCCATACGTGCGGCACCCGCCCGCGCGCGGCGGCGGCGTCACTTCATGCGGGTCGCCCACTCCTGCACCTTGGCGATGCGCTGGCGCAGCTGGCCGCCGGTCGCCTCGGCGCTGGGCGGGCCGCCGCACACGCGGCGCAGCTCGGTGTGGATCACGCCGTGCGGCTTGCCGCTCTGGTGGACGTAGGCGCCGACCATGGTGTTGAGCTGCTTGCGCAGCTCCATCAGCTCCTTGTGGGAGACGACCGGGCGGCGGTCGGCGGGCAGTTCGAGCAGGTCGGCCTCTTCGTCGGGCTTCCTGCGGCTGTGCGCGATCTGCCGGGCCTGCCGCTTCTGGAGCAGCAACTGCACCTGGTCGGGCTCCAGCAGGCCGGGGATGCCGAGGTAGTCCTGCTCCTCCTCGCTGCCCGGGTGGGCCTGCATGCCGAACTCGGCGCCGTTGTACATCACCCGGTCGAAGGTGGCCTCGGACTCCAGGGCCTCGAAGGCGAACTGCTCCTGCTCGCCGGTGTCCTCGTCCTGCTCCCGGTTCGCCTCGTCCATCTCCTTCTCGGACTCGGCGTAGGGGTCCTCCTCGCCCTCCTTCTTGGGCTTGTCGAGGACGTGGTCGCGCTCGCGCTCCATCTCGTTGGCGAAGGTGAGCAGGTCGGGCACGGTCGGCAGGAAGACGGAGGCGGTCTCGCCGCGCCGGCGGGAACGCACGAAGCGGCCCACGGCCTGGGCGAAGAAGAGGGGGGTGGAGATCGTCGTCGCGTAGACGCCGACCGCGAGGCGGGGGACGTCGACGCCCTCGGACACCATACGGACGGCGACCATCCAGCGGTCGGTGCTCTGGCTGAACGTGTCGATGTTCTTCGAGGCGCCCGCGTCGTCGGACAGGACGACGGTGGCCTTGTCGCCGGTGATCTCGCGGATCAGCTTGGAGTAGGCGCGGGCGGAGTCCTGGTCGGCGGCGATGACGAGGGCGCCGGCGTCCGGGATGGCCTTCCTGACCTCGGTCAGCCGCTGGTCGGCGGCGCGCAGTACGGCCGGCATCCACTCGCCGCGCGGGTCGAGCGCGGTGCGCCAGGCCTGGCTGACGGCGTCCTTGGTCATCGGTTCGCCGAGCCGGGCGGCGATCTCGTCGCCGGCCTTGGTGCGCCAGCGCATGTTGCCGCTGTAGCTCATGAAGATGACGGGGCGCACGACGCCGTCGGAGAGCGCCGAGCCGTAGCCGTAGGTGTAGTCGGCGGCGGAGCGGCGGATGCCGTCGTTGCCCTCCTCGTACGCCACGAAGGGGATCGGGTTGGTGTCGGAGCGGAAGGGCGTGCCGGTGAGCGCGAGACGGCGGGTGGCGGGCTCGAACGCCTCCAGGCAGGCCTCGCCCCAGGACTTGGAGTCGCCGGCGTGGTGGATCTCGTCGAGGATGACCAGGGTCTTGCGCTGCTCGACGCGGTTGCGGTGCAGCATGGGGCGTACGCCGACGCCCGCGTACGTGATGGCGATGCCCTGGTACTCGCGGCTGAGCGGGCCCGCGCTGTACTCCGGGTCCAGCTTGATCCCTATCCGCGCCGCGGCCTCGGCCCACTGCTTCTTCAGGTGCTCGGTCGGCGCGACGACGGTCACCTGCTGCACGACGTGGTGGTGCAGCAGCCAGGACGCCAGCGTCAGCGCGAAGGTCGTCTTCCCGGCGCCGGGGGTGGCGACGGCCAGGAAGTCCCGGGGCTGGTCCTGGAGGTACTTCTCCATCGCCCCCTGCTGCCAGGCCCGCAGCTTGCCGGCGGTGCCCCAGGGGGCACGGCCGGGGAAGGCCGGGGACAGGTGGTGCGAGGTGCTGGAGCTGGCGGTGGTAGTCACGGTCTCCGAAGGGGGTAGAGCGGCTCGGCCACGTATGACAACCGGGCCACCCTACCGGCGGGCCGCCGTGATCAACGCGCGCCCGGGGGCGGGTCACCCCCGGGTGGGACGGACGTCACAGCCGCCCCGCGCGTCGCACGCCTGTTCCTCCCGCTCACCGCTCCCGCACCCGGGTCGCCACCCACGCCCCCACCAGCGCCACCGCCGCCATGGGCAGGAACACCGCCGCGAAGGCCGCGGGGTGGGAGCCGGTGGCCTCGGTGGCCGCGTGGCTGACCGTGCCGCCGCCCAGGGCCGCGAAGGCGGCGCCGCCGGCCGCCAGCAGGACGACGTTGGAGAGGCCGTCGGAGATCTGGAGGGCGGCGGAGTTGGCGCCGGCCTCCTCGGGGGCGGAGAGCTTGAGCAGGAGCACGCTGGTGGAGGAGATCACCAGACCCATGCCGAAGCAGCCGAAGCCCCAGGCGACGGCCACCGTCCAGGCCGGTACGCCGTCGATCAGCACGCTGGGGGCCGTGGCGACGGCCGCCGCGACCAGCACCATGCCGAGGGTCATCAGACGCTCCCGGTGCGGTTCCAGGCGCGAGCGGGACTGGAGCCAGGACCCCGCGGCCCAAGTCGCGCCGCCCGCCGCCAGGGACAGTCCGGCGAGGGTCGGGCTGAGCCCGCGCTGGGTGACCAGCATCAGCGGGACGAAGGACTCGGCGGCGATGAAGGACCCCGCGGCGACCCCGCGCAGCAGGACCACGGAGGGCAGCCCGCGCACCGCCCGGTAGGTGCCGCGCGGCAGCAGCCCGAGGACGGCGGGGACGAGCAGCGCCGCGCCCACCGCTCCCGGCAGCAGCGACACCCACCGCAGGTCCTGGGCGGCGTACTGGAGCAGGCCGGCGCCCAGCGAGATGCCCAGGGCGAGGCGGATGCGGCGGCGGTCGAAGGAGGCGGGCGCGTCCCCTCCCGCCACCGGGCCGGACGCGCGGCTGCGTATCTGGGGCAGCGCCAGGGCCAGCGGGACGACGACGAGCACGGGGATCCCGATGAACACCCAGCGCCAGCCGAGGTGCTCGGTCACCGCGCCGGAGGCCAGCGGCCCCACGACCGAGGGGACCACCCAGCCCGCCGCGAACGCCGCCATGATCGCGGGCCGCAGCCGCTCCGGGTAGGCCCGCCCCACCACGACGTACAGCGCGACGATCACCAGTCCGCCGCCGAGTCCCTGCACGGCCCGCCCGAGGATGAACAGCCACATCGCACCCGCGGTCCCGGACAGCACGAGCCCGGCCGCGAAGGCGGCGATGCCGGTCGTCAGCGGGGCCAGCGGCCCGCGCCGGTCCGACCACTGGCCGGAGAGCACCATCCCGAACAGGCTGGTGGTGAAATACCCCGAGAACGCGAACGCGTACAGCGACACCCCGTCCAGCTCCCGCGCCGCCACCGGCATCGCCGTGCCGACCGCCGTCGCCTCGAAGGCGATCAGCACGATGACGGAGACGATGCCGACGCTCAGCGCCCGGTAGGCGCGGCTCAGCACGGTCTCGCCGGGGCCGGGGTCGGGGCCGGGGTCGGCGACGGCGGGCTCGGCGGCGAGGGCGACCTCGGTGTCGCGGGGTTCGGGGTTGGCCATGGTCGCCAGAGTAAGGTCCACTGCCCGCTTTGACCCCTGTCGGGAGAAGGTGCGGGACCGGGACCTTGGTCGTACGACCGGGGTCGCTTCATGAACGGGGTGTGGCAGTCGTGTTGCGGCCCGCCCGGATCCCTTGAGCCCCTCCCCCGCCCCGGCCTACCGTCGAGTCACCGAGTCACAGACCCGGCCGTGTGCCCGAGTGGTTGAGGGGCTCGCCTGCAAAGCGAGTTACGCGGGTTCGATCCCCGCCACGGCCTCTACCTGCCTGAGCAGGCAAAATGGAAGGCTGCCCCTCGGGAGTACCGCCCTTTTGGTCGTCCGTCTCGGTTCTCGTCTCACTTGAGTCGCTCGGACCTGCCAAGCGGGTGCACGGCACCGCTACTACCCGATTTGCCTCCGCTGCGGGAGTTACCGAGAGCGGGAGGGTAGTTCACTGCACCCCCAACAACTGGGCAGCCACAGCGGGCCAGCCTGTTACGCCTGGAAGACTTCGTAGTCCAGGTGGTAATTCGCCTCGTCGGACTGGAAGTACGCTCGATGCCACCCTTGGCCGAGCTCATCTTTCCTGATTGCGTGGGACCCGAGATGGTCGTCTTCGTCCGGCGAGTCCAGTTCGATCAGCGAGACGATGCCTTGATCTTCGTCGGGGAAGAGCACGAACGTATCCGTGTCCCTGTCCCTTCCACCCTTCATATCGCCACTCCAGAACTCGTGGTCGTTCCACTTGAGGACACATTCGTCTGTGGTGCTGTCCTCGGTCTCGTAGCAGTGCAGTATTGCGAAGTGCACTTGCAGCGCCATGATTTCTCCGTCCCTTTCCTCATCCGCTCACAACTGCAGGCGAATGACGAGATATTGCCGCCTCAACCCACTGCCCACGAAGGAGGCAGACTCCGGTCGACGAAACCTGTTGAGTGGGCGACGAGATTCGAGGTCTGGGATTACTTCTACATCTCCGTCACTCACTGTCGAGTAGCACTGGGAGACATCGAGATCACCCACATACCCACGCTACGCCCCTCCTTGGGTTCGAGCAATTCCGATGCATGCCAAGTTCGTTGCCCCTTCAGGCGTTTCGAATTCAACCTCTCAGAACCTGCCATACGGCGACCTCTCGACGATCCCGCACCGGAAAAACATGGATCACCCTTTAAAGCAACCTGTCGATTATCGAGCCGATTCCACCGCCTTGACAGGGAAAAGGGGGCGGTACTCCCTTCCAGGTGCCGCCTTTTCTGTGTCCGCCTCATTTCGCCGGCACGAGGATGCCGACCGTACCGTCATCATCCGGTCGGTCCGCCTCAGCCTTCCGGATCAGACCGTCGACCTGCCTCGCGATGTCGGCCCGCACGGCGTCCACCATGTGCTGATAGCGGGCGGCCATGGCTGTGGTCGACCACCCCATGAGGCCCATAGCAGCCCGCTCGGGGACACCGAGGCTCAATAGGACCGTCGCAGCCGTGTGGCGCGCGTCGTGCAGTCGGCCGTCCAGCACCTTGGCCTCTACCAGAAGCGCCTTCCACTCGGATCAGTCCCGGCGGTGGGACGGCCTACGGTCGTGCTCGCCCGGGAAAATCAGGCCATTCTCAACCCACCGTTTCCCGGCCGCCTGTCGCTCCACTTCCCGCGCCTCGACATGATCCCGGAGTAGGTCAACCAGTTGTTCGGGGAGACCGACCGCACGGCGACCAGTGCGGACTTGGTGGACAACTCCGGCTTGTTCCGCCGCCTCTCCGGGCAATACCCGGCCGCCTTGCGTTCGTAGGACTCCGCGCACCCGTGTGCGCGCTGCGGCCGGTGGCGACTAGGGCGGACGGCAAGGAACCCACCCTCAAGGTCCAGGTCCTCCTTGCTTGACGATCGAGAGGGCGGCATTTTGCGACTGCCGTGGTCTGCCGACGAATGGAAGCGGGTGCACTTGTAGGTACCTACGAGACATCGACGCCCGTCTCAGTTTCCGTCTCATTCGTCTTCGTCCGTGGCCGTTCGGCCCGTTCAGCCAGCCCTGAAGCGTGCGGTGTCTGCACGGGGACGAACATCGACGTACGGCTCTCATCAACTCCTGACCGCGACTGACAGACAGGCAAAGCGAGTTACGCGGGTTCGATCCCCGCCACGGCCTCCATCCGCGCCGCGCGTCGCAGTGCCCAGAGGGTGAGGGCGAGGGCGGAGACGTCCGACGTCAGGGGGTGGAGGGTGCCCGCGGGTGCCCTCCACGTCAGGACGGCGCCCGTGATGCCGTCGACGGCCACGTGCGCGCCGTCCGCCAGCCGTCCCAGGCGTACGAGGTGGTCCGCGCCGGCCGGCGCCGGGAGTCCGGGGTGCTCGTCGCAGTACTCCGCCAGGGTCGGCAGCGGCAGGTCGTCCGGGTCGTGGCGGAAGGGGTGGGCGTCCTCGGGCAGGCCCGTGTCGCGCAGGAAGCGGCGGGTGGGCCCGTGGCGGAGGGACGCGGGGAAGTCGAGGTCCTCGAAGCGCGTCACCCGGTCGCGGCCGAACTCGCGGTCCAGGAACCGGGCCGGGAGGTCGTGGGAGGCGCCAGGTGCCGTGCGGTGGCTCACCGCCAGGAGCAGGCAGCTCATCAGGGTGGACGTGTTCCACAGGGACGGGCGCTCGCAGCCGCCCTGGGTCCGCCGGGCGGCGCCGCGCGTCCAGGACACGTCCTCCACCGACGTCGCGAGGCGGACGCGGGTCACCAGTGAGGGCCCCGGTGTCCGGGCGTCGTCCGTCGCCGCGCCGGGCACGGTCCTCGCGCCGCACATGGGTGCACCACCGCTGACCGCGTGCATCGTCTCCCCCGAGAAAGGTATGGCCGTCCGTGAGCCGACGGCTGCCGTTCGCACTCCTTCGGAGACTACGCGCCACCACTGACAACGCTCCTGCGCACGGACCCCGTTCGCCCGGTAGGACGCGCCCGGCCCCCCGTCCGTTGCCTCGCGCGCGGGCGGATCAGCGGGCGGATCAGTTGCCCGTGGCCACCGCGGCCTGGGGGCGGATCGGCAGCCGGTTCACCGGGCGTCCCGTGGCCGCGCGCACGGCGGAGGCGACGGCGGCCGGGGAGGCCACCACCGGTACCGCGCTGACCGCCTTGGCGCCGAAGGGCGCGACCACGTCCCGCTCCTCGACGAGCTTCACGATCCGGATGTCCGGGGCGTCCAGCGCGGTCGGCAGGGCGTAGCCGGTCAGGTCGGGGTGGCGGATCAGACCGCGCGGGGTGCGGAGGTTCTCGGTGAGCGCGATGCCGACGCCCTGGGTGACGCCCGCCTCGATACGGGCGGTCAGCTGCGCCGGGTTGAGGACGCGGCCCACGTCCTGGGCGACGGCCAGCTCCACGACCCGTACCGAGCCGATCTCGATGTCGACGTCGACCACCGCGCGGATCGCGCAGAAGGCCATGCCGACGAACGCGTCGCCCTGTCCGGCCTCGTCGAGCGGCTCGGTCGGGTGCGGACGGCACTGCGCGGTGGCCCACAGCTCCTTGCCGTCCAGCGCTTCGGCGACGGTCGTCGAGAGCACGCCGTCGTACGAGGTGATCTTGCCGTCGGCGATCTGGAGCAGTTCCGTGGACATGCCGAACTGGTGGGCCAGCGGCTGGAGGAGCTGGGTGCGGACCATCTTGGCCGCGCGTTCCACCGCGCCGCCCGACACCCAGGTGTGGCGGCCGCGGCAGCCGGCTCCGGCCGGGGGCTGGTCGGTGTCGACCGGCGCCACCTGCACCTCGTCGACGCCGAGGGTCTCCTGCACGATCTGCCGGGCCAGCGTGGTGAAGCCCTGGCCGGTCTCGACGGCGGCGCACAGCACCGTGGCGACGCCGCCCTGGACCTTCACGGTGGCCGTGGAGACCTCGTCGGCGCCCTCGGCGCCCAGCATGTGCACCATGCCGATGCCGTAGCCCACGCCCCGGCGCACCGCGCCCGGTTCGCCCGCGCCCTCGGGGCCGCCGGGCAGCAGCCACTCGTCCTCGGGGGTGTCCTTGGGCAGGGCGGGGAGCGGGAAGTCGCGGACCGCCTGGAGGAGTTCGGCGACCGGGGCCGGGCACGTGACCGTCTGGCCGGTGGGGAGCACGTCACCGGTGGCCAGGACGTTGCGCAGCCGCACCTCGGCCGGGTCGAGACCGAGTTTCCTGGCGACCTTGTCCATCTGCGCCTCGTACGCGGCGCACACCTGCATGGCACCCTCGCCGCGCACGTGGCCGGAGGGCGGGTTGTTGGTGCGCACCGCCCAGCCCTCGATGAAGGCGTTCGGGACGACGTACGGGCCGCAGGCGAAGGCCACCGCGGCGGCCAGGGCGTCGGAGGAGGTGTCCGCGTAGGCGCCCGCGTCGAGCAGGATCTGCGCCTCGACCTTCACGATCCGGCCCTCGGCGTCCGCGTGGTGGCGGTAGCGCAGGAGGGTGGGGTGGCGGTGGGTGTGCCCGAGGAAGGACTCCTCGCGCGTGGCGGTCAGTTTCACCGGGCAGCCGGTCTTCAGCGCGAGCAGGCCGAGCGGCAGCTGGAAGCCCTGGTCCTCGCGGTCGGCGGTGGCGCCCGGCACCCCGGTGACCACGATCTTCACCTGTTCCGGCGCGAGGCCGTAGCACGCGGCGGCGATGTCCCGGTCGCCGTGCGGGTCGGTGGAGGCCAGGTACAGCTCCACACCACCGTCGGGACGCGGTACGGCCAGACCCGCCTCGGCTCCTATGGGCGCCGGGTCCTGGCGGCCGATGCGGTACAGGCCCTCGACGACGACGTCCCCGGCCGCCTCAGGGTCGCCGTGGCGCAGCGGGATGTGCCGGATCAGGTTGCCGTCGGGGTGCAGCGGCTCGGCCTCGAAGGCCTGCTCCGGGTCGGTCACCGGGTCGAGCACCTCGTACTCGACGATGACGGCGGCGGCCGCCATCCGCGCGGTGTCCGGGTGGTCGGCGGCGACGGCGGCGAGGGGCTCGCCGTGGTGGCGCACGACCTCGGAGGCGAACACCGGGCGGTCGGCGCGGCCCCCGCGGCCGTGCAGCGGGGTGCCGGGCACGTCCTCGTGGGTGACGACCGCCCGTACGCCGGGCATCTCGCGCGCGTGGGTGGTGTCGATGGACACGATGCGCGCGTGCGGGTGCGGTGAGCGCAGTACGGCCGCCCACAGCAGGCCCTCGGCCCACAGGTCGGCGGCGTACGGGAAGGTGCCCTCGGTCTTGGCGCGGGCGTCGGCGGGCGGCAGGGACGCGCCGAGGCCGTGCGGGATCGGCTCGGGCGCGGCGGGTGCCGCCTCGACGGTCCCCTCGGCCTCCGCAGTCGCGGCGTCGTTGCTCACGCGTGGCCTCCGTCCTGGCCGTGGTTGCCGTGGTCGCCGTAGGGCGCCTGGTCGTGCGGTCCGGTCGCGTCCGGCGGTCCCGGTGGCGGCTGGGAGCCGAACGCCGCCGGGTTGACGCCGCCCGCGCCCGGGCCGGCCTGATGCGGGATGCGGGGTTCGTCGGAGTCCGCGCCCGCCTGGGCGTCCTCGGCGTGCGCCTCGCGTTCGGCGACGACCTCCTTGACGGCCTCCAGGACGCCCCGGTAGCCGGAACAGCGGCACAGGTTGCCGCACAGGGCCTGGCGGGCCTCCAGCTCGGTGGGGGCGGGGTTGCCCTCCAGGAGGTTGTGCACGGTCATCGCCATGCCGGGCACGCAGAAGCCGCACTGCACCGCGCCGCGCCGGGCGAGCGCCCGCTGCACGTCCGACGGCCTGCCGTCGGCGGCCAGGCCCTCGACGGTCCGCACCTCGCTGCCTGCGGCGGTCACGGAGGGGACCAGGCAGGAGGCGACGAGCCGTCCGTCGACCTGCACGTTGCAGGCGCCGCACTCGCCCTGCGAGCAGCCGTCCTTGGCGCCCGCGAGGCCGAGGCGCTCGCGCAGCACGTAGAGCAGCGACTCGCCGATCCAGGCGTCGGTGACGGGCCGGTCGGTGCCGTTGACGCGCAGCACGTAGGAGGCGAGGGGGTGTTCGTCCTGCGGGCCTGCCGGGGCGGACGGCTCCTCGGCGGCGGGGGCGGTCCCGGGGGTCTCCGGGTCCGCGTCGGGCCGGGCCTCGTCCTCGGGGCCGGTACGGGCGTCGACCGCGTCCGCGGGGGCGGCCGGGGCGTCCGGGTGCTGCCCGTCCGGGCGGTCCCGTCCGGAGTCCGGCGCGGCGCCGTGCTCCCGTTCGGGCTCGGACGCCTGCTCGGGCACCTGCTCGTGCGCGGAGTCCGCGGGCTCTGCGGACTCCCCGGGGTCCGCGTGGTCCACGGGGTCCCGGTCGGCGTCCTGCGCCGGACCCGTCACGGGGCCCTCGGCGGCCTGTGCGTGGGGCTCGGGCGCCGCGGGTCCCTCGGTGTGCGCCGGGCGCTCTGCGGGGCCTTCAGGGGCTTCCTCGGACCCGCCCGGCTCACCGTGTCCACCGGTGACGCCGGTCTCGGCCGCCCCGTCCGTCCCGTCGGCCGCCGGTGCGGCGGGGTCGGGCTCGGCGGGCGCCTCGACGGCGTCGGCCGGGACCTCGGCGGTCCGGTGGGCGTACGGATCGTCGGCCGGGTCGGACGCGTACGGATCGTCGGAGGCGTACGGATCGCCGGACGCGTCGGAGGCGTACGGGGCGTCGGACGCGTACGGGTCGTCGGCGGCATCGGACGCGTACGGGTCGTCGGCTGCGTCGACGTACGGAGCCCCGGCGGGGCCGGGACGGGGTGCCTCCTGCTCCCACGGCCGGTCTGCGGGCCGTTCCCCGGCGTCCGGTCGCGTCTGCGGCGCGCCCTCGTCCCAGGGCCGTCCGGCCGGCTGCGTCGCCCAGGGCGCGGACGCGCCGCCGGGGAGGGTGGCCGGCGCGCCGGTCCCCCACTGCTCGGCCAGGGACGACGTGGTGAACTCGCCCGACTCGTCCGGCAGGTCGCCGCCGGCCACGGGGATGGACCACTGCCCGGTCACGTCCTGGCCGGACGCGTGCCGCGCCTCCGCGGCCTCGGCCTGGGCGGCCTGCGCGGCCTGCGCGGCCTGCGCGGCCTGCGAGAAGTCCCACTGTCCGGTGGCTCCGGGCCGGTAGCCGTACGGGTCGCCCTGCCCATGGACGTCCTGCCCGTGCAGGCCGTGTCCGTGCACGCCCTGCCCGTGGACGTCCTGCCCGGCGTGCGTGTCGTAGGGCGCCGCCCCGCCGTACGGGTCGTGGTGGGCGGTGTAGTCGCCGTATCCCTGGTGGGCGGCGGGTTCCTGACCGGCGTCCGGGGCCTGCCACTGGGTGCCGTCCACGGGCGCGGACGGTGCCGACGGCATCGTCCAGGAGCCGGTGCCCGCCGGGTCGGTGTCCGCGGTGGGGGCGGAGGTGACCGTGATCTGGGGCGGCACGTAGCCGTGGCCGGGCGCGGCGAGCGGGCTGTCGGCGGAGGCGAGGAGCGCGTCCACGCCGCCCTCGGGGAGTTGCACGAAGGCGGTGGCGCCGTCGTCGTAGTCGCCCTGGGGCAGCGGGTCCCAGCGCCCGCCGCTCGGGGGCCTGCCCCCCGCGTGCCGGTCGTCGTGCCGTTCGCCGTACTCGTCGCCGTGCTGGTCGTCGGTCACGACAGCGCCCTCCCCAGTGCTCGTCGGGCCAGCGCGGCGACGGTGCGCCGCAGGTGCAGTACGGCGGGCGGCAGCGGCGGCACGGAGCCGTCCTCGGCCGGGTCCGCGTCGGGGATGCAGGCGGCGGCGACGTACTCGCCGAAGCCGTGCAGCGCCTCCGGGACGATGGCGCGGCCGTTGTCCCAGTCGATGAGCGAGGCCACCCACTGCTCGGCCTCCAGCGGCCGCAGCGGCATCGGCGCGATGGCGCCCACCGCGCACCGCACGCCGCGCCGGGCGGGGTCGAGGACCAGCGCGACGGAAGCCGTCGCGCGGCCGGGACCGGTGCGGCCGGTGGCCTTCAGGAAGACCTGCGGCGCGTGCAGCAGCGGCACGCGCACGTAGCCGATCAACTCGCCCGCGCGGAGCATCTCCATGCCCGCGAGCAGGTGCGAGACCGGCACCTCCCGGCGGGCTCCGTCCGGGCCCGCGATGATCAGGGTCGCCTCCAGGGCGGCCAGCACCGGCAGCGCGTCCCCGGTGGGGGCGGCCGAGGCGATGTTGCCGCCCAGGGTGCCCGCGTTGCGGATCTGCGGCGGCCCGGCGGCGCGCGCGGCGGCGGCGAGCGCCGGGATGAGCGCGGCGAAGTCGGGGCGGCCCATGCGGGCGTGGGTGAGGCCCGCGCCGAGCAGCGCGTGCCCGTCCTGGTACTGCCAGCCGCGGATCTCGCTGATCCGGCCGAGGCCCACCAGCGCGGCGGGCCTGAGCTGCCCGGAGTTGACGGCCGCCATGAGGTCGGTGCCGCCCGCGACCGGAACGGCCGCGGGCATCGCGGTGAGCGCCGCCACGGCCTCGTCCAGTGTCGTGGGCAGCGTGACGGCCTGCGCCGCCTGCGGTGCGTGCGTGGTCAAACCGACTGCCCCTTCCCGCTGTCCCACCTGGTCCCGCCCATGTGGCCGTACCGTACGGCCTGACAGGGCGGACGTGGCAACTCTGGCACATCTTTGCAGGGCCCGAACGCAGGGGTCCGCTAGGAGGCATTCGCCCGCCTCGTCGGGGAGATGGTCCGTTTTCGCACGGGATCTCCGACGATCGGAGCTACGCACGATGCGCGCGAGTTGCCACTCTTCGGTGACGTTTAGGGGCGTTTCCCTTCCGTGTCGCGTGACGTGTCCGGTGGTTCCCTACAGCTGCGGCGGCGGGCCGTCGATCGGCCGGCCGAGCACGCCGGGCCGCCGCTGCCAGGGCAGCGGGCCGGTGGGCGGCCGATAGGCGACGCCCAGGGCGTCGAGTCGCCGGTAGTGGGCGGCCATCCGCCGCTCGAAGGCGGCGTAGTCCCGGTCGGCCGGGGCGGGCAGGCTGCTCCAGGCGACCTCGGCGAAGGCGGCGAGCCTCGGGAAGAGCTGGTAGTCCACCCGGTCCTGGTTCTCCGTCACCTCGGTCCACAGGTTCGCCTGGGTGCCGATCACGTGTCCGCGCTCCTGCGGCGTCAGTTCCGCCGGAACCGGTTCGAACCGGTAGACGTCCTCCAGGGTGCGCACGTAGGCGATCGGTACGGGTTCGTCCTCGCCCCCGTCCTCCCGGAAGTTCAGGTACACCTGCTGTTCCGGGCACATCACGACGTCGTGCCCCGCGCGCGCGGCGGCGACCCCGCCGGCGTAACCGCGCCAGGAGGCCACGGCCGCGCCCTCGGCCAGTCCGCCCTCCAGGATCTCGTCCCAGCCGATGAGCCGGCGTCCGCGTGCGGTGAGCCAGGTGTCGAAGTGCTGGATGAACCAGGCCTGCAGTTCGTCCTCGTCGGTGAGGCCGAGTTCCTCGATGCGTGCCTGCGCGGTGGCCGAGGCCCGCCACTGGTCCTTGGGACATTCGTCACCGCCGATGTGGACGAACTCGGAGGGGAAGAGTTCCAGGACCTCCTCGAACACGCCCTCGTAGAAGCGCAGGGTGTGCTCGGTGGGCGCGAGGACGTTCGGGCAGACGCCCCAGGTGTCCCAGACGGACAGGGCGGTGGTGTCGATCACATCCGTGTTGCCGAGTTCCGGGTACGCGGCGATGGCGGCCTGCGAGTGTCCGGGTACGTCGATCTCCGGGACGACGGTGATGTGCCGTTCGGCGGCGTAGGCGACGATCTCCCGGATGTCGTCCTGGGTGTAGTGGCCGCCGTGCGGTTTGTCCTCCCACAGCGGTGAGGCGCGGTGGCCGTATTTCGTGCGCGACCGCCAGGAACCGGTCTCGGTGAGCTTCGGGTGGCGTTCGATCTCGATGCGCCAGCCCTGGTCGTCCGTCAGGTGGAAGTGCAGCACGTTGAGTTTGTGGGCGGCCATCAGGTCCAGGTAGCGCAGGACGCCGTCCTTCGGCATGAAGTGCCGGGCGACGTCCAGCATCAGGCCGCGCCAGCGGAACCGGGGCACGTCCTCGACGCGGACCAGCGGCAGCCGCCACCGGCGGCCGGGCAGCGGGGCCCGCCGGAAGGCGTCCGGGCCGAGCAGCTGGCGCAGCGTCTGGGCGCCCCAGAAGAGACCGGCCGGATCACCGCCGGTGAGGTCCACGCCCTCCGGTGCGACGACGAGGCGGTAGCCCTCGGCGGGCAGTTCCGGGTCGAGCGCCAGCCGGACGACGCCGCCGCCCCCGTCCGCCGCGGGCGCCAGCGGCAGCCCGGTGGCGGCGCCCAGCGTGGCGCGCAGCCAGCGCTCGGTGTGCCCGGTGCCCTCGCCGGCCACGAGGGCGGTGTCCGGGCCGAGGTCGAAGAAGGCTCCCTCCTGGGACGCCACGTGCTGTGGCTGGGGAAGAACGTCGTGGGGAAGAACGTCGCTCACGTCAGTCCTTTACCGCTCCGCCGAGGCCGGAGACGAGTCGTCGTTGTACGAGTACGAAGAAGACCAGCACCGGAATCGTCATCACCGTGGACGCGGCCATGACGCCGCCCCAGTCGGGATCGTCCGGCTTGTAGAAGACCAGCAGCGCCATCGGCAGCGTGGACTGGGAGGTGTCGCTGATGATGAACGACTTGGCGAACAGGAAGTCGTTCCAGGTCGAGATGAACGAGAAGACGCTGGTGGCGACCAGTCCCGGGAGGACGAGCGGGAAAAGGATCTGCCAGAGGAAGCGGCTGCGGCTCGCCCCGTCGATGTAGGCCGCCTCCTCCAGGGCCTCGGGCACCGCTTTCACGAAGCCCCGCAGCATCCATATGGCGAAGGGCAGCGAGAAGGCGATGTGGGGCAGGATCAGCGAGCCCAGCGTGTTCAGCTGGCCGAAGTCCCGCATGAGGAAGAACAGCGGGATCGTGAGCGCCTCCACGGGCACCATCTGGGCCACCAGGAACATGATCAGCAGGGTGGTGCGGAACCGGAACCGGAAGCGCGTCACCGCGGTCGCCGCGAGGAAGGCGATCAGCGCCGAGGCGATCACGACGCAGCCCGCCACGATCAGGCTGTTGAGGAAGTAGCGGCCGAACTCCTGCTGTTCGAAGACGCGCCGGAAGGAATCCAGCGACGGGGCCAGCGTCCAGGGCCGGGGGCGGTCCGACTCGATCTCCCCGGCCGGTTTGAAGGCGCTCAGCACCATCCAGTACAGCGGGAAGGCGACCACCACGGCGGTCAGCAGCGCGGCGGCCTCGGCCGCGAGCCGCCACGGACGGCGCACTCGCGCGCGCGGAAGATTCACAGCTCCTCCCCCTGGCGGCGCAGCAGCCGCAGGTAGACCAGCGTCACGGCGAGCAGGATCAGCAGCATGACCACGCCGATCGCGGAGCCGAGGCTGTACTGCGAGGACGCGAATGCCTTCTGGTAGGCGTAGACGTTGAGGACGAGGTTCTGGCCGGCGATGCCGCCTCCGTTGGTCATGACGTAGATCTGGGTGAAGACCTTGAAGTCCCAGATGACCGACTGGATGGTGACGACGACCAGGATCGGCCGGAGCATCGGCGCGAGCACCGAGCGCCAGATCCGCCACTGGGACGCCCCGTCGAGCGCGGCTGCCTCCAGGACCTCGGCCGGTACGGCCCGTATCCCGGCGTAGACGGTGACCATGACGAACGGGAAGGAGCACCAGACCACTTCGAGCAGCACCAGCAGGAAGGCGCTGTAGCGCCCGTACGTCCACGAGTGGTCGCCCAGGGCCAGCATCCGGTTGACGGGCCCGAAGTCCGGGTCGAACAGCAGCAGCCACACCGTGGACCCGGTGACCGCGGGGGTCGCCCACGCGCCGAGCCCCGCCAGCATCAGCGCCAGCCGCGGCACGGCCCGCACGCGGGTGAGCAGCACGGCGAGCGCGCATCCGACCGCGAGCGTCGACACGACACAGGCGGCGGCGAACACCACGGTGGCGAGCAGCACTCGCCAGAACTCACCGTCCCCGAACAGCTCGGCGTAGTTCCCGAACCCCTGGAAGGTCGTCGGCTCGCCACCACTGACCTGGGCCTGCGTGTACTCCAGGAAGGAGATCAGCCCGAGCTGGTAGACGGGGTAGACGAGCAGCCCGCCGAGGACGACGAGAGCGGGGGCGAGATAGATCCAGGGGGTGCGGGAAGCGCCCCTCAAGGGGCGCGGGGCGGTGCTGGACCTGCGGCTGCCGCCGCGCGGGCGCGACAAGCCACGACGAACCCGCACCCGCCCACGAACGGCACCTCCCGAGCTGACAGGCGAACCCGTCATCCGGCGGAGCCGAACGCGTCGTCCATCTTCTTCGCCGCGTCCCCGGCGGCTGCGGCCACGTCCTTCTTGCCGCTGACCACTTCCTGGAACATCGTCGGCAGTACCTGGGAGGAGTCGATCGTCGCCCACGCGGCGGACGCCGGGACGAACTCCGTGCCCGCGGCGAGCGTGTCGACGAACGGCTTCACGAACGGCTCCTTCGCCGCGACCTGCTGCCGTACGTCCGTGAAGGTCGGCAGGAAGCCCATCGCGTCGAACAGGTCGCCCTGCGCCTTCTTCGACGCGAGCCGCTTCATCAGGTCGACGGCGAGGGTGCGGTGCGAGGTGCTCTTCAGGACGCCGACGTTGTTGCCGCCCGCGAAGGCGGGGGCGATGGAACCGGACTTGGCGCCGGGCAGCGGGACGACCGCGTACTTGCCCTTCACCTGGCCGGCCTCCACGGCCTGGTGGCTGAAGTCGCCGCCGATGGCCATGGCCGCCTTGCCGGAGGCGAAGGCGGTGACGGTGTCGTTGCCGCCCATGCCGGCGCACTTGGCGGCCGGGCAGTTGTCGTCCCCGAACAGGGACGTGTACGCCTCGATGCCCTTGCGGGCGGCGGCGCTGTCGATGGCGGAGGCGTACGAGCCGCCCTTGCCGCTGGCGAGTTCACCGCCGTTGGCCCAGATGAACGGCATCGCGCCGTAGGTGTAGGCGCCGCCGACCGCTATGCCGTACAGGCCGGGCTTCGCGGCGTGCGCCTTCTTGGCGGTGGAGGCCAGTTCCGCCAGCGACTCGGGGGGTTCGAGACCGAGTTCGTCGAAGACGTCGGTGCGGTAGTAGAGGGCGCGGACGCCGACGAAGTAGGGGGCGCCGTAGACCTTGCCGTCCACGGTGACCGACTGGCGGGCGGTGGGGTCGGTGTCCGCCGCCTCGTCCCAGGCGTCGAAGTCACCGGTCACGTCGGCGAGTCCGCCGTCCTTGACGTAGCCGGCGGTGTCGGTGTTGCCGTACTCGATGACGTCGGGGGCGCTCTTCGGGTCGTTGAAGGCGGCCTTGATGCGCTGGGCGCGGGTCTCGACCGGGATGTACTCCACGGTGACCTCGGTGTCCTCGTGCGCCTTCTCGAAGCCGGCGAGGACCGCGTCGACGACCTTCTCCTTCGGTTTGTTGTTGACCTCCTGGAACAGCCAGACGCGCAGCGTTCCGCTCTTCTCGTCCTTGCCGGAGGAGGAGTTGTCGGACGTCTGGGGCGCGCAGGCGGTCGCGGCGACGACGGCCGCGGCCAGCAGTACGGCCAGGCGGGGGGCGAGCTTCATGGAGTTTTTCCTCCGGGCGTGCGTTGCAACATATGCAATGACGGTTTCGCTCTGCACAACACCCAGGAGAGTAGGGAGTACAGGAACACGTCCACAAGAGGTCTGAACCAGTTCGTGACCGGTTCGCGCACCCGCCCGGGACGCACGAAGGCCCCCGGAGTGTGCGCGGGCACACTCCGGGGGCCTTCGGGACGTTCCGAAAGGGCCGTACGGGCAGCGGCGTCGGTCGTCGGCGCCCGCCGCCCGGCGTCTACTTCTTGTCGCCGCCCTTGCCCTCGTCCCCGCCGCCGCTCATGGACTCGTAGATCTCCTTGCACATGGGGCAGACGGGATACTTCTTCGGGTCACGGCCCGGCACCCAGACCTTGCCGCACAGCGCCACGACGGGCGTGCCGTCGAGGGCGCTCGCCATGATCTTGTCCTTCTGGACGTAATGCGCGAAGCGCTCGTGATCGCCGTCGCCGTGGGACGTCTGCGGCGTCGGCTCGACGAGGGTTCCCGTACCTGTCCCGCGCTCGGGCTCGAGAGTGCTCATAACCGCCAAGGGTACTGAAGCTCACACGCTTCAGTTGAGCGACGGGTCGTCCGGGTAGGTCGCCACCATCGCCAGGTCGCCCCGCTGACGGCGCAGCACCTCGCGCCAGAGTCTCTCGGGGAACGGCGAGGACACGTCGCCCGGCTCGGACTCGACCACGTACCAGGCGCCCTCGGTCAGCTCGTCCTCCAGCTGGCCCGGTCCCCAGCCCGCGTACCCGGCGAAGATCCGCAGGGCGCCCAGGGCGGACGCCAGCAGCTCCGGGGGCGCCTCCAGGTCCACCAGGCCGATCGCGCCGTGCACCCGCCGCCAGCCCAGCGGCGCCCGCTCCCCGGACGCCCCGCCGGGGACGACGGCGACGCCGAGGGCCGAGTCCAGCGAGACCGGGCCGCCCTGGAAGACGACACCGGGCTCGCCGGCCAGGTCCGCCCAGTCCTCCAGGATGTCGCCCACGTCGACCGGCGTGGGCCGGTTGAGGACGACACCGAGGGAGCCCTCCTCGTCGTGGTCGAGGAGGAGCACCACCGCACGCTCGAAGTTCGGGTCCGCCAGGGCGGGTGTGGCCACGAGCAGCCGCCCCGTGAGCGAGGACACCTCGGTCATGCCAGACATGATCCCGCATGTTCCCCTCCCGTGGGGAGGCAATCGGAGGCACGGGGGTGAACACGCACCCGCGCACGCCGCCCGGTCGTGACCCCCTGTACGCGCCGGTGAACACCGCGTGTTGTGACAAATCCATGACGTTGCCCGACCGTGCACAGGCGCCATGAAGGGGGGTACAAGACGATTACCCTTTCCCTTCTGGCCCCTGCCCAACCCCACGGAACGCGAGATTCATGACCGTCAACGGCGCTGATGACGTACTGCTTGTCCACGGCGGAACCCCGCTGGAGGGCGAGATCCGGGTTCGCGGTGCGAAGAACCTCGTGCCGAAGGCCATGGTGGCCGCCCTGCTGGGCAGTGCGCCGAGCCGGCTGCGCAATGTGCCGGACATCCGCGACGTGCGGGTCGTACGCGGACTGCTGCAGCTGCACGGGGTGACCGTCCGCCCGGGCGAGGAGCCCGGCGAGCTGGTGATGGACCCTTCCCATGTGGAGAGCGCGAACGTCGCCGACATCGATGCCCACGCGGGCTCGTCGCGCATCCCGATCCTGTTCTGCGGCCCGCTGCTGCACCGCCTCGGGCACGCCTTCATCCCGGGTCTGGGCGGCTGCGACATCGGGGGCCGGCCCATCGACTTCCACTTCGAGGTGCTGCGGCAGTTCGGCGCGAAGATCGAGAAGCGGGCGGACGGCCAGTACCTGGAGGCCCCGCAGCGGCTGCGCGGCACGAAGATCCGGCTGCCGTACCCGTCCGTCGGCGCGACCGAGCAGGTCCTGCTGACGGCCGTGCTCGCCGAGGGCGTCACGGAGCTGTCCAACGCGGCCGTGGAACCGGAGATCGAGGACCTGATCTGCGTCCTGCAGAAAATGGGCGCGATCATCGCCATGGACACCGACCGCACGATCCGCGTCACCGGCGTGGACGAGCTGGGCGGTTACACCCACCGCGCCCTCTCGGACCGCCTGGAGGCGGCCTCCTGGGCCTCCGCGGCGCTGGCCACCGAGGGCAACGTCTATGTCCGCGGCGCCCAGCAGCGCTCGATGATGACGTTCCTGAACACCTTCCGGAAGGTGGGTGGCGCCTTCGAGATCGACGACGAGGGCATCCGGTTCTGGCACCCGGGCGGCCGGCTGAAGTCCATCGCCCTGGAGACGGACGTGCACCCCGGCTTCCAGACGGACTGGCAGCAGCCCCTGGTGGTCGCCCTGACGCAGGCCACGGGCCTGTCCATCGTCCACGAGACGGTCTACGAGTCCCGGCTCGGCTTCACCTCGGCGCTCAACCAGATGGGCGCCCACATCCAGCTCTACCGCGAGTGCCTGGGCGGCTCCGACTGCCGCTTCGGCCAGCGCAACTTCCTGCACTCGGCCGTGGTCTCCGGACCGACCAAGCTGGAGGGCGCCGACCTGGTCATCCCGGACCTGCGCGGCGGCTTCTCGTACCTGATCGCCGCCCTCGCGGCCCAGGGCACCTCCCGGGTCCACGGCATCGATCTGATCAACCGCGGCTACGAGAACTTCATGGACAAGCTCGTCGAGCTGGGCGCGAAGGTGGAACTCCCGGGCAAGGCCCTGGGCTAGACACCTCCGGACACGCCAGTGGGGCGGTCACCCGGACTCGGGTGACCGCCCCACTGGCGTTGCGTCGAGCGCCCCGAGAGGGGCGCGGGGCTGTGTCGACGTGCGGCTCCGCCGCGCGGGCGCGACCAGCCACAACCGGTCCGCGGCCGCGAAACGACCGCAGCCCGACCGAACGGTCCGCACAGCCCCCGGCGCTCACAGCGGAGCGCCTACGCGCTTACTTGCCCTTGGCGGCTTCCTTGAGCTTGGAGCCCGCGGAGACCTTGACGCTGTAGCCGGCCGGAATCTGGATCGGCTCGCCGGTCTGCGGGTTGCGGGCGGTGCGAGCGGCACGGTGGGTGCGCTCGAAGGTCAGGAAGCCGGGGATGGTGACCTTCTCGTCGCCCTTGGAGACGATGTCGCCGACAACCTCGGCGAACGCGGCCAGCACGGCGTCGGCGTCCTTGCGGGTCACCTCGGCGCGGTCGGCCAGCGCGGCCACCAGCTCACTGCGGTTCATGTTGTTACTCCCGTGTTCTACTTGCCGTTGAGGCGTGCCACGCGGCGGAGCCGCATGTTGGGCACAGCGATGCCGATGCTGCCAGGGCCCTCTGACATTCCCCGGACCCGGGTCGGTCGTCAGACCCTCGCGCCCAGGGAGGCATCCTGCCTCCACCTGCGGCGGTAAAGCCAATCCGGCACCCCCAGGAGTCGTGAGAACACCCTTGGGAGTCACACGCCGAGAGGGCCTGAGCCTTGCGCAACCCTAGAGGGCGACCCGAGGCCCGGCATCCCGCGACGCGCCGGAGGGGCGGCCCGCCGTGGTGATCCTCACCACCACGCCACGGGCCGCCTTCCCCGAGCGGGGGAACCTACGCCACCGCGCCGGCGGCCTTCGCCGCCTCCCGGACGGCGCCCGCGACGGCACCGGCGACCTTGTCGTTGAAGACGCTGGGAATGATGTAGTTCGGGTTGATCTCGTCCTCGGTCACCACGTTGGCGAGCGCGTGGGCGGCGGCGAGCATCATCTCGGTGTTGACGGTGCGGGACTGGGCGTCCAGCAGACCGCGGAAGACACCCGGGAAGACCAGCACGTTGTTGATCTGGTTCGGGAAGTCCGACCGGCCGGTGGCCACGACCGCGGCCGTCTCACGGGCGATCGCCGGGTCGACCTCGGGGTCCGGGTTCGCGAGCGCGAACACGATCGCACCGTCGGCCATGGCGGCCACGTCCTCGCCGTCGAGGACGTTGGGGGCGGAGACGCCGATGAAGACGTCCGCGCCGTGCACGGCCTCCTTGAGGGTGCCGGTGAGGCCCTCGGGGTTGGTGTTGTCGGCGATCCAGCGCAGCGCCGACTGCGGGGCGGCGTCGACCAGGTCGGCACGGCCGGCGTGCACCACGCCGTGGATGTCGGCGACGACGGCGTTCTTGACGCCCGCGGCCAGCAGCAGCTTCAGGATGGCGGTACCGGCCGCGCCGGCGCCGGACATGACGACCCGTACGTTCTCGATCGGCTTGTCCACCACGCGCAGCGCGTTGGTCAGCGCGGCGAGGACGACGATGGCGGTGCCGTGCTGGTCGTCGTGGAAGACCGGGATGTCGAGGGCCTCGCGCAGCCGGGCCTCGATCTCGAAGCAGCGCGGCGCGGAGATGTCCTCCAGGTTGATGCCGGCGAAGCCCGGGGCGATGGCCTTGACGATCTCGACGATCGCGTCGCTGTCCTGGGTGTCCAGGCAGATCGGCCAGGCGTCGATGCCGGCGAACCGCTTGAACAGGGCCGCCTTGCCCTCCATCACCGGCAGCGCGGCCTTCGGGCCGATGTTGCCGAGGCCGAGGACGGCGGAGCCGTCCGTCACGACCGCAACGGAGTTGCGCTTGATGGTCAGGCGGCGGGCGTCCTCGGGGTTCTCGGCGATCGCCATGCAGACGCGGGCCACGCCCGGCGTGTAGACCATGGACAGGTCGTCGCGGTTGCGGATGGGGTGCTTGGACGCCATCTCGATCTTGCCGCCGAGGTGCATGAGGAACGTGCGGTCGGAGACCTTGCCGAGGCTGACGCCCTCGATGCCGCGCAGCTGCTCCACGATCTCGTCGGCGTGGGCCGTCGAGCCGGCCGCGATGGTGACGTCGATCCGGAGCTTGTCGTGGCCCGAGGCCGTGACGTCGAGGCCGGTGACCGAGCCGCCGGCGGACTCCACCGCGGTGGTGAGCTGCGAGACGGCGGTTCCGCCCGCGGGCACCTCCAGCCGGACCGTCATCGAGTAGGAGACGCTGGGCGCCGTTGCCATGGCCGACTTCCTCTGCTTTCACCGTGTAACTGGGTTGTGCCGTCCGATCGTCGCACCTACCACTCGGTACGCGGTAGCCGCCCCGGATTGCGAACTTTTTGTTCGCTCCGCTTTCGGAAAACGACTTCCACCATACGAGAAACAGCCCGTCGGGGGAAGGGGGAACCCGGTGCGGCCGGGAGACCGGCCGGGAGACCGCCGAAGGAACCCGCGGGACGGGAATTGCCTTGCGGGGATCGTTTGTTACCTTGGACGTGGCACCGGCTCGATCCAAGCCCCCGGGCCCAACCATCGTCGCTACGAGCGACCACTTGCCGCGAGGCGAGCATGGCGGGTCGGTGCCACTCAGACGAGAGCGGGAGGCCCGCGCCGAGGACGGCGCGGGCCTCCCGCACGTTCCCGGGCCGGTGACCGGCCCGGGCGCGCTCAGTCGCGCAGCAGGTCCGGCACCCCGGAGGCGTCCGGCTCGTCCCGCTCGCAGGAGACGACCGTCAGCTGCTGCGTGGCCCGGGTGAGGGCGACGTACAGCACGCGCAGCCCGGCGGGCGACTCGTCGGCGATCTCGGCCGGGGAGACGACGACCGTGGCGTCGTACTCCAGGCCCTTGGCCTCCAGGCTGCCCAGCGCCACCACGCGGTCGCCCAGTCCGGCCAGCCAGCGCCGGGCCTCCTCGCGCCGGTTCATGGCGACGACGACGCCGACGGTGCCGTCGACCAGGCCGAGCAGCCGGGCCGCCTCCGCGCGGACCGTCGGGGCGAGGGAGTCCGACACCACGGCGAAGCGCGGCCGCACGCCGGTCGAACGCACGGCCGAGGGAGAGTGCGAGCCGGGCATGGCGAGGGCGAGTACCTTCGCCGCCAGCTCGGCGATCTCGGCCGGGTTGCGGTAGTTCACGGTCAGCTCGAAGCGGCGGCGCGGGCGGGTGCCCAGGGCCTCGTCACGGGCGGCGGCCGCCTCGTCGGGGTCGGACCAGGAGGACTGGGCCGGGTCGCCGACGACCGTCCAGGTGGCGTGCCGGCCGCGGCGGCCGACCATCCGCCACTGCATGGGCGTGAGGTCCTGTGCCTCGTCGACGATGACGTGCGCGTACTCGGTGCGTTCCTGGGCGAGGCGCTCGGCGCGCTCCCACTGGGTCTCCTCGCGCTGCGGCATCAGCTCCTCCAGGCCGGTGAGCTGGTCCAGCGGGTCCAGCTCGCGCCGCTTGCGGGGGCGGGCCGGCGTGCCGACGATCGCCTGGAGCTCGTCGAGCAGGGCGATGTCGTGCACGGAGTGACCCTCGCGCCGCAGCGAGCGCGCCACCTTGCGGACCTCGCCCGCGTTCAGCACCCGCCGGGCCCAGCGGCCGAGGCGCCGCTCGTCCGCCATGGCCGCCAGCACGGCACCCGGGGTCAGCTCGGGCCACCAGGCGTCGAGGAAGGCCAGGAAGGAGTCCTCGGAGCTGACGTCCTCGTCGAAGGAGGAGCGCAGCTCGGCGGCGAGCTCCGGGTCGGTGTGCCGGGTCGCGGCGCCGGACTTCTCCCACAGGGCGTCGAGCAGCAGCCGGCGGGCACGGGGACGCAGCAGGTTGACGGGCGCGGTGCCGCCGAGGACGGTGCGCCGGATGCCTGCCAGCTCCTCGGCCTCCAGTTCGAGGCGGCGCCCGAAGGCGACGACCCTGAGGAGGGTCGGCGAGTCGGCCGGCTCCAGCGCCCCGCGCGCGGCCTTGCGCAGCACCCTCAGCATGCGGGCGGAGCCCTTGGCGCGGGCGGTGGCCGGGGAGTCGTACAGGGTGGCCTCGGCGCCGTCGACCAGGGAGCCGATGGCGCGGATGGCGACCTGCCCCTCCTCGCCCAGCGAGGGCAGCACGCCCTCGGTGTACGCCACGAGCAGCGGCGTCGGCGAGACGATCAGGATGCCGCCCGCGTAGCGGCGCCGGTCCTGGTAGAGCAGGTATGCCGCCCGGTGCAGGGCGACGGCGGTCTTGCCGGTGCCGGGACCGCCCTCGACGTAGGTCACGGAGGCGGCGGGGGCGCGGATCACCCGGTCCTGCTCGGCCTGGATGGAGGCCACGATGTCCCGCATGGAGTGGGTGCGGGCCTGGCCGAGGGCGGCCATCAGGGCGCCGTCGCCCACGACGGCCAGTTCCTCGCCGTCCAGACGGGCGGTGACCTCGGGCCGCATCAGGTCGTCCTCGACACCGAGGACGCGCCGCCCCTTGGAGCGGATCACCCGGCGCCGCACGACCCGGCCAGGGTCGACCGGCGTGGACCGGTAGAAGGGCGCGGCGGCGGGCGCCCGCCAGTCGATGACCAGCGGCGCGTAGTCCTCGTCGAGGACGCCGATACGGCCGATGTGCAGGGTCTCCGCGATGTCGGCGGTGCGGTCGGGCCCGAGGGCGCCCTCCGCGGGCTCGACCGCCGTGTACGCGCCGTCCGGGCCCTTCTTGCCGTCCTTGCCGAGGAGCAGGTCGATACGGCCGAAGAGGAAGTCCTCGAACTCGTTGTTCAGGCGGTTGAGGTGGATGCCGGCCCGGAAGACCTGTGCGTCGCGTTCGGCCAGGGCACCTGGGGTGCCGACGTGGCCGCGCTGCGCGGCGTCGTGCATGAGGAACTCCGCCTCGTGGATCTTCTCCTCCAGGCGCCGGTACACCCGGTCGAGGTGTTCCTGTTCCACGCTGATCTCTCGGTCCCGCACGGAGTCCTCCCGTGCGGAGTCCCCGCGTACGGGGTCGTGCTCCGAGTCGACCGCTGAATCCTGTTGAGCCTGTGCGGCCACCGGGCCCCCTTCTGACGTGCTGGGCAGCCGTCAAAAATACGCGAAGGGGGCCTCGGAAGCTACGGCGCGCCCGTAGGGCGGGCTACGCGTCGACCTCCACCAGTCGCTTCCCGTCGAAGGTCATGACCTCGAAGTGGGAGATCTGGTTGGGCTCGAAGGCGGCGCCGCCGTGCACGTAGAGCGGCTTCTTGGCCTTCTCGGTGGTGGCGTCCGGGATGCCGTAGCCCCAGTCGGGGACCGTCCAGGAGGACAGGGTCTCCCGCTCGCCGTTCTTGCCGACGGCGACCAGGGAGCACTTCTGGGGACCCTTGAGGTTCTTCAGCTCCAGCACCGTCTCGGTGCCCCAGGCCTTCTTCTCCAGCGCCACGGTCGCGCTGACCTGCGTGGCCGGGTCGGTGGCGGTGACCCGGTCCGGCATGGCGGCGAAGGCGGACTCGGCCGGACTCGCGGCCTGCTGCGACGCCTCGGTCTTGCGTCCGCCGCCGCCGCCGTCGTCGCCGCCGCCCGAGCCGCCGGTGGTCGCCACCGCGGCGAACGGGCCGCCGATGATCAGCGCGGCCGCGGTGCCCACCAGGTAGAAGTTGCGGCGGCGCTTGCGCGCGCGGCGTTCGGCGACCTCGTCGACGAGCCTCTCCGAGAGCCGCGGGCTCGGCTTCACGGTGAGCGACTCCGCGAGCGCGGGCGTGCCGGTGCCCTGCATGTCCGCAAGCGCGGCCATCATCGGCTCCATGCCGGCCAGCTCGTCGAGCTGCTGGGCGCACCACTCGCAGGTGGCGAGGTGGGCCTCGAAGGCAGTCGCCTCGGCGTCGTCGAGGATCCCGAGGGCGTAGGCGCCGACGGTCTCGTGCTCGTTCGGCGCCGCTGGTCCCTCCATGGGGACAGGATTACCCGGGTCCCCCGGGCCGAATCCCCCGCCGAAACCCTGAACGCCCCCGTACCCGCTCATCACGCCGTCACCCCCCGCTCCTCCAGTGCCAGCTTCATCGAACGCAGGGCGTAGAACACCCGGGAGCGAACGGTGCCGCTGGGTATGCCCAGTGTCTGCGCCGCCTCATTGACGGTACGCCCCTTGAAGTACGTCTCGACGAGAACCTCCCGGTGGGCCGGGGTCAGGTCGTCGAGCGCGTCCGACAGCGTCATCAGCCACAGCGCCTTGTCGATCTCGTCCTCCGCGGGGATGACCTCCAGCGGCGACGGATCGACCTCCTGCGGCCGGGCCTGCCGGCTGCGGTGGCCGTCGATGACGATGCGCCGGGCGACCGTCACCAGCCAGGGGCGTACCGATCCGGTCGCACGGTTGAGCTGACCGGCGTTCTTCCAGGCACGGATGAGCGTCTCCTGGACGACGTCCTCGGCGCGCTGCCGGTCCCCCGCGACCAGCCGCAGCACATAGGCCAGCAAGGGCCCGGCGTGCTCGCGGTACAGCGCGCGCATCAACTCCTCGTCGGGCTCCGAGGACGTCTGTGACATGCGATGTCGGGCCCTCGCACCACGTTCACTGGCCACGACGGAATCCTTGCGCACGCCCACCTCCGATGTCCGGGGGTTCCCCCAGTCGGTCGCTCGCCCATCCGGTACGGGCCCGGGGTGCGGCGTGTTCAACGCGCGCCGAAAGATTTCCGCGACGCGCGGGACGAACCGGATGCGGGCGGATTTACCGGGCCAGAGCGGCGCGGCGGCGGTGCCTGGCGACGCGTTCGCGGTTGCCGCAGATCTCGCTGGAGCACCAGCGCCGGCGGTGACCGCGGGAGGTGTCCACGTACAGGATGGGGCAGTTGTCGCCCGCGCACTGCCTCAGGCTCGCCCGTGCGACGGGGTCGGTGAGCAGTTCCACCGCGTCCCGGGCGAGGGCGCCGAGCAGCGCCGCGCACCGCGGTGGTCCGGTCAGCTCCCGCACCAGCGCGCCGTCCTCACCGGGTACGGCGCGGGGTGCGGGAGGTGCGGCGAGGGCGAGTTCGTTGACGCGGGCGAGCGCGAGGTCGTGGGCGCGGGTGCGGGGCGCCGGCCGGGTGCGTACCAACCGCGCGGTCTCGCCCCGCAGTTCGCGGAAGCCGGACAGCCAGGAGGGGTCGGCGTGGGCCAGCGGGGTGCCGGGCGGGACGAGTCCGGAGCCTGCGATCCAGGCGCGCAGCGCGTCCAGGGAGCCGAGGCGTTCCACGGGGTGGGTGGTGGCGATGAGGTCCAGGCAGATCCGCCCGGTGTCGAACCGCAGGTCGTAGGGGTCGATGGCCGTACCCAGTGCCATGTTCCTGTCACCGCCTTGGGATGCCCGGTGGGGCGGGCCGGAGAGGGGAGCAGGGGAACCGCTCCTCCTACAGTGCCTGCCCGCACCCGCGCCCGGAACCCCTCGTACCGCCCCTGCCGGACGCGGCGGCGGCCCGGGACCGCGGTCCCCGCCGCGACGGGCCGCGCCGCGGCACACCCGAAGCAGCGCCGCGGCACACCCGACCCCGCCGCCCCGGCGCGAGCCGCCGCGGTATCACCCCCGTGAAGTGCCTCACTCGTCCGTGTACTTGGCGTCGGTCGCCGGGTCCAGGGCCAGCCGGTAGCCGCGTTTCACCACCGTCTGGATCAGCTTCGGGGTGCCGAGGGAGGTGCGCAGGCGGGCCATGGCCGTCTCGACGGCGTGTTCGTCGCGGCCGGTGCCCGGCAGGGCGCGCAGCAGGTCGGCGCGGGGCACGACCCAGCCGGGCCGCCGGGCGAGGGCACGCAGCAGGGACATGCCGGCCGGCGGCACGGCCCGCAGGTCCCCGTCGACCAGTACGGCGTGTCCGCGGATCTCCAGCCGGTGCCCGGCGACCGGCAGGGCACGGGCGCGGGACGGCAGTTCCCGGCACAGCAACTGGACGAGGGGCCCGAGCCGGAAGCGTTCGGGCTGGACCGTGTCGACGCCGTGCGCCTGGAGCGGCACCGCGGTGACCGGTCCGACGCAGGCGGGCAGCACGTCGTGGCCGAAGGCGGCGAGCAGCTCCGGCAGCAGGCCCCGCTCCTCGGCCCGGCCCAGCAGGGACACCGCCGCGGGCGCGCTGGTGAAGGTCACGGCGTCCACGCCGTGCGAGACCGCGGCGTCCAGCAGCCGGTCCACGGGCGTGAGGTCCTCCGGCGGCAGCCACCGGTACACGGGGACCCCCACCACCTCGGCGCCGCCCTCCCGCAGCGCCTCCACGAACCCGGGCAGCGGCTCGCCGTGCAGCTGGACGGCGATCCGGCGGCCCGCCACGCCCTGCTCCAGGAGCCGGTCCAGGACCTCGGCCATGGACTCCGACGCGGGGGACCACCGCTCCGTCAGTCCGGCGGCCCGGACCGCGCCCTTGACCTTGGGTCCGCGCGCCAGCACCTCCACCGTGCGCAGCCGCTCCAGCAGGGCCTCACCGAGCCCCCAGCCGTCGGCGGCCTCGATCCAGCCCCGGAAGCCGATGGCGGTGGTGGCGACCACGACGTCCGGCGCCCGGTCGACGATCCGCTTGGTCGCGGCCATCAGCTCGCTGTCGTCGGCGAGCGGCACGATCCGCAGCGCCGGCGCGTGCAGGACGGCGGCACCGCGCCGCTGGAGCAGCGCCCCCAGTTCGTCGGCCCGGCGGGCGGCGGTCACGCCCACGGTGAACCCGGCCAGCGGTCCGTGCTCGGGCCGCCGCTCCTCGTCGCCCACGCCCGCCACGTCGCCCGCCACGCCGCCCGGGCGCTCCATGTCGCCCACGCCGTTCACGTCGCTCACGTCGTCCATCGCTCGCCGCGCTCCGTTCCGTCCACACCCACGTGCACAGTCACGTGGCGACCGAGCCTGCCAACGCCGCGTGACGGGCTCGGTTCCGCCTCATGTCACCAGTGTTACGTCAGACCTCGGCATAGCTGAGCCGCGCCTCCGTCTTCGCTGCTCCCACCTGTGTCCCCTCGCGCACCGCGGAGCGGCGGAGGTATACCGACCACGTCACCACGATGCACACGGCGTAGAAGGCCAGGAAGGCGACGAAGGCACCGGTGCCCGACCCGGAGGAGAGGAAGGACTGGCGGAAGGCGAGGTTGATCCCGACGCCTCCCAGGCCCCCCACCGCACCGATCAGCCCCATCGACGCACCCGACAGGCGCCGCCCGTGCAGCACCGCTTCCTCGCCGGTCAGCCCCCGGGCCAGCGCCTTGGAGTGGAAGATGCCCGGGATCATCTTGAACGTCGAGCCGTTGCCGAGACCGCTGAGCACGAACAGCGCCACGAACACGGTCACGAACAGCGCCAGTGACCTCTCCATGCTGGCCAGGACGAGGATCGCGGTGGCGACGGCCATCGCCACGAAGTTCCACAGGGTGATGCGCGAACCGCCGTACCGGTCGGCGAGCCTGCCGCCCAGCGGGCGGACGAGGGAACCGAGCAGCGGACCGATGAACGTGAGGTACGCCGCCTGGAGCGGCGTCCGCCCGAACTGGGTCGTCAGCACCTGTCCGAAGGCGAAGCTGTAGCCGATGAACGAACCGAAGGTGCCGATGTACAGCACCGCCATGATCCAGGTGTGGGCGTCCTTGGCCGCGTCCCGGGCGGCCCCGGTGTCGTTCTTCACCGTGGTGAGGTTGTCCATGTACCGGGCGGCGAGGACGGCGGCCACGAGGATCAGCGGGATGTAGACGCCGAGCAGTACCCGCGGCCCGCCGCCGGCTCCGATGATCGCGAGCGCGACGAGCTGGATGACCGGCACGCCGATGTTCCCGCCGCCGGCGTTGAGGCCCAGCGCCCAGCCCTTCTCCCGGAGCGGGAAGAAGGCGTTGATGTTGGTCATGGAGGAGGCGAAGTTGCCGCCGCCGATCCCGGCCAGCAGCCCGATCAGCAGGAACGTCGAGTAGGACGTCCCGGGCTCCATCACGACGAAGGCGGCGAGCGTCGGGACCAGCAGCATGCTCGCCGAGACGATCGTCCAGTTCCGTCCGCCGAAGACCGCGACCGCGAAGGTGTACGGCACCCGTACGACGGCCCCGACGAGCGTCACCACGGACGTCAGCAGGAACTTGTCGGCCGGTGACAGCCCGTACTCCGGCCCCATGAAGAGCACCAGCACGGACCACAATGTCCACACCGAGAACCCGATGTGCTCGGAGAGGACGGAGAACAGCAGGTTGCGTCGTGCCGTTCGCCGCCCCGTCTCCCTCCAGAAGGTCTCGTTCTCGGGATCCCAGTACTCGATCCAGCGTCCGCCACGGGCTTTCATCGCGCCTCCACGGTGCTCCACAGCTCGGTGCGACCGACGCTAGGCAGGACGCGTTTCGGGCCGGTGGGGCTGTGGATGACCGGGAGGGAACGTTGCTCTCACCCGGCGTGGGCGGGGGCTGAGAGATCGAGGTCAGCCCTGCGAGGGGCCGCGGTCAGCTCTGCGGGAGCGCGGTCAGCCCTGCGGGGGCCGGGGCTGCCAGTTCGGGTTCTGCTGCGCGTGCGGCTGCGGCTGCGCCGGGTAAGGCTGCTGCTGTCCCGGCGCGGGCGCGTACGGCTGCTGCGGCGGGTAGGGCTGCGGGGGCGGGTAGGACTGCGGGGCGTACGGCTGCGGGGCCTGCTGGGGCACGCCGTACGGCTGCTGCGGCGGGTAGGGCTGCGGAGCCTGCGGGGGCACGCCGTAGGGCTGCTGCGGCGGCTGGGGGGCGTACGGGCCGGGGGCCGGCTGCCCGTAGCCGCCGGTGGCCGCGCCGAAGGGGTTGCCGTGGCCCGGCAGCTGCCCGCCGGGCGGCAGGTAGCGCACCCGCCCCGCCTCGTCGGCCATCGGCACGAACCCGGCGGCCTGCAACCGCGCCGCGAACTTGGCGTTGCGCTTGCGGGTGACGAGGAAGCCGATGCCCAGGGCCGCCATGAGGACCAGCCAGATGATCCCGGAGAGCACGAAGTCGTCGGACGATCCGCCCTCGCGGTAGGCGAGGAGCACACAGGCGACGGTGCCGCCGAGCGCGCCGTAGCCCATCGACTTCTGGGCGTTCTTGCCGGTGAGGTCGAAGTTGATCCGGGCCTTGAGGAGTTCGAAGGCGTCGGGCACGAGCGGCGGCAGCGAGACCCCGTCGCCCGCGTTCGGGTACTGCGCCCAGTTCTGCGCGGCCCGGGTGCGGGCCTGCGGGCCGGGGTCGGGGACGAGCAGCATGGTGAGCGCGGCGTTGTTCCCGCCGCTCTGGCGCACGTCGGCGTACTCGTACCCGAACTGCTGGGCGGTGAAGGCGAGCTTGGCGAGCTTCTTCACGGACGACATCCGGCTGGTGAGCTGGACCGGCTCCCCGCTCGCCATCAACTGCAGCATCCTCTGTGTCTGCCGCTTGCTCATCCCGCCCGCTCCCCCTGACCGGCTCACGCCACCGTGTTCACTTACGCAACCGGGGCAGTCTCGCACGGGGGACCGACAGCCGTCAGCCCCGGTCCCCGGCGGCCCGGGCGGTGCGTCAGCCCCGGTGGGCGGCGCGGGCCCTGGGCTGCTTCGGTTCCGGGCGCTTGCCGCCGTCCGGCCACAGCTGGGGTTTGCGCTTGGCCGCCACGTCCTCCATCCAGCCGAACCAGACGATGCAGCTCCCGATGAGCAGCCAGGCGATGACCAGGACCGGCCAGGGGCTCTCCAGCAGCCACGGGACGTTCTCGTAGACGACGTCGAAGCCCCACAGCTGGTCCCAGAGCGTGGCCGCGACGAGGATGCAGATGTTGTGCCACAGGTAGACGGTCACGGCCCGCGAGTTGAGCAGGGTGATCAGCCGGTCCCAGCGGCGCAGCCGGCGCGGCCACTCGGTCCACGACGGGCTGACGTGCAGAAGCAGCAGCACCGTCGCGAAGGACCAGACGGCCTGCGCGAAGGGGATGGAGTCCAGGTCGTACCCGGTCTTGAAGCCTTCCCGGAAGGCGTACCAGAGGCCCAGCGCGGCGATCACCGGCGCCACCGAGGGCACCACGTAGCGCGGCAGCCGTTTCAGGATGCCTTCCTGGTGGGCCATGCCGAGGACCCAGCAGGCCCCGAAGGTGCTGAAGTCCGTGAGCGCCGACGGGAAGCGCTCGCCCGGCAGTTCGAGGTAGCCGAACTGGAAGGCGGCCGACAGGACGAGCGGCGCCAGGATCGTCAGCCACGGCAGGGCCCGCAGCGCGCGCAGCAGGACCGGGGAGAGCAGGACGTACCAGAGGTAGGCGCGGATGTACCAGAGCGGCCCGGCGAGTTCCGAGGCCCAGTCCTCGCCCAGGATGCCGTGGACGCCCGGCAGCCCCTCGGCGAACGGCGGGTCGCTCAGCGGCAGGATCCAGTAGACGAGGTGGAACCACCACCAGCCCGGGTGCCCGTCGTCGCCGGGTCCCCAGCCCTGGAGGACCATGCCGGTCACGCCCACGACGCCGAGCAGCCACAGCGGCGGCAGCAGGCGGCGCATGCGGCTGCGGACGACCTGGACGGCCGGACGCTTCAGGGAGCGGGCCATCAGGTTGCCGGCGAGGGCGAACATCACGCCCATGGACGGGAACACCACGGGCAGCCAGGCCCAGCCCATCAGGTGGTACAGGACCACCCGGAAGAGGGCCACCGCACGCAGCAGGTCGAAGTAGCGGTCGCGGACGGGACCGCGCCGGGCCTGCTTCTGCTCCGGCACCGCCGGTACGGCGGTGTCCGCGCCGACGGGCGGGTGCAGGGGTGGTGCGGTCATGTGCGGGGCGCTCCGGGGCGGGACGGACGTGTTCGGGAAGGGCGTGGCCGGGAGGGGCGTGGTCGGCGTGGCCGGGAGGGGCGTGCTCGGCGTGGTCGGGAAAGGGCGGGCCGGGCCGGGTGCGGGGACCGGTCGCGTCGGGTCGTACGGCGGGGTGGTCATCCGACCGGCCTCCCGTCCATGGCACCGGACCGCCGCTGGGACGGGACGCCGTCGACGCCGGGCGGCGGCGCGGACACCCCTCCGCTGCGCCGCAGCTTCTGCCAGCGCAGCCGGCCGCCGGTGAGCGCGGTGATCCAGGACTGGAGCAGCACCACGTACATGATCTGGCGGTACAGGATCTGCTGGAGGGGCAGCGAGATGAGCGGGGTGAGCTTCTCCCGGTCGAGCCGGAAGGCGTACGCGGCGCACACCGCCTGGATGGCCAGCACCCCGAGCCAGGCCACGATCGTCTTCTCGGTGGGCCCGAAGACGATCCCGTAGAGCAGGAAGACGTCGATGAGCGGGGCGAGCAGCGGGGCCACGACCATGAACAGGGAGACGAAGGGCAGGCCCACCCGGCCGAAGCGGCCCGAGGGACCCTTCTCGATCACCGCGCGGCGGTGCTTCCAGATCGCCTGCATGGTGCCGTACGACCAGCGGTAGCGCTGGGACCACAGCTGGCTGACGGACTCCGGGGCCTCGGTCCAGGCGCGGGCGTTCTCGGCGTAGACCACTCGCCACCCGGCGCGGTGCAGCGCCATGGTCACGTCGGTGTCCTCGGCGAGGGTGTCGTCGCTCATGCCGCCGAAGGGCTCCAGGGCGGAGCGGCGGAAGGCGCCGACCGCGCCGGGGATGGTCGGCATGCAGCCGAGGATGTCGTACATGCGGCGGTCCAGGTTGAAGCCCATCACGTACTCGATGTGCTGCCAGGCGCCGATGAGGCTGTCCTTGTTGCCGACCTTCGCGTTGCCCGCCACGGCGCCCACCTTCGGGTCGCCGAAGGGCTGGACGAGTTCGCGCACGGTGGAGGGCTCGAAGACGGTGTCGCCGTCCATCATCACGACGATGTCGTGACGGGCGTTGGCCAGGCCTCTGTTGAGTGCGGCCGGCTTGCCCGCGTTGAGCTGCCGGATCACCCGGACGTTCGGCAGGCCGAGACCCTCGACGATGCGGGCGGTGCCGTCGCTTGAGCCGTCGTCGATGACGACGACCTCGATCGGGTGGTCGCTCTCCATGAGGGAACGCACCGTGTTCTCGATGCACTTGGCCTCGTTGTACGCCGGGACCAGTACCGTCACCGGTTCGGTGACCGCCGGCCCCCAGCGGAAGCGTCTGCGGCGCACCCGGCGGGCGTGGGCGCCGGACAGGAGCAGCATCAGGACGAAGCGTCCGATGACCAGGGTGCCGATGATCGCCAGGCCCACCACCAGGACGTCGGTGAGCCGCTCCGAGGCCTGGACCAGGAAGACCCAGGCCTTGCCCTTCCACAGTTCGGCGCCGGTCACCGGGGTCATGGCGCTGGGCGCGTCCAGGGCCTCGGTGAGGTTGTCGAACGTGTAGCCCTTCGCCTTCAGGTCGGGCAGGAACCTGTCCAGGGCCTGCACGGTCTGGTGGCGGTCGCCGCCCGAGTCGTGCATCAGGACGATGGCGCCCTTGCCGCCGTGCGGTGTGGCACGCCGGATGATCTCGTCGACGCCCGGCTTCCGCCAGTCCTCGCTGTCGGTGTTGTTGACGACGGTGATGTAGCCGCGGCTGCCGATGTACTCGGTGACCGGCCAGGACTTGTCGTCCATGGCGTCGGCGAAGGAGGAGTACGGCGGCCGGAACAGCGACGTGCGCACCCCGGCCGCGCCGGTGATCGCGAGCTGGTTCTGCGACAGCTCCCAGTCGATGCGCTTCTTGGACTGGAAGGAGAGGTCGGGGTGGTTGAAGGTGTGCAGGCCCACCTCGTGGCCCTCGTCGACCATGCGCTCGACGAGGTCCGGGTAACGGGAGGCCATGGTGCCGGTGACGAAGAAGACCGCGTGCGCGTCGTGCTTCTTCAGCACGTCGAGCACCCGGGGCGTCCAGGTCGGGTCCGGGCCGTCGTCGAAGGTGAGGACGAGCCGGTGGTCGGGCACGCTCAGGCTTTCGGTGCGGCCGCCGCGCACGTCGATGACCGGGCCGCCGTCCAGGATCTTCTCGGGTACGTCGGTGGTGGCGGCGGGCGGCTGGACCCGGTGGTCGGCGAGGATCTCGCTGTGCACGTATCCGCGCAGCATGAGCATGGCCGCCAGGGCGACCAGGACGAGCAGCGGAAGCAGCAGACGCAAGGGCAGGCGACGGCGGGAGCCCTCACGGGCGCTGCGCGCGGCCCCGTGACGGCGGGTGCGGGATGCCATCAGAGGGTGTTCTCCGGGGACAGGGAAGGGGACGTGGAGGTGTCGGCCGGGCCGGCGACCACGACGGGCGCGCCGGCCGGACCCGCGACGGGGTCGGGGTCCCCCGCGCCGTTGGCGTTGGTGCCGTCCACGCCGGGGTCGGTGCCCGTGGTGGAGCCGCCGGTGGGCTCGGTCGGGCCGACGGAGGTACCGCCGCCCGCCGGGGCCGACGGGCCGGTGGGGGCGGAGGGCGTCGACTGCGTCGACTGGGCCGGGTCGGGGTCGGTCGCGCCGGAACCGCCCGCGGTCCGGCCGCTCCCGGACGACGTCTGGGACCCCGTGCCGGTACCGGGCTGCTGTCCCGCGGTGCCGCCGGTCACGCCGGACGCGGGCACCCCGGCGCCCGGTGCGGTCGCCGCGTCGGAGTCCGCCGAGGAGCTGGCCTCGGGGACGGCGTCGCCGCCGGTGCCGGAGGGCTGCGCCGACTGCGAGGGCACCGGCGTGGTGTCGACCTGTCCGGCGGGCGCGCCCTCCTGCTGGCCCGGTGCGGGCATCCAGGGCGCGTCGGAGTTGCCGGAGAGCAGCGTGGAGACGATGACGACGGCGTAGACCGCGCAGGCGATGCCGACCAGGATGCCGAAGCGGCGGTACAGACGGCTGCGGCGGCCCGACGCGTCGACGAAGACGGGTCCGTCGGAGGGCTCGGGGCGGCTGCGGTGCCCGCCCTCGGCGCGCAGCAGCACGCCGTCGCCCAGCTGGACGGCGTCGAGTTGGACCGTGACCTCGTGCGGGTCGTGGGTGTGCTCGGCGGCACCCGGACCGGTGTGCGCGTCGCCGTCCGTGTCCGGCAGCTCCTGCCACGGGTCGCGGAGCGCGGCGGTGGCGGGCGCGGGTGCGGGTATCGGAGCGGGAGCGGGCGCGGGGAAGGCGCGGGTCGGTGCGGCCGGGGCGGCGGGGCCGGCCGACGGGAGGACGTCCGTCCGGTCGGGGTCCGGTCCGGTGCCGCGGGCACCGCGGGAGGGGCCGGGGCCGGCTGCCGGGGAGGCGTAGGGAGCGTTGCCGAACGGATCGGCCCCCGGGGCGGCGTCGGCCGGAACGGCGCGGCCCGGCACGGCGCTGTACGGCGCGGTCCTGTACGGCGCGGCGCTGTGCGGCGGGCTGCCCGGGGCGGCGGCGTGGCCGGGGTACGCCCCGGCCTGGTCCGGTCTGCCCCAGGTTATCCGCCCCTGGGCCAGCGGGTCCTGGCCCGGCGCGCGGCGGCCGTGGCCCGCTATTCGGGAGCCGGGGAACTCCGTCCGGTCGGCGGCGGGACCGCCGTGGCCGCGCGGGCTCCCACCGGACGCCCCGAACCACCCCGCGCCCGACGCGGCCCCCTGGGACCCGTCGGAACCGGCGGCCCCGGAAGGGACGGACTCGGACCGGCCGGCCCCGCCGGACTCCGCCGCGCTCATCGGGGAGACCCCGGACGACGGAAACGCCCGGGCCGGGGGCAGCACCTCGGTGGCATCAGCATCTCGTCCTGCCTCCGAGCGATCACTAGCCCCGGACTCGACCTCGGGCCACTCCGGTTGGGCGTCTTTTTGCCAGTTCTTCACGCGCGCGCACTTCCCCCCACGGGACACTTCCGGGTGCGCATACGACCCCGAGCACTCGTCGGCCGAACCGGCCCCCACCAGCTTCGAGCGCCCCCTGTATCACACCGTGCTCAGGCAAAGAATGTAGCGCACGCGGAGGAGCTGTGGTGGCCACGTGTCACTTGTCGACCGACATCACCGCGGCGTCGGCGGCCGGAATCCACCCGTCGCCCGGAACCTCGAGCCAACCCTTTTCGGTCGCGACCTGGGCCGCCGCCCGACGCAGCGCGTCGAACGCGGGATGCTTCAGTCCGTTTCGCCAGACGAGCGACACCGGCGAGAGCGGCACGGGGTCGACGAGGGGGCGCACGACGGTCGCGGGCATGGCCGGAAAGCTCTGTACGGCGAGGATGGGATTGCGCGTCTTGTCCATGATGCGCTGGAACTCCTCCTCGCCGACGGCCAGCGGCGCGGGGGGCGCGACCCGGATACCGCGCCCCTCGAACAGGCGGTGCGCGAGGTCGGTCCACTCCGGCGTGCGCGGGTTGCCCGCCCCGGCGTACACGTGCTCCCCCGCGAGTGCGGACAGCGGCACGCGCGCCTGCCGGGCCAGCGGATGGTCCTCGGGCAGCACGACCGCCATGGGCTCGTAGCGCACCGGCTGGTGGCCGAGCCCCGCCCGCAACGCCGGGGGCAGCCCCGCGAACCGGCCGAAGGAGGCGTCGATGCGGCCCGCGAGCAGCTCACCGGCGGCGTGGGTCAGTCCGCTCTCGTAACGCGCCATCAGCTCCTGCTCGGGCGCGAGCGCGCGGGCCCGCTCGAGTACCAGGCGGCCGGTGAGGAGGCCCGGGGAGTTGAGGTCGACGAGCAGCGGGCGGGCCTGGCCGAAGGCGGCCAGCAGGTCGTCCTGCGCCTGGAGGACCCGGCGGGCGTACGGCAGCAGCCGCTCGCCGTCGGCCGTCAACGTCACCTGCCGGGTGGTACGGACGAACAGCTCGACGCCCAACTCCCGCTCCAGACGCCGGACGTCCCGGCTGAGCGCCTGCTGGGCGACGTAGAGCCGGGCGGCGGCGCGGGTGAAGTGCAGTTCCTCGGTGACGGCGACGAAGGCGCGCAGGAGACGGGGATCGACGGAGGCGGGTGCGGGCATCCGGCGAACCTACAACGCTGGTGCGTGAATGGCGACGGAGAAGGTGTTGGACCCCCCGATCACCTCCGGGCGACGGTGGACGCATGCCGACACCGACCCCAGCGCGCCCGTCCCGTCCCGCTCAGTCCGCCCTCTTCCTGTCCGTCACCGCCGACGCCGTGGTCGCGGCCGACTTCCGCCCCCGCATCCGGCGCCGGCCGCCCGGTCCGTACCGGCGTCTCCTGTCCACGCCCGGAGCGCGGGGTTTCACGGTCGGCAATCTCGTCGCCCGGCTGCCCATGGGCATGTTCAGCGTGAGCGCGGTCGTGATGATCGCCGCCACCCGTGGTTCGTACGCCCTCGCCGGCGCCGTCACCGCGACGGGACTGGCGGCGACGGCGCTGGTCGCCCCGTGGACGGCACGGCTCGTGGACCGGTACGGGCAGGCCCGGGTGGCCGTGCCCGCCACCCTGTTCGCCGCGCTGGGCTCCGTCGCCCTGCTGCTGTGCGTGCGGTACGGGGCGCCCGCCTGGACCCTGTTCGCCGCGTACGCCGCCACCGCGACGACGCCCAACACCGGCGGCATGGCCCGTGCCCGCTGGGCCCACCTGCTGAAGGGCGACGCCGACGCGCTGCACACCGCGAACTCCTTCGAGCAGGCCACGGACGAGCTGTGCTTCATGCTGGGCCCGGTCCTCGCGGCGTTCCTGTGCACCGCGTTGTTCCCGGAGGCGGGGACGCTGGTGGGCGTGGTGCTGCTGGTGACCGGCATGCTGCTGTTCGCCGCCCAGCGCTCGACCGAGCCGCCGGCCCGCCCGCGGCCGACGGCGAAGTCGCCCGTCCGGGCCCCGGGCATCCCGCCGCTGCTGGTGGTGTGCCTGGCGATGGGCGGGATCTTCGGGGCCATGGAGGTCGTCACCATCGCGTTCGCCGACGCGCAGGGACACCGCGCGGCGGCCGGCACCGTCCTCGCCCTGCAGGCGGCCGGGTCCTGTGCGGCGGGGCTGCTGTACGGCGCCGTCCGGCCGACCGGTCCGGCCGAGCACCGTCTGCCCTGGTGCGTGGCCGCGATGACGGCCCTGCTGGCGCTGCCCCTGCTCGCGGCCTCGCTCAGCGGCTCGCTGCCCCTGCTGGCGCTCACGCTCCTGGTCGGCGGGATGGCGACGGCCCCGACGATGGTCACCACCATGACCCTGGTCCAGCACCGCACCCCGGAGGGACGCCTGAACGAGGGCATGACCCTGGCGGTGACCGGGCTGCTCGGCGGCATCGCCTGCGGCAGCGCGGCGGGCGGCTGGACGGTGGAGCACGTCTCCCCCACCGCCGCCTACACCGTCCCGGTCACCGCGGCCGCGACGGCCCTCCTCCTGACCCTGCTGCCACCCCGCAGAGCCTCCTGAACACGGAAAACCCCCGGGCCCACGGACGTGTCCGGGGACCCAGGGGTCTCCTGGGAATGTGGAGATGGCGGGAATCGAACCCGCGTCCAACGGTGCGGAATCAGGGCTTCTCCGTGTGCAGTTCGCTTCGATTTTCTCGGCCCCGGAGATCACGCGAACAAGTCTCCGACGGGCCCAGTCACTGTTTGGTTTCCCTCTTCACCCCGTGACCGGGATCAAGGTTTAGTCCCCTAGCTGATGCCAGGATCCGGGTCGGGAACAGCCCCGGGCTGACACTCCCTTAGTAGGAGGCTCGCTTCGCTACCTGAGATCAGGCAGCGAGGGCGAAGGCCTGCTGGGAGGAATCGCGCTTGGTGTTGGCGATTATTTTTTCGGCCTGTGGTTTACGAGATCATGGCCGCTTCCTCGACACGCTTCCCCTGCTTCGACAGCCGCTGTCGAAACCGATCATCCCCATGTTGATTTTTCAATCACAGTCACACCCGCTGTGAGGTGTGCTTGCCATCGTACGTGACCAACGCACGCACGTGCCAGCCTATTCCCGCGGCTCAGGCCCGCTGCTTGCGGCGGATCGCCGAGATCGTCCGCTCCGCCTCGCGGCGGTCCTGCTTCTCCCGGAGGGTCTGCCGCTTGTCGTACTCCTTCTTGCCGCGCGCCAGCGCGATCTCGACCTTGGCCCGGCCGTCCTTGAAGTAGAGCGCCAAGGGGACGATGGTGTGCCCCGTCTCCTGGGACTTCGACTCCAGCTTGTCGATCTCCACCCGGTGCAGCAGCAGCTTCCGCTTGCGGCGGGCGCTGTGGTTGGTCCAGGTGCCCTGGCTGTACTCCGGCACGTGCACGTTGTGCAGCCACGCCTCGTGACCGTCCAGCTGCACGAACCCGTCGGCCAGCGAGGCCCGCCCCTGGCGCAGCGACTTCACCTCGGTGCCCGACAGCACGAGGCCGGCCTCGTAGGTGTCGAGGATCTGGTAGTCGTGCCGCGCCTTCTTGTTCTGCGCGATCAGCTTGCGCCCTTTTTCCTTAGCCATAGTGCGGTCCATTTTGGCACTACGGAGGGGTCCTGCGGAAAGCCGATTACGCGGGGTCCTGCGCCTGGCGCCCCAGTCCGCTCAGTACCGTCCGGGCCCGGTCCAGCGCGGCCGGGTCCGCCGGGTCGACCTCCAGGTCGGGCGTGAGGCCCGTGCCGTCCACGCCGCGCCCTGAGGGGGTGCGGTAGTGGCCGACGGTCAGCTCGGCCACCGAGCCGCCGGGCAGCCGGCTCGGCATCTGCACCGAGCCCTTGCCGAAGGTGCGCGAGCCCAGGACGACCGCCCGGCCGCGGTCCTGGAGGGCGCCGGTGAGCAGCTCGGCCGCGCTCATGGTGCCGCCGTCGACGAGCGCGACCAGGGGGCGGGCGGTGTCGCCGCCGGGTTCGGCGTGCAGGGCCCGCTGATCGCCGTCGACGTCGTACGTGGCGACCAGGCCGCCGTCGAGGAAGGCGGAGGCGGCGGTCACGGCCTCGGTGACCAGACCGCCGGAGTTGCCGCGCAGGTCGAGGACGACGCCGACGCCGGACGGCACCCGCGCCACGGCCTCGCGCACCTGCCCGCCGACGCCCTTGCTGAAGGAGGTGACCTTGACGACGGTGAGGCCCTCGGCGGGCCTGCGGACGGTCACCGGGTCCGTGGACAGCCGGGCGCGCCGCAGGGTCTCGGTCCACGCGCGCGTGCCCCGCTCCAGGCCCAGCCGGACCGCGGTGCCGGCGGGCTCGCGCTCGGCGTCGCCGCGCAGTATGGAGACGACCTCGGTGACGGGCCGCCCGTCGACCCGCTCGCCGTCGACACTGCGCAACTGGTCGCCCCGGCGGATGCCGGCGTCGGCGGCGGGCGAGCCGGAGCGCACCCGGGTCACCTCGATGCGTCCGTCGCGCTCGCGGCGCGCGGAGAGTCCGACGCCGGTGTACCGGCCGTCGAGGGCGTCCTCCAACTCCTCGTACTCGCCCTGGGAGTAGACGGATCCCCACCGGTCCCCGCTGCGGCTGACCGCGCGTTCGGCGGCCTCCACCGGGGACTTGCCGTCGGCCATCGCCTCGGCCGCCGCGCGGGCGACGTCGTCGTGCCGGGCCTGCGGTCCGGCCGGTGTCGCCGAACGGGCCGCGTCCGGCTCGGACTTCCGGTCGGTCCCGGGCAGCGAGCCGCTGGCCGCGCCCGCGACGAGCACGCTCGCGAACACCAAGGTCAGGGCGGCCCCGTGGCGTACGCGACGGGGCTGACAGAACAGGTCACGACCTGACATGCCGGTGAGTCTAGGACAACGCACAAGGGCCGCACGGTCGCTTGACCGTGCGACCCCCTTGGGATGTGTCACACCTTCAGGTACTTGCGCAGCGCGAAGAACGCGGCCAACGCGGGCATCAGCAGACTCGTGGCCAGGATGAGCGGCAGCTTCGTCAGGACGGCGTCCCAGCCGATGAAGTTGATCAGGTTCAGCTTCTCGGACAGGGCGAGTCCGTGGTCGATGATGAAGTACCTGGCGATCACCAGGAAGCCGCAGGCGACACCGCCGCCGATGAGGCCGGCGACCGCCGCCTCCATGATGAACGGCGCCTGGATGTAGAAGCCCGAGGCCCCCACCAGGCGCATGATGCCGGTCTCGCGGCGCCGGCTGAACGCCGAGACGCGCACGGTGTTGACGATCAGCATCAGCGCGACGACCAGCATGAGGGCCATCACCGCGCGGGCCGCCCAGTTCATGCCGTTGAGCAGGCCGAAGAGGTTGTCCAGGATGCCCTTCTGGTCCTGCACGGACTGCACGCCCTCGCGGCCGTCGAAGGCGGTCGCGATGACCTGGTACTTCTCCGGGTCCTTGAGCTTGATCCGGTACGACTCCTGCATCTGGTCCGGCGTGAGGGAGCTGGCCAGCGGCGAGTCGCCGAACTGCTCCTTGTAGTGCTTGTACGCCTCGTCCTGGGACTCGTACGTCACCTTGTCGACGACGGTCATCTCGTCGAGGTCGGCCATGATCTGCTTCTTCTGGTCCTCGGTCACCGCGCCCTTGGCGCAGTTGGGGTCGGACTCCGCGTCGCTCTTGTTGCAGAGGAAGACCGAGACGTTGACCTTGTCGTACCAGTAGCCCTTCATGGTGCTGACCTGGTCGCTCATCAGCAGGGAACCGCCGAACAGGGCCAGCGACAGGGCGACCGAGACGATGACCGCGAAGGTCATCGTGAGATTGCGACGAAGACCGACACCGATCTCCGAGACTACGAACTGGGCGCGCATGGCGTCTCGTTAAGCCTTTCGTTCCTCGTCGTCAGTGCTGGTAGCCGTAGACACCGCGTGCCTGGTCCCGGACGAGGCGGCCCTTCTCCAGCTCGATGACGCGCTTGCGCATCTGGTCCACGATGTTCTGGTCGTGCGTGGCCATCACCACGGTGGTGCCCGTCCGGTTGATGCGGTCGAGCAGCTTCATGATGCCGACGGAGGTCTGCGGGTCCAGGTTGCCCGTGGGCTCGTCGGCGATCAGCAGCTTGGGCCGGTTGACGAAGGCGCGGGCGATGGCGACGCGCTGCTGCTCACCACCGGACAGCTCGCCCGGCCTGCGGTCCTCCTTGCCGCCGAGCCCGACGAGGTCGAGCACCTGCGGCACGGACTTGCGGATCTCGCCGCGGGACTTGCCGATGACCTCCTGCGCGAAGGCGACGTTCTCGCCGACCGTCTTGTTCGGCAGCAGGCGGAAGTCCTGGAAGACCGTCCCCAGCTGGCGCCGCATCTGCGGCACCTTCCAGTTGGACAGGCGGGCGAGGTCCTTGCCCAGCACGTGCACCTGACCGTGGCTGCACCGCTCCTCGCGGAGGATCAGCCGCAGGAAGGTGGACTTTCCGGAGCCGGAGGATCCCACGAGGAAGACGAACTCGCCCTTCTCGACCTCCAGGGAGACGTCCCTGAGGGCTGGGTGGCTCTGTTTGGGGTAGACCTTGGAGACGTTGTCGAATCGGATCACGGATGCACCACGGGTCGCCGGGGGTAGATGTGCGTGACCATACGCGAACCGGGGAGCCGACCGCAGTCACCGGTCGGGGTTGCGTATCAGTTGCACGTTTTGTCCCCGCAGGAGGGCGCGCGGCGCCCCGCGGAACCTGGCACAGTGGAAGGGGAACGTTCGTGTCGTCGCGGGCGTTGTTCCGGACGGAGCCGGCGGCAAGGAGGGCGAGCGCATGACGTACGACCGGTTGGTGTGCGCGAACTGCGCGGCGCCCGTGAGCGAGGGCAGGTGCCCGGTGTGCCGGGCCAACCGCGAGCGACTGCAGCAGGAGAGCAACTTCTTCGCGGGGCTGAACCCGATGGCGCTGATCGCACTGCTGGCGGTGCTGATCGCCGCGGTGGCCCTGCTGGCCCAGCAGACCGCCTGACGGCCCTGGAGCCGCCCTGAGGCCCGCCAGGGCGCGGGCGCCCGGTTCTTCGGGGCACGGGGCCGGCAGCGCGAGGACTCAGGAAGACACGGAAGGGGCCCGGAGCGGTTGCGCTCCGGGCCCCTTCGTGTACGCGGCACCGCGTGAGCGGTGCGTACGCGGACGGCTACCGTCAGGCGGCAGCGCCGCCGCGGCCGTTCATCAGACGCGGCAGGAAGCGGAAGCCGATGCCGCCGGCGATCATCGTCGCGGCGCCGACCAGCAGGAACGTGGTCTCCGCGGCGCCGGTCTCGGCGAGCTCCTTGCCGTTGCCCTGGGCAGCGGTGTCGGAGGCCGGAGCCTGCTCGCCGGTGTCGGTCAGCGCGGAGGAACCCTGCTCCTGAGCGACGTTGTCGTTGCCGCCGCCGTTCGGGTCGGTGTTGTTGCCGCCACCGTTGCCGTTGCCGTTGCCGTTGCCGTTGCCGTTACCGGGGTCGGACGGGTCGGTGGTGCCCGGGTCGGTCGGAGTCGACGGGTCGGTCGGGTCCGTCGGGTCCGTGGGATCGGTCGGGTCCGTCGGGTCCGTGGGATCGGTCGGGTCCGTGGGGTCCGTCGGGTCGGTCGGGTCCGTCGGGTCCGTGGGGTCCGTCGGGTCCGTGGGGTCCGTGGGGTCCGTCGGATCGGTCGGGTCCGTGGGGTCCGTGGGGTCCGTGGGGTCCGTGGGGTCCGTCGGATCGCAGTCGGGGCTGGTAACGATGTCGCACGGGTCGGGGTCGTCGTCGTCGCCCGTGACGCTCAGGCCGAGACCGATGCCGCTGTCGCTGGTGCCGGCGCTGACGCCGATCTCGAGCGCCGATGCGGCACCCGCGGCGGTCAGCGAGGCGCCGGCCGCGATCACGGCGCCGGCCGCTATGCGCGCGACACGGATGCGCGTCTTCTTCGTCATGTGGTTGCTACCCCCAGTAGCCGATCAGTAGGTGAGGCCGCACTCGGGGGCCGTGATCGACGGGGGTAGCTGTGCGTACTCAAGCCCCCCGGTTCACATGCGCCCCAGAAATACGCATGCCGCGCCTCACCATTCCGAATGTTCAAAGCAACGTCAAGGCCATTGCGTACGCGATGTCCGCGTACGGGACTTATGCCGGACACAAAGGGTGTGAGTGTGATGTAAAACCCAGACATCACCGGCGAACGGCGGACCGGGAAAAGGCAACTGCCGCCGGTAGGGCGGCAGTTGCCTTGTCGACAAAGCGGCGATCTCGCTTCGGGCTACTTCTCCTGCTGCTTGCGCCAGCGAATGCCGGCCTCCAGGAAACCGTCGATCTCGCCGTTGAACACGGCCTCGGGGTTGCCCACTTCGTGCTCCGTGCGCAGGTCCTTGACCATCTGGTACGGGTGCAGCACGTACGAACGCATCTGGTTGCCCCAGGAGTTGCCCCCGTCGCCCTTGAGGGCGTCCATCTTGGCCTGCTCCTCCTGGCGGCGCCGCTCCAGGAGCTTGGCCTGGAGGACGTTCATGGCGGTGGCCTTGTTCTGGATCTGGGAGCGCTCGTTCTGGCAGGAGACGACGATGCCGGTGGGCAGGTGGGTGAGGCGCACCGCCGAGTCGGTGGTGTTGACGCCCTGGCCGCCGGGCCCGGAGGACCGGTACACGTCGACCCGCAGCTCGGACTCGTCGATCTCGATGTGGTCGGTCTGCTCGACCACGGGGAGGATCTCGACGCCCGCGAAGGAGGTCTGGCGGCGCCCCTGGTTGTCGAAGGGCGAGATGCGCACCAGCCGGTGCGTGCCCTGCTCGACGGAGAGGGTGCCGTAGGCGTACGGCGACTGCACGGCGAAGGTGGTCGACTTGATGCCGGCCTCTTCCGCGTACGACGTCTCGTAGACCTCGGTCTTGTAGCCGTGCTGCTCGGCCCAGCGCAGGTACATGCGCTGGAGCTTCTCGGCGAAGTCGGCGGCGTCCACGCCGCCCGCCTCGGCCCGGATGTTCACGAGTGCCTCGCGCGCGTCGTACTCGCCCGAGAGCAGGGTGCGGACCTCCATCTCGTCCAGCGCCTTGCGGACGGCCGCGAGCTCGGACTCGGCCTCGGCGCGGGTGTCCGGGTCGTCCTCCTCCTCGGCCATCTCGAAGAGCACGCCGAGATCGTCGATCCGGCCGCGCAGGGCCTCGGCCTTCCGCACCTCGGCCTGGAGGTGCGAGAGCTTGCTCGTGATCTTCTGCGCCGCCTCCGGGTCGTCCCACAGGGAGGGCGCGGCCGCCTGCTCCTCGAGCACGGCGACGTCTGCCCTCAACTTGTCGAGGTCCAGGACGGCCTCGATCGACTCCATGGTCGAGGAGAGGGACTTCAGCTCTTCGGATACATCGACGACTGCCACGCATCCAGCGTAACGGCTCCGGACGGCGGTCCACGCCCGGCGGGTGCGGGTGCGGACCGCCGGTGGTGGTCCGGGGCTCAGGGAGAGGCCGGTGCCGAGTTCCGCGTGTCCTGGGGCCCGGTGTCCCCGTCGTCACCACCCGTGGCCAGCCACGTACCGACTCCGATCGCCGCCACCAGGGCGACCGCTCCCGTGCCCAGCGCGATCCGGCGGCGCCGCGCGGCGGCGCGGTTGCGGGCCGAGCCGGGGCGCGGGGCGCCGGCCGCGCGCGGGGCGCGGGCGGTGCCGCGGGCGCCGCCGGCCAGCTCGTCCGGGGCCGGTACGCGCATCGACGTGTGGGTGTCGCGGTTGGAGTCGGCCGGTTTGGCCCCCGGCACCAGAGGCACCGCTCCCCGGCGCCGTACGGGCTCTCCCGAGGACGCGGAGGGGGCCGCGGGGTCCTCGGACTGCGTGTCCTCGTCCTGCTCGGCGTCGGGCTCGTCCACGTCGAGCGGGGCCATTCCGGCGAGCAGCGGCAGCAGTTCGCGCAGCCGGGCGCTCAGCTCGGAGGCGCGCAGCCGGGACGCCGGGGCCTTGGCGAGGCACTGGACGAGGAGCTGCCACAGCTCGTCGGGGATGCCGGGGAGCGGGACGACGGTCTCGGTCACGTGGCGGCGCAGCACCGCGCCGGGGTGGCCGCCGCCGAACGGCGTGAAGCCGGCCAGCAGCTCGTACAGCACCGTGGCCAGCGCATAGATGTCGACCGCCGCGCGCGGGGGCAGGCCCTCGACGATCTCCGGGGCCAGGTAGTCCGGGGTGCCGATGATTTTCGTGGCGCGGGTGCGCCGCGGGGTGTCGATCAGCTTGGCCACGCCGAAGTCCGTCAGCAGGGCGGGGTGTGAGCCGCCGGGTCCGAGCGGGCCCTGCATGTCGAGCAGCACGTTCTCGGGCTTGACGTCGCGGTGCACGACCCCGGCGGCGTGCGCGGCGGCCAGTCCGTCGGCGACGTCCGCGACGACGGCCACCGCGGCCTCGGGCGCCAGGCGCCGCTCCCGGTCCAGGCGGGTGCGCAGGTCCGTGCCCCGGACCAGGTCCATCACCAGCGCGAGGTCGTTGCCGTCCACGACGAGGTCGCGCACGGAGACGATGTGCGGGTGTTCGAGGCCGAGCAGGGCGGTGCGCTCCTGGACGAAGCGGGAGACCAGCTCCTGGTCGGACGCCAGGTCCTCGCGCAGCAGCTTGATCGCTACGGGTCCGTCGGGACCCTCACCCAGCCACACCGTGCCGGCGCTGCCCCGCCCGAGGATCTGATGGGCGGTGTACCGGCTGCCGATCTTCCGTGCCAAGACTGCTCCTACCGACGCGTGTTGCGCCTAAAAGTACGCGTTGCAGGAGCCGGCCTTCACGGCGGAGGCGGAAATCACCCTCCAGATGTCGACAAGTCTCCGGACTCAGCTTCCGCTGGAGCCGCCCAGGTCCCCGATCCAGCCGGTCACGGTGGTGAACCAGTCGCTGAGCTGGTCCCAGTACCCCTTGCCGGTGCCGATCCAGTCCTGGAGCGGGCTCAGCTCCCAGACCAGCCAGCCGGCCACGAACAGGATGACGAGCGTGAACAGGCAGCCCTTGAGGCAGCCGAGGCCCGGGATGCGCATGGGGTTGGCGCTGCGCTGCCGGGGCGCCCTCGGCTCTCGCCGGGGCTGCTGCGGCTCGGGCACGGGCGGCGGGGCGTACCGCTGCGGCTGGGGCCGCTGCGGCTGCTGGGGTTGCGGGGTGGCGTAGCGCTGGGGCTGCTGCTGCGGATAGCCGTAGCCCGGCTGCTGGGGCGGCGGGGCCTGGCGCGGCTGCTGCGGGCGGGAGACCTGCCGCTGGGGGCGGCGGCGCAGCGGGTCCTGGTTCGGGTCCAGGTACTGGACCTGCGTCTGCTCGTTGCGGTCACGGGCGGCGCGCAGCTGGTTCTGCCAGGGGTGCGGGTCCTCGGGCCCGCCCTGTCCCGGCTGGCCCGGCTGCCCCGGGGGAACCGGCGGCATGACGGCGGTCGGGTCGGGCGCGCCGGTGCTCGGGAGGACGGTCGTGGGGTCGGCGGCGCCCGCCGGGCCCCCGGTGTGCGGCAGGACGCTGGTCGCGCCGTTCGGGTCGTAGGCGCCGTCGGGGGCGCCGGGGACGCCGGGGACCTGCGCGGGTGCCGGGTCGGGGGCGAGGAGCACGCCGACGCCCTCGGCGGCGCCGATCTGCGCGCTGTTCGCGTGCACGCCGATGCCCTCGGCGACGACGCGCAGGCCGCGGGCGAGGTTCTCGGCGCTGGGGCGTTCGTCCGGGTTCTTGCGCAGGCAGCGCTCGATGACCGTCCACAGCGGGTCGGGGACGGTGGAGGGGCGTCGCGGTTCGGCGCTCAGGTGCTGGTGCAGCACCTCGAGGGCCGATCCCCCGCCGAACGGGGGGCGGCCGGTGACCAGCTCGTACAGGAGGATGCCGGCGCCGTACACGTCGACGGCGGAGGTCTGCGGGCGGCCCTCGGCGGACTCCGGCGCGACGTACGCGGGCGTGCCGACGAACTCGTGGGTGCGGGTGAGGCCGGGCGAGTCGGCGAGGCGGGCGATGCCGAAGTCGGTGAGCATCGGGTGCATCTCGCCGCCGGTCTGCTTCAGCAGGACGTTGGCCGGCTTCAGGTCGCGGTGGACGACGCCGTCGGCGTGGCTCGCCGCGAGCGCGTCGGCGATCTGCGCGGTGAGCAGGGCCGCGGCGACCGGGGTGAGCGGCCCGTTCTCGCGCAGGTAGCGGTGGAGGTCGGGGCCGTCGACGAGGTCCATGACCAGGGCGAGCAGCTCGCCCTCGACGACGAGATCGCGGACCCGGACGATGTTGGGGTGGGTGAGCCGGAGCAGGACGGAACGCTCGCGCAGGAAGCGCATCACGATGTCGGCGTCGCTCGCGAGCTCCTCCTTGAGGACCTTGATCGCGACGGTCTCGCCGGGCTGCCCGGCCACGGCCGCCTCGGCGCCCGCGGTCTCGCGCTGGCGGGCCCGCCAGACGGTGCCCGTGGCACCGCGGCCGAGGGGCTCCTCGAGGAGGTACTTGCTGCCTACCGGCCGCACGTCATGCGCTCCTAGTTGCTTGCTGGCTGTTCGGACCCACTGTCGCAGAACCGGTCGGTCCCAGTCGGACCCAACTGTAGTGCCGCCTCCGCACCACGTTCGAAGGAAAGACGCGCGACCCGGTCCCTTGGTTGCCGCGACCCGTACGTGACCGATCTCAAGCGGACGGCATTCGATCATCCGCAGGGCACCTGTCAGGCATTTTTGGGGGCAGAGCCGACCAATCAAGATCATTTGACGGCGGGCGGCGGGCGCGTTGTCAGTGGCAGGTGCGAGGATGCCTGCAGAACTGGCCGACGTGCTCGTGTGACGGTGGGGGAAGTCCGCGGTGGGGGACCATGGTGGCGGCTTCCGTCCCGGCGCGTGGGCGCCCGCGCGAAGGGACCGCTTACGGCGATGCAGATCCGGCTGACCGTCGTAGACCCGCTGGGCCCGCATGCTTCGGCTGCCCCGGCCGCGTCCGCCGCTTCGGCGGGGGGCCGCGCCGCGCGGTGCGACGTACTCGTCACCGCACCGGCCGGCACCGCCCTGGCCGCGGTCGCCCCGGCGCTGGCCGCCACGCTCCCCGGCGAGACCCCGGGCACCGGTCAGGTGGTGCTGTACGCGGGTGCGCAGCGCCTCGACGCCCAGCGCAGCACCCTGGGCGAGCCTCCGCTGATCGACGGCGCCGTGCTCTGTCTGGGCGCCCCCGGCGAGCCCGACCCGCACGCCGAGCCGGCCGACGTCCCCGCCCAGCTCCACGTGGTCGCGGGTCCCGACGCGGGCGGCGTCCACCTGCTGCACGGCGGCCAGATCAGGCTCGGTCGCTCCGCCGACGCCGACGTCGCGCTCGACGACCCGGACGTCTCCCGCATGCACTGCGCCGTGACCGTCGGTCCCGACGCCCGCGTGTCGGTCGCCGACCTGGGCTCCACCAACGGCACCACCCTGGACGGCACCCGCGTGGGCGGTCGCCCGGTCCGCTTCGCGCCGGGCGCGCTGCTGCGGATCGGCGAGTCGGCGCTGCGGCTGGTGCCGGTGCCCCCGGCGGCGGAGGCACGGGTGGCGACGACGCCGGACGGGGAGGGACACGTACGACTGTCCGGGCTCCGGACGGCCGCCGCGGAGGACGGGGACGGCGACGCGGGGGCCCACACGCGCGTGGCGGACGGGGCGGAGGGGCAGGTGCGCGACGGGGACGGCCGCTCCCGCGCGCGGAGCGCGCCTCCGGGACCCGCGTCCGCGCACGGACCGGCGGGACCGGCCGGAGCGCCGGGACGCGCACCGGAGCACGACGGCACCGCGTCCCACGGGACCGACGGGAGGTCCGCGGCCGACGGCCGGACGCACCACGCGTACGGCTCCTCCCGCTACGCCGCGGGCGGGCCGTCCGCGGGGCCGACGCACGTACCCGGGCAGGGCGGCGCCCCCCGCATCGAGAGCCACGGCACCGGCCCGACGGCGGGCCTGCCCCGGCAGACCCCCGCCGGGGGCGAGACGCACGGCGGCGCGCGGGGCGCGGGGCCGTACGCGGCCGGGGCCTTTGGAGCGGGCGGGTACGGCCCGGGCCCTTCGGCGCCCGGAGCGTACGGAGACGGCACCCGCGACGCGGACGGGTACGGAGGCGGCACCCGCGACGCGGACGGGTACGGAGGCGACACCCGCGACGCGGGCGCGCCCGGGATCGGCTCTCCCGCACCGGCGGCGTACGGGCCGGGCGCGAGCGCGCACGGCGGCCCCGGTGGCCCCTCCGGAGCGGGCGGCCGGGGGGACGGCTCCGGCCCGGACGATCGCACCGGCCGGGAGACCGGCACCGGGCGCGGCGGCGACACCTCCGCGGGCGGGCGCACCGCCCGCGGAGGGACCCCTCTCCCGGGTGCCGACGTGCCGCAGGAGGCGCGCAGGCGCGGTGGGATAGGCGCGTGGGCGCGACGGCTGACCGGCGGGCGCGCGGGCGCCCCGGAGGCCGCCGCGTCCGGCGGTCCCGCGCGCGACGAGGCGGCGCCCGGACCGGCCCCGGCGGCTCCGTCCGGCGTCCCGGGCGCCCGGGAGACCTGGCCGGACCCCGCCTCGCTGCTGCTGACGGCGCTGGGACCGGGGCCGCGGCTGTGGGAGCGCGGCCCGGGCCACCCGGAGGCGCTCACCGTGCGGCTCGGTACGGCCGACCGGGTGGCGCCGGGCGGTGACGCCCCGCTGCCCGCGGTGCCGGTGACGGCCGATCTGCGCGAGGTCGGCGCGCTCGGCCTCGCCGGCCCGCGGGAGCGTCTGGCCGGGCTGGCCCGCTCGGTGCTGGCGCAGCTCGCCGCGCTGCACTCGGCCGACACCCTGGAGATCGTGCTGATCAGCGCGGACCGTTCCCGGCCTCTCGCCGAGCGCAGCGCCGAGTGGTCCTGGCTCGGCTGGCTGCCGCAGGTGCGCCCGGGACACGGCCAGGACTGCCGCCTGCTGCTGGCCCACGACCGCGAGCAGGCCACGGCCCGCGCCACCGAGCTCCTCCGGCGCCTGGACGACCACCTCGCCGACGAGAACCGGCCCGGTGCCCGCCCGGGGGACGCGGACGCGACCACCGCGGCCCCCGCCACCGGGGCCGTCCGGCCGCAGCCCTCCTGGGCCCGCGCCGGCGACGGGAGCGGCGACGGGACCGATCCCACCGGCGGCTTCACCGGGCCCTGGACCGTGCTCGTCGTGGACGGGGACCCCGGCGGTGCCGACGTGCGCGAGGCGGTGGCCCGGCTGGCCCTGGAGGGACCGCGGGCCGGTGTCCACGTCGTGTGCCTCGCCGAGACGGCCGCCGCCTCCCCCTCCTCCCCGGTGACCCGGACGTACGAGGCGGCCTGCGCGGTGTCGCCGGTGTTCCGGGAGTGCGGTGCCGTGGCGCTGCTCAGCGGCGACGTGGCGACGACCCTGCGGCTGCTGCGCGTCGCCCGTACGGCCGCGCATCCGGGCCCGGGCGCCCCGGCCGCACCCGCCGGGCCGGTCGGTCACGGCACCCTCGGCACGGTGGACGCCGTCTCCCCGGCCTGGGCCGAGCGGTTCGCGCGCGCCCTGGCCCCCCTGCGCACCGACGGCGCCGGCACCGGCGGCGAGCACCACGCGCGCGTGTCCGCGCCCCTCCCCCAGGCGGCCCGGCTCCTGGACGAGCTGGGCCTGGCCCGCGCCACCCCGGCCTCGCTGATGGCCCGCTGGGCCGCCGCGGCCGACGACACGGAGTCCCTCGGGGGACGCGCGCAGGCGGTGCTGGGCGCCGGTCCGCGCGGCCCCGTCCTGGTCGACCTGGCCGCCGAGGGACCGCACCTGCTGGTCGAGGGCCCGCCCGGCAGCGGCCGCACCGAGCTGCTGCGGGCGCTGGTCGCGTCGCTCGCCTCGGCCGAGCGCCCCGACCGGCTCGGTGTCGTCCTGATGGACGGCCGCGACAGCGTGAGCGCGGGCGGCGCCCACGGCGAGGGTCTGCGCGTGTGCACGGACGTCCCGCACGTCACCACCCACCTCACCGCCAACGACCCCGTGCGGATGCGGGAGTTCGCCCAGTCCCTGAGCGCCGAGCTGAAGCGCCGTGCCGAGCTGCTCGGGCGGTCGGACTTCGCCGAGTGGCACACCGGCCGCGAGGTGTCGGGCCGGCTCGTCGCCCAGCGCACCCCGACGACGGGGACGCCCGCGCAGGTCTGCGACTCCGGGGACGTCGAGTCCCCGCCCAGCTCCACCCTGCGGCTGCGGCCCGCCGCCAAGCGCCGCACGGGGCCGGTCCCGCCCCTCCCCCGCCTGGTCGTCGTCGTGGACGACCTCGACGCCCTCGTGGCTCCCCCGCTCGGCTCCCCCGGGCGGCCCGCGGCGGGGTCGGTCGTGCGGGCGCTGGAGGCCGTCGCGCGGGAGGGTGAGCGGCTCGGCGTCCACCTGGTCGCCGCCACCGCTCCCGGGGGACGCACGGACCGCACCGAGCCCGCCCTGCGCGCGGCCCTCCGCGCCACCCTGGACGCGCCCGTGCCCGGGCCGGACGAACCGGCGCCCGGCCGGGGGCGGTTGACCCACCCGGACGGCCGCGCCGTGGCCTTCCAGGGCGGCCGGGTCACCGGCCGTATCCCCCGCACGGCGACCCTGCGCCCCACGGTGGTCGCCCTGGAGTGGCACCGCATGGGCGACCCGCCCACCCGCCGCCCGGTCCGCGAACTGGGCAACGGACCGACCGACTTGGCCCTGCTGGCCAGCGCCCTGGAGCGGGCGGCACGGGAGGTCTCGGCGGCCGAGGTCCCGTCGCTCCTCTGACGCCGGACCCTGCGACCCGGCCCGTCCGGCGCCCGGGGCCGAAGCCGCCCCGGGTCTCGGCGGGGCCCGGCGCGGCCCGGCGCGGCGCGGCACGGCGCGGCACGGCACGGCGCGGCGCGGCACGGCGCGGCACGGCACGGCGCGGCACGGCACGGCGCGGCGCGGCGCGGCGCGGCGCGGCGCGGCAGCCCCCGGGACGCCCGCCGCCGGGCCGGGTTTCCGATCACGGTCACGACGCGGTCACGATCCCCCCGTCGACCACGGACGCGCCCTTGCCGCCCTCACCCCCCTGGCGTACACCAGAGCGCACGGGAGAGCGCCGAGCGTTCGACGAGGAACGAAGAACGGGGCAGTAATGCGCACGAGCAGCACCATCCGGACACGCGGAAGCGTCAAGAGGACCACCAGGACGGCAGCCACCCTCGCCGCGGGAGCGCTCGCGCTCTCGCTCACCGCGTGCGGCGGCGGCGATGACGACAACGGCGGCGGCGACAAGGGCGACAAGGGCGGCGACAAGACGCCGGCCGCCTCCGTCACCCTCCCGAAGCTGGACGGCGAGAGCCTGGAGGTCGCCGCCGTCTGGACGGGCACCGAGCAGGAGAACTTCAAGAAGGTCCTCGCGGAGTTCGAGAAGCGCACGGGCGCCAAGGTGACCTTCGTGCCCGCCCAGGACCCGATCATCAACTTCCTCGGTTCGAAGATCGCGGGCGGCGCCCCGCCGGACGTGGCGATGCTTCCGCAGCCCGGCGCCATCAAGCAGGCCGTCGACAAGGGCTGGGCCAAGCCGCTGAGCGCCGAGGCGACCAAGGAGCTCGGTGAGAACTACTCGCAGGGCTGGCAGGACATAGGCAAGGTCGACGGCAAGCAGTACGGCGTGTACTACAAGGCCGCCAACAAGTCGCTGATCTGGTACAACGCGCAGGTCTTCGAGAACGCGGGCGCCGCCGAGCCCAAGACCTGGGACGAGCTGCTCGACACCGCCCAGATGATCTACGACTCCGGCGTCGCCCCGTTCTCCGTGGGCGGCGCGGACGGCTGGACGCTCACCGACTGGTTCGAGAACGTCTACCTGTCGCAGGCGGGCCCGGAGAAGTACGACCAGCTCGCCAAGCACGAGATCAAGTGGACGGACCCGTCCGTGAAGGAGGCCCTGACCACCCTCGCGGAGATCTGGGGCAAGAAGGACTTCGTCGCGGGCGGTGCGTCCGGCGCCCTCCAGACGGAGTTCCCGGCCTCGGTGACGCAGACCTTCACCGGCGGTGACCAGCCCAAGGCGGGCATGGTCTACGAGGGCGACTTCGTCCAGGTCAACATCGGTGAGACGAAGGCGAAGGTCGGTACCGACGCGAAGGTGTTCCCGTTCCCGGCCGTGGGCGACACCGCGCCGGTGGTGTCCGGCGGCGACGCGGCCGTGGTCTTCAAGGACTCGAAGGCGGCGCAGGCGCTGGCCACCTGGCTGGCCTCGCCGGACGCGGCGGGGATCCAGGCGAAGCTCGGCGGGTTCCTCTCGCCCAACAAGAGCATCGACTCCTCGGTGTATCCGAACGAGGTGCAGAAGAAGATCGCCGAGGCGCTGGTCGCGGCCGGCGACGACTTCCGCTTCGACATGTCCGACCAGGCCCCGCAGGCCTTCGGCGGCACCCCGGGCAAGGGCGAGTGGAAGACGCTGCAGGACTTCCTGAAGAACCCGAAGGACGTCGCGGGCGCCCAGGCGAAGCTGGAGGCGGACGCGGCCGCCGCCTACGGGGGCTGACGCGATGACGTCGGCCACGGCGGCCAAGGCCCCGCGGGGCACCGCCGCCCCCCAGTCACCCAAGTCGCGCAGGAGCGTGACCGGCACCCGCAGGTCCGTGGCGGCGCTGTTCCTGCTGCCCGCCCTGGTGCTGCTCGGCGCGCTCGTGGTCTACCCGATCGGGTACTCGCTGATCCGCAGCTTCTACGACCAGTCCGGCGACTCCTTCGCCGGGTTCGACAACTACGAGACGCTGTTCACCGACGACGGCATCCGCACCGCCCTGAAGAACAACATCATCTGGGTGGTGTTCGCGCCGACGGTCGCCACCGCGCTGGGTCTGATCTTCGCGGTGCTGACCGAACGCATCCGCTGGGGCACCGCGTTCAAGCTGGTCGTCTTCATGCCGATGGCGATCTCGATGCTCGCGGCCGGCATCATCTTCCGCCTGGTGTACGACCAGGACCCGGACAAGGGCGTCGCCAACGCGGTGTGGGTCGGCGTGCACGACACGTTCGCCGAGTCGTCCGCGTTCCCGAAGGCGCACCCGGGCCGCGACTCGCCGCTGAAGCCCGCCGGCGGGGGCGCGTTCGTCACGAAGCAGCCGGTCCGCTCGGGCACCCCCGTCGTCCTGCCCCTCGTCGGCGTCGCCCCCGACCTGATGCCCGACGACGCGAAGAAGGCCGCGGTGCCCGAGCCCGCGGACGGCGAGGTCACCGGCACCACCTGGCAGGACTTCACCCGCGGCAAGGGCGTCGGCAGGCTCGGCGGCGTCGACGCGGCCGAGCTGGGCTACGCCGGGATGAAGATCGAGGCGGTCAAGGACGGCGAGGTCGTCGCGACGGCCACGGCCGCCGGGGACGGCACGTTCACCCTGCCCGCGGCGGCCGACGGGGCACTGCTCAGACTGCCCGCCGACAACTTCAAGGAGCCGTACAACGGCCTGAACTGGCTCGGCCCCTCCCTCGTCACTCCGGCGATCATCGGATCGTACGTGTGGATGTGGGCGGGTTTCGCGATGGTGCTGATCGCGGCGGGCCTGGCCGGGGTGCCCAGGGAGCTGCTCGAAGCCGCCCGGGTGGACGGCGCCAACGAGTGGCAGGTCTTCCGGCGGGTCACGGTGCCGCTGCTGGCGCCGGTCCTCGCGGTCGTGGTCGTCACCCTGATGATCAACGTCCTGAAGGTCTTCGACCTGGTCTTCATCATCGCTCCGGGCTCCTCCCAGGACGACGCGAACGTGCTCGCCCTGGAGCTGTACCGCAAGGGCTTCGCCTCCGACCAGCCGGGCGTCGCCAGCGCCATCGCGGTCTTCCTGCTGCTCCTGGTCATCCCGGTGATGTGGTTCAACGTACGGCGACTTCGGCGGGAGGTGCGGCGATGACCGCGGACGCGGGTTCCCTCACGGGAACCGGAACCGGGCCCGGTAGCGGGGCCGCCGCCGGGACACCCGGCGGGACCGTGAAGGCGAGGCAGTCGCTCGGGTCCCGGCTCGTCGAGGCCCTCAGCGGCGGGCTGGTCCGGGTGTTCCTGATCGTGGTGGCCCTGTTCTGGCTGGTCCCGACGATCGGGCTGCTGCTGTCCTCGCTGCGCACCCCCCAGGACATGGCGGCGAGCGGCTGGTGGAAGGTCTTCACCGAACCGTCCCAGCTGACCTTCCAGAGCTACGAGGAGCTGCTGAAGAACGGCGACATCACCTCCTCGCTGCTCAACACCGCGCTGATCACCGTTCCCGCGACCGTCCTGGTCGTGGTCATCGGGGCACTGGCCGGATACGCCTTCGCGTGGATGGACTTCCCGGGCCGCGACTGGTGGTTCCTGGCGGTGGTCGGGCTGCTCGTGGTGCCCGTGCAGGTGGCCCTGATCCCGATCGCCGAACTCTTCGGCAAGATCGGCCTGTTCGGTTCGATGCTCGGCGTGATCCTCTTCCACGTCGGCTTCGGCCTGCCCTTCGCGGTGTTCCTGCTGCGGAACTTCTTCGCGGAGATCCCGAGGGAGCTGCTGGAGGCGGCCCGCCTGGACGGGGCGGGCGAACTGCGGCTGTTCGCGCGGGTGGTGATGCCGCTCGGCGGGCCCGCGATCGCGAGCCTGGGCATCTTCCAGTTCCTGTGGGTGTGGAACGACATGCTGGTCGCGCTGATCTTCTCGGACTCCGACAGCCAGCCGATCACGGTCGCCCTGCAGACCCAGGTACGGCAGTTCGGCAACAACATCGACGTGCTGGCCCCGGGGGCGTTCATCTCCATGGTCGTCCCGCTGGCCGTGTTCTTCGCGTTCCAGCGGCAGTTCGTCTCCGGCGTGATGGCGGGCGCCGTCAAGTAGCGGACCCCACACCACCCTTGAGAGGGGGCGGACCGGTCACCGGTCCGCCCCCTCATCCGTACGGGCACAACGTCCCCCGAATGCCCCGGGGGCCGTAACCAAGTCGCTCCGGCGGCCGTTGCCGGGCAGAAGCCCGCACCGATCCCGCCGACCCATGGATGTCCCCGTGCCCCGGTTCAGTGTCATCGTCCCCGCGTACCAGGTGCAGGCGTATCTGCACGCGTGCCTGGAGTCGGTGCTGGCCCAGTCGTACCCGGACTTCGAGGTGATCGTGGTCGACGACTGCTCGCCGGACGCCTGCGGCGCGATCGCCGACGGCTTCGCCGCCCTCGATCCGCGCGTGCGCGTCGTCCGCCTGCCGCGCAACGAGGGCCTGGGCCCCGCCCGCAACGCCGGGATGGAGCGGGCGTGCGGCGACTACCTGGTCTTCCTCGACGGCGACGACACCCTCACCCCGCACGCGCTGCGGAGCATCGCCGACCGGATCAAGGAGACCGGCGAGCCGGACGTCCTGGTCTACGACTACGCGCGTACGTACTGGACCGGCGAGACGGTCCGCAACCAGGCCGCCGCGCACCTCACCGAGCAGGGCCCGGCGCCGTTCCGGCTCGCCGACCGGCCGGGGCTGCTGAAGCTGCTGATGGTGGCCTGGAACAAGGCGGTGCGGCGGGAGTTCGCCGAGCGCGAGGGCCTCGTCTTCCCGCCGGGGTACTACGAGGACACGCCGTGGACGTACCCGGTCCTGATGACGGCGGGGTCCGTCGCCACCCTGGACCGGGTCTGCGTGCACTACCGGCAGCGCCTGCGGGGCAGCATCCTCGGCACGCCGAGCGCGCGGCACCTGGACGTGTTCACGCAGTACGACCGCGTCTTCGCCTTCCTGCGCTCGCGCATGGAGACGCACCCCGGGGAGCGGCCGGAACTGGCCCGCTGGCGACCGCTGCTGTACCGCCGCATGGCCGACCACCTGACGACGGTGTACACCCGCCCCGACCGCCTCCCGCACGCCCTGCGCGCCGAGTTCCTGCGCCGGGCCCGCGTCCACTGCCGCCGCTACCGGGTGCCCGGCGCCCCCGCCCCGCTGCCCGTCCGTCTCCGCCACGCTCTGCTCCGCCTCGGCCTGCGCCGCACCTACGGAGCCCTGCGCCTGGCGTCGGCCCTGCGCCGCCGTACGGCTCGGGCGGGCGCGGGTCTGCTGCGCGCCGCCCGGTCCCGCGCCCTGCGCCTGCACTACCGCGTCCAGCGCTGCCTCCCGCTCCGCGCCGACCGCGCCGTCTTCGCCGTCGAGGGGAACCGGGGGTACGGGCGCGACCCGGGCGCGCTGGAGGAGGCGTTCCGCCGTCTCGCGCCGCACGTGCGCACGGCGTGGGCCGCCGACCCCGTGCACCACCACACCGTCCCGCCCGGTACCCGCCGGCTGGCCGCCGGCACGGCCGCCCACTGGACGGCCCTGGCCCGCTCCCGCTACCTGGTGTGCGACGCGGCCTTCGCCGCCGGGCTGGTCAGGCGCCGGGGTCAGGTCCTGGTCCAGACGCAGGCCGGGACGCCGCTCAAGCACATGGGCCTGGACCTCCAGGAGCGCCCGGCCGTCGGGCGCGGCACCGACTTCGCCCGGCTGCTGCGCGAGACCGGCACCTGGGACTACGTGGTCTGCGCCAACCGCCACTCCACCCTGACCTGGGAACGCGTGCACCCCGGTGACTGGACCGCCCTGGAGTGCGGCCAGCCGCGCACCGACGCGCTCCAGCGGGCGACGGCGGCGGACGTGGCCCGGCTGCGCGGGACCCTCGGCATCCCCGAGGGCACGGTCGCGATCCTGTACGCGCCCACCCACCGCGACTACCGGCGCACCCAGCGCGCCGCCCTGGACCTGGACCGCGTCGTGCGCCGCCTCGGTCCGCGCTTCATGGTGCTGGCCCGCGCCCACCCCCGTCACGGCGGGCCGCTCACCGCGTCGGGCGGCCGGGTGCTGGACGTGAGCGACCACCCGCACGTGGAGTCCCTCTGCCTGGCGTCGGACGTGCTGGTCACCGACTACTCGTCCCTGATGTTCGACTACGTGGGCCTGGACCGCCCGGTCGTGCTGCACGCCGACGAGCCGGAGGCGTTCGAGGCGGTCCGCGGCACCTACGTCGACCTGCGTTCCTTCCCGCCGGGAGCGATCGCGCGGGACGAGGACGAGCTGATCGGCGTGTTCGCGAGCGGCGACTGGCACGGCACCCGGACCGCCCGGCTGCGGGCCGCCTTCCGCGAGCGCTTCTGCCCGTACGACGACGGCCGGGCCGCCGACCGCGTCGTACGCCGCGTCGTCCTGGGCGAGAGCGGCCTGCCGCCGGTCGTGCCGCTCGCCGAGCGCCGCCCCGCGCCCTCCGCCGCCGCGGCCCTCGCGCGCCCTCCGCTGACCACGGTGCCGCAACCCGCGGGGCCCCGCACCGTCACCGACAGCCTCTGACCACCGTTGGTCCTCCGGGAGTCCCCATGCCCCGCAGTTCGTCGCGGCCCACTCCGACCCGGCCGCCCACGTGGCGGCCCGCGGGACGGCCGGGCCGAGGGCGCGGCCCGCAGGGGTCTCCCGCCGGACCGGGACGGACCGGTCCCGGGTGCGTCGGACCAGGATCACGAGAGAAAGAGCAGCATGCCCCGCTTCAGCATCATCGTCCCGTCCCATGGGGTCGCGGGGCGGCTCTCCCAGGCACTGGACTCGGTCCTCGGCCAGTCCTTCGGCGACTTCGAGCTGATCCCGGTCTGCGACGGCCCGGACTCCGCCGCGGCGGACGTGGCCGGTGAGCACGCCGGGCGGGACTCCCGGGTGAGGCCGGTGCACTCGCCGCCGTCCGCCGGTCTCGCCGGGGCGCGCAACGCCGGGATGCGGGCGGCGACCGGCGCGTACCTGCTGTTCCTCGACGGCGACGACGTCCTGGTGCCGGGGGCGCTGGCGGCGCTGGACGCGCGCCTTGCGGACACCGGCGGCGTCGACGTCCTCTACTTCGAGTACGAGCGCGTGCCCTGGTGGGAGGGCGAGACCACCAACCCGGCCGCCCCGCTGCTGGCCAAGGCCCCGGGCGGCGCCTTCACCCCCGACCGCGCCCCGCAGCTGTCCGGCGTGCACCTGCCCGCGTGGAGCGCGGTCCACCGCCGTACCTTCCTCGCCGAGCGCGGGCTCGACTTCCCCGGCGGGCACTTCACGGACGTCGGCTTCGGCGCCCGGGTCGCGGTGCGCGCCGAGCGCGTGGCGGTCCTGCGTTCCGTGGTCGTGCGGCACCGGGTGCGGCGTCAGGGCAACCGGCTGAACCTGCCCGGCGGGCACCACGCGGACCTGCTCGACCAGACCGAGTCGGCGCTCGTGTACGCCGCCGAGCGCGGTCTGCCGGCCGAGCGGTACGGCCCGCTGTTCGAGCAGCTCTTCGCGGCGGTCCTGAAGACGGCCGTCCACCCCCGGCGCCTGACCCGCCGGGAGCGGCGCGCCTTCTACCGCCGGGCGAGCCGGCTGTACCGGCGCCACCGGCCCGCGGGCTTTCGGCCGCCGGGCGGACGGCTCGGTGTGCAGCACCGGCTGCTGGCGTCGGGCTCGTACACCGGCTTCCGCGCCCTGCGCGCCGCCAACCGCGCGGTGACCGGTGTCCTGAGCCGCCTGCCGTGGCCGCGAGGGCTGCGCACCCGCCTGTTCTACCGCCGCCACCTGCGCCGTCCGCTCGACCCCGGCCTGGCGGTGTACTGCGCCTACTGGGGCCGCGGCTACGCCTGCAACCCGGCCGCGATCCACGCCAAGGCCCGTGAACTCGCCCCGCACATCAGGTCGGTGTTCCTGGTCGAGCCGGACCAGGCGCACACCGTGCCGAAGGACGTCGAGCACGCCGTCATCGGCAGCCGGCGCTACTGGGAGGTACTGGCCCGCGCCACGTACCTGGTGAACAACGCCAACTTCGCCGAGGGCGTCGTCAAGCGCCCCGGCAGCGTGCACGTGCAGACGCAGCACGGCACGCCGCTGAAGACGATGGGCGTGGACCAGTCGCCGTACCCGGTGGTGGCGGCGGCCACCGGCAGCTTCACCAAGCTCCTGGGCCGGGTGGACCGCTGGGACTACAACCTTTCCGCCAACCGGCACTCCACCCGGACGTGGGAGCGGGCCTTCCCCGGCTCCTACGAGCACCTGGAGTACGGCTATCCGCGCAACGACGTCTACGTGACGGCGACCGCCGAGGACGTGGCCCGCGTCCGGCGCGAGCTGGGCGTCCCGGAGGGGAAGACGGCCGTCCTGTACGCGCCCACGCACCGGGACTGGGAGACCGGTTCCGAGGCGGCGGGCCTCGATCTGGAGGCGTTCTGCGAGGCGGCCGGCGAGGACGTGGTGGTGCTGTCGCGCGCCCACTACTTCCACGACCGCGGCGGCAGCCGGCAACGCACCGGCCGGGTCATCGACGTGACCGCGCACCGCTCCTCGGAGGACGTGTGCCTGGCCGCGGACGCGCTGATCACGGACTACTCGTCGATCATGTTCGACTACGCCAACCTGGACCGCCCGATCGTCGTGTACGCCGACGACTGGGACGTCTACCGGGAGACCCGCGGCGTCTACTTCGACCTGCCGGCGGCCCCGCCGGGACCGGTGGCGCGCACGCCGCAGGAGCTGGCCCGCGTCTTCGCCGACGGCACGTACGCGGACGCAGGTTCGGCGGCGCTGCGGGCGGCGTTCCGGGAGCGGTTCTGCGAGTTCGACGACGGCCGGGCCGCCGAGCGCGTCGTGCGCCGGGTGCTGCTCGGCGAGCCGCCCGAGGCACTGCCGCCGGTGACCCCGCTCGCGGAGCGCGTCCCGGCCCCCGCCGCCGCCACCCTCGTAAGGAGCTGACCCCGTGCCCCGCTTCAGCGTCATCGTCCCCTGCTTCAAGGTGCAGGGTTTCCTGCGCGAGTGCCTCGACTCGGTCCTGGACCAGTCCTTCCGGGACATCGAGGTGATCGCCGTCGACGACTGCTCGCCGGACGGTTCCGGCGCGATCCTCGACGAGTACGCGGCCCGCGACGACCGGGTGCGGGTGCTGCACCTGGAGGAGAACGTCGGCCTCGGCCGGGCCCGCAACGCCGGGATGCCGCACGCCACCGGCGACTACCTCTTCTTCCTCGACAGCGACGACAGCCTCACCCCGGGCGCCCTGCGCGCCATGGCCGACCGGCTCGCGGAGACGGACGACCCGGACGTCCTGGTGTTCGACTACGCGCGCACCTACTGGTGGGGCGGCACCCGGCGCAACGCCCTCGCCCGGGTACTGGCCGAGGCGGGCGACGGCACGTTCACGGCGGCCGGGCACCCCGAGATCCTCGACCTGCTGATGGTGGTGTGGAACAAGGTCTACCGCCGCGACTTCGTCGAGCGGGAGGGCTTCGCCTTCCCGCCGGGCTACTACGAGGACACGCCCTGGACCTTCCCGGTCATGTTCAGCGCGGAGCGGATCGCAGCGCTGGACCGCATCTGCCTGAACTACCGGCAGCGCCGCCAGGGCAACATCCTGTCCACCACCAGCCGCAAGCACTTCGACGTGCACGCGCAGTACGAGCGGGTCTTCGCCTTCCTCGACGCCCGCCCCCACCTGGCGGACCGGTGGCGTCCGTTCCTGCACGCCAAGATGGGCGAGCACTGCCTGGACATCCTGTCCAAGCCCGACCGGCTGCCGCCGTCCGACCGGGCCGAGTTCTTCCACCGCACCGCCAAGATGTTCCGCGCCCACCGGCCCGAGGGCGCGCCGGTCCCGGCCGAATTGCGGGTGCTGGAGGGGCCGTACGCCGTCTACCGGTTGCGCCGGGAGACGGGGAGGGCGGCGCGGGAGCTGGAGCGCCGGACGCGGCAGGTGCGCGGCGCGGCCGCCGGGCGGGCGCGCCGGGCCGCGACCGCGGTGCTTCCCCGCCGTCCGCTCGACCCGGACCTCGTCGTGTACTCGGCGTTCTCCCACCGGGGCGTCATGGGCGACCCCGCGGCGATCCACCGCGCGGCCCGCGCACTCGCCCCGCACCTGCGCGGGGTGTGGGTGGTGCGCGACGAGGAGTGCGCGGCGGACCCGGCCCTGGTGCCGCCGGGCACGGAGCACGTGGTGCTGGGCAGCGCCGCCTACCGCCGGGTGACCGAGCGGGCGGCGTTCTTCGTCAACAACGTCAACTGGCCCGGCACCGTGGCCAAGCGGGACGGCAGCGTCCACATCCACACCCACCAGGGCACCCCGCTCAAGTACATGGGCGTCGACCTGCTGGGCAGGCCCGGCGCCCGGCTGGGCGTCGACGTGCCGCAGATGCTGCGCCGGGCCGACCGCTGGGACCACAGCCTGGTCGCGGGCCGGTACGCGGAGCGCGTGTGGGAGCGGGCCTACCCCTGCCACTTCACGTCCGCGCGCACCGGCAGCCCGCGCAACGACGTCCTGGTGAACGCCGGCCCCGAGGACGGCCGCCGGGTCCGCGAGCGGCTCGGCGTCCCCGACGGGCACACCGTCGTGCTGTACGCGCCGACCCGCCGCGAGTACCGGCGCGGGGGGCTCGTCGAGCGCCTCGACCCGGCCCGGCTCGCCGCCGACCTCGGCGCGGACCACACCCTGCTGGTGCGGCTGCACCCCTCCCTCGCCACCGGCCCGGCACGCGGCCTGGGCCTCGCGGAGCTGCACCGGCGGGGCGTGGTGATCGACGCCACGGACGAACCGCACGTGGAGGACCTGATGCTCGCCTCCGACCTGCTGATCACCGACTACTCCGCCCTGATGTTCGACTACGCCCTGCTGGACCGCCCGATCGTGATCCACGCCGACGACTGGGGCCCGTACACGGCGACGCGCGGCACGTACTTCGACATCACCGAGGAGGCGCCCGGGCACGTCTCGCGCAGCTACCGGGAGCTGGCGTGGCTGCTGGCGTCCGGGGCGTGGCGGGACGAGGAGGCGGGCCGGCTGCGGGCGGCCTTCCGGTCCCGGTACTGCGAGTACGAGGACGGCCGGGCCGCCGAGCGGGTGGTGCGGACGCTGCTGCTGGGCGAGCCGATGCCCGAGCCGGAGCCGTCCGGCGTCCCGGGCGCCCGCGGCGTCCCGTCCGGACGCGACCTGCTGCCCTCCACATGAGACCCCGCGGCTGGGTGCTGGTCGTCGCCGCCGTGTTCGCCGTGCTCCAGCTCGCGAACGTCACCGGCCGGGACACCCCCGACACCAAGAACTACCTGTCGTACGCGCTGAGCCTGACCGGTGAGGGCAAGCGCGCGGCGGCGACGGCCACCATCGACTACGTGTGCGCGAGCCGGGCGGAGCACGCGAAGCGGGACCAGAGCGTGCACGTGGTCCGCTTCCACCGCCCCGACCCCACCGACGAGGTGGTGGCGGCGTGCCGTGCGCAGGAGTGGGCGGTGGTGGGGCCGCGGCTGGCGGCCGGGCAGACCGGCGGGCACACCGTGCCGTACATGCCGGAGCGCTTCATGCGGATCTTCGAGGCACGGCCGGGCTACCCGGCTTTCCTGGTGCCGTTCGTCCTGGCCTTCGGGGCGACGTGGGGCCTGTGGGCGGCGGGGGTCGTCATCGCGTGCGCGGGCGGGGTCCTGGTCTTCCTGGTCCTGCGGACCCTGGCGGTCCCGGTGCCGCTCGCCCTGACCGGGCAGGCGCTGTACTACGTGCTGCCGTGCGGGACGACCGCGATGCGCCCGATGGCCGAGGGCCTGCTGATGGCGCTCACGCTGGCGGCCGTGTGGGGCTGCGCGCTGGTGCTGCGTGCGGGGCGGCCGCGGGCCGGTCTCGCGGTGGTCGCCGGTTCGCTGCTCGCCCTGTTCACGGTCAAGCACTCCCAGGCGCTGTTCCTGGGCCTCGGCCTGGCGGCGGCGGGCGCGCTGATCGTCCTGCGGGGCCGCCGGCGACCGCGGCGGGGCGTTCCGGTGCCGCGGGGGGTGCCGGCGCTCGCGGCCGTGGGACTGGCCGGCGCGGCCGCCACCCTGCTGCTGGCGTGGCTGCTGGACTACCCCTCCGAGGCGGACAGCCTCCAGGACCTGCTCACCGGTCACTTCGCCCGTCCCGACCGGACGCGTCCGTGGCCGGAGTTCTGGCAGTTGCAGGGCAACTTCTGGGTGGAGTGGCTGCGCAGGCAGGCCTGGCAGCCGCTGTTCGCGGCGGCGCTGGCCGCCGGGGCGTGGGGCGCGCTGCGGCGCGGGGGTGCGGTCGGCGTCTTCCTGGTCGCGGCGGCGTTCACCGGAATCCTGACCCAGGCCGCGCATCCGGACATCAACATCTGGGGCGAGCGGCTGATCGTGCTGGCGTGGCTGCTGCCGGTGGTGGGAGTGCCGCTGCTGCTGGAACCGGTGGTGCGGGGCGGCCGGCTGCCGCTGCCCGCGCAGGGGCAGCCGGAGCGGGCGGACTCGGTGGGCTGAGCGGACGTGGTGGGCCGGGCGGGCGCGGTGGACCGAGCGGGCCCGGTGGACCGGGCGGCTGAGCATCACCCGTTGAGGTGACTTGGGGTCATGGGCGGGACCCCACCGGGAACATACGGCAAATGTCCAGAATGCCCTTTACCGTCACCGTGCTGTGAGCGCCGGCGTCCTCGTCCGGCGGCCCGCGCGCGGTGCGACGGCGCTGCGCGGCGGCCGCACCTGGCGCCCCACCCCGTTCCAGCTCGCCGGTTTCTGCTTCTTCCTCGTGATGACGCTGGCGTACTGGGCGGTGCCGCTGTGCTGCGACGCCGGTCAGCACGCGGCCGTCGTCGAGCGCCTCAAGGCCGACCTCCTTCACCCGCGTCACCCGATGGCGGACCTGCCGGGTGCGGGCAGCGCGTACTACTCGCCGTACGCGGTGGCCCAGGGCGTGTTCGCCCGGCTGACGGGGCTGGGCGGCTGGGAGGTGGTGCGGCTCGCCGGGCCGCTGAACCTGCTGGTGCTGCTGACCGGCCTGAACCGCTTCGTCCGGGTGCTGAGCCCCCGGCCGTGGGCGCCGGTGCTGGCGCTGGGCGCGATGACGCTGCTGTGGGGCACCGAGCGGGCCTGGTGGAGCGGCTACCTCGGGCTGATGTCGATGACGGGCAACCTCGGCTATCCGTCGACGTTCGCGATCGGGCTCACCTTCTGGGTCTGGGCGCTGACCGGGGCACGGGCCCGCGACGGGCGCCGGGTGCGGTACGTGGGCCCGGGCGGACTGCGCGGACTGCCCGGCTACGCGGGTCTCGGCGTCCTGTACGGCCTGATCCTGCTGGTCCACCCGATCACCGCGGTGGCGGCGGTGATCGGCGCGGTGGCGCTGGTGGCCGGGTGGCAGGACGGGTGGCGCGGGCCGGTCGTGGGGCGGTGGGCGCTGACGGCGGCCGTGGCGGCGGGGGTGGCGGGCGGCTGGCCGTACTTCGACGTGTTCGCGCTGGCGGGCGACGACAGCGTGGACGGGATGCACCGGGTCCTGTACCTCCACCTGCCCGGGGAGTTCTGGCTGGCGCTGCTCGGCCTGCCGGCCCTGTGGGCACGCGGGCGCCGCTCGCCGAGGGACCCGCTGGTGCTGCTGTTCGCGCTGGACTGCGCGGTGGTGGCGTACGGCTGGTTCAGCGGCCACTACACCTACGGCCGGATCCTCGGCCTCACGCTGGTGCCGGCGCAGTTCGCCCTGGCGGTGGAGCTGGCGGCGCCCCGACCGTGGCCGCGGTGGCGGGCGGCGCTGGGCTCGGCCGCGACGGCCGGCGCCCTGCTGGGGTTCCTCACGGTCCACGCGGGGGCGGTCGTGCCGCGCGCCCTGGACCCGGTCGGTTTCGAGCAGCCGCCCCACTGGCCGGCGTACGCGTGGGCGGCCCGGCACATCGGCCCCGGCGAGGCCGTGATCACCGACGGTTACTACGCGGGGCACGCCATCGCCGGGTACGGCCCCGACCTCGCGGCGCCCGCCTGGCCCGACCCGTCGCTGGACGAACGGGTGCGCGGGCGGCGGGCCGCCGACGTCCGGGCGTACCTCGCGGCGGACTCGACCCGCGCCGAGCGCGCCGCCGTCGTCCGCCGCTACCACGTCCGCTGGCTGCTGCTGACCCGCTGGCACCCGGTGCCCGAGGAGGCGGTGGTGGTGGCGTGGAGCGAGCGGACGGGCGAGGTGCTGGCGCGGGTCGGGTGAGCGACCCCGGCGGGGACTACTCGACGACGAGATCGACCGGGATGTTGCCACGGGTGGCGTTGGAGTACGGGCAGACCTGGTGGGCCTGCTCGACCAGCTTGCGGCCGGTCTCCTCGTCGACCCCCTCGGGCAGCTCGACCCGGAGCGTGACGGCGAGCGCGAAGCCCTCGCCCTGCTTGCCGATGCCGACCTCGGCGGTCACCGCGGCGTCGCTGACGTCGACCTTCGCCGCCCGGCCGACCAGGCCGAGGGCGCTGCCGAAACAGGCGGCGTAGCCGGCGGCGAACAGCTGCTCGGGGTTGGTGCCCTGGCCGTTGCCGCCCATCTCGACGGGGATGCCGAGGGCGAGGTCGACCTTGCCGTCGGAGCTGACGGTACGGCCGTCACGGCCGTGGGTGGCGGTGGCGGCGGCGGTGTAGATCGCGTCCATGGGAAACCGGCCCTTTCGGAGGGAAGCTGCGTTGCCTGACATCTGTCCGACACCCACAAGTAGAGCACACGATTAAATTGCGCACAACTAAATGATGCACAATTCCTGTCGGTTACGCTGGGGAGCATGACCACGCCCGCATCCGACTGGCTCCGCCTGGACCAGCAGATCTGCTTCTCCCTGAACGCCGCGTCGCGCGCCTTCGGCAGCGTCTACCGCGTGGTCCTCAAGGACCTCGGGCTCACCTACCCGCAGTACCTGGTGATGCTGGTGCTGTGGGAGCACGGCGAGCTGCCCGTGAAGAAGCTCGGTGAGCACCTGCGCCTCGACTCCGGGACCCTGTCGCCCCTGCTCAAGCGGCTGGAGGCGACCGGTCTGGTGCGGCGCGAGCGCAGCGTGCGCGACGAGCGGTCGGTGGAGGTGCGGCTGACCGGGGAGGGCGCGGCACTGCGCGAGCGGGCCGTCGAGGTGCCGCGCAGGATCGCCGCGGCGACCGGCCTGGACCTGGCCGAGATCCAGGACCTGGGCGCCCGCCTCGACCGGCTCACGAGGGCCCTGGACGCGTACGGCACCGGCCCGGGCCCCGTACCGTCCTGACGGGTGCCGGCGTCCGGCGAGGGCCGGGATGACGGATCATGGGTACCGAGAACCACCGAACGAAGGGGACGGCCGCAATGACCTGGCTGATCACCGGCGGCGCCGGATACATCGGGGCGCACGTCGTAAGGGCGATGACCGAGGCGGGCGAGAAGGCCGTGGTCTACGACGACCTGTCGACCGGCATCGCCGACCGCGTGCCCGACGGCGTCCCCCTGGTGGTGGGCTCGGTCCTGGACGGCGAGCGGGTCGCCCGCGCCCTGGCCGACCACTCCGTCACCGGTGTCGTCCACCTGGCCGCCAAGAAGCAGGTCGGCGAGTCGGTGGACCTGCCGCTGCACTACTACCAGCAGAACGTGGAGGGGCTGCGGGTCCTGCTGGACGCGGTCACGAAGGCCGAGGTCCCGTCCTTCGTCTTCTCCTCCTCCGCCGCCGTGTACGGCATGCCCGACGTCGACCTCGTGACCGAGGAGACGCCGTGCGCACCCATGTCGCCCTACGGCGAGACCAAGCTGGCCGGCGAGTGGCTGGTCCGGGCCGCCGGCAAGGCGTCGGGCCTGGCCACGGCGTCCCTGCGGTACTTCAACGTGGCGGGCGCCGCGAGCCCGGAGCTGGCGGACACCGGCGTCTACAACCTGGTCCCGATGGTCTTCGAGAAGCTGACGGAGTCCGCGGCCCCCCGGATCTTCGGCGACGACTACGCGACGCCGGACGGCACCTGCGTGCGGGACTACATCCACGTGGTCGACCTGGCCGAGGCCCACGTGGCCGCGGCCCGCGCCCTGCAGGCCTCCCCGGGCCGCACCCTCACCCTCAACATCGGCCGGGGCGAAGGCGTCTCCGTCCGCGAGATGATCGACCGCATCAACGCCCTGACCGGCTACGGCCGGCCCCCGACGGTCACGCCCCGCCGCCCCGGCGACCCGGCCCGCGTCGTCGCCTCGGCCGACCACGCCGCCGTCGAGCTGGACTGGAAGGCCAAGTACGACGTCGAGGACATGATCACGTCGGCGTGGGCGGGCTGGGTGCGACTCCACCCGGAGGCGGCCCGGGACTGACCTCCGGACGGGGCGCGGGGCGCCGACGCCGGGTCACCGGGTCACCGGGTCACCGGGTCACCGGGACGAGGAGACCTGCTCGCGTACCCACGCCGGGTCGGGGTTGGTGTACGGCCGGCCCGCCACGAACAGGGTGGGCACGGTCTCGTTGCCGTCGTTGGCCTCCCGCACCAGCTCCGCCCCGGCCTCGTCCCGCCAGATGTCGACCCAGTACAGCCGCCGCGCCTTGCGGCCCAGCCGGATGCGCAGCCGCATGCAGTAGGTGCACCCCGGCCGCCAGAAGACGACCGGCCGGCCGTCGACGGCGCTGCGCCGCCGCGCCTCCAGCGCACCGATCGGCCTGGGGAAGAGCAACGGCGAGGTCATCGCCGCCAGCACTACGAACAGCACCACCATCACGGTGCCCGTGCCAGGCCGCCCCTGGACGAACGGCCCGGTCGCGGCACCCGCTCCAGCGATCAGCAACAGCACGGGATTCGTCCACGCGCGCCTCATGCCCACCCCTCCCCCGGTGACGGCGGACCCGGCCCGCCGTCCCGCGGCGGCCCGCCTGCCGAGCCGCCTGCTCCGGTCGGCATTATCGGCGAACCCGCCCGCTTGCCCGGAGGTTCGGGCCCGCTCAGAGCGCCTTCAAGCCCTCCGCCGTGGCCCGTGCCAGCGCGGCCAGGTAGCCCTTCGGCAGCTTCGGGCTCCGGACGACCACCGAGCGCCAGTACAGCGGGCCCGAGATCAGGTCCAGGGCGAGGTCGGTGTGCACGGCGGGGCCCAGCTCGCCGCGTTCCGCCGCCGCCGCGAGGATCTTGCTGGCGACGCCGTCCTGGCCCTCGCGCAGGGTCTTCTGCAGTGCCTCGGCGATGTCGGGATTGCGGGCCGCCTCCGCCTGGAGGTCGGGGATGATCTGCGAGGCCACCGGGTGGCGCAGGGCTCGGGACGTCACCTCGTACAGCAGGCGCAGGTCGCCCTCCAGGGAACCGGTGTCCGGCGCCGGGAGCCCCTGGACGGCCAGGGCCGAGACGACGTCGAGCACCAGGTGCAGCTTGGAGCGCCAGCGCCGGTAGACGGCGGTCTTGCCGACGCCCGCGCGGCGCGCGATGCCCTCGATGGACACGCGGGCGTAACCGACCGCCGCGAGCTCCTCGAAGACCGCCGCCCGGATGGCCTCCGTCACGTCCTCACGGAGCACCGCCGCCCCGGCGGGGGCCCTGCGGCGCGGGCGCGGCGGCTCGTCGGCGGCGGCGTTGGTCGTCATGCGCGTCAAGCATAGGGCGTCACGACGAAACGGTTGCGTTCCGGCGTCATCACGCCCTACGCTCACGTAACGACGATACGGTGCCGTCCCGACGTAAGTGAATCCACGCGGTCACCCAGGTGAACGACGGGCGTCGCCTCTCGCCCCCTCCCCCGAGCGAAAGCACCGGATGTGAGCCAGGTCCTCGATCCACCGACCCCGACAGCGGCCCCGGCCGCCGCGGCAGCGGCCGACACCGACCTCGCGGCACTCGCCGCCCGCCACGGCCTGTCGGTCAGCGGCGCCCGCCCCTCCCTGCCCCAGTACGTCCGTCAGCTGTGGGCGCGCCGGCACTTCATCGGCGCCTTCTCCACCGCCAAGCTCACCGCCCAGTACAGCCAGGCCAAGCTGGGTCAGGTCTGGCAGGTGATGACGCCCCTGCTCAACGCGGCGGTGTACTACCTCATCTTCGGCATGCTGATGAACACCAGCCACGGGGTGGAGGACTTCGTCCCGTTCCTGGTCACCGGCGTGTTCATGTGGACGTTCACGCAGAGTTCGATCATGGCGGGCACCCGGGCCGTCTCCGGCAACCTCGGCCTGGTGCGGGCCCTGCACTTCCCGCGTGCGGCACTGCCGGTGTCGTTCTGCCTCCAGCAGCTCCAGCAGCTGCTGTTCTCGATGGGCGCCCTGGTCCTGATCCTGCTGGCCTTCGGCGTGCCGCCCGCCCCGTCCTGGGTGCTCGCGGTCCCGGCGCTGGCGCTGCAGTTCGTGTTCAACACGGGCGTGTCGATGGTCATGGCCCGGGTGGGTTCGAAGATCCCGGACATGGCCCAGCTGATGCCGTTCCTGCTGCGCACCTGGATGTACGCCTCGGGCGTCATGTTCAGCATCCATCACATGACCGGTCCGGACAGCGGTCTGCCGTCCTGGGTCGGCCCGCTGCTCCAGGTCAACCCCGCCGTCGTCTACATCGACCTGATGCGGTTCGCGCTCATCGACAGCTTCGGCGGCGACATGCTGCCGGACCACGTCTGGGCCCTGGCCCTGGGCTGGGCGCTGGTCGCCGGGATCGGCGGCTTCATCTACTTCTGGAAGGCCGAGGAGACGTACGGTCGTGGCTGACAGCACCCCCGCCGAGCGGGTACCCACCGTCATCGCCGACGGCGTCGACATCGTCTACCGGGTCAACGGCACCGGCGCGGGCCGCGGCTCCGCCACCGCCGCCCTCAACCGCATCCTGCGCCGGAAGAAGACCGAGAAGGCGGCGGGCGTGCGCCGGGTGCACGCCGTGAAGAACGTGTCCTTCGTGGCGTACCGGGGCGAGGCCATCGGCCTCATAGGCACCAACGGCTCGGGCAAGTCGACGCTGCTCAAGGCCGTCGCCGGCCTGCTCCCGGTGGAGAACGGCCGCATCTACACCGACGGGCAGCCCTCCCTGCTCGGCGTCAACGCCGCCCTGATGAGCGACCTCACCGGCGAGCGCAACGTGTACCTCGGCGGCCTGGCGATGGGCATGTCCCGCGCGCAGATCAAGGAGCGGTACCAGGAGATCGTCGACTTCTCCGGGATCAACGACAAGGGCGACTTCATCACCCTGCCGATGCGCACGTACTCCTCCGGCATGGCCGCCCGGCTGCGCTTCTCCATCGCCGCCGCCAAGGACCACGACGTCCTCCTGGTCGACGAGGCGCTGGCCACCGGCGACCGCTCCTTCCAGAAGCGCTCCGAGGAACGCATCCGGGAGCTGCGCCGGCACGCCGGCACGGTGTTCCTGGTCAGCCACAGCAACAAGTCCATCCGCGACACCTGCGACCGGGTGCTGTGGCTGGAGCGCGGCGAGCTGCGGATGGACGGGCCGACGGACGAGGTGCTGAAGGAGTACGAGAAGTTCACCGGCGGACCGGACCGGTCGGCCAAACCCAAGGCCGCACCCAAGGCTGCGCCCAAGGCCGCACCCACGGCCGCAGCCGGGGCCACAGCTGGGGCCACAGCTGGGGCCGCACCAAAGACCGCACCTTGAGGCCGCAGCCGGGGCGACGCCCCAGGCGGCTCCCGAGGCGGCGTCCGAGCCGAAGGCGGTCGCGTGAGGGTTCCGTCCCCCGGGAGGCGTACGCTCCCGCCCCACGATTAAGCCTTTTGCCGGATTGATGTCACTATGACCGAATAGATACCGACCCACAGGAGTGCTCCGGGAGCGACCGAGCGAAGGCCGAGGCGAAGGAGTCCCCGCGATGTCCGACACGGTCCCCGACCCGTTCCCCGGGGCGGTCCCCGACCTCAGCGTCGTCGTCCACGGCCGCAACGTCCAGGACCACCTCCCCGCCCTCCTCGACTCCCTGGACGCCCACCCCCTGCCCGGCGTCGAGGTGATCGTCGCCGCAGTCGGGGACTGGGCGCGGGAGACGGCCGAGCGGCACGTCCCCGCCTTCACCGTGCTGCCGCTCCCGGACGGAGCCGGGGACGCCGCGGCCCGTTCGGCGGGGGCGGCCCGGGCGCGGGGCCGGTGGCTGCACTTCGTGCACGCCAAGGACGGGCTGCCCGTCGGCGCCCCGCCCGCCGTCGCCCGGCACACCGCGGGCCTCTCCGACTCGGTGGACGTCCTGCTCCTGGATCACGTCCGCAGTTCCTGGCGGGTCTCCGGTCTGCCCTCCCCCGACGGCCCCCGCCTCGCGCGCGCGGGCCGCGCCGCGGAGGGCGTCGCCCTCGACGACCGGGCGGCGCTGCTCCGGCTGGCCCCGCTGCTCGGCAACCGCGCCGTGCGCACCGGTTTCTGGCGGGCCCACGAACGGCTCCTGACCACCGAGGACGAGCCCTTCGCCGCCTGCGCCGCCCTGCTGCTCGCCGACCGCGTGGCCTGCCTGCCGCACCCGGCGTACGAGGACCGGCTGCTGCGCCCCGAGAGCCTCCCGCCGCCCACGGCGGCCGAGCGGTACGCGCTGGTCGACCGCTACGAGGCGCTGCTCGGCCTCACCGCCGACCGCCCGGCCGTCCACGGCGTCCTGTACGACCTGATGGTCCGCGACTGCCTGCGCACCTTCGCCCGCGCCGGGATGCCGGAGGACGTGGCGCGGGAGTTCTTCCGCCGGGCGTCCGTGACCGCCCGGCGCCACCGCCCCGACGGCCTGCGGCGCCCGGCCGGCCTGGAGGGGATGCGCCGGTCGCTCCTGGAGGAGGGTGCCTACGGCAGGTACCGCGCCCTGCGCAGCGCCAACCACGCCCGCCGCGGGGTGCGCTCCGCCGCGCGCACCGGCAGGCGCCGGGCCGGAAACCGGCTGCGCGCCCTCCAGTACCGCGCCGCCCTGGCCCGCCCGGTCGACCCGCACCTCGCGGTCTTCTCGGCGTACTGGAACCGGGGCGTGGCCTGCAACCCGGCGGCGATCGCCGCCAAGCTCGCCGAACTCGCCCCGGGCGTCCACCCGGTGTGGGTCGTCACCGAAGCGGGCGCCGCCCTGCTGCCGCCCGGCACCGACCACGTCGTCCCCGGCACCCGCCGCTACTGGGAGGTGCTGGCCCGGGCCAAGTACCTGGTCAACAACGTCAACTTCCCGGACGCGGTGGTCAAACGCCCCGGCACCGTCCACGTCCAGACCCACCACGGCACCCCCCTCAAACGCATGGGCGTGGACCAGCTGCCGTACCCCGCCGCCGCCCACGGCCTGAACTTCCAGGCGCTCCTTGAACGCGTCGACAAGTGGGACTACAGCGTCTCCGCCAACCGCCACAGCACCCGCATGTGGCAGCGGGCCTACCCGTCCCGGCACGTGTCCCTGGACCACGGCTATCCGCGCAACGACGTCTACTACACCGCCGGTGCCGTCGAGGTGCGCGCGGCCCGCGCACGCCTCGGCATCGCACCCGGCCGCCGCGCGATCCTCTACGCGCCGACCCACCGCGACTACGAGGCCGGCTGGACCCCGCGCCTGGACCTCGTCGCCCTCGCCGACCGACTCGGTGAGGAAACGGTCCTGCTGGTGCGCGCCCACTACTTCTACGACAGCGCGACCGCCCCCTCCACCCCGCTGGCGGACCTGCGCCGCACCGGCCGCCTCGTCGACGTCTCCTCCTACGAACCCGTCGAGGAGCTGTGCCTGGCCGCCGACGCGCTGGTCACCGACTACTCGTCGATCATGTTCGACTACGCCAACCTGGACCGCCCGATCGTCATCCACGCCGACGACTGGGAGACGTACCGCACCACCCGCGGCGTCTACTTCGACCTGATGGCCGAAGCCCCCGGCCCCGTCGCCCGCACCCAGGCGGAACTGACGGAGATCCTCACCACCGACGCCTGGCACGACGAACGCGCGACGAAGGCACGGGCCGCCTTCCGGCGCCGGTTCTGCGAGTACGACGACGGCCACGCCGCCGAACGCGTCGTACGCCGTGTCTTCCTCGGCGAGGACGAGCGGACGCTGCCCCCGGTCGTGCCGGTCGAGGACCGCGTCCCGGCCCCGAGCCCCGAGGAGGCCACCGCGTCATGAGGACAGCCACCACGAGCCCGGCCACGGGCGCGCTCCTGCCCCTGCGGGTCCCCGACGTCACCGTCACGGTCATCGTCTACAACGACGCCGAGCGCCTCCCCCGCGCGGTCGCGTCCGTGCTGCGGCAGACGCACGCGAACATCGAGGTCGTCATCAGCGACGACCACTCGACGGACGCCACCGAGGAGGTGGCCCGCGAACTGGCCGCCCACGATCCGCGGGTCGTGTACCTGCGGCTGCCGGAGAACAGCGGCGGATGCAGCGCCCCGCGCAACCGCGCCCTGGAGATCGCGCGGGCGCCGTACCTGATGTTCCTGGACAGCGACGACGAACTGCCCGAGCGTGCCGTGGAGGTCCTGCTCGCCGCCCACCGCGAACGCGACCTGGACTTCGCCATGGGCGCGGTGCACCGCGTCCGCGTGGACGGCGGACGCCGCACCACCTGGATGCCGCACCTGGTCGCCGAGCGCCGCACCCTGGACGGCATCGGGGCCGACCCCCGGCTGCTCTTCGAGCACCTGTCGACCAGCAAGATGTACGCGCGCGCCTTCCTCGACCGGCACGGCCTGCGCTTCCCCGAGGGCATCCACTACGAGGACCAGCTCTTCTCGGCACAGGCCTACTGCCTGGCCAAACGGTTCACGGTCGTCCCCGAGCCGGTCTACCGCTGGTACATAGCCCCGTACGCCGCCTCCGAGACCGCCTCCATCTCCAACCAGCGGCACAAGCTCTCCAACGTCCGCGACCGCGTCCACGTGCAGCGGCTCATCGACGCCTTCCTGGCCGAGAGCGGGCACGAGACGCTGCGCGAGGACAAGGACTTCAAGTTCCTCAAGCACGACTTCCGGATGTACGCCGGTGACCTGCCCTACCGGGACGACGCGTGGCTGGCGTCCTTCGCCGACCTGATGAACCCCTACCTCGACACCCTCGCCGAGGGCGCCTACGCCCGGCTGCCGCGCGCCGAACGGGTCGTCCTGCGGCTGCTGCGCGACCGGCGCCTGTCCGACCTGCGGACGGCTGCCCGGGGCCTGGGCCACGACGTGGCGCCCCGCCGGGTGACGCCGGACGAGGAGAGCGGCCGCGTGTATTGGGGCGAGGAGGTCCCGCAGTCCCCGGAGGCCCGGCGCGAGCTGGACCTGACGGACCTCGGCCTGGACACCCGCCCGTTCTTCACCGCCCTGCTCCGGCACGAGATCACGGAGATCGCGCGCGGTCCCGGCGCCGCCGTCGACCTCACCGTCCGCACCTACGACCCGGCCCTGCGTCTCCCGGTCGGCCCCCAGCTCGCCGTGCTCCACCTCTCCCCCGGCCGCCGGCGCCTCACGGTCGCCTTCCGCCTCTCGCCCGTCGGCCCCGGTCTCTTCGAGGGCCGCGTGCGCCTGGACCTGGCGGCGGCCCGTCTCCCGCTCCAGGGCTTCGAGGGCACCCGTCATCCCGTGCTCCGGCTGCGCCACCGGGGCCGCACCCACACGGGCATCCTGCTGGCGCCGCTGACCTTCACGCCCCTCACGGCCCGCGTCCCCCACCGCGCCGGCCTCACTCCCCACCGCGTCACCCTCCGCCCTGAGGGCCACAACCCGGGCCGCCTCCAGATCACCTGGCAACCGGTGGGCCCGACGGCCACGCTCATCCGCCCAGCAGCCCGCCGCCTGTCCACCCCGAGAACACGAAGAGCGGCCCGCCTGATCGCCAACGTCCTCCGCTGACATAACCGCGGGCAGCCGTGCCCCCCCATAACCGCGGACAGTCGTGCCTACCGCCCTCCCCCCTCCGTAGCTGCGGGCAGTCGTGCCGCTGGGGCGGCACGGGTGGGCGCAGCGGCACCCCGCAAGCGCCGGGCAGCGCACCCCACCCCGCGCCCACCCTCACCCCGCGCACGACGCAAAGGCGCCCCGGACCGACCCGGCCCGGGGCGCCTCACACAGCACCGGCGCGAACGCCGTACCGCCTACGAATGCGTGCGCAGCAACGTCCGCATCGTCCGCATCGCCACCGACAGATTCGACAGATCGAACTCGTCCGACGACCGGATCTCCTCCAGCGTCGTCCGCGCCCGCCCGAGAATCGCCGCGTTCCTCTCCTCCCACGCCTTGAACCGCTGCTCCGGCGTGGACGTTCCGTTCCCCACCGCCAGGACGTCCGCGGTCAGCGACGCGTGCGCCGCGTACAGGTCCTCACGGATCGCCGCCCGGGCCATCGACTGCCAGCGGTCGTCCCGCGGCAGGTCACTGATCCGGTCCATCAGCTGGGTGACGCCGAGCCGGTCGGCGAGGTCGTAGTACACCTCGGCGACGTCCAGCGGCTCCTTGCCCATGCGGTCGGCCACCGACACGATGTCCAGCGTCGCGAACGCCGAGGAGAACCCGGCCACCCGCGTGGCCGGCTCGTCCGGAACACCGGCGGCGGTCAACTCGTCGTAGATGTGCTGGTACCACTCGGCGTCCGCACCACGCAGCAGCTTCGGCAGCTGCGCCCACACCTGCTCGACCCGCTCGGCGAAGAAGTCCACCGTCTCGGCCAGCTCCAGCGGCTGCGGCCGGTTGTTCAGCAGCCAGCGCGTGCCACGCTCGACCAGGCGGCGCGAGTGCAGCCGGATCCGGGTCTGGACGGCCGCGTCGACCTTGTTGTCCAGCGCCTCCACCGCGTCCCACACCGGGGAGGAGCTGAAGATCGCCCGCGCCGCGGTCTGCGCCCGCACGATCTCCTCGAGCGACGCGCCGGTCTCCTCGCGCATCCGGTGCAGATACGTCGTACCGCCCGTGTTGACCGTGTCGTTGACCAGGACCGTCGTCGTGATCTCGCGGCGCAGCGGGTGGCTGTCGACCTGCTCGGCGAACTGCTCGCGCAGCGCCGTCGGGAAGTAGGCGTGCAGCAGACCCTTGAGGTACGGGTCGTCCGGCAGCGAGGTGTGCAGCAGCTCCTCGGCGACCGTGATCTTCGTGTACGCCAGCAGCACGGCCGTCTCCGGGCCGGTCAGGCCGCGTCCGCCGCCGAGCCGCTCGCGGATCTGGCGGTCCGTGGGCAGGAACTCCAGGGCCCGGTCGAGGTGGCCCTCCCTGACCAGGTGGCGCATGAAGCGCTGCTGGGCGTGGAGCATGTCCTTGGACTGCGCGAGCGCGTTGGCGATCGCCGTGTTCTGGGCGTAGTTGTTGCGCAGGACCAGCGCGCCGACCTCGTCGGTCATCTGGGCGAGCAGCTTGTTGCGCTGCTTGACGGTCATGTCGCCGTCCTTGACCAGACCGTTGAGCAGGATCTTGATGTTCACCTCGTGGTCGGAGGTGTCCACGCCCGCGCTGTTGTCGATGGCGTCGGTGTTGATCCGGCCGCCCTGCAGCGCGAACTCGATCCGGCCCAGCTGGGTCAGGCCGAGGTTGCCGCCCTCGCCGACGACCTGGACCCGCAGGTCCTTGCCGTCGACGCGGATGGCGTCGTTGCCCTTGTCGCCGACGTCGGCGTTGGACTCGGTGGACGCCTTGACGTACGTGCCGATGCCGCCGTTCCACAGCAGGTCCACCGGGGAGCTGAGGATCGCCTTCATCAGCTCGGCCGGGGTCATCTTGGTGATGCCCGGCTCGATGCCGAGGGCCTCGCGGACGTGCGCGTTGACCGGGATGGACTTGGCCGTGCGCGGGAAGATGCCGCCGCCCGCCGAGAGCAGCCCGGTGTCGTAGTCCTCCCAGGAGGAGCGGGCCAGCTCGAACAGCCGGCGGCGCTCGGCGTACGAGGTGGCCGCGTCCGGCGTCGGGTCGATGAAGATGTGCCGGTGGTCGAAGGCGGCCACCAGGCGGATGTGCTCGCTGAGCAGCATGCCGTTGCCGAAGACGTCGCCGGACATGTCACCGATGCCGACGACGGTGAAGTCCTGGGTCTGGGTGTCCACGCCCAGCTCCCGGAAGTGCCGCTTGACGGACTCCCAGGCGCCGCGGGCGGTGATGCCCATGCCCTTGTGGTCGTAACCCGCGCTGCCGCCGGAGGCGAAGGCGTCCCCGAGCCAGAAGTTGTAGGACTCGGCGACCTCGTTGGCGATGTCGGAGAACTTCGCGGTGCCCTTGTCGGCGGCGACGACGAGGTAGGTGTCGTCCTCGTCGTGCCGGACGACGTCGGCGGGGTGCACGACCTCGCCGGCCACCATGTTGTCGGTGATGTCGAGCAGCGCCGAGATGAAGGTCCGGTAGCTGGCGATGCCCTCCGCCATCCAGGCGTCGCGGTCCACGCTCGGGTCGGGCAGCTGCTTGGCGACGAAGCCGCCCTTGGCGCCGACCGGCACGATGACGGTGTTCTTCACCATCTGCGCCTTGACCAGGCCGAGGATCTCGGTGCGGAAGTCCTCCCGGCGGTCCGACCAGCGCAGGCCACCGCGCGCGACCTTGCCGAAGCGCAGGTGCACGCCCTCGACGCGCGGCGAGTACACCCAGATCTCGAACGCCGGGCGCGGCGCGGGCAGGTCGGGAATGGCCCGCGGGTCGAACTTCATGGAGACGTAGTCGTGCGGGACGCCGCCGCTCGCCTTCTGGAAGAAGTTGGTCCGCAGCGTGGCCTTGATGACGGTGAGGAAGGACCGCAGGATCCGGTCCTCGTCGAGGCTGGCGACCTGGTCGAGGGCGGCGTCGACCTCTTCGAGCAGGGCGTCGACGATCTCGCGCCCGGCGCGCTGGCGCTCCGGCGCCATCCGCGCCTCGAACAGGGAGACGAGCAGCCGCGTGGTGTGGACGTTGTTGCGGAGGGTGTCCTCCATGTAGTCCTGGCTGAACGTCGAACCGGCCTGCCGCAGGTACTTCGCGTACGCGCGCAGCACCATCGCCTGCCGCCAGGTCAGCCCGGCGCTGAGCACGAGGGCGTTGAACCCGTCGTTCTCCGCCTTGCCGGTCCAGGTGGCGGCGAAGGCGTCCTGGACCCGCTCGCGGGCGTCGTCGCCGCGGTAGTCGACGCCGCCGGCCGGCGCCTTGGGCATGCGCAGGCCGAAGTCGTAGATCCAGGCCGTGGTGCGGTCCGCGCAGCGCAGCTCGTAGGGCCGCTCGTCGGTGACCTCGACGCCGAGCCGGCTGAGCACCGGCAGCACGGCGGACAGGGAGACCGTGCCGCCCTTCTGGTAGATCTTGAAGCGCCGCTCCTCGGGGGCGGCGCCGACCGGCTCGTACAGGCTCAGCGCGAAGGTCTTCTCCTCGTCGAGCTGCTCCAGGTGGCCGAGGTCGGCGACCGCGGAGCGCGGGCCGTGGTCGGCCTTGTAGCCCTCGGGGAAGGCGGACCCGTAGTGGCGCAGCAGCTCCGCGGCGCGCTCCTCGCCGACCTCGGCGGTCAGCGCCTCGCCGAATCCGTCGGCCCAGGAACGGGCGGCCTCGACGAGCCGGGTCTCGACGCGCTCCTTGTCGGCGTCGGACAGGTGCGGCAGCTCGGTGCCCTGCGGGACGCGGACCACGAAGTGCAGCCGGGACAGGATCGACTCGGTGTTCCAGGCCGTGAAGTCGACGCTGGTGCCGCCGAGCTCCTCCTTGAGGATGTCGATGATCCGCAGCCGGACCCCGGTGGTGTAGCGGTCGCGGGGGAGGTAGACGAGGGCCGAGTAGTAGCGGCCGTACTCGTCCTGGCGCAGGTAGAGGCGCAGGCGGCGCCGCTCCTGGAGGTAGAGCACGGAGGTGACGATCGGCTCCAGCTCCTCGACCGAGGTCTGGAACATCTCGTCGCGCGGGTACGTCTCCAGGATCTGCAGCAGGTCCCGGCCGTCGTGGCTGTTGGGCGAGAAGCCGGCCCGCGCCAGCACCTCCTCCACCTTGCGCCGCACGACCGGCACCCGGCGCACGGACTCGGTGTACGCGGCGGAGGAGAACAAGCCGAGGAAGCGCCGCTCGCCGACCACGTTGCCGTTCTCGTCGAACTTCTTGACGCCGACGTAGTCGAGGTACGAGGGCCGGTGCACGGTGGCCCGGCTGTTCGCCTTGGTCAGGACCAGCAGCCGGTGCTCGCGGGCCTTGGCGCGGGCGTCGGCGGGCAGCCGCTCGAAGGAGGGGCTGACGGGGTGGCTCTCGTCGGTCTCGTGGTGCGGGTCGGAGCGCAGGATGCCGAGGCCGGTGCCGGCGACGGCGCCGAGGGAGTCGTCCTCGCGCAGCTGGTACTCGCGGTAGCCGAGGAAGGTGAAGTGGTCGTCGGCCAGCCAGCGCAGCAGCTCGCGGGCCTCCTCCAGCTCCCGCGCCGGGAGGTCCTCGGGGGTGGCCTCGGTCGGCAGCTGGTCCGCGATGCGGACGGCCGCCTCCCGCATCTTGCTCCAGTCCTCGACGGTCTCGCGGACGTCGTTCAGGACGCGCAGCAGATCTGCGGTGATCTGCTTCAGGTCGCCGCGGTCGGTCTCGCGGTCGATCTCGACGTGGATCCAGGACTCGGTGTGCGCGTCGTGCGGCAGGTCCGCGGTGGGCGGTCCGGCGAGGACCTCGACGAGCTTGCCGGCGATGTCGCGCCGCACCACGATCTGCGGGTGCACGACGACGTGGATGCCACGGCCCTGGCGGGTCAGCTCGTTGGTCACGGAGTCGACGAGGAAGGGCATGTCGTCGGTGACCACCTCGACGACGGAGTGGCTGCACGTCCAGCCGTTCTCCTCGACCGTCGGGGTGTGCACGCGGACGTTGGCCGTGCCCTGCGGGCGGTTCTCGGCCAGCCGGTAGTGCGAGACGGCGGCTCCGAAGACGTCGACCGGGTCGCGGTCGGTCAGGTCCTCCGGGGCGGTGTGCCGGTAGTAGCGCTGGAGGAACGCGAACACGGATGCGTAGTCCGGGGTGCCGTCCGGGCCGTCCGGGGTGCCCGGAGATCCCTCGCCCGTCGTCCCAGTCGGTAGGTGCCCCCCGACCGGGCTGTTCTCAGCTACCCGCGCAGCCCTTTCGAGCAGCTCGGCCTTGGCTTCGTCCAGCTTGGTCTGCATTGTCCTCTGGCTCCTGTCGCGCGCCGTTGCGTGACGTAGAAGGAAGTACGGTCTCCTGCCTTCCGGCATGACGTCGGGACACGGGGTGTCCGGTCTGCTCCGACGCTATGCCGCAAGGTGAGAGGAGCGGGGGCATATCAGCCAATGTCGCCGCTTCCGCCGGGTGTGACTTCGCTCTCGCCGTCACCGTCCGGGGAGTGTGCGGCGGCCCGACGGGGGTCTGTGCCGCCCCGTCCCGCCCGCGGGGATCAGCGACCGCCGCCCGGGCACGGATGTCGTCCGTGTGTACCGGGCGCAGGGCAGGGGCACCAGTGCCCCCGCGAGCTATCGCGCTGATCACGCCACAAGGCTATCGCCCCGCACGGGCTCCCCGTCATGGGCCGCATGTGTACAAAAGCGGGCTGACAACTTGGACGTTCCGCACAGCTACCCCGGGGTAACGGCGCGGCCGGACGCACCGGGCGACACCGTCACCCCGCCAGCTGCTCCGCCACCACCACTGCCTCCGCCAGCGTGTCCACCACCGGCACCCCGATCCCCTCCAGGCTGGCCCGGCTGTGCGATCCCCCGGTGTACAGCACGGCCCCCGCACCCACGTGGCGCGCCGCCACCGCGTCGTCCGCGGCGTCGCCGATCACCACCGTGCGCGCGGGCTCCACCCCGGACAGCGCCAGCTGCGCGAGGTGCCGCACCATGTGCTCGGCCTTGCTGCCCCCGGACGGACCGGTCCGCCCGTCGACGCGTATGAAGTGCGCCTCGATCCCGAGCCCCTGGACCAGCGGCACCAGCTCGTCGTGGCCGTACATACTGAGGATCGACTGGCTGCGCCCGGCCGACCGCCAGCCGGCGAGCAGCTCCGTGACGCCGTCGGCGAGCCGGCACCGCGCCCGGTGCGCGCTGTAATGGCGCTGGAAGGCCGCGTCCATGAACTCCCACTCGGCGTCGGTGGGCATCCTGCCCATCAGCCGCTCGTAGAACTTCGGCACCGGCACGCAGTACAGCGCCCGGTAGCGCTCCAGTGTGATCGGCGCCAGCCCCAGCTCGGCGAACGCCGCGTTCGTCGCCCCGATGATCGCGTCGTTGTCGTGGAACAGGGTGCCGTTCCAGTCCCACACGATGTGTGCGCCCGTCTGCATCCCCATGCCCGAAAACGTACCGGTCGCCACTGACAGCCGGGGCGCCGCGGTGGCGGGTTCCGCGTCACACCAGGTTCGGGATCTCCTGCGTCGCGTACCAGAGCAGCTCGTGGTCCTCCGCGCCGTCCACGACGGACTGGGCGTCGTCGTCGCCGCCGTCCGCCGCGGCCAGGGCCCCGGCCGCGGCGCGCACGTCCGCCTCCGCGTCGTCCGAGTCGACGTGCACCGCGGCCGCCTTGGCCAGCGGCAGCGGCCCGGCGACCCGGACCTCGCCCGGCGCGGCCGGGTCCGGTCCCCGGTCCGGGCCGGCGGTGGCGGCACCGTCGGGCACGTCGGCGGCGACCACGACCCGGCGCCGCGCCGCGTCGCCGTCGGCCGCCAGCAGCCGCAGCGAGGCGAGCGCGGCCCGGTTCAGGGCGGCGTACTCCAGCTCCTCGATGTCGTCCGACCGGTACCACTCGCGCAGCGCCGGGGTGACGGCGTAGGCGACGAGCGGTCCGGCCCCCAGCTCCCCCGCCCGGTGCGCCTCGGCGAGGCCGGACAGGGTCAGGGGGACGTAGACGCGCATGAGTCTGCCGCTTTCGTGGTCGGGACGCCGCCGGAGCGCTCGGTGGCCCGGCGGGAGAGCCTTCAGGATACGTGCGGGTGTCCCCTTTCGGGTCCCCGCCCACGGCGTCCGACGCGTCCACCGAGAGCCCGGAATTCACCCGGTCCACCCGAGGCGGGCCGGGCTCTCCGGGCACCCCGGTCACTCGGATAAGTGAACCTCTCGACCCCCTCGGCGCGCTCGCCCGCCGCCTTGCCGCGCCGCCCTTCCAACCCGTACAAGATCCCCGACCGCGAAGTTACCGCCCGGTATCGCCCGGGCCGCCGAACGGGGACCCCCATGCGCAAGGTCATGACCAGGACCCAGCTCCGCACCAGCCGCCCACCCCTGAACACACCGAACGGCTCTCCCGCCTCACCCGCGCCGTACAGCTCGTCCGCCTCACCCACCTCACCCGCCTCAGCCGCGCCGTACGACTCCTCCGTCTCACCCGCGCCGTACGGCGCCGGTTCCGGCACCGCGCCTCGGCCGCCGGGCCGCGCCGACACCCGGCCGTACGGGGTCGGCGCCGACGCCACGCCCCGGCCGCTCGGCCGCAGCGCCCCGGACGGCCGCGCCGACGCCCTCTCCCCCGCCCTCTCCGGTCCGCCGCACCGCAGGCCCGGCGTGGAAGCGGCCGACCCGGCGGAGACCCCGCCGCGCGTGCCCGGCGGCCTGCCGCCCCGCAGGCCCGGCGGACGCGCCACACGCGCCACCGCACCCGGCGGGCGTCCGCCGGGCTCCCCCGGACGGTCCCAGCGGACCCGTACGCGGCCCGCGGACACCCGGCCGCCCACGCCCGGCCGGGTCCGGGCCGTCGGAACGGGCCCGGCCGCACCAGCGGGCATCCCGGACCGCCCGGTCCCCGCCACTCGCCCGCTCGACGCCCCGGAGGTGACGCGCTCGGTCCACCCCGCCACGGCGCCGCTCGTCCTAGGACAGACCCCGCGCCGCCCCGTCCCGCAGCTGAGTCCCACCGACCACTTCGCCGAGCTGCTCCTCGGCGTCCTCAGCGGCAGGCGCCCCGTCCACTCGATGCTCCGCCACACCGTCGGCCACGCCTACGACGATCTCGCCGACCTCGCCGAACGCGGTCCGCTGCGCACCCGCGGCGCCGCCCCCGTGGTCCGCGACATCGGCTACTTCGAGCCCCGGCCGGGAGCCCTGGAGGTCTTCGCGCGCATCGGCGCGGGCGACCGCCTGCGTGCCATGGCGTTCCGCCTGGAACAGGGACGTGACCTGCGCTGGCGCTGCACGGCGGTGGAACTGGGCGGCCGCCGAAGGACGCGCGCGGACGACGACTGACCGCCCCGGCCGGCTGACGGAACACGACCGCCGGAAGCCGACCGCCGGAACAGGACCGCCAGACCACGACCACCGCACACCACCGGAACAGGCCGAAGGGCCGGCCACCCCCGGGTGACCGGCCCTTCCCACCGCTACGGCGTCCGCAGGCGCCGCGCCGTCACTTCTTGCGGCGCCGCCCGCCCTTGGCCTGCTTGCGGCGCTCCGCGCGCGTGAGCCCGTCGGTCTGGGCCTGCCCGGCCTCGCCGTCGGTGAACTCACCCTCGACGACACCGCCCTCGCCGTCCACGGTCGGCGCGGAGAAGTGCAGGTCCCGGCGCTGCGGCGCGTCGAGGCCCTTGGCCCGGATCTCCGGACGGGCGCCCGCCTGGGCCGGGACCGCGTCCTGCGCACCCTTGTCGAGCGACGGCGCCGTGTCCTCGACGGGGACCTCCTCGACCTGCTGCTCGACCTGGACCTCCAGGTTGAACAGGTAGCCGACGGACTCCTCCTTGATGCCCTCCATCATGGCCTGGAACATGTCGAAGCCCTCGCGCTGGTACTCGACCAGCGGGTCCTTCTGCGCCATCGCGCGCAGGCCGATGCCCTCCTGGAGGTAGTCCATCTCGTAGAGGTGCTCGCGCCACTTGCGGTCCAGCACCGAGAGGACGACCCGGCGCTCCAGCTCGCGCATGATCTCGGAGCCGAGCTGCTTCTCGCGCGCCTCGTACTGCTCCATGACGTCGTCCTTGATGGACTCCGCGATGTAGTCGGCGGTCAGGCCCGCGCGGTCGCCGGCGGCCTCCTCCAGCTCCTCGACGGTGACCTTCACCGGGTAGAGCTGCTTGAAGGCGCCCCACAGCCGGTCGAGGTCCCAGTCCTCCGGGAAGCCCTCGGCGGTCTCGGCCTGTACGTAGGCGTCGATCGTGTCGTTCATGAAGTGCTGGATCTGCTCCTGCAGGTCCTCGCCCTCCAGGACGCGGCGCCGCTCGCCGTAGATGACCTCACGCTGGCGGTTGAGGACCTCGTCGTACTTCAGGACGTTCTTGCGGGTCTCGAAGTTCTGCGTCTCGACCTGCGACTGGGCGGACGCGATCGCGCGCGTGACCATCTTGTTCTCGATCGGCACGTCGTCCGGCACGTTCGCCATGGACATCACGCGCTCGACCATCTGGGCCTTGAACAGCCGCATCAGGTCGTCGCCCAGGGAGAGGTAGAACCGGGACTCGCCGGGGTCGCCCTGACGGCCGCTGCGTCCGCGCAGCTGGTTGTCGATGCGGCGCGACTCGTGCCGCTCGGTGCCCAGGACGTAGAGGCCGCCCAGCTCCTTGACCTCTTCGAACTCGGCCTTGACCGCCTGCTCGGCCCGCTCCAGGGCGGCGGGCAGGGCCGCGGCCCACTCCTCGATGTGCTCCTCGGGGTCCAGCCCGCGCTGGCGCAGCTCCGCCTCGGCGAGGTCCTCGGGGTTGCCGCCGAGCTTGATGTCCGTACCGCGGCCGGCCATGTTGGTGGCCACCGTGACCGAGCCCTTGCGGCCGGCCTGGGCGACGATGGTCGCCTCCCGGTCGTGCTGCTTGGCGTTGAGCACCTCGTGCTGGACGCCGCGCTTGCTGAGCTGCTGCGAGAGGTACTCGGACTTCTCGACGGAGGTGGTGCCGACGAGGATCGGCTGACCCTTGCGGTGCTTCTCCTCGATGTCGTCGACGACCGCCTCGAACTTCGCGACCTCGGTGCGGTAGATCAGGTCGGACTGGTCCTTGCGCACCATGGGGCGGTTGGTCGGGATGGGCACCACGCCGAGCTTGTAGATCTGGTGGAACTCGGCGGCCTCGGTCATCGCCGTACCGGTCATGCCGGACAGACCGGGCTGCTCCTTGCCCTCGTGGTCGTGGCGCTTGTAGAGGCGGAAGAAGTTCTGGAGGGTGATCGTGGCGAGCGTCTGGTTCTCGTCCTTGATGTCCACCCCCTCCTTCGCCTCGATCGCCTGGTGCATGCCCTCGTTGTAACGGCGGCCGGCGAGGATACGGCCGGTGTGCTCGTCGACGATCATGACTTCGCCGTCGAGGACGACGTAGTCCTTGTCCTTCTTGAACAGTTCCTTGGCCTTGATGGCGTTGTTCAGGTAGCCGACCAGCGGGGTGTTCACCGACTCGTAGAGGTTGTCGATGCCCAGCCAGTCCTCGACCTTGGACACGCCCGACTCGTGAATGGCGACGGTGCGCTTCTTCTCGTCGACCTCGTAGTCGCCGGTCTCCTCGATGCCCTTGAGGGTGTTGCCGGCCTCGCCCTTCTTCAGCCGGGTGACCAGCTTGGCGAAGTCGCCGTACCACTTGGTGGCCTGGTCGGCCGGGCCGGAGATGATCAGCGGCGTACGGGCCTCGTCGACGAGGATGGAGTCGACCTCGTCGACGATGGCGAAGTTGTGGCCGCGCTGGACGAGCTCGTCCTTGGACCACGCCATGTTGTCGCGCAGGTAGTCGAAGCCGAACTCGTTGTTCGTGCCGTACGTGATGTCGCAGCCGTACATCTCGCGGCGCTGCGCCGGCGTCTGGTTGGCGAGGATGCAGCCGACGGTCAGGCCCAGGAACTTGTGGACGCGGCCCATCAGCTCGGAGTCGCGCTCGGCCAGGTAGTCGTTGACCGTGACGATGTGCACGCCCTCGCCGGACAGGGCGTTGAGGTAGGCGGGCAGGGTGCCGACGAGGGTCTTGCCCTCACCGGTCTTCATCTCGGCCACGTACCCCATGTGGAGGGCCGCGCCGCCCATGATCTGCACGTCGTAGTGGCGCTGGCCCAGGACGCGCTTGGCGGCCTCACGGACGGTGGCGAATGCTTCGGGCAGCAGGTCGTCCAGGCTCTCACCGTCGGCGTAGCGCTGCTTGTACTCGTCGGTGAGGGCCCTCAGCTCGGCGTCGGAGAGGTCAGCGAAGTCCTCTTCGATGGAGTTGACCTGGTCCGCGATGCGGTGCAGCTTGCGCAGGATCTTGCCTTCGCCTGCACGCATGATCTTGGAGAGGACGGACACGGGGGTTGGTCTCCTTGCCGGTCGGGCCTGGGACGGTCGGTTTCCTGTGACGGACTGAGCAACGGCCATCGTATGCGAGGACCCCGCCGCCCCGGGAGGCCTGCCGCAACGGGGACCGACCACTCCTCACATCCAGCATTCCTGTCAGCTGTCACCCTTTTCAACGTCCGGGCCCCGCGGATGGTGCCGGGCCCTCCGGCGAATCGCACGAGAGGTGACCGGATGTTCACGCACGGCAAAACATTGGCGCCGCCCCGAGGCGCCGCGCAGAATCGGCCGATGGAACCCGTCACGCTCACCACCGACCGCCTGGTCCTGCGCACGGTCGGCCCGCAGGACACCGACGCCGTGTACGCCGCCTGTCAGGACCCCGACGTCCAGCGGTGGACGACGATCCCCTCGCCCTACCTCCCGGAGCACGCGCGGGGCTTCACGGAGCAGATAGCCCCCGGCGGCTGGGCGAACGACTCGATGTACACCTTCGGCCTCTTCCTCCCCGCCGGGGACCTGGCGGGCATGCTCGGCGTCACGATGATCGCCCTGGGCGTGGGCGAGATCGGGTTCTGGGCCACCAAGGAGCACCGGGGCCGGGGCCACGTCACCGAGGCCGCGGTCGCCGTCGCCCGCTGGGCCTTCACCGAGCGGGCCGTCGACCGCCTGGAGTGGCGCGCCGAGGTCGGCAACACGGCCTCCCGCGCGGTGGCCCAGCGCGCGGGCTTCACCATGGAGGGCACGTTGCGCTCGGCGATCAACAACAGGGGCGTACGCCGCGACAGCTGGATCGGCTCCCTCCTCCCCTCGGACCTCTCCCTCCCCTCCACGTCCCCGTACCTCCCGGCGCCCTAGCTGCGGGCAGCCGTACCCACACCCCTCCCCGCCCAGCTGCGGGCAGTCGTGCCGCTGGGGCGGCACGGGTGGGCGCAGCGGCACCCGGCCGACGCCGGCCCACACCCCCACCCCAACCGCACCACCGACCAACCCGCACCCGCCCTCACACCCGCACCCGCACCCGCACCCGATTTCACCGCACCGCTTCCCCCGCCGGCCCGGCCCCCCACTGTCAGACCCACCCCCTATGGTGCGGACGTATGACGACCCTCCCGCCCCCCGCCACGGAACTGTCCGCAGACGAGGCCCGCCGCCTCGCCCTCCGCGCACAGGGCTTCCTCGGCGCCCCCGACCGCCGCGCAGGCGTCCGCGGCGTCCTCCGTCACCTGGGCGCGGTGCAGCTCGACACCATCTCGGTCCTGGCCCGCTCCCACGAGCTCATCCCGTACGCCCGCCTGGGCGCGGTCGGCCGCCGGACCGTCGACGCGGCCTACTGGACGGACACGCACGCCTTCGAGTACTGGTCCCACGCCGCCTGCATCCTCCCCATCGAGGAGTGGCCCCACTTCGCCTTCCGCCGCCGCGCGTACCGCGACCGCCCGCACTGGAACCAGCACCTCCCCGAAGGCGACTACGACCGCGTCATCAAGCAGCTCCGCGCCGAGGGCCCGCTCACCGCGACGGACCTGGGCGGCGCGAAGAAGACCAGCGAGTGGTGGGACTGGTCGGGCACGAAGGTCGCCGTCGAGCGCGCCCTCATGTACGGCGAGGTGGTGTGCGTCGAACGCCGTGGCTGGAAGCGGGTGTACGACCTGGCCGAGCGTGCCGTCCCGGCCGCACTGCTCCACGACGACCTGGACGACACCGAGTGCCTGCGCCGCCTCGTCCGCCTGGCCGGGCAGTCCCTGGGCGTCGGCACGCGCGCGGACATCGCGGACTACCACCGGCTCAAGGCGGAGCAGGTCGACGCCGTGATCGCCGACTCGGGCCTGGTACCGGTCACGGTGCAGGGCTGGGGCCGTCCGGCCTGGGCGGACCCGGCGGCGCTGGAGACGGTGCCGCGCGGCCGTCACCGCACGACGCTGCTCTCCCCTTTCGACTCCCTCATTTGGGAGCGGGCGCGCACGGAGCGGCTCTTCGGCTTCATCCACCGCCTGGAGGCCTACGTACCCAAGCAGAAGCGGGTGCACGGCTACTTCGCGATGCCGGTCCTGGCCGGCGGCCGGCTCGTCGGCCGCGTGGACCCGGCCCGCGAGGGGCGCACGCTGGTCGCCAAACAGGTCACGCTGGACGGCCGGAAGGCGGCCCCTGCGGTGGCGCAGGCCCTGGTCGAGGCGGCGAGCTGGGTGGACTGCACGGACGTACGCGTGGAGCGGGTCGAGACGCCGGATCTGCGCGAGCCCCTCGTCCGGGAGGTGGCCCGGCTGCTCGCCTGACCGCCTCACCGGAAATCACGGGGTCACGGGGTCACAGGGTCACCGGATCTCGAGAATCTTCTCCCGCATCGCGTACACCACGGCCTCCATCCTGGAGTGCAGCTGGAGTTTCTCCAGGATGTTGCGCACGTGGTTCTTCACGGTGTTCTCGGAAATGAACAGTTCCTTCGCGATGTCCCGGTTGTTCATTCCCGTGGCCACGAGCTTGAGGACCTCCAGCTCGCGATCCGTGAGCCGGGGCGCGGGCACCAGTCGGCGTTCGTCGGTCCGCTGGATCATCGACTTGAACTCGGTGAGCAGTTTCGACGCCATGGACGGACTGATCTGGGACTGCCCGTCGGCCACCGCGCGAATGGCGGTGGCCACCTCGTCCGTGGAGATCTCCTTGAGGAGATAACCGGTAGCGCCCGCCTTGATCGCGTCGTAGAGGTCGGCCTCCTCGTCGCTGATCGTCAGCATGATGATCTTCGCGCTGGGGGCCACCTCCTTGATGGAGGTGCAGGCCTCGATACCGCCCCGCTTGGGCATCCGCACATCCATCAGGATGATGTCCGGCAGCAGATCGGCGGCCTTCTCCACGGCCTCGGCGCCGTCACCGGCCTCTCCGACGACCTGGATGTCCTCCTCGGCCGCGAGCACGATCTCCAGACCGCGACGGAAGAGGGCGTGGTCGTCGACGACCAGCACCCTGATCGGCTCCTCGCGCGCGGAGCCGGCGTCGGCGTCCGGGCCCATGCCGACGGCCCCGTCGTCGATCCCGTGGTCGACGCCCGAGCCCCGCATCGGTCCGAAACTGTCCGCCATCGTTCCTCCCCCTGAAGGCTGTGGCCCGAGGTCCTGAGCCATCGCCAACCCAGAGCAACGACCCACCGGTTGGGCCGTTGCCGCCATGATTCCATGCCAGGCCGACAGCGGGGTGACCGAACGGGCACCGACGGGGTCGCACACCCGCGCGCACCGTGGCACACCGGTGCCCCTGGGGGCGCACACATGCGCTCCAGGGGCACCGGTCCGCTGTCTCCGGCGGTGCGGCGTCAGCCGCCGAGCGCGTCACCCGCGTCGGGCGCGTGGGCCTGGGTGACCATCGTGTCCGTGGTGAGGTGGATCACGCCGTAGTCGTAGGCGTGCCGCCGGTAGACGACGCTGGGCTCCTTCGTCTCGGAGTCGACGAACAGGTAGAAGTCGTGCCCGACCAGCTCCATCTCGTAGAGCGCCTGGTCGAGGGACATGGGTGCGGCCACGTGGGTCTTCTCCCGGACGACGAGCGGACCGTCGCCCTGGACCTCCAGCGAGCCGATCTTCTTGGTGGGTACGCCGTCCTGCTTCTCCGTCGGGACGACGTCGCCGTTCCCGTTGAGCGTCGCCGCGTCGGGGACGTGGTCGGCGACCTCGGCCGCCGGGATCCGGCGCGCGCCACGGCGCGAGAAGCGCTTGTCGTGCTGCTTGCGCAGCCGTGCGCCGAGCTTCTCCGCCGCCAGGTCGAGCGCCGCGTAGGGGTCGCTCGCCGCCGCCTCTGCCCGAATCACCGGACCGCGGGAGCGGAGGGTGATCTCCACTCGGTCACAGCGGTCGGCCTGCCGGGGGTTCGGCTCCTTGGACACCTCGACGTCGAGGCTGATCACCTTGCCATCGAGCTTCTGGATCTTCTCCAGCTTCAGCTTCTCGGCCACGTGCTTCCGGAACCGCTCGGGCACCTCGGTCTTGCGGCCCTTGACGACGATGTCCACGCAGAACTCCGTTCCCGGATCGCTCCGCTTCCACGGCGGAGCATCTCCCTTTTGCACCAGGCTCCGGTCTCTCCCGGAACCTCGGACTCGGTGACGTCCACCTCCTCCCCCGCGGGCGAGATCTCCACTCCACCGGTGCGGGTGATGACGCTGAAACCCGCAGCACGGCATTCGGATTTGAGAGGTGTGGCCTGCGGCTTTGCCTCACAACCGAACATATCTCGCCCGGACGGATGTCGTCACCCTCTACCGCCCCGTACCTCCGTTCCGGTGAATTACTCCCGTCATTACCTGCAACGACGAAACTTCTCAGTCAGTTCCGGTTTATTTCGAAGGAATTAGGTGAAGCCGCAACCACTGCCGCGCAGATCGCTTCCCGGATCACGTCACCGCCTCCGTACCGGCCCGCCGTTCGGGGCCTGGTCTTCCGTTCCTCTCTGCCTTCCCCTGCCGCCGCCGGATACACAGCCGATCTCGCCCTCCCGTACGTTCCCGGCCCCGCCCGCGACTCAGCGGTGGCGGCCTTCGCCGCGCGCACCGCACGCGCGGCCTCGGACAGGGACGCCCCCGTCGTCATCAGGTCGTCGACCAGGACGACCGCCCCGCCGTCCAGCAGCCCGACACCGCCTGGGGCCACCGCCAGCGCGCCGGCGAGGTTGTCCACCCGCTGCCTGGCATCGAGCCCCGACTGGTCCGCCACGGCGTACCGCTGCCGCAGCACGGTCAGCACCCGGGCGGACGTCCCGGTGCGCCGCAACTCCGCCGCCGCGGCGAGGGCGATCCGCCGCGCCGGGTCGTGGCCACGCCTCCGCACCGCCCCGCGCGCCGACGGCACGGGCACGAGCAGCACCGGCCCCCGCGCCGGTACGGCTCTTCCGTCACCGGCCTCCGCATCACCGGCGCCCGCGTCACGGACCGCCGCGTGTATCTGGCGAAGGCCCACCCGCACCGCTCCCGCCAGTGCCGCGCCGAGCGGCGCCGCGAGGGCCAGCACCCCGCGCTCCTTGTGGGCCAGGAGCGCGGCCCGCACCTCGTCCGCGTAGGGCGCGGACGCGTGCACCGCGGGCAGGCCGGGCGGCGCCGGGTCCGGACGCACCCGGCGCGGCGGCACCCCGCTCAGGGCCGCACGGCACCGGGGGCACAGCACCGCACGCTCCCGGCCGCAGCCCCCGCACTCGGCCGGCAGCACCAGGTCCGTGAGGTCCGTCCACCATCTCCGCACCGCTCGTGATCCCCGCATGGCCACCACTGTGCCCAAGCGGACGAAACCCCACCAGGCCTGTGGAAAACGCGGAGGACACCGCCGGTCGTCCTGTGGAAAACGTCGTCACCCGCGACGGCCGGCCGCCCCCGCCTCACCCCGGGTAGACCGGCGCGGTCCCTTCCGTCACCTTCTGCCACTGGAGCCCGGACGGCAGCCGCACGATCAGGTCCTCCGAGTACGCCACCAGCGGCAACCGCTCGTCCTCGGTCGCGGCGATCTCCTTGACCCCGGTCAGCGCCGCGGGCACCGAGGCCTCCGGCGTCGAGCCGTCGACCTGGACGTACCCGATCTGCTGGACGCCCCCGCGCTCGCGCCCGACCACCACGAGGCGGGCGTCACCGGCCCACGACATGGCCGTGACCTCCTCCAGCTCGGGGGTGGCGGAGCGCAGTTCGAGGACGGTGACCGCGGCCGGTCCACCGGCCCGCTCGTCCCGTTCGATCCGCCCGATGAGCAGCGACCGCTTGCCGTCCTTCTCCACGACCAGCGCGATCCGCACCCCGTCGGCGGCCACCCGCACGGCCTGCACGCGCCCGTCGAGGCCCGGTGTCCGGACCTCCACCGGGTCGCCCGCGCCCTTCTCCAGCAGCAGCAACCGGGGGGCCGCCGGGTCGCGGTCGGCGATCCAGAGGTCGCCCTGGGTGTCCCAGCTGGGCGGGGTCAGCCGATCGGTCTCCGCCTTGCCTGCGCTGGTCAGCACGGGGTCGCCGAGGGAACCGCCCGACACCATCGAACCGACGTAGAGCGACTTGCTGTCGAGGCCGATCCCGGCCGCGCTGTGCTCGTCGCGCGACACGGCGACCGACCGCATGGGCCGCTGTCCCTCGCCCAGGGGGCCGGGCACCGGTTCGGCCCGGGTCCCGTTGCTGCCGGCGGCGATGTGCACCAGGCGGTCCTGCTCGTCGACGAAGTACAGGTAGTCGGGCCGCTGCGCCGAGCCGCGCGTCGCGACGGTCTCGGCCCGGTCCTCGGAGAGCGAGCACAGTTTCTCGTCGCCCGAGCGCAGCTCGACCTCCTCCACCGCGGGGGTGAGGTTCTGCAGCGTGAACAGGAGCTGCGCGGCCATCTCGTCGCACTTGCCGTCACCCGCCGCGGCTGCCTTGTCGTTCAGCGGCACGGTCAGCCTGCTGCGGTCGTCGGGCGTCAGCGGACCGACGTTCTTCGCCAGCGCTGTGCCGGTCGGGAAGCTGGACCTGACGACGGGGTCCAGCAGGCTCGTGGGCCCGTCGAGCAGGGAACGCACCACGTGGGTGAGCGGATCCACGCGCCGGCGGACGTAGACGGGATCGGCGACGGCGGCCGGTTCCCGGACCGGGCCGGTGCCGGCGTCCGCCCGCGTCGCGGTGTTCGAGGCGAAGTAGTAGCGGTTGACCGACATGTAGTTGCGCTGGAAGTCCGACTTGCCCATGACGACGCCCTGCGGCAGCACGTCGATGCGCCACTGCTTGGTCTTGCCGTCCCGGGTGAGGTGCACTGACTCGCGGTACGCGCCCTCGGCCGGCGCGTACGACTGCTGCGCGTCCACCGTGGCGACCCTGGTGCCGGTCAGGTTGACCGAGTAGTCGTTGGCGTCCTCGCGGTTGCCGGAGTGGTCCGACATCGTCCCGGGCCCGTCCGCGAGGACCGTCGCCGACCGGTCCGGCCGCCAGTTCTTCGCGGCATCGCCGGTCAGGTACTTCCGGGCCGTCTCGTAGTGCGGATCATCGCTGGTCAGCGCCTCCAGGAAACCCTGCACGATGTCGGCGGGCGGGTCGTCCTCCTGCGGCGGCATCGCGAACACCCGCACCTGCGGGTCCTGCCTCGGCGTGGACTCCACCCCCCGCAGGTCCCCGCTGTCGGGCATGGACGCACAGCCCGCCAGCAGTACGAAGCCGCAGGCGGTGTACGCCCACACACGTGCCGGCCGCCGCCGACCGCTCCCCTCGCGGTCAGCGCCCACGAGATGCCTCCCCTTGCCTGCTCGAGTCCTCGGGACCGGCCTCCGTGCGGCTCCGGTCCCCCGGCGCCGGCTCGCCGTCCTGTCTCCGGGCGCCCGACGCGGGCCTGGGCACCACGCGCGCGCCGTTGCCGGGCAGGGCCGTCGGGTCGGCCGTGGGGGCCACCGTGGCCTGCCGCGGCGTTATCGGCCCCCGCGCGGACACCGGAGAGCCCTGTCCGGCCGCCGCCTGCGCCGGGACGCCGACCGCCTTCTGCGCGCCGTGCGGCGACGCGGAGTCGCCCAGACCCGCGTCCTGGAGCCCTCGATTGCGGCGCGAGTCCTTCGGCTCCAGCGGTATCGGCGACCCCCGCAGCGGCTCGTCCGCGGTCCTGGGCAGCGTCAGGCGGAACTGCGAGCCGCCGCCGGGCTCGCCCCAGGCCTGCAGCCAGCCGCCGTGCAGCCGCGCGTCCTCCAGGGCGATCGACAGGCCGAGCCCCGTACCGCCGGTGGTACGCGCGCGTGCCGGGTCGGCCCGCCAGAAGCGGCTGAAGACCCGGGTGGCCTCGCCCGGCTTGAGCCCGACGCCGTAGTCGCGCACCGCGACGGCGACCGCGCCCCCGGCGGCGGCGAGCTTGACGACCACGTCCCGGCCCTCGCCGTGCTCGACGGCGTTGACGACGAGGTTGCGCAGCACGCGCTCGACACGCCGGGCGTCGGCCTCGGCGACGACGGGCTGCTGGTCGCCCAGGACGCGTACCCGCGTCCCCTTGCGCTCGGCGAGCGGCTCCGCGCCGCTGACGACACGCCGGACGACGTCCCGGAGGTCTATCGGCTCGGCCTCCAGGGCCGCGGCGCCGGCGTCGAAGCGGCTGATCTCCAGCAGGTCGGCGAGCAGCGTCTCGAACCGGTCCAGCTGGTCGGCGAGCAGCTCGGCCGACCGCGCGGTCACCGGATCGAAGTCCACGCGCGCGTCGTGGATGACGTCGGCCGCCATCCGTACGGTGGTCAGCGGCGTCCGCAACTCGTGCGACACGTCCGAGACGAACCGCCGCTGCATCCGTGACAGGTCCTCCAGCTGACTGATCTTGAGCTGGAGGTTCTGGGCCATCTTGTTGAAGGCCTCACCGAGCCGGGCGATGTCGTCCTCACCGGTGACCTTCATCCGTTCCTGCAGCCGGCCCGCGGACAGCCGCTCGGCGATGCTCGCCGCCATCCGTACGGGCGTGACGACCTGGCGCACCACGAGCCAGGCGATGGCCCCGAGCAGCACGACGACGAAGAGCCCGGCCGTCGCCAGGGTGCCCCTGACCAGGCTGAGCGACTTCTCCTCCTGGGTGAGCGGGAAGAGGTAGTACAGCTGGTACGGCTCGCCGTTCGGGTCGTTGACCTGCTTGCCGATGACCAGTCCGGGCTGGGACGCCTGGCCGGAGTTGTAGACGATGCGGGTGTAGCTCTGGGCGGCGGAGGTGTCGCCGTCGATCCGCTCCCGCAGGTCCTCGGGGACGCTGACCGCCCAGTCGACCGAGCCGGAGGCGCGCGGCCCGCGTCCGCTGCCGCTCTCCCCGCCCATCGGGAGGGTGACCACGTCGAAGGCGCTCTGGCCGCCGCTGGAGAGCGACTTCACCAGTTCGCTCATCCACTGGATGACGTTCTGCGAGGGACGGCCGTCTGCGGGGGCCGTGTCGTCGCCGCCGGTGCTCGCCGCCTCCTCGGCCTTCTGCTTGGCCGCCGTGAAGCCGCCGGTGGCCTGGCTCTGGGAGGCCTTCACCTTGGCGTCCAGCAGGCCGTTGCGGACCTGCCCGATCACCACGAAGCCGAGCAGCAGCACCACGCCCAGCGACATCAGCAGGGTGGTGGCGACGACCTTGAGCTGGATGTTGCGCCGCCACAGCCGCATCACCGGCAGCAGGGGCCTGCGCACCCAGCGCATGAACAGCCGGAGCACCGGGCTGCCCTGCACCCCGCCGTGCAGCAGCCCGCTCTCCAGCACGGCGCTCAGGCGCGAACCGGCGCTCCGGTGGCCGACAGGCCGTCCGGCGCGGGCCTCGGACCCGGGCGCCGAAACGGCACTGTCCTTGGCCATGTCAGCTCGGTCCGGCCTTGTAACCGACGCCGCGGACGGTCACCACGATCTCCGGCTTCTCCGGGTCCTTCTCGACCTTGGAGCGCAGCCGCTGGACATGCACGTTGACCAGCCGGGTGTCGGCGGCGTGCCGGTAGCCCCAGACCTGCTCGAGGAGCACCTCGCGCGTGAACACCTGCCACGGCTTGCGGGCCAGCGCCACCAGCAGGTCGAACTCCAGCGGCGTCAGCGCGATCGACTGCCCGTCCCGCTTCACGGAGTGACCGGCCACGTCGATGACCAGGTCGCCTATGGCGAGCTGTTCCGGCGCCGGCTCCTCCGACCTCCGCAGGCGCGCCCGGATGCGGGCCACCAGCTCCTTCGGCTTGAACGGCTTCACGATGTAGTCGTCGGCGCCCGACTCGAGACCGACCACGACGTCGACGGTGTCACTCTTCGCCGTCAGCATCACGATCGGCACACCCGACTCCGCCCTGATCAGGCGGCACACCTCGATGCCGTCCCGGCCGGGCAGCATGAGGTCGAGCAGCACCAGGTCGGGCTTGGTCTCCCGGAAGGCGGCCAGCGCCTTGTCGCCGTCGGCTACGAAAGACGGCTCAAAACCCTCACCACGCAGCACAATGCCGAGCATCTCGGCCAGTGCGGTGTCGTCGTCGACGACAAGGACTCGTCCCTTCATAAACGACATCATCCCATTAGCTAATCGTTACCTGGCGTGACCTGGCACACAGCGCGGCCAGGGCCTCGGTCGTCACGGGCGAAACCACGCCGTCCTCGGTGACGATCGCCGTCACCAGCTCGGGCGGAGTCACGTCGAAGGCGGGGTTGTACGCCTGGGTCCCCAGGGGTGCCACCGGAATCCCGCCTCCCGCTCCCGCCACCGGCACCTGAGGCGCTGTGACCTCGGTCACCTCGTATCCGGGGCGCTGTTCCACTTCGATGGACGCCCCGTCCGGTGTCTCCATGTCCACCGTCGTGGCCGGCGCCACCACGATGAACGGCACGTGGTGGTACCGCGCGAGCACCGCGAGCGGATAGCTCCCCACCTTGTTCGCCACCGAACCGTCGGCCGCGATGCGGTCCGCACCGACCAGCACAGCGTCCACCTCACCCGCCGCGAACAGCGAACCCGCCGCGTTGTCGGTGAGCAAGGTGTACGCCATGTCGTTGCGGGCCGCCTCGTATGCCGTCAGGCGAGCACCTTGCAGCAAGGGACGCGTTTCGTCCACCCACAGGCGTCGCAGCCGCCCCGACCGGTGCGCCGCGAGGGCCACCGCGAACGCCGTCCCCTCACCGCCCGAGACCAGCGAACCGGTGTTGCAGTGCGTGAGGACGCGGTGCCCTCCGGCAGGCAGCAGCTCGTCGAGCAGCGCCAGCCCGTGCGCGGCCATCCGCTCGCTGGCCGCGGCGTCCTCCCGGTGCAGCGCCCGCGCCGCGGACAGCGCCGCCGCGGCGGCCTGCCGGGCGTCACCGGTCCTGGCGAGCGCCTCCTGGTGGGCGGCCTGCGCCCGGCGCACCCCCACGGCGAGGTTCACCGCGGTGGGACGGGCACCCGCCAGCGCCGCCGCGGCCTCCTCGACCTCGAAGCCCCGGACGGCGGCGAGCGCGACTCCGTAGGCGCCCGCGATGCCCAGCAGCGGCGCCCCGCGCACGGCGAGCGAACGGATCGCCTCGACGAGCGCGGCCGCGTCCGTGCAGACCAGCTCGACCTCCTCGGCGGGCAGCCTGGTCTGGTCCAGCAGCACCAGCACCGGACCCTCGGGGGGTTCCTCCCAGCGGAGCACCGGTATCCCGGTCGGCCGGTTGTCCTCGCCGCTTCGCGCGCTTCGATCAGCCATGCGGTCAGTCTGCCCCCTGTACGACGGACAATTGAAGGTGCGCAGCCCCTACCGCGCCCGGCCCGCACCCGACGCCCCCATGGCACGATGGCTGCCAACCTGCCGCCGCGACCGCGGACGGGCACCGTGAAGGAGCGACGATGAACGACACTCCGGGCTGGGCATCGCCCGGATCCGCCCCGTCCGACGGGCCGGAGCCCGGCGCGTCCGGCCCCGCCGAGCCCGCCGACCGCCCCGCCGGCCCCGGCCGGCCCGCGGCGCCCGCGGACCGGCCGGATGCGGAACCGACGAGCCCCGGCACGAAGTGGTCCAAGGAGCAGCCGCCCGCCGGCCGGTGGTCCGCACCCAGCGGCCCCGCCGACCAGGGCCAGGCCCCGCCTCCGCCCCAGCCCGGCCCGGGCTGGGGCACCCCGCCGCCCGGACCCCCCGGAGGCGGCCACGGAGCCTACGGCGGCCGGCACGGGGGCTACGGCGGCTACGGCGCCCCCGGGGGACAAGGCGGCTGGGGAGGCGGCTGGGGCGGACCCCCGCCCGCGGCCAAGCCCGGCGTGATCCCGCTCCGCCCGCTCGGCGTCGGCGAGATCCTCGACGGCGCCGTCTCCACCATGCGCACCTACTGGCGCACCGTCCTCGGCATCTCCCTGACCGTCGCCGTCTTCACCGAGATCGTCGTCGTGCTGCTCCGGGGCCTCGTCCTGGACGACACCAGCACCGACGTCCTCAACGACCCCGACGCCACCCTGAGCGAACTCGGCGACGCGCTGGCCGACACCACGATCAACTCGGGTGTCGTCTTCCTGATCTCCCTGATCGGCACCGTGCTGGCCACCGCGCTGCTCACGACCGTCACCAGCCGCGCCGTGCTCGGCAAGCCGGTGACCACCGATCAGGCCTGGCGGGACTCCCGCGCCCAGGTGCTGAAGCTGTTCGGCCTGATCCTCCTGCTGCTGCTCATCGTCGCCGGCCTCCTCACGGCCGGCATGGCACCCGGCCTGATCGTCACGGCCACCGCGGGCGGCGCGGCCGGCGTCGCCCTGGCCGCCCTGGGCTTCCTCGCGGGCTGCGTCGTCGCGGTGTGGCTCATGGTCCGCTTCTCGCTCGCCTCCCCCGCGCTGATGCTGGAGAAGCAGGGCATCAAGAAGGCGCTGGGCCGCTCGGTGAAGCTGGTGCGGGGCTCCTGGTGGCGCGTCTTCGGCATCCAACTGCTCGCCACGGTCATCGCCAACGTCGTCGCCTCGATCATCGTCATCCCCTTCACCTTCCTCGCCGCGGCCCTCGGCGGCGACGGCGTCGGCGGCTTCCTGGAGGGCACCGGCGACCTCGGCTGGACGTTCCTCGTCGTCAGCGGCATCGGCTCGGTGATCGGCTCCATGATCACCTTCCCGATCACGGCGGGCGTGACCGTGCTGCTCTACATCGACCAGCGCATCCGCCGCGAGGCCCTCGACCTCGAACTGGCCCGTGCCGCCGGCACCCGGGGCCCCGGCGCCTCCGGCGCCGTCCCGGGGAGCTGATGCGGTGAGTCCGACGGGGGGAATGCTCACAGAGGTGCTGTCCCGCGCCGCGCCGACGGTGTCCCGCGCCGGCGACACCTCCGTGCTGCCGGCGCTGTCACTGTCGCGTTCCGGCGACGAACCGCCGGTGACGATCCCACGCGACCCGGCGCGGGAGGCCGCACGGCGCGAGCTGTCCAAGGGGATGTACCACGAGAACGATCCCGGCTGGTTCCAGCGGGCTCTGAACGCCTTCTGGGACTGGGTCGAAGAGCTGTTCGGCAAGGCGTCCACCGCGACACCCGGCGGGACGCTCGGCCTGGTCGTCGTCATCGTGGCCGTGCTGGCCGTGCTGGGCGCCCTCTGGTGGCGTCTGGGCACCCCGCGCCGGGGCGCCGTCTCCGCCCCCGCCCTCTTCGACGACCGTCCCCGCAGCGCCGCCGACCACCGCGCCGCCGCCCAGGCCCACGCCGCCGAAGGACACTGGAACCAGGCCGTACAGGAACGCATGCGGGCCGTCGTCCGCGGCCTGGAGGAACGCGCCCTGCTCGACATCCGCCCGGGCCGCACCGCCGACGAGGCGGCCACCGAGGCGGGCCGCGCCCTGCCCGCCCACGGAGAACGACTGCGTACCGCCGCGCGGGACTTCGACGACGTGGCGTACGGCGGCCGGCCCGGCAGCGAAGCGTCGTACCGGCGTCTCACCGAACTCGACCACGACCTGGAACGCAGCAAGTCGCACCTGGCGAGCAGCACGACCGGCGGCCCCACGGGCGACGCGGACCGGGACACCCGCCGGGGAGCCGCCGAATGACCACCGAGGCCACGCTCCCCGCCACCGCGGCCTCGCCCACCGCCCGCCAGGTGTGGACCCGCGCGCGGGGCATCGCGCTCGCGCTCGCTCTGCTGCTCGTCGGGGCCGTCACGATCGCCGTCGTCCGCTCCGACGCCCGGCACGGCGAACTCGACCCGCGCTCCGCCGACCGCTACGGCAGCCGCGCCGTCGCCGAACTCCTCGCCGTCCGGGGGGTCTCCACGCGCGTGGTCACCACCCCGGAGGAAGCGCGGTCCGCGGCCGGGCCGGACACCACCCTGCTGATCGCCGCACCCGACCTGCTGACGGCGCGTGAACAGGCTCGACTCCACTCGGCGACGACCGGGTCCGGGGGACGCACCGTCCTCGTCGCTCCCGGTGGCGGCGCCGTCGAACGCCTCGCCCCCGGCGTCACCGCCGACCCCGCGCTCAGCTTCGACTCCACGCTGGCCCCCGCCTGCGACCTGCCCGCCGCCCGCCGCGCGGGCAACGCCGACACCGGCGGCATCCGTTACAGCACCCACCTCGAAGCCGACGCCTGCTACCCCAGCCGCCGCCTGGCCACCCTGCTGCGCGTCCCCGACGCCTCCGCGAAGGCGTCCCCGGGCCTCCCCCAGGGCGACACCGTCGTCCTCGGCGCCCGCGACATTCTGCTCAACGACCACCTCGACGAGCACGGCAACGCCTCGCTCGCCCTTCAACTCCTCGGCTCCCGCGACCACCTGGTCTGGTACCTCCCCTCCCTCTCCGACGTCCCGGGCCCGGACGAGGAACGCAGCTTCCTCGACCTGCTCCCCTCGGGCTGGCTCTGGGGCGCCCTGCAGCTCTTCATCGCCGCAGCGCTCGCCGCCCTGTGGCGGGCACGCCGACTGGGCCCGCTGGTGCCCGAAAAACTCCCCGTCGCGATCCGCGCCTCCGAAACCGTCGAAGGCCGCGCCCGCCTCTACCGCAAGGCGAACGCCCGCGACCGCGCCGCCAGCGCTCTTCGCTCCGCCACCCGCACCCGCCTCGCCCCCCTCGTGGGCATCCCCGTCACCCGGGCGCACACACCCGAGTCCCTGCTCCCCGCCCTGTCCGCGCACCCGCACGGCGCACCCGGCGACGGACAGACCCTGCACGCCCTCCTCTTCGGCCCGCCGCCCGGCGACGACGCGGCCCTGATCGCACTCGCCGACCAACTCGACGCCCTCGAAAGAGAGGTACGCCGTCCATGATGGACCCGACCACTGACAACGCCGGGCAGACCGCGGCCCCGGGCGACGCCCGCGCCGCCCTCGAAGCCCTGCGCGCCGAGATCGCCAAGGCCGTGGTCGGCCAGGACGCCGCCGTGACCGGTCTCGTCGTCGCGCTCCTGTGCCGCGGCCACGTCCTGCTCGAAGGTGTCCCCGGAGTCGCCAAGACGCTGCTCGTCCGCACGCTCGCCGCGGCCACCGAACTCGACACCAAACGCGTCCAGTTCACCCCCGACCTGATGCCGAGCGACGTCACCGGCTCCCTGGTCTACGACGCCCGCAGCACCGAGTTCTCCTTCCAGCCCGGCCCGGTCTTCACCAACCTGCTGCTCGCCGACGAGATCAACCGCACACCCCCGAAAACCCAGTCGTCCCTCCTCGAAGCGATGGAGGAACGCCAGGTCACCGTGGACGGCACGCCCCGCCCGCTGCCCGAACCGTTCCTCGTCGCGGCCACCCAGAACCCGGTCGAGTACGAGGGCACGTACCCCCTCCCGGAAGCCCAGCTGGACCGCTTCCTCCTCAAACTCACCGTCCCCCTGCCCACCCGCCAGGACGAGATCGACGTCCTCACCCGCCACGCCGCCGGGTTCAACCCGCGCGACCTGCACGCCGCCGGCGTACGCCCCGTCGCCACCGCCGCCGACCTGGAGGCCGCCCGCGCCGAGGCCGCCAAGACGACCGTCTCCCCCGAGATCACGGCCTACGTCGTCGACATCTGCCGCGCCACCCGCGAGTCGCCGTCCCTGACCCTCGGCGTCTCCCCGCGCGGAGCCACCGCGCTGCTGTCGACCTCCCGTGCCTGGGCCTGGCTCACGGGCCGCGACTACGTCACCCCCGACGACGTGAAGGCCCTGGCCCTGCCCACCCTGCGGCACCGCGTCCAGCTCCGCCCGGAGGCGGAGATGGAGGGCGTGACCACGGACTCGGTCATCAACGCGATCCTCGCCCACGTCCCCGTCCCCCGCTGATGGCACTCACCGGACGCGCCGCGCTCATCGCGGCCCTCGGCTCCGTCCCCGTCGGCATCTGGGCCCCCGGCTGGACGGGCATCCTCGCGGTCAACGTCCCGCTGGCCGCCGCCTGCGCCTGCGACTTCGCCCTGGCGGCCCCCGTACGGCGCCTCGGCCTGTCCCGCTCCGGCGACACTTCCGCCCGTCTGGGTGACACCGCTGACGTCACCTTGACGGTCACCAACCCGTCCGGCCGCCCGCTCCGGGCCCGTCTGCGCGACGCGTGGCCACCCAGCAGCTGGCAGTCCGGCACCGAGACGGCGGCCTCCCGCCACACCCTCACGGTGCCCGCGGGCGAACGCCGGCGCGTCACCACCCGCCTGCGCCCCACCCGCCGCGGCGACCGCCACGCGGACCGCGTCACGATCCGCTCGTACGGCCCCCTGGGCCTGTTCGCCCGCCAGGGCACCCACCGGGTTCCCTGGACGGTGCGCGTCCTGCCCCCGTTCACCAGCCGCAAGCACCTCCCCTCGAAGCTGTCCCGCCTGCGCGAACTCGACGGCCGCACCAGCGTCCTCACCCGCGGCGAGGGCACGGAGTTCGACAGCCTGCGCGAGTACGTCCCCGGCGACGACACGCGCTCCATCGACTGGCGGGCCACGGCACGCCAGTCCACCGTGGCGGTACGCACCTGGCGCCCTGAACGGGACCGGCACATCCTGCTCGTCCTCGACACCGGACGCACCTCGGCGGGTCGTGTGGGTGACGCCCCTCGCCTCGACGCCTCCATGGACGCCGCTCTGCTCCTCGCCGCCCTGGCCTCCCGCGCCGGCGACCGCGTCGACCTCCTCGCCTACGACCGCCGGGTGCGTTCCCTGCTCCAGGGCCGCACGGCGGGAGACGTCCTTCCGTCCCTGGTCGACACCATGGCGACCTTGGAACCGGAGCTGGTGGAGACCGACGCACGCGGCCTCACCGCCACCGCGCTCCGGGCCGCGCCCCGCCGGTCCCTGATCGTCCTGTTCACGACGCTCGACGCGGCACCGGTCGAGGAGGGACTGCTCCCCGTCCTGCCGCAGCTGACCCAGCGCCACACCGTCGTCGTGGCCTCGGTGGCAGACCCGCACGTGGCAAGAATGGCCGAAGCCCGGGGTCACACGGATGCCGTCTACGAAGCCGCGGCGGCCGCACAGGCCCGAACAGAACGTCGTCGCATCGCCGACCAACTCCGTCGGCACGGTGTGACGGTCGTCGACGCGATCCCGGACGACCTGCCGCCGGCGCTCGCCGACGCGTATCTCGAGCTCAAAACAACAGGCCGCCTGTAACGGTCCGAAAAAGCGGCGGGCGGGGCGTCTCGCCCCACCCCGCTCGCACAGTTCGCCTCTCCTGTGCGCGAATAGCCCATGAAACGCAGAGAACCCCGCACCGTTCCCGGTGCGGGGTTTTCTCCAATGATTGTTCGGCGGCGTCCTACTCTCCCACAGGGTCCCCCCTGCAGTACCATCGGCGCTGTAAGGCTTAGCTTCCGGGTTCGAAATGTAACCGGGCGTTT
>NZ_SOAV01000001.1 GCF_004364245.1 Streptomyces sp. BK208 | reverse complement strand
GCGGTGTGCAGCACCGCCCGGTCCTCGGTGATGTTGATCCGCTCACCGCGGAACATCGCGTCCCGCAGCCCGAACACGTCGGTCGCGGCGGCCAGCTCCTGGAGCAGGGCCAGCGTCTCGTCGGTGACGAGGTTCTTCGAGTAGTCGATGCGCAGGTCGCCGACGCGCACGACGTACCGTTCCGCCCGCCCGGGGTCCTGGGCGAACAGCTCGCGCAGGTCCGGGTGGGGCAGCGTCCCCTTGCTGTGGTCCGCGAGCGCGGTCCACTCCGGGCGCTGGTCGAGCTTGGGGGTGTCAGACATGAACAGGGTTCTCCTTGCCGGCCTCGCCGCGCAGCGCGACGGCGTACATCTCGTCCGCGTCGAGGCGCCTGAGCTCCTCGGCGATGAGTTCGGAGGTGGCGCGCACCTTCAGCGCGAGGGAGCGCGGGGGCTGCCCGGGCAGGGTCATCGTCGCGAGCGGTCCCTCGGGACGGTCGATGACGATCTCGCCGTTCGCCGTGCCCAGGCGGACGGCGGTGACGACCGGCCCGTCGGTGACCACCCGCTCCACCCGGACGGCCAGCCGGGCCTCCAGCCAGCGGGCCAGCAGCTCGGCGGCCGGGTTGTCCGCCTCGGCCTCCACGACCGCCGAGGTGACCGGCACCCGGGCCTGGTCGAGAGCCGCGGCCAGCATGGAGCGCCACAGCGTCAGCCGGGTCCAGGCGAGGTCGGTGTCACCGGGCGCGTAGGCGCGGACCCGGCGCTCCAGGACCTCCATCGGCCGCTCGACCGAGTAGAGGTCGGTGATCCGGCGCTGGGCCAGGGCGCCCAGGGGGTCCTTCGCGGGGTTGTCCGGCGCCTCCACCGGCCACCACACGACGACCGGCGCGTCCGGCAGCAGCAGCGGCAGCACCACCGAGTCGGCGTGCTCGGACACCTCCCCGTACATGCGCAGGATGACAGTCTCACCGGTGCCGGCCTCCGAGCCGACCCGGACCTCGGCGTCGAGGTGCGAGCGGGTGCGGTCGCGCAGGTTGCGGGGGTGGCGCTTGATGACGACCAGGGTGCGCGAGGGGTGCTCGTGCGAGGCCTCCTCGGCCGCCTTGATCGCGTCGTAGGCGTTCTCCTCGTCCGTGACGATGACCAGCGTGAGCACCATGCCCACGGCCGGGGTGCCGATGGCCCGGCGGCCCTGCACCAGCGCCTTGTTGATCTTGCTTGCCGTGGTGTCGGTCAGGTCGATCCTCATGGCCTGCGCCAGCTCCGTCCGTCTCGTGCGAGCATCTCGTCGGCTTCCCGCGGACCCCAGCCGCCCGACGCGTACTGCGCGGGCTTGTCGTGCGAGGCCCAGTACTCCTCGATCGGGTCGAGGATCCGCCAGGACTCTTCCACCTCCTGGTGGCGCGGGAACAGGTTGGCGTCACCCAGAAGGACGTCCAGGATCAGCCGTTCGTACGCCTCCGGGCTGGACTCCGTGAACGACTCGCCGTAGGCGAAGTCCATGGACACGTCCCGGATCTCCATCGACGTGCCCGGCACCTTGGAGCCGAACCGCACCGTCATGCCCTCGTCGGGCTGGACGCGGATGACGATCGCGTTCTCGCCCAGCTCCTCCGTCGCGGTGGAGTCGAAGGGGGAGTGCGGGGCCCGCTGGAAGACCACCGCGATCTCGGTGACCCGGCGGCCCAGGCGCTTGCCGGTGCGCAGGTAGAAGGGGACGCCCGCCCAGCGGCGGTTGTCGATGCCCAGCTTGATGGCCGCGTAGGTGTCGGTCGTGGAGGCCGGGTCGATGCCCTCCTCCTCCAGGTATCCGGGCACCTGCGCGCCGCCCTGCCAGCCGCCCGCGTACTGTCCGCGCACGGTGTGCTCGCCCAGCTCCTCCGGCAGCCGCACGGCCCGCAGCACCTTCAGCTTCTCGGTGAGCAGCGACGGCGCGTCGAAGGAGGCGGGCTCCTCCATCGCGGTCAGGGCCATCAGCTGGAGCAGGTGGTTCTGGATGACGTCGCGCGCCGCGCCGATGCCGTCGTAGTAGCCGGCCCGGCCGCCGATGCCGATGTCCTCGGCCATGGTGATCTGCACGTGGTCCACGTAGGACCGGTTCCAGATCGGCTCGTACATCTGGTTGGCGAAGCGCAGCGCCAGGATGTTCTGCACCGTCTCCTTGCCCAGGTAGTGGTCGATCCGGAAGACCTGCTCCGGGTCGAACACCTCGTGGACCAGGGCGTTCAGGTCGCGGGCGCTGTCCAGGTCGTGCCCGAACGGCTTCTCGATCACCGCCCGCCGCCAGGAGCCGTCCGGTGCGTCGGTCAGCCCGTGCTTCTTGAGCTGCTGCACGACCTTCGGGAAGAACTTCGGCGGCACGGAGAGATAGAAGGCGTAGTTGCCGCTGGTGCCGCGGGAGGAGTCCAGCTCCTCCACGGCCTTGCGCAGCTCCTCGAACGCGTTGTCGTCGTCGAAGTCACCCGGGATGAACCGCATGCCCTCGGAGAGCTGCTGCCAGACCTCCTCGCGGAACGGCGTGCGCGCGTGCTCCCTGACCGCGTCGTGCACCACCTGGGCGAAGTCCTGGTCCTCCCAGTCCCGGCGGGCGAAGCCGACCAGCGAGAAGCCCGGCGGCAGCAGGCCGCGGTTGGCCAGGTCGTACACGGCCGGCATCAGCTTGCGGCGGGACAGGTCGCCGGTGACACCGAAGATGACCAGCCCGGAGGGGCCCGCGATACGGGGCAGGCGGCGGTCCTGGGGATCGCGCAGCGGGTTGCTCCAGTCGAGCGGTGCCACCGGCTCGACGCCCTTCCCCTCGGTGCCCTTGCCCTTCGCTCCCTTGGCGGCGCGGGCCGTCCCGGTCTTCTTCGCGCTCCGGGATGCCTTGGCCGCGCCGGCCGCCTTCGCCGCTCCCGCGGCGCGGGACTGCCCGGCCTCCTCGGCCGGCGGCGGTCCCGCCGCCTCCTGGGCCGTCCGGGCTTCCTCGGCTTCCTTCGTCGCCTTGGTCTCCTGGACCGCCGTAGCGGGAAGCTCCTCGCTCATTCCCCGTCAACTCCCTTGCTGTCGAGGGACTTCGTCACGGCGGCGAGCAGGTCGTCCCAGGCCGCCTCGAACTTCGCCACGCCCTCTCGCTCCAACTGCTCCACCACCTCGTCGTACGGCACGCCGAGCCGCTCCACGGCTGCGAGGTCCGCCCGGGCCTGCGCGTACCCGCCGGTGACCGTGTCACCCCGGACGTCGCCGTGATCGGCGGCGGCTTCCAGGGTGGCCTCCGGCATCGTGTTCACGGTGCCGGGAGCGACCAGCTCCTCCACGTACAGGGTGTCCCGGAATGCCGGGTCCTTCACCCCGGTGGAGGCCCACAGGGGCCGCTGGGGGTTGGCGCGCGCGCCCGCGAGGGCGGTGAAGCGGTCGCCCGCGAAGACCTGCTCGTACGCCTCGTAGGCCAGGCGCGCGTTGGCCAGCGCGGCCCTTCCGCGCAGCGCGAGCGCCTCGTCCGTGCCCAGCAGCGTCAGGCGCTTGTCGATCTCGCTGTCGACGCGGGAGACGAAGAAGGACGCGACCGAGTGGATGCCGGCCAGGTCGATCCCGGCCGCCCGGGCCTTCTCCAGTCCGGCGAGGTAGGCGTCCATGACCTCGCGGTAGCGCTCCAGGGAGAAGATCAGGGTGACGTTGACGCTGATGCCGGCGCCGACGACCTCGGTGATCGCCGGGAGACCGGCCTTCGTCGCCGGGATCTTGATCATCACGTTGGGGCGGTCGACCAGCCAGGCCAGCTGACGCGCCTCGGCGACGGTGGCCCGGGTGTCGTGGGCGAGGCGGGGGTCGACCTCGATCGAGACCCGGCCGTCCCGCCCGCCGGTCGCGTCGTACACCTCGCGCAGCACGTCGGCGGCGGCGCGGACGTCGGCGGTGGTCATCATGCGGACCGCCTCGTCGACGGTCACGGCCCGGGTGGCGAGGTCGGCGAGCTGCTCCTCGTAGCCCTCGCCGGAGCCTATGGCGGCCTGGAAGATCGAGGGGTTGGTGGTGACGCCGACGACGTTCCTCGTCCTGATCAGCTCGGCGAGGTTGCCGGACTCGATCCGCCGCCGCGACAGGTCGTCCAGCCAGACGGACACGCCCTGGTCGGCCAGGCGCTGCAGCGCTCCCGCTGTCGCGGTTGCTTCGGTCACAGTGATCATCTTCTCTTTCTGCTTCGCAGGGGGTGGGCTCAGCCGCGGGCGGCGGCCAGGGACTCCCTGGCGGCGGCGGCCACGTGCTCGGCGGTGAAGCCGAACTCGGTGAACAGGGTCTCGGCGTCGGCGGAGGCGCCGAAGTGCTCCAGGGAGACGATGCGGCCCGCGTCACCGACGTACTTGTGCCAGGTCAGACCGATCCCGGCCTCCACGGCCACCCGGGCCCGCACGGAGGGCGGCAGCACGCTCTCGCGGTACGCGGGGGGCTGCTCCTCGAACCACTCCACGGACGGCATCGACACCACCCGCGTGGCGGTGCCCTCCGCCTCCAGCGCCTCCCGAGCGGCCATCGCGAGCCGGACCTCGGAGCCGGTGGCGATCAGGACGACGTCGGGGGTGCCGGTGGACGCCTCGGCGAGGACGTACCCGCCGCGCGCCGCGTCCGGGTTCGGGGCGTAGGTCGGCACGCCCTGCCGGGTGAGGGCGAGGCCGTGCGGCGCGGGGTGGGTGGAGTGGCGCCGGAGGATCTCGGCCCACACGGTCGCGGTCTCGTTGGCGTCGGCCGGGCGGACCACGTTCAGTCCGGGGACGGCGCGCAGCGCGGCGAGGTGCTCGACCGGCTGGTGAGTGGGGCCGTCCTCGCCCAGGCCGACGGAGTCGTGCGTCCACACGTACGTCACCGGCAGCTGCATCAGCGCGGACATGCGCACCGCGTTGCGCATGTAGTCGGAGAAGACCAGGAAGGTGCCGCCGTAGATCCGCGTGTTGCCGTGCAGCGCGATGCCGTTCATCTCGGCGGCCATGGAGAACTCGCGGATGCCGAAGTGCACGGTGCGGCCGTACGGGTCGGCGCCGGGCAGCGGGTTGCCCTCGGGGAGGAAGGAGCTGTTCTTGTCGATGGTGGTGTTGTTGGAACCGGCGAGGTCGGCGGAGCCGCCCCACAGTTCGGGCAGCACCGGGCCGAGGGCCTGGAGGACCTTGCCGGAGGCGGCGCGGGTGGCGACCGCCTTGCCGGTCTCGAACACCGGCAGGGCCTCCTCCCAGCCCTCGGGCAGCCGGCCGGCGACCACGCGGTCGAACAGCGCCGCACGCTCGGGAGCGGCGTCGCGCCAGGCGGCGATGCGCTTGTCCCAGGCGGCGTGCGCCTCGGCGCCGCGGTCCAGGGCCCGGCGGGTGTGGGCGAGGACCTCGTCGGCCACCTCGAACGACCGCTCCGGGTCGAAGCCGAGGAGGCGCTTGGTGGCGGCGACCTCCTCCTCGCCGAGGGCGGAGCCGTGCGAGGCCTCGGTGTTGCGCGCGTTCGGGGCGGGCCACGCGATGATCGTGCGCATGGCGATGATGGAGGGGCGCCCGGTCTCGGCCTTCGCCGCGGTGAGCGCCGCGTGCAGCGCGTGCACGTCGACGTCACCGCTCTCGGCGGGCTCGATGCGCTGCGTGTGCCAGCCGTAGGCCTCGTAGCGCTTCAGCACGTCCTCGGAGAACGCGGTCACGGTGTCGCCCTCGATCGAGATGTGGTTGTCGTCGTAGAGGAAGACCAGATTGCCCAGCTTCTGGTGACCGGCGAGGGACGACGCCTCGGCGGAGACGCCCTCCTGGAGGTCGCCGTCGGAGACGATCGCCCAGACGGTGTGGTCGAAGGGGGACTCGCCCTCGGCGGCATCGGGGTCGAACAGGCCACGCTCGTAGCGGGCGGCCATCGCCATGCCCACCGCGTTGGCCACGCCCTGGCCCAGCGGCCCCGTGGTGGTCTCCACGCCCGCCGTGTGCCCGTACTCCGGGTGGCCCGGCGTCTTCGAACCGTGCGTGCGGAAGGCCTTGAGGTCGTCCAGCTCCACCTCGTACCCGGCGAGGAAGAGCTGGGTGTAGAGGGTCAGCGAGGTGTGGCCCGGCGAGAGGACGAAGCGGTCACGGCCGGTCCACTCGGGGTCGGCGGGGTCGTGACGCATCACCTTCTGAAAGATCGTGTACGCCGCCGGAGCGAGGGCCATCGCCGTCCCCGGGTGGCCGTTGCCGACCTTCTGCACCGCGTCGGCCGCCAGGACCCGGGCGGTGTCGACGGCACGCCGGTCGGCCTCGGTCCATTCGAAGCGGTCCGCGCTGTCCACTGTCTGCGTGCTCATCTTCAAGAAATCCTCGATCGGAGCGAAGTAGCTGGTCTGACGCGTTCAAACTTAAAAGTCTGACTTTTTGGAGTGAAGGTCGTGGTGTGCCAGCCTGTGGTGAAACTGGGACACGCCCCGCCAGGGGGCGCACGGGCGGGACGGTACGAAAAGGACATGACGCACGAAAGAAACCAAGGCGGCGGCGACGGGATCAGAACATTCCCCTTTCCGGTCGATCTCAGCCTCCTCGGCGTCGGCATGCAGGTCGGGCCCATGGGCGCCGGCCGCACCTGGCACGCGCACGCCCCGCTGCACCGCGTGCACCGCATCGACTTCCACGTCGTCATGCTCTTCACCGGCGGCCCCGTCCGGCACATGATCGACTTCGCCGAGTACGAGGCGTCGGCCGGCGATCTGCTGTGGATCCGTCCCGGCCAGGTCCACCGCTTCGCGCCGGAGGGCGAGTACCGCGGAACGGTGCTCACCATGCAGCCCGGCTTCCTGCCCCGCGCGACGGTGGAAGCCACCGGTCTCTACCGGTACGACCTGCCGCCCCTGCTCCGCCCCGACGAGGCGCGGCTCGCCGGACTCACGGCGGCCCTCGACCAGTTGCGGCGCGAGTACGAGGACGCGACGACACTCCCGCTGAGCCTGCACACCGCCGTACTGCGCCACACGCTGTCCGCGTTCCTGCTGCGCCTGGCCCATCTCGCGGCGAGTTCCGCCCGCGCGGCGCGGGAAGGGCGGGCGGACGCGCCGGGCGACAGCACCTTCACCCTCTTCCGGGACGCGGTGGAGCGCGGGTTCGCCACCAATCACAGCGTCAGTGCCTACGCCGACGCGCTCGGTTACTCCCGCCGCACCCTCGTCCGCGCGGTGCGCGCCGCGACCGGCGAGACGCCCAAGGGGTTCATCGACAAGCGCGTGGTCCTGGAGGCCAAAAGGCTGCTCGCCCACACCGAGATGCCGATCGGCCGGGTGGGCGCGGCCGTCGGCTTCCCGGACGCGGCGAACTTCTCCAAGTTCTTCCAGCAGCACACCGACCAGACGCCGGCGGCCTTCCGGGCCGAGCTGCGCTGAGCGGACCGGGCCCGCACCCGCGTCCGCATCCGCGTGCGCCTCCGGACCCGCACCCGGGCCCGGACGCGACGGAGGGGCCCCACGGTGTGTGGAGCCCCTCCGCCCTCCTGCGGGGGCCGGTCCCCGCTCAGTGGCCGAAGCTGAACCAGTTCACGTTCACGAAGTCGGCGGGCTGGCCGCTGGTGAAGGTGAGGTACACGTCGTGCGTGCCCGTCACCCTGGCGATGTTCGCCGGGATCGTGCGCCACGACTGCCAGCCGCCCGTGTTGCCCACGGCGAAGCTGCCGACCGGCGCGTTGCCGCGGCTGTCCAGGCGCACCTCGACCAGTCCGCTGACCCCGGCGGCCGCGCCGCCGGCCACCCGGGCCTTGAACTGCGTCGCCCCGCTCGAACCGAAGTCGACGCCCTTGTACTGCGCCCAGTCGCCGTTGGCGAGGGCGCCGAGGTTGCTCCCGCCGCCCGAGTCCGAACTGCCCTCGGTCATCGTGCCGGACTGCGCGTCGTACGACTCCGCCTCGACAGTGCCGTACGCGTCGCGGTCACCGCCCGTCGGGGGCGGCGTGGTACCGCTCCCACCGGCCGACAGCACCTGGACGTAGTCCACGAGCATGGAGTGGCCGGGCTGGGTGCCGCCGTCCGGGCCGCCGCCGAAGGCGTCAGGGAAGCCGCCGCCCATCGCGACGTTCAGGATGATGAAGTAGCCGTGGTTCGTGGCGTTCGCCCACGTCGTCGCGTCGACCTGGTTCTCGCGGACGGTGTGGAAGTTGTTGCCGTCGACGGAGAAGCGGATCTCCTCGACGCTCGCCGAGCGGTCCCACTCCACCCCGTAGGTGTGGAAGCCTGCCTGGCACGTCGTCCCGGGACACGGGGTGTTGCCGCCGATGCCGCTGGTCTCGTTGCAGGGACCACCGGGCGAGGTGCCGCAGTGCAGCGTGGACCAGACGGTGTTGAGGCCCTGGGTGTTCTCCATGATGTCGATCTCGCCCACCCCGGGCCAGTTCCAGTAGTTGCCCCGGTAGGGCGCGCCGAGCATCCAGAACGCCGGCCAGTAGCCCTTGGCCGCGGACCCGGTGACGTTCGGGACCTGGATGCGGGCCTCCACGCGCAGTCTGCCGCCGGCCGGGGGTTCGAAGTCGGCGCGCCTGGTGGCGATGCGGCCCGAGGTCCAGTTGCCGGCGCCGTCGCGCCGCGGGGTGATGCGCAGGTTGCCGCTGCCGTCCAGGGAGACGTTGTCCGTGGACGACGTCATCGTCTCGATCTCGCCGGTGCCCCAGTTCGCCGGACCTCCGGGGTACGAGGTGCCGGTGTCGTACTGCCAGTTGGACGTGTTCACGCCGGAGCCGGCCGCGCCGCCGAAGTCGTCGGCGAAGACCTGCGTCCAGCCGGTCGGGGGAGGGGGCACGGCCGCGCCCGCCGACGGACTCGTGACGGTCGTCGCCGCCGCGGCGAGGCCGAGCGTGCCGACGACGGCCACCAGCGCCCGGCGCAGCGGCCGGCGTCTGGGCGGGTTGCCGGATGTCTGACTCATGTGGGGTCGCCTCTCGATGCGGGAGTGGGAAGCGGAACGCCCGAGCACGCTCCCGGGGGGTTTTGAGAGCGCTCTCAGAGTGCCGCCAATGTGCTCCGGGCCGACGCCGCCGTCAAGAGGTGAAGCCGAGAAAGTCCGTGCGGGGATGGGGAGTTCAGCCCCTGAACGTCGTGATGTCGCGACAATGCCGACCGCTGCCGAGTGCCCCGGGGGACGGGGGACACCGCCCACGACCGGTTCCCGGTGACGGCACGCCGCCCGGGAAGGGGGACCGGGCGGCGTGCCGTGGGGAGCGGGGACGGAGGGCCGTCAGCCCGTCAGGCGCCGCTCGTCCTCGTCGCGGAACAGGGAGCACAGGTCGCGCAAGGCCGCTTCCAGGTGGTCGGACACCCGGTAAGAAGGGGTTGCACCACTGAGCCGGAGGAGAGGGTCCGTGGACGGTGCCCGGCCCCTCCGCGACGCGTGGGGGAGCGGCGGTCAGGGCGTGCAGTCGGCGAGACCGGGGAAGGACCGGTTCGCCGGTGCGGCCGCAAGCTTGGCCGGCGTCCGCCAGGCCGCCACCGGCGGATCGATGGACATGGTGGTGAACTGAGGCGTTCCGCCACCCCAGCCCGGGCACCGGTCGAAGAGCTGGGGTCGCGCCGCGGCCACGATGAACAACGGCACCCGGGTCATCTCACTGCTCATCCTGCCGACGCAGTCCAGCAGGGTGTTGTCCGCGTCGTGCAGGTCGCCGAGGAACATGCTCAGCGGGCATTCCCGCGCGACCCTTTCCGGGAGGTTCTCGCCGGACGCCAGTGACTGCGTCAGATCGAACTCCAGCGTCTCGTCGGCCCGTTGTGAACGGGTCCCGCTCAGGGCGGGGTCACCGCCCGGTGGCCCCGCCCGTCCGGCCCCGTGACCGGGGAGGGCGAGGTGTGCGCGCGGGGGCACCCGGCCGTGCCATGATCGGCGCCGTACGCAAGTGCGGCCGCGGGCGGCGGAAGGGTGCGGGACGTGAGGCTGACGATGCTGGGCGGCGGCGGGTTCCGGGTGCCGCTCGTGTACGGGGCGCTCCTCGGGGACCGCGCCGAGGGGCGCGTGACCGACGTCGTCCTGCACGACCTTGACCCGGCCCGGCTGACCGCGGTGACCCGGGTGCTCGCGGAGCAGGCGGCCGGGGTGCCCGACGCGCCGACGGTCACCGCCACGACCGACCTCGACGAGGCGCTGCGCGGCGCCGACTTCGTGTTCTCCGCGATCCGCGTCGGCGGCCTCCAGGGACGCGCCGACGACGAACGGGTGGCGCTCGCCGAGGGCGTCCTCGGCCAGGAGACGGTCGGTGCGGGCGGTATCGCGTACGGACTGCGGACCGTCCCGGTCGCCGTCGACATCGCCCGGCGGGTGGCCCGGCTGGCGCCGGACGCCTGGGTCATCAACTTCACCAACCCGGCGGGACTGGTCACCGAGGCCATGTCCCGGCACCTCGGCGACCGGGTCGTCGGCATCTGCGACTCACCGGTGGGCCTCGGCCGGCGGGTGGCCCGGGTGCTGGGCGCCGACCCGGACCGCGCCTTCGTCGACTACGTCGGCCTCAACCACCTCGGCTGGCTGCGCGGCCTGCGGGTCGACGGACGCGACGAGCTGCCCCGGCTGCTCGCCGACCCGGAGCTGCTCGGCTCCTTCGAGGAGGGCCGGCTCTTCGGCCCCGAGTGGCTGCGCTCCCTCGGCGCGATCCCCAACGAGTACCTGCACTACTACTACTTCAACCGGGAGACCGTCCGCGCCTACCGGGAGGCCGACCGCACGCGCGGCGCGTTCCTGCGCGACCAGCAGGACCGCTTCTACGACGCGATGCGCCGCCCCGGCACCCCGGCCCTGGCGACCTGGAACCGCACCCGGGCCGAACGCGAGGCCACCTACATGGCCGAGAACCGCGAGACGGCGGGCGCGGGCGAGCGCGAGGCCGAGGACCTGTCCGGCGGCTACGAGAAGGTGGCGCTGGCACTGATGCGCGCCGTCGCCCGTGACGAACGCGCCACCCTCGTCCTCAACGTCCGCAACCGCGGCACGCTGTCCGTCCTCGACCGCGACGCGGTGATCGAGGTCCCCTGCCTGGTCGACGCCAACGGCGCCCACCCGATGGCCGTCGACCCGCTGCCGGACCACGCCACCGGCCTGGTCTGCGCGGTCAAGACCGTGGAGCGCGAGATCCTGACGGCGGCCGGTACCGGCTCCCGCGCTGCCGCGGTGCGGGCCTTCGCCCTGCACCCCCTGGTCGACTCGGTCGGGGTGGCCGAGCGCCTCGTCGACGGCTACCGGGCGGTGCACCCGGGGCTGGCGTACCTCAGCTGAGTCCCGCCGGGGCCGACGGCACGGGCGCCGACGACGCCGCAGCCGCAGCCGCAGCCGCAGCCGCAGTCGGTGCCGGTGCCACGGCCGGTGCCGGTGCGTCCGCCGCTGTCGGCACGACGGGCGGGGCGGACAGCTCGGCGCGCTGGTGCGGCAGGGACACGGGACGCAGGGGGCGCGGTCCGGACACCACCGCGTAGTCCTGGCCCAGGAACGGCGGCTCCAGCTCGCCCGGGTCGTCGCCGAGGGCCAGCCGGAGCGCCGCCCACGGCACGTTGACGCCGCACAGCGCCAGCTGGTGCAGCCCGCCGGCCGGGCGGGTGTTGACGTCCATCAGGACGGGCCGGTCGCCGTACATCCGGAACTGCACGTTGGACAGGTGGTGCAGTCCGAACTCCTCGGCGATCCGCCGCGCCGGTGCCAGCCACCGCTCGTGCAGGGTGAAGCCGCGACGGCGGCCGTTCTTGGTGCGCCCCACCGCGAGCCGGACCCGGTCGTCGGGGCCGGTGAGGCAGTCCACCGAGACCTCCGGCTGCTCCAGGCGCGGCATCACCAGCCAGTCCACGGGCTCCTCGGCCGCCCGCAGCGCCTCCACGACCAGGGGGAGCGGCACGGACGGACTCGGGAAGCCGGTCAGGTGCGCGAGCGAGAAGGAGTCCCGGGTGACCATCCGGAAGCCCACCCCGCCGGCGCCGGATGCCGGTTTGAAGCACGCCCGGTGGCCGCCTGCCTCCAGCTCCTCCACCGCGAGGACCAGCTCGTCGGCCGTGCGCACCCGCCACCACGGCGGTACCGGAACGCCGATCGCCCGGACCGCCTCGTAGGCGACCACCTTGTCCTCGAACAGGGCCACGGCCCGCGCCGTCGGCGCGAGCAGCGCCGTCCCGGCCGCCTCGAACTCGGCGCGGTGCGCCACGACGGCCGACTGGTGCAGCCGGGGCACGAACACGTCGATGCCGCGCCGCGCGCACTGGTCCAGCGCGTACTCGACGTACCCGGCCGGGGACAGGCCCTCCGGCTCCAGGTCGGCGGTGTCCGCGGCGGCCAGCACGGGGGAGTCCGGGTCGCCGTGCGTGGCATGGATCTCGACGGCCCGGTCGGCGGGATTTCTGCGCAGCTGATCCATGAAGAAGACGTTCTCCGCGTACGTGCGGTTGAGCCAGACGCGTACGGGAGAAGCCATGCGAGCCGCCTTCCAGGGTTCGCGGGCAGGGCGAAGCGGGCCGTGCCCGGCCAGGGGTTGGGAGGGACACCGAGCCGCTCTGCGCGAAGAAGGGGGCGTGGCGGTGGTGTTGGGGCGATCATAGGGGTACGCCCGGCCCCGAGCGCAACGCGCGTCACACGGATGCGCCGACCGGTCGCGCGCCGGCCCTCGGGAGCCGCCCGGGCGGCGGCGCCGGGCCGCCTTGTGACCGGCGCGGCGATGTGATCTCGTGGCGTCGAACGTGTGTCTGGGAGGGGGAAGGGATGACGTCGAGGCGTGGTGTTCCGGGGCAGCTGTGGGCCATCAGCGACCTGCACATCGGCTACGAGGAGAACCGGGCCCTGGTCGAGGAGATGCGTCCCGAGTCCGGTGACGACTGGCTCCTGGTGGCCGGCGACGTGGCCGAGACGGTCGCCGACATCCGCTGGGCGCTCGCCACGCTGGCGAAGCGCTTCCGCCGGGTCGTCTGGGTCCCGGGCAACCACGAGCTGTGGACGCACCCCAAGGACCCGGTCGCCCTGCGCGGCGTCGCCCGCTACGAGCACCTCGTCGAGATGTGCCGCGAGCTGGGCGTGACCACTCCCGAGGACCCGTACCCGGTGTGGGAGGGCGCGGGCGGCCCGGCCGTCGTCGCGCCGCTCTTCCTGCTCTACGACTACTCGTTCCTGCCCCAGGGATGCGCGACCAAGGCCGAGGGGCTGGAGTACGCCCAGGGCACCGGCGTGGTGTGCAGCGACGAGTACCTGCTGCACCCCGACCCGTATCCCAGCCGGGAGGACTGGTGCCGGGCCCGGGTCGCCGAGACCGAGCGCAGGCTCGCCGAGGCACCCGCGGACCTGCCGGTGATCCCCGTCAACCACTATCCGCTGGACCGGCACCCCACCGACGTCCTGTGGTACCCCGAGTTCGCCATGTGGTGCGGCACCTCCCTGACCGCCGACTGGCACCGCAGGTTCCGGGTCGACACCATGGTCTACGGGCATCTGCACATCCCCCGCACCACCTGGCACGAGGGGGTCCGCTTCGAGGAGGTGTCGGTGGGCTACCCCCGCGAGTGGCGCAAGCGCCCCGGGCCGCCGGGACGGCTGCGCCGTATCCTGCCGTTCACGTCGGCGTCCCCGTCCCCGTCGCGCCAGGAGGCGACCCGTTGATCGAGGAACTGCTGCCCGACACCGCCGTGTCCGTGGAGGCGTTCGGCCACGACGACGCCGGGCACCTGCCGCTGTACCCGGAGGAGGAGGCGATCGTCGCACGCGCGGTCGCCAAGCGGCGCCGTGAGTTCACCGTCGTACGGTCCTGCGCCCGCCGGGCCATGGAGAAGCTCGGCGTGCCCCCGCAGGCCGTGCTCACCGGCGAACGCGGGGCCCCGCGCTGGCCGGACGGGCTCACCGGCAGCATGACCCACTGCGAGGCCTACTGCGCCGCCGCCCTGGTCCGGCTGACCGACCTGGCCTCGCTCGGCATCGACGCCGAACCCGACGGGCCGCTCCCCGACGGAGTCCTGGAGAGCATCGCCCTGCCCGCCGAGACGGCGCGCCTGCGCGGGCTGGACGAGGCACGGCCCGGCCTCCCCTGGGACCGGCTGCTGTTCAGCGCCAAGGAGTCGGTCTACAAGGCGTGGTTCCCCCTCACCGGGAAGTGGCTGGACTTCTCGGAGGCGGACATCGAGATCTCCGTCGACCCGGCCGACGTGCGCCGGGGCACCCTGCGCGCCGCCCTCCTGGTGGCGGGACCGACCGTGGGCGGCCGGCGCCTGACGCACTTCACCGGCCAGTGGTCCGCCCGCAACGGTCTGGTCACCACGGCGATCACGGTCCCGCACACCTGACGGCGGACCGGGCCCGCCCTCCCGGTCAGGCAGACGGACACCAGTCGCGCAGCAGCCGGAAGAACGCCTCCTCGTTCCCCGTCAGGCCCGCCGCCTCCAGGGCCTGCTCCGCCTCGGCCAGCACGGAGGGCGGGACGACGGGCGGCCGGGGAGGACCGCCGGGGCCCGCCCCGGTGTCGAAACCGGCCCGCACGGTGTGCAAGAGCCGCAAGTAGGCCTGGACGGCGGTGCGTTCGTGATCGGTCAGCACGGCGGTGGTCATCGGTCGGCTCTCCCCAAACGACGTCAGCGGTCACGCGCCCCCGCACGGCGGTGGCACCCTCCCAGCTTGCCGCCCGCCACTGACAATCCCCTCCGGCCGCGCCCGTGCCCCGGCTCCCGCGCACCGATCGGGCCCATCGGCGCGGCCGGGCGCGCCACAGGCTCACGACTCGGGCCGCTGCACGCTCTCCAGGAGCATGTCCAGCCACTCGGCGACCTTGTCGCGGTGCTGGTCGGTGGGCAGTTGCGCGGCCCGCCAGGCGATGCCGCGCACGCCGTGGTCCTGCAGCAGCCGCTCCAGCGGGTCGGACTCGGCGGCCGCCGCCTCCCGCTCCCGGTCGGCCAGCTGCTGCAGCAGTTCCTGCTCGGTGCGCTGCAGGGCACCCGAAAGCGCCTCGGGATCCTCGGCGGTGAGGAATCCGGCGTGCACCCGGAAAAAGCGCTGGATGGCGTCGCAGTGCTCCATGGTGGGGCGCCGGTCGCCGTTGATGAGCGCACCGGCCTGCTGCCGCGACATCCCGGCGCCGTCGGCTATCTCCTGCTGGGTGTACCTGCGGCCGTTCGGTTTCAGCCGGGTGCGGCGCAGCAGGTCCAGCCGCTGCACGAACCTGGTCTGGACATCGGGTTCGCCGGCCGGCCGGCCGCCGAGCAGCGCCCCGACGACGGGCTCGGGCACCCCGGAGGCGGCGCTCAGCCGGCCCACGTCGAAGACCTCGCCGTGCGCCACGCCGAGCCGGTCCGCGAGCGTGCCGACCCGGGCGACTACGGCGGCCAGCGTGGTGGTCGGCAGGGCACCCGGACCTTCGAAGCCACCCGTCACCGACAGCTCTCCTACGTCTCTCACGAGCCTCACAGGCTTCTCACAAGCAGTTGCCGTGAACTTCCCGGAGATTAGCCTGCCGCTCGAACTCACATCCAGGTATCGCCACAACTGTGGCCTATTTCAGCCGTCAACAGGCACGAAATGCCACGATAGTTGACACGCGGCAGGTCAGGGCGCCAGGATGCGGGACGCCGCGAGAAGGCCGCATAGGCAAGAGGGGTGACCTCCCGATGGCATTTCAGGCAGGAGGGCAGCGGTCGGCGCCGCGGCCCACCCCCACGACCCCCGAGGCCCAGGCCTATCTCCAGGACTACGCCGCGCTCCTGGAGGCCGTCCCCTTCCCTTCCTTCGTCGTCGACCACCGCTGGGACGTGGTGCTGGCCAACGGCGCCTTCCGGACACTCTTCCAGGGGGCCGGACCGCATCCGACGGCCATGCCCGACGACAACTTCCTCAGGTTCGTCCTCTTCCACCCGGACGCCTCCACCGTCCTCGGCGAGCACGAGTCGAGCTGGTGCCTGCCCATGCTGGCGCACTTCGCCGCGACCCTGGAGCGGTACGGCCACGACCCCGGTCTGCAGGCCGTGCGGCGCGACATCGCCCAGGACCCGATCATGGAGGCCGCCTACCGCCAGGGCCTGCCGCACTGGGTCCGGGCCGTGGGCGCGCGCGCCGTCGAACACGACGGTGCCGTACGGCCGCTGCACCACCCCGACCCGCGCCGGGGCACCACCGAATGCCGCGTCGTCATGGAGGCCTCCGGGACCCTCCAGGAGCTGGAGTGCACCCGGGTGACGCTGGTCCTGCGCGAACCGCGCCGCACCGTGCAGCGGTCACCGCGGGCCGGCCGGACCACCGCCCACCTGAGGGTGGTCCCCACCGCCGAGTGAACGGCGGGTCACACTCCCACTGACCGGTCACCGGCCGTCCTCGCGATGTCCGGCGAGGCCGGCGATCCCGCGCGGTTCCCCTACCAGCGACCGTCGTTCGTCACGCCGGGGACAGCGGACGGGGAGCAGACGCCTGGACGCCGAACCGCTCCCTCCACGGGCTCCGGGCGCCCCTTCCCGCGAAGTTACCCGTGCGTTCCGCACGCCGGAGTCATGACAGCGGCAACTGTGCGGCGCGGTACGCCGCGTGACAGCGTCATCTCCGTCAGCGACCGGTGGGAGGGAGAAGGCGTGAACAAGGGCTACGCCGTGTACTGCGACGCGGATCCGCACTTCTACGACGCCCCGCACCGCACGTCTCCCCGGACCGGTGCCTCGCGCTCCCGGTACGCTCTGGCGGCCTCGCCCGTGCCGGACGGGTGGCAGCGCCACGAGAGCGGGGACTGGCTCGCGCTGCGCCCGGTCGACACCGACTTGCCCGCCCAGGGGTGGAAGATCCACGTCTCCGCCTGCCTCGACAACGCGGAGTCCGTGCTCGACCGCGTGTGGCGGCACTGCGTCACCGGCCGGATCGCCTTCAAGTTCGTGCCCAGCCGCTACCTGCTGCACCAGCGCAACGCCAAGTACGCGGACCGGGCCGGCAGCGGCAAGTTCGTCACCGTGTACCCGGCGGACGAGGCGGAGTTCGAACGGCTCGTGGGGGAGCTGTCCGGCCTGCTGGCCGGCGAGCCCGGGCCGCACATCCTGAGCGACCTGCGCATCGGCGAGGGCCCGGTGCACGTCCGTTACGGCGGCTTCACCCGCCGCGACTGCTACGACGCGGACGGGGAACTGCGGCCGGCCGTGGCCCGCCCCGACGGCGTGCTGGTGCCCGACCCGCGCGGCCCGGTCTTCCGCGTCCCGGACTGGGTCGACCCGCCCGCCTTCCTGCGCCCGCACCTCGACGCCCGCTCCGCGGTGACCGTGACCGACATGCCGTACACCGTCGAGTCGGCGCTGCACTTCTCCAACGGCGGCGGCGTCTACCTCGCCCGCGACACCCGCACCGGTGAGCAGGTCGTCCTCAAGGAGGCCCGTCCGCACGCCGGGCTTGCGGCCGACGGCGCCGACGCCGTGGCCCGGCTGCACCGCGAACGACGGGCGCTGGAGCAGCTGTCCGGCCTCGACTGCACGCCCGAGGTCCTCGACCACCTCACGGTCGGCGAGCACCACTTCCTGGTCCTGGAGCACATCGACGGCAAGCCGCTCAACACCTTCTTCGCCCGCCGCCACCCGCTCATCGAGGCCGACCCAGGCGAACGAAGACTGGCCGAGTACACCGCCTGGGCGCTCGACGTCCACGCGCGGGTGGAGCGGGCCGTCGAGGACGTCCACGCCCGGGGCGTGGTCTTCAACGACCTGCATCTGTTCAACATCATGATCCGGGACGACGACAGCGTCGCCCTGCTGGACTTCGAGGCCGCCCACCGCGTCGACGAACCCGGCCGGCAGACCGTGGCGAACCCCGGGTTCGTGGCACCGTCCGACCGGCGTGGTGTGGCGGTGGACCGGTACGCCCTGGCCTGCCTGCGGCTCGCGCTCTTCCTCCCGCTCACCAGTCTGCTGGCGATCGACCGGCGCAAGGCGGCCCACCTCGCGGACGTGGTGGCGGAGCACTTCCCGGTGGACCGGGCCTTCCTGGACGCGGCGGTCGACGAGATCACGCGGTCCGCCGAGGCTGCGCGGGACGACGAGGTCACCCGGGACGACGAGGTCACCCGGTCCGACGAGGTCGTCCGGGACGACGAGGTCACCCGGGACGACCGGGGCTCGCGTGCCGGGGCGGCCCCGGCGACGCGGCGTCCCTCGCCCCCGGCCGGGCCACGCCCCGCGGGACCGGTGGCGCCGGTCCGTCCGGACGACTGGCCGCGCAGCCGGGACTCCATGGCCGGGGCGATCCTCGCCTCCGCCACACCCACCCGCACCGACCGTCTCTTCCCCGGTGACATCGCGCAGTTCGCCACGGCCGGCGGCGGGCTGTCGTTCGCCCACGGTGCGGCGGGCGTGCTGTACGCCCTGGCCGAGAGCGGGGCCGGACGGGACGAGGACGGCGAGCAGTGGCTGCTGGAACGCACCAAGCAGCCGCCGTCGGGCATGCCGCTCGGTTTCCACGACGGGCTCGCCGGCGTCGCCTGGACGCTGGAGCGTCTCGGCCACCGCGACCGCGCCCTCGACCTCACCGAACTCCTCCTCGAGCAGTCCTTCGACCACCTGGGCCCGGACCTGCACGGCGGTGCCGCCGGCCTCGGCCTGGCCCTGGACTCGCTGGCCGCGACCACCGGCCAGAGCGCGCCGCACTCGGCGGCCCTGCGCTGCGCCGAGCTGGCCGCCGACGGCGGATCCCCGGGACGCGTGAGCCGAGGCCGCGCCCGCGCCGGACTGCTGCACGGCGGCGCGGGGCGTGCGCTGCTCTTCCTGCGCCTGTTCGAACGCACCCGGGACTCCGCGTTCCTCGACCTGGCCCACGACGCGCTGCGCCAGGACCTCGACCGCTGCGTCGTCGGCGCGGGCGGCGCCCTGCAGGTCGACGAGGGCTGGCGCACCATGCCCTATCTGGGCGCCGGCAGCGTGGGCATCGGCATGGTCCTCGACGACTACCTGGCACACCGGCCGGACGAGGAGTTCGCGCGGGCCAGGACCGAGATCGTGGCCGCGGCCCAGGCGATGTTCTACGCCCAGCCGGGCCTCTACCGGGGCGTGGCCGGCATGGTCCTGTACCTGGGCCGCACCACGGCCGCGGTGCCCGGGACCGGCCCCGAGGCCGTACGGCGCCAACTCGACGCCCTGTCCTGGCACGCGATGTCCTACCGCGACCGGCTGGCCTTCCCCGGCGAGCAGATGATGCGCCTGTCCATGGACCTCTCCACCGGAACGGCCGGATGCCTGCTGGCCGTCGCCTCCGTACTGGGCGACACGCGGGCCACGCTGCCGTTCCTTCCGCCGCCGCGCCCAGCGGCGGCCCCCCTGACTCGGCCCCACCCGGGGTCGTGAGAAGAACACCGTTGCCGGACGAAAGGAAGATGACATGAACCTGTTTGACCTGCAGTCGATGGAGACCCCGAAGGAAGAGGCCATGGGCGACGTCGAGACCGGGAGCCGCGCGAGCCTCCTGCTCTGCGGCGACAGCAGCCTGAGCATCACCACCTGTAACTGACGCACGAGTTCCAGACCGCGGCGACGTGCTGAGCCATGTCGCCGGGCGCGGGCGCCCCGGGTTCCGGCCCGGGGCGCCGACGCCTGTCCGCGCGGGACGTACGGAGGTGTTTCACCGGTGCGCACGAGCACGCCCGTGGCGCGGCACGCGCCCGGTACGCGGAACGGGACCGACGGCTCGGCGCCCGGACGCGCCCTGGCGGCACTGGTGCTGCTGTGCTCGGTCGGAGCGGCCGCGGCCGCCGTGGCCCAGCCCTTCGTCCTCGGCCGCACCCTGGACCTGCTGCTGCGCGAGGGCGACGCGGGCCGGTGGCTCCCGCTGAGCGCCGGGCTGCTCCTGGGCGAACTGCTGCTGGACGGCGCGACCGCCCTGTTCACCGGCCGCTGCAACGCCACCTGGACGGCGTCCGTCCGCTCCCGTGCCCTGCTCGGCCTGCTGCGCGCCGTACCCGAACACGCCCGCCCGCATCCGCCGGGGGACGTCGGGACCCGCGTGACCCTGAACGCCGCGGACGCGGGCGGCGCCCCGGCGGCCCGGGCGGCGCTGGCGGCCTCGCTGATCACCCCGCTGGGCGCACTCGTGGCGCTGTTCCTCGTCGACGTGTGGGTGGCCCTGTCCGTACTGGCCGGCCTGCCCGCCCTGGCGCTGGTGCTGCGCTCCTTCGCCCGCGACACGGGCGCCACCGTCGCCGCCTACCAGCGCACCCAGTCCCTGATCGCCTCGCGGCTCCTCGAAGCCCTGGAGGGCACCGCCACCGTCACCGCCGCCGGAACCGGCGACCGGGAGCGCGCCCGCATCCTGGCGCCGCTGACGGAACTGGCCGCCCAGGGCCGGCACATGTGGGCGCTGCACGGACGGGCCCTCGGCAGGAGCGGCGTCCTGGTCCCGCTGCTGACGCTGGTCGCCACCGCCGTCGGCGGGCTGCGCCTCGCGGCCGGCGCCCTGAGCGTCGGGGACCTGCTCGCCGTCGGCCGGTACGCCCAGCTCACCGCCGGCGTCGGCGCGGCCGCGTCCCTGCTCGGGGCGATCGTACGGGCCCGCGAGGCCCGGAACCGGACCCTGGAGCTGGAACGGATGCCCGCGTCGGAGTACGGCACCCTGCGCCTGCCCCCGGACGGACCCGGAGAGCTGGTCCTGCGCTCCGTGCGCGTGCTGCGCGACGGCAGACAGGTGCTGCGCGCCGACCACGTGCGGGTGCCCGGCGGCAGCACGGTCGCGGTCGTGGGCCGCAGCGGTGCGGGCAAGTCCGTCCTGGCCGCCCTGGCGGGGCGGCTGATCGACCCCGACGAGGGACACGTGCTGCTGGACGGCGTCCGGCTCGACCACCTGACCCGCGAGGCGCTGCGCAGCGAGGTGGCGTACGCCTTCGAACGCCCCGTCCTGGGGGAGGGCACCGTCGCCGAAGCGGTCGCCGCGGGACCGCGGCGGCTGTCGCGCGAGGACGTACGGCGCGCGGCCCGCGCGGCGGGCGCCGACGGCTTCGTACGCCGGCTGCCGGGCGGTTACGACACCCCGCTGCCGCAGGCGCCCCTCTCGGGCGGCGAACACCAGCGGCTCGGGCTGGCACGGGCGTTCGCGCACGCCGGGCGGCTGCTGGTGATGGACGACGCCACCTCCAGTCTGGACACCGCCACGGAGCACGAGGTGAACCTGGCACTGCGCCGCTCGGTGCGGCCGGGCACCAGGCTCGTGGTCGCGCACCGCCCGTCGGTCGCGGACCGGGCCGACCTGGTGCTCTGGCTGGAGGACGGGGAGGTGCGCGCCGTCGGTACCCACCGCGAACTGTGGCACACGGCCGGCTACCGGGCGGTCTTCGGAGCCGGAGCCGGCACCGGTGCTCACGCCGACGCCGACGCCGACGCCGACGCCGACGCCGACGCCGACGCCGACGCCGACGCCGACGCGGACGCGGACGGGACGGGAGGCACGAGGGCGGACGCGGGGCCCCATCGCCGTCACGAGCCCGAGGAGGTGCGTCCGTGACGTCCGCCGGGCACCTCCGCGCCCCGGCACCGGACGACCCGGGGACCCGGGGACCCGGGGCCGGGGCGCTGCGCCGCCTCGCGCCGCCGGCGCGGCGTTTCCTCGCGCACCGCAAGGGCGTACTGGTGCGGCTCGGGCTCTTCTCGCTGGCCGAGTCGGCGCAGGCCTTCCTGGTGGGCCACGGCGTCGCCCGCTCCGTCGACGAGGGGTTCCTGGCGGGGGAACCGCGCAGGGGGATGCTGTGGCTCGGCGTCGCCCTGGTCGCCGTGGTGTCCGGCGCCCCGGTCGTCCGGGGCGTGTTCGCGCAGCTGGCCGGGCTGACGGAGCCGCTGCGGGACGGACTGGTGCGGCGCGCTGTCGACCGGTCCATGGCCCCGGCGGCGCCGGCCGCACCCGGCGGGACGGACCGGGCGGCCGTCTCGCGGCTGAGCAACCAGGTCGAGATCGCCCGGGACAGCTTCGCCGGTCTCGTCCTCACCCTGCGTTCCTTCGTCTTCACCGCGGCCGGCGCGCTGCTCGGCCTGCTGTCCCTGCATCCGGCTCTCCTCGTCGTGGTCCTGCCGCCCCTCGCGGCGGGTCTCGCGCTGTTCCTGGTGACGCTGCGGCCCATGGCGGCCGCCCAGCGCCGTGCCCTGGCCGCCGACGAGGCCCTGGGCGACCACGCGGCGCGCGCCCGCACGGCGTTGCGGGACCTCGCCGCCTGCGGGACCGGCCCCCGGGCCGAGCGGCACGGCGCGGACCTGGTCGCCGAGGCCGCCGCGCAGGCCCGGACGCTGGCCGGATGGGCGGCGGTGCGCACCGTGGCGCTCGGCGTCGCCGGCCACCTGCCGGTGCTCGCGCTGCTGGTGGCGGTGCCGTGGCTGCGCGGGCGAGGGGTGAGCGCCGGGGCGCTGCTCGGCGCGTTCACCTACCTCGCGCAGTCCCTGCTGCCCGCCCTGCACACGCTGATGACCGCGCTGGGCGCGGCCGGGTCCCGGCTGCTGGTCGTCCTCGACCGGATCCTCGGCCCGGAGCCGGACACCATCGACGCCCCGGGTACCGCGGACCCCCGGGCGGGCACCGCGGCCCCGGGCCGCGCCCGCGACGACGGGGCCAGGCCACCGGCCCGCCGCGCCCACCCGCTGCCACGCCAGGCGAAACCGGCGGCCGCGGCGGCCCCGGCGGTGGAACTGCGGTCCGTCACCCTTTCCTACGGGGTCCGCGCCGACCCCGTGCTCGACTCGCTCGACCTGTGCGTCGCCCCAGGTGAACACCTCGCAGTCGTCGGCCCGAGCGGCATCGGCAAGTCGACCCTGACCCGCCTGGTCGCCGGAACCCTCGCACCGAGCGGCGGCGAGGTGAGGGTGGCCGGAGACGTGGTGACGGGGCGCCCCGCCGGTGAGCTGGCCGCCCTGCGGACCCTGGTCCCGCAGGAGGCGTACGTGTTCACCGGCACGGTCGGCGAAAACCTCGCGTACCTGAGGACCGACGCGCGCCGGGAGGAACTCGACGCGGCGGTGGCGGCGTTCGGTCTGCGACCCCTGGTCGAGAGGCTGGGCGGGCTGGACGGCCCGGTGCGGCCCGCCGAGCTCTCGCCGGGGGAGCGGCAACTGCTCGCGCTGGTCCGCGCGTACCTGTCGCCGGCCCCCCTGCTGCTGCTCGACGAGGCCACCTGCCATCTCGACCCGGCGTCCGAGGCCCGCGCCGAGGAGGCCCTCTCGCGGCGGCCCGGAACGCTGCTCGTGGTGGCACACCGCCTGTCCTCGGCCGTCCGCGCCGACCGGACGCTGGTCCTGGACGGCGTGGGGGCGGAGTGCGGCACGCACGAGCAACTGCTGGGCCGGTCGCCGCTCTACCGGGACCTGACGGGCCACTGGAACGGGGCGCAGCCCCGGCCGATGTGACAGCGGCCCGCCGTCCGGGCCCGCGAGCGCGGCGACGGTCGCCTCACGTCCAGCCGGCGCTCTGGAGGATGCGGATCGCGTCGACCCGGTTGCGGGCGCCCACCTTGCGGATCGCCGTGGCCATGTAGTTGCGGACCGTGCCCCGGGACAGGTGCAGGCGCGCCGCTATCTCGGCGATCGGCGATCCCTGGGAGGCCAGGGTGAGCACGCCCAGCTCCCGTGTGGTCAGCGGCATCGCCGCCCCCTCCAGCAGTGCCACGGTGAGCGTCTCGTCCAGGAAGCGCTCGCCCTTGGCGACCGTGTGCACCGCGGTGATCAGCCGGTGGGCCGGGGCGTTCTTGTCGACCAGCCCCAGGGCACCCCCGTCGAACGCCCGCCGCAGCACGCCCGGCCGCTTGGCGGTCGCCAGGACCACGAGCCGGTCCCCGCAGCGGGCCCGCAGGCGCGCGGACCGTGCGTCGCCCGGCCCCGTCAGGCACTCCCCGTCCACGACGCAGACGTCCGCCGGTAAGGCCTCGCCCTGCGGACCGTCCGCGTCGGGACACTGCGCGGACACCTCCAGCGTGTCGTCGGATCTGAGCAGTTGCACCAACGCCGACCGCAGCAGCTCCTCGTCGTGCACCACGACAGTACGAACCATCTGCCCCACCCCATGTCGAAGGCGGTCCCGTTCGGACCGCCGGCTTCGCGCGCCCCCGCGCCACGGGCCATGTGCCCCGGTGCGGGACGGTGGAACACGACACGTACGCCCGTGCGAACCGCAGCGAAGCCAATTCGCCGTCGTCGCGGCCCTGTCGGGGGACGGGAGGGACGGGTGTGCGCGTGAAGAAGGGCGGATAACACACCGATCCGGGGCCGGTGCCGGCCCGTTCGGGAGCCGGTGGGCGGCCGTCGTCTCCGCGCACCGGACCCGGGCGGCCTGGCCAGGGCGGTGTCCCGCCCGCCGGGGCGGGCCCCGCTCGCCGGCCCGGCCGGAACGGAACGGGGCGCGACCGGGGACGGACCCGGCCGAAAACCGTCGTTGTGCAATCTGGCGCGAAAGGACCGCGCCCGGCGCCGTCCGGCACTGCCGGTGGGCACCCCTGGTCTTTGGCCAACGTTGCAGCGGAGCGTGCCGATCGAGGGCCGCCGCACCTGCTGTGCCGCGAGTCCTGGTGGTGAGGAGAGGCGAAGAGCCGATGGGTTGGCCGGCAGCAGGGGACGTGGGAGCGCGCCCTGTCGGCGGAGATACGGGACCGGCCCGAGGTGCTCGCATTCCAGCGCTTCGCCGAGTCGCTGGACCGGCACGCCGCCGAGTGCACGGCACTGCGGGACATCGTGGTGGTCGGCGACGGCCCGCACATTCTCGCCGTCCTTCGGTCGCCCGGGCCGTCAGCGCTCCAGTTCCTTGTGCGCCGTCTCCGGCAGCCGCAGGTACACCAGCGAGGACAGCAGACACAGGACGGCGACGTACCAGGGGAAGAGCCCGGAGTGGCCCAGGTCCTTGAAGAGCGTGCCCACGTACGGCGCCGTGCCGCCGAACAGCGCCACGGTGAGCGAGTAGGGGAAGCCGATGCCGGCCGCCCGCACCCGGGGCGGGAAGACCTCGGCGTTGACGGCGGCGCTGATGGAGGTGAAGCCGGTCAGCAGGACCATGCCGGCGCACTGCACGAGCAGCAGCACGGCGAAGGAGTCGCGCAGGGAGTGCAGCAGCGGCACGCTCAGCAGCGAGAACCCCACGCCGAAGAAGAGCAGCAGGGGGCGGCGCCCGAACCGGTCGGAGAGCATGCCGCCGAGCGGCTGGAGCAGCCCGAAGAAGGCCAGCGAGATCGTCCCCGCGAGCAGCGCGTCCGACTTGGCGACGCCCGCGTCGAGTTCGGCGTACGTCGGCAGGTACGACGTCCACGTGTAGTAGGCGATGGTGCCGCCCGCGGTGATGCCGCAGATCAGCAGCGACTCGCGCGGATGACGGCGCAGTGCCTCGAACAGGGCGGGCCGCGGCGCCCGCTGCTGCTCGGTGCTGCGGGTCTCCTGGGCGCCCTGCCGGATCCAGAAGCCGACCAGGCTGAGGACGGCGCCGAACACGAACGGGACCCGCCATCCCCAGCCGTTCATCCGGTCCTCGCTCAGCGTGTCCACCAGCAGCGTCGCGAGCCCGGAGGCCACCAGCTGCCCCGCCGTGGTCGAGACGTACTGGAAGCTGGAGAACAGGCCGCGCCGGCCGGGCCCCGCCGACTCCACCAGGAAGGTCGTCGACGCCGCGAACTCACCGCCCACCGAAAGCCCCTGGAGCAGCCGTGCCAGCACCAGGACCACCGGGGCCAGCACCCCGGCCGCCGTGTACGTCGGGGTCAGCCCGACCAGCAGACTGCTGCCGCCCATCAGCAGGATCGTGACGGTCAGCGCGGCGCGCCGCCCCCGCCGGTCCGCGATCGCGCCCATCAGCAGCCCGCCGACCGGCCGCATGAAGAAGCCCACCGCGAACACGGCGAACGTCGACAGCAGCGGCACCAGCGAGTTGTCCGCGCTCTCGGGGAAGACCTGGTCCGCGATGTAGGTGGCCAGGAAGGTGTAGGCGTACCAGTCGTACCACTCGACGGCGTTGCCGACGGAGGCGGCGAGGAGCTGGCGCAGCGGACGAGCGGGGCGGGGCGTGGTCGTGAGGATCTCTGTCATGATCCTGACCCATTCCCAGAGGAATCCCTGCTCACGCGTGGGTCGAAGCGCTCGGCCCGCAGCCGCCGGCTACCCGCCGCCGTCGCCGCCCGTCAGGGCGTCGAGCCGGGTGATGCGCTGGGCCACGCTCCGTTCGACGACGGTGGCCAGGCCCGTCGCCCGCTCGGAACTTCCTGCGGTGCGTTCGCTCGCGCACAGCATGCGGACCTGGACCAGATGGGCGCGCAGACTGCCGGCGAGGAGGCGGTCGAAGCTTTCTCCCCGCACCGCTCTCGCCCTGCGCACCGTGTCGAGAGTGACCATGCCCGGCATGTTGTGCCCCTCGTGGGGGCGGGTGTCGGGAACTCCCGGGGCCGCCAACAGCTCGCGCAGGTCGGCGAGTTCGCTCTTCATTCTCCTTCCTGCCTCCTCGGCCCAGTCGGCCAGAACCGGGCGACCCGCGTGGGCGGGGGCCAAGTCGGTGAGCAGCGAGGCCCGTTCGTTCATGGGGATCATCAGCTGGATCCATGCCGTGTCGGTGTCGTTGAAGGCGGCGGGCGCGGGCCTGTCGGCCGCCGGCTGCGAGGTGCAGCCGGCGACCGCCATGCCCAGGAGAAGGGCGGCCGCCGTCCGCCGGGTCAGAACGTTCCGGCTGAGTTGCACTTGGCGCTCTGCACGATGCAGTCCTTCACACGCTGCCCGAGGGCCGCGGTGTCCCAGGCGTTGAAGAAGTCACCGTGTATGGACGAGGCCATGCCCGACGCGAGGCTGAACCCGTCGGCGCTCCCGCTGGTCGGGTAGCTGATGACGAACGACACCGAGGGGATGGCGACCGGGTAGGCGCCGCTGCACTTGCCGTCGTAGGTGAAGGCGACGTGGGACTTGTGGTCCGGGCTGTCGAGGTGCTTGCCGTCCCAGCAGTCCGGGAAGACCAGCTGGTACACCAGCTTGGCGGTGGAGGCGCACCGCGGCCAGTTGCCGTCGGCGCTGCGGCCGATCTCGCCGCCGGCTCCGGCGCACCAGAACTGGTTGGGCGAGCCGGCCGGGGTGGCCACCTGCAGCTTGGCGTTGCCCGCGATCATGCGGAACCCTTCCGGGAAGGGCATGGTCGCCGTGGGGTCGGGCAGCCGCGACCCGTAGTAGACGATCATCCCGTCGGGTTCGACCGCCTTGCCGCGCTCGTAGAGCGTGGGGATCCAGTAGGCCGAGAGGTCCTTGGCGGGTGTGCACGTCGTGCCGGTGTTGCTCAGCAGGCTCTGGGTGGTCGTGAACGCGTCGGTGCTCTTGTTGCCGAAGAAGCTGTGCATGTGGGACGCGCCGGGCAGGCCGGGGACGACGATCGGGTCGTCCGGCTTGGAATGGCTGTAGGTGCAGGTGGCGTTGAACTCGGGGACGCGCACGGCGTTGCCGAGCACCGGCGCCGGGGTCATCGCCCGGAACTGGGCGAGCTGGGCCTGCCACTTGGTCTGGTCGACATCGACCCAGCCCGGCGCGGGCCCGTCGCCGCCGCCGGCGAACGAGAACCAGTTGATGTTGACGAAGTCGCCGGGCGTGGTGCTGCGCAGCACCGCGAACACGGTCTGGACGCCGGTCGGATGGGTGGTGACGTCGGCGCTGCGCGTCGCCCAGGTCTGCCAGCCCCCGGTGGGGCCGGTCTGGATCACGGCGAGCAGGGGGCCGGTCAGGGAACCGGTGTGCAGTTCGACGGACCCGCTGCCTGTGGCGGCGGCGATGCGAGCCGACACCGTCAGGCGGCCGGCGGGTCCGAGGTCGACCTGGTCGAAGCGCATCCAGTCGCCGTCGGCGAGGAAGGCGGCGTTCTGTCCGCCGCCCATGTCGCCGGTCGTCTCCAGGGTGACGCCGGACTGCGCCGCGTAGGACTCGGCCTGGACGGTGACGTCGGCGGCCCGCGCCGCGGGGGCGCCGAGGGTGATGCCGAGGGCGGCGGCCAGGGCGATCGCCAGGGCACCGATCAGCAAGGGACGGAGGTGTGAGCGATGGAGGTGTACGGGGTGTCTGCGCATGTCACTTCCCATCGGAGGGGGTGTGGCGTGGTGCGGCCATGGTCCGGCCCGGAACCGAGGTGTCCGGGCCGGACCCGACAAGGGGCCGGTACAACCGGTACGAGGGCCGGGTGTCGGCCGTCCTACTGGTAGACGCGCACGTAGTCGACCAGCAGCCGGGAGGGGAACGGCGTCGACGCGTCGGTCGGGCCGGGCCAGTCGCCGCCGACCGCGAGGTTGAGGATCATGTAGTGCGGGTGGTCGAAGATCCAGGGCCCGCGCGTACGCTCCACCTCGTCCTTGTCCAGGGTGAACACGGTGCGCCCGTCGAGGCTGTAGACGATGCCCTTGCTGTTCCAGTCGGCGGCCCAGGTGTGGTAGTCGTCCGAGAAGTCGGCGCCCGAGGGCAGCCGGTACGGCGAGCCGATCCCACCTCCACCGTTGTAGGCGGGCGCGTGGACGGTCGAGTAGGCCGTCTTCACGTCCTTGCCGAGGATCTCCATGATGTCGACCTCGCCGTTGTACGGCCACGGCCGCCCGGTGAGGAAGTCGGCGCCCATCATCCAGAAGGCGGGCCACAGCCCGTTGCCCTTGGGCACCTTGATGCGGGCCTCGACGCGTCCGTAGGTGAACTGGAACGTGGCGCCGGTGTTCATGCGGGCCGAGGTGTACTGGCAGGTGGTGCTGCCGGTCAGCGGGTCGGGCGGGCAGGACCGGCCGGGGCTGGCTTCCTTGCGGGCCTCCATGACGAGGTGGCCGCCGCCGTCGAGCGCCGCGTTCTGGTGGTCGGTGTAGTACTGCAGCTCGCCGTTCTGGCCGGTGCCGGGGTCGGCGCGCCACTTCGCCGGGTCGGGCTTGCCGCCGGCGGCCCCGTCGAATTCGTCGCTCCACACCAGCCGCGGCGGCTGCCCTGGGTCCGGCGGCAGCGGCGGCGCCGGGACGGGAGCGCCTCCGGTGCCGTAGACCTGGAACTCCCATGGGGAGTAGCCGTAAGGGGTGGCCCGTTCGGTGCCGTACATGCGGACGTAGCGCCCTGTGCCGGAGACGGCCAGGGTCTGTTTGAAGCCGGTGCCGGACGTGGTCGAGTAGATCGGCGTCCAGTCGGTGCCGTTGGGCGAGACCTGGATCTGGAAGGACCTGGCGTAAGCGGGGTCCCACTGCAGGACGACCCTGGTGATCTGCGCGGTCGCGCCCAGATCGACGGAGATCCAGCCGGGGTCGGTCCAGCCGGTGGTGGGGCCGGTCGCCCACCGGGAGGCCGGATCGCGGTCGAAGGCCCGCGCCGGTGTGCACTCCCAGCAGTTGCCGTCGCTCTGCGACGATGAGGCCGCGCCGGTCTTCCCGTAGGACAGCAGGGTGTCCTCGCCGCCGGGGTCCGGTCCGGTGCCGGCTGTGCCATACACCTGGAACTCCCAGAGGGAGAAGCCGTATTGGGTGGCGCGCTGGGTGCCGTACATGCGGACGTAGCGGCCGGTGGCCGTGAGGGTCAGGTTCTGGGTGCCGCCGGTGCCGTTCGCCGTCTCGTGGACGGTGGACCAGGTCACGGCGTCGTCCGACACCTGGATCTGGAAGGTTTTGCCGTAGGCGGCCTCCCATTGGAGGGCAACGCGGCTGATCCGGGCAGGGACCCCGAGGTCGACCCTGATCCACTGCGGGTCGGAGAAGGCACTGGACCAGCGCGTCCCCGGGTCGCCGTCGACGGCTCCCGGGGCGGTGAACGGGTCCTCGGTACTCGACGCGACGACGGGCCGGCCCTGCGACAGCAGGGTCTCGGCGGCGTGGGCGCGGGGCGCGGGAAGGCCGACGAGGGTGAGCAGGACGGCCGCGACCAGGGCGGGTAAGCCGAAGCGGCGGAGCAGGGGATGCACGGGCGACTCCTCAATGGGGGAAGGGTGAGGGAGCGCTCCCTGAGGGGTGAGAATGGGCCGGTGACAGTGACCTGTCAAGGCTTTCGGCAACAGGTCTGTTACACCCCCGACGCACGTGCCGCGTGCCAGGGAACGCTTCCTGAGATCCATTGCGGCGGCATGCGTGCCACCGGCCGACCGGCGCCGGATACCGGCCGGTTGAAGCAGAGAACGGGCGACCAGGTGCACGGAAAGCGTCGTTGACAGGCGGATCGGGCCGAGGTCATCCTGTGGAGAACGCTCCCTGAACTCGACGACCGGACACGGACGACGGGAAACCGGCGATCGGAAGGCGATGATCGGAAGGCGATGAAACGACCCACGCTCGCGGTGGTCGCCGCCCGGGCCGGCGTGTCGAAGTCGAGCGTCTCCCGAGTCGTCAACGGGGAGACCACCGTCGCGCCAGAGATCCGGGACGTCGTCATGCAGGCGGTTCGGGAACTCGGCTACGTACCGAACGCCGCCGCCCGCAACCTGGTCACCCGCCGCACGGACGCCGTGGCCGTGGTCGTGTCCGACCCGCCCAAGGGCGTGGTCTCCGACGACCCGCTGTTCTCCACCGTGGTGCGCACCGTCAGCCGGGAGCTGGAGGACGTCGGCAGACGCGTGGTGCTGATCCTCGCCGAGTCCGACGAGAGCCGGACCCGGGTGGAGCGCTACGTGGCGGGGGGCCACGTGGACGGCGTGATGCTCGTCGCCCTGCACGGCGCCGACCCCCTGCCGGCCGCGCTCGCCCGCATGGGCCTGCCCGTCGCGTCCTTCAACCGCACCGCCGCGACGGACGTCCCGTACGTGGCGCTGGACAACGCGGGCGGTGCGGAGCTGGCCGTACAGCACCTGCTCCAGCGGGGCAGACGCCGGATCGCCACGATCACCGGGCCGCTGGACCTGTACGAGTCCCGCGAACGGCTCGAGGGGTACCGCGCGACCCTGCGGGACACCGGCCGCCGCTCGATCGTCGCGCTGGGCGACTTCACGCGGGTGTCGGGCGCGGAGGCCATGCGGCAGCTCCTGGAGGACGACCCGGACGTCGACGCGGTGTTCGCGGCCAACGACCTCATGGCCATCGGGGCACTGCGGACCCTGCACCAGGCGGGCCGCCGGGTGCCCGACGACGTGGCCGTGGTCGGGTTCGACGACATCGAGGCCGCCGCCTACACCACTCCGGCGCTCACCTCGGTGCGCAGTTCCATGGCCGACCAGGCCACCGCGACGGTGCGCCTGCTGCTGGCGCTCATCGAGGGCGCCCCCAGGAAGCCGGTGATCATGCCGAACGAACTCGTGGTCCGCGAATCCAGTTGAACGGAGAGGCGTCCTTCACGCGGCACTCCGGTGCCCCGCGAAGTGATGGCGCGGCAGCGGTGCCAGGAAGCGGTCGTCAGCGCGCAACGGGGGCGGGCCCGGAACACCGCGCGTACCGGTGACTTTCACACGAGCGCCACCGCACCCTTCCCTGACGTTTGCTGCTCCTGGAACACTCCTTTCGCGCGCATTACGTCATCTTCCGGCACCGTCCGGCCGGTTGAACCCCCCAAGGCGAGAGGTCCCTCACCCCATGGCCGAAGTCAACCGGCGCAGATTCCTCCAACTCGCGGGCGCCACGACGGCGTTCAGCGCCCTGTCCGCGAGCATCGACCGGGCGGCCGCCCTCCCGGCGAACCACCGCTCGGGATCGATCGAGGACGTCGAGCACATCGTCGTCCTGATGCAGGAGAACCGTTCGTTCGACCACTACTTCGGCAGGCTGCGCGGTGTCCGCGGCTTCGGCGACCCGCACCCGGTGACGCTGGACGACGGCAGGTCGGTGTGGCACCAGCGCAAGGGCGACGGCACGGAGGTGCTGCCCTTCCACCCGGAGGCCGACGACCTCGGCATGCAGTTCCTCGAAGGGCTGCCGCACGGCTGGTCCGACGGCCAGGACGCCTTCCACAACGGCAAGTACGACCGCTGGCTGCCCGCCAAGGGCACCACCACGATGGCGTACCTGACCCGTGAGGACATCCCCTTCCACTACGCGCTCGCCGACACCTTCACCGTCTGCGACGCCTACCACTGCTCCTTCATCGGCTCCACCGACCCCAACCGCTACTACCTGTGGTCGGGCCACACCGGCAACGACGGGCGGGGCGGCGGCCCGGTCCTCGGCAACGACGAACGCGGTTACGACTGGACGACGTACCCCGAGCGGCTGGAGGCGGCCGGGGTCTCCTGGAAGATCTACCAGGACACCGGCGACGGCCTCGACGCGGCCGGCGGCTGGGGCTGGATCGACGACCCCTACCGCGGCAACTACGGCGACAACTCCCTGCTGTACTTCAACACGTACCGCAACGCGAAGCCCGGCGACCCCCTGTACGACAAGGCCCGCACCGGCACCGACGCCAAGAGCGGCGAGGGCTACTTCGACCGGCTCCGCGCCGACGTGAAGGCGGACCGGCTGCCGAAGATCTCCTGGATAGCCTCCCCGGAGGCGTTCTCCGAACACTCCAACTGGCCGTCGAACTACGGCGCCTGGTACATCTCCCAGGTCCTGGACGCCCTCACCTCCAACCCGGCGGTGTGGGCGAAGACGGCCCTGTTCATCACGTACGACGAGAACGACGGCTTCTTCGACCACGTGGTGCCGCCGCTGCCGCCGAAGTCCGCCGCGCAGGGCCGCTCCACCGTCGACGTCTCCCTGGACGTCTTCGCGGGCGGCGGTACCCAGCGCGAGGGTTTCTACGGGCTGGGACCGCGCGTGCCCATGCTGGTCGTCTCCCCGTGGAGCAAGGGCGGCTTCGTCTGCTCCGAGACCTTCGACCACACCTCGGTGATCCGCTTCATGGAGCGCCGGTTCGGCGTCCGCGAGCCGAACATCTCACCGTGGCGCCGTGCCATCTGCGGCGACCTGACCTCGGCCTTCGACTTCTCCCGCACGGACAGCCGCCCGGCCCGCCTGCCGGACACCGACGCCTACGAGCCCCCGGACCGCGAACGCCACCCGACCTACCGGCCGACGCCGCCCGCCGAACCCGGCATGCCCCGGCAGGAGCGCGGGACGCGTCCCTCCCGGCCGCTGCGCTACGACCCGTACGTGGACGGTGCCCCGGACACCGCGGCCGGGAAGTTCACGCTGACCTTCGCCTCCGGCACCCGGGCCGGCGCCGCCTTCCTCGTCACCTCGGGCAACCGCACCGACGGCCCCTGGACGTACACCACCGAGGCCGGCAAGACCCTCGCGGACACCTGGAACTCGGCGTACTCCGGCGGTGCCTACGACCTGACCGTGCACGGCCCGGCCGGCTTCCTCAGGGTCTTCCGCGGCGCCAACCGGGTGGCCGGGCCCGCCGGGCCCGAGGTCACCGCACGGCACCACGGCGACGACCTCCGGCTCACCGTCACCCACACCGGGACCGGCACGGCCCGGCTCCGGATCGCGAGCGCCTACGGCGGCCGCCCCCGGACCCTCACCGTGCGCCCCGGTGCCACCGTGCACCACACCGTCGACCTCGCGGGCAGTCTGCGCTGGTACGACGTGACGGTCACCGCGGAGGCCGACCCGGCCTTCCTGCGGCGCTTCGCCGGTCACGTGGAGAACGGCAGGCCGGGGGTGAGCGACCCGGCGTTGATCACCGACTGAGGCCAGGGCCGAGGGAGGGCCGCGACTACAGCCGTGTGAGGTGCCCCGGCCCCGGCTGCCCGGGCACCCGCACGGCCCCCGCCCGCCCCGGCCCCTCGGTCTCCGGCCCGGGTGGTGCCGGGAACCCGGACACCGCGGGCGGGAGCGCCGAAGGCCCGGAGAGTGCGGGCTCGAACAGTGCGGGCCCGGACATCGCGGGCGCGGGCACCGATCCGGCGGGCCCGGGGCCGGGTCCGCCCGGGGCCGGGTCCGGGGTCGCCCGGCTCAGCTGGAGCACACCCCAGGCGGCCAGCGCCGCGCCGGTCAGGGCGAGGAGCACGCCGCCCGCGCCGCCCCTGAGCCGTTCCCCGAGCAGGGCGAGCCCGATCACCGCGGCGGCCACCGGATTGGCCAGGGTCACCACCGCCAGCGGGGCGCCGAGGCCACCCCGGTAGGCGGTCTGGGACAGCAGCAGACCGCCCGTCGCGAAGGCCGCCACCAGCACGGCCACGCCGATCACCTGGACGCTGAGCAGCGGACCCGACCGGTCGGTGACGGCGACGGTCACGGTCTGGGTGAGCGCCGAGGCGACGCCGGAAGCGATGCCGGACGCCGTCGCGTGCCGGAGCCCCGGCCGGGTGCCGGGCCACGAGAGCATGCCGATCAGCGCCGCCGTCGCACCGGAGACCGTCAGTGCCTCTGGCACGCTCAGCACGTCGTCCGGCGCGGGTCCGGACGCGGTGAGCAGCAGCGCCCCGAGCCCCAGCAGCGTCAGGCCGGTGCCCCGCCACTCGACCACGCTCACCCGCCGGCCCGCCAGCCGCGCCCCCAGGGGCACGGCCGCGACCAGGGTGAGCGCCCCGAGCGGCTGGACCACGGTGAGGGGACCGTACTTGAGCGCCACGACGTGCAGCAGCGCGGCCGAGGCGTTCAGCGCCACCGCCCACCACCAGGCACCGGAGACCAGCATCCGCAGCGGACCGGCGCCGGAGGCGCGCGCGGCCAGCCGCTCCTGCGCGACGGCCGCGGCGGCGTAGGCACAGGCGGAGACGAGGGACAGCAGTACGGCGACGAGCGCGGCGTTCATCGGCCCGCTCCGACCAGCTCGGGCCGCTCGGCCGACGACCGGGGCCGGTCCTCGGCCCGCCGGTGGGGCAGGGCGCACCGCGACCGCTGCGACGGCCGCGGCAGCCGGAGCACCGTCAGCGCGAGACCGAGCAGGGCGGTCGCCACGATCACGTCGAGCCAGTAGTGGTTCGCGGTGCCCACGATCACCAGCAGCGTCGCCAGCGGGTGCAGCAGCCACAGCCACCGCCACCGCGTCCGCGTCGCGACGATCAGCCCGATCGCCAGCATCAGGGCCCAGCCGAAGTGCAGCGAGGGCATCGCCGCGAACTGGTTCGACAACGCGTCGGTGCGCGGCGGACCGTACACCGAGGGGCCGAAGACCCTGGCCGTGTCGATCAGGCCGGCGGCGCCCAGCATGCGCGGCGGGGCGAGCGGGAACAGCAGGTGCAGCACCAGCGCGGCGCCGGTCACGGCGGCCAGGACGCGGCGGGCCCAGACGTAGTGCGCGGGCCGGCGCAGGTAGAGCCAGACCAGGAAGGCCAGGGTGGCCGGGAAGTGCACGGCGGCGTAGTACGTGTTCGCCACGTGGATCAGTGTGTCGCCGTGCAGGAGCAGGGACTGCACCGAACCCTCGTCGGGCAGCCGGAGCACGCGCTCCCAGTCCCGGACGTGGTGGGCGTTGCGGAAGGCCTCGGCGGTGTGTCCCGTCGCCAGCTGCCGTCCGAACTTGTACACGAGGAAGAGTCCGGCCACGAGCAGCAGCTCGCGGACGAGTGGTGGGCGTGCGGGCGCGTCCGGCCCCGCTGGTGCAGGCTCGCTGCGGGCATTCATCCCCCGGCCCCTTCGCTGACGGTGGTGCGTGTGGCTCGTCGGGTACGGGGGCGCGTGTGACGGTTCTCATCGATACGACCTCGTTCCGATACGCCAGTGTACCGATACGGTGGTGTACCGGTACACTGGCGTATCGATAGACATACGACACACTGGGTGCGGGGCCGGAGGCGGCTTCGCGGGCGAGCGAGAAGGAGCAGGGCCGATGACGTCGCAGGACGCGGACCGGCCGGAAACGGTGGGCACCTCGCGCCGCTCCAAGATCACGCCGGAGCGTGAGCAGGAGTTCTTCGACGCCGTCCTCGAACAGCTCCGCTCCTGCGGCTACGACGCCGTCACCATGGAGGGCATCGCCGCCAGCACCCGGTGCAGCAAGTCCACGCTCTACCGGCAGTGGAAGACCAAACCCCAGTTCGTGGCCGCCGCGCTGCGCTCCAGCCGCCGTATGCGCTTCACCGACATCGACACCGGGTCGCTCGCCGAGGACCTGCGCCAGGCGGCCGCGGCCGCGGGGGAGGGGACGGGCAAGGACACCGGCCTGCTCCAGGCGCTCGGCCACGCGGTCATGGAGGACCCGGAACTGAAGGGCGCCCTGCGCGAGGCGCTCGTCGAGCCGGAGATCGCCGCACTGCGGGCGATCCTCGCGCGCGGTGTGGCCCGCGGAGAGGTCCCGGCCGGCCACCCGGCGCTGGAGTACGTGCCCGCGCAGCTCTTCGGCATGCTGCGGATGCGTCCCGTCCTGGAGGGCGAGCAGGCCGACGCGGCGTACCTCGTCCGGTTCGTGGAGGCCGTCGTGCTGCCGGCGCTCGGCCTCCCCTGAAGACCCAGGCCGCCGTCCACGGGATGACTGGACGGTGGCCTGCCCGCGCCGCACCGTGGGGACGGGGGCGGCGCGCACCCCCGGCCGGGTGGAGCGCCCTCTGAGCGGAAGGGCGCCCCACCCGGCCGACCGATGTCCGGCCCCGTCGGCCGGACCGTTCCCCGGCCGTGCCCCGAGGGCACCGGCGGGCCGGGGTCAGACGTCCTGGCCGCTGCCACCGCCGCCGGAGGCGTCCACCTCGATGCCCCGGGTGATCTCGTCGATGACCTTCTGCTCCTGGTCGACGTCGACACCGAAGCGGACGACGACGATCCGCGCGTCGTCGGCGGGCGAGGGGAACGCCAGCGACTCGACGAAACCGTCGGAGCCCTTGGCGGTGACCACCTTCCAGCGGACCAGGTAGCCCTTCTGCCCGGCGACCGTGACCGCCTCGGCGGCCAGTTCGTCGTGCGAGGTGATCTTGCCGTAGGACTCCGCGCCGTAGGACTCCTCGGCGTTCGCCGCGATGTCGGCCTTCGCGACCTTCTCCGCGGTGTCGCCCTTGGTCCGCAGCAGTTCCGCCGGGGCCGAGTAGGCGCCGCCCTTGGTGCAGGTCTTGGTGGTGTCGCCGGGGCACTTGTAGGAGTCGTCCGACGTCACCTGCGCGCCGACCTGCAACTCCTGTCCGGACCAGCCGTCCGGGATGGGCAGGCTGATCCCGCTGAGCGCGTCCGTCACCGAACCGCTGTCGACCGTGGGCGGCTCCGACGGGTCCGGGGACTCCGGCGCGGGCTGTTCGCCGTTGCCGCCGCCGTTTCCGCCGCCGGAGTCTCCGAAGGGGCCGTTCCGGTCGCCGGGTCCGCGCCGGTCCTGCTCCGAACCGCTCGCGCTGCTGCCGCCACCCGAGCCGTCGTCGGTCAGCGCGTACACGCCGACGCCGATGCCGGCCAGCACCGCCACGGCCGCCGCGACGGCTATGCCGGTCCGCAGCCGCCGCCGGCGCGCGGACGGCGGCTGCACGGGGTGGCCCGGGTAGCCGGGGTGCACGGGATAGGACCCGGGCACGGCGTGCTGCACCGGCGGATGGACCGGTGGCTGCCCCGGCGGCTGGACCGCAGGCTGGACCGGCGGTTGCGCGGGCGGGGTCCATGCGGCGGGCGCTCCCGCCGGGCGCACCTGGTCGGTCCACGCCGTTCCGTCCCACCAGCGCTCGGTGGCGGGACCGTCATTCTTCTGTCCGGGGTCCGGGTACCACCCGGGAGGAGTCGCCTGCGTCATGGGCCCACCGTATGAGGCGTCGGTGAAAGCCAGATGAGAGGCCCGCTCGTACGCCTCGTCCGGCCGCCGGCGCCCGCGCCGCGAGGCGCCGGCGGCCGGACGTTGACGGACGCCCGACCACACCGCCGCTGATGACGGGCCCGGGGCGTCGTTCACGCTTTACCGCATGTCACCCGTCACGGCAACTGGTCGTTGGAGCGCCCACCACTGGCGCGTTCGGAGGGCTAGGCTCAGGCCCTGTACGTCATTCGGGCGACTCGGGGAGGTAGCGGGATGACGGAGGTACGGCGGACGGGCGCCGCCTCGGCCTCCCTCTGGGAGCGCGACGAGGAAGTCGCCACGATCACGCGCGCGGTCGACGTCCTGTGCGCGGACCGCTCGTCCCCCGGCACGCTGCTGGAGGCCCGGGGCGAGGCCGGGGTCGGCAAGACGGCGCTGCTCGCCGAGACCCGCCGCATCGCCGAGGCCCGCAACTGCACCGTCTGGTCGGCACGCGGCGGCGAGACCCTCAGGTCCGTCCCCTTCAACGTGGTGCGCCAACTGCTCCAGCCCGCCCTGGTGTCCATGCTCCCCGAGGAGGCCCGCGAGTACCTCGGCGACTGGTACGACATCGCCGGCCCCGCGCTCGGCATAGCCGACCCCGGCGAGCGCCAGGCCGACCCGCAGGGCGTGTGCGACGGGTTGGTCGCCGCCGTCCGTCGCCTCGCCCGCCGGGAGTGGCCGCTGGTGCTGCTGATCGACGACGCGCACTGGGCCGACCAGGAGACCCTGCGCTGGCTCGCCGCGCTCGCCGAACGGCTCGACGAGACCTCCGTCCTGATCGTGATAGCCCGCCGCCCCGGCGACGTCAGCGGCGACAGCGCCCGCCACCTGGAAGCGGCCACCGCCATGGGACGGCCCCTCGGCCCGCTGAACGCCCTCACCCCCGACGCCACCGCCGGCCTCACCCGCGCCACCCTGGGCGAGCACGCCGAGGCCGCCTTCTGCCGCGAGGTGTGGGCCGTCACCGGCGGCAACCCCTACGAAACCGTCGAACTCCTCGCCAAGGTGCAGGACAGCGAGCTGCAACCCGTCGAGGCCGAGGCCGCCGAGCTGCGCGCCCTGAACCGCTCCGCCCGCGGCGGCGGTCTCGTCGCCCGCCTGGAGCAACTCGGCGTCGACTCCACCCGGTTCGCCTGGGCCGCGGCCATCCTGGGCGGCGGCATCACCGTGGACATGGTGGCCAGGCTCGCCACCCTGGACCGCGCCGACGCCGCCCGCTGCGCCGAACTGCTCCGGGGCGCCCGGATCCTGTCCGTACCGGACGCCTCCGCCGGACAACCGGGCGCCGACGAGCTGGAGTTCGTCCACCCGCTGATCGCCACCGCCGTCTACAACTCCATCCCCGACGCGCTGCGCACCGCCATGCACGGCATAGCGGCCCAGCTGGTCACCGACTCCGGACTCGGCGCTGCGGCCGCCTCACGCCATCTGCTCAAGGTGCACCCGGACGACGACCAGGAGGTCGTGGCCCAGCTGCGCGAGGCCGCCCGCGAACACCTCGCCGTCGGAGCGCCCGACGCGGCCCGCCGGTGCCTCGAACGCGCCCTGCAGGAGCCGCCGCTGCCCGACGCCCACGCGCGCGTGCTCTTCGAACTGGGCTGCGCCACGCTGCTCACCGCGCCCGCCACCACCATCGGGCACCTGCGCACCGCGCTCGCCATGCCGGGACTGGACGGCGAGCAGCGCGTCGACGCCGTCTTCCGGCTCTCCCAGGCCCTGCTCCACAACGACCAGCTGGAGGAGGCCGTGCGCACCGTCGAGGCGGAGGCCGCACGCAACCCCGATCCCTCCGCGCGACTGCGGCTGCAGGCGGCCCAGTACATGTGGGAGGGAATCCACGCGGGCGAGACCTCCTCACCCCGCCGCTCCGCGCGCCTGGCCGAACTCGCCGCCACCTGCACCGGCCGCGACAACGCCGAGCGCGCCCTGCTCATCCTGCGCGGCTTCGACGCCATGACCCACGGCGAGAGCGCCGAAGAGGTCGTCGAACTGTGCGACCGCGCCCTCGTCAACGGCCGCCTCGCCCCCGGACTGGGCTGGACCGACACCGAGTGGGGCCTGGAACTGCCCATGATGCTGGCCAGTTCCTACGCCTACAGCGACCGTCTCGACCGCGCCGAGGCACTGTTCACTGAAGCTCTGCGCGCCTACGAGAGTGCCGGCTGGAGCGGCGGGCACCTCGCCCTCGCGCACGCCTACGTCGGCCTCGGCCACCGCAGGAGGGGCCGCCTCAGGGAGGCCGAGCAGTCCCTGCGGGCATCCCTGCGCATCGCCGAACGCGTGGGCCGCGGGCTGCCGCTGTACTGGTCGGCCACCTGCAACCTGGTCGACACCCTGCTCGCCCGCGGCCACGTCGAGGAGGCCCGGACCGTGGCCGACCAGTACGGATTCGCGCCGCCGTACCCGTCGACGATCGTGCTGCCCGACCCGCGCCCGGTCCGCGGACGCCTGCTGATCGCCACCGGCCGCACCAAGGAAGGCGTCGACGAACTGGAGGCCGCCGAGAAGGCCGCGGCCGCGCGGGGCCGGCACAACCCGGTGGTGGTCCCCTGGGCGACCGAACTGGCCCGGGCGCTGGCCGCCGAGGACCCCGGCCGGGCCGCCCGGCTGGCCACCGACGCCCGCCGCCAGGCCGAGCGCTTCGGCACGGACACGGCGATAGGAGAGGCCCTGCGCTGCGCCTCCGCCCTGGAGACCGGGCAGCGCGCGGTCCGGCTCGCCGCCCAGGCCGTCACCTACCTGGAGGCCTCGCCCTGCCAGTACGAGCACGCCGCCGCCCGCGTGGAGTACGGCATCGCGGCCCGCTCGGCGGCCGAGCTGGAAAGGGGCCTGGCACTCGCCGACTCGTGCGGCGCCGACGGACTCGTGGCCCGCGCCCGCGAGGCCCTGGCGGTGGGACGCGCGGGCTGAGGCGCCGTCAGGGCGGGCGGTGGGGGCGTCACCCCTCGGCGGCGCCGGATTCCTCGGCCAGCACCCGCTGGGCGGTGGCGAACGCGGAGTTCGCGGCCGGGACCCCGCAGTACACCGCCGTCTGGAGCAGCACCGCGCCGATCTCGTCCGCCGACAGCCCGTTGCGCCGCGCCGCCCGTACGTGCATGGCCAGCTCCTCGTAGTGGCCGTGCGCGACCAGCGCCGTCAGCGTGACCATGCTGCGCTCGCGCCGCGAGAGCGTCTCGTCGGTCCAGATCTCACCCCAGGCGTAGCGCGAGATGAAGTCCTGGAACCGGGCGGTGAACGGCGTCTGCCGCCCCTGTGCGCGGTCCACGTGCGCGTCGCCCAGCACCTCGCGCCGCACCGCCATGCCCCGCCGGGCACCGCCGTCGAAGTGGGCCCGCAGCGCCGTCAGCACCGCCTCGGGCCGCTCGGCCGGCGCCAGGTGCGAGGCACCCGGTATCTCGGTCAGCGTCGCACCCGGCACCGCGTCGGCCAGCTCGCGCAGGTGCGCGGGCGGCGTCGCCGGGTCCTCGCGCCCGGCCACCAGCAGCGTCGGTGCGGCGATCTCCCCGACCCGGTCCCGCAGGTCGAAGGCGGCCAGCGCGTCGCAGCAGGCGGCATACGCCTCCGGGTCGGCACCCCGGTGGTCCCGGACCAGCCGCGGCACGGTGAACCCCGGGGTGAACCACCGCGCGTCCGCACTCTCGGCGAGCCGTGCCAGGCCCTCCGCACGCACCTGCGCGGCCCGCTCCCGCCACGGCTCCACGCCGCCGAAGTGCGCCGACGAGCAGACCACCGCCAGCGACGACACGCGCTCGGGGTGGTGCACCGCCAGGTGCAGGCCCACCGCACCGCCCAGGGACACCCCGGCGTACGCGAACCGCTCCACCCCGAGCGAGTCGGCGAGCGCGAGCACCAGGGCGGCCAGGTCGCCGACGGTGGCGCCGGGTCCGACGAGGCCCGCCGGTGAACCGCCGTGCCCCGGCAGGTCCCAGCGGATCACCCGGTGCCCCGTGGACAGTTCGGGTGCCACCGCGTCCCACAGTGCGTACGAGGTGCCCAGCGACGGCCCGAGCAGCAGCGGGGGTGCGGAGACGGGGCCTTCGGACAGGTGGTTGAGCAGGGTCGTCAACGTCGCTCCAGAGCACGGTCGGTGAGGATCGCGGCGGCACCCGTGTAGCGGGCGGGATCGGTCAGGGAGGCCAGGTCCAGTCCCCGCACCTCCGCCACCTCGGCGAGCAGTTCGCTCAGGTCCCGGTCCTCGGCGTAGGTACGCGCCGCCAGTTCGGTGAGCAGCTCCTTGGCGCGGGCCCGCCCGAGCACCGGGGCCAGTGCGGCCGAGAGCCGCTCCGACACGATCAGGCCGTGCGTCAGACCGAGATGCGCGCGCATCACGTCCGGACGCACCCGCAGCCCCTCGGCCAGTTCGGCGGCGTCCCGCACCGCGCCACCGGCGAGGCGCAGCAGGTCCCGCAGCGGTTCCCACTCGGCGTGCCAGGCCCCGGCCGGGCGCTCGTCCCCGGCGGCCAGCGAGCCGTACAGCGTGGCCGCGAGCTGCGGCGCGCGCCGGGCGGCCGCCGCGATCAGCGTGGACCGCACCGGGTTGGCCTTGTGCGGCATCGCCGAGGAGCCGCCCCCGCTGCCCTCGGCGACCTCGCCGATCTCGGTGCAGGACAGCGTCAGCACATCCGCGGCGATCTTCCCGAGCGCCCCGGCGGTGAAGGCCAGGGCGCCGCCCAGGTCGGCGACCGGGGTGCGCAGCGTGTGCCAGGGCAACCCGGGTTCGCACAAGTCGAGTTCACGGGCGTACGCGGCCGGCAGGGCGGCCGGGTCGGTCGCTCCGTACGCCTCGAAGGCGGCCAGGGTGCCCGCCGCGCCGCCGAGTTGAGCGGGCAGCGCGGAACGCACCGCCGCGAGCCGGTCCCGCGCGTCCAGCACCAGCGAACGCCAGCCGGCGGCCTTCAGCCCGAAGGCCGTCGGCACCGCGTGCTGGGTGAGCGTCCGGCCCGGCATCGGCGTGTCCCGGTGCTCGGCGGCCAGCCGGGCCAGCGCCCGTTCCGTGCGCGCCAGATCGGGCCGCAGCAGGTCCAGGGTGCGGGCGGCGACCAGCATCGTCGCCGTGTCCAGGATGTCCTGGCTGGTCGCGCCCCGGTGCACGTAGGACCCGTACGGCTCACCGACCGCCTTCGTCAGGTCCGCCACCAGGGGGATGACCGGGTTCCCGCCGGCCCGGGCCCGCTCCGCCAGGGAGCACGCGTCGAAGGCGCCCGGGTCCGCGGCGGCGGCGTCCACCGCCTCGGCCGCCTCGGCCGGGGCGAGCCCCAGCGCGGCCTGGGCGCGGGTCAGCGCCGCCTCCGCGTCGAGCAGCGCCCGCAGATACGCGCGGTCACCGGTCGCGGACGCGGCCGGCGAGCCCGTCCACCCGGGGGCCAGCAGGCTCGTGCCGGCGGCGGCGTCCGGCTCGGCGGGGTCGGCAGGTGATGTCACTGGAACTCCAGGAAGACCGTCTCGCCCTCGCCCTGAAGGCGGATGTCGAAACGGTACGTCCCGCGGCCCTCGTCCGCGGCGATCAGCGTGTCGCGGCGCTCGCCCGGCACCCGCGACAGCAGCGGGTCGGCGGCGAGCACCGCCTCGTCGCCCGGCAGGTAGAGCCGGGTGTACAGGTGCACGAGCAGCCCGCGCGCGAACACGCACACGCTGACGTACGGGGCGCTGTGCCCCCGCGCCCCCGGACGCAGCGTCCGCGCGTACCAGTGGCCGTTCGCGTCGGTCTGGATGCGGCCGAAACCGGTGAACTCCACGCCGTTGCGGCCCAGGAAGCCGCCGGAGGCCGGGTCGCGCCGCATCGAGCCGTCGGCGGTGGGGACCCGGCCCTCGGGGTCCGGTCCCCACAGTTCGACGAGGGCGTCCGGCAGCGGGCTGCCCGCGCCGTCGTACACGTACCCGTGCACGGTGATCGTGTCCGGGTGCCCGGCGGGCGCGATGTCCTCGCCGCCCGGAAAGGGCAGCGCGTACCCGTAGAAGGGGCCGACCGTGTGCGACGGGGTGGGCGGCACCTGCTCCGGGCCGCTGGTGTCGGTCTTCGTCATGGCGGGTCAGCGTCCTTCTTCGATCCAGGTGGCGTGCGGGCCGTCGAGCACGATGTCCCAGTGGTAGCCGAGCGAGAACTCCGGCACCGACAGGCTGTGGTCGTACGTCGCGATCAGCCGCTGCCGCGCCGCGTCGTCCGTCACCGACTGGAGGATCGGGTCGTACGGGAACAGCGGGTCGTTCGGGAAGTACATCTGCGTCACGAGGCGCTGGGTGAACGCCGAGCCGAACACCGAGAAGTGGATGTGCGCCGGGCGCCAGGCGTTGACGTGGTTGCGCCACGGGTAGGGGCCGGGCCGGACGGTGGTGAAGCGGTAGAAGCCGTCGCCGTCGGAGAGGGTGCGGCCCACGCCGGTGAAGTTCGGGTCCAGCGGCGCGTCGTGCTGCTCGCGCCGGTGCGCGTACCGCCCGGCCGAGTTGGCCTGCCAGATCTCCACGAGCTGGCCGCGCACCGGCCTGCCGTCGCGGTCGAGCAGGCGGCCGGAGACGGTGATGCGCTCGCCGACCGGCTCCCCGGCGTGCTGCCGGGTCAGGTCGTTGTCGATCTCCGTGATGTCCCGCTCCCCGAAGGCGGGCGAGGACAGCTCGACCAGCTCGGGGTCCTTGGAGACGTCGACGGCGACCGGTGGCTGCTTCGGGTGACGCAACACCGAGGAGCGGTACGGGGCGTAGTCGCGGCGCGGGTGGTGCTCGACGGGCGCGCCCCCGGCGACCCGCTTCTCGTAGGCGGCGTGCTCGGCCGCGATCTCCGCGTCGATGTCGTGCTGGGTGAGAGTCATGGGGATTCCCTGGGGTGACTAGCGGTCGAGGACCAGGGCCAGGCCCTGGCCGACACCGATGCAGAGGGCGGCGACACCGGTGCCGCCGCCCCTGCGGGCGAGCTGGTGGGCGACGGTGCCCGCGAGACGCGCGCCCGACGCGCCGAGGGGGTGGCCGAGGGCGATGGCCCCGCCCTGCGGGTTGAGGATCGCGGGGTCGAACTCGGGCCACTCGGCCACGCAGCCCAGCACCTGGGCGGCGAAGGCCTCGTTGAGTTCGAGCACGTCCAGGTCGGCGAACGTCCGGCCGGCCCTGGTGAGCGCGCGGTTCACGGCCTCGACGGGGGCGAGACCGAAGTACTGCGGGTCGGTCGCCGAGACGCCGGTCGCCGAGACCCGGGCGAGCGGCTCGCGTCCGACGGCCCTCAGCCCCTCCTCGTCGGCCAGGAGCAGCGCCGCGGCGCCGTCGTTGAGCGGGGAGGCGTTCCCGGCGGTCACCGTGCCGCCGGTCGTCCGGAAGGACGGCCCGAGCTTCGCCATCGCCTCCAGGGAGGCGTCCGGGCGTACACACTCGTCGGCGGCGAAGTCCACCGGGTCGCCCTTGCGGCGCGGCACGGGCACGGGCGCCAGCTCGGCGTCGAAGAGGCCCTCGGCCCGGGCACGGGCGGCCTTGCGGTGCGAGGCGAGGGCGTACGCGTCCTGCTGCTCGCGGGTGATCCCGTGCTTGTCGGCGATCAGCTCCGCCGACTCGCCGAGCGGGATCGTCCACTGCGGGTCCATCGCCGGGTTGACCATCCGCCAGCCCAGGGTGGTCGAGTACATCTCGGCGTGCCCGGCGGGGAACGGCCGGTCCGCCTTGGGCAGCACGTACGGTGCCCGGGTCATCGACTCCACGCCGCCCGCGAGCACGACCGAGGCGTCGCCCACGGCGATGGCGCGGGCCGCCTGGATCACCGCTTCCAGACCGGACGCGCACAGCCGGTTCACCGTGACGCCGGGGACGGTGGTCGGCAGGCCGGCCAGGAGGGCGGCCATGCGGGCGACGTTGCGGTTCTCCTCGCCGGCGCCGTTGGCGTTGCCGACGTACACGTCGTCGATCCGGGACGGGTCCAGGTCCGGAGCACGGCCGAGCAGCCGGCGGATCGCGTGCGCCGCCAGGTCGTCGGGGCGTACGCCCGCCAGGCCCCCGCCGTACTTGCCGAACGGGGTGCGCACCGCGTCGACGATGTAGACGTCCCTCACTTCAGTCCCTCCGCGACGAGGAGTCCGGCGCCGGTCCGGTCGGCGACCTCGTCGGCGGTCACGCCCGGGGCGGTCTCCACCAGGACCAGGCCGTCGGCGGTGACGTCGAGGACGCCCAGGTCGGTGATGACGCGGTCGACGCAGGCCTTGCCGGTGAGCGGCAGGGCGCACTCCTCGAGGATCTTGGGAGAGCCGTCCTTGGCGGTGTGGGTCATGACCACGATGACGGTCCGTGCGCCGTGGACGAGGTCCATCGCGCCGCCGATGCCGGTGATCATCTTTCCCGGGACGGCCCAGTTGGCCAGGTCGCCGCCGGCGCTGACCTGCATCGCGCCGAGCACCGCCACGTCGATGTGCCCGCCCCGGATCATGCCGAAGGACAGGGCCGAGTCGAAGAACGCGGCGCCCGGCCGGACCGTGACCGTCTCCTTGCCCGCGTTGATCAGGTCGGGGTCCACCTCGGCCTCGGTGGGGTACCGGCCGGTGCCGAGGATGCCGTTCTCCGACTCCAGGGTGACCTCGACGCCCTCGGGCAGGTGGTTCGGGATCAGGGTGGGCAGGCCGATGCCGAGGTTGACGTACTGGCCGTCCCGCAGCTCGAGGGCGGCCCGCGCGGCCATCTGTTCACGCGTCCAGGCCATCAGGAGGTCACCGTCCCTCGTGCGGGAGGCACGGAGACCGTACGCCGCTCGATCTTCTTGTCGGCGGCCTGCTCGGGCGTCAGGGCCACCACCCGCTGGACGAAGATCCCCGGCAGGTGCACGGCGTCCGGGTCGATCCCGCCCGGCTCGACCAGTTCCTCCACCTCGGCGATCGTCACCCGTCCGGCCATCGCGGCCAGCGGATTGAAGTTCCGGGACGACTTCGCGAAGACCAGGTTGCCGTGCCGGTCGCCCTTCGCGGCGCGGACCAGCGCGAAGTCCGTGCGGATGCCGCGCTCCAGGACGTACGGGGTCCCGTCGAACTCGCGGACCTCCTTCGGGGGCGAGGCCAGCGCGACCCCGCCGGACCCGTCGTACCGCCACGGCAGCCCGCCGTCGGCGACCTGGGTGCCCACCCCGGCGGGGGTGTAGAAGGCGGGGATGCCCGCTCCGCCGGCCCGCAGCCGCTCGGCCAGGGTGCCCTGCGGGATCATCTCGACCTCCAGCTCGCCGCCGAGGTACTGGCGGGCGAACTCCTTGTTGGCGCCGATGTAGGACCCGGTCACCCGGGCGATGCGGCCGGCGGCCAGCAGGACGGCCAGCCCGGTGTCCATCGCCCCGCAGTTGTTGGAGACCACCGACAGCCCACCGGTCCCGCGCTCGTACAGCGCCCGGATCAGCACGTTCGGCACACCGCTCAGCCCGAAACCGCCCACCGCGAGCGACGCGCCGTCGGGCACGTCGGCCACCGCCTCACCGGCTGTGGCCACCACCTTGTCCATCCGAGAAGCCCCATCCCTTGCACGTGCCCCGGAAGCAGATAGTCAGGGCACTGATTATTTCAGCGAGGTCGTCCACACGCTGCCATCGGGCGGGCGAGGCGTCAAGACCCGAGAAAGACGAGGTAGATCGTGTGAGGAGCTTCCCGGTGGTCGCCCTCGCCGCCGTGTATCGTCAGTGCACCGATGAAAGTCACCCACGGGAGCGCGCGTATGGCAGCGGTCGATCTGGCCACCCACCCCGGCCATCTGGCCCGGCGGCTGCAGCAGGCGCACTACCTGCTGTGGAACACGATGGTCTCCGAGGAGACCACCTCGCCGCAGTACGCCGTCCTCAACGCCCTGGTCGCCGAGCCGGGGCTCGACCAGCGCAGTGTGGGGGAGCGGGTGGGCCTCGACCGCTCCACCATCGCGGAGGTGGTCAGCCGGCTCGGCCGCCGCGGGCTGCTCGACAAGGTCCGCGACCCGCAGGACGGCCGCCGGTCCCTGCTCCGGCTCACCGACGACGGTGTGCGCGTCCACCGCAGGCTGGGCGTGCGCATCGCCCGGATGAACCAGGTGTTCCTCGCGCCGCTCGCCGCCGACGAGCAGGCGGTCTTCATCGACCTCATCCGCCGGGTCTCGGACGCCGCGGAAGGGCTCCGCAACCCGACGGAGCCGGCAGCCGCACCGGGCTGACGGGGGCCCGCAGGGTCAGGACGTGCCCGCGAAGACCACCCACACCTGGCCCTCGGCGAACTTCAGCGGCTTGCCGTCCTCGGCGGTGAAGGCCGTGCCGTCCCCGGCCGCCCCGCGCTTCCAGGTGGCCTCGTAGGCGCGCCCGTCGCGCAGTACCTCCGCCTCTCCGGAGCCCACCGACTCGACGTAGGGCGAGTTGCTGCCGCGGAAGTCGCGGAAGCCGGACTCGCGCACGGTCACGTGCTGCACGACGACCGTGGCAGGGGCCAGCCGCCCGCCGTCGGCCGTGCGCGCCGGGGTGCCGTCCATGGAGACCAGCCACCGGTTCTCGCCGCCGGACCAGGTGAAGGTGAAGCTCGCCGAGGGGTAGCGCACCGTGTGCGTGGACTCCGGCCGCCCGCCCGCGGGGGCCTTGCCGTAGGCGAACCCGGTCGTGAGCGCCGCCGGACCCGACGGCTCGTCGAGCAGCTTGCGGGGGTGCAGGTAGAGGTTGTGCGGGGCCCGGCGGTCGTCGGCGCGGACGTAGGCGTCGGAGTCCTCGCGGGCCGGCTCCGCGCGCAGGGGAGCCTTGTCGATGAGCGGCAGGAGCTTGCTCTGCGCGCCGGAGAAGGCCAGCACCGGCCGGTCGAACTGGCCGAGCAGCTCCAGGTCGGACTCGCGGGCGCTGCGCACCGGCCCGACCGACGCGGGCAGCTCGGAGGCGTAGACCGCCATCAGCCGGCTCAGTCCCGCCTCCACCGGCTCGGCGTAGACCACGTCCGCGTCCTCCAGGCCCGACTGCGGGCGGGCCGCGGGCACGTTGTCGACCTTCACGGCGAGCACCGGCCCCGACGCGGGGGCCGCACTGGGCGACCGCGCGTGGTCCGGCGTCCGTCCGTCGTCCTCGGCCCCGGGCCCCGCCGTGCAGCCCGCCGCGGCCAGCGAGACCGCCACCGCCGCCGTCAGCAGGGCGGCACACCGCCCCCTGCGCTGTCCTCTTCGTGTTCCGGCCATGCGACCACCCGTCCCGTGTCATCGATTGTGCGCTTCTGTAAGCATTCAGGGCCATACCTGACCGGATCGGATACGGCACACGGAACCGGGTGGATAATCCGCTGTTCGGCCGAAAAGACCACCGGGTTCGACGGCCGGAGCCTCGGGGTACCCGGCCGCCACGCGGAACGGACCCGCACGGCGACGGAGGGAGCACGGGGCGATGAAGGCAGTGACGTGGCAGGGCAAGCGGGACGTGCGGGTCGAGGAGGTACCGGACCCCAGGATCGAACAGCCGACCGACGCGGTCATCCGCGTCACCTCGTCCGGACTGTGCGGGTCGGACCTGCACCTCTACGAGGTGCTCACGCCGTTCATGACACCGGGCGACATCCTCGGCCACGAGCCGATGGGCATCGTCGAGGAGGTCGGCGCGGAGGTGACCAACCTGAAGCCCGGCGACCGGGTCGTGGTGCCGTTCCAGATCGCGTGCGGCCACTGCCACATGTGCGGCACCGGACTTCCCACCCAGTGCGAGACCACCCAGGTCACGGGCGAGGGCATGGGCGCCCCGCTGTTCGGCTACACCCGCCTGTACGGCGCGGTGCCCGGCGGCCAGGCCGAGTACCTGCGCGTGCCGCAGGCCCAGTTCGGTCCGATCAAGGTGCCCGAGGGGCCGGCGGACGACCGCTTCGTCTACCTCTCCGACGTGCTGCCCACCGCCTGGCAGGCGGTCGAGTACGCGGCCGTCCCGAAGGGCGGCAGCCTCGCCGTGCTGGGCCTCGGCCCGATCGGCGACATGGCCTGCCGGATCGCCCGGCTCAAGGGGGTCGAGAAGGTCTTCGGCGTCGACCTCGTGCCGGAGCGGCTGGAGCGGGCCAGGGCGCGCGGCGTGGAGACGTTCGACCTGCGGTCCTTCGACAAGGAGAAGGACCTCGTCGCGGCGATCAAGGACCGGACGGACGGGCGCGGCCCCGACGCCGTGATCGACGCGGTCGGCACCGAGGCGCACGGCGGTGCCGTCGCCAAGCTGGTGCAGCAGGCCGCCGCGGTGATGCCGAGGGCCCTCAGCGGGCCCCTCGCGGAGCGGATGAGCGTCGACCGGCTCTCGGCCCTCTACACCGCGATCGACCTGGTGCGCCGCGGCGGCACCATCTCGCTGTCCGGCGTGTACGGCGGCATGGCCGACCCGATGCCGCTGCTCACGATGTTCGACAAGCAGATCCAGCTCCGCATGGGCCAGGCGAACGTACGCCGCTGGAGCGACGACATCGTCCCGTACCTGACCGACGACGACCCGCTGGGCGTCGACGACTTCGCCACCCACCGGGTGCCGCTGGCCGAGGCGCCGCACGCGTACGAGATGTTCCAGAAGAAGCAGGACGGCGCGGTCAAGGTGCTGATGAAGCCGTAGCGCCCACGGACGTCACGGCCCGCCGAGGATCTCCGCCAGGTCGTACCGGACCGGCTCCTCCAGCTGCGCGTACGTGCAGCTCTCGGGAGTCCGGTCCGGGCGCCAGCGGCGGAAGCGGGCCGTGTGCCGGAAGCGCGCCCCGTTCTCCATGTGGTCGTACGCGACCTCGGCGACGCGCTCCGGCCGCAGCGGCACCCAGGACAGGTCCTTCTTGCCGGACCACCGGCTGGGCGCGCCCGGCAGGCGGGCCGACTCGTGCGCCGCCTCCTCGGCCCACGCCGCCCACGGATGGTCCCCGGCGTCGTCCATGCGCAGCGGCTCCAGCTCCTCCACCAGTTCGGCCCGGCGCTTCATCGTGAAGGCCGCGCTCACCCCCACGTGCTGGAGGACGCCCCGGTCGTCGTTGAGGCCGAGCAGCAGCGAGCCGACCACGGGGCCGCTCTTGTGGAAGCGGTACCCGGCGACGACCACGTCGGCCGTGCGCTCGTGCTTGATCTTGAACATGGCCCGCTCGTCCTGCCGGTACCGCAGGTCCAGCGGCTTGGCGACGACACCGTCGAGTCCGGCGCCCTCGTACTGCTCGAACCATCGCCGGGCCACCTCGATGTCGTCCGTCGCCGGAGCCACGTGCACCGGCGGCGTCACCCCGGCCAGCGCCCGCACCAGCAGCGCCCGCCGATCGGCCAGCCCCACGTCGAGCAGGGACTCGTCGTCCAGGGCCAGCAGGTCGAAGGCGACCAGCGAGGCCGGCGTGCGCTCGGCCAGCGTCCGCACCCGGGACTGCGCGGGATGGATCCGCTCGGTCAGCGCGTCGAAGTCCAGATGCCCCTCCCGCGCGATCACGATCTCCCCGTCCACCACGCACCGCCCGGGCAACCGCTCCCGCACCGCCGTCACCAGCTCGGGGAAGTACCTGGTCAGCGGCTTGCCCGTCCGGCTGCCCAGCTCCACCTCGTCGCCGTCCCGGAACACGATCGCGCGGAACCCGTCCCACTTCGCCTCGTAGTGCATACCCGGCGGGATCCTCGCCACGGACTTGGCGAGCATCGGCTTCACGGGCGGCATGACGGGGAGGTCCATGGTCCGATTCTGTACGGCTGCGATGGCAGCCTGCCCGTCGAGCGCAACATCCGAGGGACCCGGCGCGCAGCAAGTGGTCCGGTACCGCCGACGGAACCCGGTCGGGTCGATCCGGGCGATTCGGCTGACGGATCGGCGCGTTGCCACCACACTGCCTACACACCTTCGACGCGACGGGAGCACTCGTGGCCAGTCCCTACCTCAACGCCCCGCTCACACCGGTCCGCCCCCGCATGTACGCGTCCGTCGCGGCCAAGGTGATCTGGACGCTGGTTCCGGTCGTCACGCTGGGACTCGCAGCCGCGGTTCCGTTCGTCGTCGCCGCGGTCAAGGGCGTCGTGAAGCCCTGGCTGGCGGGCGTGTACATCGTCGGAGAGATCGCCGTCTTCTCCGCCGCCATCGCGATCAGCCCGGATCCCGACGACACCAACCCTGTCCCGGGGTTCCTCCTCGTGCTGCTGATCATCACCGCTGCCACGCACACCGCGCTCCTCGACAACGAGAGGATCAGCCTCGGCAAATAGGCGGCCGGCGGTCGAACGGGTCGCGGCCGGACGTTCCTTCGCCTGGACGTCCGATATGCGAAGCGGGGGCGCTGCGCCTACGGTGGCTCGCATGGCGGAAGCGGTGGAACTGGAGGCGGGCGGGCGGAGCGTGCGGCTGTCCAGCCCCGGCAAGGTGTTCTTCCCGGAGCGCGGCTACACCAAGCTCGACGTGGCCCGGTACTACCAGGCCGTCGCCCCCGGCATCCTGCGCGCCCTGCGGGACCGGCCCACCACCCTGCAGCGCTACCCCGACGGGATCACCGGCGAGTGGTTCTACCAGAAGCGCGCGCCCAAGGGGATGCCCGACTGGATCCCGACCGCGCACATCACCTTCCCCAGCGGACGCAGCGCCGACGAGATGTGCCCGACCGAGGAGGCGGCCGTGCTGTGGGCCGCGCAGTACGGCACCCTCACCTTCCACCCCTGGCCGGTGCGCCGCGACGACGTCGACCACCCCGACGAGCTGCGCATCGACCTCGACCCGCAGCCCGGCACCGACTACGACGACGCCGCCCGCGCCGCCCACGAACTGCGGGCGGTGCTGGAGGAGTTCGGGGGACTGCGCGGCTGGCCCAAGACCTCGGGCGGACGGGGTATCCACGTCTTCGTGCCGATCGAGCCCCGCTGGACCTTCACCCAGGTGCGGCGCGCCGCGATCGCCGTCGGCCGCGAGATGGAACGGCGGATGCCCGACCGGGTCACCATCAAGTGGTGGAAGGAGGAGCGCGGCGAGCGCATCTTCATCGACTACAACCAGACCGCCCGCGACCGCACCATCGCCTCCGCCTACTCCGTGCGCCCCCGCCCCCATGCCCCGGTCTCCGCGCCGCTGACCTGGGACGAGGTGGGGGTCGCCCACCCGCAGGACTTCGACATCACGACGATGCCCGCTCGCTTCGCCGAACTCGGCGACGTGCACGCGGGCATGGACGAGGTGCGGTACTCCCTCGACGCCCTGCTGGAGCTGGCGACGAAGGACGAGCACGAACACGGGCTCGGCGACCTGCCCTACCCGCCCGAGTATCCGAAGATGCCGGGCGAGCCGAGCCGGGTGCAGCCCAGCCGGGCCAGGAAGAAGGCTCCCGGCCCGGACTGAGCCACGACACCGGGCCCGGCTACAGCTCCTTGATCCGGACGTCCCGGTACGAGACGACGTCCGAGGTGCTGTGCACCTGCAGTCCGACGTAGCCGGAGGCGAACCGGCGCCCGTCGGTGCCCGGGTCGTCCGAGCGCTCGGGGTAGAAGGTCTGGCCGCCGATGTTGTCGAACTCGTTGATCAGCACGCCGTTGCGGTAGACCGAGTAGTGCTGGTCCACCACCCGGATCTCGTAGTCGTTCCAGGTGCCCTTCTCCGTCACGCCCGCGCCGGCCAGGCCGACCCGGTCGAAGCCGTAGAGGGAGCCCGTCTTGTACATGTCGCCGGTGGGGCTGTCGAACACCTGCACCTCGTGCCCGTACTTGATGGCGACCCACTCGGGGCGCGACTCCTCCGGGTGGTCGTGCACCTGCGGGAAGCGCACGAAGACGCCGCCGTTGGTGTTCGCGGTGCCCGCCGCGTCGTCCCGCCACTGCAGCTTCAGCGAGAAGTCGCCGTACGTGCGCTCGGGGAACCACAGCATGCCCATGCCGGGCGTGCTGGTGCTGGAGGTGATCGACCCGTCCGCGTTCAGCCCGAACGAACCGCCGCCCACCTGCTCCCACTTGGCGAAGGAGTCCTGGCTGCCGTCCATGATGGTGCGGTAGCCCTCGGTCTGGCCGGGCAGACCGATCTTCGACTGCTTGGCGGCCTTGTTGATCGCCTTGACCTCACGCTTGTCGACGACGCCCTGGGCGCGCAGCGCGTCCAGGACGTGCCCGACGTGCTTGAGGAAGAGCGCCTGGGACGTCCACTCCTTCTCGTCCTCGATCAGCTCGTTGATCCGGCACCGGTTGTCGGTGACCCGGTTCGGCACCCCCGAGTCGACCGTGCCGACGATCACCGTGAGGCGCTCGTCGTACTCCGGGCAGGGCGGCGCCGGCACCCCGCCGGCCACCACCGTGAAGCTCACGGTCAGCGGCTCGGAGGTGTTGCCCGCCTTGTCGCTGGCCCGGTAGGCCACGGTGTGGCGGCCCACCCGGTCGACGACCACCGGGGCCGAGTACGCCAGGTAGGGCCCGGCGTCCAGCGAGTACTCCACCGCGGCGACGCCGGAGCCGCCCTCGTCCGCGGCGTTCACGGTCACCTTCGCGCTGCCGACGTAGGCGCCGTCGGAGTTCCTGGTGCCGTCCACGGTCGCGCCGGTCACCGGCGCGGTGGTGTCCTGCGGGGGAGCGGCGGCCACGGTGAAGGCGACGCTCTTCTCCGCCGCGACGTTGCCCGCCTTGTCGGTGGCCCGGTAGCGCACGGTGTGCTCGCCGGTCTCGTGCACCATGACCGGCGCCGTGTACGCCGTCCAGGCACCGTCGCCGACCGCGTACTCGATGGTGTTGACGCCGGAACCGGTGTCGGAGGCGGTGACGGTCACCGTCGCCATGTCGATGTAGGCCCCGTCGGGGTTCTTCTCGCCGCTGACCGTCGCCGAGGTCTCCGGCGCGGTCGTGTCGTCGGTGTCCGGCGCGGCCACCGCGAAGGTGACGCTCTTCTCCTCGGCGGCGTTGCCCGCCTTGTCGAAGGCGCGGTAGCGCACGGTGTGCTCGCCGACCTGGTCGACGACGACCGGCGTGGTGTACGGCTGCCAGGCACCGTCGGCACCGAGGGCGTACTCGATCCGCTCGACGCCGGAGCCGCCCTCGTCGGTGGCGGCGAGCGTCACGGTCGCGGAACCGACGTACGCGCCGTCGGCGTTCTGCGTGCCGCCCACCTCGGCCGAGGTCGCCGGCGCCGTGGTGTCCTCGCCACCGCCGCCCTCGGTGACCACGAGCACGCCCGTCATCTGGCCGTGGCCCGGGATCGTGCAGTGGTACATGTACTTGCCGGGCGTGAGGGTGACCTCGGCGGTGTGCTTGCCGCCCTGGGCGTCGTTCGGGTTGGCCAGGATGTTCAGCTGGACGTCCTGGTTGTACGCGGGATCGCTGGTCATGAAGGTCAGCGTGTGCGGCATGCCGGTGGTGTTGCCGGTGGCCTCACTGTTCTCGAAGACGATCGTGGCCGGTCCGGCCACCGCCGTCTCGGGCGCCGACACGTACTTGGTGATGTCGTCGCCCGCCGTCCAGGTCAGTACCTGGTCGGCGGCCGCCGCGGCGGGCGCCGCCGCGGGCTGTCCGGAGGCGGACGTCGCCTGCAGACCGAGCACCATCAGCAGGCCGGCCAACAACGCGGCCCACATTCTTCGTCGGCGTATCACTCGGACCCCCTCGCCAGCTGTCCGGCGGCGGGCGTCGGCCCACCGCCCTTGTAGGTGACCCGCCACAGGGCGGACTTGGAGTCCGAGGTGAAGAAGCCGCGGCCGTAGTCCAGGACGTACAGCGCGCCGTCCGGGCCGAACTTCCAGCCCATCAGGTTCTTGATGCCGTCGTTGCCGATCGGCACGATCTTCTTCAGGGACTCCGAGTGCACCGGCAGTCCGCCGTCGCCCTGCGTCTTCGGGTCCATCAGCACCGCGTTGCGCGGCTGGTCGGCGTCGTAGAAGTCACCGACGAACCACTTGCCGTCCCAGTACGCCGGCCACTTGGTGTCGCTGGCGTTGCCGGCGTCGTAGCGGTAGACCGGGCCGTTCATCGCGGCCTGGCCGCCGCCCTTGAGCCAGGGCAGCCGGTAGACGGCCTCGTCCTGCTTGTACGACGGGACGCCGTTCTCGTCGCGCGGGAAGTCGGGGCCGCCGCCCTGCGGCGAGTACCAGATGTTGTTGCCGGTCACCGGCGGCAGGTTGACCAGGCCGTCGTTGTTCGGCGACTCGTTCTTCGGGTGGTCGCAGTCGTACCAGCCCAGCGGCTTCGACGGGTCCGGCAGGTTCCGGTCCCGGTACGGCTGCTTGTTGCCCATGCAGTACGGCCAGCCCCGGTTGCTCGCCTTGGTGATGGTGGCGAACGTGTCGTACTTGGCCGGACCCCACGTCGTGGACGGGGCGCCGGCGTCCGGGCCGACCCAGCCCGCGTACAGGGTGTCGGTCTTCTTGTCGACCGAGATGCGCGCCGGGTTGCGGACGCCCATCACGTAGATCTCTCCCCGCGTCTTGCCACCGCCCTCGGCGGTCTCCTTGCCGGTGAAGAGGTTGCCCTCGGGGAGCGTGTACGTCCCGTCCGGCTCCGGGTGGATGCGCAGGATCTTGCCGTTGAGGTTGTTGGTGTTGCCGGCGGTGCGGCGCGCGTCGGCGAAGGACACGCCCTTGAAGTTGGGCTCCGGGTTGTTGCCGGAGTAACCGTCGCTGAAGCCGCTGGAGTTGTTGTCACCGGTGGCGATGTACAGGTTCCCCTTGGAGTCCCAGGCCATCCCGCCGCCCGCGTGGCAGCAGCTGTGGATCTGCACCGGCCACTTCAGCAGCACCTTCTCGCTGCCCAGGTCCAGCTTGTTCGTCGCCCGGTCGAGGGTGAAGCGGGAGACCCGCCGCTCGGCCATGTGGGTGTCCCGGTTGATCTGCGAGTGCGGGGTGTAGTGCAGGTACACCCACCCGTTCTCCTCGAACCGCGGGTCCAGCTCGATGCCGAGCAGACCCTCCTCGACCTTGGTCAGCTCGTCGCCGCCGCCCTTGTTGCCGAAGACGGTCAGCGCGCCCGCGAGGGTGACCTTGTCGGTCTTCGGGTCCCAGACGTGGATCTCGCCCGTGCCCTTGCCGACGTTCGGGTCGTTCCAGTCGGTCACCACGGGGTGGGAGGAGTCCGTGCCGCCGCGGCCGATGTAGAACACCCGGCCGTCGGGCGCGGTGACCAGGCCGTGCGGTTCGCCGATCTGGTCGTTCTGCCCGGGCTGGTTGGGGTCGGTGAGCCGCTCGGCCTTGTAGTTGGCGTTGATGGTCGCCTTGCAGTCGGCCTGCGAGAGACGGGTCGTCCACAGCAGGGCGCCGCGCAGGTGGCTGCGGAAGTCGGTCTCGTCGTACGACGACACCGTGCCGCCCATGCCGGTGTAGAAGGACCGGCCGCCGTCGTAGTCGCGGCACCAGCTGACCGGGTGGTCCGCTCCGTTGGCGCCCGCTCCCGGCGAGTACGTCGACTCGCGTACCCGGGCCACGGTGTGGACCTCGCCGGACGGGTTCTTCTGCCAGTTCAGCCACTCGTCGGGCCGCTTCCACTCCAGCGGCAGGTCCTTGGTGGCCGGATGACGCCGGTCACCGACCTCGACCGTGGCCCGCTGGACCTTGGCCGGAGCACCGGCGGCCGGGCGGGCGCCGACCAGACCGGTGAACCAGTCCGAGTACGGCTCCGCGCGGGCCGCGTCGTGGATGCCGACGAACCCGCCGCCGGCCTCCATGTACGCCTCCAGCCCCGCCTCCTGAGCGGCCGTCAGCACGTCGCCGCCGCCGGTCAGGAACACGATCGCGTTGAAGCGGCCGAGCTTCTTCTCGTTGGTGAAGACGCCGGCGTTGTCCGTGGCCTCGACCTGGAACTGCTCCGAGGCGGGCCCGGAGAGACCGATCCGTTCGACGGCCGCGATCCCGGCGTTGACGACCGGTGACTCGTCCCCGGCCGCGGCGGACCCGTAGAAGACCAGCACCTTCACATTGGAGCCGCCCGGTGGCGACTTGATCGACATCGTTGTCAGAGATGGGTCCGGCGCCGGACGTGCGCTGGCGGCAGGGCCGGCCAGCAGTCCCGCGGCGACGAAGGCGGCGGTGGCACACGCCGCCCAGCCTTTTCTTCTCGCGCTCAACCCACTCAAGGGCATGGGCACCTCCTCGGTCACGGCAGCAGCGCCAAGGAAGCTAGACCTCTTTGCTCGATCCGCCAATAGGTATGACCGGGATCGAACGAACTTTGTCCTGAGTGTGGATAAACCCGTCGGCAACCGGTACGGTCCCACAGGTTCGTCACAGCCAATCAGACCCTGAGACTGCGCACATTCCTTATCGGCGTGGGGAGTTCGGCATGGACAGGCGAGGCTTCAACCGACGCGTGCTGCTGGGCGGTGCGGCCGCCGCGACATCGTTGTCCATCGCTCCGGAGGTCGCTGGCGCGGCCACCGGGGCCAAGGCCGTCACCGCGCGGACGGCGCCGGCCGGGGGCGAGGTGAGACACCTCAGGATGTACGCCGAGAAGCTGGCGGACGGTCAGATGGGCTACGGCTTCGAGAAGGGCAAGGCGACCGTACCGGGCCCGCTGATCGAGCTCAACGAGGGCGACACGGTGCACATCGAGTTCACCAACACCATGGACGTGCGGGCGAGCCTGCACGTCCACGGCCTGGACTACGAGATCTCCAGCGACGGCACCGCGATGAACAGGAGCGACGTCGAGCCCGGCGGCACCCGCACCTACACGTGGCGCACCCACAAGCCGGGCCGCCGCGACGACGGCACCTGGCGGCCGGGCAGCGCGGGCTACTGGCACTACCACGACCACGTCGTCGGCACCGAGCACGGCACCGGGGGCATCCGCAACGGCCTGTACGGTCCGGTGATCGTGCGCCGCAAGGGGGACGTGCTGCCGGACGCCACGCACACGATCGTCTTCAACGACATGACCATCAACAACCGCAAGCCGCACACCGGGCCCGACTTCGAGGCCACCGTGGGCGACCGCGTCGAGATCGTCATGATCACGCACGGCGAGTACTACCACACCTTCCACATGCACGGTCACCGCTGGGCGGACAACCGCACCGGCATACTCACCGGCCCCGACGACCCGTCCCGCGTCATCGACAACAAGATCACGGGCCCGGCCGACTCCTTCGGCTTCCAGGTCGTCGCGGGGGAGGGGGTGGGCGCCGGGGCGTGGATGTACCACTGCCACGTGCAGAGCCACTCCGACATGGGGATGGTGGGCCTGTTCCTGGTGAAGAAGCCGGACGGCACGATCCCCGGGTACGAACCGCACGAGCACGGCGCGGCGGCCGAAGGGACCGGGGAGACGACGACCGGGGAGGCACCGGCCCACGCGCACGAGCACTGAACCGGCGCCGACGACGGCCCGGCGCCGACGACAGCCCGGCGCCGGGGGCCCGGCTTCGATCGGCTCCGTGCCGGTGGTCCGGCGTCGACGGGCTGCGTGCCGGTGGTCCGGCGTCGACGGGCTCCGTGCCGGTGGTCCGGCGTCGACCGGCTCCGTGCCGGTGGCCCGGCGTCGACCGGCTCCGTGCCGGCGGTCCGGCGTCGACCGGCTCCGCGCCGGTGGCCCGCGTCGACGCCGGTACCGCGCCGGTGTGCCGGCCTCGGCCGGCCCGCACTCGGAGGTCCGGTGCCGGAGGGCCCCCGACGGCCCCCTCCGCGCAGGGCGTCCCCCGCCCCGACGGCCCGCTTCCGCCCGACGGCCTGCCGCTATCCTGAGCCGCAGCCGCCGAGGAGGAGCCGCCCGTGACCGAGACCGCGCCGCGCCCCACGCTGGAGGCCGTCGCCGAACGCGCCGGGGTCTCACGAGCCACCGTGTCCCGCGTCGTCAACGGATCGCACGGGGTGCGGGAGGCACTGGCCGAGCGGGTCCGGCGCGCGGTGGAGGAACTCGGGTACGTGCCCAACCAGGCCGCCCGCTCCCTGGTGACCCGGCGGCACCGGGCCGTCGCCGTCGTCGCCGCCGAACCGGAGACCCGGGTCTTCGCCGACCCTTACTTCGCCCAGCAACTGCGCGGCATCAGCAAGGAACTGACGGCCCACGACAACCAGCTCGTGCTGCTGCTCACCGAGGGCCGCGAGGACCACGCCCGCGTCGGCCGCTACCTGGCCGGCGGCCACGTCGACGGCGCCCTCGTCTTCTCCCTGCACCTCGACGACCCGCTGCCCGGTCTGGTGCGCAGTGCCGGTGTACCGACCGTCTTCGGCGGGCGCCCCGACTGGGACGACGGACGGGGCGGCGTGGTCTACGTGGACAGCGACAACCGCGGCGGGGCCCGCTCGGCCGTCCACCACCTGGCCGGACTCGGCCGCACCCGCATCGCGCACATCACCGGCCCGCTCGACCAGACCTCCGCGGCCGACCGCCTCGCGGGCTTCCGCGACGTCCGGGCCGGCGCCGACCCGGGGCTGATCGCGCAGGGGGACTTCACCCCGGGCGGCGGGGAGCGGGCGATGCGGGAGCTGCTCGACCGGTGCCCCGGGCTCGACGCCGTGTTCGCCGCCAACGACCTCACCGCGGCGGGAGCACTGCGGGTGCTGCGCGAGCGCGGACGACGGGTGCCGCAGGACGTGGCCGTCGTCGGCTTCGACGACATGCTGCCCGTCGCCGAACAGACCGACCCGCCGCTGACCACCGTCCGCCAGGACATCGAGGGCATGGGCCGGCTGATGGCCCGCCTGCTGCTGCGCGGCCTGGACGGCACCGCGGCCGACGACGACACGGAGACCCCGTCGGCCACCGCGCCCGGTGTCGTCCTGCCGACCACCCTGGTCCACCGCGCCACCGCGTGAGCCCGGGCGGCGCGGGAGGACCCGGCACCCCGCGCCCGGCGCGGCAGAACCCGGCGCCTACGCCCCGCGCGGCATCGGCTTGAGCACCGCGAAGCGGGCACCGTACGGGTCGGCGAGCCGGGCGACACGGCCGACGCCCTCGATGTCCGTCGCGGGCATCCGCACCGTGCCGCCCAGCTCCGTGGTCCGGGCGACCACGGCGTCCGCGTCGTCGACCGCGAAGTACGGCAGCCATCCGGCGTCGGTGTCCGCCGGGTCCTCGGCGAGCGGGACGAGGCCGCCGAACATGGCCTCCTCGCCCTCCCCGGCCGGATTGACGCAGGTGTAGGAGCCCCCGGGGAAGGAAACGGCGGAGGTCTCCAGGCCCAGCACCTCCCGGTAGTACGCGGCCGCGGCCGCGATGTCCGCAGTGTGCAGCTCGACCCAGCAGAGCGTGCCGGTCTCGCCGGCCACGTCAAGCCCGGCGCGCTGCCCCGGCTGCCAGATGCCGAACGGCACCCCCGCCCGGTCGGCGAGGATCGCCACGGTGCCCTGGCCCATGACGTCCACCGGCCGCAGCAGGACGCCGCCGCGGGCCTGCTCGGAGTTCTCGGCGGCGGCCCCGGCGTCCGGAACCTGGAAGTACACCGTCCAGGACGGCGGACCCTGCTCCTCCGGCGTCTGCATGCCGCCGGCCGCGATCCTGCCGTCCAGTTCGAAGAAGCCGTAGCCGCCGGCGTCCGGCCCCGCCGACCTGAACCGCCAGCCGAAGAGGCCGCCGTAGAAGCGCGTGGCGCCGTCGAGGTCGGAGGTGCCGACGTCGAGCCAGTTCGGAGCGCCGGTGACGAAACGGGTGGTGAGCATGATCGCCCTCCTCGGAAGGGTCCCGTTGCCTGCACTGACGAGTCTTCCACCGACCACTGACACGCGCTTCCGCGCGCCGCCGTGCACGGCGTCGCGCGGCAGAGGAGCATCCGTACGGCCGGGGGTGCGCGGGCGCGGCGTTGATGCCGCGTTGATCGAACGTTTTTCGCCTCCCGGCACGCTGCTGCCCATGCACATCGAGACGACCGCGGCGCCCGACCTCAGCTGGCAGGAGCAGGCGTTGTGCGCACAGACCGGGGGAGACTTCTTCTTCCCCGAGCCCGGCAGCTCCGTACGCGACGCGAAGCGCATCTGCGCCCTGTGCCCGATCCGCTCGACCTGCCTGGATTTCGCGCTGAGCAACGACGAGCGCTTCGGCGTCTGGGGCGGGCTGTCGGAGAAGGAACGGATGGCCCTGCGGCGCACCGCGCCCTGAGCACCGCCCCGAGCTGCCCCGGCCGGAGCGCTACCCGGCGCGAGCGCTACCCGCCCCGAGCGCGGTCCGCCCCGGGCGCGCGGAGCGCCCGGGGCGGGGGTCGGAGCGGGGCAGGGCCGGACGGCCGCTGGGTCGGGCCGGTGCGGTCAGCCGGCCGCTGGGGTCGGGCCGGGTGCGGTCAGCCGGCCGCCCGGGCCGCCATCCGGACCTTGCGCGCCGCCAGCTTCTCGTCGAACTTGGCGGCCTCCGCGTCCAGCCCGCCCATGTACAGCCCGAGTTCCTCCTGCGCCTGCTGCCCCTCGGGACCGAGGCCGTCGATCTCCATGATCTTCAGGAAACGCAGGACCGGCTGGATCACGTCGTCGTGGTGGATGCGCAGGTTGTAGACCTCGCCGATCGCCATCTGCGCGGCGGCCCGCTCGAAGCCGGGCATGCCGTGACCGGGCATCCGGAAGTTGACGACCACGTCCCGGACCGCCTGCATCGTCAGGTCGGGCGCCAGCTCGAAGGCCGCCTTCAGCAGGTTCCGGTAGAACACCATGTGCAGGTTCTCGTCGGTCGCGATGCGGGCCAGCATCCGGTCGCAGACCGGGTCGCCGGACTGGTGGCCCGTGTTGCGGTGCGAGATGCGGGTGGCCAGCTCCTGGAAGGCCACGTACGCCACCGAGTGCAGCATCGAGTGCCGGTTGTCCGACTCGAAGCCCTCGCTCATGTGGGCCATGCGGAACTGCTCCAGCTTGTCCGGGTCGACCGCGCGCGAGGCGAGCAGGTAGTCGCGCATCACGATGCCGTGCCGGCCCTCTTCCGCGGTCCAGCGGTGCACCCAGGTGCCCCAGGCGCCGTCGCGGCCGAAGAGGCTGGCGATCTCGTGGTGGTAGCTGGGGAGGTTGTCCTCCGTCAGCAGGTTCACCACGAGGGCGATGCGGCCGATCTCGGTGACCTTGGACTGCTCCTTCTCCCAGGGCTCGCCGTCCTCGAACAACCCCGGGAAGTTCCGCGCGTCGGTCCAGGGCACGTACTCGTGCGGCATCCAGTCCTTGGCGACCTGCAGATGCCGGTCGAGTTCCTTCTCGACCACTTCTTCAAGCGCGTACAGCAGCCGGGCGTCGGTCCATTCGGCGGAGGTGCCGAGGTGCGGGGAGACGATCGTCACGGAGAACTCCAGGGGACGTGCGACAGAGCGGAGCAGCCGGCGAGCGGTGCCGGGAACCTACGGGATCGTAGGCTACGAAACCGTAGGTTACGAGGGCGTAGGTTAAACGCACTGTAAAGGTCGCTGATCAGCAGGCGTTCGGCGGGATGCGACACGGCCCCCGAGAGCCTCAGGTCCGAGGCCGTGAGGACACCTCGCCCGCCGTCTTCAGGCGTACAGCTCCCGCAGCCGGACCGAGAGGCACGTCACACAGCCCTCGAGCTTCTCGAACTCCCCGATGTCGACCAGCACCGGCTCGTGGCCGAGGTCGGCGAGCAGCTCCGCCGTCTTCGGCGCGCTCGCCGCCATCAGCAGCTTGCTCCCGCCGAGCAGGACCACGTGTGCCCCCGACTCCTCCGGCACCGGCAGGAAGCGGGGGAAGAGCGACGGCACGTCCGTCATCGGGATGTGCCCGAGCACCGTCCCGTCCGGCAGCGCCGTGACCGCCGACTTCAGGTGCAGCACCTTGCTCACGGGCACCGCGACCACCCGGGCGCCCAGCGGCTCGAACACCGCCCGAAGCTGCTGCACGCCGGCCGCGTTGGTGCGCCCACCGCGCCCCACGTAGATCGTGTCGCCGACCTTCAGGACGTCGCCGCCGTCCAGGGTGCCCGGCTCCCACACCCAGTTGACCGAGCAGCCGAGCCGGGCCACCGCCTCCTCGACCCCGGCCGTCTCCGCGCGCCGCGACTCGGCGCCGGGCCGCGTGATCAGCGCGACGTTGCGGTACATGACCACCGCGTCCTCGACGAAGACGGAGTCCGGGCAGTCGTCCGCCGGGTCCACCTCCAGCGTCTCCCAGCCGTGCGCCCCGAGGGCCTCGACGTAGGCCTCCCACTGTTCGAGGGCCAGGCCGCGGTCGACCTTCTGCCGCTCGACGTGTGTCACCAGCCCCTCGGCGAGCCGGGGGCCGGGGCGGCGGACGAGGGCCTTCTTGCTGGGCACGCGGGGCCTTCCTCGGGGGCGTGGGACCGGCGCGGGGCGACGCCGGCGGTCCGGCGCCGCGTCACGGGCGCCGGTCCGTCATCATGCAGCGGGGACCCGGGTCGACGGAACCCCCGTCAGTCGTCCGTGGCCCTCCTGAGATGCTCGGCGGTGCCGGTCTCCCCGAGCGCTTCCGGCGTGGTCTCCTTCAGCTCGCCCTCCTCGAACAGCAGCCAGCGGGTGATGCCCAGCGACTCCAGGAACGGCATGTCGTGACCGGCCACGATCAGCGCACCCTCGTACGCCTCCAGCGCCGTGGTGAGCTGCCGCACGCTCGCCATGTCCAGGTTGTTCGTCGGCTCGTCCAGCATCAGCAGCTGCGGCGCGGGCTCGGCCAGCATCAGCGCGGCCAGCGTGGCCCGGAAACGTTCGCCGCCGGACAGCGTCGCCGCCCGCTGGTCGGCGCGGCTCCCCCGGAACAGGAAGCGCGCCAGCCGCGCCCGGATCCGGTTGTCGGTGGCGCCCGGCGCGAACCGGGCCACGTTCTGCGCGACGCTCAGGTCGCCGTCGAGGACGTCGAGGCGCTGCGGCAGGAAGCGCAGCGGCACATGGGCCGTCGCCTCGCCCGCCACCGGCGCCAGCTCCCCGGCGACGGTGCGCAGCAGCGTGGTCTTGCCCGCGCCGTTGCGCCCGACCAGCGCGATCCGCTCGGGACCGTGCAGGTCGAGACCGCCCGTCACCCGGGCGCCGTGGGCCAGCTCCAGGTCCCGCAGGGTGAGCACGGTCCGGCCCGGGGGCACGGCCGTGTACGGCAGGTCGACGCGGATCTCGTCGTCGTCCCGCACGGCCTCCGCGGCGTCGTCCAGCCGCTCCCTGGCCTCGGCGAGCTTCTCCTCGTGCATGACGCGGTACTTGCCGGCCGACTGCTGGGCCGTGCGGGCGCGCAGCTTCATCACCGCCCGGGGCTCGCGCTTCGTGTCGTACATCTTCTGTCCGTAGCGCCTGCGCCGGGCGAGGACGACCTGTGCGTCGGCCAGTTCGCGCTTCTGCTTGCGCAGGTCCGACTCGGCGACCCGCACCATCCGCTCGGCCGCCTCCCGCTCCACGGCCAGAGCCTCCTCGTACGCCGAGAGGTTCCCGCCGTACCAGGTGACCGAGCCGGACCGCAGGTCGGCGATCTGGTCTACCAGTTCGAGCAGCTCGCGGTCGTGGCTGACCACGACGAGCACGCCGGGCCAGGACCGGACGGCCGCGTACAGCCGCCGGCGCGCGTAGAGGTCGAGGTTGTTGGTGGGCTCGTCCAGGAGCAGGACGTCCGGCCGGCTCAGCAGCAGCGCGGCCAGCCGCAGCAGCACCGACTCGCCGCCCGAGACCTCGCCGACGGTGCGGTCGAGCCCGATGTGGCCGAGACCCAGCGCGCCGAGCGTCGCGAGAGCGCGTTCCTCGACGTCCCAGTCGTCGCCGACGGTCTCGAAGTGCTCCTCGTCCACGTCGCCCGCCTCGATGGCGTGCAGTGCGGCCCGCCGTGCCCGGATGCCGAGCGCCTCGTCGACGCGCAGGCCGGTGTCGAGCGTGACGTTCTGCGGCAGGTAGCCCACCTCGCCGGTCACCCGGACGGTGCCGCCGGCCGGAGCGAGCCGCCCGGCGATCAGTTTCAACAGGGTCGACTTGCCCGCCCCGTTGACGCCGACGAGGCCGGTCCTGCCGGGGCCGAAGGAGACGTCGAGGCCCTCGAAGACGCCGGTGCCGTCGGGCCAGGCGAAGGACAGGGACGTACAGGTGAGGGAAGCGGGGGAAGCAGAGTGGGTAGACATACGGGGTCTCCGCGGTTGCTCGAAGCGGTCAGGGGCAAACGCGTATCGAGACACCGAAGCGGGCGGCCGCCGTCGGACGAGGGGAGGAGGGGGTACCTGCTCCGCAAGGGACGGATCGGACGGCTCAACGCCGAGGTCGCACGCGGCGCACACACGTGGGACACGTGTGACGCGGTGTCTCAGGACCTCAGACGAGCAACGTCCTTCTCCGATCGGCGGCAACAGAAGCGATGTCGAACCTAGGAGAGACCGGTCGGCCTGTCAACGCATTTACGCGGGACCCGGGCGGGGCGCCGGTCAGGACTCGCCCGGACCCCGGACCCAGCTTCCGTCCACGGCCCCGAGGAGGCCCCGTGCCCAACGGCTCGCTCTCACTGCCGGCCCGGCTCTGCCTGCTGGCCTGGGACCCCGCGCGGTCCACGGCTACCGACACCGCCCGGGTCCACCACCTGGTGCGGGCCGGCGCGCTGACCGAGCTGGCCCAGCGCGGTCTGCTCACCGACGACGAGGGCATCGCCACCCCCGCCGACCTGGACTCCCGCACCGGGGACGCCGTCCTCGACGGGCTGCTTGAGCTCGTCCGCGAGTCGCTGCCGCGCCGGTGGCGCACCTGGGTCCGGGTGCACGCCCGGGTCACCTACGACGCCGTGCGGGAGCAGTTGGTGGCCGAGGGTCACCTGAGGGCCGAGAAGAAGCGCGTGCTCGGCGTGTTCCCGTCGGTGGAGCACGTGCTCGCGCGTACGGCCGTACCGGGGGCGCTCCGCGACGAGGTGCGCCGCGTGCTGGAGGGGCCGCTGCCGGCCGCGGAGATCTCCGAGCGGGACGCGGCCCTGGCCGTGCTGGCGGCCGCCGCCGGGCTGGGCGTCCCGGCGGACGCCGCGAGCGGGACGCGCGGCCGGGCACGGATCACCGAGCTGACCGGACGGTGCGGGAGGGCGGAGCCCGGCATGCGGAGGATCATGGGCGAGGTGTGGGGCGCGGTGAGCGACGAGACCGCCCGGACACCGGCGTCGGCGCACGGGTGAGCGGCGGCCGGCAGCCGCGGAACCCGGACCGGCGGAGCCCGGGGGAGTGACCGGTCCTCCTGACCGGCCCTCAGGGGGCGGTCAGCAGCTCCCCCGCATGAGCTCGGCCAAGTCGTGGTCGAGGTCCAGCTGGAGGTGTTCGAGACCCACCGGCACCAGCTCGCCGGCGGCCTGCAGGAAGCGGCGCAACTCGCCCGAGCGCACGTGGATCACGGCGGTGCCCTCGGGCGCGTGGAACTCCAGGACGGTGCGGTCGTATCCGTACGGGCGCACCCGGACGTCGCCGTGGCCGTTCGGCTCCTGCATCCCGGCGATGAGCAGCTCGCGGGAGAAGGTCCAGCAGACCTCCACGCCTTCGAGGGTGGCCGGCGCGGGGAACGTCATGCGGACGGCGAACGGGTCGTCCCGGTCGTAGTGCAGGGTGGCGGGAATGCTCGGCATGCGCGGTGCGGCGGCGACGAGACGCGCCTCGACGGGCTGCTCGATGACGGTGGACAACGCCTTGCTCCCTCGTGACGGCTGGACGGGCTTGGGGGATGGTGCGGGCCGGGCATGGAGAGAGACGTCGGAATCAGTCCATCCGTGCACACGACGAGCGAGTGACCTCTGTCACCGCGTTCATGCCAGGAGGGTTCCGGGAGTGACCGGGCTCTCCTCGCGTGCTCCGCAGCGGCACGTGCGGCACTCGTGCACCACGCGCGCGTGGCGGCCGGGGCCCTCTGGACGGCGCGGGGGACGTGGGCTAGCTTCGCCCGCCATGAGGCGCTCGGGAAACATGCGACGCACGGCACGGCCGGTTCGGACCGGCGGGAGGCGTACGGGGCGGGCGGTGCTCGTGGGGGCCGTCTGCGCGGCGGCGGTGGCCGCGCTGACCGCCGTACCCGCCCAGGCGCACCAACGGCCGCACTGGGACGTGCGGGACACCGGGGTCTCCGACATCCGGTTCCGTGGGCTCGCCGCCGTGAGCCGGCACACCGCCTGGGTGGCCGGCACCCGGGGCACCGTCCTGCGCACCACCGACGGCGGCGGCACCTGGCGCGACGTCTCCCCGGCGGGCGCGGGCGCACTGGAGTTCCGGGACATCGAGGCCTTCGACGCCCGCCGGGCCGTGGCCCTGTCCATCGGAGAGGGCGAGGCGTCCCGGGTCTACCGCACCGACGACGGCGGGGCGACCTGGACCGAGTCCTTCCGCAACACCGACGCGCGCGCCTTCTACGACTGCCTCACCTTCTTCGACCGGCGCCACGGCCTGGCCGTGAGCGACCCGGTGGACGGCAGGTTCCGCGTCCTGTCGACCAGCGACGGCGGCCGCTCCTGGACGGTGCTCCCGAACCGGGGGATGCCCGCCGCGCAGGACGGCGAGGCCGGGTTCGCGGCCAGTGGCCAGTGCCTGGTCTCGGCCGGGCCGAAGGACGCGTGGCTGGCCACCGGCGGTGCGGCACGCGCGCGTGTCCTGCACTCCGCCGACCGCGGGCGCACGTGGACGGCCACCGACGCGCCGATCCCGGCCGGAGACCCCGCCCGAGGCGTCTTCGCCCTCGCCTTCCGCGACCGCGCCCACGGACTCGCCGTCGGCGGCGACTTCCGCCCCGAGCAGGACTCCCCGCGGGCCGCCGCCCGGACCGGGGACGCCGGCCGCACCTGGCGCCCCGCCGACCGGCCCCCGCCCGCCTACCGCTCCGGCGTCGCCTGGCTCCCGCACAGCCGCACCGCCGCCCTCGCCGTCGGCCCCTCGGGCACCGACCTCACCACGGACGGCGGACGCACCTGGCGGACGGTCGGCACCGGGTCGTACGACACCGTGGACTGCACCCCGGACCTGGGCTGTTGGGCCGCGGGCGAGCAGGGCCGGGTGGCCCGGCTGGAGCGCTGACGCCGGGCGGGGCGGGGTGAGTGTCCGTAACGTGGGTAACCGTTCGCTGAACGTGAGAGGAAGTGAGCGGACATGCCGAGCGGTTCGAACGCCAAACGGGAACGGCAGTACGAGCACATCAAGAAGAGCGCGAAGGACCGCGGCGAGAGCACCGGCCGGGCCGAGGAGATCGCGGCCCGTACGGTGAACAAGGAGCGCGCGCAGTCCGGTGAGTCGAAGACCGCCAGCCGTACCTCGACGCAGGACAAGTCGCCGAGCAAGCGGGGTGGGCAGCGCTCCGGGAACCGCCAGGGGCCCCAGGGCCCCACCTACGACCAGCTCTACGAGGAGGCCAGGCGCCGAGGCGTCCACGGCCGGTCGAGCATGAACAAGGGCGAGCTGCGCCAGGCCCTCGGCAAGTGAGCGGCGCCCCCTAGGGGGTGTCGTTTGGATCTTGCCGTGGGTCGCGGGGTCCGGCACGCACATCTGCGGCGTTGTCGTCGGTTGCCAGGGCTCCGCCTGTCGCCCTCCTCCGCCCTGCAGCTGCACGCACCAGAACCCGCTCGGGTCGGCAACAGGGCACTGTCGCCCGGAGCCGGTCTGATCCAAACGACACCCCCTAGCCGCGCGTCTCCCGGTACCGCTCCAGTTCGGGTGCCGTCTTCGAGGCGGCGAACTCGGTGACGCGGTACGCGCACACGCCGGCCCTGACGAACGGGTCGCCCGCGGTGATCTCCTCGATCCGCGCGCGGTCCTCCGCGACGGCGAGGATCACCCCGCCGTCGCGGGGCTCCTTGGGGCCGGACGCCAGGAACACACCCTGCTCGTACAGTCCGTCCAGCCAGGCCACATGGTCCGCCAGTACGGCGTCGACGGCTTCGAGCGGGGCGGTGTGGGACAGCTCCAGTACGAACATGATCGCGAGACTACTCCGGGCTCCCGTAGGGTGGCGGCCACCATGACGACCGTGCCCGTGCAGATCCCCGACGACTGGCCCGCGACCGAGGAACAGGCCCGCGCCGTGCAGGACGAACTGCGCGCACGCGTGGTGCTCGACGAAGACGGCCCGCCGCCCGGCACCGGCCTGGTGACCGGCGTGGACGTCGCCTACGACGACGCACGCGACGCCGTCGCGGCCGCCGCCGTCGTGCTGGACGCCGCGACCCTCGCCGTCGTCGCCGAGGCCACGGCCGTCGGGCGCGTCTCCTTCCCCTACGTGCCCGGTCTGCTCGCCTTCCGGGAGGTCCCGACCGTCCTGGCCGCCCTGGCGGCGCTGCCCTGCCCGCCCGGCCTCGTCGTGTGCGACGGCTACGGCCTGGCCCACCCGCGCCGCTTCGGCCTCGCGAGCCACCTGGGCGTCCTCACGGACCTGCCCACGATCGGCGTGGCCAAGAACCCGTTCGCCTTCACCCACGACGACCCGGACGCCCCGCGCGGCAGCACGTCCCCGCTGTTCGACGGCGCCGAGGAGGTCGGGCGTGCGGTGCGCACCCGCGCCGGGGTGAAGCCGGTCTTCGTCTCCGTCGGGCACCGGGTGAGCCTCGGCAACGCCTGCGCGCACACGCTCGCCCTGGCACCCGCCTACCGGCTGCCGGAGACCACCCGCAGGGCCGACGCCCTGTGCCGCGCTGCCCTGCGGCGCCTGCAACAGACCCGTTGACCGCTCGCCGGCACGGTGCCGGGCGCACCGCCCGCTCTCCGGGAGCCGGGTGGCGCGATAGGGCTGCGTCGGTGGACGGGGGGCTCAGACGAGCCTGAGTATCCGTACGGATGTGCCACCGCCGGCCGCCCCGGCAGGGTGGACGGCATGACGGCACCCCGCGCACCCAAGTACTCGGCCCAGCCCGGCAGACCCGCCGATCGGGCCGTGGCCGCGGGCCTCGCGCTGGCGGTGATCGCGGGACTGGCCTGGCTCGGCGGGATGATCTACACGATCGCCGGGTGGTCCGGCTAGCCCTCACCGAGCCCTTCCGGCCCCTTACCCACCGACCCGGGCCCACCGAAACCGGGGCCCACCGGACCCCGGCCTACGGGGCCCGGCCGACCGGGGCTCTTGCCGGCCGACCCGGCCCCACCGGCGCGCGGCCGACCAGCGAGCCCGGCCGACCGGAACCCGACCAGGGAGCCCGGCCGACCGGATCCCGACCAGGGAGCCCGGCCGGCCGGAACCCGACCCACGGCGCTTCGGCCGTGGGAGCCGGGCCCGCCGGATCCGGGCCGCGCCCTGCCGGACCTGGACCCGGCCCGCCGGCCAGGCCGGGGACCGCGTTCCGCGCCCTGCCGAACCTGAGCCCGCGCCCGCCGGACCCGGCCCGTCGTCCCGGCCGGACCCGTCGCGGGGCTCAGCGGGTCGCGGCCACCCGGAAGCCGATGCCCGCCGCCCGCAGCCGTTCGGTCAGCGCGTCGCCCATCGCCACGGCCGTGGTGACCTGTCCGGCCGTGGGCGGCAGGGTGTCCAGGGCGAGACAGAGCGCCGCCTCGGCCAGCATCTTGGCGGTCTCGTCGTACCCGGGGTCGCCGCCCGCGACCTCGGTGAACACCTTCCGGCCACCGCCCTCGCCCACGAAGCGGACCGAGAACCAGCTCCTCGCCCGCCGCTCGGCGCTCGGTCCGTCACCCGGCGCCAGCCGGCCGGACAGCCAGCGCCGCGCGGGCGGCACCTGGGCCGCCGCCAGCAGGGCGCCCACGGCCGCCACCCCGCCCACCGCGACGGGCAGGTGCCGTACGGCCGCGTAGTGGCGGTAGCGGAAGTCGGGGCCGTAGCGCTCCAGGGACTTCGCCGACCGGCGCACGATCTGCGCGTCGACGGTGGGCAGCGGCAGCGCCCACGCCCCCACCTCCCCGGCGAACCGCGGCGCCCCCGTCGGCGTCACCACGCGGCGCCCGACCAGGCGGGGTTCGTGCCGGCGGCGTTCCAGCGCGGCGGCCCGCAACCGGCGGCCCCGCGCGAACTGGCCCAGCGCGGAGGCGAACGTACCGCCGGAGAACGTGGCGCCGACCCGCACGTAGCCGTCCACGCTCAGCGGCACGCCCTCCGGCAGTTGCCGCACGGTGAAGTACACGCCGAGGTCGTGCGGGACGGAGTCGAAGCCGCAGGCGTGCACCAGCCGGGCGCCGGTCTCCCGCGCGCGGGCGTCGTGCCGGACGTAGGTCAGGTCCACGAACTCGGGCTCACCGGTGAGATCCAGGTAGTCCGTGCCGGCCTCCGCGCAGGCGGCGACCAGCGCGTCGCCGTACCGGACGTAGGGACCGACCGTCGTGGCCACCACGCGCGCGTGCTCGGCGAGTTCCCGCAGCGAGGCCGGATCGGAGACGTCCGCGCGGAGCACGCCGATCTCCGCCCCGCCGGGCAGCCGCTCGCGCAGCCGGCGCAGCTTCTCCTCGCTGCGGCCCGCGATCGCCCAGCGCAGCCCCTTCGGCGTGTGCTCGGCGAGGTACCGCGCCGTGAGTTCGCCGACGAACCCCGTCGCCCCGAACAGCACGATGTCGTACGGCCGGTCGGCCGCGTTCAGCCTGCTCATGACATCCCTTCGTCACCCGTCGGCGGTTCCCGGGCCCGCAGCACGCGCCGTCGCCGGTGGCTGAGGCTAGCGTGAGGATCGAGCGGCCCGAAGAGGAGCCTGCACCATAATTGGCTAAGCGCTTGCTCGCTCGGGGCTTGTGCCCAGTGGAACACGTTCTTAGCATCATCGGTGTTACATCGGTTGTGTCACAGAGCTGGGGGCTGGATGTCGGAAGCGAGGACGCCGACGCGGACGCCGGGCGCCGAGGGCCCGCTCGCCGGTGTGCGCGTGGTCGAGCTGGCCGGCATCGGCCCCGGCCCGTTCGCCGCCATGCTCCTGGCCGACCTGGGCGCCGACGTCGTCCGCGTCGACCGCCCGGGCGGACCCGGTCTCGGGATCGACCCCGGCCACGACGTCACCAACCGCAACAAGCGCTCCGTGGTCGTCGACCTCAAGGCACCCGACGGACCGGCCCGCGTCCTCGACCTCGCCGAACGCGCCGACGTCCTGATCGAGGGCTACCGCCCCGGCGTCTCCGAACGGCTCGGCGTCGGCCCCGCCGACTGCCACGCCCGCAACCCGCGCCTGGTCTACGGCCGCATGACCGGCTGGGGCCAGGAAGGCCCGCTCGCCCAGCGTGCCGGGCACGACATCGGGTACATCGCGCTCACCGGGACCCTCGGCATGATCGGCGCCCCCGACGAGCCGCCGGCCGTCCCCGCCAACCTCCTCGGCGACTACGCGGGCGGCTCCCTGTACTTGGTCGTCGGCGTCCTCGCCGCCCTGCACCACGCACGGGCGACCGGCACCGGGCAGGTCGTGGACGCCGCGATCGTCGACGGCACCGCCCACCTCTCCTCGATGATCCACGGCATGCTCGCCGCCGGCGGCTGGCAGGACCGGCGGGGCGCCAACCTCCTCGACGGCGGCTGTCCCTTCTACGGCACCTACGAGACCGCCGACGGCCGGTACATGGCGGTCGGCGCGCTGGAGCCGCGGTTCTACGCCGAGTTCACGCGTCTCCTCGGCCTGCCCGACCAGGCACCGGCCCGCGACGACCCGGCCCGCTGGCCCGAACTGCGCGCGGCCGTCGCCGCCCGGTTCAGGTCCCGTACCCGCGACGAATGGACGGCGGTCTTCGAGGGCTCCGACGCCTGCGCGGCCCCCGTCCTGTCGCTGCGCGAGGCCCCGCGCCACCCGCACCTCGCCGCCCGCTCCACCTTCACCGACCACGACGGCATCACCCAGCCGGCCCCCGCGCCCCGCTTCTCCGCGACCCCCACCGCCGTACGCACCGGGCCCGCCCTGCCCGGCGCCGACGGCGCGTCCGTGGCCCGCGACTGGGACCTGCCCCGCGACCCGGGCCCCTCCCCGGCGTCACCCCGCCCGAATCCCTCAGCGCACCACCCTCAGTGAAAGGCCTGCCAGTGAGCACCGAAGCGTACGTGTACGACGCGATCCGCACCCCGCGCGGACGCGGCAAGGCGAACGGCGCCCTGCACGGCACCAAGCCCGTCGACCTGGTCGTCGGCCTCATCCACGAGATCCGCGCCCGCTTCCCCGGCCTGGACCCGGCCGCCGTCGACGACATCGTGCTCGGCGTCGTCGGTCCGGTCGGCGACCAGGGCTCCGACATCGCCCGTATCGCCGCGATCGCGGCGGGACTGCCGGACACGGTGGCCGGTGTCCAGGAGAACCGCTTCTGCGCCTCGGGCCTCGAGGCCGTCAACATGGCGGCCATGAAGGTGCGCTCCGGCTGGGAGGACCTGGTCCTGGCGGGCGGTGTCGAGTCCATGTCCCGCGTCCCGATGGCCTCGGACGGCGGCGCCTGGTTCAACGACCCGATGACCAACCTCGCCACCAACTTCGTCCCGCAGGGCATCGGCGCCGACCTCATCGCCACCATCGAGGGCTTCTCCCGCCGCGACGTGGACGAGTACGCGGCCCTGTCCCAGGAGCGCGCGGCCACCGCATGGAAGGAGGGCCGTTTCGAGCGCTCCGTCGTGCCCGTGCGGGACCGCGCCGGTCTCACGGTCCTCGACCACGACGAGCACCCGCGGCCCGGCACGACCGCCGACTCGCTGGGGAAGCTCAAGCCGTCCTTCGCGGACATCGGCGAGCTGGGCGGCTTCGACGCCGTCGCGCTGCAGAAGTACCACTGGGTGGAGAAGATCGACCACGTCCACCACGCCGGGAACTCCTCCGGCATCGTCGACGGCGCCTCCCTGGTCGCCATCGGCTCCAAGGAGGTCGGCGAGCGCCACGGCCTCGCCCCGCGCGCCCGGATCGTCTCCGCCGCCGTCTCCGGCTCCGAGCCCACCATCATGCTCACCGGCCCCGCCCCGGCCACCCGCAAGGCCCTCGCCAAGGCCGGGCTGACCATCGACGACATCGACCTGGTCGAGATCAACGAGGCCTTCGCGGCGGTCGTCCTGCGCTTCGTCAAGGACATGGGCCTGTCCCTGGACAAGGTCAACGTCAACGGCGGCGCGATCGCGCTGGGCCACCCGCTGGGCGCCACCGGCGCGATGATCCTCGGCACCCTCGTCGACGAACTGGAGCGCCAGGACAAGCGCTACGGTCTGGCCACCCTGTGCGTGGGCGGCGGCATGGGCATCGCCACGATCGTCGAGCGCATCTGACCCCCTCCCGACGGATACGACGGCCGCGACGGCCTCGACGGATCACCTGGAGCACACCCTCATGAGCACCGAGCCCACCACCATCCGCTGGGAGCAGGACGACACCGGCGTCGTCACCCTCGTCCTCGACGACCCCGACCAGTCCGCGAACACCATGAACCAGGCGTTCCGCGACTCCCTCGCGGCCGTCACCGACCGCCTGGAGGCCGAGAAGGACTCCGTCCGCGGCGTCATCGTCACCTCCGCCAAGAAGACCTTCTTCGCCGGCGGCGACCTGCGCGACCTGATCCGCGTCACCCCCGAGACCGCCCAGGACCTCTTCGACGGCGGCATGGCCATCAAGCGGAACCTGCGCCGCATCGAGACCCTCGGCAAGCCCGTCGTCGCCGCCCTGAACGGCGCGGCCCTCGGCGGCGGCTACGAGATCGCGCTGGCCTGCCACCACCGCGTCGCCCTGGACGCGGCCGGCTCCAAGATCGGCTGCCCCGAGGTCACCCTCGGCCTGCTCCCCGGGGGCGGCGGAGTCGTCCGCACCGTCCGGATGCTCGGCATCACCGACGCCCTCCTGAAGGTCCTCCTCCAGGGCACCCAGTACAACCCGCGCCGCGCCCAGGAGAACGGTCTGGTCGACGAGGTCGCCGACAGCCGCGAGGACATGCTCGCCAGGGCCCGCGCCTTCATCGACGCCCACCCGGAGTCCGCCCAGCCCTGGGACAGGCCCGGCTACCGCATCCCCGGCGGCACGCCCTCCCACCCGAAGTTCGCGGCCAACCTGCCCGCCTTCCCCGCCAACCTGCGCAAGCAGACGGGCGGCGCCCCTTACCCGGCGCCGCGCAACATCATGGCCGCCGCCGTCGAGGGCGCCCAGGTCGACTTCGAGACCGCGCAGGTGATCGAGGCCCGCTACTTCGTCGAGCTGGCCGCCGGGCAGACCTCGAAGAACATGATCCAGGCGTTCTTCTTCGACCTCCAGGCGGTGAACTCGGGCGCGAACCGCCCCAAGGGCGTCGAGCCGCGGCAGGTGACCCGGGTGGCGGTGCTGGGCGCGGGGATGATGGGCGCGGGTATCGCCTACTCGTGCGCCCGCGCCGGTATCGACGTGGTGCTGAAGGACGTCTCCCTGGAAGCGGCGCTCAAGGGCAAGGCGTACTCGGAGAAGCTGTGCGCGAAGGCGGTGGCGAAGGGCCGTACCGGTCAGGAGAAGGCGGACGCGCTGCTGGCCCGGATCACGCCGACGGCCGAGGCGGCCGACCTGGCGGGCTGCGACGCGGTGATCGAGGCGGTGTTCGAGGACACCTCGCTCAAGCACAAGGTCTTCCAGGAGATCGAGCACGTCGTCGCGCCCGACGCGCTGCTGTGCTCCAACACCTCCACCCTCCCCATCACGGCGCTGGCCGAGGGCGTGGAGCGGCAGGGCGACTTCATCGGGCTGCACTTCTTCTCGCCGGTGGACAAGATGCCGCTGGTGGAGATCATCAAGGCGGAGCGGACCGGGGACGAGGCGCTGGCCCGCGCCTTCGACCTGGTCCGGCAGATCAACAAGACGCCGATCGTGGTCAACGACTCGCGCGGCTTCTTCACCTCCCGGGTCATCGGCCACTTCATCAACGAGGGCGTCGCCATGGTCGGAGAGGGCATCGAGCCCGCGTCGGTGGAGCAGGCGGCGGCGCAGGCCGGCTACCCGGCCAAGGTCCTGTCCCTGATGGACGAGCTGACCCTCACCCTCCCGAGGAAGATCCGCAACGAGACGAAACGGGCCGTGGAGGAGGCCGGCGGCACCTGGACCGCGCATCCCGCCGAGGCGGTCATCGACCGCATGGTCGACGAGTTCGGCCGTCCGGGACGCTCGGGCGCCGCGGGCTTCTACGAGTACGGCGAGGACGGCAGGCGGGCGGGACTCTGGCCGGGACTGCGCGAGCACTTCACCAAGGCCGGGTACGAGATCCCGTTCCGGGACATGCAGGAGCGGATGCTCTTCTCGGAGGCGCTCGACACCGTCAGGCTCCTGGAGGAGGGCGTGCTGACCTCCGTCGCCGACGCCAACATCGGCTCGATCTTCGGCATCGGCTTCCCCGGCTGGACCGGCGGTGTCCTGCAGTACGTCAACGGCTACGAGGGAGGCCTGCCCGGCTTCGTGGCCCGCGCCCGCGAGCTGGCCGACCGCTACGGCGAGCGTTTCGCCCCGCCCGCGCTGCTGGTGGAGAAGGCGGAGAGGGGCGAGGTCTTCTCGGACGGTCGCTGAGCCGGCCGCGGCGGGGACCGGGGCGCCGCCTCAGTCCTCGCCGTCCTCGCCGTCCTCGCCGTCCGCGCCGGCCTGGCCGTCCCGGTCGAGCCACTCCCGCAGCTCCTCGCGCAGCGACCGCTGGAACGTGGTCAGCAGCGCCTGCACCACCAGCGGGTGCATGTGCGCCGACAGGGACCTCACGTCCGGCGCGTTGCGTTCGGCCACCGCGTCGCGCAGCAGCCGCGACAGGTCGCGCGCGGCGGCGCGGGAGTGCTCCAGCAGCGCGGTACGGGCGGCGAGCACCGTCTCGGTGGAGAAGGGCACGTCGAGCAGCTCGACGCCGAGCCGGAGCAGCCCGGCGTCGAGCCGGTACCCGTCGCCGTCGGGCACCACGACGTCCATCGCCCCCAGCCGGTCCACCTCCTCGTCGGTGAGCGGCCGCCCCGCCCGCCTGCCCAGCTCCTCACGCGTGACCCGCTCCACCGTCTCCGGCGCCCAGGAGGCCACCACCGCACGGTGCAGCGCCAGGTCGTGGGCGCTCAGGTCCGACGGCAGGCGGCTCAGGTACCGCTCGATCGCGGCCAGCGTCATGCCCTGGTGCTGCAACTCCTCGATCAGCGCCAGCCGGGCCAGGTGCTCACCGTCGTAGCGCCCGACCCGGCGCGGACCGAGCACCGGAGGGGGCAGCAGTCCCCTGGTGCCGTAGAAGCGGACCGTGCGCACCGTGAGGCCGGCCCGCGCGGCCAGCTCGTCGATCGTGAGGGTCTGCCCCCCGGCGCCGGACGCGTCGGTTTCGCTCGTCGTCATGTGCAGCAGTATCGCTGTCCCACCAACGCTGTCACACCTCTTGTGCGGCAGGTGGAGACCGGCGGCGGATCATGTGAGAAGTCACGCTGTGTGACACGGACCACCGCATGTCCACGCAGCGTCGTGGGAAGGTGCTGCCTTGGTCTGTGCCGCGAGGGTGGTGCGGGCCTTGTCACTGTACGGACGACCTGGGCACATCCCGCCCGGGCGCACCAGAGAGTGGAACCACCCGTGAGCAAGGACGCCGTCGCCACGGCACAGGCCGCCGCCCATCCCCAGGCGGCCGAACGACCCGCGGACGCGGGCGACGCCGGCTACAGCAAGGACCTCAAGCCCCGCCACGTCAACATGATCGCCATCGGCGGCGCGATCGGCACCGGCCTCTTCCTCGGCGCCGGCGGGCGCCTGCGCGACGCCGGACCGGCGCTCGCGATCGCCTACCTCGTCGCGGGCGTCTTCGCCTTCTTCGTCGTCAAGGCGCTCGGTGAGCTGGTGCTCTACCGGCCCTCCTCCGGATCCTTCGTGTCGTACGCGCGCGAGTTCCTCGGTGAGAAGGGCGCCTACGTCGCCGGCTGGATGTACTTCCTGAACTGGTCCACGACCGGTATCGCCGACATCACCGCGATCGCGCTGTACACCCACTACTGGAGCATGTTCACGAGCATCCCCCAATGGGTGCTCGCCCTGGTCGCCCTCGCGGTGGTCCTGGCCGTGAACCTGATCTCGGTGAAGATCTTCGGCGAGATGGAGTTCTGGTTCGCGATCGTCAAGGTCGCCACCCTCGTCGGCTTCATGCTGATCGGCATCTTCCTGCTCGCCACCCAGCACGAGGTGAGCGGTCAGACGCCGGGCATGGGCATGATCACCGACCACGGCGGCGTCCTCCCGCACGGAGTGATGCCCGTGGTCCTCGTCATGCAGGGCGTGATCTTCTCCTACGCGGCCCTGGAACTGGTCGGCGTCGCCGCCGGCGAGACCGCGGAACCGCACAAGATCGTTCCCCGCGCGGTGAACTCGATCATGTGGCGGGTGGCCGTGTTCTACGTCGGCTCGGTCGTCCTCCTGGCCCTGCTGCTGCCGAGTTCGCTGTACTCGGGCGACGAGAGCCCCTTCGTCACGGTCCTGTCGGGGATCGGTGTGCCGGCCGCCGGCGACGTGATGAACCTCGTCGTCCTCACCGCCGCGATGTCGTCGCTGAACTCCGGCCTGTACTCGACCGGCCGCATCCTGCGCTCCATGGCCATGGCGGGCTCCGCGCCCAGGTTCACCGGCGTGATGAGCCGCAGCCAGGTCCCCTACGGGGGCATCCTGCTGACCTGCGCGATCTGCGTCCTCGGTGTCGGCCTGAACTACCTGGTGCCGAGCAAGGCCTTCGAGATCGTGCTGAACGTCGCCTCCCTGGGCATCATCAGCACGTGGGTGATCATCATGATCTGCCACCTCGTGTTCGTCCGCCGGGCCCGCGCGGGCCTGGTCGAACGGCCGCGCTTCCGGCTGCCCGGCAGCCCCGTCACGGAGATCGTCACGATCGCCTTCCTGCTGGCGGTCATCGGTCTGATGTGGAACGACGAGGAGGTCGGCCGCAAGACCGTGCTGCTGGTACCCGTGATCGCGGTGATGCTGGTGGCCGGCTGGTTCGGCGTCCGCCGCCGCGTCGCCCAGCAAGCCGCGCAGGAATCGCCGACGCCGAAGCAGTAGCGACCGGTGTCCCCGCGGTCGTGTACGACTACGGGGACACCGCCTGAGACGCTTCGCGGCTCAGTGTTCGTGCACGTCGTTCGTTGCGGTGATCTTCTGCCACGAGCGCGGCTGGGCAGGCGCTCCGGGCGTCTCGGGCGTCTTCGCGAGCGACCGGGCGTGGGCCGCCGCGGTGTCCGGCTTCGACGGCTGGAACAGCCAGGTGTCGAACAGGGCGGCCAGCGGCTTGCCGGACACCTCCTCGGCGTAGCGCCGGAAGTCGGCCACGGACGCGTTGCCGTAGGCGTGCTTCGCGGGCCACCCCTTCAGGATCGCGAGGAAGTCCTCGTCCCCGATCTCGTTCCGCAGCGCCTGGAGTGCCAGCGCGCCCCGGTCGTAGACCGCGGCGTCGAACTGGTTCTCCGGACCGGGGTCACCGGGCTTCACCGTCCAGAACGCGTCGTCGGCCGGGTGCGAGGCGTAGGTGTAGTCGGCCAGTTCCTGTGCCGTGCCCTCGCCCTCGTGCTCGGACCACAGCCACTGGGCGTACCTCGCGAAGCCCTCGTTGATCCAGATGTCCTTCCAGCCCCGCACGGAGACCAGGTCGCCGTACCACTGGTGGGCCAGCTCGTGCACGACCACGGACACGTTCGCCCCGTTGGCGAACTGCCGCGGGCTGTAGAACGGCCGGGTCTGCGTCTCCAGCGCGTACCCGGTGGTGGTGTTCGGCACGTAGCCGCCGAGCGCGTCGAACGGATACGGCCCGAAGTAGTCGCTGAGCCAGTCGGCGACCTCCCCGGTGCGCTCCACGCTGGCCCGCGCCGCGCCGTCGTTCGCGCCCAGGTCCCGGCTGTAGGCGTTGACGACCGGGATGCCGCTCCCGGTGGTGCCGGTGGTGACGTCGAACTTCCCGATGGCCAGCGTGGTGAGGTACGTGGCCTGGGGCTTGTCCGAGCGCCAGTTCCAGCGGGTCCAGCCGAGCCGCGAACTCGTCGACTGCAGGGTCCCGTTGGAGATCGCCTGGGTTCCGTCGGGCACCTGCACCGACACGTCGTAGGTGGCCTTGTCGAGCGGGTGGTCGTTGGCCGGGAACCACCAGGCCGCGGCCTCGGGCTCGTTCGCGCCGACGCCGCCGTCCGGGGTGCGGTGCCAGCTGGTGAAGCCGAACGCCTCCTTCGAGGACGGCACGCCGCTGTAGCGGACGACGACGGTGAAGGGCGTCCCCTTGTCCAGCGGCTTCTGCGGGGTGATCTCCAGCTCCTGCTCGCCCGAGGTCGTGAAGGACGCCCTGGCGCCGTTCACCCGCACCTCGCCGACGTCCAGCAGGAAGTCCAGGTCGAACCGCGACAGGTCCTCGGTGGTGCGCGCCAGGATGGTCGCCGTCCCCTCCAGCCGGTCGGTGGCCGGCTGGTACTTCAGGCGCAGGTCGTAGTGCGAGACGTCGTATCCGCCGTTGCCGTAGGCCGGGTAATAGGGGTCGCCGATGCCCGGCGCGCCGGGGGAGTGGGCGGCCGCCGACGCCGGGATCGCCAGCATGAGGGAGGCGGCGCCCAGCGCGCTCGGCACGATGATTCTGCGGTGCACGAAAGCTCCAAGTCGTAGGGGCACGGAGTCTGTTCGGAGCCTATTCAGCTCCTGTGGGCACTGTCGTGTCCACGGCCACTGCCGTCACACGATCGCCATCCGGCCGTCATGAGCCACCCGTGGCACCCCTCTGCGCCGGTGCCGGCCGCTGTACCGTCCCGCGCATGCCGGAACGCGACCGCCCGCCGCGCCCCCCTCACCGCGGCCACCGCGGCCACCGCGACCCTCGCCGCCCTCCTCGGCGCCGGATTCGCGCCGGACGGTGTACAGGCCCGCCGGACCGGGGAGGAGGGCGCCTACGTACCGCTGCGCCAGTCGCAGCGCGCCCTGGTGCCCCTGCCCCTGGACGTGCGCGCGACGTACCGCCCGGCGGTGGGTGAACCCGATACCCGCTGCTGAAGAGGTGAGTTCCGCGCCATACGTGGTAAGGGGCGTAGCGGACGGGTATTTTCGGCCACATCGACTTGAAGGGTGCCGCCTGTGACGCAGGACCGACCAAGCGACAAGGAAGAGCACGAACGAGGCACGCTTCCCGGTGCGGAAGCGGGCCTCCCGGGGCAGGAGCACAAGCCCCGGACCGACCGCGTCGTCTTCGGCGTCACGGCCGTCCTGACCCTGGCGTTCGTCGTCTGGGGAGCCGCCGCCACCGACTCGCTGGAGGACGTCTCCACCAGCATGCTCGGCGGCCTGCTGCACAACGGCGGCTGGGCGTTCACGCTGGCCGCGTCCGGGTTCGTGGTCTTCGCCCTGTGGCTGGCGGCCAGCCGCTACGGCCGCATCCACCTGGGCGCCGAGGGCGAGGAACCCGAGTTCCGCACCGTCTCCTGGGTCGCCATGATGTTCAGCGCGGGCATGGGCATCGGTCTGATGTTCTACGGCGTGAGCGAGCCGCTGGCGCACTACACCTCGCCCCCGCCCGGCACCAGCCCGGCCGACTCCGGCGACCGGATGGCGACGGCGATGGCCACCACCCTGTTCCACTGGACGCTGCACCCGTGGGCGATCTACGCGGTGGTCGGTCTCGGCATCGCCTACAGCACCTTCCGCAGGCGCCGCAGGCAGACCATAAGCGCGGTGTTCACCCCGCTCATCGGCGAGAAGCACGCCAACGGCGCGGGCGGCCGGGTCATCGACATCCTGGCCATCATCGCCACGATCTTCGGCTCCGCGGCCTCCCTGGGTCTCGGCGCGCTGCAGATCGGCTCCGGCATGGAGAAGCTCGACTGGATGGACAAGGTCAGCACCGGGCTGCTCGTCGGCATCATCGCCGTGCTGACGGTGGCCTTCGTGGCCTCCGCGATCTCCGGCGTCGAAAAGGGCATCCAGTGGCTGTCCAACACCAACATGGTGCTGGCCCTGATCCTCGCCGTGTTCGTGTTCGTCGCGGGTCCGACCATCCTCATCCTCGACCTGCTGCCGACCTCGGTCTTCGCCTACCTCGGCGACCTGCCCCAGATGGGCGGCCGCACCGAGATCAGCGGCGGCAAGGAGGTCGCCGACTGGCTGGGCAGCTGGACGGTCTTCTACTGGGCGTGGTGGATCTCCTGGACGCCCTTCGTCGGCATGTTCATCGCCCGCATCAGCCGGGGCCGGACCATCCGTCAGTTCATCGGCGGCGTCATCCTGGTGCCCAGCACGGTCAGCCTGATCTGGTTCGCGATCTTCGGCGGTTCGGCGATGCGGCTGCAGGAGCAGCATCGGCTCGGCGACGACTCGACCCCGGAGGGCCAGCTCTTCGCCGTGCTGCACGAGTACCCCGTCGCCACCGCCACCAGCCTGCTGGTGATGATCCTCGTCGGCATCTTCTTCGTCTCGGGCGCCGACGCGGCCTCCATCGTGATGGGCACGCTCTCGCAGAAGGGCGCGCTCGAACCCAGCCGCTGGGTGGTCGTCGTCTGGGGCGTGGTGACCGGCGCGGTCGCGGCCATCATGCTGCTGATCGGCAGCGGCGAGGCGGACGCGCTCACCGGTCTGCAGAACCTCACGATCCTCGCGGCGGCGCCCTTCGTCATCGTGATGATCTTCATGTGCGTCGCCCTCATGCGCGACCTGCGCCGCGACCCCCTCATCGTGCGCGGCGAGATGGCCTCCGAAGCCGTCGAACTCGCCGTCGTCGAGGGGCACAAGCAGTACGAGGGCGACTTCGAGATCCGCATCGGCCCCGGCCCCGGCACGGACGTGGAGGGCGACCCGATCGGCAAGCACCACGAGCACTGACCCGCGGTCCCACCGGCGGGCGAACCGGCCCCGGCCCCCACGGGCCCGTCGGCCGGGCACGGCCGGTGAGCCCGGCCGGCCCCGCCGGCCGGGACACGGCGGTGATCCCCGCACACGGTCCGCCGGTCGGGCACGGGCAGTGCAACCGACGCGGTCCCGCGGGTGTGGCACGGCGGTGATCCCCGCACACGGTCCGCCGGTCGGGCACGGGCAGTGCAACCGACGCGGTCCCGCGGGTGGGGCACGGCGGTGATCCCCGCACACGGTCCGCCGGTCGGGCACGGCCAGTGAACCCGACGCGGTCCCGTCGGCCGGGCGCGGGCGTCAGGAGGCGAGCCGGGCCGCCTCCTGCGCGCAGCCCCAGGCCACGGTGACGCCCGCGCCGCCGTGGCCGTAGTTGTGCACCAACCGGCGCCCGTCCGCCAGCGTCCCGCGCTCCAGCCGTACCGCGTCCCGCGCCGGCCGCAGCCCCACCCGGTGCGCGAGCACCCGCGCCCCGGCTATCTCGGGGCGCAGGGCCGCGCACCGCCGCACGATCGCCTCCGCCACCGCCGGGTCCGGCTCGGCCGACCAGGCGTCCTCCTCGGCCGTCCCGCCCAGCAGGAGCCGGCCGGGCTGCGGAAGGAAGTACGTCGTCTCCCCGGAGTCCGTGTCGGCCGACACCAGCCAGTTCCGGATGCCGGGGTTCTCCACCACGACCAGCTGGCCGCGCACGGGCCGCACGGCCGGATCCGGCACCAGGTCCCGGGCGCCCAGCCCCGTGCAGTTGACCACGACCGGCGCGTCGGCCTCGGCCAGGTCCGTCACCGAACGCTCCTCCACGACGCCGCCCGCCCTCACCAGCCGCTCCCGCAGCCAGGGGAGATGAGTCGACATGTCGATGACCGGCAGCCGCGCCCACAGCCCCTGCCCCGCGTACTCCGCGGCCGTCGACGCACGCAGTCCCGGCAGCCGGGCCGCGGCCCACGCGCCCACCTCGTCCGGGCCGGTCTCGCCGAGCACCCCCTCCAGCAAGCGCACGCCGGTCTCCTCGGGACGCGCCGCCAGCTCCTCGTACACGTCGAGGGAACGCAGCGCCCAGGCCTGGGCCAGCGCCACCGGCTCGATCCGGTACGGCCACCACAGCCCGCCCGCGACCACGGAGGTGGTCCGCTCCACCGGGTCCCGCGTCCACAGCCGCACCGGCCTGCCCCGCTCGGCGAGGACGACGGCCGTCGTCAGCCCGATCACCCCGCCGCCGACCACGACGACCTCGCCATCCAGTTCGGTATCCACACCAGGACGTTAACCGAACGCCCTCCCCGCAGGGGCCGGCTCCGCCGCGGCCGGGGCGGGGGAACCCGGCTGAGCCAGCACCCGGGCCCGACTAGGATCTACGGTCTGATGACTGCCACCCTCGTCGCCAAAGACCTCGCCGCCGGCCACGGCGACCGTTCCCTGTTCACCGGGCTCGACCTCGTCGTCGCGCCCGGCGACGTCATCGGCCTCGTCGGGGCGAACGGTGCGGGCAAGTCCACCCTCCTGCGGCTGCTGGCCGGCCTGACCGCGCCGGAACAGGGCGAGCTGCGCCTCTCCCCGCCCACCGCCACCGTCGGCCACCTCCCGCAGGAGCCGGAGCGCCGCCCCGGCGAGAGCGTGCGGGAGTTCCTGGCCCGCCGCACCGGCGTCACCGAAGCCCAGCGGGCCATGGACGAGGCCACGCAGGCCCTGGTCGACGGCGCTCCCGGAGCCGACGACGCCTACGCGACCGCTCTGGAGCGCTGGCTGGCCCTGGGCGGCGCCGACCTCGACGACCGTGCGGAGGAGACCGCCGAGGCCCTGGGCCTGACCGTCGACCTGGAGCAGCCGATGACCTCGCTCTCCGGCGGCCAGGCCGCCCGGGCCGGTCTCGCCTCGCTGCTCCTGTCGCGCTACGACGTCTTCCTGCTCGACGAGCCGACCAACGACCTCGACCTGGACGGCCTGGAGCGCCTCGAACGCTTCGTGACGGGACTGCGCGCCGGCACCGTCGTCGTCAGCCACGACCGCGAGTTCCTCACCCGCACCGTCACCAAGGTCCTCGAACTCGACCTCGCCCAGCGGCAGACCAGGCTCTACGGCGGCGGTTACGAGGCCTACCTGGAAGAACGCGAGGTGGCCCGCAGGCACGCCCGCGACGACTACGAGGAGTACGCCGACAAGCGGGCGTCCCTCCAGGACCGGGCCCAGACGCAGCGCGCCTGGATGGAGAAGGGCGTCAAGAACGCCCGGCGCAAGGCGGGCAACGACAACGACAAGATCGGCCGCAAGTTCCGCAGTGAGGCCAGCGAGAAGCAGGCCGCCAAGGCCCGCCAGACCCAGCGCATGATCGAACGCCTCGAGGTCGTCGAGGAACCGCGCAAGGAATGGGACCTGCGCATGGAGATCGCGTCGGCGCCCCGCTCGGGCGCGGTCGTCGCCACCCTGCGCGACGCCGAGATCCGGCGCGGCGCGTTCACGCTCGGTCCGGTCTCCCTCCAGATCGACTGGGCGGACCGGGTGGCGGTGACGGGAGCCAACGGTGCCGGCAAGTCCACGCTCCTCGGCGCGCTCCTGGGCCGCCTTCCGCTCGACGCCGGGCACGCGGCACTCGGCTCCGGGGTCCTGCTCGGCGAGGTCGACCAGGCCCGCGAGCTGTTCCACGGGCCCGAGCCGCTGCTCGACGCCTTCCGGGCCGCGGTCCCCGGCACGGAGCCCGCAGACATCCGCACCCTGCTGGCCAAGTTCGGCCTCAAGGCCGACCACGTCACGCGCCCGGCGTCGAGCCTCTCGCCGGGCGAGCGCACCCGGGCCGCCCTGGCCCTCCTCCAGGGCCGGGGCGTCAACCTGCTGGTCTTGGACGAGCCGACCAACCACCTCGACCTGCCGGCCATCGAACAGCTCGAATCGGCCCTGGACGCCTACGAGGGCACCCTCCTCCTGGTCACCCACGACCGCCGCATGCTCGACGCGGTCCGGGTGACCCGCCGCCTGGAGGTGACGAACGGAAAGGTGGCGGAGGCGGCCTCGTAGCTGCGGGCAGCCGTGCCTCCCCCAGACACCGGGGCGGCACGGGTGGGCGGTGGGGGCACCTCCCGCTCGAACGGAGGCGGGAGTGGGGGAGGCACCCCGCGACACCGGGCAGCGCACCCAGCCCGCCCCGCCGCCCCGAGCGGTCAGGCCAGCCCGGCCCGCCGCAACGCGTCAGCCATCGCCCCGCCGGACGGAGCGGGAGCCGACGACGGACGCCCCTTCCCCCCACCGCCGGAGGCACCCCGCTGCTGCTGCCGCTGCCGCGGCGGCCTGCCACCCCGCTCCTTCTTCGGCTCCCCCTGCGCGGCCGCCTCGTCGTCCAGCCGCAACGTCAACGAGATCCGCTTCCGCGGGATGTCGACGTCCATCACCTTCACCTTCACGATGTCCCCGGGCTTGACCACGTCCCGCGGGTCCTTCACGAACGTCTTCGACATCGCGGAGACGTGCACGAGCCCGTCCTGATGCACACCGACGTCCACGAACGCCCCGAACGCGGCGACGTTCGTGACGACACCCTCCAGCACCATCCCGGACGACAGGTCGGAGATCTTCTCCACGCCCTCCTTGAAGGTGGCCGTCCTGAAGGCGGGCCGCGGGTCGCGTCCCGGCTTCTCCAGCTCCCGCAGAATGTCCGTGACCGTCGGCAGACCGAACGTCTCGTCCACGAACAGGTCCGGCTTCAGCGACCGCAGCACCGCCGTGTTGCCGATCAGCCCGGTCACCTCCTGCCCGGCGGTCTTCACCATTCGCCGCACCACGGGGTACGCCTCGGGGTGCACGCTGGACGCGTCCAGCGGGTCGTCGCCGCCCCGGATCCGCAGGAAGCCCGCGCACTGCTCGTACGCCTTGGGGCCGAGCCGCGACACCTTCTTCAGCGCGGTCCGCGACGTGAACGGCCCGTTCGCGTCACGGTGCGCCACGATGTTCTCGGCGAGTCCCGAGGTGATGCCGGAGACCCGGGCGAGCAGGGGCGCGGAGGCCGTGTTGACGTCCACCCCCACACCGTTCACACAGTCCTCGACGACCGCGTCCAGCGAGCGGGACAGCTTCACCTCGGAGAGGTCGTGCTGGTACTGGCCGACACCGATCGACTTCGGGTCGATCTTCACCAGCTCGGCCAGCGGGTCCTGCAGCCGCCGGGCGATCGAGACCGCGCCGCGCAGCGAGACGTCCATGTCCGGCAGCTCCTGGGAGGCGAAGGCGGAGGCGGAGTACACCGACGCGCCCGCCTCGGACACCATCACCTTGGTGAGCTGCAACTCCGGGTGCTTGGTGATGAGTTCACCGGCGAGCTTGTCGGTCTCCCGCGACGCCGTGCCGTTGCCGATGGCGATCAGGTCGACCGCGTGCTCCTTCGCCAGACGCGCCAGCTTGGCGATCGCCTCGTCCCACCGGTTGGCGGGGACGTGCGGGTGGATCACGTCCGTGGCCACCACCTTGCCGGTCGCGTCGACCACGGCGACCTTCACACCGGTACGGAAACCGGGGTCGAGGCCCAGGGTGGCGCGGGTGCCGGCCGGAGCGGCCAGCAGCAGGTCGCGCAGGTTGGCGGCGAACACGTCGACCGCCTCGTCCTCGGCGGCGGTGCGCAGACGCAGCCTGAGGTCGATGCCCAGGTGCACCAGGATGCGCGTGCGCCAGGCCCAGCGGACCGTGTCGGCCAGCCACTTGTCGGCGGGACGCCCGCGGTCCGCGATCCCGAACCGGCTCGCGACGATCGCCTCGTACGACGACGGCCCCTCGGTGGGCTGCTCGGGCTCCAGGACGAGGTCGAGCACGTCCTCCTTCTCGCCGCGCAGCATCGCGAGGACGCGGTGCGAGGGAAGCTCGGTGAACGGCTCGGCGAAGTCGAAGTAGTCGGCGAACTTGGCGCCGGCCTCCTCCTTGCCGTCCTTCACCTTGGCGACGAGCCGGCCGCGCGTCCACATCCGCTCACGCAGCTCGCCGATCAGGTCGGCGTCCTCGGAGAACTTCTCCGTGAGGATCGAGCGCGCGCCGTCCAGAGCGGCCTGCGGATCGGCCACGCCCTTGCCGGCGTCGACGAACGCGGCCGCCGCGGCCAGCGGATCGACCGACGCGTCGGCGAGCAGGCCCTCGGCCAGCGGCTCCAGCCCCGCCTCCCGCGCGATCTGCGCCTTCGTGCGCCGCTTCGGCTTGAAGGGCAGATAGATGTCTTCCAAGCGCGCCTTGGTCTCCGCCGCGCGGATGCGCCCTTCGAGCTCCTCGGTGAGCTTGCCCTGCTCGCGCACCGAGTCGAGGATCGCGGTACGCCGCTCCTCCAGCTCCCGCAGATAGCGCAGCCGTTCCTCGAGCGTGCGCAACTGCGCGTCGTCGAGCATCTCGGTCGCTTCCTTGCGGTAGCGGGCGATGAAGGGCACCGTCGAACCGCCGTCGAGCAGCTCGACCGCGGCCTTCACCTGCCGCTCCCGCACACCGAGCTCGTCGGCGATCCTGCTCTCGATGGATCCTGCGCCGCTGGACGTGCTGGACGTCCTGGACACGTCTGACCCGGGTGTCGTCACGATCCCGTACCGCCTTCTCACTGAGGTTGCGCGGCAATTGTGGCAGGTGACACCGACAATCGGGGATCAGGGCGCCGTCCGGGCCGGTCGTGACCGACGGGAGGGGTCCCGGATCAGACCCTGCGGCTGCGGGTGGAGGACGAGGCCCCGCCGAAGAGCCGGGCCACGGCCCGGAAGGGAAGCGTCACCACGGTGGCGATCGCTCCACCGATCTGGCGCAGGACGTCTGCGATGGCACGGAACACGAGTAACCCCTTTCGTTCCCCGGCCGCCTCGGCCGGGGAACTTACGGGTACCTCGGTAGCGGCCTCGCATGCCTGTCCGTACACTTCATCCGCGCCGGGTGTGTCGTCAGCGCTTGGCGAGCAGGTCCTTCGGGAAGGCGCCCGCCCCGAGCGCAGCGCGCGCGAAGACCGAGCCGAGTTCCGTCAGGCGGGCCACGCCCTCGGCACCCAGGTGCGCGTACGGGGCCGTGTCCAGCCGGTCCGTCTCCCGCTCGATCCCCTCGCGCAGGGCGACGCCCTCCTCGGTCAGCTCGCCGGCCGCGTCGACCAGCCCGCGCTCGCGCAGCCGGCCCGCGGCCGCGTCCCACTCCTCCTGGCTCCAGCCCCGGGTGGTGAAGATCCACTTCGGTGCCATGCCCTTGCCGGTCGCCGTGTGCGTCACCAGTGCCTCCAGGCCGTCGAGGCCCGCGGTCATCAGGACGGCGAGATGGCCGTCGCCGCGGTGCTCGCGCAACAGTGTCGCCGCGTGCCAGAGCGCCAGGTGCGGGGCATCGGGCACGGGCAGGTCGGCGTGGGCCGAGCAGAGCGGGCGGGCGCTGCGGGAACAGCCCTCGGCGGCGCGCAGGGCCAGGCCGGCCGCCTCCGCCATCTCGGCCGACGTCACCGCCTCCTCGCCCAGCAGACGGCGCAGCGTCGCGTCCACGGCACGCAACCGGGCCGCCAGTGCCTGCTCGGGCGTGACCTTCTCCCACACGGCGGGGACGTGCCGGGCGACGAGGTCGTGCTTGTAGTTGTAGAACGCCGCCGTCACGGCACCGGCGCCCACCGGGCCGAGCGCGGCGGCGCGCACCGCGAAGTTGACGGCCCGGGCGTCGGTGACCCCGAGAGCGCCCAGTTCCCGTCCCAGGTCGGGCGAGAAGTAGTGCGTCGAGTGCAGCGAGTTGAGCGCGTTGTGGCAGCGGCGCCCCGCGCGGGCGTCGATGGCGGCAGTTGTCATGCCACGCACGTTACCAACCGCTCAGTACGTTCCGCGGGCCCGTGCGGTGCACGGCAGGAAAGGTGGGTTTCTCGTCATTGCGGACCTCCGCAGGCGGGCGAAGAATCGACGGCATGGCGCAGCGAACCCCGCAAACCGTCCTCGTCCTCCTCTTCGACCGGGTGCAGAGTCTCGACGTCACCGGCCCCGTCGAGGTCTTCGCGGGCGCCGAACAGCACACACCGGGGACGTACCGCATCCGCACGGCCTCGCTGGACGGCGCTCCCGTGCGCACCTCCAGCGGTCTGACCGTCGTACCGGACCAGGCGCTCACGGACGCGCCGGAGCCGGACACGCTGGTGGTCCCCGGCGGCCGGGGCACCCGCGACCCCGACCCGCGGCTGACCGAGTGGCTGCGCGAGCACGGGCCGCGCGCCCGGCGCCTGGTCTCGGTGTGCACCGGGGCGATCCTGCTGGCCCGCGCGGGTCTGCTGGACGGCCGCCGCGCCACCACCCACTGGGCCTACAGCGACCGGCTCGCCCGCGACCACCCGGCGGTGGACGTCGACCCCGACCCCATCTACGTCCGCGACGGGAACGTGGCCACGTCCGCCGGGGTCACCTCCGGGATCGACCTCGCCCTCGCGCTGGTGGAGGAGGACCTGGGCCGGGACGTCGCCCTGACCGTCGCCCGGCACCTGGTGGTGTTCCTGCGGCGGCCCGGCAACCAGGCGCAGTTCAGCGCGCAGCTCGCCGCCCAGACCGCGCGCCGGGAGCCGCTGCGGGAGCTGCAGCACTGGATCACCGAGCATCCCGGTGCCGATCTGAGCGTGGAGTCCCTCGCCGCCCGTGCCAGTCTCTCGCCGCGCCACTTCGCCCGCGCCTTCCAGGCGGAGACCGGCATGCCGCCCGGCCGCTACGTCGACCGGGTCCGCCTGGAACACGCCCGCCGGCTCCTGGAGGACACCGGCGACGGCGTCGAGGAGGTCTCCCGGGCCAGCGGCTACGGCACGCCGGAGACCATGCGCCGCGCCTTCGTCAAGACCCTCGGCACCTCACCGGCGGAGTACCGCCGCCGGTTCCGGCCCGCGCCGGCCCGCTGAAGCCCGTACCCGCACCGTCCGTCACCGACCCACCCCGGAAGGAACCGCGTGCAGATCGCCATCGTCCTCTTCGACCGTTTCACCGCCCTCGACGCCGTCGGCCCGTACGAGACCCTCGGCCGTCTCCCGGACGCGGAGACCGTCTTCGTCGCCGAGCGCACCGGTCCCGTGCGCACCGACACCGGGAACCTCGCGCTCACCGCCGACCGGACCCTGGCCGACGTGCCGAGCCCCGACATCGTCGTCGTGCCCGGCGGTCCCGGCCAGACCCCGCAGATGGAGAACGAGACCCTGCTGGCCTGGCTGCGCGCCGCCGACATCACCAGCACCTGGACCACCTCCGTGTGCACCGGCTCCCTGCTGCTCGCGGCGGCCGGCCTGCTGGAGGGACGCCGCGCCACCTCGCACTGGCTGGCGCTGGACTTCCTGCGCCGGTACGGCGCCGAGCCGACCGGGCAGCGGGTCGTCACCGACGGCAAGTACGTCACCGCGGCCGGCGTCTCCTCCGGCATCGACATGGGACTGACCCTGCTCGGCCGGATCGCCGGCGACGAACACGCCCGCGCGGTCCAGCTGCTGACCGAGTACGACCCGCAGCCGCCCTACGACGCCGGGTCCCCGGACAAGGCACCCGCGCACCTCGTCGAGGAGTTCCGCGGCCGGAGCCGGTTCGTCCTGACGTAGGGCCTGTCGTCCGGATCGTTCCGACGCCCGGAGCAAGGCCCCTCAGGCGGGGCCGGACTGATCCGCACGACACGCGTCGGGCCCGCTCCAGCCGAACCGCGGCTGCCTGCGCTCCAGGAAGGCGGCGACCCCCTCCGCGGTGTCGCCGCTGCCGTGTGCCTGCGCGGACCAGTGGGCGTCCCGGTCCGTGCGGCCGTTCGCGAACTCCTTCGCCGCGGCCTGCGTGAGCAGCGAGCGGGACGTCAGCACCCGGGTGAACTCCGCCACCCGCTTGCCTAGTTCGCCCTCCGGCAGCACCTCGTCCACCAGACCGGTGCGCAGCGCCCGCCCGGCGTCGATCAACTCCCCGCTGAACAGCAGGTACTTCGCCGTGGCGGGCCCCGTCAGGGCCACCAGCCGCCGGGTCGCGGACGCCGGGTACACGATCCCCAGCTTGGCCGGTGTGACACCGAACAGCGCCGTCTCCTCGGCGAACCGCAGGTCGCAGGCGGCCGCCAGCTGCGCCCCGCCGCCCACGCAGTGCCCCCGGATCGCCGCGAGCGTCGGCTTGGGGAACGCGGCGAGGGCCTCCTCGGCCCGTACCGCGAGCCCCTGCGCCTCCTGGGCCGACTCGCGCAGGGTCGAGATGTCGGCCCCGGCGCAGAAGGTGGCGCCCTCACCGGTGAGCACCAGCGCCCGCACCGCCGGATCGGCGGCCAGCTCGTCCAGGACGCGGGGCAGCGCCCGCCACATCGCGGCCGTCATGGCGTTGCGCTTGGCCGGGTGGTGGACGACGACGGTGGCGACCGAGTCGGCGACCCGGTGCAGCAGCTGCGGCTCCATGCAGCGGATGCTATCCACCGGCCCGGCGGCGCCGACCGGCCGGGCGGGACAGGAACGGTCGTGCGGCAGGCGCCAACGATCAGAAACCGCTCGATACACGCTGACTTGCGTTCAGTCCTCGGGGGCGGCCCGGCGCGTTACCGACACTCAGGGGTGTGGTGACTATCGAGCCCAAGGGTGGCGACCGGACCATGGACGAAACCGCGCCCGCCGCGCCGCTGCCGTACGAAGGTGTCTGGCGGTTCACCGCCCCCGCCGTGGACGCCGCGGTACCGCAGGCCCGGCATGCCGTGCGCGACCTGCTGACCCGCCAGGGCGTCCCGGTCTCCGACGACGTCGCGCACGCCCTGCTGCTGATCGTCTCGGAACTGGTCACGAACGCGGTCCGGCACGCGGCGGTGCTCTCGCCGGTGCTCGCCGTGGAGGTCGCCGTCGGACCCGAGTGGGTGCGGGTGGCCGTGGAGGACGACCACCCCTACCGGCCGACCGCCCTGGAGACCGACCACGGCCGCACCGGAGGACGCGGTCTGCTCCTGGTCCGCGAGGTCACCCGGGAGGCGGGCGGGGCCTGCGACGTGGCCCACACCGCGAGCGGAGGCAAGGTGATCTGGGCCGCCCTGCCCCTCAAGCACACCCCGTAGGTCACCAGCCCGCGGACGGGCCCGTCAGCTCGCGGACCGCCGGCCGGGCGGCGTCCAGCACCGTCATGAACCACGCCGAGAAGGTGTCCCGGGCGTGCCGCTCGGTCAGCTCCGCCGGGGAGACGAAGACCGTCCCCGCCACCTCCTCCGGGTCCGGACGCAGCTCGGCCTGCACCAGACCGACGAACAGATGGTTGAACTCCTGCTCGACCAGCCCGGAGTCGGGGTCCGGGTGGTTGTAGCGCACGGTGCCCGCCTCGGCGAGCAGGGAGGGCGACACCCCGAGCTCCTCGTACGTCCGCCGCGCCGCCGCCGCGAACGGCGCCTCACCCGGGTAGGGATGACCGCAGCAGGTGTTGGACCACACACCGGGGGAGTGGTACTTGCCGAGCGCCCGCTGCTGGATCAGCAGCCGCCCCCGCTCGTCGAAGAGGAACACGGAGAAGGCGCGGTGCAGCCGCCCGGGCGGCTGGTGCGCGGAGAGCTTCTCCGCGGTGCCGATCGTCACGCCGTTCTCGTCGACCAGTTCCAGCAAAATGGCGTCTGCGGTGCCGTTCGACGAGCTGGGCGTCGCGGTGGCAGGAGTGATCGGCATACCCATCCTTCACATCGGTCCTCGCGCCCCAAGTGTGCCGTACGAATCCGGCACTCTCGGCACTTCCCGGCACACCCGCATGTCCCGGGTGCCCGAGCGGGCACCGGCGACGACCGGTCGGACACCGAGCAGGGGTCCGATGGACGATCGTTCCCGGGAGCGACCCGCCGGGAACCTCCGGGCAGCGGAAAGCGGTAGGTCACCGCGGTGGAGCGGGAGCGTACGGGGGTGTTCGGCGGCGCGGTCCGATGCCTGCGCGCCCCGGGGCGCACGCCGGCCGCGCCGTGCCGAGTCCCGCGCGACGCGCCATGCCCCGCGCGCCGGCCGCGCCGTGCCCCCGCTGCCGCTCAGCGGCACAGCCGCGCCTCGTGCTCCGCGTGACCGCTGGGCTCCAGCTGGAAGGTGCAGTGCTCCACGTCGAAGTGGTCGCCCAGGCAGCCCTGCAGTTCGTGGAGCATCTTCTCGTGGCCGATCGCGTTCAGCGCGTCGCCGTCCACCACCACATGCGCCGACAGCACCGGCATGCCCGAGGTGATCGTCCAGGCGTGCAGGTCGTGCACGTCCTCGACGTCGTCCAGGGCCAGTATGTGCGCGCGCACCTCGGCGATGTCCACACCCTTGGGGGCCGCCTCGAGCAGCACGTCCAGGGTCTCGCCCAGCAACCGCCAGGTGCGCGGCACGATCATCAGACCGATGAACAGGGATGCGATCGGGTCGGCGGGCTGCCAGCCCGTGGCCAGGATCACCAGCGCCGAGACGATCACCGCCAGGGAGCCGAGCGCGTCCGCCGCCACCTCCAGGAAGGCGCCCCGCACGTTCAGGCTCTCCTTCTGGCCGCGCATCAGCAGCGTCAGCGACACCATGTTCGCCACCAGGCCGATCGCGCCGAAGACCACGGTGGTCCCGCCCGCGGTGTCGGCCGGCGTGAGGAACCGGTCGATCGCCTCGTACAGCACGTAGCCGCCGACCCCGAGCAGCAGCAGGCAGTTCGCCAGGGCGGCGAGGATCTCGGCCCGGGCGTAGCCGAAGGTGCGCCGGTCGCTCGGCGGGCGGCTCGCGAAGTGGACGGCCAGCAGGGCCATGCCGAGCCCCAGCGCGTCCGTCGCCATGTGCGCGGCGTCGGCGATCAGCGCGAGCGAGTCGGCGACCAGCCCGCCGACGATCTCCACGACCATGACGGTCAGGGTGATCGCCAGCGCCACCCGCAGCCTGCCCCGGTACGCGGCGGTCGCCGTCCCGCCGGCGTGCCCTCCGTGCGCGTGCCCGTGATCGTGCCCAGCCCCCATGAGAAAGCCGCCTCCTCGTCCGCGAGGACGCCCGGCATCCGGCGCCCGCACGCCAGTCAACAACGGGCAGGGGGTATCCGGCAACGCGGCACTGAACACCGTTGTCATCTGCCCTGACCTGGGGAAACGCCCCGCAGGTCAGGACGGTGCGGGGTAAGGGGAGGTGCCGCGTCCGCCGAACGGGCGCACGGGCCGCCGAGGAGTGGCCTGACCCTGCGCGAACGAGCGCGGACACTGTGCGATGTCCGCGATGCCCGGTCTGGGAGCGCGGTTTGTGGGGCGGGCCCCGGATCCACGATGATGATCGCGGCAAAGGCGGGAGCAAGCGGCGTCGACCGACCGTGAAACGGGCGGTGAACACGGCGTTCCCGGCATCCGATAACCTCTGCCGACATGCCGCCCGGGTGCCCCAGGCACGGGCGCTCCACCATGCACAGGCCCGGCGTCCAGGCGCCGGCACCAGGGAGTGAGTTCGGTTGCCGACCGCCATCCTCACCGGTCAGCAGGTCCCCGGTTCGTCGATCGAGGGCGAGCTGCGGTCCCTGGGCTTCGACGTGCACCTCGCCTCCGGCGCGGCCGACGCCGAGACCCTCCTGGCCCGGGTCCCGGGCGAGGAGCGGGTCGCCGTGGTCGACGCCCGCTTCGTGGGCCACCCGCACGCCCTGCGCCTCGGCCTCACCGACCCTCGCTTCCCGCTCGCCGCGATCCCGGGCGCGGTGACCGCCCAGCCGGCCGCCCGCCAGGCGATGACCCGCGCGATGGCCCGCGAGAACTCGGCGGGCGGCGGCACCGCGGTGGCCGTCGACAGCCTCGCCGACCGGATCGCGGCCGCCCTCGACGCCGACGGTGCCGACGTGCACCGCCCCGAACTCGGCAGCCTCGTCGCCGCCGTCCCCGCCGACCCGCAGGCCCGCAACGAGGCACGGCAGGCCGTCGCCGCCGTGGACGACGAGGCCGTACGCCTGAAGTCGGCGGTCAAGGCCCGCGACGGCTTCGTCACCACCCACCTCGTCAGCCCCTACTCCCGCTACATCGCCCGCTGGTGCGCGCGCCGCGGCCTGACTCCCAACCAGGTCACCACCGCCTCGCTGGTCACCGCGCTCATAGCGGCCGGCTGCGCCGCCACCGGGACCCGCGGCGGCTTCGTCGCCGCCGGCGTCCTGCTCATCGCCTCCTTCGTCCTCGACTGCACCGACGGACAGCTGGCCCGCTACTCCCTGCAGTACTCCACGCTCGGCGCCTGGCTCGACGCCACCTTCGACCGCGCCAAGGAGTACGCCTACTACGCGGGCCTCGCCCTGGGAGCCGCCCGCGGCGGCCACGACGACGTATGGGCGCTCGCACTCGGCGCGATGGTCCTCCAGACCTGCCGGCACGTCGTCGACTTCTCCTTCAACGAGGCCAATCACGACGCCTCCGCCAACACCAGCCCCACCGCCGCCCTCTCCGACAAGCTCGACAGCGTCGGCTGGACGGTCTGGGTGCGCCGCATGATCGTGCTGCCCATCGGCGAACGCTGGGCCATGATCGCCGTCCTCACCGCGCTCACCACGCCCCGGATCACGTTCTACGCGCTGCTGATCGGCTGCGCGTTCGCCGCGACGTACACCACCGCCGGCCGCGTCCTGCGCTCGCTGACCCGCAAGGCCGTGCGCACCGACCGGGCGGCGAAGGCGCTGGCCGACCTCGCCGACTCGGGTCCGCTCGCCGAGGCCGCCGCCCGCGGCCTGCGCCCGGCCGCCCGCCGGCTGCCCGGGTTCACCGCTCCCGCCGTCGCCCTGCTCGGCGGCGCCGCCGTCGTCGCGACGGCCGCCCTCACCGACTTCGGCGGCCCCTGGCCGCTGGTCGCCGCGCTCGTCTACGTGCTGACCTCCGCAGTCGCCGTCGCCCGTCCTCTCAAGGGCGCCCTCGACTGGCTGGTCCCGCCGTTCTTCCGGGCCGCCGAGTACCTCACCGTCCTGTTCCTGGCCGCGAAGGCCGACGTGAACGGGGCCCTTCCGGCGGCTTTCGGGCTGGTGGCCGCGGTCGCCTACCATCACTACGACACGGTCTACCGCATCCGCGGCGACGCGGGCGCGCCGCCGCAGTGGCTGGTGCGGACGATCGGGGGGCACGAGGGCCGCACGCTGGTGATCTGCGTGCTGGCCGTGCTGCTCACCGCCACACAGTTCAAGGTCGCGCTCACGGTCCTCGCCGTGGCCGTGGCGCTCGTGGTGCTCGTCGAGAGCATCCGCTTCTGGGTCGCCGCCCACAAGGTCGGCGCACCCGCCGTACACGACGAAGGAGAACCCGCATGATCGGCCTCGTGCTGGCGGCCGGCGCCGGACGCCGTCTGCGCCCCTACACCGACACCCTGCCGAAGGCGCTGGTCCCGGTCGGCCCCGAGGGTGCGGAGGACAGCATCACGGTGCTGGACCTGACCCTGGCGAACTTCGCCGAGGTCGGCCTGACCGAGGTCGGGATCATCGTCGGCTACCGCAAGGAAGCCGTGTACGACCGCAAGGAGGAGCTGGAGCAGAAGTACGGCGTCAAGCTCACCCTCATCGACAACGACAAGGCCGAGGAGTGGAACAACGCCTACTCCCTGTGGTGCGGCCGTGACGCCCTCAAGGACGGCGTGATCCTCGCCAACGGCGACACCGTGCACCCGGTCTCCGTCGAGAAGACCCTGCTCGCCGCCCGCGGCGACGGCAAGAAGATCATCCTCGCGCTCGACACGGTGAAGAACCTCGCCGAGGAGGAGATGAAGGTCGTCGTCGACCCCGACAAGGGCGTCCAGCGCATCACCAAGCTGATGGACCCGGCCGAGGCGACCGGCGAGTACATCGGCGTCACCCTCATCGAGGGAGAGGCCGCCGCCGACCTGGCCGACGCGCTGAAGGCCACCTTCGAGCGCGACCCGCAGCTGTACTACGAGGACGGCTACCAGGAGCTCGTCAACCGCGGCTTCAAGGTCGACGTGGAGCCGATCGGCGACGTCAAGTGGGTCGAGATCGACAACCACGACGACCTCGCCAAGGGCAGGGAGATCGCGTGCCAGTACTGACGAGGCTCATCCCGTCGCCGGTCGTCGTGGACATCCGCGCGGGTGCCCTCGACGACCTGGGGGGCGTGCTCGCCGACGAGCGCATCTCCCACTCGGGCAAGCTCGCCGTCGCCGTCAGCGGCGGCTCGGGCGCCCGGCTGCGCGACCGTGTCGCCCCGTCCCTGCCCGGCGCCGACTGGTACGAGGTCGGCGGCGGCACCCTGGACGACGCGATCAAACTGGCCGGTGCCATGAAGGGCGGCCACTACGACGCGGTCGTCGGCCTCGGCGGCGGCAAGATCATCGACTGCGCCAAGTTCGCGGCGGCGCGCGTCGGCCTCCCGCTGGTCGCCGTGCCGACGAACCTCGCGCACGACGGCCTGTGCTCCCCGGTCGCGACCCTCGACAACGACGCGGGCCGCGGCTCCTACGGTGTGCCGAACCCGATCGCCGTCGTCATCGACCTGGACGTCATCCGCGCGGCCCCGGCCCGTTTCGTGCGGGCCGGCATCGGCGACGCCGTCTCCAACGTCTCCGCGATCGCGGACTGGGAGCTGGCCAACCGGGTCAAGGGCGAGCGGATCGACGGTCTGGCCGCCGCGATGGCCCGCCAGGCCGGTGAGGCCGTGCTCCGGCACCCCGGCGGCATCGGCGACAACGAGTTCCTCCAGGTGCTGGCCGAGGCGCTGGTGCTCAGCGGCATCGCCATGTCGGTCTCCGGCGACTCACGGCCGTCCTCGGGCGCCTGCCACGAGATCAACCACGCCTTCGACCTGCTCTTCCCCGAGCGCGCGGCCGCCCACGGCGAGCAGTGCGGTCTGGGCGCGGCCTTCGCGATGTACCTGCGCGGGGCCCACGAGGAGTCCGTCCACATGGCGGCGGTCCTGCGGCGGCACGGGCTGCCGGTGCTGCCCGAGGAGATCGGGTTCACGCCCGAGGAGTTCTTCCAGGCCGTGGAGTACGCCCCCCAGACGCGGCCCGGCCGCTACACGATCCTCGAGCACCTCGACCTGAAAACCGACCAGATCAAGGACCTGTACGCCGACTATGTCAAGGCCATCGGTAGCTGAACTACGCCCGGTCGTCCATCCCGCGGGGGTCAAGGACCGGCGCAGCGGTGAGCACTGGGCGGGACGCCTCTACATGCGCGAGGTCTCGCTGCGGATCGACCGCTACCTGGTGAACACCAGGGTCACGCCCAACCAGCTCACGTATCTGATGACCGTGTGCGGCGTGCTCGCGGCCCCGGCGCTGCTCGTGCCGGGCATCTGGGGCGCCGTGCTCGGCGTGGTCGCGGTCCAGCTGTACCTGCTGCTGGACTGCGTCGACGGCGAGATCGCCCGCTGGCGCAAGCAGTACTCGCTCGGCGGCGTCTACCTGGACCGCGTGGGCGCCTACCTCACCGACGCCGCCGTCCTGGTCGGCCTCGGCCTGCGCGCCGCCGACCTCTGGGGCACCGGCCGGATCGACTGGCTGTGGGCCTTCCTCGGCACCCTGGCCGCGCTCGGCGCCATCCTGATCAAGGCCGAGACCGACCTGGTGGGCGTCGCCCGGCACCAGAACGGGATGCCCCCGGTCAAGGAGGCCGCCTCCGAGATCCGCTCCTCCGGCATGGCACTGGCCCGCCGGGCCGCCGGGGCGCTCAAGTTCCACCGGCTGATCCTCGGCATCGAGGCGTCCCTGCTGATCCTCGTCCTCGCCGTCGTCGACCAGGCGCGCGGCGACCTGTTCTTCACCCGCCTCGGCACCGCCGTGCTCGCCGGCATCGCCCTGCTGCAGACCCTGCTGCACCTGGTGTCCATCCTCGCCTCCAGCAGGCTGAAGTGAGCACGCCCATGAAGGTCGGCGCCGTCGTCATCACGATGGGCAACCGCCCCGAGGAACTGCGCGCCCTGCTCGACTCGGTCGCCAAGCAGGACGGCGACCCGGTCCAGGTCGTCGTGGTCGGCAACGGCGCGCCCGTCCCGGAGGTGCCGGCCGGTGTGCGCACCGTCGAGCTGCCCGAGAACCTGGGCATCCCCGGCGGCCGCAACGTCGGCATCGAGGCCTTCGGCCCCGGCGGCAGCGACGTCGACGTCCTGCTCTTCCTCGACGACGACGGCCTTCTCGCCCGCACCGACACCGCCGAGCTGTGCCGCCGGGCCTTCGCGGCCGACGACGAGCTGGGCATCATCAGCTTCCGCATCGCCGACCCGGACACCGGCGAGACCCAGCGCCGGCACGTCCCGCGGCTGCGCGCCTCCGACCCGATGCGCTCCTCCCGGGTCACCACCTTCCTCGGCGGCGCCAACGCGGTGCGCACCCGCGTCCTCACCCAGGTCGGCGGGCTGCCGGACGCGTTCTTCTACGCCCACGAGGAGACCGACCTGGCCTGGCGGGCCCTCGACGCGGGCTGGATGATCGACTACCGGTCCGACATGGTGCTGAACCACCCCACGACCGCCCCCTCGCGGCACGCGGTCTACCACCGCATGGTCGCCCGCAACCGGGTCTGGCTCGCCCGCCGCAACCTCCCCGCGCTCCTGGTCCCGGTCTACCTCGGGGTCTGGATGGCGCTCACCCTGCTGCGCCGGCCCTCGCGCCCCGCCCTGAAGGCCTGGTTCGGCGGCTTCCGCGAGGGCTGGGCCACCCCGTGCGGTCCCCGCCGGCCCATGCGGTGGCGTACGGTGTGGCGCCTGACCCGGCTGGGCCGTCCTCCGGTGATCTGACAAGCTCGTACCGAGAGCGTTCCGGCCCCCAGCGGGGCACCCAGGTCCATGCCAGGCCCGCACGGCCGAGCATTTCCGAAGACGAAAGTATCCACCAGTGAGTGAGACAACGCACGACGGCACGGTCGCCATGACCAAGCCCGTGTCGCCCGACGAGGGCCTCACACCGGCCCGGCTCGCCGCCAAGTACGGGCTGTCCGTGAGCGGCGCCAGGCCTTCCCTCATGGAGTACGTCCGTCAGCTCTGGGGGCGGCGGCACTTCATCCTCGCCTTCTCGCAGGCGAAGCTGACCGCCCAGTACAGCCAGGCCAAGCTCGGCCAGTTGTGGCAGGTGGCCACCCCGCTGCTGAACGCGTTCGTCTACTTCGCGATCTTCGGCCTGATCCTCGACGCGGGCAAGGGCATGGCCAAGGACGTGTACATCCCGTTCCTGGTGACGGGTGTGTTCGTCTTCACCTTCACCCAGTCCTCGGCGATGGCAGGCGTGCGGGCCATCTCCGGCAACCTGGGACTGGTGCGGGCCCTGCACTTCCCGCGCGCCTCGCTGCCCGTCTCGTTCGCGCTCCAGCAGCTCCAGCAGCTGCTGGCCTCGATGATCGTCATGTTCGCCGTGGCCATCGGCTTCGGCAGCTACCCCACGCTGTCCTGGCTGCTGATCGTCCCGGCGCTCCTCCTGCAGTTCCTGTTCAACGTGGGTCTGGCGCTGATCGTGGCCCGCATGGGAGCCAAGACGCCCGACCTGGCCCAGCTGATGCCGTTCATCATGCGGACCTGGATGTACGCCTCGGGCGTCATGTTCTCCATCCCGATCATGCTGAAGGACAAGCCGGGCTGGGTCGCCGACCTGCTCCAGTGGAACCCGGCCGCCGTCTACATGGACCTGATCCGCTTCGCCCTGATCGACGGATACGGCTCCGAGAACCTGCCGCCGCACGTGTGGGCGGTCGCGCTCGGCTGGGCCGTGGTCCTCGCCGTCGGCGGTTTCGTGTACTTCTGGAAGGCGGAGGAGAGGTACGGCCGTGGCTGAGCAGCAGCAGGACCAGCGGGTGCCGACGGTCATCGCGGACGAGCTGCACATCGTCTACCGCGTCAACGGCGCCCGGACCGGCAAGGGCAGCGCCACCGCGGCACTGAGCCGCATGATCAGGCGGGGCTCCGACGACTCGGCGCGGGGCGTGCGCAAGGTGCACGCCGTGCGCGGCGTCTCCTTCACCGCCTACCGGGGCGAGGCCATCGGCCTGATCGGGTCCAACGGTTCCGGCAAGTCGACGCTGCTGCGGGCCATCGCCGGCCTGCTGCCCGCCGAGCGCGGCAAGGTCTACACCGACGGCCAGCCCTCCCTGCTCGGGGTGAACGCGGCCCTGATGAACGACCTGACCGGCGAGCGGAACGTCATCCTCGGCGGCCTGGCCATGGGCATGACCCGCGAGGAGATCAAGGAGCGCTACCAGGAGATCGTCGACTTCTCCGGCATCAACGAGAAGGGCGACTTCATCACCCTTCCGATGCGCACCTACTCCTCGGGCATGGCCGCCCGGCTGCGCTTCTCCATCGCCGCCGCCAAGGACCACGACGTCCTGATGATCGACGAGGCGCTGGCCACCGGCGACCGCAAGTTCCAGACCCGCTCCGAGGAGCGCATCAGGGAGCTGAAGAAGGAAGCCGGCACCGTCTTCCTGGTCAGCCACAACAACAAGTCCATCCGGGACACCTGCAACCGGGTCCTGTGGCTGGAGCGCGGCGAGCTGCGCATGGACGGCCCGACCGCCGAGGTGCTCAAGGAGTACGAGAAGTTCACGGGCAAGTAGCCCGACACGCCGAGGGCCTCGCCGGAGCAGTCCCGGCGAGGCCCCGCGTCTGCAAAGGAACCGTCAACTCCTGGCGTTCTCAGGAATCTTGAAGCCGATCGGTGTGTTGTTGTGATGCGCCGTACACCCCGGCGCACGCCCTTGAGTTGTACAACGTAAGCTGTACCGGGCCCGAAACGCGGCACATGGGGCGATAATGCCCGACCCCTGGAGCGGGCCAGCCGCGCGGGTGGCAGGGCGGCGTGTCCGAAATAGTGTGTATTGGGTCGGCAGTGTAGAACGGGAGATGTGACGGCAATGGCTACGGAAACTCCCCCGCTCCGCGAGGCGTGCGCCGTCCCCGCCCGGGGCAGCGCGCGATGACGGCGACCGACACGACGGACGCCGTCGATCCGGAGCGCGGGACCCTCGCCAAGGCCGCCGACGAGAACTTCCCCGTCGCCCCCTTCTTCCTGCCCCGCGCCTGGCGCACCGACCTCATGGCCGTGTACGGCTTCGCCCGACTGGTCGACGACATCGGTGACGGGGACCTCGCGCCCGGCGGCGCCGACGCGCGCCTCCTCGGCGTCCCCGAGGACCGCGCCGACGACCGGCTGCTGATGCTGGACGCCTTCGAGACGGACCTGCTGCGTGTTTTCGCCGGTTCCGCCGGTTCCGCCGGCTCCGACGGCCCGCCCCGTCACCCCCTGCTGCGCCGTCTGGTGCCCACCGTGCGGCGCCGCGCGCTGACTCCCGAGCCCTTCCTCGGCCTGATCGCCGCCAACCGCCAGGACCAGCTCGTCGCACGCTACGAGACCTACGACGACCTGCTCGCCTACTGCGAGCTGTCCGCCAACCCGGTCGGCAGGCTCGTCCTGGCCGTCACCGGCACCTCGACCCCCGAACGGATCCGCCGCTCCGACGAGATCTGCACCGCCCTGCAGATCGTCGAGCACCTCCAGGACGTCGCCGAGGACCTCGCACGGGACCGGATCTACCTGCCCGCCGAGGACATGAAACGTTTCCACGTGCAGGAGAGCGACCTGGCCGCGCCCACCGCCGGCGCGTCCGTGCGCGCCCTGATCGCGTTCGAGGCCGGGCGCGCCCACGACCTGCTGAATGAAGGAGCCCCCCTGGTGGGTAGCGTCCACGGCAGGCTGCGACTGCTGCTGGCGGGATTCGTGGCGGGCGGGAGGGCGGCGCTGCGTGCCATCGCCGCGGCGGATCACGACGTACTTCCCGGCCCGCCCAAGTCCGGCAAGGTCCGCTTGCTGCGCGAGGCGGGCGTGGTCCTGCGAGGAGAGAGGTGATCGGGTCCGTGGAGTCGTCAGCCGACATGCCGGCACCGGTGCTCGCCGCCTACAGCTACTGCGAGACCGTTACCGGTCAGCAGGCACGCAACTTCGCCTACGGCATCCGGCTGCTGCCCACGCCCAAGCGGCGGGCGATGTCCGCGCTGTACGCGTTCTCGCGCCGCGTCGACGACATCGGCGACGGTGTGCTGGCGGACGACGTCAAGGTGGCCCGGCTGGACGAGACCCGGGCCGTGCTCGCCCGGATCCACGACGGCGCGGTCGACGAGGACGACACCGACCCGGTCGCCGTCGCCCTCGCGCACGCGGCCCGGCAGTTCCCGATCCCGCTCGGCGGCCTGGACGAGCTGATCGACGGCGTCCAGATGGACCTGCGCGGCGAGACCTACGAGACCTGGGACGACCTGAAGGTCTACTGCCGCTGCGTGGCGGGCGCCATCGGACGCCTCTCGCTCGGCGTGTTCGGCACCGAACGGGGGGCGCGCGGGGCCGAACGCGCGCCCGAGTACGCCGACACGCTCGGGCTGGCGCTGCAGCTCACCAACATCCTGCGCGACGTCCGGGAGGACGCCGAGGGCGGGCGCACCTACCTGCCCGCCGACGACCTCGCCAAGTTCGGCTGCTCGGCCGGGTTCGACGGGCCCGTACCACCTGAGGGCTCCGACTTCGCGGGTCTCGTGCACTTCGAGGTGCGACGGGCCCGCGCCCTCTTCGCCGAGGGCTACCGGCTGCTGCCCATGCTCGACCGGCGCAGCGGCGCCTGCGTGGCAGCCATGGCCGGCATCTACCGCCGCCTGCTGGACCGCATCGAGCGCGACCCGGAGGCGGTGCTGCGCGGCCGGGTCTCCCTGCCCGGACACGAGAAGGCGTACGTCGCCGTGCGCGGTCTGTCCGGCCTCGACACCCGCGGCGTCACCCGGCGGGCCGTCAGGAGGCGCGCCTGATGGACGCACCGGGCAGACTCGACACCCAGGGCCCGTACGGAACGACCGGTGGACGGCACAGGGCAACCCTCCGGTGGCGGTCGGCGTCCCTGACTGAGACGGTCGGCCGTACGCCGTTCAAACACCACGGCGACCGGACAGGGAAGGGCGCACCATGACGCAGGGCAACGGCACGCGCGACGGCCGGCCGCTCGCGGACGTCTCGGCCCTCGGCCCCGGCGGGCACGCCGTCGTGGTCGGCGGCGGACTCGCGGGGGTCACCACCGCGCTCGCGCTCGCCGACGCCGGCCTGCGCGTCACCCTGCTCGAAGGGCGCCCACGGCTGGGCGGACTCGCCTTCTCCTTCCAGCGCGGCGACCTCACCGTCGACAACGGCCAGCACGTGTACCTGCGCTGCTGCACCGCCTACCGGTGGTTCCTCGACCGGATCGGCGGAGCGGCGCTCGCACCGGTGCAGGACCGCCTCGACGTACCCGTGGTCGACCTGGGCAGGGCCGAGGGCAACCGGCTCGGCAGGCTGCGGCGCGACGCGCTGCCCGTGCCCCTGCACCTGGGGCGCAGCCTGGCGACCTATCCGCACCTCTCCCTCGCCGAACGCGCCTCGGTGGGGCGTGCCGCGCTCGCGCTCAAGGGGCTCGACCTCGCCGATCCGGCCCTGGACACCCAGGACTTCGGCAGCTGGCTGACCGCGCACGGCCAGTCGGCGCGTGCCGTCGAGGCGCTGTGGGACCTGGTCGGCGTCGCCACCCTCAACGCGGTCGCGGGCGACGCCTCGCTCGGGCTCGCCGCGATGGTGTTCAAGACCGGTCTGCTGTCCGACCCGGGAGCGGCCGACATCGGCTGGGCCCGGGTCCCGCTGGGCGAACTGCACGACCGGCTGGCCCGCGAGGCGCTCGACTCCGCGGGCGTCCGCACCGAGGTCCGCACCCGCGTCACCTCCGTCTCGGCGAACGAGAGGGGCGGCTGGAGCGTTCAGGTTCCCGGCGAGACGCTCGAAGCGGACGCCGTCGTCCTCGCCGTACCCCAGCGTGAGGCGCACGACCTGCTGCCGGACGGTGCGCTCGACGCCCCGGAGAACCTCCTGGAGATCGGCACCGCGCCGATCCTCAACGTCCACGTGGTCTACGACCGCAAGGTGCTCGCCGCGCCGTTCCTCACGGCGCTCGGAACCCCGGTGCAGTGGGTGTTCGACCGCACCGAGGCCTCCGGACTGAAGGAGGGGCAGTACCTGGCACTGTCCCAGTCGACGGCGCAGAACGAGATCGACGAGCCCGTGGCCGTGCTGCGCGAGCGGTACCTGCCCGAACTGGAGCGCCTGCTGCCCCGTGCCCGGGGTGCCGAGGTGAAGGACTTCTTCGTGACCCGGGAGCGCACCGCCACGTTCGCCCCCGCCCCCGGCGTCGGCCGCCTCAGGCCCGGCGCCCGCACCAAGGCCCCCGGCCTGTACCTGGCCGGAGCGTGGACCGCCACCGGGTGGCCCGCGACCATGGAGAGTGCGGTTCGCAGCGGTGTCGGGGCGGCGGCCGCCGCGCTCGGCGCCCTGGGCCGGTCCCGCGGCCTCCTTCCCGATTTCTTCGAGGAGGCCGCGTGAAAGCCGATCCGCGCGGGACCGACTCCCGCACTCCCGGCACCGCAACTGGAGGAATGACTGTGCCCACTGTGCCCCCGGCCCCGACGGCCGATCGACGGACCACGGTGGACGTGACCGCGCTTCTGGAGCGCGGCCGGACCCTGGCCACGCCGGTCCTGCGGGCGGCGGTCGACCGCCTGGCGCCTCCCATGGACACCGTCGCCGCCTACCACTTCGGCTGGATCGACGCCCAGGGCAACCCCGCGGACGGCGACGGCGGCAAGGCCGTGCGCCCCGCGCTCGCCGTGCTCTCCGCCGAGGTCACCGGCGCCGCGCCCGAGGTCGGCGTGCCCGGTGCGGTGGCCGTCGAACTGGTGCACAACTTCTCCCTCCTGCACGACGACCTGATGGACGGCGACGAGCAGCGCCGCCACCGCGACACCGTCTGGAAGGTGCACGGCCCCGCCCAGGCCATCCTGGTCGGCGACGCCCTGTTCGCGCTGGCCAACGAGGTGCTCCTCGAACTGGGCACCGTCGAGGCCGGCCGCGCCACCCGCCGGCTGACCAAGGCCAGCCGCGCCCTCATCGACGGTCAGGCCCAGGACATCTCCTACGAGCACCGCGACCGCGTCAGCGTCGAGGAGTGCCTGGAGATGGAGGGCAACAAGACCGGCGCCCTGCTCGCCTCCGCCAGCTCCATCGGCGCGGTCCTCGGCGGCGCCGACGAGCACACCGCCGACACCCTCGAGAGGTACGGCTACCACCTGGGCCTCGCCTTCCAGGCCGTCGACGACCTGCTCGGCATCTGGGGCGACCCGGACGCCACCGGCAAGCAGACCTGGAGCGACCTGCGCCAGCGCAAGAAGTCGCTGCCGGTCGTCGCCGCCCTCGCGGCCGGCGGACCGGCCTCCGAGCGGCTCGGCGACATCCTCACGGCCGACGCCAAGGCCAGCGACTTCGCGAACTTCTCCGAGGAGGAGTTCGCGGCCCGCGCCGCCCTCATCGAGGAAGCGGGCGGGCGGGAATGGACCGCCGACGAGGCGCGTCGCCAGCACACCATCGCCATCGAAGCCCTCGACGCCGTCGACATGCCCGACCGGGTACGGGACCGGTTCACGGCGCTCGCGGACTTCGTCGTCGTACGAAAGAGATGATCATTATCGGTCGAATAGCCCTCGCGTAGTCGCCGGCCGGTGTCGTGGAGACACGAGCACCGGCCGACGGCGGACCCAGCAGACGCACCACATGCACACTGCACGAAGGGGAAGCCATGACAGCGACGACCGACGGAAGCACCGGAGCCTCCCTGCGGCCCCTGGCAGCCTCGGCCAGCGACACCGACATCACGATCCCCGACGCGGCGGCCGGGGTACCCGAAGCCGCCGCACGCGCCACCCGGCGCGCCACCGACTTCCTGCTCTCCAAACAGGACGCCCAGGGCTGGTGGAAGGGCGACCTCGAGACGAACGTCACGATGGACGCCGAGGACCTGCTCCTGCGTCAGTTCCTGGGCATCCAGGACGAGGAGACCACACGCGCCGCCGCCCTGTTCATCCGCGGCGAGCAGCGCGAGGACGGCACCTGGGCCACCTTCTACGGCGGCCCAGGCGAGCTGTCCGCCACCATCGAGGCCTACGTCGCCCTCCGCCTGGCCGGGGACGCGCCCGACGCCCCGCACATGGCGCGGGCCTCGGAGTGGATCAGGTCCCGCGGCGGCATCGCCTCCGCCCGCGTCTTCACCCGGATCTGGCTGGCCCTGTTCGGCTGGTGGAAGTGGGACGACCTGCCCGAACTCCCGCCGGAACTCATCTATTTCCCCACCTGGGTCCCGCTCAACATCTATGACTTCGGCTGCTGGGCCCGGCAGACGATCGTGCCGCTCACCATCGTCTCCGCGAAGCGGCCGGTGCGTCCCGCCCCCTTCCCGCTGGACGAACTGCACACCGACCCCGCCCGCCCCAACCCGCCGCGCCCGCTCGCCCCGGTGGCCAGCTGGGACGGCGCCTTCCAGCGCATCGACAAGGCCCTGCACGCCTACCGCAAGGTCGCCCCGCGCCGACTGCGCCGGGCCGCGATGAACAGCGCCGCCCGCTGGATCATCGAGCGGCAGGAGAACGACGGCTGCTGGGGCGGCATCCAGCCGCCCGCCGTCTACTCGGTCATCGCGCTCTACCTGCTCGGCTACGACCTCGAACACCCGGTGATGCGCGCGGGGCTGGAGTCGCTGGACCGTTTCGCCGTGTGGCGCGAGGACGGGGCCCGGATGATCGAGGCCTGCCAGTCCCCGGTGTGGGACACCTGCCTCGCCACCATCGCGCTGGCCGACGCAGGGGTGCCCGAGGACCACCCGCAGCTGGTGAAGGCCTCGGACTGGATGCTCGGCGAGCAGATCGTGCGCCCCGGCGACTGGTCCGTCAAGCGCCCCGGACTGCCGCCCGGCGGCTGGGCGTTCGAGTTCCACAACGACAACTACCCCGACATCGACGACACCGCCGAGGTGGTCCTCGCCCTGCGCCGGGTCAAGCACCACGACCCGGAGCGGGTGGAGAAGGCGATCGGCCGCGGGGTGCGCTGGAACCTCGGCATGCAGTCCAAGAACGGCGCCTGGGGCGCCTTCGACGTCGACAACACCAGCGCCTTCCCCAACCGGCTGCCGTTCTGCGACTTCGGCGAGGTCATCGACCCGCCGTCCGCCGACGTCACCGCGCACGTGGTCGAGATGCTCGCCGTCGAGGGCCTCGCCCACGACCCGCGCACCCGCCGCGGCATCCAGTGGCTGCTGGACGCGCAGGAGGCCGACGGCTCGTGGTTCGGCCGCTGGGGCGTCAACTACGTCTACGGCACCGGATCCGTGATCCCCGCCCTTACCGCCGCCGGGATGCCCACCTCGCACCCCGCCATCCGCCGCGCGGTGCGCTGGCTGGAGTCCGTCCAGAACGAGGACGGCGGCTGGGGCGAGGACCTGCGCTCGTACCGCTACATCAGGGAGTGGAGCGGCCGGGGCGCCTCGACCGCCTCGCAGACCGGCTGGGCGCTGATGGCCCTGCTGGCGGCGGGGGAGCGGGAGTCCAAGGCCGTGGAGCGCGGCGTCGCGTGGCTGGCGGCCACCCAGCGGGAGGACGGCTCCTGGGACGAGCCCTACTTCACGGGCACCGGCTTCCCGTGGGACTTCTCCATCAACTACCACCTCTACCGGCAGGTCTTCCCGCTCACCGCGCTCGGCCGGTACCTCCACGGGGAGCCCTTCGCCAAGAAGGCGACCAGGTCCGTCGTGACCGAGCCCGCCACAACCGAGGTGAAGGGCAGCCGATGACCTCGCGGACCGGCCCGTCCCCGCTGCTGATCGCCTGCGCGCTCGGCATCGAGCACCTCGCCCTGCGCACCGGCGACCGCGCCGGCGCCGGCGGGCCGGTCACCGTCCTGCGCACCGGCATGGGCCCCAAGGCGGCCGCACGCTCGGTCGCCCGGGTCCTCACCGACCCGGCCCTGGACGGCGCCGCCGTGCTCGCCACCGGCTTCTGCGCGGGACTCGCCCCCGGCATGCACCCCGGCGACCTGGTCGTCGCCGAGGAGACCCGGGACCCGCGCTCCACCGTCGCGTGCGTCGCGACCGACCGGCTCGTGAAGGAACTCGCGCGAGCCGTCCCCGGGCGCACCGTCCACACCGGGCCGCTCACCGGCTCGGACCACGTCGTCCGGGGCCCCGAACGCGCCGACCTGCTCGCGACCGGCGCGATCGCCGTGGACATGGAATCCGCGGCCACGCTCCTGAGCGCCGTCCGCACGGGCCCGCGCCCCGTTGCGGCCGTCCGGGTGGTCGTGGACGCCCCGGAACACGAACTCGTCCGGATCGGCACCGTGCGCGGTGGAATATCGGCTTTCCGTGTTCTCCGATCCGTTCTCCCCGCATTTTTCGAATGGCACCGTTCTTTGTTGCTCCCCCGGAGGTGAGCCAGATGGCCATGCCGCTGCGCCAGTCCATCAAGGTCGCTACATACCTGGCCGAACAGAAGATTCGCCGACGGGACAAGTTCCCGCTCATCGTGGAGCTGGAGCCGCTCTTCGCCTGCAACCTGGCGTGCGAGGGATGCGGCAAGATCCAGCACCCGGCCGGGGTGCTCAAGCAGCGCATGCCGGTCGCGCAGGCCGTGGGAGCGGTGCTCGAATCGGGGGCGCCGATGGTCTCCATCGCCGGCGGCGAACCCCTGATGCACCCGCAGATCGACGAGATCGTGCGGCAGTTGGTGGCCAAGCGGAAGTACGTCTTCCTGTGCACCAACGCCATGCTCATGCGCAAGAAGATGGACAAGTTCAAGCCCTCGCCGTACTTCGCCTTCGCCGTGCACATCGACGGGCTGCGCGAGCGGCACGACGAATCGGTGGCCAAGGAGGGCGTGTTCGACGAGGCCGTGGAGGCCATCAAGGAGGCCAAGCGGCGCGGCTTCCGGGTCACCACCAACTCGACCTTCTTCAACACCGACACCCCGCAGACCATCGTCGAGGTGCTCAACTTCCTCAACGACGACCTCAAGGTCGACGAGATGATGATCTCGCCCGCCTACGCCTACGAGAAGGCGCCCGACCAGGAGCACTTCCTGGGTGTCGAGCAGACCCGCGAGCTGTTCAAGAAGGCGTTCTCGGGCGGCAACCGGGCCCGCTGGCGGCTCAACCACTCCCCGCTGTTCCTCGACTTCCTCGAGGGCAAGGTCGACTTCCCGTGCACCGCGTGGGCGATCCCCAACTACTCGCTCTTCGGCTGGCAGCGCCCCTGCTACCTGATGAGCGACGGATACGTCCCGACGTACCGGGAGCTGATCGAGGAGACCGACTGGGACAAGTACGGCCGCGGCAAGGACCCGCGCTGCGACAATTGCATGGCGCACTGCGGCTACGAGCCCACGGCGGTCCTGGCCACCATGGGCTCGCTCAAGGAGTCCCTGCGCGCCATGCGCGAGACCGTCTCCTCGAACCGGGAGTGACGTCATGACCGCCGTTCCCTTGGGGCTCCCCGGGGTACCGGTCCGGCCGATCGCCGAGCGACGCGTGTCGCGGCGGATCCACGTCGGGCCGGTGGCGGTCGGGGGCGGCGCCCCGGTGTCGGTGCAGTCGATGACGACGACCCGCACCTCCGACATCGGGGCGACGCTCCAGCAGATCGCCGAGCTGACGGCGTCGGGCTGCCAGATCGTCCGGGTGGCCTGCCCCACGCAGGACGATGCCGACGCGCTGGCGGTGATCGCCGAGAAGTCGCAGATCCCGGTGATCGCGGACATCCACTTCCAGCCCAAGTACGTCTTCGCCGCCATCGAGGCGGGCTGCGCGGCGGTCCGGGTCAACCCGGGCAACATCAAGCAGTTCGACGACAAGGTCAAGGAGATCGCCAAGGCGGCGAAGGACCACGGCACGCCCATCCGCATCGGCGTGAACGCGGGTTCCCTGGACCGGCGCCTGCTCCAGAAGTACGGGAAGGCGACGCCGGAGGCGCTGGCCGAGTCGGCTCTCTGGGAGGCGTCGCTCTTCGAGGAGCACGACTTCCGGGACATCAAGATCTCGGTCAAGCACAACGACCCGGTCGTCATGGTCGAGGCCTACCGCCAGCTCGCCGCCCAGTGCGACTACCCCCTCCACCTCGGTGTCACCGAGGCCGGCCCCGCCTTCCAGGGCACGATCAAGTCGGCCGTCGCCTTCGGCGCGCTGCTCTCCCAGGGCATCGGCGACACCATCCGCGTGTCGTTGAGCGCCCCGCCGGTCGAGGAGATCAAGGTCGGCATCCAGATCCTCCAGTCGCTCGGACTCAGGGAGCGCCGGCTGGAGATCGTCTCCTGCCCGTCCTGCGGCCGCGCCCAGGTCGACGTGTACAAGCTGGCCGAGGAGGTCACCGCCGGTCTGGAGGGCATGGAGGTGCCGCTGCGGGTCGCCGTCATGGGCTGCGTCGTCAACGGCCCCGGCGAGGCCCGCGAGGCCGACCTCGGCGTCGCCTCCGGCAACGGCAAGGGCCAGATCTTCGTCAAGGGCGAGGTCATCAAGACCGTCCCCGAGTCCAAGATCGTGGAGACCCTCATCGAGGAGGCCATGAAGATCGCCGAACAGATGGAGAAGGACGGCGCGTCGGGGGAGCCGGCCGTCACCGTGAGCTGACACACCACGGACCGAAGGGGGCCCGAGCGTGACGATTCTGGAGAACATCCGGGGACCACGCGACCTGAAGGCGCTGTCCGAGACGGAACTCGGTGAACTGTCCGACGAAATACGTGACTTCCTGGTGCACGCGGTCGCCCGCACCGGCGGTCACCTCGGACCCAACCTCGGCGTGGTGGAGCTCACCGTCGCCCTGCACCGGGTCTTCGAGTCGCCGGACGACCGCATCCTGTGGGACACCGGCCATCAGAGCTACGTGCACAAACTCCTGACCGGGCGTCAGGACTTCTCCAAGCTGCGCAGCAAGGGCGGCCTGTCCGGCTATCCCTCGCGCGAGGAGTCCGCGCACGACGTCATCGAGAACAGCCACGCCTCCACCGTCCTCGGCTGGGCCGACGGTCTGGCCAAGGCCCGCCAGGTCAGGGGGGAGAACAGCCACGTCGTCGCCGTGATCGGTGACGGCGCGCTCACCGGCGGCATGGCCTGGGAGGCGCTGAACAACATCGCGGCGGCCCGGGACCGGCCACTGATCGTCGTCGTCAACGACAACGAACGCTCCTACGCGCCGACCATCGGCGGCCTCGCCAACCACCTGGCCACCCTGCGCACCACCGACGGCTACGAGCGGGCCCTGGCCTGGGGCAAGGACGTCCTCCGGCGCACGCCCGTGGTCGGCAACACCGTCTACGAGGCCCTGCACGGCGCCAAGAAGGGCTTCAAGGACGCCTTCGCCCCGCAGGGCCTCTTCGAGGACCTGGGACTGAAGTACCTCGGCCCGATCGACGGGCACGACATCGGCGCCGTCGAGTCGGCGCTGCGCCGCGCCAAGCGCTTCCACGGTCCGGTGCTGGTGCACTGCCTCACCGAGAAGGGCCGCGGCTATGAGCCCGCCCTGCGCGACGAGGAGGATCACTTCCACACCGTCGGCGTGATGGACCCGCTCACCTGCGAGCCGCTGAGCCCCGCCGGGGGGCCGTCCTGGACCTCCGTGTTCGGTGAGGAGATCGTCAGGATCGGCGAGGAGCGCGAGGACGTGGTGGCGATCACCGCGGCCATGCTGCACCCCGTCGGCCTCGCCCCCTTCGCCGCACGATTCCCCGACCGGGTCTGGGACGTGGGCATCGCCGAGCAGCACGCCGCCGTCTCCGCCGCCGGTCTCGCCACCGGCGGACTGCACCCCGTCGTCGCCGTCTACGCCACCTTCCTCAACCGCGCCTTCGACCAGCTCCTCATGGACGTGGCGCTGCACCGCTGCGGCGTCACCTTCGTCCTGGACCGGGCGGGCGTCACCGGCGTCGACGGGGCCTCGCACAACGGCATGTGGGACATGTCCGTCCTCCAGGTCGTCCCCGGCCTGCGCATCGCCGCCCCGCGCGACGCCGACCAGTTGCGCGCCCAGCTGCGCGAGGCGGTCGCCGTCGACGACGCACCGACGCTGCTGCGCTTCCCCAAGGAGTCGGCCGGACCCGTCGTACCCGCCGTGGACCGGATCGGCGGCCTGGACGTCCTGCACGCCGCGGACCGGCCCGAGGTGCTGCTCGTGGCCATCGGCGTGATGGCGTCCGTCTGCCTGGGGGCCGCCGAGCTGCTGGAGGCCCGCGGCATCGGCTGCACCGTCGTCGACCCCCGCTGGGTCAAACCCGTCGACCCGGCGCTCGCGCCCCTCGCGGCCCGGCACCGCCTGGTGGCCGTCGTCGAGGACAACAGCCGCGCGGCCGGGGTCGGTTCCGCGGTGGCCCTGGCGCTCGGCGACGCCGAGGTCGACGTCCCCGTCCGCCGCTTCGGCATCCCCGAGCAGTTCCTCGCGCACGCCAAGCGCGCCGAGGTGCTCGCGGACATCGGCCTCACCCCGGTCGACGTGGCCGGCCGGATCAGCGCGAGCCTGGCCCTCGCCGGCCCGGCCGGTGCGCAGCCCGGGGAACCGGCAGTGGAACAGTCCGGCGACGGACGGATCGTCATGCCAGCGCAAGGAGAGAACTGAATGACCAAGGGGTTCGACCTCGCCGCGCTCCTGGCCGAGCGCGGGGCCGAGCGGTACGAGCTGCACGCCAAGCACCTCAACCACCAGCTGCCGCGCATGCTGCGCACCATCGGCTTCGACAAGGTCTACGAGCGGGCCGAGGGAGCGCACTTCTGGGACACCGAGGGCAACGACTACCTGGACATGCTCGCCGGGTTCGCGGTGATGGGCCTGGGGCGCCACCACCCGGTCGTCCGCAAGGCGCTGCACGACGTGCTCGACGCCTCGCTCGCCGACCTGACCCGTTTCGACTGCCCGCCGCTGCCCGGACTGCTGGCGGAGAAGCTGCTCTCCTACAGCCCCCACCTGGACCGGGTCTTCTTCGGCAACAGCGGCACCGAGGCGGTCGAGACCGCGTTGAAGTTCGCCCGCTACGCGACCGGCAGGAGGAGGATCCTCTACTGCACGCACGCCTTCCACGGCCTGACCACCGGCTCGCTCTCCGTCAACGGCGAGGACGGGTTCCGCAAGGGCTTCGCGCCGCTGCTGCCCGACACCGCCGTCCCGCTGGGCGACCTGGACGCCCTGGCCAGGGAGCTGATGAAGGGCGACGTGGCCGCCCTGATCGTGGAGCCGGTCCAGGGCAAGGGCGTCCACGAGGCCCCGCCGGGCTATCTGCTCGCCGCACAGCAGCTGCTGCACCGGCACAAGGCGCTGCTGATCGCCGACGAGGTGCAGACGGGCCTCGGCCGTACCGGGAAGTTCTACGCCTACCAGCACGAGGACGGCGTCGAGCCCGACCTGGTCTGCGTCGCCAAGGCGCTGTCCGGCGGCTACGTGCCGGTCGGGGCCACCCTGGGCAAGGACTGGATCTTCCAGAAGGTGTACTCCTCGATGGACCGCGTACAGGTCCACTCGGCGAGCTTCGGGTCCAACGCGCAGGCCATGGCCGCCGGGCTCGCGGTGCTGTCGGTGATGGAGAACGAGGAGATCGTGGCGAACGCCGCCGCGGTGGGGGAGCGGCTGAAGTCCCGGCTGGCGGCGCTGGTGGACCGCTACGAGCTGCTGGCCGACGTCCGGGGCCGCGGGCTGATGATCGGCATCGAGTTCGGCCGGCCCACCTCCCTGAAGCTGCGCAGCCGCTGGACGATGCTGCAGGCCGCGCGGAAGGGACTGTTCGCCCAGATGGTGGTCGTGCCGCTGCTGCAGCGGCACCGGATCCTGACCCAGGTGTCCGGCGACCACCTGGAGGTGATCAAACTGATCCCGCCGCTGATCATCGACACCGACGACGCCGACCGGTTCGTCGACGCCTTCACCGACGTGATGGAAGATGCCCACAACGGCGGTGGCCTGATGTGGGACTTCGGCAAGACGCTCGTCAAGCAGGCGGTGTCCCACCGCTGAACGCGGGTTTTGCCCCGGAGGCAAGAGATTTGCCTCCGGGGCAAGATGCGGGCTGAATGGAGGTATGAGTTCCTCCGAGACCGGCCCCGCCGAAGGGGCGGTCGCCGCCGTCGCGCCCCGGCTCCGCGAGCTGCGGCGGCGGGCCGCCCTCACCCTGGAGGCCGCGGCCCGCACCGCGGGGCTCTCGCCCGCCCATCTCTCCCGCCTGGAGACCGGGCAGCGCCAGCCCTCGCTGCCGATGCTGCTCGCCCTCGCCCGCGTCTACGGTACGACCGTGGCGGAGCTGCTGGGCGAGAGCGCCGCCGACCGGGACGCCGTCGTGCGGGGTGCCGACATGGAACCCACCACGGCGGGCGGCTGGACGTACCGGCAGGCCGGCGCGCCGGGCCGCGGCATGCAGGCCCTGCGCGTCCAGGTGCCGTACGGCTCGCAGGGCGACGTCGTGCGGGTGCACCCCGGGGAGGAATGGCTGCACGTCCTGCGGGGCCGGTTGCGGCTGCGCCTCGGGGACACCGAGCACCGGCTCACCACGGGGGACAGCGCCCACTTCGACTCCATGACCCCGCACCGGATCGCGGCGCGGGACCCCGACGGGGTCGAGCTGCTCTTCGTCCACACCCTGCTGCAGAGCCCGACGGCCGCCCTGTGCCTCGGCCCGACCCCTGGAGAGACGCCATGAGCACCATGGAGGACAAGTTCCCGCGCGCCCTGTGGGTGCGGCTGCTCGTCTACATCGCCCTCGGGCACGTCTTCGGCGGCTTCCTCTACCTGCTGTTCGAGGTGGGCGCCAGGTGACGTCGTGCGCCGGCGGGTGGCTCAGTCCACCATCCGCTCGCGCAGCCGCTCCCTGGTCCCGGCCGTGACCCGCAGCCCCCGCTCCAGGTAGGCGTCGACGTCGCCCCAGGTCTCCTCGATCGTCTCCAGGGCCGCCGCCAGGTACTCGGCGCGCGCGTCGAACAGGGGGCTGAGCAGCTCCATGACCTCGGGGGAGTAGGCGGAGGCGGCGGAGCCGCTGCGGCGCACCTTGTAGCGGCGGTGTGTGGCGTTCGACTTCAGGTAGTCCTCGACGACGGCGTCGCGCTCGACGCCCAGGGCGAGCAGGGTGACCGCGATCGACAGACCCGCCCGGTCCTTGCCCGCCGCGCAGTGCATCAGCACGGGGACGCTGTCCTCGGCGAGTGCGTGCAGGACCCGGGAGTGCTCCTCCGTGCGCTCCGTCACGATCGTGCGGTAGGAGTGGATCATCCGGTTCGCCGCCTTGTCGTCGGCGAGCAGCTCGCGCAGCTGGTCGAGGTCTCCGTCACGGACCATCTTCCAGAACTCGGCGCCGTCGGCCGGATCGCTCAGCGGCAGGTTCACATTGCGCACGCCCGGCAGCTCGACGTCCGCCCCTTCGAGCTTCAGGTCGGCCGCGTTGCGGAAGTCGAAGATCGTGTGCAGGCCCAGCGAGGCCAGGAAGGCGGTGTCCTCCCCGGTGGCGTGCGCGAGGTGGCCGCTGCGGAACAGCACGCCCTGTCGCACCCGCCGACCGTCCACGGTCGGCAGTCCGCCCAGGTCCCGGAAGTTACGCACTCCGGTCAGCTCGGGTTCGGTCGACGGGACCTGCTGCGTCACGGGGGGCTCCTCCCACTCGGCGCCGCCGCCGCTGCTCGCCGACGGGCACCTCGACGATACGGCATCACCCGTGCGGGAAAGCCGTTCGGTGCGGGCCATTGCGGGCAGATAAGAGTCATCTGTCCGAATTGGTGGATTGATAACAACTGGCCCTGAAATGACGAAGGCTGGAAAGCGGGCGCGTGAGCAGCGTCATATCCGTGACGGTGCGTTGTCCGTCATGTTCACGTAATTCGGTTGGTTCTCAAGGACTTTCAGGGAAAGCGGGGTGTCGGAAATCGACGCAGGGTTACCGCTTGTTCTCGTAAAGGATCAATCGGAACACCCGTCCAGGGAATCCCACGCTTGTCCGTGCGTGTCCTGGTCCCTTACGTTCACCACCGATCCGGACGGACGCCTAATCCTGCCGCCGACCGGAGCCCGCACTCATCGACCACCCGTACCCGGCAGGAGCGGGGGACCCGCAGGTAGAACTGCCTGTTCCGGTTCCCGGAACGGCTTGGGGTAAAGCCGCGTTTCGGCGCGGCCGGGCATCTCCAGCCCGCACCCGACAGCTCACCTCGCAGGCGCCGGAGAGGAATTCACCATGCCCGCGAAGGGTAAGCACCGCCGTACCAGGGCCATGCGCCTGACCCGCACCATCGCCATCGCCGGAACCGGTGGCGCCGCGCTCGCGCTCCCGCTGATGGGCGCCGCCTCCGCCGACGCCGCTCCGGCGCACCCGGTCTCCGAGCAGGCCGTGCAGTCCGTGGCGACGTCGGCGAAGAAGACCGCCGCGAGCGGCTCCGAGAAGAACTCGGATGCCCGGACGTACACCGTGAAGAGCGGCGACTACCTGTCGAAGATCGCCGACGAGCAGGACGTCGACGGCGGCTGGAAGAAGCTGTACGCGGACAACCGCGAGGCCGTCGGCGCCGACCCGTCGCTGATCCACCCGGGCCTCGAGCTGTCGATCGGCGGCCAGGCCGCCAAGTCCTCGGCGCCGTCGCACAAGCCCGCCGAGAAGCCCGCCGAGAAGCCGGCCCAGAAGTCGTCGGACACCGGGAAGACCTCCTCCTCGGACTCCTCGGACTCCTCGGACTCCTCCGACTCGTCCAAGTCCACCGCCACCGGCACCCAGTCCGCGGCCACCACCAGCGGTTACACCTCCCCGGTCGCGGGCGGCACCGTCGGCACGCCGTACCACCAGTCCGGCAGCATGTGGTCCAGCGGCTACCACACCGGCACCGACTTCGTCGTCCCCACCGGCACCTCGCTCAAGGCCGTCGGCGCGGGCACCGTCGTCTCGGCCGGCTGGGGCGGCGCGTACGGCAACCAGGTCGTCATCCAGCTCGCCGACGGCCACTACGCCCAGTACGCCCACCTCTCCTCGCTCTCCGTCTCCGCCGGCCAGTCGGTGACGGCGGGTCAGCAGGTCGGCCTCTCGGGTGCCACCGGCAACGTGACCGGCCCGCACCTGCACTTCGAGATCCGCACCACGCCGGACTACGGCTCGGACATCGACCCGATCGCGTTCCTGCGCTCGCACGGCGTCTCCGTCTGACGACCGCTTCCGCGCGCCCCGCGCCCCGAAGGCCGGACCCAGATCCCCGGGTCCGGCCTTCGGCGTATTCCGGAATTGACGAACACTTTAGGCGTGGCCTTTCTCACCGCCCGTCAACCCCGCCCTACGGTCGCGTAGGTCACATTCCAAGGTGAATCATGGGCCGACGTGGCAGACGATTCGAAGAGTGACAGCAGAGCAGTGATCGGGTCGTACGTGGCGGTGGGGGACAGCTTCACCGAGGGCGTCGGCGACCCCGGTCCCGACGGGGCGTTCGTCGGCTGGGCCGACCGACTCGCCGTGCTGCTCGCGGACCGGCGCCCCGAGGGCGGCTTCACGTACACGAACCTCGCCGTGCGCGGCAGGCTCCTCGACCAGATCGTGGCCGAACAGGTCCCGCAGGTCGTGGCCCTCGCGCCGGACCTGGTCTCGTTCGCGGCGGGCGGCAACGACATCATCCGGCCCGGCACCGACCCCGACGAGGTCGCCGAGCGGTTCGAACTGGCGGTGGCCGCGCTGACCGCCGCGGCCGGCCGCGTCCTGGTGACCACCGGGTTCGACACCCGCGGGGTGCCCGTCCTCAAGCATCTGCGCGGCAAGATCGCCACGTACAACGGACACGTCCGCGCCATCGCCGACCGCTACGGATGCCCGGTGCTCGACCTGTGGTCGCTGCGCAGCGTCCAGGACCGCAGGGCGTGGGACGCCGACCGGCTGCACCTGTCGCCGGAGGGCCACACCCGGGTGGCGCTGCGCGCGGGCCAGGCGCTCGGCCTGCCCGTTCCGGCCGACCCGGACCAGCCCTGGCCGCCGCTGCCGCCCCGCGGCACGCTGAACGTGCGGCGCGACGACGTGCAGTGGGCGCGCGAGTACCTGGTGCCGTGGATCGGCCGCCGGCTGCGCGGCGAGTCGTCGGGCGACCACGTGACGGCCAAGGGAACGCTGTCGCCGCACGACATCAAGACGTGGCTCGCCTCGGTGGCCTGAGACCTGGCCGAGGCGGCCTGAGGCCGGTCCGAGGCGGGGCGGACCGGGTCACCGGTGTCCGCTCGGCGCCCCCTGACGCCGCGTGGAGGCCGGGACCGCCCGCTCCAGGCCCAGCTCCCGGGCCAGCGCCTCGTCCACCCACTCCTGCGCCCGGGCCCGCGACACCGTGCCCGTGTACGACGTGAGCTGGACGGCAAGCCCGTCCAGCAGCGCCGTCAGGCGCAGGGCGGCGGCGTCCGGCTCGGGGCAGGAGAACTCGCCGGCGGCGACGCCCTCGGCGATGACCGCGGAGATCGCCGCCTTCCACTGGCGGTCCAGCTCGCGCGTGACCTCCCGCAGCGCGGGTTCGCGCGGCGCCGCCGCCCAGCCCTCGATCCACAGCCGCCAGCCCTTGGCCTGACCGGTGGGCGCGTACCACCGCACGGCCGCCCGCAGGCGGCGCAGCGGCGACGTACGACGGGCCAGCAGCCGGTGCAGATGGGCGAGGTCGGCCTCGGCGGCATGGGTGAACGCGGCGGCGACCAGCCGCTCCTTCGTGGAGAAGTGGTAGAGCACCAGGGCGTTGCTGACCCCGAGCGCGGCGGCCACGTCGGCGATCCGCAACGCCGCCACGCCCCGCGCCGAAATCTGCTCGATGGCCGCGCGCAACAGCTCCTCGCGCCGCTCCGCCACGCTCAACCGGACTCTCCCCACGCCCGTCACCCTATACAGGCCCTCCGGAGTGCGGCGACGCCCTCGTGGTCCGGTCCTGGCCGGGCCGGGAACACGGGTGTGACGTCCGTCGTTCGAGCTGACGTAGGACGGGTCGCCCGTCATGAGAACCCGCACCACCCCACCTGGAGGTACCGTGGCCGCTTTCCGTTCCCCGAGTCCCGGGTTCAGCGTGCCGCGGCCCGCCGCCTTCGGCGTGGACCCGGACGGCGAGCGCATGGCGCGCATCCGCAGATCGCCGAACTTCCGCGACGGCGTCTTCCAGAACCCCGGCGGTACCGCCAGGATCCGGCCCTCCGGCTCGGCCGCCGGATTCGCCAAGATCTACTTCGACAAGGAGGCGCGTCGGCGCCGGGCCCCGCAGGGTTCGATCCCGGTGCACGCCACCACCCTCGCCGACCTCGCCCGGCCGCCGGCCACCGGGCTCCGGCTGACCTGGATGGGCCACTCCAGCGTGCTCGCCGAGATCGACGGGCAGCGGGTGCTCTTCGACCCCGTGTGGGGCGAGCGCTGCTCCCCGTTCCCCTTCGCCGGTCCCAGGCGCCTGCACCCGGTCCCGCTGCCCCTGGCCGCCCTCGGGCCCGTCGACGTCGTCGTCATCTCCCACGACCACTACGACCACCTGGACATGCCCACGATCAAGGCACTGGCCGGCACGGACACCGTGTTCGCCGTGCCGCTGGGCGTCGGCGCCCACCTCGAACACTGGGGCGTGCCCGCCGGCCGGCTGCGCGAGCTGGACTGGCACGAGTCGACCCGCGTCGGCGGTCTCACCCTCACCGCCACCCCGGCCCGCCACTTCTGCGGACGCGGGCTGCGCAACACCCAGCACACCCTCTGGGCGTCCTGGGTCGTCGCCGGCGAGGAACACCGCGTCTTCCACAGCGGTGACACCGGCTACTTCGACGGTTTCCGCGAGATCGGCGCCGCGCACGGCCCGTTCGACGCCACGATGATCCAGCTCGGGGCGTACGCCGAGTTCTGGCCGGACATCCACATGACCCCCGAGGAGGGCGTCCGCGCCCACCTCGACCTCCAGGGCGGCGCGCCGCACGGCGCCCTGCTGCCGATCCACTGGGGCACGTTCAACCTGGCGCCGCACGCCTGGGCCGAGCCGGGGGAGTGGACGAAGGACGCGGCCGCGGAGGCCGGGCAGGCGGTGGCCTTCCCGCAGCCGGGCGAGCCCTTCGAACCGGCGGGGGAGCTGCCGGCGGAGGCGTGGTGGCGGGCGGTGTCGTCGCCGATCGCGCATCCTTGGCGGCGTCCGCGGCTCGTCGAAGGCGTGGCCGGGACGAGCAAGGGGGACCTCGACCTCGCGGGCGGGCGATGACGTCGGTCGGGGCGAGCGCGGTGGGAGGGCCGGGACACCGTCCCGAGTGGGCCGGCCCGCTCGGCGTTACGGCGCGGTGGCCGGGTGCGGGGAGCGCAGGATCAGCAGGGTGATCTCGCTGGGGGCGAAGACGCGGAACGGCGGGCCCCAGAAGCCGGTGCCGCGGCTGGTGTAGAGGAGAGTGCGGGCGCCGTGCCGGCTGAGGCCCGCCAGGGCGGGCTGGTCGAGGCGGACCAGGTGGTGGAAGGGCCAGATCTGGCCGCCGTGGGTGTGGCCGGAGAGCTGGAGGTCGACGCCGGCGGCGGCTGCCCGGTCGACGAACTTGGGCTGGTGCGCCAGGAGCAGGACGGGCAGGTCGGGGTCGGCGCCGCTCAGGGCTCCGGCGAGGTGCGCGCGGTGGCCCGGCAGGCCGGAGGATTCGGCGGTGACGTCGTCCACGCCGGCCACCACGAGGGTGTCGCCACCGCGTTCGAGCAGCAGGTGCCGGTTGCGCAGCGGCTCCCAGCCCAGCTCGTCCATCAGGTCGACCCAGCCCTGGGCCTCGCTGTAGTACTCGTGGTTGCCGGTGACGTAGACCCGGGCCCGGGTGGCCCGCACGGTACCGAGCGGGGCGGCCTGGGTGCGGCGCTGCTCGGCCGTGCCGTCCGCGATGTCGCCGGCGTGGCAGACCAGGTCGGCCTCCAGGGCGTTCACCGTCTCGCACACGCGAGCCGACCAGCGGGCGCGGTCGAGCGGGCCGTAGTGGGTGTCCGTGACGAGGACGACTCGGGTGCCGTCCAGCCCGGGGCCCAGCCGGGGGAGTGGCACGTCGAGTCGGCGCACGCGTGGCACGCGCCGGGCTTCGGCGTAGCCCCGGACGAGCAGTACGGCGGACACGCCGAGGACGGCCCAGGTGACGATCCGGGCACGGTCCTGGCTCTCCCCGACGCCGGCCGCGGTCAGGGCGAGCCGCAAGAGGAGACCGAGCACCACGGACCAGGTGAACAGGACCCAACTGCACCCCAGCAGGGTGTCGCCGATGATCGCCGCCCGGTCCTGCCCGCGCCGTCCGTGACCGCGCACCATCGCGAGCGGCATGCCGACGAGACCGAGGGCGAACAGGGCGGTGCCGGCCGACGTGACGGGCAGCGGCCAGTGCTGGCCGCTGTGCAGGAGGACCCAACAGGGCACGGCCCACAGGAGCACGGGAGCTGTGAGGGGGATGTAGCGCATCAGGCGGTGCAGTCGGCTCTGCCGCGGTGCTCGCGCTCCGCCCTCGGCCGGCCGGGTGTCGCTGGTGTCGGTCACGCTTCCCTCCCCGACTGTGCTGCTGTCCCGCGCACTGTATCCGGTCGTTCCGGGGCCGGTCGGGGGCGTTCCGACGGCGCCCCGTGAGGCGGCTCGGGGGACGGGGAAGGCCTCAGGGGCTGTCGGGCAGCGACGACGCGTCGGTGGTCACGGCCCGCAGCCGGCCCAGGACGGCCCGGGCCGCCTTGTCGTAACTGGTGAACTCGTTGTGCAACATCGACTCGGCGTTCGCCATCTCCAGGAACGCGACCAGCTCGAAGGCGAGTTGGGAGACGTCCGTCCCCTCCGCGATCTCGCCGGCCTGCCGGGCCTCGACGGCGGTGCGCTCCACGTGCGCGAGCCAGTCGGTCCGGGCGCCGGCCAGGGCGTCGTGCACCTTGCCCTCGCGGGCGTCGTACTCGGCGGTGGTCGAGTGGATCCCGGATCGCGCGAGGGGCCCGGTCCGCGGCGGAGGCGAGGGACTGAAGGGCCCCGGTCACGGTTTCGGTTTCGGTTTCGGTCACCGACAGTGACTCTTTCTGATCGAGTCCGACCAGTTTCCGCCGAGGCGGAACGCTTGGGTATCCGACTTATCGGTCTGTCGTACGAGGCCTCATACCAGAGCGGGACGTTGCCCGAGGGACTTTGGCAACTGCCCACCGCACATGAGGGCCAGGCGACTACTGTCAGTGTCCGTCGGGCGACGTAGGGCCGACGGACCAGTACACGGACCAGTACGAGGACACCGATGTCTCACCTCCGCGCCCCGGCCGCGCGAGCAGACCGCCGCGAGGGCGGGCGGCACGGCCGGCCGGCCCCACGTACCACCGCCGCACTGCCCGAGACCCACATACGGTCCCAGCTCGTCAGGCTCGCGGTGCTGCCGCCGGTCGCGGTCGCCCTCAGCGCCTGCGCGGTCGTTCTGGTCACCGTCCGGTCCACCGGCGTCCGGCCCGGGCCCGTCCTGTGGGGCGTGCTCGCCGGGGCCGTCTCGGTCACCGTCGCGGCCGTGGTGATCGCCGCCGTCGCCGCCGACCGCGCCGCCCGGACCGTGCACGACCGCGTCGGCGCGCTGCGCCGCAGCACCGCGCGCCAGGAGGGCGATCTGCGTGCCGTCGTCGAGGCGTTGCGCCGCGGCGAGTCCCCCGCCCCGCGCAAGCCGCGCGGCGGACCGCCGGACGACGCCGACGACTTCGAGCTGCTCGCCGCCGACCTCTCCCGCGCCCACGACGGTGCCGTCACCGCCGTGGTCAGGGCGGCCCAGCTCTCCAGCCAGGCCGGCAGTGAACAGAAGCTGGAGGTCTTCGTCAACCTCGCCCGGCGCCTGCAGTCCCTCGTGCACCGGGAGATCTCCATCCTGGACGAGCTGGAGAACGAGATCGAGGACCCCGACCTCCTCAAGGGCCTCTTCCACGTCGACCACCTCGCCACCCGTATCCGCCGCCACGCCGAGAACCTCGCCGTGCTCGGCGGTGCCGTCTCCCGCCGCCAGTGGAGCAATCCCGTCGACATGACCGAGGTGCTGCGCTCGGCCATCGCCGAGGTCGAACAGTATTCGCGGGTCCGGCTGGTACCGCCGGTCGACGGCACACTGCGCGGCCACGCCGTGGCCGACGTGATCCACCTGCTGGCCGAACTCGTCGAGAACGCCACCCTGTTCTCCGCCCCGCAGACCCAGGTGCTGATGCGCGCCAGCCTCGTCACCTCGGGGCTCGCCGTCGAGGTGGAGGACCGCGGGCTCGGCATGCCCGTCGGTGAACAGGAACGCATGAACGCCCTGCTCGCCGACCCCGACCAGGTCAACGTCGCCCGCCTGCTCGCGGACGGGCGCATCGGGCTGTACGTCGTCTCCCAGCTCGCCAAGCGGCACGGGATCACCGTGCGGTTGCAGTCCAACATCTACGGCGGCGTCCAGGCCGTACTGGTCGTGCCGCAGGCGCTGTTGGGCGCGGAGCAGGGAGCCCTGCCAGGGGGTGCCGTCAGGCCGGGGCACGTCGCCGGGACCGAGCCGTTGCCCGCGGCGCCGCTCCCGCAGCAGGCGCGGGCCGCGGTCGCCGCGGTGCCGGAGACGGTCCCCGACCCGTCCGTGCGGGCCGTGCCGACCGCGTCCGCGGTGCCGATGCCCGTCGCACCCGCTTCCGCCCCTGCTCCAGTGCCCGCTCCCGCGGTGACCGAGCCGGGTCAGGGGGGCGGGGCCGACGGCGAACCCGTTCCGCTGCCCGTGCGCGGCACGCACCGGAACCGCCCCACCCCGGCCGCCGCCGTGCCCGGGGTGCGGTCCGACGGCCGGGACGTCCTCGCCGGACACGCGTCCACCCCGCCCGTCCCGCGGCACGGAGCGGTGCGCGGCACCATGGGCAAGCCCCGGCTGCCGCGCCGTCGCGCCCAGGAGCACCTCGCGCCCCAGTTGCGCGGCGGCCCCGCGCCCCGCCAGGAACCCGAGCAGTACACCGGCCACGACCCGGGTCTGATGGCGGCCTTCCAGCGCGGCATCGGCCTCGCGGAGGCCCAGCACACGGAACCGGCGCCCCTCGCACCCACCCGTGCCGAACCGGGTGCGCCCGCCGAATGACCGCCCCCACCCCCACGACCGCCCCCACCCCCATGTCGAGCCCCGCCTCCACGACCACCCCCACCCGCACGACCAGCGCTCCCGCAGACCTTCGTACCCCAAGGAGTCGATCCACCATGGCGAGCGACGCCCCGACCGGCCAAGTGTCCGACCTCGACTGGCTGATGAGCGGCCTCGTCCAGCGTGTGCCGCACACCAGCAGCGCCGTGCTGCTGTCCGCCGACGGACTGGTGAAGTCCGTCCACGGCCTAGACGCCGACAGCGCCGACCACATGGCGGCCCTGGCCTCCGGCCTGTACTCCCTCGGCCGCAGCGCCGGCGTCCGCTTCGGCGACGGCGGAGACGTACGGCAGGTCGTCGTCGAACTCGACACGACCCTGCTCTTCGTGACCACCGCGGGCTCCGGCACCTGCCTCGCCGTACTGGCCGGCCGCGAGGCCGACGCGGCCGTGCTCGGCTACGAGATGGCGATGCTGGTCAAGAGCGTCCGCCCCTACCTGGTCACCGCGCCCCGGCAGTACGCCGTCGAACCCCCGGCGATGAGGCCTTGAGGGTGGCCGCGGCCGGCGACGGGCCCTGGCTCGACGACGCGGCCGGACGGCTGGTGCGCCCCTTCACCGTCAGCAACGGCCGTACCCGGCCCACCGTCGCGCTGGACCTGATGTCCCAGGTCATGGCCACGGGGGCCACCCCCCTCGGCTACCTCGGACCCGAGCACACCCAGGCACTCGACCTGTGCCGGGCACCCCTCCCGGTCGCCGAGCTCGCCGCCCGCCTGCGGCTCCCGGTGGCGGTCACCAAGGTGCTGCTCTCGGACCTCGTCGACTGCGGCGCGCTGACCACCAAACCCCCCGCCGCGTTCCACCACAACCCCACGGACCGGGCCCTTCTGGAGGCAGTGCTCGATGGACTACGACGACAGCTCTGACTACGCACACGGCGAAGGCGCCGACCCGTTCCCCACCGCCCTGAAGATCCTCGTGGCGGGCGGGTTCGGCGTCGGCAAGACGACCTTCGTCGGCGCGGTCAGCGAGATCGCGCCGCTGAGCACGGAGGAACTGCTCACCACGGTCAGCGCCGCGACCGACAACCTCGACGGAATCGAGAACAAACTCGAGACGACCGTGGCCATGGACTTCGGCCGCCTCACCCTCGACCCCGAACACGTCCTGTACCTGTTCGGGACGCCGGGACAGGAACGCTTCTGGTTCATGTGGGACGAGCTCTGCGAAGGCGCGCTCGGGGCAGTGATCATCGCCGACACCCGCCGGCTGGAGGAGTCCTTCGCCGCCGTCGACTTCTTCGAGGAGCGCGGTCTGGGCTTCGTCGTCGCGATCAACGAGTTCGACGGCTCCCACCGCTACGACCCCGAGGAGGTGCGCGCGGCCATGGACCTCCACCCCGGGATCCCGATCGTGCGCTGCGACGCCCGGATCTCCAGTTCCGGCGTACAGACGCTGCTCACCCTGGTACGCCACCTCATCGCTCACACTCCGGCCCCCGCCTCGGGGTTCGGTGCCGGAGCCCGCCCATGAGCTACGACCCGCCCCGCCCGGCCGGACGTCTGCTGCTCACCCCCGAGGACCGGGAGGCCCCCGAGCGGGTACGGCGGCTGCGCCGGCTCGGCCTCGCGGAACGGGCCGACCCGGCCCTGGACGCCTTCGCCACGCACCTCGCGGGCCTCGCCGAGGCGCCGTACGCGATGGTCAACTTCCTGGTGGAGGGCGGGCAGTTCTACGCGGGCCTGCGGGTGCCGGACGTGCCTCCGGTGACCCGGGTGGACGGCACCGGTCCCGACTTCGGCCGGGTCCAGCCACGGGACCACGGCTTCTGCCCGCACGTAGTGGTCCGGCGCAAGGCGCTGGTCCTCGAGGACGTGCGCGACTACCCCCGCTTCGCCGGCAACCCCGTGGTCGACACGTTCGGCATCCGCTCCTACCTCGGCGCCCCGCTCATCGACAGCACGGGGACGGTGCTCGGCACCGTGTCCGCCGCCGACGTGCGGCCCCGGACCTGGGGGACCGCGGGCCTGGCGACGATCAAGTCGACGGCGGCCGACCTCGTACGGCGCATCGAGCGCAGCGCGCAGGACGGGCTCCCGCTGTGAGCCGCGGGCGTCCGCGCGGCGCGTGGCCGGTGCTCGCGGGGCGCGTGGCCGCCGTCCGCGGAGGGCGCGTGAAGGAAAGCTGCGGCCGGGCTTAAGAAAGGCTCGATGGACCGGAGGCGGTGTCGTACGGCAGATTGCTGTGCGATTCCCCTCCCCTTCCCGGACGCGGGCCGCTTCGGCATGCCCACCGCCGGGACCTCACCCCGTCAGGAGCCGTAGCGTTGAAGGCGCTGGTCAAGGAGAAGGCGGAGCCCGGCCTGTGGCTCGCGGACGTGCCCGAGCCCGCCGTCGGACCCGGTGACGTACTCATCAAGGTGCTGCGCACGGGTATCTGCGGCACCGACCTGCACATCCGGGCCTGGGACGGCTGGGCGCAGCAGGCCATCCGCACCCCGCTCGTGATCGGCCACGAGTTCGTCGGCGAGGTCGTCGGCACCGGGCGCGACGTCACCGACATCAAGACCGGCGACCGGGTCAGCGGCGAGGGCCACCTGGTCTGCGGCAAGTGCCGCAACTGCCTGGCCGGCCGGCGCCACCTGTGCCGGGCCACCGTCGGCCTCGGCGTCGGCCGGGACGGGGCGTTCGCCGAGTACGTCGCCCTGCCCGCGTCCAACGTGTGGGTGCACCGCGTCCCCGTCGACCTCGACGTCGCCGCGATCTTCGACCCGTTCGGCAACGCCGTGCACACCGCCCTGTCCTTCCCGCTGGTCGGCGAGGACGTCCTCATCACCGGCGCGGGACCCATCGGCCTGATGGCCGCCGCCGTGGCCCGGCACGCCGGCGCCCGCAACGTCGTGATCACCGACGTGAGCGAGGAGCGGCTGGAACTCGCCCGCAAGGTCGGCGCCAGCCTCGCCCTGAACGTCTCGGACGCCACCATCGCCGACGGACAGCGCGAACTGGGCCTGCGGGAGGGCTTCGACATCGGCCTGGAGATGTCCGGCCGCCCCGAGGCGATGCGCGACATGATCGCCAACATGACGCACGGCGGCCGGATCGCCATGCTCGGCCTGCCCGCCGAGGAATTCCCGGTCGACTGGGCCCGCATCGTGACCTCCATGATCACCGTCAAGGGCATCTACGGCCGCGAGATGTTCGAGACCTGGTACGCCATGTCCGTACTGCTCGAAGGCGGGCTCGACCTCGCCCCGGTGATCACCGGCCGGTACTCCCACCGCGACTTCGAGGCCGCGTTCGCCGACGCGGCGAGCGGCCGCGGCGGCAAGGTCATCCTCGACTGGACCGCGTAAGTCATCTGCTTTCCTAGGAGCTTCTGAGATGTTCGACTCCGTGCGCGACGACCTGCGCGCCACCCTCGACGAGATCCGCGCCGCCGGCCTGCACAAGCCCGAGCGCGTCATCGGCACCCCGCAGTCCGCGACAGTCGAGGTCACCGGCGGCGGCCGCCCCGGCGAGGTCCTCAACTTCTGCGCCAACAACTACCTCGGCCTGGCCGACCACCCCGAGGTCGTCGCCGCCGCCCACGAGGCGCTGGACCGCTGGGGCTACGGCATGGCGTCCGTCCGCTTCATCTGCGGCACCCAGGAGGTGCACAAGGAACTGGAGGCCCGGCTCTCCGCGTTCCTCGGCCAGGAGGACACCATCCTCTACTCCTCCTGCTTCGACGCCAACGGCGGCGTCTTCGAGACCCTCCTCGGCCCCGAGGACGCGGTCATCTCCGACGCCCTGAACCACGCCTCGATCATCGACGGCATCCGGCTCAGCAAGGCCAAGCGCCTGCGCTACGCCAACCGCGACATGGCCGACCTGGAGACGCAGCTCAAGGCCGCGGGCGAGGCCCGCCGCAAGCTGATCGTCACCGACGGCGTCTTCTCCATGGACGGCTACGTCGCCCCGCTCGCCGAGATCTGCGACCTCGCCGACCGCTACGACGCCATGGTCATGGTCGACGACTCGCACGCCGTGGGCTTCGTTGGCCCCGGCGGCCGCGGCACCCCCGAGCTGCACGGCGTCATGGACCGCGTCGACATCATCACCGGCACCCTCGGCAAGGCGCTGGGCGGTGCCTCCGGCGGCTACGTCGCCGCCCGCGCCGAGATCGTCGCCCTGCTGCGCCAGCGCTCCAGGCCGTACCTCTTCTCCAACACCCTCGCCCCGGTGATCGCCGCCGCCTCCCTGAAGGTGCTCGACCTGCTGGAGTCGGCCGACGACCTGCGGGTACGGCTCGCCGAGAACACCGCGCTGTTCCGCCGCCGGATGACCGAGGAGGGCTTCGACATCCTCCCCGGGGACCACCCCATCGCCCCCGTCATGATCGGCGATGCGTCGCAGGCGGGCCGCATGGCGGAGCTGCTCCTGGAGCGCGGCGTGTACGTGATCGGCTTCTCCTACCCGGTCGTCCCGCAGGACAAGGCCCGCATCCGCGTGCAGCTGTCCGCCGCCCACTCCACGGACGACGTCGACCGCGCGGTGGACGCCTTCGTGGCCGCCCGGGAGCAGCTCGCCGCCTGAAACCCCCGGTGACCTGAGAGAATCGGTCCCATGATCGAGGCGCGGCGGCTGCACATCCTGCGAGCGGTGGCGGACCACCGCACCGTGACGGCGGCTGCCGCCGCGCTGTACCTCACCCCGTCGGCGGTCTCCCAGCAGCTGACCGCCCTGGAGCAGGAGACCGGGCACCGCCTGGTCGAGCGCGGCGCCAAGGGCGTACGGCTGACCCCGGCCGGCGAGATCCTGCTCAGCCACACCAACGCCGTGCTCGCCCAGCTGGAGCGGGCCGAGGCCGAGCTGGCCGCGTACGGCTCGGGCGAGGCCGGCACGGTCACGGTCGCCTCCTTCGCGACCGGCATCGCCCTCGTCGTCGCGCCCGCGCTGGCCCGCCTCGCCGCGTCGGCGCCCGGCATCCGCATCCGCGTCCAGGACGCCGAGGGCGACGCCAGTCTGCCGATGGTCCTGGACCGGCAGGTGGACGTCGCCGTCGCCGTCGAGTACCGCGGGGCGCCGTCCGCCGACGACCCGCGGCTGACCCATGTCCCCCTGTACGCCGAGCCCTTCGACGCGGTCGTGCCGGTCGCCCACCGCCTCGCCGACGCCGAGGAGGTGCCGCTCGCCGAGCTGGCCAAGGACACCTGGATCGGCCCCTACCCGGGCAATCCGTGCCACGACGTGGTCGTGCTGGCCTGCGAGAGCGCCGGGTTCCAGCCCCGCCTCGAACACTCCTCGGACGACTTCCGCGCCGTGGTGTCCCTCGCGGCGGCCGACGCCGGCGTGGCGCTCGTCCCGCGCTCGGCGCTGCACGGCACCGACCTCACCGGCGTGGTCGTCCGCCCGGTCGACGGGGTCGCGCCCACCCGCCGCGTCTTCGCGGCCGTGCGCCGGGGAGCGGAGGGACACCCGCTGATCCGCCCGGTGCTGGACGCGCTGGGCGAGGCGGCACGGACGTGAGGATTCCGTAACCGGTACGTCTCACGAGCGGGATATCGTCCCGTATATGAGAGAAGACGACCGCGGCACGGACGCGGTGGACGCCCGGCTCGCCGCCCGGCTGGCCGAACTGCGGGCCGAACACGGCTGGTCGCTGGGGGAGCTGGCGGAGCGCTGCGGGGTGAGCCGGTCCACGCTGTCCAGGGCCGAGCGCGCCGAGACCAGTCCCACCGCCGCCGTGCTGAACCGCCTGTGCGCGGTCTACGGACGGACCATGTCCCGCCTGCTCAGCGAGGTCGAGGCGGAGCCCGCGCTGCTGGTACGGGCCGCCGAGCAGCCCGTGTGGGAGGACCGCCCGGCCGGCTTCGTCCGCCGCTCGGTCTCCCCGCCGCACGCCGGACTGAGGGGCGAACTCGTCGAGGGGCGGCTCGCCGCCGGCGCCGACATCGCCTACGACCGGCCGCCCGTGCCCGGTCTGGAGCAGCACGTCTGGCTCCTGGAGGGGACCCTGGAGATCACGGCACTGGACGTGGAGCACCGGCTCGCCGCAGGGGACTGCCTGCGGATGCGCGTGTGGGGGCCGACGCGGTTCCGGTGCGCCGGACCCGAGGGCGCGCGCTACGCGCTGGCGGTGGTGCTGCCGTGATCGTGCACCGCGTCGACGAGCACGGGGTGACGGCGCTCCTGGACGACCTGGCCGCTCTGCTGGCCGACACCGTCGCGGGCGGCGCCTCCGTCGGCTTCCTCGCACCGCTCGGTCACGACGAGGCCGTCGCCTGGTGGCGGGGGCGGGCCGCCGCCGTGGCCGCCGGGCAGCTGACCGTCTGGGTGGCGCGGGAGGGGGAGCGGGTGACCGGGACGGTGAGCCTCGCGCTGCCGGACAAGCCCAACAGCCGCCACCGCGCGGAGCTGGTCAAGCTCATGGTGTCCCGGGAGGCCCGCGGCCGGGGCCTCGGCCGCCGGCTGCTGACCACCGCCGAGGAGGCGGCCGCCACGGCCGCGATCACCCTGCTGCACCTGGACACCGAGACCGGCAGCCCCGCCGAGCGCCTGTACCGGTCCGCCGGGTGGACCAGGGCCGGCACGATCCCCGACTACGCGGCGGACCCGGGCGGCCGACTGCGGCCGACGACGCTGTACTTCAAGCGGCTCGACGGGCGCGCCGGCACACCGGGCGGTGCGGCGGACGGCGTACTGGTCGGTACGGAGGGCGGCCCGAGGGGTGGTGTGGGGTGCGGTCCGACGGGTGGCACGTCGTACGGGACGGGTGACGGTCCGGGGGGTGGCACGTCGCACGGCACGGGTGACGGTCCCAGGGGCGGCACGTCGCACGGCCCGGTGGGCGGCACGGGTGACGGTCCGAGGGCCGGCGCATCGCAGGGGCCGGCGGGCGGCAGACCGGACGGCACACCGGACGGCACACCGGGCGGCGCACCGGTCGATGCGGGGGACGGCCCGGCGGGCGGCAGGCCGGGAGATGCGGGAGCCGGCCCACCGGACGGCATGGAGGCCGGTGCCTCCGCCGTCGCCGGGTGAGTGTCAGTGGCGGCGGATAACGTGCCTGGCATGCCGGACGCAGAAGACGTACGACGTATCGCCCTGTCCCTGCCGGACACGACGGAGAAGACCGCCTGGAGCATGCCGACCTTCCGGGTCGCGGGCAAGATGTTCGCGACACTGCCCGAGGAGGAGACCTCCCTCGCCGTGCGCTGCCCGAAGGAGGAGCGCGACGAACTGGTGCTGGCGGAGCCGGAGAAGTTCTGGATCGCCGGGCACGAGGCGCAGTTCGCCTGGGTACGGGCCCGGCTGGCCGCCCTGGAGGGCGAGGACGAGCTGCGGGACATCCTCGCCGACTCGTGGCGCCAGGCCGCCCCGACCCGGCTGCTGGAGGCCCACCCCCGGCTGGGGCTGCCCGCCGGCTGAAAACCCCTCAGGCGTTGTCAGTGCCCCGTGGCATGATCCGAAGACGTGCGTGACAGCCGGGACCGGAGGGGGGTCCCGGCTGTCGGACGCACGGCACGAGCGGGGCCGGGGTCGGGCACGGGGCGGTTCGCCGGCGGGGGCGGCAGGGGAGGGGAGAAGGCGGTATGGCCGGTACGTCGTCACACGGGGTGCCCGAGGACGCGCCCTCGCGCGAGGCGCCGGCAGCGGCGCGGGCCGTCTGGTCGCGGGACTTCGCGCTGTTCTTCACCGCCCGGGCCGTGGCCCGGCTCGGCGACACCATGCTGCCCGTCGCGCTCGCCGCCGGTCTGCTCCAGCACGGGTACGGCGCGGGCGCGGTCGGCCTGGCGATGGCCGCGACGGCCGCCGCCTTCGCCGGTCTGGTCGTCTTCGGCGGGGTCCTCGCCGACCGCTTCAGCACCCGCAGACTGATGATCGGCGCCGACCTGGTACGGCTCGGCACCCAGGCACTGGCCGCCGCGCTCTTCTTCTCCGGGCACGTCGTGCTCTGGCAGATCTGCGCCATCGGGTTCGCAGGCGGCGTCGCGGGCGCCGTCTTCCAGCCCGGTGTCGCCAGCACCGTGCCCCGGCTCGCCTCCGACGTCCAGGGCGCCAACGGCGCGATACGCGTCGCCGAGTCCGCCGCCCAGCTCGCCGGCCCCGCCGTGGCCGGTCTCCTGGTCGGCTTCGCCTCACCCGGCGGGGTCTTCGCCGCCCATGCCGCCACGTACGCCATCAGCGCCCTGTGCCTGCTGCTGCTCAGGCTGCCCCCGCTCGCGCCGGGGAGCCGCGCGGCGTCCGGCCGCGACGGCAGGGCCTTCCGTTCCGACCTGGTCGAGGGGTGGCGGGAGTTCCGTTCGCGCACGTGGCTGTGGAGCGTCATCGCCGTCTGGTGCCTCTACATGATCGCCGTCTGGGGCCCGACCGTTCCGCTGGTGGCCTCCGAGGTGGTGCGCGAACACGGCCCGCGCGTCTACGGACTGGTCAACTCCGCCCTCGGTGCGGGGACCGTCGTCGGCGGGCTGCTCGCGCTGCGGCTGCGGCCCCGCCGTATGCTGCGGGCCGGCGCGTTCGGCCTCGTCGGCTTCGCCGCCTTCCCCGCGAGCGTCGGTGCCGGCCTCGGCGTACCCGCCATGGCCACCGGAGCCGCCGTCGCCGGGGCCGGCATGTCCTTCTGGGGCGTGATGTGGGCGACCAGCGTGCAGACCCAGGTCCCGCCGGACGTCCTCAACCGCATCCACGCCTACGACGTGGCGGGTTCCCTGGCGATGATGCCCGTCGGCCAAGCCCTGGCCGGGCCGGCCGCCTCCGCCCTCGGCGCCGACCACGTGCTGCTGGTCGCCGGCGCGACGAGCTTCGCCGTGTGCGCGGCCCTGCTGCTGATACCGGCGGTGCGCGGCCTCGTACGGGCCGACGCGTCCGGAGCCGGGCCGGCCCGCCCGGCGAAGGCCCTGGACGAGCCGTCCCGGGCCCAGCGGTGCTGACCCCGCGGAACGGCCCGCCGGAAAGCGATGCGCGTCCACCGGCCCGAGTGCGGTATGGTTTTCCTGCGCGTTCGGCCGAGGGAAACCCCAGGTCAGACGGGCAACGGGACGTGGCGCAGCTTGGTAGCGCACTTGACTGGGGGTCAAGGGGTCGCAGGTTCAAATCCTGTCGTCCCGACGGTTGAGTACAAGGTCAGAGGGGTCCTTCGGGGCCCCTCCTGATCGTTTCCAGGGGCGCCGTCTCACAATTTCTCACAGACGCTGTTGATCAAGGTCAGCCGAGCAGTTCGGCCGGCTTCTCCGAAGCCGCCCTGAGCGCCTGCGGGTCGGGGCCCACGTAGGTCCGCTTCGTGAACCCGAGATCCGAGTGACCGGCCCGTGCGGAGACCACTGAGCCTTTGCCAACTTGGGAGCCGAGCTCAACGGGACGCCGCGAGCCTTCCGCGCAAGGGCAGGATCCGATCATGGTCTCGTCGGCGCGCCCTTTGGGGGGTGTAAGCGCCCCCCAAAGGGGCCATATACGCGTCTGCTGCCGTGTGCCAACGTGAAAAGCGCCGCAAAAGCTCCCCAGGAGCCGATTCCGCGCGCACCGGACCGGCCACGCTCTGATCCCCCTGCGAGGTCCCGCCTCAAGCGGCCCACTTCTCACAGCAGTCGGTCAGGTGCCCCAGGAGGACACCGTGATGAAAGGCCAGTGCATGTTACGTATGCGAAGACTTCTCACCCTCGCCTTCTCCCTGGCCGCTCTCACCGCAGCGGTCGCCGTTCCCGCCGGTTCGGCCCAGGCCGCACCGGCGAAGGCCGCCGCCACGGTGGTCTGCACCGGTGGGGATTCCACACACTACTCGCCCCCGCTCGGCCCGCTGCCGCGGACCACCAACGTGGGCATCACCGAAGAACTGACGTGTCTAGGTGGCCCGTTCCTTACCGGCGTCGCCGCCGCATCCTTCAGTCAGCAGGCCAGCTGCCTGATTCCACCGCTCGCAAGCACGATCCCTCCGGCTGACGTGATTACGTATCACTGGAGCAACGGCCAGAACAGCACTATCACCTACACCCTCACCACCGTGGTCCACGTCGCCAATCAGACCATCGTGACTGCGACGGGCACTGTCACCGCCGGCTATGCGCAGGGCTCAGCCGTGGTACGCGAAAAGGTGACCCTCGACCTCGACGTTCTGGGCTGTCTCACCTCAAGCATCGACGAGCAGAACGCCAGTGAGGTCCTCACCATCCTCCTCTGACACTGAGCTGTTTCAAACCTGACGGGTGGTTCGGCGGGCGACCCCAGTGGTGAGCATGAATGAAGCTCCTGGTAGACGGATTCACGACCAAGATCGCCAGTCCGCCAGGAGCTCTCGCATGCTTGTCTAAGGCCGTCGACCTGTTGGCCGCACTCGCGCCTACTCTGGAACAGGCCATGACGACCGTGCGGAAGAAGGCGTACGTGATCATCGACGGCACCGTGCTGCCGATCGACCGCATCGCTGCCGACCAGCCGTGCTACTCGGGGAAGAAGAAGCATCACGGGGCGAATGTGCATGTCCTCGCGCATCCAGCCGGCCGTCTGATCCGGGCCTCTGACGCCTGCCCGGAGCTGTTCACGATCTGACCGCGGCCCGGACCCAGAGAGTTTCCCGGCGTGGGCACCACGTACAGCGCGGCCGTGAACGGCTGGGTGCGGCTGTACGGGAGGAACGGGATCGGCTGCTGAAGATGTGCGACCTGGCGACCCGCATGGGCGTGGAAGAGCGCCCGGTGACGCTGGCCGAGGCCCAGACGAAGATCATGTTCGAGGCGATGAACCGGGCGCTGGACGCCCTGGAGCTGACGGCCGCGCAGCGCGCCCGCGTTCCGGAGGCGATGGCCGGTCCCCTGCGGGGCATGGCCGCCGAGGGGCGGCCGAATCCCCGCCGCCTGAACACCAGGAAGCCGTAGCCCGTGAGCGCTGCGGCTTCCTGCGTGTAACGCCAACCCAGGCGAGCCGATTGATCAATCAGATTCTTCGAAGACTCGTTTCACTACGTCATCTGGGCACCCCAGGATTCTCAGTGAATGAGCCCGTACTGCCAGTTCGAGGATGTGCACCACTTCATCAAGTTCGAACGCATCGTAGCCTCGCGTACCGTGCGCAAGGTTATTCCGAACGATGCGCAGTGCATTTGCCGGTGCTTTTACTGAGGGGTTGGACATGGCCTCTGCAACGAGTGAGGTCGCCGCGATGCGGTCCATGATGTCAACAGGGAGCGCACCGCCTGCGCTGTCTGGGGGCTGGACGCATTGGCCGAGGACGGCGCCCTGGTCGTGACGGAACTGGTGGCCAACGCCGTGCAGCACGCCCGGCGGGAGTCCATCCGGGTCGTCATCGACCGCACCGAGGCGGGGCGCGTGCGCGTAGGCGTCGTGGACTTCTCGAAGGTGCCGCCGATGCGCCAGACGCCGGGACCGGAGGACGAGGACGGGCGCGGACTCGCGCTCGTGACGGCGCTGGCCGAGGATGGGGGAACCGATCCGCTGCCGTGGGGCAAGCGGGTCTGGGCAGAGCTGCAAGGGAAGGAAGAGGGATGAGCGGCGAACAGGGACAGGGTGCGTGGGTGGGCGACCTGATCCATGACGAGGACGCCGACCGGCGCGGGATCGTCACCGACGTGTGCGGCGGCACGGTGTAAGTGTCGCGGCCGGAGACGGAACCAGGGTTGTGGACCTCGGAGCACCCCGAGCGGCTGACCGTGCTGGAGTCACGACAGAGTCGAAGCACGACGAAGCCCCGGCCGGTGACTTCCACCGAGCCGGGGCTTCGTCGTCTCACACAGATCTCACGTACTCCGTGGAACGAGCCGGAATCTGGCCCTGAACTGGACGTTTGTGCACACTCGGGAACTTACAGACCCCCCCCCGTGGACGGTGTTTCGTTCACTGGGGGTCAAGGGGTCGCAGGTTCAAATCCTGTCGTCCCGACTGAGAGCAGTCGTTGATCGAGGGGCGGTCCGGAGAGATCCGGACCGCCCCTCGATTGTTCTCCCTGCGGCGTGCCTGGGCGACCGGGCGAGATGCCCGATATATCACTGTCGGGTGTCCGTGCTCATCCTCTGCCACTTCGCGCTCGCGCTGTTCGCCGCGCCGCTGGTGAGACGGTGCGGCACCCGTGCCTTCGTGCTGCTCGCCCTGCCTCCCGCCGCGACGGCCGTCTGGGCCGCCACCCGGTGGAGCACGGCGGCCGCGGGCGGCGCCGACACCTGCGTGTGGCGCTGGCTGCCGGCCTACCACGTGGACTGGGCACTGCGCCTGGACGCACTCGCCGAACTCATGGTGCTGCTCGCCGCGGGAGTGGGCACCCTCGTCCTGGTCTACTGCGCCTCCTACTTCGACGACCGGTCGCGGCAGCTCGGCAGATTCGCCGGGAACCTCCTCGCCTTCGCCGGCGCCATGCTCGGGCTGGTCCTCGCCGACGACCTCGTCCTGCTGTACATCTTCTGGGAACTGACCACCGTCTTCTCCTACCTGCTCATCGGCCAGACCAGCGACCACAAACGGAACCGGCGCAGCGCCCTGCAGGCCCTCACGGTCACCGCACTCGGCGGACTGACCATGCTCGTCGGTTTCCTGCTGCTGGGACACGAGGCGGGGACCTACCGCATCTCCGCGATCCTCGCCGACCCGCCGGCGCCGTCGGCGGCGCTGTCCACGGCGGTCGTGCTGATCCTCGTCGGCGCCCTGTCCAAGTCCGCGATCTGGCCCTTCAGTCTCTGGCTGCCCAACGCCATGGCCGCCCCCACCCCGGTCAGCGCCTACCTGCACGCCGCCGCCATGGTCAAGGCGGGGGTGTACCTCGTCGCCCGGCTCGCCCCCGCCCTCGCCGAGGTCACGCCCTGGCGCCCGCTGCTGCTCGTCCTCGGCTCGGTGACGATGCTGCTGGGCGGCTGGCGGGCGCTCAGACTGCACGACCTGAAACTCGTCCTCGCCTACGGCACCGTCAGCCAGCTCGGCTTCCTGGCCGTCCTCACCGGCGCGGGCGGTCACGACACCGGCCTCGCCGCCACCGCCATGATCCTCGCGCACGCCCTGTTCAAAGCGCCGCTCTTCCTGGTCACCGGCATCATCGACCACGCCACCGGTACCCGTGACCTGCGCAAACTCTCCGGACTCGGGCGCCGGCTGCCCGCCGTGTGTGCCGTCGCCGTGATCGCCGGAGCCTCCATGGCCGCGGTACCGCCGCTGCTCGGCTTCACCGCCAAGGAGGCCGCCTTCCAGGCGCTCCTCGACGGGAGCACCGGCGACCGCTGGGCGCTGGCCGCGGCCGTCGCCGGCTCGGCACTGACCACCGCCTACACCCTGCGCTACCTGTGGGGCGCCTTCGCCCGCAAGCCGGGCCTTCCCGACACCGGCGCGCACCCCGTCTCCGCGGCCTTCCTCGCACCGCCCGCCGTGCTCGCCCTGGCCTGCCTCGTCCTCGGCCCCGGCGTGTCTTGGCTCCAGGGTCTCCTCGGCACCTACGCCGCGCAGTTCCCCACCCCCGCCCACCCCGCTCACCTGGCCCTGTGGCACGGAGCGGGCCTCGCCCTCGGCCTGTCCGGCGCGGCCTGGGCGGGCGGCGTCCTGCTGTTCCTCGCCGGGAGCCCTCTCGCCCGGGCGGGCCAGAGGCTCGCCTGGCGCTCCGCGGACCTCGTCTTCGGGCGGATGCTGCTCGCCCTCGAGCGCACCGCCCTGCAGTGCACCGGATTCGTGCAGCGCGGCTCGCTGTCGGTGTACCTCGTGACGACCATGAGCGTGGTCCTGGCCGGGCAGGTCGCCGTGCTGGTCGCGGACGAACCCTGGGACCAGGTCCCCGCCCCCCGGCTGTGGGACCACCCCGCCCAGGCCGCCGTCGCCCTCCTGACGTGTGCCGCGGCGCTGCTCTGCCTGGGCGTGCGGCGCCGTATGAAGGCCGTCGTCTTCGCCGGCCTCACCGGATACGGCACCGCGCTGCTCTTCGTCGCCCAGGGCGCACCCGACCTCGCGCTCACCCAGTTCTGCGTGGAGACCGTCTCGATGATCGTCTTCGTGCTGGTGCTGCGCCGGATGCCGGTGCGCTTCGAGGAGAACTTCAGCCGGTGGCGGCGTCTGCTGCGGATGCCGGTGGCGCTCGCGGGCGGTGCCGCCGTCGCCGTCGTCCTGTGGATCATGGCGGGGCACCGCACGGCCGACAGCGCCGGAGCGGCGATGGTCGAGGAGACCTCGCACCACGGGCTGAAGGACGTCGTCGCGACGATCCTCGTCGACCTTCGGGCCTGGGACACGATGGGGGAGTCCGCGGTGCTCGCCGCCGCCGCGATCGGTGTCACCAGCCTCATCTACCTGCACCGCCGCACCGACGGCGCCGAGCAGCCCGTACTGCCGCTGCCCGGCGACCACCCGCACGCCGGGCTGCGCACCGCCTGGCGGGCCAGCCGGTACGAGTCGGCGGGGCTGCCCACCGGCGACGAGGGCGCCCCCGAGCGTTCCTGGCTCGCCGCCAGCGCCACCCTCGCCCCCGAGCGCCGTTCCCTCGTCCTGGAAGTCGTCGCTCGCCTCATCTTCCACCCCGTCCTCGTCCTCTCCGTCTACCTGCTGCTGTGCGCGGAGAACCTGCCGGGCGGCGGCTTCGTCGCGGGCCTGACCGCCGGCGTCGCCTTCATCGCCCGCTACCTGGCCGGCGGGCGGCACGAACTCGCCGAGGCCGTGCCCTTCAAACCGGGCCTGTTCACCGGCCTCGGCCTGTTCCTGTCCACCGGGATCGCGCTCGGCGGTCTTGGTGAGGGCACCGTGCTGCACGGCTGGACCTGGCACGGGCACCTGCTGCTGTGGGGCGACGCCCACCTGTCCACCGCCGTCCTCTTCGACTGCGGGGTCTACCTCCTCGTGCTCGGCGTCGTCCAGGACATCGTGCGGGCCCTCGGCGCCCGGATCGACCGCCAGATCGAACGGGCCGCCCCGCGTCCGGAGACGGGCCGCGCATGACCGTGAGCCTGTCCCTGCTGGTGGCCGCCGCCGTCCTCAACGCCGTCGGCGCCACCCTGCTGCTGACCCGGTCCCTGACCCGGATCCTGCTCGGTGCCGTCGTCCTCGGCAACGGCGTCAACCTGCTGGTCCTCGCCGCCACCGGCAGCGCGGGCGAGGCGCCGCTGCTCTACCCGCACGTCATCCGCAACCGCGTCACCGACCCGCTGCCGCAGGCCATCGCCCTGACCGCCATCGTCATCACCCTCGCCACCACCGCCTTCCTGCTCGCCATGGCCTACCGCAGCCACCAGGTCACCGGCTCCGACGAGATCAGCGACGACACCGAGGACCGCCTGGTCGCCCTGCGCGCCGAGTTCCTCGACCGGCGCGGCGAACTCCGCGACCGCTACCGCGAGGCCCGCGCCGAGGACGGCGGCGCCGACGCCGAGCAACGCGCCCGCTACCGCGCCGCACGCAGACGGCTGCGCCGGCGGGTCCGGGAGGAACGCGCCTACCAGGCCCGCGCCAACGACGTCTCCGGGAACCTCTGGAACGACATCCTCGGCGCCGACCCCGAGGACTACCGGGAAGGCCGGGAGCTGGGCTCCACCGACGCGGCCGGCCGCCCCGGCCCGGCGCCGGCCCGGGTCGCCGGACCCTCCAACGACCCCGAGGAGACCGGCCGCGAACCCGACTCGCTCCCCGGCGAGGACTCCTGCCACGCGCCGCCCGACCAGCCCGACGACCCCGAGGGCGCCGGCACGGAAGGAACCAGGTGAACGCGCTCGTCCCGCTCCCCGTCCTGCTGCCCCTGTGCGTCACCGGCCTGAAGCTGGCCATCGGGCCCCGGCTGCACCGGTTCCAGCGCTTCATCAGCCTCGCCGTGCTCGGCGCCGTCCTGGTGCTGTCCGTCCTCCTCATGGTGGCCGCCGACCGGCACGGCCCGCTCAGCGTGCACCTCGGCGACTTCGCGCCACCGGTCGGCATCACCCTCGTCGCCGACCGGCTGGCGGGCCTGATGCTCACCGTCTCCAGCGCCGTCACCCTGCTGGTCCTCGTGTACTCCCTCGGCCAGGGCATGGCCGACCGCGACGACCACGCACCGGTCGGCGTCTTCCACCCCGCCTACCTCATCCTGGTGGCGGGCGTCTCCTGCACCTTCCTCGCCGGAGACCTCGTCAACCTCTACGTCGGCTTCGAGATCATGCTCGTCGCCAGCTTCGTCCTGCTCACCATCGGCGGCACCGCCACCCGCATCCGGGCCGGTTCGACTTACGTGATCATCTCGCTGTTCTCCTCCGTGCTCTTCCTGGTCGCCATCGCCATGACCTACGCGGTGGCGGGCACGGTGAACTTCGCCCAGCTCGCCCAGCGGCTGCAGGAGGTACCGCTCGGCGTGCGCACCCTGCTGGAGGCCATGCTGTGCACGGTCTTCGCGATCAAGGCGGCGGTGTTCCCGCTCGCCGCCTGGCTGCCCGACTCCTACCCGACCGCGCCCGCCCCGGTCACCGCGGTCTTCGCCGGCCTGCTGACCAAGGTCGGCGTGTACTCGATGCTGCGCACCCAGACGCTGCTCTTCCCCGGTCACCGCCTGGGCGACCTGCTGATGCTCGCCGCGCTCGCCTCCATGGCCGTGGGCATCCTCGGCGCCGTCGCGCAGACCGATCTCAAGCGGGTGCTGTCCTTCACCCTCATCAGCCACATCGGCTACATGGTCTTCGGTATCGCGCTGGCCGGACGGGGCTCGATCAGCGGGGCCATCGTGTACGTCGCCCACCACATCACCGTGCAGACCACCCTGTTCCTCGTCGCCGGGCTCATCGAGCGGCGCGACGGCACCACGGAACTCACCCGGCTCGGCGGCCTCGCGAAGGCCGCGCCGCTGCTCGCCGTGCTGTTCTTCGTGCCGGCCATGAACCTCGCGGGCATCCCCCCGCTGTCCGGGTTCATCGGCAAGCTCGGCCTGATGCGGGCGGGTGTCGCCGACGGCGGCGCCTGGGCCTGGGCCCTCGTCGCCGGCTCCGCCGCCACCAGCCTGCTCACCCTCTACGTCATGGCGAAGGTCTGGAACCTCGCCTTCTGGCGCGACGCCCCACCCGGGGCCGAGGAGGAGGGCGTCGTACTGGAGTCCGCCGAGGACGACGAGGACGACGAGGAGGAGGAAGAGAACGAGGGGGGAGTGAGCGACGAGGGAGACGCGGCCGGTGCCGGGAGCGGGCTGCCGGAGCCGGCGGGTGCCGTGGTGGCCGCGAGCTTCCTCGGGCAGTCCATCACCACCACCAAACGGCTGCCCTGGCCGATGCTCGCGGCCACCGGCGCAGCCGTGGCCCTCGGCCTGTCGTACACGGTGCTCGGCGGCCCGCTCACCACCTTCACCCAGGCCGCCGCCACCGAACTCCTCGCCCGCACCCCCTACATCGAGGCGGTGCTCGGCCGGTGAGCAACCTCTTCCGCGACCGTTCGCCCTACAGCTGGTCCTTCCGGGTGGGCCGCGGCCGACGCGTGCTGGACCTGCCGCTCGTCGGCTGGCTCACGGTGATCTGGATCCTGCTGTGGGGCACCCCGTCCTGGGCCAACCTCGTCAACGGCGTCCTCGTCGCGATCTGCCTGTGCCTGGCCTTCCCGCTGCCGGCCGTGGACATCGGCCTGCGGCTGCGCCCCCTGGGCATCCTGCGCCTCGCGGCCTACCTGCTGTACGACATGTTCTCCTCCAGCGTCGAGGTCACCCGGCAGATCATGGCCAAGGGCCCCTACCACGCCGCCGTCGTGGCCGTCCCGCTGCGCGTGCGCAGCGACCTCATGCTCACCGCCACCGCCGTGGCCGTCTCGAACGTGCCCGGCGGTTCCGTGATCGAGGTGCGCCGGTCGACGGCCACGCTGTTCCTGCACGTCCTCGACGCCGCCAACCCGGGCGAGATCGAGGGCGCCCAGCGACAGGTGTGGCGCATGGAGGAACTGGTCGCCCGTGCCTTCGGCACCGCCGAGGACATCGCCGACGCCGCCCGTCCCGTACCGGAAGGTGACCCCTCGTCGTGATCCCCCTGCACCGCCTCGAAGACGCCCTGCTCGTCGCCGCGCTCGCGATGATCCTCGTCGCCGGCGCACTGCTGCTGTACCGGATCTGGTACGGCCCCTCGATGCTGGACCGCGCCGTCGCGCTGGACGTGGCCGCGGCGCTCATCATCGCCGGCATCGGCGTCAAGGCCGCGCACGACCGCGACTCCTTCTACTTCCCCGTGATGCTGGTGCTCGCCTTCCTCGGGTTCACCGGCTCCGTGGGCATCGCCCGCTTCATCGCCGTACGCGACCGTCCTTCCGTGCGGGCGGACGGCAGGCAGGACCACCGGTGAGCGCCTGGGCGCAGGCCGCCGACCTGGCCGGGACGGTCCTGCTGTTCCTCGGCTGCCTGCAGTGCCTGCTCGGTGTGATCGGGATGCTCCGCTTCCCCGACGTGCTCTCCCGCAGCCACGCCGCCACCAAGCCGCAGACCCTCGGGATGCTGCTCGTCCTCGCCGGGGTGGCGCTCAGGCTGCGGCACGGCACCGACGTGGGCACCCTCGCGCTCATCGCCTTCTTCCAGTTCCTGACCAGCCCGGTCGCCTCCCACCTGGTGGCCCGCTCCGCCTACCGCACCGGTCAGACGGGGTCCCGGGGCCTGCTGCGGGACGACCTGGACCCGCAGCTGAGCGACGCGGAGGACACCGGCGAGCAGCGGTGACCCCGCGCGGACCCCCGCCGCCCACCGCCCACCCGGAGGTCAGCCCACGCACCCCACGTGGGCCAGCGCCTGCTTCAGCAGCACCCCGTGCCCGCCCGGCATCTCGCTCTGCACCGCCTCGGACAGGGCCTCGCGCGGATCGAACCAGACCAGGTCGAGGGCGTCCTGGCGCGGTCGGCAGTCACCGCTCACCGGCACCACGTAGGCGAGCGACACCGCGTGCTGCCGGGGGTCGTGGTACGGCGTGACGCCGTGCGTCGGGAAGTACTCGGCCACCGTGAACGGCTGGAGCGAGGACGGCACCCGGGGCAGCGCCACCGGGCCGAGGTCCTTCTCCAGGTGGCGCAGCAGGGCGTCCCGGACCCGCTCGTGGTGCAGCACCCGGCCGGAGACCAGTGTCCGGCTGACCGTCCCGTCGGGCCCGATGCGCAGGAGCAGGCCGACGCTGGTGACTTCGCCGCTGTCGTCGACGCGCACGGGCACCGCCTCGACGTAAAGGATCGGCATGCGGGCGCGTGCCATCTCCAGCTCGTCGGTCGTCAGCCAGCCCGGCGTGGTTTCGGTCATGTCAGACATCGCTTGATCATACTTTCAGCCGTTCGAACTTCCCGGGCGGCGCTCCGGGACTGTGACCCGTCCCACGCCGCTCAGCCGTCGTCGATCGGACCGCCGGGCAGCCCGTACACCCGGCGGGCGTTGTCACGTCCCGTCCAGCGGGCCAGCCGCAGCGCGTCCGGCGGGGACAGTTCGTCGGCGTCCAGCCGCTCCTGCAGCAGCCCGGCCAGACCGTGGCGGAAGGCCAGCGCCCCCAGGTGGTGGAACTCGGCCACCCCGTAGGCGTCGGAGCTGTACAGCAGCTTGCGGAACGGGGTGATCTCCAGCGCCTCCGCGAGGATCGCGCCCGCCCGTGCCGGGCCGACGTGGTGCAGGGTGAGCCCCACGTCGACGTACACGCGCTCGAAGACCGCGGACAGGTAGGCCGCCTGGCGCTGGTAGGGCCAGCAGTGCAGCAGCAGCACCGGGACCGTGCCGGCGGTCAGCCGCAGCCAGTCGGTCAGCAGGGCGGGGTCCGCGCGGTGCAGGCGCAGGTCTCCGTCGCCGAATCCGGCGTGCAGCTGGAGCGGCCGCCCGAGGCCCACGGCGGTCCACAGCAGGTGCCTCATGAGCACCGGGTCGTCCAGTCGGCCGCCGCCGCGCGCGAGCCACTTCCGGGCCGCCTCCGTGACCTCGGCGGGCGAGGGACGGGCCGGATCCAGGTCGAAACCGGTGCGGTAGGCGGCGACCGACTTGACGCCCACCACGCCCGGCCGCCGTACCGCCTCCCACGCGGCCGAGCGGAACGCCTCCGCGTACGCGTCCGGCTCCACACCGCCCGCCGCCACCGCCTCCGCGACGCCCTCCAACCGGACCACCTCGTACGCCCGCGCGCCCGCCGCCCGTGCCAGCTCGGCCGGGCCCGTCACGGAGTGCGGGGCGTATCCCGTGTCCACGCAGAACACGCCGGTGCCCGCGGCCCGCAGGAACCGCCGGTTGACCTCCGCGGCGCCCAGCTCGGCCCGCCGGGCCACGTACACGTCGGCGGGCGCGTGTCGCGGCAGGTCCAGCAGGGGCGCGCAGTGGCGGCGCACGGCGAGGCCCACGGGGCTGTCGAAGGGGGAGACGCCGGGCCACGCCTCGCCCTCGGTGAGCAGGGACTCGAAGCCCGCACGGTCCAGGTCCTCGGTGACCGCGCCGTGGCAGTGGTGGTCCACCAGCTCCAGGGCGGCCAGCCCCTCGTGCACGGACCCGGCGGCCATCTCAGTACTTCCAGCGGTAGGCCGCCGCCACACCGTCGTCGTCCAGCCCCTCGGCCGCCTCGGCCTCGCCCAGGCGTACGGCGATCACCGCGTCGGCCAGCACCCCGCCCAGCGCCTCGCGCAGCACGTCGTCGGCGCGGAACGCCTCCACCGACTCCGCGAGGCCGACCGGCAGCCGCCGCACGCCCCGGGCCGCCGCGCCGGCCGGGTCCAGCCGGGCCGGGTCGCCGGTGGTCTCCTCGGGCAGGGGCGTGGACGAGACGATCCCGTCGAGGCCGGCGGCGATCACCGAGGCGAGGGCGAGGTACGGGTTGGCGGCGAGGTCGACCGGCTTGACCTCCAGGTTGGCCGCGCGGCCGCGGATCCCGGCGGTGCCGGTGACGATCCGCAGCGCCGCCTCGCGCGTCTCCCGGCCCCAGGCGGTGAACACCCCCGCCCACTGCGAGGGGCGCAGCCGCAGACGACTGGCGGGGCTCGGCGCGGTCATCGCGGTGAGCGCGGGCAGGTGACCGAGGACCCCGGCCACGAAGGACTCGGCCTCGGCGGTCATGCCGTACCTGCCCGCACCGCCCGCGTGGAGGTTCGTCCCGTCGCGCCAGGCGGAGAGGTGGAGGTGCCCGCCGTTGCCCACGCCCTCCCCGGCGACCGCAGGGGCGAAGGAGACGCGCAGCCCGTGCCGCATCGACACGGCCCGGATCGTCTGCCGCACCAGCAGGCTGTGGTCGGCCGCCGCCACCGGGTCGAGCGCGCCCACCGAGATCTCGAACTGCCCCGCCGCGTACTCGGGATGGAACTGCTCGACGTCCACGCCCTGCGCCGCGAGCGCCGCCAGCAGGTCGGCGGCGCAGTCGCTCAGCTCGACCTGCCGGACGGCCCCGTACGCCGGTCCGGACACGGCCGGGACGAACGCGTCGCCGTCCGCGTCGCCCCGGCCCACGGACCACTCGACCTCGACGGCGGCCTTGAAGGAGATGCCGTGCCGCTCGGCGGCCCCGGCCACGGTCCGCCGCAGGACGGTGCGTCCGCACGCCGGATGCGGCGCGCCCTCCTGCGTGAGCCGGTCGACCGGGGCCCACGCCCAGCCGGGCTGCGCCGCCAGCACGGTCAGCCGGTCGAGGTCGGGGTAGAGGCGCAGGTCGCCGTCCGGAGAGCCGAGGACGTCGGTGGCGACGATCGAGTCGTCGGCCAGGAAGGTGTCGAACACCGGCGACATGCCGACGCCCCAGGCCGCTGCCGAGGCGAGCTTCGCGGTGGGCACGGTCTTCACCCGGGTGATCCCGGCCGTGTCGACGTACGCCAGCACCACGCCGTGCACGCCCTGCCCGGTCAGCTCGCTGCTCAGCGCGGTGGCCCGCTCGGCCTCGCCGGGACGCCCGCCGGGCACGGGGTCGCTGTCGCTCACGTCTCGGCTCCTTCGCGTGCGCCGTCCGTCGCGGACCATTGTGCCGTCCGGTGATCACGCTGTCCGGGTTTCGCCGGATGTGCGCACGACGCGGTGGAGCCCGGCCGGGTCAGTCCAGGTTCGCGGGCTGCGGCGACGGGGTCTTGCCGGCCAGGACGGTCTGCAGGCGTTCGGTGCCCTGGCGTACGCCCTGCTGCACGGAGGAGCTCTGGCCGCCGTCCAGGCCGCCCCCCGTGACGGTGAGGGCGGAGGTGCCCACGCGTACGGCGGCGACGTCCAGGGTGAGCGTGACCGGGGTGCCGTCGGTGTCGCCCCGCACGGTCACGTGCAGGCCCTCGCGGGCGTCGCCCACGTCGGGCACCGAGGCCTCGGTGACCTGGACCGTGCGCTTGTCGCCGGAGTCGGTCGCGGTGAACTCGTCGCACTTCTGCGGCAGGGAGGCCATCCACTTCGGTAGAGCCCGTCGAGGAGCTGCTGGCAGTCCGAGGCGTCGGCCTTGGCGGTGAGGAAGTCGGACACGTCGACCTTGCCGACGAGCAGCCGGTCGCGCCACTTGTCCGCGTCCCCGACCTGGTTCCAGTCGCCCTCCAGGTCGGCCTCGGTGAGCAGGGCGGCCTTGGCGCCGGACTCGGTGAGGGTGCCGGGGGAGGCGCTGGGCGAACCGGTGGGTGAGCCGGTGGGCGAGCCGCTCGGCGTCTGCTCCGCCGCGTTCCGCTCGGCGACGGCGGCCTGTTCGGCGGCGGTGTCCGCGGCGCTCTCCGACCCGCCGCCGTCCGAGCAGGCCGCTGTGGTCAGCAGCGCGCCCGCCGCCAGGGCGGAGGCCAGGAGACGGACGGGGTGGGACGGACGACGGCTCATCGCGGGATGCCTCCTGGGACGGGAAACGGTGTCCTCAGCGCATCACCGGGGCCGTGGGCGCACCAGCGCAGGGGGCTGTTCGGGTGAGCCCGCCCCAGCCGCCGGCCGGGGCGGGCCGGCCAGGAGGTCAGGACGGTCCGTTACGGCGGCCGGGGGTGTTCGGGTCAGGCCGCGTGGTCGAGGGTGTCGTCGGCCACGGCCTTGTCCACCGCCGCGCGCACCAGCGCGGCCGCGAGGACGGCGGGGTCGGTGTCTCCGGCCAGGGCCAGGAGCCGGTCCGGGTCTTCGGGCAGACCGAGGCGTCCGGCGCCCTGGAGGGCCTTGCGGTCCAGGAACGGGGAGACCCCGGGCCACACCTGCTGGGCCTCCCGCAGGAAGATGTCCGCGCCGGTCGGCCCCACCCCCGGGAACTCCTGGAGCAGGCGCCGTACTTCGGCGACGTCACCGTCCGCCTCGTCGCGCAGCCTGCGCAGATCGCCGCCCCACCGCTCGGTCAGCAGCTCGGCGGCGTCGCCGAGCTGAGTGGCGGTGCGCTCGTCGTAACGCCGGTAACCGCCCCGGCCGAGCGCGTCCACCCGCTCCTGCCAGTCGGCGCCGGCCATGCGGCGCGGGTCGCGCAGCCCCGCCTCGCCGAGGGCACGGGCGGTGGCGACCGCGATGGACGCGCTGATGCGGGCGCTGAGCAGGTGCGCGAGGACCAGCAGCCGGTACAGCGGCTGCGGGGTGTCCTTCAGCCGGATGCCCGCCTCCTCGGCGTACGTCCGACCGTGCGCGTCGACGAGCCGGCGCACGGTCCCGCGCTGGCCGGCCGTCACGGCCGCGGCTTCAGCGGGTCGTGACCGACCGTCATGAGCCGGTGGCGCAGGCGGGTGTCGTCGGCCCGGGGTTCGTTCTCCAGGTCGGCCAGCGAGGTGACGGTCTCCACGACCTCGCTCATCGCCCGCAGGTCGTCCTCCGTGAGGTCGGTGCGCCGCTTCTGCAGGATCGCGAGGACGTGCCGGCCCAGCGGCGGTCCGGCGTCGTCGGGCAGCGGCTCGGTCAGTTCACCGGAGTCGCGCACCCGGAGCCAGTCCGCGAGTTCCGCGGAGGTCATGTTCACGACGCGGTGGAAGTCCTCCCACAACGCGTCGAGTTCGAGGGCGTCGGCCATGGGGTGTCCCTTGTTCCGTCGTGCGTACGTGCGTGCCGCGTGGTCGGCCGGAGCAGGGCGGTGCGCTCCGCCTCGTCGGTGCCGCCCCACACGCCCGACGTCTGCCCCGACTGCAGGGCGAACGCCAGGCACTCGGAGGCCACCGGGCATCTGGCGCAGACCCGCTTGGCGGCCGCCGTGTCGCGCTGGGCGGGTCCGACGGTCCCCACCGGGAAGAAGAGATCGGAATCCTCGTTCGCGCAGGCGGCGCGGCGCAACCACTCCATGGGGGCGCGGGTGCCCATGCGGCACAGGGGCAAACGCCCGCCGGAACCCGGGCGGAGGCATCGCGGACCCGGGCCCGGCCCGCGCCGGTCAGCGGCCGAGCACGTCGTCCAGGAAGCGGGTGACGTCCGCGAACACCTCCTCCCGATGGGTCTCGTTGAACAGCTCGTGCCGGGCGCCCGGGTAGATCCGTTCCGTCAGGTCCCCGCCGCTGAGCCGCTCGACACCGGGGCGGCTGCCGGGCAGCGGCACCAGCCGGTCGTCCTCCCCGTGCACCCACAGCAGCGGCAGCCGGCCGACGTCGCCGCCCTGGGCCACGGTCTCCAGCGTCCGCTCGAACGCCTCCAGGGTCGGCCGCTTCATCGGCCCGTGCCAGACCAGCGGATCCGCCGCGTACGCCGCTCCCACCGCCGGGTCGCGGGAGAGCGAGGCCGGGCTGATCGGGGTGTCGGGGATCTCCTCCAGGGCCAGCAGCCGGCGCGGCAGCTCCCAGTCGCCGATGACGGGCCCCGACAGCACCAGGGCCGTCAGCTCGCCGGGGTGGCGCTGGGCGTAGCGGGAGGCGACGAGCCCGCCCATGGAGTGCCCGACCATGACGACCGGCAGGCCCGGACGGGCGGTGCGGGCGAGTGCGGCCACGGCGTGCACATCGGTGACCACGTCCTCGAAGTCCTCGATCACCACCCGCTCGCCGTCCGAGCGCCCGTGCCCGGCGTGGTCCGGGGCGTAGACGGCGCCGCCGTGGCCGGTCAGGACGCCGGCGACCTCCTCGTAGCGGCCGGAGTGCTCGCCGTAGCCGTGGACCAGCAGGGCGACGTAGCGGGGACGCCGCGCGGGCCACTCGCGGACGCTGATCCGCCCCCGCGTTCCGGTCAGCGTGTGCTCGCGGGCCTCGGCCATGTCTCCTCCGGCGCGTCGGTGACGGTCCCGGGGGGATCTTCCCAGGACACCGTCCCGCGGTCTATAGTCTAAAACTAGCAGTGCTAATTAAGGGTAGTGCTCATCAAGGTGCGCGGTGGGCCGGCGCGGCGGCGGTGCGCCGCCCGGCGGACCGCGCGACGACGGTCAGGAGTCCCCCGTGCGTCCCGTCCACTTCGCGGCCGCCCGCCGCACCCCGATCGGCAAGCTGCGCGGTTCCCTGTCGACCGTGCGGCCCGACGACCTCGCCGCCGCGGTGATCCGGGGCCTGGTCGCCGACGTGCCCGCGCTCGACCCGGCCCGCGTCGACGACGTCTACTGGGGCGCCGCCAACCAGGCAGGCGAGGACAACCGCAACGTCGCCCGCATGGCCGCCCTGCTCGCGGGCCTGCCCGAGACCGTGCCCGGCGCCACCGTGAACCGGCTGTGCGCCTCCGGTCTCGAAGCCGTCACCACCGCCGCCCGCACCATCGCCGCGGGCGAGGCCGACATCGTGCTGGCGGGCGGCTCCGAGTCCATGAGCCGCGCCCCCTTCGTGCTGCCCCGCCCCGACGAGGCGCTGCCGCACCGCATCGAGACCGCCGACACCCGGCTCGGCTGGCGCCTGGTCAACCCGGCGATGAAGGACCTGCACGGCCTGCTGGCCATGGGGGAGACGGCCGAGGAGGTCGCCGGGCGGTACGGCGTCCCGCGCGAGCGTCAGGACGAGTTCGCCCTGCGCAGCCACCGTCTGGCCGCCGAGGCCCGCAAGAACGGCCACTTCGACGACGAGATCCTCCCCGTCGAGCGCCCCGACGGCGTGGTCGTCGACACCGACGAGTGCGTCCGCGAGGACACCTCCCTGGAGAAGCTGGGCCGCCTCAAGCCCGTCTTCCGCCCCGGCGGCACGGTCACCGCGGGCAACGCCTCCCCGATGAACGACGGGGCCGCCGGCCTCCTCCTGGTCAGCGAGGAGGCACTGAACGAGCTCGGTCTGGAGTCGCTGGGCCGCTACGTCGCGGGCGGCTCGGCCGGTGTCCATCCGGACGTCATGGGCATCGGCCCGGTCCCCGCCACCCGCAAGGTCCTCGCCCGGGCCGGCTGGAGCATCGGCGACATCGCCGAGGCCGAGTTCAACGAGGCGTTCGCCGCCCAGGCCCTCGCCTGCGTCGACCAGCTCGGCATCGACCCCGGCCTGGTCAACCCCACCGGCGGCGCCATCGCGCTGGGCCACCCGCTCGGCTGCTCCGGCGCCCGCATCCTCACCACCCTGCTCCACCGCATGCGCCGTACGGGAGCCGGCCGCGGGCTGGCCACGATGTGCGTGGGCGTGGGGCAGGGCAGCGCGGTGCTCGTCGAACGCCACTAGGACGTACCCGAGCCACCCCGCCCGCACCAGCCACCCTCTGCAGAGCCGCAGCAAGGAACGGAGCAACACCCATGGCAACCCTCTCCGTCGCCGCCATCCTCGCCGAGAACGCCCGGCGCCGCCCCGACAAGGAGGCGCTGGTCGAGGGCGACCTGAGGCTGACCTTCGCCGAGGTGTGGCGGCGGGCCCGCGCCCAGGCCGGTGCCCTCGTCGGCCTGGACGTCCGGCCGGGGGACCGGGTGGCGCTGATGGCGCCGAACACCGCCGAGTTCCCGCAGGCGTACTACGCCGTCGCCGCGGCCGGTGCCGTCGTCGTACCCGTGCACCTGCTGCTGTCGGCCGCCGAGGTCGAGCACGTCCTGCGCGACAGCGGCGCCACCCTGCTGCTGTGCCATCCGGCGCAGGCGGAGACCGGAGCGGCCGCGGCGCGGGAGACCGGCGTACGGATGGTCACGCTCGGCGACGAGTTCGGCAAGCTCGCCGCGGACGCCGAACCCCTGCCCACCTACGTCACCCGCGACGCCGACGACCCGGCCGTCGTCTTCTACACCAGCGGCACGACCGGCGTCCCCAAGGGCGCCGTGCTCAGCCACTTCAACCTGGTGATGAACGCGACGGTCAACGCCTTCGACGCCAACGACATCCGGCCCGACGACGTGGCGCTCGGCGCGCTGCCGCTCTTCCACGCCTTCGGCCAGACCGTCTCCCTGAACTCCACCTGGCGGGCGGGCGCGACCCTCGTGCTGCTGCCGCGCTTCGACGCGGCGCGCGCCATCGAGCTGATGGTGAGGGAGAAGGTCAACACCTTCCACGGGGTGCCCACCATGTTCGTCGCCCTCGCCGCCGCGGCGGCCGCCGCCGAAGCCCTGCCCGAGCTGCGGGTGTGCGTCTCCGGCGGCGCCTCCCTGCCGGTCGCCGTCCTCGAACGGTTCGAGGAGGCGTTCGGGGCCAGGATCTACGAGGGGTACGGGCTGTCGGAGACCTCTCCGGCGGCGTCCGTGAACCAGCCGGTGTTCGGCGCCAGGCCCGGCACCATCGGCCACCCGCTGTGGGGCGTGGACGTGGAGATCGCCCGCGCCGAGGTCGAGCACGCGGTGGAGCTGCTGCCGGCCGGCGAGCTGGGCGAGGTCGTGGTCCGCGGGCACAACGTCTTCTCCGGCTACCTCGGCCGCCCCGAGGCCACCGCGCAGGCGCTGGTCGACGGCTGGTTCCGCACCGGGGACCTGGGCACCAAGGACGAGGACGGGTTCCTCAGGATCGTCGACCGGAAGAAGGACGTCATCATCCGGGGCGGCTACAACGTCTACCCCCGGGAGGTCGAGGAGGTGCTGATGCGCCACCCCGGCATCGCCCAGGTCGCCGTCATCGGACTCCCGGACGAACTGCACGGCGAGGAGGTCTGCGCGGTGGTCGTACGCGCCCCCGGTACGACACCGGACGCCACGCCGGACGCCGCCGCGATCACCGAGTGGTCCAAGCAGCACCTCGGGCGGCACAAGTACCCGCGCCGGGTCGAGTTCGCCGACGAGCTGCCGCTCGGGCCGAGCATGAAGGTGCTCAAGCGGGAGCTGAGGGCCGCGTACACGGACCGCTGAGGATCAAGGGGCGAGACGGCGCTCACGGCACCGGCCGGGCCCGCATAGCATCGGTCCCCGCAATGGACACCATCTCGCTCTCGCACCTCACCGGCTGGGAATTCGCCGCCCTCGCCTTCGCGGCCCTGCTCGTCGGCTTCTCCAAGACCGCGGTGAGCGGGGCCAACACGGTCAGCCTCGCCATCTTCGCCGCGGTCCTGCCGGCCCGCGCCTCCACCGGCATCCTGCTGCCGGTCCTGATCGCCGGTGACGTCCTCGCCGTCCTCACCTACCGGCGCCACGCCCACTGGCCCACGCTGTGGCGGCTGTTCCCCGCGGTCGGCGTGGGCGTCGTCGTCGGCACCGTCTTCCTGGTGTGGGCCGACGACGCCGCCGTCCGCACGTCGATCGGCGTGATCCTGCTGTTCATGGCCGGGGTGACCATGTGGCGCCGGCGGCAGGCCGACTCCGCCGAGCAGCCGGAGGAGGCCGCCTCGCGCACCGGGCGCGTGAAGGCCCGCTCGTACGGCGTCCTCGGCGGGTTCACCACGATGGTCGCCAACGCGGGCGGCCCGGTGATGTCGCTGTACCTGTTGTCCGCGGGGTTCAGGAAACTCGGCTTCCTGGGCACGTCGGCGTTCTTCTTCCTGATCGTCAACGTCTCCAAGCTGCCCTTCAGCGCGGGCCTCGGCCTGATCGACGGCCGCTCGCTGCTGCTCGACGCGGTGCTGGTCGTGTTCGTGGTGCCCGGCGCGTTCCTCGGCAAGTGGGCCGTGCGCCGGATCAACCAACTCCTGTTCGAGCGCCTGGTGATCGCGGCGACGGTCGTGGGCGGCCTGCAGCTCCTGCTGGCCTGACGTGCTGCGGGAGCCCGTGGCTCAGATCCTCCACCAGCAGGCGCTTGGCGATCGCGTCGAGGGCGGCCCGCAGCTCCGCGTCCGAGGGGCGGCCGATGTCCCGCTCCACCCGGTCCTCCAGCCAGGTCGCCCAGGCCCGGCCGATGACGAGGGCCTCACGTGCCCCGGCCTCGGTGTGCGAGAGCAGGGAGCCCTCGCGGGTGAGGAACCCCTCGGCCACCATCCGGTCGAAGACCGGCAGCAGGACCTCCGGCGGCATCCGGCGGCGGGCCGCGATCAGACCCAGGCTGGCGTGCCCGACCAGCCGCGTGAACACCTCGACCTGCATCACGGCCCAGGCACCGGCGACGTCCAGCCGGGTGTCGCTGTCCGCGACGATCCGGCGCGCGGTGTCCAGCTCCGTACTGCCGATGATCTTACCGACGGAGGCCTCCAGCGTCCGCCTGCTGCTGGCGTCGTGCGGCGAGCCGAAGCCCTCACCCATGTCCGTGGACCCCGCCCGGGCGCTGTCGCGCAGCTGGACCTGCTTGAGGAACAGGGCGACCACGAAACCCAGGACCGCGACCGGCACCGTCCACAGGAACACCGTCTGGATCGTGTCCGCGTACGCGCCGACGACCGGCGCCGACGCCTGCGGCGGCAGCCGGTGCACGCCCTCGGGACTCGTCGACGCCCGGGCGATCACCGACGGGTCGGCGGCCCCGGTGCGGGTCGCCGCCGCCACGCCGTCCCGCAGGTTGGGGCCGAGCGCGTTGGAGTAGATGGTGCCGAACACGGCGGTGCCGAAGGAACTGCCCAGCGTCCGGAAGAAGGTGACGCCGGAGGTCGCGGTGCCCAGGTCGGCGTAGTCGACCGTGTTCTGCACGGCGATGGTCAGCACCTGCATGGACAGGCCGATCCCCGTGCCGAGGACGAACATGTACAGCGACTCCGGCCCCGCGCCCGTGGCCGGACCCATCAGCGACATCAGGTACAGGCCCACGCCCATCACCAGCGTGCCCACGATGGGGAACAGCCGGTACCGCCCCGTCTTGCTGACCACGTTGCCGCTGAACACCGAGGCGATCAGCAGCCCCGCCACCATCGGCAGTGTCCGTACGCCCGAGACGGTGGCCGAGTCGCCGTCGACGTACTGCAGGTACGTCGGCAGGTACGTCAGCGCGCCCAGCATCGCGAAGCCGACGATGAAGCTGAGGACCGAGCAGACCGTGAAGACCGGGTTGGAGAACAGCCGCATCGGCAGCATCGGTTCGGCCGCGCGGGCCTCCACCCGGCAGAACAGTCCCAGCGCGACCAGGCCGCCCGCGAACAGACCGACGATCACCGCCGAACCCCACGCGTACTCGTTGCCGCCCCAGCTCGTCGCCAGGATCAGCGCGCCGGCACCGGCCGCGACCAGCGCGATGCCCGCGTAGTCGATGACGGGACGGGCGGCCGACTTCACCACCGGGATGGTGCGGGCGGCGGCGATCACCACGACGACCGCGATGGGCACGTTGACGTAGAACGCCCAGCGCCACGACAGGTGATCGGTGAACAGCCCGCCCAGCAGCGGTCCGACGACCGTCGCGACACCGAACACCGCGCCGATCGCGCCCTGGTACTTGCCCCGCTCCCGCAACGGGATGACGTCAGCGATCAGCGCCATCGCCGTCACCATCAGGCCGCCCGCCCCGACGCCCTGCACCGCCCGCCAGACGATCAGCAGCGGCATGTTCGTCGCCAGCCCGCACAGGAAGGAGCCGGTGATGAACACCACCGCGGACACCTGGAAGACGACCTTGCGGCCGAACAGGTCGCCGAACTTGCCCACCAGGACCGTCGCCACGGTCTCCGCGAGCAGGTACGAGGTCACCACCCACGACATGTGCTCGGCGCCGCCCAGGTCCGACACGATGGTGGGCAGCGCGGTGCCGACGATCGTCTGGTCCAGTGCCGCGAGCAGCATGCCGAGCATGATCGTGACGAAGACGACGTTGCGGCGCCGCCGGTCCAGCACGGGCGGCTGGGCGGCTGCGGTCCGCGGCGCTTCCTCGGCGACTGTCACGCGGCCACGATCACACCGGTGCACCGGCCACGCATGCGGGGACGGTCCGCCCGGGTGCGCCCGAGGGCCCGGTCAGCGCTCTCCCGGATTGCGCCGCAGCAGATACGTGTCCATGATCCAGCCCTTGCGCTCGCGCGCCTCGGCACGCAGCCGCTCGATGCGGGGTCCGGCCTCCGCGATCGGGCCGGAGTCGAGGATCTCGTCCGGAGTGCCCAGGTAGGCGCCCCAGTAGATGTCGATGTCCTGGTCCGCGTACCGCCGGAAGGCCTGCTGGGCGTCCAGCATCACGACGACGTCGTCCGCGTCCGCCGGGAAGCCCTCGGCGAGCCGTCGCCCCGTGGTGATCTGCACCGGCCGCGCCACCCGGTTCAGCCCGGTGCGGTGCCGGGCCGCCAGCGAGGAGACGCTGCTGATGCCGGGCACGACGTCGTACGCGAACGACACCGCCCCGTGCTCCAGCACCTCCTCCAGGACGCCCAGCGTGCTGTCGTACAGCGCCGGGTCGCCCCAGACCAGGAACGCGCCGCTCTCGTCCTCGCCCAGCTCCTCGGCGATCAGCCGCTCGAACAGGCGGGCGCGGGCGCTGCGCCAGTCCCCGACGGCCGAGGAGTACGCCGCGCCGCCCGCGCCCCGGTCCCGCTCGGGGTCGCGTGCCTCGACGACGCGGTAGGTCCCCTCCGGCACGTGCGTCTCCAGCAGGTGCCGGCGCAGCCCCACCAGGTCGGCCTTGACCTCGCCCTTGTCCAGGACGAAGAACACGTCGGTGCTCCGCAGCGCCCGCACCGCCTGCAGGGTCAGCTGGTCCGGGTCGCCCGCGCCGATACCGATCACATGAATGCTCCGCACGTCACGAGTCTGCCGTACGCCACGGACCCGGCACCTGCGGGGCCGCCCCCTCGGGGGTCAGCCCCGCAGCCGGGGTGCCCGCGCCCCCGCGTCCACGCTTGCGCCGTCCTCCACCTCACCTGCCAGCTCCCGGGCCCACCCGGCGACCGCCCCGAGGTCCATCCCGTACGGCCGCGCGCGACCGTCGGACGCCGCCCACCCCGTCACGGCCCCCGCCCCGCGCCGCAGCAGCCTGGCCCCGCCGGTGACGTTGCCGCGTGCCGCGTGGGTGAGCCCGACGGCCAGCTGGGCCAGCCCCCGCCACAGCTCCCGCTCCTCGTCGGGCCCCGACTTCCAGGCGTCCTCGAACACCTCGTGCGCGTGGAACGGCTTGCCGTCGTCCAGCAGCCGCTGCGCCTCGGCGACGGTCTCGTCCGGGGCCCTCACGACCCCCTCGGGCTGACGCGGCACACCGTCCGCCCCGTACGGCAGGGGGCGGCCGAGCCCGTCCCGCGGCCGGGCGTTGCGCGCCCGCCCCTCGTCGTCGCGGTCCCGCGCGTCCGCCGGGCGGCCGGGTGCTGTGCTGTCCATGGGGCTGTCGGCAGGGCTGTCCATGGCACCGATTGTCCCTCGCCCGTGCCCGCTTAGGCGTGGCCCGGCGGGTGGGGTAAAGTGCTGTCCGCGTGATCGCGCGGTGCACCGCGCGTGAGCACATCGGGACGTGGCGCAGCTTGGTAGCGCACTTGACTGGGGGTCAAGGGGTCGCAGGTTCAAATCCTGTCGTCCCGACTCTGCGAGACCGCAGATCGGATCATCGGGTGGGTGGCGGACGCCACCCACCCGATCTGTGTGCGCGGGCACCGTGCCGGGGGTCAGCTGCCGGACAGCAGGGCCACGGCGAGGGCGACGGCCATGAGGGGCAGCACCGCGATCATCAGGTCGACCGCCCACCTGATCAGCCGGTACTTGCGCCAGACGATGCCGCTCAGCCGGACCAGGGTGCGACATCTCTCCTCGTCGACGGACAGCTCTCTGGCCAGTCGCTCGGGTGCCGGGGCGTAGCGGCGCCAGGTCGCGAAGTAGCGCTGTCCCGCACCGCCCCTCCCCACTACCGGGCGCAGGACGAGCAGCAGCAGCTCCGCAACCGCGCACACGCCGGTCAGCGCCGCGACGCAGAGCCATCGTGCGCCGCCGTGCAGAGGAGCCGCGACGGCAGACGCGCCCGCGACCGAGAACGCCGTGAATCCGATGCCCACCACGGTGAGGAGGGCGGCCGACTTGGCGTCGGCCCGGGCGTTCTCCTGCCGGGTCACCTCGATCAGGGCATCGACGTCGGCCGGGCTCGCGGGCTCGGGCCCCACCGGGGGGCGGGACGTGGTGCTCATGCTGCCTCCTTCTCCTGCACGAGGTCCGACACCAGACGCTTCGCCAGGCGCCGCAGGGCGATGTCGTCGCGACGGGTCGCCTCCCACGCCGCTGGACGGGGGGCGTCACCGAGCCACGACTCGACCGCGGCGTACAGTGCCGCGCCGGGCCCGGCGCCGGCTGCGGTCCGGTCCAGCAGGTCCCGCAGCACCGCGTCGGCGCCCTCGGCGAGCGCGTCGTCGCTCTCCCCGATCGCCGGCGACAGGCGCAGGGTGTCGTCGGCCGGCACGGACACGGACCCTCCCCGATTGGCCAGCGGCAGCAGGAGGCAGTCGTGCAGCCAGCCGACGCCCGCCACCTCCCGGACCACCCGCAGGCACCTGTCGATGTCGGCGCGCAGCTCGTCCCGTGCCGCTCCGCTGCCCGGCACCCTGCCCCCGCCGTCCCACGCGTTCTTGCGACAGATGAGCGCGTCCAGTGGCCAGGCATCCGCCCGCGGCCCCGGCGAGGCCGTGTAGCCGAGCAGGAAGCGGAACACGTCCGCCAGCCAGGGGTCCTCGCAGGAGACCGCGATCCGGCCTACCGTGCCGTCCCGCCGCTGAGGCCGGGCCACCCCGCCCCTGGCCACGCGACCCTGACGGTTCAGCTCCGCGAGCTGCGACCGGGCGCTGCTGGTGAGGTAGGCGAAGGCGGCCTCGGGAAGGAGGCCGGCGGGCCGGAAACGCATGTGCATGGCCCCGTGCGCCGACGTCCAGACCTCCATGAAGAGGTCGACGCAACCCACGCCCTCGCAGACCTCGCGGGGCCGACGCGCGCTCCGGTCGGCGTCCCCGAAGGGTGCCGGCCGATGACAGGGGCCCGAACCGTGGGCGTCGTGGAGGGCCTGCCGGGCACGGCGCGTGATGCTCCAGACGATGCTCGCGCTGCGGGGCAGACAGGTGTCGGGAGCGGTGCAGAAGGCAACGGACTGCGGCATGACACGTCCCTGGAGATGAGGAGGCCCACGTATGTGGGGCCGGCCCGTGCGGGCCAACGTGTCCTGTGCACAGCACAGCAGGAGCGAAGTGCTCAGTCGCGTCCGAGCGACTCCGTCACTATGACGGCCGCCGCCGGAAGGTGTCAACGGCGCCCCCGAGGGCGGGTGGTCGGGGGCCCCGTCCGTTAGTAGGTGCCGAGCCCGTCAGGGCCGCGTTCTCCTACCGCACCGCACAGAAGGGTGACAGACATGGCCACTCAGCTTCGTGAGGCGTTCGCCGAACCCCAGTCCCGGGAGGCACGTACCGTCCTGTTCATCGACCAGGTCGGATCGACGGCCATGAAGGAGCAGCAGCCGGAGGCCAGTTGGCTGCCGGCGCTCGGCTGGCTGTACGACGCGGTCACCGCGCTGGCCGTGCAGGCGGACCCCGAGGCGGAGATCAAGTACCTCGGGGACGGCATCATGATCACGTTCGACAGTGACCGGGCGACCGACGCGGTGAACGTCGCCGTGGCGGTCCAGGAGGCGGTCCACGACGCGAACCAGGGCAGGACGGGGGCGCGCGGAATCATCGACTTCAACGTCAGCATCGGGGTCGGCACGGGGTCGGTCGTCGCCTTCACCACGCCGACGGGCGGCCACGACTACGTCGGCACCGTGGTCGACAAGGCGAAGCGCCTGTGCGACGCCGCCTCCCCGAAGGCCATCTTCGTCGACCGGGCCACGGCGTCCGCCGCCAACGTCATGAAGATCGCCAGTCGGCTCGGTATCGCCCTCGGCCGCGCCCCCGAGCAGTACCAGGGAGATGTGCAGCGAGCCCCGCTGAAGGGCTTCGACCAGCCCGTGGAGTACTACGAGATCCTCTGGGACCAACAGCTGTACGGCCTGAAGTCCGAAGCGGTGACGCGCAACACCGACCGCATGCGCCAGGCGCCGTCCTCGCCGCCCGGCACGACCCGCCTTCCCCTCGAGCGCGCCGCGGGCAAGCGGCAACCGGCCCAGGACAAGCGGCAGGGAACGCTGGAGGACCGGCACTCGGGAGAGGTGACCTGCTGGAAGCCCGGTGCCAACTTCGGATTCGTCCGTGATCCCCGGTCCGGCGAGGACTTCTACTTCCGTGCCGATCATCTGGTCTATCCGGAGGACGCCGGCCAGTCCCTGCGTGTCGGCAGCCGGGTCGTGTTCGTGGGTACGGGGCGGGTCGACGGCGAGCGCAATCGCCATGCCGTGGGCATCCTTCTCGTCGACGACTACGCGGAGGGCACCCTGAAGCTGCCCGAGGGCAAGGCCCACGGCTGGCTACGCGTTCAGGACCGCCTCGGCAACAGCCACCACGTCTTCACTCCCCGCTCGGCGGTTCAGGGCTTCGCGGCCGGATCTCTGCTGAGCTTCAAGGTCGTGGCGAACGAGAAGGGTGGGCTGGCCGAGGAGATCGAGGAACCCGGAGAGGAGGACGCGGCTTGACGTCCCGGCGACGACGCTGACACCGGGGGGCGGGTTCCCCGGAAGGCGGGGACCCGCCCCCACCGAGTGACTCTCCCTTGAAGTCGCGTGTCCCTTTCACTACAGTTCGTAGTGCCCCCGCTGCTAGCGTCGCCTCTGGAAACAGACCTGTGGCCCCCAGCGGGGTTTTTCTTTGTCGCTTTGTTCTCGGTCACTTTCTTCTCTAGGGGGGCAGAGGGTGGGATCGGGTTGCCTGGTGCTGGTCGACGGATGGAACCACTACGTCGCCGCCTTGCGGTGTTTCGGATACGGCCCCGCCGCCAAGTTTCCGCTCGACCGGCTGGCCCGGTACGCGGCCGCCGAGACGGGTGCGGACAGCGTCAACGACGCTGCTGTGGTCATGGCCCTTCCGGACCGCAACCATCCCGGCGAGGCACCGGAGTTCCACACCTGGCGAAAGCGGCTGCGCAAGCTGTCCAACTACGGTGTACGGCACGAGCGGGCCCGCTTCAGCTATCAAGCCTTGGCGTGCGCTCAGTGCAGTACGTCGCTGGATCGCAGCGTGACGTGCGGCAACTGCGGCACGTCGAACACCATGGCTGGGCGGCGCAAGGAAAAGGGCGCCGACATCAGGCTCGCCTCCTTGGCGCTCCGCGGGGCCTGGCAGCAGGACTACGCCTCGCTGATCATCCTGTCGCAGGACTCCGATTTCGGCCCCATGGTCCAAGAGGTCAAGAAGGTCCACCAGTCACAGGGCAGGCGTTACGCGCTGTACTCGGCGTTTCCGACCTGCACGCGTGCCGACCACGAGCACCGGCCCATCCCCGGCACGAAGGAACTACGGCTGGATCCCGGCGTCTACGCCGCTCTGATCGACCGGCCCAGTATCCACGTCACCGGCCGGAACGCGGGGTCGGTCTGACGAGGCGGCAGCCGTGCCCGGAACCGGAGACTCGGGCAGCCAGCGCAGCACGTCATTGCAGTACTCGCGGAACTGTTCCATGAGCAGCGGAGAGGTGCCGGAACGCCGGTTGTGCGCCATCGGCGTACGCATCCGTGCGATCAGCTCCAATCGCTCCTGCCAGCCGTCCTTGGAGTGGCCCAGGGCCGGTCTCAGTTGCTCCCAGTGCATCATGATGACGGCCAGAAGGTCCTGCGGGTAGGCGTAGTCGAGCGGGTTCTCGTCCGGGGCGAGTCGACCGAAGCTCCGCCGCACCCGTTCCTGCCGTTCCTCGCACTTGTCGATCAGCCGCTTCTGGCACTCACGGAGCCTGTCCAGCCAGACTTCGCCGTATACGGCCCGCAGAGCGACGGTGAGGGCGGCCCGCAGTCTCGTTTCGGTGCGCTGCCACAGCGACCAGTCGTCCGATCTCCGCTCCAGCAGCCCCAGGTACTCCTGGAAGCTCTCCGAGAAACCCGCCCAGCCGTCAGCGGTGGGACGGACGATGCCTTCCTTGGCCAGCCGCTCGGCATCCTGGGGCTGGGCGGTGACCTGAGGACCGAAGACCACTTCCAGGAGCGTCTTGAGCCGGTCCTCGTCACGCAGCAGTTCCAGCATCTGCTCGTGGTGCCGCACGGTCAGTTCGCCGCACGCGGCGACGGCCTCGCCGAGATGTCGTGGCAGTTGCGCGGCCGGGGGGAGGCCGTGTGCCGCCCACCTGTCGTGCACGACCGACAGGAGCGCGGACGCAAGGAACGGCTGACCGCCGGTTTCCCGCTCGAGCCATGTCAGCAACGGCGGGCCCAGTTCCGTGTCGACGTACGGCGACCGTGCCACCAGCGCCGAGAGCTCGCGGGTGTCGAAACAGCCCAGGGTGATGGGCAGTCCGAAGATCTGCGGGAACGTGGACAGCTCGGGTGTCGACCGCACCACGATCTCCGCCAGGCTCCGTCGAGAGGCCGTGACGAGGGCGACACGCACATCCGGCGCATAGGCGAGGGCACGAAGGAGCTCGAAGGGCGCGGAACGCCGGAAGATGTTCCGTGCGGCGTCGAACTCGTCCAGTACGGCTACGACCTGGTACTTGAGCCACCTCAGCCGACGCAGGTAGGTACGTAGTTGCATCCGCATGTCGTCCCAGGACGCGGTCGTGGACAGTGACTCGTACTGTGCCTTCATCCGGTCGGCGTCCGGGCTGTGTTCGGACAGCCAGGTCTGGACGGAGTGCGCGAGCTCGCGGAAGAGGGACTGCTCCGAGTCGCAACCGCTGACGGTGATCCACACCGGAATGAAGGTCAGCCCCCGGGCACTGCGGCCGGTGGCGAACTGTTCATGGACGTGCCGGGCGAGGCTGGACTTGCCGACCCGGGGCGGTCCGACGATCGACACCGACGCGGTCTCCAGTGAAGCGAACGTCCGGTTGCGGATGGAGCTGATCGCCGCGGTGCGGCCGACGAACTCCGCTCCCGCTACGGGAGACCCGTACCCGGCGTAGGGGTTGGCCTCAGGGTCCACCGGCATCCACGCGTCGTGGGGCCCCACCCCCGTCATGCCCATCGGTGCTGCAGCCACAGGCTGAAGAGCCCGACCCTGATGCGGTACCGGTTGCCGGAGAGCCGCTGGAGCACCTCCCTGCCCTCCAGGTCCTGGATGACCCGCTCCGCCTCGGGATGAGCGTTGCCACCGCCCTCGTGGTACATGGCCCGTCCGATCTCGCGCCGGGTGGCCCGCAGGACCTCCATGACGAGGTCGCCGCTGATGTCCGTGACCTCGCTGTCGCCGGGGGTGAGCAGGTTGTCGAACTCGTTCTCCCCCAACGTCACGATGAGCCGGTCGGCGACGGCCTCGACGTCGGCGGGGCCGATGGCCGGTCCACGCACGTCCTCGCTGTTCATGTAGAGCACGAGCTCATGACAGAACAACTGGATGTAGTAGGGGCTCTGGCCGGTGAGTTCGAGAATGCGGTCGACGGCGTTGCCCCGGTAGCGGCTGGCTCCGTCCGGCAGCCGGATGGGCTTCTCGATGAGCTCCCTGGCGTCGGCGCTCTCCAGATAGGAGACGCGTGCCTCGGTGGCCACCTGGAACTCGTTGGGGAACTCCTGGATGAAGCGCGGCATCAGATCGTTGCCCACCAGGACGCATCGGAAGAAGCCCTTCTCGAGCATGGCCTTCCAGCCCTTCATGAAACTCTCGGGCAGGTTCCGGCTGCGGATCTCCTTGTGCACCATGCTGAACTCATCGATCAGCAATACGAGGTGACTGTCCGCCAGGGGCGGAGTGGCCCGCAACCAGGTGAGAAGCCGGCGCATGTATTCGATGAACTTCTGCTGGGCCGCCAGCCTGATCTCCTGCAGGCTCGGCTCGGGAAGCGCACGGGTGTCCCAGCCCTTCTCCATGGCCAGGTTGCTGATCAGCCAGTGGAAGTCGCTCCCGATGCGGTAGAGGAAGTCGGCGAAGGACATGTCGCCGGTCAGGTCCTGGATGCTGAAGCTCACCGCGAGGCTGGGCAGCGTCAGCCTCTTCTCGAGGTGGTACAGCACCGACGACTTCCCCGCGCGCTTCTGGCCGTAGACGATCACGCTGCCCCGGTGAGGCCCTGTCACCGTCTCCGCCAGACGGGCGATGAGCGGATCACGGCCCATGAACATGTCCGGGTTCTCGACGGGGAGACCCGCACTGTACGGATTGGGGATCTCGGTCCACTCGGTGTCGGTGTGCAGGCGGATCGACTTCGGCTCCACCTCCGCCTCGACCCGCCGCTGCGAACGCAGGGTGAAACTGATCCGGCTGTCCAGGGTGATGAGCTCCTGTTCGATGGCGGGTCTGCCGGCGACCAGGGAGATCTGGCAGGTCTTCGACTCCCCGGCTCCGATGGACTCCGCCACCGCGACCGTGGCCTCCGTGGCCGTGTAGTCGGCACTGGGCAGGACGCTCAGCACCACGTTGCTGACGGGACTGGCCCCCGGCTCGTTGGACACCTCCAGCTGGACGTCGACCCGGCCGCCGCTGGGCAGGTAGCGGTCGACGACCAGTTCCACCTTCAGATTCTCGGGTTCCACACTCTTCTGGTAGTCCTCGAAGTGCTTTCTGAGCTCGGTGTCGAGCGTGCACAGATAGGGATGCAAGATCTGCAGCGACAGCGGAGTCGGGGCACTCTCGTACTCCTCGACGTGCGCGCGGATGGTCCGGCTCGTCCCTCCGAAGAGACGCTCCCGTTCGACGTACACGCTCTGCCGGACGTACTGGCGCAGGTCCGTGACGACCGACCGGCAGTGCTCGATCCTCGCGCGGTCCGTTGCCGAGGCCAGACCGATCACGTCCTCGGCGATCCGTTCCAGCTCGATGGTGTGGCGGTCCAGCACGGTCAGGACCGGCGTCGTGTCGGCAAGGACGCTGATCTGGTGGTAGACGTCGCGGCGCTGGGCGTCCTCCCGCGCCGCCGCGAGCCATGCCTGGGTGAAGCTCGACTCGTCGGTCACCGTGACGTCGTTCTCGAGGTGGTCCGCCAGCGCCTTCTTGAAAATTTCCCGTGTCGTCCGGTCCGCCCAGACCCGCCGGATCAGACGTGTGACCGTCTCGCCGACCGTGGGTAGGGACAGCAGCGTCACCAGGACCATCCGGGTCAGATGCCGCTCGGACATCACCAGGGCCAGCGCCTTCTCCAGGGACGGCAGCTGCCCCATGTCGAGCAGCTGTACGCCGCTGTGCGTGAACGACATCACGAGTTGCCGGAGCTTGACGTCGACCAGGTCGTCCCAGTCGCTCTTGACGCTCACCGACTCCAGGTAGTACGTGCGAATGACGTCCGGATTGCCCTTCGCCTCGATGGCGCAGGCATCTCCCATCGCGGCCGCGAAGTACCGCAGTCTGCTGCGGAACCGGTCGTCCGTGATGCCCAGATCACGCATGATGCGAGCGGCCGAGAGGTTGTAGTCGGCGCGTTCGCGGGGGAAGTTGCTGCCGAGCCGCCCTTTGGCACGTCCCGAGACCAGGTCGTCCAGACGCTTGATGTCGTCTTCGGTGAAGGTCCGCTTCGCCACCTTCTCCGCTCGCACACCCCGGTACTCGCAGCGGTCGAGGTGGAAGGTCAGCAAGGGGCTGAGCTGGGAGGTGGCGGCGTACTGGAGTTGCAGCACGGCGTCCACCTTGGAGTACACGTTCGTCTCCATGGCCTGGATGAGCTGGTCAAGGGTCGTGCGCAGGGACTGCTGCTGCGGATCGCGCCGGAGCTCGGACTCCAGCAACTCCTTCGCCTCCTGCGGTTGGAACGTCTTGAGCAGTGCCATGGTGGTGCGGATCACCAACCGCACTCGCTCGTCACCGGTGGGCCCCCGGCTGAGCATGCCGCGCAGTTCATCCAGTGCCTCCGCCCACTTTCCCGCGTGCTCGAGGATGGTGCTGCGCTGCTGGGACCAGTTCCGGCGCTCGGCGTCGGTCACGAAGAGGTGTTTGTGTTCGTCTAGGAGGTTCAGTGCCTCGTCACGGCTCTGCAGCCGGGTCGACAACAGGTTGACGAGTCTGCGCACCGCCCGGGCGCGCTGGTCTCCCTGGTCGATGGCCTGCTGGAGGTGGCGTTTCGCTGCCACGTAGTCCTTGCGGCGCTGCGCTGCCTCTGCGCGGGCGAAGGGGCCCTTGTCCTGCTGGGTGCCGTTGGGTTGTTGCGGGGCGTGGATCCCGGCCGTCCTGCTGGGCGTGCCCGCCTGGACGGCGACCGCCTGGGACAGGTACTTCTCCGCGCCCCAGGTCAGTGAGTGACGTGGGGCCAGGGACTTCAAGGACGTCAACGACTCCCTGGCGGAGGTCAGATCCCCCCTGTCGACGCGGGCACGGACCTCGTCCGACAGCGAGCGCACCTGTGCGTCGTCGAGCCCCGTGGTCCGGGCGGGCGTCACGGGCGCCGGTACGGCCGGTCGCGGCACGGCCGGTGCCGGCCGTGGCACCGGACGAGGAGGCGGCGGCATCGCCGGTTGCCTGGCGGGTCGTACCGGCGCGGCGGGAGCGGGGCTTGGATGCAGCTTCGCGGCGATCACGGTGAAGGCGTGGGCGGGCGCCTCGGGTGAGTTCCACGCCTCGGCCGGGAAACCTGTGAGCCCTTCCCGGGGGACGCAGAGCAGGCCGGCGTGGAGGACGCACAGACGGGCGTTCCCCGGCCGCCAGGCGGCGGCGTCCTGCACAAGCCCGGCGAGTTCGTCCGCGCCGACGCCGTCGACGAGTACGCAGGCGGCCAGCGCCGTCAGAGCGGGGTCGTCCGCGGGCGCCTCCTGATCGAGGCAGTTTCGCAGGGTGGCGGGGTAGAGGAGTTCGCCGGTGTGCCGTTGGGCAACTGCCAGATCGAAGCAGGAGGAGCTGTCGTTCAGGGTGTCGGCGGCCTCGGCGAACAGCTCGAGAGCCTTGTCGTACTGGCCGAGCAGCCAGACCATCCGGCCGGCGGTCTGCAGGCAGTCGGCGGCGTTGAAGCTGTCCGCCACGCGGCGGAGACGTCCGGCGCACTGCAGGATCTTCGCCGTGTCCCTGACCTTCAGCGCGTAACCGTAGCTGTTCCGGATGCTCAGCAGGTCGCGGTCCAGTCGAATCCGGGTTTCGTCGTCCAGGTCGTCCGTGAAGACGTCGAAATCCGGATCGGCTATCCGCAGCGGTAGTGTTCGGACCCGCCCGTCCAGTTCCGCGAGGAAGCGCAGGGCGGCGGAGGGGAGGACGACCTCGACCGGCTCGACCGGCGGTGGCGTCGCCCGAGGCTCGGGTCGTGGTCCCACCTGCGCGGGGCTGTCGCTGGTCTCCCGGGCAGAGGTGGCTCCGGGTGAGCGGCGCTCGACCAACTGGATGGCTTCCGCCTCCAGGAGGATCTCCGCGTCGGAGGTTTGGATGACGAGGCAGTCCTCGTCGATCTCCGCGAGTATTCCTTCAAAGCATTCCCCCGCGTGCATGCGCACCCGAATGGTACTACCGGGCGACACGCGCGATTTGATCGGCCCAAGGCGCACATTGCGACTTTAGCCCCGAAGTCGTCCTTCGAGTGAGTGGTCGTCAGAATCTGCGTCGGGAAACGGCTTGTGGCCGCGGGTCATTCGCCGCTCCGTGTGCCACCCGGGGCGCGGGACCGCGGCCGCGCCCCCGCGGCGACGAGTACGTCCACCGTCTCGCTGTGCGCCCCGTGCGCCGCCCAGTCCAGTGGCGTCCAGCCGGTGCCGTGGTCCTCGCGCAGGTTCGGGTCGGCTCCGTGTTCGAGGAGTACGCGCACCGTCTCGGTGTACCCCCAGCACGCCGCGCCGCACAGCGGTGTGCCCTCCGAGCCGATCCCGCTCTCCGTGTCGGGCCGGGCACCGGCCGCGAGCAGCACGCGGGCGATGTCGGCGGCTCCGCCCACGGACGCGAGGTACAGCGGTGTGCTGCCGGCCGTGTCGGCCGTCTCGGCCGGGGCTCCGGCCCGCAGCGCGGCCCGGACGGCCGGCAGGTCGCCGACGAGTGCGGCGCCGACGAGACGCCGGGACAGCTTCTTGTGCTTTCGCCTGTTCACGCGCACCGAGACTACGCAGGGCTTGACTTGAAGCGCACTTCAATTCGCAGACTCCCTCCCGTGCCCGGACGACCGGGTGCGCATGGGGAGGAACATCATGAAGTACCGCACCATCGGCACCGATCCGGCGCACCGCCGCGAGGTGAGTGTGCTGGCGCTCGGCGCGATGCTGTTCGGCTCGCAGACCGACGAGAAGACCTCGTTCGCCGTCCTCGACCGCTATGTGGAGGCCGGCGGGAACTTCATCGACACGTCCGACAACTACGCCTTCTGGACCGACGGCGGCCAGGGCGGCCAGAGCGAGGAACTCCTCGGCCGCTGGCGGCGCAGCCGCGGGATCGGCGACGAGGTCGTCATCGCCACCAAGCTCGGCGCGCGCCCGCTGGCGCCGGGCACCGGCTACACCGACAACCCCGAGGGTCTGTCGGCCAAGGTGATCCGCGAGGCCGCCGACCGCAGCCGGGAACGGCTCGGCGTGGAGAAACTGGACCTGCTCTACGCGCACATCGACGACTTCACCGTGGAGCAGCGCGAGACCGTCGAGGGGTTCGGCGCACTGGTCGCGGAGGGCACGGTCGGGCTGCTGGGCGTCAGCAACCAGGCGGTGTGGCGCGTCGAGCGGGCCCGCGCCCTGGCCGCCGCGGCCGGCCTGCCCGGCTACGAGGTGCTGCAGTACCAGCACAGCCACCTGCGGCCCCGCTTCGACCTGCCCAGCGAGTTCTCCCGGTACGGCAGCGTCGGTCACGCCGGCGCCGAACTCCTCGGCTACCTGCGGGCCGAGCCGGACCTGACGCTGGTCGCCTACTCGCCCCTGCTGGCCGGCGCCTACGTCCGCGCGGACAAGCCGCTGCCCCCCGACTACGACCACCCGGGCACCCCGGCCCGGCTCGCGGTGCTGCGGGACGTCGCGGGGGAGACCGGGGCCACGGTCAACCAGGTCGTCCTCGCCTGGCAGATCGGCGCGGAACTGCCGATCGTGCCGCTGGCCGGCGCCTCCTCGGTGGCGCAGCTGGAGGAGAACCTGGCGGCCGTGGACCTGGAACTGACCGAGGAGCAGCGCGTCCGCCTGGACTCGGCCCACTGAGCCCCGTCCGCCCTGCGGTCAGCCTCTGACCAGGAGCTGGAAGTCGAAGGCGTACCGGGACGCGCGGTACACGTGCGTCCCGAACTCGACCGGCCGGCCGGTGTCGTCGTACGCGGTGCGCCGCATCGTCAGCAGCGCGGCGCCCTCCCGCTCGCCGAGGCGCCCGGCCTCCTCACGGGTGGCGATGCGGGCGCCGACGGTCTGGCGGGCGCTGTGCAGGGTGATGCCGGACGTGCGCATCATCCGGTAGAGGCCGGTCGACTCCAGGCGGGCGTCGTCGAGGTCCAGCAGGCCCGCCGGGAGGTGGTTGCAGAGCACCGCCACCGGCTGGCCGTGGGTGAGGCGCAGCCGCTCCAGGACGGTGACCTCGGTGCCCTCCGCGACGCCGAGCGCCGCGGCGACCTCGGCGGTGGCCGGGACACCCTCGTTGCGCACCACCCGGGTGCCGGGACCCTGCCCGGCGGCCTCCAGATCGTCGTAGAGACTGCTCAGCTCCAGCGGGCGCCTGACCTGGCTGTGCACCACCTGGGTGCCGACCCCGCGCCGCCTGACCAGGAGTCCCTTGTCGACCAGCGACTGGATGGCCTGCCGGACGGTCGGCCGGGACAGGCCGAGGCGGACCGACAGGTCGACCTCGTTGCCCAGCAGGTCTCCCGGCGCGAGGGCACCGTGTGCTATCGCCGCCTCCAGCTGCCGGGCGAGCTGGTAGTAGAGCGGTACCGGACTCCTCCGGTCCAGGGTGAGGTCCAGGGCGCCGGTCGCGGGGGCGGTCACGGCACGTGCGGGGCCACCGGTCTTCGCCATGGTCGTGCCTCCCTGCGTAGGTGACTGGCCGTCGGGCGGTGGAGCGCGGGGTCAGAGGTGGTGGCGGCGGTCGGCCACCGCGCGCTCGTAGGCCGCCCGCGCCTCGGTCGCGGCCGCACGCTCGGACACCTCGGCCACCGGCACGTCCCACCACGCCTGGGCCGGCACCGGCTCCCGCGCGGGTGCCGTCTCGACGTACACGCACGTCGGGCGGGTCGCCGCGCGGGCGGTGGTCAGCGCCTCGCGCAGCTCCCGCACCGTCTTGGCGCGCAGGACGTGCATGCCGAGGCTGGCCGCGTTGGCGGCGAGGTCGACGGGGAGCGGATCGCCGGTGAAGGAGCCGTCGGCGGCGCGGTGGCGGTAGTCGGTGCCGAAGCGCTCGGCGCCCACCGACTCGGACAGGCCGCCGATGGACGCGTACCCGTGGTTCTGCACCAGGACCAGCTTGACCGGCAGGTTCTCCTGGACGGCAGTGACGATCTCGGTCGGGTTCATCAGGTACGTGCCGTCGCCGACCAGGGCCCACACGGGGGCGCCGGGCGCGGCCTGCTGGACGCCGATCGCGGCCGGGATCTCGTAGCCCATGCAGGAGTAGCCGTACTCCAGGTGGTACTGGCGCGGGGAACGGGCCCGCCACAGCTTGTGCAGGTCGCCGGGGAGCGAACCGGCCGCGTTGATCACCACGTCCTCGTCGCCGACGACCGCGTCCAGCGCGCCCAGCACCTGCGTCTGGGTCGGCACCGCGCTGTCGTCGTCCGCGCCGAACGCCCCCTCGACCACCTCGTCCCAACGGGCCTTGCCGGTGCGGTACTCCGCCTCGTACGCCGGGTCCACGCGGTGCCCCGACAGCGCCCGGGCCAGTGCGGTGAGGCCGGCCCGCGCGTCGCACACCAGGGTGCCGGCGGCGAGCTTGTGGGCGTCGAAGGCGGTGATGTTGAGGTTCAGGAAGCGCACGTCCGGGCGCTGGAAGAGGGTCCCGGACGCGGTGGTGAAGTCCGAGTAGCGGGTGCCGACGCCGATGACCAGGTCGGCGGTGCGGGCGAGGGCGTCGCTCACCGCGGTGCCGGTGTGGCCGATGCCGCCGAGGTCGGCCGGGTGGTCGTGGCGCAGGGCGCCCTTGCCGGCCTGGGTGGAGGCGACGGGGATGCCGGTGGCGTCCACCAGGGTTTTCAGGGCCTGCTCGGCCTCGCTGTGGTGGATGCCGCCGCCCGCGACGATCAGCGGGCGCGCGGCGGCGCGGACCGCCCGGACCGCCTCGGCCAGTTCCGCGGGGTCGGGCGCGGGGCGCCGTACCCGCCACACCCGGTCGGCGAAGAACTCCTCCGGCCAGTCGTACGCCTCGGCCTGCACGTCCTGCGGGAGCGCGAGGGTGACCGCGCCGGTCTCCGCCGGGTCGGTCAGGACGCGTACCGCCCGCAGCGCGGACGCCAGGAGCGCCTCGGGCCGGGTGACGCGGTCGAAGTACCGGGACACGGGCCGCAGGGCGTCGTTGACGGAGACGTCGGCCTCCACCGGGTGCTCCAGTTGCTGGAGCAGCGGGTCGGCGGCGTGCGAGGCGAAGCCGTCGCCGGGCAGCAGCAGGACCGGCAGGCGGTTGATCGTGGCCAGGGCGGCGCCGGTGACCAGGTTGGTGGCGCCGGGACCGATGGACGTCGTCACGGCCTGCGCGGACAGGCGGTTGAGCTGGCGGGCGTGGCCGACGGCCGCGTGCACCATGGCCTGTTCGTTGCGGCCCTGGTGGTAGGGCATCGCCTCCCGGTACTCGACCAGCGCCTGGCCGAGGCCGGCCACGTTGCCGTGGCCGAAGATGCCCCAGGTGCCGGTGATCAGGCGGCGGCGCACGCCGTCGCGTTCGGTGTACTGGGCGGCCAGGAAGCGCACCAGGGCCTGGGCGGTGGTCAGTCGGCGGGTGGCGGCGGCGCTCATGCGGACCTCTCCGGTGCGGTGTAGAGGGGGAGCCGGGGGTCGACCGGCTGCGCGGGCCAGGTGTCCCGGACCCAGGCGTGGTCGGGGTGGTCGCGGATCAGCCAGGCGCGCTCGGGCTCCGGACCGGCCATGACGTTGAGGTAGTACATGTGGTGTCCGGGGACCGCCATCGACGGCCCGTGCCAGCCGTCGGGGATCAGCACCACGTCCCCGTCGCGGACCTCGGCGAGCACGTCCGTGCCCCGTCCCCGTCCGGAGGGGGAGACGCGCTGGTAGCCAAGCCCCGGGGTGCCGTCGTGGGGTGCGAACTCGAAGTAGTAGATCTCCTCCAGCACCGATTCCTCGCCGGGGCGGTGCTCGTCGTGCTTGTGCGGGGGGAAGGACGACCAGTTGCCGCCCGGGGTGAGCACCTCGACCGCGATGAGCCGGTCGCATTCGAACACCCCGGCCGCGCCGAAGTTGTTGACCTGCCGCGAGCAGCTCCCGGTGCCGCGCAGCTCGACCGGCACCGAGGACGCCGGGACGTACCGGGCGGGCAGGCGGCGGGTGCAGCGGGCGCCGGTCAGGGCGAACCGGCCGCCGCCGGCGGAGGTCACCGTCGCACGGGCCCCGCGCGGGACGTACACGAAGTCGCTCACACCGGTGAACACGCTGTCACGGCCGATGAGTTCGAAGGTCTGCGCGCCGAAGTCGTCGGCGGCCTCGACCGCGCAGCCGCCGCTCAGCGGCAGGACGATCCACTCGCTCCCGCCGCTGTCGAAGGTGTGGCTGCCGCCGGGCGCCAGGTTCACCACGCGCAGAGCGCTGTGGCCCCACCCGGCGCTCTCGGGCGTCACGTCCACGGCGTACGGGCCGTCCGCCGCCTTGCCCGCGGGAAGGTGATACGTCATCGTCCGCTCCTCCGCCTCTCCTCGTTCACAGCAGTCCGACGGCCGTGTCCACCGCCTGCTCCACGCCGCCCTCGGCCGGGTAGAGCAGCGAGCGGCCCACGACCATGCCCTGCACGGTGGGCAGCCTCAGTGCCTTGCGCCAGCGTTCGTAGGCCGCGGCCTGGTCCGCGGCGGAGCCCCCTATGTCGCCGCCGAGCAGGACCACGGGGAGCGTGGACGTCTCCAGGACCTCGGCCATGTCGTCCGGGTCGTGGGTGACGGGCAGTTTCAGCCAGGTGTAGGCCGAGGTGCCGCCGAGACCCGAGGCGATGGCGACGGAGCGGGTGACGGCCTCGGCGGACAGGTCGTTGCGGACCCGCCCCTCGATCCGACGGGAGATGAACGGCTCTACGAACAGGGGCAGTCCGCGCGACGCCATGGCGTCCACCGCGCGGGCGCTGGCCTCCATGGTGGCCAGCGAGCCCGGGTCGTCGTAGTCGATGCGCAGCAGCAGCTTGCCCGCGTCGAAACGCAGCCGGGCGATGTCCTCGGCGCGGTGACCGGTGAAGCGGTCGTCCATCTCGAAGGCGGCGCCCGCGAGACCGCCCCGGTTCATCGATCCCATGACGACCTTGTTCTCCAGCACCCCCAGCAGCAGCAGGTCCTCCAGCACGTCGGCGGTGGCGAGCACCCCGTCGACGCCGGGCCGGGACAGCGCGGTGCACAGGCGCTCCAGCAGGTCGGCCCGGTTGGCCATGGCGAGCCGGCGGTCGCCCACGCCGAGCGCGCCGCGCGCCGGATGGTCGGCGGCGACGATCATCAGACGGCCGGAGTCGCCGATCAGCGGGCGGCGCTCCCGGCGCGCCGCGGCCTCGGCGATCGCCTCCGGATGCCGGGCTCTGACCGCGGTGAGGTCCGGGATGCTGGAGATGGTCAGGGACAAGACGGGACTCCGTTCAGGGTGTGGCTCGCGCGAGGAGGTCGTCGACCTCCGCCTCGGTGGGCATCGCGGAGGAGCAGGCGAGGCGGGATGCGACGAGGGCGCCGGCCGCGTTGGCGTACCGCATGGTCCGCTCCAGCTCCCAGCCGGAGAGCAGACCGTGGACCAGGGAGCCGCCGAACGCGTCGCCCGCGCCGAGGCCGTTGACCACCTCGACCGGCACCGGCGGCACCTGGGCGGACCGGCCGTCGCGGTGCACGGCGAGGACGCCCTCGGGCCCCTGCTTGACGACGGCCAGTTCCACCCCGGCCGCCAGCAGCGCCTCGGCGCAGGCCCGGGGTTCGCGCACGCCCGTGGCGATCTCGCACTCGTCCAGGTTGCCGACCGCGACGGTGGCGTGCCGGAGCGCCTCGGCGTAGTGCGGGCGGGCCCGGTCCGGGTCGGTCCAGAACATGGGGCGCCAGTCCAGGTCGAAGACGGTGGTGCCGGACTTCGCGCGGTGGGCGAGGGCGGTCAGCGTCGCCGTACGGCTCGGCTCCTCGCTCAGTCCGGTGCCCGTCATCCAGAAGACGGAGGCCGCGCGGATCGCGTCCAGGTCCAGCTCCTCGGGATGGATCTCCAGGTCCGGTGCCTTGGGACGGCGGTAGAAGTACAACGGGAAGTCGTCCGGCGGGAAGACCTCGCAGAACGTCACGGGGGTCGGGTACGCGGCGACCGGGGTGACCCAGCGGTCGTCGACGCCGAACTCCTTCAGCGCGCGGTGCAGATAGCCGCCGAACGGGTCGTCGCCGGTGCGGGTGATGACGGCCACGGCACGGCCGAGCCGGGCGGCGGCGACCGCCACGTTGGAGGCCGAACCGCCGAGAAACTTGCCGAAGGTCTCAACCTCCGCCAGGGGTACGCCCGTCTGCAGAGGATAGAGATCGACCCCGATGCGGCCCATCGTGATCAGATCGAAACGCGGGACTGACTCTGCCATGTGCGACGCTCCTCGGGCTGGGCGGGGGCCTGCCGCCTCCCAGGTGTATGACTCCTGGACGACGCTGTCAATACTTTGTACTTACATTCGGACCTGCGAGTGAAAGGATGTCTTGACAAAGTATTGACAGTGGGCGCCTCAAGGACTTGTATCCGGTCCCAGCGCAGCAACAGCCATTCTTCTCGGGTCTGGCACTCGGGTCTGGCACACGGCTCTCCCGTCGCACAGTCGCACAGTGAGGTGCAGGAAAAGATGGACCGCTCTTCGCACGCCCGCTCCCGCAGATTCGCCCCTGCCGTGGCCCTCGCCGCCGCCGCGGCCCTGACCCTCGCCGGCTGTTCCAGCAGTTCCGGGGGGAAGAAGGCCGACGAGGAGGGCGACTCGGGTGCCTCCGCGGGCAAGGCGAACACCCCCCGTATGACCGTCGCCCTGGTCACCCATCAGGCGCCCGGCGACACCTTCTGGGACATCGTCCGCAAGGGTGCCCAGGCCGCCGCCGACAAGGACAACGTCAAGCTCGTCTACTCCGCCGACCCGAACGCGGGCAGCCAGGCCAACCTGGTGCAGAACGCGATCGACCAGAAGGTCGACGGCATCGCCGTCACGCTCGCCAAGCCGGACGCCCTGCGCAGCGTCCTCGCCAAGGCGGAGAAGGCCGGCATACCCGTGGTCGGGCTCAACTCCGGTCTGGCGGACTGGAAGAAGCTCGGCCTGATGGAGTTCTTCGGGCAGGACGAGAGCGTGGCGGGCGAGGCGTTCGGCAAGAAGCTGAACGAGGTGGGTGCCAAGAAGGCCCTCTGCGTGATCCACGAACAGGGCAACGTCGGCCTGACCCAGCGCTGCGACGGCCTGAAGAAGACGTTCGAGGGCTCGGTGGAGAACCTCTTCGTCAACGGCGCCGACCAGCCCTCGGTGAAGTCGACGGTGACGGCCAAGCTGCAGCAGGACTCCGGCATCGACCACGTCGTCACGCTGGGCGCTCCGTTCGCCATGACGGCCGTGCAGTCGGTGGACGAGTCCGGCAGCAAGGCCAAGGTCGCCACCTTCGACCTGAACAAGGAGCTCACCGGCGCCATCGAGAAGGACGACATCGAGTTCGCCGTGGACCAGCAGCCCTACCTCCAGGGCTACCTCGCGGTCGACGGCCTGTGGCTCTACAAGAACAACGGCAACTACAGCGGCGGCGGTGAGCAGCCGGTGCTGACCGGCCCGGCCTTCGTCGACAAGTCCAACGTGAAGGCGGTCGCCGAGTTCGCCTCGAAGGGCACCCGGTGATGAGCGTGGCCCCACAGGCTGAGCCGGCGGTGGCCGCACCGCCGGCCCCCGGCCCCGAGGAAGCCGACGGCCGGACCCGTGAACGCCCCGTGGCGCTGCGGCTGCTCGCCCGGCCCGAGGTCGGGGTCTTCCTCGGCGCCGTCGCCGTCTTCGTCTTCTTCCTGGTCGCCGCCCCCACGCTCCGTGACGGCGCCTCCATGGCGACGGTGCTGTACCAGTCGTCCACCATCGGCATCATGGCCCTGCCCGTCGCCCTGCTCATGATCGGCGGCGAGTTCGACCTGTCCGCCGGTGTCGCCGTGGTCACCTCGGCGCTCACCGCGGGCATGCTCAGCTACCAGCTGACCATGAACGTCTGGATGGGCGTGATCGTCGCCCTCGTGGCCTCGCTCGCCGTCGGCGCCTTCAACGGCTGGGTGCTGATGAAGACCGGCCTGCCGAGCTTCCTGGTCACACTCGCCACCTTCCTGGTCCTCCAGGGCGTCAACCTCGCCGTGACCAAGCTGGTCACCGGCAACGTCGCCACCGACGACATCAGCGACATGGACGGCTTCGACCAGGCCAAGGCCCTGTTCGCCTCGTCCTTCGACGTCGGCGGCGTCCAGGTGAAGATCACCGTGGTGTGGTGGCTGGTCTTCGCGGCCCTGGCCACCTGGGTGCTGCTGCGCACCAAGTACGGCAACTGGATCTTCGCCGTCGGCGGCAGCCAGGAGTCCGCCCGCGCGGTCGGCGTGCCGGTCACCTTCACCAAGATCACGCTGTTCATGCTGGTCGGCTTCGGCGCCTGGTTCGTCGGCATGCACCAGCTGTTCTCCTTCAACACCGTGCAGTCCGGCGAGGGCGTCGGCCAGGAGCTGATCTACATCGCCGCGGCCGTCATCGGCGGCTGCCTGCTCACCGGCGGCTACGGCTCCGCCATCGGTCCGGTCTTCGGCGCCTTCATGTTCGGCATGGTGAACCAGGGCATCGTCTTCGCGGGCTGGAACCCGGACTGGTTCAAGGCCTTCCTCGGCGTGATGCTCCTCGGCGCCGTCCTCATCAACCTGTACGTCCGCCGCGCCGCGACCCGGAGGTGATCGGAAATGACCAGCAAGACCCCCGCAGCCCCCGGCACCCACGGCGCCGTCCTCGCCGACCCCGCACCCGAGCAGGGCCGCCCGCTCGTGGAACTGCGCCGCGCCGGCAAGGCCTACGGCAACATCCGCGCCCTGCACGGCGTCGACCTCGCCGTCCACCCCGGCCGGGTGACCTGCGTACTCGGTGACAACGGTGCCGGCAAGTCCACCCTCATCAAGATCATCTCCGGGCTGCACCAGCACACCGAGGGCGAGTTCCTCGTCGACGGCGAGGCCGTGCGCTTCGCCACCCCGCGCGACGCCCTCGCCCGCGGCATCGCCACGGTCTACCAGGACCTCGCCACCGTGCCGCTGATGCCGGTGTGGCGGAACTTCTTCCTCGGCTCCGAGATGACCAAGGGCCCCTGGCCCGTGCGCCGCCTCGACATCGCCCGCATGAAGCGGACCGCCGACGAGGAGCTGCGCAACATGGGCATCGTCCTGGACGACCTCGAACAGCCCATCGGCACCCTCTCCGGCGGCCAGCGCCAGTCCGTCGCCATCGCCCGCGCCGTCTACTTCGGGGCCCGCGTCCTCATCCTCGACGAGCCCACCGCCGCCCTCGGCGTCAAGCAGTCCGGCGTGGTGCTCAAGTACATCGCGGCCGCCCGCGAACGCGGCCTCGGCGTCGTCTTCATCACCCACAACCCCCACCACGCCTACATGGTCGGCGACCACTTCAGCGTGCTGCGGCTCGGCACCCTGGAACTCAGCGCCGCCCGTCCCGACATCACGCTGGAGGAACTCACCAACCACATGGCGGGCGGCGCCGAACTCGCCGCCCTCAAGCACGAGCTGGCCCAGGTCGGCGGGGTCGACGTGGACGCCCTCCCGGACGGCGCTCCGGATGCGGCGCGCGTCCCGGCGCCGGACAGTGCCCACAGGACCCACGGCGCCCACGGCACCGACACGGCCGACGGGAGCGACACGGCCGACGGGAGCGACACGGCCGACGGGAGCGACACGGCCGACGGGAGCGACACGGCCGACGGGAGCGACACGGCCGGCAGGACAGACAGCACAGACAGCACCGACACGACCGACAGCACCGCAACCGGTACCGCCGAAGGGAAGGCCTGAGCATGCCCTCAGCCCTCGACCGCATCCGCGTCGGCTCGGCTCCCGACTCCTGGGGCGTCTGGTTCCCCGACGACCCCCGGCAGGTCCCCTGGGAACGGTTCCTGGACGAGGTCACCGAGGCCGGCTACGAGTGGATCGAGCTGGGCCCCTACGGCTACCTCCCCACCGACCCGGCCCGGCTCACCGACGAGGTGACCCGGCGCGGCCTGAGGGTCTCGGCGGGCACCATCTTCTGCGGGCTGCACCGAGGCCCCTCCGAGTGGGACGCCACCTGGGAACAGGTCGGCCGCGTCGCCGCCCTGACGCAGGCCATGGACGCGAAGCACCTCGTCGTCATCCCGTCCTTCTGGCGCGACGACAAGACCGCCGAGATCCTGGAGCCGCCCGAGCTGACGGGCGAGCAGTGGACCCACCTCACCGGCGGCATGGAACGCCTCGGCCGCGAGGTGCGGGAGAGCTACGGCCTGGACATCGTCGTCCACCCGCACGCCGACACCCACATCGACACCGAGGAGCACGTCGAGCGCTTCCTCGACGCCACCGACTCCGACCTCGTCAGCCTCTGCCTGGACACCGGTCACTACGCCTACTGCGGCGGTGACAGCGTCAAGCTGATCGAGACCTACGGCGAGCGCATCGGCTACCTCCACCTCAAGCAGGTCGACCCGGAGATCCTCGCCGGGGTCCGCGAGGGCGGCGTGCCCTTCGGGCCGGCCGTGCAGCGCGGCGTGATGTGCGAGCCGCCGGGCGGCGTGCCGGAGCTCGGCCCGGTGCTCACGGCCGCCCAGGAACTCGGCGTGGACCTCTTCGCCATCGTCGAGCAGGACATGTACCCCTGCGAGCCGGACAAGCCGCTGCCCATCGCGGTGCGCACCCGGAAGTTCCTGCGCTCCTGCGGCGCCTGAGCCGTCCCGCGCCGGCGGACGCTTGGACGGGTGAGCGGACGGGCGGACGGACGGGCGTGCCGGCGTGCGGGCGTCCCGCGAGTGCGCCGCCCGGCGGGCCGTCGCCGGTGCCGCGCGCTAGCGTGCGCAGCACCGGCAAGCACACCAGTCCCGTTCCGGGAGGCACCCCATGACCGCGCGTCTCAACCCGTACCTCGGCTTCGACGGCGACGCCCGCCAGGCGATGGAGTTCTACGAGCAGGTCTTCGGCGGCACGCTGTCGCTGAACACCTTCGGCGAGTCCGGCATGCCGGACGGCGAGTACACCGACCAGATCATGCACGCCATGCTGGAGACGCCCGACGGCTTCACCCTGATGGCCTCGGACACCCCGCCCGGGATGGAGTACCGGCCGGGGAGCAACTTCTCGGTGAGTCTCAGCGGCGACGACGCGGACCGGCTGCGCGGCTACTGGGAGAAGCTGTCCGCCGGCGGCACCGTCGCCGTGCCCCTGGAGAAGCAGATGTGGGGCGACGTCTTCGGCATGTGCACGGACCGGTTCGGCGTCCCGTGGATGGTGAACATCAGCGAGCCGACGGGCTGACACCCCCGGGCGAGCCGTCCGCACCGCTCCGCCGCACGCCGCCCGCCGGCTCGCCCGTGGGCCCGGTGCGTGCCGCTCAGCCCCGGCCCGGTGCGTGCCGCTCAGCCCCGCCGCACCTCCGCGACCGTCACCGGACGGTGCTCGTGCAGCGACAGCGTGCACGCCTCGGCGATCCAGCCGGCCTCCAGCGCGTCCTCGATCGTGCAGGGCGAGGTGCGGGTACCGGCGACGACCTCGGTGAACGCGGTCAGCTCGGCGCGGTAGGCGGCGGCGAAACGGTCCATGAAGAAGTCGTGCGGAGTACCGGCCGGGAAGCTCGCCCCGGGCTCCACCGAACGCAGCGGCAGCTTGTCCTCCAGACCGACGGCGATCGAGTCGTCGAAGCCGTGGATCTCCATGCGCACGTCGTAACCGCGCCCGTTGTGGCGGCTGTTGGAGACCACCGCGAGGGTGCCGTCGTCGAGCGTGAGGACCGCCCCGGTGGTGTCCGCGTCGCCCGCCTCCCGGATGAAGTCCGCGCCGCGGTTGCCCCCGACGGCGTACACCTCGCGCACCTCCCGGCCGGTCACCCAGCGGATGATGTCGAAGTCGTGCACCGAGCAGTCCCGGAAGATGCCCCCGGAGGCGGCGACGTACGCGGCGGGCGGCGGCGCCGGGTCCAGCGTCGTCGACCGTACGGTGTGCAGCGTGCCCAGCTCACCGCCGCGCACGGCGGCCCGCGCGGCGGCGAAGCCGGCGTCGAAGCGCCGGTTGTAGCCGATCTGGACCGGTACGTCGCGGCCGGCGAGCGCCTTGAGCACCTCGACGCCCTCCGTCATGGTGCGGGCGACGGGCTTCTCGCAGAAGACCGGCACACCGGCCTCCACGGCGGCCAGGATCAGACCGGGGTGGGCGTCGGTCGCCGCCGCGACCACCACACCGTCCACCCCCGCGCCGAGTACCGCCTCGGGCGAGTCCGCGACCTCGGCGCCGAACCGCTCGGCGGCGGCCTTCGCGGCGGCCGCGAAGGGGTCGGCGACGACCAGCGACCCGACGGCGTCGAGTCCGGCGAGGGTCTCGGCGTGGAAGGCGCCGATGCGGCCGAGGCCGAGGATTCCGATACGCATGCGCTGTCCTGTTCCTTGTGTCTGGGGTCAGGGGTGTGAGTGGTGTGAGGGGGAGTGCGGGGTGGGAGGCCCGGGCCGGGGCGGTTCGGGCGGGCCCGGTGTCGGCAGGTTCATCGGCTCCCTCGTCGCGCGGGGCCCGCCCGCGGCCGCACGCGGGGCGCATCCACTGTGTGCGCCGACAGCGGTGAGGTGGGGCTGTCGTTCTTGTCCTGACGAACGCGTCGAACGACCAGCAGGCGGCCGGCACCGCGACCGTGTGACGCGCGCCGCCGCCCCGGGCGTGTGACGCGGTCGTCCGAGCGGTCCCTCCTACCGTCGGGACCATGTGGAAATCGACTCCGGCCGGCAGCCCGGAACGGGTGGTGGCACTGGCCGACGGCGTCTTCGCCATCGCCATCACCCTGCTCGTCCTGGACTTCTCCGTGCCCGGTGACCTGGACGCCGCCGCCTACCGTGCCGAACTGCGCGACCTGGCACCCAACTTGGGGGCGTACGCGCTCAGCCTGCTGGTGCTCGGACTCTTCTGGCGCGACCACCGCCGGATCTTCGGCTTCGTCGAGCGGGTCGACGGCCAAGTGATCACCCTCTCCCTGGTCGGCCTCGGCGTCGCGGCACTCGTTCCCTTCCCCACCAAGCTCATCTCCGAGTACGGGCGGGAGCCGGTGTCCGTCGCCGTCTACGCGGCCGCGGTCGCCGCCCTGGGCGCCTCCCACCTCGCCCTGGTCGTCGTGCTGGCCCACCGGCCCTGGCTGCGCGGCGACACCGCACCCGAGGAAGGGTTCCTGCTCTACGGCGCGGACATCGCGGCGTCGGTGGTGGTCTTCGCGCTGAGCGTTCCGCTCGCCCTGGCGGTCGGTCCCGCGGCCATGTGGAGCTGGCTCGTGCTGGTCCCGGTCAAGGGCCTGCTCGGCCGGTGGGTGACGCGGGCCCGCCGCGGCGCCGTCAGCCGGGCGGCTCGGGACTGACCCAGGTGCCGCGCTCCGCCGACCGCGCCATCGCGTCGAGTACGGCCGCGCTGTGCACCGCGTCCGTCAGGGTGGCGCCGTACGGCGTGCCTTCCGCGACGGAGCGCAGGAAGCGGTGGGCCTCGACCACCTTCAGGTCGTCGTAGCCCATGGCGTTGGCGGCACCCGGCTGGAAGGCCGCGAACTCGCCGTGCCCCGGGCCGACGTAGACCGTGCTGACGGGCTGGTCCTGGTACGCCGTGCCGCGGCTGACGCCCAGTTCGTTCATGCGGCGGAAGTCCCAGTGCACCGCGCCCGTGGTGCCGTGCACCTCGAAACCGTAGTTGTTCTGTTCGCCGACCGAGACCCGGCAGGCCTCCAGCACACCGCGGGCCCCGGAGGCGAAGCGCAGCAGGCAGCTGACGTAGTCCTCGTTCTCGACCGGTCCCGGCTCACCGCCCGCCGCCCGGGCGTGTCCCGCCGTGGCTCCGGTGGGGCGCGCCCGCTCGGGCAGGAAGACGGCCGTGTCGGCGGTCAGGGACGCGATCTCGCCGAGCAGGAAGCGGGCCAGGTCGGCGCCGTGCGAGGCCAGGTCGCCGAGCACCCCGCTGCCGCCGCGCTCCCGCTCGAACCGCCACGTCAGAGCGCCCTCGGGGTGGGCGGCGTAGTCACTGAAGAGCCGGATGCGGGCATGGGTGACCGCGCCGATCTCCCCGGCGGCGATCAGGTGGCGGGCCGCCTCGACGGCGGGCGCGTTGCGGTAGTTGAAGCCCACCGCCCCCTGCACGCCCGCCTCGGCCACCGCGTCCGCCACCGCGCGGGCGTCCCGCGCGGTCAGGCCCACCGGCTTCTCGATCCAGATGTGCTTGCCCGCCGCGGCCATCGCCACGGCGATCTCACGGTGCAGGAAGTTCGGCGCCGTGATGCTGACCGCGTGGACCCGCGGGTCCGCGGCCACCTCGCGCCAGTCTCGGGTCGTCGAGGCGAACCCGAACTGCGCGGCGGCCTCCTCGGCCCGCCCGGGCACCTCCTCGGCGACGGTCACCAGCTCCGGGCGCAGCGCGAGGTGCGGGTAGTGGTGCCGGACCCGGGCGTACGCCTGGGTGTGCACCCGGCCCATCCAGCCGAAACCGACGACGGCGACACCGAATGCCTGGACCATGAGCGCCCCTCTTCGGACCTGTCCGTGATCTCACCAGCGTGATCTGTCCAGGCCACCCTGGGCGGCCATCGGCATCATGTCAACCTTTTGACAGGACAAAGTCCGGACCGGGTCTCAGGCCGGGCCGAGGTCGATGGCGTAGGCCTTGCGCAGCGTCTCGTGCACCGTCCACGTCGTACGGTCGCCCTTGCGCAGGACGGCCAGGTCGCCCGGCCCGACGGTGAGGGTGGGGCCGCCCGCCACCTCGATGGTGGCCGAGCCGCTGAGCACGACGAACATCTCGTCCGCCTCGGTGTCGGTGACGACGCCCGGCGTGATCTGCCAGACGCCCCGCACCCGGCGGCCGTCCGGCGACTCCCAGACCACCTTCCCGGTCACTTCGGGGGTGCCGGACACGATCTGGTCGGCGGAGAGCGGCTCGGGTTCGAGCTCGGCGTCGGGGACGTGGACAACGAGGCTGTGGGTCATGCCGCGACGGTAGCCGTGCCCCGCGGTGCGCCGGAGGAGACAGGGTGTGGGGCATCCGGCCCCCGGCCCGGACACTTCGTCGCGGCGGCACAGGGCCCGATGGAACGCAGACAGGATGGTTGACAGTTCTGTCCGGCCGGCGCGGGGCCTCCAGGCAGAACGGGACTCGACCCCTGCCCGGCCGGCAGGTCAGGTCACCGCCCCCGGCGCGACAACCACGCGGCGACCACCGCGCCGGAGACGTTGTGCCAGACGGAGAACACCGCGGCCGGCAGCGCCGCCAGGGGGCTGAAGTGGGCGGTGGCCAGCGAGGCGGCTAGGCCGGAGTTCTGCATGCCCACCTCGAAGGCCATGGCCCGGCTGCCCGGCTCACCCAGCCGGCCGAGGCGCCCCGCACCGTAACCGAGCGCCAGACCGAGCCCGTTGTGGAGCACGACCGCGACGAGGACCAGCCCGGCGGCCGACTTGATGGCGTCCGCGCTGCCCGCCACCACGACCGCCACGATCACGGCGATGGTCAGCGCGGACAGCCAGGGCAGTGCCGGCAGCGCGCGCCGCACGTACCGTCCCGCCAGGAGTCGCACGACGACGCCCGCGAGGACGGGCAGCAGCACCGTCTTCAAGATGTCCGTGACCATGGACCCGGCGTCCACCGGGAGGTACTCGCCGGCGAGCAGCAGTGTCAGCGGCGGGGTGACCAGCGGAGCGACCAGGGTGGAGACGGTGGCGACGGAGACCGACAGGGCCACGTCGCCGCGCGCCAGGTAGGTCACGACGTTGGAGGCGGTGCCGCTGGGCGCGCAGCCCACCAGGATGACGCCGGCGGCGAGCTGCGGGGACAGGTCGAGCAGATGGGCGATCGCCCAGCCGAGCCCCGGCATGATGACGTAGTGCGCGACCAGTCCGAGCGCCACCGCCCAGGGGCGCTTCGCGACCCCGCGGAAGTCCTCCGGGGTCATGGTGATGCCCATGCAGAACATCACGACGCCCAGCAGGTACGGCACCGCCTCGCCCCACCCGGTGAAACTCCCGGGGAGCAGCAGCCCGACGGCGCCGGCCAGGAGGACGAGGACCGGGAAGACGGTCACGGCGCGCCGCGCGGAGCGGTCGCCGGCCACGTCGTCACCCGGGGGTTCGGGTCGTTCGGTTCGATCGGTTCGTTCGGGTCGATCGGTTCGTTCGGTACGCACCGTGCGAGACAACGCCTGGTGGGGGGCCCGGCGCAACGCCGTCTCGCGATGTGATCAGCCACCGGGCCATGGGAAAAGGGCCCCCGCGAGCTTCCGCCCGCGAGGACCCTTCACGCACCGTCGGGACGACAGGATTTGAACCTGCGACCCCTTGACCCCCAGTCAAGTGCGCTACCAAGCTGCGCCACGTCCCGGTGCCGCGATCGGTGTTCTCCGTGATCGCGCTGGTCAAGCCTACCCCATGCGCGGGGCGGAGCGGCGTCGCGGCCGGCCCCTCCCCACCCGCTCCCGGTGACGCCGCGAGCCCCTCTCGGGGGGTGGACACCCTCTTGACGCGCTCCGGGTGCCGGTCGACACTTCCCCAGTAATCCTAGTGAACAGGTAGGGAATCACCCGGGGAGAACCATGTCCGTCACACCGCTCGCCCCTGCCCCCGCCTTCCGCGGACGCATCGGCCGCGATCCGCGCAGCGGCCACTACGCCGTACCGCGCCGCTATCGCCTCCACCTGTCGCCCGGCCACGACGACTGTCTGGGCATCGCCGTCGTGCACGCCCTGCTCGGTCTGGACGAGATCTGTCCGGTGACCCTGCTGGACCCGCGCCCCGACTGTCCCGACGGCGGGTACGCCGCCCTGCGGCCGCTGTACGAGGCCAGCGCCCACCACTACCGGGGACCGGCCGTCGTGCCGGTGCTCAGCGACGGCTGGTCGGGCCGGATCGTCAGCACGCACGCGCGTCACATCACCCGTGACCTCGCCCGGTACTTCACCTCCGTCACGGGTCCCGTGCTCTACCCCCGCGGCACCGAGGCGGAGACCGAGGCGGTCGAGGAACTGTGCGCCCGCAGCACCGACCCCGAGGCCCTGCCCGGCGTGCTGGACGCGCTGGAGAACCGCCTGTCCGCGCACCCCTACGTCCTGGGCGACCGGCTCACCGCCGCCGACGTCGAGGTGTGGGCGGCCCTGGTCCGCCGGGACACCCCGCACGGCGCGGACGACCACCCCGCCCTCTGGTCCCACGTGCGGCGCCTGACCGCCCTCCCGGCCTTCGGCCGTCACCTCACGGGCCGCCCCGCCTGATCACCCCGGAGCAATGGCCGTGTCCGCCGCCCCCCAGCGGCGGACACGGCACGGGCCGCGGAACGTCCACCCTCCCCCGAAGGAGACGTTCCGCGGCCGGCCCCCGGCGCCGGACCGAGGCCGCGGCGACCGGGTGTCGGTGAGCCGCGCGGTCACCAGTACATGACCGCCGTCTCGCCCGCACCCCACGAGGAGTACAGGCGCACCCTGACGACATAGCGGCGGCCCTTGACGAGACGGGCCTTGATCGTGGCGTTGCGGGGTGTTCCCCCGTCGTCCTGTCCGGCGAAGTAGCGGGGCACGCCGTCCCGCTCCTCGAAGACGACGACGACGGCGTCGCTGTCGCCGAAGGTGCCCACCGTGTACTCGCGGGTCTCCGGCGGGTCCACCCGGAAGTCGGCCTGCTCGTCGGGCCCGAGGCCCAGCGGCACCGAGCGGAACGGCACCAGCGGACCGGGGCGGACGGTGGGCGGGTACCAGCGCAGGGCGAACTCCTTGTCGGCGGCGGAGAGGGTACCGGGCGGGTGCAGGCCGGAGCGGTAGTGCTCCGGCTCCAGGATCAGTCCCGAGGGGAAGGGATACTCCATGATCGACTGGGGGTCCCAGACCGGGCCGTTGGCCTCGTCGCCGTCGAGCTTGCGCAGGATGTTGTGGAAGGTGCGCTCCCGGGTCCAGTGGTTGGGCGGGCCGGCCAGCTCCGAGTAGACCGCCTCGTCGTCCCAGAGGAGGCCCGCGAACGGGCTCTGGTGTTCGTGCAGCATGCCGAGCGCGTGCCCGATCTGGTGCAGGGCCGTCGCACGCTCACCCGGCGCGGTCAGGTCCCAGCCGAAGTTCATCGTACGGTCGTTCAGACCGACCCGGAGCGCGTCCTTGCCCACCGCCGACCAGGACCCGTCGCCGGGCTGGAAGCCGATCCGCAGCTCCGCCTCCGACCGGTCCCCGACCTCGGTGAGACCGATCCCGATGCCGAGGTCCCGCCACTCCCGGAAGCAGTCGCGCACCACGTCCCGCTGCTCCTCGGTCCCCGCCCACGACCCGCGCCGAGGCCGTCCGGTGCCCGGCATCGGGACCACCGAGGCGTCGGTGTCGCCCCCCAGGAAGCAGTAGTGCAGCACGGTTCCGTTGACCCACATCCGCTGCCCGCCCACGAGCGCGGCGACCCGCTCGGCGGCCAGCCCCGGAGCGAGCACGGGGCCAGGCTGCCGCGCGAGCGAGCAGTAGCGTGCGGTCATGCCCGTCAGCGTGCCCTGCGCGCCGCCACGGCGCCTGAGTCGAGGGATACTCAACCCACCCTGTATCAGGACCGAGTAGGCCGACTCATGTTCCCGTGACGAGTTCTGAACGGGATGCCAAGACACTGGAGACCCCCTGGCCGTTCACCGGACGGTCGGACGAACTGGAGCTGGTGCGCCGGTCCGTGGGGGCCGGGCACGCCGGGCTGGTGGTGACAGGAGCCGCGGGCGCGGGCAAGACCCGGCTGGTCACGGAGGCCGTACGCGGCACGGACTGCGCCCGGGCCGCCGGGACGCCCGAGACCCGGGACACCCCCTTCGCCGCCTTCGCCCACCTGCTGCCCGAGGCCGTCACCCTGCACCGGGCGGTACACCTCCTGTCCGGCGTACGGCTGCTGCTGGTCGACGACGCACACCTGCTCGACGACGCCTCCGCCGCCCTCGTGCACCAGCTCGCCGTGCACCGCCGCACCCGCCTCCTGGTCGTCGCCACCGACGGAGCCCCCGTACCGGGCGCGGTGTCCCGGCTGTGGACCGGGGAGCTGCTGCCGCGCCTCACCCTGCGGCCGATGCCCCACGAGGACACCGCGCGACTCCTCACGGACGGCGCCGGCACCCGCCTGGAACCCCTGACCCTCGACCGGCTGCACCGTCTGAGCCGGGGCGATCTGCGACTGCTGCGCGAACTGCTCTCGGCCGTGCGGGAGGAGGGCCTGCTCGTGCCGGTGCCGGGCACGGACCAGCGGGCGTGGCGGGGACCGGTGCCCCTCACCCCCGCGGTGCGCGAGCCCGCCGCCCGCGTCCTGGACCGCGCCCGCGCCGACGAGCGGGAGACGCTCGACCGGCTCGCCTTCGCCGAGCCCCTGACCCTGCTCCTGGACGGGGGCGCCGACGCCTTCGGCCTGCGGGCCCTGGAGCGGTTGGAGTCCGAGGGCCTGGTGGTCGTCGATGACGACGGCGGCGCCCGTCTCGCGCACCCCCTGCACGGCCCGGTCCTGCGCGCCGCCGCCGGCCGGCTGCGGACCCGGCGCCTGGCCCGCACCCCCGACCGCACCGGCCCCGCCCTGGAGGCGGAGCGGGCCGCCCTCGCCCGGCGCATCGAGCAGGCCGACGTACGGGAGAGCGAAACCCCCGTCGGTGACTGGCTGGCCGCCGAAGGGACCGCACTGCCGCCCGACTACGCGGCGCTGCGGGCCCGGTTCGCACGGCTGCGGGGCCGGCTGTCCGACGCCGCGGCCTGGGCCCGCGAGGGCCTGCGGACCCGTCACGACGACCCGGCCTGCCTCGACGAACTCGCGCTGGCCCTCGCCCAGTCGGGCGATGGACCCGGCGGGAGCGGCGGCACGGCCGCGGCCTGCGCCACCTGGGCCGCCGCCGCACGCGGCGACCTCGAAGAGGCGGTCGGGACGGCAGCCGCGGGCGACCCGTACGACGCCGTCCGGCTCGGTGCGCCCCAGCGGGCGGGTGGCCGGCTGACCGGTGTCTTCGCCGCGCACGCCCACGCCCTGGCGCGGGAGGACGGACCGGCGCTCGACCGGGTCGCCGAGGAGCTGGAACGGCGCGGCTTCCTGCTGTTCGCCGCCGAGGCGAACGCCCAGGCCGCACGCGCCCACCGCGACCCGACCGCCACCCGCACCGCCCGTACCCGTGCCGTCGCCCTCACCCGGCGCTGCCAAGGAGCCCGCACCCCCGCGCTGTCGGGTCTGGTGCTCGGTGAACTCACCGCCCGGCAGCGGCAGATCGTCACCCTCGCCGCCGCGGGCCTGAGCAACCGGCAGATCGCCGAGCGGCTCACCCTCTCCGTCCGCACCGTCGGCAACCACCTCTACGGTGCCTACACCCGCCTCGGCGCGGGCGACCGCGGCGCCCTGCCCTGCCTCGTGGAACTGCCCGAGCCCCAGCCCGCCTGACCGGGGCGGCCGGGACCGGGGCCCGACCTGTCAGGGGCCTGGGGCACCGGCCGGGAGGGCCTCAGGCCGCCCCGAACGCCGAGAAGGCCCACCCCGTCGCCTGGTGCACGGCGTCGTCCGGCAGCGAGGCCCGTGCGTCACGCAGCGCCTCCGCCAGGGACAGGCCCGCCTCCAGCCCCTTGTGCAGCGCGAGCATCAACGGCACCGCGGCGGCGTCGTTCACCGGCGCGGTGCACGCCACCACGCCGGCCGTGCCCAGCGGCAGCAGCGCGGTGACGAGGCCGAGCAGCTCGTCGGCGCCGACCGACGCGAACCGCGCGGTGTCGCAGCACGGCAGGATGATCCGGTACGGGCTGCGGTCGAGCCGCTCGAAGTCGTGCACGATGAGCGGCCCGTCCGCCATCCGCAGCGACGAGAACAAGGGGCTGTCCGCCCGGAAGGTGCCGTGCGCCGCGATGTGCGCCAGCGCGGCGCCGTCCAGTTCCCGCAGGACCCGCGGCACCCGCGCCGCGTCGCCTTCCAGCACGACCGTCCCGCCCCGGGGAGCGGCGCCCGCCCCCGGCCCGTCCGCAAGCCCGCGCCGCTCGTCCCCCGGCCACTCCCGGCCCGTGCCGTCAGGCCCCCGGCCCGTGCCGTCCGGTCCCCGGCCCGTGCCGTCCGGTCCCCGGCCCGTGCCGTCCGGTCCCCGGCCCGTGCCGTCCGGTCCCCGGCGAGCGGACTCCGCGCCGTCCACGGGCGGGGAGACACGCGGTGCGCCCGACGGTTCGCCCGTCCCCGTCGCACCCCCGGGCGACGGCGTTCCCGCCCCGTCGCCCGCCGCCGTCCGCGGCCCGGCGTACCGGTCGGCCAGTTCCGGCACCTCGGCGCCGCCGCTGGCCAGACCCGGACCGCGCACCAGGACCAGGCGGCCGCCGGGCGGGGGAGCGGTGTCCCGGGCGCGCAGCCAGCTGTTCGCCGACGGTGACACGCTCAGGACCCGTTCGCGCAGCGCGGGCAGCAGGGCCCACGGCACCCGGTGCAGCCGGCCCGGCGGGACCACGACGACCGGACCCGGGCCCAGGTGCGCCGCGGCCGGTCCGAGAAGCAGGCGCTCCAGCCGTGCGCCGGCCGCCTCCATCAGCGGCAGCCGCGCCTCGGCGCCCGGGTGGGCCAGCCGCCGCAGCCCCGCCTGCACGTGCTCGGCCTCCACCTCCGCCTCGGCCAGCAGCCCGGCCTCGAACCGCCGCACCCGGCCCTGCCCGCACAGCAGCACGTGCACGCGTCCGTCGAGCACCGCCAGCTCCACCAGCCGTACGTCGTCGCCCAGCCGCCGCAGCAGCCGCCCCACGTCGAACCGGTCGCCGCCGCCGGGCGCCTCGCCCCGCATGTGCAGGGTCCGGGAGCGGATCTCCCGCTCCAGGCGCCGCTGTTCGCGCTCCAGGGCCAAAGCGGGCCGGCCACCGTCCGTGCGGGCCTCCTCCGCACGGGAGGCGAGCTCCCGGAACGCCGTCATGGCGGTCAGCAGCACCGGATCGGCCGGCGGCCGGGTCGGCGGCGCCGACAGCACCGTCGCCCGCCAGCGCTCGCTCCAGTCCAACAGCCGCCGAGGTCCGCCCGAGACCAGCGACGCCCGCTGCGCCAGCGCCGCCAGCTCCGCTCCCTGCGCGGTGGCCCGGGCCCGCAGCTCCGAGGCGCCGAGCGTCATCCGGTGGTCGTCGAGGACGTCGAGACCGCGACGGCCGGCCTCCAGCACACCCCGCGCCGACCCCGCCGCACGCGCCCGCAGCGCCTGCGCCGCCCAGCCCGTCATCCGCGCCAACGGCGGTCCGCTGTGCCGGCTGCGCGCGGCCACCGCCAGATGCCGCTCCGCGTCCGCCGTCCAGCCGAGGCCAAGCGCGATCCGGCCCGCGAGCAGCGAGGCCTCCGGCGCGGCCGGCGCGCCGAACGCCGCCAGCCGCTCCGCCACCGCCGCCGCGTCCGCGACCAGCCGGCCGGAACCGCCTCCTGTGGCGACCCGCGCCTCGATCAGCACCAGCCGGGCGTGCGTCTCGTACCAGGTGCGCCGCTGCCCGGCGAACAGCCGCACCGCGACGGCCGCGCGCGCGAGCGAGGTCTGCGGCTCTCCCGCGAGCCGGGCCGCCCGCGCGGCCACCAGCAGCAGCTCCGCCCTGCGGGTGGACTGCCCGCCGATCCCGTCCAGCGTGGCGAGCGCCGCGTCCGCCTCCGCCAGCGCCTCCGTGGCCAGACCCGCCGCCATCAGCACCTCGCAGCGCCGGATGGTGAGCATGAACGTCGGCGTGCCCAGCTTCGCGTACCGCTCCTCGGCCTCGTCGAGGAGCCGCAGCGCCGCCGGCACGTCGCCCGCGCGGAACGCCGCGAGCCCCCGGCTCTCCACCGCGTCGGCCTTGTCGTGCTCCTGGCCCGTGGTGTCCCACAGCGCCTCGGCCGCCGTGAAGTCCGCGTCGGCCCGTTCCACCGAGCCCTGTGCCAGGTGCACGGTCGCCCGTAGCGTCAGCGCCCGCGCCGTCCAGATCACGTCGTCCGCCTGCCGCAGCACCGGGATCGCCCGCCGCACGTCCTCCAGCGCCTCGCCGTGCCGGCCGAGCACCCACCACACGTACGCCCGCCGGAACAGCACGCGCGCGCGGGTGTGCCCGCTCCCGCGCGCCACGCCCCGCTCGAACGCGGCCAGCCCCTCCCGCGTGCGCCCGGCGTGCACCAGCGCGACCCCCAGCGTGGCCAGGACGTCCGCCTCCCGCTCGGCCGAGTCGGCGCGGGCGGCGAGATCGCGGGCGCGCCGCAGATGGGCCAGGGCCCGCCGGGTGTCGCCGAAGTCCCGCTGCCAGATGCCGATCACCTGATGGGCGACCGAGGCGTGCAACGGCGAGGGGTCGGCGCCGAGCACCTCCTCCGCCCGCGTCAGCGCTTCGCCCGGGGCGGCGAACACCATCGGCAGCAGTTCGAGAACCGAGTCGTTTCGCGCCGTCACCCCACGGATGGTAGTGCTCCGCAACCACGCCCCACAGGTTCGAGTCTGTATCAATCGGTGGCCTCGGGACTCTGGTTGACGACCGCCGCCACCGCCGTGGTCACGACCGCGGCCACGACCGGCACCGCTCAGTGGGGGAGAAGCCATGGCACCACAGCGATTCCGCGAGCAGTTCGACCAGATCCAGCGCTCGATGCCGGACGTACCGCTGGCCATGGGCCCGGACGACTCCGCCGAGTTCTTCTACGAGAAGGGCGTCGTCCTCGCCCGCGACGGCGAGGAGGCCCGCCTCGTCGAGGACACCGTGCGCGACCACTTCACCGCCATGGCCGGACTGACACCGGACCACGTGCGCCGGGCGAGCCCAGAGACCAACCGCACCGGCATCACCCGCATCCGGGTCGCCGACCCCGGCGAGGGCGACGGCGGCGGTGACCCCACGGTCGCCCACGCCCTGCGCTCCCTGCGGACCGTGGAGGGCCGCGCGGGCCGCCGGCTGATCAGCCGCAACCACGTCGTCTCCATCGCCGTCAACGCCTGCCCCGGCGACGAGCCCGTACCCGTCCCGTTGAGCGAGCCGCCCAACCCGGCCGCCGACGGCACGCCGTACGACGCCGCGACCGCCGTCGGCGTCCTCGTCGTCGACACCGGCCTCATGAACGACTACCGGTCCTACCCGCTGCTGGCCCACACCGAGGGCGACGCCCAGATCAGGGAGTGCGGCGACGACGGCGTCCTGTGCCAGTACGTCGGCCACGGCACCTTCATCGCCGGGCTCGTCGCCGCGGTGGCGCCCAACACCGACGTGACCGTCCGCAACACCCTCAACGACGCGGGCGCGATCCTGGAGTCCGAGCTGGGCGAGAAGCTCTTCGAGGCCGTCGACCGCGGCGGCTGGCCCGACATCCTCAGCCTGTCCGCCGGCACCTCCAACGGACGCACCGACGGCCTGCTCGGCGTCCACGCCTTCATGGAGGAACTCCGCGACCAGCGCACCCTGCTGGTCGCCGCCGCCGGCAACAACGCCAGCGCCACCCCCTTCTGGCCGGCCGCCTACGCCACCCTCCCCGGCTGGGAGGACTCGGTGCTGTCGATCGGCGCGCTGCGCTCCGACGGCGAGTTCGGCGCCTGCTTCAGCAACCACGGCGCCTGGGTGCGGGCCTACGCCCCCGGCGAGCGCCTCACCAGCGCCCTCACCGGCTTCGACACCCCGGTGCCGTACGTCTACCAGCACTCCACCTACGACTCCTGCCGCTACGGCTTCACCTACCCCTGCACCTGCCAGTACCCCCGGCACAACGGGGTGCTGAGCGAGCCGGGCGAGGCGCCCGCCAAGCCGGACCAGGTGATGTTCGAGGGACACGCGCAGTGGAGCGGAACCTCCTTCGCCGCCCCCGTGGTCGCGGGCCTGGTCGCCGCCCGCATGACGGCGCACGAGGAGACCGACCCGCGCGCGGCCGGCGGGCAGTTGCTCGCGGCCGGCACCGAGTACGCGGAGGTGCGCGGGGCGCACGTGCCCGCGCTGCTGCCGCCCACCTGGCACCCGGTCTCCGTCGACCCGTCGGCCGGCGGGTCGTGAACGGGCTGATGCCGGTCGGAACCATCCGCTCCACGGCGTACGATGGCACGTCGTACACGAGGGGTGGGACCGTGGACCGTGCAGAGGTCGGGGCGCTCGTCCAGTCGGCGGCCGACGGGGACGCGGCGGCCTGGAAGTCACTGGTGGACGGGCTCGGCCCGCTCGTGTGGTCCGTGGCCAGGTCGCACGGGCTGTCCGACGCCGACGCGCACGAGGTGTACCAGACCGCCTGGTTCCGCTTCGCCCAGCACCTGGGCCGGATCCGGGAACCCGAGAAGACCGGTTCCTGGCTGGCGAGCACGGCACGGCACGAGTGCCTGAAACTGCTCAAGGCATCCAGGCGGTGGACGCCGACCGACGACCCGCAGCTGCTCGACCGGCCGAGCGAGGACCGTACGCCGGAGGAGTCGGTGCTCGACTCCGAGGAGGCCGCCGCGCAGACCGAGCGGGTACGGCTGCTGTGGCAGGAGTTCGAGGAACTGGGCGAGCGGTGCCGCCAGTTGCTGCGGGTGCTGATCTCCTCGCCGCCGCCCAGTTATCAGGAGGTGTCCACCGCGCTGGGGATCGCGGTGGGCAGCATCGGGCCGATGCGCCAGCGCTGCCTGCGCCGGCTGCGGGCCCGGCTGGACGCACGGGGGACGAAGTGAGCGACCTTCACGACGAGTTCGACGAGTTCGACGGGCACGGCGAGTACGCCGCGCACGGTGAGTCCGACGGGGACGCGGACGCCGAGCTGCACGACGGTCTGCTGGAGGAGGAGCTGCGGCAGGCCGCCGCGATCCTCGACCCGGTCCCGGCCGAGCTGCGGCGGATCGCGGTCGACGCCTTCGCCCTGCACGACCTGGACGCCCGCGTCGCCGAGCTGGTCTTCGACTCGCTGGTGGACGGCATCCCCGTCAGGGGGGAGGCGGACCCGCCGCGGATGCTCACCTTCCGCGCGGACGGGGTCACCGTCGACGTCGAGGTGACCGCGGACGGCCTGATCGGCCAGCTGCTGCCGCCGGGCCCGGCCGGGATCGAGGTGCTGAGCGGCCCGCGGGCCCATGCCCGGCTGACGGCGGACGACATGGGCCGGTTCACCGGCGCGGCCCCGCCCGCCGGACCGTTCGCGCTGCGGCTGCGCACCGGCCGGGAGGTGGTCGTGACGGAGTGGCTGCGGGCCTGAGCGCGCGGCCCCATGGGTGCGGCGGGCCGGCACAGGGCGTACGCGGGCCCGGAACGTGATCCGCCGCCGGCACCCGTTCGGAGGCGGAGGCCGTCGGGCTCGCGGGCCGCAGCGGGCGCGCGGGCAGGCCGCACGCGGGCGCTGCGGGTCGGTGATCCGGCGCTTCGGCGCTCCGGCGCGTCGGCCCGTGCGGGACGGCGCCGGGCCCGGAGACCGCCGGCGCCCGCCTGCACGTCGTCGTTCCGTGCCACGTCCGCGCCGTGGTCCGGGACCCTCAGCCCGACACGGCGTCGACGAGCGCCGCCAGCGACGCGGCGAGCCGGGACAGACCGGGTCCCGCCGGGCCGCCCGGCTCCGTCATGTAGGTGTCCCGGCGGATCTCCACCATCAGCGCCGTGACCTCTCTGCGCCTGCCGTAGAAGTCCAGCGGCACGTACGCCCCGGTGAACGGGCTGTCCGGAGCGGTCTCCCCGCACGGGGCGAACGCCCTGCGGGCCGCGGCGAGCAGCTCCGGCGGCGTGTGGAAGCCGTCGGTGCCCAGGCAGACGGGCGGACGCGGCCCCGCGCCGTGCAGCTCGTAGGGGAGCGGCTCGGTCGGGTAGGAGTGCACGTCGACGATCACGGCCCGGCCGGTGACCGCGAGCCGGTCGGCGACCGCCTCGGTCATCGCCCGCGCGTAGGGCCGGAAGTAGCGCTCGATCAGCGGCTCGGGGTCCGTGCCCCGCGGGCGCAGCGCCGCACGGTGCGAGGTGCGCGTGTACACGGCGCCCATCCCGACGGCCGTCATCTCCTCCCGCTCGTCCGGGAACCGCTCCGGGTCGGTCACCAGCCGCGAAGCACGGTTCACGAACCGCCAAGGCGTGCGGGCGGCCAGTGCCGCGGCCCGCTCGGCGATCTCGGCCGTGTGCGAGTCGGTCATGTGGTCCAGCTCCCGCTCCAGCTCCGCGTCCGTGAGCACGATGCCGGTACGGACGTCGGCGGGGATCTCGCGGGAGGAGTGCGGCACGTGCAGGATCACGGGGGAGGCGGCGGCCCCCGGGACGAGGGCGAAGGAGGCGGGGGCGTCGGGCATGAGGAGTGCTCCGGAGCTCTGAGGGGCGATGACAGACGGGCACCCCGCCTCCGGCGAGCGGAGACGGGGTGCCCGTGGGACGCGCGGGGCTCCCGAGGATCAGGCGAAGGACGCCAGCGCCTCGTTCCAGGTGGCCGACGGGCGCATGACCTTGGCGGCCTTGGCCGGGTCGGGCTGGTAGTAGCCGCCGATCTCGGCCGGCTTGCCCTGGACGGCGTTCAGCTCCTCGACGATCTTCTGCTCGCTGGCGGTGAGCGTCTCGGCGAGCGGGGCGAAGGCCTTGGCCAGGTCCGCGTCGTCGGTCTGCCCGGCCAGCTCCTGCGCCCAGTACAGGGACAGGTAGAAGTGGCTGCCGCGGTTGTCGATGCCGCCGACGCGACGGGTCGGGGACTTGTCCTCGTTGAGGAAGGTCGCCGTGGCGCGGTCGAGCGTGTCGGCGAGGACCTTGGCACGGGTGTTGCCGGTGGCCTCGGCGTACTGCTCGAGGGACGGCACCAGGGCGAAGAACTCACCGAGGGAGTCCCAGCGCAGGTAGTCCTCCTTGACCAGCTGCTGGACGTGCTTGGGCGCGGAGCCGCCGGCGCCGGTCTCGAAGAGGCCGCCGCCCGCCATCAGCGGGACGACCGACAGCATCTTGGCGCTGGTGCCCAGCTCCAGGATGGGGAAGAGGTCGGTCAGGTAGTCGCGCAGCACGTTGCCGGTCACCGAGATGGTGTTCTCGCCGCGGCGGATGCGCTCCACCGACAGCTTGGTGGCCTCGACCGGGGAGAGGATCTTGATGTCCAGGCCCTCGGTGTCGTGCTCCGGCAGGTACGCCTTCACCTTGGCGATCAGGTTGGCGTCGTGGGCGCGGCCCTCGTCCAGCCAGAACACGGCCGGGTCGCCGGTGGCGCGGGCGCGGGTGACGGCGAGCTTCACCCAGTCGCGGATCGGGGCGTCCTTGGTCTGGCAGGCGCGGAAGATGTCACCGGCGGAGACCGTCTGCTCCAGCACGGCGTTGCCCGCGGCATCGACCAGGCGGACCGTGCCCGTGGTGGGGATCTCGAAGGTCTTGTCGTGGCTGCCGTACTCCTCGGCCTTCTGCGCCATCAGGCCGACGTTCGGGACCGAACCCATGGTGGAGGGGTCGTAGGCGCCGTTGGCGCGGCAGTCCTCGATGACGGCCTGGTACACGCCGGCGTACGAGGAGTCCGGGATCACGGCGAGAGCGTCGTGCTCCTGGCCGTCCGCGCCCCACATGTGACCGGAGGTGCGGATCATGGCCGGCATGGAGGCGTCGATGATGACGTCGGACGGCACGTGCAGGTTGGTGATGCCCTTGTCGGAGTCGACCATGGCCAGCTCCGGGCCCTCGGCCAGCTCGGCGTCGAAGGACGCCTTGATCTCGGCGCCCTCGGGCAGGGACTCCAGGCCCTTGTAGATGCCGCCCAGACCGTCGTTCGGCGTGAGGCCGGCCTTGGCGAGCACGTCGCCGTACCGGGCGAAGGTCTTCGGGAAGAAGGCGCGGACCACGTGGCCGAAGATGATCGGGTCGGAGACCTTCATCATCGTGGCCTTCAGGTGCACCGAGTAGAGGATGCCCTCGGCCTTGGCACGCGCGACCTGCGCGGTGAGGAACTCGCGCAGCGCGGCGACGCGCAGCACGGAGGCGTCGACGACCTCGTCCTTCTTCACCGGTACGGACTCGCGCAGCACGGTCGTGGTGCCGTCGTCGCCGACCAGCTCGATCCGCAGGGTGCCGTCCTCGGCGATCACCACGGACTTCTCGGTGGAACGGAAGTCGTTCTCACCCATGGTCGCGACGTTGGTCTTGGAGTCGCCGGTCCAGGCGCCCATGCGGTGCGGGTGGGTCTTGGCGTAGTTCTTCACCGACGCCGGGGCACGACGGTCGGAGTTGCCCTCGCGCAGGACCGGGTTGACCGCGGAGCCCTTGACCTTGTCGTAGCGGGCGCGGACGTCGCGCTCCTCGTCGGTCTTCGGGTCGTCCGGGTAGGCCGGCAGCGCGTAGCCCTGGTCCTGCAGCTCCGCGACGGCGGCCTTGAGCTGCGGGATGGACGCCGAGATGTTCGGCAGCTTGATGATGTTGGCGGCGGGCGTCTTGGCCAGCTCGCCCAGCTCCGAGAGGGCGTCCGGGATGCGCTGGTCCTCGGTGAGGTACTCCGGGAACAGGGCGATGATGCGGCCGGCCAGCGAGATGTCGCGGGTCTCGACCGCGACACCCGCCTGCGAGGCGTACGCCTGGACCACCGGCAGGAACGAATACGTCGCCAGGGCCGGGGCCTCGTCAGTGTGTGTATAGATGATGGTCGAGTCAGTCACCGGGTGCTCCGCTCCACGTCTGCAACATTGCTCGACATCAAGATATCTCCTGATCGACCTCGGCTCGACAGGGGTGGCCGGGAGATTCCGGCCACCCTGCGGTCAGACGAGCGGAAGGGCGTCCTCGCCCGCCCGCTGCTGCGGGAGCACCACGGCCCCCTGCTGGAGCGCGACCGTCCGGGCCGGCGCCGGGATCCGGATGCCCTCGGCGCGGTAGCGCTTGTGCAGGCGCTTGATGAACTCGTGCTTGATCCGGTACTGGTCGCTGAACTCGCCCACGCCGAGGATCACCGTGAAGCCGATCCGCGAGTCGCCGAAGGTGTGGAACCGGATCGCCGGCTCGTGGTCGGGCACGGCGCCGCCGACCTCCGTCATCACCTCGGAGATCACCTCGGTCGTCACCCGCTCCACGTGGTCCAGGTCACTGTCGTAGGACACCCCGACCTGGACCAGGATCGTGAGCCGCTGCTCGGGCCGCATGAAGTTGGTCATGTTGGACTTCGCGAGCTGCCCGTTCGGGATGACGACCAGGTTGTTGGACAGCTCCCGGACGGTGGTCTGCCGCCAGTTGATGTCCTCGACGTACCCCTCCTCGCCGCTGCTGAGCTGGATGTAGTCACCCGGCTGCACGGTCTTCGAGGCGAGGATGTGGATGCCCGCGAAGAGGTTGGCCAGCGTGTCCTGGAGGGCCAGCGCGACGGCCAGACCGCCGACGCCCAGGGCGGTGAGCATCGGCGCGATGGAGACGCCCAGCGTCTGCAGCATCACCAGGAAGCCGATCGCCAGCACCAGGATCCGGGTGATGTTGACGAAGATGGTGGCCGATCCGGCGACCCCGGAGCGCGAGCTGGTCACCGTCCGCACCAGACCCGCGACCACCCGGGCCGCGGTCAGCGTCACCACGAAGATCAGCAGCACCGTCAGCACCTGGTTGACGCTGTGCTGCACCGCCCGCTTCAGCGGCAGCGCCGCCGCCGCGCCGGCCGCCCCGGCGGCGATCGCCGCCCACGGCGCCACCGTGCGCAGCGCGGCCACGATCACGTCGTCGCCGCCCCAGCGGGTGCGCCCGGCGTGACCCGCCAGCCAGCGCAGCAGCAGCCGCAGCAGGAACGCGCCCAGCAGACCCGCCACCAGCGCGATGCCGGCGGGCAGCAGGCGGTCCATGGTCAGGTCCTCGGTCACCGGCCGCCTCCAGGGGGCGCGACCGCGGCGAAGTCCTTCGCCGACGGCCGCGTGTGCTTGCTCGTCACGTCGTCACCTGCTCGATAACGGGATGTCGGGGATGTGCGACCCGGCCGAACCGCAAGGCAGTTCGACCGGTGCGAGGTCATCCTGCCGCATCCCGAGCGGTGTTCCGCACCGCGCCGAGGCGCCGGAGCGGGTGCTTCAGACGATGCCCTCGGCCAGTTCCGCCTGCTCACGGTCGTCGCCGTAGGCCGCGGTCGTCGGCGTGCCGTAGGAACGGCGGGCGACGAACCACCACACCGTGGCCAATACCAGTACGACGGCCAGCGCCACGACGGCGTAGTTCATCGTGTCGGCCGTCACCGGGGACGACTGGGGCAGGCAGAACAGCACGGTGACCAACGCCACCCACACCACCGCGACCCACCCGACCGGCCTGCTCCACCGCCCCAGGCTCCACGGGCCCGGCGTGAACCGGTCGCCGGCCCGCAGCCGCAGCAGCACCGGGATCGCGTACGCCGGGGTGATGCCGATGACGTTGATGGCGGTCACCGCGCCGTACGCGGTAGCCGAGTACAGGGACGGCAAGGCGAGCAGACAGGCCACCGCCACCGACAGCCACACGGCGGCCACCGGCGTCTGGGTGCGGGCGGACACCTTGCGCCACAGCGACGAGCCCGGCAGGGCGCCGTCCCGGCTGAACGCGAACACCATCCGGCTGGCGGCGGCCACCTCCGCGTTGCCGCAGAACAGCTGCGCCACGATCACCACGAGCAGCAGCGCGCTCGCGCCGTCCGTGCCCAGCCCGTCGAGGAGGATCTGCGCGGGCGGCACACCGGTCGCGGTGTCGCGCGTGGCGTCGTAGTCCTGGATGGCGAAGGTCAGCCCGGCCAGCAGCACGAAACCCGCCAGCCACGACACCCAGATGGCCCGCACGATGCCGCGCGCCGCCGACACCGAGGCGTTCGAGGTCTCCTCGGAGAGGTGGGCGGAGGCGTCGTAGCCGGAGAAGGTGTACTGGGCGAGCAGCAGCCCGATCGCGGCCACGTACAGCGGGTTCTCCCAGCCGGTGTCGTTGACGAACTCGGTGAAGACGAAGGACGGCGACTGGTGGTGGTCGGGGACGATCACCAGTGCGCCGACGATCAGCGCCACACCGGCCAGGTGCCACCACACGCTCACCGAGTTGAGCACGCTGACCAGCCGCACGCCGAAGAGGTTGAGGGTGGCGTGCAGCAACAGGATCACGACGAAGATCAGCATCGTCTTCTCCGGCGTCGGCTCGAAGCCCCACTGCAGGTTCAGGAACGCGCCGGTGAACAGCGCCGCCCCGTAGTCGATCCCGGCGATCGCGCCGAGCAGCCCCAGCAGGTTCAGCCAGCCGGTGTACCAGCCCCAGCGCCGGCCCCCGAGCCGGTCGGCCATGTAGTACAGCGCGCCGGAGGTCGGATACGCGCTGGTGACCTCGGCCAGTGCCATCCCGACGCACAGCACGAACAGGCCGACTCCCGCCCAGCCCCACAGCATCACGGCGGGGCCGCCGGTGCCCAGGCCGAAGCCGTACAGGGTCATGCAGCCGGACAGGATCGAGATCACCGAGAAACTGATCGCGAAGTTGCCGAAGCCGCCCATGCGGCGGGCCAGCACCGGCCGGTAGCCGAGTTCGCGCAGGCGCTGTTCCTCGTCGTGGACGGTCGGTTCAGACGGGCGGGACAAGGGAGACCTCCGGGGACGGAAGGGGGGAAGGGTGGAAGGGACGGAAGGGGTGGGGGTCAAGAGCGGCGTCGGTCACCGCCCCGGCCGCGGGCGGCCGAGCGGCTGCGCGTGCGGGCCTGGAGGAAGACCTCCACCGCCCGCCGGGCCGAGCCGTCGCCCGGGGTGCGGCAGGCCCAGGGCATCGGCGTCCAGTAGGGGCCGAGCGCGTCGAACACCTGGTTCGCCTCGCGGAACTTGAGGGCGCCCCACAGCGCGTGGGCCAGGTGGTTCAGGTCAGGCAGGGAGCGCTCGTCCCGCTGGGACAAGGTGAACCAGGAGTCGAACGCCTGCCGTGCCTCACGGGTGGCGTCCTCCGCCACCCAGTGCAGATCCAGCGCCGCCTCCCGCGCGGCCGAGCGGCGGTAGCGCTCGACCCGCACGTACAGCGGCAGCACGTGCAGCGCCGAGCCCGGCGGCGCCGAACCCGCCGCCCAGTGCGCGAACCCCGCCGCCTGGGCGAGCCGTTCGGAACCGCCGCGCGGATACAGGAACTGCAGCATGCGGTGGTGCGCCTCGCGGTTGTACGGGTCCCGCTTGGCGGCCTCGGCGAGCAGCCCCCAGGGCCCCGGCGGCAGCATCGGCTCCGGCGGGGCCATCCGGTGCTCCTCCCAGCGCTGCCCCTCGTCCAGCCGGGCCAGCGCCAGCAGGCACACCCACGGCACCGGGTCCTGGGGCACGGCCCGGGCCGCCGCGTCGCAGGCGTGCCAGGCCTGCAGCCACAGTTCGCGGGTGCGGGGGTGGTCCTCGCGGTGCGCGCGCAGCGCTCGCTCCACGACGACCCGCGCGTGCATCACCGCGGCCGCCACACTGTGCGGCTCCTCCTCGAGCCAGGTCCGCACCACGTCCGTACCGGCCGCCGAGGCGGCCAGCACCTGGGTGCGTCGCGTCCACTGCGACCAGGTGCCGGTCTGTTCCAGCAGGGTGCGCATCGACATCCAGCGTCCGGCCCGCACCTCCTGGAGGGCGGAACGCAGCGCGGTGTCGTGGCCGGCGGGGTCGTAGGCGGGCTGTGCTCCGTCTCTGGCCATCAGGCGCCCGCTGACGGGAGCGGAACGATCCGGACGGCAGCATGGCGTAACAAACAGCCCTCCCCGGGGGCGGCGGTGCGGTCGATCGGTCGGCGCACACTATAGAGGCGGAGGTTCCGCCTCTGTTCGCTTTTGAGCGAGCGGCACAAAACCTTCGCCACCAGCGCCAACCGACCGACGATCAGCCGCCCTTGACGCGCTGTGGCCGCACGGGCAGGCTGGCGCGCAGTGATCGCCGAGACGGTCGGCGCGTGAGCCTGGAGGTGGGCGGTGCCGGAGTGCGTGCTCGCCGTCGATCAGGGCACGTCCGGTACCAAGGCGCTGGTCGTCTGCCCCGAACGCGGCGTCGTCGGCACCGGGTTCGCGCACGTGCGCCCCCGGTACCTGCCCGGCGGTCTGGTGGAGGTGGACCCGCGGGAGCTGTACGGCTCGGTGGTGGACGCCGGTCGCCGCGCACTCGCCGACGCCGGTGAGCCGGTCACCGCGGTGGGTCTGGCCAACCAGGGCGAGACGGTGCTCGCCTGGGACCCGGCCACCGGCCGCCCGCTCACCGACGCACTGGTCTGGCAGGACCGCCGCGCCGAACCCGTCTGCGCCGAACTCGCCGACCACGCGGCCGAATTGCGCCACCTGACCGGCCTGCCCGTGGACCCGTACTTCGCCGCGCCCAAGATGGCCTGGACACGACGGCACCTCACCCGCGCCGGCCACGTCACCACCTCCGACACCTGGCTCGTCCACCGCCTCACCGGCGCCCACGTCACGGACGCCGCGACCGCCTCCCGCACCGGCCTTCTCGACCTCGACCGGGCCGAGTGGTCGCGACGCGCCGCGGAGCTGTACGGACTGGCCGGCGAACGGCTCCCGGACATCGTGGACAACGCCGCCCACGTCGGCACGACCACGGCCTTCGGCCCCGAACTCCCGCTCACCGGCCTCGCCGTCGACCAGCAGGCCGCCCTGCTCGCCCAGCGCGTCACCGAACCCGGCACCGCCAAGTGCACCTACGGCACCGGCGCGTTCCTCCTCGCCCACACCGGCGACACCCCGCACCGGGGCGGCTCGGGCCTCGCGGCCTGCGTCGCCTGGCGGCTCGGCGGACGCACCGACCACTGCCTGGACGGGCAGGTGTACACGGCCGCCTCCGCCGTACGCTGGCTCACCGACCTCGGCGTCCTCACCGGCGCCGCCGACCTCGACCCGGTGGGTGCCACGGTGCCCGACGCGGGCGGTGTCACCTTCGTCCCGGCGCTGGCCGGACTCGCCGCCCCCTGGTGGCGCGGGGACCTGCGCGGCTCGCTCACCGGACTCGGCCTGGACACCGCCCCCGGGCACCTGGTGCGGGCCCTGTGCGAGGGCCTGGCCGCCCAGGTCGCCGAACTCGCCGACGCCGCCGCGGCCGACCTCGGCGCCCCGCTGACCGTCCTGCGCGTCGACGGCGGCCTCACTCGCTCGGCGCTCCTCATGCAGACCCAGGCCGACCTGCTGCAACATCCGGTCGAGGTGTCCGCGCTGCCCGACGCCACCGCGCTCGGCGTCGGCGCGCTCGCCCGGCTCGGCGCCGACCCGGCTCTCGCCCTCGCCGACGCGCTCCCCGGCACCGGCCCCACCACCGTGTACGAGCCCCGAGTCACCGCCGACGAGGCCGCCGAACGCCGCGACCGCTTCCGCACGGCGGTCACCGCGCTGCTCGCCGGGGACCCGGCATGACGGGCGTCCACCGCCCCGGCACGGCCGGGCCCGGATCCGGCCCGCCCGACCGGGACGCGTCGGACGCCGGGCACCTCCCCGACCGGCCGTCCAGACCGGCTTCGCGGCGACCCGCCCGCCCGTCTCCGGCGCCCGTCCCGGCGTCGGCGGCCGTGCCCGGCGCCGCCGGGGCCGTCCACCGGCCGGTCCCCGCCGAGGGGAAGCGCCGTGCCCGGGACGGCGCGTCGTGCCGAGGGAGGCGGGCATGACCGTCACCGCGTCGGGGACCCCGCCCGTCGAGCCGTACGACGTGGCCGTCGTCGGCGCGGGCGTCGTCGGGTGCGCCATCGCCCGGCGGCTCGCGCAGCACCCGGGGCTGAGGGTGGCCCTCGTGGAGGCGCGGGACGACGTCGGGCAGGGCACGTCCAAGGCCAACACGGCCATCCTGCACACCGGGTTCGACGCCGTGCCCGGCTCGCTGGAGGCCCGGCTGGTCCGCGAGGGCGCCCGCGAACTCGCCGAGTACGCCGCCGAGTCGGGCATCCCCGTCGAACGCGTCGGCGCCCTGCTCGTGGCCTGGGACGAGGAACAGCTCGCCGCCCTGCCCCGGCTCGCCGAGAAGGCCCGGCGCAACGAGTATCACGACACCGACGTCCTCGGCCCCGCCGACCTCTACGCCCGCGAACCCCACCTCGGCCCCGGCGCGCTCGGCGCCCTGCACGTCCCCGGCGAGAGCATCATCTGCCCGTGGACGACGACCCTGGCGTACGCCACCCAGGCCGTCCGTGCCGGAGTCGACCTGCACCTCGACTCACCGGTCACCCACGCCGCTCACGCGGACGGCGTCCACCGGCTCAGCACGCCGCGCGGCCCGCTGCGCGCCCGCCGGCTGGTCAACGCCGCCGGACTGCACGCCGACACCCTCGACCGCCGGCTCGGTCACGAGGACTTCACGGTCACCCCGCGCCGGGGCCAGCTCGTCGTCCACGACAAGTTCGCCCGCGCCCTCGTCCGCCACATCCTCCTGCCCGTCCCCACCGCACTCGGCAAGGGCGTCCTGGTCGCCCCCACCGTCTACGGCAACGTCCTGCTCGGCCCCACCGCCGAGGACATGGACGACAAGCGCGACACCGGCTCCACCGCCGAAGGGCTGAGCCGCCTGCGCGCACAGGGCCGCCGCATCCTGCCCGCCCTGCTGGACGAGGAGGTCACCGCCGTCTACGCGGGTCTGCGCGCCGCCACCGAGCACGACGACTACCGGATCACCGCCCACCCCGACCAGGGCTACGTCACCGTCGGCGGCATCCGTTCCACCGGCCTCACCGCCTCCCTCGCCATCGCCGAGCACGTCACCGGCCTGCTCGCCGGCACCGGCCTGGACCCCGGCCCCCGGCGCACCCTCGAACCCGTCCGGATGCCCAACCTCGGCGAGGCGTTCCCCCGCCCCCACCAGCGACCCGACCTGGTCGCCGCCGACCCGGAGTACGGCATCCTGGTCTGCCACTGCGAACGGGTCTCCCGCGGCGAGATCCGCGACGCCCTGGCCGGCCCCATCCCGCCCCGCTCGCTGGACGGACTGCGCCGCCGCACCCGGGCCAGGGCGGGCCGTTGCCAGGGCTTCTACTGCGGGGCGGCGGTACGGGCCCTGTTCGAGGAGGCGCAGAGGTGAGCCACCATCGGGTCGACGTCCTGGTGGTGGGAGCCGGCCCGGCCGGACTCGCCGCCGCGTCACTGCTCGCGGCCACCGGCGCCCGCGTCGAGGTCCTGGAGCGGGAGCGGACACCCGGGGGAGTGCCCCGGCACTGCGCGCACCGGGGCTTCGGCACCTGGCCGCACGACCTGACCGGACCGGCCTACGCACGCCTCCGCGCCGACGAGGCCGTCCGCGCGGGCGCCGACGTACGCACCGGCGTCACCGCACTCGACTGGGCCGGCCCCCGCGCCCTCACCACCGTCGGCCCCCAGGGCGCCCGGACGACCGGCGCCGACGCGGTCGTCCTCGCCACCGGCGCCCGGGAACGCCCCCGCGCCGCCCGCCTCGTCCCCGGCACCCGGCCCGCCGGCGTCTACACCACCGGCGAACTCCAGCAGGCGGTCCACCTGTACGGCCAGCACATCGGCACCCGCGCGGTGATCGTCGGCGCCGAGGACGTCTCCCACGCCGCAGCCGACACCGTACGGACCGCGGGGGCCGAGGTGGTCGCGCTGGTCACGGAACCGCCCCGGGCCCCCGCCGCACGCGCCCGGACCCTTCAGGCACGCCTGCGCCACCGCACCCCCGTCCTCACCGGCACCACCGTCACCGAACTCCTCGGTCACGGACGCCTGTCGGGCGTGCGGGTGCGCCACCGCGACGGCCGTACGGCCACGCTGGTCTGCGACACCGTCGTGTTCACCGGCGACTTCGTCCCCGACCACGAACTCGCCCGGCGGGGCGGGCTGGTCCTCGACCCCGGTACCCGCGGCCCCGCCGTGGACGGAGCCCTGCGCACCTCACGGCCCGGCGTCTTCGCGGTCGGCAGCGTGCTGCACGCCGTCGAGAGCGCCGCCACGGCGGCCCGCGAGGGCGCGCACGCCGCCACCGCCGTACGCGCGTGGCTGGAGGACGGCCCGCGGGCGAGCGGGGCGGACCCGCACTGGCCCACCGGTGTCCCCCTGGTCACCGCCCCGCCCCTGCTGCGTGTCGCACCCAACCGCGTCACGCCGGCCGACCGTCTCCCGTACCTCCTGCGCACGGCGGTCCCGCTGCCCCGCCCGGTCCTGCACGTCACCCAGGACGGCCGCTTCCTGCACCGCGAACGGTGCCGCCTCACCACCGCCGTCCCGCACCGCCCGCTGACCCTGTCGGCCCGCTGGACGCACCGGGTCGATCCCGACGGCGGCCCGGTGCACGTCACCGTCACCTGACCGTCCGCCCCGGCCCCTCAGATCACCCGCATCCGCACCAGCGCCGCCAGCGTCAGCGCCCCCGGCAGCAGCGGCAGCCACACCGTCAGCAGCCGGAACGCCAGCACCACCGCCGTGGCCACGGCCGCCGGCCCGCCCGCCGCCACCAGCGCCACGACCAGTGCCGCCTCGACCGAGCCGAGGCCGCCCGGCGTGGGCACCAGCGCCACCGCGACCGTCGCCGCGAGGTACGCCACCGCCATGTGTCCGGCCGGCACCTCAAGACCCAGCGACCGCCCCACCAGGACCAGCGCGGCACACTGCAGGGCGGGGAACGCCAGCGCGCCTCCCCACAGGGCCAGCACCCGCGCCGGGCGGGCGTGCACCGAGCGGGCCTCGCCCAACGCCGTCCGCAGGAAGGAGACCAGCGCCCCGCGCAGCCGCGGCAGCAGCGACAGCACCATCACCGCCACGACCGGTACCGCGCCCGCGAGAACCAGGAGCGGTCCCACCGCCCCGTCGGGCACCAGGGCGCCGACCCGCAGCGCGCCGGGGAACGCGAGGAGCAGGGCGCCCAGCAGGGCGAGCCGGCCGACGCTCTCCGCCAGCAGGTACAGCGCGAGGGCGGCCGAGGAACGGGCGAGCGGCAGACCGCACACCGTCATGAACCGCAGGTTCACCGCGCTCGCGCCCAGGCCCGTCGGCAGCAGGTGGTTGGCCGCGCCGGCCGCGAACTGCGTGGCCAGCAGCCGCCGCCGGGGCAGCCGCTCCACCACCGCGCCCTGCCGGGTGCAGGCGGCGGCCACCCAGGTCAGGCAGGTCGCGCCGGCCGCGGCCAGCAGCCAGGGCCAGCGGGCCGTGGCGAGATGTCCCAACCCCTCCGCCAGCACGGCCCGGTGCCGCACCGCGACCACGCCCACCAGGAGCAGCGGGAGCACGCACAGCACCCGGCGGACCGGGACTCGGTGCAGGAGTGGCTTCTCGGAGATGCGAACCGCTGTCGTCACACCACAAGACATTCCCCCAGTCGCGCCAACTACGGGTGGCCGACGCGCGGACAGGGGCTTACGGACCTCCGGCGGCGCCTTCTTGACCTCAAGGCCGGTCGAGGTCCTACCGTCTCCCGCATGAGTATGGAGACCACCGCGTGGACGCAGCTGTACAGCGTCATGCACGCCAAGGACGAGCGCCGCCCCTTCGCCCGCGCCACGCTGCGCCGCATCGGCGCGTTCGCCCGCCCGCACCGCCGCCGCATCGTCCGGTTCGTGCTGCTCGGAATGGCGACCGCCCTGCTCGCCGTCGCCACCCCCGTCCTCGCCGGGAAGATCGTCGACGCGATCGTGTCGGACGGCGACGAGGGCACGGTCGTGCGCCTCGCCCTGCTCATCGCGGCAATCGCCCTCGCCGAGGCGGTGCTCGGCATCCTCTCGCGCCGGCTCTCGGCGACGCTCGGGGAGGGACTCATCCTCGATCTGCGGACGGCCGTGTTCGATCATGTGCAGCGCATGCCGGTCGCGTTCTTCACACGTACCCGTACGGGAGCGCTCGTCTCCCGGCTCAACAACGACGTCATCGGCGCCCAGCGCGCCTTCAGCAACACCCTGTCCGGCGTGGTCAGCAACGCGGTCACCCTGGTGCTCACCCTCGCCGTCATGCTGACCCTGTCCTGGCAGATCACCCTGCTCGCCCTGGTGCTGCTCCCGGTGTTCGTGCTCCCGGCCCGGCGCATGGGCCGCCGCATGGCCCGCATGCAACGCGAGGCCGCCGCGCTGAACGCCGCCATGGGCACCCGGATGACCGAGCGCTTCTCGGCCCCCGGCGCCACCCTGATCAAGCTGTTCGGCCGCCCGGAGGAGGAGTCGGCCGAGTTCGCCGACCGGGCCCGGCGCGTCGCCGACATCGGCGTGCGCACCGCCACCGCCCAGGCGGCCTTCATCACCGCGCTCACCCTGGTCTCCGCGCTCGCCCTCGCCCTCGTCTACGGCCTCGGCGGCTTCTTCGCCCTGCGCGGCACCCTGGACCCGGGCGCCGTCGTGGCGCTGGCCCTGCTGCTGACCCGGCTGTACGCGCCGCTGACCGCGCTCGCCGGGGCCCGGGTGGAGGTCATGAGCGCCCTCGTCAGCTTCGAGCGCGTCTTCGAGGTGCTGGACCTGACCCCGCTGATCGACGAGAAGCCCGACGCCCGTCCGGTCCCCGACGGTCCGGTCGCCGTCGAGTTCGACGACGTCCGCTTCGGCTACCCGTCCGCCGACAAGGTCTCCCTCGCCTCCCTCGAAGAGGTCGCCACCCTGGACACCCGCGGCGGCGAGGAGGTCCTGCACGGCCTCTCCTTCCGCGCCGAACCGGGCCAGACCATCGCCCTCGTCGGCTCGTCCGGCGCCGGCAAGTCCACCATCGCCCAGTTGCTGCCGCGCCTGTACGACACCGACACCGGCACCGTCCGCGTCGGGGGCGTCGACGTGCGCGAGCTGAGCGCCCGGTCGCTGCGCGACACCGTCGGCATGGTCACCCAGGACGGCCACCTCTTCCACGACACCGTCCGGGCCAACCTGCTGCTCGCCCGGCCGGACGCCACCGAGGACGACCTGTGGGAGGCGCTGCGCCGCGCCCGCCTGGCCGACCTCGTACGGTCCCTGCCGGACGGGCTCGACACCGTGGTCGGCGAGCGCGGTTACCGGCTCTCCGGAGGCGAACGCCAGCGCATGACCATCGCCCGGCTGCTCCTGGCCCGCCAGCGCGTCGTCATCCTCGACGAGGCCACCGCCCACCTCGACAACACCTCCGAGGCGGCCGTCCAGGAAGCCCTCGCCGAGGCCCTCCAGGGCAGGACGGCCGTGGTGATCGCGCACCGGCTGTCCACCGTCCGGGCGGCCGACCGGATCCTGGTGGTCGAGGGCGGCCGCATCGTGGAGAGCGGCACGCACGAGGAACTCCTGGTGGCCGACGGCCGCTACGCCCAGCTGCACCGCACCCAGTTCGAGCGGACCGCGATGGACAAGGCCGCGTAGCGCGGACCGCGCTACCGCGGGCCGGGCGCCCCGGCCCGCACCGGCAGGTCCTGCTCGGCCCAGACGACCTTGCCCCCGGGGGTGCGGCACGAACCCCAGCGCCGGCACATCATGTTGATGAGCTGCAGGCCGCGCCCGCTCTCGTCGCTCACGTCCGCGTGCTGGATCTGCGGCAGGTCGGGACCGGAGTCGGAGACCTCGACCGACAGCCGCTCGTGCCGCAGCAGCCGCAGCTCCCCGGGGGCGTTCCCGTACCGCAGCGCGTTGCCGACCAGCTCGCTCACCACCAGTTCCGTGGTGTCGACCAGTTCCTCCAGATCCCATCGCCGCAACTGCTCGCGCACCGCCGCACGGGCCTGCCCGGCCGCCTTGCCGTCCGGCGGCAGCTCCCGCACGTACACGTCGCAGTCCGGACCCAGCGGCCGGGCGAGGGCGGCCAAGACGATGGCGTCGTCCGACCGGTCGCCGCCGACCCGCTCGGAGACCGCCCGGCACACGGTGCCGTCCTCGGGGACGCCGCCCCCCAGAGCCTCGCGCAGCCGCTCCAGCTGGGTGCCCAGGTCCGTCGCGCGCGACCTGACCAGCCCGTCCGTGTACAGCGTCAGCCGGCTCCGCTCGGGCACCGGCCGCTCGACCGGGTCGTACGGGATCACCCCCGTGCCCAGCGGCGCCCCCGCCGGCACCTCCAGGAACGAGACGGTGCCGTCGGGCCCGGTCAGCAGCGGAGGCGGGTGCCCGGCGCTGGCGATGCGGAAGGTGCCGCCGCACGGGTCGTAGACCGCGCACAGACAGGTGGCCACCTGGTCCTCCTCCAGGTCACGGGCGGCCAGGTCGAGGCGGGCCAGCAGCCGCTCGGGAGCGATGTCCAGCGCCATCAGGGTCCGGGCCACCGTGCGCAGCCGGCCCATCGTCGCGGCGGCGGCCAGTCCGCGCCCCATCACGTCGCCCACCATCAGGGCCGTACGGCCGCTGGGCAGCGCGACCACGTCGAACCAGTCACCGCCCACGGCGGCCGGATCGGCCGCCGGGTCGTAGCACGAGGACACGTCCAGGCCCGGGGTGCTCGGAGCGGACCGGGGGAGCAGCGCCCGCTGCAGCGTGACCACGTGGTCGCGTTCGCGCCCGTAGAGCCGGGCGTTGTCGATGTACACGGCGGCCTTGGACGCCAGCTCCATCGCCAGGGCCACGTCGGTGCGGTTGAACGGTGCCCGGTGCCCGGCCCGGACGAAGTCGGCGAGGCCCAGCAGCACCCCGCGGGCGATCAGCGGGACCGCCAGATAGGAGTGGACGCCCGCCCGGCGCATGATGTCCGAGGACTCGCGCGAGGGGGCGATCACGGCGAAGTCCGAGCGGGTCATCCGGGACACCAGCACCGGCCGGCGGGTGGTGAGGCAGCGCTGTCCCAGCCGGTCGGCGGTGTGCACCGTCAGCTCGCCCACCGGGTCGGGCGCGAGGTTCAGCCCGTCGACCTCCGAGACCGCCATGGCCCTGAGCCGCGGCGCGTCCCCTCCCACGGGGGTCCGGTCGCCGTCCTGGAACCGCAGTACCGAGTCCAGCAGGTCCACCGCGGCGCCGTCGGCCAGCTCCGGCACGGTGAAGTCGGCCAGCTCCTCCGCCGTCCGCCGCACGTCCAGCGTGGTGCCGATGCTCAGGTCCGCCGCGTTCAGCCAGGCCAGCCGCCTGCGCGCCCCCAGCGACTCCGACAGCGACCGCAGCGCGCCCCGCACCGCCCGGTGCCCGCTCACCAGGGGATTCGGAGGGCGGCGCAGTCCGCCCGGCCATGGTCGTTCCCGCACGCGTCGCCTCCTCCCGCGGCCTCCTGTGCTGATTCTGCCCTGCCGCGGGACGACCGGCGACGGCGGCACCCGGCCGGCATCCGCGCCGGCGGGGGGCCGCCGCCCCGTCACACCTCAGGCGCGCAGCCACACCGCCGTGTCCGACGGCAGCCGCCCGGCCCCGTCCAGCGGTCCGCTGACGAGCAGGACGGCACGGTGCGCGGGCAGGTCCACCGGCGCGGCGGACAGGTTGACGACGCACACCGGACCGTCCGCGCGCCGGAACGCGAGGACGCCGTCCGGCGCGGGCAGCCAGTCCAGCGGACCGTCGCCGAACCCCTCGGTGGAGCGCCGCAGGCGCAGGGCCTCGCGGTACAGCGAGAGCATCGACCGCGGATCGGCGCTCTGGCGGTCCGCCGCGTACGCCGCCCAGCCCGCCGGCTGCGGCAGCCAGGGCTCCGCCTCGGCGCCGAACCCGCAGTGCGGCGCGTCGCCGGTCCACGGGAGCGGCACCCGGCAGCCGTCCCGCCCCGGATCGACGCCTCCCGAGCGGAAGTGCATCGGGTCCTGGATGCTCCCGCGCGGGATGTCGGCCTCGGGCAGGCCGAGTTCCTCTCCCTGGTACACGTAGACGGATCCGGGCAGGGCCAGCGTCAGCAGCGCGGCGGCCCGCGCGCGCCGGGTGCCCAGGGCCAGGTCGGTCGGGGTGCCGAAGGCCTTCTTCGCGAAGTCGAAACCGGTGTCCTCGCGGCCGTACCGGGTCACGGTGCGGGTGACGTCGTGGTTGCAGAGCACCCAGGTGGCCGGGGCGCCGACGGGGGCGTGCTCGGCCAGGGTGTCGTCGATGCTGCGGCGCAGCCGTGCCGCGTCCCAGGGACAGGACAGGAAGTTGAAGTTGAAGGCGGTGTGCAGCTCGTCGGGGCGCAGATAGCGGGCGAAGCGCTCGGCGTCGGGCAGCCACACCTCACCGACGAAGACGCCCCCGTACTCGTCGGCGACCTTGCGCCAGGAACGGTAGATGTCGTGCAGCTCGTCCTGGTCGATGTACGGGTGCGGGTCGACGCCCTCCACGAAGTCCGCGAGCGCGGGGTCCTTCGCGAGCAGGGCGGCGGAGTCGATGCGCACGCCGGCCACCCCGCGCTCGAACCAGAAGCGCAGCACGTCCTCGTGCTCCCGGCGCACCTCGGGATGGGCCCAGTTGAGGTCGGGCTGCTCCGGGGTGAACAGGTGCAGGTACCACTCGCCGTCCGGGACCCGGGTCCAGGTACGGCCGGAGAACTGGGAGGGCCAGTCGTTGGGCGGCAGTTCGCCGTGCTCACCGCGGCCGGGGCGGAAGTGGAAGCGCTCCCGCTCCGCGCTGCCCGGCCCGGCCTCCAGCGCCGCCCGGAACCAGGCGTGCTGGTCGGACACGTGGTTGGGGACGATGTCGACGATGGTGCGGATGCCCAGCTCGCGCGCCTCGGCGATCAGCTTCTCGGCCTCGCCCAGGGTGCCGAAGGCGGGGTCGATGGTGCGGTAGTCGGCGACGTCGTAGCCGCCGTCGACGAGCGGTGAGACGTACCAGGGGGTGAACCAGACGGCGTCCACACCGAGTTCGGCGAGATAGGGCAGTCTCGCCCGGACGCCCGCGAGGTCACCGGTGCCGTCGCCGTCGCCGTCGGCGAAACTGCGGGGGTACACCTGGTAGATGACGGCGTCGCGCCACCAGTCTTCGGTGCGGTGCGAGGTGGGGGCTGCCACGTGACGGTCCTTTCGGGCAGGGTGGGTCTTCGCCGCCGGCCCGGACAGTGCGGGGCGTCGGACGGGCCGGCGGCGAAGTCTGACGGGACGTGCCGGGAGGCGGGGAGGACGGCGGGCGGCGAGCGCCTCGGCCGGTGGATCCTCAGCCCTTGAGTCCTCCCGCGGTGAGTCCGCTCATGATGTTGCGCTGGAAGATCAGGAAGATGAGGAGCGTCGGCAGCGAGGCCATGGTGAGCGCGGCGATCAGCACGTTCATGGGCACCCCGTTGGACAGGGAGTAGATCCCGACGTTCAGGGTCTGCTTGGCCGGGTCGGGCAGGGTCAGCATGGGCCAGAGGAAGTCCTTCCAGACGCCCACGATCGCGAAGATGGACACCACGCCGAGGATCGGCCGCGAGATCGGCAGCACGATCGACCGGAGGGTGCGCATCGGCGAGGCGCCGTCCATGGAGGCGGCGTCGAGGAGTTCCTGGGGGACCGAGTCGAAGAACCGCTTCAGCAGGAAGATGTTGAAGGCGTTGGTCACCGAGGGCAGCCAGATCGCCCACGGCGAGTTCAGCAGATTGCGCTCGAAGATCGGCACGTCGAGCACCGTCAGGTACTGCGGCACGACCAGCACGGTGGCCGGGATCATCAGCGTCGCCAGCATCAGGCCGAGGATCGCCTTGCCGAGGACCGGCCGGAGCTTGGACAGCGAGTAGGCCGCCGCCACGTCGAACACCAGTTGGAAGGCGAGCGCGCCGAACGCGTAGAACAGGGTGTTCCCCAGCAGGCTCGCCAGGTCCATCACGTCCCAGGCCTGCGTGTAGTTGCCGGGTTCGAAGGACTCGGGGACCAGTGTCGGCGGGGTCTGCACGGCTTCCTGGGTGTTCTTGAAACCGCTGGAGACCATCCAGTACATCGGGCCCAGGAAGACCACGGTGAACAGGGCGACGACGAGGCCGACGACCACCCAGTACAGCCGCTTCCCACGGGGCCGGGCGAGCTGGGCCGGTGAAATGAGTGTGCGTGTGGACATCTGCGGATTCCCCCGGGCTCTACTCGTCCTCGACGCGGCTGAGCTTCACGTACGCCGCCGAGACACCGGCCAGCAGTACGAGGAGCAGCAGGCCGAGGGCCGCCGCGGCACCGTAGTCGTTGAAGTTGAAGGCGTACTGGTAGATGAGGTAGACGACCGTGGTCGTCGAGCCCTCGGGGCCGGCACCACCGGTGAGCAGGAAGGGCTCCACGAAGACCTGCATGGTGGCGATGACCTGCATCAGCAGCATCAGCGAGAGGATGAGCCGCGTCTGGGGAATGGTCACGTGCCAGATCTTGCGCAGCAGTCCGGCACCGTCCAGCTCCGCCGCCTCGTACAGCTCGCCGGGAATGCCCTGGAGCGCGGCGAGGTAGATGAGTGCCGCGCCGCCCATGTTCATCCAGGTGGACGCGATGACCACGGACAGCATGGAAAGGCCGGGGTCCTGAAGCCACTGCTGCTCGGGCAGTCCGAAGAAGCCCAGCACCTCGTTGAGCAGGCCGTAACCGGGGTCGTACAGGTACTTGAACAGCAGCACGGAGGCGACCGGGGGCAGCATCACCGGCAGGTAGACGAGCAGCCTCAAGTACCCCTTGCCGTGCCGCAGTTCGTTGATCACGATGGCGACGACGAACGGCACGGCGAAGCCGAGGACCAGGGCCAGCACGGTGAACAGCGCGGTGTTGCGCCACGCCTGCCAGAAGGCCGGGTCGTTGAAGACCGTGGACAGGTTGTCCATGCCGACCCAGGAGACCTCGCCCCGGTCCGTCTTCTGGAAGGCGAGGAGGAACTCCCGGACCATGGGGTACCAGGAGAAGAACGCGAAGCAGAGAACCGCTCCGATCAGGAAGCCGTGCGCGGTGAGGTTGCGCCTCAGGCTCCTGCCGAACGATCCGCCGCGCCGGGGCGGGCCGTCCGCCGGCTGCGCGGGGCGGACTCTGGCCGCCTTGCTCGGGGTCAGGCTGGGGGCCGACATCGTCGCTCCTTGGGGCTGGTCTCATGGGCCCCGGGGGGCGGTGCGTCCCGCCCCCCGAGGGAGCCGGTCACTGCGTGGCCAGAACCTGGTCGACCTGCCGCTCCGCGGTGGAGAGCAGCTTGTCGACGTCGGCGTCCTCGTTGGTGAGGAGACCCGACATCACGTTGTCCAGGACCTTGTAGACCTCCTGGGCCTTCGGAGGCTCGGCCATGCCCGGGACCGGGTTGTCCACGAACGCCTTGAAGTTCTCCACCGGCATGGTGGCGTGCTCCAGCCGGGCCGCGTCGTCCTTCGTCTTCGAGTCGTTCAGCCAGAAGTTGGGCTGCGGGAGGCCGACGGGCAGCTTGTCGGCCTTCTTGCGGGCCCAGTCGAACTGGCCCTTGCCGACGGTGAGGTTCTCGAAGTTCAGCCAGGCGACGGCCGCCTTGATCTTGTCGGCGGAGATCCCCTTCTTGATCATGTAGCTGTTGCCGCCGGCCAGGGTGTTCTTCTCGCCCGGGATCGGGCCCATGCCGAAGTTCTCGTAGTCGGCGCCCAGTTGCTGCACCATGTACGTGATGTCGTCCGGCGCGGCGAGGAACATGCCGAGCTTGTCGGTGGCGATCTGCTTCTGCAGGTCGCCCCACTTGAGGAGCTGGGTCTTGCCCATGCTGCCGTCCTCCCAGCGCATGGCGTGGAGGTTCTCGGCCACCTCCTTGCCGGTCGCGTTGTCGAACGCCGCCTTCTTGCCGCTCTCGTCCACGACCCCGGCCCCGCGGCTGTACATCTGGGCGGTGAAGTGCCAGCCGCCGGTGTTGCCCGCGCTGTACTCGCCGAAGCCGGCGATGCCGTCGCCCAGACCGGCGATCTTCTTGGCGGCGGTGCGGACCTCGTCCCAGGTGCGGGGAGGGGTGTCCGGGTCGAGTCCGGCCTGCTCGAAGAGCTTGCGGTTGATCAGCAGGCCCATCGTGTAGTTGCTCGTGGGCAGGCCGTACAGCTTGTTCTCGTCCTTGAGCGAGCCCAGGACGTTCGGGTCGATGTCCTTCAGCGCCGGGACGGTCCTGTCGTTGACGTAGGCCGTGATGTCCTCGGCGCCGTCGTTGTCCAGCACCTGCGGCAGGTCGGTGAAGTAGGTGTAGAAGACGTCGGGCTGCGACTTGGCCTTGAGCATCGCGGTGAAGCGCGGCGGCTCCAGACACTGGCCCGGGGTGGAGCGGCCCTCGATGGTGACGTTCGGGTAGATCTCGTTGAAGGCCTTGACGTCCTCCTGCCACTCCTTCAACTCGGCTGCCTTCGCCTTCGGCGGCATGCAGTCGATGGTGATCGTCACCTTGGTCTTCGGGTCCAGCGGGGCGGACGGGTCGGAGGACCCGCTGCCGCCTTCGGAACCGCCGCCGTCGTCGCTGCTGCTCGTGCCGCAGGCGGCGAGAGCGGTCAGGGTGAGAGCGGAGACGAGCGTGATGGCGCCGGCACGGCGAGTACGGCGGAACCGAGCACTTCTCATGGGTGGTCCCCTTCGGGCATGAACGTGGAAGGCGCCCCACCGCCGATGCGTTGTGGGGCGCCGCTCACTCAACCACCGTGAACAAGTGAACGCAATATCTCGCGCTGATTTCGTAATTGCTTGACAGTCCACCGTAGAAGGCGGGTTCCGCTAGCGGGCGGAAACCTGTGCCGTGGAGCCGCGGACGACGAGTTCGGGTTCGAAGAGCAGCTCGCCGTGCGGGACTTCGGTGCCCTGGATCTGGGCGCAGAGGAGGTCGACGGCGGCGCGTCCCATGGACTCGATGGGCTGGCGGACGGTGGTGAGGGGTGGTTCGGTGCAGGTCATGAAGGCGGAGTCGTCGTAGCCGACGACGGAGACGTCGTGGGGGACGTGCAGGCCGCGCCGGCGGGCGGCGCGGACGGCGCCGAGGGCGAGGGGGTCGCTGGCGCAGATGATGCCGGTGACGCCGCGGTCGAGAAGACGCGAGGCGGCTGCCTGGCCGCCTTCCAGGGAGAACATGGCCCGTTCCACGTGGGCGTCGGGCAGTTCCGTGTGTGCGGCGTGGGCCGCGTCCCTGGCGGCGGCCAGCTTCCGGCGGGAGGGGATGTGGTCGGAGGGGCCGAGCACGAGACCGATGCGCTCGTGCCCCAGTGAGGCGAGGTGCCGCCAGGACTGCCCCACGGCCACGGCGTCGTCGCAGGCGATGCAGGGGAAGCCGAGGTCGGCTATGGAGGCGTTGACGAGCACCACGGGGATGTTCCGCTCGGCCAGCAGCCGGTAGTGGTCGTGCGGGGCGTCGGCCTGCGCGAACAGTCCACCGCCCGCGAAGACGACGCCGGAGACCTGCTGCTGGAGGAGCAGCTCGACGTAGTCGGCCTCGGAGACGCCGCCCTTGGTCTGGGTGCACAGCACCGGAGTCAGTCCCTGCTGCGCCAGTGCACCGCCGATGACCTCGGCGAACGCCGGGAAGATGGGGTTCTGCAGCTCCGGCAGCACCAGCCCGACCAGGCGGGCCCGCTCGCCCCGCAGCTGGGTGGGACGCTCGTAGCCCAGCACGTCCAGCGCGCTCAGCACGGACTGCCGGGTCGACTCGGACACCCCCGGCTTTCCGTTGAGCACCCGGCTGACCGTGGCCTCGCTGACCCCGACCTTCTTCGCCACCTGAGCAAGTCGTCGCGTCACAAACGCAAGACTAGCGCAAGTCTCCGCAAGAGACTTGCGCCAGTCGGTGGCCCGTCCGACATGAGGTGCTGTCGGCTCCGTTGCGGGCCGGGTCTACGGGTTGCGGATGATCTTGAACGTGGACGTCGTGTTGCGGATGTCCACCGCGTTGTCGCCGAGCTTCAGCCCGTTGAAGGTGACCTCACCGACCGCGGGCCCCTGCCCCGCTTCGGGCATCTCGTTGGCCCACACGCCGAAACCGGACTTGGCGTCGAACTCGTCGCCGCTCTTGCGCGCGCCCGTCACGGACACGTCGGTGAAGACCGTGTCCTTGATGGGGAACTGCGGCTGGCCTCCCACGTAGTTCGTCTGGAACATGATGCCGCTGTAGGTCGGGTCGACGATGTCGACGTCGGCGACCCGGATCCCCTGGAACACCTTGGACGCGGAGAACACCCAGATGCCGGGGAAGGTCTGCCCGCCCCAGAAGTGCCCGCCGGCCCGGACGATCGAGACGTTCTCGAAGGTCGTCGGATCGGTGCCGAACCCGTTCATCGGGTAGCCGAAGTCCAGCGAGCTGATGGTGATGCCGGAGTAGACGAGGGTGTCGGCGATGTGGATGTTCCGGAAGGTGTTGCTGTAGCCGCCGTAGACGGCCAGACCCGCGGCACGCCAGGTCAGCGTCGTCGTCAGGTTCTCGTACAGGTTGTTCTTCATGTCCGCGCCGCCCGCGTCGATCGCCGAGAAGAGCGCGAAGCTGTCGTCACCGGTCGCCCGGGCGTCGTTGTTGGACACCAGGTTGTCGGTGGAGCCGTTGGTCATGTTGATGCCGTCGGCGAACATGTTGCGGATCCGGGAGTTCTTGATCGTCATCCGGTCCGTGTTGGCGCCCCAGTACAGGCACACCATGTGCTCGTTCCAGATGTTGTCGATCACGATGTCCGAGGTGTTGGAGAAGTCGAACACCTTGCCCGGCCCGTCGATCCGGCTCGTGTAGTTGCCGAAGTAGGCGAAGTTCGCGAACGTCGAGCCCCTCGCGCTCGCCTCCGCCCGGAAGCCGACGTCGGTGTTGTCCTGCGTCGAGGGCGCGTGGAACTTCGTGAACCAGGGACCGGCGCCGACGACCTTCACCGCCTTGCCGTACACCTGGAACTTGCTCGACGTCTGGTAGTCGCCGGCCGGCAGGTAGACCCCGACCAGCTTGCCGGAGGTGTCCATGCGGACCTTGTCGAGCGCGTTCTGCACGTCCTGGTGCGTGAACCCGGCCGGCACCGCGTACGCCGAGGGGTCGGGGTTCGGGACGGCGGAGACCTGCTCCAGGTTGACGAAGTCGACCGCGTAGTCGGAGGTGTTCGCCGCGTCCTTCTGCAGCCGGATCGTGCTGCCCGCCGGGACCGTCTCGCCCAGCAGGAGGTGCGCCTCGTCGTAGATGTGCCGCGGGGCCCCCGCACCGGGGGAGTTGCCCGGTGAGGCCTCGGCACCGTACAGCCAGGCGTACTTCGACGTCAGCGACAGCGCCTTCTTCATGACGCCGTCCACGTACACGTTCAGTGTGGCGTCGGTGCCGCCACCGCCCGGCGCGTCCGGGATCGAGAAGCGGGTCACCAGGGTGTTGGTGTCCGCCTTGGTGGTGAACTCGACGTACTCGCCGGTCCTGTCCAGGTGGACGGCCTTGCGGCCGGACGCCTCGCCCGCGATGTCACCGATCGTCCGGTTGGGCCCGACGACCGTGGCGCCGCCGCCGACCGTCCCGTCCTCCGCCTCGTACATGTCGTACGGCATGTTCGCGCCGCGCCCGACGAACAGGGGCTGGGTGGACGTGTTGTTCCCCCGCTTGACCGGCAGTTCGTTCGCGTCGTCGGCGACCGTGACCTTCAGGGAGTACGAGCCGTTGGCCGCCTTCCAGGTGCCGAGGCTCACGGCCGGGGCGGTCGAGCCCGCGGCGACGACACCGGAGTGCGCGCCGGTCAGCGTCTTGACGGTGGCGCCCTTGGCGTCGAGCAGGGCGACGCTCACCGCGTGGCTGCCGCCCGCGGAGTCCCGGGTGCCCTGGTTCTTGAGGGCGACCTTGAAGGTCACGTCGTCACCGGCGGCCGGACTGGACGGCGAGGTGGTGACGGCGGCGGCGACCAGGTCGGAGCTCTGCACCGGCTTGACCACCAGCGGGTCGGGCCGGGTGTAGGTGTTGTTGGTCTCGTTCTGCTCGATGATCTCGTTCGCCTCGTCGGCGACGGCGCTCAGTGTGTACGAACCGGCGTCGCGGGTCCCGACGGACGCGCTGACCGTGCTCTGCGCGCCCGCCTTCAGAGCGGGGACGGCGGCGGTGGCGACCCTGGTGTCACCGAGCCTGAGGGCCACTTTGCCGGCCGGGGCGTCCGCCGCGCCGCTGTTGGCGACCGTCGCGGACACCGTGATCTCGTCCGACTCGACGGGGGAGGCGGGAGACGTGGTCAGCCCGGTCACCGCCAGGTCCGGGTTGGGTGCCGGGGTGCCGATGACCTCGAACTCGGCCACCTGTCCGGCCGTCGCCCCCGTGTTGGCGGTGAACCGCAGCTGCACGTCCGCGGCCCGCTTGCCGACGGGTACGGAGACGCTGTTGCCGCCGCTCGCCGGGTCGAAGACGTAGTCCTTGGCGTCCACGAGGGAGGTGAAGCCCGAGGCGTCCTGGGCGCGGCCCAGCACCTGGATGTTCTGGGTGCGCTTCGACCAGCCGGCGTCGGGGTTGAGCTTCAGCACGACGCGGTCGACGTCCGCGTTCGCGCCCAGCTTGAGGGTCAGCGTGTTCGGGTAACTGCCCGCCGCTCCCTCCCAGTAGGTCGACGTGTTGTTGTCGTTGGCGTTCCCGGCGACGTAGGTGTGGATGAAGGACGAGGCGCTGATCGGCTTGCCGACGGCCAGGTTCGACCCGCTGCCGGTGCCGTTGCGGATCACCGGGTTGCTGTTGCCCGACACGTTGCCCGCCGCGTCCCTGGCCCGCACGAAGTAGGTCACGGTGGCCGACGCCGGCTGGGTGTCGGTGAAGGTCGTGACGTCACCGGCGACGCTTTTGCGGAGCTGGTTGTCGGCGTAGACGTCGTACCCGGTGACACCCTTGTCGTCGCTCGACGCGGTCCAGGTCAGCTTGACCTGTCCGCCGGCCGGCTCGGTCAGGGTGAGGTTCGAGGGCGCGGTGGGCGCCTGCGTGTCGCCGGTGTCGGCGCGGCGGGTCACGGAGTTGCTGTTGCCCGACTGGTTGCCGGCCGCGTCCCTGGCGCGCACGTAGTAGGTGACCGTCGTACCGGTCGGCCTGGTGTCCGTGTACGTCGTGACGTCACCCGCGACCGAGGTCAGCAGCTTGCCGTCGGCGTAGACGTCGTACCCCGTGACGGCCGTGTCGTCCGAGGACCCGTTCCAGGTCAGCCTGATCTGTCCGGTGGCCGGTTCGGTGAACGCGAGGTTCGCCGGGGCCGTGGGCGCCTGCGTGTCACCCGTCTGCGGGCCGTAGACCTCCAGCTCGGAGATCTGGGCGGCGGGCCGGCCGGTGTTGGCCGTCACCAGCACCCGCACATAGCGCGTGGTGGCCGCGTCGAAGGTGATCGTCGCCGTCTGGCCGCCCGCCGGGTCGAAGGTGTACGCCTTGGCGGCGGTCAGGTCGGTGAACTCCGAGCCGTTGTCACTGGCCTGGATCTTCAGGGTCTGGCTGCGGGACGGCCAGCCGTCCGGCAGCCGCAGGACCACGCGGTCGATGCGGCGCGAGGAGCCCAGGTCGGCCTGGAGCCACTGCGGCAGGGCGTCGTTGGTGCTCTCCCAGTAGGTGCCCTTGTTGCCGTCGTTGGCGTTGCCCGGGGTGTACGCGCCCGTCGAACCGCTCGCCGTCAGACGCCGGCCGGCGGCGAGGTTCGTGGACGACTCCCCGGCCGCGTGCACCTCCAGCTCGGAGAGCTGAGCCGCCTGCCAGCCGGTGTTCGCCGTGATGTCCACCCGCACGAACCGGGTTCGGGTGGCGGGGAAGGACACGGTGACCGTGTTGCCCGAACCCGGGTCGAACGCGTAGGTGGCCGACGTCTTCAGCGTGCTGAAGCTCGTGCCGTCGGTGCTCCCCTGGACGGAGAGGGTCTGCCGGCGGCTCTCCCAGCCCGCGGGCAGTCGCAGGACGACCTCGTCGATGCGCTCGGTGGCGCCGAGATCGGTCTGGACCCACTGGGGCAGGCTGCTGCCGGCGCTCTGCCAGTACGAACCCTGGTTGCCGTCGGTGACGTTGGCGGCGCCGTACTCACCGTGCGAGCTGCTCGCCGCCGTGGCGTCTCCCACGGCGATGTCGGGACCACCGGCTGCCGTGGCAGACAGCAGCGGTCCTCCCAGCGCCAGGAGACTGGCCGCGACCACGGAGCACAGGGCACGCGATCTCCAGTTCCGGTTTCTCATCTGTCCCCACATCAGGTAGACACTCGATGTTCTCCGACATTTACGTTGAGCGCTCAGAGAGTTGCAGAGAAGTGTCGAGTCGTCTACAGAACGTGCAGCCGGAAATTGGCGCACGTCGGCGCGGGACGTGGAGGGAGAAAGTCGAGCGCACACCGGCCTGTGCCTCGGATCAGCGACTTTCAGGCGCTACGTTCGGCAGCCGCAAGCCACTGTCAATTCCCGCAAACAACTTGCGGGCAGAGGTGGGGCGAGATCCCGTTACCGGGCGGAAACCTGTGCCGTGGAGCCGCGGACGACGAGTTCGGGTTCGAAGAGCAGCTCGCCGTGCGGGACTTCGGTGCCCTGGATCTGGGCGCAGAGGAGGTCGACGGCGGCGCGTCCCATGGACTCGATGGGCTGGCGGACGGTGGTGAGGGGTGGTTCGGTGCAGGTCATGAAGGCGGAGTCGTCGTAGCCGACGACGGAGACGTCGTGGGGGACGTGCAGGCCGCGTCGGCGGGCGGCGCGGACGGCGCCGAGGGCGAGGGGGTCGCTGGCGCAGATGATGCCGGTGACGCCGCGGTCGAGAAGACGCGAGGCGGCTGCCTGGCCGCCTTCCAGGGAGAACATGGCCCGCTCGACGTACTCCTCGGGCAGTTCCGTGTGTGCGGCGCGGGCCGCGTCCCTGGCGGCGGCCAGCTTCCGGCGAGAGGGGATGTGGTCGGAGGGGCCCAGGACCAGGCCGATGCGCTCGTGCCCCAGGGACGCCAGATGCCGCCAGGACTGCTCGACGGCCACGGCGTCGTCGCACGCGATGCACGGGAAGTCGAGGTTCTCGATCGACGCGTTGATGAGCACCACGGGGATGTTCCGCTCGGCCAGCAGCCGGTAGTGGTCGTGCGGGGCGTCGGCCTGCGCGAACAGCCCGCCCGCGAAGACGACCCCGGAGACCTGCTGCTGGAGGAGCAGCTCGACGTAGTCGGCCTCGGAGACGCCGCCCTTGGTCTGGGTGCACAGCACCGGAGTCAGTCCCTGCTGCGCCAGCGCACCGCCGATGACCTCGGCGAACGCCGGGAAGATGGGGTTCTGCAGCTCCGGCAGCACCAGCCCGACCAGGCGGGCCCGCTCGCCCCGCAGCTGGGTGGGACGCTCGTAGCCCAGCACGTCCAGCGCGCTCAGCACGGACTGCCGGGTCGACTCGGACACCCCCGGCTTCCCGTTGAGCACCCGGCTGACCGTGGCCTCGCTGACCCCAACCTTCTTCGCCACCTGAGCAAGTCGTCGCGTCACAGACGAAAGGCTAACGCAAACACCGCAAGCGGCTTGCTCCGGTCCCGGAACCCCGGGGTGCGGTCCCCGGGGTTCCGGCGGCCTGCCTCAGGGCTTCAGGTAGGGACCGTCCGTCCCGATCTTTCCGGTACCGCACAGGACGTACACCCGCAGGTTGCCCTTGCCCGGCGCGGCGACGGTGAGCCGGCCGTCCGTGACGGTCCTGGTGTCTCCGGTGACCGCGTCCCGGTACGTGCCGTTGGGGATGCCGCTGTACGTGGCGCCGCCGGAGACGGTGACGAGGGCGAAGCTGTCCGTGCCGCCCCCGGTGTAGCGCCGCTTGAAGGCCATGTCACCGGTGATGCCGTCCGTGGAGTACTGGCCCATCTGCAGGGCGGGTACGGCCCGGCGGATCCGGTTCAGCCGCTGCACGTGCTTGACCAGGGGTTGTGCCAGCGTCGTGGCGACGGCACCGGTGGCCGAGTCCACCGTGGAGAAGTCGGAGGCCGTGACGTCGCCGGCCAGGTGACCGCCGTAGTAGGCGCGGCCCGTCGTCGCGAGGGGACAGGTGGGGCCGCAGTCGATCTTCTTGCCCTTCTGGAACTCGATCTCCGATCCGTAGTACAGCGTCGGGATGCCGCGGAAGGTCCACATCAGGGACATGTTCTCGGCCCAGGCGTCGGTGCCGCCCGCGTAGCGTTCGCTGCTCTTGTTGGGGCCGTAGTCGTGACTGTCGACGTACACGACGTTGTAGGTGGCGTCGTTGTAGCTGTCGTCGGAGTCCTTGCCGTTGTGGAACGCGTTGCTCGCGTCACCGAAGTTCATGTGCATGCGCATGTCGATGACGTTCATGCCGGAGAAGCGGCTGTGGTCAGGGGTGTGGTAGCTGTTGCCCTCCAGGAAGGCGTTGGTGGAGGTGGGCTGGTTCCCGGTGCCCTGCTGCTGCTCGTACTCGTACATCTCCAGCGCGGCCTTCTCGTCGTCGGCGCTGTACTCCTTGCGCTCCTTCCACGTGTAGAACTGCGCCGAGTGGTTGACCGAGCCGCGGTTCCACTTGTCGTTGACGAAGGCGGCCACCTCGCCGAAGACGAAGAAGTTCCGCGCGGCCTCGGTGCCGTGCTGCCGGGCGACGCGCTCCTGGATCGCGGGCAGGAAACGGCGGTTCCAGGTGGTACGCGGGATGTGCACGGCCGTGTCGACGCGGAAGCCGTCGACGCCCATGTCGATGTACTTGTCGTAGGCGCCGACGAGGTAGTTCTGCACCTGCGGGTTCTCGGTGTCGAAGTCGGCGAGGTCCTCGTGCAGCCAGCACGAACGCGAGTCCTCGCCCTCCCAGTTGCCGATCCAGCAGTTGTGGTACAGCGCCTTGGGGAACATGCCGGACGTCGGTCCTGGCCACTGGCAGTTGTAGATCGTGTAGCCCTCGGGACTCCTGGCGCCGGTGGGTCTGCCCCAGTCGACGCAGGTGTTGCCACTGGGCTCGGCCGTGGACCACAGGTCGCCGTTGTAGTACGACTTGCCGCTCTTGGGCTCGACGGTCAGGCCGTCGTACTCGAAGCCGGCCTGCCTCTCGTCGTAGTACCAGCTCCACTGGGAGTCGCGCACCCCGTAGACGGTCGGCGTGAACAGACCCTTGGCTCCCCAGCGGGAGGAGTGGTTGTAGACGACGTCCTGGTAGATCTTCATGCCCTTGGCGTGGGCCGCGTCGATGAGATCCTGGTAGGAGGCGCCGGCGGACTCGAGCCGCGGGTCGACCCGGTAGAAGTCGTAGCCATGGTAGCCGTGGTAGTCGTAGTCCGATCGGTTGAGGACCACGGGTGTGATCCACACGGCGGAGAAGCCGAGTCCCTTGATGTAGTCGAGCTTGTCGACCAGCCCCCTGAAGTCGCCCCGGAACATGGGGTCGTCGTTCGCCGCGTTGCCGGACTTCCCGTGCTGGCCGCCCCCGCGGTTGTTGGAGGCGTCGCCGTCGTCGAAACGGGCGGTGAGGACGAAGTAGATCGGGTCCTTGCGGGGATCGGTGGCCAGGGGCTTGCCCGCGGTGGGCGACGCAGGCGTCGTGCCGGTGGTGGCGATCGCGGCGGCCGAGGCCGCGGAGACGTTGCCCGCCGCGTCCACGGCCCTGACGGTGTAGGTGTAGGTCGTGTTCTCCTCCAAGCCCGTGTCCGGGAAGACGGTGGAGCCGACGTCGCTCACGACCCCGCCCCTGGTGCCTCCGGTGCGCGTCACCTGGTACCCGGCGACCCCGGTGGCGTCGGTGGACGGCTCCCAGGTGAGCAGGACGGACACGCCGTCGGCCTTCGCGCTCACCCCGGCGGGAACGGTCGGTGCCCGTGTGTCGGGCACCTCCTCGGCGCAGGGGTTCTCGGCGTTCGCGGTGACCGTGTTGTCGGCGACGGTGGTGACGCCGGCGGGCAGGGCGTAGTCCGCGCCCCGGTTGTTGTCCCACACGCCGTTGCCGTTGTTGAACGCGGCCTGCGACGAGGTGGCCGCGCCCAGGTCGAGGTCCGTCCGCCACCAGCCGGCGCAGGCCGCCCGCATGCCGACTCCCGGAACGGCGGTCCAGGAGCCGCCCGCGGGCCGGTAGTGGATGTTGACGGTGGTCCAGCCGAGGGACCGGGTGGAGTAGTAGACGGTGGTCCGGTGGCCGTCACCCGGCGCGGGGCCGCCGGGGTCCGTGCCCGCGCCGCAGGGGTCGGAGTGCGCGACCACGCCGTCCTTGACCGTGATCTCGCCGGTCCCCAGGGCGTAGTTCTCGCCCCCGTTGTTGTCCCAGGTCCCCGCACCGTCGTTGAAGGTGGCCCGCAGGCCCGCCGCGCTCCCGAGGGTGACCGTCTTCTTCACCCAGTCGGTGCACGCGCTCTCCATCGCCGCTCCGGGGACCTCGGTCCAGGAGCCGCCGTCGGGGGCGTAGTGCAGGTGGTACCGGTCCCAGCCCTTCGTCCCCGTGTAGTAGAAGACGGTCGCCGTGTTGCCGGCCGCGGCCGCCGCCGTCGCGGTGGGGGTGTCCGGCGCGGTGGTCGGCACCGTGAGGATGGCGGCGGTCGCGACGGCCGCGGCCAACGGCCGTCGCAGCCGCTTGCGGAGGTGTCTCATGCGTCTCATGCGTGTCTCCAGGGAGGCGGAGCGGCGGGCACGGCCGGCGAACGCCCAGCGGGTGGGAGGGAGAACGACCGGCAGGTGAAGGGAAGGACGACCAGCGGCTGAAAGGAGGAACGGAAAATTGCAGAAAGTCCTTACGGCAGCCGGAAGTTACCCGTGTGCGGGGGAGCCGTAAAGGGGTCGCGCTTCAACTTTCCACCGTGCACAGAGGGTTGACCGTGGTTGAACACCGCATCTACGGTCACCAGCGCAAGCGGTTGCAGAAATATTGCTGCAACACATTGCAAGCATGTGCCGACTCCTCCCCAGGCATCCGTCGGCACCCCCGGGACACCCGCACCCTCACACGGGAGACTCCATGCACGGGAACACCAGCGCGGCACGAAGAGTCACCGCCACCGCGCTCGCACTCACCGCCGGTCTGGCCGGCAGCCTCGTCGCCACCGCGGCACCGGCCCGGGCGACCCCGCCCGGAGACAAGGACGTCACCGCGGTGATGTTCGAGTGGAAGTTCAGCTCCGTCGCCAAGGCCTGTACCGACACCCTCGGCCCGGCCGGCTACGGCTTCGTCCAGGTCTCACCGCCCCAGGAGCACATCCAGGGCGGCCAGTGGTGGACCTCGTACCAGCCGGTCAGCTACCGGATCGCGGGCCGCCTCGGCGACCGCGCCCAGTTCGGGAGCATGGTCGACACCTGCCACGCGGCAGGGGTGAAGGTCATCGCCGACTCGGTCATCAACCACATGTCGGCCGGCAGCGGCACGGGCACCGGCGGATCGTCGTACACCAAGTACGACTACCCCGGCCTGTACTCGTCGAGCGACCTCGACAACTGCACCTCGCAGATCAGCAACTACGGCGACCGCCGCAACGTCCAGGAGTGCGAGCTGGTCGGCCTCGCGGACCTGGACACCGGCGAGGACCACGTACGGGGAAAGATCGCCGGATACCTGAACGACCTGCTGTCCCTCGGCGTCGACGGCTTCCGGATCGACGCGTCCAAACACATGGCCGCCGGCGACCTGGCCGCCATCAAGTCCCGGCTCACCAAGCCGGACGTGTACTGGAAGCACGAGGCGATCTACGGCGCGGGCGAGGCCGTCTCCCCGACCGAGTACCTCGGCAGCGGCGACGTGCAGGAGTTCCGCTACGCACGGGACCTCAAGCGGATGTTCAACAGTGAGAACCTCGCGTCCCTGAAGAACTTCGGCGAATCCTGGGGCTACATGTCCTCCGGCGGGTCGGCCGTCTTCGTCACCAACCACGACACCGAGCGCAACGGCGAGACCCTCACCTACAAGGACGGGGCCGCCTACACCCTGGCGCACGTGTTCATGCTGGCCTGGCCCTACGGCAGCCCCGACGTCCACTCCGGCTACGAGTTCACCGACCACGACGCCGGCCCGCCGAACGGCGGCCAGGTGAACGCGTGTTACAACGACGGCTGGAAGTGCCAGCACGCCTGGCGCGAGATCTCCTCCATGGTCGGCTTCCGCAACACCGCCCGCGGCCAGGCCGTCACCGACTGGTGGGACAACGGCGGTGACCAGATCGCCTTCGGACGCGGCCCGAAGGCGTACGTCGCCATCAACCACGAGGGCACCTCGTTGACCCGCACGTTCCAGACGTCGCTGCCCGCAGGTGAATACTGCGATGTCCAGACGGGCAAAGGTGTGACGGTCGACGGGGCAGGCCGGTTCACAGCGACCCTGGGAGCGGGCACGGCCGTGGCCCTGCACGTGGGCGCCCGTACCTGCGACGGCACGAACGGCCCCGCCGACCCGGACCCGGTCGCCTCCAACGTGTCCTTCGCGGTCAACGCCACCACCACCTGGGGCCAGGACATCTACGTGACCGGCAACCGGCCGGAGCTCGGCAACTGGAACCCGGGCAGCGCCCTGAAACTCGACCCGGCCGCCTACCCGGTGTGGAAGCGGGACGTGGACCTCCCCGCGGGTACGTCCTTCGCGTACAAGTACCTCCGCAAGGACGCGGCGGGCAACGTGACCTGGGAAAGCGGCGTCAACCGCACCGCGACGGTGAACACCGCGAAGACCACGCTCAACGACACCTGGCGCAGCTGACGACCGCTCGGTGAACAGGGTGCGTGTGAGCAACCTGACACGCGCGGGGACACCGTGGAGGGCCGTTCGGGGGAAGGTAGTGTGTTCAAGGCTCGAACGGCCCACCGTGTGAACCGCGGTGACAGTCGCGGCGGCAGCCGTCCGCCCGGGCCGCGCCCGCACGCGACCTCTGAGAGTGGAGTTCATGAACGTGTCGACCGGCGGCAGACGGTTACGGAGTCGGGGTGTCACGGCAGCCCTCGTCTGCGCGATCGTCCTGTCGCCCGGCCCCGGTCACGCGGCCCCGAGCGAACCCGATCCGCACACCGACAAGTCGATCGAGGACATCCGCAGCGAACTGGACGGCCTCTACCGCGAGGCGGAGGTGGCCACCGAGGCGTACAACGCGGCGAACGAGAAGGCGGCCGGGCAGGAGAAGCGGCTGACGACCCTGCGCAAGGACCTGACCCGGGCCGAGCAGCGGGTGAAGGACCTGCGCGACCTCGCCGGCGCGGCCGCCCGCACCCAGTACCGCGGCGGCGACCTCGCCGCCACCGGCATCCAGCTGCTGCTCGGCGACCACCCGGAGGGAGCCCTCGACGAGGCCTCCCAGGCCCGCCAGGCCATGCGCGGCCTCGTCAACGTCTCCGAGACACAGAAGACCGCCCGCGAGAAGCTGAGCGAGCAGACCGACGCCGCCGCGAAGGAACTGCGGGAACTGAAGCGCAGCCGCGCGGACAAGGCATCGGCCAAGCAGAAGATCGAGAAGAAGATCTCCGCGGCCGAGCGGATCGAGGCGGGACTCGAGGAGGAACAGACCCGCAGACTGGCCCGGTTGGAAAGGGAGCGGGCGAAGCAGGCCGAGGCCAGGTGGACGCAGTCCGGTGGCCCGTCCGGCGGCTCGGTGGGCAAGGGGAAGGGCAAGCGGGCGGCGCCGGGCGGCGGGACGCAGGTCAGCGGCGCCGCGGGCAAGGCGGTCGGCTTCGCCATGGCGCAGATCGGCAAGCCGTACGTGTGGGGAGCGGTGGGTCCGTCCTCGTACGACTGCTCCGGACTCACCTCCGCGGCATGGGCCGCCGCCGGGCACCCCGTCCCGCGCACCTCGCAGGCGCAGTGGGCCGGCCTCACCCGCGTCAGCCTCTCCTCCGCCCGCCCCGGAGACCTGATCATCTACTTCAACGACGCCACCCACGTGGGCATGTACATCGGAGGCGGACAGATCGTCCACGCACCGCGGCCCGGCCGCAGCATCACCACCGCGCCGGCCGCCTCCATGCCCGTCCTCGGCGTCGTACGTCCCGGAGTATGAGCCGATGACCCACTCGCTGACCCCCCGTGACGAGGGGAACCTGCCCGCGCTCGGTGCCCAGCCGCTGATCCGCCTCGACGCCTACGTGGCCGAGGACGGATCGACGGTGGTCAACGGTCACCTGCTGGAGATGGGCGGCATGCGGCCGCCCAACGAGGCCATCCTCGACGCCGTCGCCATGTTCGCCCGCACGCTGGGGGCGCCGGTCGCTGCCACCGTCATCGACCGCACCGTGCAGCAGGTGGCGCGGCTGCGGGTGCACCCCGACGGGTCGAGCCGGACCATCGCCGACGAGGACGACCTGCCGCCCGGCCGTGAACGCACCGCAGCGGAAGAGGCCGGCTTCCCCCCGCTCGCCCGCGTCGAGCGCATCATCCAGCACGCGCAGCGCGAGGAACTGCACGCCGCGTTCGTCCTCGCCAGTGCCCTGCGGGAGCACCTCACGCTGCGGCGCGGCGCGGAGGACGAACTCTCCCTGGAGGCCAGGGCGATCGAGGCGTACCTCGCGTACCTGCGCGGCGACCACATGCTCTCCACCGTCCTGGCGCTGACCGTCGCCCGCATCCGCTGCCGCACCGACCTGAACCGGGCCGCCCCCGACGTGGCCCGCGCCACCGCGGCGTGGCAACGGCTGTGGGACGAGGGCCAGGTGGCCACCCGGGGACAGGAACTCCTGCACATGTGGGAGCGGTTGTCCTCGGCGGGCCTGCTGCGGGAGCCGGCCCACCAGGCCATGGCCCAGGCCGTACGGAGCCGGCTCGCCCAGGGCGGCCGCCCGGTCACCCGGTCGTCGGCGCCCGCGGCCCTGACCGCGGGCCCCGGCACGGCGCCGTCCCCGGAAGCGGCGCCGGTCGCGCCCGAGGACAAGCCCCTCAAGCCCACCCGCCGCGGACTGCGGCGCTTCACCCGACGGGCCGGCCGCTCCTCTCCGGGACAGCCCGCCTGAGGGTGGCTCCCCGAGGCGGGCGCCCCGTCGGAGGACCGCCGGGGCCTCGGCACGACGGCCCTCTTCAGGTGCCGGGCCGGGTGGGCCAGGATGCAGACATGACCGAGGGCACCCTTTCCGATTCCAGGCTTCCGCGCGAGAACATCACCCTGCCGGACGGTTCCGTACTGCGACGGCGCTCGCTGGTGCCCGACGCCGCGTTCATCGACGCGGTCGCCGCCGACGTCGAGCACCTGGGCAAGTGGCTGCGCTGGGCCCGGCATCCGCCGACCCGGGAGGAGACGGAGAGGTTCCGCGCCGAACAGGACGCGGACTGGGACGCGGGCCGGTCGTTCGTCTACGTGCTCACGCCGCCGGACCGCCTCGACGCGGTGATCGGCGGGGGCGCGATGTTCCCGAACGGCGGGGCGGGCGTCCTGGAGATCGGCTACTGGGTCTGCTCCCCGGCCACCGGCCGCGGACTCGCCACCCGGGCGGCGGCCGCGCTGACCGAGGAAGGCCTCCGGCTGCCCGGCATCGAGGCGATGGAGATCCACTGCGACCGGGCCAACGTCCGCAGCGCGGAGATCCCGCCCCGGCTGGGGTACCGGTTGCTCCGCGTCGAACCGGACGAGCCGCAGACGCCGGCGGAGGCCGGGCAGAGCATGGTCTGGCGCCGCGACGGCGCCGGACCACGCCCTACGCCTCAGGCGCCCTGACTGTTGCTGTCGCCGGTGGTTTCCTTCTTGTCCAGCGGACGGATCTCGATCTTCTGCGCCATGCCGTGTCCTTCCGATTGAAGACGGTGTGACGGTCGGGGGGTGCGGGCGCGGGGTGCGTGGTGCGGGGTGCACGCCGCGTGGTGCGTGGCGCCTGCTGTGAACGTGCGCATGCCAGGATTCGGGTAGGGCGGCGCACTTGTCAACGACTGTTCGCGCCGACGTTCCACGGGCGGTGCTACCGTGGGCGGCCGAGTGAAGATCGTTCGCTCACGGAGATCCGAGGAGGTGTGTCGATGACTGTCGCCGAGACGCCCGCCGTGTGCGGTGCCCGGACCATCCTCACCTCCCGGGCCTCGTCCTGACCCTCGCCTGCCTTCCTCCCGCCGAGGAGTGTCAACGGCACGCCTGCGTCCGGCGGGGCCCCCGTTCAAGGGTCTCCACCTTGTCGCGTCAAGTCGCTCCACACCCGTCCGTTCCCCCTCCTCCCGGACGCGTCATCCCCCCGGCCGCCCGCGTCCGGGCCGCCCGACGCGGCCGTCCCCTCGCGTGCCCGGTGCGCGCTTCCCGGCAGTCCCCGCACTCCGAGGCATGACAGTGAGGAATCAGATCATGGACCTTCCCCGCATCTTCACCATCCGCGAGAGCGGTCACCGGATCCACAATCCACTGACCGCCGGCAAGCTCGCCGCCCTGGGTGAATCCCTCCGCCTCGCCCCCGGGACACGGGTGCTCGACCTGGCCTGCGGCTCGGGCGAGTTGCTCTGCACCTGGGCGCGTGACCTGGGCATCACCGGCACCGGGGTCGACATCAGCACGGTGTTCACCGAGCGGGCCAGGGCCCGCGCCGCCGAACTCGGCGTCACGGACCGGGTCGAGTTCGTGCACGGTGACGCCGCCGGTCACGTGGCGGACGAGCCGGTGGATCTGGCCGCCTGCGTCGGCGCCACGTGGATCGGCGACGGCGTCGCCGGAACGGCCGAACTGCTCGACCGCAGCCTCCGCCCCGGAGGCATGACGCTGATCGGCGAGCCCTACTGGCGGCGGACCCCTCCGGACGAGGCGACCGCCCGGGCCTGCCACGCCGCCTCCGCCGCCGACTTCCTGCCCCTGCCCGGGCTGATCGAGCGGTTCCGGGAACTCGGGTACCACGTCGTGGAGATGACGCTCGCCGACCAGGACGACTGGGACCGCTACGTCGCCGCCCAGTGGCTCACCATGCGCCGCTGGCTCGATCGGAACGGTGACGACGAACTCGCCGCCGAGGTACGGGACGAGCTGAACACCGAGCCCGCCCGCTACGCGCGCTACGGACGTGAGTACCTCGGCTGGGGAGTCTTCGCCCTCATGAAGCGCTGACCTCCCGGTCCGCGTCTCCCGGACCGACCCGCGGGCGGGGGCCGAGCACCGGCTCCCGCCCGTACGGCGCTCGTGCCGCGACCCGTTCCTGCGGCCCGTCCCGGTCGTCCGTATGGTCCCCCTCGTACGGCGTCCGTCGTACGGCGTCCGTCCCGGGCGCCGTGGAGAACGGGCGGCCGCCCTCGACCTTGACGCCGGGTGCGAGGCTCCGCATACTGGCGGCCAAATCGATTTGGCCAAATCGATTTGGCTCTCCGTCCAGGGCCGGATCGCGGCTGAGAATCCGAACGTGCCCGTATGCCCGAACGGAGCCCCGAAACGTGTCCACTCCCCGTCAGAACCACCCTCCGGCAGCCCCGCTACCGACGCCCGCCCCCGCCCCGCACGACCCCGAGCCCCGCCCCCCGTCCCCGGCCGATGCCGTAGCTCCGTTCCCGGCCGGTGAGGACGACGACCGGGTCAAGGTGCACCCCGTGGACGAGGCGCGGGACAAGGTGCACCCCGTGGACGAGGCGCGTCCGCTCGGCCGGATCCTGCTCTTCGGCGTCCAGCACGTCCTCGTCATGGCCGCGACCCCCATCTCGGCGATCTTCCTGATGAGCGCCACCCTCGGTCTCGGCACCGCCCTCACCGTCGACCTGCTCTCGGCGGCGTTCGTGCTCTCCGGCGCCGGCTCCCTCGTCCAGTCGCTCGGCTTCTGGAAGTTCGGGCCCCGCCTGCCGTTCGTGATGCTGCCGGGCGGGGCGCCGCTCATCCTCTTCCTCGCCATCGCCGAACAGCACGGCCTGCGTACCGCCACCGGCGCGGTGATCCTCACGGCGGTGTTCACCTTCGTCGTGCTGCCCCTCTTCTCCCGGCTCCTCGCGTACTTCCCCGCCCTCGTCATCGGCACCATGATCGTCATCGTCGGCGTCAACCTGGTGAAGGTCGGTGCCGTGCTCGTCACCGGCCAGCCCGGCTCGCCCGGCTTCGCCGACCCCGGCGATCTGGGCCTCGGCCTGGCCACGATCGGGTTCACCGTCGTCTTCTACCTGTTCTTCACCGGCATCCTGCGCCAACTCGCCGTGATGCTCGGCCTGCTGGCCGGTGCCGTCCTCGCGGCCGTGACCGGCGCGGTCGACGGGACGGGCGCCGACGCGATGGGCGGCGGCCTGGTGAACCTGCCGCACCTGATGCCCTTCGGCTCGCCCCAGTTCAACCTCGTCGCCGCGCTGCCCCTGATGCTGTACACCCTGGCCTCCATGGCCGAGGCCACCGGCCAGACCGTCATCAACGCCGAGGCCGTGGGCAAGCGGATCGACGCCCGGACCGACGTGCCCAGAACCGTCCGCGGCGACGCGCTCACCTCGCTCTTCGGCGGCTTCTTCGGACTGCCGCTCATGGTCACCAGCGGCGAGAACATCGGCATCGTCCGCGTGACCGGCGTGCGCAGCCGCTTCGTCACCGCCGCCGCGGGCGCCGTACTCGTCGCGATCGGCGTCCTCGCCCCCGTCACCCGCGCGATCAGCGTGATCCCCACCCCGGTCGTCGGCGGCACCGCCATGGTCGTCTTCGGCGTCATCACCGTGCTCGGCGTCCAGATGCTCGGCAGGTCCGACCTCGACCGGCACACCAGCACGTTCGTCTGCGCCGTCGCCCTCGCCCTCGGGCTGCTGCCCATCCTCGTCCCCGGCGTGTACGGGGGCTTCCCGCCGAACGTCCGCATCCTCCTGGAAAGCGGCGTCGCCGTCGGCACGTTCACGGCCGTCGTCCTCAACCTCCTCTTCCACCACGTCAGGCCCGGCGTCGTCGCCCGCCTGACCACACCGCGCACAGGAAGCGACCGATGAACCGACCCGCCCGAGACGCCCTCGCCCACCCCGGCCCGATCCTGCTCGTACCGGGCTCGGTGCTGCTGCCCGAAGGCCCCGTCGACGGCTGGGCGGTCGTGGTCGACGACGGCCGCTTCGCCGCCGTGGGCCCGGCGGACGAACTGGCCCGCAGCCACCCGCATCTGGACGCCGTCCCCATGCCCGGCCACCTGCTGATGCCCGGCTTCGTCGACGCCCACCACCACCTCACCCAGAGCTTCGGCGCCGCACTCGCCTTCGGGGAGCCCTCCGAGATCTTCCGGAGGGTCTGGGTACCGCTGGAGGGCGCGCTGGACGAGGAGTCGGCCTACACGGCGGCCAAACTGGCGGCGCTCGAAGCCCTGCGCGGCGGCTTCACCACCGTCGCCGACGCCGGCACCCGCGCCGACGTCGACGTGGACGTGGTCGCCTCGGCCGCGCGAGACGCCGGGATACGCTGCGTACTCGGGTTGGTCTGCAACGACGCGGACGGCCCGGACGGTCAGGACGGCACCGCGGATCCGGCCGTCCTGGAGAGCGCGGAGAAGCACCTCGCCCGCTGGACCGGCGACGCCCTCGTACACCCCTCCCTGGCCGTGTCCATCCCCGAGGCGGCCACCGAACCCACCCTGCGCGCCACGGCCCGCATGGCGGCGGAAGCGGGAGCCGTCGTCCAGATCCACGTCAACGAACACCTCGCCGGCGTGGAACGCTCCCTGGTACGGCACGGGTTGCGGCCCCTGGAGCACCTGCACCGGGTCGGCGCGCTCGGCCCCCAGCTGCTCGCCGCGCACGCCACGCTCCTCACCCCGCGCGAGCTGACCCTGCTCGCCGACACGGGGACCGCCGTCAGCTACAACCCCGTGGCGAGCGCCTGGAAGGGCAACGCGGTCGCGCCCGCCACGGCCATGGCCGAGCGCGGCGTGCGCTTCGGTACGGGTACCGACGGCACCCGCGGCGACGGCTTCCGGCTCGCCGACGCCGCGGAGTTCGCCCAGCGGCTCGCGTACGGACTGGCGACCGGCGACTCGTCGTGCGGCGCCGGGTGGACCTGGCTGGAGCGCGGCACCCACGGGGGAGCGGACGCCGTCGGCCTGGGCGCCGTCACCGGCACCGTGGAACGGGGGAAGGCGGCGGACTTCCTGCTCGTCGACGTCGACACCCCGGAACTGGCCCTGTCGTGGGACCTGCCGTGGGAACTCGTCCGGCGCGGCAACCGGGACCAGATCACCGCCGTGTTCGTCGCCGGGAGCCTGCGGATGTGGCAGGGGCGGCCCACCGGCTGGGACGGGGCCGCACTGGTCGAGCGGGCGGCCGGACTGGCCCGCGCCGCCGTCGCCGGGGCCGGCGTCACCCGGGTGCACCCCACGTCCACGGCGGCCCGGGCACTCGACCGGGGCCGGAAGGGGAGTGCACGGCGTTGAGCGCACAGATGCTGGCGGTACTCGCCGTGGCGGTGGCCGTCGCCGCCTTCGTGCAGGGCAGCAGCGGACTCGGCTTCGCGCTGATCGTCGCACCCGTCGCCGGGTTCGTCGATCCCGGCCTGGTCCCGGTGTTCGTCCTGGCGTCGATGATCCCGCTCAACCTGTACGTCGCCTGGCGCGAACGGGCGTCGCTCGACCTGCGCGGCGCCGGCTGGATCACCGGGGCGAGACTCGCCGCCACGCCGGCCGGGCTGGCCCTGCTCTGGCTGATCCCGGAACGCGACCTCGGTCTCTTCGTGGGCGTCTCCACGGTGCTCGCGGCCGTCGTCAGCCTCGCCGCCCCCACGTTCGCTCCCGGGCGGGCGGCGTACGTCGGCGCGGGCGCGGTCACCGGACTGACCGAGACCGCGACCGGGGTGGGCGGCCCGCCGCTCGCGCTGGTCTACCAGCACCGGCCGCCCGCCGAACTCCGCTCGACGGTCGCCGCCTGCTTCCTCGTCGGCGAGGTGGCCTCCCTGGTCCTGCTGTTCGCGACGGGAAAGGCCGCCCCCGTCGAACTGGGCCGGGCGGCCCTGCTCCTCCCGGCCATCGCCGTCGGCGCCTGGCTCAGCCGCCTGGTCCACCACCGCCTGGACGCCCGCAGGATGCGCCTGTTCGTCCTGGTCTTCGCCCTGGTGTCGGGGCTGGTGCTGATGCTGGGGCTCTGAGGCCCCGCGGCCCGGCGCCTCGCCCCGGGCAGGTCCCCGCTTCCGGGAGCCTGCCCGGAAGGGGTGGTCCGGCCCCCGCCGCTCCTCAGGCGCCGGTCACCCGTGCCGACGACGCGCGGACGATCACCCGCGGCGGGGGCGCCGTCACGGACGCGGTGGCCGTGTCCCCGCGGAGCCGGGCCAGGAGCAGCTCCACCGCGTCGGACGCGGCACGGTCCAGGTGCAGGTCGACCGCGGTCAGCGGCGGCTCGCAGGTGCGGGCGCGCAGCCCGTCGTAGCGGGTGACGACCATGACGTCGTCCGGTACGGTCCGCCCGCTGTCCCGGACCGCGCGCACCGCACCGACCGCGAAGGCATCGACGAGCGCGCAGACCGCGTCGGTCCGAGGGTGCTCGGCGAGCAGGGCGGCACACGCGTCGTACCCGGCCCGCTCACCGCCCGACTCCGCGACGCGCGCCACGACCGGCTCCCAGCCGTACCGGTCGGCGGCCCGTTCGTAGGCCGCGAGCGCGTCGACGGACGAGTGGCGGGAACCGGCGCCGACGATCAGCGCGGGGCGCCGCGCCCCCTGCTCACGCAGGTGACCGAGCAGCAGCTCCGCCACCGGGCCGCCGCGCAGATCGACGTAGGGGGCGTCCTCGTCGGGCGACACGGGCCGGCCCAGCGCCACGTACGGCAGTCCCCGCTCGCGCAACTGGGCGGCGGCCGCGTCGTCCACCTCCGGCTCGACCACGATGGCCCCGTCGATGTCCACGGAGTACAGCGCCGAACCCGACTGCACGGGCGGCACCAGTACGAGGGCGTAGTCGTGCAGCAGGGCGCTCTCCGCGGCGGCCGCCGCGACCTCCATGTAGAAGCCGAGCCGCGAGGGCCCGCCCGCCACCGCGAACGGCATCGAGGAGGCGAGCGCGATGGCCTTCGCCTCCCCTCGCCGCAGCCGCTGCGCCCGCAGGTTGGGCCGGTATCCCAGCTCCGCCGCGGCCTGCCGGACACGCTCCCGGGTCCGCGGATCGACCTTGCCCAGTCCGTTCAGGGCGTGCGACACGGTCGTGCGCGAGACACCGGCGACGCGCGCGACGTCGGCGATCGTCGGCGGCCTCGGACCAGGGGCGGAAGTGGCCATCTGCGCGAAGACTCCTCGCTGGCGTGGACGGTGGACGCCCCCATCTTCGCCGACGCCCCGTCGGTGTGGGATCAGGGTCCCCGAGCCGCCTGCGGCCGGTACGGCGGCGGCCACCGCTCCCGACCAGGCTGCTGAAGAAGGGATGAGCAGGCTTTCGGGGCACGTGGCGTCATCGTGAAGGCCGGCGTCGCCGGTCGGGGCGTCGGTCAGGCGAGGTCGCGGCCGGTGCTTGTCCGCAGCCACCGGCGCAGCAGAACGGCTACGGCCGCAGCGAGGGCGAGGAGCCCCGCGCGCCTCCCGGTGCCGGTCGCCCGCCGGCGCCGGACGCTGCCGGCCGGCCGGCCGACGTACGAGTGAGGGGAGTGCTTGCGCGGGCGCGGCAGCCCGTCGTCGGTCCGGAACGCTTCCCGGGCGATGCGCTGCCATACGCGCTCGGGCGGGGACACCGGCAGATCCGGCACCTGCGCGCCGCGCGCGGCGGTCACCACCCGGGTCATGCGCAGCAGTTCACCGCGGCAGCGCGAACACGACGCGACGTGCCGCAGGGCGCCGTCGTCGTCCTCTCCGCCCGTGTGACCGAGTGCCAGCTCCATCAGGTGCGACGGGTCCACGTGGCCCACTGCGCCCTCCTGTGTCTCGGACTCGGTCGTCCGGTGCTCGAAAACGCGGCGGGACCGGTCCCGGAACTGCGCGGACGTGCGCCGGAGCGGCGGCCGTCGTCGCCGCTCCGGTCACCCGCCGGCCGGGGTCAGCCACGCCGGGCGGAGGCCCGGTGGACCAGCAGGGCGCCGGTCACCGTGACCGCTCCGGCCGCGGCGGCCCAGGCCAGCCACTGCTCGGCGGAGTTCGGTGCGGCGCCGACGGCGCCCGCGTGCACCGCCTGAGGCGTCGTCCCCGTTCCGCTCAGGGTCTGGGTGGCCAGGGCCAGGTTCTTGTCGGCCGCGCTGCCCCAGGCGTAGACGACGTTGCTCGTGCCCTCCTGGAGGTCGAGGTCGGCCGGCCCGATGGCCACCTTGTCCGTACCGGCGAGGACGACGTCCGCGTTCACGGTGCCGGCGTCGACGGACGCGGCGTCCTGGTGGGGGTTGGTCAGGCCGTTGAAGAGGGGCTGCCCGCCGGCCCGTACGTCCACGGCGGGCGCGGCCGCGACATGGCGGACCGTCAGGCGTGCCTTGCCGGCGTCCACCTTCGAGACGTCGTTGGTGAACGCCGTCAGCTCGGGCCTGCCGGTGGCGGAGAGATGGGCGGCGACGGTGGCGTTGCCGCCGTCGGTCACCTTCACCTGCTTCTCCAGCGCCGGTGTCCCGTCGGGTCCCTGACCGGCTTGGAAGATCTCGATGTCGTACGTCCCCGCGTCGAGGGACCGGGCATCGGTCACCGTGCCGGGCTTGAAGTCGCTGAGCAGCTTGTCGCCGTTGGCGTACACGTCGACGGTCATGCCGGGGATGCCGTGGAAGACGGAGACCGTGCCCGTCCCCTGTGCCTGTCCGGGAGCGGCCGTGGCGGCGGGTGCGGCCACGCCGAGGGCCAGGGCGCAGGCCCCAGCCGAAGCGGCGGTGGCGATGATGGTCCTGGAGGTCATGTGGATCACCCCTCCATGGGGGATTCTCGCTGTCTGCTGCGGAGTCTCAACGGGGTTTCGCGGGTGGGCCGTGCCGTGGATGCGCTCTCGGCACCACTTCTTCGGCCCGGTCAGATGCCCGTGGCGCCCGTGTCGCTCGGAACGCCCGGGTCGCCCCGATCGACGGCCGTGCGCAGCCGATGCAGGCCACGGCGGGCGTGGCTCTTGACCGTGCCCAGCGGAACACCGGTGCGCTCGGCGATCTGAACCTGTGTCAGGTCCTCGTAGAAGGCCATGCACAGCACCTCTCGCTGAGCGCGCGGCAGCCGCGACATCGCGTCGACGAGCAGTACGCGGTCGAGTATCTCGTCCGGTGCCTGCTGGACGAGCCGTGCGGGTGCGGCGTCCTGCGCGGCCGACTCGATCAGCGACAGCCGGCGTGTCCGGGCCGCCAGCGCGTCCACGATCTTACGGCGCGTGATGCCGACGAGCCAGGCGCCGAGCGCGCCCCGTTCGGGCCGGAAGCCGTGCCTGCCGCGCCAGGCGCCGACGAAGACCTGCTGGGTCACGTCCTCGGCCTCATGGGCGTCGCCCAGCGACCGGGTCGCCATGGTGTGCACGAGGGAGCCCCAGCGCCGGTAGATGGCCGCGAACGCCTCCTCGTCGGCGCCGGCGAGGCCACGGGCCAGTTCCTCCTCGTACCGCGTCTCCTCCACGGGCGGGACGGCGGTGGTGGTCGGACGGATGGACGTGTTCATGGCCGTTCCTCCTGCCGTGCGCCGTACGGGGACGGAAGGGGCCGTCCGCCGAACGGCAGGTCCGCCGGTCTGCCCCGAACGGCTGCCGTGCGCTCGGTCCCAGTGTTGGAGGCCCTAAGCGACGCAAGCAACATGCGTCGTTTGTGCGTCGTACAGTGGGGATGTGAGCGCACAGACGGAAGACGGTGCGGACCCGGCCGGCGAGAACGGGCCGCGCGGAGGCGGGCTGACCACCGGCGAGGTCGCGCGGCGGCTGGGGGTGGCGCCCACCACGGTCCGCACCTGGGACCGCCGGTACGGGCTCGGGCCGGCCGCGCACACGGGCGGCAGGCACCGGCGCTGGACGGCCACGGACGTGGCGCGGCTCGAGCGGATGTGCGCCCTGACCGCGACCGGGCTGCCACCGGCCGAGGCGGCACGGCTCGCGCGCAGCGAACAGTCGCCGGCGCCGGTTCCCTCCCGTGGCGCCGCCCGGCCACCACGTCCGGCGACCCCGCACCGGAGCCGGGCGGGGAGCGGCCTGCGACTCGGCGACGTACGTCAGGAGTGCCGGGGAATCGCCAGAGCCGCACTGCGGCTGGACGCCGCCGTCCTGGACGAACTGCTGCTCGCCGCGATCGCCGAACACGGACTGGTCACCGCCTGGACCGAGGTGATCGTACCGACGCTCCAGGCCGTCGGCCGCAAATGGGAGACGTCGGGCGAGAAGTACGTCGAGGTCGAGCACTTCCTGTCCTGGCACGTCTCCGGGGCGCTCCGGCGCGCCACCCCCCGCACGGTCGCGGACCGTCCCGGCGCGACCACGGTGCTCGCCTGTGTGCCCGGGGAGAACCACACCCTTCCGCTGGAGGTCCTGTCCGCGGCCCTGACGGAACGAGGGGTCCCGGTGCGGATGTTCGGCGGTGCCCTGCCCGTCGAGTCGCTCGTCGCGGCGGTGCGCAGGACCGGGCCGGCCGCGGTCGGCCTGTGGGCGCAGTCCCGCACCACCGCCAGCCGGCCGCTGGCCCGCCACGTGGCCGCGATGGAGTGGGGGGTGCGCGGTGCTCGGCGCAGGCCGGCCGTGCTGACCCTGGGCCCCGGCTGGGCCGGGCAGGCGGTGGCAGGCCTGGCGCGTCCGTCGGGACTGGCCGAAGCGCTCACCGCCCTGGAGTCCGCGATGTCGCCGTGACGTGTGGTCGTCCGAGAGCGCTTGGTCGTGGCGCGCGGGCATCGGCCGCGGGACGTGGTCCGCTGAACCGGTGGCCGCGGCCGCGTCGCCCCCGGCGGGCTGGCGCCGCGCCCGCACCGGGTCCCGGCACCGGTCCGCGCCGGCCGGTCGCGGGTACCGGCCGGGGCGGAGAGGCCGAGCGGACGGCCTCTGGACCGGGCGCCACGGACACGGCGTCGACCGAGGAGAAGCATGAGCGACGAACACCACCGGACACCGGACGCCGTCGTCGTCGGTGCCGGACTCGCCGGCCTGGCGTGCGCCCTGGACCTGTGCCGCGCCGGACGGCGGGTGGCTCTGCTGGAGGCATCCGACGGCGTGGGCGGCCGGATGCGCACGGACCGGCGGGACGGATTCCTCCTGGACCGCGGCTTCCAGGTGTTCAACACCTCGTATCCACAGGTGAAGAGGCGTCTGGCGCTGAGGAGCCTGCGCCTGCGTCCGTTCACCGCCGGGGTGCTCTCGCACACCCCGGCCGGGCTCGTCCGCCTCGCCGATCCGACCAGGGAGCCCCGCGCGGCAGGGACGCTGGTGCCCGGCCGGGCGCTGTCGGCCCGCGATCTGGCCGCCCTGGCGGTGCTCACCGCCCGGGACGGCCTGCTGCCCGCGGCGGCGGTCAGACGCCGCCCCGACGGCTCCACCTCGGCAGCCCTGTCCCGGGCGGGACTCTCGGACGCCGCGATCTCCGACATCCTGCGGCCGTTCCTGTCCGGTGTGTTCCTGGAGGACCGGCTGGAGACCTCCGCCCGGTTCTTCCACCTGGTCTGGCGGAGCATGGTCCGCGGGACCCTGTGCCTGCCCGCGGAAGGCATCGGCGCCGTGCCCGCCCAGCTCGCCGACGGCCTGCCGGACGGCGTCCTGCGCCTCGGCACACCCGTCGCGGAGATCACCGACACCGGGGTGCTGCTCGGGGACGGGACCGAGGTGCCGGCCCGGGCCGTCGTGGTGGCGACGGACCCGGCGGCCGCCGCCCGGCTGCTGCCGGACCTGACCGTGCCGGACACCCGCACCGTCACCACCTACCACCACGCCACCGACCGGTCACCGATGGCCGAACCGACCCTGATGGTGGACAGCACCGGGGCCGTCCTCAACACCTGCGTCATCAGCGAGGTCGCCCCCTCCTACGCACCGCCCGGCACCGCCCTGGTCTCCACCTCCGTACTGGGCACGGACCCGCCCGGCCGGGCACAGGCGGTGCTCCGGCGCCTGGCCGAGCTGTACGGCACCGACACGAGCGACTGGCGACAGGTCGCCGCCCGCACGGTCGAGGGCGCGCTGCCGGCGATGCCGCCGCCCTGGCCGCTGAGCCGCACCACACGCCTCGGCCCCGGCAGACACGTCTGCGGGGACCACCGCGCGACCGGCTCCGTCCAGGGCGCCCTGGCGTCCGGGACGCGCGCCGCGCGCGAGGTCATGGCCGACCTGGGACCGGAAGGATGACGCCGCGACGGAGACGGTGCCGACCGCATCCAGGGACGGCAGTCGTCGCGAACACACGACGAGTCGTCCCGGACACACGACGAACGGCGGACGACGCGACCGTGATCGGGGGAGAGGCGTGGAACTGACGGGGCCGCGTGTCCCGGCGGCCGGCGCACGTATCCCGGCGGCCGGCCCCATCGGAGCACCCGGAGGTCCGGTCACCGCCGGACCGCCGAACCGCCGCGCTCGGGTCCACCGTCGTCTCCGGCCCCGCGTCGTCTCCTCCGGCACCGGCCCGGCATTCGCCACCCGCCTTGCGCGAGAGGGCCCGGCCCCGGTGCGTGTCGTCCCCGTCGCCGTCGCCGGACGGCGTACGGGCGTCGTGCACGCCTTCCCCGCCCGCAGCGGCGGACCGACCACGACAAGGGAGCGCGCCCAGTGACCGCCCGCCGCACCACCGCAGCCCGCCGGGGCCGCGACCGCAAGGCCGAGATCCTCCTCCCCGCACCCGGCGCGGCGCGATTCCGAGCCGGGGACGAGCCGTCCGTCGCGGTGATCGGCGGTGGCATCGCCGGTCTGGCCGCGGCCACCCTGCTGGCCGAACGCGGTGCCCGCGTCACGCTCTACGAGAAGGACGACTCCCTCGGCGGCAGGCTCTCCGGCCGGCGCACCACGCTGCTGGACGGCACCCCCGTGACCATGACCCGCGGATTCCACGCCTTCTTCCGTCAGTACTACAACCTGCGAGGCCTGCTCCGCCGCACGGATCCCGGCCTGGAACGCCTCACTCCGCTGCCCGACTACCCCCTGCGGCACAGCGGCGGCCTGACCGACAGCTTCGCCCGCGTCCCGAGGACCCCGCCCTTCAGCGCGCTCGGCTTCGTCGCCCTCAGCCCCACCTTCGGATGGCGGGACCTCGCCGCCATGGACGCGCGGGCCGCACTCCCGCTCCTCGACGTGCGCGTGCCCGAGGTCTACGAACGCTTCGACACCGTCACCGCCACCGGGTTCCTGGAGGGCGTGCGCTTTCCCCAGGCCGCACACCACCTGGCCTTCGAGGTGTTCTCCCGCAGCTTCTTCGCCGACCCGCGCCGCCTGTCCGCCGCGGAACTCCTGCTGATGTTCCACATCTACTTCCTCGGATCGGCCGAGGGCCTGCTCTTCGACGTACCGGGCGAACCCTTCCCCCAGGCGCTGTGGGACCCGCTGCACGACTACCTCCAGCGCCTCGGAGCCGACGTGCGCACCGGCACGCCCGTGCACGCGGTCCGTCCCCGCGAGGGCGGGGGAGCGGACGTGGACGGGGGAGCGGACGTGCACACCGACACCGGTACCGACCGCCACGAGGCGGTGGTGCTCGCCCTCGACGCCGCGGCGCTGCGACAGGCCGTCGCCGCGTCACCGGGCCTGGGCACGTCCGCGTGGCGCGACGACGTCGCCGCCCTGCGCACCGCGCCGCCGTTCCTGGTCTCCCGGCTCTGGCTGGACCGCCCGGTCCGCGCCGACCGGCCCGGCTTCCTCGGCACCAGCGGCTACGGCGGGCTCGACAACGTCAGCGTCCTGGAGCGGTACGAGGGGGAGGCCGCCCGCTGGGCCGCGCGGACCGGGGGCTCGGTCGTGGAACTGCACGCCTACGCCGTGGACCCGGCGGCCGAACCGAAGGCCGTGCAGGACGGACTCGTCGACCGGCTGCACCAGGTGTACCCGGAGACGTGCGGGGCGAGCGTCGTCGACGCCCGGCACGAGTGGCGCTCGGACTGCCCCCTGTTCGAGGTCGGCTCCCACCGCCGGCGCCCGGGCGTGCGCACTCCCCACCCGTGGCTGACGCTGGCCGGCGACGGTATCCGCTGCGACCTGCCCGTCGCCCTCATGGAACGGGCCGCCACCACCGGCTTCCTCGCCGCGAACGCCCTGCTCGCCGACCGGGGAGTGCGCGGCCAGATTCTGTGGACGGTCCCCAGGACGGGCCGCTCACCAGTACTCCGGGCGCTCGGAGCCTTCGCGCGGCGCCACTAGGGTCTGCGTTCGCGCTCCCCTCTGCCGCCGCCACGCGCCTGCCCGGACGGCGCCGGACGGACCCGGGGCAGGCCCGGACGGTGCTGGACGGACCCGGGGGCGGGCCGGCAGGCGCCCCGTCAGCCGGGGAAGCGGCCCGTGCTGCGCAGCGTCCAGCGCCGTTCGGCGTAGGCCAGGTCGTCGTGCCACAGGCGCCCGGCCGTACGGCGCATGAGCGGGCGCAGCACGGGGGCGGCGGCCCGGGCCAGTGCGAAGCCGGGGCGGTCCGAGAAGGCGACGACCGCCTCGACCACGGCGGTGCGCGGACGCGCGTGATCCCGCCCGGTCAGCGGCGTCGCGTGCGTCTCCACGACGGACGTGGCGCCCTCGCCGTCGGTGATGCGCATGACGACCGTGCGCGGCCCCGGCGCCGTGAACTCGGCCCGCACCGGAACCACGAGCCGTCCCGCCACCCGGAACGAGACGTCGACGACGAAGGCGTCGTCCTCGCCGCCCGTCGGCTCCCGCACCACCGTCAGGTCGACGAACGAGTACGGGTGGAACCAGGAGCCGTGCCACGGATCGAGCCGGTTGGCCACCACGTCCTGAGGTTCGCACCGCCCCACCGTCGTGAACACCGCGTCCACGCCACGGCCCGTCGCAGGCCGGGCGGGCACCGCAGGCCGCTCGCCCGGCTCCTCACCCCCCACCTCGTCCAGCCGCACCCAGACCAGTACGCCGTCGTCGTGCACGGGGAACGGCCGCCAGCCGGCGGACGGTGAACCGTCCAGGGCCAGGCCGTGCCAGTGGCAGACCAGAGTGCCGCACACCACCCGGCTGTCGCGCAGCGGGGCGCCCAGGTGCGGACAGATACCCGGGCCGGCTCGGAGCCCTCCGTCCGCCGAGCGCCACAGCACCACCTCCACGCCACCGACCGTCCGGCCGAACGGGCGGCCACCCGCGCGCACGTCCCGGGAGGCACCGACGACGAACCAGTTGCCGGACGGACGGGCGGACGCCCGCTTCAGCGCGTCGGCGATGAGCGCCGGGCGCGCCTGGCGCCACGTCGGTGTCTGTGCCGCCCAGTCCGGGCCGGGCCTCCGCCGCCGCAACGGCGGCGACCACCGCTCGCCGCCCCTTCGACCGCTCACCGCACCGATCCCTTCCACTCGACTCCCCGGTCATCCGCCGGTACCCCTCGCAGCGGGGCGCGCGCACGCCACCGGGCACCGGCCACCCGCAGCACACCGGCCGCGGCCGTCGCCGCCCGGCGACGCCGCGGGACCACGGCGCGTCGGTGCAGCACGGTGTAGTCCTGCTCGGCGATCGCGTCGAGAATCCCGCCGTACAGGACGAACGCGGCACGGATGCACGGCCGCACCCGCGGATCGAGCATGGCGATGCCCGGCTCCGCCGTCCGGTACACGTCCCGTGTCATGGCCTCCGCGGCGACGAGAGCGGCGCGGATCCGGGGATCGCGCCGCCCGGTGCGACGGCTCCACTCCAGCAGGGGCCGGTCCACACCGTGCGCGGCCAGCAGATCACCGGGCAGGTAGACGCGGCCGCGGTCGAGATCCTCGCCCACGTCGCGCAGGAAGTTGGTGAGCTGGAACGCCACGCCGAGAGCGGCGGCGTGCGGGGCCGCCTCCTCGCGGGGCGTGACCGTGCCGAGAACGGGCAGCATCTGCAGGCCGATCACCGCCGCCGAACCGTGCACGTACCTCTGGAGATCGGCGTACGTGGGGTACTGGGTGACGGTCAGGTCGGCACGCATGGAGGACAGGAAGTCGCCGAAGAGGGCGTGATCGATACGGTGACGGGCGGCGGTGTCCGCGACGGCCCGGACCACCGGTTCGGCGCCCGCTCCGGTGCGCAGCCCGTCGGCCAGGTCGCCCTCCAGACGGCGCAGCAGCCTCTCGCGCTCCTCCGGTTCGCGGTGGCGGTCGTGGTCGTCCACGATGTCGTCCGCCCAGCGGGCGAAGCCGTACAGGGCGTGCACGGCGGAGCGCCGTTCCAGGGGCAGCAGGCGAGTGGCCAGGAAGTAGGTCTTGCCGTGGCGCGCGTTGAGCTGTCGGCACCGGGCGTAGGCGGCGCGCAGCGCGGGGTCGGTGATCCCGGCCGCGTCCAGTTCACGACGGGTCATCGGCACCCGCCGGGGCCGGGAGGGAAGAGGTGCCGGGCACCGCCGTGAAGTGACGCCGTCCGAGCCCGGGGCCGACGGCGCCGGTGACGCGCGCGGCGGCCAGCTTGCCGCTGATGAGGACGGTCGGGACACCGACACCCGGAGTGGTCCCGCACCCGGCGAGCACCACGTTGTCCAGCCCTCGCACGAGGTTGCGCGGGCGGAACGGTCCGGTCTGGGCGAAGGTGTGGGAGACCGAGAAGGGGCTGCCGGCCGCGTGCCCCTGCCTCGCCCAGTCGAGCGGCGTCACCAGCAGCTCCTCCCGGACACTGTCGGCGAAGCCGTCCAGGCCCCGCCGCTCCAGCTCGCCGACCAGGCGGTCGCGGTAGCGCGGGCCCAGCTCCCGCCACGTGGTGGCACCGGGCCCGACGGCGGTGTTGGGGCACGGGGCGAGGACGTAGTGGAGGTGGCGTCCCGGGGGTGCCAGGGCGGGATCGTGCGTGGTGGGACGGGTGATCAGGAGGGAGGGGTCGCTCATCAGCTCGCCGGTGCGGGTCAGCTCGTCGAAGGTCCGCTCCCACGCGGCACCGAAGGAGACGGTGTGGTGGGCGAGGTGCGGCCAGGTACGGTCGGTGCCCGCGTGCAGGATCACGGCGGACGGCGAGTGACGCAGCCGGGCCGGCCGCCGGGGGGACCGGCCCAGCAGTCCGTAGGCGGCGGGCAGCTCGCACGTGAGCACCACCGCGTCGCAGGGGATGCGCTCGCCGGAGGACAGCCGCACCGCCCGCACCCGGCCCGCCGAACGTTCCAGCGTGCTCACCTCGGCGTCCCAGCGCAGTTCGGCACCGGCGTCCGCCGCCGCGTCGGCCATGGCGCGGGGCAGGGCGTGCATGCCGCCCTTCGGGAACCAGACGCCGGCCACGGTGTCCATGTACGCGATCACCGCGTACGCCGCGAGCGCGCGGGCCGGGGCCACCCCGGCGTACAGCGCCTGGAAGGAGAAGACGCGGCGCAGGCGTTCGTCGGACAGGAAGCGGCCGATACGGCCGTCCAGCCGCCCGAAACCGCCCAGCGCCGCCAGCCGGGCCAGGTCCGGATGCAGCAGCTGGAGGGGCGAGTCGAAGTTCGTGTCGATGAAACGGCGCATCTGCACCCGGTACAGACGCTCCAGCCACAGCCGCAGGTCCCGGTAGCCGGCCGCCTGCACCGGTCCGGCGAAGCGGCGCACCTCCGCCTCCATCGCGTCACCGTCGGTGTGCACGTCGAGCGAGGAACCGTCCGCGAAGCAGGCCCGGTAGGCCGGGTCCAGGGCCGTCAGCTCGACACGGCGGTGGAGGCTGTCCCCGACCGCGGCGAAAGCCTCGTCGGCCAGGTGCGGCATGGTCAGCACGGTGGGCCCGGTGTCCAGCTCGTAGCCGCCCAGCCGCACCCGGCCTGCCCGGCCGCCGGGACCGGCGTCCCGTTCGACGACGGTGACGCGGCGGCCCGCGCCCAGCAGGTGCAGGGCACAGGCCAGCCCGGACAGCCCGGCACCCACCACGACGACATGATCGGTCCGTCCCGGCACCCTCTTCACGCGGCCCCCTCCCCGCCGTGCCGGGCCACACCTGTCGCGCGGCCGACCAGCGCCGCGAACTCGTGCCGCACGGCGAGGGGTGCACCGGCGCGCTCGAAGTGCGTACGGCTCAGGTCCGTCAGCTCCCCGATCTTCGACTCCACCAGGTCCCGGGCGCCGGTGCGCCGCAGCGCGGCCCGCATCCGCCGCACCGCCTTCTCGGACGCCGAGTCCGCGTCCGGGGCGAGCACCGCGGCGGCGTGGCGGTCACCGGCGGTGTCGGCGAGCCGGACGGCGACGGCGAGGAGGTAGGTGAGCTTGCGTGAGCGCAGGTCGTCGTCGGCCGGCTTGCCGGTCCGAGCGGGGTCGCCGAAGGCACCCAGGAGGTCGTCGCGCAGTTGGAAGGCCAGCCCGGCGCACCGGCCGGCCTCCCGCAGCGCCTCCAGGACCCGCTCGTCGGCTCCGGCGAGCGACGCTCCCAGCGCGAGGGGCCGGGCGACGGTGTACAGCGCGCTCTTCAGGGTGGCGATGCTCAAGGCCTCGTCGACGCCCGAGGACCGGGTGGCCTGCGCGTGCAGATCGCGGTACTGCCCGGCGACCATCTCGGTGCGCGTCGCCCGCCACTCCTCGTGCAGGCGCCGGCCGTGCGGCGTACCCAGCGCCGTCTCGGTCAGCAGGTCGTCCGCCCAGGCCAGAGCCAAGTCACCGGCGAGGACCGCGGCCGACGTGCCGAAGGACTCCGCACAGCCGTGCATGGCCGCGGCCCAGTGTCCCCGGGCGAGTTCGACGTGCAGCGCCGGTGCGCCGCGGCGCTGCACCGAGCCGTCCATCACGTCGTCGTGCACGAGGGCGCAGGCCTGGAGCAGTTCGAGGGCGGCTCCCGTGCGCAGGACGGCTGTCGCGTCTCCCGAGCCACCCGCGGCGCGCCAGCCGCAGAGGGCGAACGCGGTGCGCAGGCGTTTGCCTCCCCGCTCGGCGAGCGCGGCGAGGCGGCCGGCCAGTTCCCGGGCGAAGACCGGGTCCACGGCACGGGCGTCACGCAGTCGTTCGTCGAGAACCCGCGCGAGGACGACGTCCACGGCGCTCGCCGCGCCGGTCGCGGTGACAGGGTCGTCGACGAGATCGGCCGGTGGGGCCACCATCGGCGGCAGTCCAGGCATGCACAACCCCTTCTCACTCTTGGTCGTCCGCACGGCAGTGCTTCCGCCGGGCGCCCCGCCACGGATGCAAGGTTCCCGTCCGGATCGGATGCGAGATCCCCGTCCGGACCCGCACCGTTGGGGCCACGGCCGCCTCGGCGGCCGGACGCCACCGGGCTCATGGCGGGGCGTCACCCCGGGCGCGCTCCTGTGCGCGTACGTCCGCGAGATCGGTGAGCCGGTCCAGCTGCCGTACCGCCCTGGCGACGCGGTGGTTGCCGGCGAGCCGGTCCCGGTGACGGTCGAGGAAGGCCCAGTACCCGGCGGTGTAGGGGCACGCGTGCTCGCCGGTGCGGTCGCCGGGCCGGTGGACGCACGGGCCGCAGAAGTCGCTCATGCGGTTCACGTAGGCGCCGCCCGACGTGTACGGCTTGGTGGTCATCCGGCCGCCGTCGGCGTACTGGGACATGCCGACCACGTTGGGGAGCATCACCCAGTCGTAGCCGTCCACGAAGCAGCGGTGGAACCAGTCCGTGACGGCGGCGGGGTCCCAGCCGCGTTGGAGCGCGTGACTGCCGAGGACCATCAGCCGGGGGATGTGGTGCGTCCAGCCCGTGTCGCGCACCTGCGCGAGGACGGTACGCAGGCAGTTCGCCCGGACGGCGTCCGCGTCCAGGTCGTTCCACCAGCCGGGCAGCGGCGCGGTGTGCCGGAGCCCGTTGGAGCGCCGGTAGTCCTCGCCGAAGTACCAGTACAGCTGCCAGACGTACTCGCGCCAGCCCGCGACCTGGCGCACGAAGCCCTCCACGCTGTTCAGCGGCGCCCGGCCCTCCCGCCACGCCCGCTCGGCCCGCTCGACGCACTCGGCGGGGTCGAGCAGACCGAGGTTCAGGGACGAGGAGAGCAGGCTGTGGCTCATCACGGGGTCGGCGGCGAGCATGGCGTCCTCGTACGGTCCGAAGGTGACCAGCCGGTGCTCCACGAAGCGCCGCAGTGCCCTTCGTGCCTCGTCCCGGGTGGCGGGGAACAGGCGCGGCCCGTCCCGCCCGACGAAGGAGACGTCCCCGTCGCGCTCCCACCGGTCGAGGTCGTGACGGACCTCGTCGTCGATGCCGTCCTCACGGGGCCGGTAAGGACGGCCGATCCGCAGGGCGTCGGCGCCGCGAGGGGGCGGCTCCCGGTTGTCGTGGTCGAGGTTCCACCGGCCCGAGGCGGGCTGCCCGCCGTCCATGAGCAGGTCGTGGCCGCGGCGGACCCAGCGGTAGAAGTCCTCCTGCCGCAGGCGCTTGCCGCCGTGCCCGTCGGCCCACGCGGCGAAGTCGTCCATGGGCACCAGGAACCCGCGCGCCGGGCCCACGGTGACCTGCTCGAGGGAACGCACCAGGCGCAGCGCCGGGCGCGAGGTCGGATGGTGGACGCCGACCGGACGCCCCCGCGTCGCTCGCTCCAGTCCCTCCCGGTAGGTGTCCGCCCGTACGTACGTGACGCGGTCGCCGAGTTCGGCCGCGCGGTGGCGCATCGCGGACAGCACGAGATGCGCCTTGGCGCGGTGGAAGCGGCGCCGCCGGAAGACGGAGCGCGCCTCGATCATGAGCACGGGGGTGTCGTGCCCGGGTCCCTCTTCGCCCGGGGTGAGGAAGTGGGGGCCGAGCTGGTCGCCGAAGAGCCAGTGCACGACGGGTGCCTCCTCAGGCGCGGCCGCGGGCGTGCGGGGAGCGCACGAGCCCGTGGGTGAGTCGGATGAGCGGATGCGGGCGGCCGAGGTGCCCGAAGAGCTCCGGGAGGTGCCCGGCGCCCGTCCGCCGGCCGGCGGACCGGGTCTCGGTCGGGCGGCCGGCCGTCGGCTGCCGCGTCTGTCGACCGATCATGGGCCCCACGACGCCCATGCGCCCGTAACGACGCGGCGGCCGCCGCCGAGACCGGGAATCGGCTCCGGTGCCCACATGCCCACGACGGCTGCCCGGTCGCCCCGGCACCGGTGGCTCAACGGGGGGGTCCGTCGGGACCGGCTCGTCGGGGCGGACGGTCGGGGTCGGATTCCTGGCCGGCCCGGCCGCCGACGCCGAGCAGTCCCGTCGCCGAGAAGGGCTCCGCTGCCGCCAGCCGCGGCAGTTCGCGCCTCGAGAGCCAGGTGACCACGGGAGGCATCGCGGCGCGCACGAGCTGGGCGGAGCGCAGCCAGCGAGGCACGTACACGGACGGACGACGGCGCTCCACGGCGGTGACCAGCCGGCCCGCCACGTACGGGACCGGGAACACCCGGCGTGCCGGAGGCGGCATGTGTCCGCGTAGCTCCCGCAGTACCGCGTGCTCGTCGGCGTCACGCACCATGTCGGTGTCCGTCCAGTTGATGTAGGCGAGCCCCACCCCCACACCCCGGTGAGCGACCTCGGCGCGCAGCGCGTGGGCGAAGGACTCCACACCCGCTTTCGACGCGCAGTAGGCGCTCATCATCGGTGCCGCCCCGATGGACGCGAGTGACGCCACCTGAAGGAAGTAGCCGTGCGTGTCGAACAGGTCGGGCAGGAACGAGCGCGCGGTGATCGCGCTGCCGACGAGATTCACCTCGACGACCCGGCGCCAGACCTCGGGATCCGACTCGGCGAACGGCCCGCCCTCCGCCACCCCGGCGTTCGCGATCACCACCGAAGGAGGTCCGAGCCGGGCACGGATCTCGGCACCGACCCGGCCCATGCCGTGATCGTCGGTGACGTCGGCCTCCCAGCACGCGGCAGACCCCGTAGGCAGCGAGTCCCTGACCACGGCCAGCGTTCGCTCCACCCGGCCCAGCAGCGCCACCCGGGCGCCCCGGTCGGCCAGCTCCCGGGCCAGGGCAGCACCGAGACCGCGTGCGGCCCCGGTGACGACGGCGACACGACCGTTCAGCGGCCTTCGGGCGACCGGCATGGAAGGTTCCTCTCCGCGGCGGCGGCTGCGCGGCCCACGCTAGACGCGGCACGGCCGGCGGGCATGTCGGCAGCGTCCTGTCGGGCCCCGACCGTCGCACCGGACGGACGGGACCGCGCCGCCCGACCGGCCGCGGCCCGCCCGGGGGCTGCCGTGCCGCCGCGGCCACCTGCTGGGTGGCGGCAGCCACGGCACCTCACCGATCGGCCTCCCGAACCGCGTCCTCGACGTCGCCCGCTCCCGCGGCAGACCGGCGACGATCGCCGATGCGCTCCCACAGGGCTGCGGCAAGGGGGTGCACCCCAAGTCGCCGCACCGTGCCCGCCGGCTTCAGCGACGGCATGCCCGTGCGCCACTCTGCGCCTCTCGCGCCGCCCTGCGACGGACTGACCGGGCCGGCCCGACGGACCGCCTCCGCGGCGCGGCCCCGCCGCCCCCGCACGCCGCTGCTCCACCCTCCACGGCCACGGATCGACCGCATCCAGAATCTCGCCAGGTGCCGGGTGTGAGGCTGGCGGTGACCGTACATCAGTTCCGTAACCCAGGGCGCACGAGGGGGCAACGGTATGGACGCCGGTGCGTACGTGGACGAGCTCACCGCACTGGGGGTGACGCTCTACGAGGAGGACGGCCGCCTGCGGTACCGGGCCCCGCGAGGAGTCCTCACCGAGGAGCGGCTGAGGGAACTGCGGGACCGCAAGGACGCCGTACTGGCACACCTGCGGGCCCGCGAGTTCGGACCGGGGCTCGTCGTGGACCCGGCGGCCCGCCACGAGCCGTTCCCGCTCACCGACGTCCAGTCGGCGTACCTGCTCGGGCGCAGCGCGGCCTTCGCGTACGGAGGCGTGGCCTGTCACGGCTACCTCGAACTCGCGCTGCCCGACGGGGACGAACAGCGCCTGGAGGACGCCTGGAACGCCCTGGTCCGGCGGCACGACATGCTGCGGGCGGTGGTGTCGGCCGACGGTCACCAGCGGGTGCTGCCCCAGGTGCCGCACTACGCCGTACGGCGGGCCGACACCCGCCACATCGACGAGGACGGGGCGCGGCGGATCGTCGAGGAGACCCGTGCGGAGATGTCCCACCAGGTGCGGCCGACGGACCAGTGGCCGTTGTTCGAACTGCGCACCACCCGCACCGCCCGCGGACTGCTGCTGCACGTCGCGGTCGACCTGCTCATCTGCGACTACGGCAGTATCCGGATGCTCCTCGGCGAACTGCACGAGCTGTGGACCGGCCCCGGACCGGGCGCCGACGGCGGCGGCCCGGACGCCGCGGGCGCCGACGGGCGGGAGGAAGTGGCACCGACGTTCCGCGACTACGTGCTGGCCGCCCGCGCCGCCCGCGAGGGCAGCCGCTACCGGCGCGACCGGGACTACTGGTTCAGCCGCCTCGACGACTTGCCGCCGGCGCCGGAACTGCCCCTGCGCACCGACGCCCCGAACGCGCCGCCGAGGTTCCGGCGTCACGGCGTCACGCTGACGACGCGGCAGTGGCGGACGCTGGAGCGGCGCGCCGCCGAGGCCGGGGTGACCGCCTCCGGCGCGCTGGTGCAGGCGTTCGCGGAGACCCTGGGACGCTGGAGCCGCAAGCCGCGCTTCACCCTCAGCCTCACCCTGCAGAACCGGCTGCCGCTGCACGCCGGGATCGAGCGGCTGATCGGCGACTTCAGCTCCACCAGCCTGCTCGCCGTGGACCTCACGTCCGGCGACACCCTGCTGGACCGGATGCGCACCACCCAGGACCGGTTGTGGGACGACCTGGACCACCGGCTGTGCTCGGGGGTGGAGGTGCTGCGTGAAGTCGCGCGGCGCCGGGGCCGGACCGAGGCCCTCATGCCGGTCACCTTCACCAGCACGGTCAGCGGGTCCCGGAGGGCCGGGGGCCCCGAGGAGCGGGAACAGGTGGCGCTGCTGCCCGGCGCCGAACTGGTTCACGGCATCACCCAGACGCCCCAGGTGTGGATCGACTGCCAGGTCATGGAGGACGCGGGCGGCCTGCTGCTGCACTGGGACGTGCGCGAGGGACTCTTCCCGGGCGGCGTGGCCGAGGACATGTTCGCCGCGTTCGCCGCCCTGGTGGCGGCCCTGGCCGAAGGGGACGGCACCTGGCAGCGCTCCGAGGCGGTGGAACTGCCCGCCGCGCAACGCGAGCGGCTGACCCGGGTCAACGCCACCGAGGCACCCCGCCGCGCCGGGTCCCTGCAGACCGAGGTCATGGCCCAGGCCCGGCGCACCCCCGGCCGCCCCGCCGTCATCACGCCCCGCCGCACCCTGGACTACGGCGAACTCGCCGCCCGCGCGCGGGCCGTCGCGGCCGCGCTGACCGCCTCCGGCGGTGTCCGCGGGGAACGGGTGGCCGTCGTCATGGACAAGGGCTGGGAGCAGGTCGTCGCGGTCCTCGGGGTGCTCCTCGCCCGGGGCGCCTATGTGCCCGTCGACACCACCCAGCCGGCCCTGCGCCGCGACACGGTCCTGCGGGACGCCGGAGTGCGCCGGGTGCTCACCCAGTCCTGGCTGGAGCCGGCCCTCGGCCTGCCGCCGGGGACCACGGCTCTCGCGGTGGACACCGTGGCGCCGGCCCCGGCCGGGGCGCCGGCGGACGGAGCGGCGGAAGCGGACCCGGACGACCTCGCCTACGTCATCTACACCTCCGGCTCGACGGGCGTGCCGAAGGGCGTCATGATCAGCCACGGCGCCGCCCGCAACACCGTGGACGACATCAACTCCCGCTTCGGGGTGGACCTCGACGACCGGGTGCTGGGACTGGCCCAGCTCGGCTTCGACCTGTCGGTGTACGACATCTTCGGGCCACTGGCGGTCGGCGGCGCCCTCGTCCTGCCCGACGCGGCCCGCCGCGGTGACCCCGCACACTGGGCCGCACTCGTGCAGGAGTACGGCGTCAGTGTGTGGAACTCCGTCCCCGCACAGATGCAGATGCTCCACGAGTACCTGCGCGCCGAGCCCCGGGCCGGCACCGGCCGACTGCGGCTGGCCATGCTGTCCGGGGACTGGATCCCGGTCACCCTGCCCGACGCCGTGCGGAAGCGGGTACCGGGCCTGAGCGTGGTCAGCCTGGGCGGCGCCACCGAGGCCGCGATCTGGTCGATCCACCACCCGGTCGGCGCCGTCGCCCCCCACCTGGGCAGCATCCCGTACGGCAGGCCGCTGGCCAACCAGAGCTTCCGGGTGCTGGACCCGCTGATGCGGGACTGTCCCGAACACGTCACCGGCGAGCTGTACATCGGGGGCGCCGGTCTGGCGCTGGGCTACCTCGGCGACGAGCGGCGCACCGCCGAGCGGTTCGTCAAGCATCCGCACAGCGGGGAACGGCTCTACCGCACCGGCGACATGGGCCGCCGCCTCGCCGACGGCGAGATCGAGTTCCTGGGCCGCGTCGACGGCCAGGTCAAACTGAACGGGCACCGCGTCGAACTGGCCGAGGTGGAGGCGGCCCTCCACGGGCACCCGGCGATCCACCGGGCCGCGGCCGTCGTCACCGACGAGGGCGGCAGCCGCAGGCTCACCGCGTTCGCGGAGACCGTCCGCCGCGAGCCCGGCCCGCCACCCGCCGGCTGGCCGGCCTCGGTGACCGAGCGGGCCGAGCGGGCCGCGCTCGCCGCGAACGGGGCGCGGGCCGCCCGGCACGCCGACGTACGCGCGATGTGCGCGGCCCTCGACGAGTCCGCGCTGCTGAGCGTGGCACGGCTGCTGCGCTCCCGCGGACTGTTCACCGCACCCGGCGATGCCCACACCACCGACGAGATCGTCACGGCCACCGGCGCCGCCGCGGACCACGCCTACCTCGTCCGACGCTGGCTCGACGCGCTGGCGGCCGAGGGCCGCCTCGCGCACGAGGCGGCCACGGACAGGTGGCACGACCTGGGGCCGGCCGACGAGGAGAGCGTCCGGGGCGTGCACCGGCGCATCGACGAGCTGGAGCCGAAGGTCGGCTGGGGCGCCGCCCTCGTCGGCTTCCACCGCGACTGCGAACGGCGGTTGGGTGAACTGCTCAGCGGCGCGCTCCCGCTGCGCGACCTGCTCTTCCCCCAAGGACGCCTGGACACGGCGATGGCCGCCTACCGGGACAACCTGATCAGCCGGTACAACAACGCGGCCGTCGTCGCCGCGGTCCGCGCGATCGCGGCCGGCCACCCCGGGCCGGGGCCGGTGCGCCTGCTGGAGATCGGAGCCGGCGTCGGCGGCACCAGCGCCGAGCTGATCCCGGCCCTGTCCGACCTCCCGGTCGACTACCACTTCACGGACGTGTCGCACTTCTTCCTCAACGCGGCGCAGGAGGCGTTCGGCGACCGTCCCTGGGTGCGGTACGGGATCTTCGACCTCAACACGGACCCCGCCGCCCAGGGTTTCCGGCCCAACTGCGCGGACGTCGTGGTCGCCGCGAACGTGCTGCACAACGCCGTCCACGCCGGGGAGATGCTCGAGAACCTGCGCGAGCTGGTCGCGCCCGGCGGCTGGCTGGTCTTCATCGACGCCACCCGCGACACCTACCGCGGCATGACGTCGATGGAGTTCAACGACGGGCTGACCGGCTTCACGGACGAACGCGCCCGCACCGGGGCCACGTTCTTCACCCACCGGGAGTGGCTGGAGCTGCTGGAGTCCGCCGGCGCCACCGACGTGCTGAGCCTGCCCGCCGACGACAGCGCGCTCGCCGAGATCGGACAGCGGGTCTTCGCGGCCCGCTTCAAGGCCGACCGCGCAGGGGTGACCCCGGCGGAGCTCCACGCCCACCTCGTCGAGCGCCTGCCCGTGTACATGATCCCGGCCGAGATCCAGGTGATCGACGACATCCCGCTGACGGACAACGGCAAGGTGGACCGAGGACGGCTCACCGCCCTGGCCCGCCCGGCGGTGCCCGGCACGGCCACCGCCGGCGGCGGCACGGCACCCCGGGACGAGCTGGAAGGGACGCTGGCCGGACTGTGGGCGGAGGTGCTCAACGTCCCCTCCGTGGGACGCGACACCGACTTCTTCTCCCTCGGCGGCGACTCCCTGCTGGTCGCCCAGCTCGTCGGCCGGATGCGCACACAGCTGCCGCGGCTCGCCTCCATGGCCTGGGACGACCTGCTGCGGGTGGTGCTGAACCGGCCTACGGTCGCGGCGCTCGCCGAGCGGCTGCGGACAGAGCGGGGACCGGGGGACGCCCAGCCCTCCCCCTTGGTCGAACTGGCCCCGCGTCCTCGCGACGCGGTCGACGCGCCCGCCCTCGTCCTGGTGCACGACGGCACAGGCACCGTGGTCCCCTACCGGGCGCTGATCCAGGAGCTGTCCGGGCGGCTGCCGGTGCTGGGCCTCGTCGTGGACGATCTCGACGCCTACCTCGACGCCGACCCCGGAACGCTGGTCACCGACCTGGCCGACCGGTACGCGCGGGTGCTCCTCACCGAGGGGCACACCAGGGTCCACCTCGTCGGCTACTGCATGGGCGGCCTGCTGGTCACCGAACTGGCGGACCGGCTGCGCCGGGCGGGCGCCGAGGTGACGGACGTCACCGTCATCAGCAGTTACCGGGTGCCCTACCTGGTGGAGGACGACCTGCTCGCCGAGTACGTCTTCGCCCGCATGATGCGCGCCGACACCGTGCGGCTCGGCTACCCCGAGGACGAGGCCACCACCCGCGCGCTCGTCGAGGCGGTCTGCGCCGAGCACGGTGGCCGCGTGCCGCGCGGCAGCCTCGCGGGTCACGCGCCCGAGGGGCTCGGCCCCGACGCGGCGGCGGCCTTGCGCGCGCTGCGGACACTGGCCGAACGGACGCAGGAGGAACGGCTGGCGGCCATCGGGGCCCACATGCCCCGGGAGGAGGCGGAACTCGGCTCGCCGGAACGGCTCGCCCGCCTGTACCGCGTCGTCCGGCACAGCCTGGTGACGGTGGCCCTGCACGAGGCGACCCCGTACCCGGGGCGGGCGACACTGGTCAGGCAGGTCGGCGAGGCCGAGATCTTCCCCGGGATGCACCGCGACATGGGCCTGTACTGGCGGCAGGTGTGCACCGGCGAGCTCGGCGTCGTCGACGTACCGGGAGACCACTTCAGCTGCGTGCGCCCGCCGCACGCCCATGCCGTGGCCGCCCTGCTGGCCGGACAGCCGCGGGCCGCAGGGAGCGGACACTGATGGCCGCGCCGCTGATCGGCATCCTCGGCGCCTACGGCGCGGTGGGCACGGCCGCCGCCCGACGGCTGGCCGCCGCGGGACGGTTCCGGTTGCGTCTGGGCGGCCGTGACGCGGAGCGAGCCCAGCGGCTCGCCGATCGGCTCGGGCCGGCCGCGCGGGCACATGCGGTGGACGCCCGGGACCGGCGGAGCCTGGCCGCGTTCACCGCCGACTGCCGCGCGGTGCTCAACTGCGCCGGCCCCGCCTACCACCTGCTGGACCGGGTCCGGCAGGCGGCGTTCGCGGCCGGGGCGGACTACGTGGACGTGATGGACGACGGCGCGGTCACCGCACCCGCCGGGGACCGTACCGCCGTGCTGTCCGCGGGACTGGTGCCCGGCCTGTCCGGGCTGCTGCCCGGACTGCTCGCCGAGCGCGTGTCCCGCCCGCTGCGGTTCACCGGCGGCTACGCCGGTCTCGGCACCCTCACCCGTACGGGCGCCGCCGACTACCTGCTGAGTCTGGAGCGCGGTTTCGGTGTGCCGATGGGGATCTGGCGCGGCCGGGTGGTGACCGGGGCGCTGCGCACCGACGACGGCCTCCGCGTCCCGGGCCTGCCCCGGCCGGTGCGGGCGGTCCCCTTCCTCACCTCCGAAGTGACCGAACGGGCCCGCGCGCTCGGGCTGGAGGAGGCGCGCTGGTACAACGCCTTCGACGGCGACTTCCTCTACGAGGCGCTCAACCGCGTGCGCCTCGGCGACGACCGGGACCTGGACGTCCAGGTCACCGAACTGGTGCGGGCGAGCACGCTGGACGCGGCCGGACGCACGCCGTACCACGCGCTCTGGGGCAGCCTGGACGGCATCGGGGACGACGGGGTTCCGGTGCGGCGCGGCGTGCTGGTCCGCGGCGCCGACGGGTCCGCGCTTACCGGCGAGGTGGGAGCGTTCGCGGTCACCGAGATGTGCGACGGGCGGGTGCCCGTGGGGACGCACCGGGCGGCCGGGGTCCTCTCGCCCCGGCGGATCGTGGAACGGCTGCGGTCGATCGCCCCCGGCCTCACTGTCACGGAACGGGAGGAGCCCGCGGCATCCGGCGCGCGGCACCCGGGCCGGGCGGAGGAGGAGGGCGTCCTGTGACGGGGCGGGCCCGCGCGGGTCCAGATTCCGTCCAGTCGTGCCTGCCATGATCGGCCGAGCCCGGGCGGCCCGGGCCGTTGCGCATCGCCGCGAGAGGATCCGTCATGTCCGTCGACCTGTTCTCCTCCATGTTCCGGCTCCGCCACGACGGCACCGTCGGCACCGAGGAGTTCTCCATGCGCCCCGATCTCGACGGCTGGACCGCCGTGGCCATGCGCGCCGAGAAGACCGCGGACCTGAAGTCCGCGGCGAACTGGATGCGGCACCCCGACGGTGACGAGGTGATGTGCGTGCTGTCCGGCGCCCTGCGCATCTACTACCGCACCGGCGGGGAGCAGGACGCCGACGGCGAGTTGCGCGGGAGGATCGGGCCGGGTGGTGCCTTCGTCGTCCCCTCGGACGCCTGGCACCGGGTGGAGCTGGAGGAGCCCACCGAGATGGTGGTGGTGCTGCGGGCCGAGGGAACCGTGGTGGAACAGCGCCCGGGCCGGTGAACGGCGCGACGGCCAGAATTCCTGCAGAACGGTCTGACACGCTCGTCCACGGCGGGCGGATCCCGGCGACGCCGGTATCCGTTTCCGTATCCGATGTCCTGACAGGAATGGGCTCTTCATGCGTTTCTTGCTTCTGAGCGGGCTCGGTCCCGGAGAACTCGGCCCGACGCATTTCAACTCCCCGTACATGGCCGGAACGCTGTTCGGGGACAACCCGAGCGAGCTCGGCCGGGAAATGCTCCGCCGCGCCGGACACGAGGGACTGAGGCTCGACCGGCTGGGCTTCGAATGGGCGGGCCGTTCCCGCGGTCTGCTGCGCCCCAGGGCGGCGGCGGGACCGCATCTGACCACGGTCACGCTCCACTCGATCCTGGAGACCGGTGCCTACGACTTCGCCCGGGTCGACCTGGCGGACGTGTGGACCGGGCGGACCCGGCTTCCGGCCGGGGACTTCGACATGGTGCTGCTGTCCACGACGTACATATGGAACGAGCCGATCCTGCGGCGCGCGGTCGACTGGGTACGGGAGAACCTGCCCGGCGTGGGCATCGTGGCCGGCGGGCAGTTCACCAACCTCAAGTTCATGATGGTGCTGCGCAACCACCCGGAGATCGTCGCGGTCGTGCGCGGGGACGGCGAGCTGTCGCTGCCCATGACGCTGGACGCCCTGGCGGCCGGCAAGAACCTGGAAGCGGTCCCCAACGTCGTCTGGCGGGACGGGGACCGGATCAGGATCAACCCGGTGGAGTACGTGGACCTGGACGCCTTCCCCTCGCCGCGGGTCTCCGGACGGGCGACGGTGGTGCCGTACGAGTCGATGCGGGGCTGCCCGTTCGACTGCAAGTTCTGTTCCTTCCCCGCGGCCTCGCCGAAATGGCGGTACAAGACGGCGCAGAAGGTCCGGGACGACTGGGTCGGCTACGCCGAGGACAACGGCGCCGAGATGATGTACGCGATGGACTCGACGTTCACCATTCCACCGACCCGGTTCCGTGAACTGCTGAAGATACTGCCGGGCTCCGGAATCCCGGTGTGGGAGGGGTTCAGCCGGGCCAACACGCTGAACACCGAGGCGGTGGTGGCCGGTCTGGAGGCCGCGCACTGCTTCCAGATACACGTGGGCTTCGAGTCCATGAACGACCAGACCCTGAGGAACATGAGCAAGCGGGTGACGGTCAAACAGAACCGCACGGCCCACGAGTTGCTCAGCCGCAGCGAGATCAACACCTACGGCCTGTTCATCGTCGGATATCCGGGTGAGACACCGGAGATGTTCCAGGACACGCAGGACTTCCTGATGCGGGAGCACGTCGGTCACTTCTCGATGGCCCGCTTCACCATCACCGACGAGAACATGCCCATGTGGCAGGACCGGGAGAAGTTCCGGATCGAGGCCGAGGACCCGAACGACCCGGGTTCGCCGTGGTCGCACATCGGCATGGACAGCGACCGGGCGGGTGAGCTGCTCACCGAGACCCTGGACAAGGTCCGGCGGGCCAACGACCGGGCGGTGCTGAAGTTCTGGCAGCACAACTACCAGCACTGGCTGCTGCCCCAGCACGACCGCAGGACCAACCTGGCCGTCGAGAAGAGCCTGGAGCTGCTCGCCATGGCGCCCCGCGACTTCACGGACCCCGAGGAGGGGGCGCACGCCATGCGGACCCAGCTGGAACGGCTGCGCTCGCACGGCATCGCACCGGCCCCCGAGGAGCGCGAACTCTGCCTCGACCCGCTGTGACGACCGGCGTCCCTCCGGCCCCGCGACCTCCTCGGCGACCGTCGCGGCAGGTTGCCACCCCACTTCTTGTACGCGTATAGTTTTGGGGTGAAGCCGACTTGTGAGCGGACGCCGACGCGGGCGTGTGCCGCGCGGGCCGCCTACCCGGCCTTGGAGGGCGGGAGTTATCTATGGCCACGACAGAACCGGTGAGCGCAGCCACCGACAGGACCGGCGGCCGCTCGGCCGACGACCCCACCGCGGCGGGCGGACCGACCGGCGGTGAACAGGCAGACAGTGGACGGCAGACCCCACGCGCCTTGCTCATGGGGCTGCTGCGTCCCTACCGCGGACGGCTCGCCGGCGTCCTGGTGCTGCAGGCGGTGGGCGCCCTCGCGGGCCTCGCGCCGCTGCTCGCCGTCGTCGAACTCGGCCGGGAGCTCCTCGCCCCCGGACCGGCCGACCACGGCGCCGTGTGGACCGCGGTCGTGATCGGCGCGGCCGGTCTGCTCGCACGGGTGCTGTTCACCGCCGCCGCCGGCGGCGTCGGGCACCTCGTCGACGCGGAACTGCACCTGTCGCTGCGCAGGACACTGGCCGAGCGACTGGGCCGGGTGCCCCTGGGCTGGTACACGCACCGCAGCTCGGGGGAGGTGAACGGCGTGGTGCAGGGCGACGTCGACACCCTGCACCACCTGATCGCCCACACGCCCGGCGAGTTCGCCACTGCCGTGGTCGTCCCCGTCGCCTCACTCGCGTACCTGGCCTGGGTGGACTGGCGTCTGACACTCGTCGCCCTGGTCCCCGTCCTGCTCGGTCTGGCCGTGCACCGTCTGCTGTCCACCGAGGAACGGCGCCGCCAGGGCATGGCCGTGGGCCGGGCCATGGGCCGTATCGGGGCCTCCTCCGTGGAGTTCGTCCAAGGCATCTCGGTGGTCAAGACCTTCGGCGGAGCGGGCCGGGTCCACCAGCGCTACCGCCGGGCCGCCGACGACTTCGCCGACTTCTTCCTCGGGTACGTCGCGGACAGCGCCGGCCTCGCCGCGCTGTCCGCCCTGGTCCTGTCACCGCCGTTCGTACTGCTGCTCGTCCTGACCGGAGGGACGGCGCTCATCACCCAGGACGCCATGCCGGCCGCGGACCTGCCGCCCTTCCTGCTGCTGTCCGTCGCGCTGACGGCACCGGTCGCGGCGCTGGGCCACGGCATGGACAACATCCACGCCGCCGAGGACGCCGCCGAACGCATCCAGCGGATGCTCAGTGTCCGCCCGCTGCCCCGGTCCGCACGTCCGGCCGCCCCACGCGGCAACCGCGTCGAGTACCGCGGCGTCGACTTCGCCTACGACGCCGGCCACCCGGTCCTGCACGGCGTCGACCTCGTCCTGGAGCCCGGTACCCACACCGCCCTCGTCGGCCCCTCCGGCGCCGGCAAATCCACCCTGGCGCAGCTGCTGCCCCGCTTCTTCGACCCGACGCGCGGCGCGGTGCTGCTCGGCGGCGTCGACATCCGCGACATCCCCGACGAACAGCTCTACCAGCGCGTGGCGTTCATCTTCCAGGACGTCCGCCTGCTGCGCGCCACGATCGCCGAGAACATCGCCCTGGCCGTGCCCGACGCCGACCGCTCCGCCATCGAGGCCGCCGCCCGAGCGGCGGGTCTGCACGAGCGCGTCCAGGCCCTCGCGAAGGGCTACGACTCCGTGATCGGCGAAGACACCGGCCTGTCCGGCGGTGAGGCGCAACGGCTGGGCATCGCCCGCGCGCTGCTCATCGACGCCCCCGTGCTCGTCCTCGACGAGGCCATGTCCTTCGCCGACGTCAAGACCGAGACCGAGATCCGCCACGCGCTCGACGTGCTCTGCGCGGGCCGGACCCGGCTGGTCGTCGCACACCGGCTGGAGACCGTCACCCGCGCCGACCGGGTCGTCGTCATGACGGACGGCCGCATCACGGAGAGCGGGACGTACCAGGAACTCCTGGCCGCCGGTGGCTGGTTCGCGCAGACGTGGCAGGCCCGGCAGGGCGACGGGAACGCACCTCAGGGAGGTCCCCTGCGATGATCCGACTGCTCCTGCGGGTCCTGGAAGAATCCTCCGCCCGCTCCGTACGCCGCACCCTCACCCTGATGGCGCTGCGCGCCGTCGCGGAGGGACTGTCGTACGTGCTGCTCGTCCCGCTGCTGCGCGCCCTGCTGGGGCCTCGCCCCGACGACGCCTGGCCGTGGCTGGGCGGCTTCGCCGCCGCGTTCGTGCTGTGCGCGCTGCTCGGCCACCGCAGCGTCGCCGCGGGTTTCCGCACCGGCGGGGAACTCTCCCGCGCCCTGCACCACCGTCTCGGCGACCAGCTCGCCCGCCTGCCCCTGGGATGGTTCACACCCTCCCGCATCGGGGAGGTCTCCGGGCTGACCAGCCGGAGCGTGATGCAGGTGATGTCGGTGCCCGCACACCGGCTCGGACCCCTGGTTGACGCCACCTTCGTACCCCTGACGACCGTCGGGGTGATGTTCGTCTTCGACTGGCGGCTCGCTGCCGCGGCGCTGGTCGCCGCACCCCTGATCGCCGCGGTGCGGCGCGCCACCGCCCGCTCCGCCGCGCACGAGGACGCCGAACGCGCACGGCGCAGCGACGACGCTTCCGCCCGGGTGGTGGAGTACGTCCGGGCCCAGCCGGTGCTGCGGGCCGGCGGCCGCACCGGTGAGCGGTTCCGGCTGCTGGACGCGGCCCTGCACGCGCAGTGGCGCGGCGAACGGCGGGCCGCCCTCAAGGGGCTGCCCGGCCTCCTGGGGCTGAGCCTCGGTGTGCAGACGGTCTTCACCCTCGTCCTCGCCCTGGGGACCTACCTCGCGCTCGACGGTTCCCTGGGCACCGCCTCCGTCCTCGCCCTGCTGGTGCTGTGCGCCCGCTGCGTCGATCCGCTGCTGTCCCTGGCGGACCTCGGCGGCCAGATGCGAGCCTCGTACGGCGAACTGGAGCGCATCGACCAGGTGCTCCGCCAGACGCCGCTGCCGGAGCCCGAGCGGCCCCGGATCCCCGCGGACAACCGCCTCGAACTGCAGGACGTCACCTTCCGCCGCGGCGACCGCGCGGTGCTGGACGGCCTGAGCGTGAGGGTCGCGGACGGCGGCCGGCTGGCGATCGTCGGTTCCTCGGGGGCCGGCAAGACGACACTGCTTCAGCTGGCCGCGCGTTTCCACGACGTGGACGCCGGCGCGGTACGGCTCGGCGGGGTCGACGTCCGCGACATCGACGGCGACGAGCTGATGTCCCGGCTGTCCATCGTCTTCCAGGACGTCTACCTGTTCGAGGGCACCATCGAGGACAACGTTCGCATCGGCCGTCCCGGCGCCACGCCCGCCGACGTCCGCCGGGCGGCCGCCGCTGCCCGGCTGGACGAGGTGGTGGCGAGGCTGCCGCAGGGCTGGGAGACCCAGGTCGGCGAGGGCGGCGCGGCGCTGTCCGGCGGTGAGCGCCAGCGGGTTTCCATCGCCCGCGCGCTGCTGAAGGACGCCCCCGTGCTGCTGCTGGACGAAGCCACCTCCGCGCTCGACCCGGAGAACGAACAGGCCGTCCGGGAAGGGCTCGACCGGCTGATGCGGGGCCGCACCGTCGTCATGGTCGCGCACCGGCTGCACACCGTCCGGGACGCCGACACGATCGCCTTCCTGGAGGACGGCCGCGTCGTCGAGTCCGGCACCCACGAACAGCTCCTCGAACACGTCGGGAAGTACGCCGAATTCTGGAAGACCGCCACGCACCAGCCGGCCTGAGAGGAACCGAGGTAAGGATGGCACGCAAAGGCACGTCGACAGGCACCTCCGGCTGTACGGACGCGCCGGCTCCGGCGTGGACGCCGGACGCTCTGCGCACCGGGGTCGCCGAGCTCATGGGCGTCGAACTGACCGCCGAGGACGACGACACCGACCTGTTCCTCCTGGGGCTGCAGTCGATCCAGCTGATGCAGTTCACCAACCGCCTCAACCGCGCGGGCGGGCGGACCGGCTTCACCGAGCTGGCCAGGGACCCGCGGATCTCCTCCTGGCACCGGCTGCTGAGCGGACGGGCCGAGGCGGCCGTCCCGGACACCGGCCAGGCTGCGCCCGCGGCCACTGCACCGGCCGGCGCGCCGGGACGTGGCCCGTTCCCGCTCACCCCGGTCCAGCAGGCGTACTGGATCGGACGGGGTGACGACCGGCCGCTGGGCGGCGTCGGCTGCCACGCCTACCTGGAGATCGACACGGCCGGGGTCGACGCCGACCGGCTGGAGAGGGCGGTACGGGCCCTGACGCGCCGGCATCCGATGCTGCGCGCCCGCTTCGGCGACGACGGCACCCAGACGATCGCCGACGTCTCGCCCTGGCCCGGTCTCACCGTCCACGACCACACCGCCCGCCCCCGGGCCGAGGCGGACGCGGACCTCGCCGAGCTGCGCGAGTGGCTGTCCCACCGACGGCTGCGAGTGGCCGAGGGCGAGGTCTTCGACGTCCGGCTCAGCCGCCTGCCCGCCGCCGCCGGCCCGGGCTCCGTCGACCGCATCCACGTCGGCGTCGACCTGCTGGTCGCCGACGTGCACAGCATCCGGCTGCTCCTCGCCGACCTCGCCCTGCTCTACGACGACCCGGACGCGGCGGGGGGACCGGCGTACGACTTCCCGAGCCACCTCGCCGACCGGGCGACGGCCCGGGCGGCGGAGCGGGAGCGGGCTCGGGAGTACTGGACGCGACGCCTGCCGGATCTGCCGGGCGGGCCGCGGCTCCCCCTGGCCGTCGAACCCGAGGACATCGGCCGGCCGCGCTTCGTGCGCCGCACCAGCAGACTGGACCCGAGCACCTGGGAGCGGCTGTGCGCCCGCGCCGGCGAGCACGGTGTCACCCCGTCGGTGCTGCTCGCCACCGTCTTCGCCGAGGTGCTCGCCCGGTACAGCGGTGAGCAGCACTTCCTGCTCAACGTCCCCCTCTTCGACCGCGATCCCGACGCCCATCCCGAACTCGGCCGCGTCGTCGCGGACTTCACCAGTCTCGTCCTGCTGGAGATCGATCTTCGCCGGGGCACCGGCTTCGCCGGCCGCGCCAGAGCCGTGCAGCAGCGCCTGCACGAGGACGTCGGCCACGCCGCCTACACCGGCGTGGACGTCCTGCGGGACTTCGCGCGCGCGGATGCGGAGAACCCGCGCACCGCGCCGGTGGTCTTCGCCTGCAACATCGACGCCCCGCTGATCCCCGGCCAGTTCGCCGAACGCTTCGGCGAACTGTCCTGGATGGTCTCCCAGACGCCGCAGGTCTGGCTCGACCACCAGGTCTACCGGACGCGCGACGGTGGCCTGCTGCTCGCCTGGGACGCGGTGGAGGACCTCTTCCCCGACGGCCTGCTGAACGCCCTGACCTCGGCCTGCGTCACCCTGCTGCACGCCCTCGGCACGGCCGACTGGACTGCCGCGCCCGATCTCGCCCTGCCGGTGGCGCAACTGAGGCGGCGCCGGGAGGTGAACACCGTCCACCGCGAGGAGAGCGGGCGGCTCCTGCACGAGGAGTTCTTCGCCCGCGCCGCCGAACGGGCGCACGCGCCGGCTCTGCTGTGGGGCACGGACGGTGCCCTCGACCACGGTGAACTGGCCCGACGGGCTCTGCGGGTCGCCGCCGCCCTCGCCGGTCACGGAGTACGGGCCGGAACCCCGGTGGTCGTGACGGTACCCAAGGGACCGGAGCAGATCGTCGGCGTCCTCGGCGTGCTGGCGGCAGGCGGCACCTACGTCCCGGTCGGAGTCGACCAGCCCGCGGAGCGGCGCGCGCGGATCCTCGAGCTGAGCGGGGCCCGGATCGTCCTGGACGGCACCGGCTCGCCCGCCCCGGACGGCTCCCCGGCCCGGGTGCTGCCGCTGGCCGAGGCGGTCCGGGCGCTCCCGCTGGCGTCGCCGGTGGACGTGGGGCCGGACGACCCCGCGTACGTCATCTTCACCTCGGGCTCCACCGGCGCCCCCAAGGGCGTGGAAATCAGCCACCGGGCCGCGGTCAACACCGTCGAGGACGTCCGTGAACGCTTCGGCATCGGCCCCGCCGACCGTGTCCTTGCGGTGTCCGCGCTGGACTTCGACCTCTCGGTCTGGGACATCTTCGGAATGCTCGGCGCGGGCGGCGCACTCGTCCTGGTCGCGGAGGAGGACCGGCGCGACGCCCACCGCTGGCTCGCCCTGTGCGCACGTCACGGGGTGACGGTGTGGAACTCCGTACCCGCCCTGCTCGACATGCTCCTGACCGCCGCGGACCGCGGGCCGCTCCCCGGTTCCCTGCGCCTCGCCCTCCTTTCGGGCGACTGGATCGGCCTCGACCTGCCCGGCCGGCTGGCCCGGGCCGGTGGCGGCCGGTGCCGGCTCGTCGGCCTCGGCGGCGCCACCGAGGCCGCGGTCTGGTCGAACTACCACGAGGTCGGCGAGATACCGCCGCACTGGCGGTCCATTCCCTACGGCACCCCGCTGGGCAACCAGAAGTTCCGGGTCGTCGACGCCCGGGGCCGTGACTGCCCGGATTGGGTCCCCGGCGAACTGTGGATCGGCGGGACGGGGGTGGCACGCGGCTACCGCGGCGATCCCGGGCTGACCGCCGAGCGCTTTCCGGTGCTGGCCGGCGAGCGCTGGTACCGCACCGGCGACCTGGGCCGTTACTGGCCGGACGGGGTCCTGGAGTTCCTCGGGCGCCTCGACCACCAGGTGAAGATCAATGGTTTCCGGGTGGAACCGGGCGAGGTCGAGGCGGCGTTGCGCGGGCACCCCGCCGTGGCGCACGCGGTCGCCGCGGCGGTGGGCGGGCCCCGCCGGGAACTCGCCGTGGCCGTGGTGCCGGCGCGGCCGGCCGCCGAGGCCACCGAGGGGCCGGACGCCCTAGCCCTCGGCAGTCGCTCCGAGGTGCCCGCCGAAGTCGAGCTGGAACGTTCCCTCACCGAGACGCTGCTCGGCGCGCTCCTCGACGCACCGGACCCGGGCGAACCCGGCGGAGCCCCAGGGGAAGTCCGGCTTCCCGCTCTCATGGACACGCCGGGCCTGCCCGAGGCCAACCGGCGGGTGCTGGAGGCGTTCCTGGACCAGATGACCGAGCGCGACGCCCTGACACGTGCGGGCGGCAGGTACGCGCCCGGTCCGCGCTGGGCCGAGATCCGGGACGGGCGGCGCGCGGCCGCGCTGCGCGCTCGGGTCGCGGGCGGCCGGCTCGCGCACGTGGCCGACGCCTGGAGCCGGGCGATGCCGGTACTGACGTCGGTGTTGCGCGGCCAGGCGCCGCCGGCCGTGCTGCTCGACGACCCGGAGCTGTCCCCCGAGGCACTGACCGACGGCCTGCCCGGAGCCCGGGCCTGCCTGGGTCGGATCGCGCAGACGCTGCGGGAACGGGCCGAGGGCTCGCCCGAGCCGCTCGCCCTGGCCGAATGGGGCGCCGGCAGCGGACGCGGTGCCGTGCGGCTGCTCGACGACCTCAAGCCCGGCACCGTCGACTGCCTGCTGCTGACGGACACGGAGCCACGGCGCACCGCCGCCGAGACCCGGTTGTCCGCCACGGGCCACGCCGCCCGTACGGTGCTGCGCGCCACCCCCGACCTGCCCGAGGAACTCCTCGGCCGCTTCGACGCGGTGGTCGTCAACGACGCGCTGCACGCGGTGTCCGAGCCCTCGGCCGTCGCGGCCGTGCTGCCGCTGCTGCTCGCACCGGCCGGGCGCCTCTTCCTGGTCGCCCGCGCCGCGCTCTCACCGCTCGGTCTGCCGGCCGGCCGCACCGGCGCCCGCCTCGACGCCGGGCAGTGGGCACAAGCGCTGGCCCGTGAAGGCCTCACCGACATCCGTCTCGCGCACCGCGAACCCGACGGCGCCGTGCTGCTCACCACGGTGCCGGGCCCACGCACCTGCCGGCTGGACCCGGGCGCGCTGCGGGAACATCTCGCCGGCCGGCTCCCCGCCCACATGATCCCGGCCCGCATGGTGGCCCTGCCCCAACTGCCGTTGAGCGCCAACGGCAAGGTGGACCGGCGCCGGGTGGGGGAGTTGCTCCAGGGTGGCGCGGAGCGCCCCGGCGCCGGCTTCGAACCGCCGCGCGGTGCCGTGGAGGAGATCGTGGCCGAGCTGTGGACCGACGTGCTGGGCGGGTCGGCCGTCGGCCGTGACACCGACTTCTTCGCCCAGGGCGGGGACAGCGTCCTGGCCACCCGCCTGGTCACCGGCATCCGACGCCGCCTGGGCGTGGAACTGCCCATGCGGCAAGTGCTGCGGGCCCCGACGGTGGCCGCCATGGCCGCCCTGATCGAGCGATCGAGTCCCGGCGTGTCCGGACCCGGCAGCACCGGCGCTCCGGCCCCCGTCGCGCACGAGCCGCACGACGGGCACGACAAGCGCGACGAGAACGACAAGCGCGACGACGGCGACAAGCGCGACGACTACGACGCGTACGAGGAGGGGGCGCTGTGAGTACCGCGCTCGGTCCCGTGCCGCGGTCCGGCCTGCGGACCCTGGCGGTGCGGGCCCAGTCCCGGGCACGGCTGGTGTGCTTCCCGCACGCCGGCGGCGGAGCCCGCGCCTACCGGCTGTGGGGCGTCGACGCACCCTGGGACGTCGAGGTCGCCGCTGTCCAGTACCCGGGGCGGGAAGACCGTTTCGCGGAGCCGCCGGCGACCTCCATGAGCGAGCTGGTGGACGGCATCGCGGCCGAACTGGTCCGTGCGGCGCCTGCCCGTCCCGAGCGGGCCACCGTCCTGTTCGGACACAGCATGGGGGCGGCCGTGGCCTACGAGACGGCCCGCCGGCTCAGCGCGGCCGGATGCCCGCCGGCCGCCCTCGTGGTCTCCGGTCAGCCCGCCCCGCACCGCACCCGCGCGACGGCCCTGCATCTCGCGGACGACGACCGGCTGCTGGAGGAGGTGCGCCGGCTGGGCGGCACGGCGTCCGGCGTGCTGGACCACGACGCGCTGCTGCGAGCGCTCCTGCCGGCCATCCGCGCCGACTACCGGCTCATCGAGACCTACCGGCCACTGCCCGGCCGCCGCCTCGACGCACCCGTGACCGTGCTGTACGCCCACGACGATCCCGAGGTCGACGCCGACGAGGCGCACGACTGGCGCGAGACCACCGCCGGGCCCTGCGACACCGAGGTCTTCCGCGGCGGTCACTTCTACCTGGAGGAGCAGCGGGAGGCCGTATTCGCCAGGGTCGTGGCCCGGGTGCGCGCGGTACTGCCCGCCGCCGGCACGGCATGGCCGTCACTGCCCTGAGCGGTGCCGCGGACGGCCCGCCTCATCGACACGGAAACGGGGTTCTCACATGCTCGACGGTTGCACGCCCTGGCCCGATCCCGACGCGGCCCGGTACCGGGCCGAAGGGTACTGGACCGACGAAGTGCTGGGCCGCGTCACGGACGGCGACGCCGACCGAACCGCGGTCGTCACCCCGGACACCCTCCTGACCCGCGGTCAGCTCGACCTGGCCGCCGACCGGACGGCGGCGGGGCTGAGGGCACTGGGCATCGCGTCCCGGGACCGGGTCGTCGTCCAACTGCCCAACGGTACGGACATGATCGTGGTGTGCCTGGCGCTCTTCAGGCTCGGTGCCCTGCCGGTGTTCGCGCTGCCCGCCCACCGCGCCGCGGAGATCACCCACCTCGTGCAGACCTCCGAGGCCGTGGCCTACGTGTGCGCGGACCGCGTGCTGGACTGCGACCACCGGGACCTGGCCCGGCAGGTTCTGGCCCGCACCGGCTCGCTCCGGCACGTGCTGGTCGCCGGGGCCCCCGGCCCGTACACCGCCCTCGCCGCCATCGATGCGGACCCGGTGCCGCTCGCGCCACCCGACCCGGCGGACGTGGCGCTGTTCTTGCTGTCCGGGGGCACCTCGGGCCCGCCGAAGCTGATCCCGCGCACCCACGCCGACTACGTCTACCAGCTCCGCGCCAGCGCGTCGCTGTGCGGGGTCGGGCCCGACAGCCGCTACCTGTGCGCGCTGCCCATGGGACACAACTTCGCGCTGGCCTGCCCCGGCGTACTCGGCACCCTGCGGGCCGGCGGCACGGTGGTGCCGGCGCCCGCCCCCACCCCGGAGGAGTGCTTCCCGCTCGTCGAGCGGGCCGGGGTGACCGTCACCTCGCTGGTGCCGCCCCTCGTGCCGCTGTGGCTGGACGCCGCCGAGTGGACCGACAACGACCTGTCCTCGCTGCGGCTGCTTCAGGTGGGCGGCTCCCGGCTCGACCCGGCCACCGCCGGCCAGGTGCCGGGCCGGCTCGGCTGCACGCTCCAGCAGGTGTACGGCATGGCCGAGGGCCTGCTGAACTTCACCCGGCCCGACGACCCGCAGGAGGTGGTGCTGCACTACCAGGGGCGTCCGCTGTCCCCGGCCGACGAGGTCCGGGTCGTCCGCGAGGACGGCACGGACGCCGGGCCGGGCGAGGTGGGCGAGCTGTACACGCGCGGCCCGTACACGCTGCGCGGCTACTACCGGGCCCCCGAGCGCAACCGGACCCGGTTCACCGAGGACGGCTTCTACCGCAGCGGCGACCTGGTGCGCCGCTCGGCCTCCGGCGACCTGGAGGTGGTGGGCCGGAACAACGACGTGGTCAACCGCGGCGGGGAGAAGGTGCCCTGCCAGGAGGTCGAGGAGCATCTCCTGGCCGACCCGCGCGTGGTCGCGGCGGCGGTACTGGCACTGCCGCATCCGCTGATGGGTGAGCAGACCTGCGCCTGCGTGGTGGTCCGTGAGACGGAACCCGAACCCACCCTGCGTGAGACACAGGCGCTCATGCGGGAGTCCGGGGTGGCCGCGTACAAGCTTCCGGACCGTCTCGTCGTCCTCCCGAAGCTTCCCCTCACCGGGGTCGGCAAGATCGACAAGAAGGAGTTGCGGAAAATTCTGGAGGGCTGACAGGACGCCCGGCACCAGTGGCGGCCGGGCGGCTCGGTCAGGTCGTCTGGGCCAACAGTCCGTCCACGACCGCCTGCAGGCCCCGGCGGTGGCCGACCTCCGTGGTCAGCTCCACCCAGCGGGGACCGAGCGAGGTGAGCAGCGGGAACTCCTCGGCGGCGAGAGCACCGATCTGATCGCGGTGCGGCGGCCGGTCCAGACGCGCGAGGCGGCGCTCCCGGTTGAAGCGGACGGTGAGCTCACCGGCGGTGTAGTACCAGATGACGCGGTAGGCGTAGACGGCTTCCTCGGGGGTCATCCCGCACTCGACGCAGGCGTCCAGGATGTTCTCCACGATCCACATCGCCGAGACGGCGAAGAGGTCGTCGGAGGCGAGGACCTCGACGATCCACGGGCAGTCCACGAGGATGTCGTGGAGCACCTGCGCCGAGGCGAGCAGCCGGGCCCGCGGCTCGGACGGCAGCTCGGGCCGGGGAAAGGCCGCGGCGTGCTCCTCCAGGAGGAGCACCAGCAACTCGTCCTTGTCCCGCACGTAGTGGTACAGGGCCATGGGCGTGCTGGACATCTCTTTGGCGAGTCGGCGCATGGAGAGACTCTCCGCGCCCTCCTCGTCCAGGATGCGCTGGGCGGCCGACAGGATCGCCTCACGCGCCAATCGGGGCGGGCGGCCGGTTCTGCCGGGGCGTGGGGTTCGGTGCTGCATGCGTCCATCTTCCGTCACGGCCCGGTCCGGGTGGCCGGGGGTGCGCCTCGTACCAGGGCCGCCACGGCGCCGGCGCGGCGGCCGTGCGGTCGTCCCGTCCGGCCCCGTTCATTGTCCGGTGGCCATCTGGGCCTTTTCTGGATGCCTGCCGGGGCGGCCGGGTTTCGTCAGGCGGGCGCGGGCTCCTGCGACCCGCCCTGGTCGAGGGTGCGCAGGAAACCGCCCAGGACGGCCTGCAGGCCCGCCCGGTGCGTGTCCCGCGCGGTGAGCTCGGACCAGCGGTCGGCCAGCGCGAACAGCCGGGGGTGGTCCTGCGACAGGAGTGTGCCCAGGGCTTCCGCGCGGTAGGGCGGGCGGTCGAGGCGGGCGAGGTGGCGTTCGCGGGTCAGGCGGATCAGCAGTTCGCCGACGGTGTAGTGGGCGACGGCCTGGTAGAGGCCGCTCGCCTCCTCCACGGTGAACCCGCAGGCGAGCGCCGCCTCCAGGACCGCCTCGACGACCCACAGGGCGGAGGCGTCCATCAGGTCGTCGGAGGTGAGGATCTCGCTGAGGAACGGGCAGCCGGCCAGCACGTCGTGCAGCAGCAGCGCCGCGGCCGTCAGTCGCTCGCGGGGGTCCTCGGGCAGCACGGGGCGGGGCTGGCTGCGGGCCTTGGTCTCCAGCAGCAGCCGCAGGAGCTGGTCGCGGTCGCGCACGTGGTGGTAGAGGGCCATCGGGGTGATGGACAGCTCCCGGGCGAGGCGCCTCATCGACAGGCTGCCGTCGCCCTCGGTGTCGACGATCCGCTGGGCGGCCTCGACGATCACCTCCTGGGACAGCCGGGAAGGCCGTCCGATCCGCCTTCGACCGGTGGCTCCCGGTTCGTTCGGCCGCATGAGTCCTCACCTTCCACCTGGGTTTCGGAGGCCGGTCCGGCGGCTTCCGACGGGCACCGAGTGACAACCGAACGCGTCCCGGCTAGAGTTATCGTACGCGTACGTAATACGGGTAAGAAAATTCTGGAGGGGCGGATGTCCGACACAGCCTTGAGCAGAGGGCAGGCGCTGATCGCGGTCGCCCTCGCCCAGTTCATGGTGACCCTCGACATGACGGTGGTGAACGTGGCGCTCCCGGACATGGGAGCCGGTCTGGGCTTCGACACCGCGCAGCTGCCTTGGGTGGTCAACATCTACGCCCTGTTCTTCGGCGGCTTCCTGCTGCTCGGCGGCCGGGCGGCCGACCTGTACGGACAGCGGCGGATCCTGCTGTGGGGCACCTGGGCGTTCGCCGTCGCCTCGCTCGCCGGCGGCCTGGCCCAGGAGCCGTGGCACATGATCGTCGCGCGGGCGGTCCAGGGGGTGGGGGCCGCCGTGATGGCGCCGGCCGCGCTCGCGGTCCTCACCCTGACGCAGCGCGAGGGCGAGGAGCGCACCCGGGCCCTCGGTGTCTACGCCGCCGTGGCAGCGGTCGGCGGCGGCGCCGGTGTACTGCTCGGCGGCCTGCTCACCGAGTACGCCGGCTGGCGCTGGGTGATGCTGGTGAATCTGCCGATGGCGTTCGCGGTCGTCGTGCTGACCCTGCGCGGTGTCCCCGCCGGCACCTTCGGCAGCCGCCGGGGACGCCTCGACACGCTCGGCGCCCTTCTCGCCACGGGCGGTGTGGGTCTGCTGATCCTCGGCATGGTGCGTACCGAGGAACTGTCCTGGACGTCGGCCACCACGATCCTCACGCTGTCCGCCGCCGTCGCCCTGCTGGTCGCCTTCGTGCTCTGGGAGAAGTACGGCCCGATGGAGGACCCGCTCATCCGGCTCGGCCTGCTGGCCCGGCGCAACGTCGCCGGCGCCAACCTCTACATGGCACTGCTGGCGGCCGGACAGCTCGCGGTGTTCTACTTCCTCTCGCTCTATCTGCAGCGGATCCTGAAGCTGGGTCCGGCCGAGGCGGGCGCCGCCTTCCTGCCGCTGTGCCTGACCGCGATGATCGCCATCCAGGTCACCACCCGCATCCTGCGCCGGCAGCTGGCGGGCATCAAGACCCTGCTGGTGCCCGCCGGTCTGATCGCCGCTGTCGGGTTCGCCTGGTGCGGCACGGCCGATCCCTCGGGCAGCTACCTGGGCGACGTGCTGCTGCCCTCCCTGCTGGCCGGGCTCGGGGTGGGTATCGCCTTCGTCCCGCTGACGGCGGCGGCCACCGTCGGGCTTCCGCCGCAGGAAGCCGGCACCGCCTCGGGGCTGCTGAACGCCTCGCGACAGGTCGGCAGCGCGCTCGGGCTCGCGGTGCTGGTGACCGCGGCGACCACGCGTACCGACGACCGCCTGGCCGCGGGCGTTTCCCCCGATGCTGCCGCAGTGGACGGGTATTCGCTGGGGTTCTTCCTGGCGGGCGGGTTCCTGCTGCTGGCCGTCCTCGTCGCGGTCGTCGTGCTCCCGGGCCGTCCCCGGCCGGCCGCCGTGCAAGGAGCCTCGGCGGTACGGGGCGCCGGCGACGAGGCCGACGGGACGTCGGGAGCGGCTGCGGACGTCGCCCCGAGCCAGGAGGTGACCCGGAAGCCGTGACCGGACTCGGTTCCGTGGTGCCGGACGGCGGCGCGGGACCGGTGGGCGCGGTGGCGGAGGCTCGAATCCCCCGTCGGTCTCCGCCGCCGTGTGTCACACCGGATCAGAACGACAGGAACAGGCCAAGAATTCACCGGGAGATTTATGGCTGAGCGTTGACGGGGCAGTCGCGACGGAGACGGCCAGGACGTCTCCGGGTAATTGCACAACAAGGTTGTGTGACATTTACGGTCAGGCAATGTGAGTGGCGAGAAATCGCAGTGGGAGTCGCCAGTGAGGGCTTCCTCCGAGAAGGTTTTACTATTAATCGTTGCTCGTGTAGCTTTCGTTAAGTAGATTGAACCTCGGTCGACCGGTTCTGGAAATCCAGGCCGGCCCGTGCACCACTGACTCCGAGGTCTGCAATGTTGCCAGAGAGTGCACCACGAGGGATGCTGCACCGGAATAATGCGTTCCGGGCAATTCCAGGACGGCGTTTTTAGCTGCCGCCTGTTCCAACAGGGCGTTGTTTCCTGCGGCTTTTTTGCGTCATGCGTCGCTTATCGGGTGGCGCATCGTCTGCTCCTTATGCGATGCGCGCATTCCCTGTAGCGAGCTCACATGGTTCCACGCCTGCCGGTCGCGGGTCGGTGCTGCCCCCGCGCGTTCATCGACGGCGTTCCACTTCGGCCGGCATGCGCCCCATTGACAAGCGCGGCGGCCGAAAACAGTGGGTTCCGTCACCCGCGGTCGCCTCTGACCCAGAGGGATGAGAAGCATGATCCATTACCGGACCGTTGTGCTGGAGACCGACCGGGAGCCACTCGACATCGCGGTGGCCCTTGCCGGTTCCGGACTGTTCGGAACGTACGTCGTCTACGAAGACCCGCGCGGATGGTGCGTGGCCGGCGGGACAGCGGCGGAGGTCGTCGTCACCGCCGACAGCGTTCGATGTACCTGGCAGGGGAGCACCACGGAGGAGCCCTGGTACGGCGACCCGATCGCCCCGGTGCGGCGCTTCCTGGCCGGCCTGCCCCTCGCCGACTGGGCCGCGTACGGCTGGACCGCCTTCGAACTCGCCCACGCCGTGGCGGCGATGCCGCTGGACGGCGGCGTCCTGCTGCACCTGGTCGTGCCCGAGACCGAGGTCGTCCTGGACGGCGAGCGCGCCGTGGTGCGCAGTACCCACGACGGCACCCTGTCCGCGGTGGAGTCCGTCGTCACCCGCACCGACGCCCCGGCGGGCCCCGTCGCGCGAGCCGTCCCGGTCGACCTGGACGCGTCGGCCGACGCCTACCGCGACGCCGTGGCCTCCGTCGTGGCCGACATCCGCGGTGGCGCCCTGCAGAAGGCGGTGGTCTCCCGGATCGTCCCGGTCGAGGGCGAGCTCGACTTCCCGGCGACTTACGCGGCCGGCCGGCGGGCCAACACCCCGGCCCGGTCCTTCCTGCTGCGCATGGGCGGTCTGCAGTGCCTCGGCTTCAGTCCGGAGACGGTGGTGGAGGTGGACGCCACGGGGCGCGTCGCCAGCCAGCCGCTGGCGGGCACCCGCGCGCTCACGGGGGACGCCGACACCGACCGCCGCCTGCGCGAGGACCTGCTCACCGATCCCAAGGAACTGCACGAACACGCCATCTCCGTGAAGGTGGCGGTGGACGAACTCACCGGCCCCTGCAAACCGGACACCGTGGTCGTCGAGGAGTACATGACGGTGAAGGAACGCGGCTCGGTCCAGCACCTGGGGTCCCGGGTGGTGGGGCGCATGCACGAGGGAGCCGACCCCTGGGACGCGTTCGCCGCGGTCTTCCCCGCCGTGACCGCCTCCGGAGTTCCCAAGCGCCCCGCCTACGAGGTCATACGGCGCTGCGAGACCGAACCGCGCGGTCCCTACGCGGGCACCGTGATGCGGGTGACGCGGGACGGCGGCATGGACGCGGCCCTGGTCCTGCGCAGCGTCTACGAGCGGGACGGCCGTACCTGGCTGCGGGCCGGGGCCGGGATCGTCGAGCAGTCGAGCCCGGAGCGAGAACTGGAGGAGACCAGGGAGAAGCTGCGATGCGTGGCGCGGACGCTCGTCGCGCGCGGTGAGGAGCCCGCCCGACAAGCGTGGTCGGCCCGTCCGGCGGGCGCCGCGGACGCGAGGACGCACCGCTGAACGATCTGGGTAGCACTGACAGGCACGGCGCAACTTCGGGAGGCGACTGATCGTGTCGACTACGGGGGAGACCCTGCGGATCCAGCTGCTGGGACCGGTAAGGGCCTGGCAGTACGACGAGGAAGTGCGCACCGGCCCGCCCAAACAACGCGCCGTCCTCGGCCTGCTGGCCGGCCGCGGGGGCGAGGTCGTCTGCGTGGAGCACATCATCGACGGCGTCTGGGGCACGGACACCCCGCAGAGCGCCGCGGGCGGCGTACACACCTACGTGGCGGGACTGCGCCGCGTGCTCGACCCCGACCGGGGCAGGAGGGGCACCAGTTCGGTGCTCGCCTCGGCCGCCGGTGGCTACTGCCTGAGCGTGACGGCGGACGAGGTGGACGCCCTGCTCTTCGCCCGCCGCCACGCCACCGCCCGCCGGGCCGCGGCCGAAGGGGACACGGCGCGTGCCCTGACCCTGTACGGGGACGCGCTGTCGCTGTGGCGGGGCTCCGCCTACTCCGGTGTTCCCGGGCCCTTCGCCGCCATGGAGCGCACCCGCCTGCAGGACCTCCGGTTCACCGCGATCGAGGAGTGGGCCCAGGTCATGCTGGCCGACGGACGGCACGCGGAGGCCGTGCCGGAGCTGTCCGCGGCCGTCAGTGAGGAACCCCTCCGGGAGAAGCTGCGCTGGCTGCTGATGCTCGCCCTGTACCGCAGCGACCGCCAGGCGCACGCCCTGTCGGTGTACGCGCAGACCAGACAGCTGCTCAGCCGGGAACTGGGCATCGAACCCGGCGCCGAGCTGCAGAGCCTGCACCAGCAGATCCTCACCGGACGGAGCGTGCCCCCGGTGGGGCGGCCGGCCGCCGGGAACCTGGCCGAGAGGACCGGGACGCCCGCCGCGCTACGCGTCCGGCCCGCGCAACTCCCCGCGCTGGCGAGGGGTTTCGTCGGCCGGACCACCGAGCTGGCCCGCATGGAGAAGCTGCTGGACGAATCCTGCGCCCAGCCGAGCGCCACGACGACGGTCGTCGTCGCGGACGGGGCGGCCGGTGTGGGCAAGACGGCTTTCGTCCTGCGGCTGGCCCACCGGCTGCTGGACCGCTTTCCCGACGGTCAGCTCTATGTCGACCTGTGCGGCACGAGCCTGTGCGCCAGGCCGTTGAGCGCCGCCGAGGCCCTCGCACAGCTGCTGCGCGGTCTCGGCACCGAGGACAGCCGGATTCCGGCCGACCTGGCCGGGCGTGCCTCCCTGTACCGCAGCCTGCTGCACGGCAGGCGCATGCTGGTGGTCCTGGACGACGCCGTCAACGCCGACCAGCTGCGGCCGCTCATCCCCCGTGGGCCGTCCTGCGTACTGGCCACCAGCAGGCAGCGGCTGACCGGGCTGGCGGTGCGCGACGGCGCGCAACTGGTCCGGCTCGGACCGCTGGACGAGGCGGAGTCGGTACGGCTGCTGTCCGACCTCGGGGGCGGACGGCTGCACGCGCAGGACCCGGTCGCCCTGCGGCTGGTGCGTCTGTGCGGCGGGCTGCCGCTGGCGCTGCGCATCGCCGCCGAGCAACTGGCGGCGAGACCGAACGTGTCAGCCGCCGCGCTGGCCGAGCAGTACTCCGCCGAGCGCGGCAGGCTCGACCGTCTCGCCGTGGAGGACGACGCCGCCACCAGCGTGCGTACCGTGTTCGAGTCGTCCTACCTCGCGCTGCCCGCCGAGGCGGCACGGATGTTCCGCTACCTCGGCCTGCACCGAGGGGACGTGATCACGGTGGGGAGCGCGGCGGCGCTCTCCGGCGTCGGCTGGGACACCGCCCGCCCCTTGCTCGACCTGCTGGTCGAGAGCCACTTACTGGACGACGCGGGCCGGCAGACCTTCCGCTTTCACGACCTGATCCGGATCTTCGCCGCCGAGTGCGCCGAGCGGGAGCCGCTGCCGCTGCGGCAGGCGGCCCTGACCCGTCTGCTCCAGGCCGAGCAGCGGCTACCGGGCCGGCGGGCGGTTCCGGTCGCCGGCCGCGACGCGGCGTGCGCGGGTGCCGTGCCCCTGTGATCGCGTGTCGTCCCGGCCGCGGGGGAGGGCTCCCGCGGCCGCGCGCACGCGCCCCGGCGTGGCCGCGGTGTCCGGGGAGTGGGCGGCTTGGCACTCCGCATCTCCGCGGCCCGGAGGCCCGGGCCGTCCCGCGCCGGCAGGTCGGGCCTGCCGGCGCGGTCGCGGTCCCCGGCGTCAGGCGAAGCGGACCGGCAGCCGGTGCGGACCCCGGACGAGAATCCCGTGCCGCCACGGCACCAGGTGCGGATCCGTGTCCAGCTCCAGCCGGGGGCAGCGCTCCAGCAGGCTGCGGATCGCGATCCGGGCCTCCATCCGGGCCAGCGGCGCGCCCAGACAGTGGTGGATGCCGTGACCGAAGGCGACGTGGCCCGCGGTGGGCCGGCGGATGTCGAAGCGGTCCGGGTCGTCGAAGCGTGTCCCGTCGCGGTTGGCGGCGTTGAGATCCACCATCACCGCCTCGCCGGGCGCGATGCGGTGCCCGCCCATGTCCAGCGGTTCGGTGGCGAAGCGGAACGTCGCGCTCTCGACCGCTCCGTCGTAGCGCAGCATCTCCTCCACGGCGCCTTCCAGCAACGAGAAGTCGGCGCGCAGCTCGGCGAGCTGGTCGGGGTGGCGCAGCAGCGCGCAGACACCGTTGCCGATGAGGTTGGTGGTGGTCTCGTGACCGGCGACGATCAGCAGGAACACGGTGCCCATCAGCTCGTCCGTCGTCAGCCGGTCGCCCTCCTCGTCGACGGTGAGCGCGCTCAGCAGGTCGGCTCCGGGACGGCGGCGCTTCTCGTCCACCAGCGCGGCGATGAAGCGCGCGGCGTCGGCGGCGGCGGCCCGGCGCTCCGCGGGGTCCTGGGCGGAGACGGCCGCGTCCGCCCAGCGGCGCACCTCCGCCTGGTCCAGGAAGGGCACGCCCAGCAGTTCGCAGATCACCGACATGGGCAGCGGGAAGGAGAAGGAGTCCACGAGGTCCGCCCGGCCGCCGGGCTCGGCGAGCATCTTGTCCAGCAGCTCGTCGGTGATCTCCTGGACCCGGGGGCGCAGCGCCTCGATCCGCCGCGGGGTGAACTCCCGCGCCACCAGCTTGCGCAGCCTGGTGTGCTGCGGCGGGTCGGAGTTCATCATGTGACTGCCCGACGGACTCTTGATGGGGAAGGACTCCGCGGCGTGCTTCCACTGCTTGGAGAGCCGGGGGTCGGTGAGCGCGGCGCGGGACTCGGCGTGGCCCACGACGAGCCAGACCTCGGCACCCTCGGGCATCCAGACCCGGTGTACCGGGCCCTGCGTCCGCAGCCGTTCGTAGACCGGGTAGGGATCCCTGGCGAAGTCGTCGCCCAGCGCGGCGAGATCGAGGGGCTTGTCACTGGCCAAGGTGTCTCCTCAGTGCAGGGATACGGAAGTACGGAGGGCCAGGAGGTCAGCCGAGGGAGCGGAGGAAACCGACCAGGGCGGCGTTGACGGCCTCGGGGCGTTCCTGCTGGACCCAGTGCCCGGCGCCCCGGACGATCACGGGCTCGTGGTGGTGCGGGGCCGGGCCGGACAGGGCGGGGACGATCTTGTCGTCGCCGGGGAAGGCCCGGTCGCGGTCGCCCACGACGAACAGCGCCGGCACCTCGATGCGGGCGTCCTGCCAGGCGGCGGTGAGCTCCCAGTTGCGGTCGAGGTTGCGGTACCAGTTGAGTCCTCCGGTGAAGCCGGAGCGCTCGAAGGCGGTCACGTACGCGGTGATGTCCTCCTCGGTCAGCCAGCCGGGCAGGGTCTCCGGGTCGGCCGCGAGGTCGAGGAATCCACCGCCCGGCGGCACCAGCGGCGGGGCCGGCGGCTGCTGCCGGTCACCGGAGGCGCCGTAGAGCAGACGGCGGAACGTGCGGTCCAGGTCCTTGCCGAACTCGGCCTCCGCGACGCCGGGTTCCTCGAAGTAGTTCCAGTAGAACCGGCCGCCGGTTCGCTCGCGCATGGCGCGCAGTGGGGGTACCGGGCCGCGGGACATCGGCAGGATGCTCAGTCCCGCCACCGCGCGCACCACGTCCGGCCGCAGCAGCGCGCTCTGCCAGGCGACCAAGGCGCCCCAGTCGTGACCGGCCACGACCGCCCGTTCCTCACCCAACGCCCGGATCAGCCCGACCACGTCCCCGGCCAGGTGCAGCACGGAGTACGCCTCCGGTGCCGCCGGGCGGTCACTGTCGCCGTAGCCGCGCTGGTCGGGCGCTACCACCCGGAATCCGGCCTCCGCCAGGGGCCGCAGCTGGTGGCGCCAGGCGTACCAGAACTCCGGGAAGCCGTGCAGCAGCAGGACGAGCGGTCCTTCTCCCTCCTCCACCAGGTGCAGTCGGAGTCCGTTGACCTCGACGGTCCGGTGCTGTGGCATGCGGTGCTCCTCTCGAAGGAATGCGGTGTCAGTCGGCCCGCGGGACCAGCGGGTCGCCGGTGCCCCCGGGAGCGGGACGGCGGGCCCGTCCGAGCAGCGCCGGCGCCAGGACCCGGGGCGCGCCCAGGGACGTCGTGGGACGGGCCAGTGCGATGACGTCCACCAGCGACCGCGCCACGGCCGGGTCGGTGACGGCGGTGCGCAGCACGCGGTCGGCGTAGGCGTTCTGCAGCCGGGTCGCCACCGAGGGGCGGGGGCCGATCACCGTGGGATGGCGCAGGTCGTCGCTGACCGAGAGCTCCCAGGCCGTGCGGGCGGCGCGGGAGGTCGCACGCTGCACCCGCCCGGCGACACCGGGGGCGTTGCCGTACCGGCGCAGGCCGTCGCGCAACGCGGCCACGCCGAACGCGGCGACCGTCATGCCGTGCGCGTGCGACGGGTTCAGGACGCAGGCGGCGTCACCGAGAACCACCAGCCCCTCCGGGTGCCGGGGCACGCGGTCGAACCGCAGCCGCCGGTTGGCCAGGCGGCGGAACCCGCGGACCGGCCCCTGCGGGACCGCTTCGGCGATCAGCTCCGCCAGCGCCGGATGGGGCAGGCGCTTGGCGAAGTCGAAAAACTCGTCCTCGCCGGTCGGCGGTTCGCTGCCGCGCATCCCGATCACCGTCGCCGTCCACAGGCCGTCCTGGATCGGCAGCAGCACGCCGCCCGTGGCTTGCCCGGTGACGTTGGCGATCATGACGATGCCCGGAGTGGCGCGGTGCGTCGCCGGGTCCGGCCGGAACAGCCGGGTGGCGTAGGCCGTGCCCGCATCGACCAGTTCGTGGGGGACGGCCGGCAGACCCAGGTCCTCCCACCACGACTCCAGCCGCGAGGAGCGGCCCGTGGCGGTCACCACGAAGTCCGCCTCGATCTCGGTGGTCCGGCCGGTTCCGCGGTCGACCACCCGGGCCCCGGACACCCGCGCGGAGTCGCCGAGCAGCGCCTCCACCTCGGTGTGCGCCAGCAGGCGGACCCGAGGATCGCGCAGCACGCGGCGGCGTACCACCCAGTCGAGCGGGTCGCGTCCGCACGACACCACGTACTCCTTGTGCCGCACGCGCGGCAGCCAGCCGCACTTGGTCAGGAAGGCCACTTCACCGGGGGCGCTCAGCAGGTGGGCACCGGCCTCGGACCAGGCCGCCAGGGTGCCGGGGAGCAGCTCCTCGACGGTCCGGGCGCCGGCTCCCATCAGCAGGTGGGAATGGCGGGCCTGGGGCACACCCCTGCGGGGGCCGGGCCCGTCGGGCGGGACGTCGCGTTCCACGACGGTGACGCGATCCACGTACGGGGTCAGGACGTGCGCCGCCAGCATGCCGGCGAATCCGCCGCCGAGGACGAGGCCGTGCCGACCGACTGTGTGTGAACCCCGGCGGGGCCGTGTCGGCATGCCGGTCTCCTCTCTCTGCGTGGTGGCTCGCGGTGAGCTCGGACGCGGCCCCGGGTCAGGGAGCCGGAGGTCGGCGGTGCCGTCCGGGGGGCGACCCCGCGACCGGACCGGCCAGCTCCAGCAGGCCGTCCGCCCGCCGCCGGGCCGCCACCGCCGACCGCAGCAGCGCGGGATGCGCGGCGGGAGGCGCGGTCCGCCCGGGACCGTGGATCGTGTCGAAGGGGAGGGCCGGTCCCTCCGCGCACAGTTCGCCCGTGCACCAGACGGGCACCGCGCGCTGGTCCCGGTCCAGCACGCGAACCCGGACGCCGGGGGCCGGCAGGCCGATCACTCTCTCGTCCAGCGTGCCGTCCTCCGCGGTGAGATCCCGTACGGCCCAGGGGAACGCGCCGCCGCCGGGAGCGAACTCCGCCCGCAGCGGCGTCGTCGGCAGCGCCGCGAAGTGCCGGGCGGCCAGCTCCGGCGGGACCGGGCCGCCGAGCAGCCGCACCAGTCGGGGGCGCGTCCGCAGTTCCGGCAGCCGCTCGGCGTACTCCTCGGGACTCGACACCACCACGGCGGCCCGCGCGGCCGCCGGCGCCGGAGCGCCTGGACGGGGCAGGCAGTGCAGGGTGCCGGCGAACGAGACCGCCCACCACAGGGCGGCCAGCGCGTGCGGGGTGCCCGGGGGGCCGCACACGACCACATGACGCACCGGCAGGCCGGCCGCGCGGGTGGCGCCGGTGAGCGCCAGGCGCCAGGCGGCGTGGTCGGCCAGTTGGCCGGTGAGCGGACCGCCCGCGCCGGACGCCAGGAGATGGGCGGCCTCGTGCGGCGCGGAACGGGGCAGGGTGTGCTCCCGGTGATGGGCCGCCGACAGCCTCAGGGTCAGGGGGTCGTCGAGGACCAGTACCCGTCGGCGGGGCCACCGGTCGCCGGTGGAGACACCGCACAGGACGACCCGCGCACCGGTGAGCGCGGCCACCGCCGTGAGCCGGCCCTCGGGCGCGCCGGGCGGTACGGGCACGCACACCCCTCCCGCCTTGAGCACCGCCAACTGCGCCACCAGGGAACGCCGGTGGTCGTCGCAGTGCACGATGACCGGATCCCCGAGCTGTACGCCGCCGCGCACCAGCAGGGAGCCGAGCCGGGCGGACTGCGCCTCGGCCCGCGCGTAGGTGAGGGGTCCCTGGTCGTCCTGCACGGCGATCGCACCGGGGCGGCGCAGGGCCGCCGTCGCGAAGACGCCGTCCAGGGTCAGGGCGGTCCTGGGCGGGAGGGTGGCTGGTCGCGGCCGGACCGTCACGTCGGACGTACGGTCGGCCACCGTCCGATCGGTGATCACGGTGCTTCCTCGGTGTCGGGGCCGCGTCCAGCTTCGCCGGAGGCTCTGGCGGATTTCTCGACGGCGCCGGGACGGGGCCCCGGCCAGGCGCTGTAGCCGCGCAGCCCGTACAGCAGCGGGCGCTGAACGCGTACCGGCGTGACCACGTCGACCTTGCCGAGCACCATGGTGTGGTCCCCGACCACCTGCGTACTGACCACGGAGCAGTCGGCGATCGTGTGGGACGAGAACGTGAGATGGGGGCCGGCTGCCCCGTCCTTTGCCTCCCACACGACCCGCTCGAAGCGGTCCGGGACGCCGGAGGCGAACAGTTCGGCCGTCGGCCGGGCCTGTTCGTGCAACAGGTTGACGGCGAACAGACCGCTTCCGGCCACGGCCTCCAGCGTGGGACTGCCGCACCGGAGGCAGACCAGCAGCACCGGCGGGTGGAGGGAGACACTGCACAGCGACGTGCAGGTCATGCCCCAGTTCGCGCCGTCGCGGGACACCGCGGTCACGACGGAGACCCCGGTGGGGAAGGCCGCCATGAGCGTGCGCAGGTCGGCGGGCTGGCCGGTGGGGGCGGTGAGGCCGGCCGGTTCGGTCGTCATGTCATGTCCTCTCGTATGCGCCGACGGATGCGGATGCGGAGGCCGTGGCCCACGGCGCCGGCCGGCACACCTCGTCGATCAGGACGGGGACGAAATCCGCGAACCCGTCGGCGAACAGACCGAAGTGGCCGCCGGCGAGCACGCGCGTCGCGAAGCTGCCCGTGGTGTGCCGTGCCCAGCCGGCCAGCGCCGCCGCCGGGGCGAGCGGGTCGTCGGCCGCGCCGAAGGCGGTCAGCGGTGCGGCCAGCGACCGTCCCCCCTCCTGCGGGCGGTAGCCCTCGAGTGCCCTCAGGTCGTTGCGGATCCGTTTCAGGAAGCGGTGGCGGATCTCGGGATAGGCGTCCAGCCGCTCGGGCAGGCCGCCCAACCGGGTCAGGGCGGCGGCCAGTTCCTCGTCCGGAACGCTCGGATCGAGCGGGGGCACCGGTACGGCGTCGTCCGGTGGGCGTCGCCCCGAAACGCCGACCCAGGCGACCGGGACGCCGCACTCCTCCAGGGCGCGGGCCGTCTCGAACGCCACCAACGCGCCCAGGCTGTGCCCGAACAGCGCGAGCGGTGTGCCGTCCGTCCACGTCGACAACTCCTGCGTCAGCGTCTTGACGGCCCCTTCGAGGTCCCAGGGCAGGGGATCGGCCCGCCCCGCGGCCCGTTCGGGCAGATCGACCAGCAGGGCGTCCCAGTCAGCCGGAAGCCCGCCGACGAGCGGGACGTACGCGGTCGCCGATCCGCCGGCGTGATGGCACACCGCCAGCCGCATGGCGGCGGTGTCCAGCCGGCGGGGCCGCAGGATCGCGGTCATGCGCCGACCACCTGCGCCGACTCGCCCGTGGACACGGCGATGTCGTCGGCCAGGCGTTCCCACAGCTCGGCGAGCGGCAGATCGAGCGGCAGGTCGGCGGGCGACAGACCCACCGGGTAGTTCTCCTCGACCCGGGTGATGAACACCGTGGCCGTGAACGAGTCCCCGCCGGAGTCCAGGAACGACTGCGCGGGGTCCAGCGGATCCGGGGCCTGCAGCACATCGGTGAGCAGGTCCCGCAGGTACGAGCGGACGGCCGCCCGGTCGTGCGGCTCGGGCAGCGCGGTCCGCGGCCCGGTGTCCTCCTCGGACGCTTCGCCCCGTACACCCGTCACCGGTTCGTCCACCCAGTACCGCCGGTGCGCGAAGGGGTAGGTCGGCAGATCGCCGAGGACACGTGCCGACGGACCGCGCAGCGCGTCGAAGCGGAGGTCGGCGCCGGCCGTGAAGAGGGCGGCCAGCAACCGCAGGAATTGGGCGGGTGCGTCGCCGTCGGCCGCCGGCAGCGGGTGGGACTCCTCGTCCGCGGCGCCCCAGTGCACCGAGGCCCCGGCCCCGGCCGTGGGCGGACCGGCCTCCGGGGAGCCGCGCAGCCCCAGCCGGGCGAGCATCCGGCAGAGCTCCTCAGCGGGGTCCGCGACGGCGGCCCCCGCCTCGTCGGCAAGCCCGGGGAACGCGGTGGTCAGCCCGGCGAGCGCCGGGACCAGGTGGTCGGCGTCGGCCGCGACCCGGACGGTGACCGACCGGATCACCTCGGCCGGCCCCGCCGCCCGGGGCGCGCCCTCCGCCCGCAGCAGCGCCCCCGCCAGCTCGTCGGCGCTCGCCCCGACCACCGCTAGGCGCCGGGCGAAGGGGGCACGTCCGCTGCGCAGGGTGTGGCACAGCGACGGCAGGTCCGCCGCAGGCAGGCGCAGCAGGCGTTCCCTCACCCGCGCGGACAGCGTGGCCAGCGCGTGCTCGTCCCGGGCCGACATCGTCAGCAGCTCGGCCCCGGCGCCCGGCGGGACGTCGACGGCCGCCCGGGCCGCCCCCCGGGGCTCCGCCTCCAGCACCACGTGCACGTTGGTGCCGCTCATGCCGAACGAGTTGACCCCCGCGATCCTGCGGGGCAGTTCCTCCGGCCAGGGCGCGCCGCGCGACGGCACCCGGAACGGCAGGTCCTGCCACGGGATGTGGGGGTTCAGCTCGCCGTCGGCCTCGTCGCGCGCGGCCGGGATCTCCCCGTGCAGCAGCATGAGCACGGTCTTGGCGACCGCGGCGATCCCGGAGGCGGCCTCCAGATGCCCCAGACGGGACTTGACGCTGCCCAGCGACAGCGGGACTGCCCGGTCGCGCACGGCCTCACCGAGGACGCCGGCCAGGGCCCCGATCTCGATCGGGTCGCCCAGGACGGTCCCGGTGCCGTGCGCCTCGATCCAGCCCAGGTCCCGCGGGTCCACCCGGGCGTCGTCCAGCGCGGCCCGGACGACCTCCTGCTGCGCGGCACCGTTGGGCGCGGTCAGCCCGGAGGACGCGCCGTCGTGGTTGACCGCGGTGCCGCGGATCACCGCCAGCACCGGCCGTCGCTCGTGGAGCGCCTCGTCCAGCCGCATCAGGGCCAGCGCGCCGACGCCCTCACCGCGTCCGTAGCCGTCGGCGGAGGCCAGGAAGGACTTGGAGCGGCCCTCGGGGGACAGGGCCCGGGTCTGGCACAGGGAGACCATCAAGTTGGCCGACAGCAGCAGGTTGGCGCCGCAGGCCAGGGCGTAGCGGCACTCGCCGGCGCGCAGCGCGCGCACCGCCAGGTGGAGTGCGGACAGGGCGGACGAGCAGGCGGTGTCCACACTGACCACCGGACCCGAGAAGCCCATCGCGTACGCGATCCGGCCGGCCCCGAAGCACAGACCGCCGCCCGTCGTGTAGTAGGGGTCGATGCGTGTGGCGTCCGCCCGGTCCTCCAGGCGTTCGGTGTACTCGGACGCCATGATCCCGAGGTAGACGCCGACGTTCAACCGGTCGGCGCGCCGTACGGCGATGCCGGCGCGTTCCAGCGCCTCCCAGGCCGTCTCCAGCAGCAGCCGCTGCTGCGGGTCCAGCAGGCGGGCCTCACGGGTGGAGATGCCGAAGAACTCGGCGTCGAAACCGGCGACGTCCGACAGGAACCCGGCCCGGCCGACGTACGACCGGCCCGGCCTGCCCGGCGTCGGGTCGTGCACGGCGCGCAGCCCCGGCCGCTCCGCCGGCAGCCCGGACAGCGCCGTGCCGCCGGCGCGCAGGAAGTCCCAGTAGGCCTCGGGGGAGTCGAGGTCGCCGTCGCCCCGCCCGGAGGGCAGCCGCAGCCCCATGCCGACCACGGCGACGGGGGCGTGCCGTTCCTCCTCCAGCTCGTCGACCCGGGCGCGAAGCCTTCGGGACAGACGGAGCTGTTCCTCCATCAGGGCGCGTATCTGTGCGGGATCCACGGTGTCCGGCCTCATTTCTTCGTTCCTGCGTCCGCCGGCAGGTCCGTCCGGACGCCGGTGTCGTCCTCTTTCGCGGCCACGACGTCCGCCCGGACGGCGTCCAGGAGTTCGTCGAAGGACAGGTCCTCCAGCGTGTCGCCGGGCCCGGCGGGTGCGGGCCGTGCCCGCGAGTGCGACGGCGGGGCGTCCGGGTCACCCGGGTACAGCAGGCCCAAGGCGTACCCGGCGAGCTTGGAGACGCTGGGGTGGTCGAAGGCGACGGTCGCGGGCAGTGCGCGGTCCAGCGCCCGGGCCAGCCGGTCCCTCAGGTCGATGGCCATGATGGAGTCGACGCCCATGTCGCCGAGGCCCAGCTCGTCGTCGACGGGCGCGTCGTCGCCGAGCACCTCCCCGATCATCGACCTGAGGGTCCATACCAGGAGCTCCTCGCGGCCGGCGCCGTCCAGGGCGTCGAGCGCCGACCCGAGCCATCCCGGCTCGGGCACGGCCCCGTCGGCCGCGGGTCGCCGTGGCGGCGGTGCGAGGAGCGCCGCCATCGGATGGCCGGCCGGAGCGCTGCCGCCGGCCTGCGCGTCCCATGCCACCGCGACGAACCGTGCGTGCCGCGCCCCCAGGGCGAGGCCCAGCAGTTCCTCGGCCTCCTCGTCGGACAACGGGCTGATGCCGAGCCGGCCGATGGCCCGTCGGGTGGCCTCGGTCGCGGCCAGACCACCCTTGCCGCGCGGCGCCCACGGTCCCCAGTCGACGCTGGTCGCGGGGACCCCGCGGGCGCGGAGCCACTCCGCCAGGCCGGCGAGGAAGCCGTTGGCGGCCGCGTAGTTGGTCTGGCCGGCCGACCCCAGCACCGCCGAGGCCGACGAGAAGAGCACGAAGGCGTCCGGCCGGTGGCCGCGCAGCGCCCGGGCCAGCTCCACGGCGCCCCGCGCCTTCGCGGCGAACACCGCCTCGAAGGAGGCGGAGGTCTGCCGTTCGAAGGCGCGGTCCTCGCTGGTTCCCGCCAGATGCAGCACCGTACGCAGCGGGAGGTGCCGCGTCGCGGCCGTCACCGCCGCCCGGCAGGCGCCGGGGTCGGTGACGTCGCCGCGGACCACCTCCACCCGCGTGCCCCGGGCGGTCAGCTCGTCGATGACGGCCCGCGCGGCGGAGTCCGGGGCCGACCGGCCCATCAGGGTGATGGCGCGAACGCCCCGGCGGGCCAGGAACACGGCGCTGCTCAGACCCAGCGCACCCAGCCCACCGGTGATCAGCGCCGCGCCGTTTGGCGCGCCGCCGGACCCGACGGGTCCCGCGTCGGCGGGACAGGGTGTCAGCCGGGCGCGGTGCACCGTACCGCCACCGACCCGCACCAGGGCCCCGGCCGCCGGCGTACCCACCTGGCCGGCGAGCACGCCGACCAGCTCCGGGGCGGTCCAGCCGTCGGCGAGGACCGCCCGCACCAGCGGGCGTCCGGGCTGCTCGGCCGCCAGCGAGGCGACCAGCCCGAACAGGGCGTCGCGGACCGGCGCGCCGTCCACCGCCCGGTCCTGCGCGGTCACCGGTCCGCCGGCGACGCGGTCTGACGCAGGGGTCTGCGTGCCGAGCACCGCGTAGGGGACGCCGGCCGGTACGGCACGCAGCGAGGCCGCCAGTCGCTCGACCGCCGTCAGGGCGGCGTCCGCGAGCGACCCGGCGCCGTCGTCCGTGGCCGGCGGGGCGCAGAAGCGGGCGTCGACCACGAGTTCGGTGTCCGGCCCTGCGGGTTCGTTCCCGGCCGCCGCCAGCACGCGGTGTCCCTGCGCGGTGAACGCGTCGCACAGCAGGCGCCCGGTGTCGCCCTCGGCCCCGAGCACGCTCACCGTCAGTGCGCGGGCGGCGCCCTCCGGGACACGCTCGTCCGGGACCCAGGTGAGCGCGTAGGCGTGCCGCACCCCTTGGCGCAGGGAACGTTCCAGGAGGGCGCGGGGCGCCGGTCGGAACCGGAAGTCCTCCACCGCCAGCACGGTCGAACCGGCCCCGTCGTACAGGTGCAGGTCCACGGCCTCCACCTGCTGGAATCCGGTGCCGGTGCCCCGGCGTACCGCCCGCACGTGGCCCCACAGCGGCCCGCTCCGCCCGGGCCGGCCGGGGAAGGCCAGCCGCGCGGCGGCGAACGGGATGGACAGCTGTTCGGCCTGCGCCGCGGTGGCGCCGTCGACCGCGAAGACCACCGCGCTCTGCAGGCACGAGTCCAGCAGCCCCGGGTGGATCTCGTAGCCCGTGGGGTCCTCGTTCATCTCCCGCGGCTCGGCGAACCGCACCAGTGCCTCGTCACCCCGGATCCAGGCTTCCGCGATCCACCGGAAGGACGGGCCGAGGTGGTAGCCCAGGGAGCGCAGATGGGAGTAGAAGCCCGAGCCGCTCAGCCGGCGCTCCGCGGCCGCGGTGAACGCGGCGTGGTCGGGTACCGGCCGGCCCGCGTCCGGACGGCCGGGTACGATCCGCGCCGTCAGATGCTCCTGCCAGCGATCCTGTACGGGGTCGAGCAGACTCTGCACGCTCACCGTGCGCGGGCCCTTCGGCTCTCGCGTCTCGATGACCTGGAGCGGGTAGCGCTCCCCGTCGTGCAGCACGAGCGCGCGCGGGAAGTGCAGGTCCTCCAGGGTGACCGGCACGCCCCCGGCCCCCAGAGCGGACAGGACGGTGGCGGTCTGGGACGCGCCGGGCACCGAAACCGTGCCGAACAGCCGGTGGTCGGTCAGGTGGGGCGGGTACACCGTGCTGCGCTCGGTGCTGAAGACCCGGCCCCGCAGCGCGGGGGAGCGCAGTTCGGTACCCCAGGCGGGAACGCCGGGCACCGGTGCGGCCACCGCTGCGGGCGAGGGCGCGGACGGGACCGGCGGCGTCCAGTGACGGGTGGCGGCGAAGGGGTAGCGCGGTGCCTCGCCCCGCGGTCGGCGACCGGGCGGGTACACCCGGTCCCACACCAGGTCCTGACCGTGTTCGTACAGAGACTTGGCGGCGGTCAGCAGGGAGGCGCGGTCGGCCGCGCCACGCCGCAGCGAGGCCGCGAGTCCCCCGCCGGGCAGCAGCCCGCCGGCCCGGACGAGGTTGACCAGGGTGCGGTCCGGGCCGATCTCCACGCACAGGTCCACCCCGAGACCGGCCAGCTCCCGCACACCGTCGTGGAAGCGCACCGGGCTGCGGGCGTGCCGCGACCAGTACTCCGCGTCGTACGTTTCCGCCCCGGCGAGCCGGCCCGTCACGTTCGACACGATCGGCAGCTGCGCCGGGCCGAACTCGAGGGTCCGCGCCCGTTCCGCCAGCGCGGGCAGCGCCGGTTCGAGCAGCCGGGAGTGGAAAGCGTGCGACACCGTCAGCTCACGCACCCGGACCCCCCGCTCCTTGAGGTCGGCCGCGAGCGCCGAGACCGGTTCCGGGGGCCCGGACACCACGGCCGCCTCGGGACCGTTGACCGCGGCGAGGTCCAGGCCCCGGGCGTCGGCCCACTCCCGCACCCGCTCCTCGGGTGCGGCCACGGCGAGCATGGCCCCGCGTTCGGTGCCCTGCATCAGCCCGGCGCGGTGGACGATCAGTTCGAGCCCGGCCGTCCGGTCCATCACCCCGGCGCACACCGCCGCCGCTATCTCACCGACGCTGTGCCCCATGACCAGCGCCGGCGTCACGCCCCACGACTCCCACAGTGCGGCGAGGGCGAGTTCGAGGGCGACCAGGGCGGGCTGGGTCACCCGGGTCTCGTCGACCGCCGTGCGGTCCGGGCCGTACAGCGCCAGCTCCGTCAGCGACGCGCCGAGCACCGGGGCCACCGCGCGGTCGCAGGCGTCGAAGACCTCCCGGAACACCGGTTCCGTCTCGTACAGTTCGCGGCCCATGCCGTGGTACTGGCTGCCCTGGCCGGAGAAGAGGAAGGCGACCCGGGGCGGGCGCACCGGCCGGGTCGGGGACGGTTCACCGCGCAGCGCGGTCAGCAGCTGCTCCCGGTCGCGTCCGAACAGCGCCCGCCGGTACGGGAAGTGGGCGCGCCCCGTGGCCGCGGTGGCCGCCGCCGGGGCCGGCGCCTCGTGCGGCGCCCCGGCCAGCCACCGCTCCCAGGCCCCGCCGAGGCGTTGCAGTCCCTCGGGGTCCGGGGCCGAGAGCGGCAGCAGCAGCGGCTCGGGACGCGGGTCCGCGGGCTCCCGAAGGCCGGACGGAGCGTCGTCCGGGGCTTCGCTGAGCAGCACGTGGGCATTGGTGCCGGTGAAACCGAAGCCGGAAACCCCGGCGATCCTCGGTCCGGCGCCGGAGCCGGCACGCCAGGCCAGTGGGGCGTCCGCCACCCGGATGTTCATGTCGGCCCACGGGACCTGCGGATTCGGCGTGTCGAAGTGCAGGTTGGCCGGGATCGTTCCGTGCCGCAGCGCCAGCACCGTCTTGATGACGCCGACGACGCCCGCGGCCGACTCGCAGTGACCGACGTTGGACTTGACCGAGCCGACGTGCAGCGGCTCTCCGGGGCGGCGGCCCGGCCCCAGCGCCCTCCAGGCGGCGCGCAGTTCGATCGGGTCGCCCAGCGCCGTCCCGGTGCCGTGGGCCTCCAGGTAGGACACCTGGGCGCCCTCGACGCCCGCGTCGGCAAGGGCCGCGGTCAGCATCTCCTCCTGGGCCCGGCCGTTGGGCGCGGTCAGTCCCGAGGACGCCCCGTCCTGGTTGACGGCACTGCCGCGGATCAGCGCCAGGACGCGGTCGCCGTCACGGCGGGCGTCGGCCAGCCGCTTCAGCACCACGACCCCGCACGCCTCCGAGCGGACGAACCCGTTGGCGCCGGCGGAGAAGGTACGGCAGCGCCCGTCCGGCGAGAGCATGTGGGCGCGGCTGACCGCCACCGACGAGGCCGGATCGAGCAGGAGGTTGACGCCGCCGGCCAGCACGGCGTCGGTCTCACCGGCGCGCAGCGACCGGACCGCCAGGTGCAGCGTCACCAGCGACGACGAGCAGGCGGTGTCCACCGCCATCGCCGGGCCGCGCAGTCCCAGCGTGAAGGCGAGGCGTCCCGCGGTCGCGTTGAGGGCGGTGCCCGTGCCGTAGTACGCGTCCACCCGTTCGGCACCGCCCCGCGCCAGCAGCCGGGCGTAGTCCGCGTAACTGACGCCGATGAAGACACCCGTGCGTGAGCCCTTGAGGCTGCGGGGATCGATGCGGGCGTCCTCCAGGGCGTGCCAGGCCGACTCCAGCAGCAGCCGTTGCTGCGGGTCGAGGTGCTCGGCCTCGCGGGCCGGGATGCCGAAGAAGGAGGCGTCGAACCGGTCGACGTCGCGCAGGAACCCGCCCTGGTCGGTGGTGATCGGCGGACCGTCCCCGTCCGCCCGGCCCGTCGGGTCACCGCGGTGGTGGACCCGGCGGTCCTCCGGAACCGGCCCCACCCCGTCGCGGCCCTCGCACAGCAGCTCCCACAGCTCCTCCACGGAGTCGGCCTGCGGGAAACGGCCCGCCATGCCGACGACGGCGACGGGCTCGCCGACTGCGGGGACGGGAGCGGGAGCCGGCGTCGGTACCGGCGTCACGGCGGCGGGTGTCCCGTCGGGGCCGCGTACGGGTCCGGGGGCGGGGTCCGGCGGCGGCGCCACGGGGGAGGGTGCGGGGGCGCCGGTCCCTTCCGGCCGCAACCGCCGCAACAGGAACGCAGCGAGTTCGGCCGCCGTCGGATGGTCGAAGACGTCCGCCGCCTGCACTTCCGTACCGAAGGCGAGCGACAGTCGGACGCCGAGGTCCACGGCCATGATCGAGTCCAGCCCGAGGTCGAGGAACCCGACGTCGGCGCGGATCGCGGCGGGATCGGCGTGACCCAGCTGCGCGGCGAGAAGCCGCAGCACGTGGGAGCGGACGGCGTCCGGCAGGGCCTTCGGGGCCAGTTCCGCCAGCTCGGCCACGACGGACGGCTCGTTCCCCGGAGCGCCCGCGTCGGTGCCACCGCCCGCGTCGGTGCTCTCGGCGAACAGGCCGCGGGGCCGCAGCCCCGACAGCACACCGGCCAGCCGGGGCAGGTCGAGCGGGCAGGCCACCACGTGCGCCGCGGGCGACGACGCCGTCGCGGTCAGTGCGGAACGGCCGGCCTCGGGAGTGAGGGCGCCCACCCCCAGGCGCGCGAACCGCTCCAGCGAGGCGTCGTCGGCCATACCCGCTCCGGCGAGCGCCCAGGGGCCGTAGGCCAGGCTCACCGCGGGCAGGCCGAGGCCGGCGCGGTGGGCCGCGAGCGCGTCGAGAGCACCGTTGGCCGCGGAGTAGGCCGCGCAGTGCTCGGTGCCCCACACCGCTGACACCGAGGAGACCAGGACGAAGAAGTCCAGCGCCCGTTGCGCGAACGCGAGGTGCAGCCACCACGCGGTTCCGGCCTTCGCCCGCAGCGCGTCGGCGAAGTCCTCGGCCGTCAGGTCCTCGGCCGGGCCCTTGCGCAGGGTGCCGGCGGCGTGGACGACCCCGGCCACCGGTGGCAGGGGGGCGAGCACCGCGTCGAGCGCCGTGACCGCCTCGGGCGTGTCACAGCCGCCGTCCCGGTGGACGACCTCCACCCCGGCACCGCGCAGTGCGGCCAGCAGCGCCGTCGCCTCCGCCGGGAGGTCCGCCTCGGCCCGCCTGCCGACGAGCACCAGGTGCCGTGCCCCGCGAGCGACCAGCTCGGCCGTCAACTCCCGCCCGACCGAGCCGAGCCCGCCCGTGACGAGGTAGGTGGCGTCGCCGCGCACCGGCAGCCGGGGACGGTGGCCGGGTGCGGCGCGCAGCCGCGCCACGTGCACCGTGCCCGCACGCACCGCCGCCGTGTCCTCGACGACCGCCCCGGCGACGGCGCCCGCCCGGGACCGCGCCGCGGTGAAGCTCAGGACCGCGCGCAGATCCCGCGGGCCCGGGTCGGTCGGCAGGTCGACCGTGCCTCCCCACACGGCGCCCAGTTCCAGACCGAGGACCGGGGCGAGGCCGTGCAGCGGCCCGTGGCCGGTCAGGGCGGTCCGGTCGGACGGGTCGACACGCAGCACTCCGCGGGTCAGTACGTAGGCGCGGCGCCCTGCGCCGGTCCGGGCCAGCGCGCCGACGGCGCAGGTCACGGCGGCGCAGACCCGTGCGGTCGCGGCGACGGGGCCGGACTCCGCGAGCACCTCGGCCGGTGTGCCCGACAAGGCCGGTGCCTTCGGCACCAGCAGCAGGGAGGCGGGCGCGTCGGCCGGGTCCGCCGCCGTCGCCCAGTACGCCGCCCACTCCGCGGCGTCGCGGGGCAGCGGGGCCCAGCTCCAGCCCGCCGGCACCTGCACCGGCGCCGGGGCGAGGACCGTGCCGCGCACCCCGAGCGCCGCCGCCTCGGCCACCAGCGCGCGCCGCAACGCCTCGTCGTCGCCGGCGACGACGATCCCGGCGTCGAGGTCCGGGCCGGTCGGCCCGGAAGGCTCCCACACCACCTCGTGCGCCACGGGCAGGCTGCCGGGCGCCGCGGGGGCGGTGGAGGCCAAGGCTCCCGGGAGCCGCTCGGGGGCGTGCCGCTGCCGTTGCCAAGGGTAGGCCGGCAGGTCCGCGACCTGCCGGGGCGGCACGGCGGGGCCGTTCGCCGCCTCGTCCGTCCCGCCGCCGGCCGCCCCGGGGGTGTCACCGGCGGCGGCGCCCGTGCCGGACCGGGCCGGGCCGGTCTCGCCGAGCACGACGTCCGGGTGCGGCTCAGCGGCCGCGAGGGCGCGCAGGGCGGCCCTCGCCCCGTCCGCGTCCGAGGCGGTGACGCGGGCGCTTGCCGGATGCCGGGTCCGTCCGTGTGTCACGGTGCGGGCGAATGCCGCGTACGCCGCCGGGTCGTCGCGCCGGTCGCCGTCGGCGAGATGGTCGGCGTAGCGGGCGGCCAGCTCGCGCAGTGCGCCGCCGGTCCGGGCCGACACGGTGAATCCGGTGACCGGAACCTCGGGCGCCGACGCCGGATCCGGCGCCGGGCCGAGCACCGCGTGGGCGTTGGTGCCGCTCATGCCGAACGAGCTGACGGCCGCGTATCGGCCGGCCTCTTCCGGCCAGGGGCGCAGCCGATCGGGCACCGTGATCCCGGTTCCCGACAGGTCGATGCGCGGGTTGAGGGTGCGGAAGTGGACCAGTGGCGGCACTTCGCGCCGGCGCAGACACAGCACGGCCTTGACCAGGCCCGCCACCCCGGCCGCGCTCTCCAGGTGGCCGAAGTTGGTCTTCACCGCGCCGACGGGCAGCGGAGCACCGCCGTTGCGGCGTCCCAGGGCGGTGGCCAGCGCCTCCATCTCGATCGGGTCGCCCAGCGCGGTTCCCGTGCCGTGGGTCTCGACGTAGCCGATGTCTCGCGGCTCCAGCCCGGACCGGGCGAGGGCGGTCTCGATCAGCGAGACCTGGGACAGCACGTTGGGAGCGGTGAACCCGCCGGCCCGGCCGTCCTGGTTGACAGCCGTGCCGTGCAGGACGGCGTGCACCCGGTCGCCGTCCCGTACGGCGTGGTCCAGCCGCTTGAGGACGAGGACCCCGCACCCCTCGCCGCGGACGAACCCGTTGGCACGGGCGTCGAAGGTGCGGCACAGGCCGTCGGGGGACAGCGAACGGGTCTCGTGCACCAGGCGCATCGACCGCGGGGACATGATGAGGTTGGTGCCCGCGGCGAACGCGATCTCGCACTCGCCTCGGCGCAGGGCCTGCGCCGCCAGGTGCACCGCGACGAGCGAGGACGAGCAGGCCGTGTCCACCGCCACCGCCGGGCCCCGCAGGCCCAAGGCGTGGGCGACGCGGCCCGCCGCGAAGTTGTGCCCGTTGCCGGTGGTGGCGTAGGCGTCGGGTTCCGCCTCCAGCCACTCCCGGTAGTCCTGCCACATGATGCCGAGGTACACCCCGGCCGAGATCCTCCCGAGCGCGGTGTCGGTGATGCCGGCGTTCTCCAGGGCCTCCCAGGTCACCTCCAGCAGGAGCCGTTGCTGGGGGTCGAGGTGGCGCGCCTCGCGCGGGCTGATGCCGAAGAAGTCGGCGTCGAAGCCGAGCACGTCGCCGCGCAGGAAGCCACCTCGCTGGGGCAGGCCGTCCCAGGCCCCGGCGAACGGGCCCCTGCGCTCTTGGGGCAGCCGGCCGACCAGGTCGCGGGCGTCCGCCAGCGCGTCCCAGTAGCCGCCGAGCGTGTCGATGCCGCCGGGCAGGCGCAGCCCGATGCCGACCACGGCGATCGGCTGCGAGCCCTCCTGCTCCTCCAGCCGCTCGCGCAGCGTCCGGATGGTGTTCAGGGCGCGGGTCAGCGGGGTCTGTTTTCCGGTGCCGGACCGCTCCGGCTCTCCGGATGTGCTGGTGATGGTGTCCTGAGCCATGAACCGGTTTCCTCGCGATCGGATCCGACGGGTGTGGTCAGGGACTGCCCGGCCAGAGCGGGGCAGCCCGCTTCACTCCGACCCGGCGGTCGTGGTCAGTTGTTCGGTCAGGGCCGCGGCCAGCGCCTTGGGGGTGCCGTAGGCCCACAGCAGGGTGGGGGAGAGGCGCAGGCCGAACGCGCCTTCCAGGCGGTTGCGCAGTTCGAGGCTCATCAGGGAGTCCAGCCCGAGGGACTTGAAGGGCGCCTCGTGGCCGATGCCGTCCGGGTCCATGCGCAGCACCCGGCCCGCCAGTTCGCGGATCCTGCCCTCGACCAGCCGGGGGCGCTCCGCCTCGGCCGCACGCGTCAGCAGCTCGCGGAACTCCACGGCGTGCGCCTGCGGCCCACCGTCCTCCCGGCGTGCCGCCTCGCGCAGCCACTGCCAGCTGCCGTACGCGGCCGTCTCGGGACAGGCGTCGAACCACTGCCTGAGGTCGAGCGGTACATAGCCGGTCACCGAGTCGCCCCGCCGCAGCATCCGCAGCAGCGCGGGCCACGCCTCCCGTGCGTGGAAGCCGCCCATGCCGCGTTCCGCCAGCCGCGCCCCGCGCCGGGCGTCCTCGGCGGCGAGACCGATGTCGAGGAACGGGCCCCACTGCACACTCAGGGCGGGCAGGCCGCGCAGCCGGCGGGACTCGGCGAAGGCGTCGAGACCGGCGTTGCCCGCGGCGTACGCGGCCTGCCCGGCGTTGCCGAACAGGGCCGCGGCCGAGGAGAACAGGACGAAGCAGTCGAGCGGTTCGCCGGCCGTGACGGCCTCCAGGTTCGCGGCACCGTCCGTCTTGGGCCGGACGACGTCCGCGATCTGCTCACGGGTCACGGTGCGGACGGTCGCGTCGTTCAGCACCCCGGCCGCGTGGAAGACGCCCCGGACCGGCGGCAGCGGGGCGCGGACCGCGTCCAGGGCCTCGCGCAGCGCGGCCGCGTCGGCCACGTCGCAGCGCACCGTCGTGACGAGGGTGCCCGAGGCACGCAACGCCGTGAGCCGGTCCGCGACTTCCGGGCGCGGTGCCGACCGGCCCAGCAGGACGAGCGAGCCGGCCCCCTGCGCGGCGAGGAACTCGGCCAGCGACAGACCGAGCGCGCCCAGCCCGCCGCTGATCAGATACGTGCCGTCGGAACGCAGCGCGCCACCGGGAAGGACCAGGGCCTCCACCCGTTCCACCGTGTCCGGGTCCGTCAGGACACAGGCCCGGGGGTCCGGGCCTGCGGCGGTCCGGCGCAGTGCCTCCTGGGCACCGGTGAAGCCCGCGGTGCGGACCGGCACCGGTCGTACCCGGCCGGCGGTCAGCAGGTCCCAGGCCGAGTCCAGGGCCCGCGCCATCCGGGCGGGGGCCCGGTCGAAGAGCCGTGCCGGGTCCACCCCTGCCACCCCCGCGCCGCGGGCGAGGACGGCCGCGTCGAGCCGGCCGGCGTCGGCGGGCCGCCGTCCGTCCCGCGCCGTCGAACCGACGACGACCAGTCGCCCGTCCTCGGCGAGTACCGCGAGACCGTGCTCCAGTCCGGGCCCGGCCGCCGGGGCGAGAACGACGTCAGCGCCCCGCCCGCCGGTGGCCGGCCGCACGGCGTCGGCCCAGGAGGCGTCCCGCGTGTCGTACACCTCCTCCGCGCCCAGGTCGCGCAGGGCGTCCCGCTCGGCCGGGTCCGGCGCGGCGGCGAGCACCCGGGCTCCCAGGGCGCGGGCGATCTGCACGGCCGCGTACCCGGTCGTGCCGCCCGGCGAGTGGACCAGCACCGTCTGCGACGCGTCCAGCCGGGCCACGTGGGACAGGGCGTACCAGGCCGTGGCCAGGGCCGACGGGAGAGCCGCGGCGTCGGTGTCCGTCCACCCCTCCGGCACCGGCCGCGTGTGGTCGGCCCGCACGGTCACATGGCTGGCCACCGTCCCGTTTCCCACGGCCGCCACCCGGTCGCCGGGTGCCAGGCCGCGCACCTCCGGGCCGACGGCCACCACACGGCCCGCGCACGCGTGGCCGAGCGGAGGCGTACCGTCCCCGGAGCCGGCCAGGGCGGCCGCCGCCTCGCCGGGCTCCACCGCGGCGGCGGTCACCTCGATCTCCACCTCACCGGCTCCCGGAGCGCGCCGTACCGCCGGCACGTACCGCGCGGCGGCGTCGCTCCCGGTGCCGCCGTAGCGGAACGGCTGACGACCCGTGAGCTGCGCGGGCAGGGCGGCCAGCCGCTCCTCCGGCGCGGAGCCCCGGGCCAGGCGCGCACCGAACCTGCGCCCGCCGCGCAGCGCCACCTGGTCCTCGCCGTCGTCGGTGAGCAGTTCGGCGGCGCAGTGCCCGGCCCAGCTCGCGTCGTCGGCGGCCACGTCGACCACACGGGGCGCCAGTTCGCCGTGCTCGCGCCGCAGCACCCGGGACCACCCCCAGAACAGGGCGGCACCGGGATCGGGCAGGTCCCCGTCGGCCACCGCCTGGGCACCCGCGGTCACGACGGCCAGCCCGGGTGTCCCGGCCGACTCCGCGCAGGCCCGCACGACACCGGCGAGCCGGCTCAGGGCGAGCTCCTGCTCCCGCGGTCCGGCGGCGGCCCGCGGGGCGAGGAAGACCACCGCGCCGGCGGCCCGCAAGAGGTCGAGCGGTTGGTCGTCGGGGCCGCACACCACCGCGTCCTCGGCGCCGGCGGAGACCAGCGCGGCGGCCAGCGGCGCGGCGTCCGCGGGATCGCCGCACACGGTCCACCGCGCCGGCGCCGCGGAGCCGGCCGCAACAGGGCCCTCGTCACCCGTGGTCAACTCCGACCAGGCGAGGTGGTGCAGCCGGCCGGCGTCGTCGTCCGCCTCACCGGCCCCCGGCAGCGGGTCGAGCCGCAGACCGTCGAGTGCCATGAGGAACCCCCGGTCCGCGTCGAAGACCCGCACGTCCACGCCGCCGTCCGCCCGGCGCACCGCGTGCGACCACACGGACGTCACGGGCTCGTCCCGCTTGTCGGACAGGCGCACCCGACGCACCGCCGTGGGCACCAGCGCGGCCCGGCCGCCCACGTCCTCGCACAGGGCGAGGGCCACCTGCAGCGCGCCGTCCCACAGCGCAGGGTGCACGTCACCCGGCCGGCTGCTCTCCCGCAGCGCGTCGGCCAGTACGACCTCGCCGAGAACCTGCCCGTCCGGGCCGGACCACAGCCGCCGCACGCCCTGGAAGGCCGGGCCGTAGCCGAGGCCGCGCGCGCTCCACCGCCCGTAGAACGCCTCGGCCCCCGCTTCGGGCTCCGGCGCGGGCTTCGCCTCGGCCATCTCCTCCGCCTCCCCGTCCGCCCACGCGGGGTAGGCGGGGGCGTCGTGCGGGTCGGCCCACCGATCGGCCCGGGCCTCGGCGGTGACCTCCCAGGACTCGCCGCCCTCCGGCAGCTCCAGCAGTTGGAAACGTCCACCGTCGGCGGCGTCCGCCCGCCACTGCGCGGTGAGCCGGACGCCGTGCTCGTCCAGCGCGACCGACTTCACGAACGCGACGTCCGTCAGCCGCAGCGGGCCCGTGCCGCAGCGGGCCCGTGCCGTGTTGACGGCGACGGCGAGCATCGCCGCGCCCGGCAGCACGGGAGTGCCGTGCACCTGGTGCTCGGCCAACCACGGCTGATCCGTCACCGACAGTTCCAGCGGCCCCTGCCAGGTGCCCGCCGCGCCCGGTGCCGGCTCCAGCCGGGCGGCGAAGCCACGGGTCGCGCCGGAGCCGCGCGGCCGGCGCGGCACCCAGTGGCGCTCCGGGCGCAGCGGGTAACCGGGCACGGGCACCCGGGCCCGCCGGGGCAGGCCGCCGAACGGCTCCAGCCCGGCGACGTACCCGCGGGCGAAGGCCCGGGCCATGTCCTGCGGATCGCCTTGGTCGCGGCGGATCGTCGTCAGCACCGCGGGGGGCTCGGCGTACGGCGCGGCGAGCTGCTCGACCGCAGGTGTCAGCACCGGGTGCGGGCTGATCTCCACGACATGGGTGACGCCGTCGTCGAACAGGGCGCCCATCGCGTCGGCGAACAGCACGGGCCGGCGCAGGTTCTCCGCCCAGTACGCGGCGTCCATCTCGGGTCCGTCCAGCAAGTGGCCGCGCACCGTCGACATCAGGGGAACGCTCGCGGTCCGCGGCCGGGCGGGCGCCAGGGCCCGGAGCAGGTCCGGGCGCAGTTCGTCCATCTGCGGGCTGTGCGACGCGTAGTCGACGTTCACCAGCCGGCAGTAGGTGCCCTCGGCCTCCAGCAGTTCCTTGAGCATCAGCACCGACTCCTCGGCGCCGGACAGGACACACGCCCGCGGGCCGTTGTGCACGGCGAGGGCCACGTCGTCCTCGAAACCCTCCAGGGCCGCGAGCGCGGCCTGCCGGTCCAGGTCGACCGCCAGCATCCGCCCCCGGCCCGAGGTGCGTCGGGCGATGGCGCTGCGGCGGGCCATCACCAGTGCCGCGTCCTCATAGGAGAGGATGCCGGCCAGCGTGGCCGCGGTGATCTCGCCCTGGCTGTGCCCGAGGACGACGTCGGGTTCCACCCCGGCGGCGCGCCACAGTTCCGCGAGCCCCAGGGACATCGCCCACAGCGTGGGCTGGAGCATGTCGATGCGGGTCGTCCAGGTGCCGTCGGTGCCGTCCTCGAAGACGGCGGCCGGGTCCCAGTCGACGTGCGGTTCGAGGGCCTTGGCGCAGCGCCGGACCACGTCCGCGAACAGGGGGACCTCCCGGAACAGCGCTCGCCCCATGCCCTGCCACTGCGACCCCTGCCCGGGGAAGACGAAGGCGGTACGACCGTGCTGGCGGGCTTGGCCCACGACCGCGTCCGGGATCTGGGCGTCCTCGCCGGTGAGGTCGTCGGCGTCGGCTGCGGCGGCGACGGCCTCCAGGGCGGTGCGCAGCCGTGCGGGCTCGGTGACCGTGAACGCGGCGCGCAGCGGGAAGTGGTCGCGCCGCCAGGCGAGTGTGCCGGCCAGCGCGCCGGTCCCGTCGGCGGTCGCCGGGAGATGGTCGGTCAGCTGCCTCGACCGTTCGGCCAGCGCCGTGCGGTCCCGGGCGGACAACGGCACGAACACGGGCAGTCCGCTGCCGACGACGGCCGTCTCCCCGGGCGTCTCGGGCGGGCTGGCCACGACGACGTGGGCGTTGGTGCCGCCCCAGCCGAAGGAGTTCACACCCAGGTACACCGGACCGGAGGCGGGCAGCTCCACCGGCTCGCGCACCACCCGGACCCCCAGCTCGCCGAACGGGATGCCGGGGTTCAGCTCCTCGGCGTGCAGGCTCGGCGGCAGGGTCCGATGGCGCAGGGCGAGCAGCAGCTTGACCAGCCCGGCCAAGCCCGCGCCGGCCTCCAGGTGGCCGATGTTGGTCTTCACCGAGCCCACCAGCAGGGGCCGGTCGCCACGGTCGCGGCCCAGGACGCGGCCCAGGGCGCGCACCTCGATCGGGTCCCCGCGTCCGGTGCCGGTGCCGTGCGCCTCGACATACGCCGGCGCGCCCGGCGGCAGCGTTCCGTCGCCGTACGCCTGGCGCAGCAGGTCTTCCTGGCCCTCGGGGCTCGGCGTCACGAGACTCTCGCCGCCGCCGTCGTTGTTGACGGCCGTACGGACGACCACGCCGTGGACGCGGTCGCCGTCGGCCAGGGCCCGCTCCAGCGTCTTGACGTACAGCGCGGCGACCGTCTCCCCGCGTACGAATCCGTCGGCCGACGCGGAGAAGGCCTTGCAGCGGCCGTCCGGGGAGAGGGCGCCGAAGTGGGTCAGGCCCACCGTCACGTGGGGGTCCAGCATGAGGTTGGTCGCACCGACCACCGCGGCGTCGATCTCACCCTGCCGCAGGGCCTGCGCGGCCAGGTGAAGGGCGACGAGCGAGGAGGAACAGCCGGTCTCGACGGTCATGCTGGGCCCGCGCAGACCGAACACGTAGGACAGGCGGGCGGCGATGACGTCGAGGGCGTTGCCGACCAGGCTGTGCGGGGTGGGGCGGGCCCCCCGGTCCTGCCGCAGCAGTTCGTAGTCGTGCCAGGAGGCGCCGACGTACACGCCGGTGCGGGAGCCGGCCAGGTCCCGCACGCGCTGTCCGGCGTCCTCCAGCGCCCGCCAGCCGACCTCCAGCAGCAGGCGCTGCTGCGGGTCGACGGCGGCCGCCTCTCTCGGCGAGATGCCGAAGAACGCGGCGTCGAACCGGTCCACCTCGTCCAGGAATCCGCCGACCGCCTGGATGCGCCGCTCGGGGTCGAGCTGCTCGGTTGCGTCCCAGCGGTCCGCCGGAACGGGGCCGATCGCGTCGCTGCCGGACATCAGCAGCCGCCACAGGCTCTCCGTGTCGGCTGCGCCGGGGAACCGCCCGGCCATTCCGACGACAGCAATGAGATCAGCGGGATCCCGATCGAAATACGCAGTCATTTTCCGAGTCACTTCCTGCAGTTCGGAACGTCCAACCGCACCATCGGAAACCTAAGCGAACCAAGCCGGTCGGAACAGCCCCCTTTTTTCTTTCGCGCAGACCCCTAGGCGGGGAGTAGGGGGGTGTGTCGCGAACTCGTTCCCGAGTTCCATGGACGGATTCGTCAGCCGCCCGTGAGCCTCATCCGGACCAGTCCCTTGCTCGCGTTTATCATGCGTCGGCCGATTTCCTCCGGGGCATCCCTGCGGCACCAGACCGCGTTCTTCGCCATCTTTCCGGGAGACATGTTGAAGCACCGGGTCTCACGCATTCCGAGACCGAACGACGGGGCGATGAAATCCGCTTCGTGAACGCAGGCCAAAATACGCCGGGCCGCTTCACCGGGAGCGAGCGAACCCTCGTCGACCTGGACGCACAGATCCCGGGTGAGGGCGCTCATCGCGTTGAATCCGGCGCTCACGGGGAGCGGGGACCCGGGGTGCGCGGAGTCCTCCAGGTCCCGGAAGATGCCCCGGTCGCCGGTGCGCGTGAACCGGTAGTAGGCGTCCTCCAGCATGACGTTGCCCAGCATGGTGCCGAGCATCCAGGTGCGGTTCACCGCGTTCCACAGCTCGTAGTCCCGGAACCCGACGAAGGAACTGAAGACCAGGTCGTCGTGGAAGTCGAACAGGCCTTGCTGGAGGTTCTCCAGGTAGGCGAACCGCTCGGTGGACCAGTCGCCGTCGCGGGAGGCCGCGATCAGGCGCCACGCCAGGGCGTTGACGAGCTCCATGGTGTTGGTCAGCCCGCGTGAGTACAGGGCGTCGATGAACCCGGCCGCGTGCGAGGTGAGGCAGAAACGGTCGCCGACCACCTGCTTGGCGGAGTACTGCAGGCGCCCGGTGGACACCCAGGGACGTACCGCCCGGGCGTCCTGGAACTGCCACGCGATCTGGGGGTACGTGCGCAGGAACGCGTCGAACTCCTCCTGCGCGGGCGTGTCGTCCCGGGGGAAGACGCGCGGGTCCAGCGTCAGCCCGACACTGCACAGCGGGTTGAGGGACGCGGAGTGGTTGTCGAAGGGGATGACCCACAGCCAGCCGCCGTCGAAGACGTGGTGCAGGGTGCCGTGGTGCCAGGGGTTGGGCTGGTCGTGCTGCCGTGCGGCCGGCGCCTGGTCGAACGGACGTACCCCGGTCATGTGGGTGAACATGGCCCGGGAGTGGGTGCGGGCGCGGGTCGGCGTCTCCCGCAGCGCGAACTTCTCCGCCAGCGGCGACCGGAACCCGCTTCCGTCCACGATGTAGTCGGCTCGGTACTCCCGCCCCTGCTCCGTGCGCAGCACGACGCCCGACTCCGGGTCGACGTCGACGTCCGTGATCCGCGTGTTCTGCAGCGGCACGGCACCGTACTTGACGGCCGTGTGGAACAGGTACGCGTCGATGTCCTGCCGGAACAGGTGGGTCTCGGTGCGGATGGCCTGCGGGACCACGAGCTGGTTGATCTCCCGCGGGTTCTGCGGGGCGCCCTCACGGTGGTACACGAAGCCGAAGTTCTGCTTCTGGCCGCAGTGGCGCGACACCTGCCGGCTGATGCCCTTGTGGCTGGCGAGCGGCTTGAGCTCGGGAACCCCGTAGCGGTCGGCGATGAGCCGGGTCATGCCCGAGGTGTACGGAATGGTCGACTCGCCCACGGCGAACCGCGGATGGGTGCCGGCGTCCAGCAGCAGCACGCGGACACCGTTGCGGGCGAGCACCGCGCCCAGCATGCCGCCGGCCATGCCGCTGCCGAGTATCGCCACGTCATAGGTGTCCGCGCGTCCCCGCGCGCCGCGACTGTTCTGCATGGCCATCGCCTTTCTGCTGTGCCGATGAGGAGGAACGATCGGGAGGAGACGGTTCGGAAGGGGGGGAGACCGGAGCCGGCGGGCCGGACCTTCGGAGGGCCGGGTCCGGCGGCGGGCACGTCAGTCCGCACCGGACGCGGCGGCGTCGGGCACCGGCAGCTCCTGCCGCGTGCGCACCCCGAGCTTGCGGAACACCCGGGTCAGGTGCTGCTCGACCGTGCTCGGGGTCACGGCGAGCCTGCCGGCGATCTCCCGGTTGGTGTGTCCGCGGGCGGCGAGATCCGCCACCCGCCGCTCGGCGTCGCTGAGCAGGGCCAGGCCGGCCGGGCCGGACGCGGCCGACGCGTCCTCGCGCCCGGTCGCGTCACGCGCCGTCAGCGTCCGCACCAGTGGCAGCGCCCCGGCCGCCGTGGCCAGACGGACGGCGGAGCGCAAGTCCTGCCGGGCCTGCTCCTGCTGCCCGGCCGCCACGCGTACCCGCGCCAGGTCGGCCAGGGCGGAGGCGAGTTCGAGCCGGTCGCCACAGCCGCGCAGCAGCGTGACCGCCTCGGTGAGCAACGCCAGGCGCCCCTCGTCCGGTCCGCAGGCGGCCACCGCGCGCAGCGCGATCCCACGGGCCCGTGACGGCTGCCGCCCCACGAGGTCCAGTTCCCGCCCGGCCAGGACGCGAGCCCGCTCCACGTCGCCGACGGCCAGGTGCGCGTGGGCCGCCTCCGACCGCCACGGCACCAGCGTCGGCTGGTCGAAACCCCACGAACGCATCAGGTCGCCGCAGGCGGTGAAATCGTCCAGCGCGGCGTACGGACGCCCGGTCTGCAGGTGGAAGCGGCCCCGTGCCTGGAGGAAGTACAGGCCGAACCGGCTGCGGAACAGACCCGCGGGCACGGGGACCTCCAGGTAATCGGACGCGGCGTCATGGTCCCCGGTACGGGTGGCCGCCTGCACCAGGTTGGCCAGCGGTCCCGCGATGCACACCCCCCAGCTCTCGGCGGGCACCCGCGCCAGGGCGGCCTGCGCCAGCCGGCGCGCCAGCGGCGGATCGCCCTGACGCAGCGCCACTCGCGCCCGGAGGGAGGCGAACTCGGCCTCCCACAGGGGCACCCGGCGGGTGCGGGCCTGCTCCAGCCAGTGGTCGCACCAGGCGACGGCAGCGTCCAGCCGGTCGGAGAACTCCAGCACCGAGACGGCGCAGACGATCCACTCCTGCGTGCTCTTGCTCAGCCGCATCGTCCGCATCGCGGCCTCCGCGTCGGCGACCGCGTCGTCGTCCGGCCCGTGCGCAAGGACGTGTGCCAGCGCCGCCGCGCCCAGCACCCGCGGGTCGTCCTGCGCCCGCCCGATGTGCCGGGAGCGTCCGGGACGGGCGTCCGGCGGGCGCACGGCGTCCGGGTAGGTGGTCGCCAGCAGTTCCCGGGTCGCACGGATCTCCGCGACGGCCGCCGGATCGCACTCCGGGCGCCCTTCACCGAGCCGCTCCACGGCCTCCACCGCCTCGTCGAAACGGCCGTGCCACAGCAGGAACTTGGCCAGCGGCAGCGCGTGCCGGTCCGGGAGCCTCCCGTCGCGCAACGCGGTGGCCAGTTCACCCAGGTGGCGCGCGCTGATGGACGGGTTGAGCATCCAGGCCGTCCCCGTGAACAGCGCCTTGATGCCCACGCGGTCCTGGTCGTCGCCGCAGATCCGCAGCGCCGCCTCCAGACAGGCGTGCGCGTCGGAGAGGCGATGGCCCGCCAGATGCCGTTCCGCCGCGTCGCACAGCACCTCCTTCGCCCAGGGGCTGCGGCCCCGGTCGTCGGAAGCGAGCAGAAGCCGGGCCACGGTCGTCGCCGGCGCACCGTCCCGGTAGAGGAGTTCGGCCGAGCGCGCGTGCAGCGCGGACCGCTGCCGCGGCGCCAGACTCTCCAGGACGGCGGTCCGCGCGACGGGGTGCAGCCGGCCCGAGCCCAGCAGCCCAGCGGCCTCCAGGGCCGACGTGCCCCTGCACATGGTCGCCTCGTCCTCCCCGAGCAGCCGGCTCAGCAGGGAAGGCTCGACGTCCGCGTCGAGCACGGCCAAGGCCTGTGCCAGCCGCAGCAGCACCGGCCGGCCGCGATGGATGCAGCTCAGCACGGCCTCGGCGTAGGCGTCACCGACGACGAGCCGCGGCACGGCTCGCGCACCCGGCTCCCCGGCCCGACGGTGGTCCTCCACCAGCGCGCGCACCAGCAGCGGATTCCCGCCGCTGACCGCGTGACAGTCCGAGGCGGGCACCCGCTGGGCGAGCGCTCCGAGCTGATCGGCGATCAGCTCGGCCACCCCACGCACCGAAAGCCGGGCCAGCGGGATGCGCCGGTATCCGGATCGGGACAGCAGCTCGGCGTGCAGCTGCGGGTGGGCCGGCCTGGACAGCGTGCACTCCGCCACGAGGACGACGATCGGCACGGCGGGCGCCCGCCGCAGCAACCGCAGCAGCCAGTACAGGGACAGGGAATCGGTGAACTGCACGTCGTCGACGCACAGCAGCACCGGCCTGTGCGCGGCGGCGCCGATCACGGCAAGGCACAGCCGGTGCAGCGCCTGAGTGGTGGCCGCGTCCAGGGTCCGCTGTCCGAACCCGGCCGCAGGCCCGTCACCCTCCTCGCCGGTGAGGTACTCGGACCTGCGGGTGACGCGGTCCAGCAGCACCGCGAGCTCCTCGTGCGCGCCGAGCGTCCCCTCCGCGCCGCGCAGCAACTGGAACACGACACTGCCCGGCGATTCGCGCTCGGCCCAGGAACCGACGGCGCTCAGGACCAGGAACCCCTGGTGGACGGCCGCGTCCCGGACGGCCGAGAGCAGTTCCGTCTTCCCGCAGCCGATACCACCGCTCACCACGGCGGCCCCGCCGCGTCCGGGCGCGCACTCCTCGAGCAACCTCATCAGCTCGGTGAGCTCCGCCGCCCGCTCGACCAACCGCATGTCCCTCTCGACTCGCTTCCTGCGCGATGCGCGCGTCATGGGCGTACGTCCTGGCCCGGCGGTGCCTTCCGGGCCCGGCCCGGGCGCACCCGCTAGACGGAGGAAGCCCGCAGGGGATCGGGTTCGCGGGTGCCGGCGGGGCGCTGCACCTCCACGGGTCTGGCGTACACCCGGGACAGCAGGGGGCCCGTCATGGCGGTGGTGACCACGGCCATGACGACCATCAGGGAGTACAGGGTGTCGTCCAGCAGACCCAGCTGCAGTCCGATGCCGAGGATGACCAGCTCCGTCAGGCCACGGGTGTTCATCAGGACGCCGAGCGCCGCGGCGGGCCGGGCCGGCAGCCCCTGGGACCGGGCGGCGACGTACGTGCCGCCGAACTTGCCCGCCACGGCCACCAGCAGGATCGCGCCGAGCTGCAGCAGTTCGTCCGCGCCGAGGCCGCTGAGGTCGACACGCAGTCCGGCCACCACGAAGTAGACCGGCAGCAGCAACGACGTGATCCGCTGCGTGTGGTCGAGCAGTTCGGTGCGCAGCCCGGCAGTGCCGTGCCGGGGGACCACCAGGCCGAACAGGAAGGCACCGAAGATGAAGTGCATCCCCATCGCCTCTGTCGCCGTCGCCGACAACAGGGCCCCGATCAGCACGGTTCCGCAGCTCGCGGCGGTCAGCCGGCCGGTCGTCCCGGACCGCAGCAGAGCCCGGCGCAGCAGGGGCCGCACCACCAGCAGCATCAGCAGCACGTACGGCAGGATCAGCGCCACCCGCCAGTGCCGCCCGTCACCCCCGGCGGAGGCCTGCACCCCGGCCAGCGCGATCCACGCCACCACGTCCACGACGGCGGCCGTGGCCAGTGCGATCCCGCCCACTGCCGTGGCGGACAGTCCGCGGTCGGCCAGGACGCGGGCGAGGACGGGGAACGCGGTCACCGACACCGACAGACCGACGAACGCGACGAACGCCACCGGCTGGGCGGAATCGTGCTCACGCAGCAGCCACAGCGCCAGGGCGGTGCCGAGCAGGAAGGGCACCGCCGTGGACCCGAAGGCCGACATCGCCGTGACCCGGCCCCGCCCCCGCAGGGACGAGACGTCGATCTCCAGGCCCACGACGAACATGAACAGGGCGACGCCGATGTCGGCCATGCCGGTCAGCGGAACGCGGACGTCCACGGGAAACAGGGCGTCGGCGACCGCACCGTCGAGCAGCGTGGGGCCGAGCAGGACGCCCGCGAGGATCTCGCCGACGACCGGCGGCTGCCCCACCATGGACAGGAGCCGTCCCAGGCAACGGGCCAGCAGCAGGATCAGGGCGAGGTCCAGGAACAGCAGTTGCACCTGCGGGCTAGTCATGTCCGGGTCGTCCTCTTCGCTGTTCCACGACGCTGGCGGGTCAGGAGCCGGTGGCGCCGGGGGCGGGTGACGTCGCGTCCGCGACCAGGTCGTCGAGACTGATGTGGAACAGCGGGTGCCGGCCGCTCAGCCCGGAGATGAGGGTCACGAAGTCCGCGGACGGTTCGTTCGTGCGCTCGGGGTCGACCATCTCCTGGGCGAGGCTGTAGTAGAACTCCTTGTACTTGCTCTGGTCGTAGAAGCGCTCCACGAACGACCGGATCTCGTCGAAGAAGCCGGAGTACGCGGCGGCGTACCGGTCCAGCGCCTTCTCCTCGATCCGCGGGTGCTCGATGATCCGGTCGAGGATCTTGGCCAGGGTGCTGCCGGCGAGCGTGGCGAGCGCGACGCCGGTGGAGAACAGCGGATCCACGAAGGCCGCCGCGTCCCCGACCAGGACCCAGCCGTCGCCGTAGAAGCGGTTGCTGTGGTACGACCAGTCGCGCGCGGTCCGGAAACCGGCACACTGTCGTGCGCCGGCGAGCATCTTCGCCAGCTTGGTGGTGCGCTGCCGCTCGGCGTGGAACAGGTCCTCCAGCGACTGCCCGTTCTCGCCGGCGGTCGCCGAACGCGTCACGTAGCCGACGCTGATCGTGCCCTTGTCGATGGGGATGGCCCAGAACCAGCCGCCGTCCAGACCCTCGATGAGGATGTTGGTGTACTCGTCGCCCGGCAGCCGCTCGCAGTTGTCGAAGTACGTCCACACCGCGACGTTGCGCAGCTCGTCGTGCCACTCCACGTCGGCGAGCCGGCGCCCGAGCACCCGGGCCTGCCCCGAGGCGTCCACGACCAACTGCGCCCTCACCTCCTGCAGTCCGTCGAGGCCGCGCACGGAGAAGCGCACGCCGGTGACCCGGCCGTCCACCTCGATGGGCTCCTTGACGGTGGCGTCCTCGATCACGTAGGCACCGAGCTCCTTGGCCCGGTCCAGGATGAGGGCGTCCAGGTCCGCCCGCCGGGTGTGGAAGGCGTATTCGTGCCCTCCCCCCTCGACGAACGAGAAGTTCCACGGCACCTGCTTGTTCCCCCAGACCAGGGTGCCGCCGTATTTGCGCTCGAATCCCCGGGCGTCCATGCGCTCGGTGATGCCCATTTCCTGCATGGGCCGCATGAACGCCGGAATGAGGGACTCTCCGACGTGATAGCGGGGAAAGCGTTCCCGGTCCAGCACGAGGACCCGGCGGCCGCGCTGCGCGAGAAGTCCGGCGGTGGTCGCCCCGGCCGGCCCACCGCCGATGACGATCACGTCGTACACGTCAGGGACCCCGAAAAGAGCGGACGACATTCTGGGACCTCCCATAGTGGCTGTGTGGTCGCGCCCGAAAGACCGAAAACCTCTGCGGAGCCGTCCGGCCGGAACGCACGGTCAGTCTGCACAGCCCCCTCTGCAAGGGCTCTGCATGTTGTCTGGACCCCTTCTTCGGAGGCGCACGGGTTCCAGGGAGGAAGCAGAGACCTTGCCGGACCCGCGGGAAGCAGGCAGGGAACCGTCTTCAGGAGTCCGACGCGCTGCGCACCACGTTCAAGTCCAGGACCTGACGCACTCTTGTCAACAGGCGCCGGTGCGGCGCGAAAGCCCGCATGTGAAGCCGTCTCGCCGGAGCCGAGCGACGCTTTTCACACTCCTCGACCGGCATGTCCCGGTGTACAGTCGAGACCGCCCTTGACCTGCACAGAGCAGGCAGGGAGCCGTCTTCGGGAGTTCAACATGCTGCGCACCATGTTCAAGTCCAAGATCTAGCATCTGGGCGTTTGTGCAGGTCAGAGGCGTAGCGGGGCCGCTCAGGTCAGCAAATGGTCAGCATCGGGCGCGGGAGTGTCCTGACTTGCTGACCTGCCGGCCGCCGTGGCGGGGCCTGGGCGCGGATGTCCGGCTCTCGTTTGGAGGTTGCGTCTCTTGGCTCGTCAGCTCGCCCGGGGGATGGGGTCGTTCTTCAGGGACTGCGGCTGTGCCCGGCCGTCCCGGTGTCCGCATCCGTACACGATCCGTTTCCGGAACGGGATGGGAACAGAGTCCGAGGAGGGCGGCATCGGGACGCAGGACGATGCGATCGAGCGTCTGACGCAGATCTATACGGAGAAGAAGCGCACGGCGCCGTCTGTGGCAGAGGCGCGTCGCGATCAAGAAGCCGCTCATCACTCCTCCTTTCGTCTTACGGTTTTTGAGGTCCGGAGAGCCTCCCCCGGCCAGGCTCCGGGACATCCGGTTCTCAGGCCCCACGAGACTCGGCTCAGCTAGCCGTGCGTCCCCACTGGGCTCCGATCTGCTGCCACTCGTCCTCCAACGCCGTGCGACGCCGACGATTGAGTACCAGCCTGGCCCCGTAGTAGCCGGCAGCCGCCGCCGTGACGACGGCGAACGACGAGGCGGCGCCCATGAAGGCGGCGTCCACGCCTGCCTCTGTCGCGGTCGGGGGCGCGGGCGTCAAGTGGTTCTGCCGGTCCGTCCAGACCGACACTCGGGAACCCGCCTTGAGTCGTCCGTCGACCGCGGCCTTGCCCGAGTGCCGGGTACCGTCGGACGCCGTCCAGCGCACGGTCGCGTCGACGCGGCCCCCCGTCGTGCCGTCGGTCAGAGCGTTGCGGGGCACGTCCGATACGAGCGTGGCGGTGACGACATGGCGTTCTGCGCGTCGCTGCGCGGCGCTGTGGGCGGAGACCTGTGCCCCGAGCACTCCTGCGACGGGACCCACCAGAGCGATGACGAGCCAGACGATCAGCAGGATCCATGCCTCGAGCACGTCTTCGCGACGACGCAGCGGATTGCGGCGCCAGCGCCACAGAGATCGTCGAATGGTTCCGTTCCCGCGCATCGTGACCACCTCCGGCTGTCGTCTCCAGCCTCACGCCGTGGCACCCCGTGCAACAGGGCCCTTCGGGTACCGCCCGCGTTCCTCATAGGCCGTCCGGCCCTGATCGTTCGCGGTGCTCCACAGGACGCCTGAGACGCGTCGACGCATGGACGGCCGACGAGGAGATCGTCTCTCGCCGATGCCCGCAGAGAGCCGACGCAGCCGCACCGTCGGGCCACTCTCAGGAGAGGGGCGGTCATGTACGCACACGTTGGCGACCGGCTTGTCGTCGAGAGTCTTTCCACCGGTGTCTTGGCGGGACGGTGAGACAGTCGGCCTGCACCACGACGACGGGACGCCCCCGTACGACGTGCGCTGGTCGGACACCGGGGACGTCACGCTGGTGTTTCCCGGCCCGGACGCGCATGTGGACCAGCTCGGCGAACCGCAGCGACCGATGCCGGAGGCGAGGCGCATTGCCGACCGGACTCACCATGGTTCGGTGCACGGCGGTGACGCGGGTGGCGTCGGCGGCGCCTGGCCACAGCCCGTCGCCGCAAAGGTCTCAGCATCGAAGCGGTGGCCGAGGGGGCACGTATGGCGCCCGGTCACCTGTCCTACTTGGAGACGCATACCGCCGACCCGGGTTCCGGCACTCTGGTGCGGCTGGCAGACGCCTTGGGGACGACGTACGGCGCTTTGCAGGGAGGTGGCTCGGACCGACCGTCCGGGCGGGGATCGGCGCTGCGCGACCCGCATCTGCTCGACCTCGGCGAAGAGGAGTGCCGGGGCCTGCTCTCCACCCACGGAGTGGGACGTCTCGTGTTCACTACGGAGCACGGTCCTGCCGTGCTCCCGGTCAATTACGAGGTGACGGACGGGGTCGTGGCCTTCCGTACTGCCTCCGGCTCCACAACGGCCTCGGCCGTAGAGCAGCAGGTCGCCTTCGAGGTCGACCAGGTGGGCGACGCCATGAGCCTGGAGTGTCCTGGCCGTGGGTCGTTGCCGGGCCGTGACAGATCGGGTTGAGGCGGAACGGCTGGACGAGGCCGCGCACACCAGGCCCTGGGCGGGTGGACGGCGGATCGACTGGCTGGCCGTGGATATGGAACGTCTGACCGGCCGGCGCATCAGCTCGGCGGCCGAGTCGTGAGCGGTGCGCCATCGGGCGCGGCAATGGAATCGACTCGGCCGACGTGAGGGAGCCGACCGGACGGGAACCTCCACGGGTGTCGGAGCCGTGCCCTCGTCGCGACAGTGGCCTTGTGCGCAGCGCACTGCGCTGGACGCTTCCTGGACCGGCCGACACGAGTGGCGTCCCTGGAGCGTCGTGACCTTGCCAAGCGTCCCTGACCCTCGACGGCTCAGTGCGCGGGGTCCGTTTCCCGCTCCTGGCGGACGACGACGACCGGGCAGGCCGCGTGCTGGGCACAGCGTTGGCTTACCGAACCGAGCATAGCCCGGGCGAACGCGCCCCTGCCACGGCGGCCCACCACGAGGACGTCGGCCCCTTCCGAGGCACGGATCAAGATCTCCGACGGGTCACCCTCGACGAGTACCTCCCTGAGACCCGGCGGCCGTTCGTCGGGGAAGATGGCATGCAGCTCTTCGGAGAATCGCTCACGGGCCTGCTGCAGGTCGAAGTCGGGGTCGATGGCGGGACCGGTGAAGCCCGCCGCGGACGGTGTGTCCCACACGTGGATCGCCTCCACGACACCACCGACGGTGCGCGCGTGCCGATCCGCCCAGCGCAGCGCGGCGTAGGAGGAAGGGGACCCGTCCACGCCCACGACCACGCGTGCTGTCGGCTCAGGTGTTTGCATGGCCACCTCACTCGTACGTGCTTCCCGTCTCCGTCCACGCTGCCCGCTGTCGGCGTGACGCGCCAGCCGACTGCATCGGTGGTTGGTCACGCCGTGTACCCGATGCCCCGTGATCGCCGGAGACGAGGTTCGAGGAGAGCAGTTGTTCCCGAAGGTCTTCCGCCAACCCGGAGAGCGGCTCCGAAATCACGGCCCGCCCCGGTTGAGGAACGCACGGCCGCAGGGTCTCGGCGGGAAGGGTTGCCAGGTCCGCTGTCAGGCGGACACGTGCCGCCGGCAGGGTGTCCGGCGGGCTCAGGCGGCGTCCGTCGCGCATCAGCGTGCGAAGGAGTGGCTCCGCATCGGGCGGTGCCTCTTCCTCCCGCAGGGCGATGATGTCCGGGTGGCCCGGGCGGCGGTACACCTGCTTGCTCCCCGGCAGTGTGGCCTTGCCCGACGCCAGTTTCATCACCGGGTGGCCGTCGTACTCCACGAGTTTGTAGGCGGAATCGAGGTAGGGAGCGTCGGCGGAGGTGCCGACACGGGTGCCGACCGCGTAGACGTCGATGGGCGCGCCCGAGCGGACCAGGACGTCGACCCGGTACTCGTCGAGGCCACCGCTGGCGATGACGCGCACGTCGGGCAGGCCGGCGGCATCCAGTTCGTTTCGGGCCCGTCGGGCGAGATCCTCCAGGTCACCGCTGTCCAGCCGGACGGCGCAGCCCGGTCCCCGCTCCAGGTCACGCAGGACCCGGGCCGCCGTGCGTACCCCGCGCACCGTGTCGTACGTGTCCACCAGGAAGGTGACGGGCCCGGGATGGGCGCGGGCGAATGCGCGGAAGGCGGCCTCCTCGTCGGGGAACGCCTCGACGTAGGAGTGGGCCATCGTGCCGGACGCGGGCAGCCCCCATCGGACGGCCGCGGTCACGTTGCTGGTGCCCGCGAAGCCTGTCAGAGCCGCGGTGCGGGCGGCCTGCAGACCAGCGCAGGTGCCGTGCGTGCGGCGCAGCGAGAAGTCGAACACCGGGTGCCCGGCAGCAGCCAGGACGGAGCGCACCGCTTTGGACGCGACGGTCGTCTGGTGCGATATCTGGTTGAGCAGAAAGGTCTCGACCAATTGGGCCTGCGCGATCGGAGCGGTCACCTCCAGGAGCGGCTCTCCCGCGTACACGATCCGGCCCTCGGGCACGGCGCGAACCTCGCCGGTGAACGTCATGCCACTCAGGGGTGCGATGTCGGCGGTGGGCCGACGCAGTGCTGAGGCGAACATTTCCAGGTCGGCGGCGGTGACGTGGAGATGACTGAGGTAGTCGAGCGCCGGTTCCGTCCCCGCGCTCACGAGGAAGCCCCGTTCGGGAGGCAGTGAGCGGACGAAGAGGCTGAAGGTCGCCGATTGGTTCATGCCCTCACGCAGGTACGACAGGGCCATGGTGACTTCGTACAGGTCCGTGGTGGTCACTTCCGACATGGCAGTCACCTGCTCGCGACGGTCGAGGTCCCGCTCCGAGTCCAGTCTTTCGCGCTGTTGCACACGCGAGGAAGGGCCGCACAGTCCCTGCCTCGCGGACAGTGGCGGGTCGCACGGCCCCTCCCCGCTCCTCGCGCCAGTGATCGGTCATGGAAGTGCGGGCGGGAGGGTGAGACGACCAGCGCGCTGTAAGGGCTGCCGGTCCGGCCCGACCTGCTTGCACCGCTGTGCGGGCACAGACTGTGATGCGCGGAAAGTCGTCGGGTCAGAAGATTCGGGACAACTGCTCGCCGAGCGGCATGTCGATCACGCGTCGGACGCCGGCAGGCGTGCGCAGGACGACTCGGCCGGTAGGTCCTCGCCTAGGCACATCGCCTATACGCACCGCATTCCGACCCTCCGGGAGCGAGTGCAGCGCGGTGAGCGCGTCGGCCTCGTCCGCGGGGGCGACGAAGGCCACCAGGCATCCGGCGCCGGCCACGGTCAGTGGATCGAGGCCGAGCAGGTCACAGACCGAGACGACCGCCTCGGGGACCGGAACGGAGCCCGCGTCGATCTCGACCGCCACCTCCGAGTCACGAGCGATCTCGTTGAGCACGGTGGCGAGGCCGCCTCTGGTGGGATCACGCAGGCTGTGGATGCTCCGCCCGAACGGCGCCAGCGCGTCGACGAGCCGGTGCAGAGGTCTGCTGTCCGATGCGACGCCGCCGCCGGAGGCAAGTCCTTCGCGTGTCGACAGGACCGCCGTCCCGTGCAGGCCGATCGGGCCGGAGAGCAGTACCGCGTCCCCGGGGCGGGCGAGCGAGGCGGACGGGCGCAGTGCCAGGTGCCGCTGCCCGACGCCGGTGGTGATGAACACCTTGTCCACCGCGCCGTGTCCCACGGCCTTCGTGTCGCCGGTGACGACGGGTACTCCGACGCCGAGGGCCGCCGCGCTCAAGGAGCGAGCCACCGCCCGGAGTTCGAGAGGGGGAAGTTTCTCCTCGATGATCAGAGCTACGGCCAGGGCGATCGGTCGGGCACCGCGCATGGCCAGGTCGTTGACCGTGCCGTAGACAGCCAGGGAGCCGATGTCCCCCTCCGGGGAAGAAGAGAGGGCTGACGACGAAGCCGTCGGTGCTGATCACGAGGTCGGGGTGGTCGGGCAGCAGGGCGGCGTCCTCCAGGGCGCCCGGTCGTCCGCCGAGAGCGGGCAGCACATGGGTGTCCAGCAGTTCGCCGGTCGTCCGTCCGCCCGCCTCATGGGCGAGCAGAACCGCCTCGTCCTCGTGAGGGGGCGGGAGGCTGGTGGCGTTCATGAGGACGTTCCTTCCCAGACATCCGGAGGTGTCCGTAGGGAGGAGGCGGACACCTGTGAGCACGTTGCCGGCCTGTTCACTCGGGCTCCTTGCGGTCGTGGGACCCCCGACGGCGAATCGCGCAGCGGCACCGTCGACCGGGCAGACGCCTCGGTGGATTCCGGCCGCTGGCCGACACAGGCTCGGCCGTGGTCGGTGACCCGGAACCGTGGTTAGTACGGCATAGGACGTCCCGACGGTGTACGCAGGTCGGGTGGATCCGGCCGACGCGGAGGGCGCGGGCGCCTTGTCATCTGGATCCGTTCCATGACGATCGCCTCGTCTCGCGGTGCTCCCCCTGATCCACAGCCTCACTCATGTGCGGAAACCGGAACAGGGGCCTCTGGGTTCATCGCGCGGCCCGGTCGGCCTCGTCCGGGGCCGAAGGTCCCTCCTGTGGACCCAGCCAGTCCCTGCCACGTCGGCCGTGGTGGTGCGACCGTGGAAGTGGCAACCCACGCTGCACGAGGTGGCTGGAAGAGAGAAGGCGGTGGGGACGATGGCACTTCCCCTGGTTGTGGGCGTCGACGGGTCGGACGGCAGTGTTCTGGCCATCGACTGGGCGGTGGACGAGGCGCTGCGTCGACGGCTTCCGCTGCGCCTGGTCTACGCCTCTTTGTGGGAGCGGTACGAGGGCGTCCTGCCGAGCATGAGCCGGGAGCGCTCCTCGGAGCAGGTGATGGCGGACAACATCGTCGGAACAGCCGCCGAACGTGTCCGGCGATACGCCCCCGGCCTGGAGATCTCCACGGACACGGTGCCTGCTGAAGCGGTGTCGGCGCTCCTGGCCGAAGGGATGCACGCCACCGCCGTGGTCACCGGATCACGAGGACGCGGGGAACTCAAGGGGGCACTGCTCGGCTCGGTCAGTCTGGCCGTGGCGGCCCGGTCCGACTGCCCCGTGATCGTCGTCCGAGGCGACAAGTCCGCGTTGTCGGGCGCTCACGAACGCGTCCTCCTGGGCGCAGGCGACCCCGACACAAGCCGGGAGGCGGTTCGCTTCGCCTTCCATGCGGCCGAGACAAGGGGCTGCGAGCTGGACGTGGTGAGGGCATGGCGGTGCCCGGAGTACGAGAGCACCGACGCCGGGGCCCCAGCCGGTTCCGAGCACCAGCACGAGGAACGGGCTTCCGCCTTGATCGACACTGTGATCGCCGAAGCGGTCACGGCACATCCGAGTGTGCGACTGCGCAGGACGACGATCGAAGGGCCGGCCCGAAAGGTGCTGGTGGCGCGGTCGGCCGCTGCCGATCTGGTCGTCGTGGGTGCCCGGCACCGGTCGGGCCACTTCGGCCTCCAGCTCGGACGCGTCACTCACACCCTGCTCCAGCACGCGGCCTGCCCGGTGGCGGTGGTCCCGCAGGCGGCGTGACACCCGCCGGCCCACCCGGTGCGCGGTGCCACACACGGCGCAGCGCATCCGGTGTGAAGAACCGGGATCGACCTCACTCTGGGCATGGAGTCCACCCATCGGGGAGAAGGAGGGCCGTCCGGCCCCTGGCCCCCGGTTCTGGCTGGGGGAAGACTGGCCCTGTAGGCGGGACGCCTCTTCGAGGAGCGATCGATGATGGACAGCGAGCTGGCCGACCGGGCGACCGCGATCAGAGTTTTCCTCCTTGACGACCACGAGGTCGTCCGCAGGGGCGTTCACGACCTGCTGGACGACGAACCGGACATCACCGTGGTCGGTGAGGGGGCCACCGTCCAGCAGGCGCTGGTGCGCGTTCCCGCGCTGCGTCCGGACGTGGCGGTGCTGGACGTGCGCCTGCCGGACGGCGACGGAGTGAGCGTCTGCCGGGAGCTGCGGTCGAGTATGCCGGGTCTGGCCTGTCTCATGCTGACCTCGTTCGACGACGAGGAAGCGCTGCTCGACTCGATCATGGCGGGCGCGGCCGGGTACGTCCTGAAACAGATCGAGGGCTCCGACCTGGTCTCCGCCGTGCGCACCGTGGCCCGCGGCCAGTCGCTGCTGGACCCGAGCGCCACGGCGAAACTGATGGCACGGCTGCGCGGTGGTGAGGAACAGAAGGAGGAGTCGGAAGCGCTGCCCGGTCTGACCGAGCGCGAGCGGGACATCCTCGCCCTCATCGGAGAAGGGCTGACCAACCGGCAGATCGGCCAGCGCCTGTACCTGGCCGAGAAGACCGTCAAGAACCACATCTCCCGCCTGCTCGCCAAGCTCGGTGTGGAGCGGCGCATCCAGGCCGCCGTGATCGCCACCCAGGCGCAGGACCGCATGCGAGCCGAAGGCCGCTGAGCGCCGTCGCGAGCCTCTGGTCTGTGATCTCCGGCCGCACACGAAGCAGCAGGGAACTCCTGTGTCGTGGTCGCTCCGCAGCCGCTACCGTGGCACGTATGCGGCCGGAAAGCCGCACTGTCCCTGGCGTGGAGGCCGGTGGTGGACGAGTCCGAGGAGACGCGGGAGGCCAGCGTGCGCCTGCCGCAGCTGCGGCTGGACGAACTGCTGGGCGAGTTGCAGGCCCGGCTGGACGCGGCCCGCGGCACTCGGGACAGGGTGCACAGTCTGCTGGAAGCGGTGCTGTCCGTCGGTCGGGAACTGGACCTGGAGCAGGCCCTGCGCGGCATCGTCGAGGCCGCGGCGACGCTGGTCGACGCCGAGTATGCCGCGCTGGGCGTGATCGGCCCGGACGGCAGACGGCTGTCCGCGTTCCACACGGTCGGAGTCAGCGAGGAGGAGATCACCCGCATCGGGCACTTCCCCGAGGGACACGGCATTCTGGGTGAGTTGATCAGGCACCCGGAGGCGCTGCGTCTGGCCAAGCTGTCCGACCACCCCGCCTCCTACGGGTTCCCCGCGCACCACCCGCCGATGAACACCTTCCTGGGTGTCCCCATCCGGGTACGCGACCACGTCTTCGGCAACCTGTACCTGACGGAGAAGCGCGGCGGGCAGGAGTTCGACGAGGACGACGAGTCGGTGCTGTCCACCCTGGCCGTGGCGGCGGGCGTGGCGATCGACAACGCCCGGTTGTACGAGGAGACCCGGCTGCGTGAGCGCTGGCTTCAGGTCAACGCCGAGATCATGCACACGCTGATGTCCGGCGCCGAACAGGGCGGGGCGCTGCGGCTGATCGCCGAACGGGCTCGGGAGATCACGGCATGCGCGCTCGGCGTGGTGGCCTTGCCGGTGCCGGGTACCGACGAGCTGGCGGTGGAGCTGGCGATCGGACGCGAGGCCGGGGCCTGGCGCGGACGGGTACTGCCCGTGCGCGGCAGCCTCATGGGTGAAGCGTTCGCCCGGAGTGTGCCCGTGAGCAGTCAGGACGTGTCGCACGACGAACGGATCACGGCTGGCCCGCCGCGGTTCGCGGGCCTCGGGCCGGCGGTGGCCGTCCCCATCGGTACAGACGAGCACGTGCGCGGCGTGGTGCTGCTGGTCCGCGAGGCGGGTGGGCCCGTGTTCACCGAGAAGGAGACGCAACCGCTACAGGTGTTCGCCGCTCAGGCGGCGGTGGCGATGGAACTGGCGGAACGCCGCCGGGACGCGGAGCAGATCGCGTTGTTGGAGGACCGCGACCGCATCGCCCGCGACCTGCACGACCTGGCGATCCAGCGCTTGTTCGCCACGGCCATGACGCTGCAGAGCGCAGGGCGCTTCATCCAGCATGACAAGGCGGCGGAACGCGTGCAGCGTGCGGTGGGCGACCTGGACGAAACGATCAAGATCATCCGTTCGACGATCTTCGGCTTGCGTTCCCGGGAGGACGAGCCGGCGTCGTCCACACTGCGGGCCCGCGCGGTGCGGGCGGTCGCCGAGATGGCACCGGTGCTGGGCTTCGCGCCAGGAGTCCGTATGGAGGGCCTGCTCGACACACACGTACCGAAGGACACCGCCGACCAACTCGTCGCCGTCATGACGGAGTCCTTGACCAACATCGCCCGCCACGCCCGCGCGAGCCATGCCGAGGTCGCGCTGGAGACCGACGGCAAGTCGGTCCGGCTCACAGTCGCCGACAACGGCGTCGGCATCCCGCCCGGCGGCCGCCGCAGCGGACTGCGCAACATGGAAGAACGCGCGCAAAAACTCGACGGAGAACTGCGACTGGAGCGCCCACAGGACGGAGGCACCCGCCTCGTGTGGCGGGTGCCTGTGGATCAGGCGGAGGGGAAGGACGCCGGAACGACGCCGTGATCGTCGAGGCCGGCCTGGGCTCCCGTCGGCCTGTTCCGTACGTCATGGGCTCCAGACCTGGTCGACGCCGCGTCGTGGTGAAGCGAAGCCAACGGGGCCGTACCGAAGCGTCTGTGCCCGACCACGGAGTCGGCCGGCGAAGCTCAGCCGGCCGTGCAGGTCGGCCCACTCCACCGCCTGCTGGGGGCAGGGAAGCTCGCACGGCGTGAGCGGGGTGGCCAGCAGGAGGGCGCGTGCCGGCGCCTGGGCCGACGCGCAGCCAGTCCTTCCACTGGTAGTGGGCGGTGATGAGGACCGAGCTGCGGGTGCCTCTCGCCCCGCCGGGACCGGCGAGAACAGGTGGTCACTCCTCGGTCTCGTTCCGCTGTCCCCGCGCTCGGCAGGGCCGGCCCGGCCCTCGCGGGAGCTGACCGTCCTGACCGCTGCATCCGCCGGCGACGTAATCGGTCTCGGTCGCCTGTGGGTCCGGCTTCCCGTCGTCCGCGACCGGAAGTGGCTGCGCTCAACACGATCGGTGGGGCGGTCCCGGCGCCGGGACCGCCCCACCGGCCGGCCGAAGGGGACTCTCGGCCGCGACCGGGGACCTGCGGTCCCTGTTCCTGGGACCGGGCGCGGGACACGCTGAAATCAGAAGACCGATACAGGAGGTGGGGAGCATGACCCGCACGATCACGGTGGGGATCGACGGTTCACCCGAGAGCCACGCCGCCGCCGAATGGGCGGCCCGCGAGGCCGGGCTGCGCGACCTGCCGGTACGGCTGCTTCACGTGTGGGAGCCGGTTCCGGCACCCCTGGCCGAGGACCCGGTTCTCGGCACCGAAACCCACCAGTACTGGACCGAGCATGTCCCACGGAAGACGGGCGAAGGGCTCCGGCTGCGCCACCCCGGTGTCGAGGTGACCTGCGACCAGCGGTCCGGCCCTCCGGCGAACACGCTGGTCGAGGCCGTCGAAGAGGCGGAACTGCTGGTCCTCGGTTCACGCGCCCTGAGTGGACTCGGCGGATACCTCGTGGGATCCGTCGGACAGTCCGTGATCGCCCACACCGAGATTCCCGTGGTCCTCGTACGGGCCGGTGAGATGGCCGCCGACGAACACGTCATGGATCCCGCCGGGATCCCGTCCGCGGCCACCGCTTTCCGGCCGGTCGTGGTCGGCCTCGACATCGACGGCTATGACGACGGCGTGCTCGTCTTCGCTTTCGAGGAGGCACAGCGCCGCAGGACGGCGTTGCACGTGGTGAGCGGCTGGCAACTGCCGCCCTATTACCCTTACGTGCTGACCGCCGGCTCCGTGCCCGACGTGGGGGTGGCCCGCAGGAAGGCAACCGACCTCACTCGGGTGATCCTGCCCTGGCGGCAGAAGTACCCGGACGTCGAGGTCGTCGAGGTGTCCCGTTCCGGCAGTCCCGCCCGCCACCTGGTCGATGTCGCACACGACGCGTCCCTGGTGGTCGTCGGCAGGCGCATCCGCGGCAACCCGTTCGGCGCGCACATCGGCGCTGTCACCCACGCGGTGCTGCACCACGCCACCGCGCCCGTCGCCGTCGTTGCGCACTCCTGACGGTCCCTGTCGCGTGGAGGAGGCGTCATGTATCTGCCACTGGTGGTCGGCGTGGACGGCTCCGAGTCCAGCATGCGGGCCGTCGACTGGGCGGCCGACGAGGCTGACCTGCACGGAGTGCCCCTCCGCGTGCTCTACGGAGCGCTGTGGGAGGGGTACGAAGGGGCGTCGCTTGCACGGGAGTTGGGCGAGCTGTCTGCTCGGGTGCAGGCCGAGGACATCCTGGGGGCCGCCGCCAGGCGCGCCCGGTGTCGGCATCCTGATCTCCTCGTCACCACCGAGATGATGCCCCACGAAGCTGAGCACGCCCTGGTCTGCGCCGGACGCAACGCGTCCGTGATCGTCGTGGGCAGTCGCGGCCGTAGCGGCGTCGCGGACCGGCTGCTGGGCTCCGTCAGCCGGACCGTGGCCGCCGCGAGCGACTGCCCGGTCGTCGTCCTGCGCGGCAACCACGACAACCGAGCCGTCACCGGACGGTACGGCAGGATCGTCGTCGGTCTCGGCGAGGCACCTTCGTCCGTCCTGCGGTTCGCCGTCACCGAGGCACGCCTGCGCCACGTGCCACTGACCGTCGTGCGGACGTGGCGCTGCCCCGCCCACGAGACGGTTGATCACCCCTTGGTGGAGGGGGAGCCAGCCCGGCTGTACGAGGAGCGGGCAGCCATGGAGCTGGAAGCAGCCCTGGAAGACGCCCCGTCCGACATCGCCGTGCGCCGGCACACCGTCGAGGGTCCGGCGCGCAGCGTGCTGCCCGCTGCTTCCGCCGAGGCCGACCTGATGGTGATCGGCCGTCGAAGTCATGGCCGGCTCGGCCGGGTCGCCCACTCCGTACTGCACCGCTCGGCCTGCCCGGTCGTCATCGTGCCGGAGCAGAGGTGAGCCCGATGCCCGGCTCCCGGGCCGTCGGTACCGCAGCGGTGGGGTGGCGGGGAGACCGGTCGGCGCAACCCGGCCCGGCGAGTGGAGAGAGTGATGACGGACGACCTGGGACGTTCCGCGATCCACGCCCTGCTGACGGACGGAACCACCGTCCGTATCCGCGCCGTGGAACCCGTAGACCACGATCAACTTCACCGGCTCTACGAGAGGATGTCACCCGAGAACCTGCGGATGCGTTTCTTCGCCGTGAGTCCACATTCCGCCGCCGCCGCCGCAGACCACGCCTGTGAGCCGTCCCGGCCCGGCCACCGGGCACTGGTGGCCGAGCTGACGGGTCGGATCATCGGCCTCGCCGAGTACGACGCAGGGGAGGAACGAGGTTCGGCCGAGTTGGCCGTCGCCGTCGCGGACGGCTTGCACCACCGCGGCGTGGGCACCCTCCTCGTCGAGCACTTGGCCTCCGCCGCCCGGGCCGACGGCCTCACGTGCTTCGTGGCCGAGGCCCTCAGTGAGAACCGGGAAGTGCTCCGTCTGTTCACCGACCTCGGGCTGCGGGTCACTCACCGCATGGACGGGCCCGAGACACGCTGCACCATCGCGCTCGACCAGGACGACTCCTATCTGAGGGCGGTGGAAAGCCGCGGGCGCACCGCGGACGTGGCCAGCATGGAGCCCCTGTTCAGGCCGCGGACGGTCGCCGTCGTCGGGGCCGGCCGACAGCCCGGTTCCGTGGGACGCGCCGTACTCCGCCACCTGCGCACTGGCGGCTTCACCGGCCGGTTGTTCGCCGTGAACCCGCATGCCCACGCAGTTCTCGGCGTTCCGTCCTATCCCGCGGTCGCGGCGCTGCCCATCCCGCCCGACCTCGTCGTGATCGGCTCCCCGGCCGCCGCCGTGCCGAGCGTGGCGGAGGATTCCGGCAAGGCGGGCGCACGTGCCCTGGTGGTCGTGTCAGCAGGTCTGGACCCCCCTCAGGCGCAGGCGCTGCTCACCGCGTGCCGCACCCACGGTATGCGCCTCGTCGGCCCGAACTGCCTAGGTGCCGCCAACACCGACCCGGAACTGCGGATGGACGCGACCTTCGCCGCCGGGCACCCGAGCCGGGGAACCGCAGGCATCGCCGTTCAGTCCGGAGGTGTCGGCATCGCCCTGCTCGGCGGACTGTCCCGCCTGGGTATCGGGGTGTCGACGTTCGCCTCGCTCGGCGACAAGTACGACGTCAGTGGCAACGACCTGCTCCAGTGGTGGGAGAACGACGGTGTCACCGACCTCGCCCTGCTGTATCTGGAGTCTTTCGGCAATCCGCGGGCCTTCTCCCGTACCGCCCGGCGCGTCACCCGCCGAATACCGTTGCTGACCGTCGACGCCGGCCGCACCGACGCGGGCCGTCGTGCCGCCGCGTCCCACAGTGCCGCCGCGGCCACCGGCACCCTGACCAGACAGGCACTGTTCACCCAGGCCGGCATCACCGCGACCCGCTCCATCGGAGAGCTGTTGGAGACAGCCGCTCTGTTCCACGCCCAGCCCCTGCCCGCCGGGACCAGGGTCGCCGTCGTGACCAACGCGGGCGGGGCCGGCGTACTGGCCGCGGACGCGTGTGTGGAGGCGGGGCTCGTCCTGCCGGCGTCCACCCCCGGACTGATCCAGGAACTCCTTGCCGTGCTGCCCGACGGAGCAACTGCCGGTAACCCAGTGGATGTCACTGCCGCTGTCGCCGAGGACGAACTGCGCGATTGCCTGGACCGGCTCACCGCCCACCGCGGTGTCGACGCCGTCGTGGTCGTCCTCGTCCCCACAGCCGTGGCCGCCGCGACCGGCGACGACCTGGTACGAGCCGTCACCCGAGGCCCCGGCAGACGGCGCACCCCTGTCGTCCTGGTCCGCCTGGAGCAGGACGTGCCCGTCCGCCTGCTACCGGCCGGCGAAGGCAGAGTGATCCCCTCGTACGCCGAACCGAACGCGGCGGCGCGCGCATTGACCCACGCCGCCCGCCGGACGGTCTGGCTGGCCCGCCCGCCCGGCACCAGGCGGATCCCGGACGGCATCGACACCCAACGGGCGCACGCCCTGGCCGATGGCTGGCTCACCGCGCACCCGGACGGCGGCTGGCTTGAACCGGAGACGTGCGCCGAACTCCTGAGCTGCTACGGCATCCCCCAGCCCCCATGGGCCTGGGCGGAAACCGAGGCCGATGCCGTGCGCGCCGCCGAGCGCCTGGGCGGCCTGGACGGCCGGGTCGTCCTGAAGGCGTACTGGCCGGGACTGGTGCGCGAGGACGCTCAGCGTGCCGTTCGTCTCGATCTTCTGGGTGAAGCCCAGGTGCGGGGCGCCTACCGGGACCTCCGGGCACGCTTCGACGTGATGAGCGGGGCCGTCGTGCAGCCGCTGGCGGAACGCGGCACCGAACTGCTCGTCGGCATCGTCCAGGACCAGGTCTTCGGACCGGTGGTCATGTTCGGACCGGGCGGAATCGCCACGGAGGTGCTCGTCGACCAGGCCGCCCGTCTCGCCCCGCTCACCGACCTGGACGTGCACGACCTGATCACCTCACCGCGCTGCGCCCCGCTGCTCTTCGGCTCGGCCGGAACGGACCCCGTCGACCTCGTCGGTCTTGAGCAACTGCTCCACAGGGTCTCCCGAATGGCCGAGGACCTGCCGCAATTGGCCGAGGCCGACTTCCATCCGGTCCTCGCGACGTCCGTCGGCCTCACGGTCCTGGACGCCCGTGCACGCCTGCTGCCGTGCCGCCCGCAGGACCCGTATCTGCGCCGGCTCCGCTGGTGACCTGAGTCAGAGACTCTGTGGCAGTAGGCGGCGACGTTGTCGAGGATCTCGTCGACGGTCGGGAGATCACCAGGTGAGCCGAAGCACGATAGTTGTCATTTCTCCTCGTCATCGCCCTGGGGCCGCGCCAGCGTCGGGCGTGGGACTTCGTCGACCGGCGAGGTGCCCATTGAGGGACGGCTGAACCGGCCTCCTGCGCCTGAAGGGAATCCGCCCATCAGGACGGAAAGCGGCCACGATCTCTGGAATGCCCGAGTCCGTCCGCGTCCTCCTCCTGCGCTCCATGATCGGACCGGGACATCCGGGCATACCACCGATCGCGGGCACGGCCCGCCGGAACACAAGGGGGACTCATGGCCGAACTCGACCTCGGAGTCGCAACGCGCTGGGAGGAAGCGGAGAGCCACGGCCGGGTCAAGCTGGCGAACAACCGGATCTACCCGGACTCCCCGGAGAAGGACGTCGCGATCATCTCGCCGAACAGCGTGGAGATCGCACTGAATTCCAACGAGTCCACCTCTCAGGAGGCAGACAAGGTCTACATCACCACCCAACACGGCAGCACGAAGAAGATCCTCGCCATCATCGACTCCAACGGCAACCTGAAGATCGCCGGGAAGCTGATCACCGACCAGAAGGACCTCACCTGGGACGACTGAGCCCCCCGGGTGGCCCGGATCCGGGCACTGAGGCCATGCACCGTGTGAACCTCCTCCTCACGTAACACCAGGGTCCGCACGACCGGTCAGGTCGTGCGGACCCCTCGTCATTGCTGGGGTCAGCCGCGGCCGGCCCGATCGCCCGGTATCCGTGATGGGGACTTCGTCCACGCTCGTGCCCGGCATCCGGCGAGTACGGGCCATGGGAACGGGTCTACGACCTGTTTCGCCGATGGCAGCGGAACGGCACCTGGCACCGGATCGTGAGCCGGCTTCAAGCCCTGGCCGACGCGAGGGGAGCGATCACGTGGGATCTGAGAGTTGACTCCACAATCTGCCGCGCCCATCAGCATGCGGCCGGGGCTCGCAAACAGGGCGACCTGCAGAAGGAACCACCGGGTGGCATCTTCACCGAGCCTCGTGATCACGGGCTGGGACGGTCGCGCGGCGGCTTCACCACCAAACTGCACCTGGCCGTCGAGCAAGGGCAGAAGCCCATGTCGATCGTGATCACCGCAGGACAGCGCGGAGACTCCCCGCAGTTCGAACCCGTACTGGCAGGCGTTCGCGTGCCCCGCATCGGGCCGGGCCGCCCTCGCGTCCGCCCCGACCGGGTCCGTGCCGACAAGGCGTACGCCTCCCGCAAGAACCGGGCCTACCTGCGCCGCCGCGGAATTCGCTGCACCATTCCCCTTAAGACCGACCAGGTGAGTCACCGCAGGAAGCCCGGGTCCCGTGGTGGCCGGCCACCACGTTTCGACCGGGCCGACTACCGGGATCGTCATGCGGTCGAGTGCGGGATCAGTCGTCTCAAAAGGAACCGTGCGGTCGCCACCCGATATGACAAGCTCGCCGTCCGCTACGAAGCGATCATCCTCGTCGCGGCTATCAACGAGTGGCTGTGACGGGACGGACGGACGCGGCCTCATGCCCGTGTGCTTGACGAGCTGCGCGATATGAAGGTGCGCGGGACCTGACGGTTGTCGTACCGTGGTGAGGTTCCTGCTGCCTGGTGACCGCAGCGGCAGGGCCCGGACCCTTCGTTTCACGATCTCGAGGTGAGCTTGTACCCCCAGGCCAAGTAGCCGTCCGTCGTTTCCCCGCGTTCTGATGTGAACGCGTGCGGGGGCGGACGTCGCGCTGGTCTGAGTTGCGTCACCCCCTCCCGCATTTCCCTTTGCTTCCCGGGTGCAGCTCTGCCGTCTGCCCCGGGCCTGGTGCTGTGCTGACCCGTTGCGGCCGACGGCGGGCTCCCCGATTCTTCTGGATCAGGAGCTTCTCCGTGGTTTCCCCCGCGCTCGGCAACGAGCCGCAACAGTCCTCCGAGCCCTCCGCCCAGCCAGGTGCGCCCAAGGTGGCCCTGGCCGCGAAGATCGCCCTGCTGGTGGTCCTGGTCGCCGAGCTGATGAATATCCTCGACAGCTCGATCGTCCTCACCGCCCTGCCCACTCTCCAGGAGTCGCTTGGCGCCGGACCGGCCGCGCTCCAGTGGGTGACGGCCGGTTACTCGCTGACGATCGCCCTGGGGCTGATCACCGGCGGCAGGCTCGGTGACCTCTACGGCCGCCGCAGGATCTTCCTCGTCGGCACCGCCGTCTTCACCCTGGCCTCGCTGCTGTGCGGGCTCGCCGGCGACCCGGGCACGCTGATCGCCGCCCGCATCCTGCAGGGCGGCGGGGCCGCCGTGATGCTGCCGCAGGTCCTGGCCACCCTCCACGTCACGTTCGACGGCGAGCAGCGCAGCAAGGCATTCGGCCTCTACGGTGCCGTCCTGTCGTTCGGTTCCGTCCTGGGGCCGGTGCTGGGCGGTGTGCTCACCCAGTCCGACCTGTTCGGCCTGGGATGGCGGCCGGTCTTCCTGGTCAACGTGCCCCTCGGCCTGGCCGTGTTCCTCCTCGGCCGGAAGTTCGTCCAGGAGTCGACCGCGGAGCGGGCGCAGCGTCTGGACCTCACCGGCGTGCTGCTGTCCGCGCTGTCCATCGTCCTGATCGTCTTCCCGCTCACCGAGGGCCACGCGCACGGCTGGCCCCTGTGGTGCTGGGCCATGCTCGCCGCCGGCGTCCTCGTGCTCGGCGTCTTCGCCCGCCACCAGCAGCGCAGGAAGGACGACGGCCCGCTGGTGGTGCTGTCGCTCTTCCGGGACCGGGCGTTCTCCGGCGGCCTTTCGACGCAACTGCTGCTCGGCCTGTCGACCGGCATGTTCTTCATGACCTGGACGCTCTACCTCCAGCGCGGCCTGGGCATGAGCGTGCTCCAGGCTGCCGTGGCCTTCGTCATGATCGCCCTGGGTGAGCTGGCCGGAGCGACGGTCGCGGTAAAGGCCGCCGGACGCTTCGGACGCCGCCTGCCCCAGGCCGGGATTCTGCTCGTGCTCGCCACGATGACCGCTTACGGCATCCAGATCGTCAGCCGTCAAGGCGACCTGACGCTCCTGGCGATGACCGTTCCGCTCCTGCTGCTCGGACTCGGCTTCGGCGCGGTCGGCGGGCCGCTCGCCGACATGGCACTCGCCAAGGTCCCGCACGAGAACGCCGGTTCGGCCTCGGGCCTGTTCAACACGTCCATCCACCTGGGCATGGCCCTGGGCACTGCACTGACCGCCTTGGTGTTCTTCTCCGCCACCGGCGGCTCGACCGACGGCGCGCTCAACCGGGACGCGTTCACCGCCGTCCTGTGGTGGGTCGGCGCTGCCTTCGCCGCCATGTGGGCGCTGATGTTCCTCCTGCCCACACGAACGAGCAACCAGACCGACTGAGCTCTAGCCCGCTGCGGCAGCACACCGAAGAACATGCCGCCGCAGCGGGCACCCCAGAGCACTTCCGACACACGGCCTAGGCAGAGCGACCTGCGAAAGAAGGCAGACCGCCATGCGGGACAAGGTGCTTGCAGTCGACGGATCGGCCAACGGGCCGACGGCCCGGATCGCCGAGACTGCAGCCGAGGTCCGGCCGCGAGGAGGGCATCGCGGCCGAGGCGCCCGCGCGGTCGGGTGACGGATGTGAAGCCGTACGACGCCGCGGTGGTCGGCGGCGGGTACTACGCGGGACGCCGGCACAGGGACGCCGGTGAGACCGCGGACAAAGTGCTGCCGTGCGTCGGGGCGATGGTCCTTCTGATCAGCAGGCTGCCGCTCTACCTTCGCTCCTGTGATCAGGATCCCCGAGGTGACGAAGCGGCTCGTGGTCGGCCGTGCCCTGCGCAGCAGTGAGATGGGGCAGACGCTGCTTCCCAAGCGCGTAGCCCTGCCGATCTTCGCCTCGGACCCCTTGTCGTCGGTTGCGTACGCGACGCAGGAGATCCTGTTGGTGCTCACGCTGGGCGGGATGGCGTATGTGCATCTCACGCCGTGGATCGCGGCGGCGGTCGTCGCGCTGATGACCGTGGTGGTGCTGTCGTACCAGCAGGTCGTACGCGCCTACCCGAGCGGTGGGGGCTCGTACGAGGTCGTGTCCGCGAACCTCGGCGAGAACGCCGGTCTGGTGGTGGGGGCGGCCCTGCTGGTCGACTACGTCATGACGGTGGCGGTGTCGGTGGCCTCCGGCGTGGACAACATCATCTCCGCCGTTCCCCAGTTGCACACCCAGCGAGTGCCGATGGCTTTGGGCTTCGTGGCATTGCTCGCGGTGGTGAACCTGCGGGGAGTGCGCGAGTCCGGACGGGCCTTCGCCGCGCCGACGTACCTGTTCGTCAGCGGCGTCCTCATCATGGTCGCCACCGGGCTCTTCCGGTATCTGGCCGGGGACGCACCGGTCGCCGAGAGCGCCTCGTACGGCATCCGGCCGCAAGAGGGCGACGCACAGCTGGCCGGTGTGGCGCTGGTACTGCTGGTCCTGCGGGCGTTCTCCAATGGCTGCACCGCGTTGACCGGCGTGGAGGCGATCTCCAACGGCGTCCCCGCCTTCCGGAAGCCGAAGTCGCACAACGCGGCGATCACCCTGGCCGCGATGGGCCTGATCGCCATCACCATGTTCGTCGGTGTCACCACTCTCGCGATCGTCGCCAAGGTCCACATCGCCGATGACGCCTGCCGGCTCACCGGACTGGGCCAGGACTGTTCCGCCTACCAGCAGCGCACCGCCATTGCCCAGATCGCGGCCGCGGTCTTCGGCGGGGAGAGGAGTGTCGGCTTCTACTACATCCAGGCGGCGACCGCACTTGTTCTGGTCCTCGCCGCGAACACCGCGTTCAACGGATTCCCGCTGCTCTCCTCGGTCCTCGCGCAGCGCCGCTACCTGCCCCGTCAGCTGCACAGCCGCGGCGACAGGCTCGCCTTCTCCAACGGGATCGTGGCACTGGCCGTCACCGCGGGCCTGCTGCTGTGGGGGTTCGAAGCCAGCGTCACGGCCCTGATCCACCTCTACATCCTGGGCGTCTTCGCCTCTTTCACTCTCTCGCAGACCGGCATGGTCCGGCACTGGAACCAGGCCCTGTCCACAGTGAGCGGCCCCGCGTTGCGGCGCCGCCACCGTGTCGCCAGAACCATCAACGCGGTCGGCGCGGTGTTCACCGGCCTGGTCCTGGTGGTGGTCCTGTTCACGAAGTTCCTCGACGGCGCCTGGCTGGCCGTACTCGCCGCCGGCGTGCTGTGGTTGCTGATGCGCGCCATCCGCATGCGTTACGACCGCACCGCCGCCGAGCTGACCAGCACCGACCCGCACACCGACCTCACCTCGCCTTCCCGTGTCCTGGCAATCGTGCTGGTCTCCAACGTCCACAAACCGACGCTCCGGGCCCTGGCCTACGCCCGCGCTTCCAAGCCTGACCGGCTGGAGGCACTCACCGTCGCCGTCGACCACGACGAGACACACGCGCTGGAAGACCAGTGGCAGCGGCTGGGCATCGACGTCCCCCTCAAGGTTCTGGACTCTCCCTACCGCGAGGTCACCAGGCCCGTCGTCGAGTACGTACGCTCCCTCAGCCGCGAGAGCACGCGCGACATGGTCGGCGTCTACATCCCCGAGTACGTCGTCGGCCGCTGGTGGGAGAACCTGCTGCACAACCAGTCCGCGCTCCGGATCAAGGCACGCCTGCGCTTCGCTCCCGGAGTCATGGTGATCAGCGTGCCCTGGCAGCTCGTCTCCTCCGCGCGGGCCGACCACCACGGTGCACGTGCTCCGGGTTCCGTCCGCCGAGGCGAACCGCCGAGCTGACCGGGCGCCATCGCGAGGCACGGAGGGCCCGTGCAGCTTGCGGGCCCCGCGGACCGTCGTTTCACTGGGGACAAAAGGGAGCGTGACCGGTGGACAGACCAGTGACGGTGGGCGTGGACAGCTCCCCCTCCAGCATGAGGGCGCTCGACTGGGCTGCGGACGAGGCCGCCCTGCACGGCCGGCCCCTTCGTATCGTGCACGCCTCCGTGTGGGAACGCTTCGAAGGCGCCACCCCTGTAGAAGATCTCCCGGAAAGCCGGACTGAGACCGCCGTACTTCAAGAGATCATCACCAGCGCCGAAACCCGGGCCCGCCGGCGCCGCCCCGAGGTCAGGATCCAGGCCGAAGTCCTGCCGGGAGAACCCACCGACGTCCTGGTCCGCGCGGGAGAAGACGCCTTCGTACTGGTCATCGGCCGTCGCGGACACGATGCCTCTGTGCGCCACATGTTCGTCGGATCCGTCGGGCCCGGTGTCGCAGAACGAGTGTGGTGCCCCGTCGTGACCGTTGGCGACTCCACCCCAGAACGCCCCTCGGCAGACCGGCAGGTCGTCCTAGGTGTCGCGGAGGGAACCGACGCCGGCGCCGCCCACGTCGCCTTCGCCCTTCAGGAAGCACGGGCCCGTGGTTGCGACCTGGTCGCGATCCACGCCCGGAGCCGACAGGAGACGCGGCAGGGTCCACCGGGCCCCGGCTCTCCGGCCGCCGACGCTTTTCTTCGTGCGGCACTCCCGGACCGGGCAGCGCTCCCAAACGGCGTCACCGTGCACAGACAAGTCCTGGACGGCCCGGCACCCCACGTCCTGACCCGGGCCGCGCACCACGCCGACCTCCTCGTTCTCGGAGTCCACCACCGGCACGGCGTGGTCCACCGCGAACTCAGACCCACCCACCACGCCGCACTACGCCACTCGCCCTGCCCCGTCGCCCTTGTAGGTCTCCCTCGGTCCCCACGAGAATCGGGGAGTATCGATGTCGGGTGACACCCAGGCGGCGAAGGCAGCTGAAGCAGATCCGGGCCGCCCCATGCCGACTTACCCCGAGCAGACCGGCCAGGCCCACTCGGTCACAGCACGCAGGAACCGGCGAGCCCACCGCTCCGCCCGATGGTCAATCCCGGAAGGTCGTTCGTGAACCAGTCACGGATCAGACCCGCGACGGTCTCGGCGGCTCCGGGGCCGGCCAGGTCGCCCGTGGCACCGGGCACCACCGTGACGTCGTGCGGACAGCTCATCCAGTCGGCAGCGAGCCGGCTGAGGCCCGCGCCCTGCGGGTCCAAGCCGCCGACCACGAACAGGGACGGCGCCCGCACCCCGGCCAGCGCCGCCGGGCCGGCCAGTTCGGGCCGGCCGCCCAGGGAGACGACGGCTCGGATCTCGTCATCGGCCGCTGCCGCCCGCAACGCGGCAGGCGCACCCGCTTCGCTCCCGACGTACCCCACGGGCAGTCCGGTCTCCTGGCGCAGCCACCGCGTCGCTGTTTCCAGGCGCCGGGCCAGCAGCACCACGTCGAAGAGCTTGTGCCGGTCACGTCGCTCCTGCTCGGTCAGCAGGCCGAGCAGCAGAGTGCCGATTCCGGCGCGGTGGAGGCGGGGGGCGGTGTACTCATACCACGGACCAGGGCGACAGCCTCCGGCACTGTGGGCGATGGACAGCACGACGCGGGACGTGGCCGGCAGGACGAGCCGTGCAGTCAGGTGTGTCCGACCGGCGGGCACCACCACCTGTTCCTCCCGCTGTCCTTCGGCGGGCCACGTCGGTATCGGCCCGTGCGTCGCATCCGGCCAAGTGGTGCGGGGCCGGAGGAGTTCGAGCCGCTCGATGTCGCGAGTCGGGCGCCGTTCGGCTTCCGTGTGACTCAGGGAGCGCATGACGTACCTCCCGGCTTGCGGTGGGACGGTGGCGGCTGCCACCGCCTGCACTGCCATTGCACCGCGCACTCATCGGGCGGGGCAGAGCCAGGCGGTCCCGACCGGCAGGGTCGACCGGCCCGGTCCGGAGGGCCGGCGGGGCCACACACGCCGGAGCACGTCCGGTGGCGGCCGGTCACTCGGAGGTGGCACGCGGGTCGGTCCCGAGCCGGGGCCGACAAGCTGGGCGCGAGGGCCGACCGGCCCAAGCGCGTGCGCGAACCCCGGGAGAGTCTGGAGTTGTGGAGCAATCCCCGTCGTACCGACGGTCGAGGGCCTGCCCGGCGGAGGCCGGTCAGCGGGGCTCCGGGTGCTCCCGAGCGCTGAAAGGGTGAGCATCGCGATGAAGGGTTACGTGTTCCACGGGCCGGGCCGGTCCGCGTGGGAGGACATACCCGACCCGGACCTCAAGGAGCCCACCGACGCCGTGGTCCGGGTCGATGCCGTCACCATCTGCGGGACGGACCTGCACATACTGAAGGGGGACGTGCCCGAGGTGCGCCCCGGAACCGTCCTCGGGCACGAGGCGGTCGGCGAGATCGTCGAAGTCGGGACGGACGTGCGCACCGTACGTCCCGGAGACCGCGTCCTGGTGTCCTGCATCACCGCCTGCGGAAGGTGCGGCTACTGCCGTGAGGGCATGTACGGCCAGTGCCTCGGCGGAGGCGGCTGGATCCTCGGCCACCTGATCGACGGCACACAGGCGGAGTATGTCCGCGTTCCGTACGCGGACCTCTCCGTTCACCCCCTGCCGGGGGCGGTCACCGACCAGGACGCCGTACTGCTGGCCGACATCTTCCCGACCGCCTACGAGGTGGGCGTGCTCAACGGACGCGTCCGCCCCGGGGACACGGTCGTCGTGGTGGGTGCCGGGCCCATCGGACTGGCCGCCGTCGCCACGGCACGCCTGTTCGCGCCCGAGCGGATCGTCGCCGTGGACGTGGCCGGCGCCCGGCTGGAGGCCGCCAGGAAACTCGGCGCCGACGCGGTGGCCGACGCCCGGGAGACCCCGGAGCAACTGGTCGCCGACCTGACCGGAGGACTCGGTGCCGACGTCGTCATCGAGGCCGTGGGCATACCGGAGACGTTCGAGATGTGCACCCGCATGGTGCGCCCGGGCGGGCACGTCGCCAACGTCGGGGTGCACGGCAAGCCGGCCTCCCTGCACCTGGAAGACCTGTGGATCAAGAACGTCACGATCACCACCGGCCTGGTCGACACCCGGACCACGCCCACGCTGCTGCGCATGGCGGCGTCCGGACGGCTTCCCACCGCCCAGCTGGTGACCCACACCTTCCCGCTGGAGCGTATGGAGGAGGCGTACGGGGTCTTCGCCGGTGCCGCCGACACCGGAGCACTGAAGGTGGTCCTCGGCGGTCCGCGCCGGGAAGTCGTCGCACCCGGGACGGTGTGACACGGCCCGTTCCGCACGAGACCCACGAGCGAGAGACGGCGGGCTGATGTACCGCAACGACGGGTTCCGGGAACTGAGCCGGCAGGAGTGCCTGAGGCGGCTGTCGCAGGCCGACGTGGGCCGTGTCATCTTCACCCGCGACGCTCTGCCGGCCGTCCTGCCGGTCAACTTCCTGCTGGAGCCGGACGGCACCGTGCTGTTGCGTACCTCGGCATCGTCCGAGATGGTCCGCGCCGTCGACGGGGCCGTGGTCGCCTTCGAGGGGGACGCGTTCGATGCGGCGGCGCACGCGGGCTGGAGCGTCGTCGTCACCGGGCTCGCTTCCGTGGTGACCGACTCCACCGATCACGACCGGCTGACACGGAGCGGTCTCCGCTCGTGGGTGGCCTGGCCGGACGAGGTCTTCGTCCGCATCGAGCCCGAACTGGTCACCGGACGCGAACTCCCGGGCGGGCGATCCATGTGCGAAGTGTCCGTGGCACCTTGAGCGGCGTCGGCGAAGGCCAGCCGGTCGGCGCGCACCGCCTACCGAGTACGGGTGTGCGCGGTCGGACGCCGCGTGTGTCCGCCGCGCACGTCCCAGCCGGTCTTGTCAGGGCTGAGCAGCTGTGACGGTCTCACGGGGCCCGTCGCGCTCCACCCGGCACTCGGCGGCGACGACGCCTTCCACGGCCCGGACCAGACGATTGGCGATGGGAACCAGGGAGGTGTCCCGGAACGGACCGGTGAGGGTGACCACGCCGTCGGAGACGGCCACCCGGACAGACTGAGAGGGAGCCGGGAAGAGGAGCGGCACGATGTCGCGATCGACCTCCTCGGCGATCTCCTCGTCCGGGCGCAGGAAGACGCGCAGCAGGTCACCCCGGCTCACGACGCCCTCCAGCAGACCCTCGGAATTGACCACCGGCAGGCGCTTGACCCTCCGCTGAGCCATGATGCGGGCCGCTTCCGCCAGCGTGGCGTCGGGGTGGACGGTGACGGCCGGCGCGGACATCACGTCGGCGGCCGTCAGCCCGCCTGCCTTGGCCAGGTCGGCCAGGCGGCGCATCTGGGTGAACCGGTCCGGGTCGCTGTCGCGGAACTCCTCCTTGGGCAGCAGGTCGGCTTCCGAGACGACGCCGACGACGCGGCCCTCGCCCGCGAGCACGGGCAGAGCGCTGACCTTCCACTGCTGCATGAGGGTGACGATGTCCTTGAACGGTGCGTCGCGGCCGACGGCCACGGCGGTGTGCGTCATGACGTCTTTCACGACGCGCGGGCTGCCGTACAGCATGGTGTTCCTCCTCTCGGGATACGGGCGATGTGCCCAGGTCACAGGAGCACTCCGCTTCCGTGCGGGCCGTACAGGTCGAGCAGCCGGATCCGGGCGGCGTGCAGTCGGTGGGCGACGACGTCGCCGACCCAGGTGGCGACCGCACGGCCGAAAGCCGGATCCTGGGCACACAGGGCACGGACGGCCTCGGCGTCGAGCTCCCAGGCCCGCACCGGTGTCATCGCCTCGGCGCCCAGATGCCACAGGTAGGGCGGGAAGTGCCAGGACCAGCCGACCATTTCTCCGTGGCCCAACGACTCGATGACGGCGGCCCTACGGCCGGGGACGTGGAGGTCGAGGGTGACGGTGCCGGTGCGGACGATCCAGAACCGGTCGGCGCGCCCGCCCTCCTCGAACAGTCGCGCGCCTGCCGCGTAGGACACCTCGCGGGCGACTCGCATCAGCCGTTCACGGTGTTCGACCGGGAGGCCCGCGGTCAGTGTGGTGGTGGAGGTCATGGTTGCCGCTCCCTATTTCTCGGGGCACGCGGCCAGGCAACGTGCAATGGTGCCTGCGACCCGGACGTGAACCGGGTGGCGCGTCCCTCGCTGATTCCAGGCTGGTCCCGTCCGAAGCCGGAAGCGATGGGCTGTCCGGGCCCGATCGCTGGCCGTTCGGCCCTGACACGCACCGGTGAAACGGGTTCAGAACGACATCGGCGACGCACTGCCGCGCGGGACTGTCCGTCGTCGAAGGGATGCCGCCCCGACGGGGCCGCGACGGCGTGTCCGCCTCATCTGCTGTCGCTGGTCCCGGCCCCGTCCAGTGCGGCCCGCCCGGCCTCCAGCCGTGCCACCGGGACCCGGAACGGAGAGCAGGAGACGTAGTCGAGACCGGCGCTGTGGAAGAAGTGCACCGACTCCGGGTCTCCGCCGTGTTCGCCGCACACGCCTGTCTCCAGCGAGTCGCGCGCGGCCCGGCCCTCGGCAACGGCGATCTCCACCAGCCGTCCGACGCCCGCGCGGTCGATCGTCTCGAAGGGGGAGGCGGAGAAGACGCCCTTGTCGAGGTAGGCGGAGAAGAAGGCCGCCTCGACATCGTCGCGGGAGAATCCCCAGGTGGTCTGGGTCAGGTCGTTGGTGCCGAAGGAGAAGAACTCCGCGACCTCGGCGATCGGTCCGGCGGTGAGCGCCGCCCGCGGGAGCTCGATCATGGTGCCGACCGGGCAGGCCACCGGGACGCCTGACGTCGCGGACACCTCGGCCAGGACGCGGTCCACCTCCTCGCGTACCAGCCGGAACTCGGTGACGTCGCCGACGAGTGGAACCATGATCTCGGCCCGGGGGTTGCCACCCGCCCGTACACGCTGCACGACCGCCTCGGCGATCGCCCGGACCTGCATGGCGACCAGCCCGGGAACCACCAGGCCGAGACGGACGCCTCGTAGGCCGAGCATCGGATTCTCCTCGTGCATGCGGTTGACGGCGTCCAGCAGCTCGGCATCATGCGTGTCCACGACCTCGCCGCGGGCCTCGGCGGCGGCGAGACGGGTGGCGAGTGCGAGGCGGTCGGGCAGGAACTCGTGCAGCGGCGGATCGAGGAGGCGGATGGTGACCGGCATCCCGTCCATCGCCGTGAGGATGCCCGTGAAGTCCTGGCGCTGCAGCGGCAGCAGGGCGTCGAGCGCCCGGTCGCGTTCCGCGTCGGTTTGCGCCAGGATCATCCACTCGACCAGTCGGCGCCGCTCGCCGAGGAACATGTGCTCGGTGCGGCACAGGCCGATGCCCTGGGCACCGAACCGACGAGCGCGCGCGGCGTCCTCGGGCGTGTCGGCGTTGGCCCTGACCTCCAGCCGCCGCACCGTGTCCGCGCGGTCCAGGGCACGCGTGACCGCGCCGGCCACCGCGTCCAAAGCCGCGTCAACGCTGTCGGTCGTACCGTTCTCCAGGCGGCGCATCACGGTGGAGTCCACGAGCGGCACCGCACCGGCGTACACCGTGCCCGCGGAGCCGTCCACGGACAGGACGGTGCCCTCCTCCACGACGGTGCCGTCGCCGGTGGTGAGCCGCCGGCCCTCGGTGTCCACCACGATGTCCTCGGCGCCGCAGACGCAGACCTTGCCCATGCCGCGTGCGACCACGGCCGCGTGCGAGGTCTTGCCGCCACGGCTGGTCAGCACCGCCCGGGCGGCGACCATGCCCGGCAGATCGTCCGGGTTGGTCTCCTGGCGCACCAGGACCACCGGCTCACCGGCGGCGTGGCGTCGTACCGCCTCCGCGGAGTCGAAGACGGCCGTACCGACCGCGGCGCCCGGCGAGGCCGGCAGGCCGCGCGTGAGCGGGTCACCCGTCGCGGAGGCATCGAAGCGGGGGAACATCAACCGGGCCAGGCCCTCCCCGCTCACTCGCGTGAGGGCATCGTCCGCGCTGATGAGGCCCTCGTCCGCCAGGGCGGCGGCGATGGTGAACGCCGCCTCGGCGGTGCGCTTGCCCACCCGGGTCTGCAGCATCCACAGCTTCCCGCGCTCGATGGTGAACTCGATGTCGCACAGGTCGCGGTAGTGCTGTTCGAGGGCCCGCATGTGCTCCCGGAGCTGCCCGTAGGAGTCTGGGTCCAGGTGTTCCAGCTCGGCCAGGGGGACGGTGTTGCGGATGCCGGCGACGACGTCCTCGCCCTGTGCGTCGGGCAGGTAGTCGCCGTACGGTCCGCGCCGTCCGGTGGCCGGATCGCGGGTGAAGGCGACGCCGCTGCCGGAGTCGGCTCCGAGATTGCCGAAGACCATGCGCTGTACGTTGACGGCGGTACCGAGATCGTCCGGGATGTGCTCACGGTGCCGGTACAGCCGCGCCCGTTCGCTGTTCCAGGAGGCGAAGACGGCCAGGACCGCCCGCTGCAGCTGGAGCGCCGGAGACTGCGGGAAGTCCTCGCCGGTCTCGCGGCGGATCAGTTCCTTGTACGTCTCCACGAGCCCGGACAGGTCGGCTGCGCCGAGGTGTACGTCGTCCGGGACACCCCGCAGCTCCTTCAGACGCTCCAGCGCGCCCTCGAACAGCGCGGCGTCGACACCCATCACCGTGCTGCCGAACATCTGGACCAGCCGCCGGTAGGAGTCCCAGGCGAACCGCGCGCTGCCCGACGCCTTCGCCAGACCGGCCACCGAGTCGTCGTTCAGGCCCACGTCGAGGATCGTCTCCATCATGCCGGGCATGGAGAACCGGGCACCCGACCGCACGGACACCAGCAGCGGGTCGTCCCGCTGCCCCAGCCGCCGCCCGGCTCCCTCCTCCAGCCCGGTCATGTGCGCGGAGACCTCTCGGGCGAGACCGGCGGGCTCCGCGCCGGTCTCCAGATACGCCCGGCACGCCTCGGTGGTGAGGGTGAAGCCCGGCGGGACCGGCAGGCCGAGCCGGACCATCTCGGCCAGGTTGGCGCCCTTGCCACCGAGCAGACCGGCCAGCTCACGCCCGCCGTCGGTGAAGTCGTACACGTATCGGACCATGACGCCCGCTCCTCGGCTCGGAGGACTGTGTGCCGGTGCCAGCACGGTGTGCCGTTTCCAGCGTCCCTCCACCGACCGGTCCGGTGCGAGGTCGACCGGTCCCGGAAAGGCGGGCCGGTCGGCCCTGCCGCCGACCGGCCGACACCCGGCGGTAACGGCTCCACCGCAGGATGCACCGGGGCCGCGGGGAGGGCCGTACGTCCCGACGCCTTGGGCCGGCCGGCACGTGAAGGTATGCCGGCCGGCACTCCTCGAGGGCACGACCGAGGACCAGCATGGACGGTGAGGGACCCATCGAGGGAAGGACCCGTGATGACCGCGACGGCGACAGCAGCAGGCCCGGTCACCGACGCCTGGCGGGGATTCGCCGGGAGCGGGTGGCGCGAGCGCATCGACGTCCGCGACTTCGTCCAGGCGAACTACACGCCCTACGACGGCACCGCGGACTTCCTCACCGGCCCCACGGAGCGCACCGGTGCCCTCTGGACGAAGGTGACGGCGCTGTTCCCCGAGGAACGCCGCAAGGGCGTCCTCGACGTGGACACCGCCACTCCCTCCACGATCACCTCACACGCCCCCGGCTACATCGACCGGGAGCGCGAGCTGATCGTCGGCCTCCAGACCGACCGCCCGCTCAAGCGGGCGATCATGCCCGCCGGCGGCCTGCGCGTGGTGGAGAGCGGTCTGCGGGCCTACGGCTACGAGCCCGACCCGTTCGTCACCAAGGTCTTCGGCACCTACCGCAAAACCCACAACGACGGTGTGTTCGACGCCTACACACCCGCGATGCGCACCGCCCGCCGCGTCGGCATCATCACCGGACTGCCCGATTCCTACGGCCGTGGCCGCATCATCGGCGACTATCGCCGGGTGGCCCTCTACGGCACCGACCGCCTCACCGAGGCGAAGCGCGGCGAACGCGCCCGCCTGGACGCGCTGCCCTCCACCCAGGACGTCATCCGCGACCGGGAAGAACTGGCCGAGCAGCACAGAGCGCTCGGCGAGCTGACCGAGATGGCGGCCGGCTACGGCTGCGACGTCTCCCGTCCCGCGCGGAGCGCCCACGAGGCGGTGCAGTGGCTCTACCTGGGCTACCTGGCCGCTGTGAAGGAGCAGAACGGCGCAGCGATGTCGCTGGGCCGCACGTCGACCTTCCTGGACGTCTACCTCCAGCGCGACCTCGATGAGGGCCGCCTGGACGAGAGCCAGGCCCAGGAACTGGTCGACGACTTCGTCATCAAACTGCGCATCGTCCGCTTCCTGCGCACCCCTGAATACGACGCGCTGTTCTCCGGTGACCCCACCTGGGTGACGGAGTCCATCGGCGGCGTCGGCAACGACGGACGGCCGCTGGTCACCCGCACCTCGTTCCGCTTCCTGCGGACTCTCTACAACCTCGGCCCGGCGCCGGAACCCAACCTGACCGTGCTGTGGTCGCCGCGGTTGCCGGTCGGCTTCAAGCGCTTCTGCGCACAGGCCTCGATCGACACGAGCGCCGTGCAGTACGAGTCCGACGATCTGATGCGACCGCGCACCGGTGACGACACCGCCATCGCCTGCTGCGTGTCCGCCATGGCCGTGGGCAGGCAGATGCAGTTCTTCGGAGCCCGGGTCAACGTCGCCAAGGCACTGCTGTACGCCGTCAACGGCGGCCGGGACGAGATGACCGGGGAACAGGTGACCCCCGAGATGCCACCTCTGACCGGCGAGTACCTCGAATACGGTCAGCTGACCGCCGCTTACGACCGCGTCCTCGACTGGCTCGCCGAGACCTACGTGAACGCGCTCAACGTCATCCACTACATGCACGACAAGTACGCCTACGAACGCATCGAGATGGCCCTGCACGACCACCCGGTGCACCGCTTCATGGCCTGCGGCATCGCCGGCCTGTCGGTCGCTGCGGACAGCCTGTCCGCGGTCAAGTACGCCCGGGTCCGGATCATCCGGGACCCGAGCGGACTCGCCGTGGACTACCGGACCGAAGGCGACTTCCCGGCATACGGCAACAACGACGACCGCGCCGACACCCTGGCCGTCGACCTCGTGAAGACGTTCATGGCCAAGGCGCGCAGGCACCCCACCTACCGCGATGCCGAGCACACCCAGTCCGTGCTGACCATCACCTCCAACGTCGTGTACGGCAAGCACACGGGCAACACGCCGGACGGCCGCCGGGCCGGGCAGCCTTTCGCGCCCGGCGCCAACCCGACGAACGGCCGGGACCGGCACGGGCTCGCCGCCGCCGCGCTGTCCCTCGCGAAACTGCCCTACGACCAAGCCCGCGACGGCATCTCCCTGACGGCGACGGTGACACCCGAAGGACTGGGCCACGTCCCCGACGAGCGCCAGGACAACCTCGTCGGCATCCTCGACGCCTACACGACGGCCGGAGGCTTCCACATGAACGTCAACGTGCTGGACCGATCGACGCTCGAGGACGCCATGGAAAACCCCGACAAGTACCCCGACCTCACGATCCGCGTGTCCGGCTACGCCGTCAACTTCGTCCGCCTGACCCGTGAACAGCAACTCGACGTCATCGGCCGCACCTTCCACGGATCGCTGTGAGCGCCATGACCAAGGGAGCGGTCATCGGCCGGATCCACTCCTGGGACCTGTCCACCGGCGTGGACGGCCCAGGAACCCGCTTCGTCCTCTTCGTCAGCGGCTGCCCGCTGCGCTGCCTGTACTGCGCCAATCCCGACACCTGGCACATGCGGGACGGCCGGGAGGTGACGGTCGACGAGATGATGCGGAAGATCGGCGAATACCGCGCTTTCGTCACCACGGCCGGGGGAGGGATGACCATCAGCGGGGGAGAGCCCCTCCTCCAGCCGGCCTTCACGGCGGCCGTCCTGCGCTGCTGCAAGGAAGGCGGCCTGCACACGGCCCTCGACACGTCCGGGCTCCTGGGCGCCCGAGCCGACGACGCCCTTGTCGGGGACACGGACCTCGTACTGCTGGACATCAAGTCCTTCGACGCCGACGTCTACCGCGCACTGACCGGCGGCGACCTCACCCCTACCCTGACATTTGCCAAGCGCCTGGACCGGCTCGGCGTGCGCATGTGGATCCGGTACGTGCTGGTGCCGGGGTGGACCGACGACCTGAGGGCAGTGGACGCTCTGGCCCGGTTCGTCGCCGGGCTGCGCAGTGCCGAACGCGTCGACGTCCTGCCGTTCCACAAACTCGGAGCACCGAAGTACCGGAAACTCGGCATCCCGTTCCCCATGTGGGACACGCCAGTACCCGACCCCGCTCTGACGGTGCGGGTCCGTGAGGTGTTCCGACAACGGGGCGCTGCCGCGTACTGACCACCCTCCGGGCCGTCGAGCGACGGAGCAGGCGAGGCCTGTCGGTGGTGGTAGGCGCGGGTCACGACAGTCCGCCGATCGTGCCGCTCTTGACGGTGCGGGAAGGACGGCCCCGCGGGACGGACCGTTCGGCCCATGCCGGCCCAAGCGACAGAGCCCATCCTGGACATGTGAGAACGCCGCCCACATACGCGCGGGAGGAAGCGATGTACGGCTCCGTCTACACCGTGAGTGACGTCATGACCCGTTCCGTCGTGGCGCTGGCCGCCGGGGCCGGGTTCAAGGACATCGTGCGGACCATGCGAACGCAGCGGATCAGTGCCCTCCCCGTCATCGACGAGGTGAACCGGGTGGTCGGCGTCGTTTCCGAGGCCGACCTGCTGCGCAAGGAGGAACTCCGCGACAGCGACCAGGATGTGCACCCGAGGACCGGGCCCGTCCTGGCCCACGACAAGGCGCGAGGCGTGATGGCGACGGACCTGATGACGTCCCCCGCTGTCACGGCACGCCCCGACGAGACCCTGCCCGGGGCTGCCCGCGTCATGGCTCGGCGTGGAGTCAAACGCCTGCCCGTCGTCGGCGCCGACGGCGTGCTGCAGGGGATCGTGAGCCGTGGCGATCTGCTCAGGGTCTTTCTTCGGCCCGACCCGGAGATTGCTGAGGAGGTCCGGCACGAGGTCGTCGGCGGCCGACTGCCAGACGGTATCGGTCCGGTCCAGGTCGAGGCCCACGAGGGCGTGGTCACACTGACCGGACGGGTGCGCGACACCTCGGTCGTCCCACTGGTCGAACGGCTGGTGCGCTCGGTCGAGGGCGTGGTCGACGTCCGCTGCGAGCTGGCCGGGCCCCGCCACCGGCCGGCACTGGAGCCCGACCTGGCGGCCGAACAGCCGAGCGGGCCGTGACACCGACCCCGTGGCGGTGCTCGCAGACAGCGACGGTGGCGGCGCCAGTCACACCCGCGGAGGCAACGACGGCCGGGCAACGAGCCAGTCCCCGACCGGTGGCGAACGGACCGAGGAGACGACTACCGGTGAACGTTCGACCACCACCCGACGAACACGTGATCCGGCCCGGGAGGGGGGAAACAGCGACCTCGCCGCGGTGCATCCGGTCATCAATGAGCGGCACAGCAGCCGTTACCCGTTCGAGGAGAAACGGATCCCTGGCGACCCGCCCGTTCGAACGGGAACTGGTGGAGTGGACTCGCACCTACGTCCCGTCGGTGAACTGTACGGACGACGGCGTCCCGGACCACGCCTTCGGCCCCGTCTTCCAGGCCGACGCGGGGGTGGCTCCGTGCTCGACGACGTGCGAACCTGGCGCGTCGTCAGGTAAGTCGGCATATGGTCAGCATGGGTCCTTGCCCAGTCTGGAGACAGGCGCTCCAGCGGATGTGTGGGCGACGTTGATGCAGCGGCCTGGTCTGCACGGAAGCACAGGCGAGGAGCCTTCTTGCCCGGGTAAAGCCGATCTTCTTCAGAGTCTTCGAGTTCAACGAGCGCCGGTGTACAGTGAACGACGCCCCTGACCTGCAGAAAGCGGCGGGGAGCCGTCACCTAGGAGTCGAAAGTGCTGCGCACTGTCCTCAAGTCCAAGATCCACCGCGCCACCGTCACCCAGGCCGACCTGCACTACGTCGGCTCGGTGACCATCGACGCCGATCTGCTGGACGCCGCCGATCTGCTGCCCGGTGAGCTCGTGCACATCGTCGACATCACCAACGGGGCCCGGCTCGAGACGTACGTCATCGAGGGGGAGCGGGGGTCCGGGGTGATCGGGATCAACGGGGCCGCGGCTCACCTCGTGCACCCCGGTGATCTGGTGATCCTCATCAGCTACGCCCAGGTCACCGACGCCGAGGCGCGGTCGCTGCGGCCCCGGGTCGTGCACGTGGACGGTGACAACCGTATCGTCGCCCTGGGCGCCGACGCGTCCGAGCCGGTGCCGGGCTCGGACCAGGAGCGCAGCCCGCAGGCCGTGTCGGCCTGACCGTACTGACCCGGCGATCCCGCGGGGACGAGGAGCGTGGCCGTGAGTGACATCGAGATCCGTGACGACCGGGCGGCCGGACGGCTGGAGGCGGTCGCCGCCGGAGAGGTCGTCGGGCGCATCGAGTACTTCGTGCTCGACGCCCCCGAACGCGCACTCGTCCCCGTCCACACGATCGTCGAACCGGCCCACGAGGGCCGGGGCATCGCCGGTTCCCTGGCCCGCGAGCTGTACGGGATCGCGCGGCGAGAGGGCACCACGGTCGCCCCGCTGTGCCCGTACGTCGTGAAGTGGGCCGAGCGTCACCCGGACGAGGCGCCCGCCGCCGACCCGGAGCTGCTGCGCGCGGCCAAGGAGTGGCTCGTGGCGCATCCCGGGCTGTTCTGACCGCGAGGCGAACCTGACCGCGGAAGGCAGAGATCGAGGGGGCTCGCGTGCTGGCGCTGTTGCACACCTCAGCCGTCCACGTCCCGGTTTTCGACGCGCTGCGCGACGCGGCGCACCCGGGGCTGGAGCTGCGGCACCACGTCGACGCCGGACTGCTGGAGCGGGCGCGGGGCGAAGGGCCGGACGCGGTGGCCGGAACCGTCGCGAGCCTGCTGAGGCGGGCGGTGGCCGACGGGGCGCGCGCCGTGCTGTGCACCTGCTCCACCATCGGCGGCGTCGCCGAGGCAGCGGGAGCCGCGGCCGGCGTCGGCGTGCCGGTACTGCGTGTCGACCGGCCGATGGCCGCTACGGCGGTCGCCGTCGGTCCGCGTGTCCTCGTCCTCGCCGCCCTGGAGAGCACACTCGCTCCTACGGCGGTACTGGTCGAGGAGGAGGCCCGGCGCGCGGGCCGGCCCGTGGAGGTGCGGACCCGGCTGGTGGACGGCGCCTGGCAGCGGTTCGAGGCCGGTGACACCGACGGATACCTGCGACGGGTGACCGAGGCGGCCGACTCGGTGACCGGCGCGGACGTGATCGTCCTGGCCCAGGCGTCCATGGCGCCCGCCCGGGACACCACGACGGTCCGCGTTCCCGTGCTGGCCAGCCCCGGGCCGGGCCTCGCCGCCGCGGCGCCGGCGGTCCGTGTGGGCCACCCGGACCCGCCGGTGCACTCGGGCGCGGGAGATCGTACGGCCGAGTGAGTGGGGCGTCGGCCCTCGGGTAGGCGGGGGACAAGTCGAGAGAGCCGACGTCGACCGACCGGCCGGAGGACAGCGCCATGACGAACCCTTATCCGGATCCCGTCCCGCCGGGGCCCACTCCAGGACCGGCCCCGGAGCCGCCACAGCCGGCCCCGGACCCGGCGACACCGCCGGTTCCCGGCCCGGAGCCGACCCCTCCGCCGCCGGCCCCGGGGCCAGGCCCGCAGCCCACGCCGCAGCCTCCGGGTCCCGGTCCGGAGCCGACCCCGCAGCCTCCGGGTCCCGGCCCGCAGCCCACACCGCCGGGTCCTTCGCCGTCGCCGGTCCCGCCGGGGCCCGAGCCCGTGCCGAACCCCGAGCCCGGGCCACCGCTCACCTGAACGACGGGGCACACGGCTCGGGGGCTGTTCCGGGACGGTGCTACGCGGTGACCTCCGACCGGTCCCCGCCCCACAGCGTGTGGAACGCGCCGTCCCGGTCCGTCCTGCGGTAGGTGTGCGCCCCGAAGAAGTCCCGCTGCCCCTGGGTCAGCGCGGCGGGGAGCCGCTCGGCGCGCAGGGCGTCGTAGTAGGCGAGGGCCGCGGCGAAGCCCGGCGTCGGCACGCCCTGCCGGGTCGCGGCGACCAGGACCTCGCGCCAGTCGTCCTGCGCGGCGGCGATCTCCTGCGCGAAAGTCTCGTCCGACAGCAGGCTCGGCAGGTCCGGGCGGGCGTCGTACGCCGCGCGGATGCGGTCCAGGAAGGCCGCGCGGATGATGCAGCCGCCGCGCCAGATCGCGGAGACCGCGCCCAGGTCGATGTCCCAGCCGTACTCCTCGCTGCCCGCGGCGATCTCGTGGAAGCCCTGCGTGTACGACACGATCTTCGACGCGTACAGCGCCTGCTCGACGCGGTCGGCGAAGGCCGCCGCCTCCGACTCGCCGAGCGGGGATGCCTTGGGGCCGGCCAGGCCGCGTGAGGCATCGCGCAGCGCCGCGTGGCCGGACAGGGACCGGGCGAAGACGGCCTCCGCGATGCCCGAGACCGGGACGCCCAGGTCGAGGGCGATCTGCACCGTCCAGCGGCCGGTGCCCTTCTGCTCCGCCTGGTCGACCACCACGTCCACGAACGGCTTGCCCGTCGCCGCGTCCACGTGGGACAGCACCTCGGCCGTGATCTCGATCAGGTAGGAGTCCAGGCGGCCGGTGTTCCAGGTGCGGAAGATCTCCGCGATCTGCGCGGGGGAGTACCCGGCGACGTCGCGGAGCAGCTGGTACGCCTCGCCGATCAGCTGCATGTCGGCGTACTCGATGCCGTTGTGCACCATCTTCACGAAGTGTCCGGCGCCGTCGGGACCGACGTGCGTCACACAGGGAGCCTCGTCCGCAGCCTTCGCCGAGATCTTCTCCAGCATCGGCCCCAGCGAGTCGTACGACTCCTTCGAGCCACCCGGCATGATGCTGGGCCCGTGCAGCGCGCCCTCCTCGCCGCCGGAGATGCCGGTGCCCACGAAGTGGATGCCCTGCTCGCGCAGTTCGCGCTCCCGGCGGCGGGTGTCCGCGAAGTGCGCGTTCCCCCCGTCGATGATCATGTCGCCGGGTTCGAGGAGCGGGGCGAACTCCCGGATCACGGCGTCGGTCGGATCCCCGGCCTTCACCATGACCACCAGACGTCGCGGCCGCTCCAGCGCCGCCACGAACTCCTTGGCGGTCTCGGTCGCGACGAAATCCCCCTCGCTGCCGAACTCCTCCACGAGCGCCCGGGTGCGCGAAGCGGTCCGGTTGTGCACCGCGACCGTGTAGCCGTTGCGGGCGAAGTTGCGGGCGAGGTTGCGGCCCATGACCGCGAGACCCGTGACGCCGATCTGCGCTGTACTGCTCATTGCGTTGGCTCCTCATGACCTTGGTGTCGGTGGTGCCCGTGTCCGCCAGTATCGTCAATTCCGCCGCTCGACCACGCTGACGTGCCGGTACGTCGGTGCACTTCGTACTCTCAGGACTCCAGTACGAGAGGGAGGGGCCCGGCGCCTCAGCGGGGCGGACACCCCATCCGGCCAACGGCCGCGCGTTCCCGGCCACTCGGGGCTTTCAACCGGCCGGTTGCCGTCTTGTCATGGCCTGTTCGCCGCGCTTACTTTTGCCGCTCCTGACGCAATGTCGAAGGGGTCCCCCATGGCCGTACGCGGCCGGCACCGCCGGTATCAGCCGAACAGGATCAACCGCGCCTCACTGACCGTCACCGCGGGCGGCGCGGGACTGGCCCTGCCCCTCGTCGGCACCGGCACGGCGCACGCCGCCGACGTGGCGACCTGGGACAAGGTCGCCGCCTGCGAGTCCACCGACGACTGGGACATCAACACCGGCAACGGCTACTACGGCGGGTTGCAGTTCACCCAGTCCACCTGGGAGGCCTTCGGCGGCACGCGGTACGCCCCGCGCGCGGACCTGGCCACCAAGGACCAGCAGATCGCCGTGGCCGAGAAGGTGCTCGACGCCCAGGGTCCGGGCGCCTGGCCGGCGTGTTCGCAGCGGGCCGGGCTGGCCCGCGGCGGTGACACGCCCGACCTACGGCCGGCCGGGGGAGCGGGGACCGAGAAGAGCCGCGAGCAGCGGACGGCCCGAGCGGCGGAGAAGTCCGACACCGTGAAGGACGTCAAGCCCCAGACCACACCGCAGTCCCGGGCCGGCAAGGCCCGGATGTACACGGTGGTCACCGGCGACACCCTCTCCGGCATCGCGGACACCCACGAGGTCCGGGGCGGCTGGCAGCGACTGTACGACGCCAACCGCCGCGCGATCGGATCCGATCCCGACCTGATCCTGCCCGGACAGCGCCTGTCACTGCGCGGCCAGGGGACGGCCACGACGTCCGATGCCGGGTCGGACCGGGGGACCGAGCAGCGGAAGGAAAAGCACGAGGAACGGCAGCAGGAGCCGAAGCAGCAGAAGAAGCAGGAGCCGAAGCACGAGCCGAAGCAGGAGCCGAAGCAGCAGAAGAAACCGGCGAAGAAGTCGGAGCCGGAGCGGCAGAAGCACCAGGAGCAGCGGAAGGCGCCGAAGAAGTCGTCCACCGGCGGCGGGGCCGGCGCCCACCAGGCCGTCGTGGCACCCGTCGACGCCGCCACCGGCACGCCGTACCACCAGGCGGGCTCCTCCTGGTCGAAGGGCTACCACACCGGCGTCGACTTCCCCGTGCCCACCGGCACCTCCGTGAAGTCGGTCGCGGCCGGACACGTCGTCAGCGCGGGGTGGGGCGGTTCGTACGGCTACCAGGTGGTGGTCCGGCACGGCGACGGACGCTTCTCCCAGTACGCGCACCTCTCGGCGATCTCCGTGCGCAGCGGTCAGTCGGTGGGTGTCGGTCAGCGCCTCGGACGCTCCGGCTCCACGGGCAACGTCACGGGCCCGCATCTGCACTTCGAGGTGCGGACGGGGCCCGGCTTCGGTTCGGACGTCGACCCGCTGGCGTATCTGCGGGCCCGCGGCGTCAGGATCTGATCCGGACCCGTCGGCGGTCGAGCATGAGCGGCGGGATGAACAGGCCACCGTAGAGCGAGCCGTACGCGAGCGCCGCGCCGTCCCGCTCCACCGGTGCCCGGGGAGCGTACGTCTCCTCCTCGGAGGGGACGGTGTCCGGAACGGGCGACGGGACCGGGGAGGGTACGAAGACCTTGCCGGACAGCCGGGGCATCGGGGCCACCGGCACCGTCGCCACCCCCGGAGCCGCCGGAATCTCCGCGGCCACGGGCGCCGCCACCACGGACGCGGCCACCGGCGCCTGCCCGACCGCCGCGGCCACCCCACCGTTCGCGGCCGCCGCAGCCACCGCACCGTTCGCGGCCGCCGCAGCCACCGCACCGCTGTCCGCCGCCGCTGGAGCGATCCCACCGCCCGAAGCCGCCGAGGTCGCCGCAGCCACCGCAACCGCACCGTCCGCGGCCGCCGATGCCGCCACCCCGCCCCCGGACACCGCGGCCACCGCACTCCCGTGCCGTCCCTCTTCCTCACCCTCGTCCAGGACGCCCCCGTCCAGAACGCCCTCGGCCTCGGCGCCCTCCCGCGCGATCCGCTCCGTCGTCAGCATGATCAGTCCGCCGGCCGCGACCACTCCGCAGCTCAGGGCGAGCGCGGTGCCGGTCGTGCCGTAGCGGAACGTCTCGCCGAACATCGTGATGCCCACGACGGCGGCCACCACCGGGTTCACGACCGTGAGCGTGGCCAGCGGCGCGGCGAGACCGGCCCCGCGGTAGGAGGCCTGCGAGAGCACCATGCCGGCCGTGGCGAGTATCCCGATCACGGCCAGCGACGGCAGGTCGCCGGCGGACACTCCGCCGGTCCAGTCGACCGCGACCGTCTTGGTGAAGACGGAGGACATGCCGAAGGCCATGCCGGACGCGGTCGCCAGCAGGATGCTGCGCACCGCCGGATGCCGGTGCGCGGCCCGCCCCGCGATCATCAGCGCCACGAGCGCACCACCGGTGACCAGGGCCACCGCCACCCGCTGCGCCGTGCTCAGCGACTGCACGTCGGAGGCGCCGACCAGCGACAGCAGACCGGCGAGACCGACCGTGGCCATCAGCGCACCCCGCCAGGCCGTCGCTCCGGCCCTGCGGCCCACGAAGAACGCCGCCATGGGCAGCGCGAAGACGATGGTGAGCGCTCCCAGCGGCTGCACCAGGCTCAGCGGGCCGAGCGCCAGGGCGACCACGTGCAGCAGACCACCGAGGCCGTTCAGCGACACCGCCGCCCACCAGGCGGGATGGCGCACGGGAGCGTACTGGGCACCCGGGGACGACGCCGCGACCTGCTCCTGCACGATCGCTCCGCCCGCGTACGCCACGGCGGAGACGAGCGACAGCAGCACGGACAACGCGAGGGCGCTCATCGGCTGCTCCTCTGCGTGAGGCGGGGGCACTGGGCCCGGCGCGGCGATCGGTCGTCATCCATGCACAACACGATGCCGCCTCAGGGTCTTCCCGTCGTCGTCCCTGAGCACTCATTGGGTCCTACTACCGATGGAGTACGCCGCCGCCGCCGTCCTCCCCAGGGTGGGCGACTTCCGCCTCCGGCCCCTGGCCCGGCCCCCCCAGGCGGCCCTGATACTACTGCTGCTCGTGGACCTCGATCCGGGACTCTCGGCCCTCCGCCCGCTCGGCGGCTTCTCCGTCCTGCGCGCCTCGCGGCCCCTGCCCCCGCCGGGGCCCGCCGCCCCCGTGCCGCTCGCCCACGCCTACACCTCCGCCGTGCGGTACGAGGACGCGGCCGCGGACGTCCAGGTTCCGGATCACCGGGCCGGCCCGCCGGCCGATCCGCTGGACCTGCGCGTCCGGAAGGTGGCCGACGCGCTCGCCGCCCCCGAGGCCCGGGTCGCCGCCTCCGTGGCCCACCAGGGGCTCGCGGCCCGCCTCTGGTCGGTGACCCTGGCCTGCGCCGTCCTCTACGGGCAGGTCCCCGACCTCGACCCCCGCCTGCTGCACTGGGACCCGGAGGCCACCGCACCCGACGACCTCTGGCTCACCGAGGTGCACGCCCGGCCGGGGGACGCCGCCACCGTCGCGGACGTCGTGCTCACCGCTCATCTCGCACCCCTCGCCGCGACCGTGCACGCCCGCTACGGGGTCGCGACCGGGCTGCTGCGCGGCAACACGGCCTCCGCCCTGGCCGGCGCCGGACGCGAACTGGACCGCTGGGCCCGCCGCCACGGCCGTACGGACACCGCCGACCGGGCCCGGTCGCTCACCGCGGACCTGCTGGCCCACCCGCTGCTCACCGGAGCCGGCACCCTCACCGGCACGTCCTTCCGCCGCCGCAGCTGCTGCCTGTACTACCGGGTGCCGGGAGGGGGAGTCTGCGGCGACTGCTGCTTCCCGAGTCCGCCCGGACCGGCCCGTTCCGCGCGCCCGCCGCGGACGGCCCGCCCCACGCGCTCTTCCCCCGGCGCCCGCTCTGGGTGACCATGAGGGTGACAGCCGCCGACAGGGGAGGTTCCGGGTGCGCGTGGGACTGCTGACGCGTGAGTTCCCGCCGGACGTGTACGGAGGCGCCGGAGTGCACGTGGAGTTCCTCGCCCGGGAACTCGCCCGCCTCGTCGACCTGGACGTGCACAGCTGGGGCGAGGGCCGCACCGACGGGGTGCTGCGCCACCGGCCCTGGCCGGCGCTCGACGGTGCCAACGACGCGCTGCGCACCTTCTCCGTCGACCTCGCCATGGCCGCCGCCCTCGAAGGTCGCGAACTGGTGCACTCCCACACCTGGTACGCCAACCTCGGCGGACACCTCGCCAAGCTCCTGTACGGCGTCCCGCACGTGATGACCGCCCATTCCCTGGAGCCGCTGCGCCCCTGGAAGGCCGAGCAGCTCGGCGGCGGCTACACCCTGTCCGGCTGGGCCGAGCGCACCGCCGTCGAGGCGGCCGACGCGGTGATAGCCGTGTCCGGCGCGATGCGCGAGGACATCCTCGGCTGCTACCCGGCCCTCGACGCCTCCCGGGTCCACGTCGTGCACAACGGGATCGACACCCAGCTCTACCGCCCGGACCACGGCACCGACGCACTGGACCGGATCGGCCTGGACCGCTCCCGCCCCTACGTCCTGTTCGTCGGCCGCATCACCCGTCAGAAGGGCGTGCCCCACCTGCTGCGCGCGGTGCGGGACATCGACCCGGCCGCCCAGGTCGTGCTCTGCGCCGGCGCCCCCGACACCCCCGAGATCGATCAGGAGTTCCGCCGCCTCTTCGCCGAACTGAGCGCCGCCCGCGAGGGCGTCCACTGGATCCCGGGCATGCTGCCGCGCCCCGAGGTGATCCAGCTCCTGACGCACGCAGCCGTCTTCGTCTGCCCCTCCGTGTACGAGCCGCTCGGCATCGTCAACCTGGAGGCGATGGCCTGCGGCACTCCCGTGGTGGCCTCCCGGGTGGGCGGCATCCCCGAGGTCGTGGCCGACGGCGAAACGGGGGTACTCGTGCCGAGAGAGGGTGTCGGGGACGACGACTTCGAGGCGGGACTCGGGCGTGCGCTGGACTCCGTGCTCGGCGACCCGGACGCCGCCCGGCGGATGGGCGAGGCGGGCCGGGCGCGTGCGGTCGGGGAGTTCGGCTGGGACACGGTCGCACGCCGCACGGTCCGGCTCTACGAGGAGATCCTCAAGCAGGCTTGAGCCGCCCCGCACCGGGGCGGCCGGGGACGAGGGTGAGGGGAGCGGCCATGCGTCGTGGAGGTCCTTCGGTGCTCGGCATCGTGCTGGCGGGCGGGGAGGGCAAACGCCTGATGCCCCTGACCACGGACCGCGCGAAACCCGCGGTCACCTTCGGCGGCACCTACCGGCTGGTCGACTTCGTCCTGTCCAACCTGGTCAACGGGGACATCCTGCGGATCTGCGTGCTGACCCAGTACAAGTCGCACTCCCTGGACCGGCACATCACCACCACCTGGCGGATGTCCAGTCTGCTCGGCAACTACGTCACGCCGGTCCCCGCGCAGCAGCGTCTCGGCCCGCGCTGGTTCCTCGGCAGCGCCGACGCGATCCTGCAGTCCCTGAACCTGGTGCACGACGAACAGCCCGAGTACGTCGCCGTCTTCGGCGCCGACCACGTGTACCGGATGGACCCGCGCCAGATGCTCGCCCAGCACATCGAGTCGGGCGCGGGCGTCACCGTCGCCGGGATACGGGTGCCGCGCGCCGAGTCGCCGTCCTTCGGCGTGATCACCCCGGGCTCCGACGGGCAGACCGTCACGGGCTTCCTGGAGAAGCCCGCCGACCCGCCGGGCCTCCCCGACGACCCGGGGTGCGTCTTCGCCTCGATGGGCAACTACGTCTTCACCACCAAGGCCCTCGTCGAGGCCCTGCACCGGGACGCCGAGGACGAGAACTCCGTGCACGACATGGGCGGTTCGATCCTTCCCCAGCTCACCGACCGGGGCGAGGCCGCGCTGTACGACTTCAGCGCCAACCACGTGCCGGGGGAGACCTCCCGGGACCAGGGCTACTGGCGGGACGTGGGGACGCTGGACGCCTACTACGACGCCCACATGGACCTGATCGCCGAGCGGCCGGCCTTCAACCTCTACAACCGCGACTGGCCGATCTACACCCACTCCACCCAGCTCTCGCCCGCCCGCTTCAACGCCGGCGGCATCGCCAGCGAGTCGATCATCAGCGCCGGCTGCCTGATCCGGGGGCAGGTCACCCGGTCCGTGCTCTCGCCGGGCGTGGTCGTCGACCCCGGAGCGGTCGTGCAGGGTTCGGTGCTGCACGACAACGTGCACATCGGCCGGGGCGCGGTGGTGCGCGGGGCGGTGCTGGACAAGAACGTACAGGTGCCGCCGGGCGCGACGATCGGCGTCAACCCGCAGCGGGACGGCGAGTTGTACACCGTCTCCAAGGGCGGCGTGATCGCGCTGGGCAAGGGTCAGCTGGTGTCCTGACGGACGGAGACCGGACCGGGGGACCGGACCGAGGACCGGACGGACGGCGGCCCCGGGCGCGCGATACGCGCGTGGACCCCGGGGTCGTTGTCATGTCCCTGGACGCCAAGCGGAATCCGTGTTGTCATGCCTCTGCACCCTGCCGTTACATCGTTGTATGACATCGATGTCCGAGCCATCTGCCACCACCCGTTCTCGAGGAGAGGGTCAGTGCGCACCAAACGACTCAGAGACCGACTCGCGCTGCTGCTGGCGGCCGCACTCGGCGCCGCGGGACTCGCCGCCGTCCCGGCCGCCCACGCCGCCGGCGACCAGGACGCCGCTCAGATCCACGGACTGAAGGGCGAGTACTACACCCAGTCCGCCCCCGGCGCCTTCGACTTCCACGAACTCAAGGCCACCGGCTTCGATCCCCAGGTCGACTTCGACAGCCTGGAGCCGCGACTCGCCTTCGCCACCGGGCAGTCGGACGACGTGAACGTCCGCTGGACCGGCAGGCTCGTCCCGGAGAAGACCGGAGCCCACACCTTCTCGATCACCGGTGACAACGGCTTCCGCCTCTGGATCGGCGGACAGCTCGCCGTCGACCACTGGGTCGACGACTGGGACCGCGAACAGACCTCCCGGCCCGTCGAGCTGACGGCCGGCCAGTCCTACGACATCAAGCTGGAGTACTTCGAGCACTACGGCGGCTCCAACCTCCACCTGCGCTGGACCGAGCCCGGCGGCAGCAAGGAGGCCGTCCCGCAGTCGGCGTTCCGCCTGCCCGACGGCTTCGACTACGACGGCGCGACGGCGACCACCGTCCAGTCCACCGGCCGCACCCTCAAGCTCGACTTCGCGAGCCCTCTCGCCGCGCCCCCGGCCGGACTCGCCGACCACCTCGAAGCGGTGATCGGCGGCGCCACCTGGCCGCTCGGGGAGGCCAGGCTCGATCCCGCCGACCCGAGCGCCCTGCTGGTCGCCCTCGACGAACCCGTCGTCGGCAACAAGAACGGCGACGCGCCCGGCACCGCCGACGTCCGCTACGACGGCGAAGGCGGCCTCACCGACACCGAAGGCAACGTTGTCAACGCCTTCTGGAGCAGCGGCGGCAACAAGTCCACCTACGAACTGCGCACCGACTGGGCCGACGAGGTCGGCCCGGACAACGCCCTGCCCGAGTACCCGCGCCCCCAGCTGACCCGCGACGACTGGCAGAGCCTCAACGGCCGCTGGCAGTTCGCCGCCGCCGAGGCCGGCGAGCAGCCGCCGGTGGGCAGAAACCTCGACGAGCGCATCCTCGTCCCGTACCCGGTGGAGTCCCAGCTCTCCGGCGTCCAGCGGCACGAGGACCGCATGTGGTACCGCCGCACCTTCACCGTGCCCCGCGACTGGCACATCGGCTCCTCGCAGCGGCTGAAGCTGAACTTCGGCGCCGTCGACTGGCAGTCCGAGGTGTACGTCAACGGCACCAAGGTCGCCGAGCACAAGGGCGGTTACGACAAGTTCGACGCCGACGTCACCGACGCCCTCAAGCCGGGCCGCACCCAGGAGCTGATCGTCGGCGTCTACGACCCGACGGACGCGGCGAACGGCGAGAACCCGCCGCTCGGCAAGCAGCGCCTGGACCCGAGCGGCATCTGGTACACGCCCAGCTCCGGCATCTGGCAGACCGTCTGGATGGAGCCCGTCGCGCGGGACCACGTGGACTCGCTCAAGCTCACTCCGCACGTCGACGGCGCGGCGAGCACCCTGACCGTCGAGCCCCAGGGCGTGCGCGACGGCGTGCGCGTCGAGGCCGCGGCGTACGCGGGGCACCGCAAGGTCGCCACGGCCAGCGGCCGCACCGGCGAGCCGCTGACGCTGAAGATCCGCGACCCGCGCCTGTGGTCGCCCGGCGACCCCTTCCTCTACGACCTGAAGGTCACCGTCGGACGCGACCGCGTCGGGAGCTACTTCGGGATGCGCTCCGTCGCCGTGGAGAAGGTGAACGGCGTCCCGCGCACCATGCTCAACGGCGAGCCCGTCTTCATGATGGCCACCCTCGACCAGGGCTTCTGGCCCGACGGGCTGCACACCGCGCCCACCGACGAGGCCCTCGCCTCCGACCTGAAGCTGCACAAGCGGCTCGGCTTCAACTCGGTGCGCAAGCACATCAAGGTCGAGCCCGACCGCTGGTTCTACTGGGCCGACCGGCTGGGCCTGATGGTGTGGCAGGACATGCCCGCGATGACCGCCGGCAAGAACCCGTCCACCGCTGCCCGCGCCGAGTACGAGCGCGAGATGAAGGAGATGATCGACGAACACGTCAGCCACCCGTCGATCGTCATGTGGGTCACCTTCAACGAGGGCTGGGGGCAGTACGACATCGGCCGCGTCGCCGCGCAGGCCAAGGCCTGGGACCCGACCCGGCTCGTCAACAACCAGTCGGGCCTGAACCTCGGCGCCGACGGCGGCGCCGGCGACATCATGGACGAGCACGGCTACCCGAGCCCCGCGCTGCCGCCCTCCCCGGACGGTGAACGCGCCCTGGTCGCCGGCGAGTACGGTGGCCTCGGCCTCGCGGTGCCCGGACACGCCTGGTCCGTGCAGCAGTCGTACGTCGACGTCGACCCGAAGACGTACACGGACGACTACCTCACCAAACTGGACGAGGTGCGCGCCCTGGCCTGCCGGGGCGGCAACGGCGCCGTCTACACCCAGATCTCGGACGTCGAGGGCGAGCTGAACGGCCTGACGACGTACGACCGCAAGGTGCTCAAGCCGGACGTCGAGCGGGTGAGGGCCGCCCAGGAGGCCCTCATTCGCGACGCGTCCCGGCCCACCCCGGCGGGCTGCACCGCCTGATCACCCGCTCCCGGACAAGAAGAACCGCACGACACCGCAGACCTTCCGGAGGTCACCGCACATGAGAGCCACCCGGCGTCTGCGGCTGTGCGTCGCCGGGGTGGTGGCAGCGTCCGCGCTGCTCACCGCCCCGGCGGCCCAGGCCGCCCCGACGACCGACCAGCACCTGACCGACCTCGTGAACCCGTTCATCGGGACCGAGAACGAGGGCAACACCTATCCCGGCGCCGCCGTGCCCTTCGGCATGGTGCAGTTCTCGCCGGACACCGGCCACAACACCGGCTACGACCACTCCGACACCCGTATCCGCGGCTTCTCCCTGGTCCACCTCTCCGGCGTCGGCTGCGGACTCGGCGGCGACCTGCCGGTGCTGCCGACCACCGGCGACGTCACCGAGACGGACTACGCGAAGTACGCCGCCTCCTTCAGCCACGACGACGAGGAGGCGAGCCCCGGCTACTACCGGGTCGGTCTCGGCTCCGGCGTCGGCGCGGAACTGACCGCCACCGAGCGCACCGGCGTGCAGCGCTACACCTTCCCGGCCACCGACAAGGCCAACGTCCTGCTCAACGCCGGTCAGTCGCTGCACAGGAACATCAGCACCGAGGTCGAGGTCCTCGACAGCCGCACCGTGCGCACCGCGATCACCGGAAGCGGCTTCTGCCAGGACACGAAGCCGTACACCGTCTACACGATCACCCGCTTCGACCGCCCCTTCGCCTCCTGGGGCACCTGGGACGACGGCACGGTCACCGCGGGCGCGAAGCGCGGCGGGGACGGTGCCTACGTCCGCTTCGACACCACGAAGGACCGCACCGTCGAGGCCACCACCGCCCTGTCCTACGTGGACGCGCGCGGCGCCGCGCTCAACCTGCGCGCCGAGGGCGGGCACTCCTTCGACACCGTGCGCCGCGGTGCCGAGCGCGCCTGGGAGCAGCGACTGGACGACGTGAAGGTGCGCGGCGGCGACGACACGCTGCGCCGCACCTTCTACTCGTCCCTGTACCGGTCCTTCCTCGCGCCCAACGTCGGCAGCGACGCCGACGGCCGCTACACCGGCTGGGACCAGGAGATCCACCGCGCCAAGGGCTTCACGTACTACCAGAACTGGTCCCTGTGGGACACCTACCGCACCCAGTCCCAGCTCCTCGCGCTGCTCGCGCCCCGCGAGGCGCGCGACATGGCCATCTCCGTCATCAGGATCGACGAGGAGAGTGGCTGGCTGCCCAAGTGGGGCTACGGGACGGTCGAGACCAACATCATGACCGGCGACCCGGTGACCCCCTTCCTGACCAACGCCTACCAGCAGGGCCTGCTGCACGGCTGGGAGGAGCGGGCCTACCGGGCCCTGACGAAGAACGCCGACGGCGTCCCGCCCGCCGACTCGCCGGCCGTCGGCCGGGAGGCCAACCGCGAGTACCTCGCCGACGGCTTCGCGCCGTACGTCAAGGGCCGCCCGCACGCCAAGCCCGGCGACTCCGACTACGACCACGGGGCCTCCGCGACCCTGGAGTACGCCCTGTCCGACGCCATGCTCTCCCGCATGGCCCGCGACCTCGGCCACGAGGCGGACGCGAAGCGGTACGCCGAGCGCGCCCGGAGCTACCGGAACGTCTTCGACCCCTCGACCGGCTTCTTCCGCGCCCGCGACGCCGAAGGCGCCTTCACCGGCCCGGCCGACCCGGCGCAGAGCGAGGGCTTCCACGAGGGCACGTCCTGGCAGTACCAGTGGCTGGTGCCGCAGGACCTGCCCGGCGTGATCGACCTCATCGGCGGCACGCAGGCCGCGACGGACCGGCTCGACTCCTTCTTCGCCTACGACCAGCTCCTCGCCGACCCGGCGAAGACCGCCCGCGAGGTGTGGGTGAACGGGCCGTACGACTACTACAACGCCGACAAGTACAACCCGCAGAACGAACCCGACCTCATCGCCCCGTACACCTACCTGTCGACCGGGCAGCCCTGGAAGACGACCGACGTGGTGCACGCGGCGCTCACCCTGTTCACGGACGCGCCGACCGGCATGACCGGCAACGACGACCTCGGGACCATGTCCGCCTGGAACGTCCTGTCCTCGATCGGCGTCTTCCCGATCCAGCCCGGCTACGACACCTGGGGCCTGTCCACCCCGGTGTTCGACCGCGTCGACCTCACCCTCGACCGCCGCTACTATCCGCGCGGCGCCCTGACGATCACCGCGCCCGGCACCTCGGACACCGACCGGTACATCCAGTCGGCCCGTGCCGACGGCTCCGACTACGCCCGGACATGGCTGACGACGGACGCCCTGCGCTCGGTGCGGACGCTCGCGTTCACGGTCGGCCCGCAGCCGTCCGGGTGGGGAACCTCGGCCCAGGCGGTGCCGCCGCCGCTGACCTGAGCCGGCGCGGGCACAGTCGTCCCATGAGCCACCCCGGTCCCGTCCCTGCCCGCAGGGGCGGGACCTTGACGTTTTGTTCACCGAGCGTAGCGTGATCGTACTTGACCGTAATCGGCGGAGAGCGATTGACTGCTTGTCCACCCGTCGTCCATGCGAGGCAGCACCTTGACTCCTCCCGATCCACTCGCCCCCCTCGACCTGGCGTTCTGGAACATCGAGTCCGCCGAGCACCCCATGCACCTGGGCGCGCTCGGTGTCTTCGAGGCCGACTCGCCCACCGCGGGTGCCCACGCCGCGGACCTGCTCGCGGCCCGCGCTCCCGCGGTGCCCGGACTGCGGATGAGGATCCGGGACACGTGGCAGGCGCCGACGGCACTGCGGCGGCCGCTCACGTTCGGCGGCGCGACCCGCGAGCCCGACCCCCGCTTCGACCCGCTCGACCACGTACGGCTGCACGCCCCGACCACCGACTTCCACGCCCGGGCCGGGCGTCTCATGGAACGTCCGCTGGAGCGCGGACGGCCGCCGTGGGAGGCCCATGTGCTGCCGGGCGCGGACGGCGGGGCCTTCGCCGTGCTCTTCAAGTTCCACCACGCCCTCGCCGACGGGCTGCGCGCCCTGACCCTCGCCGCCGGCGTCCTCGACCCGATGGACCTGCCCGCCCCACGGCCCCGCCCCGAGCGGCCGCCGCGCGGACTCGTGCCGGACGTGCGCGCGCTGCCCGACCGGCTGCGCGGCCTCCTGTCGGACGCCGGGCGCGCCCTGGACATCGGTGCCGCCGCCGCGCTGTCCACCCTCGACGTGCGCTCCTCGCCCGCCCTCGTCGCCGAGTCCTCCGGCACCCGCCGCATCGCGGGCGTCTCCGTCGACCTCGACGACGTGCACCACGTCCGCAAGACCACCGGCGGCACCGTCAACGACGTACTGATCGCGGTCGTCGCCGGCGCCCTGCGCCGCTGGCTCGACGAGCGCGGCGACGGCAGCGAGGGCGTCGAGCCCCGGGCCCTCATCCCCGTGTCCAAGCGCCGCCCGCGCACCGCCCACCCCCAGGGCAACCGGCTCTCCGGGTATCTCATGCGGCTGCCGGTCGGCGATCCCGACCCGCTCTCCCGCCTCGGCACGGTCCGCGCCGCCATGGACCGCAACAAGGACGCCGGACCGGGCCGCGGCGCCGGAGCCGTCGCCCTGCTCGCCGACCACGTGCCGGCGCTCGGGCACCGGCTGGGCGGACCGCTGGTCTCGGGCGCCGCCCGGCTCTGGTTCGACCTCCTGGTCACCAGCGTGCCCCTGCCCAGCCTCGGGCTGCGGCTCGGCGGACACCCGCTGACCGAGGTCTACCCGCTGGCGCCGCTGGCCCGCGGCCACTCCCTGGCGGTGGCCGTCTCCACGTACCGCGGACGGGTCCACTACGGTCTGGTCGCCGACGCCGAGGCGGTGCCGGACCTCGACCGGTTCGCCGCCGCCCTGGCCGACGAGGTGGAGACGTTGCTCACGGCCTGCCGTCCCTGACCCCGGCGGGTTTGGATCCGCGCCCCGCGCTGAATAAAATCCGCTGTTCGACAGCGGTCGCCCTCCGAGCGCCGCAACGGTGACCAGGGAACGGCAGCGGCGATGACGGTGACACAGGACGGTTCGGCGACCACGGACGAGGTGGCCGCCTCCGCGTACGGCCCCGGTATCGACCCGGAGCGGCTCGCGGTCTGCCTGAGCGTGCTGGAGGAACTCGACCGGATCGACGTCGACCACCCGGACGCGATCCGGGTCCGCCGGGCCACCTCGCACATCTACCGCACGGTCAAGCAGCGCCGCCGCCAGGAGCGCCGCGCCGCCAAGACCGCCCACGACAGGGCGGTCACCGAGGCCACCGCCACCGGGTCCGCCGAGCGCATCGACGACGAGACCGAGGGCCTGCTGCCCTCCTCGCGCACCGAGGAGGGCACGATCGCGGGGATACTGCAGCGCCCCCGCTCCTGCTACATCTGCAAGCAGCGCTACACCGAGGTCGACTACTTCTACCACCAGCTCTGCCAGGACTGCGCCGCCGAGAACCGGTCCCGCCGCGACGCCCGCGCCGACCTCGCCGGCAAGCGCGCGCTGCTCACCGGCGGCCGCGCCAAGATCGGCATGTACATCGCGCTCAGGCTGCTGCGCGACGGTGCGCACACCACGATCACGACCCGCTTCCCCAAGGACGCCATCCGCCGCTTCAAGGCGATGGACGACTCCGCCGACTGGATGCACCGCCTGGAGGTCGTCGGCATCGACCTGCGCGACCCCGCCCAGGCCGTCGCCCTCGCCGAGCAGGTCGCCGAGCGGGGCCCGCTCGACATCCTGATCAACAACGCCACCCAGACCGTGCGCCGTCTGCCCTCCGCCTACGCCGCGCTGGTCGAGGGCGAGAGCGCCCCGCTGCCCGCCGGTGAACTCCCCGCCCACCAGGTCATCGGCGCCTTCAACTCCGGCGCGGTGGACGGTCTGGCCGCGCTGCCGCTGGGTGCCTCGGGGCTCGACGCGCAGAAGGTGGCCGACCTCGCCCTGGTCGCCGGTAACGCCAGCGTCGTCCGGCACCGCGAGGGCACCGCCATCGACGCGGGCGGGCTGGTCCCCGACGTCGTCGACTCCAACACCTGGGTCCAGACCATCGAGCAGATCTCGCCGGTGGAACTGCTGGAGACCCAGCTGTGCAACTACACGTCGCCGTTCATCCTCATCAGCGCGCTGCGCGCCTCGATGGCCGAGGCCGCGCGCAAGGCGCCCGCGGGACGCGCCTACGTCGTCAACGTCTCGGCGATGGAGGGCGTGTTCGCCCGCGGCTACAAGGGCGCCGGGCACCCGAACACCAACGCGGCCAAGGCCGCCATGAACATGGTGACCCGGACCAGCGCCCAGGAGATGTTCGACACCGACAAGATCCTGATGACCTCGGTCGACACCGGCTGGATCACCGACGAGCGCCCGCACTACGACAAGCTGCGCCTGGCCGAGGCCGGCTTCCACGCCCCGCTCGACCTGATCGACGGCGCCGCCCGTGTCTACGACCCCATCGTGCGCGGCGAGGCGGGCGAGGACCTGTACGGCGTCTTCCTCAAGGACTACGCGCCCGGGAAGTGGTGACGCGGCCTCAGTCCACGAGACCCAGCCGCGAGTTCCGGGCCGCCGTCAGCTCCAGTACCGTGCGCCAGTCCTCCAGGACCCCGGCGTCGAAGGCGGCGGTGCGGGCCTCGTCGTCCGCCTGGCGCAGGCTGGCCAGATCGTCGTCGTGGGCCCACGCCTCGGGGTGGGCCTGACGGCGCACCAGGCGGGCGACCCGGGCGCCGAGCAGGGGCCGTACCGCGTCGGCGGTCCGGGATGCCGGGTCGCCGGGCCACAGCAGCCGGCCGACGGGGGAGACGAGGCCGGCGAGCTGCAACTCCTTGTCGGCCGGGTGGCGCCGGCGCAGCAGCGCGGCCGTCCGCAGCGCGTGCCCGTGCGCATCCCCGGCCCCGTCACCGGGCCCGCCTCCGGCCTGGCCCCCGGGCCCGGCTGCCGTCCGCCCGCCCCGGCAGGCGTACAGCAGGTCCATCAGCTCCTCGACGCTGCGCAGTTCCATGCCTCGGTCCTCCCACGAGACAGCCGTTGCCGACGGGCAGCAGACCATGGCGAGCTTGCGACGCAGCCAACGGCACTTTAACTGCGCGGCCCGTCACGGCGGGCAATCGAAGGTGTGGACGTCCCTGTGGGCCGAACGGGTGACTCGCGCACGGTGCGGAAGTGAACGTTCCGGGGCAGACTTGGGCCAACTGCGCACCGGTCGAAGGGCAATGCTTCTCCCATCTTTTGAGCCCCATAGAGCGCACCCCCGCTCATTTGGTTAGTCTGGATCGGACGGACGGCAGGGCAGGGCACTACCCGCACCCGAGGTCCGTCATGGGACAAGCCGGTCGACAACGGCCTGCTTCCGAACGAGTTGCCGGCGCCACCGCGTCCTGACTGCATCCGACTCACATCCCAGCGGGCGCCGAGTGCCGGACGGGAGACTGGCGCGGAGAGCCCCCGAGGGTGACCCGACACATAAGGAGTGCGCGGTGACACCGGAAACGACGACGAACCCGGAGCAACGCATCGAAGAACGCGGCGGACGTGGCCGCCGGCCCGGCGAGATCGGCATCCTCGACGTGTGGGCGCGCTCCGCACCGATCCGCCTCGCGGGTTACGAGGACGACCTCGCCGAGCCGCACATCCTGCCGAGCGTGGACTGACCCGCCCGGGCCGTCCGCCGAGATCGCCCGCGCATGGGCGTGCCAGACTCACGCCCATGCTGATCAGGGAAGCCACGGCCGGCGACTGGCCGCACATCTGGCCCTTCTGGCACCGCATCGTCGCCGCCGGCGAGACCTACGCCTGGGACCCGGACACCTCCGAGGAGGACGCCCGGGCCCTGTGGATGAACCCCGCCAAACGCGTCTACGTGGTCGAGGACGACACCGGCGCCGTCGTCGCCTCCGCCTACGTCACCCCCAACTACGGCGGTCCCGCCGCCGGCATCGCCAACGCGGGGTTCATGGTCGACCCCGACCGGGCGGGACGGGGCACCGGACGGGCCCTCGCCGAACACGTCCTGGAGGCCGCCAGGGCCGACGGCTACCGGGGCATGGTCTTCAACGCCGTCGTCGAGACCAACCCCGCCGTACGGCTGTGGACCTCCCTCGGCTTCACGATCCTGGGCACGGTGCCGGACGCCTTCGACCATCCGCGGCACGGGCGGGTCGGCCTGTACGTCATGCACCGGTCCCTGTAGGACGACCGCGCCCCGATGGACCACCGGGCCTCGGAGGCGTCATCGGTCGAGCGGCGCCGTCCGCCGCCAGGGGCGCAGCGCCTCGATCCGCTCCGCCAGTTCCAGCAGGGCCGTCTCCGATCCCGGGCGCCCCACCAGTTGCACGGAGCTGGGCGCGCCGGAGTCCGGCGTGTCCAGCGGCACCGACATCGCGGGCCAGCCGGTCAGGTTCCACGGCGGCGTGAACGGCGAGTACGCCGAATTCGCCACCATGTTGCGCAACCAGCCCCGTTCGTGCCAGGGGCCGGCCTCGGGGGAGCGGCGGGCCAGCGCGGGGGTGAGCAGGACGTCGTACTCGGCGAAGAACGGCTCCAGGCGCCGGCGCAGCCGCTCCCGGTCCCCGCCGGTCGCCACCCGGCCGACGAAGCGCCGCCCGAGCGCCGCGTGCACCCGCGTGCGCCGGGTCAGCAGCCGCCGGTCCAGGCCCCGCGCGTCCACCGACGTGCCGGCCGTCCAGTGGGTCAGGGCCGTCAGGCTCAGCGACGCCGGGTAGGGCGGGTCCGCCCGCCGTATCTGGTGACCCGCCTTCATCAGGACCCCGGCCGCCTCGCGCACCGCGTGCGCGTACGGCCGGGAGACGGGGACGCCGGCCAGCGGACTGCGCAGCGAGGCGGCGACGCGGAGGGCGCCGGACTCCTCGCGGTCCGGCAGCGCCCGGTCCGCGAGGACGGCGAGCATCAGACGGGCGTCCTCGACCGTCGTGGCCAGCGGCCCGTTCTCGGACATGCCGAACCAGTCGCCCTCGCCGATGCCGGCCGGCACGACGCCGTGACCCGGTTTGAGGGTGACCAGACCGCAGTTGGCCGCGGGTATGCGCAGTGAGCCCATGCCGTCATTGCCGAGCGCGAGCGGCACCATCCCGGCGGCGACCGCGGCCGCGCTGCCGCCCGACGAACCACCCGCGGAGCGGGCCGGGTCCCACGGGTTGCGGGCGGTGCCGAGCAGCCCGTCGGTGGTGCCGAACACGCACAGCTCCGGCACGTTCGTCAGCCCCACCACCACCGCGCCGGCCGCCCGCAACCGCGCCACGGTGACGTGGTCGGCGTCCGCGGGCGTGTGCGGCGTGGCGGCCGAGCCGACGCGCATGGTCTCCCCGCGCACCGCGAGGTTGTCCTTGACCGCGACCGGCACACCGGCCAGCGGCAGTTCGCCCAGATCGCCCCGGGCGCCCACCTCCTCGGCCTCGGCGAGCGCCGCCTCGGCCCGCACCGTACGGAAGGCGCCGACGCGGCCGTCCAGCCGCTCGATCCTGGCCAGGTGCTCCGCCACCACCTCGCGGGGCGTGACCCGCTTCTCCCGTACGGCGGTGGCTATCTCTACGGCGGTACGGCCGGCCCAGTCGGTCACGGAGGTCTCCTCGGGGTGCGGGAACCGGGATGCGGGATTACTGGTGAGTACGCAGGACAGTACTCTGCTCGTCCCGGCGCCCGTACGTCGAGAGCGAGGGCCGCCCGGTCGTCCCCGATCGCGCTCACACCGGCCGGGCCGGCCCCGTGCTGTCCCGCTCGATCAGCCGCGGTACCGGCACCCGCACCGTCCGGGCCGGGCCGCCGTCGAGGAGGGCGGTCAGCTCCGTCGCCGCCGTGCGGCCGAACTCCACGCTGTCCCGGGACAGGGCGGACAGCCACGGCTTGACCATGCGGCACAGGGCCGAGTCCTCCCAGGCCACCACGGACACGTCCGCCGGTACCGAGAAACCGAGTTCGGCCGCGGAGGCGACCCCGGCGACGGCCATCACGTCGTTGTCGTAGATCAGCGCGGTCGGGGGAGCGGGCGCCTCCAGGACCCGGCGGGTGACGGCCGCGCCCTCGGCGTCCGAGTAGTCCGTGGTCACCGACTCGACCTCGCCGAGACCGCGTCGTCCGGCCTCCGCGCGCAGGGCGCGGACCCGGCGATCGGTGTGGGCCAGGTCCGGCAGCCCGGCGATGTGCACGATCCGCCGGTGCCCGAGCGCGTGGAGCGCGTCCACCAGCGCGGCCATCGCCCCCGCGTCGTCCGCCCACACCGTCGACAGCCCCGGATGACGCTCGTCCGGCTCCCCGCCGATGACCACGGCGGGCAGGCCCAGTTCGTCGAGAAGGTCCGGGCGCGGATCGTCGGTGCGCGGGTCCACCACGAGGACACCGTCCACCCGGTGCTCGGCCCACCAGCGCCGGTAGACCGCGCACTCGTCGTCGACGTCCCGCGCCACCTGGAACAGCAGCCCCAGATGGCGGTCCGCCAGCACCTCCTGGATGCCCGAGACCAGTTGCAGGAAGAAGGAGTCCACGCCGAGGGTGTGGGCGGGCCGGGCCAGGACGAAGCCCACCGTCGCCGCGCCCTCTCCGGACAGTGCGCGCGCGGCCGTGCTGGGGCGCCAGCCGAGCTGCTCCGCCACCCGGCGCACCCGGTCCCGGGTGATCTCGGAGACCCCCGGCCGGTCGTTCAGCGCGAACGACACCGCGCTCTCGGAGACTCCGGCCCGCCGCGCGATGTCCTTCATCGTCGGCCGGCGCGCGGCGGGCCGCTTGGCCGGCATGCGCACTCCTTTCCTCGGTGCGAGCTAATGCGCTTGAGTGCGCTGATCCTAAAGCGCATTAGTTCTTCTTGGCAAGAGCGCAATGCTGCCGCTCTGACCTGCACTAATGTCCCGCTTTCTTCTTTAGTTGGCGCGAGTCCATTGACTTTCCGCGGAATCGCCGGGCATGGTCGCTGGCATCCCGCCGCCGACGCCTCAAGGGAGACGTGTCACCGTGCCCACCTCGCGCAGAACCTTCGCCGCAGCCGCCGTAGCCGCCCTCGTCCTGCCGCTCAGCGCCTGCGGTTCCGGAGGCGACGGCGGTGGCTCGACCGACGCCTCGGGAAAGGTGGAGGGCGACATCACCTTCCAGACCTGGAACCTGCGGGCCAACTTCAAGGACTACTTCGAGGGCCTGATCGCCGACTTCGAGAAGAAGTACCCCGGCACCCACGTCAAGTGGGTCGACCAGCCCGGCGAGGGCTACGCGGACAAGATCAGCGCTGACGCCGCCGGCGGTACCCTGCCCGACGTCGTCAACGTCTCCCCGGACCTGGTCGCCCCGCTCGCCCAGGCCGGTCTCGCCCTCGACCTGGACAAGGCCGCCGGCCAGTACGAGAAGGAGTACCTGGAAGGGGCCTGGGCCAGCCACCGGATACCGGGCATGGAAGGCACGTACGCCTTCCCCTGGTACCTCAACACCGGTCCGCTCTTCTACAACAAGTCCCTCTTCGAGAAGGCCGGGCTCGACCCCGAGCAGCCGCCGAAGACCTACGACGAGGTCTTCGACGCCGCGCTGAAGATCGCCGACAGGACCGACGGCGAGGTCGCCACCCTCGCCAACGTGCCCACCATCGAGGACTTCGGCCGCTACGGCGTCCCGCTCATGAACAAGGAGGGCACCGGCTTCGCGTTCGACGACGCCAAGGGCGTCCAGCTCCTCACCCGCTACAAGGAGCTGTACGACGCCAAGGCCCTCGACCCGCAGGCGCTGACCGCCACCCCCGAGTCGTCCGGGAAGAAGTTCCTCACCGGCGCCGTCGCCATGAACCCGGGCAGCGCGCTCGACCTCGCCAACTTCAAGAAGCAGGCGCCGAACCTGTACGAGAACATCGGCATCACCGACCAGATCACCAGCACAGGACACGTCAACATGTACGTGATGGGCCTCATGGTGAACGCACAGAGCGAGCGCAAGCCCGCCGCGGTCGCCTTCGCGCACCACGTCACCGACGCGGCCCACCAGATGTCGTTCGCCAAGCAGGTCGCCATCTTCCCGAGCACCGCCGGTTCGCTGGACGACCCGTACTTCACCGAGGAGGACGGCACCGACGAGACCCGCGTCCGGGTGGCCGCCGCCAAGTCGCTCAAGGACGCCGTGAACTACACGCCCGTGCTGTTCAGCGAGCAGATGAAGACCGAGCTGCGCAACGAGGTCGCCAAGGCGCTCCAGGGCAAGCAGAGCCCGAAGGAAGCCCTCGACAACGCTGTCAAGGCGTGCGACCGGCTCCTTCAGCAGCAGGGCTGAGGCGTCATGGCGAGTCCCATCCTCACCACCGGCACGCCGGGCACCGGCAAGCGCGGCGGCGCCCGGCGCGTGCGGCGCCAACTGCCCGCCAGCCCCTGGCTGTTCGCCGCCCCCGGCCTCCTGGTCACCGGCGCCTTCATCCTGTATCCGTTCGTCTCCACCCTCGTCAACTCCTTCACCGACCGCCGCACGCTGGTCCCGGGCGAGTTCGTGGGCCTCGACAACTTCAGCGAGCTGCTCCACGACGACATGTTCTGGATCGGCCTGCGCAACAGCTCCCTCTACGTCCTCGGGGTCGTCCCCGCGCTCGTCCTGCTGCCGCTGCTGCTCGCGCTGCTGGTGCAGAAGAACATCCCCGGCATCACCTTCTTCCGGTCGGCCTTCTACACCCCGGTCGTCGCCTCGATCGTCGTGGTCGGACTGATCTGGGTCTGGCTCCTCGACGAGCGCGGCCTGGTCAACTCCCTGCTGGAGACGCTCGGCGCGAGTCCGGTCGGCTTTCTCAGCGACCAGTGGCTGATCCTGCTCAGCGCGATGGCCGTCACGGTCTGGAAGGGCCTCGGCTACTACATGATCATCTACTTGGCGGCGCTCGCCAACGTGCCCCGCGAGCTGCACGAGGCCGCCGCAGTGGACGGAGCGGGCGCGGTCCGCCGCTTCCTCACCGTCACGGTGCCCGCGGTCCGCTCCACCATGGTCCTGGTCGCGGCCCTCTCCTCGGTCGCCGCCTTCAAGGTCTTCTCCGAGGTCTACCTGATGGCGGGCCCCAGCGGCGGCCCGGCCGGCGAGGACACCACCCTCGTCATGCTGGTCCAGCGCACCGGCACCGGCCTGACCGGCCGGGTCGGCTACGCCTCCGCCCTCTCCGTCGTCGTGTTCGCCGTCACCGTCGTCCTGATGCTGCTGGTCCTGCGTGCCGACCGGAAGGAGGAGTCGTGAGCCTCGCCGAGAAGACCCGCCCGGCCGGCGGGCTCCGGGACGCTCCCCGGACCCGGGAACGCGAACCCCGGATCACCGACGAGCACGGGCGCCGCGTACGCGTCTGGGAACTGGCCCTGCGCTACCTTCTCCTGCTCGGCGTCCTCGCCCTGACCATCGGCCCGTTCCTGTGGCAGCTGTCGACCTCGCTCAAGGGCCCCACCGAGGACATCTTCAGCTCCCCGCCCAGGTTCCTGCCCGGCGATCCCACCCTGCACAACTACGAGCGGGTCGCCGACACCATCCCGGTCTGGGACTACGCCCTGAACTCGCTGAAGGTCGCCGCCGCCAACGTCGTCACCAACTGCGTCGGCGCCGCCCTCGCCGGATACGCCCTGGCCCGGCTGCGCTACCGCGGCCGGCGCGTCGCCGCGCTGGTGTTCGTCCTGGCCATGCTCGTGCCGGTGGAGGGCATCGTCATCGCCCAGTTCACCACCATGCGGGAGCTGGGTCTCAACAACACCCTCGTCGGCGTGGTGCTGCCCGGCTGCGTCAGCGCCCTGAACGTGCTGCTGATGCGCAACGCCTTCCTCAACCTCCCCTACGAGATCGAGGAGGCCGCCTTCGTCGACGGCGCCAACGTCTGGCAGCGCTTCTGCCGGATCGCGCTGCCCGCGGTGAAGGGCACCCTCGCCGTCGTCGCGATCTTCGCCTTCATGGGCGCCTGGGACGACTTTCTCTGGCCCCTCATCGTGCTGAGCGACCCCTCCAAATTCACCCTGACCATCGGCCTGAACTACCTGCACGGCACCTTCGCCAACGACGAACGCCTGGTCGCCGCGGGCACGGTCATCGCCGTGGCGCCGCTCATCGTCCTCTTCGCCTGCCTCCAGCGGTACTTCTTCCGCGGCGTGGGCGAGGGCGCCGTCAAGGGCTGACCCCGCCGGCCGAGGTCGCCGGCCGCACCCCGTACCTCCCCCACGCCCCCGTAGCAAGGACACCCGCATGCCCTCTGCCGTGCGCTTCGGCGTCAACTACACACCGAGCGTCGGGTGGTTCCACCACTGGCTCGACTTCGACCTCGACTCGGTGCGCGCCGACCTGGACTCCGTCGCCGCCCTGGACGTGGACCACGTCCGCGTCTTCCCGCTGTGGCCCTACTTCCAGCCCAACCGCTCCCTGATCCGCGAACGCGCGGTGGAGGACCTGGTGGCGCTGGTCGACGCGGCCGGCGAACGCGGCCTCGACGTCAACGTGGACGGTCTCCAGGGCCACCTGAGCAGCTTCGACTTCGTCCCGGCCTGGACCCGTACCTGGCACCGCCGCAACCTGTTCACCGACCCGGACGTGATCGACGGCCAGGCCGCCTACCTGCGCACCCTCGCCGCCGCCCTGGCCGGCCGGGCCAACTTCCTCGGCATGACCCTCGGCAACGAGGTCAACCAGTTCTCCGCGGGCCCCCACCCCGATCCGGACCGCGCCACCAGCGACCAGATCGACGCCTGGCTGGAGCGGATGCTGGCCGCCTGCGAGGAGGGGGCACCCGGCCGCATGCACCTGCACGCCGAGTACGACGCCACCTGGTACCAGGGCGACCAGCCCTTCACCCCCGCCCAGGCCGCCCGGCGGGGCGCGGTCACGGCCGTGCACTCCTGGGTCTTCAACGGCACCGCCCAGCGCCACGGCCGTACCTCCGTGCCCAGCGAGCACCATGCCGCCTACCTGATCGAACTGAGCAAGGCATGGGCCGACGACGCGCACCGCCCGGTCTGGCTCCAGGAGGTCGGAGCCCCCGCGCCCCTCGTCCCCGCCGAGCACGCCGCCGCCTTCACCGAGGCCACCGTCGCCAACGCCCTGGACTGCCCCGGGCTGTGGGGCGTCACCTGGTGGTGCTCCCACGACGTGTCCCGGACCCTGGCCGACTTCCCCGAGCTGGAGTACGGGCTCGGACTCCTCACCAACGACCGCCGCCCCAAGGACACGGCACGGGCCCTGGCGAGCGCGGCACGCGCGGTCCGAACCGGCGCCCGTCCCGCCCCGGCCCCGCGCACCACCGCCCTCGTCGTCCCGGCCGACCCCGCCGCGCGCCCGGCCTGCGCTCCCGGCGGTGCCGTCTTCGACGCCTTCTTCCGGCTGGTCGCCGACGGCGTCCGCCCCACCACCGTCCTCGACACGCGCGCCGCGGACCCCCGGCACCTCGCGGCGCGCGGCATCACCGAGGTCGTCACGCCCGACGCCGTGCTCGCCGTCCCCGTCCCGCACGGTTCGGACCGCGCCCGGCGGGGGAGCTGTACCTGACACCGGCCCCGTCATCGTGATCCACCCCCGGCAACCACCCGCCCCCGACCCCGGAGCACCCGCATGCATGACGACCGCAGCCTGGTCGAAGCCCGCCTCAAGCGCGTCCTCGACGAGCGCGTCCGCCCCGCCGTGTACCCCGAGTCCGTGCCCCTGGACGTCGCGGTCTGGAACGCGCCCGGCGAGCCCGTCCCGGTCGAGGAGGGCCTCGCCGCCCGGCCCGAACCCATCGAGGTCGGCGCCCGCTGGGGCGCACCCTGGGGCACCAGTTGGTTCCGCGTCACCGGCACCGTGCCCGACGCGTGGGCCGGCAGGACCGTCGAGGCGATCCTCGACCTCGGCTTCGACGAGAACATGCCCGGCTTCCAGTGCGAGGGCCTGGTGTACCGCCCCGACGGCACCCCGGTGAAGGGCCTCAACCCGCGCAACCGGTGGGTGCGGATCGGCGCCCCCGTCGAGGGCGGCGAAGAGGTCCGCCTGCACGTCGAGGCCGCCTCCAACCCCGTGATCCTCGACTACCACCCCTTCGTGCCCACACGGCTCGGCGACAGGGACACCGCGGGCGGCGAACCGCAGTACACCCTCGCCCGCATGGACCTCGCCGTCCTCGACGAGACGGTGTGGAACCTGGTGCTCGACCTGGAGGTGCTCGGCGAGCTGATGGCCGAGCTGCCGGTGGAGTCGCCGCGACGCTGGGAGATCCTGCGCGCCGTCGACAGGGCGCTGGACGCCATCGACCTCCAGGACGTGGGCGGCACGGCCGAGCAGGCGCGTGCCCGCCTCACCGAGGTGCTGTCCGCCCCCGCCGTGCCCTCCGCGCACCGCATCAGCGCCGTCGGCCACGCGCACATCGACTCGGCGTGGCTGTGGCCGCTGCGCGAGACGGTGCGCAAGGTGGCCCGCACCACCTCCAACATGACCGCCCTCCTGGAGGACGAGCCGGACTTCGTCTTCACCATGTCCCAGGCCCAGCAGTGGGCGTGGGTGCGCGACCACCGGCCCGAGGTGTGGGCGCGGGTCAAGAAGGCCGTGGCGGACGGGCGGTTCGTGCCGGCCGGCGGCATGTGGGTGGAGTCGGACACCAACATGCCCGGCTCGGAGGCGATGGCCCGGCAGTTCGTGCACGGAAAGCGGTTCTTCCTCGACGAGTTCGGCGTCGAGAACGACGAGGCGTGGCTGCCCGACACCTTCGGCTTCGCGGCCGGGCTCCCGCAGATCATCAAGGCGGCCGGGGCCAAGTACCTGCTGACGCAGAAGATCTCCTGGTCGCAGACGAACAAGTTCCCGCACCACACCTTCCGCTGGGAGGGCATCGACGGCACCCGGATCTTCACCCACTTCCCGCCCGTCGACACCTACAACTGCTCGATGAAGGGCAGCGAGATCGCCCACGCGGCGAGGAACTTCAAGGACAAGGGCGTCGCCCGGCACTCCCTCGCCCCCACCGGCTGGGGCGACGGCGGCGGCGGCACCACCCGCGAGATGGTCGCCAAGGCGGCCAGGCTGCGCGACCTCGAGGGCTCGGCCACGGTCGAGTGGGAGACCCCGCACGCCTTCTTCGAGAAGGCCGAGGCGGAGAACCCCGAGCCGCCGGTCTGGGTCGGCGAGCTGTACCTCGAACTGCACCGCGCCACCCTCACCAGCCAGGCCAAGACCAAGCAGGGCAACCGGCGCAGCGAACACCTCCTGCGCGAGGCCGAGCTGTGGGCGGCCACAGCCGCCGTGCGCGCCGGGTTCCCCTACCCGTACGACGACCTGGACCGCATCTGGAAGACGGTCCTGCTGCACCAGTTCCACGACATCCTGCCCGGCTCCTCCATCGCCTGGGTGCACCGCGAGGCCCGCGCCACCTACGACCGGGTCGCCGCCGAACTGAACGGCGTCATCGACGCCGCCCAGCGCGCGCTGGCCGGCGAGGGCGACACCCCGCTGGTCTTCAACTCCGCCCCGCACCCGCGGGCCGCGGTCCCGGCGGGCGGCGCCGCGTCCCCCGCCGCCGGGGGCCGCACCGGCCGCACCGTCCGCCCGGCCGGCGGCCACGTCCTCGACAACGGGCTGCTGCGCGTCGAGATCGACGAGCGGGGCCTGGTCGTCTCGGCGTACGACCTCGCCGCCGACCGCGAGACGATCGCGCCGGGAGGGGCGGGCAACCTGCTCCAACTGCACCCCGACTTCCCGAACATGTGGGACGCCTGGGACGTCGACGCGTTCTACCGCCACACGGTCACCGACCTCACCGACGCCGACGAGGTCGTGCCCGGCGACGACGGCGCCTCGGTGCGCGTCGTCCGCTCCTTCGGCTCGTCCCGCGTCACCCAGGTGCTGACGCTGGCGCCGGGGGAGCGGAGGCTGGAGGTGGACACCGAGGTCGACTGGCACGAGACGGAGAAGTTCCTCAAGCTCGCCTTCCCGCTCGACGTGCACGCCGAACGGTACGCGTCCGAAACCCAGTTCGGGCACTTCCACCGGCCCACCCACACCAACACCAGCTGGGAGGCGGCCAAGTTCGAAGCCTGCAACCACCGCTTCGTGCACCTGGAGGAGCCCGGCTGGGGCGTCGCGGTGGTCAACGACTCGACGTACGGCCACGACGTCACCCGCACCGTCCGCACCGACGGCGACCTCGGCACGACCACCACCGTGCGCGTCTCCCTGCTGCGCGCCCCGCGCTTCCCCGACCCCGAGACCGACCAGGGCGTGCACCGGTTCCGGCACGCGCTGGTACCGGGCGCGGGCATCGGGGACGCGGTGCGCGAGGGCTGGCGGATCAACCTGCCCGAGCGGCACCTCACCGGCGGCACCGCGGAGGTCGCGCCGCTCGTCACCGCGGACCGGGACGCGGTCGTCGTCACCGCCGTCAAGCTCGCCGACGACGGCAGCGGGGACGTCGTGGTCCGCTTCCACGAGGCCCACGGCGGCCGGGTCCGGGCCACGCTCACCACCGGGTTCGCGGCCACCGGCGTGCAGGTGTGCGACCTGCTGGAACGCCCGCTCGCGGAGGCGGAGGCCCTGCGGCTGGACGGCGACCGGATCGCGGTGCGGCTGCGTCCGTTCCAGCTGGTGACCCTGCGGCTCAAGCGCGCGTAGCGCCCCGGCGGGCCCGGTCCACCGCGGACGGTGGGCCGGGCCCGCCCCGCTACGACCGCTCCGGCACCCGGGTCAGCCGGGTGGGCGGCAGGTACTCCCGTACACAGGTCCGCTCCCAGCACGCGCCCGTCTCCCGCAGCTCGCGCCAGGTCGTGTACCGGTAGCGGAAGAGCCGGGCGCGCACGAAACGGGGCGGCGCGTCCGGCGGGAACGGGGAGCGGCGCAGCAGCCTCAGCGTGGCGCGGTCGTTCTCCAGCAGCCGTTCCACGAACGTGCCGAACCACGGCCCGGCGTACGAGGGCGACAGCGCGGCGAACCACATCAGCCAGTCGAGGCGCAGATGGTACGGCGCGAACTGACGCGGCCAGCGGCGCGGGTCCCCGGGCTTGCCCTTGAACTCGTACTCCCGCCAGTCCCCGTCCTCGCGGGCCGTCTCGTCGGCGGTGCCCTCGACCACCACCTCGTACCGGACCCGGCTGACCGAACCGAAGGCGCCGTAGGTGTTGACCAGGTGCAGCGAGTCGAAGGAGCGGTTCATCACCTGGCGGCGGGAGATCATGTTGCGCACCGGCCCACGGCTCAGGAACACCAGCAGCGCCGCCGCCGCCAGGACCACCGCCTCGTACCAGAGGGGGGTGGCGGGCACGGACGGCGGATCGGCCGGGAACCGCACCACCGACAGGGCCAGCACGACGGTGATCCAGTTGAGCCAGGCGAAGTTGCCCGAGAGCACCAGCCACAACTGGGTCACGATCATCAGCGCCGCGGCGGCCGTGGACACGGGGTGCGGGGCGAAGAGCAGGAAGGGCACCACCAGCTGCGTGACATGGTTCGCGGCGACCTCCACGCGGTGCAGGGGACGCGGGAGGTGGTGGAAGAACCAGCTCAGCGGGCCCGGCATCGGCTGGGTCTCGTGGTGGTGGTCCAGACAGGTCAGCTTCCGCCAGCACTCGTCGCCCCGCATCTTGATCAGCCCTGCCCCGAACTCCACCCGGAACAGCAGCCACCGCAACAGGAACAGGACCACGACCGGCGGCGCCACCTCGTCGTTGCCGAGGAACACCGCGACGAAGCCCGTCTCCAGCAGCAGCGACTCCCAGCCGAACGCGTACCAGATCTGCCCCACGTTGACGATCGAGAGGTACAGCGCCCACGGCACCAGCCACAGCAGCATCGCGCCCCACAGCGGCAGCAGCGAGTCCGCCCCCGCCGCGAGCGCCGCCGAGACCGCGCAGCCCGCCCACGCGCAGCCGGCGAAGAACCGGTCCGAGTAGCGCCACTGGAACAGGCTCGGTGCCCGCCGGAAGGGAACCCGCGCGACGAAGCGGGGCACCGGCGTCAGCCCGCGCTCGCCCAGCAGCGCCCGGAACTGCAGGGCGGCCGTCAGGAACGCGACCAGGTACATCACGGCCAGGGCCCGCTGGAAGACCAGCCGGGCCGGCCAGTAGTCGGGTGCGTTGAACCACTCCACGGCCGGGCTCCTCTCCTACCCGCCCCGTGTACCCCGGTCGGCCGCCGGACCCCCTCCGGCCTGCCCGGCGGACCAGGAGTCGAAGATTCGGACAAACCCTGGCAAGGTGGGGTGCATGTCTGATCGGGGAGCGAGCGCCCCGTCACTCCCGGAGGACTGGCCCGCCCACCCGGACCCGATCCTGGCGCTCAACCGCATGGGCAGCTTCGACTGGGACCTGGACACCGGACTGTTCCACATGGACGCCCAGGCCCACGAGGTGTTCGACCTGCGCCCGGAGGAGTACGACGGGCGCCCCGAGTCGCTGTCGCTGCGGGTGCCGACGGCGGAGAGCCGCCGTATGGACACCATCGTCGCCCGGGCCATGAAGGACGGCAGCGAGAACTACGGCACCTACTTCCGGCTGCGCCGCCGCGACGGCACCCTGCGCTGGACCCACACCCAGGGCTACATCCGGCGCGACGCGACCGGCCGCCCGCACCGGATCATCGGCATCGTGCGCGACGCCACCCAGGAGATCGCGGACATCGCGGCCGACCGCGAGCAGGCCGAGCTGGACGAGGCCCGCCGCCGGCTCACCAACGTCGTCCAGCTGGCCACGGCCGCCCTCGCGCACGCCCGCACCGTCGACGACGTCATCGACGTGCTGCGCGACACCCACGGCCTCACCCGGCTGGGCGCCACCAGCCTGGTGATGGGCCTGGTCGAGGCGGGCCGCATCCGGCTGGTCGCCGACGGCCCCGAGAACGACTTCGTCCCCGGCACCCGCGTCACCCGGATCGACGAGCCCTACCCGATGAGCGAGGCCGTACGGACCCTCAGCCCCCGCTTCATCGAGTCGCCGGAGGAGTTCGCCCGGCGCTACCCCGCGCTGTGGAAGGACATCACCCACCTCGGCATCACCGCGGCCGCCTATCTGCCGCTGATCGCCCAGGCCCGGCCGATCGGCGCCATCGGACTGCTCTACAGCGACCGGCGCGGCTTCTCCCCGGAGGACCGCAACGTCCTGGTGGCGCTCGGCAGCGGCATCGCCCAGAGCCTGCAGCGCGCCATGCTCTACGAGCAGGAGATGGACCTCGCCGAGGGCCTCCAGCAGGCCATGCTGCCGCGCACCATCCCCAGCGTCCCCGGCTGCGACGTCGCCGTCCGCTACCGCGCGGCCTCCATCGGCGGCACCCTCGGCCGCGACATCGGGGGCGACTGGTACGACCTGATCCCGCTGCCCGGCGGACGTGTCGGCGCCGTCATCGGCGACGTCCAGGGCCACGACACGCACGCCGCCGCCGTCATGGGCCAGCTGCGTATCGTGCTGCGCGCCTACGCGGCCGAGGGCCACCCGCCGGCCACGGTGATGGCGCGGGCCTCCGTCTTCCTGCACGAGCTGGACACCGACCGCTTCGCGACCTGCCTGTACGCCGAGGCCGACCTGGGCACCGGAGTGGTCCAGGTGGTCCGCGCCGGGCACATCGACCCGCTGCTGCGCTTCGGCGACGGCACCTGCCGCCTGGTGCGCGTGGAGGGCGGGCTGCCGCTCGGCCTGTCCGCGGAGTTCGGGCGCCTCGCCTATCCGGTGGCCACCCTGGAGCTGGACCCGGGCAGCACCCTGCTGCTGTGCACCGACGGCCTGGTCGAGCAGCCCGGCGCCGACCTCGACGAGGGCATGGACGTCCTCACGGCGCTGATCAGCTCCGGGCCGCAGGACGTGCGGGACCTGGCCGACCGGCTCATCGACGTGGCCGACGAGCGCCGCGGCGACGACGACGTCGCGCTGCTCGTCCTGCGCCGGCACGGCCTGGGCACCCCGAGGACCTTCGGCCGGGTCCAGCAGCACGTCTCCCCGGGCGACCCCGAGGGCCTCACCGAGGCCCGGCACATGATCCGTGCCGCGGTGCGGTCCTGGGGGGCGAAGGGCCAGAGCGACGAGATCGAACTGGTCGCCGACGAGCTGACGACCAACGCGCTCATGCACACCGAGGGCACCGCGATCGTCACGCTGCGACTGCTCACCGGCACCGACCGGCGGCTGCGGGTCGAGGTGGAGGACTCCTCCAGCGCCCTGCCGCGCCGCCGGGAGGCCGGCGACGACGGGGTCTCCGGACGGGGGCTGCTCCTGGTCGACTCGCTCGCCGACGAGTGGGGCGTGGAGGCGCGCGGCGGCGGCAAGGTCGTGTGGGCGGAGTTCGTGGTGGCGCACGGCTCGGGCTGACCCCGGCTGCCCGGCGCCGGTGCCGGGCTCACTGGCACTGTCGGTGGCGGGTGGCACTCTGGACGTATGCCAGAACTGCCCGAGGTCGAGGCGCTCCGCGACTTCCTGACCGAGAATCTCACCGGCCGCGAGATCGTCCGGGTGCTGCCCGTGGCGATCAGCGTCCTGAAGACGTACGACCCGCCGCTCACCGCGCTGGAGGGCCACCGGGTGGCGGGTGTGCACCGCTACGGCAAGTTCCTCGACGTGGAGACCGAGGGCGGCCCGCACCTGGTGACCCATCTGGCCCGGGCCGGCTGGCTGCACTGGAGGGACGGCCTGCCCAGCGGCATGCCCAGGCCGGGCAAGGGACCGCTCGCCCTGCGGGTCGCCCTGGAGACCGGCGCCGGCTTCGACCTCACGGAGGCGGGCACGCAGAAGCGGCTCGCGGTGTACGTCGTGAGCGACCCGCGGCAGGTGCCGGGCGTGGCCCGGCTCGGACCGGACCCGCTCGCCGACGACTTCGACGAGGCGCGCCTCGCCGCGCTCCTGGAGGGCGAGCGGCGCCGCCTCAAGGGCGCCCTGCGCGACCAGAGCCTGATCGCGGGGGTGGGCAACGCGTACAGCGACGAGATCCTGCACGCCGCGAAGATGTCCCCGTTCAAGCTGGCCGATTCCCTCACCGACGAGGAGACCGCGCGGCTGTACGCGGCCCTGCGCGGCACGCTCACCGAGGCCGTGGAGCGTTCGCGGGGCGTGGCCGCCGGACGTCTGAAGGCCGAGAAGAAGAGCGGGCTGCGGGTCCACGGCCGCACCGGCGAGCCCTGCCCGGTGTGCGGCGACACCGTCCGCGAGGTCTCCTTCAGCGACTCCTCGCTCCAGTACTGCCCGACCTGCCAGACCGGCGGCAAGCCGCTGGCGGACCGCAGGATGTCCCGGCTGCTGAAGTGAGGGCACCGGACGGAGCGGGGCGGGGCGGCGACCGCCGCCGGGCCGGTCAGCCGGCCGGCAGTGTCACCAGGTGCTCACCGTCGGCCGTCCGCACCTCGTAGCGCTCGATCTGGCCGGGATGCAGCGCTGCCCCGCCCCGCACGGTGTGCGGCCGGGCGGCCTCCTGCCCGGGGACCATCCAGCTGGTGACCGTCTGCTCGGACCCGTCGTGGCCGACCGCGACCAGCCGGCACGAGCGCGGCCCCGCCCGGTCCTCGACCTCGAGCCGGACGTCCGTGCCCCAGGCCGCGTCCCGGGCCGTGATCCGCGCCCACACCCCCGACCGGGCGTCGGTCGCGGAGAGCGGCGCCACCGGCTCGTCGCCCCGGCTCGCGTACAGCACGGCGCCGGGCGCCGCCACGGCGCACACGACGGCGGCGGCCACGGCGAACAGCACCCGCCTGCGGCCGGCCCGCCCGCGCGCCACCACCTCGGACAACAGCCGGTCGAGAAGTCGCGGTCCCGGCCCGGCCAGGGGGTGGACGAAACGGGGCGTCGCCTGCCGGTACAGCATCAACTGGCGGGTGGCGGGGCCGAATTCGGTCACCTGGGCCACGCACCGGGGGCAGTCCATGAGGTGGTCCTCGAAGCGGAACGCTTCCGCCTCGTCCAGCACGCCGAGCGCGTACGCGCCGACGTCACCATGCCTTTCCAGGGACCTCATGCCGAATCCTCGTACCGTTGGGTGCGGGTGGGGTTACTCCTTGCTCCCACCCGTACGCACCCGACAGCCGAATCACTCAAGCCGCGACCGAATCGCAACCCGGCGGCGGGCGGGCCTCAGAAAAGGTGGATGGCGAGGTGCCCGAGGGGCAGTCCCAGCTGCCAGGCGGGCGTCCACACCTTCGGTCCCTCGTCCTCTCCGGCCACCGCCGCCCCGCCCGGAACCGCGTTGAGGTCGGGGGCGAGCAGTTCCGTCTCCTGCAGCCAGCGCCAGGCCGCCCGGGCCAGCTCCAGGTCCGGCGAGTGGCGTCCGGCGGCGAGCGCGTCGGCCGTGACCTCGGCGAGCCGTCCGTGCACCCACTCGTGCCACGGCTGGTCGTAGGCCGTCAGGGACAGCCAGGTCTCCAGGTGGGTGACGACCCGGATGCCGCCCAGCTCGTCGTCGGTGTCGGACAGGAAGACGGTGAGCGCCAGCGCGTCACGTCCGGCGCGGAACTCGAAGGACGTCGGCGGCATCAGGTCGCCGGTCCGCAGCAGCTCGTCGGCGATGTACTCGGCGTACAACCACGCCATGGGAACGCTCAGTTCGCCCCCGCCGGTACCGTCCGTGCTCTCTTGACCTCTGTGCAGCATCCCTTCCTGCCTTCCTCCGGTGCGTGCGCGTCGCCCGACCCGGGTCGTGGACCCCCGTCCGGAACACGGATGAGGACAGCCGACTGCCCAACCGGGGTCCCGGGCAAGGCGCTTTGCAGAGGCTTGACCAAAGGGTCGGTTTCACCGCAGGTCGGCGGCGTATCCCGGTAGCACTCTGCGCATGGCACGCAGCGCGTAGTACGCACGGGACTTCACGGTACCGGGTGGGATGCCGAGGGCCGCCGCGGCTTCCGCCACACTCGCCCCCTGGAGGTACACCAGCACCAGGACGTCACGGTGCTCCGGAGTGAGTGTCTTCACAGCCTCGCGCACATCGAGGGCGGCGGCCGCCCGTTCGGCGTGGTCCCCGCAGACGCGCGCGTTCTCCAGCACGGCGTCGCCGACCTCCGGCGGGCGCGCCAGCCGGGCCCGGCGCGCGTCGATCGCGAGCCGCCGGGCCACGGTCAGGAGCCACGGCCGTACGGAGTCGAAGTCGTCGGCGCGCAGCGCCTCGGGGTGCTGCCAGGCGCGGACCAGGGTCTCCTGCACCAGGTCCTCGGCACGTTGCCGGTCGCCGTCGCTGAGCCGCAGCAGCAGCGCGAAGAGCGGCCGGCCGTGCTCGCGTTGCAGTGCGGCGAGCTCGTGCTCGGCGGTCGTCCCGTTCGCTGTGTCCGTGAGGGTGATTCCGGCCGTCATGGCCGTATGGCACCGCAGGGGGCCGTCCGGGGACAGGGCGCGCGCACGGGTGTGCGGCGGACGGTCGATCGCGTCGACGAACGGTTCGACGAACGGTCGTGCGTGCCCGGCCGGCGGTCCGGGCGCCCCGTTCACGTACGCCGGACGGCCTAATGGGCGTGTCGGAGCCGCCCGTGACGAGCCGCGACTCTTTATCTATTTGTCAGTAAATGTGACTTTCATCGGTGTGTGCGACCCAGCGGAGTGAATCGATGATCACACGCAGTCGGCAGGTGGCCCTGGCCCTGACCGCCCTCCTCACCGCGGGCGCGGCCTGCCAGGCCCGCGACCACGAGCCGCCGAGACCCCCGGCCCCGGCCCCGCCCGCCGCTGTCGAAGGCGCCTTCACCCTGGTCGCCTCCGGGGACGTGCTCCCGCACGACTCGGTCATCGAGCGGGCCCGCTTCGACGCCGGCGGCGCCGGCTACGACTTCCGCCCCATGCTCGCCGGCGCCCGGCCCGTCGTCTCGCGCGCCGACCTCGCCCTGTGCCACATGGAGACCGTCTACGGCGCGAACGGCGACTACAGCGGCTACCCCTTCTTCAAGTCACCGCCCGAGGTGGCCCGGGCGCTGGCCGCCACCGGCTACGACGGCTGCTCCACGGCCTCCAACCACAGCGTCGACGACGGCGCCGACGGCATCCGCCGCACCCTGGACGCCCTGGACCGCGCCGGCGTACGGCACGCCGGTACGGCGCGCACCGAGGCCGAGGCGGACACCGCGACGATGCTGCGCGCGGGCCGTGCCCAGGTGGCCCACCTCGCCTACACCCTCCACACCAACGGCCACCCCCTTCCCGACGGGCAGCCCTGGGCGGTCGACCTGCTCGACGAGGCACGCGTCGTCGAGGACGCGCGGGCCGCGCGGGAGGCCGGCGCCGACGTCGTCGTCGTGTCCCTGCACTGGGGCACCGAGTGGCAGGACGCGCCCGACCGGGAGCAGGTGGACCTGACCCGCGGCCTGACCGCGGCACGCACCGGCGACCGTCCCGACATCGACCTGATCCTCGGCACCCACGCCCACGTCCCGCAGGCCTACGAGAAGGTCAACGGCACCTGGGTGGTCTACGGCATGGGCGACCAGATCGCGGGCGAGATGGTGAACGGCGAGGGCGCCCGCGACCCGCGCGGCAACCAGTCGACCATCGGCCGCTTCACCTTCGCCCCGCCCGACCGGGCCGGCGAACGCTGGAAGGTGACCAGGGCCGAGTTCGTCCCGCAGCTGTTCGACGTCGACGCCGGCCGGGTGGTGAACCTGAACCGCGCGCTGGAGAAGGGCGCCGAGCTGCGGGGCGTCCGCGACCGCGTCCGCGACGTGGTACTCAGCCGGGGCGCCGCCGAGGACGGCCTGGTGATGGGGGAGTAGCCGGGGCGCGGCCCCCGGGCGTCGGGGGTCCTCCGCCCGTCGCCTTATCGACCGGCCAGCTCGGACCTGCGGTACGAGTAGGCGAAGTAGACCACCAGGCCGACCACGAACCACACGGCGAACCGCACCCAGGTCTGCCACTGCAGGAAGGTGATCAGCCAGACGGAGAAGACGATGCCCAGCGCCGGCACGAACGGCATCCACGGCGTGCGGAAGGTGCGCGGCAGGTCCGGCTGCCGGTAGCGCAGCACGATCACCGCGGCGCACACCACCACGAACGCCAGCAGGATGCCGATGTTGGTCAGCTCCGCCGCCTCACCGATGGGCAGGAACCCGGCGATGGCGGCCGAAGCGAACCCGACGATCCAGGTGACCCGGGTCGGCACGTGCCGCGTCGGATGGGTCTTGGCGAACCACTTGGGCAGCAGCCCGTCGCGCGACATGGAGAACCACACGCGGGTGACACCGAGCATGAACGTGAACATCACCGTGAGGATGCCGATGATGGCGCCCACCGCGATGACGTCGGCCAGCGAGCTCAGCCCCACCGACTTGAACGCCGTCGAGAAGCCGCTCTCCGGGTCGATGTCCTTGTAGTTCTGCATGCCGGTCAGCACCAGACAGGCCGCCACGTAGAGCACCATCGAGATGATCAGCGAGTAGATGATCGCTTTCGGCATGTGCCGCTGGGCGTCCTTGGACTCCTCGGCCGCCGTCGACATGGCGTCGTAGCCGAACACCGCGAAGAACACCGTGGCCGCGCCGGTGAACGCACCGCCCACCCCGAAGGGGAAGAACGGGTGGTAGTTCGAGGTGTTGATGTGGAAGACGCCGACCCCGATCACCAGCAGCACCACGAGCACCTTCAGGACGACCACGACCATCTCGAAGCGGGCCGCGTTCCTGATCCCCAGCGTCAGCAGATACGCGATCAGCAGGCACAGCACGGCCGCGAACAGGTCGACCTTGTGCCCGTCGCCGGTACCGGGCGCCCCCAGCATCCAGTTCGGCAGGTCGGCACCCATCTCGCCGACCAGGAAGCTGAAGTAGCCCGAGATGCCGATCGCGACCACCGCCACGATCGCCGTGTACTCCAGGAGCAGGTCCCAGCCGATGAACCACCCCACCAGCTCGCCGAGGACCGCGTAACCGTAGGTGTAGGCGGAGCCCGCCTTCGGGATCAGCCCGGCGAACTCGGCGTACGACAGGGCGGCCGCCGCGCTCGCGACGCCGGCGATGAGGAAGGAGATGAGGACCGCGGGACCCGCCGTGCCGTTGGCGACCGTGCCGGCCAGCGTGAAGATGCCGGCTCCGATGATGCCGCCGACGCCGATCGCGGTCAGCTGCCACAGCCCCAGCGAGCGCACCAGGCCCCCGCCGCTCTCCGTCTCGTCGATGCGCTCAATGGGTTTGCGGCGGAGAACACCCTCACCCATGCGGAACCCGGCCATGCGCCCCACCTCTTTGTGATCGGCAAACGGCTGACGGTGGATCATGATGACGCACACACGTCCACGACGGAAGCACGACGCACGCACGGGCCCGGCCGGTGCTACGGCACCACCGTCACCGGCCAGCGCCCCGCCTTCACCAGCCGCACCGCGACCGAGCCGACGAACCGGTGACCGGCCTGCTCGGAGGCGCCCACCACCACCGCGTCCGCCTTCAACTGGTCGGCCGTCTGCACCAGACCGCTGTACGGGTCGCCGCGGAACGTGTGGAACTCCCAGCGGACGTCGAATATCCCCTTCACCCGCTCGGTCGCCTCCCGGATCTGCGCCACCAGCTCCTCGGCGATCTCGTCGGTCGTCTCGGCCACCGACGCCCCGAGTGCCGCGCCGCCCACCAGCACCGGCTGCACGTACACCACGGCCAGCAGGGCGCCCTGCCTCCTGGCCAGCCCTCCGGCGTAGGCCGCGGCCCGCAGCGAGGAGTCGGAGCCGTCCACACCGGCGACGATGACCTTCGGGCCGTCCGTGCCGCGTTCGAACTGATGGGAGTGCTGTTCCGTCACGCGGCGAGGCTATCGGAGCCTTCGTGATCTTGAGCCGGGCGGGTGGTTCCGTGCCGCCGCACCGGTGTTTCTCAGGAGCGGCGCACCGCGGGCGGGCGACTGATGAGTCATGAAGAAGGATCAGTTGGTCACCCGCCGCACCCTGCTCACCGGCATCGCGGCCCTGGGCGCGGCCGGCGCCGGCGGCGCACTCGTCCTGGGACCGGGCGACGGAGCGGTCAGCCCGCCCGCCCCCCTCCCCGCACCGGGGCCCCCGCAGCGCAGCCCGCTCAAGCCCTCCGCCTACCGCCTCCAGCCGCTGACCGGATACGGCGCACCCCGAGCCACGCCCCGGCGGCCCCCGGTGCGCAGCGAGCCGATCCTGCGCATGACCGGCCGGGGCCGCACCCTGCTGCTCACCTTCGACGACGGCCCCCACCCCGAGTACACCCCCGAGATCCTGGACACCCTCGCGAAGTACAAGGTGCACGCCACGTTCTTCGTGTGCGGGGAGATGGCGGACTACAACCGGGACCTGCTGACCCGGATGGCCGACGAGGGGCACACGGTCGGCAACCACACCTGGTCCCACCCGCTGCTGACCAAGCTCTCCCGGCGCCGCATCCGCTCCGAGATGGAGCGCACCAGCGAGGTCGTCGAGCAGGCCTACGGCGAGGCGCCCCGCTGGTTCCGGGCCCCCTACGGCGCCTGGAACCGCGCAGCCTTCCAACTGGGCGCGGAACTCGGCATGGAGCCGCTCGCCTGGAGCGTCGACACCCTGGACTGGACGACTCCCGGGACCGGCACCATCGTCGACCGGGTCGAGGAAGGCGCCGCCCCCGGCGTCGTGGTGCTCTCGCACGACGCCGGGGGCAACCGTTCGCAGAGTGTCCGCGCCCTGCGGCGCTATCTGCCCGAACTGCTCGACTCCGGCTACCACCTCACCGTCCCCCGGCGGCGACTGATCTGACCGCCGCGGCGCCCGCCGGGCCGGGGCACGCTCAGCGGACCCCGACCAGGCGGGCGAAGGCGACGACGTTCCCGTCGTAGCCGTTCTGCTTGGTGAAACCGCCGCCACAGGTGATGACCCGCAGCTCGGGGCTGCCCTTGGAGCCGTAGACCCGGTCGCCGGGGAAGTTGTTCTTCTCGAACACCTCGATGCCGTAGATCTCGAAGACCGCCGTCCTGCCGTCCTGGCGGTGCACGTCCACCTTGTTGCCCTTCTTCAGGGCGCCGAGCCCGTAGAAGACGGCGGGCCCCTGCTCGTTGTCGACGTGACCGACCACGACCGCTGTGCCCTTTTCCCCCGGCGCGACCGCGCCCGTGAACCAGCCGGCCAGGTTCGGGTCCTCGGGCGGCGGCGCGTCCACCCATCCGTCCGCGTCGAGACCGACCCCCATGACCGGCGCGTCCACCTGGATGGCGGGAACGGAGACCCGGTCGGGCACCGAGTACGGCAGGGGCGTCACACCGGGGGCGGCGGCGTCGCCGCCGGCCGCGCGGGTGTCCGGGGCTGCGGCGGCCGAGGCCGGCTGCGGCGGGCCCACGTCGAACTCCCCCGAGCCGTTGCGGATGAGCGCGAGACCGGTCAGCAGAACAAGCGCTATCACGCTCCAGGGAGCGCGCTTCCTCCGCCGCTCCTCCTCTTCGGCCAACTCGGAGTCGTACATTCGCCATCCCCTCTCGACCCGGCCGTCGCCGGGTCATCCGCGCATACGAGCACGCTAAGCGCCGCGCCGGGGACCGGCGACGGGGCGGCGGCGAACGGGTGGTGCGGGCGTCCTCACGTGCGCCATCCGGGACGCGGCCGACGGAGATTTTCTGACGGTGTGTGACCTGCGGCGATATCCCCTCGCGCGGTTGCCGCCCGGCGGCCCCCTCACCAGGACGGACCATTCCCGAAATGCGGCTGCGCGCAGGTCAACTGAGGGTCTTTCTGGGAGGCGCTTCTCGCCGATCGACCGGGGACGGGACCCGGGGCGTCTTCCGCGGAGGATCACATGCGCAACACTCGTGCCCTCGCGGCAGCCGGCGCCGCGGTCGCTGTCCTCGGTCTGGCCGCCCCCGCGGCCACCGCCGGCGGCGACCACAACCAGCCGAGCAACATCGTCGCGCTGCCCAGCGTCATCGCCCGCGGCGGTCAGATGACCGTCACGGTCGACGGCTGCCCCCAGGGCGGCACCATGACCTCGGACGCCTTCCGGACCACCCACCTGACGCCGGTCAGGGGGGCCAACGAGACGTCCAGGGGCACGGCCACCATCAAGCAGGACGCCAGGCCCGGCTCGTACGACATCACCGTCAACTGCTCGGGCCGGCGGCTGACCCGGCCGGCGGCCTTCACCGTCATCGGCGGTGTCCGCGGCGGCCTCGGCGGCAGCAGCTCCGACGGGGCGACCTCGACCGACATCGCGATCGGCGGCGGGCTCGTGGCCGCGGCCGTCGCCGGTGGCGGGCTGTTCTGGATGCGCCGCCGGTCCGAGCGGCGGATCTGACCCCGCTCGGCCCCCACCGGACACGGGCGCACGACGTCGCCCCGGACCCTCGTCGGATCCGGGGCGACGTCCTGCGCGCGTCGTGCTGAGGCGTCGGAGGTATCAGGCGCCGTCCTCGCCGGAACGCCGGCGCATGAGGTGGTACGCCGTGCCCACGGCCCCCGCGACGAGCGCCGCGCCCAGCCCGATCTGCTTCAGGTCGAACCCGGCGACGCTGCCGCCCCCACCGGCGTGCACCCCCTTGGAGTGCCAGGGCTCGTCGGACGGGCGGTGCGAGCCGCCCGCGATGGTCAGGTCGGCCGTGCCGGTCTTGTCCCGGCAGGCGAACGTCACCCGGTAGACGGCGCCGCGCCGGGCATCCCGGTCGACGCGCGCCGTCGCGGACGACTCGTGCCGGGGGATGGTGACCGTGTCGAACACCGGAGAGGTGACCGTCACCCGCCCGTGGCAGCCCGCGGCGGTGCGGCCCACCCCCAGCGTGACCTCGCTCCCCGGCTCCACCGTGGCCGGGGAGACGGTGAAGCCGAACGTGTTCGAGCCCACGGCACCCGCCGGGACACAGGCGGAGAGGGCGGCGGCGCCCAGCAGTGCGACCGAGGCGACGGGTATCGCGCGCATGGTGAATCCTCCGGTCCCCGAGGAGCGGCGGCGGACCAGTTCCGCTCGCGCCAGAAATGCACCTCGATGTCCGAAACGCTAGAAAACCGCGCACGTCACCGCGATCGCAGTCGCGCGAATGGGGCAAGGGTGTGGGCCGGTCAGGGGACGGTGGCGGCGTGTCGGCCGCCACCGCCCCTGGCGCCGTGTCAGTCCCCGGCGCCCGGGAAGAGGCTCAGGAACGGGTCGGTGGACGCCGCCACGCCCCGGCTGAAGGGCGCGTCGAAGTCCCAGATCAGGAAGAGCAGGAAGGCGATCAGCGCGGAGAACAGTCCCGCGAGGACCAGTTCGCGGGGCGTGCGACGGATCTGCAGGGCGAAGACCATCCCGATGGTGACGACGGCCCCGGCGATGAGCCCGAACCACACCACCCCCGGCATGGTCGCCCCGGTCGACTGCGCCCGGGAGTTGCGGGCCTGGTCCGCCAGGGCGACCTGGTCGACGAGGGGCTGGTAGGCCTGGGCCTCGAAGTCCGAGCGCGGCTCGTAGTCGGTGACGTCCGCACGGACGCGGTCCAGCAGGTCGGTGCCGCGGTCGGTCACCTCCCCGTGATCGGCCATCGCCTTCCACTCGGTGGTGACGACGTGTCCGACATAGGCGTTGACATCCGCCCGGATGCGGTCACGGACCTCGGGCGGGTAGACCCGCGCCCGCTCCGAGACCTCGTGCAGCGCCACGGCCTCCGTCTGCACGTCGGCCTGGGCCGCGCTGCGCGCCTCCCAGACACCGGCGATGGCCAGGCCCAGGACGATGGCGTACACCACGCCGATCCACATCGTCATGTACTCGATGACGTCCGGAGTCTCGGTGATGTCCTCGTCGTCGGACGCGGTGCGGTGCCGCAGGAAGGTGACGATGACCACCACGACACAGGCGGCCAGCATCGCGAGGGTGAGAACAAGCCATTCCGGCAAGAGGGCCTCCAGGAATCAGCGCGCACGGAGCGCGGCGACCGCGACCACCGCGGGCACGGTGATGAGCAGGACGAAGACGAGCGGTGACGTGGCGCCGCCCGTGGACCGCCGCGGCGGCCGGGCGGCCCGCTGGCGCGGGTAGTGCACCGGGCTGAGGGACGGCGTGGGCGTGGGCGTGACCGACGGGGCGGGGGCGGGCGACGCGGGGCGGACCGGCGGCGGGGCGGTGCTGGGTGCCGGGGCCGGGGGCGGGGTCGGCGCGGGCCGGGGCGGCGCCGGACGCGGGGCCGGCGGCGGTGGTTCGGGCTTCGGCGCCGGTGGCTTCGGCGGGGGAGGCTTCGGCGTGGGCGGCGGGGGAGGGGGCTCGGGCGGAGGGGGCGGAGGTGTCGGTGTCGGTGTCGGGGTCGGGGTGGGCGTCGGAGTCGGGGTGGGCTTGGGGCACGGCGGGAAGGGCGGCCAGGGATGGTTCCCGGCGACCGCCACCGCGTCGGTGCCGTCCGGTCCGGTCGAGGCGTACGCGCAGGCGTCGGCCTGCGCCGGGCCCACCGGTATGCCGACGAGGGTGAACGTCAGCGTCACCAGGGCCAACACCCGCCCGGCGGCGGCGGGTCGGGTCGGTTCGGGTCCATGCACGACGCAGATCATGAAGCCTGGAGCACCGTCCCACGGCCGAGTGCCCCTCGATTGCCCCGAAGGAGGGACACGGCCCCACCAGGGGTTTGACCGCGGCTGACCGGTCCGCGCCGGACTTCGGAAATGTGTGCGAGACGTCGCGCGGCGAGTGACGGACGGGAAAGAAACCCGCGCCCTCGTTGAACACGACGGGCGCCCCCGTGCGTACCCAGTGTCGTGCGGCGGCCGGAAGGGCGTCCCAACACCTTCGTGACGATCGGGGATTGACGATGAAGACCTCCTGGCGGAGCGCCTCACTCGTGGTGAGCGCCGCGGCGCTGCTGGCGCTGACGACGGCGTGCGGCCAGGACGGCGGCGGCGCCACCGGCAGTCAGAACGTGGGCGCGACGGCCGCGCCCGGCGACGTCGGCGACCTCGGCGCGAGCGCCGGCGACGGGGCCGGCACCGGCGCGGGCGGCGGACAGACCCCGGCGGGCGCGCCGGAGCCCGCGGGCAAGCTGTCCGTCTCGCCGAACGCCGAGATCGGCGACCTGGTGACCGACGGAGCGGGCCGTACCCTCTACCGCTTCGACGCCGACACCGCCGAGCCCCCCAAGACGACCTGCGAGAACGACTGCGCCACCGCGTGGCCGCCGGTGGCCGCCGACGACGCCCTCGCCGGTGAGGGCATCGACGCGGACCTGCTCGGCGAGGTCGCCCGCCCCGACGGCACCAAACAACTGACGATCGGCGGCTGGCCCGCGTACCGCTACGCCAAGGACACCGCCGCCGGTGACGTCAAGGGCCAGGGCGTCGGCAAGAAGTGGTACGCGCTGGCCGCCGACGGCAAGAAGGCCACGGCCGAGCCGGCCGCCGGGCTGGCGACCCGCAAGGACCCGAAACTCGGCGAGATCGTCGTCGACAAGAACGGCATGACGGTCTACCGCTTCATGAAGGACGAGGCCTGGCCGAAGCCGGTGTCGGCGTGCACCGGCGGCTGCCTGGCGAAGTGGCCGGTCGTGGCGCCCGTCGAGACGAACGACACCGAGGGCGTCGAGAAGAAGGGGCTGATGAGCTTCACCCGCCCCGACGGAGCCGCCCAGCAGACGATCGACTGCTGGCCCATTTACACGTTCGCCGGTGACAAGAAGGCCGGCGACACCAACGGCCAAGGCGTCGGCGGCACTTGGTACGCCGTCAAGCCGGACGGAAAACCGGTCGGCGCGCCGAAGAAGTAGCGGCCCCCGCGCTCCGGCCTCCGGCGGCCAGACACAGGACCGTCCCCTCCGTCCGCAGACGGAGGGGACGGTCCCGTTCGTGTGTTTTGGCACGCCTTCGCGCACGGCACGTGCCGCAGGCAGTGACCGGGAACGGACGGTCAATTTCCGGTTGGGCTCGCTCCTTTGGCGGGCGATCAGTAGCCTCAGCTCGAACACCGGACCGCCTATGCCTTGGAGAGCTAGATGGAGCGTCCCGCCTGGGCCCCTCGCAGCATCGACATCTCGGTGCCCAGCGTGTCCCGGATCTACGACTTCTACCTGGGCGGTTCGCACAACTTCGAGGTCGACCGGGAAGCGGCCCGCCGGGCCATGGAGTTCATGCCGGGGCTCCCCAAGATCATGCAGTCCAACCGGGCGTTCATGCGCCGGGCCGTGCGCTTCGCCGCCGACGAGGGCATCGACCAGTTCCTCGACATCGGCTCCGGAATCCCCACCTTCGGCAACGTCCACGAGGTGGCCGGACGCAGCCGTCCCGGCGCCCGTGTGGTCTACGTGGACCACGATCCGGTGGCGGTGGCGCACAGCGAGGCCGTCCTGGCGGACGTCGACCACGCGGACGTCGTGGCCGGCGACCTGCTCAAGCCGCGGGAGATTCTGGCCGACCCCCGGGTGGAGCGGCTGATCGACCTGAATCGGCCGGTCGCCCTGCTGCTGGTTGCCATACTGCACTTCGTGGCGGACGAGGACGACCCGTACGCTGCGGTGGCCGAGTTGAGCGACGCGCTCGCGCCCGGCAGCCTGCTCGTCCTCACGCACGCCTCGTACGAGAACATCCCGCTGCCCGCCGAGCGGGCCGGGGGCGCGGTGGACGTGTACAAGGACATCCGCAATCCGCTGATCATGCGTTCGCGCGAGCACATCGCGCGGTTCTTCGAGGGGTACGACATGGTGGAACCCGGACTGGTTCCGATGCCGCGCTGGAGGCCGGAGGGGGAGCCCGAGGAAGAGGACCCGTACGCGTTCTCAGGGTTCGCCGGCGTGGGGCGTACGGCGTGAGCGCGGAGCCGGACGGGACGGAGGACCGGCTGCGCCGGTTCGCGACGATCTGGAGCCGGGCGGTGTTCCCGGTGACCTCGACGTCGTCCACGCGGCCCGAGTTCGAGGCCCAACTGCTGCCGCTGGCCCGCCGGCTGAGCGAGGTGCTGCGGGCGCGGGGCTTCGACGCGGCGGAGGGCAGGGCGGTCGGCGCCGCCCTCGTCGACGCGCACTGCACCGACCCCGAGGCGCTCTCCAGGACACTCGACTGCGTCGACGCCTACCTGGTGCTCTACTGCGGGGAGGACGGCGACCCGGAGGACCTGCGGGCGCGTTCGGCGCGGCTCCAGCACGCGATGGCGGCCGGGTTCGCCGGGGCGCTGCGCTCGAGGACCCTGGCCGAGCAGGAGGCCATCGCGCAGGCCGCCCTGAAGGCGCAGGGCGTGGTCGCCCAGGCGCTGCACGCCAGCGAGGCCCGCTTCCGCGCGGTCTTCGAGGGCGCCGCCATAGGCATCGGCATCGCCGACCTGGACGGCAACGTCCTCCAGGTCAACGACGCGTTGATGCGGATGTTCGGCATCCCCGACCCCGTGCTCGGCGGCCGCCGGGCGACCGAGTGGACGCACCCCGACGACGCGCCGCAGATCTGGCGGCTCTACGAGGAGCTGGTGCGCGGCGAGCGCGAGCACTACCACGTCGAGAAGGCCTTCTACCGGCCCGACGGCACGGTCCTGTGGACCAACCTCACCGTCTCCCTGCTGCGCGACGCCGACGGCGCCCCGCAGTACCAGCTCGCGCTGATGGAGGACACCACCGAACGGCGGCTGCTCAACCTGCGGCTGCGTTACGAGGCCACCCACGACGCGCTCACCGGCCTGCCCAACCGCAGCTTCTTCTTCGAGCGGCTGGAGAAGGCCCTGAACGCGGGCCCCGGCCAGCGCTTCGGCCTGTGCTACCTCGACCTGGACGGCTTCAAGGCCGTCAACGACAGCCTCGGCCACGCCGCCGGTGACCGGCTGCTGGTGGAGGTCGCCGACCGGCTCCAGGCCTGCGCCACCGCGCCCGGTGAGATGGTGGCCCGGCTGGGCGGCGACGAGTTCGTGGCACTGACCACGGGCCCCGACACCCGGCGCGAGGTCGACGAGCTGGCCGGGCGCATCATGAACGCGCTGCTCGCCCCGGTCAGCGTCGACGGGCGCGACCTGACCGTGCGCGGCAGCATCGGCGTCGTCGAGGGCCCGGCGGGCGAGCGCAGCCCGGCCGAGGTGCTGCGCAGCGCCGACATCACGATGTACCGGGCCAAGTCGGCGGGCGGCAACCGCTTCGAGCTGGCCGACCCGGAGGCCGACGCCCGCGTCATCACCCGGCACGGGCTGACCACCGCGCTGCCGGCCGCCCTGGAGCGCGGCGAGTTCTTCATCGAGTACCAGCCGCTGGTCCACCTCGGCGACGGCAGTGTGCGCGGCGCCGAGGCGCTGGTGCGCTGGCTGCACCCGCAGCACGGGGTGCTCGGTCCCGACCGCTTCATCCCGCTCGCCGAACACACGGGCCTGATCGTGCCGTTGGGCCGCTGGGTCCTCGAACAGTCCGTGCGCCAGGCCCGCCTGTGGCGGGAGCGGTACGGCGAGACGACCGTCGCGGGCCCGCTGCGCATCAACGTCAACCTCTCGCCCTGCCAGCTCACCCACCCGGGACTGGTCCAGGACACCGTGGAGATCCTGGAGCGGGCCGGTGTCACGCCCGACGCGCTGTGCCTGGAGGTGACGGAGTCGGCGCTGATCGGTGCGGACGACGACCTGCTGAAGCCGCTGCGCCGACTGGCCGAGATGGGGGTGGACATCGCCCTGGACGACTTCGGCACCGGCTACTCCAACCTGGCCAACCTGCGCCGGCTGCCGGTGAGCGTCCTCAAGCTGGACCGCTCGTTCACGCAGAGCATGCAGCAGTTCCCGGCGGACCCCGTCGACCTGAAGATCGTCGAAGGGATCGTCGCGCTGGCCCACAGCCTGGACCTCGCGGTCACCGTGGAGGGCGTGGAGACCGGCGCCCAGGCCGAGCAGCTGCGCATACTGGGCTGCGACACGGCCCAGGGCTGGTACTACGCACGCCCGGGCCCGCCGGAGCGGCTGCACGAGCTGGCGCTGGTGGACGCCACGGGCTGACCGCGGCCGCAGCCCCGCTCGATCCCCACCGGTGGTGTGCCGGCCGGCCCTCCGTCCCGCACGCCCCGCCTCGGGCCCGGACGCGGACCGCCTCGGTGGAGCGCACGGGGGAGCGCCGTCGTTCGGTTCAGGTGGCGGTGCGGGCGGCCTCGGCGACTTCTGTCGCGGCGCGCACGAAGGCGGCGGTGGCGGTCGAGCGTGACTGGCTGGGCCAGGCGAGGGAGAGGACGACCGGCGGTGCGTCCAGGACCGGGCGGTAGGCGACGCCCGGGCGTGGATAGCGGGCGCTGACCGACGCGGGCAGCAGGGTGACGACCTTGCCGAGGGAGACGGCCGTGAGCACCTGCGCCAGGTCGTCGTGGCCGCGCCGGGCCTCGTCGACGTACCTCTGCACGCCGTCCGCGTCCAGGCCGAGGTCGGCCAGCTCCAGGCGGTCGCGTCCGGCGAGCGGGTGGTCCGCGGCGAGCACGGCGACGCGCGCTTCGGCGGCCAGCGTCTCGGAGTCGAGGCCGGTGCCGTCGAACGGCGCGTGGACCAGGGCGACGTCGGCCTCGCCGCCGCGCAGCAGCCGCGGCTGCTCCTGCCACCCGCACAGCCGGACGGCGACCGGCACGGCCCCGGGCTCGGCCGCGTAGCGGGCGAGTATCGGCTCCAGCAGTCCCGCGTCCCCGTCCGCCTTCACGGCCAGCACCAGTTTCGGCCCCTCGGCCGCGCGCCTGGCCCGCCGCCCCGCGGCCTCCAGGGCGTCGAGCGCGACGCGTGCCTCGGCGAGCAGCACGTCGCCCGCCGGGGTCCGGGTGACCCGGTGCGTGGTCCGCTCGAACAGGGGGACCCCCAGCTCGGCCTCCAGGCGGCGGATCGCCCTCGACAGGGGCGGTGGGGAGATGCCCAGGCGCTCGGCGGCGCGTGCGAAGTTCAGCTCCTCGGCCACCGCCACGAAGTAGCGCAGGGATCGCGACTCCATGTCCGCCTCCCGGGAGGTGCGTCCGGTATTGCTCTCAGGGTAACAACCGGGACCCGACCGGTCCTTCAGTTCCGCCCGGCCGGCGAACAGGATGGAAGGGCGCCGGACAGCGTACGGGACCGGCTTCCCGCCCCGGCGCGGTTCCTCTCTCCCCTCCTCACCCGAACCGGAGTTGTACCCGTGATCGTCATCACCACCCCGACCGGCGGCATCGGCCGGCAGGTCCTCGACCACGTCCTGGACGGCCTCGACGCCCGGGACGGCGCAGCCGCGGTCCGAGTGATCGTCCGCGATCCCGGCCGTCTCACCGCCCGGGGCCGGGAGCGGGCCGAGGTGTTCCAGGGCTCGCACGCCGACCCCGAGGTCCTGGGCGCGGCCTGCGAGGGCGCCGACCAGGTGTTCTGGCTGGTGCCGCCCGCGCCCGGCGCCGACAGCGTCGAGGGCCACTTCCGCGCCTTCACGCAGCCCCTGTGCGAGGTGATCGCGCGCCAGGGCGTCCCTCGGATCGTGGCCGTCTCCAGCCTGGGACGCGGCGTGGCGAAGGACGCCGGACCGATCTCCGCCTCGCTCGCCATGGACGAGCGGATCGCGGCCACCGGCGTGCACTACCGGGCGCTGTGCCCGCCCTTCCTGATGGAGAACCTGCTCGGGCAGGCGGCCGGCCTGCGCGAGATGGGCGAGTTCCGCGTGGCGTACGCCGCGGACCGGGTCCTGCGCACCTGTGCCACCGCCGACATCGCCGCCACGGCCGCACGTCTGCTGCTCGACGGCTCCTGGACCGGCCGCGCCGACGTCCCCCTGGTCGGCCCCGACGCGCTGACCCCCGCGGGCATGGCGGAGGTCCTGTCCGAGGTGCTGGACCGTCCGGTACGGGTGCGCGAGAGCACCCCGGAGGAGTACCGGGCGTCCGCCCTGCGGTTCGGGGCGAGCGAGGCGGGCGCCCAGGGCCTGGCCGACATGGCCTCGGCGATGGACGCCCAGGGCTTCTACGGCCCGTCCGAGCCCAGCACCCCGGACACCGCGCCGACGAGCTTCCGCCGCTGGTGCGAGGAGGTCCTCAGGCCCGCCGCGCTCGCCTGACCCGCACCGCCACCGCCCCGGCGGCCCGCGCCGTCACCGCTCCAGCAGCATCCGCTGCAGCTCCCGCGCCGCCCTCGGCGGGGCCACGTCGCTGCGGTGGGCCAGCGCGATGGTCCGGTGCAGCCCGGGCCGGGCCAGCGGGGTCACCCGCAGCCCGCGCCCGGAGCGGGCGGCCACCATGCGCGGGACCACCGCCATGCCGAGCCCGGCCCGTACGAATCCCAGCACCGCGTCCATCTCCCCGCCCTCCACGGCGAAGTCCGGCTCGAACCCGGCCGAGCGGCACGCGGCCACGGTCAGCTCCCGCAGGTCGTAGCCGTGCCGGAACATCACCAGACGCTCACCCTCCAGGTCGGTGATGCGCACGGCACGGCGCCCGCCGCCCGGCCGGGGCGAGTCCGGGGACGACACCACCACCAGGTCCTCCCGCAGCAGCTCCACCGTGGTCAGCGACGGTGACGCGGTGGGCAGCGGCAGCACGACCAGGGCCAGGTCGAGCGCGCCGCGCGCCAGCTCCCGCACCAGGTCGTGCGAGCCGCTCTCCTCGACGAGCAGCTGGATGCCGGGATAGCGGTCGTGGAAGGCGCGCAGCACGTCCGGGAGCAGGCCGGTGCACAGGCTCGGGGTGGCGCCCAGCCTGACCCGGCCGCGGCGCAGCTGGGCCAGCTCCAGCACCTCGTGCCGGGCGGTGTCCGCGTCCGCCAGGATGCGCCGGGCCAGCGGGAGCAGCGCCTCCCCGGCGTCGGTGAGGGTGATGTTCCCGCGCGCCCGAAGGAACAGGTCGGCGCCCAGCTCCCGCTCCAGCGCCTTGATCTGCTGCGACAGTGAGGGCTGCGCCACGTGCACCACGTCGGCGGCCCGGGTGAAGTGCCGGGTCTCGGCCACCGCCACGAAGTACTGGAGCTGTTGCAACTGCATACCGCGAGCATACGACCTCGATAGGCAGTATCTATGGAAACCAGGCGTTCCATGTCTTGGACCGATGGGCCCTCGGCGCCGTAGCGTCCTGTGCCATGGCTCTGGCAACGCGGACGGACCGACGGCCGTCCATGGCGCGCACCGTGTGGGACTCGACCGTCGGCAAGAAGACAGTGATGGCGGTCAGCGGTCTCGTCATGCTGCTCTACCTGGTCGCCCACATGATCGGAAACCTGAAGATCTTCTTCGGGACCGAGGAGTTCAACCACTACGCCCACTGGCTGCGCACGGTCGGCGAGCCGTTCATGCACTACGAGTGGACGCTCTGGCTGATCCGCGTGGTGCTGGTCGTCGCCGTCGTCGCCCACGCCGTCTCCGCGTACCAGCTCAGCCGCCGCGACATCAAGGCCCGGCCCAGCAAGTACGTGCACAAGAAGGCACGCGCCGGCTACGCCACCCGCACCATGCGCTGGGGCGGCGTCATCCTGGGCCTGTTCATCGTCTGGCACCTCCTCGACCTGACCACCGGCACCGTGCACTCCGGCGGCTTCGAGACCGGCAAGCCCTACCAGAACGTCGTGGACACCTTCTCCACCTGGTACGGCAATGTCGTCTACATCGTCGCGATGCTCGCCCTCGGCCTGCACATCCGGCACGGCTTCTGGAGCGCCGCCCAGACCCTCGGCGCGGGCAGCCGTACCCGCGACCGCGTCCTGAAGACGACCGCGAACGTCCTCGCGCTGCTGCTCACGATCGGCTTCATCGCCGTACCCGTGGGCGTCATGACCGGAGTGGTGAGCTGACATGACAACCTACGCCGACTACACGACCGGCGAGCCGGTCGCCGACACCAAGGCCCCGGCCGGACCCGTCGACGAGCGCTGGGACACGCGCCGCTTCGAGGCGAAGCTGGTCAACCCCGCCAACCGGCGCGGCAAGACCGTCATCGTCGTCGGCACCGGTCTCGCGGGCGGCTCCGCCGGCGCGACCCTCGCCGAACAGGGCTACCACGTCGTCCAGTTCTGCTACCAGGACTCCCCGCGCCGGGCCCACTCCATCGCCGCGCAGGGCGGCATCAACGCCGCGAAGAACTACCGCAACGACGGCGACTCGATCCACCGCCTGTTCTACGACACCGTCAAGGGCGGCGACTTCCGCTCCCGCGAGTCCAACGTGCACCGGCTCGCGCAGATCTCCGTCGAGATCATCGACCAGTGCGTCGCCCAGGGCGTGCCCTTCGCCCGCGAGTACGGCGGTCTGCTCGACACCCGGTCCTTCGGCGGCGTCCAGGTCTCCCGCACCTTCTACGCCCGCGGCCAGACGGGACAGCAGCTGCTGCTCGGCGCGTACCAGGCGCTCAGCCGGCAGATCGCGGCCGGCGCCATCGAGATGCACCCGCGCACCGAGATGCTCGACCTGATCGTGGTGGACGGCCGGGCACGCGGCATCGTCGCCCGGGACCTGATCACCGGGAAGATCGACACGTACTTCGCGGACGCCGTCGTCCTGGCCAGCGGCGGGTACGGCAACGTCTTCTACCTCTCCACCAACGCCATGAACTCCAACGCGACCGCGATCTGGCGGGCGCACCGGCGCGGTGCCCACTTCGCCAACCCCTGCTTCACGCAGATCCACCCCACCTGCATCCCGCGCACCGGCGACCACCAGTCCAAACTCACCCTGATGAGCGAGTCGCTGCGCAACGACGGCCGCATCTGGGTGCCGAAGGCCAAGGGGGACGACCGTCCGCCGAACCGGATCCCCGAGGACGAGCGCGACTACTACCTGGAGCGCATCTACCCGTCCTTCGGCAACCTCGTGCCCCGCGACATCGCCTCCCGCGCCGCGAAGAACGTCTGCGACGAGGGCAGGGGGGTGGGCCCCGGCGGACAGGGCGTCTACCTGGACTTCGCCGACGCGATCGGGCGCATGGGGCGTAAGGCGGTCGAGGCCAAGTACGGCAACCTCTTCGACATGTACCAGCGGATCACCGACGAGGACCCGTACCGGGTTCCCATGCGGATCTACCCCGCCGTGCACTACACGATGGGCGGCCTGTGGGTCGACTACGACCTCCAGACCACGATCCCCGGCCTGTTCGCGATCGGCGAGGCCAACTTCTCCGACCACGGCGCCAACCGGCTCGGCGCCTCCGCGCTGATGCAGGGCCTGGCCGACGGCTACTTCGTCCTGCCGGCCACCATCAACGACTACCTCGCCCGCAACCCCCACAAGGACGACCTGGACGACGCCCACCCGGTGGTGCAGGAGGTGCTGGCCGAGACCGAGGACCGGCTGAACCTGCTGCTGTCGGTCGACGGCGACCGCACCCCGGACTCCTTCCACCGCGAACTCGGCGAGCTGATGTGGGAGTTCTGCGGCATGGCCCGCACCGACCCGGGACTGCGCAAGGCCCTGGAGCGCATCCCGCAGATCCGCGAGGAGTTCTGGCGCCGCATCAAGGTCCCGGGCACCGGTGAGGAGTTCAACCAGTCGCTGGAGAAGGCCAACCGCGTCGTCGACTACCTGGAGCTCGCCGAGCTGATGTGCCTCGACGCGCTGCACCGGGCCGAGTCCTGCGGCGGCCACTTCCGCGAGGAGTCCCAGACCCCGGACGGCGAGGCGGCGCGCAAGGACGACGAGTTCGGCTACGTCTCCGCCTGGGAGTTCAACGGCACCGGCGAGGCCCCCACCCTGCACAAGGAAGACCTGGTCTTCGAGTACGTCCACCCCACCCAGCGGAGCTACGCATGAAGCTCACCCTGCGCGTCTGGCGGCAGAAGAACGCCGACGCCGAAGGCGCCATGTCCACGTACCAGGTGGACGGCATCTCCAGCGACATGTCCTTCCTGGAGATGCTCGACACCCTCAACGAGGAGCTCATCCTCAAGGGCGAGGACCCGGTCGCCTTCGACCACGACTGCCGCGAGGGCATCTGCGGCGCCTGCTCTCTGGTCATCAACGGCGACGCCCACGGCCCCGAGCGCACCACCACCTGCCAACTGCACATGCGGTCCTTCCGGGACGGCGACACGATCGACATCGAGCCCTGGCGGGCCTCCGCCTTCCCGGTCGTCAAGGACCTGGTCGTCGACCGTTCGGCCTTCGACCGGATCATCCAGGCCGGCGGCTACATCACCGCCCCCACCGGTGCCGCGCCGGAGGCGCACGCCACTCCGGTGCCCAAGCCGGACGCCGAACTCGCCTTCGAGCACGCGGAGTGCATCGGGTGCGGCGCCTGCGTCGCGGCCTGCCCGAACGGGGCGGCGATGCTGTTCACGTCCGCGAAGGTGAACCACCTGAACGTCCTGCCGCAGGGCGCGCCCGAGCGCGAGACGCGGGTGCTCGACATGGTGGGGCAGATGGACGCCGAGGGCTTCGGCGGGTGCACGCTGGCCGGCGAGTGCGCGACCGCCTGCCCGAAGGGCATCCCGCTGATGTCCATCACCAGCATGAACAAGGAGTGGCTGCGGGCCACGCGCAAGGTGGCCAGGAAGTAGCCCCACCGACGTTCGCCGAAAGGTGCGGACGGACGGGGCCGGGAGAGGTGCTCCTCCCGGCCCCGTCTCGCTTGCGCGCACCCGGCACACGGCCGCGCCCGGCATTCAGCAAGCCCACATCCGCGCTCCCGGCACTCGTCACGCGCAGTACAGCCGGCCTCGGAAGAACTGTGGCGGAGCCGTCCCCACGACACCGTCCCCACGAGCAGGAGAGCACCCATGACCGGCGTACTGACCGCGGACCGCCCCCCGAAGCCCGCCGCTACACCGTCGCCCTGGCCCGCGACGAGGACGACGTACGGGCCGCGCAGCGGCTGCGGCACGACGTGTTCGCCGGGGAGATGGGCGCCCTGCTGGCGAGCCCGCAGCCCGGGTACGACGTCGACCCCTTCGACGCGTACTGCGACCACCTGCTCGTGCGCGAGGAGATCACCGGGCAGGTCGTCGGGACCTACCGGCTGCTGCCCCCGGACCGCGCGGCGGTCGCCGGACGGCTGTACGCGGAGAGCGAGTTCGACCTCGCGGCGCTGGACGCGATCCGGCCCGGGCTGGTCGAGGTCGGCCGCTCCTGCGTGCACCCCGACCACCGCGACGGCACCGTCATCGGTCTCGTCTGGGCCGGCCTGGCCCGCTACATGACCGACCGCCGCCACGCCTGGCTCGCGGGCTGCTGTTCGCTCCCGCTCGCCGACGGCGGGGCGCTCGCCGCCGGAGCCTGGGACCGGGTGCGGGCCAAGCACCTGGCGCCCGAGGAGTACCGGGTACGGCCGCTGCTGCCCTGGATCCCGCGCGCCGCCCCGTCCGCCGCCCGCACCGAACTGCCGGCGCTGCTGCGCGGCTACCTCCGGCTCGGCGCCTGGGTCTGCGGCGAGCCCGCGCACGACGTGGACTTCGGCGTCGCGGACCTGTACGTGCTGCTGCCGATGAGCCGCGTCGACCCGCGCTACCTGCGGCACTTCCTCTCGCTCGCCCCGGCCCGATGAGCGGCCGGCCGCCCGTCGCACCCTGCACCCCCGCGGCGTGCGTGCAGCGGCCACGGGCCAAGGCGGCCGTGCCGCGCGCCGTGCTGCGGCTCGCCGTGGTCGCCGCTCTGCTCCTCGCCGGGATCTCCGTCGTCCTCGCGCCGTCCCGGCTGCTGCGGCGCCAACTGCCCGCGGACGTGGTGCGGCGCTACTGCCGGTGGGTCGTGCGGGCCGTGGGCGTCCGGGTCCGCGTCACGGGGGCGGCGGCCCCCGAGGGCGGGCTGCTCCTCGTCGCCCCCCACGTCTCCTGGCTCGACATCCCGCTGCTGGCCGCCGTACGTCCCGCCAGGATGCTGGCCAAGAGCGAGATCCGGCGCTGGCCGGGGGCGGGCGGGCCGGCCGCGCGCGCCGGTGTGCTGTTCATCGAACGGGAGCGGCTGCGAGCCCTGCCGGGCACGGTCGGCGCGATGGCACGGGTCCTGCGCGCGGGCGCCGCGGTGGCCGCATTCCCCGAGGGCAGCACGTGGTGCGGACGTGCCCGTGGACCCTTCCACCGGGCGGTGTTCCAGGCCGCCCTGGACGCCGGGGTGCCCGTCCAGCCGGTCCGGATCCGTTACCGCACGGGGGAGCGGGCGGTGAGCACGACTCCCGCGTTCGTCGGCGCCGACACGCTGCTCGCCTCCCTCTGGCGGGTGGCGTCGGCCCGGGGGCTGACCGCCGAAGTGGAGGTCTGCCCCGCCCTGGCGCCCGGCCGCCACTCCGACCGCCGGGCACTGGCCGAAGCCGCCGAGCGCGCGGTGCTCGGCCCGGCCGAGGACCGCACGCGCGATCATGCCCACGGCCACCACGGGAAAGCACCTTCGAAAAGTATGTGTGTTTTGTGAGCTATGTGCCGTTTCCTTCCCTCTCGATGCGGACAACCGGAAGGCAGGCACTCGAAAGGAGGGTGATGGCAGATGATCACCCGTGAGGAGATCGCCAACGTCCTGGACCAACCGGTCTACGACGGGGACGGCAACAAGATCGGCGACGCGAAGCATGTCTTCTTCGACGACATGACCGGGCGCCCCGAGTGGGTGAGCGTCAAGACGGGCATGTTCGGCTCTGCCGAGTCCTTCGTGCCCATTCGCGACGCCGCGCTCGTGCAGGACCACCTCGAGGTTCCCTACGGCAAGGACCAGGTCAAGGGCGCGCCCTCGGTCGACGTCGACGCGGGCGGCCATCTGTCGGAGACCGAGGAGCACCGGCTCTACGACTACTACGGCATCAACTGGGACAGCGTGCTGTCCGAGGCCGAGCGCACCGACGACGGCCGCTGGGCCGCGGGACCGGGCACGGCGGGCACCGCCACGGCCGCGGGCGCCGCCGGAACCGCCGGAACCGCCGGAACCGCGGGCACGGCCGGAACGGCGGGCGGCACGACCGGCCGCGAGGACGCCATGGAGCGCGAGGGCATGCGCCGCGACGAGGCCATGACCCGCTCCGAGGAGCAGATGCACGTCGGCGTCGAACGCCACGAGTCGGGCCGGGCCAGGCTGCGCAAGTACGTGGTCACGGAAGAGGTCCAGCAGACCGTTCCGGTCACCCACGAGGAAGTGCGGGTGGTGCGCGAGCCCATCACGGAGGCCAACCGTGACGAGGCCATGGCCGGGCCTGAGATCGCCGAGGCCGAGCACGAGGTCACGCTGCACGCCGAACGCCCCGTCGTGGAGACGGAGACGGTGCCGGTGGAGCGCGTCCGGATGACCACGGAGGAGCTCACGGAGAACGAGACGGTGCGCGGCCAGGTCCGCAAGGAGCGCATCGAGGCCGAGACCGAGTCCTTCACGGAGGACGAGATGCGGCGGGGCGACGAGCGGCGGGGCCGCGAGTGACCGTCCCCCGGCGTCAGCGCGGGACCGTGCGCCGGTGAACCAGCTTCACCGGCGCTTCCCGCCGTCCAGGGCCCGGGCCAGATAGGGCGCGGTGGCGCTCCCCTCGGCGGCCGCCACCTCGGCGGGGGTCCCGGCGGCCACGATCCGGCCGCCCGCGTCGCCGCCGCCCGGCCCCAGATCGATCACGTGGTCGGCGCCGGCCACCACACTCATGTCGTGCTCGACGACGACCACCGTGTGGCCTGCCTCGACGAGCCCGTGCAACTGGCGCATCAGCACCGCGACATCGGCCGGGTGCAGACCGGTCGTCGGTTCGTCGAGGAGGTACAGGGTGTGGCCGCGGCGCCCCCGCTGCAGCTCGCTCGCCAGCTTGATGCGCTGCGCCTCCCCGCCGGACAACTCGGTCGCGGGCTGCCCGAGCCGCAGGTACCCCAGGCCCACGTCCAGCAGGGCGCCGAGCGCGCGGGCCGCCGGGGGCGTGTCCGCGAAGAACTCCGCCGCCGCCTCCACCGTCAGGTCCAGCACCTCGGCGATGCTCCGTCCCCGGTACGCCACTTCCAGCGTCTCGGGGTTGTAGCGCGCGCCGCCGCAGTCGGGGCACGGTGCGTAGGTGCTCGGCAGGAACAGCAGCTCGACGCTGACGAACCCTTCGCCCTGGCAGGTCTCGCAGCGCCCTCCCGGCACGTTGAAGGAGAACCGGCCGACGCCGTAACCGCGCTCCCGTGCCTGATCGGTGCCGGCGAAGACCTTGCGCACGACGTCGAACAGGCCCGTGTACGTGGCCAGGTTGGAGCGCGGGGTGCGGCCGATCGGCCGCTGGTCCACGGAGACCAGCCGGTCCACCCCCGCCGGTTCCCCGGTGATCTCACCGACCAGCGTCGACTTCCCGGAGCCGGACACACCCGTCACCGCGGTCAGCACCCCGAGCGGGAACCGCGCGGTCACCCCGCGCAGGTTGTGCCGGGTCACCGGACCGACCGTCACCGTGCCCCGCGGCACGCGCACCTCCCGCGCGGGCGCGGGGGAGCGGCCGAAGAGGTGGGGGGCGGTGGCGGACTCCGCGACCTGGGCCAGGCCGTCGACCGGGCCGCTGTACAGCACCCGTCCGCCGTGCTCGCCCGCCCGCGGACCGACGTCCACGATCCAGTCGGCCCCGCGCATCACGCCCAGATGGTGCTCCACCACGAACACCGAGTTGCCGGCCGCCTTCAGCCGCTCCAGCACCGTGAGGAGCGCCTCGGTGTCCGCCGGGTGCAGGCCGGCGGAGGGCTCGTCGAGGACGTACACGACACCGAACAGCCCCGAACGCAGCTGGGTCGCCAGCCGCAGCCGCTGCAGCTCGCCCGCCGACAGGGTCGGGGTGGGGCGGTCGAGGCTCAGGTACCCGAGCCCCAGCTCGACGACCGGCGCGATCCTGGAGGTGAGGTCCTCGGTGAGCACCCTGGCGGTCTCGCCCTCGGCCGGCAGCAGTCCCACCAGCTCGGTGAGCGGCAGCGCGGCCAGCTCGGCGACGGTGCGTCCGCCGACGGTCACGGCGAGGGACTCGGCCCGCAGCCGGGCACCACCGCACACCGGGCACGGCTCGCTGGTGAGGAACCCCTCGGCCTTCGCCTGCAGCGTGGCGCTCTTGGAGTCCGCGAACGTCTTCATCACATAGCGCCGGGCGCTCATGTAGGTGCCCTGGTACGGCCGCTGGATGCGTCCCGCCTCCCGCACCGGGTGCACCGTGACCACCGGCTGCTCGTCGGTGAACAGGATCCACTCCCGCGCCTCGGCGGACAGGTCGCGCCAGGGCCGGTCCACGTCGTACCCGAGCGCGTCCAGGACGTCCCGGAGGTTCTTGCCCTGCCAGGCACCCGGCCACGCGGCGATCGCCCCGTCCCGGATCGACAGCGACGGGTCCGGGACCAGCAGTTCCTCGGTCGTGCGGTGCACCCGGCCGAGCCCGTGGCACTCCGGGCAGGCCCCGGCCGCCGTGTTCGGCGAGAAGGCGTCGGAGTCCAGCCGCTCGGCGCCCGGCGGGTAGTCGCCGGCGCGGGAGAAGAGCATCCGCAGGGAGTTGGAGAGGTTGGTGACCGTCCCCACCGAGGAGCGCGACGTCGGCGTCGCCCGCCGCTGCTGCAGCGACACGGCGGGCGGCAGCCCGGTGATTGCGCCGACCTTGGGAGCGCCTACCTGGTGGATCAGCCGCCGGGCGTAGGGCGCGACCGACTCGAAGTACCGGCGCTGCGCCTCCGCGTAGACCGTCCCGAAGGCCAGCGACGACTTCCCCGAGCCGGAGACGCCGGTGAACACCGCGACCACGTCCCGCGGGACGTCCACGTCCACGCCCTTGAGGTTGTGCTCGCGGGCGTCGCGCACCCGTACGTACGGATCGTGGGGGCTGTGCATCGCGGGCGACTCCGTACGGTGGGCGGGACAAACCCCGCGATTCTACGCCGGAGCGCCCGCCGGTCCCGTACCGGCGACACGGGCGAGCCGCCGGTAGGAGTCCAGGAGGGCCTCGCGGTCGTACGTGCTGGTGGTGACCAGGACCTCCTGCGCCCCGGTCTCCTTCACCAGCGTCTCCAGCTCAGCGGCGACCTGCTCCTCGGTGCCGGTGACGTGGCCCGCGAGGCCGGCCTCGTACAGGTCGCGCTCCCTGGCGGTCATCGTCCGTGCCCCGACCTCCTCGGCCGGGGGCAGGGGCGGGAAGGAGCCGTGCGTGCGGGCGTGGGCCATGGACCACGCCTCCGGGACCAGGAGCCGCCGGGCCGCCTCGCCGGTGGCGGCCACCGCGACGGTGCCGGAGACGACGACGTACGGTTCCGCGCTCCACTCGGAGGGGCGGAACCCGGCGCGGTAGCGGTCGATGCCGCGGCGCAGCCGGTCCCGGTCGCGCAGGTCCCCGATGACCATCGGCAGCCCCGCCCGGGCGGCGACGGCCGCGCCCTCGCCGACGGCCAGTACGAAGGGCGGGACGGTCAGTCCCTCCGCCGGACGCGCGTGCACGCCGGTGGGAGAGGTGCCCCGGAACCAGCCGAGCAGCTCGGCCAGTTGCGCGTCGAAGTCCTCGGCGTCGTCCTTCTCCCGGCCCAGTGCCCGCCGGACGCCGTCGGTGAAGCCCACCGAGCGGCCGAGCCCCATGTCGATCCGGCCGGGGAAGAGCGACTCCAGCACGCCGAACTGCTCGGCGACGACCAGCGGCCGGTGGTTGGGCAGCATCACGCCCCCGGTGCCGACGCGGATGCGACGGGTGGCCCCGGCCACGGCGGCTGCGAGCACGGTCGGCGCCGACCCGGCCACCCCGGGCACGCCGTGGTGCTCCGCCACCCAGAAGCGGTGGTAGCCGAGCCGCTCCGCCTCACGCGCCAGCTCCACGGTGTCGCGCAGCGCCTGTGCGGCAGTGCGGCCCGCCCGGATGCGGGACCGGTCGAGGACGGAGAAGCGGATGCCGGAGATCACTGAGGTCACACGGTGTTCAACGCCCGCACGCCGCACAGATTCCCGGCCCGCGGATTCCGGCTCCCGGTTCATCGGCAGGTGTCGCGCGGCACGCCCTAGGGTGGCCGGGTGAGCGACAGCAGCAAGCCCCCGGTGGCCGTGTTCGACCTGGACAACACTCTCGCCGACACCGCGCACCGGCAGCGGTTCCTGGAGCGCAGGCCGCGTGACTGGGACGCCTTCTTCGCCGCCGCGCCGCACGATCCGCCGCTCGCGGAAGGCGTCGCGCTGGTGCGGGAGAGCGCGAAGCAGTGCGAGGTCGTCTACCTGACCGGGCGGCCCGAGCGATGCCGTCGCGACACGCTCGACTGGCTGGCCGCGCACGGTCTGCCGGACGGGACCGTGCACATGCGCGGCGACGCCGACCGCAGGCCCGCCCGGCGCACCAAGCTGGAGATCCTGCGACGGCTCGCGCGGACCCGCGAGGTCCGGATCCTGGTGGACGACGACGAACTCGTCTGCGACGACGCCGAACGAGCCGGTTTCACCGTGCTCCGGGCACGCTGGGCGGCCCGGTCGGCCGAACTGCGCGCGGCGCAGGAGCGCGAGGGCCGTACCTGACCGACGTGACCGCCCGGGGCCGGCCCCGGCGAGCGGCGCGTCAGTCCGACTCCTCCAGGCGGAAGCCGAGCTTCAGGCCGACCTGCCAGTGCGCGACCTGCCCGTCCTCGATCTGGCCGCGCACCTGCGTCACCTCGAACCAGTCCAGCTTGCGCAGGGTCTGCGAGGCGCGGGTGATGGCGTTGCGGACGGCCTGGTCGACGCCGTCGGGCGAGGTGCCGACGACCTCGGTGACCCGGTAGGTGTGGTTGGACATGCGGGGCTCCCTTCCGCAGGACGGCGGTGTGCTCTGCGTCACTCCACCGTGCCCCAAGTCGGGACGGAGCGCGAGGCATCGGCCTTCCTGGCGGAAACCCTCCGGTACTCCCCTTGACCTTTGTATTGGTCCATACCAAAATCCCAGACACCCGTTCGAGCCTCGGGCTCGTCCCCCACGTCGGGTCTCCCTTCGCGTGGGCAGGTCCCCCTGCCTCAGCCCTGTGTTCGTCAGCCAGAAGGACCCCTCGTGAGACGTCGCCTCCTCGCCCTTGTCTGTGTGTCCGCCTCCGTGCTCAGCGGCTGCGGGCTGGTCTCGCAGGACGGCGGGAGCGGGGGGCGCACCGTCACCCTGTGGCTCATGAAGGACAGCGCCTCGCAGGACTTCCTGAAGCGGTTCACCGAGGACTTCGAGGCCGACCACCCCGACCTCGACCTGGACATCCGCATCCAGGAGTGGACCGGGATCGGCGACAAGGTGCAGGCCGCGCTGAAGGCCGACGGGACCGACGGGCCCGACGTCGTCGAGGTCGGCAACACCCAGGTTCCGCAGTACGCGGAGGGCGGCCTGCTGCAGGACCTGACCCTGGAGTCGATGCGCGACTGGGGCATCCGCGACTGGCTGCCGGGCCTCGCCGAACCCGGACAGTGGATGTCCCAGCAGTTCGGCATCCCCTGGTACGCCGCCAACCGCGTCGTCATCTACCGCAAGGACCTCTTCGAGCAGGCCGGCGTCGGCGAGCCGCCCCGCACCCGTGAGGAGTGGCTCGCCACCACCGAGAAGCTCGACAAGAACGGTGACCAGGGCATCTACCTGGCCGGCCAGGACTGGTACACGCTCTCCGGCTTCATCTGGGACGAGGGCGGCGAGCTGGCCACCCAGGACGGCGAGGGCGGTGTCTGGACCGGCGCCCTGGACTCCGAGGCGGCCCTGCGCGGCATGGACTTCTACCGCGAACTCCAGGCCCTGGGCGACGGGCCGGTCGACGCGGACGAGGAACACCCGCCGCAGTCCGGCGTCTTCGCCGAGGGGCGGGCCGCGCAGATCATCGCCGTGCCGGGCCAGGCCCAGTCCATCCTGCGCGAGAACCCCGGCCTCAAGGGGAAGATCGGCTTCTTCCCGGTGCCCGGCAGGAGCGCCGGCCGGCCCGGGGCCGTCTTCACCGGCGGCTCCGACCTCGTCGTCCCGAAGAACACCGACCAGGAGGACGGGGCCCGCGCCGTGGTCGAGGCGCTCGTCAGCACCGAGTGGAACACCGACCTGGCCCGCACCATGAACTACGTCCCCAACAAGAAGTCGCTCGCCGAGGACGTGTCGGGCGAGGAGGGGATCGAGGCGATGGCGGCCGGCGCCGCCCAGGGCCGGGCGACCCCCGGTACGCCCCGCTGGGGCGCGGTCGAGGCCGACAATCCGATCAAGGCGTACATGACGAAGGTGCTCAAGGGCGCGGACGCGAAGGCGGAGGCCCGGAAGGCCTCCGACCGCATCACCGGGCTGCTGGACGCCAACGCGCGCTGACCGACGCGGTCCGGACCCGGGCACACCGGGTCCGGACCGCTCCGGCTCGGCACCGCCGACGCGCGGGTGCGCTCAGCGCACGGCGCTCAGCTCACCAGACTCAGCGCACCACGCTCAGCGACAGGGCGAAACGGCCCTCCCCGTCCGTCCACCAGTGGGTCAGGTCGAGACCGGCCGCCGCCAGCTCGGTCCGCACGCCCTCGCGGCGGAACTTCGCGGACACCTCGGTGCGCAGCTCCTCCCCGTCCGCGAAGTCCACGGCCAGGTCGAGCGCCTGGACCTTGACGGTCTGCGCGGTGCGCGAGCGCAACCGCATCTCGATCCACTCCCGTTCGGCGTTCCACAGCGCCACGTGCTCGAAGGCCGCGGGCGCGAAGTCGGCCTCCAGCTCGCGGTTCACCACCGACAGCACGTTCTTGTTGAACGCGGCCGTCACCCCCGCCGCGTCGTCGTACGCGTGGACCAGCACCCCCTCGTCCTTGACCAGGTCCGTGCCCAGCAGCAGGGTGTCGCCCGGCGAGAGCAGGGCCCGGACCGAGGCCAGGAACGCGGCGCGCTCCTCGGGCAGCAGGTTGCCGACGGTGCCGCCGAGGAACGCCACGAGCCGCGGGCCCGGCGTGTCGGGCAGCGTCAGCCCCGCGGTGAAGTCGGCGATCAGCGCGTGCACCCGGAGCCCCGGACGCTCGGCCACGAGCGCCTCGCCGGCCAGGGTGAGGGCGCTCTCGCTCACGTCGACCGGCACGTAGCCGCTCAGCCCGGTCCGCTCGGTCAACGCGTCCAGCAGGACGCGCGTCTTCTCCGAGGACCCGGAACCCAGCTCGACCAGGGTGTGCGCGCCGGTCGCCGCCGCGATCTCCCCGGCCCGGTCGACCAGGATCTCCCGCTCCGCCCGGGTCGGGTAGTACTCGGGCAGCGCGGTGATCGCCTCGAACAGCTCGCTGCCCCGAGCGTCGTAGAACCACTTCGGCGGCAGCCACTTGGGCGTGCTCGTCAGGCCCGCCAGGACGTCGGCGCGCAGGGCGGCGTCCGTGGCGTCCTCGGGCAGCGTCCGGGTCAGACGGAACTGGCTCACGTGCGGGGCTCCTTCGGGGTGGCGAAAGCGTCTGCGTGGGCGGTCGTGCCGGGATCCTTGAGCGGGGTGAGCCGCACCTCGGTGCCGCTCGCCGCGAGCAGGGAGCGGTCGGGGACCTCCTGCCAGCGCGGGTCGTCGTCGTAGGGCTCGGAGGCGACGACCGTGCCGCCCCCGGGCCGGGACAGGTACCACAGGGTGTCGCCCCAGGTGGTGGCGGTGACGGTGGAGCCGTTCGTGAGGAGCAGGTTGAGCCGGGAGGCGGGAGCCGCCGCGGCGACCTCATGCACCGTCTCGGCCAGCGCCCGGCCCTCGTCGTCCCCGGCGCGCAGCCGGGCCAGGACCAGGGCCCACACGAGCGCCGAGTCGTTGCGCGCCTCCAGCGCCAGCAGCTCCCCGGGCGGCAGCGTCGCGGCCACCGGCGCCAGTGAACCGGGCCAGCCCGCCACCGCGCCGTTGTGGCTGAACAGCCAGGTCCCCGCGGCGAACGGCGCCGCCGCCGCCTCCGCGTCGGCGCCGGACAGCGTCGCGTCCCGTACGGCCGCGAGCAGCGCGCCGGTCCGCACCACCCGGGCCAGGTCGGCGAAGGACCGGTCGGCCCAGATCGGACCGGCCCGGCGGTACCGGGCCGGCACCGGGTCGCCCTCGGCGTACCACCCGACGCCGAACCCGTCCGCGTTGACCGTGCCGTGCCGCTGGTGCCGGGGTGCCCACGACTGCCGGTACAGACCGTGCGGCGGCGCCACCACGAGCGCGCCGAGCTGCTCCCCGGGGCCCACGTAGGCCAGGTGACGGCACATCAGGCGACCTCCGCCGACCGGGCCGTGCGGAACCCGGAGAAGATCTGCCGCCGGATCGGATAGTCCCAGTTGCGGAACGTGCCCCGGCAGGCCACCGCGTCCACGGCGAAGGAACCACCGCGCAGCACCTTGTAGTCGGGGCCGAAGAACACCTCCGAGTACTCCCGGTACGGGAACGCCCTGAACCCCGGGTACGGGGCGAAGTCGCTCGACGTCCACTCCCACACGTCGCCGATCAGCTGCCGCACACCGAGCGGCGACTCACCGGCCGGATAGCTGCCCGCCGGTGCCGGGCGCAGGTGCCGCTGCCCGAGGTTGGCGTGCTCCGGACCCGGGTCGGCGTCGCCCCACGGGTAGCGCGTCACGCGGTCGCCGGCCGGGTCGTACCGCGCGGCCTTCTCCCACTCCGCCTCGGTGGGCAGTCGGCGCCCGGCCCAGCGGGCGTAGGCGTCTGCCTCGTACCAGCACACGTGCAGCACCGGCTCGTCGGCCGGCACCACCTCGGTCACCCCGAAGCGGCGCCGCAGCCACTGCCCGCCGTCCCGGCGCCAGAACAGCGGGGCGGTGAGGGAGTGGCGACGGACGTGGTCCCAGCCCTCGGGGGTCCACCAGCGCGGGTCGTCGTAGCCGCCGTCGTCGATGAACGCCCGGTAGGCGCCGTTGGTCACCGGGACGGTGTCGATGAAGTACGGCGCGACCTCACGCGGGTGCGCGGGACGTTCGTTGTCCAGCGCCCACGGCTCCGTGGACGTGCCCATCAGGAAGGGGCCGCCCGGCACCAGGACCTCGGCCGGTCCGGTGAACAGCGGCACGGGGTCCGGGTCGGGCGCGGTCAGGGCCTGCGGGCCCCTGCGCAGCTGATGCGTGATCAGCATGGTCTCGTCGTGCTGCTGCTCGTGCTGGGCGATCATCCCGAAGGCGAAACCCGCCTCCGTCAGCCGCGTCCCCTCGAACGCCGTGCTCTCCAGCACGTCCAGGGCCCGCCCGCGCACGTCCGCCGCGTACCGCCGTGCCTCGGCGGGCGACAGCAGCGGCAGGCTCGGCCGTTCGGCCCTGGGGTGCTCGAAGGCGTCGTACAGGCTGTCGATCTCCGGGCGTATCGCCTCGTGCCCGGCGACCGCGCGCAGCAGCCACTGCTCCTCCTGGTTGCCGATGTGCGCCAGGTCCCACACCAGCGGGGACATCAGCGGCGACACCTGGCCGGTCAGGTCGGGGCCCTCCACACAGCCGGTCAGCAGCGTGGTGCGCTCCCGCGCCGCGACGAGGGTGGACAGGGCCCGCTCCCGCAGCGTCTCGGCGGTGGCGGCCGCCTCGGCCTTGGCGGTCGCCTCGGCGGCCGTGGTCGCGTCAGTGGGGTCGGTCATGAGCGGGTCTCCCTCCCGTGCGGGCCACGGTCCGCGCCGCCCGGCATCTCCAGCAGATCGTCGGCGGGGCAGCGGCCCCGGCGGACGTAGCGCTCCAGGTACCCGCCGACGGCGTCCACGACCTCCGCGCCCGCGCCGAGCCGGGGCAGCGCGGACAGCGCCGCCGTGAAGCAGACGACGGCCGCCTCGCGCAGCTCGGGGTCGGTCAGGGCGTCCCGGGCCGCCGTCTCGTACAGCGGATTGTGCGGCGCGGGCAGCCCGAGCGAGCGCTCGGCCAAGGGCTTGACGGCGCGGTAGGCGGTCTCGGTGGCCTCCGGGTCGTCGAACAGCGCGGCGGTCACCGCCAGCGGCACGATCCAGCCGTCGTCCCCGGGCTGCGCGTCGATCATGCGCAGTTCCAGGTGGCCGCGCGGACGGACCGGCGGGAAGAGCGTGGTGAGGTGGTAGTCCAGGTCCTCCCGGGTCGGCGGCCTCGGCACCGTCCCGCGGGTCCACTCCCGCAGGGACAGGCCCTCCGGCACGTCCCAGGGGCCGGAGTCCCGGCGCACGCACATCACCGGGGCGTCCAGGACGTGCCGGGACCAGGTGCCGCGCGGGTCGCCGTCCAGCGGGGGGCCGCCCGCACGGCCCACGCCGATCTGCGTCCAGCGCAACTGCCGGGTGGACCGCCAGCCCGTGGGCCGGCCGCAGGACAGCGGGGAGTTGGCGAACGCGGCCAGCAGGACGGCGCCCAGGTGATGGGCCAGCCACCACCGGCGTACATACCCCTGCGGCCCCGGCTCCTCGTGCCCCGCGTCCACGCAGACCTGCACGGAGGCGGAGGCACACATCATGAAGCGGCCACCGTCGCCGGAGCGGTCGAGACAGGCCTCCATGGCGTCGTAGCGCGGCTGCCGCAGGTAGCGGCGCGGCGGGTGCCAGGGATCGTGGCCGAGGCCGACCAGGGCGAGGCCGTCCTCGCGCAGGACGGCGCGGACGGCGTCGAGATCGGCGGAGACGGAGCGGACGCACTCCGTCAGCGAGGCGGCGGGGAGCGAACTCAGCTCCAGCTGGCCGCCGGGTTCGACGGTCAGCGCCGACCTCAGGGGCACGGCCCGCAGCGCGGTGTACAGCGCACGGAGCCGTTCGGGTGACACGGGGAGCCGCGGCGCGCGCAGCTCGTGGACGAGCCATTCCACCTCGACGCCGAGCAGCCTGGGCGGACCGGTCTTGAAGCAGATGCCGCGGACCAGCGCCTCGACCTCGGCCTCACTGACGGCGGTACGGGGCCGGATACAGCCCCCAACCGTATCGGACATGTCGGGATCCTCCTGAGATTCCACCATGCCGCCGGCCCTTCTACGGCGGGCCGGGCCGGCACACTCGTCCCACCCAAGACCCTCGTGCCGCTCCGCACAAGGATGCATATCGGGACGTTCCCGCTCGGCAATCTCCGCGATCCGTCCGTTCCCGGGGACTTTCCCCGTCGTTCGCGTCGTTCGCCGGTCGGGAAACTCCGTTGCACCGCATCCCCAGCATCACCCAGGATTCCCTCATGAGCACCACGGGGGAGACCGCGCGGCGCGCGGTCACGACGTCCACGGGGGTGGCGCCGTGAGCGCGCGCCTGCGGGGCATCGCACAGCAGACGGAACAGATCGTCGCGGCCGGGTCCTACCGCACGTCCGGCGGCCGAGAGGTGTCCGTCGCGGCCGCCGTCGAGGCGGCGCGGGACGGCACGCGCATGTACGGTCCGGGGCCCGTCGAGCCGCCCGTCGCCACGCCGGTGCGGACGGTCCTCGAGGTCACCGGCGAGAGCAGCCTTGAGGCCGCCCGGCGGCTCGGCGGCGAGGTCGCCGTCCTCAACTTCGCCTCCGCGCGCAACCCCGGCGGCGGCTACCTCAACGGCGCCCAGGCCCAGGAGGAGGCCCTGTGCCGGGCCTCCGCCCTGTACACCTGCCTGCTGCGGGCCCCCGAGTTCTACGACCACCACCGCGCCCACCGCGACCCGTTCTACACGGACCGCGTCATCCACTCGCCCGGCGTGCCCGTCTTCCGCGACGACCGGGGCCGTCTGCTGGACCAGCCGTTCTCGGCCGGATTCCTCACCGCCGCCGCGCCCAACGCGGGCGTGGTGCTGCGCACGGCCCCGGAGCGCGCCGCGGAGCTGCCCGCCGCCCTCGCCGCGCGCGCCGAGCGGGTGCTGGAGACGGCCGCCGCGCACGGGTACCGGCGGCTGGTGCTGGGAGCCTGGGGCTGCGGGGTGTTCCGCAACGACCCCGCCCAGGTGGCGGGCGCCTTCCGGACCCTGCTCGGGCCCGGCGGACGGTTCGCCGGGACCTTCGAGCAGGTGGCGTTCGGCATCCTGGACCGCACCCCGGGCAGTGCCGTCCGGGCCGCGTTCGACCGTGTCTTCCCCGAGGGCGCGGCCGCCGGCTCCGGTCAGCTCCAGCCGTAGCGCTCCCGCAGCCGCTGCCGCACGAGGTCGAAGCGCATCCGGTCCAGGGCGCACGCCTCCCGGCGCATGCCGGCGTCGTGCAGCCGCAGCACCCGGTCCACGTCCACCCAGGAATCGCGCCCGGAGCGGTCCCAGGGCCCGCTCCCGATCGGCACCCACTCCCGGTCACCGTCGTGCCGCCTGCTGGACAGCTGCACCGCCAGCACCGTCCCGGCCGCCTCCCGGGCCACGACCAGCACCGGCCGGTCCTTGCCCCGCCCGTCGGCCTCCTCGTACGGCACCCACGTCCAGACGATCTCGCCCGGATCGGGGTCGCCGTCGTGCGCGGGGGAGTACTCGGTCCGCACCCGGCCCACCTTCCGGGGGTCGGCCTCGGTGGTGGCGGAGGGGCCGTAACGGCCGGGGGCGGTCCCGCCGTTGCTGTCGACGTCGTCGGTAAAGGGGCTCACGGCCGTACCGTACGGGACGTGGCCGCGCGGACGCGCGGGGACCCGGGTCCGATGGCAGGCTGGCCTGTGGGCCCGCGCCCGGAAGGCGGCCGATGAACCGCACGAGTCAGCACGAGGCAGAAGGCGACGTCATGACCGACCAGCTCACCGTGAGCGTCCTGGGCACCGGCATCATGGGTGCCGCGATGGCCCGCAACCTCGCCCGCGCCGGACACCGCGTCCGCGTCTGGAACCGCAGCCGGGACAAGGCCGAGCCGCTGGCCGCCGACGGCGCGCACGTCGCCGACAGCCCGGAGGAGGCCGTACGCGGCGCCGACGCGGTCCTCACGATGCTGTACGACGGCCCGGCCGCCCTCGACGTCATGCGGCGGGCCGTGCCAGGACTGCGGCCCGGCACCGTGTGGGCGCAGTCCACCACGGCGGGCGTCGACGCGGTCGCCGACCTGGCCGCCTTCGCCCACGAACACGACCTGGTCTTCTTCGACGCCCCCGTCCTCGGCACCCGGCAGCCCGCCGAGGCCGGCGAGCTGCTGGTGCTCGCCGCGGGTCCCGGCGCGGCACGGGACAGGGTGGCGCCCGTGTTCGACGCCGTCGGCTCCCGCACCGTGTGGACCGGCGAGGACGGCGCGGCCGGCACCGCCACCCGGCTGAAACTGGTGGCCAACAGCTGGGTCCTCGCCGCCACCAACGCGGTCGGCGAGGCCCTGTCGCTCGCCAAGGCGCTGGGCGTGGACCCGGACGGCTTCTTCGACGCGATCGCGGGCGGTCCGCTCGACATGGGCTACCTCCACGCCAAGGCCGCGCTGATCCGCGACGGGGCGCTGACGCCGGCCCAGTTCGCCGTCACCACCGCCGAGAAGGACGCCCGCCTCATCGTCGAGGCCGGTGAGGCCAACGGTGTCCGCCTGGACCTCGCGGCCGCCGGTGCGCAGCGGTTCGCCCGGGCCGCCGCCCAGGGGCACGGCGACGAGGACATGGCGGCGGCCTACTTCGCCAGTTTCGAGGAGAAGGCGACCGACTGAGCCCGTCCGGGGTACCGGAGGCACGGAACAACCGAACACCGGGACCGGACCCGGACCGGACCGCACCACCACCCAGAGGAGCCCGCATGTCCAAGCCGCCGCTGCCGGCCGAGGCCGTAGAACTGCTGCGCCGCCCCAACCCCTGCGTCATGGCCACCCTCCGCTCGGACGGCGCCCCCGTCTCCACGCCCACCTGGTACGCCTGGGACGACGACGGCCGCGTGCTGATCAACCTCGACGCGGGCCGCGTGCGCCTCGGCCACCTGCGCCGTGATCCGCGCGTCAGCCTCACCGTCCTCGCGGGCGACGACTGGTACACGCACGTCACCCTCATCGGCCGCGTCGCCGAGATGCGCGACGACGAGGACCTCTCCGGCATCGACCGGCTCTCCCGGCACTACACCGGCAACCCGTACCCGGACCGCAAGCGCCCCCGGGTCAGCGTCTTCGTCGAGGTGGAGCGCTGGCACGGCTGGGGAGCGATGAAGGACAGCGACCAGTCCGGCTGAGGCCGGGACACGGGGGCGGACGCGGACTATGATCGCGGCGCGGCATCGCGTGTCGGTCACCGTCCGGGTGAGGCATGGAGGCGCCGTGGAGATGCCCGTGGAGGCATTGACCGTGTCAGTCGAGTTCAACCACACCATCGTCCTCTCCCGAGACCGGGAGAAGTCCGCCCGCTTCCTCGCCGGAATCCTCGGCCTGGAGGTCGGCGAGCCGGCCGGAATGTTCCTGCCCGTGACGACCGCCAACGGCGTCACCCTCGATTTCGCCACCGTCGACATCGAGATCCCCGTGCAGCACTACGCGTTCCTCGTCTCCGAGGACGAGTTCGACGCCGTCCTCGCCCGGCTCGTCGAGGGCGGCACCCCCATCCAGGCCGACCCGCAGGGCCGGCACCCGCGCCGGATCAACCGCAACGACGGCGGCCGGGGCGTGTACTTCACCGACCCGGCCGGGCACGGCATGGAGGCCTTCACCCGCCCCTACGGCACTGACCCGTCCTCACCGCTGAACGGTGTCACGGAGGACGTGCCCGGGGCCTGCTGACGGGCACCCGACGGCCGCACGTGAGGCACCGGCAAGCGCCGGTGCCTCACCCGTCACCGGCGGGCTCCGGCAGGGCCGGAGCGGGTGCCTGGGCCCGCCGCGGCAGCAGGAGCGGGGTCGCCAGCATCAGCACGCCGGCCGGCGCGACCGCGGTCCGCGGCCCGGTCAGGCCGGCCGGCAGACCCCACGATGTCGGCCGCGGCGACGACGACCGACACGACCAGGAGCTGGACGAAGCCGAGCCGCCCGAAGCCGAGCCGCCCGAAGACGTACGCGAGCGGCACGCTCAGCAGGACCGCGCACCGCACCAGGTCCATCGCGACCGTCACCGGCCGCTTGCGCCGGAACTCCACCCGGGGCCCCAGCGGCACCGCCGCCACCGCGCCCACCGCGAGCCCCGCCGCCGCGAGCGCCGCCACCCGCTCCGGCCCGGCGTCCAGCACCACGACCGCGGTCAACGGAAAGGCGTCGAACGCGAGCCGCGTGCCGAACGTGCTGACCGCGTACGCGGCCCACAGCCGGCCGAACCCCCGCCCCCACGGCCCGCCGCCCACCACGTGCGACTCGACCACACCCGACTTCGTCACGCCGGCGTCAAAGCGATCCGGGGCCGGGCGGATCGAACAACCGGCGGGGCGGAAGGCACAACCGACCGTTGTGCGCGGGCGGAGCTGGTCCCGCCTACCGGGTCAGCAGGGCGCGCAGCGCCCCGGCCACCGCGTCGGGCGCCTCCTCCGCCATGAAGTGCCCGCAGCCGACGGTCTCGTGCCGCAGGTCCGGCGCCCATGCCCGCCACAGCGCGGCGGCGTCGTAGCCCAGGGCGGCGCCCCAGTCCTGCTGGAGGACGGTCACCGGCATCCCCAGCCGGTTGCCCAGCTCCCGGTCCGTCCGGTCGTGGTCGACGTCGATGCCCGCCGAGGCACGGTAGTCGGCCACGATGGACGGCACCGCCGCGCGGGAGGCCGCCAGGTAGGCGGCGCGGACGTCGGCGGGCAGGGCGTCCGGGTCCCGGGTCCAGACGTCGAGGAAGTGACCGAAGAACGCGTCCGGCGCGGCGCCGATCAGCTGCTCCGGCAGTCCCGGCGGCTGCGCCATCAGATACAGGTGGAAGCCCACCGCCGCCGTCGTGCCGCGCAGGACGTCCCACATGTCCAGGGTGGGCAGCACGTCCAGCGCGGCCAGGTGCGTCACCGCGCCGGGGTGGTCGAGCCCGGCGCGCACCGCGACCAGCGCCCCGCGGTCGTGACCGGCCAGCGCGAACCGCTCGTGGCCCAGCCGCCGGGCCAGGTCGACCACGTCGGCGGCCATGGTCCGCTTGGCGTACGCGGTGCCGTCCGGGTCGGCGGGCTTGTCGCTGGCGCCGTAGCCGCGCAGGTCGGGGCAGATGACCGTGTGGTCGGCCGCCAGGTCGGCGGCGACGTGCCGCCACATCAGGTGGGTCTGCGGGAAGCCGTGCAGCAGCACGACCGGGCTGCCGGTGCCGCCGACGGCCACGTGCAGGCCGATGCCGTCGGCGACCGTCACACGGTCGTGGGTGAAGCCGGGGATCGTGGGTTCCATGGGGGTCGGTGCCTCTCTGTTCCTGCTCGCGCCACGCGCCTTCGTGACGCCTTCGAGGCTCCCGCCCGCGAATCAGCAACCGATCAGCGACCCGTCAGCAGCCGGTCGGCCCGGTGGGCAGACCGTTGGCGACCGTTCGGCGACCGGCCGGGCAGCGGCCCGCACGCGTACCGTGGGGAGGGCACGAGCGGTGGCGAGCGGAGCGGACGGAACACGGCACATGGACGCGGTCACGTTCGGCGTGCTCGGCGCCGTCACCGCCCGGCGGGGCGGCCGGGCGCTCGGCCTCAAGGGCCCCCGGCACCGCGCCGTACTGGCCCGGCTGGTCCTGGCCAGGCGGCGGGTCGTCCCCGTCGCCCGCCTGGTCGAGGACCTGTGGAGCGATCCACCGCCACGGGCCGTCGGCGCCGTGCGCACCTTCGTCGGAGACCTGCGCCGCGCCCTGGAACCCGACCGTCCGCCGCGCGCCCCGGCCCGGCTGCTGGTGACCGAGGGCCCCGGATACGCCCTGCGCGCGGCACCGGACGCCGTGGACGCGTGGCGCTTCGAGGCCGCCGTCGCCGAGGCCGACCGGCTGCCCGCCGCCCAGGCACCCGGGCGGCTGCGGGCGGCCCTGGAGGAGTGGCGAGGGCCCGCCTACGCCGAGTTCGGCACGGAGGACTGGGCCAGGGGAGAGTGCGCCCGGCTCACCGAACTGCGGCTGCGCGCCGTGGAACGCCGGGCGGAGCTGCTGGTGGAACTCGGGCGTGCCGCCGAGGCGGTCCCCGACCTCGACGCGCACCTCGCCGACCACCCCTGGCGCGAGGAGTCCTGGCGCCTGCTCGCCCTCGCCCTGTACCGGACCGGCCGGCAGGCGGACGCCCTCGCCGTGCTGCGCCGGGCCCGCGCCCGGCTGGCCGGGGACCTGGGCCTCGACCCCGGACCCCGGCTGCGCCGCCTGGAGGCGGGCATCCTGGCCCAGGACCCGGAGCTCGACCCGCCCGGTGAACCGGCGGAAGCGGCGGCCCGGCTGTGGGCGCGGGCGACCGAGGCGTACGACCGCACGGTCGCCGCCGGGGCACCGGCCCGCCTGGAATCCACCGTCGGCCTGCTGCGCGGCCTCGCCGTCACCGGCGGCGGTGGCCTGGAAGCCGCCCGGCAGCACCGCATGGCGGCGGTCAGCGCGGCGGAGGAGACGGGCGACACGGACCTGACGGCCCGGGTGATCGGTGCCTACGACGTCCCCGCCAACTGGACCCGCAGCGACGACCCCGAGCTGGCCCGGCGGATCGTCGCCGCCGCCGAGCGCACCCTCGGCGCGCTGCCCGAGGATCCCACCGCAGACGCGGCACGCTGCCGCCTGCTGGCCACCGTCGCCCTCGAATCGCGGGGCGTGCGGTCCCCGCGCGGGCCGCGGGCGGCCGCCGAGGCCGAGCGGATCGCCCGCGGCCTGGACGACCCCGCGCTGCTCGCGTTCGCCCTCAACGGCCTCTTCATGCAGTCCTGCACCCGCGCGGGCCTGGCGCCGCGCCGCGACGCGATCGGTGCCGAACTCGTCGCGCTCGGCGCCCGGCACGGCATGGTCAACCACGAGGTGCTCGGCCACCTGATCCGGCTCCAGGCCCGCGCGGCCCTCGCCGACCTCAGCGCGGCCGACGAGCACGCGAGGGCCGTGGACCGACTCGCCGAGCGCCACGGGCGTCCCCTCGTCGGCGTTTTCACCACGTGGTACCTGGCCGTGCGCGAGGCGGTTTCCGGCGGGTCCTGCGCCAGCGCCGAGAACGCCTTCCGGGCGGCCGCCGCACGGCTCGACGGCATGGGGATGCCGGGGCTGGAGCGCGGGCTGCTGCCCCTGGCGCTGCTCGGCCTGCGGCTGGCCCACGGACGGCCCGTGCGGGTGGACCCGGACGCGGACTGGGGGCCCTACCGGCCCTGGGCCGAGCCGTTCGCCCTCCTGGCCGCAGGCCGTGATACCGAGGCCCGCGGCGCCCTGCGGGCCCTGCCGGAGCCACCGCCCGACCTCCTCTACGAAGCCCTGTGCTGTGCCGAGGCCGCGCTCGCCCTCTCCCTCGGCGACCGCCCGGCGCTCCGGCGGACGTACGACAGGCTGCTGCCCGCCTCCGGTGAACTCGCGGGCGCGGGCAGCGGGTTGCTCACCTTCGGGCCGGTCGACGGATGGCTCGCGGCGATCCGCGGGGCCCTGGGGACGTGACGGCGGAGGCCCCGCGTCACAGCCCACTCGTCGCGGCGAGGACTGCGCACAGGCCCTGAGGATCGGCCCCGCGTGCCAGAGAGGCATGGCCCTCTTGGTCCGCCGCACGTCGCCACGCGGATTGTGGATGTCGACCGGGTACGCGCCGTGCGCGATCACGTCCGGGAAGATGCGCGCCGCCAGGATGTCGTGCCCCGTCAGCCGGTAGTCGCCCAGCACGCGCCGGCTCTCCCGCACGCCGACGTGGGTGCCGCTCTGCACCACGTACGACTCCTCGAAGCCGGGCACGCGGGTGCGCAGGAAGCGGTCGATCTCGGCCAGTTGGTGCCGGGCCGTGTACTCGGCCCGGGTGAGGTCCCAGACGCTGCTGCCGAGGACCCGGTTCACGCGGGTGCTGTTGACGGACACCTCGTGCGGGTGCGGGGTCGCGAAGAAGAGGATGTCCTCGCGCGGCAGCCGCAGTTCGCCGTTGGCCCTGGCCTCCTCGATCAGGTCCCACAGCCCGTGCACACCCCGCCACTGGTCGGGGTGCTCGCGCACGTAGTCGGCGAAGTCGGGCCGGGAGAAGTCGGCGACGCGGAACATCAGCGTCATGGGCTGCACCAGCCCGTCCTCCGGCCTGCCGATCTCGTACGGCGCCCCGCAGGCCGTCGCCACGTCGCCGTCGCCCGTGCCGTCCACGACCACCCCGGCGTCGATCACCACCGGTCCCGACTTGGTCTCGAACACCACCCGCCGGCCCGAACCGTCCTCCAGCGGCAGCGTGCCCGAGGCGAACGAGTGGAACAGCATCCGCACCCCCGACTCGTCCGCCATCTCGAGCAGGGACAACTTGAACAGCTCGGGGTCGAAGGGGACCGTGTACCCGGTCCGGGGTGAGGGCGCCAGGCAGCCGCCCCGGCCCATGAGCCGGTCCAGCAGGGCCCACAGCACACCCGCGACCACCGGCTCGCCCTCGCCGTGATCGGTCGGCAGCAGCCGCGAGGTGTCCCCGGCCTCGGTGAACGCGGCCTGCCGGTGCTCGTTGTGGAACGACATCAGCGGCATCACCAGTGCCACGGTCGCGTTGCCGCCGAGGAACCCATACCGCTCCACCAGGACGGTGTCCGCCCCGGCGTCGGCCGCTCCGACCGCCGCCGCGAACCCGGCGGGGCCGCCGCCCACCACCAGGACGTCGCAGCGGCCCCCGTGCCGTGCGGTCCTGGGCGGCAGGGTGACGGTGCGGGACTCGCGGGGCTCTTCCAGGACCGGCATCGGCCACCTCCGGGTCAGGCGTTCAGCGGACGCGGCTCGGCGCGGTACGGCTCCTCACGGCAGGGAGCGCCGCCCGCGGTCCCCGGGGCCGCCGCCGACGCGCCCGCCGCCGGGGCGCCGCCCGGCTCGCGCGCGGCGGCGATCCGGTCCAGCAGGGACCCGCACCGCTCGCAGGTCCGGCGGGCCGACGCGGACAGCTCCGTCATCCGGTCCGCGAGGTCGTCCCTGCGCTGCGGATACTCGTCCCAGAGCCGGTCCACCTCCGCCAGCAGCAGCCCGGCCTGCTCCCGCGCCACGCCCACCAGTGCCGGGGCGCCCAGCCGGCGCGCGAAGTCGAAGACCTTGCCGGAGTACGGCAGCGGCAGCACCGGTACGCCGGTGAGCGCGGCGAAGATCACGAAGTGCAGCCGCATGCCGACGGCCACGTCGAGATGGCGCATGAAGCCGAGGACCTGTCCCGGGCTGTAGTCGCCGTGCAGGATGCGGCCCTGGTCCGGGGCCGTCATGTGGGAGAGCACCGCGTGCGCGTGCCGCACGTCGTGCCGCTCCATCGGCAGGAACACCACGCGCGCGTCCAGCCGGCGGACCAGGAAGTCCGCCACGTCGGCGAGGAGGGCGTGGTAGTCGCCCTCGTCGAGCTTCTCGGCGGCCCGCCCCGGCTCGCGCACCGACATCCCCACCAGCCGGGTGCCGGACGGGATGCCCTCGTCGCGCATCATCGCCTCGGTGAAGGGCTCCGGGGCCAGCAGCAGCGCCGGATCCGCGGTGACCGCGACCTCGCGCTCCAGGCCGACCTCCTCCAGCACCAGCCGCGACTCCTCGTCCCGCACCACGACGTCGTCCATCTCGGCCAGCACCGTGCGCACCGCCTCGCGGTCCTCGGCGTCGGTGAGCGGCCCGGCACCGACGGCGTAGGCGAAGGTGGGCACCCGGCGGGTCTGCGCGGCGCGCACCAGCCGCAGGTAGCGCCGCGCCTCGCCGTCGTAGAGGATGCCGCCGCCGCCCAGCACCAGCAGGTCGAGGCCGGGCAGCACGTCCAGGACGTGGTTGCGGCTGACCCGCTCCCAGGGCACCACCTCGTCGGCGTCCGGGTGGTGGGCGCGGGTGTGCTCGGCGTTCCGGCTCAGGACGACCAGCCGTGCGTCCGGGCGCCGGGCGCGCAGACAGCTCAGCACACAGGTCAGGATCGCCTCGTCGCCGATGTTGAAGCCGCCGTAGGAACCCAGTACGCCGATGCGCGGGCCTCGGCGGGCGGGGTGCGGATGTGAGGGCCGAAGAGTCATCCGGGACTCCCGTCACGTCACGGTCGTGCCGACGCGCGCCCGGCTCGGCGCGCGGTACCGCGCACGGTCCCGGGTTGCCCGCCCGGCGGCGCGGAAACACCCTGATCAGGAACGGCCCCGTCCGCGATCCCGCCCCCGCACGAGGAGTACCGGTGAACGTCACCCTCAGCGTCTGGCTGCTGACCGTCGCGGGCCTGTGCGTGCTCGTCGCCGCCGACTTCTTCATCGGGCGCAAGCCGCACGACGTGTCCCTGCGCGAGGCCGGGATCTGGACGGCGGTGTGGGTGGTGCTGGCCTGTCTCTTCGGGGTGGGGCTGCTCGTTCTCGGCGGCGGCGGGCCGGGCGGCGAGTTCTTCGCCGGTTACCTCACCGAGAAGTCGCTCAGCGTCGACAACCTCTTCGTCTTCGTCCTGATCATGGCGAAGTTCGCGGTGCCCTCGCAGTACCAGCAGCGGGTGCTGATGGTCGGCGTCCTGGTGGCCCTGGTGCTGCGGGCCGTCTTCATCGCGCTCGGCGCGGCGCTCATCTCCGCCTTCTCCTGGGTCTTCTACCTCTTCGGCGCCTTCCTGATCTGGACCGCCTGGAAGCTGATCCAGGACGCCCGCGGGGGAGGGCACGAGCAGGAGGAGTACGAGGAGAACAAGCTGCTGAAGTCGATCGAGCGCCGTTTCGGTGTGGCCGACCGGTACCACGGCACCAGGCTCTGGGTGCGGCAGAACGGCAGGCGGGTCATGACGCCGATGCTGGTGGTGATGCTCGCCATCGGGTTCACCGACGTCCTGTTCGCCCTGGACTCCATCCCCGCGATCTACGGGCTGACCCAGGATCCGTACATCGTGTTCACGGCCAACGCGTTCGCCCTGATGGGCCTGCGCCAGCTGTACTTCCTCATCGGCGGCCTGCTGAAGAAGCTGGTCCACCTCTCCTACGGCCTGTCGGTCATCCTGGGGTTCATCGGCGTCAAGCTGGTGCTGCACGCCCTGCACGAGTCCGGTGTCCACGTGCCGGAGATCGGCATCCCGTTCTCGCTCGGCTTCATCGTGCTGGTCCTCGCGGTCACGACGGCGACGAGCCTGTGGACGACCAGGAAGCGGGAGCCGGCGTGACGCCCGGCGCGGCGGTGGCCCGGCACACGACGGGACCGGAGCTCGGTCGAGCTCCGGTCCCGTCGTGAGTCTTGCGGCGCCGGTCAGGCGGCGACGGGCTCGTCCGCGTGGCCGTGCAGGCGGGCGACGACCTCGGTCAGCTGCGCGGCGACCTCCGCGTCGTCCGCCGGGTGGGTCTCGGCGAAGCGGGTCATGGAACCGGGGATGGACAGCTTGAGGTCCTCGATCACCTTGCCGCCGGCGATGCCCACGGCCTTGCGGGCCTCGTCCTGCGCCCACACGCCGCCGTACTGGCCGAAGGCGGTGCCGACGACGGCGACGGGCTTGCCGGTGAAGGCGCCGGCGCCGTAGGGGCGGGACAGCCAGTCGATGGCGTTCTTCAGGACGGCCGGGATGGTGCCGTTGTACTCGGGCGAGAAGAGCAGGAAGGCCTGCGCGCCCTGGGCGGCCTCGCGCAGCTTGGCGGCGGCGGCCGGGACGCTGCCCTCGATGTCGAGGTCCTCGTTGTAGAAGGGGATCTCGGCGAGCCCCTCGAACAGCTGCACCTCGGCGCCCTCCGGCGCGAGCTGGACGGCTGCCTCGGCGAGCTGACGGTTGTGCGAACCGGCGCGAAGGCTGCCGACGAGCGCAAGGATGCGGACAGACATGAGTACTCCCACGGAAAACAGAGGGTGACGGGCGGGCCGAAACACTGCGGAAACGATCCGGACCGGGGTCCGTTTAATTTTCTAGCACGGCAAACGGACCGCGGTCCAGTTTTCTTCCCGGTGCTTTACGCTGGCTTCATGTCCGCCGCCCTGCCGCCCCTCCCGCAATCGCCTCAGGAGAACGCCGGCCCGTCCGAGCTGCTGCAGCTCGGCTCCGGGATCGACGAGGACGAGCGCTGCCTGCGCGCCGACGCCGCGCGCAACCGCGCCCGCCTCCTGGAGGCCGCCGAGCGCCTCGTCGCCGAGCAGGGCGCGGCCGCCCTCACCATGGAGGCGGTGGCCGCCGCGGCCTGCGTGGGCAAGGGCACGGTCTTCCGCCGCTTCGGCGACCGCACCGGGCTGCTCGCGGCGATGCTCGACCACTCCGAGCGCAAGTTCCAGGCCGCGCTCCTGAGCGGGCCGCCGCCGCTCGGCCCCGGCGCACCACCCGTCGAGCGGCTGCGGGCCTTCGGCTGCGCCCTGCTGAGCCGCTCCGTCGACCAGCTCGACCTGCTGCTGGCCGGGGAGCCCAGCGCCGAACGGCGCCACACCTTCCCCCCGCGCCGCTTCCTGCGCCAGCACGTGGCGCTGCTGCTGCGGGAGGCCGTGCCGGACGCCGACTGCGAACTCCTCTCGCACACCCTGATGGCCTACCTCGACGCGCCCCTCGTCCACCACCTCATCGAGCAGTGCGGGATGCCCCCCGAGCGGGTGCGGGCCGGCTGGCTCGACCTGGTCGCGCGGGTGACCCGCACCGAGCTCCCCGCCGCCGGGACCGCACCCTCGCCCTCCGCACCGCCGGTCTGAACTCCGCCCGGAGCGGACGACGTTGACCCGCCCGCTGCTCCGTGAGCGGCTTCTGCCAGGATGCCGTACGACATGGTGCAGACACCGAATCCGCCGCCCCCCGACTCCTCCGGCCCGCGTTCCGTGCCCACGAGCGCCGACGTGGCCCGCCTGGCCGGCGTCTCGCGCGCGACCGTCTCTACGTGCTCAACAACACCGGCGCCGTCAGGATCAGCGAGCCCACCCGGCACCGCGTCCGTGAGGCCGCCCGGGAGCTCGGGTACGTCCCGCACGCCGCGGCCCGGTCACTGCGCGCCGGGCACAGCCGGATGGTCCTGATGCCGGCGCCGTCCTTCCCCGTCGGACCGCTCTACAGCCGCTTCCTCGGCGAACTCCAGTGGGCGCTCGGCCGCCTCGACTACACCGTCGTGCAGTACGGCACCGTCGGCCTCCACGGCGACGACGCCGCCCGCGCATGGGCGGAGCTGCGCCCGGTCGCCGTCCTGGTACCCGGCTCCGGCATCGGCCCGCAGGGTGTGGAGATCCTCAAACGCTCCGGCGCCCGGGCGGTCGTCACCCTCGGCCCCGATTCCGTCGACGGGGCGCACGCCCTGCTCACCGACCAGGAGGGCGTCGGCCGGGCCGCGACCCGCCACCTCCACGACCGCGGACGCCGCCGCATCGGCGTCGTCGTGCCCGCGGAAGGGGGCCTGGACGTCTTCTCGGCGCCCCGCCTCGACGGCGCGCGCCGCGCGACGGCCGGCACCGAGGCCACCGTCACCGAGCTGCCGCTGCGCTACGACGAGCGCGACGCCGCCCGCCTCGCCGCGCGCTGGCTCTCCCTCGGGCTCGACGCGGTCTTCGCGTACAACGACGAGTACGCGATGCTGCTGATGCGGGCCCTTCAGGACGAGGGCCTCGCCGTTCCCCGCGACGCCGCCGTGATCGGCGCCGACGACCTGATGCTGGGCAGGCTGCTGCGGCCCCGGCTGAGCACCGTCCACCTGGAACTGCCCGCCGGCCGCGACCTGGCCGCGCTCGTCGACCGGGCGGTGCACGACCCCGAGGCCCCGCCCGAGCGCCACAAGGTGCTGGGCGCGAAGGTGGTGCACCGGGAGTCGAGCTGAAGGCGGCCGAACCGCAGGTTACTGGCCGTCCTCGCCGTTCTGCCCGGCCTGCGCCTGCTGCTCGGCGACGGCCTTGCGGACCTCGTCCATGTCCAGGTTCCGGGCCTGCCCGATGACATCGGTGAGGGCCTCCTCCGGCAGCGCGCCCGGCTGCGCGAACACGGCCACCTGGTCCCGCACGATCATCAGGGTCGGAATCGACTGGATACCGAACGCCTGCGCGAGCTCCGGCTGCGCCTCGGTGTCCACCTTGCCGAACACCAGGTCGGGATTGGCCTCGGCGGCCTTCTCGTAGACCGGGGCGAACTGACGGCACGGACCGCACCACGACGCCCAGAAGTCGATCAGCACGAACTCGTTGTCCGTGACCGTCTGGTCGAAGTTCTCCTTGGTGAGTTCCACGGTGCTGGTCATGAGGTGTTCCCTCTTCCTGATTCGGGGGAGAAGCCGTCGGCACAACACTGCCGACCTCGTGCGTATTCCGCGCGCGTACCCATGTGGCCACGCCGCACACCACCCACCAGACTGACCCCATGACGCAATCCGATTCCCTCACGTACGACGTCGTCGTGATCGGCGCGGGCCCCGTCGGCGAGAACGTCGCCGACCGCACCCGCGCGGCCGGGCTGTCCACCGCGATCGTGGAGAGCGAACTGGTCGGCGGCGAATGCTCCTACTGGGCGTGCATGCCCAGCAAGGCGCTGCTGCGCCCGGTCATCGCCCGCGCGGACGCCCGCCGCCTGCCCGGCCTCGCCGGAGCGGTCCAGGAACCCCTCGACGCCGCGGCCGTCCTCGCCCGCCGCGACGAGTTCACCTCGCACTGGAAGGACGAGGGCCAGGTCCAGTGGGTCGAGGGCATCGGCGCCGACCTGTACCGCGGTCAGGGACGGCTCGCCGGACCCCGCACCGTGGAGGTGGCCGACCCCGACGGCACCCGGAGGACCCTCACCGCCCGGCACGCCGTCGCCGTCTGCACCGGCAGCGCCGCGGCGCTGCCCCCGCTGCCCGGGCTCGCCGAGGCGCGTCCCTGGACCAGCCGCGAGGCCACCAGCGCCAAGAGCGCGCCCGGCCGCCTGATCGTCGTCGGCGCAGGCGTCGTCGCCGTCGAGATGGCCACCGCCTGGCAGGCCCTCGGCTCCCGGGTCACGCTGCTGGTGCGCGGCGACGGCGGACTGCTCGCCCGCATGGAACCGTTCGCCGGGGAACTGGTCGCCGACGCGCTCACCGAGGCCGGGGTCGACATCCGCACCGGCGTCTCCGTCGAGTCCGTCACCCGCGAGAACGGCACCGTCGTGGCGGTCACCGACACCGGCGACCGCCTGCAGGCCGACGAGATCCTCTTCGCCACCGGCCGGACGCCCCGCACCGGCGACATCGGCCTGGACACCGTCGGACTCGAGCCGGGCTCCTGGCTCGAGGTCGACGACAGCCTCCGGGTGACGGGCCACGACTGGCTCTACGCCGTGGGCGACGTCAACCACCGCGCCCTCCTCACCCACCAGGGCAAGTACCAGGCACGCATCGCGGGCGCCGCCATCGCCGCCCGCGCCTCCGGGGTACCGGACCTGGAGTCCGGCCCGTGGGGCGCGCACGCCGCGACCGCCGACCACGACGCCGTACCCCAGGTGGTCTTCACCGACCCCGAGGCCGCGTCGGTCGGCCTCACCCTGGCCGAGGCCGAGCGGGCGGGACACCGCGTCCGCGCCGTCGACGTCCCCATCGCGGTGGCGGGATCGAGCCTGTACGGCGACGGCTACCGGGGCCGCGCCCGCATGGTGGTCGACCTGGAGGACGAGATCGTGCGCGGCGTCACCTTCGTCGGGCCCGGGGTCGGAGAGCTGATCCACTCCGCGACCGTCGTCGTCGCCGGCCGGGTGCCGGTCAGCCGCCTGTGGCACGCGGTCCCGTCGTACCCCACGATCAGCGAGGTGTGGCTGAGGCTTCTGGAGACCTACCGGGACAATTGACGGGCCCGTCCGGGCGTCCGCGGGCCCGCGGTCGGTCAGTCCGCCGGGCCGGGCAGCTCGAACCCCAGCGCCGACGCCGCCCGCCGCGGCGTCGGCTGCGACCACAGCTCCGCCATCGCGGCGTTCGACGCCAGCGAACGCGGCTCGGCGCGGTCCAGGTACAGGGTGCCGTCCAGGTGATCCGTCTCGTGCTGCACGATCCGGGCCGGCCAGCCGGCGAACACCTCGTCCACCGCCCGGCCCCGCTCGTCCCGCGCCAGCAGCCTCACCTCGGCGGGGCGGGCCACCACCGCCTGCCAGCCCGGCACGCTCAGACAGCCCTCGAAGAACGCGGCCCGCCCGTCGCCGACGGGCTCGTACGACGGGTTCACCAGCACCCGGAACGGCTGCGGCACCCGCCGCCGTGCCACCCGCACCTCGTCCGGCACCGGCGCCGGGTCCTCGATCACCGCGATCCTGAGCCCCACCCCGACCTGCGGCGCGGCCAGGCCCACACCCGGCGCCGCGTGCATGGTCAGCCGCAGCGCCTCGACGAACCGCGCGAGGAGCGCGGGGGCAAGCTGCCCGTCGTACGGCTCGGCCACGCGCCGCAGCACCGGGTCCCCGGCCGCGACGATCGGCAACGGGCCGCCGACGGCGAGCAGTTCCTCGACCCGCTCGGCGAGCGGGGCGCGATCACGCGGATTGTCCATCCCGGCTCCCATCGCGGTTCCCATCGCGGTTCCCATCGCGCCAGGATGCCACGCTCAGACCTCGGTGAGGTCGCCCCCGAGGGCCGAGGCGATCCGCAGCTGGGCGTCGGCCTCCTCCTGCCGCCCCTGCCGTTCGAGGGTGCGGCCCAGCATCAGCCGGGCGTACTGCTCGACGGGATCGCGCTCCACGATGACCCGCAGCTCGGCCTCCGCTCGCCGCAGTTGGGCCGAGTGGTAGTAGGAACGGGCCAGCAGCAGCCGCGGGCCGGTCTGCTCGGGGACCTCCCCGACCAGTCCGTCCAGGACCCGCGCCGCGGCGGCGTAGTCCCTGGCGTCGAAGAACATCCGCGCGCGCTCCCAGCGCTCCGCCGGCGTTCCGTGGTCGTAGTACGTCGTGTCCACGAGAGACCTCCTTCGGCCCCTCCAACCACGCCGCACGGTTGAACATTCCACTACTGTTCGTCGCCCGCCACGGTGACGCCTCGGGGACCGCCCCACGCGGAGCACCGGCCGGGGGCTACTTTGGCGGTATGAGCAACCTTGACCGGGACGCGGTCCCCAGCCTGTGCGGCGGCCGCGGCTTCGTGGTGGCGGAGCCCGTACGCGAACTCCTGAGCCCGCGCAGCGTGAAACTCGGCGAGTCCACCGAGGTCCGCCGCCTGCTGCCCAACCTGGGCCGGCGCATGATCGGCGCGTGGTGCTTCGTCGACCACTACGGCCCCGACGACATCGCCGACGAGCCCGGCATGCAGGTCCCGCCGCACCCGCACATGGGCCTGCAGACGGTGAGCTGGCTGCACGAGGGCGAGGTGCTGCACCGCGACTCCACCGGGAGCCTGCAGACCATCCGCCCGCGCCAGCTGGGCCTGATGACCTCCGGCCGCGCGATCAGCCACTCCGAGGAGAGCCCGCGCGCCCACGCCCGCCTCCTGCACGGCGCCCAGCTGTGGGTGGCCCTCCCGGACGCCCACCGCCACACCGACCCGCACTTCGAGTTCCACGCCGAACTGCCCCACGTCACGGCCCCCGGCCTGACGGCCACCGTGCTCCTCGGCACCCTCGACAGCGCCGCCTCGCCCGGCACCACGTACACCCCCCTGGTCGGCGCCGACCTCGCCCTCACCGCCGGCACGGACGTACGCCTGCCGCTGGAAAGGGACTTCGAGTACGCCGTCCTCGCCATGAGCGGCGAGGCCCACGTCGACGGCGTGCCCCTGGTGCCGGGCTCCATGCTCTACCTCGGCTGCGGCCGCCGTGAACTGCCCCTGCGGGCCGACTCGGACGCGGGCCTGATGCTCCTGGGCGGCGAGCCGTTCGAGGAGGAGCTGATCATGTTCTGGAACTGGATCGGGCGCTCCCAGGAGGAGATCGAGCAGGCCCGCAGGGACTGGACGGAAGGGACCCGGTTCGGCGAGGTGAAGGGCTACGACGGCGCGCCGCTGCCCGCTCCGGAACTGCCCCCGGTGCCGCTGAAACCGCGAGGGAGGGTGCGCTGACCTTCGGTAATGCGTCGATTTTACTGACCGCCGGGGGGGGGTAGGCGGTCAGCGATCCTCGTTGCTTGCGGCCCCCCTGCCGGAAAGCTCCTGAACAGCTCGCCGACCTCAGGCCGTAGTGGTTGGCGACGCCACAGTGTGGCTGGCTGTGGGCAGCTGTGGCAGGACACTTGCTGACTCAATGCTGACTTTGCTGACGTGCCGTCAGGTGAGGTTAAAGGACCTGCGTATTTCCGGCGTTCGCGTAAATGTTTGCAGGGTTGGTAGGGGTCGGGGCGATGCTGACCTGCGCGGTGATCGAGTGATGGCACTCACGCGGCCGACACTGATCGCCGCTCCCACCCCTGTCGCCCGCAGCGGTGCCGGGTAGACGCTCGGCGTCAAGGCGTAGAGGCCGGCGATGCAGCCGTTGACTGTGACTCCGATGGCGGCGCCGACGCAGAAGGCCAGGACGAGTGTGTCGGTGGACGACGCGAAGGCAACGACGAGTGCTGCCGACACGAAGAGGTAGGTACGTAGGACGCAGCCGAGCGCGTACCGCGCGGCCAGTGCGCCCCCCTCCGCGTTACCTGGGATGCCGACCATGCCGCCCGCCGCTGATCACCGTTATGCGTCCGACCGAGCTGTACCCGAGTTCTCGTACGGGACTCTGCGCGCCGTGACGTTCTGGCGCGAGCTGCCCGGCGGCGACAACGACACCGTGTGGCGCCACCTCGAACGCTGTGAGCGCGGGCGGATCGTCCACGCCCTGTATTAGGGGACGTCCGACCGGGTCGGCACTCGCGTGCCGCTCACCGAGCACCCACACACGGCCGGCATCGTCGACTCCCTCGACGCCGAGGGCCACACCATTACGACCGGCGTCGACGCACTCACCGCGACGTACGTGCCCAAGGCGTTCCCCAACCGCCGTCATCGCGGCAGCCCGTTCGGAGGCTCCGACTACGACCCGCCCCCTGCACGACCTCATGGACGCACTCGACGAGACATGGTCAAGTTGACTGCGCGACATCAGGATCGCTCGCGCGCGGCCGATCGTCCCGGACGCCTACCTACCCGACCACGGCCCTGGCCGCGGCGCCTCGTTCGACGACGACCGGGAAATATGGGCCGCCCTGTCGATCCGCCCACCGAGGGTGCCAGCATCACCCTGTCGCAGTTCGCGATCAGAGTTGCCGAACATCAGGCGACGTCCTACGCAATCCTGCGCTAGGCCGTACCCTCCGTCGGCTACTCACCGGCCACATTCGGCATGGACGATCAGGGCGCCGTGACTGCGACCGAGGGCAAGGCGAGGATGCGGCGCTGCATGACCACCCGGGAGAAGAAGTCGCGTTACCGGGCGTCGGCCCTCGCCGGCATCCTGCACGGCGGGTCATGCTCGACCGCCGGCTGTTCACGCCCTCGCTCGTCGTCGAGCGGCCCCGAGTGGCGTTCGGCGACGGAGTGACCGAGGACCCAACCAGCGTCCCCCAAACCCTGTGGCTGTTAACACAGGCGCAGGCCGCGAGCGTCGACCCGGGGGTGCGCATCCTGCACCCCGATCGGAACGACGACGCCGTGCAAGCCGAGGTCGACCGCATCCTCGTCGAGACCGGCCAGCAGTAGCCGATCCCACGTAGTCGGGCGGAACGGCATAGGCGTCAGAGGGCACGAACCCTCTCATGAACCCATTTCAGCCAGTCACTGTCACTTTGACAAATTGACTGCGAGTTTCTCCAAGCGCCATGTAGGAATTAGTCAAGGCTGTGACAGTGGCCGCTTATATGTAAATGGTCACGCTCTTGCCGAAATTCAACAGAAAATACATTTCGCGGCTGTTTGCGCTGGTAAGAGGCCAGACTCATGCTCTGAGTCATGGACGTCGCCACCAGCGTGATCATCGCCATCTTCGGGGTTCTCGGGCTCTTGATCACTCTCATTGCCTCGACATTGCGTCAGCTCCCGGATCTCAGGGTCTGTCAAACGAGCGGTGTAACTTAGGTAGTTGGGGCTATAGACGGGCTGCCGACAGGCGGCCGTCGAAGGTGATGTCGAAGGCGTTCAGCGCGGTCTTCCAGCGCATGGTCCAGCGAGCCTGGCCCTTGCCCGTGGGATCAAGCGACGTGATCGCCATGTAGACGCACTTCAGGGCGGCCTGCTCGTTGGGGAAGTGCCCGCGGGCCTTGACCGCCCGGCGGATGCGGGCATTCACCGACTCGATCGCGTTGGTGGTGCAGACGATGCGGCGGATCTCGGTGTCGAACCGCAGGAAGGGGGTGAACTCCTCCCAGGCGTTCTCCCACAGTTTCACGATCGCCGGATACTTCCGGCCCCAGGCGTCGGCGAACTCGGCGAACCGGTCCAGGGCAGCCTCTTCGGTCGGCGCCGTGTAGACGGGCTTGAGGGGATTGTCGATCTTGTCCCAGTCCTGGCGGGCTGCATAGCGGAAGGGGTTCCGCAGCAGATGCACCACGCAGGTCTGCACGATGGTCCGCGGCCAGACGGTCTCCACCGCTTCGGGCAGGCCCTTCAGGCCGTCGCAGACCAGCATGAGGACGCCTGACGCCGCGGTTCTTTCAGCGGACGAGGCGGACGAGGAGTGGTGGGCCGACGGAGGTCAGGCCACCGCGTCGGCGCAGGTGGTGGGGGTGGCGTGCATGGGATCCAGGGCGTTTGCCACTTCGTGGAAGGCGATGTAGTCGGACAGCCCGATCGCAGCGTGGTCCGAGATGTCGGTAGGGCAGAGATCCTGTAGCAGCACGTTCCTCACCTCCGGTCCGCTAAGGAACTGGCTGGGGTACGGGGTGACCGCTTCGTCGTACCTGGTGGCGATGACGGTGTAGAGGACGCCGGCGTCGGTGTCGCCCCCGGCGTTGAGCCGGGTGAGGAACGCCGAGCCCGCGAGCTGGTCGGTGATGGCGGGGGCCGCCGCCGACAGGAGTTCGCCGGAGGCGGGGACGGACGGCAGGAGGGTAGCCAGGCCGTCCAGGGTGGTGCCGTGGTTGTCTGGGGCCAGGCCGACGAGGGCGTGGACCTGGGGGGCCCCGCCGAGGAAGCGCAGGTAGTAGCGCGGCATCATGCCGCCCTGGGAATGGCCGACGAGGTCTACCTGCCTGGCTCCTGTCGCCTCGCGGACGTGCTCGACGAAGTTCGCGAGCTGGTGGGCGGAGCGGTCGACGGGGCCGAGGCCGTGGAACAGGGGTATGCCCTCCCGCTGGCCGTAGTCGAGGGAGAAGACGCAGTAGCCGCGCCGGGTCAGGTAGGGAGCGAGGACGAGCCAGTTGTCTACGGCGTTTCCGAAGGTGCCGTGCACGAGGATGACAGGCCGAGGGTGCTCGGCCGACGGACGGCAGGAGTAGTCGTTCCATCCGCTGGTGGGACGATCGTCCGCGAGCGCGGCGGTGGCCGGTTGCAGGGCTATGACCACCGCACTGAGCAAGGACAGGCCAGCGGCGTGTGTGCGGGAGCGGTTCATCGAGCCGCCTTTCGGTGACGTGGAGGTTGATGGGGAAGCAACGCGGCGCACCTTCCGCGCCGCACGGGGCGGTTGGTGGCGGCTCGAGACGGGGTGCGTGCTCGGAAGGCCTTCCCGGCTGACCCCGCCGGTCACGCTCGTCACCCGGGCGGTCGCCTGGACGGTGGGGCTCACAGCAGGTCCCACCACCAGGCCGGGCAGGGCAACGGAAGCGGTTCGAGTCTGGAGACGACCGGGGTGTCGGTGTATCGGGTCGGCAGCGCGGCGTCGGCGCGCGGGTAGCGGCTGTTGCCGATCGCCCAGTCGGTGTTGGCGCGCAGCCACGGGCCGAGGCGGCCAGGTAGCGGCGCAGTTCCGGCGAGGCGTCGGCTGCGGCTTCCCCCGCAGGGCCGATCTTGGTGCGGCACATGGTGACGGCGAAGCTCGAAAGGCGGGTGGCCGCGCAGCGGAGCTTGCGGAGGAGACGTCGGCAGCCGAGGGCGGCGACGCCTGCTCGACCAGGTCCGGATCTTCGCGTGGACTGGTCTCACCGCCTGCTGGCCTGCGGGGAGGGGATCCCGTCGTACCCCCACGGGATGCGGACCGTGCCGCCGGCACCTCGCTACCCCGTGTCGGCCCAGGCACCGGATGCCGGCCTCGGCGAGGAGACCGACAATGCCGTGTTCACGGTCCGCGCGGACGTCTTGGACGGCGCCGGGGCCGGGCCTGCGACGTCCACGGCAGCCGGCCGAAGGGGGCGGCGATGACCTGCACGTTCATCCCGAGTCTCTTGTGTTTGCCGGAGTAGAGGGTGGGAGATTGGATGGCTTCGGTGACGTAGCGGTATGCGGTGGTGGTGCCGACGCCGAATCCGGTCTAGAGCTGGCACAGAAGAGCCCCACCCGCAGGCGGGCGAGCGTGCGGGCAGCCCGACGGGCGGCATCCAACCGCAGCTCACGGGAGCGGATCACGCGGCGATGCCGACGCAACCCTTGGGCGAGGAAGCGAAGGGGATGCGAACCGGTCCTCCGGACTCAGGCGACGCCCGGCCCTCGCAGACCGTCCGCTGCGAGGGCCGACGCGTCAGAGACCTGTCACCGTCAGGGTGGCGGCGAGGCTGCTCTTCGCGCTGATTCCCTCGTTCGCGCAGGCGACGGCGTTCAACGAGGGGACCTCCACCGTGCGCGTGACAAGGGCCCCCACGCCCAGACCGGACGTCACAGTGCCGGTGCCGATGCTGACGAAAGTGTTGTTCGCGGCAGTGGCGGTCGTGTACACGGTAAAGGTCACGGTGCTGCTCTGCCCGTTGTTCCAATGGAAGGTCATCGTCTGCGGACTCGGCGGGGTGATGATCAGCAGGCATGACGTGTCGGGCCGAACGGTGGTCAGGTCCATCTCGCCAGAGCTGATGTTCGTCAGCACCGAGGAGCAGTTGTACACGTCCTGGGCGTGAGTGGTCACCGTCTGCGGAGTGTTCTTGACCGGGGGGTCGAAGGTGACCTGCTGGCTCCCGGTGCACACGAGGTCGGTGGGAACCGCTTGGGCGACCGGCGCGGCCATCAGGGTCGTGGCTCCTGCCAGTGTCACTGTGGCTGCCACTGCCCCCACTTGGGTGCGGATCTGCATGACTTTCCTCCGAGGAAGTGAGCTTGCAGCGATTCTTGGTCTGTTGAGAATCGGCCCTGCCAGGAACAGACGCCTGTGTAGGCACGGCCGGCGACAACGGCGGCACGGTGGTGCTCGCAGGTGGCGGATAATGCGGTGGGTACGGGCTGCGGTGAGGTCTTGAGTGCCGCCCTGAAGGGCGGGTGAGATCCACAGCAGTGCGCCGGCCGGATCGGTGATGAACTGGACGTTCACGCCGCGCCGGCGCTGCTTGAGTAGTCCGCTGGGTTGTCGCCGACTGGCATGCGGCGGGTTGAGACGTCAGACACCCACCTCGACGGCGCACGGGAGAGCGTGCGTTGTGGCCCCCACCTCTCCTTCGTTGGAGTCACCCGGTCAGTGCCCAGGCTGAAAGCGCTCACTCGGAGAGACACTCTCAAGGTGGCGTGCACGCTGGGTGGCCGCCTTCTCGCGGGGTCTGGTCACACGGATGTGACCTCCATGGTGATGAGATTGTTGATGCTGTTGACCGTGCCCAGTCCGGCGGTGCAGAGCAGGATGTCGGTGGCCACTCCGGTTTCGGTGATGACGACGGTGTCGCCCGCGAAGAGGCCGGATGTGACGGTGCCGGGGTGGGTGACGACGAGGGCCGTACCGGCCAGGGTGACTGTCCGGTTCAGCGACATAGTGCTGGTCGCGCCGGTGTTCCAGTGGATCGTTCGTGTCCCTTGCCCTGCGCTGAGGAGTTCGAGGCAGGTACGCGGCTGGGGTGTGCCGGTGACGGTGGCTGTACCGGAGGTGAGCGCGGGGACTGAGGTGGAGACACAGGGTCCGAGTTGCCAGCTCAGCGATGGGGTGCTCACCTGCGGGACGTTGGTGAGAGGCGGACTGTAGGTCAGGTTCGAGCTGCTGGGCGGGATACAGGTGGCGTCGAGCAGACCATCCGATTTGGCGCTCGCCGGCCCGGCGGTGCACAGCAGGCCGGTGAGCAAGAACAGTAATGCCGTGACTGGGCTGACTATCGTGCGCGGTGCCGGTCTGTGGTGTGTCGTGGCGCTGATTTTCATGGTGCACCTTTCGGGACGGCCTTTCCTGGGGCAAGCGCGCAGCTGACACGGAACGGTCATCCACAAGAAGCTCCGCAGAGGCGCGCCGTGGTCGATCCGCGCGGTGTCCTGTGTCGCTCTTGAGAGTGGTACAGCAGTACCGCGGTGTCCACGGGGGTGAGCCGGTCATCAGGAGCATCTACCGCGCACGGGGCGCGCGTTGTGCACACCCCGCACGCATAGTCGGCTGTCCATCTGATAGCACAGCCGACCGCCCCCGGACCTGGAACGGGAGACCGCCGCGGCGGGATCAGCGGCGGTGGGGCGGGTGTTAACTGCGGGGCCTTGATGCTCGACGGCCGGCGGAAGTCGGTCCAGCCGATGGCCGAGCGTCTGTCGGACGGGAACATGCACGCCCTGCAGCAGTTCGTGAACCAGCCGCCGTGGGATCCGCTGCCGGTCAGGCGACGGATCGCCGAGCGGCTCACCGAGACGGTCACGCCCGAGGTGTGGTCGACGTGTTGTTCCCCAAGTGCGGGCGGGCGTCGGCCGGGGTGGCCCGGCAGTACTGCGGCGCGGTCGGACGGGCGAACTGCCAGATCGCGGTCAGCATCCCCCACCGACACCGCCACATGCCCGCTGAACTGGCAGTTGTATCTCCCGCGGGAGTGGACGGCCGAACCGGACCGCTGCCGTCGCGCGGGAGTCCCCGACGACGTCGTCCACCAGCTGAAGGCGTCCATCGTGGTCGCCGAAGCTGGCTACGGCGTCAACACCGTTTCGGATCGGCCTCGGGGAACGAGGACTGCCCTACGTCCTCGCGCTGACCGGGAAGGAGGTCGCCCACCTCGAGGGCGCCGAGCCGCAGCATCCGGGCATACAGTGGGCTCGGTCCGCCCACGCTGCCCCGCTATCGCACCCCACCACGAGTCATCTCCGCCCTCGCGGCCGAGACCGACGCGGCCCGGTTCACCGTAGTGACCTGGCGTCAGGGCAGCAAAGGCGCGATGACCCCACGGTTCGCGGTACTGACCGTCCGGCCTGCGGGCAAGCAGTCCCTGGCCGCGGCTCAGGAGGCGGGCGGCGGCCGCAACCGGTGGGACTGCGTTCTGCCCGCACAGACGCTCCTGGTCGAATGGCCGGACGGCCAGAACACCCGACCGGCTACTGGATATCGAACCTTCCCGCTTCGACCCCGGTCGCCGACCTGCTGCGGTGGGCGAAGATGCGCTGGTGTGGGCGTACTCGCAAAAGTGCTGACGGATAAATGTGCTCAGCCGGATGTTCGCCTGTGGGTTCGTCGGCTGTGGGCGTGCGACGATCGTGCGATCGAGAGTTACGGCATGAGAGGTGACCTCTTCGTCGATTATACAGGACGAAACCGCCACGCGCCTTTTAGATTCGCTGCGCGGACTCCGCACGCACCAGGCACACTTGAGGGACACTCATACTCTCACCACCATGGATTCCGAGATTGGGAGCGCACACGAAGCATGGGGAGCGTTCAGCGTCAACGGGTGCGCCCAGGGCGCCGCTCCCGAGCGCGAATCAGCGCCTAACTGTTCGTCTCAGAATGACGTCCGAAGGCGGCGGAGGCGTATGAGGCTGCAGGCCAGTTCGAGCAACCCCTGCTGGGGGTCGGCGCGGCGTTCGTAGCGGGTGCGGAGCCGTGTGAACTGGTGCAGCCAGGCGAACGTGCGCTCGACCACCCAGCGGACCTTGCCCAGTCCGGAGCCGTGGGCGATGGACCGTCGGGCGATCACGGGTTTGCTGCCTCGTTTCCGCAGCAGGCGGTCCTTGCCGAAGTCGTAGCCCCGGTCGGCGTACAGGCACCGGGTTTGCGGCGGGACCGCATCGGGCAGGGGCAGGAGCTGGGTGACGTCATGTCGGTTGCCGCCAGTGAGCGTGACTGCGAGTGAGGTTCCGTGGCGGTCAACGATCAGGTGGTGCTGGGAGCCGGGGCGGGCGCGGTCGACGGGTGAGGGGCCGACGTGGTCCCCCTTTGAGGGCCCGGACATGCGATCCGTCCGCGGAGCAGTCGTTCAGGTCCAGCAGGTCAGCGCGGCGGAGCTCGGTCAGGAGGGCGGCGTACATGCGTGGCCTGGCGCCGGCCTCGGTCCAGTCCCGCAGTCGGCGCCAGGCCGTCACGCCGGAACAGCTCACAGTCTCCGCCGGGACGTCCCGCCAGGCGACACCGGTCCGCAGCACGAACAGGACGCCGGCGAGTGCTGTTCGGTCAGGAACACGCACCTCCCGGGATGCCGGTGGCATCGTTCGGGAGGGGGCGGCAGCAACGGGGCCACCCGATCCCCGCAGGCCGTCCGGCACAAGATCAGCACACACCCGGACACCTTGCCGACCGAGATCGTCGAGTCCAAGACCCGCGGCATCTCATCGCGACTTGCACACAGAGTCTGGCGTCAGTTCGCCAGATCGAGCGCTCAGCCTGAGGCGCCCTCCAGCGGAAGGCGGTCTCGGAAGTACTCCGACTCCGACCACTCCTCCTTCACGAACAGCGGACGGGTCAGGCGCGCTGCCCCGACCCGCTGCGAGCGCAGAAGAACACCGATATCAGTCAGGGAAAGCGAGTCATCAGGCGTGTAGAGCAGACAGTTCCCATGCTCCGCAGCGTGGTCCAGCAGGAACTGCCGGCCCTGCTCCGGATCGCTTCCCGCCAGCGGGAAGCACATCGTCACTCGCGAGGGTGACCGCCGCTGCAGGCTCCCGCCGTACTAACCCGCGCTCGTCGCTCTGGTGTGCCTGCGCAAGCACGACACTTTGGCTCAGATTTCCGCCGGCTTCGGGATCTCAGTCGGCACTGCCCACGCCTACACGGCCGCGGTGATCGATCTGCTGGCCGCCCGGGCGCCCGGCCTGCTCAAGGCCCTGCGCGAACACGAGCCGCAGTACGTCCTGCTCGACGGAACGCTCGCCGAGTGCGACCGGGTCGGCGACGGCCAGGCCGACTACTCGCACAAGCATCGCCGCCACGGCGTGAACGTGCAGGTCGTGACCGACCCTGCCGGGAAAGTGCTGTGGATCTCACCGGCCTTGCCGGGCCGGGGCCACGACCTGACCGCGGCCCGGACTCACCGGATCATCCGGATCTGCGAACGCCAAGGCGTCCCCGTCCTTGCCGACCGCGCCTACCAGGGCGCCGGCCCCTGGGTCACAACCGGGCGCAGACGGCCGCCCGGCGGGCATCTGTCCCCAACGCAGCAGACGGTCAACCGGGCCCTGGCCAAGTCCCGAGCACCTGTCGCGCGGAGCATTGCACTGCTGAAGTCCTGGCGAATCTTCCGCAGGTCCCGGATCAGCCCCAGCCGCACGACGTCAGTCGCCAAGGCTGTTCTCACCCTGGAGAGGCAACGCTGAAAATGCGCAGTAAGCAGTTGCTGGACTGTCTTGCTCATGGGCCGATAGGCACACAGTTCACTCCGAGCGCGTTGACGCCCGTCGCCGGATTGGTTCCCACAACAGTCAGACTCGTGCAGAGAAATGTCGTGCTCACGGGTGACGTAACGTGCACGGTGACGTTGAGGTATGAACCTATCGAGGCTCCGGAGCACTGGGTGAAGGCGGTCGCGGTACCACCGAGCGTGTATCCCTGGCACTCGAGGAATGCTGTTGTCGTCGATGCCTGCGGCGTCGCACTTGCCGGGGATGCGGCCACCACCGCGCCAGCTCCCGCGATCATGACGGCAGTGCCGAAGCTGACGATCCTTCTTCTGATCATGGATTCTCCCTTCGGGGTAAATGGGCTGTTGCGCGTAAGCTACTCGCACCTGCGCGTGAGTGAAATAGCGGTGACCAAAAAGGCCACTTCGTTTCAGTCGCCGTCCCTTCAGGATCGATTTCCAGGCAAATTTTGCCGGGACTTTAGACTGGTGTTGAAGCGAAATATGTGAAAGCTGAAGCGTCTGAGGGGCTGGCGGCGTTGAGGCAGGAGCGGCGGACGGCTTTGAGGTCTTGCCCTGGAAGTGGCGTGTTCCCAGGTGGACGCATCAGGCAAGGTTTAGAGGGCTCACTTGCGTCGGTTCGCAGTCTTGGGCGTGATAGCGGTTGAACCATCGAGTGATGCCAGTGTCTTTCGACACCGCTTCGTCAGATGACTGGTCCGGATGGTTTACAGCGTCGACTGCTGAGGAGTCGGCGGGTCGGATTTCGGAGGGCCGAGGGTGGATGCGGTGGCTGCCGGCGGGGTGACGTGGGGCAGTGGAGAAAGCGCCGTGTAGTGGCGGAGCAAGAGGTAGGAGTTCTGGATCAGAGTGTTGCGGCGAGTCCAGCCCCGGCTTGCGACGGCGGCGCATGTGGTACGTGCAGTGGGGCCGAACCCGATGAATGCGGTGAAACCTCGAGTGCTGCCGGGGTGGAGGTACAGGTCTCCGTTACCGGTTTGTCGGTGGTGCCAAGCCATGGGTGTTCGAAGGCCGACGAGCGGATGAAGAACAGCGTGCAGTGCGCGGCGCAGCGCATCGGGCAGTTCTGGTGCGGGGTTGATGTGCTGGTGGAGGTAGCGAGTGAGGTCATGGGCGCTTGAACGGATTGATCCGGCGCCGAAGAAGGCGGGTGTATTCAGGGGAGGCACGCGCAGGTTGTGCCAGTATCCGTCGGCCTGGGCTCGGTCGCGGTGGGCGGTGGTCTGAGTGAGCCCCATGGGAATGGTGATCTTTTCGTCAATCAGGTCCGCAAAGGTGCGCTGGGTGGCATGTTCGATCAGGTGGCCCAGGAGAGCGAAACCGAAGTTGGAGTAGTGGGCGGCTGCCCCCGGGGTGAAGCGAGGCCGGGCGTGCACGAGGTCTTGGAGGAGGTCGTCCTCGTGGTAGTGACGGTAGGGGTCGGTGACATAGGCAGGCACCGCTTTGAGCAACATCCGCGGAGCAAGGTGCGGGAGCCCGGAAGTGTGTGTTGCCAGGTGGAGTGCTGTGATCCGGCGCGCAGTGGGCGCCTTGGGCACACAGCGCGCAGGCACGTAGTCGGCCAGCAGGGCGTCGCCGCTCAGAATGCCCTCTTCCATCAGCACGGCGAGCAGCAGCGCGGTGAAGGTCTTGCTGACGGAGCCCACCTCGAATGCCGAGTGGCACGTGACCGGCGTGCGGGCGGCCAGCGAGGTGAAGCCGGTACACACATGAAACCGGCCCGCGGCACACGAGACACTGACAGCAGCCGCGTGGTTTGGCCCGCTTTCCCGCAGTATGGCGGAGGCCAGATCTGCGGGATCGGGCTCAGACATCACGCAGCCGGGATGCCGCGAGTGCTGCGGCGATGGCAACGACGCAGGTGGTGTGCTGGTGGCGCCGGAACTCTGAGGCCGGATCGGCTTGAGGTGTGGGTTCAGCCGTACCCTTGCGCGCGACGAAACCGGAGACGTGCTGAGCGTCAGCGATCAACAGCCAGAATTCGGGAGGGAAGAGTGGGTGTGGCAGGCACAGGTCGACGATGAGGAGTTCCCCGACCAAATCCCACTCCTGAGTCTCACTCCACGCGTCCAGCCACACCGGAAGCCATCGTTCGAGGTAGACGATGGCCGGTGCAGGCAGCTCAAGAGGGCGGCGACCCCAGTCCGCGAGATGGAACACGGTATGGGTCACGCAGTAGGCATCGTCCCAGTCGATGGCCCACGGCTCGGGCAGATGGCCCAGCCACGTAGCAGCTGCCAGATCCTGCCAGTTGTCGGGATGCGGAAGTCCGGCAAGTCGCTGGGCGTTGGCCACCCCCAGACGGCGGTTGGGATACAACTCGGTTCCCTTGAAAGCGACCAAGCCGTGTACGTGTCGCAGAAGCTCTTCCAGGGCCGCGTGGTGAAACCCGGCTGAAGCAAACGGAGCGTAGGACTCGACCGGGTCGGTCAGAGTCGGATGGCGTAGTTGCCGCTCGTACAACAGCCCGCCCCCGTGCAACTCCTTCCAGCTGAAGTCCAGTACATCCCTTGCACGCTGATGCATCGCGTCCGGGAGAGCATGGATGATCACGCTGGCCATCACGGCCAGTTCGCCCAGCGCTTTGTAGTCGTTGATGCTGTCTACCAGGTCCGCGGAGACATCCGGCGGCATCGACGCGTGGGGTAGATGAGTATGCAACCAGGTCACCGCCCTGTCAGCCATCGCCAGCACCACTGACTCGTCGAGCGAGGTCACCGCGCCCCTCCCGCCGTCAGCGCGAGGCGGCCGAGCACTGTATGCAGGGCTGTCTGCGGGCCACCGCCGCTCACAAGTTCCAGCCGTTCCAGTACCTTCCCCAAGTCCAGGCCGACAGTGGCGCCGCCGGCTTCTACCAGGGCTGCCCATCGGCACAAACGAGCCGCGGCCGCATAGTCCCGGCGCATCAGTGCCCGAGTCACGGCACGGCCGACATCGATCTCGCGCTGTGCCAGCTTCCGAATGGCAAACCCGCTGGTGTGCGGCCACGCCATGGGTGCCAGCCACATCAGACTGCGGGCCAACTCGCGCCAGTCGCTGTCGCCGACCTGCCACCACCACTCGTTACAGGCCTGTTCGGCTGCCGCAGGTGCGCAGTCACCGTTGAGCGCGAAGCCGGAGACAGCAATGGATATCATGCGTACCTCTACCGGCTGTGCTGAGGTGGCAGGCAGGCGATTCAGCGCTTCAGCAAGGACTGCCCGCTCGGTGGCGCACGGTGGTTCACCGCGTGCCAAAGCGGGCGCCAGGACATCGCACCCCAGCACCCGCACGGCGGCCAGGGCCGTATCAGAATGTGACTCGGATGAGAGGGACTCCGAAAGAGGACGCCGCTCCCGATCGGCTAGTCGGGCATGCAGAGCTGCCGCAAGCCGGTCAACCGCGTTCTCGATCTCCGTAGTCACGCTGATCTCGGCCTCCCGGACACAGGCGATACCTGCATCATCTCAGGACGGGTCTTTCGGCAGCTCCGGTCCCAGCGCGATCGGGAACACGCCCAGAGCGGACATCGGCGTATACGCCGGGGTGTCCGCGACAGACGATTCCGCAGGCGTCATCACCGCGAAAACTTCCTGGGCCAGATCCACTTCCTTGTTGAGCAACACCATGACGGTCTCCTTTGATGGGGATCTGGCACATCACATCCAATGCGCCAGAAGCCAACAGACGGCCTGTTCCACTATCCAAGGATTGCCCCTCACCCACACCCCGTCGGAGTGAAGAAATACGTTTCGGTGAGGCACAACGCGGCACCTGCGCCCCCCTTGCGCGCCCCAACGCGCCCCACCCAGGTCGCGTCTTGGCGGGAGTGGCACCAGGTTCGTGCCCGTCATGCAGGACCACCTTACGAGCCCGTGCACGGCAGGCGGTGAGACGTCGAGACTCCTGATCGTCGATCATGTCCATCTGGTGGGGAACGCGTCTCGTTCAGCGATCATCAGCGACCGGAGGACCACGGGCTCTTCTTTCGATGTGATTGCTGGACTCGTATCTGAGATCGGTCCGTTGCGGCATGAGCGTCACCAGGCCCCGTCATCTTCTTCGCGGTCCTGCAAGAGGGCCGCTGGCTTCCGGGCCCGGCATGACTGTTGCCCCCTGTCGAACGGATGACCTGGGGAGTGGTGTCACCGAGTCCGAGGGGTGCCGTCGTTAACGCTGATCAGAGGTCCGACCACCGCCCGGCCGGGCGCAATGCCCGGCTGCTCGCGGGCGGCAGGTCTGCATAACGTGGCTGCGCGAGAACGGCTCCCGATCCTGGGGCCGGCACGCGTCGACACATGCGGGGGCGCGGTGATCAGCATCGACGGGGTGGGCGTCTCCCTGGGCCTGGACGTCGGCAAGCAGAAGTATCACGGCCACAACCTGACCCCAGTCAGGGGTCTGGCGGGAGACGTCGGCGCCTCGACGACCTTGTGGACGAAGGTGTTCATCCGCCGGCTGCCCAGCAGCGGCAGCGGGTGGATGTTCAGCAGCGATTCCAGGTGCACCACCGAGGCCGGACCGAGGTCCCGCTGCCCGGCCTTCCACTCGCCGGCGTACTCCTGGAACCGCATCGCCCCATACCTCGCGATCCGGTCCGCCTTCGCCTGTCCCCGCGGCGCGGCCTTCTTCGCGTTGTAGATCTCCGTCAAACGCGCGACCGCCTTGTCCTGGGTCGAGAACCCGGACTCCTTCACCTGCTTCCCGGCGGCCGACCGATACCGGATCTTGTACGGGTGTGAGCACTTCGACCACCGCGACCGCGGATGCTCACACTTCTTGAAAAAGGAACCCATCCCACGAACGAAGCCGGTGGCACTCACGGTTGCTGACCCCTTCAGGGCCGATGACGACAGTTTGCTCACCGTCGGCGGTCCGGAGCGCCGCTGACCAGCTCAAAGACGCGCAGGATTCGCTGTTCTGGAACTGGATCGGGCGCTCCCCAGGAGGAGATCGAGCAGGCCCGCCGAGACTGGACGGAAGGGACACGGTTCGGCGAGGTGAAGGGCTACGACGGCGCGCCGCTGCCTGCCCCTGCGCTGCCGCCGTGCCGTTGAAGCCGCGGGGAAGGGTGCGCTGACACGCGCAAATGCGTCAGCGCAGCCGGCCGCGGACGGCGGACCGGTGCGGGTGGGCCAGGTCAGTCGTCGTACGACAGGCCGTACCCGGTCGGGAAGAGGACCTCGGCCGGATCGTCCGCCCGCTGGACGGGCACGGGCAGCCTGCCGCGCGGTTCGACCCGGCCCGCGATCACCCGGGCGGCGGCGCGCAGTTCGACCTCGGTCCAGCAGTAGGCGGCCAGGGACGCCCGGACCCCGCCGAGGTGGGCGATGTCGTAGGGGTTGCGCACCGCGAGGTGGATCACCGGAACGCCGGTCGCGAGCAGCCGGGCCACCAGGGTGCGCTGCGCGCTGGTGGCGCCGACGTTGTCCGTGGTGACCACCACCGCGTCCCGTCCCCGTGCGGCGGCGACGGCCTCGTCGATCTTCGCCGCGTCGGGTGCCGGACCGGTCGCGAGATGGGTGGTGCGGTACCCCAGTGCCTCGAAGGCCGCGGCCAGTTCGGGCACCGTGCTGCGGGTCGCGTCGGTCGGGAAGGCCGGACTCGCACCGACGACGAGCAGCTTCTGCCGCCCGCGCCGCAGCGGGAGCGTCCGGCCCTCATTGACCAGCAGGGTCGTGGTGCGCTCGGCGATCCGTGCGGCGGCGATCCGGTGCCCCCGGGCGCCGACAACCCGGTCTACCTCCTTCGGCGAGACGTAGGGGCTGCCGCTGAGCAGCCCGGCCTTGTCCTTGAGGCGCAGGATGCGCAGAACCGACTCGTCGAGCCGCTCCTCGCTGATCTCCCCGCTGCGGACGGCGGTCAGGACGCCTTGGTAGGCGACGGCGATGTCCGGCGGGAACAGCAGCTGGTCGGCACCGGCCTTGAGGGCCAGGACGGGCACGCGGTCGTCGCCGTACTTGGTGCGCACACCGCGCATGTTGAGGGCATCGGTGACGATGACGCCCTCGAAGCCCAGTTCGTCGCGCAGCACCCCCTGGAGGATCGTGGGCGACAGGGTGGCCGGTTCGTTGCTGGGGTCCAGTGCGGGGACCTGGAGGTGGGCGGTCATGACCGAGTCGACGCCGGCGGCGATCGCGGCCCGGAAGGGCGGGGCGTCGATACGCTCCCACTCCTCGCGCGAGTGGGTGATCACGGGCAGTCCGGTGTGGCTGTCCTCCCCGGTGTCCCCGTGGCCCGGGAAGTGCTTGGCGCAGGCCACGACACCGACCTGCTGGTAACCCGTCACCTGGGCCGCCACCATGCGGCCGACGTCGCGGGCGTCGGCGCCGAAGGAACGGACGTTGATGACGGGGTTGGCCGGATCGACGTTGACGTCGGCGACCGGTGCGAAGTTCTGGTGGATGCCCAGGGCGGCGAGTTCGGTACCCGAGATCCGGGCGGCGGTCCACGCGTCGGAGTACGAGCGGCCCGCGCCGAGTGCCATCGCTCCCGGCAGCTGGGTCGCCCCGCCGCCGATGCGCACGTTGGCCCCGTGTTCCTGGTCCACGGAGATCAGGGACGGGACAGGGGTGGGCAGGGCGAGCGAGGCCCGCTGCACGCCGTTCGACAGCTCCGCGACCTGGCGGGGATCCTGGATGTTGTTCGCCCAGCCCGAGAAGTAGACGACACCGCCGACGTGGTACTTGGCGATCAGCTCGGCAACGGTGCGGACACCGAGTTCCTTCAGGTTCCGGTCCTGGTCGAACTGGCTGGGGGTGGTGGCCGACGTGCCGTAGAAGTACGGCACGAACAGCTGGCCGATCTTCGCCTCGACGCTCATCTTCGACATGATGGTCCTGAGGCGGCGGTCGCGCCCGTGCGCGACGGCGGGAGTGGCCGTCACGCCCACGACGCCCGTGGCACTCGCGGCGGCAACGGTCGCGGAGGCGAGAACGGCCCGCCTCGAGGGGCTCCGGTGCATGCGACCACGCTCCTTCCGCCTTGCTGGACAAGGCAGTTGACGGCCAGTCAGGGGTATCCCCGACAGCGCGAAACGTAGCCTCCGACTCACGGGCAGGGCAATAGGTCTAGACAAAATGAGGGCTCCACCGCGAAGGGCGACGAGGCGCGGGGAACGGCGGCGGCGGTATTGCGGCTGGGCTTCGACCAGGGCTGGAACGCCGCCGTCGGTGAGGCAAGGGGGACGCCCGCAGTGTTCGGGCACGGCCGGGCCCCCGGCACCGCAGGGGGCCGGCCCGACCGGCCCTGCTGGGGGCAGCCGGCTGGGCCCGGCTTCGCCCGGCTGGTGGGATGACGGGCGACCACCGCATCCAGACGGGACGAAGCACCGGTCGTCGACCGGTGAGCGTTCCCGCAGGGCGACGGGACGAGAAGGGAAACCCGGATGTATGTGACAGGGCGTCGACGACTACGACGGCTCACCACGGCCGCTTTGACCGCGACCGTGCTCGTCTCCGCATCGACCGGTCCTGTCGCCGCAGTGGCGACACGGCACGACGATGCCCTCGCCCACCAGGTCGAGGCGATCCACGACACGGGTGTCGTGGGCGTCTCCGTCGAGGTGCTGTCTTCGCGTGTACGCCTTTCCGAGAGCGCCGGGGCGGCCCGCTGGGGTTCGCCGCAACCGATGCCGGCGCAGGGCCGGTTCCGGATAGGCAGCGCGACCAAGACGTTCACCGCCGCGGTGGTGCTGCAACTGGTGGGTGAGGGGAGACTGTCGTTGAGTGACACCGTGGAGCGCTGGCTGCCGGGCGTCGTCCGCGGCAACGGTCACGACGGCAACCGGATCACTGTACGGGACCTCCTCCGGCACACCAGCGGTATCCCCGACGTCCCGAGGCTCGCGTCCATGAGCAGCGCGGACGGCTACCGAGCCGAGCGGCTGCGCACCTACCGTCCGCAGGAGCTGGTGGACATGGCCCTGCGGCAACGTTCCGCGCCTGTCCCCGACTCCGCGGATCTGTACACCGCCTGGTCCTATTCCAACACCAACTACGTACTCGCGGCGATGCTCGTCGGACGGATCACGGGACGGAGCTGGGAACGCGAGGTCACCGACCGGATCATCCGTCCGCTCGGACTGCACGACACCAGTGTCCCGGGTGCATTTCCCCTCGTCCTGGGCCCGCACGCCCACGCCTACACCGCATTCGGAGCCGGCCACGGCGGGGATCCCGGCGTCGATGTGACGCTCCTCGATCCGAGCATGGCCACCGGTTCCGGCTCGGTCATCAGCACCACTCACGACGTCAACCGGTTCTACGCGGCTCTCTTCGACGGCCGTCTGCTGGACGCGACCCAACTGGACGAGATGACGGCCACGGTGCCCGCCGCCGAGTTGGGGGACGGGGTGACGTACGGTCTCGGCCTGGCGCAGATCCCGCTCACCTGCGGTGGCAGCTACTTCGGCCACCGCGGCGAACTTCTCGGCTACCGGACCTGGGCCGGCATCACCCGCGACGGAAGCCGGTCCGTCTCGGTGTACGTGACCAGCGACGGCGGCCCGGACACCGAGGAGGCCATGATGACGCTCATGGACGAACAGATGTGCGCGGACTGACCGGTGCCGGTCTCATCCCCCCGGCGGACACCGTCCGGCACGACGTCCGTCGCGGGGGGTAGCGGTTCGGCCCGCAGGGGTGACTACCACGGGCGTCCGCTTCTCGAGGATGAGGCCATGAAACCCGCACTCCTCCACTCGCCCCCGCCCGTCAGCGACACCGAGCGGCCCGTTCCCCGTTGGGCCGGTCGCCTGGGCTACGCGCTCCCGCTGCTTCTGCTGCCGTCATGCCTGTGGCGGCTGCCCTTCGCCCTGCACTTCGAGATGGGGCAGGTGCAGGACCTCGACATGCCGTCCTACTGGCTGAGCGTTCCGTACGTCCTCGGGCTCAGTCTGCTGTCGGAGCTGATCGCGGTCCTGACCATCGGACTGGTCCGGGGCTGGGGAGAGGTGGCACCTGCCTGGATCCCGCTCATCGGCGGCAGACCCGTCCGACCGTGGGCGGCCGCCGCCCCGGCCGTCCTGGGCGGCCTGGCTCTCACCCTGCTGTTCACCAGCATTCCGCTCGGTGACGGCCGCGGGCTCACGCCGTACGGCATCGTCGAGGGCGTCAGGTACACCAACGACGCCTGGCAGGCACTGGCGACGGTGTGCCTCGCCCCGCTCGCCTTGTGGGGCCCCGCCACCGTCGCTCTCGGGATCGCGTACTACCGCCGCCGTACCGCGCCCTCACCGGGGCGGGGGCCAGGCGAGGGCGCCGGGCACACCGGCGGGTGAGCGGCAGCGGGCGGTTCCGCTCGGCCGCCCGCCCCCGGGTCCGCCGCCGTTGTCGGTGGATCCGCGCCCGGCCGCCGGCCGGCCGGCAGGGCCGGCAGCCGTCTCGCCGCCGGACGTACACCACCGACGTTCTCCTTGGCGTGACACCGTCCGTCCCATGGCTGTGCCGCGGGATAGTGGGGGGCATGAGGGGGAAGCTGCGAGCGCGTAGCCGGAAGGCCGCCGACGAAGCCATAGCCAGACTGAACGGTGACCTCGGTGAGTTGGGGCTTCCGCCGGCCTCCCGGCGCCTGCGCGTGGCCGTCCGGGCGAGGCACCGCGCGTCTCCTCTGATGCTGGCCGCGATCGAGATCCCCTCCCTGCTCGTCGCGGTGCTGTGGGTCGACGCCATCTCCACGACGTGGGTGAAGGGCAGGCTGTGGTTTCCGCTGAAGCCGTTCGCACAAGTGCCTGTCGACGGTTGGCAGGCCCTGCGGAGCGGGCATTTCGACACCGTCTCCGAGACGCTGAGCACTTCCGTCGTGATGCCGTGTGTGGCGGCGGCGATCTTTCTGCTGTTCTGGGTCGTCCCCCCTGTACTGGCCTTCGCGACCTCGGCGGGGCGCGGCTGGTCCCTGTCCAGGTCGACTCGTATGGCGACCCGGTTCCGTTCCGTCAGCGCGACCGCGAACGCGATCTCCGTGTGCGCTCGCGTCAGGGAGGCGCGGTGGCCGAAGAAGCCCAGGGAGCTGCGGCGTCTGGCCCGCGCTCTGTCGCGGGTCGAGGACGAGGTCATGCGCCTGCACCGTACGAGCGGCCGCCTGCCCGTGCGGTCCCACCGCAGGCAGCAGCTCAAGGGTCACGCCGGGCTCGTCGTGGCGGCCCTGCGCCGAGCGGAGGCGCGCATCGACTGCGACGGGGATGCCGCGCTCGCGCCGCTGGCCTCCCTCCTCGCCGCCGTCGCCGAGCGCATCGCCGACGGACGCATCGGTGCGCTCCTCGACGAGCGGCATCTCCCCGAAGACCTGACGCCCGCCCGGGACTTCGAGCCCCTCCGCCTGGCATCCGCCGCCGTGCTCGTGGCGGCCTGCGCGGTCGGGGCCGCCCTCCTTCCGCTGCCCGAGGGCGCGGACGCCTACGTCATCGGCGGCTGCGGCATCGTGGTCCTCGTCGTGCTGTACGGCCGTCGCGTGCACCAGTTCCTCGATGTCCTGGGCGTGATCAGGGGTGGATGAAGTGACGCCGTTCCCGTCCGCAGCGGTTCGGGCGCGCAGGAGTGACTGCTACCCGCCCGGAGCGCCGGGCGGGATGTGTGTCGCCGCTGTCGGCGGATGCCCGCCCCCGGTCACTGGCCGCTCAGCAGCGCCAGCAGTCTTCCCACCGCCTCCGACACCGGCTGGCCCACCGCGCCGACGGCGGCCGCGATCTGTGCGACGGACGCCAGGACGATGCCGCGTTCCCGTAGAGCACCTGCGTCCGGGGTGAGTTCGGGCAGCGCGTCGTCGACCGTCCGGGTCTGGTCGGGAGTGAGGTGGGGACGCAGCTCACGCAGGAAGCGGGTGAGATCCTCGACGGCGGCGCGCAGCTCGGCGTCCTGGGAGCCGCCGCCGACGGTGCCGTAGTTGAAGCCGATGTTGTCGCGACCGCCGTTCATGTTGACCGTGGGGCCGTAGTAGTTCGACGCGTCGCTCACAGCTTGAACCCCGTGTTTCCCCGGCCGTCCCTCATGCTGACGACCGGACCGTAGTTGTTCGTGTTGTTGTACTGCTGCACGAGGGTGGTGAACTCGGCCTCCGGGTGGTCGATCGCGTGCGCGATCCGTCCGGCGATCTGACGCAGTTCGTCCATGCTCGGCAGGGTCACGATCGCCTTGGAGCCACTGGCCGTCTCCACGGCCAGCACCGGTTGCGCCGACACGAAGAGGCCCTTGAGACCGACCGCCAGGCCGACCGCGACGACGAGGATCCAGAGGTTGCCGTTCCCCCCGGCGTCCCCGTCGGTAGCGGAGTTGCCCAGCAGGTAGACCAGCACGGCGCCGACCAGCCACGCCAGGAGGCGGGCGGCGGCCGAGACCCGGTCGGGCTTCATCCGGTAGGCGTCGACCCAGGTGATGTTGTGCAGCGGGATGGCGGCAGACCCCACCCACAGCATGCGGCGGCTGACGCTGAGGACCAGGGGACTTCCTTTGACGGGAGCCGTCGGAAGGGGCGGAGGTCCGGGCGGCACGGTCGGAGGCCGGGACGGGAGTTCGGGCTGTTCGGGAGGCTCGCATGGCGACGCGCCTGAGCTTCCTGTGTGATCCATCGGCTCCCCCCGTGTGGCCAACCCACTCCTGCAGCGCAAGCACCATTAAGCGTCCGGAAGGTCCGGGTGAGGCAGACGAGAAGCAGCCAATTGTCCCGTGGCGACCGGGAGTCGACCCACGTCGTCGATGTGTTTGCGTCGTCGATGTGTTCGCTCATCGGGCGCACGGCCGACCGGCCCGGCGGGGAGCCGGGCCGGTCGGCCGTGTTCCGCTCGGTCAGTGGTGGCCGTGCGGCCGCAGCCACTGCGGTCGGTGGGCGGCCGGGCGGCGGTGTCCGGACGGTTCGTCCGCGGCGCTCGCGCTGCTGCCCGGACCCTCCAGACGGCCGGCCAGTTCGTCGCGCTCCGCGGTGGCACGCCTGGCGGTCTCGCGGTCACCGCGGCGCTTCTTGCCCCGATGGCGCGCCAGCACCGTCCCGGCCAAGAGCATCCACATGCCCAGGCCGAAGATCAGAGTCAGGGCGATACCGCCGAGAAACGCCCCGAGGGTGCTGATCGTGAACGGTTCGCTCCCCAGCAGCGTCACGGTGTAGTCCGGACCGCCGGACAGGTTGTACGCGATCAGCAGGCCTGCGAAGGCGGCGGCGCCCGCCATGAGCAGGAGGCCCAGCACCAGCATGATTCTCACCTCGTCGCACGTGGATGTCCTCCGTCCGGGTCACCATGAGAAATGCGGCAAAACGCTCAATATGGACTTGGTGGTCTGAAGGGTGGAGGGCGGCGGGCGGCCCGGTGCCGGCTCCGCGTTACCACGACGCCTCGCCGACGCCTCCGGGTCCCCGGCCTGCGACGTCGCCGAGGCGGCGGCCTACGCTGGCCGCCGGGTGCCGCTGCGCGCCGACCGATCCGCAACACCGGGACCTCCCGGAGAAGGAGCCTCGCCCGTGGACCTGCGAGCCGCCCTCGCCGCCCACCGTCTCGTCGCCATCGTGCGCGGGGACGACGCCGACGCCGCGCTGCGCACCGTGCTGACCCTGGCCGACGAGGGCGTGGAACTCGTCGAGGTGTCGCTGACCGGCAAGGACGCCCTCCTGGTCATCGAGCGGGCCAGAGCGGCCCTGGGGCCCGACCGGCCCCTGGGCGCCGGTACGGTGCTCACCGCCGACGACGCCGTGGCCGCGCATCGCGCCGGCGCCGACTTCGCGGTCACCCCGGGCCTGGGGGAGGGTGTCGTGGCGGCCCGCGAGCGCGGCATGCCCGTCCTGGCCGGCGTCATGACCCCCACCGACGTCATCACGGCGCGCACCCTCGGCGCCGCCGCGCTGAAGATCTTCCCGGCGGCCCAGGCCGGTGGACCCGCCTACGTCAAGGCCCTGCGCGGACCCTTCCCGCACGAGGTGCTGGTGCCCGTCGGCGGCGTCGACGAGGCGGCCGCCCGCGCCCACCTGGCGGCCGGCGCCACCGCGGTCGGGGTCGGTTCCCCGCTGATCGGCGACGCCGCCGACGGCGGCAGCCTCGACGCCCTCCGTGCCCGCGCCCGCGCCTTCCGCGCCGCCGTCCGGGAGGCCCGGCCGTGACCAGCACGCCGCCCGCCGCCGAGGGGGACGACGGCACCCCCGCCCCCGTACACACGCCGGTCCCCACGAGCATGCCGGCCCCCGCACACACGCCGGAAGCCGCCGCACAGACGCCGGACACGCCGGCACGCACGCCGGAAGCCGCCGTACGCACGCCGGACACCCCGGCACGTACGCCGGACACCCCGGCACGCACGCCGGACGCCCCCGTGCGCATGCGGGACGCGGTCCTGCGCATGTGCACGGACGACGACGCCCCCGCCGAAGTGGACGCGGCCTTCTGGCGGCCGGCGCGGGGGCCCGTGGTGTGTCTCGGGGAGACCATGGCGGCCATGGCCCCGCCCCCGCCGCATGCGCTCGACACGGCCGACTCCCTCCGCCTGTCGGTGGCCGGCGCCGAGTCGAACGTGGCCATGTACCTCGCGGACCTCGGCCTGCCCGTCTCCTGGCTCTCTGCGGTCGGGGACGACGCGCTCGGCCGGCGCGTGCGGGCGGCCGTCGCACGGGCGGGGGTGGACGTCTCCGGCGTGCGCACCGACCCGGACCGGCCGACCGGCCTGCTCCTGAAGGACCCGGGGGCCGCCGGGACGCGCGTGCACTACTACCGCCGGGGTTCGGCGGCCTCGGCCCTCGGTCCCGGCGTCCTGGACGACGAACGGTTCGGCTCGGCCGCCCTCCTTCACCTGACCGGGGTGACCCCCGCGCTCTCCCCGACCTGCCGTGCCCTGGTGGAACGGGCGCTGCACACCCCGCCGGCACGACGCGCCCACGCGGTCAGCTTCGACGTCAACCACCGCCCCGCGCTGTGGCCGCCGGACACCGCCCCCTCGGTGCTGCGGGACCTGGCCGACCGCGCCGACATCGTCTTCGTCGGCCTGGACGAGGCCCAGGAACTGTGGGGCGAGCACCTGACCGAAGCGGACGTGCGCCGGCTGCTGAGCGGCCCGCGTGTGCTCGTCGTCAAGGACGGCGGGCGGGGAGCCACCGCGTTCACCGAGCGGGCGGTGTGCACGGTGCCCGCCCTGGCCACGGAGGTGGTGGAGCCGGTGGGCGCGGGGGACGCGTTCGCCGCCGGATTCCTCGCCGGGCTGTGCGCCGGGACGGACCTGACCCGGGCTCTGCGCCTCGGCCACATCACCGCCGCCTCCGCGCTGAGGGTCGTGGGGGACCACGGGCCGTTGCCCGACGCGGACACCGTCGGAGCCATGCTGGCCCTCACCGAGCAGGACTGGTGCCGGGCGACGGTGCCGTGGAGCACGGACCCGGCCACGAGCCGGTGACCCCGAAGGCGTGGCTCTCCCGGCTTTCCGCTGCCGCTAGCGCGACCTGCTCGTGACCCCGTCGACGACGAATCCGACCCCGATGCCGAGCATCCAGGTGTCCTTGGCCAGGGCGATGCCGTCCTGGGTCGGGCGCAGGCTGCCCTCCTCGCGCATCCCCGGGGTGCGCAGGTACAGGCCCACCAGCCCGGCCGAGAATGCGGTCAGGCCGACGCCCGCCAGAGCCGTCGGTACGACCGGCAGGAGCAGCGCCGCGCCGAGCGTGATCTCACCGGCGGACAGCAGCCGGAGGAACGTCGCCGGCTGCAGCTTGCCGAGGAACGGATAGGCGTTCTTCGCCATGCCGTGCATCATCGCGGCGGTCTGCTCGTCGCCACCGCGCTTGGCCAGGCCGGAGTTGAGAATGAAGGCCCCGGTGGCCAGTCGCGGGGCGACGTGCCGGAGTGCGATGGGCAGACGCATGGGACCTCCTAGCGGTGTGTCCTGGAGACACGCTCAGGCTACGGCGCGTGAGCACCCCTCGCAGCGTGGGCGTCCGCGGCCTGCGCCGATCGGGCACGGTGACGGCCGCCGCGTACGCCCTGTTCGGTAGGGCGGGTTACTCCCCTCGCGGGACGTCCGGACGGCGCGGGAGCGGCAGCGTGAGGGGCGTGAAACTGACCCGCCCCGCCCGCAGGGCCGCCCTCGTCGTCCACGTCGTCGCTTCCGCCGCCTGGCTCGGGCTCACGCTCGGGCTGCTGGCCCTCGGCGTCACCGCCGCGACCACCGATGCCCCGGAGACGGTGTCCGCCGGTGTCCGCGGCATGAAGCTGTTCGCCGACTGGCTGTTGCTGCCCCTCGCCCTGCTCACCCTGGTCAGCGGCCTGGTGCTGGCCCTGGGCACGCCGTGGGGACTGGCCCGGTACCGGTGGGTCTACACGAAGTTCTGGCTGACCCTGGGCACGACCCTCGCCACCTTCTTCGCACTGCGCCCGGGGGTGAACTCGGCGTTCGCCGCCGTGGCCGCCGGAGCACCGCTGCCCGACGCGGGCGACGTGCTCTTCGGGCCGGTCGTCTCGCTGTCCGCCTACGTCTTCATGACGGTGCTCTCGCTGCTCAAGCCCTGGGGACTCACCCGGCGCGGTCGCCGGTCGCGGCCGGCGGTTCGTAGCATGCCGTCATGAACGGCACAGTCTCCGACACCATGCGGGCGGCGTACATCGACGCCGTCGGACCGGCCGACACCATCCGGTACGGCGAACTCCCCGTGCCGCCGATCGGGCCCACGGACGTCCTGGTGAGAGTCGGCGCCGTCGCCGCCGACCCGGTGGACACCTTCGTGCGGTCCGGGGCGTACGCCACCTCGCTGCCCCTTCCCTTCGTCGTCGGCCGCGACCTGGTGGGCGAGGTCGCGGCGGCCGGACCGGGCACGGTGGGTTTCTCCGCCGGGCAGCCGGTGTGGTGCAACAGCCTGGGCCACGCGGGACGGCAGGGCTCCTTCGCCGAGTACGCGGCGGTCGCCGCCGACCGGCTCTACCCCGTCCCGCCCGGCGTCGCCGCCGACGACCTGGTGGCCGCCGCGCACCCGGCGGCCTCCGCCTGGCTGGCGCTGTTCCGGCACGGCCGGCTGCGGGCGGGGGAGACCGTGTACGTCGGGGGCGGCGCCGGGAACGTGGGCGGTGCCGCCGTCGCCCTCGCCGCTCGCGCAGGCGCGCGCGTCGTCGCCACGTCCCGAGCCGAGGACGCCGGCGAGGTGCGGCGCCTGGGCGCGGCCGAGGTCCTCGACTACCGGGCTCCGGATCTCGGCGGGCAACTGCGCCGGGCGGCTCCCGACGGCTACGACGTGCACCTGGACACGTCCGGGCACGGGGTGCTGGCCGACGCCGTGGACCTGCTGGCCCACGGCGGGCGCCTGGTCGCGATGGTCGGGCTCGGCCGGGGAGCCGTCGAGCTGCCGCTCGGCCGGCTCTACACCCGGGACGCGAGCATCGTGGGCTTCGCCATCAGCAACGCCACGACCGCCGACCTCGCCGACGCGGCCCGGGGCGTCGCCATGGTGCTCCGGGACACGCCGTGGCGCCCGCACATCGCCGACCGCCTGCCGTTGTCGGGCACGGCCGAGGCACACCGCAGGCTGGAGGCCGGGGAGGTGCGGGGACGGCTGGTCCTGACGCCTGGCTGACGGTCCTGCAGGTCGGCCGGCGCGGGCCGCTCACGGCTGCGGACGGACGGTCAGCATCTGCTGGGCGTGGCCCACGGGGCCGTCCACGTCGTGCAGCACGGTGCTGGTGACGCCCTGGCCGGTGGGCCCGAAGACGACGGTGGTGTCCAGACCGGTCCAGCGGCCGCGCGGCGCGCGGTGCAGGTGCAGGGTCAGATCCACGTTGGGGAACATCCACTCCCGAGGCGACTGCCGTACCGCGATGCCGTTGGCCGTGTCGACCAGCGCGACGTAGGAGGCCAGCGGGCTCGCGCTCTCCCCGGCGACCAGATCGAGGGCGGTGGAGACCCAGGCGGTGGTGCGGCCGGGCCGGGGCGGGGAGAGCGGGCGGACGTCCAGGGAGGCGATGTAGCCGCCGGGCCACTCGGTCGCCATCGGCCAGGGGGCCAGCGTGTCCGGAGCGGTGAGCCGGTCGGCGCCGCCGCCCGCGACGGTGCTCGTGTCCCCGTCCGCCAGCAGCCATGCCCTGGCCCGCGCCACCGACCGGTCCGCGATCAGCACCGTCGCCTCGACCAGTTCGATGGTGCGTCCCGGCCGGACGGTCTCCACCCGTATCTCGCACTCGTCCAGCGCCGGGCGGCCCAGGATGTCGAAGCTGATCCGGCTCAGTGACATGTCCGCACCGGCCCGGCCCGCGAGATGGCGGTCCACGGCGTGGACGATCAGACCCCCGAGCGGACTGAAGTGCTGCTCGTCCGGGCTCCACGCGCCGCCCGCGTGCGCGGTGGGCTTGTAACGGTGCTCGTCGATCCGCTCGTAGTAGCTGTCCGGGGTCGCTGTGCTGGTGTTCAACGGGCTGCTCCTGGAACGACGGCGGCGTGGAGGGTGCGGGTGCGGGCCGAACGGGTGGCGCCGGGGCCGCGACCAGGATAGTTCGGCGGCGAATCCGGCCCCGCCCGAGTGGGAGACCCCCGGCTGGGAACCCAGGGTGTCCAGGAAGCCGAGGGGGCGCGCAGGCGAGGGAGCACCACGATGGCGAAGAACCGCGACGACGGCGAGCACCTGAAGAAGGGCGACAAGGTCACCTGGAGCAGTCACGGCTCGCGCACCGAGGGCGAGGTGGAGAAGAAGATCACCGAGCGCACCGAGGCGTCCGGCCGCACCGTGGACGCCTCCTCGGACGACCCGCAGTACGAGGTGCGCAGTGACAAGTCGGGCAGGTCGGCGGTGCACAAGCCGTCGGCGCTCAAGAAGAAGAAGTGAGGGGCCGTGGACGGCGACGAGCGGGACGAGACCCGGGAAGCCTTCCGGGAACTGGTGAACATGACACCGGCGGAGCTGGAGAAGTGGCTCGACAGTGACGAGTCGCGGGACGCCGGGCACCACAAGGACGGGGGCGAGTCCGTCGGGCACGCGTCCGGCCGCAGGATCGTCGAGATCCAGCGGAAGAAGAAGGGCGACCTGTCCGACGACGACTACGAGCACATGCGCAAGGTCGTCGGCTACGTGCGTCGGCACCTGGCCCAGCGCCCGTCGGGCGACGTCGAGGACACCCGGTGGCGGTACTCGCTCATGAACTGGGGCCACGACCCCTTGGCGAACCATGGCTGACGACTCGCACCGGCGCCCCGAAGGGGTCAGCGACGCGACGGTCGAAGCCCTCGGGGCGCTGTCCAAGGCGCTGGAGACGACCGAGTGCGCCCGCGGTCACCTGTTCGCCTTCCACCAGCTCACCGGCTCGGCGGACTTCGAACTCGACCGCGCCGTCGAACTGCTGCGCGCCGCCGGTCACGAGGACTGGGCGGAGCGCGTCCGCACGGAGATCGTCGGCCGCAACGTCATCCCGGGCCACTGGACGTTCCAGATCGTCGAGGCGTACGACCGGACGTACTACCAGGCGTTCCGGGACCTGGAGCGGGAGGCGGTGGCGCGTCTCGCCCAGGGACGCGACCACCTGTTCGAGGCGGAGCTGAAGGAGGCCCGCCGTACGCGGAACCACCCGGACCACACGTCCCGCCCCGGCAGGCCCGACTGACCACCCTCCCCGCCGGGCCCGACAGGTCCGGCGCTGCACCGCTCCCGTCGGGCCCGGGGATCAGTCGCGTCCCCGGGCCCGACGGAAGCGGTCCAGGCCGTCGGCGAGGTCGACGATCGGGTCCGGGTAGGCGTCGTACGCGGACCGCTCCTCGGCCGGCAGCCGCCACGGCTCGTGCACGGAGCGGCCCTCCAGTCCCGCCAGCTCGGGCACCCAGCGCCGGACGTAGGCCCCGTCGGGGTCGAACCGCCGTGCCTGGGTGGTGGGGTTGAGGACACGGTGCGGCCGGGTGTCGGTGCCGGTGCCCGCGGCCCACTGCCAGTTGAGCTGGTTGTTGGCCACGTCGCCGTCGGCCAGCAGGTGCAGGAAGTGCCGTGCGCCGACCCGCCAGTCCACGTACAGCGTCTTGGTGAGGAAGCTCGCGACGAGCAGGCGGCCCCGGTTGTGCATCCAGCCCTCGTGCCGCAGCTGGCGCATCGCGGCGTCCACGATCGGATAGCCCGTGCGCCCCTCCCGCCACGCGGCGGCGTCCGCCTCGGCGGCGGCACCGGTGCGCCAGCGGTCGTGCCGGGTGCGGTAGTCGGCGGTCGAGGACCGCGGGCGGGCGGCCAGCACCTGATGGTGGAAGTCGCGCCAGGCAAGCTGTCGTACGAAGGCCTCGGGGCCGGGGCCTTCCACGCCGCGCGCCCGGTGCACCAGCTCGACGGGGGAGAGCGCCCCGAAGTGCAGGTCGGGGGAGAGCCGGGAGGTCGCGTCGCCCGCCAGGTCGTCGTGGTGGTCCGCGTAGCCGGAGACCCCGTCGCGCAGCCAGGCCGTCATCCGTTTCCTGGCCTCCCGCTCCCCGCCGGGCGCCAGCCCGGGCGACAGCTCCGCCGGCGCCCCGCGGCCGGGCAGCGGTTCCGAACCGACCCCGTCCGGGACGCGGACCCCGCGCGGGGCGGCCAGCGGTTCGCGGACCCGGTGGTCGCACCAACGCCGGAAGTACGGCGTGAAGACCGCGAAGTGATCGGAGGACGCCGGGGTGACGGACCCCGGCGCCAGCACGGTCGTCACGGCGTCGTGCACGTGCAGCCGGCAGCCCCGCGCTTCGAGCGCGGACCGCAGGAGTTCCTCACGCCGGTGCGCGTGCGCGCTGACGTCGGCCGCCATGTGCACCTCGTCTGCCTCCGCCTCCCCGGCCACCGCGCACACCTGCGCGACCAGGTCCCCGGAACGCACGACCAGCCGCCCGCCCCGGTCGCGCAGGCCCGCGTCCAGGTCCCGCAGGCAGTCGGCGAGGAGGGCGAGCCGGTTGGGCGCGGCGAAACCGGCGGCGTCCACGGCCCGGTCACGGACGAACAGCGGCACCACGGCTGCGGAGCGGTCCAGGGCCGCCCGCAGCGGCGGATGGTCGTGCAGCCGCAGATCGCGGGTGAACAGGACGACCGACGTGGTCATGGCGCTCCTCGCACGGGGTGTCGGGCGGGCGACGGTACCGGACCAGGGGATACCTCGGCCGGGGACGCGCGGGAGCCGGCGCCCCCGGCGCCAGGAACGACGCGGACGACCGGAGGAGGCCGTCCACGCCGTCCACGCCCTTCACGCCGGCCGGGCCGGCCGGGCCAGAGCGGGCCGGAGGACCGTACAAGGCCGTGATCACCGGCCCCGACGGGCGTACGGGGTCTCCGGCCGTTGTCGTCACCCCGTGTGGCGGCTGTCCCCGGCGGCCGATGCCACGCCCCGTGCCCCGGTGGACGGCGAGCGCGCCGGACGGAGCCGTCACCCCGCGGGCCCGGGTGGCCCGGCGCACCCGCCCTCAGGCGCCGGGGTTGCCGTGCGCCGGGTGCGACGGGTGGGATGCGCGGGCGGCGGCGCGGGCGATGTTGCGGGCCATGCCGCCGAAGACCACGGAGTGGAAGGGCCACACGCTCCACCAGTACGCGTGGCCCGCCAGCCCGTGGGGATGGAACAGCGCCCGCTGGCGGTACCGCGTCCGTCCGGCGTCGTCGGTCTCCGCGTACATCTCCAGCCAGGCCAGGCCCGGCAGCCGCATCTCGGCACGCAGGCGCAGCAGCCGGCCGGGGACGATCTCCTCCACCCGCCAGAAGTCGAGCGAGTCGCCGACCCGCAGCCGCGCGGCGTCCCGGCGCCCCCGGCGCAGGCCGACCCCGCCGACCAGCCGGTCGAGCCGGCCCCGTACCGCCCAGGCCAGCGGGAAGGAGTACCAGCCGTTGTCGCCGCCGATGCCCTCGACGACCCGCCACAGCGCGTCGGGCGACGCGTCGACCGTCAGCGTGCGGTGGTCGGTGTAGAGGCTGCCGCCGGCCCAGTCCGGGTCGGTGGGCAGGGGGTCGCTGGGCGCCCCCGGCACGGACGCGGACGACCAGCGGGTGGTCACCCGGGCGTCCCGCACCCGTTGCAGGGCCAGCCGCAGCGCGTCGTCGAAGCCCAGCGGATACCCCGGCGGGGGCGGCACGTACCGGACGATGTCGTTCTCGCGGCACACCACCTCGTGCCGCAGCGACTCGGTGAGCGGCCGCGCGATGCCCGCGGGCACCGGCGTGACCAGGCCGACCCAGTGGCTGGACAGACCCGGGGACAGCATCGGCACCGGCAGGATCAGGCGCCGGCGCAGCCCGGCGACCTCGGCGTAACGGAACATCATGTCCCGGTAGGTCAGGACGTCGGGACCGCCGACGTCGAAGGTCCGGGACACCTCGGCCGGCATGGTCGCGCTGCCGACGAGGGCACGCAGCACGTCCCGGACGGCGACCGGCTGGATGCGGGTGTGGACCCAGCTGGGCGTGACCATCACCGGCAGCCGCTCGGTGAGGTAGCGCAGCATCTCGAAGGAGGCCGAACCGGAACCGATGACGATCGCCGCGCGCAGCACGGTCGTGGGCACCCGGGAGGCCAGCAGGATGCGGCCCACCTCGGCGCGGGAGCGCAGGTGCGGGGAGAGTTCCCCTTCCGGCACGCCGGGCGGCGTCAGGCCGCCCAGGTAGACGATGCGCCGCACGCCCGCCGCCTCGGCCCGCCGGGCGAAGACGCGCGCCGCCCGCCGGTCGGTCGCCTCGAAGTCGTCGCCGCTGCCGAGCGCGTGCACCAGGTAGTAGGCGACGTCGATGCCCTCCATCGCCCCCGCCACCGAGTCCGCGTCGGTGACGTCCCCGCGCACCACCTCCGCCTTCCCCGCCCACGGATGGTCGCGCAGCTTGTCCGGGGAGCGCGCCAGGCACCGCACCCGGTACCCGGCGTCGAGCAGCTCGGGCACGAGGCGGCCCCCGATGTATCCCGTGGCGCCGGTGACCAGACAGCGCAGGCCCGCTCCGCCGCCCTCGTCGCCCGTCCGGTCGGGTCCTTCGTCTGCCTGGCTCATGGCGCTCCGTCGCTCGCGGGACAGTCGGTCACATGCACCCTTCCCCCCGACGGCCCGCGGCGGACGCGTCCCGGCCCAGGTCGACCCTTCTATACGCTGATCGCGTGGCGACAGCGAACCAGCGCGGACAGCACGCGCACGAGCGGGGGCCCGGAGCCGGACCCGGCACCGAGGCGAGCGACCTGCACGTCCTGGCCGCCCGGCTGAGGCGGATGAACGGCGAGATCAACCGTCTCGTGCACGCGTTCGCCGGCAGCCACGGACTGCACGCCACCGACGTCCAGGCGCTGGCCGCCATCCTGGACGCGCGCGAGCCCATGACGCCGGGGCGGCTGCGTGAGCACCTGGGTCTGACCTCGGGCGCGGTGACGGCCTGCGTGGACCGGCTGGAGCGCGCGGGGCACGTGCGGCGGGTGCGGGAGAACGCGGACCGCCGCGTCGTGCACCTGCACTACGTGCCCGAGGCCCGGGAGACGGCCCGCAGGTACTTCCTGCCGCTGGCCGAGGCCGCCGCCGCGACCCGCTCCCGCTTCGACGACGACGAAATGGCCGTCGTCATCCGCTTCCTGACGGCGATGAACGAGGAACTGCGCCTGGTGCGCACGGACGAGGGCTGAATCCGCCGCCCGTACCGCGTCCGGGGCGGCTCCCGGGGAACACGTCGGTGTGTCACGACGATCTCAGGTAACTCGATCATTGAGATTGTTTATCATTGAGATTGCTTATGACCGAGCTACTTTCCGCGCCGCTGGAGACCTGGAGACCCCACACCGATGTCCACCCCCTCCCGAAGGGCCCGCTGGCTCGTCCCGGCCCTCCTGCTCCTGGTCTGGCTCGGCATCGGCGGGGCCCTCGGGCCCTATGCCGGCAAGCTCGGCGAGGTCGCCACCAACGACCGGGCCGCCTTCCTGCCGCGCAGCGCCGAGTCCACCCGGGTCGTCGACGCCCAGAAGGCGTTCCAGCAGGACGAGACGCTCCCGGTGATCGTCGTGTGGACCGCCGACGGCGGCGGCTCCGTCACCGCTCACCGGGCCGAGGCCACCCGTTCCCTCGCCGCCCTGCGGGGCGAGCCGGGCGTCGTCGGGCAGGCGTCGCCCGCGCTGCCCTCCGAGGACGGCGAGGCGCTCCAGGCCGTCGTGCAGGTCGAACCCGACCTCGGTGACGCGCTGCCCGACGTCCTGGCACGGGTCGAGGACGCCGCCGGACAGGTGCCCGGCACGCGGGCGCAACTGGCCGGCCCCGCGGCCTCCCAGGCGGACCTCTCCGACGCCTTCTCCGGCATCGACGGGCTGCTGCTGGGCGTCGCACTGATCACCGTGCTGGTGATCCTGCTGCTCGTCTACCGCAGCGTCCTGCTGCCCCTGGTCATCATCCTGGGCGCCGTCTTCGCCCTCGGCCTCGCCTGCGCGATCGTCTACGCGCTGGCCGAGCGCGACGTCGTACGCGTCGACGGACAGGTCCAGGGCATCCTCTCCATCCTCGTCATCGGCGCCGCCACCGACTACGCCCTGCTGCTCACCGCCCGCTTCCGCGAGGAACTGGCCCGGCACCCCGACCGCTTCACCGCCGTGCGCGCCGCCCTGCGGGCCTCCTGGAGCGCCGTCGTGGCCAGCGCGGCGACCGTCGCCCTCGCCCTGCTGGCGCTGCTGCTGAGCGACCTGACCAACAACCGCGCGCTCGGACCCGTCGGCGCCATCGGCATCGTCTGTGCCGTACTGAGCACGCTCACCTTCCTGCCCGCCGTCCTGGTGCTGCTCGGCCGGGCCGCGTACTGGCCCGCGAAGCCCGCACCGGCCGGTGACCCGGATGCGGCCGGCGGACACCCGCTGTGGCACCGCGTCGCCGCGCTGGTGGACCGGGCCCCGCGCCGCATCTGGGCGATCTGCCTGGCCGCGCTGGTCGCCTGCGCCGCCTTCGCGCCGACCCTCACCTCCAAGGGCGTGCCCCTGGACGAGATCTTCGTGAACGACACCCCTTCGGTGGCCGCGCAGCAGACCCTGGCCCGGCACTTCCCGGGCGGCTCCGGCAACCCGGCCGTGATCATCGCCGACGCCGACCGCCTCGACCCCGTCCTCGCGGCCGCCCGCGACACCCGCGGCGTCGCCTCGGCCGCCCCGGTGACCGCGTCCGGCCGCCCCGGCGGCGGCGAGCCCAAGGTGGTCGACGGGCGGGTGCGGATCGACGCGACGCTCCAGGCGCCTGCCGACAGCGACGCGGCCAAGGACGCGGTGGCCCGTCTCAGGTCGGCCGTCCACGAGGTGCCCGACGCGGACGCCCTGGTCGGCGGCTACACCGCCCAGCAGTACGACACCCAGCGCACCGCCGAGCACGACCGCACGCTCATCGTGCCCGTGGTCCTCGCCATCATCCTGGTCATCCTGATCGCCCTGCTGCGCTCGCTGCTGATGCCGGTGCTGCTGGTGGCGACGGTGGCGCTGAACTTCCTGGCCACCCTGGGCGTCTCGGCGCTGGTCTTCACCCACGTGTTCGGCTTCAGCGGCACGGACGCCTCCGTCCCGTTGTACGGGTTCGTCTTCCTGGTCGCCCTCGGCGTGGACTACAACATCTTCCTGATGTCCCGGGTGCGGCAGGAGACGCTGCACCACGGGGTGCGCGAGGGCATCCTGCGCGGTCTGACGGCCACCGGCGGAGTGATCACCTCGGCGGGCGTCGTCCTCGCCGCCACCTTCGCCGCGCTCGGGGTGATCCCGCTCGCCTTCCTGGTCCAGATCGCCTTCATCGTGGCCTTCGGCGTCCTGCTGGACACGCTGGTGGTGCGCTCGCTGCTGGTCCCCGCGCTCGCCCGCGACATCGGCGCCCCCGCCTGGTGGCCCGGGCGGCCGGGGCGCAGGGCCGGCGCCGGGCGGGAGTGACCCGCCCGGCCGGGGGTCTCACGCCTCCGGCCGCCCCGCCGGCGGCCGCACCGTGCCGAGGAAGCGCCGTACGGCGATCTCGATGACGACCCGCTCCGGGTTCACCCGGGGCTGCCGGTAGCGGGCGGCGTACCGGGCCTCCGCGTCGCGGACGGACCCGGCGTCCTCCCGCACGGACGCGACGCCCTCCAGGGTGGACCAGCGCCTGCCGTCCACCTGGCCCACGGCGACGACCGCCCCGGCGGCCCGCCGCACGTTGCGCGCCTTCGTGGTGCCCCGGCCCGTGATGACCCGCGCCGTGCGGGTCGCGTGGTCGTACGTCACCCCGACCGGGACCAGGTGCGGGGTCCCGTCGGCCCGCGGCGTCGACAGGAAGCACACCCGGCGCTCCTGCCAGAACCGGACGAACTCGTCCTCCGCGTCGTGCTGTTCCCCGGCGTCCATCCGCTCTCCTCACCCGCGCCGCGTGTGTCCCTTCCGGAACAGCATCGCCCGGCGGGGCGGACGTCCGCTCGGCGGGGTGGGGACAGGGGTTCCGGGCGGCGGCCGGGGCGGGTCAGGCGGCGTCCCGTTCGGACGCGTGGGCCCCGGCCGGCTCCGGCCGCGGGCGGGAGTGATGGCCCCGCCCGCCCGGGAGCAGACGCAGATGTCCCCGCCGTGCGTGCCGGGGCGGGCCCGGATCACGCAGCAGCCGGTCCTCCAGGTACGTCATGGTGAACAGCAACAGCCCCAGTCCGGGCAGTAGCAGGACGGCAACGACAACCACGCCGCAGGCCCCCTCCGCTGTGGACGACTCCCCGCGGGTGCCCCGAAGGGCCCGGACGATGGGCCCGGCGGGGGTGAAGATGACGCGACCGTCCGACACAAAGGACAACTCGGGCGAGATGTGGCGGCCGTCCCGACGCGCGCCGGTCGTCATGTTCGGGTCGCCGTGGCCCACGACGCGGACCTGGACACCGTCTACCGCGTCCTCGAGGACACCGGCCGCGCCCTGCGCGAGGAGCGCGACTTCGCCGACGTCCTGCTGGAGGAACCGGCGGTGTGGGGCGTGCAGTCCGTGGACGCCGACGGGGTGCTGGTGCGCCTCGCCGTCAAGACGGTGCCGCTGCAGCAGTGGGGCGTCACGCGCGAGCTGCGCCGCCGGGTCAAGGAGGCGCTGGACGAGGCCGGCGTCGAGGACCCCTTCCCGCGGCGGACGGGGTGGCTGCGCGGGGACGGCCCCGAGGGCCGGTCGGAGGCGCTGACGGGCTGACGTGCCGGCCGCCGGCGCCGGACTTGCCGGATCGGCAAACATCTTTGGCGCCTCCCGGTGCACCGGGGCAGCCTGCACACGGAACGCGCGCCCGTCGCGCGCCCGCCCGAGCAGGCGACCGACCCGCACCAGGAGGAACCCACCATGACCGACACCCCCGCTCCGGCTGCCGCCGAGGAGTTCTGGGAGGCCCGCTACCGCGACACCGGCCGCGTCTGGAGCGGGCGCCCCAACGAGCTGCTCGTCCAGGAGGCGGGCGCCCTCGCTCCCGGAACCGCGCTGGACCTCGGCTGCGGCGAAGGGGCGGACGCCGTGTGGCTGGCCTCGCGCGGCTGGCGGGTCACCGGCGTGGACATCTCCGCCACCGCCCTCGCGCGTGCGGCCGGGCACGCCGCGGACGCCGGGGTCGGCGACCGCGTCGCCTGGGAACGCCACGAGCTGGGCCCTTCGTTCCCCGGCGGCTCCTTCGACCTGGTGAGCGCCCACTACCTGCAGTCCCCGGTCGCCCTCGACCAGCGGTCCGTGCTGCACGCGGCGGCCCGGGCCGTGGCGCCCGGCGGCACCCTGCTGGTCGTCATGCACGCCGGCTGGCCCTCCTGGCAGACCGAACCGCCCTTCGACGCCGTCTTCCCCACCCTGGACGGCGTCCTGGCCGAACTCGCCCTGCCGCGGGACGGGTGGACCGTGGTGACCCGCAGGACCGCCCGACGGCCCAGCATGTCCCCCGAGGGCGGCGAGGGTTTCCGCGACGACCACGTGTGGCGCCTGCGCCGCACGGTTGTTGAATGAGTGACCTAAGAGAATTTTGTGATGAAAGGCATGTTCTGGGACTTACCGGACACCCTTGGATGTGAAGGCCATTTGGCTACCAGAGGGAGATGGTGAAATGCCTTCCAAGGACAAGGTGCTCAAGGAAGTCACCCGCACCGAGAACATCGACATCGACGCGGTACTCGACCCCGCCGAGCCCGACGGAGTCTTCCGCGACAGCCGCGAGTGCGCAGCGCTCGCCCTGCAGTCCGGAGGCACCAGCCTCCTGCTCTCGCCGCCGACCCCGCGCCCGAAGAAGGGCTGACGGACCGACGGGAGAATGAGATGGAGCAGTCGAGCACATCGGCCCTCCTGCAGGGAACGGTGCTGGACCTCGCTTCAGACGTGGTCTCCGCTCTTCGGAGCGGAGACCACGTGCGAGCGGGCGGCACCCTGACCCGGGACGGCGCCGGCGACGGCGTCGCACGTGCGGCGGTACGCGTCCTGGGTGCGGACACCCTGCTGCCCAGCGTCCTGTTGCGCGTCCCGCCCGACCCCGGGCAACTCGCCGTGTTCAAGGACGCCGTGGCGGCCCACCCGCCGCGCGACGACGCGGCACCCACCGTCGCGTGGAGCCACTGGGCCATGACCCGTGCCCTGCGCCGGATCGAACCACCCCTGAACGGCCCCCTCGCCGACGAGCCCGGCGCCGAACCGGACGCCCGCTGGCTGGAGGACGCCGGCTGGCAGTTCCTCACCCACCAGCTCGCCGTCCTGGCCCCGCTCGCGCTGCCCGGCGAGGAGTGCGCGGTCACCCGGGCGGCACGCCGACGGCCCGTGGACGTCGCCCGCGGCTTCGTCCGGGCGGTACGCCGCCGCGACTGGCAGCAGGCGGCCGGAGCCGGACGCTGGCTCACGCTCCTGGACGGGGTGCCGGACACCCTCGGCCTGGAGGCCGGCCTGGACTTCGTATGCCTCATGGGCGGCTCCGACCCGCGGGTGGCCCTGCAACTGGAGGCGGCGCGGCTGATGCCGGCCGGGGTCCTGCTGTGAGCGTCCGGGGCGGGAGCGTCCGGGACGTCGAGGAAGCCGCACTGGACTGGGTCTGGGCCCACCGCGACCGCTTCGCGCTCGGTGACGACGCGCTGGCGGCCGACGGGCAGGTCAACCGGACGTGGAAGCCCCTGGGCGAGCTGACCCGGGTCTGCGCCTCGGTGTCCCTGTGCACCCCGCCCCAGGACCCGCTGCACACCCGCGTGTCCGAACTCCTCGACTTCGCCTGGCAGCAGACGCACCGGGGCGAACTCTTCCCGCTCATGCAGTCGCTGGAGCCGTTCGCCACCTATCCGCTGGAGGTGTACGCCGCCTTCGCCTCGGCCGGACTGCGCCACCCCGGCTACGAGGCGTCCGCCGCCGTGGTGGCCCGCACCCGGGGCTGGCGGCTGACCGAGCAGTACCCCACCCGCCGCCTGGGCGTGCTCGAGGCCGAGCGGCACAGCGGCATCCCGCCGCACGGGGACGCCACCCGGGCGCTGGAGCGCACCTGGCTGGGCGGCCTGCCCGAGCCGTGGACCTTCGAGCGCGCGGCCGGATACGCCCTCACCCACGTCGTCTTCCACCTGACCGACTGGGGACGCGCCGCCCGGGGCGTGCCGGCCGGCCTCGCGGACTACCTGCTGCACTGGCTGCCGCCCTGGCTCGACACCTGCCTCGACGCCCGGATGTGGGACCTGAGCTGCGAGCTGCTCGCGGTCGCGGCGAGCCTGCCGCGCCCGCCGGAGCCGGCCGTCCTGGAGGACGCCTGGCAGCGCGTCGCGGCCGCCCAGGACCGCTCCGGCGCGATCCCCGAGGAAGGCGCCGCCCAGGACGCCGCCGGGCCCGACCCGGCACCGGACCCCTACGACTTCGCCGACTGCTACCACTCCACCCTGATGGCGGTGTTCGCGGCGGCCCTCACCACGGCGGCCACCACCCGCCCGCCGGACGTGCGGCGCACCGCACCCCGCCCGGGACGGCACGCCGGACAAGGAGCGCCGGGATGACGGACACCCGCCTGATCCACCGCGTCGGAGCCGGTGCCCTGGAGTGGCTGTGGGCCCACCGGGACGGATTCCGCCTGGAACCGGACGTGGACCCCGAGATCGGCTTCCTGGAACGCTTCAAGCCGATCGGCGAACTCGCCCTCATCTGCACGGTGCTCTTCCGCGAGGGCGTCGCCGGGTCCCGGCAGGCCCAGCTCGCGCGCCAACTGCTCGACCACACCTGGCGCGAGACCCTGGACGGCGGCCGCATGCTGGTGCGCGCCCAGCGCATCGAACCCTTCTCGCCCGTCCCCTTCGAGGTCTACCTGCCGTTCAAGGAGCTGGGCCACAGCCAGCCCGAGATCGAGGCCGCCACGCTCCTCAACCACCGGCTGGACAGCTGGACACGCTTCCCGGTGACCCCCACCCGGCGCCTCGGCCTGTCCGCCTTCCAGCGCCGCTTCGGCCTGAGCGCGCGGCCGCCGGAGGCCGACCTCGCCGCCACCACCTGGCTGGCGGGCACCCCCGAACCGTGGACGGTCGAGGGCCACACCGCGTACGACATCACGCACACCGTCTTCCACCTCACCGACTGGGGCGAGAACCCCGGCGGGCTGCCGCCCGACGTCGCCGACTACCTGGCCGCCTGGCTCCCGGTCTGGATCGACGACTGGCTGGACCTCGAACGCTGGGACCTGCTCGGCGAACTCCTCGTCGTGGACGCCTGCCTGCCCCGGCCCACCCTCGACGAGGCCGCCTGGCGGGGCTTCGCCGCCGCGCAGCAGCCCGACGGGGCCATGCCCGCCGTACGCACCATGCCCGAGGGAGACGCCGACACGGTGTTCGACGTGGTCTACCACCCCACCCTGGTCGCCGCCTTCGCGTCCCTGCTGGCCACCTCACGCGCCCTCACCGAGCTGGCGCACTCCGCGTCGTGACGGGCCGTCGTACGCCCTGGCCGGGCGCCCCCGACTCCGACGAGCACGCCGTGTCCGAGCCCGCGCCGGCCGACGACGCGGCGCTGCGCGGGCGGCTGGCCGAGGCCGTGGACGCCTCCGACGCGCCCGACGTCGTCTTCGCCGTCTCCCGGCGGGGCCGGCGCACCCTGCTCAGCGGCGGCACCGCGCCGCCGCCCGCCGTCCCCCGCGAGGCCCTGCGCTACGAGATCGGCTCGGCGTCCAAGACGTTCACCGCGCTGCTGCTCACCCGTCTGATCCGGCGCGGCGTGCTCACCGGCGGCGAGGCGGCCGCCGACTGCCTGGATCCCGGCAGGCCGGCCGGCCCGCATCCCGTGACGCTCGCCCACCTGATCACCCACACCTCGGGACTGCCCGCCCTGCCGGCCGACTTCGTGCGCCGGGGCCTGCCCGCCTGGCGCACCAACCCCTACGCCCGCTACCCGGCCGAGCGGCTGACCGACACCTTCCTGCGCCACTCGCCGAGGCACCGGCCGGGAACCCGCTGGCACTACTCCAACTACGGCGTCTCCGTGCTCGGTCACGCGATCGCCGCGACCACCGGCACCCCCTGGGAGGATCTGATCGCCGGGCAGGTGCTGCGTGCGCTCGGGCTCAGCGGCACGGCCCTGCGGGCCCACGGCCCCGAGACCGACGCCGTCGGCCACCGCAAGGACGGCCGCACCCCCGTCCCCGCCTTCGACGCGGGCGGTTTCCTGGCCGCGGGGGCCGTCCGGTCCACCCCTTTCGACCTGCTCACCTTCCTGGAGGCGCACCTGGACCCGGCCCGTTCACCGGCCGCCGGCGCGCTGCGGGCGGTGCGGGTGCCGGTGCTCAGGCGGGGCTGGGGGCACCGGCACGTGCACACGGTGGGCTGGTTCCGGCATCCCACGGACGGCGGACCGATGTACTTCCACAGCGGCGCCACCCTGGGCCAGCAGGCGTTCCTGGGCTTCCGGCCGGACACGGACACCGCCCTGGCGGCGGTGTGCACCCGGCGGTTCCGCGCCCGGGACCCGTTCATCGCCACCGCCTACGCGCTCCTCGCGGAGGGGTAGGCAGACGCGTCCGGCGCGGGACCGCGTCGAGCGGTCCCGCGCCGGAGGCCGGGGTACGACGCCGGTCAGACCCGCTGCCACAGGGCCGGCGTGCTCGCCGGTGATCCCGCGCCCTGCGCCTGGTGGCTCTGCAGGCACCGGTAGCGCACACCGTCGAAGGACACGGTGGTGCCGACCTCGTAGACCCGGCCCGCGGCCCACGCGTCCGCCGCCGCGTTGTCCTGCGGCGCGGGCGTCTGGGACGCCGCGGAGGTGGTCTTCAGGGTGAGGCCGAAGTCGCTGAGCGTCGGGTTGATCGGCTGGTAGAAGGTCGTCCCGCCGTTCGTGCAGTCGCCCGAGCCGCCGGAGGTGGTGCCCTGCGCCTGAGTGCCCGACACGTAGGGGCCGCCGGAGTCACCGGGTTCGGCGCACACCGTCGTCTGCGTCAGCCCGGCGACGGTGCCCTCCGGGTAGGTGACGCTCGTGTCGTGCCGCTGCACGGTCCCGCAGTGCCAGCCCGTGGTCGAACCGGAACGGCACACCGACGCCCCCACCAGTGCCTCCACCGACCCGGCGAGCTGGATCTTCTCACCGTCCTGCGCCTTCACGTCCGGTGTGGCGGTCCAGCCGGAGTTGACCGCCACCCAGGCCATGTCCTTGCCGGGGAAGGTCGAGGCCTGGAAGGTGCCCTGGGCGGCCTCGTTGAACCCGGTGGTGGTGGCGCCGGGGTCGCCGCAGTGCCCGGCCGTGGCGAAGCCCTGCTGCTCGTCCTTGGTGACGGAGAACCCGATGGAGCAGCGGGCCCGGTCGTCGATGTAGTAGGCGTCGCCGCCGACGAGGTCCTCCAGCACCCGCGGCTGGTCGGCCGAGACCTGGACGTCGACGTCCTTGTCCGACACCCCGGCGACGGCGAGGAAGGCCTTCGCGAGCGCCTTGCCGGTGGCCTGGACGGCGACCCGGTTGGCCTTCACGTCGACGGACCAGACCGGTGTCTGCCGGGTGCCCATCCGCACGGCGGCGGCGTCCAGCTTCTCCTTGACCGCGCGCAGCTCCGCCAGGTTCCGGTCGACGACGGCCGCCTCGGCGCCCTGTGCCTCGATGGCCGCGGTGTCCGCGGCGTCGGTGGTGGCGACGGTCAGCTCGGCGGAGGTCGCACCGCTCACCCAGGCACCGGCGAAGCGGTCGCCCAGCGTGTTGCGCAGCATGCCCGCACGGGTGCCCGCCTCTGCCTCGTTGACCAGCCGGGCCGCCGCCTGGCCGGGCGCCAGCTTCAGGTCGCGCTCCATGGCGCTGAGCAGGCGCGCCGGGGCAACGGCGGCGTCGGGCGTGCGGGCCGCGGCGGGCCGCGGTCCCGGGACGGGCGGCGGCGCGGCCGACGCGGCCGAGGGGAGTGCGGTCAGGACCAGGGCGCCGAGCGCGGTGAGGGCTGCGCGGCGGCTGCGCGCGGCATGTCTGCCGACCATGCGATGTGCCTCCTTCGAGTGCTGTGCGAGACAGCGGTGTGCGGTGGGCGACCGTGGATGACGGTGCGCCTGCGGCGAAGTCACAGGCCTTGCCGCAAAGATCCGCGGCGATGCCCGGCGCAGGCCTGTTTCGCGCGATGGGGGACGCCGTGGGTGCCATGTGCAGTACGCGGACGCCGTCGTGCGGGCGGGCGGGGTCAGGCGGGTTTCAGTCCCGGCTCGCCGGCCTCGGTGACGAAGGACGCGACCGTGGTGACCGGGGCGCCGGGGGTGCTGATGGCGGAGACCGTCCGGAAGTCGAGGTGGGTGGCCTGCCGGCCGAGTTCGGCCCGGACGTAACCGCGCTTGCCGTTGTAGAACTTCATGTGCGGGTTGGCCTGCATGTACAGGTCCCAGTTGGCGGGCTTCTCCACACCGTCCCGGCCGCTGGCCACCGAGGTGCAGGTGACCTCGGTGCCGACGGTGGCGGAGTCCGGGTCGTCGAAGTTCTCCTTGACGTCGAGGGCGTAGCCCACGTGCACGTCACCGGTGAGGATCAGCCAGTTGTCGACCCCGGCGGCCTTCGCCCCGGCGATCACCCGGCCCCGCGAGGCGCGGTAGCCGTCCCAGGCGTCCATGGAGAGCGCGGCGTCGGCGGTCACGTCGAACTTGCGCTGGGAGAAGCACACCTGCTGGGGCATCACGTTCCACAGCGCCGTCGAGCCCTTCCAGCCGTCCAGCAGCCACTGCTCCTGCGCGGCGCCGGTGATGGTGCGCGCCGGGTCGTCCGACTCGGCCCCGGGGGCGTGCGGCCGGTCGTCGTAGGCCTGGTCCGAGCGGTACTGGCGGGTGTCGAGGAGGTCGAACTGGGCGAGCGTGCCCCAGTGCAGCCGGCGGTACAGCTGGGCGTCCGGGCCCTGCGGCAACTGGGCGGCGCGCAGCGGCTGGTTCTCCCAGAACGCGCGGTAGGCGGCGGCCCGGCGCAGCAGGAACTCCTCCGGCGGGATGTCGTTCTCCGGGATGCTGCCTGCGTAGTTGTTCTCGGTCTCGTGGTCGTCCCAGGTGACGACGAAGGGGTGGGCGGCGTGCGCGGCACGCAGGTCCTCGTCGTTCTTGTAGAGGGAGTAGCGCAGCCGGTAGTCCGCGAGGGTCATCGTCTCCCGGTTGAACACGTCGGGCAGCGTGACGTCGGTGTAGTGCCGTTCCCCGCCCTCGGGGTTGACCGCGTACTCGTACAGGTAGTCGCCGAGGTGGAACACCACGTCCACGTCGTCCTGGGCGACGTGGCGGAGCACGGTGTAGTAGCCGTCCATGTAGGCCTGGCAGGCGACCGCCGCGAGCTTGAGCGACGAGGTGGCGCTGCCCGCCGCGGGCGCCGTGCGGGTGCGGCCCGCGGGGCTGAGCCAGACACCGGCGCGGAACCGGTAGTAGTACACCGTCCCGGGCGTCAGGCCCTTCACGTCGACGTGGACGCTGTGGTTGTACTCGGCGTGGGCGTCGGCGGTGCCGCGGAAGAGGACACCCGCGAAGTACTCGTCGAGGGCCACCTCCCACTCGACCGTCACCCGCTCCGTGCCCATCCCGCCGTCCTCGAGGAACGGCTCGGGCGCCAGCCTGGTCCACAGCAGCACCGAGTCCGGCAGCGGATCGCCGGAGGCGACACCGAGGGTGAAGGGGTCCTTGTCGATCCGGGCCCTGCGCTCGGGGGCGGCGACCGCGCCGCGGGCGGGCAGGTTGGTGGAGAAGGCGAGCGCGGCGGCGGCCGCGGTCACGGTGAGGAAGCGCCGACGGCCGAGGTGCCGGACGGCGGCGCCCATCACGGCGTCGTGCGGGGAGAAGGCGTGCTCGGCCAGTGCGCCGGGACGGCCCGTGGTCGCCATCTGCTGTCCTCTCGTACGGGGCGTGGCAGTCCGTGCCGGGGCCCCGTCGCTCGCCGGCGCCGGCCCCGCGATGCGCGGACCCCGCATGCTAAGCAGACAAAACGCCCCAAACGGGCAGGGCTTGCGGAGTGATCACACAGGAGGAGGTACGCGCGTGTGGGCGCGGCGGCCTCGGGGCACCCGGAAGCCGCGAGGCGTGGGCGTACGGGAGAGGAAGGCGGAGGGCCGGCCGATGGCCAGGACACGGCGCTACGACGTGGCGGCCTCCGGCCGCTGGTGGGACGAGGACGACGGCCGCTGGCTGCCGGCCGGTGAGGTGCACGCATGGGAGCAGGGCAGGAACGAGACCGTGTGCGGTCTGTCCCTGCACCGCTCGCGGCTCTCCCGGTTCGCCGCCGTCGCCTGGACCGACGTGCTGCCCGAGTCCGGCGGCGCCGCCGACGCCGTGCGCCGGGTCTGCCCCCGCTGTGCCGCCGCGGCCGGCCGCAGGGGTGCGGACGCCCGGCCCGCCTGGCGGCGCGTCCACCCGCGCCCGTAGGAGGCCGGCGCCCGCCTCGGCCGGCGGCGGTCGCGTCGGATCCGCGGTCTACGACGGCAGCGGCGAGCGGCTCACGCGGATCTTGGACTGGCCGTGCGGCCGCTTCTCCCAGTCCTCCATGAACCGGGCGTGCAGTCTGTGCCGGGCGGCCAGGGTGAGCAGGGTGTCCGTGCGGTAGTAGAAGTCCTCGCGCAGCACCTGGTGCTCGGTGTCCTCGGTCCGGTCGAAGGTGAAGTCGAAGAACCCGGTGTCGGTCAGGACGCGGCCGACGTGTGCGAGACACTCGTCGATCACGCGCGGCGGCGAGTGCGAGAAGACGCTGTGCGCGTGGACGACGTCGAAGTGGTTCTCCGGCAGGAAGTCCAGCCGGAGGTCCGCGGTGAGCGTCAGGTGGGGCAGCTTGGCCTGCAGTCCGCGCTCGGTCAGCGTCTCCGTGGCGGCGATCAGGATGTCCGGCGAGATGTCGACGCCGTAATAGTGGCCGGTGTCGAGGTGGTCGATGAACCGCCAGCCGGCGCGCAGGTTGCCGCAGCCGATGTCGAGCATGCGGTGCCCGGGGCGCAGCCCGTGCTCCATCAGATAGTCGAACTGCATCGCCCCGAGCGCCAGCCAGCGGTCGTGGGTACGGCTCCCGACCGCGGCCTCGGGGCTGCGCCGGGCGTCGGAGGACATCACCGCGCGGTAGTAGCCGACGTGGTCGGGGTGCCTGGCGCGCAGCCACGCGTCCCGGCCTGCCCGGCGGAGGTAGGGGGCGACGCGCTCGGGGTGGCGCAGCGCGTACCCGAGCTTGTGCGTGAGCGCGGCGCGGTTGCCGCGCGGCTTCCTGGGGGACCTGGCGTCCTCGGGCATGAAGGGCGACCTCCGTACGAGTGGCTCGGGCAGGGGGAGTGCCGGACCGGTCCGGTCGGTCGCCGGCCGCGTCGGCCTTGCGGGCAGCGGGACACATACCCCTGCCGGACCGCGGGCTCCCGCGGTGTCCGGCCGACGGGTGACGCCGGCCGGGCGGGAAGGGAAGGGCTGGACTGTTCGTCCAGTGACTGGACGTGTAGTCTGAGTGCGGAGTCCGCAAGAGCAGTCTCCGCGAGGAGACGGAGCCAGGAGGGCCGCATGACCGAAGCCGCACAGGACGCCGAGCGCGACGCCGTCCTCGACGCGCTGCGCCCCGTCGTCGAGGGGATCGCCGCGACCTTCGGACCGGTCTGCGAGGCGGTGCTGCACGACTACCGCCACCCCGAGCACTCCGTCGTCGCCGTCGCGGGATCGGTGACCGGGCGGACGGCGGGCGGGGCGATGAGCGAGATCGGCCTGCGCGTGCTCGCCCGCGGCGACGAGGCCCGCGACGAGCTGAACTACGTCACGCGAACGGCCGACGGCACGCTGCTCAAGTCCTCCACCATGGTGCTGCGCGACTCCACGGGCTCCGTGTTCGGCGCCCTGTGCGTCAACCTGGACGTCACCGCCGTCGACCGGGCCCACGCCCTCCTCGGCGCACTCGCCGGCACCGCGCGCACCCCCGCCGACGTACCGGCGACCACCTTCGGCGACGACATCGACGCCGTGGTCGACGCCATCGTCGACGACCACCCGCTGCGCCGGGACACGAGCTGGGCCGCGCTGGACCGGGACCGGCGCCTCGAACTGTTCCGCGACCTCGACGCGCGCGGCGTGTTCGCCGTACGCCGCTCGGTCGAGCACGTCGCCGCCCGGCTCGGCATCTCCCGCGCCTCCGCCTACCACTACCTCTCCCAGGCCCGCGCCGTCACCGGCCCGGCCGCCGACACCCCCTGAGGACACCCGTGACGACCACCACCCCGCCGGTCACCCTCGACGACGTCCGCTCCGCCGCCGCCCGCATCGAGGGCGTCGCGCACCGCACGCCCGTGCTGCGCTCGCGCACCCTGGACGCCCTCGTCGGCGCCGAGGTCTTCCTCAAGTGCGAGAACCTCCAGCGGGTCGGCGCCTTCAAGTTCCGCGGCGCCTACAACGCCGTCTCCCGCCTCTGGCCGGAGCAGCTGGCCCGGGGCGTCGCCGCCTACTCCTCGGGCAACCACGCCCAGGCGGTCGCCCTGGCCGCCCGCGAACTGGGCACCACCGCCGTGATCGTCATGCCCGAGGACGCGCCGCCCTCCAAACGGGACGCCACCGCCGGTTACGGCGCCGAGATCGTCACCTACGACCGCTACACCGGCGACCGCGTGGCCATCGCCGAGGCGCTGGCCGCCGAGCGGGGCCTGACCCTGATCCCGCCCTACGAACACCCGCACGTCATCGCCGGGCAGGGCACCGCCGCCCTCGAACTGGTCGAGGAGACGGGCGAGCTGGACGCATTGGTCGCACCGGTCGGCGGCGGCGGACTGATCGCCGGGAGCGCCACCGCGGTCAAGGGCCTGCACCCCGGCACCCGGGTGATCGGCGTCGAACCGGAGGCCGGTGACGACACCAGGCGCTCCCTGGCCGCGGGCCGGCGCGTGACGGTGCCCGTCCCGCGCACCATCGCCGACGGCCAGGCCCTGCCCACCCCCGGCGAGCTGACGTTCTCCCTCAACCGGCGGCTCCTGGACGGCGTCGTGCTGGTGTCCGACGACGAGATCCGCAGCGCCATGCGCTTTGCCTTCGAACGGCTGAAGACCGTCCTCGAACCCAGCGGCGCCACCCCGCTCGCCGCCCTCCTCGGCGGCCGCGTCGACGCCCTGCCCCGCCGCGTCGGCGTGATCCTCTCCGGCGGCAACGTGGACGCCGCCCGCTTCGCGGACCTCTGCGGCGCGCCCCGCTGACGGCGCGCGTCCCCCGGATGGCGCCCCCGGGTTGACAGGTGGACGATGGAGTGGTGGGGCCAGGGAAGGAGGAGCGTCATGCTGGAGGCAAAGACGCTCGACAAGCCGGACGAGCGACGCGATTTCCCCCGTGGGCACATCGAGGCCGTGCACATGGAAGGGCTCGACTTCGCCGTCGCCACCTTCGAACCGGGGTGGCGCTGGTCGGAGTCCGTGGCGCCGATCGCGGGCACCGACAGTTGCATGATCCATCACAACTGCTACGTGGCCGAGGGACGCATGCACATCCGCATGGACGACGGCGCGGAGAGCGAGGTGGGCCCCGGCGACGTGTTCGTCTGCTCGCCCGGCCACGACGCCTGGGTCGTGGGGGACGGACAGTGCGTCGTGTACGACTTCGCGGGCAGCATGGCGAAGGAGTACGCCAAGGCCGACTAGCCACGTCCGGAGGCAGCAGGAAAGGGGCGGCCGCCACGACGGTCGCCCCCTCGCCTGCCCCGGGTCTCACGCGGCCGCTGCCACCGCCCGCACCGCCGGCGTCCGCAGCACCCGCCGGGCCGTTCCCAGGCTCGTCCCCAGCGTCACCGCGGCCGACACCGACACCATGGTGAGCCACACCCCGAGGAACTGGTCCGGCAGCACCGCGTCGGTGCGGACCACCGTGAACGGCACCACACCGGCCAGCGCGGCCACCGTGCCGAGCAGGGCCCCCGTCACCGTGAGGATCACGCCCTCGACGGCCACCACACCCAGCACCTGACCGGGCGTCGCCCCCGCCAGCCGCTGTTGACCGAATTCACGCGAGCGGTAGGTCGTCGCCGCGTACAGCGAGTTCACCAGCATCACGCAGACGAACACCGCGATGATGCCGACCACCGTGAGGTTGAGCGTCTCCAGGTTCTTCGCGTCGACCGACTTGACCAGACCCGAGGCCTTCACCGCGTCGCTCTCCACCGCCTGCATCGTGACCGTCGCCGTCGACACGGCGGTGAACATGATCAACGAGACCAGGACCCCGGCCAGATGGACCGCCCGCTCCCGCAGGTTCCGCACGGCCAGCCACCCGCTCGCACCGCTCAGCGGCAGCCGGTCGAGAAGGCCCTTCAGCAGACGCGGCGACAGCAGCGCGAAACCGGCCGACAGCAGGATCGCCCCGTAGGCCGGCGCCGCCATCAGCGCCTCGTCCGTCGCGGAGAAGAAGAAGGTCGAGCAGGCCCCCAGAGCGCCGGTGACCAGCGCCGCGCAGGCCAGGAACCGCTTCGCCCCGGCCCGCTCCCGGCCGCCCCGCCTCAGCCGCCGCACCGCGAGGAACGCGGCGCCCGCGGACGCCAGCAGGGTGATGTCCACGCCGCTCAGCAGCGCGACGGGACCGAAGGAGTAGTCCACGGACCGGGCCACCTGGCCGCTGTCCTGGAACACGTCCAGCAGAGCCCGTCCGCCGAGCATCGCCGGGCCGATCGCCAGCGCGGCGCCCACCAGCGCCACGGCCACCGCCTCACCCACGACCATCCGCTTGAGCTGCGCCGGGGTCGCCCCCGAGCAGCGCAGCAGCTCCAGCTCGGCGGTGCGCTGACGCACGTTGACCGTCAGCGTCGAGGCCACCGCGAAGAACACCAGCAGGGTGCCGTACCCGCCGACGACCCCCGCCGCCGTGCCCAGGGTCTGAGAGCTGACCGGGTCGACGCCGTCCTGCCCGGCCGTGTCGTGCATCGAGTTGAACGTCATGATGACCGCCGCCCCCAGGAAGGCGGACAGCAGCGTCGCGAGGAAGCGTCCGGGACGCCGCCGGATCGACCGCAGAGCGAGTACGAACATCGCTCACACCCCCGCCGGCACGTCGTCGCCCAGGTGCGCCAGGCGCTCCGCGACCGCGTCCGGGGTCGGGGCGTCCATCCGGCCCGCCGGCCGGCCGTCGGCGAGGAACACCACCGAGTCGGCGTACGAGGCGGCGACCGGGTCGTGCGTCACCATGACCACGGTCCGCCCGTGCACCCGCACCGCCTCCTGGAGGAGCAGCAGCACCTGCCGGGCGCTGCGGGTGTCCAGCGCGCCCGTCGGCTCGTCCGCGAAGATCACCCGCGGTTCGGTGACGAGGGCCCGGGCGATCGCCACCCGCTGCCGCTGACCGCCGGAGAGCCTGCCGGGACGGTGACCGAGCCGGTCCCCGAGGCCGACCGACGCCAGGACCTCCCGCACCCGCTTCCGGTCGACGCGGCGTCCGGCCAGCTTGAGCGGCAGCACCGTGTTCTGCGCGACGGTCAGCGTCTCCAGCAGGTTGTACTGCTGGAAGACGAACCCGACCCGGCCGCGCCGGAACCTCGTCAGCTCGGCCTCGCCGCTCCCGGTCAGCTCCGTGCCGTCCACGCAGACGATGCCGCTGTCCGGCCGGTCCAGGCCCGCCGCGCACTGCAGCAGCGTGGACTTGCCCGAACCGGAGGGTCCCATCACCGCGGTGAAGGTGCCGCGCCGCAGGCTCAGCGTCACACCGTCCAGGGCGGTCACGGCGTTGTCCGCCGAGCCGTACGTCCGGGTCACCTTGACGAGCCGGAGGGCCTCCGGGGCGGGGCCCGGGTCGTGGGAGCCTCGTGCGCCGGAACGAAACATCGTCATCACCTTCCGTGCGGCCCGCCCTGTGCGGCGCCTCGTGGAAGACGCTACGGAGAGCGGCGCCCGGCCACACGGGGCGCAGAGCCCGTATCGGAGGGTGTACTCAGCGACACCCCGGCCGCGCTACGGGCCGCCCAGCAGCACCACCTCCAGGGTGCGCGGACCGTGCACCCCCTCGACCCGGTCCAGCTCGATGTCGCTGGTCGCGGACGGACCGGAGATCCACGTCAACGGGCGCGCCGGGTCGAGGCGTCGGAGGGCCTCGGGCACCGAGGACACGACCTGCTCGGGCACCCGCACGACGCAGACGTGGTGGTCGGGGACGAGGGTGATGCGCCGCCGCCCCTGGTCGGGGGAGCCGTCCAGGACGATCGTGCCGGTCTCGGCGACGGCGACGGCGCAGCCGGTCACGACGCTCTCCACCCGGTCCAGGTCGTGCGGTGTGCTCGCCGCCCGGTCGTGCACGCGCGCCGGACCGGCGGCCGGCATCCACCCGGGCGGCAGGCCCGGCGGCACCAGCACCTGCCGGGAGCCGCGCTCGGCCAGCAACCGCTCGATGAGCAGCGGCAGTTCCTCCTCGTCCGCGCGGTGCACGACCGCCCGGTAGTCCGCCAGGTTCTCGGCGAGCAGGTCCACCGTCTCCGCGGCGGACCGGTGCCCGTGCTCGCGCAGGTAGTCCCGCGCGACGGCCTCCTCGTAGGGCCTCGGGTCGGCCGGCACGTCCGCCAGCGCCCGCCGCACCCGGCCCAGGACGCGTTCCCTGCTGCTCACTTCGCTCCGCCCTTCCCGCCGTGCGTGCGCTGCCACCAGTCCCGGAACGGCTCCGCGGGCACCGCGGGCAGGTCCCGGCTGCCGCTCCACGCCCGGCCGGGGCCGGGCAGCGAGCGCGGGTGCAGGCGGCGGGTGCGCGAGGCCAGCCGCTGCCCGGCCCGCAGCGCGCCCGGGTGCGTGAACGCCCACTGCGCAGCCCGCATCGCCGCCCGCTCGGCGGCGTGGCCCTTGGCGGGCTTCAGCACCACCCGGTTGCCGTGCCGGACGGCCGGCCCGCCCTGCACCACCCGTTCCCGCAGGTGCACCAGCACCTCGGGAATGTCGATGGCGACCGGGCACACCTCGTAGCAGGCCCCGCACAGCGAGGAGGCGTACGGCAGCGAGGCGTCGATCTCGCTTCCGGTGCCCCGCAGTTGCGGGCTGAGGATCGCGCCGATCGGGCCGGGGTAGACCGAACCGTAGGCGTGACCGCCGGCCCGCTCGTACACCGGGCAGACGTTCAGGCAGGCCGAGCAGCGGATGCAGCGCAGCGCCTGGCGGCCGACCTCGTCGGCGAGGGTGTCGGTGCGGCCGTTGTCCAGCAGGACCAGATGGAAGGTGCCGGGGCCGTCCTCGTCGGTGGTACCGGTCCACATGGAGGTGTAGGGGTTCATGCGTTCGGCGGTGGAGGAGCGGGGGAGGGTCTGCAGGAAGACCTCCAGGTCCCGCCACGTCGGCACGATCTTCTCGATGCCGACGACCGAGATCAGCGTCTCGGGCAGGGTCAGGCACATCCGCCCGTTGCCCTCGGACTCCACGACCACCAGCGTGCCGGTCTCCGCCACGACGAAGTTGGCGCCGGAGATGCCGACCCTGGCCCGCAGGAACTTCTCCCGCAGATGCAGCCGGGCCGCCTCCGCGAGTTCGGCGGGCGTGTCCGTCAGGTTCTCGGGCGCGGGACGGCCCCACTCGCCCATCTCGGAGCGGAAGACGTCCCGGATCTCCCCGCGGTTGCGATGGATGGCGGGGACCAGGATGTGCGAGGGCCGGTCCTTGCCCAACTGCACGATCAGCTCGGCGAGATCGGTCTCGTAGGCGTGGATCCCCCGTGCCTCCAGCGCCTCGTTGAGGGCGATCTCCTGCGTCGCCATCGACTTGACCTTGACGACCTCCCTCTCGCCGGTCTCCTCGACCAGCCGGGCGACGATCTCGTTGGCCTCGTCCGCGTCCGCGGCCCAGTGCACGGTGCCGCCGGCCGCCGTGACCGCCTCCTCCACCCGTACCAGGTACCGGTCCAGGTGGCGCAGCGTGTGGTCCTTGATCTGCTTCCCGGCCTCGCGCAGCGCCGCCCAGTCGTCCAGTTCGGCGACCGCGCGGGCCCGCTTGTCGCGGATGGTGCGGGTGGCGTGGCGCAGATTGCCGCGCAGCGTCGTGTCGCGCACCGCCTCCCGCGCCGCCACCGGGAAGGCGGGCATCCCCACGAACGTCCCGCTCATACGGCCGCCGCCTCCTCGGTGCTCGCCAGGATCTCCGCGATGTGCACCGGCCGCATGCCCGTGCGCAGCCGCGTCATGGTCCCGCCGATGTGCATCAGACAGGAGTTGTCGGCCGCGCACAGCACCTCCGCGCCGGTCGACTCCGCGTTGCGCACCTTGTCCGCTCCCATCGCCGCCGACACGTCGGAGTTCTTCACGGCGAAGGTGCCGCCGAACCCGCAGCACTCCTCGGCGCCCGGCAGCTCCACCAACTCAAGCCCCCTCACCGCCTCCAGCAGCCGCCGCGGCCGGTCGCCCAGGCCCAGACTCCGCAGGCCATGGCAGGTCGGGTGGTACGTCACCCTGTGCGGGTAGTACGCCCCCACGTCCGTCACCCCGAGCACGTCCACGAGGAACTCGGTCAGCTCGTACGTCTTCGGCACCACCGGCGCCAGCGTGGCCGCGAGGGTGTCCCCGCGCCCCTCCGCCCGCGCCCGCTCGCCCATCCGCGGATACAGCTCCCGCACCATCGCGCCGCACGAGCCGGAGGGCGTCACGATGGCGTCGTGGTCCGCGAACACGTCGGCGAAGTGCCGGGCCAGCGGCTCGGCCTCGTGCCGGTAACCGGTGTTGTAGTGGGCCTGTCCGCAACACGTCTGAGCCATCGGGAAGTCGACCTCGACACCGAGTCGGGTGAGCAGCCTCACCACGGCACGGCCCGTGTCCGGATAGAGCGTGTCGTTGACGCAGGTCAGGAACAGGGCGACACGCATCGCGGCTCCTCGCTGTCGGTCCTCGGATGAACGTGAGTGCAGGCTAGTCGGCCGACCGGGCCGGGGGGAGCCGCGGCTCACCGGTCGGCGATCCGGGCGGCGGCCGCCCGCCACCGGGCCGTGCCGCCGCGCGGCTCGTACCGGGTCAGCGGCTGCGTGCGCGCCAGCAGCCGGCGCATCCCGCGGAGGTCGCCGGCCAGTCCGTGGACGCGGGCCTGCACCAGGACGTTGCCGAGCGCGGCGGCCTCCGTCGGCCCCGCCACCACCGGCAGCCCGCAGGCGTCGGCGGTCAGCTGGCACAGCAGCGCGTTGCGGGTACCGCCGCCGACCACGTGCACCACGTCGACGGGGTGCCCGGCCAGCCGCTGGGCGTCCGCCACCGCTCTTCGGTGGGCCAGCGCCAGCGAGTCGAGGATGCACCGGGTCACCTCGGCGGGCGTCCGGGGCACCGGCTGCCCGGAGGCGCCGCATGCCTCGGCGATCCGCTCCGGCATCCGCCCGGGCGCCAGGAACGCGGCGTCACCCGCGTCCACCACCGACCGCAGCGCCGGCACGCGCGCCGCCGCGCGCAGCAGCTCACCCAGATCGGGGTCGCCCCAGGCCCGCACGCACTCCTGGAGCAGCCACAGACCCATGATGTTGCGCAGGTAGCGGACGGTGCCGTCCAGTCCCAGCTCGTTGGTGAAGTTGGCGGCCCGGCTCTCCTCCGTCAGTACGGGAGCGGTCAGTTCGAGGCCGGCCAGCGACCAGGTGCCGGTGCAGATGTACGCGAACCGTCCCCCCGTGGCCGGTACGGCGGCCACCGCGGAGGCGGTGTCGTGCGAGCCGACGGCCGTCACCGGCACGGGCCCCGCCAGCCCCGTCTCCTCCAGCACCTCCGGCCGCAGCAGCCCCGCCGGATCGCCGGGCCGGCGCAGCGGCGCGAACAGGCCGAGGTCGATGCCCAGCCGGTCCGCCACCTCCCGCGACCAGTCCCCGGTGCGCGGATCGACGAGCTGGGTGGTGGAGGCGTTGGTCAGCTCCGTGCCCTGCTCGCCGGTCAGCCAGTAGGCCAGCAGGTCGGGGATCAGCAACAGCCGCCGGGCCGCCGCGAACTGGGCCGTGCCCCGGGCGGCGACGAGCTGGTACAGGGTGTTGAAGGGCGCGTACTGCAGCCCGGTCGCCGCGTACAGCTCCGCGGCGGGCAGCGTGGCCCAGACCTGCTCCGCGACACCTTCGGTGCGGGCGTCGCGGTAGTGCGCGGGGTTGCCGAGCAACGCCCCGTCCGCGTCCAGCAGACCGTGGTCGACGGCCCAGCCGTCCACGCCGACCGAGTCCACCCGGCCCGCCGCCCGCAGTCCGTCCAGCACACCGGCGTACAGCGCGAGGACGTCCCAGCGCAGGCCCTCCGGTGTACGGACCGGACGGTTGGGGAACCGGTGCACCTCGGTCAGCTCCAGCCGGTCCTGACCGACGCGGCCGACCATGACGCGCCCGCTGGACGCGCCGAGGTCGACCGCCGCGTACGCCCTGACGTCCGCGGCGGTGCTCATCGCAGGAAGGCGGCGGCGACGCCGGCGTCGACCGGGACGTGCAGGCCGGTGGTGTGGGTCAGGTCGCCGCCGGTCAGCGCGAAGACGGCGTTCGCCACGTGCTCGGGCAGCACCTCGCGCTTGAGCAGTGTGCGCTGCGCGTAGAACTCGCCGAGCTTCTCCTCCGGCACCCCGTACACGGCCGCGCGCCGGGCCCCCCAGCCGCCCGCGAAGATCCCCGAACCCCGCACCACACCGTCCGGGTTGACCCCGTTGACGCGGATGCCGTGCTCACCCAGCTCGGCGGCCAGCAGGCGCACCTGGTGGGCCTGGTCGGCCTTGGTGGCGGAGTAGGCGATGTTGTTCGGGCCGGCGAACACCGCGTTCTTCGACGCGATGTAGACGATGTCGCCGCCCAGCCCCTGCGCGGTCATCACCCGGGCCGCCTCGCGCGAGACGAGGAAGGAGCCGCGGGCCATGACGGCGTGCTGGAGGTCCCAGTCCTCGGCCGTGGTCTCCAGCAGGGGCTTGGAGACGGAGATGCCCGCGTTGTTGACCACCAGGTCGACCCCGCCGAAGGCGAGCACGGCCGCCTCGAACGCCGCGGCGATCTGCTCCTCCGAGGTGACGTCGGCGGTCACGGCGACGGCCCTGTCGTCCCCGCCCAGCTCCTCGGCGACCCCGGCCGCACTCTCGCCGTTCAGGTCGGCCACCACCACGCAGGCGCCCTCGTCGACCAGTCGCCGGGCGATCGCCCGGCCGATCCCGCTGCCCGCACCCGTCACCAGGGCGACCCGCGTGGCGAGCGGCTTCGGCTTCGGCATCCGCCGGAGCTTGGCCTCCTCCAGCGCCCAGTACTCGATGCGGAACTTCTCCGACTCCTCGATCGGCGCGTACGACGAGACCGCCTCGGCGCCGCGCATCACGTTGATCGCGTTGACGTAGAACTCGCCGGCCACCCGGGCGGTCTGCTTGTCCTTGCCGAAGCTGAACATGCCCACGCCCGGCACCAGCACGATCGCCGGGTCAGCGCCGCGCATGGCGGGGGAGTCCGGTCCGGCGTGGCGCTCGTAGTAGGCGGCGTACTCCTCGCGGTAGGCGGCGTGCAGCTCCCCGAGCCGGGCGACGGCCTCGTCCAGCGGCGCGGTCGGTGCCACGTCCAGGACCAGCGGCCGCACCTTGGTGCGCAGGAAGTGGTCCGGGCAGGAGGTGCCGAGCGCGGCGAGCCGCGGGTGCCCGGCCCGCGCGAGGAAGTCGAGCACGACGTCCGTGTCCGTGAAGTGCCCCACCTGCGGCCGGTCCCGTGAGGCCAGCCCCCGCACGTACGGCGCCAGCGCGGCCGCCCGCCGACGCCGCTCGGCCTCGGGCAGCGGAGCGTACGCGTCGACCACCGCGCCGAACGGCTCGGCCTTCCCGCGCTCGGCGAGGAAGGCCTCGGCGGTGCGGATGATGTGCAGCGAGTTGCGCTCGCACTCCTCGGAGGTGTCGCCCCAGGCGGTGATGCCGTGCCCGCCCAGCACGCAGCCGATCGCGCGCGGGTGGGCGTTCTTCACGGCGGCGATGTCCAGACCGAGCTGGAAACCGGGCCGTCGCCACGGCACCCACACGACGGTGTCGCCGAAGCACTCGGCGGTCAGCTTCTCGCCGTCCGCCGCACAGGCCAGCGCGATCCCGGAGTCCGGGTGCAGGTGGTCGACGTGGGCCGCCTCGACGAGTCCGTGCATCGCCGTGTCGATCGAGGGCGCCGCGCCGCCCTTGCCGTGCAGGCAGTAGTCGAGGGCGGCGACCATCTCGTCCTCGCGCTCGACGCCCGGGTAGACGCTCTTGAGCGCCCGCATCCGGTCCAGCCGCAGCACGGCGAGCCCCGCCCCGGTGAGCGTCCCGAGATCCCCGCCGGACCCCTTGACCCACATCAGCTCGACGTCACTCCCGGTGACGGGATCGGTCCCGGTGCCTTTGGCGGACGCGTTGCCACCGGCGTAGTTGGTGTTGCGCGGATCGGCGCCGAGCCGACGGGAGCGGGCGAGGAGGGCATCGGCAGCAGGGTGGGTCGCCATGTCTTCACAGTCCTTCTTGAACGAGGGGTGGGGGAGCGCCCTTCTTGAGGGGCGCGGGGAAGTGCGCGACCAGCCGCAACCGGCCCGCAGTCGCGAAACGGCAGAAATCCGGCAGACGCCTACGCGCCCCAACCGGCCTGCCGCCCACCGACCCGCTCGGCGACAACCTTCTCCGCCCACCCGCAGGAGCGATACGCCTTCAGAGGCTCGGGGTCCAGTCCCGACTCCTCCCGCACCTCCCGAAGCAGCGGCCGCACATCCGTGTCGTACGCGTCCATCAGCACGGCGTTGGCCTCCAGCACATCCCCCGACGCCTGCGCGGCGGCCAGCGCCGCCCCGTCGACCAGCAGCGCCTTCGCCGTGGCCTCCTGCACGTTCATCACCGACCGGATGATGGCCGGGATCTTCGCCTCGATGTTGTGGCACTGGTCGAGCATGAACGCGACGTCGGACGTGAACCCGCCCCCGCGCACCACCTCGTACATGATGCGGAACAGCTGGAACGGGTCGGCCGCGCCCACCATCAGGTCGTCGTCCGCGTAGAAGCGCGAGTTGAAGTCGAAACCGCCGAGCTTGCCCTCCCGCAGCAGCGTCGCCACGATGAACTCGATGTTCGTGCCCGGCGCGTGGTGCCCCGTGTCGACCACGACCTGGGCCTTCTCGCCCAGCTTCAGACAGTGCGCGTACGCCGTGCCCCAGTCCGGCACGTCCGTCGTGTAGAACGCCGGCTCGAAGAGCTTGTACTCCAGCAGCATCCGCTGCCCCTCGCCGAGCCGCTCGTACACCTCGGCCAGGCCGTCCGCCAGCCGGTCCTGCCGGGCGCGGATGTCGTCCTGGCCGGGGTAGTTCGTGCCGTCGGCGAACCACAGCTTCAGGTCGCCGGACCCGGTGGCGTCCATGATGTCGACGCACTCCAGCAGGTGGCCGACGGCCTTCGCGCGGACCGCCGCGTCGGGGTGGCAGACGCTGCCGAGCCGGTAGTCGTCGTCCTGGAACGTGTTGGAGTTGATCGCGCCGATCCGCACCCCCCGCTTCTCGGCGTGGGCGGCCAGCGCCGCGTAGTCCTCGACCCTGTCCCAGGGGATGTGCAGGGCCACGGTCGGGGCCACGCCGGTGAACTCGTGCACCTTCGCCGCGTCGTCCAGCTTCTCGAACGGGTCGCGCGGGACACCGGCCTGGGCGAACACCTTGAAGCGGGTGCCCGAGTTGCCGTACGCCCACGACGGCGTCTCGACGGCCTGGGTCCTGAGCGCGGCTTTCACCGCGGCGAGCTCGGTCACTTCGGCGCTCCTGTGGCATCGGGTCGTGGTCCGCTGTGTGCGCGACCAATGTGTGAAACGATTCAGAACGTGAAGCTATGAGCCGCCCGAAGGGGTGTCAACCCTTCCGGCCGCCCCGGTGCTCCGTGACTCGGCCGTAACCTTCGACGTTCGACACTTTTTCGACCCGGAACCATTGACGTGACATGGCCCCGCTGCCTAACGTCCCCGGCAACCGAGTTGAAACCTTTCACGATGCCGTGAGGGCCACCCCGCCCGGTGTCGTCGAGGAGCCCCCATGACCCACCCGTCCGACACGGGTACGGCCCCGGTTCTGGCGCTCAGGGACGTCTCCAAGTCCTTCGGCGCGGTCCGTGCGCTGCGGGACGTCTGCCTGGAGCTGTTCCCGGGCGAGGTGCACGCCCTGGCCGGCGAGAACGGTGCCGGAAAGTCGACCCTCATCAAGACGCTGGCCGGAGTGCACCGGCCGGACGCCGGCCAGGTGCTGCTCGACGGCGCGCCGGTCGTCTTCCACGGGCCCGGCGACGCCCGCGACGCCGGTATCGCCGTGATCTACCAGGAGCCCACCCTCTTTCCCGACCTGTCGATCGCCGAGAACATCTTCATGGGCCGCCGGCCGCGCCGCTCCCTCGGCCGCATCGACCACCGGGCGACCCGCGCCGCCACCGCCGCGCTCATGCTGCGCCTCGGTGTCGAACTCGACCCCGACCGGCCCGCGCGCGGTCTGTCCATCGCGGACCAGCAGATCGTGGAGATCGCCAAGGCGCTCTCCTTCGACGCCCGTGTCCTGATCATGGACGAGCCGACCGCCGCCCTCACCGGCAGCGAGGTGGCCCGGCTCTTCGGCGTGGTGCGCACCCTGCGCGACCAGGGCGCCGCGGTGCTGTTCATCTCCCACCGCCTGGAGGAGATCTTCCGCATCTGCGGGCGGGTCACCACCCTGCGCGACGGCGTCCGGATCGCCGGCGAACCGCTGGAGGGCATGACCGAGGACGACCTGGTGCGCCGCATGGTCGGCCGCGACCTCGACGAGCTGTACCCCAAGCAGGAGGTCACCCCCGGCGAACGGGCCCTCAGCGTCCGCAGACTGACCCGCGAGGGCGTCTTCACCGACGTCTCCTTCGAGGTGCGCCGCGGCGAGATCGTCGCGCTGGCCGGGCTGGTCGGCGCCGGACGCACCGAGGTCGCCCGTGCCGTCTTCGGCGTCGACCGCCGGGACGCCGGAGAGGTCGAGGTCGACGGGAAGCCGCTCGTCAACGGCTCGCCCTCCGCCGCGATGGCCGCCGGGATCGCCCTCGTCCCCGAGGACCGCCGCGCCCAGGGGCTCGTGATGGGCATGTCCATCGAGCGCAACATCGGCCTCACCGGCCTGCGGACGACCGTCAGGGCCGGCCTCGTGGACCGCGGCGCCGAACGCAGCCGCGCCCTCGACTGGGCCGTCAAGCTCCAGGTCAAGTACGCCCGCATCGCCGACACCGTCGCCACCCTGTCCGGCGGCAACCAGCAGAAGGTCGTCCTCGCCAAGTGGCTGGCGACCGGCCCGAAGGTGCTGATCGTCGACGAACCCACCCGCGGCATCGACGTCGGCACCAAGGCCGAGGTGCACCGGCTGCTGGGCCGGCTCGCAGCCGACGGCGTCGCCGTCCTGATGATCTCCTCCGACCTGCCCGAGGTGCTGGGCATGGCCGACCGCGTCCTGGTGATGCACGAGGGACGCCTGACCGCCGAGCTGTCCCGCACCGACGCCACCGAGGAGACCGTGATGGCCGCAGCCACGGGGAGGGCCGCCGCATGACGGTCACCGCACCCGACCAGGCCCCCTCGACCGACGTGCCGGGGTCCGGCGCCACCCGGCTGGTGGACCGCATCTTCAGGATGCGCGAACTGGCCATCCTGCTCGTCTTCCTGGTGATGATCGCCGTCACCCAGGCCGGGAACAGTGAGTTCCTGTCCGAGCAGGGCATCAAGGACCTCCTGCTGAACGCGACCATCCTGGTCCTGGTCGCCACCGGGCAGTCCCTGGTCGTCATCACCCGCAACGTCGACCTGTCCGTCGGCTCCACCCTCGGCATCAGCGCCTTCGCCGCCGGCACCTTCCTCCAGGGCGGCGGCAACCCCGTCGTCGCCGTGCTGCTCGCGGTGCTCCTCGGCGTCGGCCTCGGCCTCGTCAACGGCCTGCTGGTCAGTCTCGGCCAGGTGCCCGCCCTGGTCGTCACACTCGGCACCCTCTACATCATCCGCGGCATCGACTCCATCTGGGTCGGCTCCCGCCAGATCACGGCGGCCGACCTGCCCGCGGGCTTCGTCGACTTCGGCTCCGGCGGGATCTCCGCGGTGCCCTGGCCGGCCCTGATCGCCCTGGCGGTCCTCGTCGCCACCGCGTACTACCTCAAGCACTTCGGCGGCGGACGCGAGCTGTACGCGCTCGGCTCCAACCCCGAAGCCGCCCGGCTGGCCGGCATCCCCGTCCGCAAGCGGATCCTCGCCGCCTACACCTGCTGCGGCGCCCTCGCCGGACTCGCCGGCGCCCTCTACCTCGCCCGGTTCGGCAACGTCGACTCCGGCACCGGCACCGGCTACGAACTGACCGTCGTCAGCGCCGTGGTGGTCGGCGGCGTGGTCTTCACCGGCGGCTCCGGCAGCGTCTACGGCGCGGCCCTCGGCGCGCTGCTGCTGACGTCCGTCAACAGCGTGCTGCCCGCCCTCGGCGTCAGCTCCGTGTGGGTGCTGGCCATCAACGGCGTCCTGCTCGTCCTCGCGATCGCCGTCGACCGGATCGTCGCCCTGCGCGTGGCCGACGCCCTGAAGAAGAGGAACGCCCGCCATGGCTGACAGCTTCCCGAAGCGCGCCGTCCCGCGGCCCGCCTCCCTGCGGTGGGACGGGGCCGTGGGCGCCCTGCTCGTGGTCGTCCTGCTGCTCTCCTTCGGCCTCGTCGACGGGTTCGGCAACGCCCTCAACCTGTCCTTCCTCATCGGCAACACCTTGCCCATCGCGCTCATCGCCCTGCCGATGACCCTGCTGGTCGTCTCCGGCGAGATAGACCTGTCGGTCGCCTCCACCGCGGGCCTGTCCGGCGCGGTGATGGGCGCCCTGTGGAACCAGGGCATGAGCATCGAGACGATCATCCCGGTCTGCCTGCTGCTCGGCGTGGCGTGCGGCCTCGTCAACGGCCTGCTGGTCACCCGGCTCGGGTTGCCCTCCCTCGCCGTCACCATCGGCACACTGGCCGCCTACCGGGGCATCGCGCAGATCGTCCTCGGCTCCGACGCGGTGACCGACTTCCCCTCGCAGTACCTGGACTTCGCCGCCGGACGCGTCGACGGCACCTTCCTCCCGTACGCCTTCCTGCCCTTCCTGGTGCTGCTGGCCGCCGCCGTGGTCGCCCTGCACGCCACGCCGTTCGGCCGGTCGCTGTTCGCCATCGGGGCCAACGAGGAGGCCGCCCGCTTCGCCGGCATCCGGGTCAGGCGGCAGAAGCTGATCCTGTTCACGCTGACCGGTCTGATGTCGGCCCTCACCGGCGTGTTCTGGGCGCTGCACTACGCCAGCGCCCGCTACGACAACGCCACCGGCCTCGAACTCTCCGTCGTCGCCGCCGTGCTTCTGGGCGGCATCGACTTCGACGGCGGCAAGGGCACGCTGGGCGGGGCGGTCGCCGGGGTGTTCCTGCTCGGCGCGCTGCAGAACGTGATGAGTCTGCGGGACGTCTCCGCCCAGTCCCAGACCGTCGTCACCGGCGTCCTGCTCGTCCTCTCCGTGCTCGGCCCCCGCCTCGCACGGCAGATCTCCGTCGCGAGGGCCGGACGCAGGGCCGCCTCGGCGCCCCCGCCCGAGGCGCCCGCACCCACCGCGTGACTCCGTCCCGGCTCACCCACCCCCGTAAGGAACCCACCATGCGCAAGTCGTCCGTCCGCCGTACCTGCGCGGTCCTCGCCGCCGTCACCTCCCTCGCCCTCGCGGCCACCGCCTGTGGCGGCACCACGAAGGAGGACGTCAAGGACGAGGGGGGCAAGGCCGCCACGGCGGGCAAGGCGGACCCGAACGCCGAGACGAAGAAGGGACTGACCGTCGGCTTCCTGCCCAAGCAGGTCAACAACCCCTACTTCACCGTCGCCGACAAAGGCGGCGAGAAGGCGCTCAAGGAGCTGGGCTCCAGCTACAAGGAGGTCGGCACCTCCAGCGGCACCGACACCGCCGGCCAGGTCTCCTACGTCAACACGCTCACCCAGCAGCAGGTCGACGCCATCGCCGTCTCCGCTCAGGACCCGGGCGCGCTGTGCACCGCGCTCAAGCAGGCCATGAAGAACGACATCAAGGTCGTCACCTACGACTCGGACACCGACCCCGGGTGCCGCAACGCCTTCATCTCCCAGGCGTCCGCCGACGACATCGGCTGCACCCAGGTGCAGCAGCTCGCCGAGCAGATCGGCAACAAGGGCGAGATCGCGATCCTGTCCGCCGCACAGACCGCGACGAACCAGAACGCCTGGATCGACATCATGAAGGACGAGCTGAAGGACCCCAGGTACAAGGACGTCGAGCTGGTCGAGGTCGCCTACGGCGACGACGACGCCCAGAAGTCCTTCCAGCAGACCCAGGGCCTGCTCCAGGAGCACCCGAACCTGAAGGGGATCATCTCCCCGACCACCGTCGGCATCAAGGCCGCCGCCCAGTACCTGTCCGGCTCCAAGTACAAGGGCAAGGTCAGGCTGACCGGCCTCGGCACCCCCAACGACATGCGCAAGTACGTCAAGAACGGCACCGTCGAGGCGTTCGAGCTGTGGGACCCGGCCAAGCTCGGCGAGCTGGCCGCGCGCACCGCCGTCGCCCTGTCCTCCGGCCAGATCACCGGCAAGGAGGGCGAGACCTTCGAGGCGGGCGCCCTGGGCGAGTACACCATCGGCAAGGACGGGGTGATCGACCTCGGCAAGCCGACCGTGTTCACCGCCCGCAACGTCGACGAGTTCGACTTCTAGCCCCGCGGGGAGCGGCCTTCATGCAACGCGTCTGTTTCCTGCTCAAGGTCCGCCGGGACCGCATCGATCAGTACCGCGAACGCCACGCCGCCGTGTGGCCGGAGATGTGCGAGGCGCTCTCCGCCACCGGCTGGCACAACTACTCGCTCTTCCTGCGGGACGACGGCCTGCTCGTGGGCTACCTGGAGACCGAGGACTTCGCCGCCGCCCGGGCCGGCATGGAGGCCACCGAGGTCAACGGCCGCTGGCAGGCCGAGATGGGGCCCCTCTTCGAGTCCCTCGACGGCGCCCGCCCCGACGAGGCGATGAAGCCGCTCACCGAGGTCTTCCACCTCGCCTGACGGGGCCGTCCAGGGGCGGCGCGGGTACTGTGTGAAGGTCCTGCGGCCGCCCCCTCACCCCCAGCCCGACCTCGGAGGTCCCTGCCCGATGGCCCATTCCGTGGGTATCAAGGACGTCGCCCGCGCCGCCGGAGTCTCCGTGGGCACGGTCTCCAACGTCATCAACCGCCCCGACACCGTCGCGACCGAGACCCGCGCGCGCGTGCTGTCCGCGATCGACCGGCTGGGCTACGTCCGCAGCGAGTCCGCACGCCAGCTGCGCGCGGGCCGCAGCCGCATCATGGGGCTGCTCGTCCTCGACATGGGCAACCCGTTCTTCGTCGACGTCGCACGCGGCGCCGAGCGGGCGGCCCGCGAGGCCGGGCTCGGCGTGATGGTCTGCAACAGCGCGCAGAGCCCCGGCGAGGAGGCCGAGTACCTCTCGCTCTTCGCCGAGCAGCGGGTCCGGGGCGTCCTGCTGACCCCGGCCGACGCCACCGGCCGCAACATCGAGGGCTTCCGGCGCCACCGGATCCCCTTCGTGCTCGTGGACCGGGTCGCCGAGGGCACCACCGAGTGCTCGGTCTCCGTCGACGACGTCGCGGGCGGCGCGCTGGCCGTGCGTCACCTCGTGGACGCCGGACACCGCTCCATCGCCTACGTCAGCGGTCCGCCCGGCCTCAACCAGGTCCGCGACCGCCGCACCGGCGCCCTCACCGCGCTCGCCGAGGCCGGACTCGGCCCCGACGCGCTGCGCGAGGTGCCCACCGAGCGGCTCGACGTCGCCGCGGGCCGGGACGCAGGCGCCCGCCTGCTGGGCCTCGCCGACCGGCCGACCGCCGTCTTCTGCGCCAACGACCTGCTCGCCCTCGGCGTGCTGCAGGCCATGTACGCCGCCGGGGTCGGCGTCCCGGACGACCTCGCGATCGTGGGCTACGACGACATCGAGTTCGCCGCGGCCGCGGCCGTGCCCCTCACCTCCGTGCGCCAGCCCGCCGTCACCATGGGCGCCATGGCCGCCGAGCTGCTCCTCCAGGAGACGGAGCTGGCGGGCACCGACCGCGCCCACCCGCACCGGCGGGTCGTCCTCCAGCCCGAACTGGTGGTGCGCCGCTCCAGCCTCGCCGCCCGCTGACCCGCCGTTCAGGAAGATGGCGTGATCCCGGGGGTCGGCGGCCGCGGGAACGTGTGCTGAACTGGGACACGGCCGAAAGATCCGGCCGTCGTGTCCGTCCGCCCCGGGAGACCCGTTGAGCCTCAGCTACCGCCAGCCAGGTGTCGTCCTCACCGACCGCCGTTTCACCGTGCCCCTCGACCACGCCGACCCCACCGGGGAGACGATCGAGCTGTACGCCCGCGAGGTGGTCGCGAGCGGCAAGGCCGGCAAGGACCTGCCGTGGCTGCTGTACCTCCAGGGCGGCCCCGGCTTCGGGGCGAACCGTTTCGTCGGCCGCCCCGCCTGGCTCGGCCGCGCCCTCGACGAGTACCGGGTGCTGCTCCTGGACCAGCGCGGCACCGGCGCCTCCACCCCGGCCAACCGCCAGACGCTCCCGCTGCGCGGCGGCCCCGCGGAGCAGGCCGACTACCTCACCCACTTCCGCGCCGACGCCATCGTCCGGGACTGCGAGGCCGTCCGCCGCGAGGTCACCGGCGGCGCCCCCTGGACGGTCCTCGGCCAGAGCTTCGGGGGCTTCTGCACCGTCGCCTACCTGTCGCTGGCCCCCGAGGGCCTGAGCGCCGCGCTGATCACCGGCGGTCTGCCCTCCCTCGACGCCCACGCCGACGACGTCTACCGGGCCGCCTACCCTCGCATCGAGCGCAAGGTCGTCGCCCACTACGCCCGCTACCCGCAGGACGTCGAGCGCGCCCGCCGCATCGCCGACCACCTCCTCACCCACGACGTGGTCCTGCCGAACGGCTACCGCCTCACCGTGGAGGCCTTCCAGTCCCTCGGCATCGTGCTCGGCGGTGGCGAGGGCAGCCACCACCTGCACTTCCTCCTGGAGGACGCCTTCGTCCGCACCCCGCAGGGACACGCTCTCTCCGACGCCTTCCAGGAGCAGGCCCAGGCCCTGCTGTCCTACGCGAGCCACCCGCTGTACGCCCTGATCCACGAGGCCATCTACGGCCAGGACGCCCGGCCCACCGACTGGTCCGCCGAGCGGGTCCGCGCCGAGTTCCCGCGCTTCGACGCCGCCAAGACCCTCGCGGGCGACGAACCGCTGCTCTTCACCGGCGAGTCCGTCCACCCCTGGACGTTCGACTGCGACCCGGCCCTGCGCCCGCTGCGCGAGACGGCCGGACTGCTCGCCGCGCGCACCGACTGGACACCGCTGTACGACCCCGCCCGCCTCGCCGCCAACGAGGTCCCGGCCGCCGCGGCGGTCTACCACGACGACATGTACGTCGACACCGCCCACGCCCTCACCACCGCCCGGGCGATCCGGGGCCTGCGCACCTGGGTCACCGACGAGTTCGAGCACGACGGCGTCCGCGCCGGCGGCCCCCGCGTCCTGGACCGGCTGCTCGCCCTCGCCCGCGACGAGGCCTGACGCGCGGGGCGCGAGACGCTGCGGGGCGGGACGGGCGGGGCGCCGGAAATCCGGGCCCGGTGTCGGCGGCGCGGGTTACTGTGCGGGCATGACGGAGCCGACGATCACACCACTGGAGCCCATGCCCGGCGACTGGCGCCGCGCCCTCGCCGTCGTGGCCCACCCCGACGACCTGGAGTACGGCTGCTCCGCGGCGATCGCGGCCTGGACCGACGAGGGCCGCGAGGTCGCCTACGTGCTCGCCACCAGGGGCGAGGCGGGCATCGACACGCTGCCGCCCGAGGAGTGCGCCCCGCTGCGCGAGCGGGAGCAGCGTGCGAGCGCCGCCGTCGTCGGGGTGAGCGAGGTGGAGTTCCTCGACCACCGGGACGGCGTCGTCGAGTACGGCACCGCGCTGCGCCGCGACATCGCCGCCGCGATCCGCCGTCACCGGCCCGAGCTGGTCATCACCTTGAACCACCGGGACACCTGGGGCGGCGTCGCCTGGAACACCCCGGACCACGTCGCCGTCGGCCGTGCCACGCTCGACGCCGCGGCCGACGCGGGCAACCGGTGGATCTTCCCGGAGCTGACCGAGCAGGGCCTCGAACCGTGGAACGGCGTGCGCTGGGTCGCGGTGGCCGGCTCCTCCTCGCCCACCCACGCCGTGGACGCCACCCCGGGACTGGAGCGCGCGGTGCGCTCGCTGCTCGAACACCGCACGTACATCGAGGTGCTGACCGACGAGGACCCGGAGACGTACGTGCGCGGCTTCCTCACCGGCTTCGCCCGGACCGCGGGGGAGCGGTTCGGCGGAAAGCCCGCGGTGACCTTCGAAGTCTTCGGACGGTAGCGGCATGACGGGGGAGCCGGACGTGCGGGGGGAGCAGGACGTGCGGGACGTACGGGGGCGGCAGCGTCTCGCGGAGCGGTTCGAGGAGCATCGCGGCCGGCTGCGGGCGGTGGCCTACCGCATGCTCGGTTCACTGGCCGAGGCCGAGGACGCGGTGCAGGAGGCATGGCTGCGGCTCGACCGCTCCGGCGGGGAGGGCGTCGGCAATCTGGGCGCCTGGCTGACCACCGTGACCGGCCGGATCTGCCTGGACCTGCTGCGCTCCCGCACCGCCCGTCGCGAGGAGCCGATGACCGAGGGCTTCGACTCCTTCGTGCCGGACCCCGTGCTGCGGGCCCTGCCCGGGGCCGACCCGGAGGCGGAGGCCCTGCACACCGACTCGGTGGGCATCGCCCTGCTGGTGGTGCTGGAAGCCCTCGAACCGGCCGAGCGGCTGGCGTTCGTCCTGCACGACATGTTCGCCGTGCCCTTCGACGACATCGCGCCGGTCGTCGAGCGCACCCCGGCCGCCACCCGGCAGCTCGCCCACCGGGCCCGCCGCCGGGTGCGGGACGCGACGCCCGCCGCCGAACCGGACCTCGGCCGGCAGCGCCGGGTGGTCGAGGCGTTCCTGGCCGCGAGTCGCGCCGGTGACTTCGAGGCACTGGTGTCCGTGCTCCACCCGGACGTGGTGCTGCGGGCCGACGCCGGCGCGGCGGCCCTCGGCGTGGCGGCCTCGAAGGCGGTGCGGGGGGCGCGGACGGTCGCCACCGGGGCGTTCCACTTCCGCCACCTCGCCGGACTCGCCCGCGTCGTCCTGGTCAACGGCGCGGTCGGCACCCTCACGGTGTCCGAGGGGCGCGCGGTGTCGGTCACCTACGTCACCGTCGCGGACGGGCTCATCACGGGGCTGTACATCCTGTCCGACCCGGAGCGGCTGGCCCGGCTGGACCTGTCGGCGGTGGAGGCCTGACCCGGGGCGCGGGGCCGATCTCGTACCCGCGTCCCGGCGGTCCGTATCCTCGACGACATGCCAGAACACGAGGGGGACCGGGTGGACGACCGGCCCGGTGCGGAACTGCGCGGCGACTGCGGGAGCTGCTTCGGCCTGTGCTGCGTGGCCCTGCCGTTCGCCCGCTCGGCGGACTTCGCGGTCGACAAGGACGCCGGGACGCCCTGCGCGAACCTGCGTACCGACCACCGCTGCGGCATCCACACGACGCTGCGCGAGCGGGGCTTCACCGGTTGCACGGTCTACGACTGCTTCGGCGCCGGGCAGCGGGTCTCCCAGGTCACCTTCGGCGGCCGGGACTGGCGCACCGGCCCGCCGGAGCGGGCCCGGCGCATGTTCGAGGTGTTCCCGGTCGTCCGCCAACTGCACGAGCTGCTCCGGTACCTGACCGAGGCGCTGACCCTGCCCGCCGCCCGTCCGGTCCACGCCGACCTGCGCGGCGCCCTCGCCGAGACCGAACGCCTCGCCGAGGGGACCCCGGAGGAGCTGGCCGCACTCGACGTGGCCGCACACCGGCAGCGCGTCAACGCGCTCCTGCTGCGTACCAGCGAGCTGGTCCGCGCCGGCGCCGGCGGCCGGAAGAAGAACCGCCGCAACGCCGACCTGATGGGCGCCCGCCTGAAGGGCGCCGACCTGGCCGGCGCCGATCTGCGCGGGGCGTACCTCATCGCCGCCGACCTCACCGGCGCCGACCTGCGGGGCGCCGACCTGATCGGTGCGGACCTGCGCGACGCCGAGCTGAGCGACGCGGATCTGACGGGCGCGTTCTTCCTGACCCAGCCGCAGGTCGACGCGGCCCGTGGCGGCCCGGGCACCAGGCTGCCGGACTCAGTCGCCCGTCCGGTGCACTGGACAGCGGGGCGCTGAAACGTCGTTCCGGGCGCCCTCGGTGCCGTCGGCCGCGGCGGCACCGGTGCGGGAAGCGGGTACCGGCACCGACGGGGCCCGCCGGGCCAGGTGCAGGCGCAGGCCCTCCGGCATCAGTGTCAGCCGCTCCGTCACCCGCAGCCGGTAGCCGGGTTCCGGCCGCAGCTCGTAGCGGCGCAGCAGCAGCCCGAGCACCAGCGTCGCCTCGTGCAGCGCGAACTGCCGCCCTATGCACGCCCGCGCTCCCGTCCCGAACGGTTTGAAGGTGTGCGGGGCGCGCGAGCGCACCGCCTTGGCGTCGAACCGGTCCGGGTCGAACCGCTCCGCGTCCGGACCCCACACCTCGGGATCACGGTGCAGCATGCCCGTGAGCACCAGCGCCCAGGCCCCGCGCCGCATCGGGTGCGTGCCGCCGAGCACCGTGTCCTCGCGGGCCTCCCGCGCGAAGCCGGGCGCGGTCGGCCACAGCCGCAGCGACTCGTCGAGCACCCGGCGCACGTACCGGAGCTTGGCCACCTGGTCGTACCCGGGCGCCTCGGTGCCGCCCCACACCCGGTCCACCTCGGCGCGGGCCCGCGCCGCGACCTCGGGATTCCGGGCGAGGTAGTGCAGGGCGAAGGAGAGCGCGCCCGAGGTGGTCTCGTGGCCGGCGACCAGGAAGGTGATGACCTGGCGGCGCACGTTCTGCGGCGACAGCCGCTCCCCGGTCTCCGGGTGGGCCGTCTCCAGCATCCGGTCGAGCAGGTCGCCGTCACCGCCCCGGCCGTCCGCGCCGCCACCCGCCCGGCGTTCGCGGACGAGGTCGTCGACCGTGCGGTTGAGGTAGGCGATGTCGGCGGCGTTGCGGCGGCTCGCGTCCCGCAGCAGCCAGGGGGCGAGCGGCGCGGGCACCGTGTTCAGACGCTGCGCGTAGCCGAGCGTGCCCACCATCGCGGTGACGAAGGGATGCAGGCGGGGGCGTTCGAAGGAGCCGAAGTCGTGCCCGAACCCGGTGCGCGCGATGGTCTCCAACGTCAGCTTGGTCATGTCGCCGGGCACGTCCACCGCCCGCCCGGCCGCCTCGGCGAGGTCCCAGTGGCCGGTGAGCCGGGCGGCCACGTCCAGCATCATCACGTGGTAACCGGCCATGGCCTCGCGGCTGAAGCCGGGCGCCAGCACGTCGTGCGCGAGCTGCCAGTTGGGCTCGTGGTTGTACGCCGTGAACAGCCCGTCCCCGGCGACCGGCCGCAGGTTGGCCACCCCGAGCCCCACGTGCTTGGCGAACCGCGTCTCGTCCGCCAGGTCGGCGGCGAGGGACGCGCCCCACACGAAGACGAACTCCTTGCCGAACGCCCGCCGCCGGAAGATCGGCCCCAGCCGCCGCGCGTACTCGAGCGAGTCCTGCATCGGGGTGCGCCGGCTGGCCCCCACCACGTCGCCGAGCAGCGGCAGCCGGTACGGCGGGTGCGGGATGCGGCGCAGCTCGGGCCAGCCCTGCTCGGCACTGCGGAAACCCTTGGGCAGTCCGCCTCGGGTGGTCTCCCTCGCTGTCTGGGCCATGACGCGATCTCCCTTGACGCTGCGGCGTGTTGCACGAGCCGAGGCGAGCGTGTTGTACATGGATTCAATAACGCGTCCAGTCTCGACCCGTTGTTGAACCGGCGTCAAGTAAGGTGCGGGCATGGCCGCGAACCAGGGCGAGCGCACCCGCCGCCGGCTCAGTACCGCCGAGCGCCGGGAGCAGTTGCTCTCGGTGGGCGCGCGACTGTTCTCCGAGAGCCCCTACGACGAGGTCTGGATCGAGCAGGTCGCCGAGATCGCCGGGGTCTCCCGAGGGCTGCTGTACCACTATTTCCCGAACAAGCGGGACTTCTTCGCCGCGGTCGTGGAGCGGGAGAGCGAGCGGATGCTGCGGCTGACGGCGGCCGTGCCCGGCGTCCCGGTCCGCGAGCAGCTCGCCGCGGGCCTCGACGCGTACCTCGAGCACGTCCGGGCCCACGCGCACGGCTACCGCGCCTTCCATCGCGCCGACGCCACGGGCGACCGGGCCGTGCGCCGGGTGTACCGGCGGGCGCTCGCGGTGCAGGAGCGGCAGATCCTCGCCGCCCTGGCCGCCGACCCGGAGTTCGGTCCGGCCTTCGCGGAGCGCGGCGACGTGCGGCTCGCGGTGCGCGGCTGGCTGGCCTTCACCACCGCCGTCTGCCTGGAGTGGCTGCGGGACCCGGAACCCGGCCGCGAGCAGGTGCGCGACCTGTGCGCACGGGCGCTGCTGGGAGCCATCGCGCCCTGAGGTCACGGCGACCGCATCGCGGACGGAGCCGGTGCCGTGGTTGGCGCGCTCTCCGATCTCCGATAGGTTAGGTGAGCCTTACCTAATGAATTGCCCGAACGGAGGTTGGGATGGGAGACACCCACGCCTGGACGGCCGGGCCGGCCGCGGCGGAGCAGGCCCGGTCCGTGCTCGCCGCCGCCTGGTCCTGCGCGGTGACCGCGGAGGGCGGCCGCGACGAGTTCGTCGGGGCGCACAGCGTGGCCGACGACGGACGGGTGCTCCTGCGGGTGCCCGAGGACAGCACCCTGCTCGCGGCGGCGCTCTGTGCTCCCCGCGGGGAGCCGTCCGCCGTGCTGGAGTTCGCCGACGTGGCGCCCGTCCCGGTGCGGAGCCGGATCAGGGCCCGGCTCTGGCTCGCCGGCCGGCTGGCCGTGGAGGAGGGGCACCTGGCCTTCCGGCCCACCCGCGTGGTGCTGCGGCGTCCGTCCGGTGCCGTGGTGGTCGACGTCGACGAGTTCGCCGCCGCCGCGCCCGATCCGCTGGCCCTGGCCGAGGCCCGGCTGCTCACCCATCTCGCCGACTGCCACGACGACGCCGTGCAGCGGCTGACGCGTCTCGTCGATCCGGACAGCCTGCACGGAGCGGTCCGGGTGCGGCCGCTCGCCGTCGACCGGCACGGGCTGACCCTGCGCATCGAGCGCGTCCGCGGGCAGGGCGACGTACGCCTGCCCTTCCACGCGCCGGCCGACGAGGTCGCCCAGCTCACGGAGCGGGTGCACGTACTGCTCGCGCAGGCGGGCGCCGCCTCGTGCCCGCGGGCCCTAGAGCGGCAGCGCGCAGACGGCGACGGGTGACGCGAACGGCTCTCCCACCGGGCTCAGTCGGCCGGTGTCCCCGCTCACGCGGAACGCGCTGACGGTGCCGGACCGCTGGTTCGCCGCGAACAGCAGCCCGCCGTCCGGGGAGAACGCGATCTGCCGCGGGAACGCGCCGCCGGCCGGCACCGTGCCCAGCAGCCGGAGCCGGGCCCCCTCCGCCTCCACCGCGTACCGTGCGAGGCTGTCGTGCCCCCGGTTGGCGAGGAAGGCGTACGCGCCGTCGGACGTGACCAGCAGCTGCGCCGGGTAGTTGGTGCCGGGCCCGGGGTCCGGCCCGGTGCCGGTTGGCTGGCCCTCGCCGACGGTCAGGCGTCCCGTCCCCGGGTCGTACGCGCAGACCGCGACGGTGTTGTCGACCTCGTCGGCGAGGTAGGCGTGGCGTCCGCCGGGGTGGAAGGTGAGGTGTCGCGGTCCGGCGCCGGGCCGGGTCCGCGCCCGGGAGACTTCCGTGAGGGTGCCCGCGCTCTCGTCCAGGCGGTAGGTGTACACGGTGTCCGTGCCCAGGTCCACGGCCAGCACGTGGCCGCCGTCCGGGCTGGTGACGACCTGGTGGGCGTGCGGGCCCTGCTGTCCGGGGCCGGGCGGGGGAGCGGTGTGCGTGACCAGGTCGGTGCGCTCCCCGAGCGCGCCCGAGGCGTCGATCGGGTGCACGGCCACGCTGCCCGAACCGTAGTTGGCGCTGAGCAGCCAGCGTCCGCCCGGGTGCACGGACAGGTGGCAGGGCGCCGCGCCACCGGTGCTCCGGCTGCCCAGCACCCTGCGGTCCGCCAGCCGGACGGCGGTCACCGCCCCGTCCTCGCGCTCGTTCACCGCGTACAGGGTGCGGCCGTCGGGATGCACCGCCAGGTACGAGGGGTCGTCCACCTCGGCGAGGACCCCCCGGCCCGTGACGCGTCCCGTGCCGGGGTCGTACTCGGCCAGCCCGATGCCCCTGCCGCCGCCGTCGGCGGAGGTGTAAGTGCCGAGGAGGAGCGGGCGCGGGCCGGACGCCTCCCGCCGCCCGCCCGCCGCGTTGCGGCTCGCCCCGGGAGCGGTGGCCGCCGGGGCCGGGCGGTCGGGGTCCGCCCGTCCGCCGCAGGCCGCTGCCGCGGGGAGCGCCGCCGCGGCGGCGCCCCGTGCGAGGAGCCGGACGAACCGGCGCCTGTCGAACCCGTGACCGCTCATGCCGCCTCCCGTGCCGGTGCGGGCGGCCGTGCGAGCCGCCCCTGCCCTCCGATGGTCCCCCGCACGCCCCGGCTCGCGGCTACCAGTCCCCGTCCTGCACCGGCTTGCCCGGGGCGTCCCCCAGCGGGTGGACCTGGCCGGGCGCGGGAGTCTGCCACGGCTCGTGGTCGTCGCCGACCCACTCCCCGACCGGTTTGACGTCCCGCAGCGGCTCGGTGGGCGCGAGGTCGTCGGCGTCCTGGTCGTAGTAGTCGTACCAGGGCAGACCGGCGCGTGTGTACGCCGCCCGGTCCACCGGCGAGGGCGGCGGCGCCTCGCCGGTGATGCGGCGCCACTCGGGCGGCGTCACCAGGTGCACGAAGACCCGGCCTGCCGGGCGCTCGGCCCAGTCCGTCAGCGCCCGCTCGTCGCGGTACACCTCCTGGCGCATGGAGCCGCCGACGCCGAGGCCCATGGCCGGCGCGGACCGGGCCCGTGGCGCACCGCCGTACCCGGGAGCCGCACCCGGGGCCGGCGGGGCCATCGCCGGCGCCGCGGCCCCGAAGGCGCCGCCCGAGGGGGCCGCCCTGCGTGCCAGCTCCGCGCGGCGTCGCTCCTCCTCGCGCCAGCGGGCCAGTTCCGCCTCGCCCAGCGTGAACGCCTGGAGCTGGACGCCTCCCCAGACCTCCTCGCCGGTGACCTGGCCCTCGACGGTCGCCCCCATGCCGAGCGGCACCGCCACGAACTGCCGGACCGTGCCGGACCCGGAGTTGATGCCGTCCAGCCAGGGCTGGCGGGGGAGGACCACGTAGTTCTGCGGATCGCGCGTCAGCCGGTCGCTCCACGGGCGGCCCGAGACCGCGCACACCTTGCCCACCCCCACCTGAAGGGCGGCGGGCTCCCGGGTGCCCGCGAAGCTCAGCCACATGGCCTCGCGCAGGTACACCGGCAGCATCACGCCGCCGCGCGCACGCCACGCCTCGGGCACGCTGTCGGCGTAGTCGGCCACCCGCCGGACCGGGAACTCGCCGAGCCCCGGCGGCAGCGGGTGCGTCCCCGTCTCGGGCAGCCGCAGGGTGCGTACGAAGCGCACCGCCGCACCCCCCGGCAGCATCAGCCGGTTCCCGTCGATCCGCACACTGGTGTCGGTCATCCGAACGCCCCTCATCCGCCGTGCCTGTTCGTCGCTCCTCATGAGGAACGCCGCGCGGCGGCCCCGCGGTTCCGCCTGCGCGGCCGCCCCCGCAGCCGGCCCCGCACGCGGTCCCGCAGCCGGGTGAGCCGCGGCATGCGCTCGCGCTGCTCGCGGGTGTGGCGGTCCAGCTCCTCCAGGAGCCGGCGGGAGCGGTGCTCGGTGTCCATCTCGTCGATGATCCGGTTCACCTCGGCCAGCACCGCGCCCAGCAGCTGCCACTGCCGGGAGTCGCGCCGGACCTCGTCGAGGAGCAGGTCGGCCAGCCGGTCCCGGGTGGCCGCGGCCTGGCGCAGCTCGGCGGCCAGCCGCTCCTCCGCGGACTCGGCGCTCTCGCTCGCGCTGCTGGTGACCAGCACCGAGAAGCTCACCACGGCGTCGGCGATCTCGGACAGCAACTGCTGGACGGCGGCCCCCGTCTCCGGCGAGAACAGGGGCTCCGGCTCCCGCTCCTTGGCCAGGTCGGTGAAGCTGCGGGCGAGGACCCGCATGACGACCGTGCAGATCTCCAGGGTGTCCAGGCCGGTGCGCAGCACGACCCGGTGCAGGAGTCCCTCGCGCACCCGGGGGTTGAACCGCAGGCTGTCCTCGGCCTGGCGCAGGTCCTCGTCCACCTCGCCGATGTCGTGGTCGAGCCGGCGCGCCTCGTGCAGCCGGGCCGCCGCCTCGTGGAACGGCGTGCTGCCGGCCGCTTCCTCGCCCATGCGCAGCAGCAGCTGGCGCACCTGCCGGGCCAGCCCGACGACGGACTCGCCGGCCTGCTCCACCCACACCGGGGGCGCGAGGATCAGGTTGAAGACCAGACCGACGATCGCGCCGATCAGGGTCTCCACCACCCGGGCCCAGGCCAGGCTCCCGTGCGAGGTCACGCCGAGCACCAGCATCGCGCTGATCGCGACCTCGGCGGTGAACTCCTCGGCGCGCACCAGGTGCCCGACGCCCAGCGCCGCCACGATGATCAGGGCCAGGCTCCACCAGCTCAGCCCGACCAACTGGCTGAAGGCGATGGCGACCAGAACGCCGGCCACCACGGCGTTCACCCGGCGGAAGCTCATCTTCAGCGTGGCGTACAGGGTGACCTGGACGACCAGCAGCGCGGTCAGGGGCGCGGTGAGCGGTGCCGCCGACTTGTCGGGGGACAGCCGCACCGCGATGACGTAGGCGATCGAAGCCGCGGCGGCGGAGCGCAGGGCCTGCACGACCACGGGGTCCCGCAGCCACTTCACCCGACGCAGAGCCGCCTTGGCGGCCTCAAGCACATCCCGCATCCTCGGGCTGTTCCCTTCCGCAGGCGCCTCGAACGTGTCCGATCAGGACGGTAGCCGGACGCGGGCGGCCGGACCCCTCTCACGCGCCGGGCGCCGCCGGACGGTTCAGCCGGTCACCTTGGCGACGAACGCGGCGAGATTGCCCACGGTCCGGGCGATCTGCTGCTCCAGGGTGAGGCTCTCCTCGAACCGGCCGCCGCTCTCCGGCACCTTCTTTCCCCGCAGGTACAGGGAACAGGCGAGGTCGGTGCACATGTACAGGCCGACCGAGTTGCCCTCGCGGCCGGCCGCCCCCGCCTTGCGCGCCGTCATCAGCGACACACCGCCGCGGGGATGGGTGGTCAGGCACAGCGCACACATGCTGCGCTGGAGGAAGCCGCTGCGCGGCGGCTGGAACCGCAGCGCCACACCGGTGGGCCGGCCACCGTCCTCCAGGACCAGATAACTGCGGTCCGGCGCCCCGGGGTCACGCCAGCCGAGGAAGTCGAGGTCGTCCCAGGGGCGTTCGCCGAGATCGCGGGGCACGGCCAAGCGCTTCGCCTCGCCCTTCGAGCAGTTGATGAAAGAGGCCCGGACGGCCTGCTCGTCGAGTGCTCTCATGGGAGCCTCCCTTGCACATGGACACCAAAACTAGACTCTCTAGGTTTACGCCTAGCGTAGATAGCCTACGGCGGAGGGTGCCAGCGATTTCTCGGCGAGCGCGAGTTCATAGCATGAATTAAGGGCGAAGGGAAGTCGCGTGCGGTTGTCCGGCAGAGGTATGTTGCAGACCGGGCACGTACGGGAGGAGCCACATGGCGGGGCGGAACGGACGCACGGTGCGCGACCTGAGGAGGGCCAACCGTACGGCCGTGCTGCAACGGCTCTACTTCGACGGACCGCTCAGCCGCTTCGAGCTGGGCCCGGCGACCGGCCTCAGCTCCGGTTCCGTGAGCAACGTGGTCGCCGACCTGGTCGCCGACGGACTCGTGGAGGAGGCCGGCAGCGTCGACTCCGACGGCGGCCGGCCCCGCACGCTGCTGCGTGTGGCCCCCGCGAGCGGCCACATGATCGGCGTGGACGTCGGGGAGACCCGGGTGCGCGTCGAGCTGTTCGACCTGACCCTCACCGAACTCGCCCGCGCCGAACGCCCGCTGGCCCAGCAGCGCTACGACGTCGACGTCATCGTCGGACACATCCGCGACGGCATCGCCGACGTCCTGGCCACGGCCGGACTCGCGCCCGCCGGGCTGCTCGGCGCCGGCATCGGCGTCCCCGGCATCGTCGAGCACACCGCCGACCGCGGTGCCGTGGTGCACGGCCAGACCATCGGCTGGGACGCGGTCCCGCTGGAGGCGCTGCTGCGCGCCGGCTCCCCGCTGCCCGACACCGTCCCCTACTTCATCGACAACGGGGCCAAGACCCTCGGCCAGGCCGAGATGTGGTTCGGCGCCGGACGCGGCGCCCGCAACGCGGTCGTGGTCCTCTTCGGTTCCGGCGTCGGCGCCAGCCTCGTCACCCCCGAGGCGGAGCAGGGCCGGGCCGTCGAGTGGGGCCACCTGACGGTCCGGGTCAGAGGGCGCCGCTGCCGCTGCGGAGCACTCGGCTGCCTGGAGGCGTACGCGGGCGCCGAGTCGCTGCTGGCCCGCTGGCGGGAGGAGGGCGGCCGGGTGCCGGAGGGCACCGACGAGGAGAGCGCCCTCACCGCGCTGCTCGCCGCCGCCTACCCCGCCGACGGCGAGGCCGCCGACCCGGTCGCGCTCGCCGTCCTGGAGGAGACCGCCGAGTACCTGGGCGCCGGCCTGTCCGACCTGATCAACCTCTTCCAGCCCGAGCGGATTCTCATCGGCGGCTGGGCCGGCCTCCAGCTGGGCGACCGCTTCCTGCCCGCCGTACGCCGGCACGCGGTGTCCTACGCCCTGCGCCACCCCGCCAGGAAGGTCACGGTCGACCTGGGGCGGCTCGGCCCCGACGCCGTGACCGTCGGCGCCGCGATCCTGCCCCTGGCCGACTTCTTCACGCGCGGCGGCAGACGTCCCGAGCCGGCCCCGGAGTACCCGGTCCCCGCCTGGCGCACGGCGCTCGAGGAGCGGGCGCCGCACTGAGGTTTCGCCGGGCCCCGAGGAGGTACCCGGGGCCGCTCCGGAGGCCGGCACCGGCGGAGGACCGCCGGTGCCGTCCCCGGATGTCCTGGAGAACCGTCGGGAAGGAGTGCGCCGTGTCCGACCACCGCGAGCAGGGACCGGGGGAGAACGGTGCCCCCGTCCCCCGCGACATGCCGGACCAGCAGGCCGGGGACCACGACGACCCGTGGGAGGCGGCCTCGCCGACCCGCGAGCAGCTCGAGCACCGGCAGGGCCTGGACGACGAGCGGCCCGAGGACGGCGGGGCCGGTGACGCGGAGTCGGAGCCGGCGACCGACGTACCGGACACCGACGAGGCGGGGACCGGCCGGCAGGGTGCGCCGCACTCCGGCGCCGTACACCCCGAGCATCCGGTGCCCGACGAGTCCTCCGGCTGACCTGCCCGAGGAGTCCTCCGGCTGACCGGGGCGGGCGAGCGAGTCTCCCGGTCCCGGCGTGCGCTCCCACGCGTGAGGGGCGGCGGGCACCGTGCCCGCCGCCCCTCACGCGTGGGGCTCAGCCGACCTTGCGCCCGCGCATCGGCTCCGTGTCCGCCCCCGCGCCCTCCCGCAGGCCCCGCAGGAACTCCTCCAGCACCTGCGTGGCGGTACGCGTCGGGTGCCAGCCCAGCACGTCCCCGGCCCGCGCGCAGTCCATGATCGGCAACCGCAGTACCGCGTCGAACAGGTGCGGCGAGGCCGGCAGCAGCCGCAGTCCCCACGCGGCGGCGATCGCCGAGCGGGCCGCGGTGCGGGGCAGCCGCACCGGGCGCACCCCGAGCATCTCGCCCAGCACCTCCGCGTCGACCGGCGGCTCCGCGGCCAGGTTGAACGCGCCCCGCGCGTCCTCGGAGCGCGCCGCCAGCCGGTAGGCGTTTGCCGCGTCGTCCGTGTGCAGGGCCTGCACCCGCAGACCGGGGACGTCCGGCAGGAAGGGCAGCAGGTCCACCCGCGTCGCCGGGCCCGGCAGGAACCGGCCACCGAAGATCCGGCGCTGCTCACTGGCCGACTCCCGCTTGAAGAGGAAGGCCGGCCGCATCCGCACCACGCGGATGCCCGGATGGTCGCGTTCGAAGGTGTCCAGGGTCCGTTCCAGGTACGCCTTCTCCCGGCAGTACGCGGCGTCCGGCCAGCCGTGCGTCGGCCACGACTCGTCCACCGCGTGGGTCTTCGGCCCCGGCGAGTACGCGCCGACCGACGAGGCGTGCACCAGCGCCGGCACCCCGGCCGCGGCCACCGCCTCGAAGACCCGGATCGAGCCGAGCACGTTCGTGCGCCAGGTCGTCGCCGGGTCGTGCGTCGGCTGGAACGCCCAGGCCAGGTGGATCACGGCGTCGGCCCCGGCGAAGTGGCCGGCCAGGTCGGTCTGCTCCGAGGCCAGGTCCACCGCCGCCCACTCCGTCTTCGCGGGCGACCACCCGGGCACCCGCCGCGCCAGCCCCAGTACGGACCCCACCTCCGGGTCCTCGGAGAGGAGCCGCACCACACTGGTGCCCACGTTGCCCGTCGCGCCCGTGACCACGATCCTGCCGCCCGTCGTGCTGCTCACCCTGTGCTCCTCTCGGTCGCGTGCCCGTGCGGAGAGCACCGGGTACCCGCCGCCCGGGAAGAGCACGCGCGAGAAGCGCGGGAGCCGGGGAGGCGCACAAGGAGAAGCCCCGGCCGTGACGGGGGAATCACGGCCGGGGCGGACCGGGGCGGATACGGAGGGCGGTCGCCTCTCGGCGAAAGGCTCCACAGGGCTTCAGCCGAACGATCGTCCCTGTGGGCAATAGGTGAGGCCCGGGGACACTGTCCCCTCCGTACCCACGGTCTGTTCAACGGTGAACGACCTGCGGGTGTTCCACCGTTCGTCGCGGTGGGCGGTGAGGTGCGTCACTGCCTGTCGTCCGCGGGGTGTTCCGCGGGACGTGCCGCGGAGTCCCGGGCCTCGGGCACGACCTCGGCCCACAGGTTCTCCGCCTGCAGGACCAGGGTGCCGAGGACCGCCGCCCGTGCCGCCTCCCGCCCGGCGTGCTCCCGCAGCCCTTCCTGCAACTGCAGGTGCAGCTCCTCCATCGTCTCCTCGGCGGCCGCCTTCGTGTCCGTCTCGGGCCTCTCTCCCACCAGACGGCTCGCCTCGGCGTGGCAGGCTTCGGCGATCAGCCGCAGCAGGCGCGCGTACAGGTCGAGCACCGGACGTTCGGGCGGGGCGGGTGTCCGCCGCTCGTCGACCGCCACCGCCAGCGTCCGGATCAGCGCCGTGATGTTCCCGGTGACCCGGCTCCACCGCTGGTCCTCGTCCTCCGGCGGCACCGTGGCGGGTGCGCGGTGCAGCCTGCGCAGCGAGCGGGAGGTGAGGCGCAGACTCTCCTGGCTCCACGAGCGGGCCGACTCCAGGGCCCCCAGCCGCCGCTGCAGGCGCGCGGCGTCGCTCGACCAGGCGGCCGCGCTCTGCGCGTCCCACTCGGTCTCCCGCAGGCCGGTGGAGACGGTGCTCAGCACGTCGCCCGACTCCCGGGCCAGCGCCGCGAGGTTCTCGCGGACGTCCCTCAGGTGGATCGGCGGCAGCACCAGGGCGTTGACCGCCACGCCGATGACCGCGCCGAGCGCCGCCTGCCCGATCCGGTGGCCGACCGCGGGGGCCGACACCGCCGTGCCGGAGGCCAGCACGAACACCGCCGTGGTGGCCGTGTAGATGCCCTGCCGGCCGAAGCGGGGCCAGTTCGCCATCAGCATCAGCACCGGCAGGGACAGTGCCAGCGCACCCGTGGTGTCGTCCGTGATCGCCTGCGCGGCCGACGCGACCAGCGCTCCCGCGCAGATCGCCGCGAACTGCTGTCCGGCCTGCCGCACCGAGCTGTACACGGTGGCCTGGACGAGGACGAGAGCCACCCAGGGCGCCATCAACGCCATCGGGTCGTCCAGCCAGAGGTCCGCCACGGCCCAGGCGAGCAGCGCCGCACCCGCGGCCTTCAGGGACTGCACCACCAGGTCGCGTTCCCGCCCGGGACCTCGCCAGGCGGCCCGCACGGCCCGCCCGACGGCACACAGCTCCCACCACACGGCGGTCAGGGGCCGCCGCCCCCGGAGCGTCTTCCGGCGGCCGGGTGTCACAGCGGTCATGCGGCGCGGGACGTCCGCCCGGCCGGCGGAGTCGTACGGGGGCGGAACGTCGGGCGGTGGGACATGGAACCGCGGTTCATGCGAACGGGCTCCCGTCCAGCGAGGACAGCAGGTCGTCCGGGTCGGCGTAGACAGCCTGCGCCCCCGCCTCCTCCAGGTCGGCGCGGGGCAGGCCGCCGCACAGCACGCCCACGCAGCGCACCCCCGCCCGGCTGCCGGCGCGCATGTCCCACACGGTGTCGCCGACGAACACGGACCGCTCGGCCGGTACCCCGGCCAGCTCCAGGGCGTGCCGGACCGGCTCCGGGTCCGGCTTGCCCGCGTCCACGTCGTCGGCGCTCGCGGTGGCGGCGATCGCGTCGTCCGCGTCGATCGCCCGCCGCAGGGCGCCCAGCTCCGCACCGCCCGCCGAGGTGGCGAGGACCACCGTCCAGCCGTCCCCGGCCAGCCGGCGCAGCAGCTCACCGGCGCCCGGCAGCGCGGGGAGCCGGTCGAAGTACTGGCCGTAGAGGGCCTTGTGGGCGGCGCTCAGCGCGGCGTCCTGGTCCGTGTCCCGGTCCTTGCCCAGCAGGTGGGCGATCAGGTCGGTGGAGGGGAGGCCCACCGCCCGGTGGATCGCGTGCATCGGCACCTGGTGGCCCGCCTGCCGGAACGCCTCCCACCAGGTCGTCACGTGCAGGTGATTGGTGTCGACGAGGGTTCCGTCGACGTCGAACACGGCCGCCCGTTGCATGCGGTGTCCCTTTCGTGGTGCGTGGAGTGTGGATCGGCGGCCGGGTACCCGCGTCAGCGGTCCGCCACTCCAGGCGGTGTGCGGCCCTCACGCGTCCAGGCCAGCAGCTCCTCCAGGGACCACGTGGTGACCACGCGCTCCGGGGGCACCCCGCACTCCTCGGCCCGGGCGCACCCGTGGATCTGCCAGTCCAGCTGACCGGGCGCGTGCGCGTCGGTGTCGATGGAGAACAGCACGCCCGCCGCCACCGCCCGGCGCAGCAGCCGCCGCGGCGGGTCGAGCCGCTCCGGGCGGCTGTTGATCTCCACGGCCGTACCCGACTCCGCGCAGGCGGCGAACACCTCGTCCGCGTCGAACTCCGACTCCGGCCTGCCGCGCCCGGTCAGCAGCCGGCCGGTGCAGTGCCCGAGCACGTCGGCGTGCGGGTCGCGGACGGCGGCGACCATCCGGCGGGTCATCGAACGGCTGTCCATCCGCAGCTTGGAGTGCACGGACACGACCACCACGTCGAGCCGCTCCAGCAGCTCCGGCTCCTGGTCGAGCGAGCCGTCGTCGAGGATGTCGCACTCGATGCCGGTCAGCAGCCGGAACGGCGCCCAGGCCGCGTTGAGCTCCGCCACCACGTCCAGCTGCTCGCGCAGCCGTGCGGGGGAGAGCCCGCTGGCCACCGTCAACCGGGGCGAGTGGTCGGTGAGGACCGCCCACTCGTGCCCGAGCGCTGCCGCGGTCCGGCCCATCTCCTCGATCGGGCTGCCGCCGTCGGACCAGTCCGAGTGCAGATGGCAGTCGCCGCGCAGCAGCTTTCGCAGCTCCTCGCCGCCGCGGGCGAGCGGCGTGTCCGCCTCGGCCTCCAGCTTCGCCAGGTAGCCCGGCACCTGTCCGTCCAGCGCCTCGCGTGCCACCTGCGCCGTCTTGGGACCGACCCCCTTGAGCGACTCCAGCGACCCCGCCCGCTCGCGCAGCTCGCCGGCCGGCAGCCCGCCCAGCACCCCGGCGGCGGTACGGAAGGCGCGGACGCGGTACGTCGGTGCCTGGGCCCGCTCCAGCAGGAACGCGATCCGCTCCAGCGCCTCGACGGGGTCCATCGCCACCTCCTCGCGCGACCTCGGCCCGACCCGCCGGTCCTCACCGTCCAGGGTTCCCCAGAGGACCGGGACCCGCACCACGAGACGGCCGGCCGGCCGGTGCCGGGCCGGGCACGGGTCCCCGCTCGCGGACGTCGCGGCCTACCCTCGATTGCATGACCGAGATCGACAGCCCGTACATCGGCAGTCCGCGGATCCTCGTGTTCGGGGTGCACCCGGGCCCGCCACCGTTCCGGATCGTGGAAATCGACGGCCAGGTGGTCGGTGAGGCCAGGGCCGTCACCGACGTGCTGGAGGCGGCCGCCGCCTTCGGCATCACCGTTCACGACCTGGACGATCCGGCCGTCGTCCGCTGGGTGGGCGGGGACAAGTTCACCTGGGCCGCGCGCTGAGGGGCGCCCCGGGCCGTCCCCGCCCGGGCCTCAGCCCACCGTCCACTTCTGGTTGGCGCCGCCCGTGCAGGTCCAGATCTGCAGCCGGGTGCCGTTGGCCGAGTTGTTGCCGGTGACGTCGAGGCACTTGTTCGCCTGCGGATTGACGATGTCGTGCGCGGCGGAGACGACCCACCGCTGTGCGGCACTGCCGTTGCAGTCCCACAGCTGGACGACCGTGCCGTCCGCCGTGCCGCCGGCGTTGACGTCCAGGCACTTGCCGAGCGCCCGGACGGTCCCGTCGGACCCGACCGTCCACCGCTGGGCCGCGGTGCCGTTGCAGTCGTAGAGCTGTACGGGGGTCCCGTTGGCGGTGTTCGCCGCGGCGACGTCCGCGCACTTGCCGGCCAGACCGCGGATCGCGCCCCCGGCCGACGAGTCGCCCGTGGCCACCGAGACGTGGTCCACCACCAGGGTCTGCGGGAAGACCGTCGAGCCGTCGGGGTCGCCCGGCCAGTAGCCGCCGACCGCCAGGTTGAGGATCAGGAAGTACGGCCTGTTGAACACCCACTGCTTCCCGCCCAGGTCGGCCGGGGTGCGCCGCTGGTAGACGTTGCCGTCCACCGACCAGGTGATCGAGTCGGGCGCCCAGTCGACGGCGAAGGTGTGGAAGGCGTCCGCGAACGCCTGCCCGCCCGGCAGCGTGTAGCCGGCGCCGATGCCGCCGGAGCCCGAGTAGCCGGGGCCGTGGAGGGTGCCGTGCACGGTGGAGGGCTCGAAGCCGACGTTCTCCATGATGTCGACCTCGCCGGAGTCCGGCCAGTTCACCGGGGTGCCCAGCATCCAGAACGCCGGCCACATGCCCTGTCCGCGCGGCACCTTCATGCGCGCCTCGACGTGCCCGTACTGCGCGGTGAACTTGCCCGAGGTGTTGAGCCGGGCGGAGGTGTACTGGCAGGAGCCGTACCAGCACTGGTAGTTGGCCGGGTTCTCCTTGCGGGCCGTGATGACCAGGTGGCCCTGTCCGTCCAGGGCCGCGTTCTTGTTGCCGGACGTGTAGTACTGCCGTTCGTGGTTGTTGACGTTGTCGCCGGTCTCGATCTGCCACTTCGAGGAGTCGACGGCGGCGCCGGCCGGCCCGTCGAAGGTGTCGGAGAAGGTCACGGCGGCGGCCGCCGAGGACGAGGCGCCGACGGACCCGGCGGCCGGAGAGGTGCCGGGTTCCGCCTGGGCGGGGCCGGTCACGAGGGTCGCGGCCAGTCCGGCGGACAGGGCGGCGGCGAGGAGACATCTGCGGAGCAGGCGTGGACGTGCCACGGCTCTCCCTTCCGTACGGCGCCCGCGGCGGGCGCCGACCGAGGTGGGGGCGGGAAGTGTGTCGCCTCTTTATTCAAGTAGTGAGATAAGGGGTGGTCAATACCTTGGTACGGACCAGATGTCGCCGCCCTCGGACCGCTCTCGCGGCCCGCGCTCCGGGACGTGCCCTCAGGCGCGGGTCACGCGGGCGTGCACCGTGCGGCTCATCCGGCGGCCGAGGAGCAGGTAACCGATCAGCGCGCCGGTGGTGTTGAGGATGACGTCGTCGATGTCGAAGGCCCGCCCGGTGACCAGGGCGCCCTGCGCGAACTCCACCAGCAGCATCACGACGGCCGTCAGCAGCGCCACGCGCAGCACCCCGCGCGTACGGGGGGCGACGACCGGGACCAGGACGCCGAACGGCACACCGAGCAGGATGTTCCCGCCGATCTGTTTGACGGCGTCGCGCAGCGCGGGCTGGTCCAGGTAGGCCCGCACGGAGCGCCCGGGGTGCAGGTTCGTGTGGGTCAGGGCCTCGGACGCGGGGGAGGGGTTCAGGGTCAGCCGCGCCAGCACCACGGCGAACGCCACCATGAAGACGAACGCGCACGCCGTCGCCAGCAGGCGCAACGGCAGGGCGAGAGCGTGCCGTTCGCGACGCTCGGGTTTCTGCGGCTCGGCCTCCGGCGTCCTGGCGGCGCGGGGGCGCGGCCACGAACGCGCCCGTGAGGCGGCACGAGTCATGTCAGTCCTCCAGTCTCGACGTCCCCGCGTGGTGGGGCGGTTACCCGCTCCATGGCCGAGGATGCCCGCCGTTGCGCCGAGCATGCCCGGCGATCGTCCGGTCGGCCGTCCCCGCCCTCGTCCACCGTCTCGCCGTGCCGAGGGTTCCCCCGTGCGCGGGCACGCCCGTCCACCCCGGGGGTGTGTGCCGCCGGGTGGGCCGAGCCGTGCCCGCGGGCGGGGGTCACGTCGTCCCGTACGTCACCCGGACCTCCTCGAAGCCGAGGGAGGTCAGCAGTCCCCTGAGCATGGCGGTGGTGTTGCTCTCGGCGCGCGCCTTCAACTCGCTGTCCTTCGCGGCCTCGCCGATGTGCCGGGCTGCGAGCTTCTGCACGGCCTGCTCGCTGTTCGGGTTGTCCGAGAACAGGTCGCCGAGCCGGTCGAGCAGTCCGCGCTGCTTGGAGACCGCGTAGGAGCGGTCGGGGTCGAGGGCCGGCTCGCCGAGTGCGGCGTGCGGCAGCCGCAGCGTGGCCGACGTCCGCTCGTCGTCGACCGTGACGTCGTTCTCGCCCACCTTCCCGAGGTCGACGAAGGCGTCCACGGTGCCCGCCCCGACGTACAGGGTGCGGCTGCCGCGGATCGCGTCGGGCAGGAACTTGGCGTCCTTCTCCAGGTCCACGACGACCTGGAAGTTGCCGGACGCGGCGTCGTAACGGCTGATGTCCTGGACGGACTTGAGCAGCGCGGGGCCCGAACGGTCCTGCGTCTCGGAGCCGAACAGGTCCTTCAGCCCCGGCACGATGCTCAACCGCAGCCCGGCGAACAGCACGACGAGCACCAGCAGCAACGCGGTCAGCGCCTTGGCCCAGCCGGGGATGCGCCGCGCGGGCCTCTCGACGGAACTCGTGGGCTTCTTGACGGGAGTCGTCATGGCGACGGCCCTCCTTCCTACTGACCCGGATGCCCGTCATCTCCGGCGGCAGACAGCGCAGTTGGCGCACGGCCGGAGAGGTGAGGGCCGCGGGGCGTGCGGCGGCTCAGCGCCCGGCCCCGAGACGGCCGGTCGGCGCAGGGCCCGGCCCCGAGACACCGGTCGGCTCAGCGCCCGGCCCCGAGACGCCGGTCGGCGCAGGGCCGCGTCGACCAGACGGCCTCCCCGCGCGTGAGCCCGGGCAGCCGCAACTCGGCCTCCCGCGCCCGCCGGGCCGGCAGCTCGCCGGTGACGATCCAGGCCGGGTCGCCGCCCGTCGTGCCGGTGAAGTCGGCGCCGAGGGTACCCAGCAGGGCCGTCACGGCCGCCAGCGCGTCCGGCGGGACCTCGGCCTCGAAGGCCAGGCAGGGCTCGTACAGCACGGTCCCCGCCCGGGTGAGGGCGCGGCGCAGCACGATCCGGGTCAGCCCGCGGAAGTCGGCGGCGGTGCTGACCGGCGAGGAGAAGCCGGAGCGGACCAGCGTCACCCGGTAGTCGGTGACCGCGGCCCCGGTCAGTCCGGTCAGCAGTGTGGCGTGGACCGTCTCCTCGATCGCCTGGTGGAAGGCGCGGGGCAGCGCGCCGAGTTCCGTCTCGTGGGTGAACACCCCGCCGGAGCCGCGCGGCCCCGGCTCCACGCGCAGCCCGATCGTCGCCCAGTAGCGGGTGCGGTCCAGCCACGGCATCTCCTCTGCGGCCTCGCCGGTACCGGCCGGGCGCTCCAGGAACCGGACACGGCCCGGTGCGAACTCCGCCTCGATGCCGAACTCCTCGGCCAGCGTCGCGGCGAGCACCTCCATCTGGACCTCGCCGTACAGGAGCAGCGCGGTGGCGCCGGACGCCGCCGGGCGGGCGTGCAGCAACGGGTCCTGGTCGGCCAGCGCGAGCAGCGCCGAGCGCAGCGGCGCGGCCTGCTCCGGCCGTACCGCCCGGACCACCGTCCGCAGGGTCGGCGGCGCGAACTGCGGTGCCCGGCCGGCCGGCTCACCGAGCCGGTCACCGACCCGCAGGCCCCCGGGGAAGGTGAGCGCGGCGATGTTCCCCGCGGTGAGTGTGGGGTCCCCGCCGACCACGTCGAGGCGGGTCACCCGGCCGCCGACCTCGGTGGTCCGCCCGTCGGACCCGCGCCGCAGGAAGGTGAGCCGCCGACGCGGACGCACCTCACCGTCGAACAGCCTCAGGTACGCGGTGCGCTCACCGGCGGGTCCTGGGCGTACGGCGAAGACGGTGCCGCGCGGTTCGGCGGTGCCGTCCGCGCCGGGCGCGGTGCCCGGCACCGTCCGCACCAGGCCCTCGACCAGCTCCGCGACGCCCTGGCCGCCGAGCGCGGAGCCGTGGTACAGCGGATGGAACGAGCCGTCGGCGGTACGGGCGGCCAGTGCCCCGGCCAGGTCCTTGGCGGTCGGCGGGGGGCCGTCCACCAGGGCGGCCAGGACGTCCGGATCGACCTCGGCGAGCGCCTCGGCGGTCCGCCCGTCCGGTGGGCGGCGGGTGACCCGGGCGTGCGGGGTGCCCGCGCCCGTCACCTCGGTCAGCGGGGCGACGTGCGGCGTCAGCAGGCGCCGGACGTCGTCGAGCAGGCCGTCGGGGCGCGCCCCGGCACGGTCGATCTTGTTGACGAAGAGCAGAGTGGGCATCCGCAGCCGCCGCAGGGTGCGCATCAGGACGCGGGTCCGCGCCTGTACGCCCTCCACGGCCGACAGCAGCAGCACCGCGCCGTCGAGCACCTCCAGGGCGCGCTCGACCTCCGCGACGAAGTCGGAGTGTCCCGGCGTGTCGATCAGGTTGACCCGCCTGTCGCCGACGTCGAAGCAGGCGACGGCCGAGCGGATGGTGATGCCGCGGCGGCGCTCGATGGCGCCGTCGTCGGTACGGGTGTCGCCGGCGTCGACGCTGCCGAGCCGGCCGACGGCGCCGTGGTCGAAGAGCAGCCGTTCGGTGAGGCTGGTCTTACCCGCGTCGACGTGGGCCAGGATGCCGATGTTCAGGGTGCGCATGCGTGGAGGAGTCCTCGAAAGCCGTGGGCCGGAAGGGGCACTGGGGGGTTCCGAGGAGTCGGCGCATGCGAGGTGTCCTGACGTGAGGGAAGCGGGGGAGAGACACGGACGGGGATCATCATGGCGCGGGGCCCCGGGAGCGGCGCAACGGGATTTCCGTAAGCTGAGGGTCCCGGCCGGACAGGATCACGCGAGGAGCGGTCCGTGCGAGACATCGCCGTGTTCAGCGGTAGTGCCCACCCCGAGCTGGCCGAGGAGGTCTGCGCCCAGCTGGGCGTGCCGCTCAGCCCCACCCGGGTCAGCCGGTTCGCCAACGACTGCCTGGAAGTGCAGCTGATGGCCAACTGCCGCGAGCGGGACGTGTTCCTCGTCCAGCCGCTGGTCGAGCCGGTGCAGGAACACCTCGTCGAGCTGCTGCTGATGTGCGACGCGGCCCGCGGGGCGTCGGCCGGCCGCATCACCGTGGTCATGCCGCACTACTCCTACGCCCGCTCCGACAAGAAGGACGCCCCGCGGATCTCGCTGGGCGGCCGCCTGGTGGCCGACCTGCTGGTGGCCGCGGGCGCGAGCCGGGTCCTCGCCATGACCCTGCACTCGCCCCAGGTGCACGGTTTCTTCTCGGTCCCGGTCGACCACCTGCACGCGCTGCGGGAACTGGCCGCGCACTTCAGGCGGTACGACCTCTCCCGCGCGACCGTCGTCTCACCGGACCTGGGCAACGCCAAGGAGGCCGCCGCGTTCGCCCGGATGCTCGGCGCCCAGGTGGCGGCCGGGGCCAAACAGCGGTACGCGGACGACCGGGTCAGCATCAGCGCGGTGATCGGGGAGGTCGCGGGACGGGACGTGATCGTGCTCGACGACGAGATCGCCAAGGGCAGCACGGTGCTGGAACTGCTCGACCGGCTGCGGGAGTCGGGCCCGCGCAGCATCCGCCTCGCCTGCACGCACGGGCTGTTCGCGGCCGGTGCGCTGGGGCGGCTCAGCGAGCAGCCGGACGTGCTGGAGATCGTGTGCACCAACACCGTGCCGGTGCCGGTGGACCACCACACGGACAAGCTGCGGATCCTGTCGATCGCCCCGGCGCTCGCCGAGGCCGTACGCCGGATCCACAACGGCGAGTCGGTCAGCGCCCTGTTCGAGGCCCGGCCGGCGGGCTGACGTCGAGGGCCTCGTCGAGGGTCGGCCGGGGCGGCAGCAGCCGTGCCAGGCCGGTGATCCGCAGCATGCGCAGGGTCAGCGGGTGGGCGCACACCAGGAGCACCTGCCCGCCCTGGTCCAGCACCTGGCTGCGGGCCCGGTACAGCAGGCGCAGCCCCGAGCAGTCGAAGAACTCGATGCCGCCGAGGTCCAGCACGATCCGGGCGCCGGGGCGTGCCGTCTCCCGGTCCAGGTGCGGGACGATCTCCGCCGCCGAGGCGATGTCGATCTCGCCCCGGAACTCAAGGACCGTGTGCCCCTGGTAGTGGCGCACCCGCAGGTGCCGGGTGGGCGACCCGGATTTCTGCCGCACGAACCTTGCCTCCAGCCTGTCGCGGGCCCTTCCGGCCTGCTTTCGGGGGCTCAACTACCCAGCTCGCTCGGAAAGTTACCCCGATCGAGCGAGTTTGAGCATGTTCGATTGACATATGTCATCGAAATCTCGCCGACCCGTCGCCGGGGTCGCCCGGGCGACGAGCGGAGCCCCGGCGGGACCCGTCGGAAGGGAGCGACCCGCGCCCCGGGTCAGTCGACCACGAGGACGAGCTTGCCCGTCGTCCGGCCGGTCTCGCCCTGTGCGTGCGCCCGCGCCGCCTCCGCCAGCGGGAACGTCTGCGCGATCGTGGCGCGCAGCTTCCCCGACTCGACCAGGCGGGCGATCTCCTCCATGCCGGCCCGGTCGGCGTCCACCAGCATCCGCACCGCCCGGACACCCAGCCGGTCGGCCTCCTCGAAGAACTCGTCCGACCCGACCGGCAGGATCGACACCACGACGCCGCCCGGCCGCAGCACACGCAGCGACCGCAGGGACGTGTCCCCGCCGATCGTGTCCAGGACGACGTCGACGTCCTTCACGGCCCGGGCGAAGTCCGTCTCCCGGTAGTCCACGGTCTCGTCCGCTCCCAGGGAGCGCAGGAACTCGTGCTTGCCCGCACTGGCCGTGCCGATCACGTACGCCCCCCGGGCCTTGGCGATCTGCACCGCCACATGGCCCACCCCGCCGGCCGCCGCGTGGACGAGCACGCGCTGCCCCGGCTGCAGCTCCGCGCGCTCCACCAGGGCCTGCCACGCCGTCAGCGAGACCAGCGGCAGGGCGCCCGCCTGGACGTGGTCGATTCCGGTCGGCTTGTGGGCGAAGGTGCGCGCCGGGGCGGTGACGTACTCCGCGTGGGAACCGTGGCCGAAGGGGTAGGACAGCATGCCGAAGACCTCGTCGCCCGGCCGGAACGCGGCGACGCCGATCCCCACCGCCTCCACCACGCCGGACACGTCCCAGCCCAGTACGAAGGGCGGCTCGCCGAGGAAGGCGCCGGTCGCCCGGTGCTTCCAGTCCGTCGGGTTCACCCCGGCGGCGCGCACCCGCACCAGGACCTCGTTCGGGCGTGGTTCGGGGCGGGCCGGCCGTACCTCCTTGAGAACCTCGGGACCGCCGAGGACGTCCTGGCTGATGGCGCGCATGGTGTTCATCGGGACCTCGCACTTCGGGAGGGGACGGGCGACACGGTCTGCAACCCCCGAGGTGATCGTGCCATTCCCGGCGTCCCTCGGCACCGCGGGGCGACGCGATCGAGCCGGGCCCCACGCAACGTGGCACCATCGGCGCCGGCCGGTCCCGGCACCGGCCGCCACGCCGGGCCGGGCGCCGCCGGGACGACCGGCCCGGATCCGCCCGTACCGCGGCGGCGAACGCGAACCGGCGCGTGACCGCCTCCCGTTGACCGCCGACTGATTCGGCCGGGCGGGGATATCCGCAAGGTACAGGGCACGGGGCACGGCGCTCCGGACCCGGAATCCTTCGGAGGAGACATGGCACTGGTCAACGCGGGCGTCGTGGTGCTCGACTGCGCCGAACCCGAGCGGCTCGCCGAGTTCTACAAGGGCCTGCTGGGCGCCGAGGAGAGCGACGCGAGCGCCAACCGGATCGAGATCGAGGGCCCCCGCGGCTTCCGCATGGCCTTCCGGCGGGACGTGAACGCCACCCCGCCGAGCTGGCCGCGCCCGGAGAACTCGCTCCAGGTCCACCTGGACTTCGTGGTGTCGGACCTGGACGAGACCGAGCGCGCGATCGTGGGGCTGGGCGGGCGCCCGGTGGAGGCGAAGGACCCGGCGGGTCCGCACGAGGAGCGCGGCTACTCGGATCCGGCAGGCCACTCCTTCACCCTGCGGACGCTCGCCCCGACGGCACCCAAACAGGGCTGAGGGGTGCCGTTCGGATCAGCCGGCCGCGGGCCGCGGTGCCCGGCGGCCCCGGCGAGATCCGAACGGCACCCTCGGGGGAGTCAGTCCCGGCCGCCCTTGTCACCGACCGGCCAGACGCCGGTGGAGCGCTCGATGGCCTTGGCGCCCGTGCGGTCCACGGCGCTGCGCACCGCGGCGAAGATGGCGCCCTGGATGGCCGCGGCCAGGAGGATCTCGCCCCAGCCGCGGTCCTGGTCCAGGGCGTCGGGCGCGTCGTCCTCGTGCCGGAGCACCTTCCAGGTCTTCTGGAAGGCCATCCCCGCCACCGTGCCGCCGAGCCAGCCGAGCGCGAACCCGACGGGCTTGTAGGCGAGGGGGAGCTTCTTCTTCTTCTTCGTCTTCGCCATGGGCATCTCCTTGCCTCGTATCAGCTGAATGGTCGTACGCGAACCGGGTCAGGGCCTGCCCCGCACCGGTACCTCCTCGCCGGCCCGGACGGGCCCCGGCGGGGTGCCGTCGCCGAACGGGCGCCCGCCCAGTTCCTGACGGTGGTGGGGGGTGAGCCAGCCGGCCAGGTCCGGGCCCAGGGGCACGATGCCGGTCGGGTTGATGCCGGTGTGCACCTGGTAGTAGTGGCGTTTGATGTGGTCGAAGTCGACCGTGTCCCCGAACCCGGGCGTCTGGAACAGGTCTCGGACGTACCCCCACAGCACCGGGTTCTCGGTCAGCTTCCAGCGGTTGCACTTGAAGTGGCCGTGGTAGACCGCGTCGAAGCGCACCAGCGTCGTGAACAGCCGGATGTCCGCCTCCGTGATCGTGTCACCGACCAGGTAGCGCTGCCGTTCCAGCCGGGGCGTCAGCTGCTCCAGCCGCCGGAACACCCCCGCGCACGCGGCCTCGTACTCCTCCTGCCCGGTGGCGAAGCCCGCCCGGTACACACCGTTGTTGACGTCCTCGTAGATCCCGGCCATCACCTCGTCGATCTCGTCGCGCAGCGCCTGCGGGTACAGGTCGGGCGCGCCCGGCCGGTGCAGAGCGGTCCACTCGGTCGCCAGGTCGAGTGTGATCTGCTGGTAGTCGTTGGTGACGAGGGCCCCGCTCGGCACGTCCACGACGGCCGGCACGCTCACCCCGCCCGGGTAGCCGGTCTCCCGGCGGTCGTAGGCCTCGCTGAGGTAGCGGATGCCGAGGACGGGGTCCCGGCCGTCCGGGTCCAGGGTGAACCGCCAGCTGCGGTCGTCCTGGACCGGGTCGGCGACCGCCAGGGACAGGGCGTCCTCCAGGCCGAGCAGCCGCCGGGAGACCAGGGCCCGGCTCGCCCACGGGCAGGCGCGGCTCACCACCAGCCGGTAGCGGCCGGCCTCCACCGGCCAGCCGTCCCGGCCGTCCGCCGTGATCCGGTCCGCGAAGTGGCTCCGGGACCGCTTGAACGCCTTCGTTCCGTAGCCGCTGTTGCCGGGCGTCCCGCCGTCACCGCTCATGACCCTGCCTGCCTTCCCGCGTTCGAGTCGTCCGAGTGCCTGTGTGTCCGGATCCGTGGATCCGTATGCCCGCGCACCGGTGCCTTGTAGAGGCGTTCCCCGTTTTCGCCCGTCGGCACTGGTGGCCCTCCGCCAGGTGGGTGTGAGCCGCCCCGGCAGGGGGCAGTCGGGGCTTCGTGACTGGGACAGACGGAGAAGAGAAGCAGCCCGGCCGGAAGGCCGACCGCAAGACACGCGTGACCGTGCTCGTGGCCCTGGCGGCCAACCTGGTGATCGCCGTCGCCAAGGCGATCGGCGGGTTCGTCGCGGGATCGCCCGCACTGCTGTCGGAGGCGGCCCACTCGGTCGCGGACAGTCTGAACGAGATCTTCCTGCTCGCCGCGCTGCGCCGGAGCCGCCGCCCCGCCGACCGGAAGCATCCCTTCGGTTACGGCAAGGAACGCTTCTTCTGGTCGCTCCTCGCGGCCGTCGGCATCTTCGTCATGGGTGGCTGCTTCTCCTTCTTCCAGGGCGTCGAAGCCCTGCGCAACGGAGCGGAGGAGAGCCTCAGCGGCTACGTGGCCGGACTCGTCGTGCTCGGCATCGCCTTCCTGGCCGAGGGCGCGTCCCTGCTGCGGGCGCTGCACCAGGTGCGGGGCCAGGGCGGGCTCGCCGACGGGCTGCGCGACCCGGCGCTGCGCACGGTCGTCGCCGAGGACGGCACCGCGGTGCTCGGCGTCAGTTTCGCCATGGCCGGCATGGCGCTCCACATGGTCACCGGGCAGGTGGTGTGGGAGGCCTGCGCCTCGCTCGCGATCGGCGGCCTGCTCGTCTACGTGGCCTACCGACTGGGCCGCGAGGCCCGCGACCAGCTGATCGGCGAGGCCGCAGACGCCGAGGCCAGCGGCCGGATCCGGGCGCTGCTGCGGGCCCAGCCGGAGATCGACAGCGTCGAGGCGCTGTTCACGATGAAGACCGGACTCGACTCCACCCTGGTGGCCGCCCGCGTCGACCTCGTGCCGGGCCTGGACAGTGAGCGGGTGGAGGAGGTCTCCGTGCGCATCAAGAGGTCGATCACGCGCACCGTCCCTGAGGCGGGGGAGGTCTTCCTCGACGTCACGGACCGCAGCGAGCGGGAGGCGGCCGGCAGTCCGGCGGCGGCAGCGGAAGGCCCCGCCGCGACGGGGGAACGCGGCGGGGCCTGACCGGCGTCTGCCCGGCGGGCGCCGGTTCATTCACGGTGATCGGGAAACCTCCGCCCACCCGGCTCAGCTCGCGCCGGACGGCTCCAGGACGAAGACCGGGATCTCCCGGTCGGTCTTCTCCTGGTAGTCGGCGTACTGCGGGAACGCCGCGACCGCGCGCTCCCACCACTCGGCCTTCTCCGCTCCGGTGACCTCACGGGCCGTCATGTCCTGCTTCACCGGCCCGTCCTGGAGCTCCACCCGGGGGTCGGCGATCACGTTGAAGTACCAGACCGGGTGCTTGGGAGCCCCACCGAGGGAGGCGACCACCGCGTAGCGGCCCTCGTGCTCCACGCGCATCAGCGGCGTCTTGCGCACCTTGCCGCTCCGCGCTCCCCGCGTGGTCAGCACGATCACGGGCAGGCCCGTGTCGAGCAGGGTCGTCCCCTCGGTGCCGCCCGAACTCTCGTACAGCTCGACCTGTTCGCGCACCCACTGCGTGGGGCTGGGCTCGTACTCGCCGTCAAGAGGCATGTGTCTCCGTCCGTGTGTCGTCGTGGCCGGGGCGGGCCGAGGCGGTGGACACCGACACCGGCCCGCAACCATCCTTACCGCATCCCGCCCCGCGTACCCCACGGCGGCGCGGACATCCGGACGGAGCAACTCCGGCCGCCGGCGCGCCACCCCGTCCGGCTCGGCCAGTCACGGGGCACGGCCGGGGCCGCCGGAGGGCCGGTTCGCGCCACTCGCGCCGCGGCCCCGGCCCCCGCGGACGGGTCCAGCCGCCACGGACCGGTGATCCCCGGCCAGTCTGCCCACGCCACCGATCTGGCCGAACTTGCCGTCCCCCTGTAGATGCCCAAGGCATCTAATGAAGATCGGTACGACGCACTCTTCGTCTGCGAGGTCTTCCATGACGGACACCGACACGACGACCGGCACCACCAAGGCGACGGGCGAGGACACGGCGGACCCCGTCGCCTTCCCGCAGGACCGGACCTGTCCCTACCACCCGCCCGCCGCCTACGACCCGCTGCGCGCCGCCCGGCCGTTGGCCCGGGTCACGCTCTACGACGGACGTCAGGCCTGGCTGGTGACCGGCCACGCCGCCGCACGCCGGCTGCTGGCCGACCCGCGCCTGTCGGCCGACCGCACCCGCGACGGCTTCCCCGCCACCTCCGCGCGTCTGGCCGCGGTCCGCGGACGCAGGACCGCCCTGCTGGGGGTCGACGACCCCGAGCACCGCACCCAGCGCAAGATGGTGCTGCCGGAGTTCACCCTCAAACGCGCCGCGGCACTGCGCCCGAGTATCCAGCGGATCGTCGACGAACGGATCGACGCGATGACCGCGCAGGGCCCGCCCGCGGAGCTGGTCAGGGACTTCGCGCTGCCCGTGCCCTCGACGGTGATCTGCGCGCTGCTCGGAGTGCCCTACGCAGACCACGACTTCTTCGAGGAGCAGTCCCGCCGCCTGCTGCGCGGCCCCCTGCCCGCCGACACCCAGGACGCTCGCGAGCGACTGGAGGCGTACCTGGGGGAGTTGATCGACCGCAAACGGGTCGCACCCGGCGAGGGACTCCTGGACGACCTGGTCCGGCGGCAGTTGAGCGAGGGCACGCTCGACCGCGGGCAGCTGATCGCGTTCGCGGTGATCCTGCTGGTCGCGGGACACGAGACGACCGCCAACATGATCTCGCTGGGCACCTACACCCTCCTGACCAACCCCGGGCGGCTGGCCGAACTGCAAGCGGATCCCGCCCTGCTGCCCGGCGCCGTGGAGGAGCTGATGCGCGTCCTGTCGATCGCGGACGGGCTGCTGCGGATGGCCACCGACGACATCGAGGTGGACGGGCAGACCATCCGGGCCGGCGACGGGGTCGTCTTCTCGACCTCCGTCATCAACCGCGACGCGTCCGTCTACCCCGAACCGGACGCCCTCGACTGGCACCGTCCCGCCCGCCACCACGTCGCCTTCGGCTTCGGCATCCACCAGTGCCTGGGCCAGAACCTGGCCCGTGCCGAGATGGAGATCGCCCTGCGCACCCTCTTCGAACGGCTGCCCACGCTGCGCCTCGCCGCCCCGGCGGACGAGATCCCCTTCAAACCCGGCGACACCGTCCAGGGGATGCTGGAACTCCCCGTGACCTGGTAGGAGGGTACGGACATGCGTATCGGCATCGACAAGGACACCTGCGTCGGCGCGGGCCAGTGCGCCCTCACCGCCCCCGACGTCTTCACCCAGGACGACGACGGCTACAGCACCCTGCGGCCCGGCCGGGAGGACGGCGGCGGCAGCGCGCTGGTGCGGGAGGCGGCCCGTGCGTGCCCGGTGGGCGCGATCACCGTCTCGGAACGGGTGGGCTGACCCCGGCACCCGTGCCCGCCCCCGCCGGACGCCCGCCCAGTAGGGTTCCGGGGTGAGCGAACAGGCTGGAACCGACGCGGCCGCGAGGCCCTTCCTCTACGTCGTCGTCTGTGCCGCGGGCGTCGCCGACGGCGTCGGCGGGCTGATCGACGCCGCGCGGGGACGCGGGTGGGAGGTGGGGGTCATGGCGACCCCGGTCGCCATGAACGGCTTCTTCGACACGGCGGCCGTCGAGGAGCGGACCGGCCGGCCGATCCGCTCGGCCTGGCGCACGCCGGCCGATCCGCGGCCCTTCCCGCCGCCCGACGCCGTCGTGGTCGCGCCCGCCACCTTCAACACGATCAACAAGTGGGCCGCGGGCCTGGCCGACACCCTCGCCGTGGCCACCCTGTGCGAGGCGAGCGGTCTGGGCGTCCCCGTCGCCGTCCTGCCCTGCGTGTCCGACGCGCTGGCCTCGCACCCCGCGTACCGGGAGAGCCTGGCCCGGCTGCGCGGGATGGGCGTGCGCTTCGGCGACCCGTACACCGGGGACACGGGCCAGGACGGCGGCCGGCCCGGGTTCGGCTGGGAACGCGCCCTGGACCTGCTCGACGAGCGGCGCTGATCCGGACGGAGTTCGAGCCCGCACGAAGACGTACGCTCGCCCTGTCACCGATGACCGGCGAAGACAGGAGCAGCAACGATGCAGTACGTGAAGCTCGGTGCGACGGGTCTGGACGTGTCGCGGATCTGCCTGGGCTGCATGACCTACGGAGTTCCCGGCCGCGGCACGCACGAGTGGACCCTCGACGAGGAGGCATCGCGTCCGCTGATCCGGCAGGCGCTGGAGGCCGGGATCACCTTCTTCGACACGGCCAACGTCTACTCCGACGGCACCAGCGAGGAGATCGTCGGCAAGGCGCTCGGTGACTTCGCCCGCCGGGACGACATCGTGCTCGCGACCAAGGTGAACGGGCGGATGCGGCCCGGTCCGAACGGCGCCGGGCTGTCCCGCAAGGCGATCATGACCGAGATCGAGCACAGCCTGCGCCGCCTGGGCACCGACTACGTCGACCTCTACCAGATCCACCGCTTCGACCCGCACACCCCGGTCGAGGAGACGATGGAGGCGCTGCACGACCTGGTCAGGGCGGGCAAGGTCCGCTACATCGGGGCCAGTTCGATGTACGCCTGGCAGTTCTCCAAGATGCAGTACACCGCCGAGCGGCACGGCTGGACGAAGTTCGTGTCCATGCAGAACCACTACAACCTCGTCTACCGCGAGGAGGAGCGGGAGATGCTGCCCCTCTGCGCGGACCAGGGCGTCGGCGTGCTGCCCTGGAGCCCGCTCGCCCGCGGTCGCCTCACCCGGGACTGGGACACGGCCACCGAGCGCAGCGCCACCGACGACTTCGGCAGCACCCTCTACCAGGAGGGCGACCGTGCGGTGGTCGAGGCCGTCACCCGCATCGCCGGCGAACGCGGCGTCCCGCGCGCCCAGGTGGCGCTGGCCTGGCTGCTGCACCAGGACACCGTGACGGCGCCCATCGTCGGCGCCTCGAAGCCGGGCCACCTCGAGGACGCGGTGGCGGCGGTCGAACTCACGCTGTCCGAGAAGGAGACCGAGGAGCTGGAGCGTTCCTACGCGCCGCACCCGATCGCCGGACACTGATCACGGGGCCGGAGTCCCGGGCCTTCGGGGCACGGCACCTCAGGGGCCGGTGCCCGGTTCCAGGGCGGTGACGGACACCGAGGACGCGTTGCCGCCGACCGGGACCTCGCCGGCCGTCCACGGCACCTTCAGCGGCTCCCTCTCGTCCGGCGGCGTGACGAGCAGTGCCGCCGGAGCGGCCATGTGTGCGCCGCTGATCTGGGGGCTGGAGAACGACAGTCCGGCCCAGGCGCTCCTGCCCGGCGTCAGCGTCACCGTCTCCGGCGAGCCGGACGCGCGCTCGGGGTCCGGGCCGAGCTGCTTGCCGGCCGCGTCCACGAAGGCGGCCCCCGGGAAGCCGTACACCGTGCAGGTGCGGTCCGAGGCGTTGGTCAGCACGACGGGGAAGTTGCGCTGGCCGGCCCCCGGGTCCACGCGGCCGACGGCGGCCCGCAGTTCGGAGGTGCGGCAGCGGCCGTCGGTGCGCGCCGAGGCGGAGGCCGAGCCCACGGTGTCGCTGGGCGAGGCGCCGACCGTGGGGGAGGTGGCCCCGGGGGTCGCCGGGCCGGCGCTCGGCTCCGCGCTGCCGCGGCTGGTCGTGGCGGGTTCGGGGCTGCCGCTCGACGTGGCGCTCTCGCTGCCGCAGGCGGTCAGCAGACCGAGCACGGCGACCCCGCTCGCGAGCAGGGCCGTCCGGTGCAGTGGCTGGGACGTGTTCGCCATCGCTTCTCCACCCTCCCGTCGGGCTCGTGCGCACGGCCCGGCGACGACCGGCCGTCCCGTGCGACTCGTACTGCCGAGTGTCCCGCCGGGCGGCCCGGGAAACGAGGGCGCGCTCCGCATCGAGGCGCGGAGGGCTCACTCCTCGTCGTCGAGCAGCCCGAGCTCCGCCCAGATCGTCTTGCCCTCCGTCGTGTGCCGGCTGCCCCAGCGCTGGGTGAGCTGGGCCACGAGGAGCAGACCGCGGCCGCCCTCGTCCCAGGTCCTGGCCCGGCGCAGGTGCGGCGCGGTGTGACTGGTGTCGGACACCTCGCAGATCAGGGTGGCCGTGTCGTGGATCAGCCGGAGCCGGATCGGCGGGGAGCCGTAGCGGATGGCGTTGGTGACCAGCTCGCTCACCACCAGCTCGGCGGTGAAGGTCGCCTCCAGCAGGCCCCAGTCGGAGAGTTGCTCCAGGACCTGCTTGCGGACCGGGGCGACCAGCGACGGGTCGGCCGGGATGTCCCAGGTGGCGACCTGGCCGGCGGGCAGCCCCCGGGTCCGGGCCAGCAGCAGGGCCACGTCGTCCGCGGCGCTGCCCGCGGGAAGCAGGGTGTGCAGGACGCGGTCGCAGGCGGCGTCCAGGGAGCCGGCGGGGACGGCCAGCGCCTCGCGCAGCAGCGCCTGGCCGGCGTCGGTGTCCCGGTCCCGGCTCTCCACCAGCCCGTCCGTGTAGAGCGCCAGCACGCTGCCCTCGCGCAGCTGCATCTCGGCCGACTCGAACGGCAGCCCGCCCACCCCCAGCGGCGGCCCCGAGGGCAGCTCGACCTGCTCGGGCGGGCCGTCCGGCGGGATCAGCACCGGGGCCGGGTGCCCGGCCCGGGCCATGGCGCAGTGCCGCGAGACCGGGTCGTAGACCACGTACAGACAGGTCGCGCCCACCTCGCCCGCCCGGTCGTCACCGGACTCCTCGGAGAGCCGGACCACCAGGTCGTCGAGGTGGGTGAGCAACTCCTCGGGCGTCAGGTCGATGTCGGCGAGGGTGCGCACGGCGGTGCGCAGCCGGCCCATGGTGGCCGAGGCCGGGATGCCGTGGCCGACGACGTCCCCGACGACCATGGCGACCCGCATCCCGGAGAGCGGGATGACGTCGAACCAGTCGCCGCCGACGCCCGAGCGGGCCGCCGGCAGGTAGCGGGAGGCCGCCTCCACCGCGGCGGTCGGCGGCAGCCACCGGGGCAGCAGGCTGCGCTGCAGGGTCAGCGTCGCCTCTCGCTCGCGCGAGTAGCGGCGGGCGTTGTCGATGCAGACGGCGGCGCGGGCGCTGACCTCCTCGGCCAGCAGCACGTCGTCGTGCGTGAACGGGTCGGGACGCCGGAAGCGGGTGAAGACCGCGACGCCGAGCGTGGTGCCGCGGGCCTGGAGCGGCACCGACATCGTGGAGTGGATGCCGTACTCCTCCGTCCGCTTCAGGCGGACGGGGTCCCACTGCAGCCAGCGTTCGAGGTCGCCGTAGGCCGCCGAGGCCACGATCGCCTGCCCCGAGAGCAGGCACTCGGCCTGGGGCGAGCCGGCCGGGTAGACGTCCAGCCGTCCGGTCTCGGTCACCGCCTGCGGGCAGTCGGCCGTGACCGACCGGTGCGCCGTGCGGCGCAGGCCGACCGGCGGTTCGACCACGGCGGCGGGCTCACCGCCGTTCTCGCGCGGGTCCAGCAGGTCGACGCTGACGAAGTCGGCGAGCACGGGCACGCACACGTCCGCCAGCTCCTGTGCCGTACGAGTGACGTCGAGGGTGGTGCCGATGCGCACGCTGGCCTCGTTGACCAGTTGCAGCCGCTCGCGGGCGCGGTGCTGTTCCGTGAAGTCGTGGGCGCTCACGCACACGCCGTACACCCGGCCCTCGGCGTCGGTGAGCGGTGCGATCCGGGCGTTCCAGGCGTGGGCGCGGCTCTCGCCGACTGCCCTGAGACGGGCCTGCATGTCCTGGCGGCGGCCGGTGGCGAGCACGCGCCTCATGTGCCGTTCCAGCTCCACGTTCTGCGGCCGGCCGCTGATGTCGGTGGCCCGCAGGCCCCGCACCCGGTCGGCCGGGAGCCCCATCAGCCGCGCCATGGTGTCGTTGACCCCGCGCAGCAGGAGCCGGTCGTCGAAGATCATCATGGCGCAGGGGGACTGCGTGAGCGCCGCCCTGACCAGTGAGTCGTCCTCCGGTTCCGGTCCGGCTTCCAGCGGGGTCACGGCGAGCCACGTGGCCGGGGCGCCGTCCGCCTCGGGCCGGCGGTGCGCGAGCACCCACACGGGCACGGTGTGCCCGTCGCGGTGGCGCAGCTTCAGGGTGCCGCTCCACTGCTCGTCGCCGGGTCCCGGCGGCGTGCCCTCGTGGCCGTCCGCGAGGAGGCCGGTGGCGGGGCGGCCCACGACCTCGGCGGCAGGGTGGCCCAGCAGCAGGCGGGCGCCCTCGTTCCACTCCCGCACGGTGCCGGAGCCGTCGACGACGGCGCGGGCCGTGGCGGCATCGTCGAACGGGTTGACCGGACTCATCGTCGCCACTCCATTGCGCGCACCCACAGTGATCACCGCGTCACCTTGTTCCCAGCCTAGTGGGTTCGGGGCCCACGCGGACCCCGAACCCACCAGGCCCACGGCGCCCGGTCGTCGCGCGAGTCCGCGGCGGGCCCTTCCGACGCAGGGCAGAAAGTGCTTTCTGTGCCCTTGACGGGCGCATAGGGCGCGACGTCAGAATCTGTTTGTTCGCGATCGCTTGTGAGTGTTTCTGGGTTCTGCTGAGTGCTGTTGATTTCTGCTGAGTTCCTATGAGGGAGATCCGTCGTGTCGGTCACGCGTAGAACGGTTCTGATCGCCTCCGCCGCCGCGCCCGCGGCCGGGGCGGCGTTTACCGCCCCGTCGGCGTGGGCCGCGGACGGGGCCGCGGACTCCGCGGGCCGCCGCACGCTCGCCCTGCGCGACGGCTGGCGCTTCCGGCTGGTCGACGCCGACGGAGCGGCCGAGGACACCACGGGCGCCGCCGATCCCGCCCACGACGACTCGGCGTGGCGCGAGGTCGCCGTCCCGCACGACTGGAGCATCGAGCAGACGCCCACCACCGAACACGGCACCACCGGCGGAACCGGCTTCCTGCCCGGCGGCCTCGGCTGGTACCGCCTCGCCTTCACGCTGCCGCCCGCGTTCGCCGGGAAGCGGATCTCGGTCGAGTTCGACGGCGTCTACATGGACTCCCGCGTCCACTGCAACGGCCGGGAGGCCGGCCACCACCCCTACGGCTACACCGGGTTCGCCCTCGACCTGACCGGCCTGGTGCACACCGACGGCCGCACCGAGAACGTCCTCGCCGTCCAGGTGCGCAACCAGCTGCCCAGCAGCCGCTGGTACTCCGGCAGCGGCATCTACCGCGAGGCCCGCCTCGTCGTCACCGAACCGGTGCACGTACGGCGCTGGGGCACGTACGTCACCACGCCGCGCGTGAGCGAGGGCAGCGCCGTCGTCCGGGTGGAGACGTCGGTGGTGAACGCCTCGGGCGCCGGATGCGAGGTCGAGGTGCGGTCGGCGGTCGAGGACGCCGACGGACGCACCGTGGCCCGCACCGCCTCCACGGTGGACGTCGCCGACGCGGCGTCCGAGACCCACGAACTCACCGTCGCGCGCCCGAGCCTGTGGGACTTCTCGAGCCCGCACCGCTACACCCTGCGCACCGAACTGCGCGTCGGCGGCCGGACCGTCGACACGTACCGCACCCCGTTCGGCATCCGGACCTTCCACGTCGACCCCGACGAGGGCTTCCACCTCAACGGCAGGCACGCCAAGATCAAGGGCGTCGACCTGCACCACGACCTCGGCGCACTCGGCGCGGCGGTGAGCATCGACGCGATCCGCCGCCAGATGACCCTCATGCGGTCGATGGGCGTCAACGCCTTCCGCACCTCCCACAACCCGCCCTCGCCCGAGATGATCCAGGTCTGCGAGGAACTGGGCATCATCATGCTGGTGGAGGCCTTCGACTGCTGGCGCACCGGCAAGAACCGCTACGACTACGGCCGGTTCTTCGACGAGTGGTGCGAGCGGGACGCCACCGAGATGGTGCTCGCGGCCCGCAACTCGCCCGCCGTCGTCATGTGGTCCATCGGCAACGAGATCCCCGACTCCACCGCCACCGCCGGACTCGCCATGGCCGACCGCATCATCGACGCCGTCCGCGCCGCCGACGCCACCCGCCCGCTGGTCATCGGCTCCGACAAGTACCGCCGGATGCCGGCCAAGGGCTCCGCGGCCGACCTGATGCTGGCCAAGCTGGACGGACTCGGCCTGAACTACAACACCGCCAAGTCGGTGGACGACCTGCACACGGCCTACCCGCACCTGTTCCTCTTCGAGTCCGAGTCGTCCTCCGAGACCTCCACGCGCGGCACCTACCAGGAGCCGGAGCACCTCAACACCGGCGAGAACCACACACCGGGCGGGCGGGCCACCTCCTCCTACGACAACAACCTCGCCTCCTGGACGATGAGCGGCGAGTACGGCCACAAGAAGGACCGGGACCGCAAGTGGTTCGCCGGGCAGTTCCTGTGGTCCGGCATCGACTACATCGGGGAGCCCACGCCGTACGACGTCTTCCCGGTGAAGGCGTCCTTCTTCGGCGCGGTCGACACGGCCGGGTTCCCGAAGGACATGTACCACCTGTTCCGCAGCCAGTGGACCGAGGAGCCGATGGTCCACCTGCTGCCGGCGACCTGGAACCACCGCGCGGGCGACACCGTCGAGGTCTGGGCGTACAGCAATGTGGACACCGTGGAGCTGTACCTGAACGGGAAGTCCCTCGGCACCCGTCGCTTCGACCGGAAGCGCACCGTCGACGGCCGGGCCTACCTGGAGACCACCGAGGCCACCGGGGACGACAAGACCTTCACCGACGGCCCCTACCCCGGCAGTTACACCAGCCCCAACGGGAGCGCGGGCAAGCTGCACCTGACCTGGAGGGTGCCCTTCGAGGCGGGCGAGCTGAAGGCGGTCGCCCGGCGCGGCGGCAGGACGGTCGCCACCGACGTGCTGCGCACCGCCCAGGCGCCGCACGCCCTGCGCCTCACCCCGGACCGCGAGAGCGTCGCGGCGGACGGCCGCTCCCTGGTCTTCGTGACCGCCGAGGTGGTCGACCGGCACGGGGTGGTGGTGCCCGGAGCCGAGCACCTGATCTCCTTCGGCGTCGCCGGCGGCTCACTGGCCGGTGTCGACAACGGCCGCCAGGAGAGCGCCGAGCGCTACCAGGCCAGTACCCGCACCGCCTTCCACGGCATGGCGCTGGCCATCGTGCGGTCCGGCACCCGGCCGGGCACGGTCCGGGTGACGGCCCGGGCGGAGGGGCTGCGCTCCGGCACGGCGACGGTCCGCGCCCGGCGGGCGGCGGACCGGGCGACCACACCGGCCCCCGCGTTCCGCCCCGAGCACCCGGCGCCCGCGGACCACCCGTACGCGGACGCGAGCTACTCCGGCCGGCCCGGCACCCTGCCCGCCGCCATGCTGGACGGAGACCCGGCCACCGGCTGGTCCAACGGCTTCCACAAGGACGCCACCGCCCTGCTGCCCGCCTTCGACGGAGCCCGCGCCGAGGACTGGATCTCGGTCGACCACGGACGCACCCGCGCCTACGACCGGATCGAGGTCTCCTTCACCGTGGACGACGCCCACAGCCTGCCCGCGGGCGTCGAGGTGGCCGTCTGGGACGGCCACACCTGGCGGGCGGCGCGGGGGACGCGGACCGACTGGGCCACCGCCTCCGACGCGCCCACCGTCGTCACCTTCGACCGGCAGCGCGGCTCCCGGGTCCGCCTCACGCTCACCAGCCGCCACCCCGGTGAAACGCGGGGAGCGATCCGCGTCAGCCGCCTGGAGGCGCCCGCCGCCTGAGCCGCCGCCTCGCGCTCCGGACGGGACCGGTCGGCAAACCGGTCCCGTCCGGACCGTTGACTGCGTGTCATGTCTGCCACAAGCATGGCCTGCGACCGCATTTGGGAGCGCTCCCATTCCCGGCGAGCGCCACCTCCCCCGAGGAGCCCGGACGTGAAAAGACGCAGAACCGCGCTCGTCTCCCTGACGGCCCTGCTGGCGGCGGCCGTCACCGCGCTGCCCGCCGCCCCGGCCGGCGCCGAGGAGACCGAGCAGGTCAGGAACGGCACCTTCGACAACGGCACCGATTCCTGGTGGACGAGCAGCAACGTCACCGCGGCCGTGACCGACGGCCGGCTGTGCGCCGACGCCCCCGGCGGCACCGCCAACCGCTGGGACGCGGCGCTCGGCCAGAACGACGTCACCCTGGTGGCGGGGGAGTCGTACAAGTTCTCCTTCACCGCCACCGGTACGCCCGCCGACCACGTGGTCCGGGCGATCGTCGGCCTGTCGGTGTCCCCGTACGACACCTACTACGAGATCAGCCCGCAGCTGAGCGTCTCCGGCAACACCTACTCGTACACCTTCACCTCGCCCGTCGACACCACCCAGGGGCAGGTCGGCTTCCAGCTCGGCGGCACGCCCGACGCCTGGCGGTTCTGCGTGGACGACGTGTCGCTGCTGGGCGGTGTGGCACCCGAGCCGTACGTGCCGGACACCGGACCGCGGGTCCGGGTCAACCAGGTCGCCTACCTGCCGTCCGGACCGAAGAACGCCACGCTCGTCACCGACGCCACCTCCCGCCTGCGCTGGCAGCTGAAGAACGGCGCCGGACGGGTCGTCGCCGACGGCTGGAGCGTGCCGCGCGGCGTCGACGCCTCCTCCGGGCAGAACGTCCACTCGATCGACTTCGGCCGCTACAGGACGCGGGGCGAGGGATACACGCTGGTCGCCGACGGCGAGACCAGCCGTCCCTTCGACATCGGCACCGCCGCCTACGAGCGGCTGCGCCTGGACTCCGCGAAGTACTACTACACGCAGCGCAGCGGCATCGCGATCAGCGACGAACTCCGCCCCGGCTACGGCCGCCCCGCCGGACACGTCGGCACGGCGCCGAACCAGGGCGACACCGAGGTGCCCTGCCGGCCCGGCGAGTGCGACTACACCCTGGACGTCTCCGGCGGCTGGTACGACGCGGGCGACCACGGCAAGTACGTGGTCAACGGCGGCATCTCCACCTGGGAACTGCTGAGCACGTACGAGCGCTCGCTGCACGCCCGCACCGGGCAGCCCTCGAAGCTCGGCGACGGATCGCTCCGTATCCCCGAGAGCGGCAACAAGGTGCCGGACATCCTCGACGAGGCCCGCTGGGAGCTGGACTTCCTGCTGAAGATGCAGGTGCCGGACGGGCAGCCGCTGGCGGGGATGGCCCACCACAAGATCCACGACGAGCAGTGGACCGGGCTGCCGCTGCTGCCGAGCGACGACCCGCAGAAGCGCGAGCTGCACCCGCCGACCACCGCGGCGACCCTCAACCTGGCGGCGACGGCCGCCCAGGCCGCCCGCCTGTACCGCCCCTACGACCGCGAGTTCGCCGCCGAGGCGCTCGACGCGGCCCGCACCGCCTGGAAGGCGGCGCTCGCCCACCCCGACCTGCTCGCCGACGAGAACGACGGCATCGGCGGCGGCGCCTACCCCGACGCCAAGGTCGCCGACGACTTCTACTGGGCCGCGGCCGAGCTGTACCTGACTACGGGGGAGCGTGACTTCAAGGAGTACGTGCTGAACTCCCCGGTGCACACGGCCGACGTCTTCGGGCCGATCAGCTTCGACTGGGCGAGCACCGCGGCCCCCGCCCGCCTCGACCTGGCGACCGTCCCCAGCCGCCTCCCCGGCCGGGACAAGGTCCGCCGCTCCGTCGTGGAGGGCGCCGACGGCTACCTGGCCACGCTGAAGGCGCACCCGTACGGCATGCCCTACGCCCCCGCGGGCAACGTCTACGACTGGGGCTCCAGCCACCAGGTCCTGAACAACGCCGTCGTCCTCGCCACCGCCTACGACATCACCGGTGGCTCCAAGTACCGTGACGGCGCCGTCCAGAGCATGGACTACATCCTCGGCCGCAACGCGCTGAACATGTCCTACGTCACCGGGTACGGCGAGGCCAACGCGCACAACCAGCACAGTCGCTGGTACGCCCACCAGCTCGACCCGAAGCTCCCCGCACCGCCCGACGGCACCCTGTCCGGCGGTCCGAACTCGAGCATCCAGGACCCCTACGCGCAGAGCAAACTCCAGGGCTGTGTCGGTCAGTTCTGCTTCATCGACGACATCCAGTCCTGGTCGACCAACGAACACACGATCAACTGGAACGCCGCGCTGGCCCGGATGGCCTCCTTCGTGGCGGACCAGGGATGACCGGTTGATCCCGGCGCCCTGATCCCGGCGCCCCGCACCCGAGGGCCGTGCCGCTTCCGCGGAGAAATGCGGAATGCCGGTACGGCCCTCTCGGCGTGCCCGGGATTCTGACCATCTTTCAAAGGCGGCCGATGTTGTCCGGTCGCCTTGTTGACCATGAGTGGTTTGTGCGACAGTGAAGCACCCGTGCGGGGGGCAAAGGCCGGGTCTCGCACGCGCTTTGACGGGCCGGGTCAGAATTCGCCGTGGCGAATTCACGCCTCCCGTGCCGCGTCCAAGAGGTACACACCAATCCGTGGGTCCTTTTCGGCGCTCGGAACTTCTGAGTCACCTGCGCGTGGGAAGGAAACATCTCAGTGCCCACCCCCCACCCCCCTCGGCCCGCCCACCCGCCCACCGGCGGGGGTCCCGGGGAGTCCGACGAGTTGCTGGCCGCCCGACTGCGGGACGGCCCGGAGACCGAGGCCGCCCGGATCGCCGCGCTGCTCATGGCTCGCCACTGGCAGCCCGCGCACGACTACGCGGCCATCTGCCTCGCCACGTCGTCCCAGGTCGCCGCCATGGTCACCGCTGCCGCCTGGCACCGGGTGCTGGACCGTCTGGCCCAGGGCGAACCGGCCACCGCGCTGCGTCCGCGCCTGCTGGTCGCCGTGCGCGACACGGTCCGCCAGTGGTCCGCCGACGACGCGATATCCGGCATCCTGCCGCAGTTGCTCAAACCGGCCGGCGGACGCGGTATGCGGGCGGCGAAGTCCCTGACCCCGGAAAACCGCACGCTGGCGGCCCGGGCATTCGCCTCTCTTCCCGGACCGGCCCGTTGTTTGCTGTGGCACACGGAGGTCGAAGGCGAGCCCATAAGCGTCCCGGCGGGTCTGCTCGGCATGGATACCGACACCGCGTCGGCCACTCTCGAACAGGCGCGTGAGAAATTCCGCGAGGGATGTCTGCACGCCCACAGGCAGCTGGCGCCGAGCCAGGAGTGCCGCTTCCACAGCCGGCTGCTCGACGTCCCGATCCGCCGGGGCGGCGCCCTGCTGCCGGATGTGCGCAAGCACCTGGCGGACTGCCGTCACTGCCGGCATGCCGCCGACCAGCTCGGCCAGTTCGAAGGGGAGCTGGGCACGCTGATCGCCGAGGCGGTGCTCGGCTGGGGCGCACGCCGCTATCTCGACTCCCGCCCGGCGCGCGCGACGCTCGGCACGCTGGCCAAGGGCGCCGCCCGGCATCGCGGCGCGCGCCCCGGGCTGCTCGCCCGGGTCCCCGTACCCCTGCGCAGGACACCGGTACGGCCGCGCTCGGGCCGGTCACTGCTCAGGCAGTTCGGCGCCGCGTCGGCCGGCGTGCTGGCCGTCGTGCTCGTGGTGAGCGTGTGGTCCTACGACGGCGGGGGCGCCGACCCGGCCGCCTCCACCAGCGCGGTCGACGGCGAGACGTCCGCGACGAGCCGCCCCCGGCCTCCCGGCACGGCCGGGATGCCCGCGTCGGCCGACCCCGTACGGCTGCGCAACGTCGCCGCGGACCTGTGCCTGGACGTGCGGGGGGAACCGAGGGCCGGGGCCGCCGCCCGGGTGGTGAAGTGCTCGCAGGCGTGGACCCAGCAGTGGACCCACGAGGAGGACGGGCTCCTGCGCAGCGTCGCCGATCCGGGGCTGTGTCTGGACTCGCGGGCGGACGCCGGAGTCGTCATTCTCGGTACCTGCGCCGACGAGGGCACCGAGCGGGGCGACGACGTGCGCTACGACCTCACGGGGCAGGGGGAGCTGGTGCCGCGCGGCCAGAAACTGCTGGCGCTCGCCACCACCACCCGGGCGCCGGACGCCGACGTCGTCGTCAAGGTGCACGACGGCTCCGACGACCAGCGCTGGAGCACCGAACCGGCAGTGGCGGCGGAGGGCTCCCTGTCGATCGCCCGCACCGACGCCCCGGGAGCGCGGGCCGTCGACCTGTCCGGTCGCTGAGGGCTGCGCACCGGGTGGCGCCGTCAGGGATGTGCCGGGCGGCGCCACCGCACCCTCACGCCGGGTCCTCGACGAGGTCGGCGGGCCCCGGCGTGGCCGGTGAGGCGTGCCCGGACAGGGCCAGGGTGAGGTCGAGTTCGGCGAGCAGGCAGCGGATCACGTGCTCGACACCGGCCTGGCCGTCCAGGCCGAGTCCGTAGGCGTAGGGACGGCCCAGGAGGACCGCCCGCGCACCGAGCGCGAGGGCCTTGAAGACGTCGTCGCCGGTGCGGACACCGCTGTCGAAGAGGACGGTCAGCCGGTCGCCGACCGCCTCCACCACCCGCGGCAGGGCGTCGGCCGCCGCGACGGACCCGGCCACCTGACGGCCGCCGTGGTTGGAGACGACCACGCCGTCCATCCCGGCGTCGGCGGCGAGCCGGGCGTCGTCCGGGTGCAGGACGCCCTTGAGGACGATCGGGCCGTCCCAGTTCTCCCGCAGGAACGCCAGGTCGGGCCAGGACTTGGCGGGATCGGAGAACATGCCGACGAAATGCATCACCGCCGCGTTCGGATCCTCGTGCACCGGCTTCGCCAGCCCGGCGCGGAAGGCCGGGTCCGAGAAGTAGTTGGCGGTGCCCACCCCGTGCAGGAAGGGCAGGTACGCCTGGTCGAGGTCGCGCGGGCGCCAGGACAGCAGCGGCGTGTCCAGCGTGACGAACAGCGCGGTGTACCCGGCCGCCCGGGCACGGGCCAGGAAGCTGCGCGCCACCTCGCGGTCCTTCGGCCAGTACAGCTGGAACCAGCGCTCGGCGTCCCCCATCGCCTCGGCGACCTGCTCCATGGGCGTGCTGGAGGCGGAGGAGAGGATGTACGGCACGCCCTGGGCGGCGGCGGCCCGGGCGGCGGCGGGCTCCGCGTCCGGGTGCATGATCGACAGGACGCCGACCGGCGCCAGCGCCAGCGGGGCGGGCAGTTCGCGGCCCAGGACCTCGACGCGCAGGTCGCGCTCGTGCACGTCCCGCAGCATGCGCGGAACGATCCGGTGCCTGTCCAGCGCCGCCCGGTTGGCCCGGGCGGTGCTGCCGTCGCCGGCACTTCCCGCGACGTACCCGAAGGGGCCGGGGCCCAGGCGCCGCTCGGTCAGCTCCTCCAGCCGGGTCAGGTCGGTGGGCAGCCGCGGGACCGCGCCCGTCATGCCGTTCAGATAGATCTCGTACTGGAAATCCGCCCAGTGCTTCGGCATCCCGGGTCCGCCTCTCCTCGTCGGGCTCGCGCTGCCGGCACCCTACCCGCGGGTACGAAAGGGCGGCCGTCGGGGTCGACGGGTCTGTTTCAGGGATGTTTCCGGCCTATTGGCGAAGGTGTGGATCACGCCATTCGGCCAGTTCTGATCTCAATAATCGATCAAGAAACGCGCAGATCCGGACTTGGAACGTTCCAATTTCGTGACTTCGCGCCACTGATTGAATACCCAAGGTTACCGAAATCCATGGGGTCGAGATGAGTTTCGGTGCCGGACTCGGCAGACTCGCGCTCGCCGTTCCGGCACCGACCGAGCCGGGCCGGCATCACCCTCGAAACGAGCGGAAGGATGCACACAATGCGGAACACCGCGCGCTGGGCAGCGACTCTGGGCCTGACGGCCACCGCCGTCTGCGGGCCCCTCGCCGGGGCCTCCCTTGCCTCCCCGGCCAACGCCCCCGCGTCGCTCTACGCCCCCTCGGCCCTGGTGCTGACCGTGGGACACGGAGAGAGCGCTGCCACCGCCGCACCCCTGCGCGCGGTCACCCTGACCTGCGCCCCGACGGCTTCCGGAACCCACCCCGCGGCCCCCGCGGCCTGCGCGGAACTGCGCGCCGCGGGCGGGGACCCGAGCGTCCTCGCCGCCGAGGACTCGGTGATGTGCACCCGGGAGTACGCCCCCGTGGTCGTCACCGTCGAGGGGGTCTGGCAGGGCCGGCGCCTCTCCTACGAGCGCACCTTCGCCAACGAGTGCGTGAAGAACGCGGGAAGCGAGAGCGTCTTCACGTTCTGAGGGACCGGGACCGTCCGGACCGTGCGGCGTGATCGGCGGCTCGCTACTGGGGAGTGCGAGCGCCGCCGCACGGGTCCCGCGGCCCCGCACCGGGGGCGGCGGACGGAGTGGGGCCGTCCGCCGTCCTCCCGGTTCAGGCGCCGCCAGGTCACTCCTGGCCGGCGTGCCCGTCGGCGGACCCGCCCGACCGGGCCCGGTGGCTGGTGTCGCACCAGGGATAACGCCGGCTGCGGCGACAGGTGCACAGTGCCACCCGGAAACGGTCGGAGGACACCGTCGTACCGTCCTCCAGTTCCACCTCCACCGGCCCTTCCACCAGCAGGGGCCCCCGGCGCTGGATCCTGATCCGGCGCGGAGCCTCCTGCGGGCCGGGGGTGTCAGGGGTCTCAGACGGGGAGTTCGGCACGGACCACCACCAGCTCTTCCTCGTACTCGGCCATGGACAGCAGCCCGCGCTGGCGCAGCCAGCGCTCCCGGCCGCGCAGCACCGGACCGAACGCGATCCGCTGCCGCCGGGTCACCGCGGCCTTCATGCCCGCCTCGCGCAACAGGGCCTCGGTCCTTGCGGGATCGCTGAGCGCCGACTGCACGAGCAGCAGCACGCCTCCGGGGCGCAGCAGCCCGGGCGCCTCCCGGCAGATCCGGTCCAGGACCATGCGGCCGTCGTGGCCGGCGTCCCAGGCCCGGGCGGCACCGCGCGGCCGCCGGCCACCGCCCGGCGCCGGAACGTACGGCGGGTTCGCCAGCACCAGGTCGAAGGACTCACCGCGTACCGGCGTGAAGAGGTTGCCGTGCCGGACGCGGATCCGCAGCCCGGCCCGGGCGGCGTTGAGCCGCGCGGCGCACACCGCGCGCCAGGACACGTCCACGGCGGTCACCCGGCCGCCCCGCCGGGCAGCGGCCAGGGCGAGCGCGCCCGTGCCGGTGCCCACGTCGAGTACGGCCGCGCCCGGCGGGAGCGGCTCGTCGGACAGCGCCCCGACCAGCAGGGCGGTGTCCTCCTGGGGGGCGTAGACGCCCGGTAGCACCATGAAATTCACGGACCCCAGGTACCCCGGCCGTCACGGAATATGAGCAGTTTCCTCACGCACGCGCGACGTGGCCGGCAGCGGCGTGCGCAGGGACGACCGTCCCGCCCGCCAGTCGGCGAGCAGCCGGTCACCGAAGCGGTCCTCGACGAATCCGGTGGCGTCGATGCCGAACACGACGTCCGGCGCGAGCCACGGCTCCTGCTCGAGCAGGCCGTCGATGACCTCGTGCCGCACGATCTGCTCATGGACCGCGTCGGCCTCGACGTGCTCGTCGTAGAAGTGCTCGGCGGCCGGGCCCGCACCGGTACGGCGCATCGCCTCGGCGAGCCGCCGGGAACCGGGCGACGAGGTGATCTCCACCGCCGCGAAATGCCCCACCAGCGCGCCGCGCAGGGCCCGGTGCAGCCCGAACAGGGACATCATGTTCACCGTGGCCAGGCATTCGGCCGAGGCCGCGTCGAGGTGGCACCCGTACGTCGTGTCCAGGTCCAGATCCGTCATCAGGTCGGCGAACAGACGGGCGTGCACCCGGTCCGCGCGGCCACCGCCGTACTCGTCGAACTCCACCGCCGCCATCGCCGCCTTCGAGCGGCCCCACAGCCGCGGCAGCACCCAGGCGTGCGGGTCGGCCTCCTTCAGGTGGTACAGGGAACGCTGGGCCGCGTACTCGCGCAGCTGCCACAACTCGCCCTCGTCCCGGAGGAAGTGGCTGACACCCTCACCGTGGACGGGTTCGACGAGCAGCGCCCCCACCGCGTCCTCCACACTGTCGTGCACGGGGGTGTCGGCCCGCAGGGCGGCCAGGAAGCGCCGCTCGAGTCCGGCCCGGGTGCGCAGCAGGTCCGGGTCCCACTCCAGGTCGGGCGAGACACCGGCGAAGCCCCGGTAGTGCAGCTCGTAGCACTGGTACAGGGCCAGCTGCAGGTCGTCGCCGTAGACCGGTGCGGCGGCGACGGCCTCGGGGGCCGGCAACGGGCCCGTTCCCAGCAGATGTGCGGTGACTGCCTCGGAGACCGGTCCCCGGGGCGCCGGCAGTCGTGGTCCTTCGCGGTCGAACTCCATGCGCCGCGAGTACCCGGAGACCGCCGCGGCACCCCCGGGCGCGCCGAGCGGTGCGTCACTCGCCCTCGGCGTCCTCCTGGGCGCCGGTGTTCGGCGAGGTGGCGTCGCCGGCCTCGCCCCGGTGCTCCTTCTCGTCGGACTCCGCGTCGCGGGGCCTGGCGTTCTCCACCTCGCGCAGGACCTCCTCCACGGCGGTCCGGGGCTGCTCGTGGTCGTGCTCACCGTTGTGGGACACGAAGTGCTCCTCTCCTCGTACGTGCTTCCGGTTCTGCCGGTCCGTGTGGTGGTACCGGTTGTGCTGGTCGTACCGGTGTTCCAGCGGTCAGCCGGACGTGGACGCGAGCCGCAGTGGCGCCGGTGCCGGAGGCGCGGCCTCGTCGCTGCGGCGGACGACCTCGGCCCACCAGGACGGGCCGTCCTCGATGTGCCGCAACAGGACGCCCTCCCGGATCGCCCAGGGGCAGAGCGCCACCGAGTCGAGACCGGTCAGCTTCATCGCGGTGTGACCCACGACGGCGCCGGCCAGGCTCTGTGCCGCGCGCGGCGCCGAGATGCCGGGCAGCAGGGCCCGCTCGGGCGCGGACAGGGCGGCCAGCCGGGTGACCGCGTCCCCCAGGTCCGAGCAGCGCATCCGGCGCTCCGTGAAGGGCCCGTGCCGACCGGGCGGGGCCCCGCACAACCGCCCCAGCTGCTGGAAGGTGCGCGAGGTGGCCACGGCGGTGCGCGGTCCCTCCCAGCGGATCCGTGCCGCCGCGTCCCGCAGCTGGTGGCGGACCCTGCGGCGCAGCGCCCGCAGCTGGTCCGGCGACGCCGGGTCCTGACCACCCGCCAGGAACTCGTGGGTCAGCCGGGCCGCCCCCAGCGGCAGAGAGGCCACGAAGCCCGGCAGCCGGCCGCGTCCGAACGCCAGCTCCAGCGATCCGCCGCCTATGTCGAGCAGGGCGAGCGGACCCGCCCGCCAGCCCATCCAGCGCCGTGCCCCGAGGAACGTCAGTTCCGCCTCGACCTCGCCGGGCAGGGTGCACAGCGGCACCCCGGTGCGGTCCTGGACGGTGCGCAGCACCTCACGCCGGTTCGGCGCGGCGCGCACCACGGCGGTCGCGAAGGCCAGCGGTCCCGACGCACCCCACCGGCCCGCGGTCCTGCTCGCGTCGGCGACCGCCGACACCAGCCGCTCCACGGCCTCCTCGGGGACCGGGTCACCCGGCCTCACCTGCTCCGACAGACGCAGCCGCCACTTCGCGGTGTGCACCGGCAGCGGGACCCCGCCCTCGGCGTCCGCCACCATGAGCCGGACCGTGTTCGACCCCACATCCACCAAGCTGATCCGCATAAGGGCAACAAGTACCCAGGTGCGCGCCGGTCAGGCCAGCTGCCGCCGCACCAGCTCGTGCAGCCGGCCGCCGGTGTCGGCGAGCAGCTCGGCAGGCGAGCCCTGCTGGGCGACCTTGCCGTCCTCCATCACGATCACGCGGTCGGCGTCCAGCACCGTGGACAGGCGGTGCGCGATCACGACGCGGCTGGCGTTGAGCGCCTTGGTGGACTCGATCACCGTGCGCTGCGTCTCGTTGTCCAGGGCGCTGGTGGCCTCGTCGAAGAAGAGGACGCGCGGCCGGCGGATCAGCGCCTGCGCGATCATCAACCGCTGCCGCTGCCCCCCGGAGACCGCTCCACTGCCCGACACGATGGTGTGCAGGCCCATCGGCATCCGCTTGATGTCCTCCGCCAGTCCCGCCATCTCGGCCGCGGCCATCGCCTCCTCGGGCGTGTACGGCTCGGTTCCGCAGATGACGTCCAGGATCGAGCCGGTGAACGGCTGCGCGTGCTGGAGCACCACCCCGCACTGCCTGCGCACCGCCGACCGGTCCAGCGCGGCCAGGTCCTGACCGTCGTACAGGACGCTGCCCGACAGCGGCCGGTCGAAGCCGATGAGCAGCCGCAGCAGCGTCGACTTGCCGCAGCCGCTGGGGCCGACGACCGCCACGAACTCGCCGGGGCGCACCTCGAAGGACACGTCGTCCAGGACCAGCGGTCCGTCGTCGGTGTACCGGAACGACAGCCGACGCGCCTCGATGGCCCCCGACAGCGGTCCCGGCCGCGTGCTCGCCGTCCGCACCTCGGGCGTGGCGTCCAGCACCGGCCGGATCTCCTCGAACAGCGGCAGCGCCGCCACTCCCGACACGAAGGCGCCGGTCAGCTGGGTGACCGAGGTCAGCAGCATCGTCACCGACGCGTTGAAGGTGAGGAACTCGGCCGCCGACATCGAACCGTCCGCCGGACCGGCCAGCAGCATGAACATCAGCAGCGTGCACAGCGGCAGGTAGACCGCACCGAGAACGGCGTTCAGGTTCTTGATCCGGCCCGCCCGCTGCTGCAGCTCGCGGCTCTGCGCGAACCGTTCCGCCCACGCCGCGTAGGCGTAGTTCTCCGCCGCCGCCACTCGCAGCTTGGGCAGTCCGCGCAGTGTCTGGAACGCCTGGTTGTTCAGCTTGTTGGTGAGCTTGACCAGCCGCCGCTGCCAGCGCACCTGCCACAGCCCGAGCCCCAGGAAGACCCCGGCGACGACCACCAGCATGCCGATCGCCGCGAGCGCCATCGGCACGCTGTACCAGAACAGCAGGACCAGGTTCACCGCACCGACGGTGACCGACTGGGCCACCGTCGGCCCGACCCCCGCCAGCAGTCTGCGGATCGCGCTGATGCCCATGGCCGCGCTCGCCAGTTCACCGGTGGAGCGCTCGGTGAAGAACTTCGTCGGCAACCGCAGCAGCCGGTCCCAGACGGCGGGCTGCAGCGTCGCCTCGATGCGGCCCTCCAGGCGCAGCATGGTGAGGTTCTGCAACAGCATGAAGGCCGCCGCGACGACGCTGCTCAGCATCACCGCGAGGCACACCTGCACGATCAGCCCGGTCTGCGCCTTCGGCACGAACTCGCCGAGCACCTTGCCCGTCGCGATCGGCACCAGCGCGCCGAGGCCCACCGTCACCAGACCGGCGAGCAGCAGGCCCGTCAGATCACCGCGGGTGCCGGTCAGGCAGAACCGCAGCAGCCTCAGCGGACCCAGCCGCCGCTCCGGCAGCGGCCGGTAGAACATCACCGCACGCGGCTCGAACTCCCCGGCGTTGGCCTTCTCCACCGGCGTCTCGCGCCCGGTCGCCGGATGCACGGCCACATAACCCCCGCGCCGCCACAGCAGCGCCACCGGCGCCCCCGACAGGGTGCGGTGCCCGACCAGCGGCCCGACGTCGTCGCGCCACCAGCGGTCCTCCAGCCGTACGGACCTGGTGCGCACGCGTGAGGCGAGCGCGATGCGCTCCACCGGGTCGAGCCGCTCGCTCTCCGTGCCCCCCACGGCCGGTTCGGCCAGCGGTATCCCGGCGGCGCGGGCGACCAGTCTGCACGCCGCGTACGTGGCGTCCGCGTCGGCGGCCGTGGTGCGCTGCGCCGACCGCTTGCCGATGGAGGCCAGCAGCGTACGGTCGGCCTGCGCGCGCACCGCCTCACCGGCCTTGATACCGGCGGCGGTCCGGGTCTCGTGGGTGCGTTCCAGCTGTTCGATCCAGCGGTCCAGGGTGGTCAGCAGCCGGTACTGCTGGTCGACCATGCTCTGCCACAGCGCCGGGTCCATCAGCAGGTCGGCGGCCGCCTCCTCGCCGTAGACCGCCCCGTACTGCACGCTGCCGGGCGGCACCTGCATCCAGAACACGTCGTCGTCGGTGGGCGCGCCCGCCCGCTCGCCGGCCATCGGCGCCTGGAAGAGGACGGTCAGGCCCCGGCCCACGCCGAGCGCGAGGGCGTACTCCAGCGGACTCGTCGTCGGCGGCACGTACTGCGGGTTGCCGTAGGCGTCGTACGACCAGGTCTGGGTGTGCGCCGGCTGGTACAGCTCGCGCAGGGCGATGCGGTGCACCACGCAGTCCCGCAGCGGACGCGCCACCAGTGTGTGCTGCGGTCCGGACACCGGCCCCAGCAGTACCGAGCCGGCCTCCAGGCGTCCCAGATGGTGCCAGTGGCCCTGCTCCCGGGCGTCGACGGCGAACAGGTCCACCGCGCCCGACACCACGAGCCACAGCACCTGCGGCCCCTCCAGGTCGAGCCGGTTGAACCCGGCGCAGTCGACGCGCGTACCCAGCGAGCCGAGCGCCCCCAGGACCAGGTCGCCCTGTCCCTCCTGCACGGTCGTCATCTCACCGCTCCCTGACCAGCGCCGCGTACGCGCCACCGCGCGCCACCAGCTCCTCGTGCCGCCCGCGCTCCACCACCGTGCCGTGCTCCAGGACGACGATCTCGTCGCTGTCCCGCACGGTGCTGAGCCGGTGCGCGATCACCACGCAGGCGCAGCCGCGCCGGCGCAGGTTGTCCATGACCACCAGTTCGGTCTCCGCGTCCAGCGCGCTGGTCACCTCGTCCAGGACCAGGATGCTGGGCCGGCGCACCAGGGCCCGCGCGATCTCCAGGCGCTGGCGCTGACCGCCGGAGAAGTTGCGGCCGTCCTGCTCGACCGGGCTGTGCAGGCCACCCGGCCTGCGCATCACCACGTCGTACAGCGCCGCGTCCCTCAGCGCGTCCACCACGGCGTCGTCGGGGATCGACGGGTCCCACAGCGCCACGTTGTCGCGCACCGAGCCCTCGAACAGGAACACGTCCTGGTCGACGAAGGAGACCGAGGACGCCAGCGCCCCGCGCGGAATGTCGTCGAGCCGCTGCCCGTCGACGCGGATCACCCCGTCCCAGGGCGCGTAGAGCCCGGAGATCAGCCGGGACACCGTCGACTTGCCGCTGCCCGAGCCGCCCACCAGCGCCACCTGCTGACCCGGGCCGACGGTCAGGTCGAATCCGGTGAGCAGCGGCTTGTCGAGCGGGTTGTAGCCGAAGGAGACGTTCTGCAGCTCCACGTGACCGCGCAGCCGGCGCGTGGAGTCGCCGCCGGGACGGTCGTACAGCGGGTCCGCCCGGAAGTTCTCCACGTCCTTGAGCCGGGCCACGTCGGCGGCGAAGTCCTGGATGCGGCCCGCGACGCCGTTCAGCCGGGTCAGCGGGGCGGTGAAGCGGACCACCAGCGCCTGGAAGGCGACGAGCAGACCTACCGAGATGTGACCCTCGACCGCGCGCATCCCGCCGATCCACAGGATCAGCGCGCTGTTCAGCGTCGCCAGCGTCGGCGCGACCACGCCCAGCCAGGCACTCGGCACCCCGAGGCGCTGCTGCTCCTCCAGAGTGGTGGCGTGCTGTCCGGCCCACTTGCGGAAGTAGCCGTCCTCGCCGCCGGTCGCCTTCATCGTCTCGATCAGCTGGAGGCCGGTGTACGCGGTGTTGGTCAGCCGGGCCGTGTCCGCCCGCAGCTTCGCCGTACGGGTCGCGCGCAGCCGGATGACGATCCGCATCGCGAGGATGTTGAGCAGCGCCACACCGACGCCGACGAAGGTGAGCTGCGGGTCGTACGTGTACAGCAGCACGGCGTACAGGACGACCACGATCGCGTCCACGCCCGCCGCGGCGAGGTCGCGGGCCAGCGTCTCGGCGACGGCGTCGTTGGACTGGAGCCGCTGCACAAGGTCGGCCGGGCTGCGCTGGGAGAAGAAGGTCACCGGCAGCCGCAGCAGGTGCCGCAGGAAGCGGGCGCTGGAGAGGGTCGAGGAGATGATGCGGCCGTGCAGCAGGTTCGCCTGCTGGAGCCAGGTCAGCACCACGGTGAGCAGCACACAGGCGCCCATCGACGCGAACAGCACGCCGAGCAGCGAGGTCTGCCTCCCGATCAGGAACATGTCGATGTAGGTGCGGCTGAGCGCGGGCACCGCCGCGCCCACCGCCACCAGCAGCAGGCTCGCGAGCACGGCCGCGGGCAGCGTGCCCGCGGTACCGCGCAACCGGGCCGGCATCGCACCGAGCACACCGGGCTTGCGTCCGCCGCGGGTGAAGCCCTCACCGGGCTCCATCGTCAGCACGACGCCGGTGAAGGACCCGTCGAAGTCCTCCAGGGACACGAACCGGCGGCCCTTGCCGGGGTCGTTGATGAACACCCCGCGCCGCCCGAAGCGGCGGCCCATGCCGTCGTAGACGACGTAGTGGTTGAACTCCCAGAACAGGATGGCCGGCGCCGTCACCCCGGCGAGGGCGGCCAGGTCCATCTGCATGCCCTTGGCGGTGAACCCGTAACTGCGCGCCGCCTTCAGCAGGTTGCTGGCGCGCGACCCGTCCCGGGAGACGCCGCAGGCGATGCGCAGCTCCTCCAGCGGGACGTGGCGGCCGTAGTGCCCCAGCACCATCGCGAGTGAGGCGGCACCGCACTCCACGGCCTCCATCTGGAGCACGGTCGGCGTCCGGACGGTCTTCGCGCGGCCCTTGGGCACACCGCGCCCGGCCGGGGCGGCACGGCGTCTGCCCCGGGTCTCCTGTGCGGTGCTCACGGCAGCAGCCAATCGACGGGACGCTGGTCGGCCAGCCGGATCGAGCCCGACGCCAGAGTCATGGAAGTCAGTGCGAACGGCGGCCCGTCCGCCGAGGACCAGTCGTAGCCGCTCTTCGTGGACCGGGAGACGGCCAGCCGCACCGTCACGGCCACCGGCCTGCCGTCCCGGGTGAACTGCTCGCCGAGCTGGCTGTCGCCGAGGAACGCGCCGATGGTCTGCTCCGACTGGGCCGAGCGGTCCACGGACTGCACCGTGCCGTGCAGCACGCCGTACTGCTGGGTCGGCACCGACTGGACGGTCAGGTCGACGGGGGCGTGCGCGGGGATGGCGGCGGCGTTCTCGGCGGGTACGTACACGGTGGCGTAGAGGGGGTCGTCGGTGTGGGCGACCTTCTCCACCGAGGCGACGTTCGCGCCGGTAGCGATGATCTGCCCGACGGTGGCAGCGAGTGCGCTGACCCGGCCGGCGTCGACCGCGCGGACCACGCTCTCGCCGTCGGCGGTACGGACCTTCAGTACCGGGGCGTCGGCGGCCAGGCGCTGACCCGGGCGGGCCAGGACCGCGGTGACCTGCCCCGAGACGGGACTCTGCAGCAGATAACTGCCCTGCCCGTGGGTGAGGATGGCGGGGGCGGAGACCGTGGAGGTCACCGAGCCGCCCACGGCCCACACGGACGCGGCGGCCATCGCGACCACCGTGACGGACAGCACCAGCCAGCCCTGGGGACGGGCGAAACGCACCGGGAGATCGAGTTCCTCCGGTGACTGGAGTTTTGCGAGGGCCTGTTGGCGGAACTGCACGCTGACGTATCCAGGGCTCGATGGAGAACGGCCGAAGAACGCGATCGGCCGAAGCGGGAGCGGCCGAAGAGCGAGAACGGCCGAAAAGCCCCGGAGCCTGGGCGGCTCCGGGACTCAGCGACGCAAGGGCGCGATCAGAGACCGGCGACCAGGTTGGTGACCGGGGCCGTGTTCAGGCCGGTGGCACCCTCGACGGTACCGACGACCGTGTTGAGCAGGCCGGAGACCGGGGCGATGCCGTCCACCAGGCCGGTGACGGTGCCGACGGCGTTCACGTTCAGGCCGCCGGAGACGTTGTCGAGGTCGGCGTCGGAGATCTCGACGGTCTCAACCTGGGGGGTGGAGTTCATGATGGAACTTCCCTTCGTATAGCCATTTTCACAAGGGGGGAGCGGCCCCCTCTGGGGACAGATGACGGCCGCGACCGCGGGCGCCGGGCGGCCCGTTTCCCGAGCCCTCCGCGGCCCCCGCGGTGCGATGGATCAAAGCACGCGGCCGGTGCGGGCTTCCAATCAATCACCCCTCTCACCAGCGCACTTGCGACGCCCGGGCGACCAAGCGTGCAGGAGCGCGCACGCCTTCGCGGCGACTTCTTCACACCGCGCGCGGCATCGCGCCGCACGACCCCTTGCCCGAACGCGTGCGATTGGGACACTCCCGCCGCAAAGGCGCGCGGACCGCCGTCGGCTTGTGCAGAAGATCCGACGGGGGTGACCGGGTTGGGCATTCGATGTGCAGATTCGCTGAAGCGGTCATTCCGCTCCGTGTTCGGGACAGTGCGTCGTCGGACGAACGCGGAGGGTGCCGACGGCCGTCGCGCCGCCGTGCGGGGCACCGCGTGAACGGGGCGCGATCCGACGGACCGTCTGAACGCCCTGCCCGGCCCGCGCGTACCAACAGCCGTCCAGGCGCCCCCCATCCGATGCCGGACCGTGGACACGGACCCCGGTCCCAGGAGGTCGAGCAGGTTGAGTCACAAGCGAATCCCCAAGCGCAGGGCCGCGATGGCGGCGGGCGGAGTGGTGGCGCTCGGCGCGGCCGCGGTCCTGCTGCCGAACGCCAACGCCTCGCAGGACGGCGGGTCCCCGGACGCCGCGCCGGCACCCAGGACCCTCAAGGCGGCGGACGCCTCGGATCTCGCCTCACGGCTGGCCGGCCTGCTCGGCGACACCTTCGCCGGTTCCTACTACGACCCGGGCGCCCGGCAGCTCGTCGTCAACGTCGTCCCGGGCGACGACGACCAGGGCGTCGTGGAGGCGAAGAAGGCGGGGGCGGCGGTCCGCGAGGTCGACAACAGCATGGGTGAGCTGAAAAGCGGCGCGCAGACCCTGAAATCCAGGGCGAGCATTCCGGGCACCTCGTGGGCGATCGATCCGCGCACCAACAAGATCCTGGTGACCGCCGACAGCACCGTCACCGGCGACCGCTGGGACCGGCTGGAGTCCACCGTCCAGGACCTCGGCTCCGGCATGGCGACCGTCAGGAAATCCGCCGGCACCTTCAAGACCTTCGTCTCGGGCGGCGACGCCGTCTTCGGCGGCGGAGCACGCTGCTCGCTCGGCTTCAACGTCACCGCGGGCGACGGCTCGCCCGCCTTCCTGACGGCCGGTCACTGCGGGGTCGCGGCCGACCAGTGGTCCGACGCGCAGGGCGGGCAGCCCATCGCCACCGTCGACCAGGCGGTCTTCCCCGGCGAGGGCGACTTCGCGCTCGTCAGGTACGACGACCCGGCGACCGAGGCTCCGAGCGAGGTCGACCTGGGCGACCGGACACTGGCGATCAGCCGGGCCGCGGAGGCGGCGGTCGGGCAGCAGGTCTTCCGCATGGGCAGTACGACCGGACTGGCCGACGGCCGGGTCCTCGGCCTGGACGCCACCGTCAACTACCCCGAGGGCACGGTCACGGGCCTCATACAGACCGACGTCTGCGCCGAGCCCGGAGACAGCGGCGGCTCCCTGTTCACCCAGGACGGCCTCGCGGTCGGACTGACCTCCGGCGGCAGCGGCGACTGCACGGCCGGCGGCGAGACCTTCTTCCAGCCGGTCACCACCGCCCTGGAGGCGGTCGGCGCCACACTGGGCGGCGAGGGCACCGGTGCGGGCGACGCGGATGGCGTGGGTGGCGCCGGTGATGCCTCCGGAGACGGCGGTTCGGGCGCCCCCGGTTCCGGTGCCGACGACGACGGCGCGGCTGACGGCAGCGGAGCCGGCACCGGTGACGCGGCTGACGGCACGGGCGTGGACGGCTCGGACGGCTCGCATCCGACGGGCTGACGGCTGACGGCTGACGGCTGTCGGCTGACGTCCGACGGCTCGGACGCGGACGGCGTGGGCGGCTCGGGTCCGACGGGCTGACGTCCGGCGGGCTCGACACAGCCCCGCCCCCCGGACCGCCGTCCCCGGGGACCGCGTCCCCCGGTCCGTGTCTGCCGGCGGTCAGTGTCCGCCAGCGGACCGACGGCCGACCCCCGGACCGCTGCCCGACCCCCGACGGGGCCGGGCAGCGGTCCGTCGGGACGCGGTCCGTCGGGACGCGGGCGGGCGGACGGGGGCACCCGCCGCGCACGTGACGTCGTCCTGCCGTCGTGTCCCCCTTCCGCAGCCGACGGGAGCACCGGCTCCGCACGGCGGCGCGAAGAGCCTCCCCGCGCCCCCGCGCGCTCCTGATCACCGGTACTCCATCCGCAGGGGCTGCGCAGATGCCCCATAAGCGCTGTAATGGCGACGTGGTCGAAGAGGGCGCTGCGGAACGCGGACCGAGGACGCTGCGTGCCGAGGGCGCCCTGAAGGCGATCGCGGCCGGTCCGCGGCCGAAGGAACGGTCACGCGGGATCCTCGAACAGGCGCTGGTCTTCGCGGGCGCCTCCCTCGCCGCCCTCTACACGCCGGGCGACGACCGTGAGCTGCTCTGCCTGGTCGAGTCCGCCGGTGTGCCGCGCACCCTGTACGGCGTGCGCGACAGCTATCCCGCGGACGGCGGCTCCCCGGTCGCCGACGCACACCGCGCCGGTGAGACGGTGTGGATCGGGCCGGAGGAGTTCGCCGGATCGGCGGAGTCGCGGCACGTGCCGTCGAGCGGTTTCTCGCTGGCCGTCCTGCCCGTGGGCGGGGACGGCGGCGGCTGTCTCCTCGCCCTGACCGAGCGCCCGGACGGGTTCGACGCCGACGACCGCGCGTGCCTGGCCCTGATCGCCGAGGCCCTGACCTGCCCCGCTCCCGCCGAGGCGGCCGAGCCCGCCGAGGCCGGTCCGCTCCAGCCGGACGCCTTCACCCTGGCCATGGACACCGGCCGGGCCGAGGTGGGGGACGACATCCTGCGCCTGTTCGGCCTCGCCCCCGGCGAGTTCGACGGCAAGGTCGAGACGCTGCTCGGGCTCACCGTGCCGGAGGACCTGCCGTCGCTGATGTCGGTGACCGAGTCCGACCACATGAGCATCGGCGAACGCGAGCTGGAGTTCCGGGTGCTGCAGCCCACCGGCCCGCCGAAGTGGCTCCGGCTCAGCGGGCGCCTGCTGCCCGGCGGCGACGGCCGGCCCGCCCGCCTGGTCGGCACCGTCGCCGACGCCTCCACCCTGCGCCCGGACGTCACCGACGTCGCCCGCGTCCAGCGCCTCGCCGCCGCGCTCGCCACCGCCGGGACCGTCCGCGACGTCAGTCAGGCCGTCGTCGCCGCCCTGCGCAGACCGCTGCGCGCCGACCGGATCGCGCTGGCCGAGGTGGAGAACGACCGGCTCGTCGTCACCGTCCTCGATCCGCCGGAGCCCGAGTCCTGGCCCGAGCTGTGGCGGCTGGAGTGGCGCACCGAGTGGCCGGACGCGCCGGTACGGGCCATGCCCACCCTGGCCGCCGCGCTGCGCGAGGGACGCGCCCGGATCTGGCCCGCGGGCACCGGCGACCTGGAGCCCGCCCTCGCCGACGTCGGCCCCGGCGGCCTGGCCGTACTGCCGTTGCCCGCGGGCGGCCGCATGGCCGGAGCCTGCCTGATCGGCTGGGACGCCCCGCACGACTTCGGTCCCGACGAGCGCGCCCTGCTCACCGCCTCCGCGGGGCTCGCCGGGCAGGCCCTGATGCGCGCCCACGCCTTCGACGCCGAGCACGAACTGGTCGGCATGCTCCAGCGCCAGCTGCTGCCGCGCCGGCTGCCGAAGCTGCCCGGCGCGGTCGCCGTCGCCCGCTACCTGCCCAGCACGGCGGGACTGGAGCTGGGCGGCGACTGGTACGACGTGATCCCGCTGCCCGACCACCACGTCGCCCTCGTCATCGGCGACGTCCAGGGCCACAGCGCCGGCGCGGCCACCCTGATGGGCCAGATGCGCACGGCCCTGCGCGCCTACGCCGTCGAGGGCCACCCGCCGGACGTCGTGGTGTCCCACGCCAACCGGCTGCTGACGGGCATGGAGACCGACCTCTTCGCCACCTGCGTCTACGTCGACCTCGACATGGAGGAGGGCTCCGCCTGGTGCGTGCGGGCCGGGCACCTGCCGCCGGTGCTGCGCCACCCCGACGGCAGTACGGAGATCGCGGAGGTGGAGGGCGGCCCGCCGCTCGGCGTGGTGACACAGGCCGACTTCCCGATGAGCCCGCTGCGGCTGCGGCCCGGCACGCTGATCGCCCTGACCACGGACGGTCTCGTGGAGTCGCCGGAGTCCGACATCGACGAGGGCATGGACCGGTTCGCCCACGCGCTGGCCGTGTCCGCCCCCGCCCACCTCGGGCTCGTCGCCGACGCCCTGCTCGGGAACGCCCGCCGCAACGACGACGTCGCCCTGCTGCTGGTGCGCTACGACGGGATGTCCCTGCGTCCGCTGCGGGAGAGCTGGTCGGTGTGGCGGCTGCCCGAGGCCGTGCGGCACGCCCGCCGCTTCACCCGGCGCACCCTGCGCTCCTGGGGCGTACCCGACGACGACATCGAGGGTGTGCTGCTGATCGTCTCCGAGCTGGTCACCAACGCCCTGGTGCACACCGACGGCAAGGTGCGCCTCGACCTCACCCTGATCGGCGGGCGCCTGCGCGTCGCGGTCGCCGACGCCTCGCCGCGCACGCCCGTCAAGCCGACCAGTATCGGCTGGGAGGCCACGGGCGGGCGCGGCATCCTCCTCGTCGAGGCGATGTCGGCGACCTGGGGGACGCTGCCGGTCAGCGGAGGCAAGCAGGTCTGGAGCGAGATCCCGGTGCGCGGCGTCTGAGCGCCCGGCCACGGTCCCGCCCGTGAGCGCGACAGCTCGCAGGGGACCGGTGTTTGGCCGCGCCCCGCGAGGGGACCCGCAGCGGCGAGCGCACCGGGGCCAGGACGACGACGTCGAAGCCCGGGCGCGTCAGCCGCGGAACCAGAAGGAAGATGATATTCGTGACCACGGACACCAGCGGCGAACCCGCCGTCCGCAGGCTGGAGACCGGCTGGTCGAAGGCCCGCCGCCTGCGGAGCAGAGACGCGATGCGTACCTGCGTACCCGCCGTCGAGGACGGCGCGGCCCCCCGCGCACCGCAAGCGGGCCAGGAGTCGAACATAGTCCGGGGCGAGGACTGAGCGAGCCCCGAGGGTGGTGACACCGCCCAGCGCGCCGGCCTCGTTGCCGGCGCGGTGCGCGTTCCGGGGCCGGTCGCGCCGGGCGCGGGGAGCGCGGGTAGCGTCGGCACGCACCGCCCCCGACCGCAGCAAGGCACGGAACCTTCCATGAACATCCTGGTCACCGGCGCCGCCGGATTCATCGGCTCCCGGTACGTGCGCGGGCTCCTCGCCTCCGACGGCCCCGGGACGCCGAGGATCACGGTGCTGGACGCGCTGACCTACGCCGGAACGACGGCCAACCTCGAACTCGGCCATCCGCGCCTGGAGTTCGTGCACGGCGACATCCGCGACGCGGCGCTCGTCGACAAGCTGGTGTCCGAGGCCGACCAGGTGGTGCACTTCGCCGCCGAGTCCCACGTGGACCGCTCGATCCACGCCGCGTCCGACTTCGTCCTCACCAACGTCGTCGGCACCCAGAACCTGCTGGACGCGGCCGTGCGCCACGGCGTCGGGCCGTTCGTGCACGTCTCGACCGACGAGGTCTACGGCTCCGTGGGGTCCGGCTCGGCGACCGAGGAGCATCCGCTGCGGCCGAGCTCGCCGTACTCCGCGTCGAAGGCGTCGGGCGACCTGCTGGCCCTGTCGTACCACCGCACGCACGGCCTCGACGTGCGCGTGACCCGGTGCTCCAACAACTACGGGCCGCACCAGTTCCCCGAAAAACTCGTGCCGCTCTTCGTCACCCGTCTTCTCGACGGCCGCCGGGTCCCGCTCTACGGGGACGGCCGTCACGTGCGCGACTGGCTGCACGTCGACGACCACTGCCAGGGCGTCGACCTCGTCCGGACCGGGGGCCGGGCGGGCGAGGTCTACAACATCGGCGGGGGCACGGAACTGAGCAACCGCGACCTCACCGCCCTGCTCCTCGACGCCTGCGGCGCGGGCCCGGAGCGGGTCGTGCACGTCGAGGACCGCAAGGGGCACGACCTGCGCTACTCGGTCGACTGGAGCAAGGCCCGCGAGGAGCTGGGCTACCGCCCCCGGCGCGACTTCGCGGCCGGGCTGGCCGAGACCGTCGCCTGGTACCGGGACAACCGGTCCTGGTGGGAGCCGCTCAAGCGGCGCACCGACGCGGGCTGACCGTCGCGCCCGGATCGTCAGCCGTGCGTCTTGGCGAGCAGGTCGAGGATCTCCCGCGTCGTGCCGGTCTCGCCCAGCCGCGGGAAGATCCGCTCGACGCTGCCCCGGTGTGCCTCGGCGCTCATGTCGCTCATGGCGTCGGTGGCGAGCGTGACGTGGTAACCGTGCTCGTGGGCGGCGCGGGCGGTGGACTCCACGCCGATGCTGGTGGCGATGCCGGACAGCACGATCTGCGTGACACCGCGGCGACGCAGCTGGACGTCGAGGCCGGTGCCGTGGAAGGCGCCCCAGTTGCGCTTGGTGACGGTGAGGTCACCGGGGTGCCCGGACAGCTCGTCGACGATGACGTCCCAGCCCTCCGGCCGCGGGCCGGCGGCGCCTCCTGCCTCGGTGCGCCCGGGCACGGCGTCCGCGCCGTCGGCGGCGAAGGAGACCCGGACCAGTACCACGGGCAGGTCGCGGGCCCGGAAGGCCTCGGCCAGTTCGACGCTGCGGGCGACGACCTCTGCGCCGCTCCAGGGCTCGGTGGGCGCGGCGACGATGCCGGCCTGGAGGTCGATCACGACGAGGGCGGTGCGGGGGTCGAGGGCGGTGACGGCCATGGGGGTGGTGCCTCTCAGATGGATCTCGTACGGAACCACCACCGTAAATTCGACAGGTAAAACTGTCCAGCTGAGACTGCACAGTTTTGCCTGTCGATTAAGCTGGAACGCGTGCGACTGCTGATCACGTCCGACACCCACCTGCCCAAGCGGGCGAAGGAACTGCCGGCGCCGCTGCTGGCGGAGCTCCCGCGCGCGGACGTGGTCCTGCACGCGGGGGACTGGGTCGACACGGCCACCCTCGACCTGCTGGAGAGCCGCAGCCGCAGGCTCCTCGGGGTGTACGGCAACAACGACGGCCCCGCACTGCGCGCCAGGCTGCCCGAGGTGGCGTACGCGGATCTGGGCGGCCTGCGCTTCGGCGTCGTCCACGAGACCGGCGCCGCCCAGGGCCGCGAGGCACGCTGCGCCGCCCGCTTCCCGGACCTCGACGTCCTCGTCTTCGGGCACAGCCACATCCCCTGGGACACCACGGCGGCCACCGGTCTGCGGCTGCTCAACCCGGGCTCGCCCACCGACCGCCGCCGCCAGCCCCACTGCACCTACCTGACCGCCACGGTCGCCGACGGCCGGCTCGGGGACGTCGAGCTGCACCGGCTGCCACCGAGATGACCGGTACGCCGAACCCGCACCCGTGACGCGGATCCGGGCTACTCGTCCCAGGCCTGGACGACGGTCTGCTCGACGATCTCGCCGTCCCGCAGCGACAGCATCGACTCGGCGAGCACCCGCACGCCGTCCGGATAGGTGCACTCCTCGCTGAACGCGACCTGGTCGCCCTGGACGACGCAGTGCGCCATCCGGTGGGTCATGTCACGGCTGTAGACGTCGTCGAGCATCTCGGCGATCTCGTCCCGGCCGCGCAGGACCTTGGGACGGCTCGGCTGGTCGTGCCGGTCGACGATACGGACCTCCGCGTCCCGCGCGTACAGCGACAGCAGGGGTGCCGCCGTCTCTCCTTCGATGCCCCGGCGCAGTGCTTCGGTGTCGAAACCGGGGCCTGTCGTGGTGCTCATGACGACCTCCTCCGGACGTCGAAGGCCGCGGCCCGGATCGGAAACGGGCCGTCACGGCCCTCCTCCTTCGAGCTTCCTCCCTCCCGGCCCCAGGGGCAACGTCCGGCCCGGACTGGTCCACACGGGTGACCGGCGCCGCCCGCCCGTGTCCGCCCCCGGCCCGCCGGAGTTGCGCAGCACATGATCTCAACACGACGTATCGTCGCCGTCGTCGGGCTCGCCGCCGGTGTCACCGGTCTCGCCGTCCCGATGGCGAGCGCGGCCGGCGGGGGCCCGCTGGGCACGGAGAAACTCAGCGTGACGAACACCCTCGACTCACTCGCGGTCGGTGACATGCCCGCCGAGGACCGGGCCCGCATGCCGCTCCCCTCGCAGCAGCTCAACCGGCTGAGCGACCTGCAACAGCTCCAGCAGGTCACCGGCCTGGCGGCGCCCCTCTTCGGCGCCGTCCCGGCCCTGGGCTGACGCCTGCGGCGACCCGCACCGGCGCCCGCCGGCCGCCGGGACCCGGGTGACCTCGGCTCCGCGTACAGCGGATCGCCGGTCACCCGGGTCCCGGCGCGTGCCCACGGACCACCGGCGTGCGGGCGGCCTGCCGTACCCCGCGAACCGCCCCGCCACCTGCCGCTTCACGATCACTTGCGCGTAGGGTTTGGGGGAACGCTGGACGGCCGAGGAAGGGGTCAGGACCATGGCGCAGGAAGTACGCGGCGTGATCGCACCGGGCAAGGACGAACCGGTGCGGATCGAGACGATCGTCGTGCCGGACCCCGGCCCGGGCGAGGCCGTGGTCAAGATCCAGGCCTGCGGGGTGTGCCACACCGACCTGCACTACAAGCAGGGCGGCATCAGTGACGACTACCCCTTCCTGCTCGGGCACGAGGCCGCGGGCGTCGTGGAATCGGTCGGCGCCGGTGTCACCGACGTCGCCCCGGGCGACTTCGTGATCCTCAACTGGCGTGCCGTGTGCGGCTCGTGCCGGGCCTGTCTGCGCGGCCGCCCCTGGTACTGCTTCGACACCCACAACGCCGAGCAGAAGATGACCCTGGCCTCGACCGGCCAGGAACTCTCCCCGGCCCTCGGCATCGGCGCCTTCGCCGAGAAGACCCTGGTCGCCGCCGGACAGTGCACCAAGGTCGACCCGGCCGTCCCGGCCGAGGTGGCGGGGCTGCTGGGCTGCGGCGTGATGGCCGGCATCGGCGCCGCCCTCAACACCGGCAACGTCACCCGCGGCGACACCGTCGCCGTCATCGGCTGCGGCGGCGTCGGAGACGCGGCGATCGCCGGGGCGCACCTGGCGGGCGCCTCGAAGGTCATCGCCGTGGACATCGACGCGCGCAAGCTGGAGACCGCCCGGGGCATGGGCGCCACCCACACCGTCAACTCCCGCGAGACCGACCCCGTCGAGGCGATCCGCGAACTGACCGGCGGTTTCGGCGCCGACGTCGTCATCGAGGCCGTCGGCCGCCCCGAGACCTACCGGCAGGCCTTCTACGCCCGCGACCTGGCCGGAACCGTCGTCCTCGTCGGCGTACCGACCCCCGAGATGAAGCTGGAGCTGCCGCTCCTGGACGTGTTCGGCCGCGGCGGCTCGCTCAAGTCGTCCTGGTACGGCGACTGCCTGCCCTCCCGGGACTTCCCGATGCTCGTCGACCTCCACCTGCAAGGACGCCTGGACCTCGGCAAGTTCGTCACCGAGACCATCCGCCTCGACGAGGTCGAGCAGGCCTTCGACCGGATGCACGCCGGCGACGTGCTGCGTTCGGTGGTGGTGCTCTGATGGCCCCCCGCATCGAACGCCTGGTCACCTCGGGCCAGTTCAGCCTCGACGGCGGGAGCTGGGACGTCGACAACAACGTCTGGCTCGTCGGCGACGACCACGAGGTCGTCGTCATCGACGCCGCCCACGACGCCGACGCGATCGCCGAAGCGGTGGGCGAGCGCCGGCTCACCGCCATCGTGTGCACCCACGCCCACAACGACCACGTCAACGCGGCGCCCGCACTCGCCGAGCGCACCGGCGCCACCATCTGGCTGCACCGCGACGACCTGCCCCTGTGGCGGCAGACCCACCCCGACCGGAACCCCGACGCGTGGCTGACCGACGGCCTCGTCATCGAGGCGGCCGGCGCCGACCTCACCGTCCTGCACACCCCGGGCCACGCACCCGGCGCCGTGTGCCTCCACGACCCCGGCCTCGGCACCGTCTTCACCGGCGACACCCTCTTCCAGGGCGGACCCGGCGCCACCGGCCGCTCGTACTCCGACTTCCCGACCATCATCGACTCGATCCGCGACAGGCTGCTCGTCCTCCCGCCCGAGACGCAGGTGCGCACCGGCCACGGCGATCCCACGACCATCGGCGCCGAGGCCCCGCACCTGGAGGAGTGGATCAGCCGCGGTCACTGACCCGCCCGGGACGCGCACCGCCGAGAGCGACCCGGACACGCGGTGAAAGGTGACAGAAGATGTCCGGCTTCCCGGGCACCCTCGAACACGACATCGCCCGCACGGGACCGATCCCGTGCGGGGGCCGAGGAGAGAACGGGAGCCGGGCATGGCAGGGTCACCGAAGGGTCCGCTGGCGGGCAGGGTCGCACTGGTCGCCGGGGCGACCCGCGGCGCGGGACGGGGCATCGCCGTCGAACTGGGCGCGGCCGGCGCCACCGTCTACGTCACCGGCCGCAGCACCCGTGCGCGGCGCTCGGAATACGACCGCCCCGAGACCGTCGAGGACACCGCCGACCTGGTCACCGATGCCGGCGGCCGCGGCATCGCCGTGCCCACCGACCACCTCGACCCGGCGCAGGTCGCCACCCTCGTCGACCGCATCGCCCGGGAACAGGCCCGCCTCGACGTCCTGGTCAACGACATCTGGGGCGGCGAGCACCTCTTCGAGTGGGACAGCCCGGTGTGGGAGCACGACCTCGACAAGGGCCTGAGGCTGCTGCGGCTCGCCGTCGAGACCCACGCCGTCACCAGCCATCACGCCCTGCCGCTGCTGCTGCGCCGTCCGGGCGGACTGGTCGTCGAGGTCACCGACGGCACCGACGCCTACAACCGCGACCACTACCGCAACAGCTTCTTCTACGACCTCGCCAAGACCTCCGTCCTGCGCATGGCCTTCTCCCTCGGTCACGAACTGGGACCGCGCGGCGCCACGGCGCTCGCGCTGACCCCCGGCTGGATGCGCTCGGAGATGATGCTCGACCACTTCGGCGTACGCGAGGAGAACTGGCGCGACGCCCTTGACCGCGTCCCGCACTTCGCCATCTCCGAGACACCCCGCTACGTGGGCCGCGCGGTCACCGCCCTGGCCGCCGACCCGGCCGTGGCACGCTTCAACGGGCAGTCCCTGTCCAGCGGCGCCCTCGCCCAGGAGTACGGCTTCACCGACCTCGACGGCAGCCGTCCGGACGCCTGGCGCTATCTCGTCGAGGTCCAGGACCCCGACAAGCCGGCCGACGTCACGGGGTACCGCTGACGGGCGGCAGCGACCAGCGGGCGCCGTGCCCCGGCGGCAGGGCCAGGTCCTCGCGCACCGCCGCGTAGTAGCCCTCGCGCGCGGTGCGCTGTTCCTCCAGCAGGGTCCGCCAGGCCTCCGGGTCGCGGGTCTCCTCGCGCAGGAAGCGCTCCATGTCCATCACCGCCACCACCCAGACCCGCGCCCTGTCCACCACGTCCTTGCTGCCCAGCAGGAGCAGTGCCTCCCCGGCCGGATCCCGGGCGACGACGGCCTCGGCCTGGGACGGCGCCGCCTCCCGCGGAGTCAGCGGGTGCGGGTGCGGGTCGTTGCCGAAGTGTGCGGCGACGCGGTACGCCAGGGTGACGGAGGATTTCAGGGCCCGCGCGTAGTCGGCGTACACCGCGAGCCTGCGCTCCTCCCAGCGGGCCGCCGTCTCACGGTCGTACCGGGCACGGTCACTGCGCACCACGGCGAGGTAGGAACCGAGGGCGCCGATCACGACACCTATGAGCGCGGGGAGTTGCTGCAGGAACACGGACATGGCCGCACGCTACCCCCGCGATCACCGCGGCAGTACGGTCGCTCCCATGACGGACACCAGGCGTTTCACCGACCGCACGGCACTCGTGACGGGCGCCGCCCGGGGCATCGGCGCGGCCGTCGCACACCGGCTCGCCACGGAGGGGGCCCGGGTGCTGCTGACCGACGTGGACCTCGACGCGGCACGAGGGGCCGCGGCGCGGATGACGGATCCGGCCGAAGGAGGCCTCGCCGTCGAGGCGTTCGCCTGCGACGTGCGGGACCGCACGTCCGTGGAGGCCGCCGTGGCGCACGCCGTGGACACCTTCGGCGGGCTGGACGTCCTGGTCAACAACGCCTACGCCTGCGCGCCCGACGCCCCGCTCTTCGAGGACGAGCCCGACGAGGTCTGGGCCCGCGACCTCGACGTCACCCTCACCGGCGCCTACCGCTGCTGCCGGGCGGCGCTGCCGCACCTCGCCGCCTCGGGACGCGGCGCGATCGTGAGCATCGGCTCGGTCAACGGCATCCAGGACTTCGGCAACCACGCCTACAGCGCGGCCAAGGCGGGGCTCGCCTCGCTGACCCGCACGCTCGCCGGACACGCGGCGCCGCGCGGTGTACGGGTCAACCTCGTGACGCCGGGCACGGTGCGCACCACGGCCTGGGAGGGGCGGGACGAGGACCTGGAGGCGGTCCGGGGGCAGTACCCGCTGGGGCGGGTCGGCGAGCCCGAGGACATCGCTGCGGCCGTCGCCTTCCTCGCCTCGCACGACGCGTCCTGGGTGACCGGTACCACCCTCGTGGTCGACGGCGGCCTGACCGCGGTCAACACCGGCTTCCGGCAGGCCGTGAGAGCGCCGGGCGGCACGGACTGACGGATCGGAGCGTCCGGTGGCCTTTGTCACTGTTTCGTCGCGGCGGCCGACGGTGCGCAACCATTGCGGCCGGACGGCGGTCTAGCAGGCGGGGATCGCACGAAGGCGACCTTCCGCCCAGCGCACCGCCTCGACGCGAAAGGCATGACCGGCCATGGGGGACACACGCAGACGGGGAGCCGTCGCACTCGCCGTCACCGCACTGGTGGCACCGCTCACACTCGCGCTCACGGCCGCACCGGCCCAGGCCGCGAGCAGCTGCACCGCGAAAGCGGGCCCGTACCAGAAGAAGGTGGAGAAATTCCTCGGCCGCACGGCCGACGGAAAGCAGTCCACCGCCGACTGCAAGGCCATCCGCGCCTTCCAGACCAAGCACGGCATCCAGCCCAACGCCGGCTACGCGGGCCCCGTCACCTGGGGGGTGATGGATCTCATGACGAAGCAGAAGGCGGTCGGGAAGAACCCGAACAAGTCCGGCAAGTGCCCGACGAACAAGGGCCGTATCGCCTGTGTGAACCTCAGCCTCCAGCTGAGCTGGATCCAGGACGGCAAGAAGCTGGTGTACGGGCCGGTCCCGGTCCGCACCGGACGCAACGGCTACGAGACCCGCACCGGTCTGAAGAAGGTCTACTGGCGCCACATCGACCACGTCTCGACGATCTACCACGTGGCGATGCCCTACAGCCAGTTCTTCGACGGCGGCCAGGCCTTCCACTCCGTCGGCGTCAGCATGTGGAACCCGCCGGGCTCGCACGGCTGCGTCAACATGACGAAGACCGACGCCAAGAAGTACTGGTCGCTGCTGAAGAACGGCGACGACGTCTACGTGTACGGCCGCAAGCCGGGCACCTGACGGACACGGGCGCCCGGCTCACGCCGCGGCGCCCGTACCGGCGGCCCGTGCTCACCTTCGGCGGCGGAACGCTCGTGAAGAGCCGGCCGTGTGCGGCACGACACATCGGGTGGGATCGAACTCGCCCGCAGGTCTTGACAGATGACGGGATCGACGTGATCAGCGACACGGTCCGTTATGTCCGTTTGGCTCGCGATTACTCACATCGTCTTCACGCCGGGGCCCGTATGCTTCACAGCATGTCCACCACTGTTGAACCCTCCTCCGAGCGATCGGCTGCCGAGGTCAACGAGGAGATCCGGGCCCTGTGGCGCCGGTCGGGCGGGACACTGAGCGTCGAGCAGCGTGCGGAGTACCAGCGGCTCGTCATGGAGTGGGCCCACGCGGCCCCGGAGCCCGTGAACGCCGCCTGACCGCGGCCACGCTCCTCGTCCCCGGCCCGCCGCCGCACACCACGGACCCGGCCCTCGTCCCGGCTCCGGTCATCCCCACGTCGCCGAGTAGTGCCGCCGGTAGGCCTTGCGGTCCCGTTCCGTACGGATCCACCGCGTGGCCACCAGCGCCACCAGGCTGCCCGCCACGACCAGCAGCCCGGGCCCGACGTTCCTGCGGTCCGTGAGCCGGGCGAGCAGGGGCGGACCCGAGACGCCTCCCGTCACCGCTGCCGACGCACCCGGCGCCGCCGCACCCGGTGCCGAGGTCGCCGAGGTGCCCGCGGTGCCTCCCGGCCCGCCGGAGACGACGAGCCGGACCCCGAGCGACTTCATGGCCTCCGGCAGCGGCTGGAAGAACGTCGTACCGCCCTTGGCGCAGTCGCCGCTGCCGCCCGACGTCACGCCCAGCGCGACCCCCTCGGAGAACATCGGCCCACCGCTGTCCCCGGGTTCGGCGCACACGTCGGTCTGGATGAGGCCGGTGACCGTGCCCTCCGGATAGTTGACCGTCGCGTCCAGCGCCGTCACCCGGCCGTCGCGCAGTCCACTGGTGCTCCCGCTGCGGAACACCCGCTGGCCGATCGCCGGTGTACCCACCCCCGTGACGGCCACCCCTTTGCCGCCGCCGACCGCCACCACGCCGGCGCCCTCGCCGGCCTTGCCGTTCGCGTAGCGCACCAGGGAGAAGTCGTCCCCGGGGAAGCTGCCGGCGACCGTCGTGCCGACCTGCCGTCCGTCTCCGCCGGCACCGAACCAGACGGAACCCGTCGGCCCGCAGTGCCCCGCGGTCAGGATGAAGTCGCTGGTGCCGTCGGTCACGTTGAAACCGGCCGAGCAGCGGCCCGCCGTGGAGAGGATCGGCTCCGCACCGTTCAGACGGGTGGTGAAGGTGCCCTCGGTGCGCTCCATGCGGACGAACCCGCCGATGCCACGGGCGACGTCCGTCAGCCGCGACCAGTCGGCCCCGGAGACCGTGCGGTCACCGCGCACCACCACCTCGTTCGCCCGGTAGCCCAGCGCCCATGCCGTACCGGACACCCGCGGCGCCGCACGCAGCGTCGAGGCCGCCGACCTCAACTCGGTCATGCTGCGCGGGACCGTCTTCGCCGTGGCGCCCGCCCGCCGCACCTCCTGCGCCGCGGACTCGTCCGTGACCGCCACGACCGGCCGCCCGTCGGCGCCGATCCAGTGACCCGCCGTACGGTCGGTGCCCAGCCGCGCCACCAGGTCCGCTCCGGCGCCGGACGCGGTCTGCGCGAGCGTGTGCGGCGCGGGGGAGGCGCCCGGGGGTTCGCTCGCCACCGCCCGGGTGACCATCGTGCCCCCGACCAGCAGCCCGCCGACGGCCGCCAGCCGTGCCACTCGCCGGACGATGCGTCGTCGTGCGTGCCTCATGCGTGCGCTCCCGAACCCGGCCGCGCGGCGTCGCCGCCGCGGGGGGCTCCGGACGTCGAGCGCCCTCCTCCCATACGGCGGCGGACCGCGCGGTGTTCACCCCGTCCGCGAGGGCGTCCTATCTTGGGCCCATGACCAGCATCGAGCGGGACCCGTCCGGAGGACCCAACCCCCTGCACGCGCTCACCCTGGACGAACTTCGCCGCCGTACGAGCATGAAGTGGCACACCTACCCCGCGGACGTACTGCCGCTGTGGGTGGCCGAGATGGACGTGCCGCTCGCCGGAGCCGTCGTGCGCGCCGTGACCGGCGCCATGGAGCGCGGCGACACCGGTTACCCCGTCGGGACCGCCTACGCCGAGGCCCTGGCCGCCTTCGCCGGCAAGCGGTGGGGCTGGGACGACCTGGCCGTGGAACGCACGGCGATCGTGCCCGACGTGATGCTGGGCGTCGTCGAGATGCTCAAGCTGGTCACCGCACCCGGGGACCCGGTGATCGTCAACCCGCCGGTGTACCCGCCGTTCTACCAGTTCGTCGCACACATGGACCGGCGCGTGGTGGAGGCGCCGCTCGGCCCGGACCTGCGGATCGACCTCGGTGTGCTGGAAGAGACGTTCCGGCGTGCCGTCGCGGGCGGCGGCCGGGCGGCCTACCTGCTGTGCAGCCCGCACAATCCGACCGGCACCGTGCACTCCGCCGGCGAACTGGCGGACGTCGCCGCCCTCGCCGAGCGCCACGGCGTCCGGGTCGTGGCCGACGAGATCCACGCGCCCGTCGTCACCGCCCCCGACGCGCGGTTCGTGCCGTACCTGAGCGTGCCCGGCGCCGAGCGCGGCCTCGCGCTGATGTCGGCGTCCAAGGGCTGGAACCTGGCCGGCCTCAAGGCGGCCCTCGCCCTGGCGGGGCCGGGCGCCGCCGCCGACCTGGCGCGGATGCCCGAGGAGGTCGGGCACGGGCCGAGCCACGTCGGCGTCCTCGCCCACACCGCCGCCCTGCGCGACGGCACCGCCTGGCTGGACGCGGTGCTCGCCGGGCTGGACGAGAACCGGCGGCTGCTCACCGCCCTGCTCGCCGAGCACCTGCCCGGCGTCGTCCACCGGGCGGGGCAGGCGACCTACCTCGCCTGGCTCGACTGCCGTCCCCTCGGCCTCGGTGACGACCCGGCGGAGGTCTTCCTGGGCCGCGGCCGGGTGGCCCTCAGTTCCGGGATCCCCTTCGGCAGCGGCGGCGCAGGGCACGTACGGGTCAACCTGGCGACCTCGCCCGAGGTGCTCACGGAGGCGGTGCGGAGGATGGCGGCGGCCCTGGAGTGACGCGCGGACGTCCACGGGCCCGGCCCGCCGCGAGCCGGTGCGCGCGGCGAGCCCGCCCGGGGGCCGGGTCTAGACTCCCGGACCATGGACGACGACGCGTCACTGGACCGGCTCGGCGCCGGCAAGTACCTGCTGGTCACGACCTACCGCAAGAACGGGACCCCGGTCGCCACCCCCGTGTGGGTCGTCCGGGACGAGGACGCGCTCGGTGTGTGGACGGTGGCCGACTCCTGGAAGGTCAAGCGCGTCCGCAACCGCGCCGACGTCCTGGTGGGCCCCTGCGACGTGCGCGGCAGGCCGACCGGTGGCCAGGTCCCGGGGACGGCGGAGATCTGCGACGCCGCCACCACGGCCCGCTACCGGAAGCTGCTGATCCGCAAGTACGGCGTCATCGGCCTGCTCACCCTCTTCGGCAGCAGGCTGCGCCGGGGACTCGACGGCACCGTGGGCATCCGCATCACCCTGACGCCGGGGCCGGCGGCCGGGAGCTGACCGGCCCTCAGGTCCAGGCCCGGTACGGCTCGTCGACCAACTGGAAGACGGGCTCGCCCCGCACCGGGTCCTTCGCCGTGGACAGCCGCACCCGGTCGCCGCTGTGGATGCCGATGAGCGGGCCCATGACCCGGCCGCGCACCACGAAACCCTCGGCCATCTCGATGAGGGAGACATTGCGCGCCGCGGGGGTGTTGCGGTGCACCACCGTGGCGTGCCGCACCGTCCCCGTGCCCTCGCTGCGTTCGGTCCGCAGTTCGCTGCCGCGACAGACCGGGCACAGCACCCGGTGGTACATGGCGGTCCCGCACCAGGTGCAGCGCTGGTAGAAGACGGCCTCCGTGTCCGTGGCCCGGTCCTGCGGCTTGGAGTCGAGCAGGCCCGTCGCGGCGCCGGCCGCCTGCTGAGCGACGTTTCCTGAGTGGTACACGCTGGTCAACTCCCTGCACTCGGGCCGGAATTCCGCGTGCACGGTCCCCGGGCACGCGGGTGCGCGGCTCACCGTGCCACCGTGCACGCACGACAGCGTATGGCACTCAGTGTCACTCGTAAAGGCACTCGGTACCCTTGTCTGCGAATGAGGGTCGAGCAGGGCCGAGCGGGGCGGGGCGGCGGCCGGTCGTCAGTCGCCCGTGTACGCCGTCTCGACCTCGCGCAGCACCTGCCACAGGGGCGTCCCGCGGCGCGCCGCCACGACCACCACGTCCTCGGGTGACTCGCCGCGGGGCGGTACGGGCACGTCGCCGAACGCGGACTGCGCGTACGCCAGTGCGTGGTCCACCGCCGCGCCCGCGTCGTCGCGCCCGTCGGAACGCAGCCAGGAGCGCAGGGCGTTGTTGTGCGCCGCGACCACCGCGGCCGCGATCACGTCGGCGCGCAGGATGCCGTCCGGACGTCCGCCCAGCCGCCCGCGCAGGTACGCGGCGAGGGCGCGCTCGTAGCGCCACACCACCGACAACTCGTAGGCGCGCAGCCCGGGGACCTTCTTGGTCAGGTGGTAGCGCTGCACGGAGAACGCCGGGTTCTCGGCGTACATGCGCAGGACGAGACGGGCCGCGTCGCAGACCCGGCGCACCGGGTCGGCGTCCTCGGGGGAGCGGGCCAGGAACGCCGTCATGTCGGCCAGGCACCGCTCGTGGTCGGGGAAGACCACGTCCTCCTTGGACGGGAAGTACCGGAAGAAGGACCGCCGTCCGACGCCCGCGAGGGCGACGATGTCGTCCACGGTGGTCTGTTCGTACCCCCGCTCGAGGAACAGCCGGAACGCCGCCGCGACCAGCGCGTCCCGCATCGGCGGCCTGGCCTCCGCCGTGTCCGTCCCGTCCCCGCGGCGGGGCGCCGCACTGCTGGTGCTCATGGAAGGGGAACGTAGCAGCCCATCGAGGTGTGTGGCACTCAGTGCAGTGACCGGAGGGAACTGAGTGCACTCGGCACGGCTCCGTACCGGTCGCATACGATCACTTCCGGTCAGCCCCGGAGGAGCCCCGCATGCCGTTCGCCCGCCCCCGCATCCTGTACGTCACCGACCTGGCCTATCAGGCCCGCGGGCGGCGCTACTGCGACGAGGACATCTTCCTCGCCTCCCGGCTGCGCGACGAGTTCGACCTGGCCCTGTGCCACCCCAGGGACGCCGCCGCGCTGCTGGACGCCTTCGACGCCGTGGTCGTCCGCAACAGCGGTCCGGTGCAGCGGTACAAGGACGCCTACGACGCCTTCCGCGAGCGTGCCGCCGAGCGCGGGACGCGGGTCTACAACCAGCTCACGGGCCGGGCGGACATGCTCGGCAAGCAGTACCTGCTCGATCTGACCGCCGCGGGATTCCCGGTCATCCCCACCGTCGACCGCGCCGAGGACCTCCACCTGCTGCCCGCCGCCGACGAGTACGTGGTCAAGCCCAGGCTCGGCGCGGACTCGGCGGGCCTGCGGACCGTCCCGGCGGCGCGCGTCCCGGAGGCGGTGGGCGGCGCCCCGGACCTGCTCGTCCAGCCGCGCGTCGACTTCGCCTACGAGGTCTCCTTCTACTTCGTCGACCACGACTACCAGTACGCCCTCCACGCGCCGCACCCCGACCGCCGCTGGCGGCTGGAGCCGTACGACGCCACCGTGGCCGACCTCGACTTCGCGCGGCGGTTCATCGAGTGGAACCGCGTCGACCACGGCATCCAGCGCGTCGACGCCTGCCGCGCGCCCGACGGGGAGCTGCTGCTGGTCGAACTGGAGGACCTCAACCCCTACCTGTCCCTGGACGCCCTGGACGAGCCGGCCCGCGACGCCTTCGTCGCCGCCCTGCGCACGGCCCTGCGCCGCCTGCTCGCCGCCTGACCCGCCGCCGCACCTCCGGCCGGTGAGGGCCGCCCGGCGGGCGACGGACGGGGCGGGCCGGGCGGGACCTAGCATGGCCGCCATGGACGTGTTCCTGGACCGGCTCGACCCGGACATGTGCGTCGTCACGGCGGCCGCGGGCGGAGAACGCGCCGGCTGCCTGGTCGGCTTCTCCTCGCAGTGCTCCATCCGCCCCGTGCGGTACGTCGTCTGGATCTCCGACGTCAACCACACCCTCCGCGTCGCGCGCTCCGCCGACGTCCTGGCGGTCCACCTGATCGCGCGCGGCCAACGGGAGACGGCCGAGCTGTTCGGCGGCCGCAGCGGCGACGACGTCGACAAGTTCCGGCGGGTGCGCTGGCGCGAGGCGCACGGCGGGGCCGCCGTGCTGGAGGACGCCGAGGCGTGGTTCGTCGGGCGGGTCGTGGAGCGGGCCGAGGGAGGCGACCACGTCGGGTTCGTCCTCGAACCGGTCGAGTGGGGCGGGCGCGGGAAGGGGGCCGGCGATCCGGTGCTGCGGCTCTCCGGCGCCCGCACCATCCGGCCGGGACATCCGGTGGACTGACGGGCGCAGGACCGCTCAGCGACCGGCGGCGCCCTGCTCGGCCAGTGCCTCGGTGACCGCCCGCACGCTGCGCGCGATGTGCTGCAACTGGAGGACCTCCGCCGCGTACAGCTTGATGGTGTGCTCGATGGCCGCCTCGTGCAGACCGAGCCGCGGCAGGTCCGCCCGGGCGGTCTGCAGCGCGGTGCGGGCCACCCGGATCTCGTGCTGCACCTGGATGTGCGCGTGCCGGGCGAGCAGCACCGGGTGCCGGATCAGGGCCGGGTACCCGGCGTAGCGCGCCGGGACCAGCTCGCGCAGCCACCTGGTGGCCGAGCGTTCCCAGTCGTAACTGCCGGGCGCCTTGACCTGGCAGGGCCAGTCCGGGCTGATGCGCGTGGTCGTCAGGGGCATGATCATCGCTTCCGGAGGTGCGGCGTCGCGGGGTGGGCGACGGGTGGGGGGCGGTCCCGGTCCAGGGGACGACCGGGACCGCCGCGGGCGCTCGCGCAGGCGATGCCCGACCGGAACACCCGGCACACCGGAGCGGGTAGGAGTTCGGCGACCGAGGTGTTCGCGGCAGGTGCGGACGCGCTCCGGGGCGGCCGGGTCGCGATCCGTGAGAAGTATTTATATATGCCATCCGGTTTGCAAGACGTATGAAAACATTCATGCCTGCTTCCGACGGCAGGTGGCGCGGGGCGGGACGTGTCCGCTCAGTCCCGAAGGAAGATCCGCTCAGTCCCGCAGGAAGAACTGGTGCTGCTCCGCGACCTGCTCGTACCCCTCCAGCCGGGCCTGCGTCCGCTCGGGATCGGCGTCCGTCATGGCCTGGAGCAGCGCCGCGCACATCACGCCGGGCGCCGCGTAGGAGTCGAAGACCAGCCGGGAGCCCGTGCCGGTGGCGAACGTGACGTCGGCCTCGTCCACCACGGGGCCCAGCGCCAGGTCGGTGATGAGCGCGACCTTCAGCCCGGCGTCGCGTGCCACCCGCACCGCGCCCAGCGTCTCGTGGGCGTGCCGGGGCATCGAGAAGGCCAGCACCCAGGTCCCGCCCGCCTCCCGGGACTGGAGCAGGGCGTCGTAGGCGACGGTGCCGCCCCTCGTCACCAGCCGTACGTCCGGGTGGACGCGACGGGCCGCGTAGGCGAAGTACTCGGCGAGCGAGACGGAGATGCGCAGCCCGAGGACGGTCAGCGGCGCCGAGGCGGCCAGCTTGCGGCCCACGTCGATCACCCGGTCCGCGTCGGCGAAGTCGCGCCGCAGGTTCTCCAGGTTCTCGATCTCGGCGTCCACGGCCGCCTGGAGTTCGTTGCCCCCGTACTCCTCGGCCGCCGAACCGCCCCGTCCGCCCAGTGCGATCGCCTGGAGTTGCTCCCGCAACGCCGGGTAGCCGCTGAACCCGACGGCCGAGGCGAACCGCGTCACCGACGGCTGGCTCACGCCCACCCGGTCGGCCAGGTCGGTGATCGACAGGAACGCCGCCTCGGTGAGGTGCTCGATGAGGTACTGGGCGATGCGTCGCTGCCCCGGGGAGAGACGGGGCCGGTCGAACAGCGTCCTGAGCCGTGAAGTGGGGGAGACCTCCGACTGCGGGGCCGCCCGTCCCGAGGTGATCGCCGACGCCTGGGCACGTGCCTGCTGCGGCGACGGCACGGGTGCGCCTCCGGTGTCTCCCATGTCTCCCACGGAGGTCAACATAGCTCACCCCCCGCGACGGGCCGGGCCGGCCGCGGCGCGCGGCAACGGCACCGCCCCGGACGGGGATAGCACCGCGCCGCCCGGGAACCCGCCGCCACGGAAGCACCCGCAGACACGGACGAGGAGCACCACGTCATGACCGTCCCGGAAGAGAACCGGCCGAAGACCGACACCACCGACGACGTTCTCGACCAGCGCGCAGGCCGGCGCCAGGAGGACGAGCCCCGCCCGCCGGGCGGCACCGGCCGGACCATGCGCGAGGCCCTGGAGGAGGCGCACGTGCGCCCCGACGACTTCGACGAGGAGTGACCGAGTCACCAGGACGGTGAGGGCGCCGCTCCCGGCGCGCCCGGGGGCGGGCCCGTCAGCGCGTCCGCCGGTACCACCAGGTCCGCCCGGTGCCGGGTCGCCGCGACCAGGTCGGCGTTGCGCTGGTCGGGCCCGAGCGCCCACGCGGCCGCGGCCGGTGCGGACTTGCCGAAGCGCTCGTGCCGCGCCACGAGCCGCCGGACGCGCTCCGCCTCGTCCAGGCCGCAGAACCACACCTCGTCGAGCCGCGGGCGCACCCGCGCCCAGGCCCCGCTCTCCAGCAGCAGGTAGTTGCCCTCCGTGACGACCAGCCGGGCGGTGGGCGGCACCGGAACGGCCCCGGCGATCGGCTGTTCCAGCTCCCGCTCGAAGCCCGGCGCGTACACCGTCTCGCCGTCCGTCTCCCGGTGCAGCCGCTCCAGCAGCGCGGCGTACCCGGCCGCGTCGAACGTGTCCGGCGCGCCCTTGCGGTCCCGGCGGCCCAGCCGGTCCAGCTCGGCGTCGGCCAGATGGAAGCCGTCCATCGGCACGTGCGCCACCCACGGCTCTCCCGCACCGTTCAGCTCCCGCACCAGCGCCTCGGCGAGCGTCGACTTCCCCGCGCCGGGACTGCCCGCGATGCCCAGGATCGCCCGCCGGCCCTCACCGGGGAGGCGGCGGGCACGCGAGAGCAGGTCGTCGAAGGTCAGCGGCACATCCCACAGTGTGTCACCTGATCGGACCCGCCCCGGCGGGGAACTGTGGGGGTATGACGACGCAGCTCGGACTCCCCGACGACATCCAGGCCTGTCTCTTCGACCTCGACGGGGTCGTCACCAGGACGGCGGTGGTGCACGCCGCCGCCTGGAAGGCGACCTTCGACGCCTTCCTGCGCGAGCGGGACGGCGCGGACTTCCGCCCCTTCACCGACTCCGACTACGACGAGTACGTCGACGGCCGCCCCCGCGCCGACGGCGTCCGCTCCTTCCTCGCCTCCCGCGGCATCGAGCTGCCCGAGGGCACCCCCGACGACCCGGCGGACGCGCGGACCGTCAACGGTGTCGGCAACCGCAAGAACGAACTCCTCCTGGAGAAGATCCGCACCGACGGCGTCGAACCCTACGAGGGCACGCTGCGCTACATCGAGGCCGTCCGCGCCGCGGGCCTCGCCACCGCGATCGTCTCCTCCAGCGCCAACACCCGGGACGTCCTGCGCTCCATCGACGCCGAGCGGCTGTTCGACGTGCGGATCGACGGCGTGGTGGCCCGGGAGAGGAAGCTGCCGGGCAAACCCAGTCCCGACACCTTCCTGGCCGCCGCCCGCGACCTCGGCGTCGAGGCGTCCCGGGCCGCCGTCTTCGAGGACGCGCTGGCCGGCATGGACGCGGGCCGCTCCGGGCACTTCGGCTTCGTCGTCGGCGTCGACCGCGTCGGCCAGACCGACGCGCTGTACGCCCACGGGGCCGACCGCGTCGTCAAGGACCTCGCCGAGCTGGGAGGCCGCGCGTGATCACCAACCGGACGTACACCGTGGAACCCTGGCGGGTGCGCGAGACCGCCCTCAACCTCGACCTCCTCGCACAGAGCGAGTCCGTCTTCGCCCTGTCCAACGGGCACGTCGGCTGGCGCGGCAACCTCGACGAGGGCGAACCGCACGGCCTGCCCGGCAGCTACCTCAACGGCGTCTACGAACTGCACCCGCTGCCCTACGCCGAAGCGGGCTACGGCTACCCGGAGTCGGGCCAGACCGCCATCAACGTCACCAACGGCAAGCTGCTGCGGCTGCTGGTCGACGACGAGCCCTTCGACCTGCGCTACGGGCGGCTCGGCAAGCACGAACGCACCCTGGACCTCAGGCGCGGCGTGCTGGAGCGGTCCTGCGAGTGGACCTCACCGGCCGGCACGACCATCCGGGTGCGCTCCACCCGCCTGGTCTCCCTCACCCAACGCGCCATCGCCGCCGTGGAGTACGAGGTCGAGCCCGTCGACAGCCGGACCAGGGTGGTCATCCAGTCGGAACTGGTCGCCAACGAGAGCCTGCCCAGCCCGGACGGCGACCCGAGGACGGCCAAGGCCCTGCAGTCCCCGCTGGAACCGGAGGAGGACCTGGCGGCCGGATCGCGGCTGCGCCTGGTCCACCGCACCCGGCGCAGCGGGCTCAGGGTCGCCGTGGCCGCCGACCACGTCGTCGACGCCCCGGGAGAGATCACCACCAGCAGTGAGAGCAACACGGACGTCTCCCGCCTGACCATCACCTCCGTCCTGGACCCGGGACAGCGGCTGCGGGTGCAGAAGACCGTCGCACACGGCTGGTCGGGTGCCCGGTCGCGGCCCGCGATGAGCGACCAGGTCGAGGCCGCGCTGGCCGCCGCCGCGCACGGCGGCTGGGAAGGCCTGGTGGCCGAACAGCGGGAGTACCTCGACGACTTCTGGGCCCGCGCGGACGTCGAGGTGCACGGCGACGAGGAGATCCAGCAGGCCGTCCGCTTCGCCCTGTTCCACGTGCTGCAGGCCGGAGCCCGCGCCGAGCAGCGCGCGATTCCGGCCAAGGGACTGACCGGCTCCGGTTACGACGGCCACGCGTTCTGGGACACCGAGATGTTCGTGCTGCCCCTGCTGACCTACACCGCCCCCAAGGCCGTCGCCGAGGCACTGCGCTGGCGGCAGGCCACCCTGCCCGCCGCCCGGGAACGCGCCGCCCAGCTCGGGCTGCGCGGCGCCGCCTTCCCGTGGCGGACCATCGACGGCTCGGAGGGCTCCGCGTACTGGCCGGCCGGCACCGCCGCCTTCCACGTGGCCGCCGACATCGCGCACGCCGCGGTGCGCTACACGGCGGCCACCGGCGACACCGACTTCGAGCGCGAGACCGCCCTGGAACTCCTGGTGGAGACGGCCCGGCTGTGGCGCTCGCTCGGCCACCACGACCACCACGGCGTCTTCCACATCGACGGCATCACCGGACCGGACGAGTACAGCGCCGTCGTCGACGACAACACGTACACCAACCTCATGGCGCGCTCCAACCTCCTCGCCGCGGCCGACGTGTGCGAACGCCACCCCGAGGAGGCGGCCCGGCTCGGCGTGGACGAGGAGGAGAGCGCCGCCTGGCGGGACGCCGCCGAGGCCGTGCACATCCCGTACAACGACGAGATCGGCGTGCACGAACAGCACGCGGGCTTCACCCGCCACCAGCGCTGGGACTTCGCGAACACGGGCGCCGACCAGTACCCGCTGATGCTGCACTTCCCCTACTTCGACATCTACCGCAAGCAGGTGATCAAGCAGTCCGACCTCGTGCTCGCCATGTACACCTGCGGCAGCTGGTTCGACGAACACTGCGACGACGACCAGATGGCCGCGAACTTCGCCTACTACGAGCCGCTGACCGTCCGGGACTCCTCGCTGTCCGCGTGCTGCCAGGCCGTCGTCGCCGCCCAGACGGGGCACCTGCGCCTGGCCTACGACTACGCGACCGAGGCCGCCCTGATGGACCTGGCGGACCTGGAGCACAACACCCGCGACGGACTGCACATCGCCTCGCTGGCCGGCACGTGGATGGCGCTGGTCGCCGGCTTCGGCGGCACCCGGCGGGACGGCGACAGCCTGCGCTTCGCACCCCGCCTGCCCGAGAAGTTCAGCCGCCTCGCCTTCCGGCTCCAGTTCCGCGGCCGGTGCCTGCAGGTGGAGATCGGTCCCGACCGGGCGTCGTACTCGCTGCTGGGCGGGCCGCCCCTGACGATCCATCACCACGGCACCGAGGTGCACGTGAACGGGGACGGGCCCGTCACCCTCGGTATCACCGCGCCGAAGTGGCGGCCCACGCCCGAACAGCCCCCGCACCGCCGCCCGGGCGTCACCGACCGGTCGGGGCCCGGCGACGAGTGAGACCGCGCGACTGGCCGAGTTCCGTCCTGCGTCCCGGAGGCCCGCGGGTTAGTTTGACCATGGTTTCCGGGTTTACCGGGTTTACCGGGCTTTCTTGGTCTTCCGGGTTCCGGGGCTCCCGCCACAGGCGGGAGGAGGTGAGGGACGAGCGGCCTCGCGAGGAGCGGGGGTGAGGGGTGCACGATGGCCGACGGCGCGAACGCCGTGCTCGTCGACGGACGACGGCGCCACGACGCGGGGAAGGCACCCGGCCCCCCGCGCCGGCTCCGGGGCGACGCGCCGGTCGCGGCGGTGGCCGCCGTCTTCGTCCTGGCGCAGCTCGTCCTCGTCCACCCGTCGATGGGACTCGGCTGGGACGAGATCGTGTACACCAGCCAGGTCACCACCCACCATCCGGCCGCCTTCTTCAGCGCCCCGCGCGCCCGAGGCGTCTCCCTGCTGGTGGCACCCGTCGCCTCCTGGTCGGCCTCCACCGAGCTTCTGCGCGTCTACCTCGCGGTGCTGTCGGGCCTGGGGCTGTACTTCGCGCTGCGCGCCTGGAGGGGCCTGTTCCCGGTGCGGGTCCTCGCCACGGCCGGCGCCTTCTTCGCCGGCCTGTGGGTGACCCTCTTCTACGGCCCGCAGGCCATGCCCAACTACTGGGTCGCGATCGGCGCGCTGATCACCCTGGGCTGCACCCTGCGCGCCGTACGGGACCGAGGAGCCGGACGGGGACGGTACGGCCGGGGCGCGCTGTGGGGTGTGGCCGCCGGGGCGGCCCTGATGGCGCTCATGCGGCCCACCGACGCGGTCTGGGTGTCCCTGCCCCTGCTCGTCCACCTCCTCCTGCGCCGCCACTGGCCACTGCTGCTCGCCCTCGTGGGCGGGCTGGCCGCTGCGGGAGGGGAGTGGGTGATCGAGGCGTACGCCTGGTACGGCGGCGTCGGGGAGCGACTGGAGCGGGCCTCCGAGATCCAGGGCGGCCTCGGCTGGAACATCGCGGTCGACGACCAGATGCGCAGCCTGGGCGGGCGGGGCCTGTGCCGCCCGTGCACCGGAGCGATGCCGCACCCGGTCGTCATCCTGTGGTGGGTGCTCCTCCCGGCCGTCGCCGTCCTCGGCGCGGTCGTCGCGGTCCGGGCCCGTCGCGCCACCGCCACGCTGCTCCCGCTCGCCTGCGCCGTCACGGCCGCGGTGCCGTACCTGTTCATGATCGGATACGCGGCACCCCGCTTCCTCCAGCCCGCCTACGCCCTGCTCGCCCTTCCGGTCGCCGACGCGCTGTGGCACCTGGTCAGGACCGGGCGCGACCGGTGGCGGCCGGTGGTCGCGACGCTGGTCGCGCTCGCGGTGGCCGGGCATCTGGCGGTCCAGGTCTCGGTCCTCGCCGGAACCGTGAACGGCAACGTGGCAAGCCGCGAGGACTGGGCCCGGGTCGCCGACGAACTGCACGCGCTCGGGGTCCGCCCGCCCTGTCTGGTCACCGGGCACGAATCCATCCCGATCGGCTACTACACCGGCTGCTCCTCCGGCGACATCAGCGGCAACAACGAGAACACCACCGCCGCCGAGATCCTGGACACCGCCCGGCGGATGCCGGTCGCCGCCCTCACCGGCCCGGGCGGCACCGCGCCCGGCTACGCCCGTGACTGGACCCCGCACCACGTCACCGACCTGGAGATCCGCGTCGCACCCCCGGGTTAAAGATCGCGGATCGGGAAACGCGAACCGGACAGCGAGACAGCTGGACCATGAGCCGACGCGAGCGCGAGAGGACGGCAGCGATGGGCACGGACCCGATGGCAGACGACGTCTACCAGCCCACCGGTAGCAACGAGGAGCAGGAGGACGCCGCGCCCCTCGACCTCCAGGACGCCCTCGACGAGCGGACCTACGACGACACGCTCGACGAGGGCTACTCCCCGCCGGAGAAGCCCCTGGGCGTGACCAAGCACGGCACCACGGCCGCCGAGCAGCAGGAGGGCGAGACCCTCGACGAACGGCTGGCCGAGGAGGTGCCGGACGTGCCGGTGCCCGAGGGGGACGGGGTGGGCGACGAGCCCGGCGGCGAGGGCGAGCCGGTCGACCCGGAGGCGGGCACCGACCGTTCGGGCCGCCTGGTCGCGCCCGACGAGGGCGTACGCACCGACACGACCAAGGAGACGATCGCGGAGGACGTCGGCATCGACGGCGGAGCGGCCGGAGCCGAGGAGGCCGCGGTGCACGTGGTGGAGGACGAGACGGAGCTGCCGGAGCGCTGAGGCGGCGCTCCCGGGACCGCGCGACAGACGGCACAGACACAGGCACAGGCACAGGCACACGACCAGACACAGGCACACGAGCAGACACAGGCACACGACACGCAGAGCCCCCTGCCGGACGACCAGGTCCGGCAGGGGGCTCCGCGCCGCTGTCAGGGCAGCAGCTTGTCGAGGGCCGAGGGGCCCTCCTCGGCCAGCTTGCGCCTGGCCCACTCCAGATTCTCCGGGGTGACGTCCCGGCCGGCCGCCAGGACGAGGTCCTCCGGGGACACCTCCGTGCCGGTGCGGGCGTGGAGCAGGTGGTCCGGAGTGGCGCGGTCGTCGTCCGCACGGGGTTCGGAGGGTCGGGAGGCGTCGGGCTGTGACATCGACATGATCAGTGCTCCTCGGGTCCGGATCGCTGCTTCGGTGCCGTGCTGTTGTCGGTCCCGAATATCCCGATAACACCATTCAATGCCAATGCGGCCGCCGCATCCGGAGCGGTCCGCCGGACCGGCTCCGACGTGTCCGGAGCCGACGGCGGGACCGGCTCCGACATGCCGCCCGGGACGCCTCGGCGTGTAATGGAGCGACCGAGCGTATGAGCCCCGGCAGAAGGACCACGGCGATGGCACGCAGGCGCACCGGCGCCGGGGGACAGGGGACGGCGGGGGCGCGGGGACTGCGGCGCTGGGGCGAGTGGTGTGCCCGGCACGGGCTGATCGTGGTGGCCGGCTGGCTGGTCGCCCTGGTGGCGCTGACCCTGGCCGACCGCTCCTTCGGCGGGGACTACTCCGACGACTTCACCCTCCCCTCGTCCCAGTCCCAGCAGGGTCTTGACGTCCTGCAACGGCACGATCCGGCGGCCGGCGGCTACAGCAGCCAGATCGTCGTGCACGACGAGAAGGCGCTGACCTCGCTGGACTCCCAGATGGCCGGCACGGTGGGCGATCTGCAGAAGCTGCCGCACGTCCTGTCCGCACAGAACCCGCTCACCGCCCCGCCGGCCACCGGTTCCACGGGCGGACACGACGAGGGCCCGCTGGCCGCGGACGGCCGTACCGGCTACCTCACCGTCCGCTTCGACATCCAGCCCTCCCAGCTGGGCGACGGCTATCTGCACGGGGTCGACGACGCGGTCCGGCCGTTGCGCTCGGCGGGCGCCGAGGTCGAGTACGGCGGGGCGCTCGGCGAGCTGGCCCGCCCCGATGCCGACGACCGGGTGAGCGAACTCATCGGCTTCGGCGTCGCGATCGTCGTCCTGCTGATCGGCTTCGGCAGCGTACTGGCCGCCGTCGCCCCGCTGGTGACGGCGCTGATCGGGGTGGTCGGCGGCCTGGCCTGTCTCGGCCTGCTCGCCGCGGCGTTCACCTTCGCCACCGTGTCCCCGACGCTGGCCACCATGATCGGCCTGGGCGTCGGCATCGACTACGCCCTGTTCCTGATGACCCGGCACCGGCAGAACCTCATGGACGGCGCCGACCCGGTGCGGGCGGCCGGTCACGCCACCGGGACCAGCGGCCGGGCGGTCCTGGTCTCCGGCTGCACGGTGGTCGTCGCGCTGCTCGGCCTGTACGCGTCCGGCGTGTCCTTCATCGGCAAGCTCGGCATCGCCGCGGCCGTCACCGTCGTCTCGGCCGTCCTGGGCGCCCTGACCCTGGTCCCCGCCCTGCTGGGCCTCCTCGGGCGGCACGTCGACCGCCTGCGGGTACGCCGGCCCGTCGCGGAGACCGACGCGGAGCCGGGCGCCGAGCCGCACGGCACCTGGCACCGCTACGCACGGCGTGTGGAGCGGCGGCCCTGGTACTTCCTGGCCGGCGGCGTGGCGGCCCTCGTCGTTCTGGCCGTCCCCGTCTTCTCGATCCAGCTCGGCCACATCGGCGACGGCGCCGACCCCACGTCCTTCACCGACCGGCGGGCGTACGACCTGATGTCCGAGGCCTTCGGGCCCGGCTCCAACGGTCCGCTGACCGTGGTCGTCGACCAGAGCGGGGTGCCCGAGTCGCAGCGTTCGGACCTCGCCTCGCGCGTCACCGAGAGCCTCGGCGACGTGTCCGGCACGGCGGCGGTGACACCGGTGACCGCGACCCAGGACGGCGACGTGCTGCTCGCCACCGTCTACCCCGAGCACGCCCCGCAGAGCGCCGCCACCACCGGCCTCACCGACCGGCTGGCCGACAGCACCCTGCCGCACGCGGTCGCCGGCACCGACGCCAAGGGCTACGTCACCGGCACCACCGCGTCACAGGTGGACTTCCGCGACATCGTCGCCGAGCGGCTGCCGCTCATCATCGCGGTCGTCGTCGCGCTGGCCTTCCTGATCATCCTCGCCGTCTTCCGCGGCCTCCTGGTCGCCGTCAAGGCCGCCGTCCTCAACGTGCTGTCGATCGCCGCCTCCTACGGCGTCGTCGTGGCCGTCTTTCAGTGGGGCTGGGGCGGCCCGGCGCTCGGGGTGTCCGGCACCGTGCCCGTCGAGAGCTACGTCCCGATGATGATGTTCGCGATCATCTTCGGTCTGAGCATGGACTACGAGATCTTCCTGCTCTCCCGGGTGCGCGAGGCGTGGCTGCGCACCGGGGACGCCGAGGGGGCGGTGGCGCACGCCCTGGAGATCACCGCACGGGTCATCACCTGCGCGGCGCTGATCATGGTCAGCGTCTTCGCGGCCTTCCTCATCAGCGACAGCATCGTGGTCAAGATGCTCGGACTCGGCCTGGCGGTGAGCGTGCTCATCGACGCCACCGTCGTACGCCTGCTCCTGGTGCCGGCCGTGATGACGCTGCTGGGACGGCACGCCTGGTGGACACCGCGGTGGCTCGACCGGATCCTGCCGCACATCGACGCGGAGGGGGCGGGGGAGCGGGCGGTCACCGGCCGGCCGGCGAAGGAGTGAGCACGAGCATCGTCACGTCGTCCTGCACGTCCGGGCAGAAGTGCACGAGGTCCGCCCAGACGAGGTCCGGGAGCGCGGCCGCATCCTCGCCGGCCAGCGCGCTCAGCCGTTCCGCCAGCGGATAGAACGCGCCGCTGCCGTCCCTCGCCTCGACCACGCCGTCGGAGGCGAGGAACAACCGGTCGCCGGGACGCAGCGACACGGTGCACGCCTCGATGGTCCCGGCGTCCGCGAGGCCCAGCCCGAGCGGCGTCCACGGCGCCACCTCCAGCTCCCCGGCGTCGGCACCCCGCAGCAGCAGCGGCGGCGGGTTGCCGCAGACGACGACGCGCACCTCGGCGGCGTCTGCGGAGAACTCCAGCAGCGCGGCGGTCGCGAACAGCTCCGCGTGCCGCGCGTCCGCCGAGTCCACCAGCAGCCTGCGGTCCAGGCGCCCCGCCACCGACGCGAGGTCCGGCTGGTCGAGCACCGCCTCCCGGAACGCCCCCAGCAGCGAGGCGACCGTGGACACCGCCGACAGACCGTGCCCCTGCACGTCCCCCATCACCACCCGGATGCCGAAGGGCCCGTCCCGCACGTCGAAGAAGTCGCCGCCGACCAGCGTCCCGCGCTGCGCCGCCCGGTACAGCCCCGTGCAGCGCACCGCTCCGACCCGCTCGGGCAGAGGGGGAGCGACGGCACGCTGGGCGGCCTCGGCGACCGTGCGTTCCAGACCCAGCTGGGCGTCACGGCGACTGCGCACGAAGGACACGAAGACGCTCAGCACGGCGACGAAGACGATGGTCAGCAGGTCGGCGTCGCCCGGCCGGTCGAGCTGGAGCGCCGGGATGTGCAGCAGCGCGACCACCACACCGCCCAGCAAGGCGGTCGCCAGCGGGCCGTACGACAGGACGGCCAGCGGCGGGATGGCGCCCAGCAGGAAGCCGATCTCCAGCGGTTCGCGACTGAGCAGGGTCGCCGCGCAGATCGCCGCGACGAGGGCCGGCGGCAGCACCCGCACCCAACGGGGCGGTGGCGCCCCGCTCAGCCAGCTCCGCCGTTCCTCGCCCCGGCGCGGTGGCGGGGCGGACACCTTTCGCACACCACCACGCTCCTACGCCACCGCACCGCACGCACGCGGAGAGCAGGTGCGGGCGGTACGTCGTACGGCAGCGGGCGGTACTTCGGTACGGCAGCGGGCGGTACGTCGGTACGGCAGCGGGCGGTACGTCGGTACGTCGGTACGTCGGTACGTCGGTACGGCAGTGCGGCGGTGCGGAGGCGGCGCTCGGAGGAAAAAGCGGTCGCGGGACTCGTGCGGTGCCCCGTACCGTGTGCCAGGCGCCCCGAGACCGACGGAAGGAGGGCCGAGCCATGCAGTGCATCACACCCTCGCGCTCCCGCCCCGGAGTCCCGGCGTACCTCGACTGACCGGGAGCGCACCACGCGTACACCTCCCGGAGGAACCGTGACCGATCTGGTCATCCGCGCGCTCGACGCGAGCGACGCCCATCTCTTCGACACCCTGCCCGACCCGCTGGGCGCCCGCGAGGCTCACCGGCGCACCGTCCACCGCCCCGACTGGAAGCGCGTCGCCCTGCGCGACGGCACCGTCGTCGCCCGGGCCGCCTGGTGGGGCGGTCCCGACGACACCGAGCCCGTCAACGTCAACTGGTTCGACGTGGCCGAGGGCGAGGAGGAGGCCGGAGCCGAACTCCTGCGCACCGCGCCCTGGCAGGTCGAGCTGGAACTGAACCCGCCCGGCACCTGGCGCGAGGACCCCGCCGCGCGCACCGCCACCGAGGCACGCTTCGCCGCCGCACGGGCGGCCGGTTACGACCTCCTGGTCGAGCGCTTCCTGTACCGGTGGACACCGGAGTGCGGGCTCCCCGAGCGACCCGGCCGTCTGGACTTCCGCGCCGAGCCCGACGACGCGGTGTTCTTCGACGCGCTGCGCCGCATCCACTCCGTCACCCTGGACGCACACGCGCTGATGGAGATCGCGGCGGGCGGTCTCGACCGGGCCGCGCAGGCGGAGCTCGACTTCTTCCACTGGTGCCCGTCACCGCGGGAGTGGTGGCAGCTGGCCCACACCCCGCAGGGGGAACTCGTGGGCATGCACATCCCCGCGCACAACCCGTCCGGCCCGTGCGTCGGCTTCGTCGGCGTCCTGCCGGAGCACCGCGGGCACGGGTACGCCTTCGACCTGCTGGCCGAGTGCACCCACTTCCTGGTCGAGCGGGGCGCGGAGTCCGTCACCGCCGCGACGGACCGGGGCAACCACCCCATGGCCGCCAACTTCGCCAAGGCCGGCTACCCGGTCGTGCGGGAGCGGATCAACTTCCGTCCCGCGCACGCCGTGCGCTGACCCCGACCGACCGCACCGGGGGACGTCCGGCCCTGGGCCGACCGTGGACGTGCCCCGGTGCCGCGCACCGGTCCCGACGGGAGCGCGAGGGGAGACGGTCCTCGCCGTGATCGCATCGTGGGGGCGGCCGGTGCGGCCCCGAGGCTGACCGAGGTCAACCCCGGTGGGTCAGCAGGGCCTCGGCCTCGGCGAGGATCTCGGTGACCCGCAGTCCGAACGCCGCGTCGCACGGATGCGGGCGCCCGCCGCCGGCCGCGGTGAGCAGCGCGTCCGCGGCCCGTCGCAGGGCGGGCACCGCGCCCTCCGCGGTCTCCGGGAGCAGCGTCACGCCGGCCCGGCCGCGCAGCTCCACCGAGGCTCCCGCCGCGGCGGACGGCGCCGTCAGGCTCAGCGTGAGCGTGCTGGACGCGCCGCCGGTGTGGTCGAGGACCAGGTGGACGGTGTCGCCGGGGCCCGGCGCGGCCGCCGCCACGCGCCGGGCGTCACCGAGGACCGGCAGCAGCACGGACAGCGCGTGCGGGCCCACGTCCCACAGGGCACCCTTCTCCCGCCGCCACGGCGAGTCGGCGAACGGGCTGTCACCGTCGCCGAACACGGCGCCGAGCCACTGCGCCCGCGCGGTGAACCAGCCGTCCTCGGCCGCCTGTTCCGTGATCCACGCCCCGGTCTCGGGCTGGAACCGGGTGGTGAAGAAGACCACCGAGGCGACCCCCGCCGTCCGCACCGCCTCCGCCACCGCCCGCCCCTGCTCCACCGTCGGCGCGAGCGGCTTGTCGAGCAGCAGATGGCACCCGGCCCGCGCCGCGCGCACCGCCAGAGAGGCCTGTACGGCCGGAGGCAGCGCGACGGCGACGGCCTCCACGTCGGCCAGCAGGGCGTCGACGTCGTCGTAGGCGCGCGTGCCGTGCCGCCGCGCCAGCTCCCCGGCGGCATCCGGGCGACGCCCCCACACTCCCGCGAAGTCCAGCCCGTCGTGCCCGGCCAGGGCGGGGGCGTGCGTCATGTCCGCCCAGGGGCCGGTGCCGAGCAGTCCGATGCGCATGCCGCCGCCTTTCCACGGTGCCGGACCCGGTGCGGGCCCGGCGACGTTCCTCCAGGACGGCCGGCGCCCCACGGCCCGGCCGATGCCGAGCGTGCCACACCGCCCGGGGGCGTGGACAGGGAGGACGGCGCCGGGGGAGCGGCGGGGCCGTGGGGCGCCGAGCGGGGCGGGGAAACTCCGTGGCCTCTCCCGCCGCCGGGGGCCCGCGGTGTCCGGGAGGCCCGAGACGTCCGGCGCCGGGGTTCGTGATGTGCGGATGGCCCGAGACGTCCGGCGCCCGGGTTCGTGATGTCCGGCGTTCCGCGGTGCTGCGGACGGGCGTTCGCCGGCGGCCGGCCGTGCCCGGGTCCGGGCCTCCGGGGCGCCGGAGCGGCACCGCCGCCGGGGGCCGCGGCCCTCGGCACACGAGACCGGTGATTCTGCCGATCCCGCTCGGCCCCTCGCCCGTCGACAGTGGCACCGCCAGCTCATCGGCGAAGCCCCTCCGGCGGATGTCCCGGGACGCGACCCCACGTGTTCCGGGGCGTGTGCGATCACCGGCCGGGCCGCTCGCCACGACCGAGAGGACCCCCTGTGCGCAAGCCCCACACCCACGCCGCCACCGCTGCCCCACGCTCCCCGCGAGGCGCCCGGCGGCGGCTCGCCGGCACGACGGCCGCCGTGGCCGCGGTCGTCGCGCTGACCACCCTCACCGGCCCGGGAGCCCAGGCCGCCGACAACCCGTACGAGCGGGGCCCGGCGCCCACCGTGGCGAGCATCGAGGCGCTGCGCGGTCCCTACTCCGTCTCCGACACCAGCGTCTCCTCGCTCTCCGTCACCGGTTTCGGCGGGGGCACCATCTACTACCCGACCAGCACGAGCGACGGCACGTTCGGCGCCGTCGTGATCGCGCCCGGGTACACCGCGTACCAGTCCTCCATCGCCTGGCTGGGCCCGCGCCTGGCCTCCCAGGGCTTCGTCGTCTTCACCATCGACACCAACACCACGCTGGACCAGCCCGACTCCCGCGGACGGCAACTGCTGGCCGCCCTGGACTACCTCACCGGGCGCAGCTCCGTCCGCAGCCGGATCGACAGCAGCCGGCTCGGCGTCATGGGTCACTCCATGGGCGGCGGCGGCACCCTGGAGGCCGCCAAGTCCCGGCCGTCGCTCCAGGCCGCGATCCCGCTCACCCCCTGGAACCTGGACAAGAGCTGGCCCGAGGTCAGCACTCCGACGCTGATCGTGGGGGCCGACGGCGACACGGTCGCCCCGGTGGCCTCCCACGCCGAGCCGTTCTACTCCGGTCTTCCGTCCGCCACCGACCGGGCCTACCTGGAGCTGAACAACGCGACCCACTTCTCGCCCAACACGTCCAACACGACGATCGCGAAGTACAGCGTTTCCTGGCTCAAGCGGTTCATCGACAACGACACCCGCTACGAGCAGTTCCTGTGCCCGCTGCCCCGGCCGAGCCTGACCATCGAGGAGTACCGGGGCAACTGCCCGCACGGCTCCTGACACCTCCCCGGCCCTACGCCAGACGGGCACCCGCCGGCGGCGGTCGCGGACACCTCGCGGCCGTCGCCGGTCCGCTGTGCGGCCGCACCACCCCGGCCGGTCCCGGTTGGGCGGCGGCACAGCACGTGGACCGGGCGTCCGGCACGCTCTCGCAGGTGGCAGCGCGGAAGCCACCGCGGGCCCGGGCGGACGGATGCCTTCCGCCTCGGGTTACGCGCGCGTAACCTCCCGGGGATGACCGGAGAGACGACCGTGTGCACGGCCGTGCGGATCCACGGCCGCGGCGCGCAACGGAAGGCGTTGCGCGCACTGTTGGACGGGCTGCCCAGCCGCGGCGGCCGACTCCTGCTGACCGGCGAACCCGGCCTGGGGCGGACCACCCTGCTCCAGTGGGCCGCCCGCTCCTTCCACGCCGGCCCCGTGCTCCACCTCGGTCCCGGTACGGGCCCGGACCCGGGTGCGGGCCCCACCGCCGAGCAACTGCTCGCCGCCCTGCGGACGGCGGCGGACGCGGCACCCGCACTGGTGTGCGTGGACGACGCCCACCTGTGGGACGCCCCGGCCCGGACCGCGCTCGCCCGCGCGGCGGAGCACCTGAGCACCGCCGGCCGGGTCGGCCTGCTCCTCTCCGCCGCCTCGGACCGCGCCGTGGCCCCGGAGTTCGCCCACCTGCCCGTCGTCCGCCTGGACCCACTGGCACCGTCCCGGGCCGCCGCCCTGCTCGACGACATGACCGACGGCGCCGCCGCCCCCGCCGTCCGCGAGCAGCTCCTCGCCGAGGCGGAGGGCAACCCGGCCCTCCTCGCCGCCCTGGTGCGGCGGCTGTCACCGGCCGAGCTGCGGGGACACCGGCCGCTGCCCGGTCCCCTGGCGGACGCCGCGGCCCTCGCCGAAGCCGCGGGCGGCGCGCCGGCCGTTCCGTCCGCCCACGCGCGGGACCTGCTGCTGACGGTAGCGGCCGCCGTACGGGCCTCGGACGGGCCGGACGTCGACGCCGCCCTGGTCCGTGACGCGCTGCTGCGTCTGCGGCCGGATCCGGGGCCCGGCGCCCGTTCGCGGCCGCTGCCCCAGCAGCTCGCGCCGGCCGGCGACCGGCTCCGCTTCCACAGCCCGCTGGTCCGCCGTACGGTCTACGCCACCGCCACCCCGGACGGCCGCCGCGCCGTGCACCGCGCGCTGGCCGACGCGCTGGCGAACGGCGGCCACCGGCTCCCCGAACTGCTGCACCGGTCCTGGTCGTTGAGCGGCCCGGCGCCCGCCCCGGAGCAGGCGGACCACCTCGCGCGGGCGGCGGCCGACAGCACGGTGACGGCCACGTACCGGCTGCGCGCGACGGCGTACACCCGTGCCGCCGAGCTGACGGCCGACGCGGCGAGGCGGGCGGAGCGGTACACCGCCGCGGCGGAGCAGGCCCTGCTCGGGGGCTGCCCGCAGCAGGCCCGCCCGCTGCTCGCCGCGGCCCGGGACGGCGCCGTTCCCGCCGCCGTGCGGGGCCGGGCCGAGCTGGTGCGCGGTCTCGTGGAGCTCCGGGACGGCCCGGTCGGCGACGCCCACCAGTCACTGCTGCTCGCCGCGTCCCTGCTCGCCGCGGACGCGCCCGCCGACGCCGCGAGCGCCGCGCTGGCCGCCGCCGACGCGGCCTGGGCGGCCGGCGACCTGCCCGCGTGCCTGGCCACGCTCGGCCCCACCGCACCCCCACGCGCCACGGCCGCGGTCCCGGCACACGGGGCGCACCCGCCGGGGGCGGGTGCACAGGGGGAGCCGCGCGCGACCCCGGGCCCGCACGGGCGCCCGCACACGCGCACGGCCGTCCGCCCCACCGCGTCCCACCTCTCCCACACGTCGGCGTCAGTGGCGTCCGCCGTGCGGGACCACCGCATCGGCATGCGGGCACTGCTCGAAGGACGGTTCGACCGGGCGGGCGCACCGCTCGGGCAGGTGGTGCGGCGCGGCTTGACCGAGGACCGGCCCGAGGTGCTGCTGCGGGCGGCGGCGGCCGCGCTGCTGCTCGGTGACGTGGACGCGGCCCGCGGTGCCGGCGCCCGGGCGCTGGCCGCCGCCCGGCAGCTCGGGTCGGACGCGCTGGAGCCGCAGGCGCTGGAGTACCTCGCCTACGCCGAACTGCGCGCCGGCCGGCATCCGCAGGCCCGTGCCCACGCGGAGGAGGGGCTGCGCACCGCACTGCGCGCCGGGCAGCGCAACACGGCGGCGCACCACCGGGCGGTGCTGGCGCTCGCGGCGTCGATCGAGGAGGAGCCGGACGTCGTCGCCCGGCACGTCACGGCGGCGCTGGCCACGGCCCGGCGGCACGGACTGGCCCAGGCGCTCACCCTCGCCCAGTGGGCGGCGGCCCGTGCGGACCTCGGCCGGGGACGTCCCTTCGACGCCGCGGACCGGCTCGGACTGCTCGTCCTCCCGGGGCCGGGGCGGGGGCACTTCGCCGTGTGGCGGCTGGCCGTGCCCTGCTTCGTGGAGGCGGCGGTGCTCGCCGGCCGCCACGAGGACGCCCGCGAGGTCCTCGCGGACTTCGCCGGGTGGGCGGCGTTCGGCGCCGACCCGCAGGCCGCTGCCCAACTGGCCCGCTGCCACGCCCTGCTCGCCCCGCCGGAGCGGACCGACGACCTCTACCGGCGCGCCCTCGCCCGGCACGACGAAGCGGGCGGCGACTTCGAACGGGCCCGCACCGCGCTGCTGTACGGCAAGTGGCTGCGCAGGCGCCGCAGACCGCGCGAGGCCCGCGGCCGTCTCGGCGCCGCACTGGCCGGCTTCGAGGGGTGCGGCGCCGGAGTCTGGGCCGCACAGGCACGCGACGAACTGCGAGCCCTCGGGGCCGCCCCGCAGCCCGGCGGCGACGGGGCACCGACCCGGCTGAGCCGCCTGACCCCGCAGCAACTGCGCATCGCGCGGCACGTCGCCGAGGGCGCCACCAACCGCGAGGTCGCGCTGACCCTCGCGGTGAGCACCCGCACCGTCGACTACCACCTGCGCAAGGTGTTCGCCGCCCTCGGCGTCAGGTCCCGCCTGGAGCTGGCCCGCGTGATCGGGCTGGCGGAACAGGACCAAGAGGCCCGGCGGGCGGCGGCGCACCAGGAAAAGACCGGTGCACAACCCTAGGGACCGACCGGACGGTATGTCATCCTTCGGGGCAGGACGAGTCAGGGGGCAGGCCCGGCGCGGCGCGACGGCCGTCGCCGGGCGGCGCCTCCGCAAGCCCTGCCCTGGGGAGGACCGCGATGCAGCACGCCGTACGGTCACGAGCGATCCGCACCGGGCTGACGCCCGTTCCACGCCCGCGGACACCCGGTGTCACGTCGTTGATCGACGCCGACGCCCTGCGTGTCCTGCACCGGGCCGCGCGCGCCCTGCTCGACGACCTGCCCGACCTGACCGACCGGCTGGTGGCCCTGCTGGAGGAGCAGGAGCCCGCCTACCGGGCGAGCGTCACGAAGGACCCCGCCGCCACCTGGCAGGAGGCCCACCGCTCGCTGCGGCACAGCGTGGCCTCGCTGCTCGACCCGCGCGGCGCCCGGGACGCGGCCCGCCGCTGCTCCTGGCGGATCGGCGCCGCCCGCGCCGAACAGGGGCTTCCGCTCGACGCCTTGCTGCACGCCTTCCGGCTGGGCGGCTCGCTGGTGTGGCAGCGGCTGGTCGAGGAGACGTCCAGGGCCGCCCCCGAAGACGTACGGCTCCTCGTGCACGTGGCCGCCGACGTGTGGAACTTCGTCGACGAGCACTGCACCCTCGTCGCGGACGCCTACCGGCAGACCGAGTGGCAGATCGACCGGCGCCGCGAGAACCGGGCCCGGCTGCTGGCGGCCGGCCTGCTGGACGGCACCGGCCGCATCGCCGACCTGCCGGAGGCCGCCCGGACCCTGGACCTGCCGGAACAGGGCCGGTACGTCGTCGTCGCCGTGGCCGGCGGGCCCCCGGCCCGGTCCGACGTAGCCCGCGCCGCGGCCGTACCGCCGGGCAGCCGCGTCCACTGGCACGCCGGGCCCGAGACCGACTACGGGATCGTCCTCGTGGGTGACCGCGAGGGACTGCCGGAGGACCCGCACGGGCCGGGGGGCGGACGACACGGCCCCGCCCTCCACCCCGGTCTCCGGATCGGCGTCGGCAGCCCCGTCGTCGGCCTCGCCGCCGTCGGAGACGCCCGCAGGCTCGCGGACACGGCCCTGGGCATCTGCCCCGCGGCCGGCGGCACGGTGCGCCTGGCCGACCAGCTCCCCGCCGCCCTGGTCGTCTCCAGCCCCGATCTGGGCCGGGCGCTGGCCGAGAAGGTGCTCGGGCCCCTGCTCCGCCTGGAACCCGCAGACCGGGAGGTGCTCCTGGACACCCTCACCACATGGCTGGACTGCGACGGTTCCGCCCAGCGCGCCGGCGAGCGTCTCTACTGCCACCGCAACACGGTCCTCAACCGCCTCCGCCGCTGCGAACAACTCACCGGCCGCTCGCTGGCCCGCCCGGCCGACGTCGTCGAGTTCAGCCTGGCCCTGACCGCCCACCGCGTCCTGCACGACTGAGGCACGGGGCGGGGCCGAGCCCGCGAAAGCCGTCCCAGGAGTATCCGCAGCCCTGACCCTTCCGTGGCCTCTGCCCCCCCGGGTGGCGTCTGCCTCCCTCCGGGTGACCCCTGCCCTTTCGCTGCCCCTGTCCCTTCGGCAGCCCTCACCCCTCCGTGGGGCCGACCCGCCCCTCCGCAAGCCCCGGTCCGCCGCCCCGCGGGCCGGGGCTTCCGTCGCTCGGCCGGTTCACCCGCTGGTCTGCCCGGGACGCCTCGGGCGGCGTTCCCGCCCCGCCCGCATGGGCATCCGCACAGACTCGGCCACCCCGGACTGGGACCCCGCAGCGACCCTGCCCTAGCCCCCTGTACGGCCCGTGGCGCCCGTGCTGTCGTGAGCTCCCCCCATTCACCCGTCACCGTGCCTCCCCGGCGCGGTCCCAAGGAGCCGCGATGCCCGCAGCACCACCGGACGGCGCGCCCGCGCTGCACGTCGAGAGCCTCGACGTGACGTACGGACGCGCCCTGTCCGCCCTCCGCTCCGTGTCCCTGACCGTCCCGCACGGCGCCGTCGTCGCCCTGCTCGGTGCCAACGGCGCCGGCAAGACGACGCTGCTGCGGGCCGTCTCGGGCACCCTGCGCCTGCACCGCGGAGCCGTCACGGCCGGCCGCGTCCGCTACGGCGACACGGTCCTCGACGGCCGGGACCCGGTCGCCGCCGTACGCGCCGGGGTCGTCCAGGTGCCCGAGGGCAGGCGGGTGTTCGCCGGACTCACCGTCGACGAGAACCTGCGGGCCGGCGGACTCGGCCTGAACCGGCGGGCACCCGCCCAGGTCCACGAGGCCCGCGACCGCGTCTTCACCCTGTTCCCGAGGCTCGCCGAACGCACCCGCCAGGCCGCCGGTCTGCTCTCCGGCGGCGAACAGCAGATGCTCGCCATCGGCCGCGCCCTGATGGCCGCGCCCCGCCTGCTCCTCCTCGACGAGCCCTCGCTCGGCCTCGCCCCGATGATGGTCGACCGCATCGCGGAGGTCGTCCGGGAGATCAACGCCCAGGGCACCGCCGTACTCCTCGTCGAACAGAACGCCGGCATGGCGCTGTCGCTCGCCGAACACGCCTACGTCCTGGAGGTCGGCGAGATCCGGCTCTCCGGCGAGGCGGCCGAACTCGCGCGGACGGACGCCGTGCGCCGCCTCTACCTGGGCGACACCACCGACGACACCGAAGACAAGGGGGCCGCGTGACCACCCCCGCCGCGCCCCGCGCGCTCGACGTACGGGGCGTGACCGTGCGCTTCGCGGGCCTGCTCGCCCTCGACGACGTCTCCTTCACCGTCGCCCCCGGCAGCGTCCACGCCGTCATCGGGCCCAACGGCGCCGGCAAGTCCACCTGCTTCAACGTCCTGTCCGGCCTGTACCGACCCGCCGCGGGCACCGTACGGCTCGGCGCCGCGGAGCTGACCCGGCTCGCCCCGCACCGGATCGCCGCCCTCGGCGTCGCCCGCACCTTCCAGAACATCGTCACCACCCAGGGCACCGTCGCCGACAACCTGATGCTCGGCCGGCACGCCCTGTCCCGCGCCGGTTTCGCCGCCAGCGCCCTGCGGCTGCCCCGCGCCGTGCGCGAACAGCGCACCCACCTCGCCCGGGCCCGTGAGATCGCCGAACTCACCGGCCTCGGCGCCCACTTCGACTCACCCGTCGCGCTGCTGTCGTACGGCGACCGCAAACGCGTGGAACTCGCCCGCGCCCTGTGTCTGGAGCCCCGTGTCCTGCTGCTCGACGAACCCGTGGCCGGCATGAACGCCGCCGAACGCGTCCGCATGACCGAGGTCGTCCGGGAGGTCCGTGCCGAACTCGGCCTCTCCGTAGTGCTGGTCGAGCACGACATGGGTCTGGTCATGCGGCTCGCCGACGAGGTCACCGTGCTCGACTTCGGCCGGGCCATCGCCCACGGCACACCCGACGAGGTCCGGCGCGACCCCGAGGTGCTGCGCGCCTACCTCGGCACCACCACAGGGGAGGACGCGGCATGACCGGCTTCCTCGACAGCCTCCTGAACGGCCTCGCCCTGGGCTCCGTCTACGCCCTGATCGCCCTCGGGTTCGTCACCATCTTCAAGGCCTCCGGCGTCCTGAGCTTCGCCCACGGTTCCCTGCTCCTGCTCGGCGGCTACCTCGTCGCCGTCCTCCACGACGACCTCGGCTTCGCCGGGGCGCTCGCCCTCGCGGTCCTCGTGACGGCGGCCGTGGCCGGGCTGCTGGACCGGGTGCTGCTGCAACGCGTCGGCGGGGGCGACCCGCACGCCGCCCACGTCCAGACCATCGTCACGATCGGCATCGACATCGTGCTGGTCACCGACCTCGCCCGGCGTATCGGCGGCGACCTGCTGCCGCTCGGTGACCCCTGGGGCTCCGCCGTCACCGACCTCGGCCCGGTGACCGTGGCCGACAGCCGCATCGCCGCGATCGTGGTGTCCGCCGTCGCCATCGGCGCGGCCTTCGCCCTCTTCCGGTTCACGCCCTGGGGGCTGTCGCTGCGCGCGGCCGCCGAGGACCGCGAAGCCGCCGCCCTCATGGGCGTACGGCTCACCCGCGTCCGCGCCCTCGCCTGGTGCCTGGCCGGCGCACTGGCCGCGCTCGCCGCCGTCTTCCTCGTCGCCTTCCCGGCGCCCGGACTGGAGCGCACCACCGGGCAGATCGCGCTGAAGGCCTTCCCGGCCGCCATCCTCGGCGGCATGACCTCCCCGGTCGGTGCCCTGGTCGGCAGCATGCTGATCGGTCTCACCGAGGCCTTCGCCGCCGGCTACCAGTCCGACCTGCACGTGCTCGGCGAGGGCTTCGGCGACGTGGCGCCGTACGCCGTGATGGTGCTCGTCCTGCTGGTGCGCCCCGCAGGACTCTTCGCCGCGAAGGGAGCGGCCCGTGTCTGACCTCGGCTCCGTCCTCCGCAAGCGCGGTCCGCTCCTGGTGACCGCCCTCCTCCTGTGCGCCCTGCCCTTCTACCTGGACGCCTTCTGGCTGCGCATCGGCCTGTTCTCCATGGCCGCGGCCATCGGCGCCGTCGGCCTCGGCCTGCTCAGCGGCACCGCCGGACAACTCTCCCTCGGACACGCCTTCTTCCTCGCCGTCGGCGCGTACGGCTACGTCTGGCTGGCGGGCGAACCCGGACCCGGACTGCCGCCCGCCGTGGCCCTCGTCCTCGCGGTGCTCCTCGCCGGCGCGGCGGGCGGCCTGTTCAGCCCCGTCGCCGGGCGGGTGAAGGGCGTCTACCTCGGCGTGGCCACCCTCGCGCTGGTCTTCCTGGGCCACCACGTCCTGCTCACCGCGGACTCCGTCACCGGCGGGTTCAACGGCCGCTCGGTGCCGCCCCTGCAGCTCGGCGGCTTCGCCTTCGCCGAGGCCGACCCGGAACTCACCGTCCTCGGCGTCCCGTTCGGCGCCGAGGAACGGCTCTGGTACCTGGGGCTCGTCCTGTTCGCCGTCACCTGGTTCAGCGCACGCGGTCTGCTGCGCGGACGCCCCGGGCGGGCTCTGGTGGCGCTGCGCGACAGCGAGACGGCGGCGTCGGTCATGGGCGTCCACGTGGCCCGGTACCGCTCCGCCGCGTTCGTCGTCTCGTCGATGTACGCGGGCCTCGCCGGCGTCCTGCTCGCGCTCTCCTTCCGCCGCGTCGTGCCCGACTACTTCTCCCTCGCCCTCTCCGTCGACTACCTCGCCATGATCGTCATCGGCGGTCTCGGCTCGGTGGCCGGAGCCACCGCAGGCGCCGTCTTCGTCACCGCGCTGCCCCTGCTGATGACCCGCTACGCCGACCAGTTGCCGCTGGTGGCGGCGCCCGGGTCCGGCGGCGGCTCGATCGGCCCCACCGAGGCCTCCCGCTACCTCTACGGCGCGGCGATCGTCGTCATCCTCCTTTACGCCCCCGACGGCCTGCACGGACTGGCCCGCCGCACCCGGGCCCGCCTGCGCCGCCGCCCGTCCGTCACCGGCCCGCCCGGCAACCGTCCCTCGCCCGGGGCCACCGTCCCCGCCACCACCACCGACACCACCGCACGAGCCAAGGAGCACACCCCGTGAACGCCACGCACCCCAGGCCCCGCACCGCCCGCACCGCCCGGACCGCCACCCTGGCCGCGGCACTGGCCGCCGTGCTGCTCGCGGGCACCGCCTGCAGCTCCAAGGCGGACGGCGGGAGCAGCGACGACGCCGCCGACGGCGTCAAGGCCGGACCCGGAATCAGCGACAAGACCATCAGACTCGGCGCCCTGACCGACCTCACCGGCCCCTACGCCACCCTCGGCAAGAGCATCGTGCAGGCCCAGCAGATGTGGGCCGACGAGACCAACGCCGCGGGCGGCATCTGCGGACGCAAGGTCGAGATCGTCGTCAAGGACCACGGCTACGACGTACAGAAGGCGGTCACCGCCTACGCCGACATCGCACCGGACGTCGTCGCCCTGCCCCAGGTCATCGGCTCCCCGGTGGTCGCCGCCCTGCTCGACGACATCGAGCGCGACCACCTGCTGACCTTCCCGCAGGCCTGGGCCGCCTCCCTGCTCGGCCGCGACTCCGTCCAGGTCCTCGGCACCACCTACGACCTCGACATGATCGCCGCCGTCGACTTCCTCACCCGCACCCAGAAGCTCGTCAAGGGCGACACGATCGGTCACGTCTACTTCGAGGGCGACTACGGCGCCAACGCGCTGGAGGGCTCCGAGTGGGCCGCCGAGCAGGCGGGGATGAAGATCGCCGGACAGAAGATCAAGGCCACGGACACCGATCTGACCGCACAGGTGTCGGCCCTGAGCAAGGCCGGGGTGAAGGCGATCCTGATCAGCGCGGGGCCCGCCCAGACCGCCTCGCTCGCCGGGGTGGCGGCGGCGCGCGGTCTGAAGGTGCCGATCGTCACCAGCGCGCCCGGCTACGCGCCCCAGCTGCTGAAGACACCGGCGGCCCCCGCGCTGGAGGCCATGGTCCACGTGGTCAGCGCCGCTCCGGCGGTCAGCTCCGACCTGCCGGGCGTCAAGAAGATGGTCGCCTCCTACCAGAAGGCGTACCCGGGCGAGCCCGTCGACTCCGGTGTGCTCTCCGGGTACAACGCCGCCCAGCTGACGGGCATCGACCTGAAGAAGGCCTGCGAGGGCGGCAGCCTCACCCGGCAGGACGTGGTCAAGGCGCACCGCTCGCAGAAGAACGCGGACACCGGGCTCGGCACTCCGCAGAACTTCACCTACGTGACCGCGCCGGCCAGCCGGTCCACGTACGTGCTGAAGCCCGACGCCAAGGCGGTCGGCGGTCTGGTCGGCGCGGAGGGCGCCCACAAGGCCCCCGGTGTGGACGCCTACCTGGCCGGGCGCGGCTGAGTCGGCCGAGCGGCCGTCAACTCCTCGGCCACATGGTCGGATTGATGGCCGCTCGGTCCACCCTCTGGTTCGGCTGACCACGGGGTCAGTAGGATGTACTGTCTGTCATGCCAGTCCAGTTGGCACCGGTACGGAGCTGGGGGAACGATGCAAGCCGACAAGCAGCTGTCCACGGAGATCGATGCCAACGTGCCGACGGCGGCACGTATGTACGACTTCTACCTGGGCGGCAAGGACAACTACGCGGCCGACCGGGCGGCCGTCAGTGAACTCGACAAGGTCGTCCCCAGCACCCGCCGGCTGGCCCTGAACAACCGGCGTTTCCTCGCGCGTGTGGTCCGTGTCCTCGCCGAGGACTACGGCATACGCCAGTTCCTGGACCACGGCTCCGGTCTGCCCACCCAGGACAACGTGCACCAGGTCGCCCAGCGCATCGCCCCGGACTCCCGCGTGGTCTACGTCGACAACGACCCGATGGTGCTGGTCCACGGCCGGGCGCTGCTCGACCAGAACGACCAGACGGCCGTCATCCACGCCGACATGCGTTCGACGGAGGAGATCTTCTCCCACCCGGACACCCAGCGTCTGATCGACTTCTCGCAGCCGGTCGCCGTGCTGTTCAACTCGGTCTTCCACTGCATCCCGGACAGCGAGACCGACGGGCCCAAGGCGGTCATCCGCCGGGTGACCGAGCGGCTCGTGCCCGGCAGCTTCGCCGTGATGTGCCAGCTGGTCAGCGAGGACGCCGAAGTGCGGAAGTTCGTCACGGACTTCATGGACCAGGCGACCCAGGGCCACTGGGGCCGGGTGCGTGAGCCGAAGGACGTCGAAGGCTTCTTCGAGGGCATGGACATCCTGGAGCCCGGGCTCGTGGAGGTCTCCACCTGGCGTCCCGACACCGAGGTGGCGCCGCGTCAGCTCTCCGACGAGTGGATCGAGTTCGGCGGTCTGGGCCGCCTGCGCTGAGCGTCGTCGCCCGTCCTGACGCACCGATCACCCGCAGGGCAACACGAGGGGGGCCATGCGCATCGCGCATGGCCCCCCTCGTGTTGCCCTGCTTGCTATGTGGTGGCGGCGTAGCGGGTCGCCATCGTCTCCCGCAGGCGGTTCAGTGACTCGCGCGGGGTCAGCGCCTCGTCGGCGAGCCGGTCCAGCGCCACCCGGTACTCCTCGGTCTCGTCCCGGTCCTCGAGGAAGTTGGCGCTCTTGATGTGCTCCAGGTAGACCACGTCGGGCAGATCGGCGCCGCCGAAGCGGAGATAGGTGACGGGGATCGCGGGCGCCGACGCGTGTGTCACGTCCAGCGGCACGATCTGCAGCGTCACATGGGGCTTCTCCGCCATCTCGACCAGGTGCCCGAGCTGCTCGCGCATGACCTCGCGGCTGCCCAGCACGCGCAGCAGGACGGACTCGTCGATGATCGCCCACAGCTGCGGGGCGTCCCTGCGGTGCAGCAGCTCCGCCCGGCGCTTGCGCAACTCGACGCGTCGCCGGACCTCGGCCGCGGGGGCGTTCGGCAGGCCGCGCTCGACCACGGCCGCCGTGTAGGCCTCGGTCTGGAGCAGGCCGGGGACGTACTGGATCTCGAAGGTGCGGATGGTCGCCGCGGCCTCCTGGAGGCCGACCAGGCGGTCGAACCACTCGGGCATCAGGCGCTTGTCGTACCGCTGCCACCAGCCCGGTTCACCGGCCCGCTGCAACAGCTTGACCAGGACCGAGGCCTCGTAGGCGTCGGTGCCGTACTGGTCGAGGAGAGCACGGACGTCGCTCTCCGTGGGAGGCTTCCGGCCCTTGCCCGACTCGATGCGGGAGAGCTTCGCGGCGCTGAACCCCACGGCGCGGGCGGCCTGCTCCTGGGAGAGGCCTGCGTCCTCGCGGAAACCCGCCAGCTGTACGCCGACGAGCATCTTCAGCAGGGTCGGAGCCGGCTCGACCCGGTCCAGATAGGGTTCGAGTCGGGAGATGCGATGCGACGCGGCGGACATCCTGGCTCCCAGCAGACCGGCAGACTTGTAGAAAAGACTATCTCATCCCGAACCGGCCCACCGCATCCGCCTGTAGAAATCGGGTAGTTGGACTCCGCTTCCGGCTGTCCCCGACGTCCCGTGGCCGCATGGCCACGTGGCCGCGTCGCCCGTCGTCCGCGGCCGCCGCGCCGCCCCGCGCTACAGCAGGTGGTCGAACTCGCCTTCCTTCGCGCCGGCCAGGAAGGCGGCCACCTCCGCCGGGGTGTAGACGAGTGCGGGGCCGTCGGGGTAGCGGGAGTTGCGCATCGCTATGCCTCCGTCCACGAGGGCGACCTCGACGCAGTTGCCCTCGGCGTTGCTGTGCCGACTCTTCTTCCAGCAGGCGTCCAACTGGCTGGCCTGCACTCCGTTGCGCACTGGTGGCACCGCGGTCTCCTTGCCGTTCGGGGGGAGCGGACCGAGTCGTGCCGGTCCCCGAGCGCCCCCATCCGATTTTTTTCGCGCAATTTCCCGTGCAATTGCACGGGAGCGCTCTAAGCGTGGATAATAGCTGTGGCGTCAACCCCCCGGTTGATGTCCCGTCCTGACGTCGCATCAGGGAGATGCTGTGCCGTCACCTGCGCATCCAACGCTCCGGTCGCCCGGCGAAGTCGTGTCGGAGGCGGGTGCGCCGACCCGGTCCGCAGGGCTCCCGTACCCGGTGCGGGAGTCCGCCTGCCGGACCGACGGGGTGATGCCCGCTCCGTACGCGAAGGGCCTCTTCTCGGCCGGCCGCACGGCCACCGCCGCGTTGCGCGTGGCGTGCAGCGGTGAGGGGTTCGCCCGGGCCCGGGTCTTCACGCGGGACACGCTGCGCGGGTGGTCGCTCGAGCACTGCGGTGACGACGCGGTCCTCGTGATCACCGAGCTCGTCTCCAACGCCGTGACGCACGCGGTGCCGTCCGCGGCGGCCGGTGCGCCGGAAGTCGGGCTCGGGCTGGTTCTGGACGCCGCCCGTCTGACGCTGACCGTCTCCGACTCCGGGGACAACGCGCCCGTGTTCCACCCGTCCGACGGCTCCGCACTTCAGGAGCACGGACGCGGCCTGTGCATCGTCGACGCGCTCGCGGAGGAGTGGGGCTGGGCCCCGCGTCCCCCGGCGGGCAAGACGGTCTGGGCCACGTTGTCGACCCGTCCCCTCTCCTGACCCGACTGCCGCGGAAGGGCCCCACACCATGCGCAGCGCTCCGACACCCAAGCCGAGCATCCAGCGCACCGACCACCAGACGCAGCCGCCCGGCTCACCCCGCGCCGCGGCCCCGCTGGCGGGCCTCGACGGCGTGCCCTGGAGCGACATCCAGGACTCCACCGGCTCGGCGGCGGCCATCCCCCGGCTGCTGCGCAAGGTCGCCCGGGGCGACGCCGAAACCGCCCGCGCCGCCCTCGGGGATCTGCGCAAGCGCATCTGCCAGTACGGCTTCGTCGTCGAGCAGGCGACCGCCGCGACCGTCCCCTTCCTGTGGGAGCTGGCGCAGCGGCCGCAGGTGAACTGCCGGGCGCAGATCATCCAGCTGCTCAAGAACATCGCCGACGCCCGGCAGTGGGAGACCACCGCCACCGCCTACCCCAAGCTGCTCAACCACCGTGAGAACCCGGTGGTGTGGGAGCGCGCGGCGCGGCAGGCCGTCCGCGCCCGGCGGGACGGACTGGAGCGACTGCTGGCCGAGGGCGACACCGAGATCACGCGCGCCACCACCGAACTCGCCCGCACCCTCGGGGACTGAGCCCGCCCCCGGGACCGAGTCCCGGGCCCGCGGAGGATCGAGCGCCGGGACCCGCGCCCTCCACGGGGGAGAAGGCGCGGGTCCCTTCCAGCACGCGGAACGATGTGGCGCACTTCTGGCCGACGGGGTAGGAAAGCGCGGGAAGCAAGCGCTTGCCCCATTCGGTCACCAGGAGGACCACGCCGATGGCGTCGTCGTTGGAAAAGCCGCTCGATCACCGCTACCGGGGCGAACACCCGATACGCACCCTCGTCTACCTGCTCCGCGCGGACCGCCGCCGACTGGCCGGTGCGGTCGCCGTCTTCACCGTCAAGCACAGCCCCGTCTGGCTGCTGCCGCTCATCACCGCCGCCATCATCGACACCGTCGTCCAGCACGGGCCGATCGCGGACCTGTGGACCAGCACCGGGATCATCATGTTCATCCTGGTGGTCAACTACCCGCTGCACCTGCTCTACGTCCGTCTCCTCCACGGCAGCGTGCGCCGCATGGGCACCGCCCTGCGCTCCGCCCTGTGCACGCGGATGCAGCAGCTCTCCATCGGCTACCACTCGCGGGTCAGCGCCGGCGTCCTGCAGGCCAAGGTGGTCCGGGACGTGGAGACGGTGGAACAGATGGTGCAGCAGACCGCCGAGACCGGTCTCGGCGCGTTCACCGTGCTCACCGGCGGCCTCGTGATCATCGCCGTGCGCACCCCGGAGTTCCTGCCCGTCTTCCTCGTCGTCGTCCCCGCCGCCTCCCTGCTGGTGGCCCGGCTCCGGGCCCGGCTGCGCACCCACAACGAGCACTTCCGCCACGAGGTCGAGACCCTGTCCTCTCGGGTGACGGAGATGACCCGGCTCATCCCGGTCACCCGCGCCCACGGTCTGGAGGGCAAGGCGCTGCGCCGCATGGACGGCACCCTGGACCGGCTGCTCACCTCCGGGATGCGCCTGGACCTGGTCAACGGCCGCTTCGGCTCGCTGTCCTGGGTGGTGCTCAACGTGGTCGGCGTCCTGGTGCTCGCAGGCGCCGCGCTGATCTCGTACTACGACGTCTGGGGGGTCAGCGCCGGCGACGTCGTCATGCTCAGCGCCTTCCTGACCACCCTCACCAACTCCACGACGACACTGGCGGGCCTGGCTCCGGTCATCACCAAGGGCCTGGAGTCGGTCCGTTCGGTCGGCGAGGTGCTCCAGGCCCCGGAACTGGAGGACAACGAGGGCAAGACGGAGCTGACCTCGCTGCGCGGAGCCGTCACCTTCGACGGCGTCGGGCACCTCTACGAGAGCGACGGGCGCCCCGCGGTCAGCGACTTCACCCTCTCCGTCGAACCCGGCGAGACCGTCGCGCTGGTGGGCGCCTCCGGCGCCGGCAAGTCCACCGTGCTCAACCTGGTGATCGGCTTCCTGCGGCCGACCTCGGGCCGGCTGCTGCTGGACGGCACCGACATGAGCACCCTCGACCTGCGCACGTACCGGCGCTTCGTCTCGGTGGTGCCGCAGGAGTCGATCCTGTTCGACGGCACGATCCGGGAGAACGTCGCCTACGGCATGGACGACGCCGACGAGGAGACGGTGCGCGCCGCCCTGCGCGACGCCAACGCCCTGGAGTTCGTCGACCGGCTGCCGCGCGGCCTGGACACCCTGGTCGGGGAACACGGGGCGCGGCTGTCCGGCGGCCAGCGCCAACGCCTCGCCATCGCCCGCGCCCTGATCCGGGACCCCCGGGTGCTGATCCTGGACGAGGCCACCTCGGCGCTGGACACCCGCTCGGAGGCGCTCGTCCAGCAGGCGCTGTCCCGCCTGCTGCGCGGACGCACCACGTTCGTCGTGGCGCACCGGCTGTCCACCGTGCGCGGCGCCGACCGGATCGTGGTGATGGGGGAGGGCCGGATCCAGGAGACGGGCACCCACGAGGAACTCCTCGCCCGGGGAGGGGCCTACACGGCCCTGCACAGCGGTCAGGTGGCCTGACCGCTCCGCTGCGGCCTGTCCGTTTCCCCGAGTTGTCGACCACTCATCGCGACGGCCGGACAGGTATGGGCAGGATCTGGTCAATTACGGGCATGGGGGCGCGTGCTGCGATTGGTTTGACCGGGTTCGGGCATACGCAGCGAAAATCGAGAGAGGGGCGCTTCGTGCTCGAACCGGACCCGAAGGTCGTCAGGAAGTTGCTCACGCGGTACGCGTCGCTGCGCATCGCGCAGGCGGAGAGGGAGTCGACGACGACGGCGCGGGAGCTGGCGGACGTCAGTTACACCCTGTGCGTGATGATGGCGACGACCAGCATCCACGACGCGGTGGCGAAGGCGGACGCCCTGCTGCTCGCCAAGGGGCGGGCGGTGCCGGAGGCGCGCACGGTGGATCCCGAAGGGGAGAGCGGCCTGTCACTGGCCGTCTGAACACCGCAGCACCTCGCGGCCGGGCCGTGGAGCGGATCCGCCGAGCCGGGTCCGCTCCACGGCCCGGGCTCACGGGAGGCGCGGTGGCGCGGGGGACTTCGCCCGGAAGGCCGCGCGGTAGCCGTACGGGGTGGTGCCGACCACCCGGCGGAACCGCTCACGGAAGGCCGTGGGCGAACCGAACCCCGCCTGCCGGGCGATCCTCTCGACCGAGTCGTCCCCGTTCTCCAGCAGGTACTGGGCACGCCGCACCCGGGCCCGCAGCAGCCACTGCAGCGGCGTGGTGCCCGTCTGTTCGCGGAAGCGGCGGCTGAAGGTGCGCTCGCTCATCCCCGAGCGGGCCGCCATCGCCCCGAGGGTCAGCTCCCCGGCCAGGTTGTCCTCGATCCACCCGAGCAGTGGCTCCAGGTCCGAGCCCCGCGGCACGGGCGGGTGCTCGTGCACCACGAACTGGGCCTGCCCGCCTTCCCGTTCCAGCGGCATGACGCACATCCGGGCGGAGTGCGCGGCCACGGCCGAGCCCAGGTCCCGGCGGATCATGTGCAGGCACATGTCCAGGCCGGCGGCCGCGCCGGCCGAGGTGAGGATCTGCCCGTTGTCCACGTAGAGCACGTCCGGCAGCACCTCCACCAGCGGGTACCGGCGGGCCAGTTCCGCGGCGGCGATCCAGTGGGTGGTGGCCCGCAGCCCGTCCAGCAAGCCGGCTTCCCCCAGGACGAAGGCACCGACGCACACCGACGCGATCCGGGTCCCGGCGCGGGCCGCCCGGCGCAGTGCGTCGAGGACGCGCCCGGACGGCGGGCCGGCCCCCTCCGAGCGGCCCGGCACGATGACGGTGTCGGCCGTCTCCAGCGCTTCCAGACCCCGCTCGATCCGCAGGGTGAGGCCTTCGGTGCGCACCTCGGGCGACTCCGCGCACAGCCCCACCCGGTAGGGGCGGCGGCCGTCGGGCAACCGTGCCCAGTCGAACGCCTGCATGGGCGCCGCCATGTCGAAGGGCACCACGTCGTCGAGGACCAGGATCGCCACCGAGTGCATGGGCGCCACCCTAGGCGAGTTCGCGCCACGCACAGAAGACCGGGTCAGGGCCGGTCCGGTCGGGCAGGCACGGGTGGGAGGGGCTGGCGGGATCCCGTGGGAAACTGTCGTTCCCGCCACTGTGCGGGCCGGTTTCGTCTTTCTACCTTGGTCATCGATCACCGCGCCGCCCGCCTCAGCTCCCGGAGCCCTCCCGATGACCAAGTTGCTGCTGTCCCTCCACGTCCTCGCGGCCGTCATCGCCGTGGGACCCGTCACCGTCGCGGCCAGCATGTTCCCGGCGGCCGCCCGCCGGGTGCCGGTGGCGGCGGCCGTCGGGGGAGGGGAGGCCGCGGACGCCGGTGACACGGGCATCGTCCGGCTCCTGCACCGCATCTGCCGGGTCTACGCCGGTCTGGGCATCGCCGTGCCGGTCCTCGGGTTCGCCACCGCCGCCTCGATGGGCGTCCTGGGCGACGCCTGGCTCATCGCGTCCGTCACCCTCACCGCGGCGGCCGCTGGTCTCCTCGCCGCCTTCGTCCTGCCGCGTCAGGAGGAGCTCCTTGAGCAACTGGCCGACCGGCAGCCCGTCGAGCGGGCCGGTACGGCCCGGCTCGCCATGTTCACCGGCGTGTTCAACCTGCTGTGGGCCACGGTGACCGTCCTCATGATCGTGCGGCCCGGCTCCACGACCGGAGCCTGAGCGGCTGTTCACATCCTGGCGGAATGCGCACCGGTGGGTGAACGGGCGCCTAGACTGCTCAGTCGCGCCTCCGTACGGGGGCGGACGACACGAAAGGCACGTTGACGGGTGTTCCAGGATTCCCCCATCTACGACCGACTCGTCGCCGAACGCGGTGACGTCCCCGAGCAGGTGCGGCGGGACGCCGAGCGTGTGAGCAGGGAACTGGAGGTGGTCATGCGGCCGTTGCGCACCCCCGGGTACCTGCCGGGTCCCGAACGCCAGCCGTCCCCCGGCGCCGGCTGGCAGCGCACCGCCCTGCTGCCCGGCCCCCGCCCGCACTGACGGGCGGCCCTCGGGCAGGCGTGCCGGGGGAACCTCATCCGACCGCCGCAGTGCCCGGGCCGCCCGCCTCCACCGTGGCCCCGTCCTCGGGCCGGGCCAGCCACTCGGCGATGGTGCGGGCGATCGGCTGGCCCGTCTCCACCTCGACGAAGCCGAACTGCCCCGACTGGTTGCACTCGAGGAACCACCAGGTGCCGTCGCCGTCCTCGGCGAAGTCGAACGCGCCGTAGGCCAGCCCGGCCTCCCGGAGGTAGTCCCGGACGCCCTCGGCGACGCGCGGCGGCACCGGGGCCGGTCGCCACGGCTCGTCCGACGCCGTGAAACGCACGTCCACCTCCGCCGGGTCCAGGCTCGCCGGCGTCGTCTTGCGCGCCGCCAGCAACACGTCGCCGACGGCCGTCAGCCGGATGTCGGCCCGCTTGGCGACCCTGCGCTGCAGCAGCGTCGGACCGTGGGCGACGGCCGAGAAGTCGGCCTCGGGCGAAACCCTGCTGGTCGGCACCGCCAGCGGCGGATCCTGCGGATGGGCGCCCGAGACGGGCTTGACCACGAGATCCGGGTAGCGCTCGGCGAACTCGCGGGCCGCCCGTGGGAACGTCGTGATCAGCGTCGCCGGCACCGGCAGCCCGCACCGCTGGGCGAGGCGCAGCTGCCAGGGCTTGTACCTGGCCCGGTGTGCGGCGTCGGGCTGGTTCATCCAGCGCGCCGGTGAGCCGCGGAGCATGCCGTAGAGCGCCTGACCGGCCTCCTCGGTCAGCCACGCGGAAGGTTCGGCGGCCCGGGTGGCCGCCCCGCCCGGCCTGCGCACCCAGACGGACCGCAGCCCCCCGATGCTCACCAGCCGGCCTCCCGCGGACAGATGGCCCCGGAAGGAGCCGTGCACGAACTCGCCGGAGAGCGCGACGGAGCCGGTGAGGTCGGCGGGGTCCAGGCGGACCACCGGAACTCCCGACGCGTTCAGGTGCACCACCACCATGTCCGCGGTGACGTCCTCTTCACAGGTCAGGATCAGCACGGTCATCGTCGACGGCCCGTGTTCAGTCGTCGAAGTGAGTCTTCGACCCCGCGGTGGAGGTCGTGGTCCCCAGCTCTCTGAGCAGCGCGTGGTCGCAGGCGGCCACCCGGCCGTCGAGGAGCACGTTCAACTGCAGCCCCGAGTCGTAGACGTACTCGGTGGTGGCTTCCAACTCCACAGCCGGCCGTGCGTAGTTGAGCGCGAACGGTTGCATCGTCTCTCCCTAGTCGGTGCTGCGCCGATCAGGCGACGAAATCTTCTGCGCCGTCACCTGGTCCGCCGACTTCCTTCGGCTTCCAGAGACTTATACGACTCGAACGGGTGAATGGTTTCCTTACGCTGCGTAGTCGCCGGGCGAATCCGGGGAACGCCGCCGGTCCGAGGCGGCGTGCCGGGCGCCGATCGAGCCGCGCGCGGAGCGCAGGGCGAGCAGCAGCACGCCGACGTCGTCCAGGTAGACCGGATCGGGCAACAGGTCCGCCGGGAGGACCAGATAGAGGACCGCACCCCAGAACACCCAGCGCGGGCCGGTGGGGAGGCCGGCCCGCCTGAGGTCCCGTCGGGTGCGGACCAGGCGCACCAGCACGGCGACCGCCGCCGCGAGGACGACCGCCGCGAGCAGCACCGCCACGACGATCACTGTGGTCGTATCCACCAGGGCCTCCTCCGGCGCGCGACACGCGCCTCCCTACCCGGATGCCCGCTCGCGGCGGCGGCAAGGCCGCCGGGCGGGCTCTCTCATCCCTGTGGCCCACCGGAGTGGCACGGCGCGACGGACGTGCCTAGTAATGGCAGCACACAGCGCGAGTCGCATGTCGGGGACGCAGGGCGGCCGCACCCCCACCACACGGAGAGATCATGAACACCGGCTCTTCATCACCTCGCTCGCCCGAGTACGCCATACCCGAGTACGCCATATCCGCTCTGGACCTTCCCACCGGGGAGACGACGGCGACCACCGGCACGCTGCGACCGCCGGGCGCGGAGCCAGGGGCCCGGACCGTCGTCGACCGTCCCTCGCCCGAGCGGGACATCGATCTGTGGGACGACCTGGACGACGCCGACCTCCCCGAACCGGAGCCCGACCCCGACTTTCCCGTCCACGATCCCGGCGGTCCCGGCCGCGAAGGCCCCGGCTTCCGGCAGCCCGGCCCCCGTGCGCGCCACGCCGACTCCGACGTCGACGCCCAGGCCCAGGCCCGGGCCCAGGCCCACGACGGAGACGGACAGACGTACGGCGATCCCGTCGGCGACCTGGTGCGCGCCGCCGTCGCCGACCGGCCGCTCGAGGAGGTCGTCGACCTCATCACGATGCTGGAGCAGTCGCCGCAGTACGCACAGGCCACGGTCGACGCGCTCCGTGCGGTCGGCGTGAACCGGTCCGTCGAGGACGTCACCCGGCTGGTGGGCCTGCTGACCCGGCCGCCGCGACACTCGGCCAGCGCGGACGAGGCGATCCGGGCCGCGGCGGAGTGCCGCTCCGTGGAGGACGTGACCCGGCTGATGGCACTGCTGCACCGCACGCCCCTGGAGCCGCACTGCGGTCAGGAGGCCGTCCGCGCCGCCGCCACCGGCCGGCCCGTCGAGGAACTGGTCGAACTGATAGGGCGGCTCGCCGAGGACGGACACGTCCGGGCGCAGAGCCCCGACGCCCGGCAACTGCGGGCGGCCCAGGACGCGGCCGACGAGGATGAAGAACCGCGGACCACCGCCCGCCCGACCCGGCGCACCGGCGCCTTCGGCGGGGCCGACCGCCGCGGCCGCGCAGGCCGTCGGCCGTTCGGCCGGGGTCGCGAGCGCGACGGAGGCCGTGACGGGCGGGACCGTGACACAGGCCGCGCCGCGCGCGAGCGCGACCGGGACCGTGCGGGGCACGACCGTGGGGGGCGTGACCGCGACCGCGCGGCGCGCCGTACCGCCCGGGGCCCGGCCTGGCTCGCCCGGCTGGCCGTCGCGGTCCTGGCCGGGTGCGGCGTGGCCTTCTTCCCGCTGCACCGCGCCGGCGCCTCCGCGCAGACCTACGGGGTGGCCGTCGGCCTGTCGGCGGCCTGCCTGCTGCTCGCCCTGCTGCTGACCGTCCGGCCCGTCGTACCGCTGCTCGCCGTGGCGGTGGTGGGACCGGCGGCGCTCGCCGCGGCCAAGCTCTACGGCAGCGCCACTCCTTCGGCGCAGGTCTCCCCGGTCACCGACCTCACGCTGGCACCCACCTGGGTCGCGGTCGCGGTGGCCGTGGCGGCCTCGCTCGTCGCGCTGTTGGCGCTGTGCGTGCGGGTGGGCTCGCCGGCCGCCGCGCGGCGCGGACCGGCCCGCCGCGTGGCCGTGGCGAGCCGTACGGCGCCCTGACCCCCGCCCACCGAGCGTGGGCCGCGCCGGACGACCGTCCGGCGCGGCCCACGTCGCGTTCTCAGATCCCCAGCGTGCCCGGGGGGTGTTCGTGCGCGAGCAGGGCGGTGAGCACCCGGTCCGGGGTGAGCGGCAGTTCCCGGAACCGGATGCCGGTGGCGTGGTGGACGGCGTTGCCGACGGCCGCCGCCGAGCCCACGATGCCGATCTCGCCGATCCCCTTGCTGCCCATGGGGTTGAGGTGCGCGTCCTCCTCGTCGACCCAGTACGCCTCCAGGCCGGTGACGTCGGCGTGCGCCGGCACGTGGTAGGAGGCCAGGTCGCGCTCGACGAAGTCGCCGAACACCGGGTCCATCGTGCTGTCCTCGGTCAGTGCCATGCCCAGACCCATCGTCATGCCCCCGATGAACTGGGACCGGGCCGTACGGGCGTTGAGGATGCGCCCGGCGGCGAAGACCCCGAGGAGCCGGGTCACCCGTACCTCACCGGAGACGGTGTCGACGCTCACTTCGGCGAAATGGGCGCCGAAGGCGTGCCGGGCGTAAGGGCTCTCGCCGTCCACCGTGCCGGAGGTGTCGGCCTCCGCGGCGATCCCCTCGTCGGGCAGGGGACCCGGGTGCTCCGCCAGCCGGCCGGCCAGCCGGACGCACGCCTCGTGCACGGCCGACCCCCAGGAGGCGGTGCCCGAGGAGCCACCGGCCACGGGGGCGAAGCCGATGCCGCTGTCGGCGACGTCGATCCGCACCCGGTCGAGCGGGGCGCCGAGGGCGTCGGCCGCGACCTGCGCGAGGACCGTACGGGCTCCGGTTCCGATGTCGGTGGCGTTGACCCGCACCAGGAAGTCGCCGTCGGGCAGTGCCCGGGCCGAGGCGGCGCAGGGCGAGACCAGCACCGGGTAGGTGGCCGATGCCACCCCGCTGCCGATCAGCAGGGGGCCGGCCGCGCGGGACCGCGGGCGGGGGTCGCGCCCCTGCCAGCCGAAGCGCCGGGCGCCCTCGCGCAGGCACTCCACGAGGTGCCTGCTGCTGAAGGGCTTCCCGCTGTCGGGCTCGGTCTCCGGTTCGTTGCGGATCCTCAGCTCCACCGGGTCCAGGCCGAGTTCGGCGGCCAGTTCGTCCATCGCGGACTCCAGGGCGTACATGCCGGGGCATTCGCCGGGGGCCCGCATCCAGGACGGAGTGGGCACGTCCAGCGCCGCCACGCGGTGCGCCGTACGCAGCGCGGGGGTGCCGTACATGACCCGGGCGGGGACCGCCGCCTGCTCCACGAACTCCTTGACCCGGGAGGTGTACGTCGTCACCTCGTGCACGAGGGAGGTGAGCCGGCCGCCGCTGTCCGCCCCCATCCGCAGCCGGTGCAGGGTGGGTGCCCGGTGCCCGACGACGGTTGGCAGGTAGCGGCGCGGCAGCGCGACGGTCACCTGCCGCCCGGTCTCGCGCGCCGCCATCGCGGCCAGCACCACCTCGGGACGCGGGGTGCCCTTCGAACCGAAGCCGCCGCCCACGTGCTCGGCCCGCACCGTGATCCGGTCCTCGGGCAGTGCGAACAGGCGCGCCAGTTCCTTCTGCACCGCCGTGGTGCCCTGGCTGGAGGAGAGCACGGTCAGCCGGTCGCCGTCCCAGTGCGCCGTACTGGCGTGCGGCTCCATGGGGTGGTTGTGCAGCGGCGGCACCGTGTACGCGACGTCGACCCGGGCCGCGGCCGAGGCGAGGCCGCCGTCCGGGTCCCCGTGCTCGGTGACCGCCGGAAAACCTCCGTTGGCCGTCTCGGGGACGTACGCCTCGGGGTGCGAGGCGGTGAGCGTCGCGTCGTGCGCCTCGGTCTCGTACGTGATCCGGACGGCGGCGACACCGGCGCGGGCCGCCTCCAGCGTCTCGGCCACCACCACGCCCACGAACCAGCCCCGGTGCGGGACCTGCGGGCCCTGCAGCAGGGCCAGGGTCGGGTCGTCGGGATCGCCGAGGCGGGGCGCGTTCTCGTGCGTGAGCACCGCGAGCACCCCGGGCAGCGCGAGCGCGGGAGCGGCGTCGACGCCGGTCACCCGGCCGCGTGCGACCGTCGCCGGGACGGGCCAGGCATGGGCGCGTCCCGGCGCGTCGACCTCGGCGGCGTACCGGGCGGTGCCGGTGACCTTCTCCCGCCCCTCCCGGCGCTCGACGGGAGCGCCCAGGACGGCATCGGTTGCGCTCATGGGGGTCCTCCTCGTGGACGCGGGAGTCGTCAGGTCGTGGCGGGCGGTGCGAGCCGGCCCAGGACGTCCAGGGCCAGCCGGCGGGCCAGCGGCACCTTGTAGGCGTTGTCGCGCAGCGGCTCGGCCGCGGCCAGCTCCAGGTCGACGGCGTGCTCGAACGCCGCCGTGGTGGGCGCCGCCCCCACCAGCGCGTCCTCCGCCCGCCGGGCGCGCCAGGGCCGGTGCGCCAGCGCGCCGAAGGCGATCCCGGACCGCTCCACCACTCCGTCCGCCACGTGCAGCACGACGGCGACGGAGGCCAGCGCGAAGGCGTACGACGCCCGGTCGCGGGCCTTTCGGTAGGCGGAGGGGAGCCCGGCGGTGGCCCCGGGCAGGACCACGCCGGTGATCAGCTCGCCCGGGTGGATCTCCGTGTCCCGTTCCGGGTGCATACCGGGGAGCCGGTGGAAGTCGGCGGCCGGCACGCTCCGGGTGCCCTCGGGGCCGTGCAGCTCCACCCGCGCGTCGAGGGCGGCCAGCGCGACCGCCATGTCGGACGGGTGGGTGGCGATGCACTGGTCGGAGTGGCCCAGCACGGCGTGGTCGCGGTGCACGCCCTCCAGCGCGCCGCAACCGGTGCCGGGCTCCCGCTTGTTGCAGGGCTTGGACACGTCCTGGAAGTAGGGGCAGCGGGTGCGCTGCAACAGATTGCCGCCGGTGGTGGCGGCGTTGCGCAACTGCCCGGAGGCCCCGGCCAGCAACGCCTGGGACAGCGCGGGGTAGCGGTCGCGCACGGCGGGGTGGGCCGCGAGGTCGCTGTTGCGGACCATCGCGCCGGCCCGCAGCCCGCCGTCGGGGAGTTCCTCCACGGTGTCCAGCGGCAGCCGGGTCACGTCGACGAGTGCGGCCGGCGTCTCCACGCCCAGCTTCATCAGGTCGACGAGGTTGGTGCCGCCGCCGAGGTAGCGGGCGCCGGGGTGGGCCGCGAAGGCGTCGGTGGCCTCCTCGACGCTGCCGGCGCGTACGTAGGCGAAGGGCTTCACGGGATCACGTCCTCGACCGCGTCGACGATCCGGGGATAGGCGCCGCACCGGCACAGATTCCCGCTCAGCCGCTCCCGGATCTCGTCCCGGTCCAGCGCGACCGGCTCCCCCGAGGGCGCCGCAGGGTCGGTGACGTGGGAGGGGTGTCCGGCCGCGGCCTCGGCGAGCGCGCCGACCGCGGAGCAGATCTGGCCCGGTGTGCAGTACCCGCACTGGAAGGCGTCACGGTCCAGGAAGGCGCGCTGCAACGGGTGCAGTTCCTCACCGTCCCCGGCGAGTCCCTCCACGGTGGTGACGTCGCAGCCGTCCAGGGCGACCGCGAACAGCAGACAGCTGTTGACCCGCCGCCCGTCGACCAGCACCGTGCAGGCGCCGCACTGACCGTGGTCGCAGCCCTTCTTGGCGCCCGCGAGACCGAGGTCCTCGCGCAGCAGGTCCAGCAGGACACGGCGGTGGTCGACGGCGAGCGTGTGCGGTTTGCCGTTGACGCGGAGCGTGGTCTCCGAACGGGCGGACTCCTGTGGGCGGGAAGCGGGGGCGCTCTCGTGCTGGCTGTCCATGGCGTCACTGACCTTCCGGGGCGGGCCGTGCTCCTGTGCCGTCCGCGTATCCACCTCACGCCGGATGACACGTGAGGCTGCCCTCACCACGGGCGGCCTCGTCACCCGCGTCCAGGGCCGCGGTCCACGCGGGCCGACGGCGCGGTGCCGGGCGAGCGGGTGGACCGCCCGGCCCGGCGGCGGACCGGCGGCAGGGGGAGTCGGGAGAGTCGGGATCCGGGATCCGGGACCCGGGACCCGGGACCCGGGATCCGCGACACCGGACCCGCGGAGACGTCGGCCGGCCGGAGTGCCGGGCGCTCCGGCGTGCCTGGGGGCCCGCACCGCGCCGCCGGGCTCGCGGCCGGGCGTGCGCCGGCACCCACCCCGCAGACTTCAGTCGCCGGGGCGGGGGGAGGGGTCCGTGGTGTCCTCGACGGTGGTGTCGTTCGCGGGTGTGTCCGGGCGGGGCGGCCTGGCGGGGTTGCGGAACCTGTCCAGGGTGCGGGTCAGACTCCGCAGGGGGGACGGCGCCGGGGTGCGGGGCGGCGGGGGACCGGCCGGTGCCGCTCCGGCGGACTCCCGGTACACGGCGAGGGCCTCGGCCGCCCGTTCCGCCGCCTCCCGGTACAGGTCGCGGGACTGGGTCATGGCCTCGAGGGCCTCGGCGTACATGGCCACCAGCCTGCGCTCGCGCTCCAGCTCCTCCTCCAGCGTCAGCAGCCGCCAGTCCTCCCGCAGCGACCCGAGGGCCGCCACCGCGTCGTCGGGCAGCGGCCTGGGCAGCACGGCGAAGGACGTCACCGCCGCGATCAGCGCGGTGGGCTCGGAGCCGTCCAGGAACACGGTGCGCACCGAGAAGTCACCGGCCGCGTAGTCGGCCGGGGCCGGTGTGCCGGGCAGCACCACGGCGCCGCCGCGCGGCACCTGGACGCCGAAGTCCTCCAGGGCCCAGTTCACCGTGCGCAACTGCTGCGGCGCGGCGCGGTGCTCGACCACCCGGTGCCGCAGACCGGGCGGCAGCCGCCGCGGCAGCGGCACCCGGCCGCGGTGGTCCGGGGTCATCGCCTCGTGCACCACGACGTGGATGTTCCACGGACTGCGCCCGGCGTCCTTGAGCAGCCGCCGTACGGCCTTGTCGTCGTCCGGCAGGGTGTTGAGGCCCCGCAGCCGCAGCCCGGTGGCGACGTCCCGGTCCCAGGTGACGTCCGGATCGTCCGGCCAGAACATCGTGGCGGGGGAGGGCCAGCCCAGGTCCCAGGCCTCCTCGGCCTCCGCGAGCAGCGTCCACTCCTGCCCGCCCGCCGAGGCGGGCTCCAGGACCAGCCTCGCCCGCACGGTCACGTCCCCCGCTTCCCCGGGAACCTTCCAGCGCGCCTCGAAGATCCGGTCGGCGGCGGCGCCGGTGGCCGCGGCGGGCGCCGGGTCGTCGGGCGGGTCCAGGAAGTCGTCCAGGACGTGGTCGTCCTTGAGCCGCTGCAGCCTCTTGCGGACGGTGTCCTCGGCCGCGGAGCCGACGTGGCGGCCGCGAGCGGCCCACAGCGTGGGCGGATGCGTGGGGCGGGCGGTGGTAGAGGTCGGCATGAGTCCATCGGGCAGCAGGGGCACGGACGTAGGCAAGTATTGTCGCCGCAGGTCAGCCGAGAGCACCGGGGGTCCGCCGACCGGGCGTGGCGTGGTGCGGCGTACGGCGCGGGCGGCCGGGTGACGGGTGCGTCGTGGGCGAGGGTGGGCAGGAGCAACCCGACCGACCGTACGGCACGACAAGGAGCGAGACGATGAATCTGGACCTCGGCGGACGCACCGCACTGGTGACGGGCTCCTCGCAGGGCATCGGGGCGGCGATCGCCGCCGGGCTGGCCCGGGCCGGGGCCACCGTGGGCGTCAACGGACGCGACGCCGGCCGCCTGGAGGAGAGTGTCCGCAAGCTGCGGGCCGACGTACCGGGCGGCACGTTCGTGCCGGTCGCGGCCGACCTCGGCACCGAGGAGGGCGCCGAGCAGGCCCTGGCGGCGCTGCCCGACGTGGACATCCTCGTGAACAACCTCGGCGTCTTCGGCGCCGCTCCCGCGCTGGAGATCAGCGACGACGAGTGGCGCCGCTACTTCGAGATCAACGTCCTCGCGGGCGTCAGGCTGACGCGCGCCCATCTCCCCCGGATGAGGGACCGCGGCTGGGGACGGGTGCTGTACATCGCGAGCGACTCGGCCGTCGTCATCCCGGCCGAGATGATCCACTACGGCGTCTCGAAGACGGCACTGCTCGCGGTCGGCCGGGGCTTCGCCAAGGAGGCGGCGGGCAGCGGCGTCACGGTGAACTGCGTGGTCGCGGGTCCCACGCACACGGAGGGCGTCGAGGACTTCGTGTACCAGCTGGTCGACCGCGACCTGCCCTGGGACGAGGCCCAGCGCGTCTTCATGCGCGAACACCGCCCGCAGTCCCTGCTCCAGCGGCTGATCGAACCCGAGGAGATCGCCAACCTGGTGGTGTACCTCAGCTCCCCCCTCGCCTCCGCCACCACCGGCGCGGCCGTCCGCGTGGACGGCGGCTACGTCGACTCGATCCTGCCGTAGGAGGTGTCGGCCGGATCTCGCCGCCGGTCGCGACCGGGCACCGCCGGCCAGATCCGGTGAGCCGGACGCCGCCCCCCGGCCGTCCACCGTCACACGGCCCCGTCGTCCCCGGCTCCGTCCCCGCCCGCGCGCCGCCGGTCCGCGTCGTCCCAGGCCCTGGTGTCACGCGGCTCCACGTACGGCTCCTCCTCGGGCGGGTGGCCGCCGTCGATGACCCGCTGGCGGGCCAGCTCCGCGTCGAACTGCAGGCCGAGCAGGATCGCCAGGTTGGTCACCCACAGCCACACCAGGAAGATGATGACGCCGGCCAGGGTGCCGTACGTCTTGTTGTACGAGCCGAAGTTGGCGACGTAGAAGGCGAACCCGCCGGAGGCGAGCAACCAGATCAGCAGCGCGACCAGACTTCCCGGAGAGATCCACTTGAAGCCCTTGAGCCGCGCGTTGGGCGCGGCCCAGTACAGGATCGCGATCATGAAGGTGACGAGCAGGACCAGTACCGGCCACTTGGCGATCGACCACACCGTCAGCGCGGTGTCGCCGATCCCGAGGGCGGTGCCCGCCTGCCGGGCCAGGCTTCCCGTGAAGACCACGATGAGCGCGCTGACCACCGCGAGCACCAGCAGGACCACCGTCAGGATCACCCGCAGCGGCAGCACCTTCCACACCGGCCGCCCCTCGGGCACGTCGTAGACCGCGTTGGCGGCGCGGATGAACGCGCCGACGTAGCCGGACGCCGACCAGACGGCACCGACCAGACCGACCACCGCCAGCACGGAGCCCAGACCCGCCTTGGCCTGCAGCTGCTCCACGGCGTTCGTGAGGACGTCCCGCGCGGACCCGGGCGCGAGCTTCTTCACGTTGTCCAGGACCTCCTGGGTGGCGGACTCCCCGGCGATGCCGAGCAGCGAGACCAGCACCAGCAGGGCCGGGAACAGCGCCAGGATCCCGTAGTAGGTCAGGGCGGCGGCGCGGTCGGTCAGCTCGTCGTCCTGGAACTCGGAGACGACGCGCCGCACCAGCGCCGACCACGAGCGTCCGGGCAGTTCGGTGGGGGAGTCCGGGGCGGCGTCCTCGGTGGCGGCGTCCGGACCGTAGTCCTCGGGACCGTCGTCCTCCTGGGACCGCCGGCCGGCCGGTCCGTCCGCCGGGACGTCTTTCGCGTGCTTCCCGCCAAAGGGGAGATGCAGTCGGGGCATGCCCCACGGGTTGCCCGTCCCGGCGCCGGCACGCGCGCCCGTCCGCTCCCGGCACGGACCGAACCCCGAAGTGTCCCGCGGCGCGCGCACGTTCCTCTGGAAAATGCCAAAGCGCTCACCGGATGCGCGCACTTTCCGTAGTGTCGTCGTCACGTTCGCGGTACAGCCGTGCAGGGGAGGGGATCCGGCGTGCCCGGAATCGACGAGAGTCTGCTGGAAGCCATGCGACTGCCGGGCGCCCGCGGCGCGTCGCTGGTCGACTGGATCAGCGGGCTCGCGCTCGGCGCCGTCGGCGAGGCGCCGGGCGGCGACTGGGAGGCGACGGCCGCGGAGACGGCCGAGCTGGGCCGGCACGTCGCGGAGAGCGGCTCCCTGGCGGCGGGCGGTCCGCGACGGGGCGACGCCGGGGCGGACAAGGAACCCCCGGTGGAGGACCTGATCGCCACCACCGGTGACGCCTACCACCTGCTCAGGTTCGTCAGCACCCCGTTCGACAGCACCGTCTTCCTCCACCTGTGGCTCGACCGCAACGACGGAAACCTCGCCCTGGCCCGCATCCGGCTGGCCGACATGGCGGACCGGCTGGTGCTCGGATGACCCGGGTGACGACCACCTGGACCGCGCACGACACGACGTCGGACGCCCTGCGCGCCCTCGCCGCCGAAGGAGCGACCGGCGCCCTGTCGGGCGAGCGGGGCATCGTCTACCTCTCGGCGGGCCGGGTCGTGCACGTGGAGTCGGCCTGCACTCCCGACCTCGGCGCGCTGCTCACCCGCAGCGGCGCGGTGCCGGCCGACGGCTGGTGGGACGCGGTCGACCGGGGCGGGACACAGCACCGGGTCGGCCACCGGCTCGTGGACAGCGGCAGGCTCGCCGCGGGCGCGCTCGAGGTCTGTCACCTGGGCGCGCTGTTCGACGCCGCCTACTTCGTCCTGGCCCACGACACGCGCGCGCAGCGTTTCCGGCCCGGCGCGGTGCACTGGCTCGGCGCGGTCCGCTCCGTGCCGGTGGACGTCGTCGTGCGCGAGTCCGGACGCCGGCGCGCGCTGCTGGACCGGATATGGCCGGACCCCGCCATCGACACCGTCCCCCTGACCCGGGTGCCGGGCGCCGACGCCGCCGACCTGCCCGCGCGCCGGGGCCGCGCCCTGACCCAGGTCGACGGCGTCCGCACCGCCGCGCAGATCGCGTCGGCGCTCGCCTGTCGCACGTACCACACCCTCGTCGAACTGCGCCGCCTGGCCGCCGACGGCCTCGTCCGCGCCGCCCCGCCAGCGGTCCCGTCCGTCCCGGCCGACGCCGGGCCGCGGCCGGTCGTGTGGGACGACCCGGACACGGCCCTGCTGCGACGGCTCCGAGACGCCTTGGAGGCCCTGTGATCCGCGCGCGCCGCAGGCGCGACGAAAGGAGACTGCTCATGGCCGTCGAGAGCGACGTCCTGGACGAACTGCACCGGCTGCGCAACCGCGTGCCCCAGCTGACCGGATCGCTCGCGGCCACCGTGGACGGGCTCGTCCTCGCCCACGACGCGCCGGGCACCGAGCCCGAAGGCCTCGCCGCGCTCACCGCGGCCGCCCTGGGGGTCGCACACCGCATGGCGGACGCCACCGCGCGCGGCGGGTTCCGCGAACTGCTGCTGCGCGGGGCCGAGGGCTACGTCGCCACGTACGCCGCCGGTCCCGCCGCCGTGCTCACCCTGCTCGCCGACGGGCGGGTCAACGTGGGCCGGCTGCACCTGGAGGGCCGGCGCAGCGGCGCCCGGATCGGGGAGCTGGTCGCCGCCCGCATCGGGCCGGAACGCCGTGCCCCGGCAGCCGAGCACGCGGCGACGCTTCCCGTGGACGCCGGCCGGCCCATCGGCACCCTGCCGGTGCGCACGCCGCAGCGGCCCGCACACCAGCCCACTCCCCGGACCGGCGGCCATCACCGGTCCACCTGACACCGGTCCGCCCGACACGGGTCCACCCGAAAACACCGATCACGCACCGATCCCGCACCGATCACGTCCGGAAGGAAAAACCACCATGCCCAACCTGGAGACCTCGCTCAAGGAATGCCTCAGCGCCATCGACGGGGCCACCGCCGTGGCGCTGGTCGACTACACCAGCGGGATGGCGCTCGGCACGCTGGGCGGCGGCAAGGACTTCAACCTGGAGGTCGCCGCGGCAGGCAACACCGACGTCGTGCGGTCCAAACTGCGCACGATGGAGCTCCTCGGTCTGAAGGACGAGATCGAGGACATCCTGATCACGCTGAACACCCAGTACCACATGATCCGCCTGCTCAAGGGGCGCGGCGGCAACGGGCTGTTCCTCTACCTGGTGCTGGACGCGAGCCGGGCCAACCTGGCCATGGCCCGCCACCAGCTGCGCCGGATCGAGACCGACCTGGAGGTCTGAACCCGGCCGCGCGTCCGTCCGGGGCCGGGGGCCTTCACCTCGCGGACCTTCGCCGGATCCCGGCCGGTGCCGCCGCTCTCCGAGGAGGCGCCGGCGCCGGCCGGGGCGGCTCAGGCGCCGCTCTCCCGGAGCATGTCCTCGCGCTCGACGTACTTCACGCGCGCGCGCCCGTGCGGCTCGCCCTGCGCCTTCTCCGCCGCGTCGAGCCTGTACCAGCCGTCCCAGGTGGTGAAGCGGACGTTGCGCTCGGCGAGGAAGGCGTCCACGCTCTCGGGAGCGGGCGAGGAAGGCGTCTGGAGACGGCCGTTCGCGTAGTCGTCGAGCAGGTTGGAGACCGTCTCGTTGGCGTCGCCCTTGGTGTGTCCGATCAGACCGACCGGGCCGCGCCGGATCCAGCCCGTGACGTACGTCGACTGCAGGTGCTCGCCGGACTCCTGGACGACCCGGCCGCCCACGTCCGGGACCGTGCCGGTCTCCAGGTCCCAGGGCAGCTTGGGCAGCTGGTCGGACAGGTAGCCGACGGCCCGGTAGACGGCCTGCACGTCCCAGTCCTTGAACTCGCCGGTGCCCTTGACGTTGCCCGTGCCGTCCAGCTCGGTGCGCTCGGTGCGCAGGCCGACCACCTTGCCGTCCTCGCCGAGGATCTCCGAGGGCGACTCGAAGAAGTGCAGGAACAGCTTGTGCGGCCGGTCGCCGACGTCGCGGATCGCCCAGTTCTCCAAGGTCTTGGCGACCATGTCGGCCTGCTTGTTGCCGCGCCGGGTGGCGATCGAGCCCTCGTCGTAGTCGATGTCCTCGGGGTCGACGATCACCTCGATGTTGGGGGAGTGGTCGAGCTCCCGCAGCTCCATCGGGCTGAACTTCGCCTGCGCCGGGCCGCGACGCCCGAAGACGTGGACCTCCAGCGCCTTGTTGGCCTTCAGGCCCTCGTAGACGTTCGGCGGGATCTCGGTCGGCAGCAGCTCGTCCGCGGTCTTCGCCAGGACCCGGGCGATGTCCAGGGCGACGTTGCCGACGCCGAGGACGGCGACCTTCTCCGCCTCCAGCGGCCAGGTGCGCGGGAAGTCGGGGTGGCCGTCGTACCAGGCGACGAAGTCGGCCGCGCCGTACGAGCCGTCGAGGTCGATACCGGGGACGGACAGGTCCCGGTCCGCCGTGGCTCCGGTGGCGAATATCACACCGTCGTAGAAGGCCCGCAGGTCGTCCAGGCTGATGTCGGTGGGGTAGTTCACGTTGCCGAAGAGGCGGATCTGCGGCTTGTCGAGCACCTGGTGCAGGGCCGTGATGATGCCCTTGATCCGCGGATGGTCGGGCGCGACGCCGTACCGGATGAGCCCGAACGGGGCGGGCATGCGCTCGAAGATGTCGATGGAAACACCGGGGTCGGCGGCCACCTCGGACTTGAGCAGGGCGTCAGCGGCGTAGATCCCGGCCGGGCCGGATCCGACGATGGCCACCCGCAGTGGGCGGGGCATGTTCAGGTTCCCTTCGAGCGGTGACAGATCGACTCACCGGGAAGCCTAAGCTGAGGCAAGCCTAAGTCGGTACGCGGGTCCGGTCTATGAGGTCATAAGCAGCTCTTATGGGAACCCATGGTCCGGGTTTGGGTTCCGGCTCGAGCCCCGACGCCGCCGCGGGGCGTGGTGCGGGCCGGGCGCTGGTTTGAAGCGCCGGTCACGGGTGACGCAGGGCGGGGGACGCAGTGGCACGTCCCGAGCCGTCTCGCGAGGGGAGTCCGTGTGCAGCGTCCGGACGACGAACTGGATCCCAACCGGTGGCGGGCCCTGTGGGTGACCCTGGTCGCCGGTTTCATGACCCTGCTGGACGTGACGATCGTCGCCGTCGCGCTGCCCTCCATGCAGCAGGGCCTGCACGCCTCGCCCGCCTCCGTGCAGTGGGTCGTTTCCGGCTACGCGCTCGCCTTCGCCCTGACCCTGGTGACCGCGGGCCGGATCGGCGACGCCTTCGGCCGGCGTCGTGTCTTCCTCGTCGCCCTGGCCGCCTTCGTGCTCTGCAGCGCCGCGGCGGGCGCAGCCCCCGGCATCGGACTGCTCATCGTCGCCCGGCTCGCCCAGGGAGTCGCCGCGGGCAGCCTCGCACCGCAGAACTCGGCGCTCATCCAGCAGCTCTTCCGGGGCGCGGAACGCGGGCGCGCGTTCGGGCTCTTCGGTGCCACCGTCGGGGTCTCCAGCGCCGTGGGTCCGGTCGTCGGCGGCCTGATCCTGGCGCTGGCGGGACCCGAGGGCTGGCGGTGGATCTTCTACGTCAACGTGCCGGTCGGCCTGCTCGCCCTGTTCCTCGGCTTCCGCCTGCTGCCCCGGGTGGCGCCCGGCGGCAAGGGGCGGCTCGACCCGGTGGGGGTGACGCTGCTCGGTGCGGGCATCCTGGCGCTGATGCTGCCGCTGGTCCTCGCCGAGGGCGGCGGGCTCACCGAGGTGTGGTGGCTGTTCCCGTCGGGGGTGCTGGTCCTGACCGCCTTCGCCCGGTGGGAGCGCCGCGTCGCCCGGCGGGGCGGGCAGCCCTTGCTGGAACCGGGGCTGCTCACCGAGACCCGCGGTTACGCGACCGGCGCGGGACTGGCCGCCCTCTACTTCGTCGGATTCAGCGGGGTGTGGCTCGTCTTCGCGCTCTACTTCCAGAACGGGCTGAACTACTCACCGCTCGTGTCCGGCCTGGCGGTGACCCCGTTCGCCGTGGGCTCGGCCGTCGCCGCGGCCGTGGCGGGGCGGCTGGTCGAACGGCTCGGCCGGCTGCTGACGGTCTGGGGTCTGGTCGCCGTGATGGCGGGACTCGGCACGACCGCGCTGCTGCTCTGGCTCGCCCCCTCCGGCCCGGCCGCCTGGCTCGCCGCCCCGGCCCTGCTGGTCGGCGGTCTCGGCAGCGGCTGCGTCATCTCCCCGAACATCACCATGACGCTGCGGGACGTGCCGGTCCGGATGGCGGGCGCGGCCGGGGGCGCCCTGCAGACCGGGCAGCGGCTGGGCGGCGCCGTGGGCACCGCCGCGCTGCCGGGCCTCTTCTACCTGACGCTGAACGCCACCCACGACGACTACCACGACGCCGTGGCCCTGTCGGTGGGCACCGGCGTCGCCGCCATGCTCTGCGCGCTGACCGTCGCGGTCCGCGACTGGCGCCGGGACCGTCCCGACGACGACCGGGACTGCCCGCCGGAAACGTCCCACAGCCACACCCACGCGGGCCAGGGCTGACCGCCCCTCACCGCCCGCCGGCTCAGCGCCGCTTGCCGAACCTGCGCAGCATCTCCTGGGCCTGCGCGCGCCGGCGCGGGTCCGAGGCGGCCCGGCGCACCTGCTCGGCCGCCCGGCGCCCCTGCGGGCTGCGGGCGAACTCCTTGATCCGGTTCATCACTCCGGCCATGACGTTCCTCGTTCCTCCGAGTCGACGACGTACTGCCTTGCCGTTGCTGTTACCCAGCGGCCCGCCGCACACCCCCGGCGTACATCCGCACGTTTGAGATCTCCGTTCCGGGCGACCCGCCGGACAGGACATCGCAAGCGAACGCCGAGAGGTGAAGCACTGTGGCCGCCAATGAGAAGTCCAAGGCGAAGACGGAGCAGGCCAAGGGGAAGGCCAAGGAAACGGTCGGCCGGGCCGTCGGCAACGAGAGGATGACGGCCGAGGGACGCGCCGAGCAGTCAAAGGGCGACGCACGGCAGGCCAAGGAGAAGGGCAAGGACGTGTTCCGGCACTGACCCCGGAACGCTTCGCACCCCGCGCGGGCCGCGGAACCGGCACACGGCCGGTTCCGCGGCCCGCGTCGTGCGCGGCGGCCCCGGAGGTTCCGGGGCCGCCGGCCTCACCGGGGCCCGGAGGGATCAGCCGATGTGGTAGCGGTCCCCGTAGACGTACCAGTCCAGCGGCGGATCCAGGTCCAGATTCCCCTCGTCCAGGAAGACGCGCTGCGCCGTGTCGACCCGGCTGGTGTCGCTGTGCGCCTCCTCCTGCCTCATGGCCCACACCCGCTCGTCGAGGAAGGCGTGCAGGTAGGCGACCTCGTCGCCGCCCTGAGCCGGCGGCCGGGCACGGCCCAGGGCCCGCTCGCGGATGCTGCCGAAGCTCAGCGGGTCGCCGCCGTCGCCGTGCATGACGATCGCGTCGTAGTACGCGAACTGGCCCAGCGTGCGCAGCCCGTCCTCCTTGCCGCGCCGGACCGCCGGGTCGAAGTACACGCGGTCGCGCTCGTCGTCCTGGGCGCGGCGGAACTGCGGATCCTCGTCCGCGGCCCGGCGCCAGTCGTCCGGGAAGGCGGGGTCCAGTCCCTCGTGGGAGTCCGAGCCGTCCACCCGGCGCAGCGCCGGCAGGTAGGGCGCGAGGACGTTCCCGGGGTTGCGCCGGGCGTACAGCTCGACCAGGTCGAGCATGTCGCCGGTGCCCGAGCAGAAGCCGACGACGCCGGCGGTGTAGCCGCGGCCGTCGCCGATGTCCTCGATGTAGCGGTACTGCGCCTTCCAGTCGAGCGAGGAGTTCTCGGCGCTCGACACCAGTTGCATGGCGATCTCCTTCTTCGCCGGGTCGTCGAGTCCCGTCACGCGCGCGGATGCCGCCGAGGCGCGCGAGGGGGTGAGGAGGGGGACCGTCGCCAGGGACACACAAGCCATGGCGAGCACGGTACGGCGCGAAGGCCCTTCGGGGCGCGCCGGATCAGGGATGGGGTGCCGCACGGAATCTCCAGGAGTCGTGGGGGTCGGGAGTGCCGGGCACTGATAGGAAGGTTTCCTATCAGACAATCGGCGTACTGGGCACCCGCCTCGCACATGATCGGTACGGACCGGCTCCCGCCCCGGCCCGTTCCCGTCAGGGCACCGGCTGCTCCGCCCAGATGACCTTGCCGGCCGGCGTGTAGCGGGTTCCCCACCGCTCCGCGAGCTGCGCGACCAGGAACAGTCCGCGCCCGCCCTCGTCCGTCATGGCCGCGTAGCGCAGATGGGGGGAGGTGCTGCTGCTGTCGAACACCTCGCAGATCAGGCTGCGGTCACGCACCACCCGCACGTGGACGGTCTCGCCTCCGTACCGGATCGCGTTGGTGACCAGCTCGCTGAGGATCAGCTCCGTGGTGAACGCCAGCTCGTCGAGGCCCCACTCGTCCAGCCGCCGGGTGACCTGGGAACGCACCTGGGCGACGGCCGCCGGATCGTTCGGCACGTCCCACTCGGCGACCTGGTCCGGGCCCAGCGTCCGGGTACGGGCCACCAGCAGGGCGATGTCGTCGCCCGGGCGGTCCGGCAGCCGGGCGTCCAGGACCGTCCGGCAGGTCTCCTCGGGAGTCTCACCGGCCGCCTCCAGCGCTCGGCGCAGCTCTTCCAGGCCGACGTCGATGTCGTGCTCGCGGTCCTCGACCAGCCCGTCGGTGTACAGCACGAGGCGGCTGCCCTCGGCCAGCCGCAGTTCCGTCGTCTCGAAGGGCAGTCCGCCCAGGCCCAGCGGGGGCCCCGCGGGCACCTCGGGGAACTCCACGGTGCCGTCGGGCCGGATCAGGGCGGGCGGCGGATGACCCGCCCGGGCGATCACACAGGAGCCGGCGACCGGGTCGTAGATCGCGTAGAGGCAGGTCGCGCCGGTCACCGGGGCGGTGCTGTCGTCGGCCGCCTCGTCCTGGTCGATGCGGCCGACCAGCTCGTCCAGCAGTCCCAGCAGCTCGTCGGGCGGCAGGTCGAGAGCGGTGAAGTTGTGCACCGCCGTCCGCAGCCGGCCCATGGTGGCCGCGGCGTGCAGCCCGTGCCCGACGACGTCTCCGACGACGAGCGCGACCCGGGCCCCGGACAGCGGCAGCACGTCGAACCAGTCCCCGCCGACCCCCGCCTGCGCGGGCAGGTAGCGGTAGGCGACGTCCAGGGCGTTCTGGTCGGGCAGCCTGCGGGGCAGCAGGCTGCGCTGGAGGGTGACCGCCATGCTGTGCTCGCGGGTGTAGCGGCGGGCGTTGTCGATGGAGACGGCGGCCCGCGCGACCAGCTCCTCGGCCAGCGCCAGCTCGTCCTCGTCGAACGGCTCGGGCTTGACCGAACGCCAGAAGCACACCACCCCCAGCACCAGGGTCCCCGCGCGCAGCGGGACGGTGATCAACGAGTGGACGCCGTACTCCACCACCTGCGCGGAACGCTCGTGGTCCTGCGCCTGCCAGCCCGGGGCCTCGCCGAGCCGGGGCTCCAGGACGGCCCGGCCGGTGCGCAGCGTGCGGGCCTGGGGCGAGGAGTCCACGTAGCGGATCTGGTGTCCCACCGGATACAGCGGGACCTCCCCGGTGATGCCGCTGAGCGCGGTGCGGCGCAGCGGTGTCACGCCGCCCGGCTGACCGCCGGCCAGCACGGTGTCGAACAGGTCGACGGAGACGTAGTCCGCGAACCGGGGCACGGCCAGTTCGCCCAGTTCCTGGGCGGTGCGCGTGACGTCCAGACTGGTCCCGATGCCCACCCCGGCCGCGTAGAGGATGTCCAGGCGCTCCCGGGCGGTCTCGGCCCGGCCGGACAGGGCGCGCAGCTCGGTGGAGTCGCGCAGGGTGGCGACGCTGCCGGCCGGGCCGCCCCGCACGTCGGTGGGACGCTGGTTGATGGCCAGCAGCCGGTCCTTGACCAGGTGCACCTCGTCGGTGGCGGTCTGACCGGAGGCCAGCAGCTCCGCCAGGTCCGACGGCAGTCCGAGCGCGCCGACCGGCCGCCCCTCGGCGTCGGCGGGCAGGTCGAGCAGCCGCCGGGCCTCGTCGTTGGAGAGCAGCAGCCTGCCCTCGGCGCCGACGATGAGCACACCCTCGCGGACGCTGTGCAGGACGGCGTCGTGGTGTTCGTACATCCGGGTCATCTCGTGCGGCCCCAGGCCGTGCGTCTGCCGCATCAGCCGCCGGCTGACCAGCGCCGTGCCCCCCGTCGCCAGGGCCAGTCCGACGGCGGCCGCGATCAGCACGAGGGGCAGCTGACGGTCGGCGACGCCGCCCACGTTCTCCGTCGTGATGCCCGCCGAGACCGTGCCCACCACTCTGCCGTCGGGGTCCTCGACGGGCACGATGGCCTGGACCAGTGGGCCGATGGTGCCCTCGATCTCCTCCGTCACCGTCTCCCCGGCCAGTGCGGGCTCGATGTTCCCGACGAACTTCTTGCCGATGCGGTCCGGCTTGGGATGGGTGTAGCGGATGCCCTCCGGGTTGGTGACGACCACGAAGTCGACGCCCGTGGCCTTGCGCACCGCCTCGGCGCGGGGCTGGAGCACCGCCGAGGGGTCGGGGGCGCGCAGCGCCTCGCGGACGCCGGGGGAGTTGGCGAAGGTCGCGGCCACGGAGACGGAGCGGTTGCGGGCCTCCACCGTGCTGTCGTGCCGCACCTGGAGCACCAGCGCCACCGCCGCGGCCACCACCAGCAGCAGCACGATGACCACGTTCATCACGAAGACCTGGCCGGCCACACTGCGTCCGGACAGTGCGGAGCGCAGTGCCGAGGCAGGCCGCCCCGCGGCCCCTCCCCGCCGTGACCGGTCCGCGTCCTGCCGGTGTCGGGCGTGCGGGCCGCCGGGACGACGGGGTGACCGTTCTCCCGATCGACCCATCAGTCGGACCATGTGCTCATGTCTACACTGCCGGGCCCCGGGAGGCGAGGGGCACCCCCTGGGGCAGGACGGGCCGCCGGACGGGGCCCGCTCGGGTACGCCCCGGCAGGACGCGGACCGTCCGCGGCCGGTCTCACCCGGTGCTCCCGGGCCGGGCCCGGCGGGTGGCGAGCAGCAGCGCGATGTCGTCGGGGCGGTCCGTGGTGTGCCGGGCGGTCACCACGATGCGGTCCGCGACGCCCGCGAGTGAACGGTTCCCCGGCTGTGCGGCGGGCGCCCCGGCCCGGGCGAGGGCACGGCCGAGGGCGGTGATCCCGTCGTCGATGTCGGTGCCGGGCCGCTCCACGAGACCGTCCGTGTAGAGGGCGAGCACGGCACCGGGCTCCATCTCGAACTCGGTCAGCGGGTAGGGCGCGCCCGGGTCCACCCCGAGCACCATCCCGCCGGGCAGGTCGAGGGTCCCGGTGCGTCCGTCCGGGTGGCGCAGCAACGGCGGCGGATGGCCCGCGCGGGCGGCGCGGGCACGTCCGGTGGCCGGGTCGAGCCGGATGTAGCAGCAGCTCGCGAACAGACCGGGGTCCAGATCGGCCAGCAGGTGGTCGACCCCGCTCATCACCTCGTCGGGCGGACGGTCTCCGAGGGCGAAGGCACGCACGGCGCTGCGCAGTTGCCCCATGGTGGCCGCGGCCTGCACACCGTGGCCCTGCACGTCCCCGATGACCAGCGCCATGCCGTCCCCGGAGGCCACCACGTCGTACCAGTCGCCGCCCACCTCCATGCCCTGGGTGCCGGGCAGATAGCGGCCCGCGGTCTCCAGGAGCGGGTGCGCGGGCAGCCGCCGGGGCAGCAGCACCTCCTGCAGCCCGCGGGCGAGCGCGGTCTCGGACTCGTAGCGCCGGGCCTTCTCCATGGCGTGGGCGATGAGCCCGGCGAGGGCGGTGAGCACCGAGCGCTCCTCGGCGCTGAAGCCCCGGGCACGTTCGAAGCCGAGGATGCAGGAGCCGACCGGGCGCCCGGAGGCGATCAGCGGCAGGAAGGCGCGGGCGCCCTCCGTGGCGTCCAGCGGGATGCCCGGGTACGCGGCGGCGAGCGCCTGCATCGTGTCGAAGAAGAGGGGCCTGCCGCTGGTCAGCGTCTCCACGCCGGGCAGCCGGGCGTCCAGCGGCACCCCTTCGAAGGGGGCGAGGAAGCCGGGCGGGAAGCCCGTCTCCCAGGCCAGGTGCAGATGGCGGTCCTGGAGCAGGTAGATGGCGAGGCGGCGGCCGCCGAACGCCGAGAGCAGCTCCCGTACGACCACGGCGGACACCTGGCGGGCGGTGACCGCCTCGGTCAGGGCCACGGCCAGGACGATGGGGCGGTACTCCGGTGCCGTGGAGGCGACCGGCGGGTCGGCCGAGGGATCCGCCTCGGGCGCGCCGTGCTCGGGCGTGAGGCCGGCGGAGGCGTCGGCCACCCGGTTGGCCGGGCGGAGCGTGGCCGTCATGAAGTCGGGTCCGGGATACACGCAGACGGCGAGCCAGTCACCCTCGTAGGGCCGCGGCGCCGTGCGGTGGCCGGTGTCCGGCGGCCGCCGGACATGGAAGCGGACCGGTTCGGGGGAGAGCAGCGCACCGCGCAGGTGGTCCTCGTAGGCGGCCTGGTCCAGCCAGGGCACCGCCTCCCACAGCGAACGGCCGACCAGCGCCGCCCGCGTCCCGCCCAGGAACCCGGCGGCGCGGGGGTTCGCGTAGACGACGGTGCCGAGCCGGTCCACGCACAGGACACCCTCCGGCAGCAGGTCGGCCGCGGCGTCGGCCACGGTGCCGGCGAAGAGGTCGCGCACGGTCCCCCGCACCGGCCCGCCGACGGGCGGCGCCGACCGCGGCCGCCACAGCTCCACCAGGCGCGGTGCGCCGTCCCTGGTCCGAACGTGCAGGGGCAGCCCGGGCGGCCGCCCGGCGGCGGTGTCCCGCAGCGCCGCGGCGAGCCGGTGGCCGTCGCCGGGGACCAGGCCGCCGGTGAGCGTGTCGAGCGTGACCGGGGTTCCGGCCGCTTCGGCCGCGACGCCCAGCAGGGCGCACATCGGCTCGTCCGGGGTGAGGGCGCCGGAGTCCGGATCCCAGTCGAAACTTCCGGCACGCTGCGGCAGCCGCCGCGAGGCGGGCGGCCGTACGCACAGCGGCTCGCCCTCCCAGGAGACCGGTGGCGCGTGCCGGTCGGCGTCCAGCCGCTCCAGTGCCGCGGCCAGACCGTGCGCCAGGCCGGCCATCGCGTCCGCGCCCTCCAGCACGTCGGCGGCGTCGGGGGCGGGGGGACGCAGGACCGTCAGCACGCCGTAGGTCCGGCTCGCCGTGGCGACGGGCACGTACAGGGACCCGAAGGGAAACGGCAGACCGGCCGCGAACTGGGGATACCGGCGCATCGTCTCGGGGGCGTTGGGCAGCACCACGCGTACGCCCAGCCGGTATGCGTCGGCGACCGGGAAGGGACTGTCGGCGTGCAGCCGCCACCAGGGGCGGAACAGCGGTCCCGGCAGTCCGGCGAGGACGGCCAGCCGCAGCAGGCCGGGGGTGGGGGAGCGCAGGTACACACCGCCCACATGGCCGCCGGCCGCGCCGATCGCCCGCGTGGAGGCGTCGATCAGCAGCGCCGTCAGCCGTCCCGGCATCCTGTCGGTGTTCCCGGTGTTCCCGGTGTTCCCGGTGTTCCCGGTGTTCCCGGCGCCCGTACTCATCGGCCCCACCTCGTCCGTGCGCCGCCGCGCGGGTGACACAGCAAGAATGCGCCACCGCCCGCGGGTCGCGCACGCGGTCGGTCCGCACGGGTGACCGGGAGGTGACCGCGACGGGGGCGTTGACCTCGCGGACGGGAGTCCGTAATCTCCTCCGCGACATTCGGAAATCGTAGCGAAACTTTCGGCCCTTCTGGTCGGAGTCCGGCGACTTCCGCCCTTCCGAACGGCCCCCGCACACCGATGCAAGGAACGGGATGACATGCGCATGATCAGACGTCTGTCGAGGGCGGCCACCGCCGGTCTCGTGGCCGCGGCCGCGCTGACGGCCGCGGCCCATTCGGCCGAGGCCGCCGACACGCTCGGCTCCGCGGCGGCCGGCCAGGGCCGCTACTTCGGAACCGCCGTCGCGGCGAGCCACCTGGGCGAGGCCGACTACGCCGCCACGCTCGACCGCGAGTTCAGCTCGGTGACGCCCGAGAACGAGATGAAGTGGGACGCCACCGAGCCCAGCCGCGGCACCTTCACCTTCACCTCCGCCGACCGGATCGTGGACCACGCGCAGAGCCAGGGCATGGACGTGCGGGGTCACACCCTCGTCTGGCACTCCCAACTGCCCTCCTGGGTGGGCTCGCTGGGCGCCTCCGACCTGCGCACCGCGATGAACAACCACATCAACGGCCTGATGGGCCACTACAAGGGAGAGATCCACAGCTGGGACGTCGTCAACGAGGCGTTCCAGGACGGCGGCAGCGGTGCCCGGCGCAGCTCGCCCTTCCAGGACAAGCTGGGCGACGGCTTCATCGAGGAGGCGTTCCGCACCGCCCGTGCCGCCGACCCGGCCGCCAAGCTCTGCTACAACGACTACAACACCGACGGCGTCAACGCGAAGAGCAATGCCGTCTACACCATGGTCAAGGACTTCAAGTCCCGCGGCGTGCCCATCGACTGCGTCGGCTTCCAGTCCCACTTCAACCCCAACTCGCCGGTCCCCTCCGACTACCGGCAGAACCTCCAGCGCTTCGCCGACCTCGGCGTCGACGTGCAGATCACGGAGCTGGACATCGAGGGCTCCGGCTCGGCGCAGGCCGCCAACTACACCAAGGTCGTCGAGGCCTGCCTCGCGGTGGACCGCTGCACCGGCCTCACGGTGTGGGGCATCACCGACAAGTACTCGTGGCGCAGCAGCGGCACCCCGCTGCTGTTCGACGGCAACTACACCGAGAAGCCGGCCTACGACGCCGTCCTGGCGGCCCTCGGCGGCTCCGGAGACCCGGGCGACCCGGGTGACCCCGGTGACCCGGGTGACGGCACCGTGAGCTGCACCGCCACGTACACCAGGACCGCCGACTGGAACAGCGGCTACAACGGTCAGGTCACCATCACCGCGGGCGGTGAGCCGATCAGCTCCTGGACCGCCACGGTCACCCTGCCCGCGCAGCAGACCGTCTCCTCCCTGTGGAACGGCACGCCCACCCGGAGCGGCAACGTCCTGACGGTGCGACCGAGTTGGAACGGCACCCTGGCGGCCGGAGCGTCCACCAGCTTCGGGTTCACCGTGACGAAGAACGGCAGCGACGCCGCGCCGACGGTCGGCGGCTGCACCGCCTCCTGACCCGCCGCGCCCTTCGGCCGCGTCCGGCGCCGTCCCGCCCCCTCGGGGGCCGGGGCGGCGCCGGACGTCGTGGCACAGTGTGCGCCGGTCCGCTCAAAAGCCGGGGCGCCCGGCGGAAGTTGGGGCAAAGGAGTCGTGGAGTGCGCCCTGGTGCGTATCGTGAGAGCCGGGGAGCCTTCGCTTCCTCCACTCGGCCCTGGACCGGACGGTGAGGCTCGGTATGACCCCGGCGCACGGACCCGACACCGCGGGCTCCTCCCTCCTGTCCTCGGTCGTGGAGTTCAGAGGCGGATCGGCGATGATCCCCGCCTCCAGGGACGTCGTGCACGGCTTCGTCGCGCGACTCGCCGAGCGGGACGTCGACCTGGCGGACACCTTCCCGGACGCCGCCCGCCTGGTGGCGAGCGAGCTGGTGACGAACGCGGTGCGGCACGCGCCCGGCCCCTGCCGGCTGGAGCTGACCCTGGTGGGCGACGCCGTGGAGATCGCGGTGTCGGACACCGGGGACGCCTTCCCCACGTTCCTGCCCCGTGATCCCCTGCGGATCGGCCGGCACGGCCTGGAGATCGTGACGCGGCTGTGCGGCGAGGTCATCACCAAGCCGAACGCGACGGGGAAGACGGTGTCCGCGCGTCTGCCGCTCACCTGACCCTCAGGCGGTCAGGGCCTGCTCCACACTCGGGTAGCAGGGGATGAGCGTGTCGACCCCCACCAGCCGCAGCACGCGTTCGACGGCGTCGCGCGGGGCGGCGAGCCGGAACCAGACGCCTCGGTCCTCGGCGGCCCGGTGTGCGGAGATGAGCACGTTGATGCCGCTGGAGTCCAGGAACCCCACCCCGCCGAAGTCCACCACCGTGCCCGGCGCCGACTCCACCGAGGCCAGCAGGACCTCGCGCAGCGGGGCGCTGCCGTCGAGGTCGACCTCTCCGGCGAGGGTCACGAGGCTCACGCCGCCGCCCGTGGTGGTACGGGTGATCAGCAGCCGTTCCGGTACTGCCGCTCCCTCGGTCTCCGCCACGCTGACCTCGCCTCTCGTGTGTGCCGCATGTAGCCCGGCCGTCGTCGGTGGGTCGATGTTAAGGCTCTTCGGGGTCCGAGTGGACCACTTGGGCGGACCGGGGTGGATCGGCCGGACCCGGTCGCGGCGGGCTCGACGCGCGCGAAGACGCTCCTCTGACTACCGTCGAGATGTGGTGGCACACACATTCGAGGAGCTCGTGCACAAACGCCGCGCGGCGGACCTGGCACAGCACCGGGTCGAGGAGCTGCGCGACTCGTACGGGCCGCCCACGCAGCATCAGTGGACCCCGCGGCAGTCGGAGACCTACGAGACGGCCGTGCGGGCCTGGCGCGACCTTGACCGGGACGCGCGGACCGCGATGGCGGAGTACGTCAAGGAGGGAGGTCAGTCCCGGCACAAGATCGAGGCGAAACTCCGCAGGGCCGTCCAGCAGGACGACCCCGACAGCTGACCGGCCGGCGCCCGCCCCTCCGGGCGCCCGCCGCACCGGCCGGCCCCGCCCGGCCCGACCCGCCCGGCTCGGCGCCCCAGCCCGCGAGCCGGGCGGGTCCGGGCCGGGAGCCGGCGGCCGGCTTCAGCCGTTCTCCGCCGCGGCGGAGCCGGGGACCGCCGCGCTCCCGCCGGTCCCCGCGTTCTCACCGTGCTCACCGACGAGGGTGCGTACGGCGTTCAGGGCTGCCGCCCGGTCCTCGGGGACCAGGCCGATGCGGGTGCGGCGGTCGAGCAGGTCGGCCTCGTCGAGGGCGCCCTCGTGGCGCAGCGCCCAGACCAGTTCCGCGCCGGTGACCGGGTGGCCCGGCAGGACGCGCTCGGCGAGGCGGGGCTCCCGGGCGGCGAGTGCCTGGACGGCCGGGGCCTCGGTGCCGTACAGGCGGATCAGGCGGCGTGGTGCCCGCAGCGCCGACAGGGTGTGCGGGGCGGCGGCGCCGACCAGGGGCAGCGCGGCGGTGGGGGACGGTCCGGCGGCCAGGCCGCGGGCGGCGACGGCGGCGTCCACGGCGTCCTCGGCCATCCGCCGGTACGTGGTGAGCTTGCCGCCGACCACCGTGATCACGCCCTCGGAGGAGGTGAGCACGGCGTGCCTGCGCGAGACGTCGGCCGTGCGGGGGGCGGTGCCGGGCCGGTCCGACGGGGTCGTGTCGAGCAGGGGGCGCAGTCCCGCGAAGGCGCCCACCACGTCCTCGCGGCGGACCGGCACGTCCAGCACCGAGCCGAGCACGTCCAGCAGGAAGCCGATGTCGGTCTCGGGCACCTCCGGCACGTCAGGGACGTCTCCGTCCACCGGCTCGTCGGTGAGGCCGACGTAGACACGGCCGTCGCCCTGGGGCAGGACGAGGACGAAGCGGTTGGTCTCCCCGGGGACCGGCACGTGCAGACCGGCCGGGAGCGGACCGAGGTGCTCGGAGCGCAGGACGAGGTGGGTGCCGCGGGAAGGGCGGACCCGGATGCCGTCCACGAGGCCGCCCGCCCACACCCCGGACGCGTTGATCACCGCGCGGGCCCGTATCAGCCCCTCCTCGCCGGTCAGCTCGTCGCGCACCCGGGCGCCCGAGCCGGTCAGCTCCAGTGCCCTGACCCGGGTCAGGATCCGCGCGCCGCGGTGGGCCGCGGTGCGGGCGAGCGCGGTCACCAGCCGGGCGTCGTCGGTGAGCCGGCCGTCCCAGGAGAGCAGGCCGCCGCGCAGCCGGTCCGAGCGCAGTGCCGGGGCGAGGTGCCGGGTCTCCACGGCGGACAGGCGCCGCGGCGCGGGCAGGGTGGCCCGCGCGGTGCGCGCCGCGAGCCGCAGGGTGTCCCCGGCCCGGAACCCCGCCCACGCCAGCGCGCCCTGGGCACGGGAGACCAAGGGGGTGAGCGGCAGCACGAACGGCTGCGCCCGCACCAGGTGGGGCGCGGTGCGCTCCATCAGCACGCCGCGCTCCACCGCGCTCTCGTGGGCGACGTCGAGCTGGGCGGAGGCGAGATAGCGCAGGCCGCCGTGGATGAGCTTCGAGCTCCAGCGGGAGGTGCCGAAGGCCAGGTCGTGGGCGTCCACGGCGGCCACGCTCAGACCCCGGGCGGCGGCGTCCAGAGCGGCGCCGGCGCCGGTCGCGCCGAGACCGACGACGAGGACGTCCACGACCGGGCCGCCGACGGTGCCGGCAAGCTCGCGCGAGCGCCGGGCGGCGGACAGGGAGGCCCCGGCGGCGGGGCTGCTGGTGGGGCTCATGGCGTGAGGGTCCTCTCCAGGAGGGTGCGCAACTCGGCGAGGAGGGCGGCGGGGGACAGGTCGGCGTCGTCCTCGTCGGTCATGGTCCGCAGCGACAGGGCGAAGGACTGCACGACCAGCAGCACCGACCGGGCCTGGCGCCCGGTGTGCACCCGGCGGACCGACCCGTCGGCGTGGCCCTCCGCCAGCGCGTCGGCCAGCAGCCCCAGCAGGGCTTCCTGGCTGGCTCCGCGCCGGTCCAGGACGTAGGGCAGGAGCAGCTCCGGGTCGACGTCGACGATCTTGCGGAAGAGGGGGTGGGCGCGGAACGCCTCCACTCCGGCCACCAGCCCCTCGACGATGCGCGAGCGGGTGTCGGTGCCCTGGGCGGGCGCGGGCATCGCGCCGGTGGCCACCGCGATCCACTCCCGGGTCATCAGGTCGCCGACCAGGGACCGGACGTCCGGCCACCGCCGGTACAGCGTCATCCGGGAGACGCCGGCGCGGCGGGCGACGTCGGTCATCGTGGTGCGCCGCACCCCGACGGCCATCACGCAGTCGCGCACGGCGTCCAGCACCGTGTCGTTGTCCGAGGGGGTCTGCCTCGCATGGTTGTGACGGTTGGGCGTCATGTGTAACAGTGTAACGCCCAGCGGGGCGATGCGTACGGCATCCCTCGCAGCGACCGTGAGGACGACAGGCCATGGACATGCTGTGGAACGGCTGGGGCGACCCGGCCAGGGCGACGCCGCTGCCCGACACGGTGACCGGACTGCTGCGCGAACTGCTCGGCGTCAAGCCCCGCGAGACCGCCGCCCTCCCGCTGGCGGAGATCGACGTACCCGACTCGCCCCTGGGCACGCAGGCCCGCCGCGCGCTGGAGGCCGCCGTCGGGGACCGTGCCGGGGACGTGCGCACGGACGCGGAGAGCCGCATCCGGCACACCCGCGGCAAGTCCACCCCGGACCTGCTGCGGATGCGCACCGGCGACACCGCCGGCACCCCCGCCGCCGTCGTCCTGCCGGACGGCCACGACGAGGTGCTGGCCGTCATGGCGGTCTGCGCAGAACACGGGCTGGCCCTCGTGCCGTTCGGCGGCGGCACCTCCGTCGTCGGCGGCCTCGCCCCCGAGCGCGACGGGACGTTCGTCTCCCTCGACCTGCGCCGCATGAACCGCCTGCTCGACCTCGACGAGGTCTCCCGCACCGCCACCCTCCAGCCCGGCCTGCGCGCCCCACAGGCGGAGGCACTGCTCGCCGAACACGGTTACACCCTCGGCCATTTCCCCCAGTCCTACGAGTGGGCCACCATCGGCGGCTTCGCCGCGACCCGCTCCAGCGGACAGGCCTCCGCCGGGTACGGCCGCTTCGACGAGATGGTCCTCGGCCTCACCCTCGCCACCCCCGCGGGCACCCTCGACACGGGCCGCGCCCCGCGCTCGGCCGCCGGACCCGACCTGCGCCAGCTCGTCCTCGGCTCGGAGGGCGCCTTCGGCGTCATCACCTCCGTCACCGTGCGCATCCGGCCCGTACCGCGGGTCCGCCGCTACGAGGGCTGGCGCTTCGCCTCCTTCGACGAGGGCGCCGCCGCCCTGCGCCGGCTCGCCCAGGACGGCCCCCGCCCCACGGTGCTGCGCCTGTCCGACGAGACCGAGACGCTGATCGGCCTCGCCCAGCCCGACGCCATCGGCGCCTCCCTCCAGCAGCAGGACGCCGGATGCCTCGCCGTCGTCGGCTTCGAGGGGACCGAGGAGGACACCGCGTACCGCCGTGAAGGGGCCGCCGCCGTCCTGCGCGAGAGCGGCGGCACCTTCGCGGGCGAGGAACCGGGTGAGCGCTGGGCACACGGCCGCTACTCGGCGCCGTACCTGCGCGACGCCCTGCTCGACACCGGAGCCCTCGCCGAGACCCTGGAGACGGCCGCCCGCTGGTCGCACCTTCCCGCCCTGTACGCCGCCGTCCGCGAGGCACTCACCGGCACGCTCACCGGGGCCGGCACCCCGCCCCTGGTCATGTGCCACATCTCGCACGTCTACGAGAACGGCGCCTCCCTGTACTTCACGGTCGTCTCAGCCCAGGGCGAGGACGCCGTGGCGCACTGGACCCGGGCCAAGCACGCCGCCAACGACGCGATCCTCGCCGCCGGCGGCACCATCACCCACCACCACGCGGTGGGCACCGACCACCGCGACTGGTACGTACGGGAGGCCGGCCCCCTCGGTGTCAAGGCCCTGCGCGCCGTCAAGCGGAGCCTGGACCCGGCCGGGCTGCTCAGCCCGGGCGTCCTGCTGCCCGCGGACTGACCCCGCCCGCCCCGCGCCCCCACCCCCGTGAGACAACAGTCCGGCACCACCCGTCAGCCCGGAGGCACATCGATGCGACAGTTCACCGCCGTCGTCAACCCCACCGCGGGCGGCGCCACCTCGGCCGCCGCACTGCTCGGGGTGGCCCGGCTGCTGCGGGAGGCGGGGGCCGGGCTGGAGACCGAGTACAGCCACAGCCTCGCGCACGCCCGCGCACTCGCCCGGCAGGCGGGGGAGCGGGGCCGGGTGGTGCTCGCCGTCGGCGGCGACGGCATGGCGGGCGGTATCGGCGGCGCCCTCAGCGGCACCGACACCGTGCTCGGCCTCGTCCCGGCCGGGCGCGGCAACGACTTCGCCCGGGCGCTGGGGCTGCCCACCGAACCGGCCCGGCTGGCCGAGGTGCTGCTGCACGGCGAGCCCCGCCCCGTCGACACCGTCGAGGTCACCTCCGCCGTCCACGACCGCACCGTCGTCCTCGGCAGCGTCTACGCCGGTGTGGACGCGCTCGCCAACCGGCACGCCAACAACACGCGCCTGCTGCGGGGAGCCGCCTCCTACTACGCCGGGGCGGTCCGGGCCGTCGCGGGCTGGCGCGCCACGCGCTACCGGGTCACGGTCGACGGCGAGGAGCACGCCTTCACCGGCTACACGGTGGTGGCCGCCAACTCCGGCTACTACGGCTTCAACCGCCTCATAGCCCCCTCCGCGCGCGTCGACGACGGCCTGCTGGACGTGGTGATGATCCACCGGGCGCCGCGGCGGCTGTTCTTCGCCCTGATGAACGAACTGGCGACGGGCGACCACGTCAACCGGCCCCAAGTGCGCGTCCTGCGCGGCCGGGAGGTCCGCATCGAGGCGGACCGGGCGATCCCCTACGGCGCCGACGGCGAGGTCGAGGCCGTCGTGCCCGTCACGGCCAGGGTGCTGCCCGGCGCGCTGCGCGTCCTGTGCTGAACACACCGCGGGGCCGGACGCCCGCATCGGCGTCCGGCCCCGCGGCCCGGTGGATCAGCCCCGCGGCGTGGTGAAGCGTTCCCACACCCGGTGCGAGCCCATCAGCTCCGTCACCTGCTCCAGGGCGGCGGTGCCGGAGTCGGCGACGATCACACCGGGAGCGTCGGTGGGCACACCCGAGGCCTCCAGTGCCGGCGTGCCGCCCGCCCAGACGCCGATCGCCTTGCCGTGCCGGAAAGCCTCCGACAGCAGCAGGCTCACCCGCGGGTCGACCGCCCCCGGCCCCGCGGGCGCCGGGCCCGCCTTGTAGTCCCGCGGGGTGTAGGCGTCCCCGCCCATGTCGGGCGTCCCCGCGACCAGTACGGCGTCGAACTCGACGGACCGCGCGGTGACATAGCTGCGCTGCACGGTCAGCGCGGCGTCGCCGGAGCCGAGGGTCCCGCCGGTCGGCGCCACGATCAGCGGCACCATCCCGGCGTTCAGCACCGCCTCCCGTACCGCGCCCACGCCCTCCAGGTCGGCCCCGCCGGTCACGATGCCGACGACCCTGCCGTCCAGCGGCCAGGTACCGCCCACCTGGGACAGCGCCGGGCTGGGCTCGACGTCGGCCAGGGGCACCGTCGGACCCGGGGCGGGCAGGCCCAGACCCTCGGCGACGCCCGCGCACAGCTCGGGGTCGATGTTGGCCAGCACCTGGAGCGTCCGCTCCCGGATGGCCTGCTCGTAGCACTTGCCCAGCTCGAAGGTGTAGGCGCCGATGATGTGCTCGCGCTCCACCGGGCTCATGCTGAGCCAGAACCGGCGCGGCTGGCTGAAGTGGTCCGCGAACGACTCCGGGGCCTCACGCACCTTCTTCGACTCCGGCACCCGCACCGGTGCCTCGACGAAGGCGCTCATGTCCGCACCCGCGGTGAACGGGCAGCCGCCGTCGAGGGAGTTGGGCCGGTAGGGCGCCACCCCCCGGTGCACGGCCGTCTGGTGCATGCCGTCGCGCAGCATGTCGTTGACCGGCGCCTGCGGCCGGTTGATCGGAAGCTGCGGGAAGTTGGGGCCGCCCAGACGCGTGATCTGCGTGTCCAGGTACGAGAACAGCCGCCCCGCCAGCAGCGGGTCGTCGGTGACGTCGATACCCGGCACCAGGTGCCCGACGTGGAAGGCGACCTGCTCGGTCTCGGCGAAGAAGTTGGACGGGTTGCGGTTCAGCGTCAGCAGCCCGACCGGCTGCACCGGTGCCAGTTCCTCGGGCACCAGGTTGGTCGGGTCGAGCAGGTCGATGCCCTCGAAGGTCTGCTCGGGGTTGTCGGGGAACGTCTGGATGCCCAGTTCCCACTGCGGGTACGCGCCCGCCTCGATCGCGTCCGCCAGGTCCCGGCGGTGGAAGTCGGGGTCGACGCCGTTGATGATCTGCGCCTCGTCCCAGACCAGCGAGTGCACGCCCAGCTTCGGCTTCCAGTGGAACTTCACCAGCGTCGTGGCGCCCTCCGCGTTCACCAGCCGGAAGGTGTGGACGCCGAAGCCCTCCATCATCCGGTAGGAGCGCGGGATGCCGCGGTCACCCATGAAGAAGAGGGTGTGGTGGGTCGCCTCGGTGTGCAGCGAGACGAAGTCCCAGAAGGTGTCGTGGGCGCTCTGTGCCTGCGGGATCTCCCGGTCCGGGTGCGGCTTCGCGGCGTGCACCACGTCCGGGAACTTGATGGCGTCCTGGATGAAGAAGACCGGGATGTTGTTGCCGACCAGGTCGAAGACGCCCTCGCTGGTGTAGAACTTCGTCGCGAACCCGCGCGTGTCGCGCACGGTGTCCGACGACCCGCGTGAGCCGACCACCGTGGAGAACCGCGTGAACACCGGCGTCTCCACGTCGGCGGCCAGGAACCCGGCCTTGGTGACCGACGCGGCCGTGCCGTAGCTCTGGAACACTCCGTGCGCGCCGGCGCCCCGGGCGTGCACCACGCGCTCCGGGATGCGCTCGTGGTCGAAGTGCATGATCTTCTCGCGCAGGTGATGGTCCTGTAGCAGCACGGGACCGCGCGGCCCCGCCTTCAGCGAGTGGTCGGTGTCGTACAGCCGTGTCCCCTGAGCGTCCGTCAGGTAGGCGCCGGACTGCGCCACCCGCGCCTGGTCGGCTCCCGTGGGCTGACCGGTCGGTGACACGGTGTCCGGGCCGCTCTGGTCCGGCTTCGGGGGCAGCGGCTCGCGGGGCTCGGTGGGTTCGGCGACCGAAGGCGACTCGGGGCCGGGCCGGCCGGGGATCCCGTCCGGCGGTCCGCCGGCCTCGCCGTGCAGACCCTCGGTCACCTTGTGGACTGCTCGCTTGAGGGGATTGGCCTCGCTCATCGGCCTTTCTCCGTTTCTGGGCGGGCCGTTGCTCGCGCCCGGTCGTGTTCGAGTACCGACTGCCGTGGTGGGGCCGTGACCGCGTACCCAGCGTTCGGGAGTCAAGGCATGGGTGCGGGAAAGGAGGAGGCCGGGCTCAGGTGATGGTCTGCCCGTCGTGGATGCCGCCCCGGCAGAGCTTCGTGAACGAGCCGGTCCCCTCCCCGTCCGCCGAGACGATGATCAGTCCGCCGCCCTGGATGCACTCGGCCGCCGTCACCTCGCCCGGGAGGCCCGGGACGCGGAGCACCGCCGCATCCGCCCCGGCGGCGCACAGCATCCACACGGCGAGGGCCGCGATCACGGTGCAGGAGGTCTTGCGCATGGGAACGGCTCCTTCTCACGGGTGCCGTCCCAGCGTCACCGGCACGGGGGCGGCGCGCCACCGGGGGCGGGCGTGCGGGGGAGCGGCGCCACCCGGGAGCGGACAGGGCGAAGGGCCCCGACCGCGGCCGCGGAAGTGGCCGCGTCACCGGGCGGGAAGCCGCGTCGGGGGCCCGGCTGACGAACGGCATTGGCGTTCGGGTGCGTGGGCGCTCTAGGCTGCGTCGGTTCGTGCCGTGTACGGCGGCAGCCCATCGACGGAGAGGAAAGCCGACCATGCAACAGGCATCGGCCACCGACCCGGCTCCCGGGCGCCGCCCCGAGCTGGTCCCCGACCCGGATACGGAGGCGGCCCGTATAGCGGCGGTGCGCCGCTACGACATCCTCGACACTCCGCCCGACGGCGCGTTCGACCGGGTGGCGGCGATGGCCGCCCGGCTCTTCGACGTGCCGGTGGCGACCGTCACGATCGTGGACACCGACCGCATCTGGTTCAAGGCCGCCCACGGCCTGGAGGGCGTCGCGGAGATCGGCCGTGATCCGGGCCTGTGCGGCTCGGCGATCCTGCGCGACGACACGATGGTCATCCCCGACACTCTCAAGGACCCCGTCGCGGCGGGCAATCCGCTGGTAGCCGGAGAGATGGGGGTGCGCTTCTACGCCGCCGCACCGATCGTCACCCCCGACGGGCACCGGCTGGGCACGGTCAACGTTCTCGACACCCGGCCGCGCTCGATCACCGAGGAGGACACGGCCACTCTCGCCGATCTCGCCGCGATCGTGCTGGACGAGATGGAGCTGCGGCTGTCGGCGCTGCGCGCACTGCGCGACGAGCAGGCCCGCCGGGAGGCGGAAAGACGGCAGGCCGAGGCGGAACGAGCGGCCCGGGAGAAGGCGGAGCAGGACAAGGCCGCCATCGCCGCGTTCGCCTCCACCCTCCAGCGCACCCTGCTGCCCCCGGCCCTTCCTGTGGTGCCGGGTCTCGAGCTCGCCTGCCACTACCGCACCGCCTCCGCCCACGACGTGGGCGGCGACTTCTACGACGTCTTCCCCCTCGACGGCGACCGCTGGGCGTTCTTCCTCGGTGACGTGTGCGGCAAGGGGCCCGAGGCCGCGACCGTCACCGCCCTGGCCCGCCACACCCTGCGCACCGCGGCCCAGATCAACGCCGACCCCGTCACCGTGCTGAGCGCGCTCAACACCATGCTGCTCACCGACGGCACCGCCGGCCGCCGCTTCTGCACCGTCGTCTTCGGCCTCCTGGAGCCCCGGGAGGACGGCGGCTTCACCGTCACCGTCGCCACCGGCGGCCACCCTCCCGCCTACCATGTCCGCCCCGACGACAGCGGCTCCGTCTGGGTGAGGTCCGTACGCCCCAAGGGCGGCATGCTCGTCGGCGCCTTTCCGCAGGCACCCTTCGCCCGGACCACGTTCCTGCTGACGGCCGGGGAAAGCCTGTTCCTCTACACCGACGGGCTGATCGAAGCCCGCACCACCGAGGGCGCCATGCTCGGTGACGACGGCCTGACCGGCTTCCTCCACCAGCGCACCGGGCCCGTCACCGCCGCCTCCCTGGTCGAAGACAGCATCGCCCTGCTGGCCTCGCTGCCCGACGGAGCCGGCGACGACGTGGCCTTGCTGGCCCTGTCCGTCCCCCACCCCGACACCACACCCGACGGCAGTGTCTCCGCCACCGCACACACCGCCGCCGCGCCCGAACACTTCGGCCAGGAGTGATGACCGACGTGACCGACACGCTGCAGCTGACCGTCCAGCATCCCTGCCCCGGCCTCGCCGTCGCCGCCGTCGTCGGCGACATGGACATGCACACCGCGGACACCCTGCGCCACGACGCCCGGGAGATCATCCGACAGGGGTGCCCCCACCTGGTTCTGGACCTGTCGCAGGTCGGCTTCTGCGACTCCGCGGGTCTGGGCGCGCTCATCGGCCTCTGGCACGCCGCCCAGGAGGCGGGCGGTGAACTCCGGATCGCCAACGTCCCCGACCGCCTGATGCGCATGCTCGTCCTCACCGGAGTCGACGCGGTCCTGCCGGTCCACGCCACGGCGGCCGAAGCGGTCGCCACCATGACCGGCAGCCCGTCCACCGGCACCGGCGAGCACGGCGCAGTCACCCGATCCGCCACGGGCATCGGCGCCTGCGAACCGGGAGATGCGACGCCCTCCTGACCGTCGGATCCATGGGCGTACGCTCCCACCGAACCGCGCAGGACTCGCGCCGACCACGGTCACCTCAGTGACAGGTCCTGTCCCTCCGTGTGCGTCACCCCCACCGGGCCGAACGAGACCCGGGTGCGGGCGCCGTCCGCCCAGACCACCTCCACGCCGTCCTCGCCGGGCACCACCTCCGTCACCGCGGCGGCGGCCGGGGCGACCACCGGTTCCCCCGTCAGCGCGGCCAGCCCGACGTGCACGGAGGTGCCGCCCGCCGCGCCGGACAGCCGGGGCAGCTCCGCCCACGGCACGTACGCGGTGCCCTGCGGGGCACGCACGGTCTCCGTTCCGGGCTCCCAGCCGTACAGGCCGTGCAGCGTCGAGGTCAGCGACTCCTCGGGGCCCGTGGCCCACCCGGTGTGCGTGACCCGCGCTCCGGGCGGCGCGCCGACCACCCGGTGCACCCGCAGCTCGTACGGTCCCCGGGCCACGGTCACGCTCTCCACCCGCAGCCCCGGCACCATGGGCGGCCCGCCCCTGAACACGGGCCGGTGCCAGGACGCCGCCCAGCCCCAGCCGTCGCCCTGCCCCACGCCCAGCGGCCGGACGCGGCGCCGCACACTGGACCGGCCGTTCACCTCGACCGACAGGTGGTTGTCGGCCACGTTCTGCCGCGCCGTGGGACCCGTCCGCGTCGAGTAGGCCTGCCGCCCGTAGTGCGGGTCGTCCTCGGCGGCCGACTCGCCCTCGTGCGGCCGGACATGGTCGCTGCCGTGGTTGTGCAGCCGTACGATCCCGTCGCCGCGGGTCGCCTGCACCAGCAGCCCCGGCGCGGTCAGCGCCAGGACCCGGTCCGCCTGCTCCACCGGTGCGGGCTCCTCCGCCGCCGTCCACAGCGGGTGCTCCGCCGGGGCGAGGAGGGACACGAACGCCTTCGACGCCCAGTACGGGGAGGCGGGACCCGAGTACTCCTGCAGGGTCGCCTCGTGCGGGCCGTACCAGCCCAGGCTCAGCAGCCCCTCGTCCGTCAGCGCCCCGCGGTCCACGAAGTACCGCAGGCTGCCGCTCACCAGCCGCCGCGAGGCACCCGGCGTCAGCGGCGTGTGCCCGGTGAGGGCGCCCAGGCCCACGGCCGCCGACGCGGCGAAGCGGTAGGTGAGCGAGCGGCCGAAGTGCAGCGGCGCCCCGTCGGCCCCGAACATCAGGGCGAAGCCGTCGAGGTGGGCCCGCAGCCGGTCCCCGTACCGGGCGAGGGCGTCGGTGTCGCCGCCCAGGTGGGCGTCCAGCACCGGGTAGAGGTGCAGGGTCCACCCGTTGTAGTGGTCGAAGGCGCGTCCGTCGCCGTCGGCGTACCAGCCCTCCCCCCGGTACCAGCCCTCCATCAGCTCCAGCGCCCGCTCCCGGGCCGCGGCCGTCTCGGCGTCGCCCCGGCCGACGGACTCCAGGAACCCGGCGACCGTGTAGGGGAACAGGTACCAGTTGTTGGGCGCCGGCACGTGCCGCAGCGCACCGCGCAGCCACTCCTCAACCCGGTCCTGCACGCCGGAGTCGAGGTGCTTCCACAGCCACGGCGCGGTCAGCCGCAGCCCGAGCGCCACCGACGCCGACTCGACCATGGGCTGGCCCTGCACGTCGTGGTCGAGGATCACCGGCCAGGACTCGGTGTCCTCCCGGCCGGGGGTGAGGGTGCCCGCGGCGAGACCCTCCGCGTAACGGTCCAGCCAGCCGCGGGGGTCCGCGCCGCCCGCCCCGGCGACCCGGAAGCCCGCCGCGAGGAACGTCCGCGCGAACCCCTCGAGACCGTCGGAGCGCACCCCCGAACGCGAGGGCCGGCCCGGCAGGTCCAGCAGCGCGCGGCCGGGGGTGCTCCAGCGCCACGCGGCCCACAGCAGCCCGTCCGCGACGGCCTCCCAGTGGGCGCGGGTGTAACCGGTGTACGAGCTCGACGCACGGTCCTCGGGGGGCAGTTCGAACGGGATGCTCATGCCAGGAACGCCAGCCTTTCGCGTCGTACGGGATGGAGAAAGCCGGAACCGGACGCCCAGCGGGTCGTCTCGGCGAGGGCGAGGTCGGCCAGACGGCGCCACTCGTTGCCCTCGGAGCCGGCGAGGTGCGGAGTGATCAGGGCGTTCTCGCAGTCCCACAGCGGGTGGTCCGGCGGCAGCGCCTCGGGGTCGGTGACGTCCAGCACGGCCCGGATGCGGCCGGCCACGACGGCGTCGGTGAGCGCCTCCTGGTCGATCACCGCTCCCCGGGAGGTGTTGATCAGCACCGCGTCGGCGGGCATCGCGTCGATCAGCGGACGGCTCACCAGACCACGGGTCGTGGGCAGCAGCGGGGTGTGCACGCTGACGGTGTCGCACCGCGCGAACAGCTCCGGCAGCTCCACGGCCTCGACGCCGAGGCCGGCCGCCTCCGCGTCGCTCACGAACGGGTCGTGCAGCAGGATCTCGACGTCGTGCGGCCGCAGCAGCTCGACGACCCGGCGGCCGATCAGCGAGGCGGACAGGACGCCCACCGTGCGGCGGTAGTTGCCGACGCCGCGCGAGGTGCGCAGCCAGTCGCCGCGCGTCCGGGACACCCGGTAGTCGCGGGCCCGCTCCAGCACCCGCTTGCCGCTCAGCAGGATCATGCCGAGGGTGTACTCGGCCACCGGCAGCGCGTTGGCCGCGGCGGCCGAGGAGACCTCGATCCCCCGCTCCCAGCACGCGTCCGTGACGTGCCCGCGGACGCTGCCCGCCGTGTGCACCACGGCCCGCAGCCGGGGCGCCGACCGCAGCACGTCCGCGTCCAGCGGCGGACAGCCCCACCCGGTGATCAGCAGCTCCACGTCCGCCAGCACGGATCTCGCCCGCGCCGTGGTCAGGTCGTCGAGCACCGGGAACGGCGCCAGGTCGCACACCCGGCGGAACGCGGCCAGGGACTGGGGATCGAGGACGGCCGAGGCGGCGTCCGGGGACATGGCCACGGCGGCACGGGGCCGGGGGCCGGGTCCTGGGTCGTGCACGGTCACTTGACGGCTCCGGCGGTCAGGCCGCTGCGCCAGAAGCGCTGGAGCAGCACGAAGGCGAGAATGAGCGGCAGTACGGCGAGCAGTGAGCCCATGATGACCACGGGGTAGTACTCGGGCGACACGGAGGCCGAGCTGTTCCACTGGTACAGGCCGAGACTGACGGGATACAGGTCCTGGTCGGACAGCATCACCATGGGCAGGAAGAAGTTGTTCCAGATCGCGGTCAGCTGGAACAGGAAGACGGTGATCAGACCCGGGCCCAGCATCCTGAACGCCACCCGGGCGTACGTGGTCAGCTCGCCGGCACCGTCCACCCGGGCCGCCTCCAGCACCTCGTCCGGCACGTAGCCGCGCGCGAAGATCCGGCCGAGGTAGACACCGAACGGATTGAACAGCACCGGGATGAAGACCGCCCAGAAGGTGTTGACCAGGCCGGCCTCGGACGCCATCAGGTACAGCGGCAGCGCGAGCACGGTCTGCGGCACCATCACCGCCGCCAGCACCAGGCCGAACAGCTTCTCCTTGTGCCGGAAGCGGTACTTGTCGAAGGCGTAGCCGCAGGCCACGCTCACCAGTGCGCCGACGGCGGCGCCGATCACCGCGTACAGCAGGCTGTTGACGTACCAGCGGCCGTACAGCCCGCCGTCCATGGCGAAGACGTCCCGGAGGTTCTGCAGGAGGGAGAAGTCGCTCAGGGACAGCAGGTCGCTGCTGAACAGCGCGTCGCGGTTCTTGGCCGAGGCCAGCACCAGCCACAGCACCGGCAGCAGGGTGTAGAGGACAGAGACAGCGACGACCACGTTGACGGTCGCCCTCCCCAGCAGCCTCGGGCGGAGCAGGGAGCTGTCGGCGGCGCTCATCGGGCCTCCTCGGAGTCGGCGCGGCCGGTGAAACGGGTGACGCCGTAGGACAGGGCGATGGTGCACACCAGCAGGACCACCGAGGCGGCCGCGGCGAGGCTGTAGTTGTTGCGGGTGAAGGCCGCGTCGTAGATGTACATGCTGGGCGAGAACCGCGAGTTGATCATCGGCGAGGACTGGCTGAGCAGCATCGGCTCGGTGAACAGCTGGAGCGCCCAGATCAGGGTGAAGATCGAGACCATCACGATGGACGCCCGTACCAGCGGCGTCTTGACCTGGAGCGCGGTGCGCACCGGCCCGGCGCCGTCCACGACGGACGCCTCGATCACCTCGCGGGGCACGGCCTGGAGGGCGGCGTAGAAGACCACCATGTTGTAGCCGAGGTTGCTCCACAGGGCGATGTTCACGATGGACGGGACGACCGTGTGCACGCCCAGGAAGTCGACCGTTATGTCGCCCTTGGCGAACAGCTCGATCACCGGGCTGATGCCGGGCGTGTACAGGTAGAGCCAGATCAGCGCCGCGATGATGCCGGGCACCGCGTGCGGCAGGAACAGCCCGAGCTGGGCGAGGCCGCGCAGCCGGACCACGCCGGAGTCCAGGAGCAGGGCGAGGGCGAGTGCGCCGAGGACCATCAGCGGGATGTAGATCAGGCAGTACAGGGCGACCGTGCCCAGCCCGCCGAGGAAGGTGGGGTCGGTGAGGACGGCGGCGTAGGAGCGCAGCCCGACGAAGACCGTGCGTTCGGGGCCGAAGCCGAGGCCGGGCTGGTCGTCGCTGAAGAAGCTGAGGTAGACGGCGGTGCCGACGGGGATCAGGAAGACGGTGACCAGCAGGGCGAAGAACGGCGTCATCAGGACGCCGGCGGCGGTCAGTTGACGGCGCTTGGCCGCTCTTCGGGCCCGCAGGCCCGCGGCCCCGGGCGCCGGGGAGGCGGCGCGGGCGGCGCCGGCCGGCACCCGTGAGTGGGTGGTGGTGGTCATGGGTGTGTCACCTGCCTTTCGTCGGCTCAGGTGCTGTGCTGGGTGGTGGACAGGCCGAGGGCCTTGAGGTCGGGCATGGTGCCCTCCTGGGCGGTGCGCAGTGACTCGACGAGGCTGCCCTGGCCGCCGCCGACGCGCGCGAAGGAGTCCTGCATGACCTTCTGGGTGGCGCTCATCCGCGGTCCCCACAGCCACTGGTCGCCGATCTTCGCGGCCTCCTGTTCGAACAGGCCGTAGATGTCCTGGCCGCCGTAGTACGAGCGGTCGAAGGCCTCGCGGCCCACCGCGACCAGGCCGGGGGCGGCCGGGTACTGGCTGCTGGTGCCGCTGGAGAGCCGGGCGCGCAGGGCGTCGGGGTGGGAGACCTGCCACTCGATGAACTCCATCGCGGCCTCCGGGTGCCTGCTGTCCCGGGTGATCGCGAAGGTGGATCCGCCGTGGGTGCCGGCAGAGGGGCTGCCGGTGTCCCACTGCGGCAGCGGTGCGATCCGCCACCGGCCCTTCTGCCCGGGCCGCGCGTTCATCTGGGCGCCGGCGTCCCAGGCGCCGCTGAGCCGGGTGAGGACCAGCCCGTTGCCGATCTGCGCGTCGGACTGCCTGCTCTCGACGGCGTTCAGGAAGACGTCGTCCCGGTCGATCAGTTCCTGCCAGTACGCGGCGACCCGCCGGGAGGGCGCGTCGGCGAGCGAGACGTTCCAGGCGCCCTTCGAGGTGTCGAACCACCGGGCGCCCGCCTGCCAGGCGTAACAGGCGAACTGCGTCATACCGTCGGTGGGGAAGAGCACCAGCCTGCGGTCGGGCGCCTTGCGGTGCACGGTGGCGGCCTGCTCGGCGAACTCCTCCCAGGTGCGAGCGACTTCGAGTCCGTACTGGTCGAAAAGGTCGGCGCGGTAGTGCATCACCATGGGTTCGACGTCCAGCGGCACGGCGAACACCCGGCGTTCGAAGGTGGTCAGGCCGAGCGCCTGCGGCAGCAGCTTGCGGCGCAGGCCGTCACTGACCAGGTCGGTGATGTCGCGGGCGACGCCGTCGATGGCGAACCCCGGGACCTGCGGGTACTCGAGGGTGGCGACGTCGGGCGCGTTGCCGGCCCGGGCGGCGTTGCTGAGCTTGGCGTAGCCGCCCTGCCCGCCGGAGGGGATCTGCTGGAACTCCACCTGGACGTTCCGGTGGGTGCGGTTGAACGCGTCGACCACTTCCTGGCTGCCGCGCAGGGCGGACCAGAAGGTGATGCGGGTGGTGGTGCCCGTGCTGGCCGACGATGCGCCGTTCCCCCCGCTGCAGGCGCTCACGGCTCCTGTCAGGGGTAGGGCGGTCATCGCGGCGAGCACGGAGCGACGGCTGGGTCGTCCGGGCATGGCGCCTCCGCGGCTCCTGCGGGCCCGTACCAGGTGCGGACCCGACTCTTCGAGACACGGGAATCCTGAACGCCCCGCCCCAAACGGTCAATAGATCGATCAGAAGAAAATGAAACGCTCAAACGCTCATCCGTCGAGCGGTTCGGACAAGTCGAGCGGTTCGGACAGCCGGTCCGTCGACCCGCGCACCACCAGCCGCGGCAGCAGCTCGATCCGCCGGCCCGGCTGCCGGCCGCCGCCCGCCCCGGCCAGCCGCTGGAGCAGCAGCTCCGCCGCCGCCTGCCCCACCTCCGCCTTCGGCGGCGCCACGGCCGTCAGCGGGGGTGAGGTCAGCCCGGCCACCACGTCGTCGTACGCGACCACCGAGCAGTCGTCCGGCACCCGCACGCCCTCCTCCGCGAGCCGCTGGACGACCATCAGCGCGTCCACGTCGCCGTGCAGCACCATCGCGGTCGCGCCCACCTTGCGCATCAGCGCGGGCAGCTCGGCGCTCTCGTCCTCCGCGTACGGCCCGTCGGCCCCGGCCTCCGGTGCGATCAGCGTCCACGCCCACCGCTCCACCAGGGGGTGCGCCCCGGCGATCTCGGTGAGGGCGGCCCGCAGCGAACGGGCGGTGGGGCTGTCGTGGCGGGTGGCGAACACCAGACGCCGGTGGCCGAGCCCCACCAGGTGCTCGACCGCGAGGTGCGCCCCGTACCAGTGGTCCGAGCAGACCGAGTCCAGGGCGTGCAGCGCGCTGCCGCGCCACGGGCGGCGCTCCATCAGCACCGTCGGCACGCCGACCCCGGCCAGCCACTCGTGGTCGGCCTCCTCGTCGGCCCGGCCGCGCCAGCGCGGGGCGATCAGCAGCCCGTCCGCACCGTCCGACAGCGCCCGTTCCACCAGCGGGCGCTCGGCCCCGGACGCCCGCGGCGCGAGATGCAGGGCCATCCGCACCCCGGCGCGCTCCAGGACCGTGCGCGCCCCGTGCAGCGTCTCGGTCAGGTACGAGTGCCGGACGGGGACGACCACGGCCACCCGGTCCCCGCCCGCCGGGACCGGTTCGTGGGCCGTCTCCCGGGCCGGCAGCGTCGACCGCACGACCCCGTGGCCGCGGCTCAGCCTGCCCTCGCGCGTCAGCTCCTCCACGTCGCGGCGCACGGTGACGACCGAGACCTGCAACTCGTCGGCGAGGTCGCGCACCCGCGCGGTGCCGCGCGCCTGGACCGCCGCCAGTATCCGCTGGCGCCTGAGATCGACCGGCTCCCGCATCAGGTCTCCCCACCCGAGAATGTTCGTTTGAGCGATTCCGCGTCATCATAACGATCGCTCGTGCCGGGTGTCGGTGTCCCCGCGGTTCCGGCTCATGCGGCCCGAGCCCCTGCGGTTCTGTGCCCTTGCGGTTCTGTACCGCTGCGGTCGTGAGCGGCTGCCGTCCCGAGCGCCTGCGGCTCCCAGCGCCTACGGTTCCGGGTCTGCGAGGAGGGACCCCAGCGGGCCCAGGTCGAGGTTCAGGTCGGAGCGGCTCAGTCCGTGCTGGGCGCACAGGTCGTCCATGCGCTCGTCGAGCAGCATGAGCGCCGTGCCGAGCCGGTCCTCCTGCTCCGTGCTCAGGGTGCCCTCGTCGAAGCGGCGCACGGCCTGGCGCTCCATGAGCTGGCGCAGCAGCTCCACGACGGTCAGGACCAGGGCGGCCAGGTCGTTCGTGACCCGCTCCGGATCCAGGTCCAGGGTCTTGGCGTCCTCCGCCCGGGGCCCGGTCACAGCGGCCCGCTGTCCGGCCAGGGAGCGGGCACCCGCTCGTTCACCGACGACAGCAGCGCGTGCAGCGAGATCCGCACCAGCGGCACGTCCGCGATGGCCAGCACCAGATCGCCGCTGACCACGACACCGGTCGCCAGCACCCGGTCCAGCAGGTCCACCAGTGGCACACCGACCGGTGCGTACGGCTCCGGGCCGCCCCAGGGCACGGGGGCCGGGCCCGGTGTACGCGCGTCAGGGACGGTCATGGGCGGGCCTCCCGGTCCGGGCCCGCTTGCGGGTCCTCGTCCCAGCGGGCGAAGGAGTACGGGATCCACGGACCCGAGGCGTCGACCCGTACGGACGGACCGCGGCCCCCGGCGGTGAGACGGGCCAGCGCTTCCGTGAAGGCGGTGCGCCGTGCGTCGTCCACCAGGTAGGCCAGATTGAGCAGTTGCGGGCTCCTGCGGCCCGTGAGCCGCTCGCTCTGCGGACGGTGCCGTGTCGTGTCGACCGCGTACCGCCGCAGCTCGGCGTCGACCGCCTCCGCCGCGGCCAGTGCCTTCCCGTGCGCGCTCTGCCGATCACGCCGTCGTGCGCTGACCCGGCTCAGGTAGGCCCGTCCGCCTCCGGCGTCCCCCCGGGTCCCGGTGTCCGTGGCGGGCTCCGGCGCGGTCTCGGCGGCGTGCACCTTCACCGCCCACTCCGTCCGGTCGCGGAGGCGGTCGAGCAGCGTGGCCAGCACGGGGCGCCGGGCGGCGACGGCCCGCGCCGCGGTAGGTTCCCCGCGGTACAGCGTCGCCATCGGCAGCGGCACGACGGCGCCGCGCCCGGCCGCGGCCACGACGCCCCGATGGTGGGCGCGTGCGCAGCGTTCCAGGTCGTCCGGCCGGTTGAGGCGTTCGGTCAGCGCCTCCTCGTCGAACAGGGCCGCGGGGACGTCCTGGACGACGAGGCACAGGTCGCCGACGGTCAGGACGCGCAGCGGACCGCCCTCCTCGTGTCCCCGTACCTCCGCGAGCCCCGCGGGGTCCGGCGGGTTGCGGGTGACGGCGAAGGCGCAGAGGAGGCCGGGGGCCGCCGCTCTGGCGGCGGCCGGGCTCATCGCACGGCTCCCGCCGCTTCCTCGGCGCCCTCCAGGGCGTCGAGACGTTCCCGCAGCCGTGCGTTCTCCTCGGCGAGCGCGTCCCGGGCGGCACGGGACGACAGCGCGGGGTCGGTCTCCCACCAGTCGATGCCGGCCTTCTTCGCGGTGTCCACGGAGGCGATGAACAGCCGCAACCGGATGGTCAGCAGCTCGATGTCGAGCAGATCGATCTTGATGTCCCCGGCGATGACGATGCCCTTGTCCAGGACGCGTTCGAGGAGGTCGGCGAGGCTGCCGGAGGGAGGCCCGTAGGGCTGTGCCTCCAGGTCCGGGTACCGGTGGTCGAGGTCGGTCACCGCGTGCTCCCCGCGGCGTCGGCGTCAACGGCGCCGACGGGGACGGCGCTCGTCTTCCTCTTCCTCGTCCTCGTCGTCTTGCTCGTCCTCATACGGCTCCTCCTCCTCGTCGTACTCGCCTTCCTCGTCGTCGTCTTCCTCGTCCTCGTCCTCGTCGTACTCGTCCTCCGCGCCCTCGTCGTCGCCGTCGCCGTCGCCGTCGCCGTCGCCGTCGTCTTCGTCGGCGGACTCGTCCTCGGACCCGGGCTCCTCGGCGTTCTCCTCCTCCAGCGCTTCCTCGTGGCTCCTGACGACCTCGCCGTCGCGGATCTCACCGCGCCAGCCCTCGATCTCCTCGTCGTCCGCCAGGGTCACGTGCCGCACGAAGTGCTTCAGGTCCAGCCGCAGCCGGCGTCCCTGGGCGCGCCAGATGTTGGCGGTCTTCTCGAAGAATCCCGACGGGTAGTACTCGACGACCACGACGACGCGGGTCAGCCGGGGCGCCAGTTCGTGGAAACTGGCCACCCCGTTGGTGCTGCCCTTGGCGCCCTCCGAGGTCCAGACGATCCGCTGGTCGGGGATCTGCTCCTGGACGGTCGCCTTCCAACTGCGCGTCGAGAAGGCGATCTTCGCGGTCCAGTCCGAGGTCACCTCGTCGTTGGGGCTGACGCTCTGGACGCCCTTGGTGAAGCCGCTGAACTCCTGGAGCTGCGTCCACTGGTCGTAGACGGTGCGCAGGGGGACGCCGATGTCGACGGTCTCCATGATGTGCGTCGCCTTGACGCTGCCGCCGCCGCTCTTCCCGCCGCCGCCCTTTGACCCCCCACCACCGTTGGATCCACCGCCCTTGGATCCACCGCCCTTGGATCCGCCACCGTTCGTGGAACCGCCGCCTCCGGAGCCGCCGCCGTCGGCCGAGTCGGTCAGGCGGTCGGTCAGGGACCCGATCCGGTCCCCCGCCCTGCCGACGAGGCCGTGCCCCGCTGCGGAGAGGTAACCGCCCAGGGCATCCTTGAGGTCACCCAGAGGGGAGGGTCCGCCGTCGTCCTGCCGGTCGGGGGTCATGCTCGCCCACCTCCGCGCCTGCTGCCCCGGTCCGCCGTGCGCTTCGCCGGTGCCGATTTCTTGGCGGCCGTCTTCTTGGCGGCCGTCTTCTTCGCGGCCTTCTTGGCCGTCTTCTTCGCCGGAGCCGCGGCCTTGCGCGGCGGAGCCTTCCTGGCAGCCTTCCGGGGCGGCGACGGCGCGGGCCGTCGGTCTTCCTCCCGGTCCTCCTCGTCGAAGTAGGAGTCCTCGTCCGGGGCGTCCTCGTCCCAGTCGTCGCCCCGGCCGCCCTCGTCGTCCTCGCCGTCCTCGCCGTCACCCCGCCGGCCCTCGCCGGCGAGTGCGTCGGTACGGTCGCGGAGCGCGTCCGCGAGTCCGGTGAGCCGGCGGTTCGCCGCGGCGGTGACGGCCGCACGTCCGGCGGTCAGCAGCTCGTCCCGGATCTGGTCGCCCAACTCCTGGAACTGCGGTGCTTTTTGCAGACTGCCCAGCCCCTGGCCGAGTACTTGGCCGGGGGAGAGGCCGACGCGTTTGCCCACGAGGTAGGAGCCGACGGCGAAGGCGAGCTTGGCCTTCTTCGTGCGCCCCAGTAGGTATCCGCCCGCCACAGCCGCCGCCATGGCCGCCTTGCTGTCGTTCATAGGTGTCGTCTCCGCGCTGGTTTCGTGGTGGTCGTACGGCCGCCGGACCGGGCCGGGCGTTCCAGGAGGGTGAGCAGACGCTCCTCCTCCCGTTCGAAGACCGCCTCGTCGACGGCGCCCTCGTCCAGGGCCCGGTTGAGAGCGGCCAGTCGTGCTTGGACGGCGCGTGGGTCGTGTGCCTGGCGCCGGGCCTCCTGCAGCAGGTGGTCGGCGATCCACGCCGTCCCGCGCACCGGTGCGAGGGGCAGCAGGAGGAGACCGCTCACGATGCCCATGCGGTCACCGGCCGGCGGGTGCCGCGGGGCGTGGGTCGACGAAGCTGTAACAGGGCAGGGGCCCCGTCACGCTGAGGGCCAGCCGGTCCCCGCAGACCCGGGCCCGCTCCGCCACCGCCTCCCTGAACCTCGCTTCGTCCCCCGACCGCACCAGGAACGACGCGCTGAGCACCTGCTCGTCGTCGGTCGTGCCCTGGACGGTCCGTTCGGCGAGCGGGGCCAGCCGGTCGACGACCTCCCGGGCCGCGCGCCGTGCCTCGCGGCGCACACTCAGGGCGATGGCTTCGCCCAACCGGACGTTGGCCTCGTAGTCAGGCCGGCGTCGGGTCCGCAGGGCCAGGGCCCGCAGCTGGTCGTCCCGGCGCACCAGGTCGGCGAAGTGGCCGGGCACCACCGTTCCCTTGACGTTGAGTTCCACGCACCCCCGGACGCCTTCGAGCTGCTCGGTCAAGTGGGATGCGTCGGTGCGCAGTTGGGAGAGCAGGGTGTCGGTCCGCGGGCTGAGGACCGCGAACCGCATGGGTAGCACCGGTCCTTGCGCCGCCATGTCGTCCAGGACGGCCTGGTGGGCCTGCAGGTCACGGCGCCGGGGCCGCAGTCGCGGGGGCGCGTCGGACACCGCCGCACACAGTCCCGACTCGCTCACCAGCCGCACCGGGGCGCCGTCGACGCCCCGGGAGCGGGGGGTGCGGATCCCGGCGGGGGCGATGCCGTAGACGTACAGGGCCTTCGGCGCGGTCGCCGGTTCCCCGGCGGTGACGGCGGGGGCGGTGGCGACGGCGGTGTCGGTGGTGTCGATGGTGTACGGGGACGCGGTGGTGGCGGGCGCGGTCATTCGTCCTCCGTCTCGGAGCGTCGGCGGGGGCGGGAACGGGGGCGGTCGTCCTCGTCGCGGGAGCGGGCGGCCGGCCGGCTGCGGGGCCGCTGCGTGCTCCTCGCACGCTCCGCGCGTTCGCGGGGGCGGGCCCGCCCGTCCTCCGCCTCCTCCTGCTCGGACTCGGGGTCGGGTTCGGGTTCGGGGGCGAGGACGTCGCGCACCTTGTCGGTCAGGGAGCGCGCCGTCCGCCTGGCGCCGGCCTTGCCCACGGTCTTGGCCACCGGGCTGCCGAACATCTCGGGGACGGTCTTGGAGCGCACGTCGTGCTCCAGGTCCAGACGGTTGCAGGCCTCGGCGAACCGTAGATAGGTGTCGACGCTCGCGACCACGATGCGTGCGTCCACCTTGAGGATCTCGATGCCGACCAGGGAGACGCGCACGAAGACGTCGATCACCATGCCGCGGTCGAGGATGAGTTCGAGGACGTCGTAGAGGGTTCCGGCGCGAGGCGCGCAGACGACCTCGTCGTCGTAGGTGATCATGCGGTGGTCCTTCCGGATGCGGGCGTCACGACCCGCTCACTGGTCCTGGGCACCGCGCCGGTAGCGCGCGATCCTGCGGTACTGGATCAGGTCGCCCGGCGCGTCCAGCTCGACCTCGTAGGTGGCGAGCAGACTGGTGGTGTCCGGGATGCGTGCCACCTCCAGCACGTCCACGTTGACGATCCAGCCGCCGTCCTCGCTCCGGCGCACCGCGGAGACCCCTTCCAGGCGGTGCCGGATCAGCTCGGACAGCGCGTCGGCGGCGTGCCGGGCGGCGTCACGGGCGTCCCGCACGTCCCGCTCGCGCGTGGCCGTGGAAGTGGTGCGGCGCCGTCGCTCGCCAGGTTCTGTCATGCTGCCCACTCTGACCGCGGGCCCGGATCCGCGCGTGCGCAGTTACCCCATCCGGGGCTGCGCCGGACGCCGGCAGTGCAGGAAGAGGTGCGGCTCGGGCCGGGCGTCCGGATGGGCCGGGGTGAACATCGACGCCTCCTGCGCCAGCACCTCCAGGCCCGCCTCCTCGACCAGGGTGACCAGCTCCTGCGCGGGGAAGCTGGTGACGCGCACCGGCTGGCCCATGAAGACGGCGTCGACGTCCTCCACGTCGAGCGGCACGGTGGCCAGGACCAGGTAGCCCTCCGGCTTCGGCAACCGCGCCAGACGCCGCACGAGGTCCCGCTGCTCCCGCCGGTCCAGCTGGAGCAGTGAGAAGTACACGCAGACGGCGTCGAAGGAGGCGTCCTCCAGGGGCACGTCACGGACGTCGGCGCACCGGAAGGTGGCGGCCGGCACCTGCCGCGCGGCCAGCTCCACCATGACGGGGGAGACGTCGACGCCCAGCACCGCGTGCCCGGCGTTCACCAGGGTCTCGGCGGTGGGACGGCCCGTGCCGCTGCCCACGTCCAGCACCCGGCTGCCCGGCGCGAGCCGCGCCAGCAGCCACTCCAGTGAGCGGCGGTGCGTCCTCGACCCGGCGAACGCCTTCTCGTACTCGGCGCCCAGCGCGTCGAACGCGGCGGCGGGCCGCGGGCGTTCCCGGTCGTGGGTCACGGCGGTCCCTTCGGTGCGGTGAACCGGTGCCCGGGTATCGTTCCACCGCCGGTGAGCCGCCGACAAGAGGCCCTTCGGGTACCGCTCCGGACCGGACGCGGGCGGGACGGGTGAACGGTCACCGCCGGCAGTGCTAGTGATCGTCGTCGTGCCGCGCTGTCCCCGGTTCGGCCATCCGGCGGTGCACGGCGGCCTTGACGCGGTCCGGCAGCACCTTGTCCGCCACCCCCTGGGCCTTGGTCTTCGCCGAGCCGGTGACCAGCTTCCCGCGGCCCTTCATGACGGCGTCGAACGCCTGCCGGGCGACCTGCGCGGGATCGTCCTTCGGCATCGTGCCGACCTTGGTGTCCTCCATGCCGGCCCGCCGGAAGAAGTCGGTCTCCGTCGGCCCCGGCATGAAGGAGGTGACGGTGACACCGGTGTCCCGGACCTCCTCCTGCAGCGCCTGCGCGAAGGACTGGACGAACGACTTCGACGCGTTGTACACCGCCTGGAAGGAGCCCGGCATCGTCGCCGCGACCGAGGACGTGAACATCAGCCGCCCGACCCCGCGCGCCACCATGCCCCGCAGCAGGGGCTTGGTGAGCCGCACGGTCGACGTCACGTCGAGGTCGATGACGGACTGGTCGTCCGCGGGATCGGTGTCGACGAAGGCGCCACCCCGCCCCACGCCCGCGTTGAGGGCCGCCACGTCCACGGCGAGCCCGGTCAGGGCGGCGACCAGGTGGTCCACGCCCTCGGAGCTCCTGAGGTCGGCGCGCACCGCCCGTACGTCCGCGCCGGTCTCCCGAAGCCGCTGGGCGGCGTGCTCCAGCCGCTCGTCCTCGGCGTTCACCACGAGGTCGTAGCCGTGCTCCGCGAACAGCGCGGCGAGTTCGTACCCGATTCCGCTGGACGCCCCGGTGACCAGGGCGAGCGGCCTGCTGCGGTCCATGGCTCCTCCGTCCTCGGCGCACCCGCGCCCGCGGAGCGCCGGGTTCCCACGATCCGGGCCTCCACCTCACCGCGGCCGAGCGCCGGGCGGGACCGCCGGACCGGGACGGGCCCCGCCGAGGGCCAGGTCCACCAGCCCCCGGACGAGTGCGTCGTCCAGCGGCGCCCCGCTGAGCAGCACCCGGACGAACAGCGGACCGCTCACCGCCTCGATCAGCAGCCCGGGATCGGTGTCCGCGGCCAGCTCACCCCGCTCGACACCCCGCCGGACCATCACCACGGCACGGCCGAGACGCTCACCCCAGTAGGGACCCCGCCGGTCCTCCAGGGTGTCGTCGTGCTCGACGCTCAGCCGCAGCAGCGCCCGCCCCTGCGGGGAGGCGAGCAGCCGGGCCAGCGCGGAGAAGAACGCCAGCAGGTCGTCCCGGACCCGTCCGGTGTCCGGCACCGGCAGCGCCGCGTCCAGCTCGGTGGTCAGCGCGTCCATGATCAGGTTCTCGCGCGTGCCCCACCGCCGGTACACGGACGTCTCGTGCACCCCGGCCGCCCTGGCCACGGCGCCGACCGTCGTCCCCGCCAGGCCTCGGCTGGACAGCAGGTCCACGGCGGCGGCCAGCACCGCCCGCCGCATCCGCTCCCCACGGCGGCGCAGGGGTGGGGCGGCGGATTCCGGAGTGCTCATCCGGCCAGCGTAAAGCAAGTCGTCCTGTGTTGGGTGTACGGTCAAAGCAAGTCGACCTGCGATGGACCGCTGGGGACCGCCCGGGGTCGCCACCGCACCGAGGAGGTCCTGTCATGGCGCAGATGCTCGCCGCCCGCCTGCACGTCCCGAGCCGCACCCTGCGACTCGAAGAAGTGCCCCGCCCGCAGCCGGGCCCGGGGGAGGTGCTGGTCAAGGTCGAAGCGGCCGGCGTGTGCCTGTCCGACGTGCACCTCATCGACGGCACCCTCACCCCGCTGCTCCTCCAGGGGGACACCGTCACCCTGGGCCACGAGGTCTCCGGCACCGTCGCCGAGATTGGCGAAGGGGTCACCGCCTGGTCCCCCGGGCAGCGGGTCGTGCTCCATGCCGGCGAGACGCGCGACGGCGTCGTCCACACCCGCGGCGTCGACTACGACGGCGGCTGGGCCGAGTACGCCCTCTCCGACGCCGACGCCATGACCCCGCTGCCCGACGCCATCCCGTTCGAGCAGGGCGCGATCATCCCGGACGCCGTGTCCACCCCCTGGGGCGCGATCACCGAGAGCGGCGCGGTCCGGCCCGCCGAGGCGGTCGGCGTGTGGGGCGTCGGCGGCCTCGGCGTCCACGCCGTGCAACTCCTCCGGGCGATCGGCGCCTGTCCCGTCGTCGCCGTCGACCCGAGCCCCGTCGCACGCGAACGCGCCCTGGCCGCGGGCGCCGACCTCGCCCTCGACTCCGCCGACCCGGAGCTGCGCCGGACCGTCCGGGAAGCGACCGGCGGCCTCGGTCTCGCCGCCGCCTTCGACTTCGCGGGCGTGCCGCCCGTGCGGGAGCAGGCGGTCTCCGTCCTCGCCCCCAAGGGGCGGCTGGTCCTGGTGGGCCTGACCGACAAGCCGCTCACCGTCGCGGACGGGACCCGCTTCAGCTACCTCCAGCAGCGCATCCTCGGCCACTACGGATCCGACATGCCGGTGGCCCTGCCGCAGCTCCTGCGGCTGATCCAGGGCGGACGGCTGGACTTCTCCGGGTCCGTCAGCGGGGTCCTGCCCCTGAGCGAGGCCGCCGAGGCGGTCACCCGTCTGGAGAAGAAGGAGGGCGACCCGATCCGGCTGGTCCTGCGCCCGTGAGGTGAGGGAAGGCTGAGAATTCCAGCGGTGGTTGAACGCTCCGGCCCCCGGTTCCGTATGGAGCCGGGGGCCTTTCACGTCGTAGTCCGTCACGACGTCCGTCACGACACAGGAGCACGCCTTGGGACACAACAGGCGCAGACGCCCGACCGGGGCGCGACGCGCGACCTTCGGAGCGGTGGCGCTGATACTGGGGGGCGGCGGTCTGGTGGCCGTGAACGTCTTCGCCTCCGCGACCGAGTCCGGCAACGCCGCCGTACCCCTGGGCAGTTCCGGAGTCGCGGCCACCGTCGACTGCCCCGACCCGGCCGAACGGCTCACGGCCGTCCCGGAGCAGGCCAGGCCCGAGGTCGACACCGAACTCGCCCACCTCGACGAACAGGTCGCCACCGCCTACCGCACGCTCCAGGAAGCCGCCCGCACCGCGGACGACGGCACCCTCGACGAGGGCGCGGTCCTCGACCCGCTGAAGAAGGAGCGCGCGGCGACGATCGAGCGCATCGCCGCCGCCATCGACAAGGCCGGTGACCGCCCCGAGGGCCTGGACACCCTGGCCGAGTGCACCCTGCGCCGCACCGAGATCGCGTCGGCGGACACGGGCAGCGGCAGCCCGGACCAGCGGGGCGGGGGGCAGGGAGGGACAGCGGCACCGGAACAGGGGCAGCAGGAGGGCGAGGACGGCGAGTCCGGCGGCGAGCAGCAGCCCGGCAACGGCGGACAGGCGGGCAACGGCCCCGTGGCGGCGGACTACGCCGACATCGAGTCGGTCCAGCCGAACACCGCGCGGGCAGCCCGCCAGAAGCAGGCCTCGACCGGCTCCTTCGCCACCAGCTGCGGGGTCAACGCCGATGGTCTGTTCAACTCGGACAACCTGATCGCGGCCCCGGGCGTGAGCAACGGCGCCCACCACTTCCACGACTACGTCGGCAACCAGGACAGCAACGCCTTCTCCAGCGACGAGGACCTGGCCGCCGCCGGGACCAGCTGTGCGGACCAGGGCGACAAGTCCTCGTACTACTGGCCCGTGTTGCGGCTCCAGAACGGCACCGCCGAACAGGACGCCCAGTCGCCGGGCGGAGGCATCGAGGGCAACGCGGGTGAGATCGTCACGCCGGCCGAGGTGACGCTGACGTTCCAGGGCAACGAGCGCGGCAAGGTCACGGAGATGCCGCGGCTGCTGCGCATCATCACCGGCGACGCGAAGGCGTTCGTCAACGGCAACACCAACGCGAACGCCTCCTGGAGCTGCACCGGTTTCGAGGACCGGCAGCTCAAGGACAAGTACCCGCTCTGCCCCTCGGGGAGTGACGTGGTGCGCACCTTCACCTTCCAGAGCTGCTGGGACGGCCGCAACATCGACAGTGCCAACCACCGCACCCACATGGCCTTCGCCGCCGCCGACGGCAGCTGCCCCGAGGGCTTCGTGCCCGTCCCGCGCCTGGTGCAGCGCGTCGTGTACGACGTGGCCGCGCCCAGCCTCGGCGACGGGGGCAGGACCGCTCCGCTGTTCGCCGTGGACTCCTTCCCCGAGCAGCTGCACAAGCCGGTCACCGACCACAGCGACTTCATCAACGTCTTCGACGAGGACCTGATGCGCGAGATGGTCGAGTGCATCAACTCCGGCCGGGAGTGCGGCCCGGACACGCCACCGGCGACCGACCCGGGCGAGGGCGGGGAAGAGCCCGGTGACGACGGCGGCCAGAGTGCCGAGCCGCCGGCCGAGCAGACCGCCACCGCCACCGCCACCGCGCCCGCGGACGCCGGGCAGGGCGGACAGGACGGCCAGGACGAAGCGGGCGGCAAGGACGACGGGAACGCTCCCGGCCGGGACCACCACCAGGACGAGACGCAGAACGCGGGTGGCGAGGACGGTCGGAATGACGGCCGGGAGACCGGCCAGGACGGGCAGGACGGGCAGGACGACGGTAGTGAGGACGCCCACGCCGGTGGCGACGAGCCCAAGCCCCCGGCCGCGGGCCGGGGCGCCGGAGCCTCCGCGAGCGCCGAGCCCAGGGCCGCGACCACACCGTCCGCCGCCCCGGACGCCGTGAGCAGCGCCGTGGCGGCACCCGGGAACACCGGGAGCACCGGAGGCACCGGCAGCGGCGGCGACGCCGGGCCGGCGCCGGAACTCCAGGCACAGGGCGGCCTCGCCGAGACGGGTTCCGGCCTCGGTCTGTGGCCCGCGGCGGTGGGCGGCGTGCTCTTCGCCGGCGGATGCGTGCTGCTCGTCCGGTCCAGGCGGCGTGCGTGACGACCGGGCCGGCACCGGCATGACGGACGGGTGGGCGGGGCTCCCCGCCCACCCGTCGTGACGAGCGATCGAACACGCCACCGCGCCGCGGGAACCGGCTCATTCGGGGTGTCGCCAGTCCCCGCGCCCGGGCGCAGCCCGGTATATGTCCCTCATGGACTACTACGACCTGGGCGGCCACGGCCGTCCGGTGACGACCTCGTCGCCCGAGGCCCAGCGGTGGTTCGACCGCGGCCTGGTGTGGACGTACGCCTTCCACCACGAGGAGGCCGTCGAGTGCTTCGAGGCCGCCGCCGCGGCGGACCCGGAGTGCGCCATGGCCCACTGGGGCATCGCCTACGCACTCGGCCCCAACTACAACAAACCGTGGGAGGCCTTCGGCGCCGAGGAGCTGACCCGGGCCGTCGGCCGCACGCACGCCGCCGTCGAACGCGCCCACGGTCTGGCGGACCGGGCCACCCCGGTCGAGCGCGCCCTGATCGGCGCCCTGCGCGCCCGGTACCCCCGGTCGAGCGCCGTGGAGGACTGCTCGGTGTGGAACGCGCCGTACGCGGACGGCATGCGCGCCGTCCACGAACTGGCCCCCGACGACCTGGACGTGGCCGCTCTCTACGCCGACGCCCTGATGAACCTGACCCCCTGGCAGCTGTGGGACCTGTCCACGGGGCTGCCCGCCGAGGGCGCGCGCACGCCGGTGGCGAAGCGGGTGCTGGAGCGGGCCCTGGCCGCCGACGGGGGGCGCGACCACCCCGGAGTCCTGCACCTCTACATCCACCTGATGGAGATGTCCCCCACTCCCGAGGCGGCCCTCACCGTCGCCGACCGGCTGCGCGGCCTGGTGCCCGACGCGGGGCACCTCCAGCACATGCCGTCCCACCTCGAAGTGCTGTGCGGCGACTACCGCCGGGTGGTGTCGGACAACGACGCCGCGATCGTCGCCGACGAGAAGTACCGCGCCCGGTCGGGTGCGATGAACTTCTACACCCTCTACCGCTCGCACAACTACCACTTCAGGATCTACGGCGCGATGTTCCTCGGCCGCTCCGACGTCGCCCTCGACACCGCGGCCCGGCTGGAGGCGTCGATCCCCGAGGAACTGCTGCGGGTGGAGAGCCCGCCGATGGCCGACTGGCTCGAGGGCTTCCTGGCGATGCGGGTGCACGTCCTGATCCGGTTCGGCCGCTGGGCGGACATCCTCGCCCTGCCGCTGCCCGCCGACCCGCGCCTGTACTGCGTGACGACCGCGATGCTCCACTACGCCCGCGGCGTCGCCCTCTCGGCCACCGGACGGGTGACCGAGGCGGAGGCCGAGCGGGTCTCGTTCCGCGCGGCGGTCGCCCGGGTGCCCGGGTCCCGCACGCTGTTCAACAACACCTGCGCCGATCTCCTGGCCATCGCCTCGGCCATGCTCGACGGCGAGCTGGAGTACCGCAGGGGCGACCACGCCGCCGCCTTCGCCGCCCTGGAACGCTCGATCGAGCTGGACGACAGCCTGCCCTACGACGAACCCTGGGGCTGGATGCAGCCCACCCGGCACGCCTACGGCGCCCTGCTCCTGGAACAGGGCCGGATCGCCGAGGCCGAGGCGGTCTACCGCGCCGACCTGGGACTGGACGACACCCTGCCCCGTCCGCTCCAGCACCCGAACAACGTCTGGGCGCTGCACGGGCTCCACGAGTGCCTGGTGCGGCTGGACCGGGCGGGGGAGGCGCGGATCGTGGCCCAGCAGCTGAAGCTCGCCGCCGCGCTGGCGGACGTACCGGTCGAGGCGTCCTGCTTCTGCCGCCTCGACACCGCCGGCCCCGCCGCCCCGGCCGGCGGCGAGGCCGGCTGCTGCACCACGGACCACTGACCAGGCGGGGTCGTGCCCCGGGACTCGCGGCCCGGGGCACGGCCCCGGAGGGCCGGGACTGGATCAGACGTTGACGCCGAAGTCCGACGCGATGCCCGCGAGACCCGAGGCGTACCCCTGGCCGACCGCCCGGAACTTCCACTCCGCGCCGTGCCGGTACAGCTCGCCGAAGACCATCGCGGTCTCCGTCGAGGCGTCCTCGGACAGGTCGTAGCGAGCGATCTCCTGGTCGTTCGCCTGGTTGACGACCCGGATGAAGGCGTTGCGGACCTGGCCGAAGCTCTGGCCCCGGTTCTCCGCGTCATGGATGGAGACCGGGAAGACGATCCGGTCCACCTCGGCCGGCACCGCGGCGAGGTTCACCTTGACCGCCTCGTCGTCGCCCTCACCCTCACCGGTGAGGTTGTCACCGGTGTGCTCCACCGATCCGTCGGGGCTGGTGAGGTTGTTGTAGAAGACGAAGTGCCCGTCCGAGAGCACCTTGCCCGACGCGTCCAGGAGCAACGCGGAGGCGTCGAGGTCGTAGTCGGTGCCGGTCGTGGTGCGCACGTCCCAGCCCAGACCGACCAGCACGGCGGTCAGGCCGGGTGCCTCCTTGCTGAGCGAGACGTTGCCGCCCTTGGCCAGGGAAACTCCCACTGCGTTCTCCTTCGTCGCGTTCGCCGTGTCACGGATACCTGCCGCCAATCTACAGCAGTGTAGAAATCAGTTTTCTATACGATGGCGCTCCGGAAGACGATGGTGGCGGAAGGAGGCGGGCCGTGACGGATGACCGGCGTCCGCGGCGGCGGGGGCAGGGCGAACTCGAGGCGCTGGTGCTCTCCGCGCTGCGCGGGGCGGACGGCCCCGCGACGGCCGGCTGGGTGCAGGAGCGCCTCGGCGGCGACCTCGCCTACACCACCGTGATCACGATCCTGACCAGACTGCTGGAGAAGGGCGCCGTCAGCCGTGAGCGTACGGGCCGGTCCTTCGCCTGGACGCCCGCCTCCGACCAGGCGGGCCTGGCCGCGCGGAAGATGCGCAAGGTGCTGGACGGCGAGAGCGACCGGGAAGCGGTGCTGGCCAGCTTCGTCACCGGCCTCGATCCCGACGACGAGCGACTGCTGCGCGCACTGCTGGGGCACGCGCGCGCCGCGGAGGACGACTGACGCCGCATGGGGGTCTTCGTCTTCCTGCCGCTGGTCCTGCCGCTGACGGCCTGGCCGATCGCCAGACTGGCCGAGCAGCACCTGCACCCGCGGACCGCGACCAGGCTGCTCACCGCCGTCGCCGCCGTGATGGCCCTGTGCAGCACGGTGTGCCTGGCACTGGTGATGGTGGTCGGCACCGCCCAACTGCCCGGCAACCCACTGCCCGACGGCTGGTCCGACCCCGAGGTGCGGGCGGCGGTGCCCTACGACGAGGTGGTCGGCAAGGCGGCCATCCCCGCCCTCTGCACGGTGGTCGCGGCCTCGGCGCGGGCCTTGTGGCGGCACGGCAGGGTGCGCCGCCGCGCCCACCGCGCGCTGGCCGGTCTCCCGGGCACCGGTGTCGCCGTACTGCCGGACGGCGTGCCCTACGCCTACGCGCTGCCCGGCGGCCGCCGGGACCGCGTGGTGGTGAGTACGGCCCTGCTCGACTGCCTCGACGCGGGTGAGAGGCGCGCGCTGTTCGCCCACGAGCGCGCTCACCTCGCCGCCCGGCACCACCGCTTCCTGCTCGCCGTCCGGCTCGCCGCGCTGGCCAACCCGTTCCTGCGTCCCCTGCGCACGGCCGTGTCCTACACGACGGAGCGGTGGGCGGACGAGGCCGCCGCACGGACCGTCGGCGACCGCCGCGCGGTGGCCACGGCGATCGGCAAGGCGGCCCTCGTCTCCCGTGGCACCCCCGCCCCCACCCTCGCCGGCCTCGCGTCCCCCGGCCCGGTCCCGCGCCGGGTGGCGGCCCTGCTGGGTCCCGCTCCCGCCGTCCGCGCCTGGCCCCCGGTCTTCACGTCGGTGGGTCTGGCGGCGTGGGCCGCGGCCGCCGGAGCCGCCGTCTCGGCGATGTCGTCCGCGAACGCCGCCGTCACGATGTTCCTCATCCTGCGGGCCGCGACGCCACTCTGAGTCCCCCTCGCTCCTCGACCGGCCGACCGCCACCGACCACCTCGGACGCGGACGGGTCCCGCACGGCCGACGGCTCCGCCGGCGTGACCCGCGGTGACGCCGTGCGCCACAACGCCGCGACCGCCGACGCCGCGACCGCCGACGCCGCGACCGCCGACGCCGAGAGCTGCCTCATCGGCAACAGTGCTCGGGTCCGCGGACCGACGGGCCCACGGGCCGCGCGCGGGCGGGTGGGCCCGGGGAGCGGGGCGGGCAGCGGCCGCCCTCCGGCGCGGCGCCGCCCCTGTGGTAGCTTGCGCAAGCCAGTCGAACCCACCTGGTGGGTCAGGGAATCCGGTGCGAATCCGGAACTGACGCGCAGCGGTGAGGGGGACGGGCGGGACACGGCCACTGGGCGGCGTACGCCACCCGGGAAGGCGTTCCGTCCGGTCGATCCCGAGTCCGAAGACCTGCTGGCACCCGCGCCGCGTGCGGCGCGGGCCGCACCGTACGGACGGGCTTCGCGCATGAGCCCTCGACGCCGGAGGACCCCTCCTTGCCCGCAGCACGCCCCGTCGGCCCCCGACGTCACCTGCCCTCCCGCCGCGTCCTGAGCGGAACCGCCCTGCTCCTGTCCGCGGTCCTGTCGGCCGCAGGCTGCGGTTCCGGCACGGCCACGGACGACCCGGCCGCCGCGGCGGGCTACCCGCGCACCGTCCACGACTGCGGACAGGACGTCCGGGTCGCCGCACCGCCCCGACGGGCGGTCTCCCTCAACCAGGGCACCACGGAGATCCTGCTCTCACTCGGCCTCGCCGACCGCATGGCGGGCACCGCCACCTGGACCGACCCGGTCATGAAGGGACTGGAGAAGGCGAACGCCGGTGTCCCCCGGCTCGCCGACGACATGCCCTCCTTCGAGACGGTCCTGGACGCGGAACCCGACTTCGTCGCCGCCTCCTTCGCCTCGACGCTCGGGACCGGCGGCGTCGCCACCCGTGAGCGGTTCACGCGACTCGGCGTACCGGCCTACCTGTCACCGTCCGACTGTGTGGGCAAGGACAACAGCGGCGGCGGCGACGGCGTCCGGGACGAGACCCTCACCATGGACACCGTCTACCGCGAGGTCCGCGACCTCGCCCGCCTCTTCGACGTCGAACGGCGTGGCGAGAAACTCGTCGCCGGCCTCAGGTCCAGGGTCGACCGGGCCACCGCCGGCATCGACGCCTCCGGTGTCACCCTCATGTACTGGTTCGCCAACTCCACCTCGCCCTACCTGGCGGGCTGCTGCGGCGCCCCCGGCGTCATCACCCGGGCGGTCGGCGCGGAGAACGCCATGGCCGACACCCACGAGGAGTGGCCGCAGGCCGGCTGGGAGACGGTCGCCGACCGGGACCCCGACGTCCTGGTCCTGGGCGACCTGACCCGCAGGTCGGAGACGGCCGAGACGGCGGCGAAGAAGATCGAGTTCCTGGAGTCGAACCCGGTCACCCGGAACATGACCGCCGTCCGCGAGAAGCACTACGTGCTGCTCAGCGGGCAGGCCATGAACCCCACCGTCCGTACCGTCGAGGGCGTGGAGCAGGTGGCCGCGGCACTGCGCGAGTTCGGGCTCGTCAAGTGACTTCCACGAGCCGGGCGGGCTCCGTCCCCGGCACGCGCGTGCTCCGCCGCACCCTCCCCGTGTGGGCGGCGGCCGGGACCGTCGCCCTGTGCGCGTCGGTGGCCGTCGCCGTCACCGTCGGCCCCGCGGACATCGGCGTCGCCGACGTGTGGTCCGTGATCGCCGCCCACCTCGGGGCCGGCACCACCGCCGGGGACGTGACGCCGATCCGCGACGGCATCGTCTGGGACCTGCGGCTGCCGCGCACCCTCCTCGCGGCGGTGTGCGGCGCCGGACTCGCCGTGTGCGGGGCCGTCCTCCAGTCCCTGCTGCGCAACCCGCTCGCCGACCCCTTCGTGCTGGGCGTCTCCTCCGGTGCCTCGACCGGCGCCGTCCTGGTCGTGGTGCTCGGCGTGGGCGGCGGGGCGCTGTCGGTCCCGGGCGGGGCGTTCATCGGCGCGGTCTGCTCCTTCGCGCTGGTGATGCTGCTCAGCCACAGCCTGGGCGGCACCACGGACCGGGTGGTGCTCGCGGGAGTGGCGGCGATGCAGCTCTTCTCCGCGCTCACCTCCTTCGTGATCATGACCGCGGCCGACGCCGAGACCACCCGCGGCGTGCTGTTCTGGCTGCTCGGCTCGCTCGGCGGCGCGGGCTGGAGCGACGTGTGGACCGGTGCCGCGGCGCTGTCGCTGGTCCTGGCCGTCTGCCTCGGACACGCCAGGACACTGGACGCCTTCGCCTTCGGCCAGGACGCCGCGGCCGCGCTCGGCGTCCAAGTGGCCCGTACCCGCCTGGTGCTGCTGTGCGCCACGGCCCTGCTCACCGCCGCCCTGGTCGCCTCGGCCGGTGCGATCGGCTTCGTCGGCCTGGTGCTGCCGCACGCGGTACGGGCGCTCACCGGCCCTGGACACGCCCGGCTGCTGCCGGTCTGCGCACTCGCCGGGGCCGTATTCCTGGTGTGGGTCGACACCCTGGCCCGCACCGTCCTCGAACCGCGGGAGGTCCCGGTGGGCGTGGTGACCTCGCTGATCGGTGTGCCCGCCTTCGTGCTCGTGCTCCACCGCACCCGGAGGACACGGTGACCCTGAGCGCCGAGCGGGTCTCCCGCACCGCCGGCGGACGGCTCGTCCTGGACGGCGTCGACCTGAGCCCGCGCACCGGCGGCACGACGGGACTGCTCGGGCCCAACGGCTCCGGCAAGTCCACCCTGCTGCGGATGCTCGCCGGTGTACTCGCCCCGGCCTCCGGCGTCGTCACCCTCGACGGACGCCCCCTGGACCGGGTGGCCCGCCGGGACGTCGCCCGCCGGGTCGCCGTGGTCGAGCAGCAGACCGACACCCAGGTGGAACTGACCGTCCGGGACGTCGTCCGGCTCGGCCGCATCCCGCACCGCCGCGCCTGGACACCGGCGTCGGCGGCCGACGAGGAGGCGGTCGCGGACGCCCTCGACCGCACCGGCCTGACGGGGCAGACAGAGCGGCTCTGGCACACGCTGTCCGGCGGCGAACGCCAGCGGGTCCAGATCGCCCGCGCCCTGGCCCAGCAGCCGCGCGAACTCCTCCTCGACGAACCGACCAACCACCTCGACATCCAGCACCAGCTGGACGTGCTGGCCCTCGTCGCCGCCCTTCCCGTCACCAGCGTGATCGCCCTGCACGACCTCAACCTCGCCGCGATGTACTGCGACCACCTCGTCGTCCTCGCCGAGGGACGGGTCGTGGCCCGCGGCGCGCCCGCGGAGGTCCTGACGGCCGATCTGGTCGCGGAGGTCTACCGGGTCGACGCCGAGATCACCCGTACCGGCCCGGGCGCCCGCCCGCACGTGCGCTACCTGGGCACGCTGCCCGGCTGAGAGACGGCGCGCGCGGCCACCCGGGCCGCCGGACCGGGGAGGTCAGCCGTCCATCAGGCCGGCGGCGAGCGTGGCCCCCAGCTCCCAGCAGGCCGCCAGGTCGGCCTTGCCCGGCTCACCGGCCACCGTCACCGCGGGCGCCGCGCGCTGCCAGCCGAGGCCGGTGGTGACCGACTCGACGGCGCGCACCGCGCCGGTGGTGTCGCTGCCCCCGTGCACGTAGTAGCCGAAGGGGCGGCCGCGCGTCGCGTCCAGGCACGGGTAGTAGACCTGGTCGAAGAAGTGCTTGAGCGCACCCGACATGTAGCCCAGGTTGGCCGGGGTGCCCAGCACGAAGCCGTCCGCCTCCAGCACGTCGACGGCCGTGGCCGCCAGGGCCGCCCGCCGCAGAACCCGCACCCCTTCGATCTCGGGCGCGCTCGCCCCGGACACGACGGACTCCAGCATCGCCTGGCAGTTCGGCGACGGCGTGTGATGCACGATCAGCAAAGTGGCCACCCCGGCAGCCTGCCGCCCGGCACCCTCCGACCGCAAACGGAGACCATGGTGCCCGCGCGGCCCGCCCCGCCGCCGGCTCACATCTCGGGCGCCCCCGTCTCCGTCAGCTCGCCGTCCGCCAGCCGCAGCCAGCGGTCGACGCCGATCTCGCGCAGGAACCGCCGGTCGTGGCTGACGACCACGAAGGCTCCGCGGTAGGAGTTCAGCGCGCTCTCCAGCTGGCCCACCCCGACCAGGTCGAGGTTGTTCGTCGGCTCGTCGAGGAGCAGCAGGTGCGGGGCCGGCTCCGCGCACAGGACGCAGGCCAGGGTGGCCCGCAGCCGCTCGCCGCCGGAGAGCAGCCCGACGGGCAGGTGGGCGCGTGCGCCACGGAAGAGGAAGCGGGCGAGGAGGTTCATCCGCTCGGCCTCCGGCCGGTGCGGGGCGTAGTCGGCGAAGTTCTCGGCGACGGTGCGCTCCTCGTCCAGCAGGTCGAGCCGCTGGGAGAGGTACGCGACACGCCCGTCGGCCCGCCTGATCTCGCCGCCCGCCGGCTCCAGGTCACCGTTGACCAGACGCAACAGGGTGCTCTTGCCCGCGCCGTTGGCGCCGGTCAGCGCGATCCGCTCCGGGCCCCGGACGGTCAGGTCGGCGCCCGCCGAGCCGAACACGTCCCGCTCGCCCAGCCGGATCCGCAGCCGCTCACCGAGGAAGAGGGTGCGTCCGGCGGGGACACGGGTGTCCGGCAGGTCCAGCGTGATGCGCTCCTCCTCGCGCAGCGACCGCTCCGCCTCGTCCAGCCGCGCCTTCGCCTCCCCGACCCGGTCGGCGTGGGTCTGGCCCGCCCGGCCCGCGGACTCCTGCGCCCCGCGCTTCATGTTGCCGGCGAAGATGCGGGGCAGCCCGGCGTTCTTCAGGTTGCGGGCGGCGTTGCTCGCCCGGCGGTCGGCGCGCTCGCGGGCCTGCTGAAGCTCCCGCTTCTCCCGCTTCAGCTCCTGCTCGGCGTTGCGGACGTTCTTCTCGGCGACCTCCTGCTCGGCGCGGACGGCCTCCTCGTACGCGGTGAAGTTGCCGCCGTACTGGCGCAGTTCGCCGCGGTCGAGCTCGGCGATGCGCTCCATGCGGTCGAGCAGCTCCCGGTCGTGGCTGACGAGGAGCAGACAGCCGTTGTAGTCCGAGAGCACGTCGTGGAGCCTGCTGCGGGCGGCCGCGTCGAGGTTGTTGGTGGGCTCGTCGAGCAGGAGCACGTCGGGCCGCTTCAGCAGCTCGGCGGCGAGTCCGAGGGAGACCACCTGGCCGCCGCTGAGCGTGCCGAGGCGCCGGTCAAGGGCGAGGTCGCCCAGGCCCAGGCGGTCGAGCTGGGCGCGAGTGCGCTCCTCGATGTCCCAGTCGTCGCCGATGGCGGTGAAGTGCTCCTCGGCCACGTCCCCGGACTCCACGGCGTCGATGGCCCGGACCACGGCGTCGACGCCGAGGATCTCGGCCACGGTGAGGCCGGAGGTCAGCGGGAGGGTCTGCGGCAGGTGGCCGAGGACACCGGAGACCGTCACGGAGCCCGCGGTGGGCCGCAGCTCTCCGGCGATCAGCTTGAGGAGGGTGGACTTGCCGGCCCCGTTGGGGGCCACCAGACCCGTGCGCCCCGCGCCCACGGTGAACGACAGGTCCTCGAAGACGGGGGTGTCGTCGGGCCAGGAGAAGGACAGGTGGGAACAGCGAAGGACAGCGTCGGACATGGAGACGACCTCGTGGCGGTGAGGGGCAGCGGCAGGAATCAGACCTCTGCCCGGGAGGGAGGACAGGAAAAAGGGAACGACGAAGGGGCCACTGCGACGGCGCTCGAAAACGCCCGCTGCGGCCTACCGGAACCGGGTCTCACCCGGAGATGTCGTCGTCACCCACCATGTCCGCGACTCCTCGCTGCACGATCAACGTCTCCACCAGCCTAACAGCCGGGTCCCCTGCCGGTCCGTGCGCCGGCCCGGCCCGCGCCGACCACGGCGGCCACGCCCGGCGCGCACAGCCGCCCGGCTACAGTGTTCGTCGTTCGCGTTCGATCGGGCTCCGCGGGAGCGGAACGACAGGGAGGTGGGGTCGATGGCCGAGCTCGACGCCGTCCGCCGCGACGCCCGGACCTCCCCTGCGGCCTGAACCCCGCGGCCCCGGCGGGCTCCCTCGCGTCCCGAGCGGCGGCCTGAAGCCCCGCAGCCCTCGAACCGAACGCACACGGAGAAGGACTCAAGTCCCGTCATGCCCACTTCTCGTTCCTGGACCACCCGCACCGAGACCGGCGCCGACGTCCCCGCCGTCCGCGCCCTCGTCCGCGCCGCCTTCCCCACGCCGGAGGAGGCCGCCCTCGTCGACGCCCTGCGCGCCGACCCCACGGCGTGGATCGACGGCCTGTCCCTCGTCGCCGTCGACGCGTCGGACCGGCCCGTGGGGCACGCCCTGCTGACCCGCTGCCACATCGGCGACAGCCCCGCGCTGTGCCTGGCACCCGTCGCCGTCCGGCCCGAGCACCAGAACTCCGGTGCCGGCACGGCCGCCGTGCGGGCCGGGCTCCGCGCGGCCGAGCGCCTCGGCGAACACCACGTCGTCGTGCTCGGACACCCGGAGTACTATCCCCGGTTCGGCTTCACCCGGGCCTCCGCCCACGGCATCGGCCTGACCGTCGACGTGCCGGACGAGGCCCTGATGGCCCTCACCCTGGACGCCGCCCACCCGCTGCCCGCCGGAACGGTCCGGTACGCGGCACCGTTCGGCATCTGATCCGACACCTCGTGGGGCGGCGGGAAGCCCCGCCGCCCCGCAGATTTTTCCTCCGCGCAACCCCTTGACCCGGCGCCCCCGGTCCTCCAGATTACTCGTTAATGCGCATGAGGTAATGCGCATTAACGCGTCGGTCGCGACAGGGAGGAGCAGTGGTGGCGAAGGAAGCCGCGGGGCGGGCCAAGCCCGGGAGGGCTGCCGCGCCGCCCGGCCGGCGGGCCCGGCCCAGGCAGGCGGAGGTGGCCGGGCTCGCCGGTGTCTCGCAGGCGACGGTGTCCCTGGTGCTGTCCGGGCGCGACCTCGCGACGGGCCGGCCGATCTCGGCGGAGACCCGCGCCAAGGTCCTGGACGCCGCCCGCAGTCTCGGCTACGTCCCCGACCCGGCCGCCAGCCGCCTCGCCGCCGCCCGCAACAACCTGCTCGGCGTCTTCAGCTTCACCGCCACCTTCCCGACCGACGTGCGGCACTCGTACTACCCGTTCCTCGTCGGCGTGGAGCAGGAAGCCGCCGCGCAGGGCTACGACCTGGTGCTGTTCACCGGGTCGAGCACCGGGGGAGCGGGCGCCCGGGGAGCGGGCGCGCTCAATCGCGTACGGCTGGCGGACGGCTGTCTCTTCCTGGGCCGCCACGCCCCCGCCGACGAGTTGGGCCGCCTGGTGGCCGACGGATTCCCCGTCGTCCATGTCGGCCGCCGCGACGAACCGGAGGGTCTCGCCTGGGTCGGCGCCGACTACGTCAGTGCCAGCCGCGAGGTCGTCACCGCGCTCGCCGGACTCGGCCACCGCCGGGTCCTGCTGGTCCGCGAGGACGACGACGCGCCCGCCTCCACCGACCGTGAACGCGGCTTCCTCGACGGGCTCGCGGACAGCGGCCTGCCCGCCGGCGCCGGCGCCGTGTTCCGTTCCGGCGACCCGAGCCGCGACCTCACCGCCGACCGGGTCAGGGCCTGGCTGGCCGAGGGTGTCACCGCTTTCGTCGCCGAGGAGACCGACACCGGCGCCGCCTGGCGTGCGCTGCGCACCGCCGTGGACGAGGCAGGGCTGGACTGCCCCGGCGAGGTGTCGCTCGCCCTGCTCGGCAGCCCGCCCGCCGACCTCGCGGACGAACCGGCGCCGACGGGCTTCGACATCCCGCGGCCCGCCCTGGGCGGCGAGGCCGTCCGGCTGCTCGCCGCCCGTATCGCGGGTGGCCCCGCCGAGGGCACCCTCGTCGCCTGCGCCTTCAGACCGGGCACGACCGCCGGCCCGCCGGCCGCCTCCTGACCCCACCGGCCACCCGGCCTACCCGACCCACCCCAGAACCGACCGCACCACCGAAGGAGCAGCAGCGTGATACCGGAACCCGACATCCTCGTCGTCGGCGGCGGCCTCGGCGGCGTCGCCGCGGCGCTCGCCGCCTGCCGGGCCGGCCGCAGCGTCGTCCTGACCGAGGAGACGGACTGGGTCGGCGGCCAGCTCACCAGCCAGGCCGTGCCGCCCGACGAACACCCCTGGGTCGAACAGTTCGGCACCACCGCCTCGTACCGGCGCCTGCGCGAGGGCATCCGCGGCTACTACCGCCAGTGGTACCCGCTGCGCGCCGAGGCTCTGGCGCTCACCGACCTGAACCCGGGCGCAGGCCGGGTCAGCAAGCTCTGCCACGAGCCGCGCGTCGCCCTCGCCGTCCTGGAGGGCATGCTCGCCCCGCACCGCGCGGCCGGACGGCTCACCGTCCTCACCGAGCACCGTCCGGTGGCCGCCGAGACCGACAACGATGTCGTCCGGGCCGTCACCCTGGAGGACCTGCGCGACGGCACCCGCCGCACGGTCCCCGCCCGCTACGTCCTGGACGCCACCGAGACCGGCGAACTGCTCCGCCTCGCGGGCGTCGAACACGTCAACGGCGCCGAGTCCCGGGCCGAGTTCGACGAACCGCACGCACCCGACGAGGCCCAGCCGGGCAACCAGCAGGGCATCACCGTCTGCTTCGCCCTCTCCCACCACGAGGGCGAGGACCACACGATCGACCGCCCCGCCGACTACGACTTCTGGCGCGACTACAAGCCCGACTTCTGGCCGGGACCGCTGCTCGGCTTCGAGGCCCCCGACCCGCGCACCCTGGAACCGGTGCCGCGCACCTTCGAACCCAACCCCGAACTGGACCCGCTGGCCGTCAGCGCCGACCAGAGCGCCGACGCGGGCGACAAGGAACTGTGGGGCTTCCGCCGCATCCTCGCCCGCAAGCTGCACACCGACGGCGCCTTCGACTCCGACATCACCCTCGTCAACTGGCCGCTCAACGACTACTGGCTGAAGCCCTACATCGGACAGGAGACCGAAGCCCTGCGCGAGGCACGGCAGTTGTCCCTGTCGGTGCTGTACTGGCTGCAGACCGAGGCGCCCCGCACCGACGGCGGCACCGGCTTCCCCGGACTGCGCCCGCGCCCCGACGTGACCGGCACCGCCGACGGCCTCGCCAAGGCGCCCTACGTCCGCGAGTCCCGCCGTATCAAGGCCGTCACCACCGTCACCGAGCACGACGTCTCCATCGACCTGCTCGGCCCCTACGGCCGCACCCGCCACCGCGACTCGGTGGGCGTCGGCAACTACCGCATCGACCTGCACCCCTCCACGGGCGGCGACGGCTACGTCGACATCGGCTCCGTCCCCTTCGAGATCCCGCTCGGCGCGCTCGTCCCGCGCCGGATGCGCAACCTGCTGCCGGCCGGCAAGAACCTCGGCACCACCCACATCACCAACGGCTGCTACCGCCTGCACCCGGTGGAGTGGAACGTCGGCGAGGTGGCCGGAGCCCTCGCCGCGCACTGCCTCGCCGAGGACGTCGAGCCGCACGCGGTGCAGGCCGAGGACAAGCGGTTCGAGGAGTTCGCCAGGGTGCTCGACCGCGACGGCGTGCAGCGCCACTGGCCCGACGTCAGGGGCTACTGAACTCCCCGCGCGGGACGGGAGTCCGGGCGGGGCAGCACCACCTGCCCCGCCCGGTGACCGCCCACGCGTGGACCGACCCAGCACAAGGAGGTGCCCGGACATGACCACCCACCGCATCCGCGTCGGCATCGACGTGGGCGGAACCTTCACCGACGCCGTGGCGGTCGACGCCACGACGCTCAGGCTCGTGGGCCAGGTGAAGGTCCCCACGAGCCACCATCACGAGGACGGTGTCGCGCACGGCATCGTCGAGGCGCTCGACCGGCTGCTGACGCAGACCGGGCACGCACCCGCCGACGTGGCCTTCCTGGCGCACGGCACGACCCAGGCTACCAACGCCCTGCTGGAGGGCGACGTCGCCACCGTCGGCCTGCTGGGCATAGGCACCGGCGCGGGCACGTACTTCACCCGCAGGCTCGCCACGCTCGCCAAGCTCGAACTCACCCCCGGCAAGCGCCTGCCGCTGCACTACGCGCACGTGTCCGACCCCGAGGACGCCCCCGCCGTCCTGGCCGCCGTCGAACGGCTCACCGCCGCCGGAGCCCAGGCCCTGGTGGCCAGCGAACCGTTCGGCGTCGACCGCCCCGAGGGTGAGGAGGCGGTCGCCGCAGCCGCCCGCGCCACCGGCCTGCCGACCACCGCCGCGCACGAGATCACGTCCCTGTACGGGCTGCGCAAACGCACCCGCACCGCCGTCGTCAACGCGGCGATCCTGCCGCGCATGCTGGCCACCGCCGACCTCGTCGACGCCTCCATCACCAAGGCGGGCGTCACCGCGCCGCTGATGGTGATGCGCTGCGACGGGGGAGTGATGTCCCTGGACGAGATGCGCCGCAGGCCCCTGCTGACCGTCCTGTCCGGGCCGGCCGCCGGCGTCGCGGGCGCGCTGATGCAGGAACGCGTCAGCGAGGGCGTGTTCCTGGAGACGGGAGGCACCTCCACCGACATCAGCGTCGTCCGGCGCGGCAAGGTCGCGGTGCGGCACGCCGTCCTGCTCGGGCAGACCTCCTACCTCAACGCCCTCGACGTCCGCACCGTCGGCGTCGGCGGCGGCTCCATGGTGCGCGTGTCCGGCGGCCGGGTCGTCGGCGTCGGACCGCGCAGCGCCCACATCGCCGGGCTGCCGTACGCCTGTTACGCCGACCCGGCCGACCTGCGGGACGCGAAGCTGACCACCGTCAGCCCGCTGCCCGGCGACCCCGCCGACTACGCCGTCCTCGACACGGCGGGCGGCCGGTTCGCCCTGACCATGACCTGCGCCGCCAACGCGCTGGGCCGGGTGCCCGAGGGCGACTTCGCCCACGCCGACCCCGGCACCGCCCGGACCGCGCTGGCGCCGCTCGCCGCCGCCCTCGGCACCGACGTGCCCACCGCGGCCGCCCGGCTCCTGGACGCCGGCACCGACCAGGTGAAGTCCGTCGTGGACGACCTCGTACGCGAGTACCGCCTGGACACCGACGCCGCTCTCCTGGTCGGCGGGGGCGGCGGCGCGGCCTCCGTCACCCCGCACCTGGCCGCCCGCACCGGCATGACCGGCCGCATCGCCCGGCACAGCGAGGTCATCAGCCCCATCGGCGTCGCCCTCGCCCTGGTCCGTGAACAGGTCGAGCGGATCGTGCCCGGCGCCACCCAGGAACAGATCCTCGCCGTGCGGGCCGAAGCCGAGCGCGCCGTGGTCGACCAGGGCGCCGCCGCCGAGGGCGTCGAGGTCGAGGTCACCGTCGACCCGCAGACCAACGTCGTACGCGCCGTCGCCACCGGCGCCACCGAACTGCGCACCCAGGACCGCGCCCACCGGGCCGACGACGCCGAGCGCCTGCGGCTGGCCGCCACCAGTCTCAGGACCGACGTGTCCGAGGTGCGCGTGCTCGCGGGCACCCCGGCACACACCGTCTACGGCGCCGAGACCCACCGCCGGTTCCGTCCCGTCCGCCACCCGGTACGGGTCGTCGACGCCGACGGTGTCGTCCGCCACCACGCGCCCGACGCCCGGGTCGAGGCCACCACTGTCGCCGCAGCCCCCGAGGTGCTGGCCAAGCTGGTCGCCGAGCACACCTCCTACGGCGACGGAGGTGTCCGCGCTCCCGCCGTGCGGCTGCTGCTCGGCTCCCGCATCGCCGACCTCTCCGGCGTCCTGGACCCGCAGCCCCTGCTCGCCCTGGCCCGCAGCGAGCTGCGTTCCCGCGCCGCCGACGAACCGGTGGTCGCCGTACTGGAGGTGCGCGAGTGACCGTCGAGAACGCCACCGCGCGGGCGGACCTCGCCGCCACCGACGACATCGGGTGGGCGGTGCGGCTGCTGGCCGCCACCCCGACCCACGAGCACCGCGACCCGGAGCTGCTGCGCCGGTGGGCGCGGGCGGCCGACGCGTACGGCGCCGCACTCGCGCCCGTCGAGTGCACCGCGCGGATCGTGGAGAGCGAGGGCGGACTCGCCCGGGGCCTGCTCGCCCGGTACACCTCCAGACCGGCCACCGTCGAGCTGTACACCGACACCATCGCCCTCGCCGAACGGGTCGTCGACGCCCGCGGCTGGCGCGACTGGTACCCGCCCGGCTCCGTACGGGCGGCCGCCCTCGCCCACGAGGCGGTGCACGTCCACCTCCACCACGGGCCCGCCCGGGCCGCCCTGAAACGAGCCCTCGGCCACAGCGCCCTGCGGCTGGGCCGGCTGCGCGTACCCGGACACGTCGCGGGTGCGGAGGAGGTGGCCGCGCACGCCTACGCCCGTACCGTCTGCGGGCTCGGCCGCAGCCCGCTGCTGCTGACCGCCGCCGTGGCCGCCGAAGCCGACGGCGCGCCCACCCCACCACCTACACGTGACGCAAGAAGAGAGAACTGACCCATGGGTGTCGTCATCCTCCTCGTCATGGCGGCCGGCGTCGCCGCGATGCTCACCCGCAAGCTCCCCACCGCCTTCGCTCTGGTGCTGCTGGCCGTGGTCATCGCCTTCCTCTCCGGCGCGCCCCTGACCGGTGAGAACAGCGTCCTGGACACGGTTCTCCAGGAGGGCGCCCCGGCGCTCGCGGCGACGATGGTCGCCATCATCCTCGGCTCCTGGCTCGGCAAGCTGCTCGACGAGACCGGCATCGCCGGCACCCTCGTCCGCAAGATCGTCGAGTTCGGCGGCGACCGGCCCACCGTCGTCGCCCTCGGCGTCCTCGCCGTCTCCGCGCTCGTCGGCACCGTCACCGGCTCGGCGCCCGCCGCGATGCTGGCAGGCATCATCGGCATCCCCGCCATGGTCGCCGTCGGCGTGCCGAAGGTGACGGCCGCGGGCACGGTGCTCATGGGCATCGCCGTCGGTGTCCCCTTCGAACTGCCGGTCTGGCAGTTCTTCTCCACCGCGCTCGACCTGCCCGTCGACACCGTCCGCGGCTTCATGGTGAAGCTGTTCCCGTTCGCCCTGGTCGCGGCCGTCGCCTACGTCGTCATCGAGAACCGGCGGCGCGGCACCGAGCACGCGTGGTCGCTCAAGTCCGTCTCCGCGCGCCCCGCCCCGCGCCGCGAACGCCTCGGTGACGCACCCTGGTACGCGCTGCTCGCCCCGGTGGTCCCGCTGGTCCTGGCTCTCGGCCTGGACGTGGCCATCATCCCCTCGATGCTGGCCGGGGTGCTCTACGCGCTGGTCACCACCACCAGGCCGGGCGAGATGAACAAGCGGCTGCTGCGCACCCTGTACGGCGGCTTCGAGGTGGCCGCGCCGCCGCTCGCCCTGTTCGTGGCGATCGGCATCCTGCTCGCGGCCGTCAAGCTCCCCGGCGCGGTGGACGCGCTGGAGCCGCTGATGAAGGCGGTCAGCCCGCAGAACCCGGTGCTGTTCGTCGTCGTCTTCACCGCGCTGGTCCCGCTGTGCCTGTACCGGGGCCCGCTCAACGTGTTCGGGCTCGGCGCGGGCATCGCGGGCGTCCTCATCGCCACCGGCATCTACCCGGCCGTCGCCGTCCTCGGCATGGCCACCTCGTACAACCAGGTCTTCGGCGTCGCCGACCCGACCAGCACCCAGACCGTGTGGGCCGCCCAGTACGCGGGCGTCGGCCCGCAGCAGGTCATGGTCCGCACCCTGCCCTACGTGTGGCTGGTCGCCCTCGGCGGCCTGTGCGTCACCGCCGCCCAGTACCTGTGACCTCCCCCTCTCCCCAGGAGTCGACATGCCCGAGCCGCACCTCGACCGCCGTCTGTTCCTGAAGGGCACGGCCGCCACCGGCGCCGCCCTCGCGCTGGGTGCCACCGTGGCGCCCACCGCCTCCGCCGCGCCCGGCGGCTTCCCCGACTACACCTACGTCCGCACCCTGCTGACGCCGTCCAGGCTTGCCTACAATCCCACCGGCGAGATCATCTTCCCGACCGTCCGGGGCGTCTACGACCGGCTGCCCGCGAGCGGCCGGCTCGGCCGCTACTACCTGTACTACGCCCCGCACGACGCCCCCGGCGGCATCTGCCTGGCCTACGGCGACTCGCTGGAGGGCCCCTTCACGGAGTACCCGGACAACCCGATCGTCTCCAACAAGTGGGCGCCGCACTACTCCGTCAGCCACGTCTCCTCGCCGCACGTGATGTGGCACGAGGGCAACAAGGAGATGTGGCTGTACTTCCACGGCGAGAACACCACGACCAGGCTCGCCCGCTCCAGCGACGGCATCCACTTCACCTACGACAAGGTCGTGCTGAACACCTCGGTGCTGCCCTCCGGCACCACCGAGACCTCGTACGCCCGGGTCTTCCCGCACGAACTGCCCGCGCGCGGCGCCCACTACGTCATGGTCTTCATGGTGAACAACACCACCAACCACCGTGACATCGGCTGGGGCTGGTCCGCGGACGGCCGCACCTGGACGTTCTCCCAGGAGCCCCTGGTGCGCCACACGGACGTCGGCGCGGTCAACGTGGGCGGCCCGCACCTGCTGCACCGGAACGACAGCACCTACGTCGTCTACAACAAGGACAAGGAGAGCGGCGGCGACCTGATGATCACCGAGGTCGGCAACGACTTCTCGCTCCGCAGGCATCTCGGCGTCTTCTACGACTCCCACGGCACCGCGCCGGAGAACGGCCGTGCGGCGTCCCCGTCCTTCGGCACCGACCACGGCGTCCCGTACATGGTCTACGAGGCGGGGGAGCGGCTGGCCGGTTCGATCGCGGTGGCCCGCGGCTGACCTCCGGTCCGCCGCCGCACACGGCAGCGGGGCCGCCCGTCCGGATCGGACGGGCGGCCCCGCTGTCATCGCGCCGGGTCGCCTCAGGCGACCGGCGCCGGGTCCTTCTCGGTCGGCGCCGCACCGCCCTCGCCGGACTCCTCGGCCAGCCGCTCCATGCCGCTGGTGGTCTTCAGCGGCTTCTCCTTGATGAAGACGACCGCGACCAGGGCCAGTACGGCGAACGGCGTGGCGATCAGGAACAGGTCGGCCGTGGCGACGGCGTAGGCGTGCTCGACGATCGTCCGCATCGGGCCGGGCAGCGTGGACATGTCCGGGACGCTGCCCTCGCCGGAGCCGCCGCCGTCGGGCACGGTGACGCCCGCGCTGCTGAGCCCCTTGGCCGTCTCACTGGCGACCCGGTTGGCGAGGATCGCGCCGAGGACGCTGACGCCGATGGTGCCGCCCATGCTGCGGAAGAACGACAGCACGGAGGTCGCGGCGCCCAGGTCGGTGGCGGCCACGTCGTTCTGCGCGGCGAGCACCAGGTTCTGCATCAGCATGCCGACGCCGACACCCAGGACCGCCATGTAGAGGCTGAGCAGACCGAAGTCGGTCTTCGCGTCGATGGTGGCCAGCAGGGCGAGGCCCACGGCCATGATCACCGCGCCCGCCACCAGGTACCGCTTCCACTTGCCGGTGCGGCTGATGACCTGTCCGGCGACGGTGGACGACACCAGGAGGCCGAGGATCATCGGCAGGCTCATCAGACCCGCCACGGTCGGTGACTTGCCCAGGGAGATCTGGAAGTACTGCGAGAGGAAGACGGTCCCGCCGAACATGGCGACACCGACCAGGAGGCTGGCCACGGTGGTCAGGGTGACCGTGCGGTTCTTGAAGATGCCGAGCGGGATGACCGGCTCGGCGGTGCGGGCCTCGACGAACACCGCGGCGACGAGCAGCAGCACACCGCCGCCGGTGAGCACACCGGTCTGCCAGGACGCCCAGTCGAACTCGTTGCCGGCCAGCGACACCCAGATCAGCAGGGCGCAGACACCGGCGACGAGCAGGAACGCGCCGAGCCAGTCGATGCGCACCTCGCGCTTGACGGTGGGCAGACGCAGGGTGCGCTGGAGCAGGGCGATGGCGAGCAGCGCGAAGGGCACGCCGATGAAGAAGCACCAGCGCCAGCCCAGCCACGAGGTGTCCACCAGGACACCGCCGACCAGTGGTCCGGCCACCGTGCCCACGGCGAAGACGGCGCCGAAGATGCCGGCGTACTTGCCCAGCTGGCGGGGCGGGATGACGGAGGCCATCACGACCTGCGCGAGCGCGGTCAGACCGCCCGCGCCGATGCCCTGCACGACCCGGCTGAAGATCAGCAGCCCGACGCCGTGCGAGAAGCCGGCCAGCAGCGAGCCGACCACGAACATGCCCAGCGACAGCTGGAGCAGCAGCTTCTTGTTGAAGAGGTCGGACAGCTTGCCCCACAGGGGCACCGTCGCGGTCATCGCCAGGAGTTCGGAGGTGACGACCCAGGTGTACGACGACTGGCTGGCGCCCAGGTCGGCGATGATCGTGGGCAGTGCGTTGGCCACGACGGTGCCGGCCAGGATCGCGACGAACATGCCGGCCATCAGGCCCGACATGGCCTGGAGTATCTGCCGGTGGCTCATGGAGGTGGGCGGCGCGTCGGCGGGCGCCTGGGTAGCGGTCACGACATCTCTTTCGGTGGTGGTCTGATGGGACGCGCAGTCCGGCGCGGAGGCTACGCGGGGGGCGCCGGGAGACCGGCGGCGAGGAGGCTGAACACCTTGTGGAAGACGTCGAGGAAGGCGGCTTCCTCCTGGTGGGCGGACCAGTGGTCCACGCTGGTGCGCACCGCGGCGCCCGCCACCGCGGCCAGCAGCCGCGGGTAGAGCCCGGATCCGGCCTCCGCCACGGACCCGGCACCGCTCGTGCCGCCGGCCCCGCGCAGGCGTTCGGCGATGGCGTCCGCGAGGTCCGCCTCGGCCGCCATGTGGGCCCCGACGCCGCGCGCCAGGAGGTGCGGTGAGGCGTGCAGGACCTCGGCGTGCAGCCGCCACAGCTCGTGCTGCTGCTCCGCCTCGGCCAGCTCCGCCGCCATGGCCTCGCGCAGGGCCGCCAGCGGGGAGAGTTCGGCCGGTGCTTCGAGGACGGCACGCCGCATGCGTGCGCCCGCGTCCGCGTCGATGACCACGAAGGCGTCGTCGCGGCTGTCGAAGTAGTTGAAGAAGGTACGCACGGACACCCCGGCCGCGGCGCTGATCGCCTCGACGGTGACCTTCTCCGCCCCGTGTTCGGCGGCGAGCCGTACCGCGGCCTCGGCCAGAGCGGCCCGTGTGGCCCGCTTCTTCCGCTCCCGCAGACCGCCCCCCGCGGCACTCTTCCCCGACATAAGTTGCATGGTATGCAAAGATGCATGTCATGCAAAATTGACGGGCGCCGACCCTGGAAAGAGGGTCGGCGCCCGTCGTCGCCGGCGCGGCTCGGCCTCAGGCCGCCAGGCGCGTCAGCGTCTCCTCGAAGGGCACGGCGTCGGGGGCGGGCCGGTTGTGAGGCAGCCGGGCCAGCGCGGCGGCCATCCCGCAGGTGCCGGTGATCCCGGAGAAGACCAGTCCCGCGCCGATCGCTCCGGACAGCCAGTGGGCGGGGCGCCAGAACCGGCCCGCCACGAAACCGGCGGCGACGAGCGACCCGGCCGCCAGGCGCACCTGCCGGTCCATGGGCCAGGGCGTCCGTGCCCCGGCCGAACGCTCGACGGGGTGACCGGCCGCGGTCCAGCCGGTCGTGCCGTCGTCGAGGGTGGCCGCCTCGACGCCCCGAGCCGCCAGTCGTGCGCAGGCTCTGGCTGACCGGTTGCCGGAGGCGCACACGAGCAGCAGCGGTCCACGCGCGGCGGCCGCCGAGAGCGCGTCGGCCGCCTGGTCGAGGCGTTCCAGCGGCACGCTGTGCGCGCCGGGCAGGTGGCCGCCGGCGTACTCGCCGGGGGAGCGGACGTCGACGACGGTGAACTCGGGCAGGCGGGTCGCCGCTTCTCCGACGGTCACGGAGGCCGGGGTCACGGTGGCCGGGGTCGCGGAGGCCGGGGTCGTGGTGGCCGGGGTCGTGGTGGTCCGGGTGGTGTCGGGTTCGACGGGGTTGATCACGGAGTGGAACCTTTCTCGTTGTTCTCCCCCCGCACGGTAGGATACCCGTGGGGGTATGTGGGCCCGGTGAGGCACCGGGTGCGACCGGGCGGAGGAGAGGAAGAGGCATGGAACTCGACATGTCGGCCGACGAGCTCAAGTCGGCGCTGAACCGGCTGCGGCGCGCCCAGGGGCAGCTCGCGGGCGTCATCCGGATGATCGAGGAGGGCCGCGACTGCGAGGACGTGGTCACCCAGCTCGCCGCCGTCTCCCGCGCCCTGGACCGGGCCGGCTTCTCGATCATCGCCACGGGACTGCAGCAGTGCATGACCAGTGACGACCCGGAGGTCCGGGACTCGGCGCAGATGCGGGCCCGGCTGGAGAAGCTCTTCCTCTCCCTGGCCTGACGTCCACCGGGCGCGGTAAGGGATCACAGGACCGACGCCGCGCCCATCGCCAGGGCCACGCCCAGCAGTACGGCGCCGAAGACGCGCCGCAGCGTCTCCGGAGAGACCCGCGCGGCCAGCCGCCTGCCGTCCCACGCGCCGAGGACCGCGGCCGCGAGGAACGGCAGGAGCAGCGCGAGGTCCAGGTGCACGGCGGTGTACGCCCGGCCGGCGAGGGCCACCAGCGCGTTGGCGGCGACCACCAGCAGGCTCGTACCCACCGCCGCGCTCATCGGCACGGCCAGCACCGTCACCAGCGCGGGCACCGCGAGGAAGCCGCCGCCGACTCCGAGAAACCCGGTCACGGCACCGAGACCGGCCCCGGCCCCGGCCGCGCGCGCCCCCGAAACGGTGCCCATGGCCGGCGACGTGCGCCGGCCCAGCATGTGCAGGCCGGCCAGCGCGGCCAGGGCCGCGAACAGCAGCGTCAGTACCGCCCCCGGTATGCGCGCCGACAGGGCTCCGGCCCCGGCGGCCGGCAGGACACCCGCCGCCGCGAACAGCAGCCCGGCCCGCCACCGGACGGCTCCCGCCCTGGCGTGGGCCACCAGCGCGGTGACCGACGTGACGATCACGACGGCCAGGCTCGCGGTGGTCGCCGCCGCCGGGGTGAAGCCGAGCAGGTAGACCAGCGCCGGCACGGTGAGGATGCTGCCGCCCGCTCCCAGCGCGCCCAGGGACACACCGGCCACGGCCCCGGCGAACAGGGCGAGGATCAGCGGCGTCATGCGGCGGAGCCGCCCGAGGGCGTCACGAGCGGGAGACCGGCCTCGGCCGCCGCGGCGAAACCGTCGTCGACCGCGACCACGTCCCGGCCGGCGGCGTCCAGCACGGACGCGGCCACCGCCGCGCGCATCCCGCCCGCGCAGTGCACCCACACGGTGCCGGGCGGCACCTCGTCGAGGCGGTCCCGGATCTCGTGGACGGGCAGGTGCACGCTGTCCCGGACCCATCCGGCGGCGCGTTCGGCCGCCCGGCGCACGTCGACGACGACCACGTCCCCGCCGCCCCGCCGCGCCGCGGCCAGCTCCGCGAACGAGGCACGCCGGAACGAGACCGGCCGCTCCCCGTCCACCACCCAGTCGGCCGGGGAGCCCACCGCCGCCGCGGCCGGCCGGTCGATGCCCACCCGGGCCAGCTCGCGCTGGGCGCGGGCCAGGTCGTCCGCGCTGTGTGCGAGCAGCGTCACCGGCCTGCCCCACGGGATCATCCAGGCCAGGTAGGTGGCGAGCTGCCCGTCGACCTCGAAGTTGAGCGACCCGGCGACGTGTCCGGCGGCGAAGGCCACCCGGGAGCGCAGGTCCACGACCCACTCGCCGGCGGCGAGACGCCGGGCTATTTCCTCCGCGTCCGCGCGGCGGGGTTCGCTCAGGTCCACAGGAGCGGGGCCGTCGCTGTTCACCGGCGCCATGTGGGCGTAGTAGGCGGGCACGTCGTCCAGCCCCGCCAGCAGTTCCCGGACGAAGGTCTCCACGTCCTGGAGGAGCGCCGGGTTGGCCGCCTTCTCGGCGCCGACGGTGCTCCGTTCGCCGCCGGAGACCGAGGAGGAGCAGAAGCTGCCGAAGCCGTGCGTGGGCAGCACGCTCACGTCGTCGTCGAGCTGGTCGGCGAGGCGGTGCGCGGAGGCGTGCTGCGCGCGGGCCAGTTCCTCGGTCAGCCGCGGCTCCACGAGGTCGGGCCGCCCCACGGTGCCGATCAGCAGCGAACCGCCGGTGAAGGCGGCCACGGCCCGCCCCGCCCGCCGGAGGACGTACGAGGTGTGGTGCGGGGTGTGTCCCGGAGTGGCCACCGCGCGCAGCTCCAGCTCCTCGTCGACCGGTTCCACGTCGCCGTCGGCCACCGCCACGCGCGCGTACGCCACCTCGGCCCCGGCCGGCACCAGATAGCGCGCGCCGGTGAGGCGGGCCAGCTCCAGGCCGCCGGTGACGTAGTCGTTGTGGACGTGGGTCTCGGCGACGGCGGTGATCCGCACCCCGCGCCGGGCGGCCGCGGCGATGACCCGGTCGACGTCCCGCGGCGGGTCCACCACCACGGCCGAGCGGGAGCCGCCCGCCAGGTAGCCGCGGTTGCCCAGCGACTCGGTCTCCAGGACGTCGACAAAGAACACGGCACGCTCACCTTTCCGATTACCCCCGGGGGTATTACTCCGTCCCGTCACCGTAACAGATACCCAGGGGGGTATCGCAGGGTGCGGCGGGCGGACGTCTGACGGCATCGCGGGGGCCGCCGTCCCGCCGCTGCGGAGGCTCGCCGCGGAGCACACGCGAGTCCTGCGCGGCACGCGGAGGCCGGGACACCCGCTGCGTCGGCGCGGCCGGCAGCGGGGTCGGCGTGGGTGACGGCCGCGCTGCCCCCGTCGCGCACCGCTGCCCGCCCACGGGCGCAGGCCGCGCCCTGCGACTCGTCCGGAACACCACGTGACCCGAACGGCCCTCTCGGGTACCCGCCCGGTCGGCGCAGGGTTGGGATGTGCACGGGCACCCCGTGCCCGCGCGCCCCGACCGGCTGTCCCGACACGGAAGGACCAGCGATGTCCGCCGACACGCAGCAGGCGCCCACCGAGCTCACCGACGAGGAGCTCGCGGGCCTGGACGCCCACTGGCGCGCCGCGAACTACCTCGCCGTCGGCCAGATCTACCTGATGGCCAACCCCCTGCTGGCCGAACCCCTGCGCCCCGAGCACGTCAAGCCGCGCCTGCTCGGCCACTGGGGCACCTCACCCGGCCTCAACCTGGTCCACACCCACCTCAACCGGGTCATCAAGGCCCGTGACCTCGACGCCCTGTGCGTCTGGGGCCCCGGCCACGGCGGGCCCGCCGTGCTGGCCAACGCATGGCTGGAGGGCTCGTACACCGAGACCTACCCGGACATCACCCGGGACGCGGCCGGCATGGCCCGGCTGTTCAGGCAGTTCTCGTTCCCCGGCGGCGTGCCGAGCCACGTCGCGCCCGAGACACCGGGCTCGATCCACGAGGGCGGCGAGCTGGGCTACGCGCTCTCGCACGCCTACGGCGCCGCCTTCGACCACCCGGACCTCACGGTCGCCTGCGTGATCGGCGACGGCGAGGCGGAGACCGGCCCACTGGCGACGTCCTGGCACTCCAACAAGTTCCTCGACCCGGTGCACGACGGCGCCGTCCTGCCGATCCTGCACCTCAACGGCTACAAGATCGCCAACCCGACGGTCCTCGCCCGTCTCCCCGAGACCGAGCTGGACGAACTGCTGTGCGGCTACGGCCACGACCCGATCCACGTCACCGGCGACGACCCCGCCGCCGTCCACCGCGCCATGGCCCGCGCCATGGACACCGCCCTCGACCGCATCGCCGCGATCCAGCGCGCCGCCCGCGAGGAGGGGGCCACCGGCCGTCCCCGCTGGCCGGTGATCGTCCTGCGCACCCCCAAGGGCTGGACCGGTCCCTCCGAGGTCGACGGAGTGCCCGTGGAGAACACCTGGCGCGCCCACCAGGTGCCCCTGCCCGCCGTACGGACCGACCCGGAGCACCTCGCCCAACTGGAGCGGTGGCTGCGCTCCTACCGGCCCGAGGAGCTGTTCGACGACGCCGGGGTCCCGCGGCCCGCCGTCCTCGCCGCCGTACCCGAAGGACCGCGCCGCCTGGGCGCCACGCCCTACGCCAACGGCGGCCTCCTCCTGCGCGAGCTGCCCATGCCGCCGCTGGAGAAGTACGCCGTCCCCGTCGACGGCCCCGGCACGAGCACCCACGAGCCCACCCGGGTCCTCGGCGACCTGCTCCGGGACGTCATGGCGGCCACCGGCGACCGGCGCGACTTCCGGCTCGTCGGCCCCGACGAGACCGCCTCCAACCGCCTCCAGGCCGTCTACGCCGCCAGCGGCAAGGCCTGGCAGGGAGGGACGCTGCCCGTCGACGAGGACCTCGACCGGCACGGCCGGGTGATGGAGATCCTCTCCGAACACACCTGCCAGGGCTGGCTGGAGGGCTACCTCCTCACCGGCCGGCACGGACTGTTCTCCTGCTACGAGGCCTTCGTCCACATCGTCGACTCGATGGTCAACCAGCACGTCAAATGGCTGCGCGTCACCCGGCGCCTGCCCTGGCGCGCCCCCATCGCCTCCCTCAACTACCTGCTCACCTCGCACGTGTGGCGCCAGGACCACAACGGCTTCTCCCACCAGGACCCGGGCTTCGTCGACCACATCCTCAACAAGAGCCCCGAGGCCGTACGGGTCTACCTGCCGCCGGACGCCAACACCCTGCTCTCGGTGGCCGACCACGCCCTGCGCAGCCGCGACTACGTCAACGTCATCGTCGCCGGCAAGCAGCCCTGCTTCGACTGGCTGACCATGGAGGAGGCCCGGACGCACTGCGCGCGAGGCGCCGGCATCTGGGACTGGGCCGGGACCGAGGACGGCACCGGGGAGCCCGACGTGGTGCTCGCCTGCGCGGGCGACGTCCCGACCCAGGAGATCCTGGCCGCCGCCCGGCTGATCCGGGACCACCTGCCCGACCTCGCCGTGCGCGTGGTCAACGTTGTCGACATCGCCCGCCTGCTGCCGAGCGGGGAACACCCGCACGGCATGAGCGACTTCGAGTACGACGGCCTGTTCACCGCCGACAAGCCGGTGATCTTCGCCTACCACGGCTACCCCTGGCTGATCCACCGGCTCGCCTACCGGCGCACCGGCCACGCCCACCTGCACGTGCGCGGCTACAAGGAGATCGGGACCACCACCACGCCGTTCGACATGGTGGTCGGCAACGACCTGGACCGCTACCGCCTCGTCATGGACGTCATCGACCGCGTGCCGGGACTCGCCGTACGCGCGGCCGCCGTACGGCAGCGGATGGAGGACGTCCGGCAGCGGCACCACGCCTACATCCGCGAACACGGCGTGGACCTGCCCGAGGTCGCCGACTGGACCTGGAACGGCTCGCGGTGACCGCGACCCCGTCGACCTGGGACTACGACCACTACGACGCCGCGGAGGAGCGGCTGCGCGAATCCCTGTGCACCCTCGGCAACGGCTACTTCGCCACCCGCGGCGCCCTGCCGGAGTGCGCCGCCGACGACACCCACTACCCGGGCACCTATGCCGCCGGCTGCTACAACCGCCTCACCTCCACCGTCTCGGGGCGGAAGGTGGAGAACGAGGACGTCGTCAACCTCCCGAACTGGCTGCCGCTGCGCTTCAGACCCGCCGGAGGGGACTGGCTCACCCCGGACACCGCCGAGGTGCTCGACCACCGGCAGACCGTGCACCTGGACTCGGGTGTGCTGGAGCGCCGCACCAGCTTCGGGCTCGGCGGGGACCGCGTGCTCTCCGTGCGCCAGTTGCGCCTGGTGCACATGGCCGACCCCCACCTCGCCGCCCTGCGCACCGAGTTCACCACCGAGGGCGGCCCCGTCGACCTGGAGGTGGAGGCGGCCCTCGACGGCGGCGTCACCAACTCAGGGGTGCACCGCTACCGTGACCTGGAGGGCCGCCACCTCGTCCACGTGCACACCGGCAGCGCCGCCGACGACACCGTGTGGCTGCGCTGCCGGACCCGCACCTCGGACATCCGGATCGGCCTGGCCGCCCGCACCACCGCCCGCGCACCGGTCACCGCGGCGCGCGAGCACCTGTGCGTCACCCAGCGCACGACGCTGCGCGCCGAGCCGGGCCGCACCGCCGCCGTCGACAAGGTCGTCGCCCTGCACACCTCGCGCGACCCCGCGATCAGCGACCCGCTCCAGGCCGCCGTCGACCGGGTGGCCGAGGCCCCGGGCTTCGACGACCTGCTGGTCTCCCACCGCACCGCCTGGGGCCAGTTGTGGCGCCGCGCCGAACTGGAGGTCCCCGGCGAAGCGGGCAGCATCCTGCGCCTGCACCTCTTCCACGTGCTGCAGACCCTCTCCCCGCACACCGCCGACCTCGACGTGGGCGTACCCGCGCGCGGACTGCACGGGGAGGCCTACCGCGGCCACGTCTTCTGGGACGAGCTGTTCGTCCTGCCCTACCTGAACCTGCACTTCCCCGAGGTCTCCCGCGCCCTGCTGCACTACCGGCACCGCCGCCTGGAGAGGGCTCGCTCCGCGGCCCGCGCGATCGGCAGACGCGGCGCGCTCTACCCCTGGCAGAGCGGCAGCGACGGCCGCGAGGAGACCCAGCGACTGCACCTCAACCCCCGCTCGGGCCGCTGGCTCCCCGACCACTCGCACCTCCAGCACCATGTGGGCTCCGCCATCGCGTACAACGTGTGGCAGTACTGCGAGGCCAGCGGCGACGCCGAGTTCCTGCACACCAAGGGCGCCGAGATGCTGCTGCAGATCGCCCGCTTCTGGGCGGACTCCGCCACCTGGGACGAGCGGCTCGGCCGGCACCGCATCCGGGGCGTCGTCGGCCCCGACGAGTACCACGAGGCCTACCCGGGCGCCGCCCGGCCGGGCCTGGACGACAACGCGTACACCAACGTCACGGCCGCCTGGGTCCTCTCCCGCACCCTCGACGTCCTCGCCGACCTGCCCGAACCCCGCCGTCGCGAACTCGTCGAACGGACCGCCCTGGACGCCGCGGAACTGGAACAGTGGGACAGCGTCTCCCGCACCCTCCACGTCCCCTTCCACGACGGCGTCGTCAGCCAGTTCGAGGGGTACGGCGAACTGGCCGAACTCGACTGGGCGGGCTACCGCGAGCGGTACGGCGACATCCGCCGCCTCGACCGCGTCCTGGAGGCCGAGAACGACAGCGTCAACAACTACCAGGCCTCCAAGCAGGCCGACGTCCTCATGCTCGGCTACCTGTTCTCCCCGGCCGAACTGCGCTCACTCTTCAGCCGCCTGGGATACCGCCTCGACGAGCCGACCTGGCAGCGCACCGTCGACCACTACCTGGCCCGCACCAGCCACGGCTCCACCCTCAGCGGTCTCGTCCACGGCTGGATCCTGGCCCGCGCCCGCCGCGCCGAGGCCTGGACCTACTTCCACGAGGCACTCAAGAGCGACGTCGCCGACCTTCAGGGCGGCACCACCGGCGAGGGCATCCACCTCGGCGCCATGGCGGGCACCCTGGACCTCGTCCAGCGCGGCCTGACCGGCCTGGAGACCCGCGCGGGCGCCCTGTGGCTCGACCCGGTGCCGCTGCCCGAGCTGTCCTCGTACGGGTTCTCCGTCCGGTACCAGGGGCACTGGGGCGTGCGGTTCCGGCTGGAGCACGGGCGGCTGGAGATCGCCGTGCCCGCGGCCGGACCGCTGCCGATCGACGTGCGGCTCCCGGACCGCGAGGTGCGTCTCCAGCCGGGCGACGCCTGCCGGCTCGTGCTGCCGGACTGACCCGGCCGGCCCGTCAGCCGGGCAGCGGCAGGGTCACCGTGCGGGGAGACCCGTCGGGCCTGCCGTCGGTGTAGGTGAGGGTGATCCGGGTGAAGTGCCGCTCGCCGCCGCCCTCGCCCCCGCCCGTCGGCTGGTCGAGCCGCACGGTCACGGGATACGAGTGGAAGGCACCCGCTGCGCAGTACGGGTCGCAGTCGTTGACGGCGTTCGTGCCCCGGCCCACGGCGGCCTCCAGGTCCCAGCGGTACCAGCGCAGGGAGACCAGGCGGCTGTTCCCGTCACCGCAGGCGAGCACGTACGACTCGGGGCCGATCTGCGGCTGCCCGGAGCAGTCGACCAGCGCCGGATCCTGCATCTGCTGGGTGCGTGCCGCCGGCGGGGCCGACGGAGCGGCCGAGGCCGTGCTCAGGGGTACTGCCAGCGCGGCTGCGGCACAGAGCGTGACCGCTGCCTTCATCGGGTTCCTGCCCATGTCTGCTCCCGGCCGTCTCGGGGTCGCCTGTCTCCGCTTCCCGCATGTCCCGTTCGACGACCGTACGACCGCCTCGGTGAACGCACCACTCGTACGGAGCAGCGACCGGCGTCCCGGGGGGCGCCGGCCCGGGCCTCCGCGAGGCCGCCCGGTTCGTGCGACAAGCCGCCGATTGCATCCCCCGTGTGGTCCTCGGGACGGTCCGCAACCGCCGTCGTCGCCGCGGTGTCTCATGCCGTCGAGAACGGCGACCCAGCCGGGCGAACCCACCAGTGGAGGACCGCGGTATGCACCCGACGACTGCTCCGACCGCCGCCCCGACGCGCTCACGCGCCTGCGACACCGGGGGTGACTTCCTGCTCCAGCCACCCGACCCCGCCCAGCGCGTTCCCCACCCCGCCGAGCGCGTCCCCTGCCGCGTCGACCCCGTCGACCTGCGCCGACTCGACCTGCTGGCCCTGCTCACCGCGGCCGGTATCGCACCCTCCGCCGGGGACCGCGCCGCCATCGCGCAGCTCAGCGTGCTTCCCGGCAGTGTGCACACCGCGCTGCACCGGTGGCTGGAGCAGGCGTACGGGTTCTGCCGCTGAGGGCGGGAAGCCGACGCGGCGAGAAGCGGACGGGACCGGAGGCCGACGCGGTCGGAAGCCGGGATCGCGCACCGGCGGGCACGTCACGCGGTGCGCGCCGCCGCGTGTGGTGTCCGCCGGCCCGGCTCCGCGCGCACGGGGGTGCCGGCCTCCGCCAAAGGCTCACTGCGCGGTGCGCAGATCCACACCCCGCCGGGCCAGGTGGAGGACGCCGACGACGATCAGTGCCACCCCGAGCAGTTGCGGCACCACCCACCAGTGGCCGCGCACGTCCTCCCGGTACAGGACCACGCCGAGCAGCAGACTCACCGTCGCGTCGCCGAGGGTGAGGGCCGGCTGGGAGGCGACGAGCGGCCCGCCCTGCATGGCGTGCTCCAGCAGGAGTACGGCGCACACCCCGGCCAGGGCGAAGCCGTAGGTCTGCCAGGCGGTGAAGAAGCCCACCACGCCGTCGGCGTCCAGGACCCGCATGGAGTCCTTCATCAGAGCCGCCGTCAGCGCGTAGCACACCGCCGTGGCCGCGCCCAGGCAACCGGCGCGGGCCTTGCCGACCGGCCTCCTCAGGCCCGCCGCCGCCAGCAGCGCGGCGGCCCCGGCGCAGGCCGCCAGCGCCGGCACCCAGCGGTCCAGGGGCACGTCGGCCTCTCCGCCGTCCGGAGCGGCCGAGGCCAGCGCGACACCGAGCCCCACGACGACCCCGCCCACGGCGAGCCACATGGCCTCCGGCAACCGGGTCCCGGTGAGCAGCGAGGCGAGCAGCAGGGCCAGCGGAAGCTCCAGCACGAACAGCGGCTGTACGAGTGACAGCGGCCCGGTCGCCAACGCCACCGCCTGCCCCACGCCCGCTACCACGACGGCCAGCATGCCCCCGAGCCACACCGGCCGCCGCAACAGGTCGAGGACGAGCCCGGGGCGGAACCCCTGGGACTGCGGCACGCTCAGCGCGGCGCGTCGCTGGAGCACGGTGGCCAGCGCGTTGCTGAACGCCGCGAGGAGTGCGAAGAGCACCGGCAGGACGAAACCCATCCACCGATACTCACCCCGTTCTCCGCCCGCCGCGCGGCACGACGGTACCGGGGTCGGTCCGGTGGCCGCTCAGCTGCCGCTCTGCGCGGAGCCCTCGGTCGCCGCGTCCTGCTTCGGCGCGGATGCGGCGGCGTCGGTGGCGGTGTAGTAGACCGAGGTGCCCTGCTTGCTGCGCTGCGCCTGGTTCTTGGCGACGAGCCCCTCGAGCGTGGTGCGCACGACCGTGTTCTTGACGGTGCGTCCGGAGTGGGCCTGGCCCAGGGCGGTGGCGACCTCGGCGGCGGAGCGCGGTTCCCGCTGCCCGGCGAGGTGCTCGCGCACCAGCTCCACCAGCGTGGGCCGGGCGGCCTCCCGCGCCGGCGCCTTCTTCGCCGCCGACTTCGCGGCGGGCTCGGCGCTCGACCTGCCGGTCTTCCTGCCGGCCGCCTCGGCGGTCTTCTTCGCGGGTGCCTCGGTGGACGCCTCGACGGTCGTCCCGGCGGTCGCGCCGGCGGCGGTCGACTTGGTGGCCTTCTTCGCCGCCGGCTTCGAGGCCCGCTTGGCACCCGGCTTCGCCGCGGCACCACGCTTGGGCGCGGAACCGGCCTTCTTGCTCCGCGTCCGGCTGCCCGCGCCCGGTTTCGTGGCGGCACCGCCGCGCGGCGCCGGCACGGTGGCCGCCTCGGTCTCCGGTGCGGTCTCCGACGCGGGCGCGGGGCGGGGCGGCGAGGTGATGCCGAGTGCCTGCTGCATGTTCACCAGCAGGGCGTGGTCGTGCTGCAGCGCGGCCAGTTGCTGCTGGAGAGCCGTGATCTCCGTGCTGACACGTTCCTGCTCCTTGACGTTGCGCTCCAGGTCGTCGGTCACCCGGACGCTGTACTGCGACGCCAGTTCCGTGGCGGACTGCATCGTGCTCTCGGACATGGTGTGGACTCTCCTTGGTTCGCGGCCGTGAAGGCTGGCGTACAACCCTGGTTGTCGGCCTGTTCGCTGCCGAGTCGGTATACCACGTATGGCCGTCCGCGTGGTATGTGCCACCGCAACCTCGTGCGTGTGTTCGGACCATGGAGAGTGTCGGTCAGCTGCCCTCGGGCACCTCCGTGATCCTCCCCTTCTCGTCGACGGTGTGTGTCTGCCAGTAGGTGTCCCACTTGTCGCCGACGTGCTCCGGGACCTTCCCCTCCGGGTAGCGGGTGTAACCCTCGGGCGGTTCCTCGCCGTTGGGCGCACAGGCCGAGCCGGTGCCACCGACGGACAGGACCGGGTACTCGCCGCCGCCGCAGACGGCCTCCTCCATGGAGCAGCCGGTCAGGACGGCCGCCGCGGCGACGCAGGCCAGGACGAGACCGCGGACGGACCGCGTGGCGGCAACGGCTCGGGTGGCCGACGGCCGGTGAACTCGAAGAGTGGTGCGCACGGTTGACTCCCTGGGGGTGACTGGTGCGGCAAGCGTCCCCCGGCGGGGGGAAGCGCCTCATGAGTACGGGTACTCAATCGGACGAGCCGTATTACCTGCCCCGGCCGGCCAGCCGCTCCACCCGGCGGGCACTCGCCCGCGCCTCCCGCTCGGCCTCGGCCACCGCGTGCGCGGCCGCACGGTCCCGCTCCTCGGCCTCCCGCCGGTCCCCTTCGGCCCGGCCGAGTTCCTCCCGCGCCGCGCGCAGCCGCTCCTCGGCGGCGGCCACCGACTCCCGGAGGCGGGCCAGTTCGACGTCGGCCCCGCGCAGTGACTCCTCCGCGTCCGCCTGCTCCGCGCGTGCGTCCCGCAGGTGACGCCCGGCATCCGCGGCCTCCCGTTCGGCCCGCGCGAGTTCCTCCCGCCGCTTGCGGCGCCGCTCGGCCAGTTCGTCCTTCGCACGGGTGCCGGACGCGGCGCGGTGGGGCGCCGGGCGGGATGCCGGTTCGCGTTCCGTCCGGGCCGGTGCCGGGGCGGCGTCCGAGGGAAAGACCGACGGCGGGGTGAGGGACACCTCGAGACGCCCCCCGGCCCATTGTCCGGCCGCGTCCGGGTCGGCGAGGACCGCGCGCAGGGTGGACTCGACCTCCCGCTGCGCCGCCTGGGAGAGGCGGTGCCCGGCCTCGTCGGCGAGCTGTGCGGCCTGTGCGGAGAGGGCGGTGACGACACGTCGGCGCTGTGCCGACAGTTCCCTGAGCCCGGCGGCGTCCAGGCTGCGGTGCGCTTCGCGCAGTGCCTGCCCCAGTTCCAGGAAACGCCGGGTCTCCTCCGGCCGGGCGCGGGTCAGCAGGTTCGCCGCCCAGGCGGCGAGGGTGGGCCGGCGGGCGGCGTGGATGCGGCGGGCGTCCTCCTTGCGCCCGTCCGTCCTCGCGGCCGCGGCGCTTTCCTCACGGCGGGAGACGAAGGCCGGCGGCGGCGTGGCGTAGAGCTCGTCCAGGACCTGCTCGACCGCCTCCGCGTCGTGGCCGCCCGTCTCGCCGGGCCGCCCTCCCTTGCGCCGCATGACCCTCCGTCTCCGCGTCCGTGTCCGTTTCCGGGGCGCCCTTTCCGTCCCGGCCGTGACCGCTACGACCGCCTCGCGACCGCCCTGTGACCGCTACGACCGCCTCGATCCCGGTGCGGACGACTTCGCCGCCGCCTCCTCGTCGTCGTACACGAGCAGGCCGTCCGTCCGCAGGCGGGCGCCCGGAGTGGGGGAGTGGGCCGTCAGCCGGCCGTCGTGCATCAGGTGGTCCGCGGGGGTGCCGCGGGCGAGCACGGCGAAGTCGGCGACGAGGCGCCGGTGGCACCGCCACCACACGGCCTCGCCGCACATGACCGCGGTGCGCTCTTGTGCCGTCCGCGCCAGCAGTTCGTCCATGGCGGCGACGAACTCCGGCGACCGGGTGTGTCCGGCGTACGCCCGGAAGGAGGCGTTGTGCCAGACGACGTCGGGGGAGTCGGGCGCCGGCTTGCGGAAACCGCCCAGACGCCGCTCCCACCGGTAGGCGAGCCCCTCCTGGGGCATCCACCGGGCCAGCCGCTCCCGCAGCAGATCGGGGTCGCGGCGGCTGCCGGGGGCGGTCCTGATGTCCACCACGGAGGTGACACCGGCTCCGTGCAGCAGCTCGGCCAGTTCCGCGCGTCCCGCGGTGCCGTGCCCGAACGTGACCAGGTGAGGTGGCGACATGTCGCTGCCGATCCCCTCGCTGCCTGCGCTCATGCCTCCTGTCTACGGTCACTCCGGCCGGGCCGCGACCGGGACCGGGCCTGCGAAAGGCGGGAGGGGGCGGAGGGGATGTTATGGCGATAAGCAATTTGCCTAATCGCATTAGGTTGGTGCACTATCGGTGAAGGAAGAAGAAGTGAACGGCGGGACGCACCACTCCGGAGGGCGACATGCACACCACGGACGGCTGGATCAGCACGCCCCTCACCAGGGACCTGCTCCGGGGCGCCCTCGACCTGGAGCGCACCGAGCGCGGCCTGCTGCCCCACCGGCTGCCCGCCCGGGCCCGGGCGCAGAACACCGACGGCCAGCTCGCCATGGCCGAGTCGCAGCCCTCGGGCGTGCGCCTGGCCCTGCGCACCCGCGCCACCGCCCTCGAACTGGACACGCTGCCCACCAAGCGCGTCTACGTCGGCGCCCCGCCACGCCCGGACGCCGTCTACGAGCTGCTCGTCGACGGCCGCCCCGCGGGCCGGGCCAGTGTCGCGGGCGGCAACACCCTGACCATCGACATGGCCGCCGGCACGGCGGACGTCCAGCCCGGTCCGCCCGGCACCCTGCGCTTCGCGGACCTGCCCGAGGGCGACAAGAACATCGAGATCTGGCTGCCGCACAACGAGACCACCGAACTGGTCGCGCTGCGCACCAACGCCCCCGTCGAGCCCGCGCCCGACCCCGGGCGCAGGGTCTGGCTGCACCACGGCAGCTCCATCAGCCACGGCTCCGACGCCGCCGGCCCCACCAGCACCTGGCCGGCCCTCGCCGCCCGTCTCGGCGGCGTGGAACTGGTCAACCTGGGCCTGGGCGGCGCCGCCCTGCTCGACCCGTTCACCGCCCGGGCGATGCGCGACACCCCCGCGGACCTGATCAGCATCAAGATCGGCATCAACGTGGTCAACGCCGACGTCATGCGGCTGCGCGCCTTCGGTCCCGCGGTGCACGGCTTCCTCGACACCGTCCGCGAAGGCCACCCCACCGCTCCGCTGCTGGTGGTGTCACCGCTCCTGTGCCCCGTGCACGAGGACACCCCGGGCCCCCTCGCCCCCGACTTCTCCGGGGACCGGCTGCGGTTCGTCGCCATGGGCGACCCGGCGGAGCGCGCGAGCGGGAAGCTGACCCTGAACGTCATCCGGGAGGAGCTGTCCCGGATCGTGGCGCAGCGGGCCGCCGAGGACGAGCACCTGTACTACCTCGACGGGCGCGAACTGTACGGCGAGGCCGACGAGGCGGAGCTGCCGCTGCCGGACAACGTCCACCCGGACGCCGCCACCCACCGCCTCATCGGCGAACGTTTCGCCAAGCTGGCCTTCGCGGACGGCGGCGCCTTCGGCTGAAGCCTCGCGGCGCCTTGCGCCGAACAGTGGGCGAGGGCCGGCGCGCGCACGTCGTCGTCGGGCAGGTGACCACTGCCGAGCACCAGGAGGCCGTCGTGCTCGGCACGCCGGGGGGAGCGGCGCACCGGACAGGCGTGCACCACATCCAAGGTCATCCCGTGAGCGACCAGCCGGTCACCGAAGCGGCCTGCCCGCCGCCGCCGTGGTTCTCACCACCAGCAGGCGCGCCATCCCCACCCCCTCGCGGCGCGCTCCTCAGCGGCGCGCCATGTACAGGGCCACAGCCTTGTGCAGCACCCGGTTCAGCGGATACTCCCACTCGCCCAGGTACTCGACGGCCTGCCCGCCCGCGCCCACCTTGAACCGGAGCAGTCCCAGCAGGTGGTTGTCCTCGTCCAGGGTGTCGGTGATGCCGCGGAAGTCGTAGACGGCGGCGCCGCGTTCATGGGCGTCGCACATCATCCGCCACTGGAGGGCGTTGTTGGGCTGCACCTCGCGCCGACGGCTGGTGGAGGCGCCGTACGAGTACCAGACGTGTTCGCCGACCGTCAGCATCGTGGCGGCGGCGAGCACCTCCCCGTCGTGATGGGCGAGGTACAGGCGCATACGGTCCGGGTCCTCGGCCGTCAACGCCTGCCACATGCGCTGGAAGTAGCCGGGGGGACGCGGCACGAACCGGTCCCGCCGCGCGGTCTCGACGTACAGCTCGTAGAACGTGGGCAGGTCCTCCTGGTCGCCGCGGACCACCTTGACGCCGGCCTTCTCGGCCTTCTTGACGTTCCGCCGCCACTGCTGGTTGAAGCCGCCCTGCAGTTGCTCCAGCGACCGGCCCGCGAGCGGTACCTGGCACACGTAACGCGGCTGGCCCGCGGCGAAGCCGTCCTCGCCTCCCGTCCCGGTGCGGCGCCAGCCCATCCGGTGCAGCCGCTCGGCGATGTCGTCGGCCCCGGGCTCGCGCACCGTGGCCTCCACGTCGCCCAGCCGCCGTGCCCCCGGGTCGGCGATCGCCGCCTTGACCGCGTCGGCACTCCAGCGCCGCGCCACCACCGGAGGCCCCATCCGGACCGTGAAGGCGCCGAGGCCCCTGAGATACGTCGTCAGCGGCTCCAGCCACCGCTCCAGGCCCTCCGCCGACCAGTCGATGACCGGGCCCTCGGGCAGATAGGCCAGGTACCGCTTCGTCCTCGGCAGCGGCCGCAACAGCACCAGCCCGGCCCCCGCCAGCTTCCCGCCCTGGTCGAACCAGCCCAGGCTCTCCGCCCGCCAGTCCGGCTTCACATCACCCCAGGAGGGGACCTGCAGGTGGCTCACGGAAGGCCGGGCCGTGACGAAGCGCAGATGCTCCTCGCGGGTGATCGGCTCCAGGCGAAAGCTCATGGCGCGTCCCTCTGTTCGACTCGGTCCCGGCCCGGCCTCCCTGCTGACGGGGAGGACGGCACGAGGCGCGGGCGCGATCGCCGTCCCGCACCTCACAGGGAACAACGGCCGCGGCCGTTCCGCGCGCTGTCGCCCCGCCGCCCACCCGTGTGCACCGTCCGGCGCGCGGTGCCGCGTGCCGGGTGGCAGCGTGGCATGGCCCGGCGGTGCGGACGGGACCGGGCGGACGCGGCGCACACAGGGAGCGGACGGGCATGGCACGGGCGATCTGGACGGGCGTGATCACCTTCGGGCTGGTCTCGGTGCCCGTCGCACTGTTCACGGCGACCGAGGAGCACACGGTCCGCTTCCACCAGTTGCAGCGCGGCACCTCGGACCGCATCCGCAACCGGCGGGTCAACGAGCGCACCGGCAAGGAGGTCGGTCCCGACGACATCGTCAAGGGCTACGAGGCGAGCGAGGGCGAGTACGTCGTCGTGGAACCCGAGGAACTCGACGAGATCGCACCGGGACGCTCCCGCACCCTGGAGATCACCGACTTCGTGGACCTGGACCGGATCGACCCGGTCTACTTCGGCCGCACCTACTACCTCGCCCCGCGCGGCAAGGAGTACCTCAAGGTCTACGAACTGCTGCGCACCGCCCTTGCCGAGACGGGCAAGGCAGGGGTCGCCACCTTCGTCATGCGCAACCGGCAGTACCTGACCGCGCTGCGCGGCGAGGACAGGGTCCTGCTGCTCCAGACCCTGCACTGGGCCGACGAGGTGCGCGACCCCGTCGAGGAGCTGCCGGAACTGCCGTCGGACCGGGTGGGCCGCGGCAAGGAACTGGACATGGCGCTGCGTCTCGTCGACGCCCTCAGCGGCGACTGGGAGCCCGACCGCTATCACGACACGTACCAGGAGAAGGTCCGCGAACTGGTCCGGGCCAAGGCCGAGGGCCAGGAGGTCGCCGTCGCCGAGGAGGCCCCCAGGGCCACCGACGTCGTCGACCTGATGGAGGTCCTGCGCGGCAGCCTGGAACAGGCACAGAGCACCGGGGGCAAGCGGACGCCGAACAAGGCGGAGAAGGCGGAGAAGGCGGGGAAGGCGGAGAAGGCGGGCAAGGACGCGAAGGCGGAGAAGGCAGGCAAGACCGAGAAGTCGGGCAGGCCCCGCGGCCGCGCCGGCGAACGGGCGGCGTCCAGGACCGGGGAAACGGGCGCCGGGCGGTCTCCCGCGGCGCGGAAGAAGGCCACCGCCTCCCGCCGCACGTCGTCCGGCCACGGCGAGCTGCGGGAGCTGAGCAGGGCCGAGCTCTACCGGCTGGCCACCGAACGGGACATCGCAGGCCGGTCGAAGATGAGCCGGCGGCAACTCGTCGACGCACTCGAAAGCGGCGGCCGCCCGAAGAGGACGACCGCCGCCTGAGCCGTACCGCGCTCTCAGCTCGTGCTGAGCATGCCTTCCCGCAGGCGGGTGAGCAGCCGCGAGATCAGGCGGGAGACGTGCATCTGGGAGACGCCGAGGCGCTCGCCGATGTCCTTCTGGGTGAGTTCTTCGACGAACCGCCAGTGGATGATCTGCCGGTCGCGCTCGTCCAGCTCCGCGATCATCGGGGCCAGGGCGTGGAAGTCGTCCACCAGGGCCAGCGCGGCGTCCTCGGTGCCGATGAAGTCGGCGAGGGCCGACTCGCCGTCCTCGCTGCCGTTGATGGCCGCGTCCAGGGAGGCGGAGTTGTAGCCGTTGGCCGCCAGCCGGGCCTCGACCACCTCGTCCTCCGGCAGGCTCATCAGCTCGGACAGCTCGCGGGTGGTGGGGGTGCGGCCCAGGCGGGTGCGCAGCTCCTCGGTGGCCCGGGCCAGCTGGACGCGGGCCTCCTGCAGACGGCGGGGCACGTGCACCGCCCAGGAGGTGTCCCGGAAGAACCGCTTGATCTCGCCGACGATGTAGGGCACCGCGAAGGAGGTGAACTCGACCTCGCGGGTCAGCTCGAACCGGTCGATGGCCTTGATCAGACCGATCATGCCGACCTGGACGATGTCCTCCATCTCCTCCGGGCCCCGGCTGCGGAACCGGCCGGCCGCGAAGCGGACCAGGGACATGTTCATCTCGATCAGCGTGTTGCGCGCGTACTGGTACTCGGGCGTGCCCTCCTCCAGCACCGTCAGCTGCCCGAAGAACAGCTTCGACAACTCCCGCGCGTCCTTGGGCGCCACCTTGGACGGATCCGAGATCTCCGGCATGGCCGTAGTGGCGTGCTCAGTGGCCCGTGCGGTCGTCGTCGTCATGATGTGCCCTCCCAATAGATCGGTCGTCGTTGTCACCTTGTCGGCCGACGCCCGGTCGCCTACCCCGACTCAGGCCGTACACACGTCCCCACATGCCGAAAATTTTTGGCGAGATCCCGGGGCGGCCCTCAGACGCCCAGGTAGAAGCGGATCGTGGTGCCCGCGTTACTCGTGTGCATCCGCACCAGGTCGGCGACGTGGTGCACGAGCAGCAGCCCGCGCCCTCCGATCTGCCCCCGCTCCGGCGGCCTGCGGCCTGCGAGGGGATCCGTCAGCCGCCCCGCGTCGCGGACCTCGCACACCACCTGCCCCGCCTCGGTCCACACCGCCAGTGTCCCGTCGCCGCCGCCGTGGACGACGCTGTTGGTGGTCAGCTCCGCCACCGCCAGCTCGAGGTCCTGCAGCCGCTGACCGGCCAGCCCGAACGAGGCGGCCCGGGCGACCGCGAAGTGCCGCACATCGGGCAGCTCCGCGGCCGCGAAGCCGAGGACGTCGGTGTCGGGCGCGCCCGTGAGCGGCTCGTTGTAGCGGGCGACGACCGCATTCCAGTCGTACGCCTCGCTGACCCGCTCACGCCCCTGGGCGATCACCGTCGGGTGGGTGACCAAAGCGTCGGCCAGGACCTCCGCGGACAGCGCCGTCTCGTCGTAGGGGCACAGGATCGTCACGGCACGGTCCGCGAAGGCCGCGTTGATCAACGCCTCGTGCTGGGCGCACGCCGGGTACTCCGCGGTGCTGCGCCCGGCCCAGACCGGCTCGCCGATGATCCGCACCCGTCCCCGCGGGTGCGGGTCGGCGAACGCCCTCAGCACACCCGGGATGATCCGCCCCGGATTGCGCCCGGCCTCGGTCATGTCCAGGAAGGTGACGTCCCGCGCGTCCGCGCCCAGCTCGGCCCGGACCAGGTCCAGGTTGGGGCCGGGCACGGCCACCGCCACGGGTTCGCCCGCGGCCAGTCCCTCCCGGACGAAGGCCGCCGTCCGGTCGGCGTACTCGGCCCCCGAGCGGTAGAACAGCGCCGGATGGGTGAAGACCCCGTCGGTGGTCGCCGTGCTCATCGTGGCTCCACCTCGATCCGTTGCAGGGACGGCCAGAAAAGATTCAGGACCCGCGGCAGTTGCGGGGGCGGCCGCTCCACCACGAACCGGCCGGCGGGCAGGTTCATGGCGGTGACCGCCAGGGCGGTCACCCCGGCCACGTCGACGAACCGTACGCCGGACAGCTCCACGTACGAGACGTCCGTGTGCCGCCGGGACAGTTCGGTCAGGGCGTTCTCCCAGGACCGCCGGGTGCTCACGCCGATCTCACCGCTGGCCCGGATGCCGGGCCGGCCGGGCAACGGACCCACGTCCAGTACGGCACCGCTCCCCACGGAGGCCGTGCCCCCCGTGGCACCTGTGCGATCCACACTCGATCCCCTTCGGCGCTCCACCGGCACCCGTCCGCCGTCCGGGCACCTCTTCCGGCCAGGCAGCTTATCCCGACCCGGGGCGCGGTACGCCGGTGAGGGGACAAGGAGGCGACAGCGGGGCGAAGCGGGGAACACGACAGTGAGCGCGTCCTCGGAAAGGGATGACTGATCATGTTCGAAGCCGAGAACATTCGTGACTGGCGCGGCCTCGACGTCGTGGACTACGACGGCCGCAAGATCGGGACTCTGGAGTCCATCTACTTCGACACCCTCACCGACCGGCCGGCGTTCGCCACGGTCACGATCGGCCTGCCGACGCGTCGGCGGCTGGTCTTCGTCCCCGTGGACAAGGCCACTGTGGGACCGTCGTACCTGAAGGTGACCTACGACAAGTCGCTGGTCAAGGACGCGCCCGGAATCGATCCGGACGGTGAGCTGGCCGCCGAGGACGAGGGCGCGGTCTTCGCCCACTACCACCTGCCCCACGAGCCGGGCAGTCGCGGCGAGCGCCGTCTCGGCCGCCGCTGAAGCCCCGCGGGGCCGTGCCCGGTCGCGAGCCCGGCGGGGTCGTGCCCGGGTCGCGGGACCGGGCACGGCCCCGCGGCCCGGGCGCGCGGCTACGAGACGTCCGCGCCGCGTGCCGCCGCCTCCGACTCGGACGTCGCGCTGCCCGTCGCCAGGGTGCCGCCGGAACTCTCCAGGTGTGCCCGGACGAACCACTGGAACTGCTCCAGGTCCCTGAGCTGGCCGATCAGGAGGTCCTCGGTGGCCGGATCGATCTTGCCGGCCTCCTCCACCGCCGCGCGCATGTCCTCGATCACGCCCGTGTACACCACGTCCAGCGCGCCGAGGTGGGCGATGGCGTCCGCCCGTCCGATGGAGTAGTCGTCCCACTTGCGCTCGGCCACCAGCGACCCGGGCGTGCCCTGGGCCACCCCGCCGAGCGCGGCGATGCGCTCCGCGACGTCGTCGGCCATCTCGCGCACCTGGTCGACCTGGGGGTCGATCATCTCGTGCACGGCGATGAAGTGCGGACCCACCACGTTCCAGTGCACGTGCTTGAGGGTCAGGTGCAGGTCGTTGAGGGCGTGCAGGCGCAACCGCAGCACACCGATCAGCCGTCCGGCGGCCTCGCGCTCGATGCCGGGGACCGTGTACTTCGGGGTCAGGTCGTGCGTCATGGCGGACCTCAGCTCCTCATGCGTTTCGTACGTCGTTGCTCGTGGACGAATGCCCCGAATCGGCTGCGGCAGACATGCCCGGGCGGTGCCGGGATCAGGACGGCGGGGCGGGCAGCGGCATCGCGCCGAGCGCGCGCGCCGCGTGCACCAGGTTGGACGCCATGGCCCGGCCGGTGGACACCGACCAGTCGTGTCCCCGCTGGTCGTCCAGGAAGTCGGGGCCGGGCCCCGGGCCGAGGTGCCAGTAGGTCCAGGCCTGGCCCGGAATGGTGTAGCCGATGTCCGCGAGACCGCCGCTGATCTCGCTGATGACGTGGTGGGCGCCGTCCTCGTTGCCGGTCACGAGCACACCGGCGACGCGGTTGTAGGCGATCGGCCGCCCCTCGTCGTCGGTCTCGCCGAGCATGGCGTCCATGCGTTCCAGGACCCGCTGGGCGACGGAGGAGGGGCGGCCGAGCCAGGTCGGCGAGGCGAGCACCAGGATCTGCGAGGCCAGCACCTTCTCGTGCACGGCCGGCCAGTCGTCCCCTTCGCCCATGTCGGTCTCGACGCCCGGTTTGAGGTCGAGGTCGACGGCCCGTACGACGTCCACCTCCACCCCGTGCCCCTTGAGCGCCGCGATGACGGTGGCCGCGAGGGCCTCGGTGTTCGACGGCTGGGGTGACGGCTTGAGAGTGCAGTTGATGACGAGTGCGCGCATGCCTACCCCTGTTCCCCGGCAGACCTGCCGCTATCGCGGCCGTACGGCTGACGACTGCCCGGGAGGAGCGACCCGCGGCCACCCGTACCACCGGGCGGACGCCGGCCCGCCCGCGCGGCGGGAGCCCGCCGCCGGAGACCGCGCCCGAGGCGTCACCCGCGACGACGGACGGGCGCGTGGAGAGCGCATACGGGAAACGAGTGAGCCCTGTACGCGCCCCCTTCGCGGTACGGACAATCCCCTTGACCGTGATCGCCCGGCGGGAGACGCGGTGCCGTCCGACCGCCGACTCCCGGGAAGCAGGTCGATCGCCATGCTGTTGCGTCAGCCCACGTCCGTGTCCGAAGCGCAGGAGTGTCTGGCGCAGGGGGCGGTGCCCATCGGCGGGGCCACTCTGGTGTGGGCCACCTGGCAGCGCGACGGCTTCCCGGACCTGGCCATGTCGCTGCGCGGGCTGCCGGAGGCGACCGCCGTCGAACCCGGGTCGCTGGGTGCCGCCGTGGTGCTGCACCGGATAGACGGCCGGGTGCCGGAGGTGCTGCGCCGCGCGGCCGGCTCCGTGGGCACCGGAGCCGTACGGCGGACGGCCACCGTCGGCGGCAACCTCGTCGGCAGCAGCCTGCGCTGCCTGCTGCCCGCGGCCCTCGTGCTGGACGCCCGCGCCACGGTGCTGGGCCCCGACCGCCCCTACGAGACCGACCTGGCCGAGGTGACGGCGAAGCGTCACCTGCTGCTCTCCCTGCGCTGGCGCACCCCCCTGGTCAGCGGCTACCGCAAGCAGCCCGCCGAAGCCGGCGGGCCGCCGCCCCTGGTGGTCGCCACCGCCGTGCACGCCGACCGCGAGGGACGCCACCGGCTGCGCGTCGCCGTCCGGTACGGCTACGACGTGGTCAGCGAGAGCACCGGATGCGACGCGGGTACCGAGGACGCGCTCGGAGCCCTGGAGCGGACGGACGTCGGCGCGCTGCCGGCCGGGGCCCGGGACGTGGTGCGCGAGCAGGTCGCCGACGTCCTGGACACCCTCGCCGGCCGCTGAGGGGCGGCCGGCGCCCCGCCGGTCCGCGCGTCAGCCGTTGGCCAGGGCCTTGACGCGGTCCAGTGTTCCGTTGAACTTGTCGTGGTCCCCGACGGTCGGCCCGGAGGAGGTGTACTGCCACATGGTGTGGAAGTCCCAGCCCGCAGGGAGCGTCCCCGCGGTCGAGGCGTACCGGGCGATCCACAGCGGGTTGTTCGCGCCGAAACCGCTGTAGTTGCCGGTGCACTGCGTCCACCAGTTGGTGGAGGTGTAGACCACGGCGTGACGGCCGGTGCGCTGCTTGTACCGGTCCAGGAAGGACCGGATCCAGCTCACCATCTGACTGTGCGTCCGCCCGTAGCAGGTGGCGCCGTACGGGTTGTACTCGATGTCGAGGACGCCCGGCAGCGTCTTGCCGTCCTTGGACCAGGCGCCGCCGTGGTCGACGAAGTAGTCGGCCTGGGCGGCGCCGCCCGCGGTGTCGGGGGTGGCGAAGTGGTACGCGCCGCGGAGCATGCCGACGTCGTACGAACCGCCGTACTGCTGGGGGAAGTTCGGGTTCCGGTAGGAGGTCCCCTCGGTGGCCTTCACATAGGCCCACTTCACGCCGCTCTTCCAGAGGGTCGACCAGGCGACGTTGCCCTGGTGACTGGAGACGTCCACCCCCTCGGTCTGGGCGACGCGGGTGCCGACGGGCCGGCCCCGGACACCTTCGTGGGCGAGGACGCCGGTGCCCATGTGGGCGGTACCGCGAGCGGGCGTCCGGGTGTCGTCGGCGGAGGCCGTGGCCGGTACGGCGGCCACGGTCAGGAGGAGTGACTGGGCGGCGAGGACGACGCCTGAGGTGAGCAGGCGTGAGTGGCGTTTCGCCACGGTTATGGGTCTGCGCATGGCACCCATCCGAACCGCAGTCGGGCCGTACCGCATCCCACAGTCGCCCAGACGGTGTTGAGGTGGTCTCAGACCGCCGCCCCGGAGACGGGCACGGCCTGTCCCGTGACCCGGGTGCGCGGATCGCCCGGACTCACCTCGATCAGCAGCTCGCTGGTCCGGCCCATGTCCTCACCCTGGCGGATCGCGATCGTGCCCGGCCGGGTGACCAGCCCCAGCTCGCGGAGGTAACCGCCGAACGCCGCGGCCGCCGCCCCCGTCGCCGGGTCCTCCACGACGCCGCCGACCGGGAACGGGTTGCGGGCGTGGAAGCGCTCGGCCGACTCGCGCCACACCAGGTCCACCGTCGTCCAGCCGTACCGCCGCATGATCTCGGCGAGCGCGTCGAAGTCGTAGTCGAGGTCGGCCAGCCGGGCCCGGGAGGCGGCCGCGAGGACGAGGTGGTCGTTGCCCCCGAAGGCCACATGGGCGGGCAGGGCGGGGTCCAGGTCGGCGGAGGTCCAGCCGAGCGCCCGCAGCGTGCCGTCGAGTTCGGCGGGCAGGGCCGGGCGCGACCGGGTGGGGACGCTGGTGAGGGTGGCCCGCACGGCTCCGCTCGCGTCGGACGCGGTGGACACCGGGATCTCACCGGCGGGCGTGTCGAGGACGATCTCGCCGGGACCCAGTCGCTCGGCCAGGGCGACGGCCAGCGCGACCGTCGCGTGCCCGCAGAACGCCACCTCGGCCAGCGGACTGAAGTAACGGACCTCGAAACGCCGTCGCTCCACGTCGCGGGCGGTGACGAACGCGGTCTCCGAGTAGCCCACCTCGGCGGCGGTCTTCAGCATCGCCGCCTCGTCCAATGCGGAGGCGTCGAGGACGACTCCGGCCCGGTTGCCGCCGTCGGGGTGGTGGGTGAAGGCCGAGTAGCGAAGGATCTCTGTCGTCATGACGGACACGCTGCCAGCCCGGCACCGATCGCGTCCAACGATCGTTCGTGATCCCCTCCATCGGGAAACCGCATACCCTGGCCGCCGTGGACACCCGACTGCTGACGACCTTCACCGTGCTCGCCCGCACCGGTGGCTTCACCGCCGCCGCGGCCGAACTGCACCTTGCCCAGTCCACGGTCACCGTGCACATCCGCACCCTCGAACGGGACCTCGGCGTACGGCTCTTCGACCGGCTGCCGGCCGGCGCACTGCTCACCGACGCGGGCCGCCGGCTCCTGGAGCGGGCCGAGGAGGTGCTGGACGCGGTGGCGCGGCTGCGGGCCGGGAGCGAGGCGGCCGGTGCCGTATCCGGGCGGGTCGTGATCGGCAGTCCGGAGTCCCTGTGCGCGAGCCGGCTGCCCGGCCTGGTCGCCGCCCTGCGCGCGAGCCACCCGGAGGTGGACGTCCACCTGTACGCCGCCGGAACCCCGGAGAGCGTGGCGGGCCTGCGCTCCGGACGCCTGGATCTCGCCCTGCTGCTGGAGGAGGAGGCCGAGTTCCCCGACGTGACGTCCGAACCGGTGGGTCGCGAGCCGATGGCCCTCGTGGCCGCTCCCGGACATCCGCTGGCCGGCCGGTCGCGGCCGGCCAGCTGGCCGGAACTGGCGGGGGAGAGCTTCTTCCTGCTGGAAGAGGGCTGCTCCTACAGCGACGCGCTGGCCCGCCGGCTGCTCGAAGTGCCGGACGGCAGTCCGCGGCTGACCAGGTTCGGCAGCGTCGACGCGGCCCGCAACTGCGTCGCGGCCGGGCTGGGACTGGCCCTGCTGCCCCTGACCACGGTGGCGGAGGAGCTGCGGCGGGGACGCCTGGTACGGGTCCACGGCCCCGACTTCCCCGACACACCGGTACGGCTCGCCCGGCACCGCAGGCGGTGGACGGCGCCGGCCGCGCGGGAGGTCGCGCGGGCACTGGCACGGCACCTGGGCGACTGAGCGGCCGTCGCGTCCGGCGGCTGTCCGCCCCACGACGTCCGGATCCCCCTCCCGGAACATCCGGCCCAGGCAGAACGCGTGTACCACAGTGACGCGTTCGATCGGCAAGATGTCGGGAAAGTTCGCTCCTCGGTGGGGTCTGCGGCCGGTCCGGCCTGCGCGGTCGACGCGGTGACTAGCATGAGCCGCAAGCCCGCCGGAGTGATCACCACGCACCCGGTGGCTCGGCTTCGGCCCGCGGCCGACGCACGTCGACCGGCCCTTTTCCCCGCTCTCAAGGACCCGAGGGACCGCGGAATGTCAGTGTCTGCACCCCCCACCCCGCCCCGGACGCAGAAACCCCGCCGCTCCACCCCAGCCGTCCCCCTGCTCGTGCTGCCGGCCGCCGCCGCGGCCGCGGGTGCCGCCTGGGCGGCCGCTCCCGAGGCAGCCCGGAGCTGGACCGCGACCCTCGCCGTCACGTCCTGGCTGTGCGTCGCCGTGTCCGTCTGCCTCGCCTCCCACCTGGTCGGACGGGCCCGCCGCACGGCGGCGGCCCGCCGCACGGAGATCGGCGCCCTCAGGGCCCAGCTGGCCCAGGAGAACGCCGCACTCGTGCATCTGGTCAACGTCGCGTTGCCGGGCGTCGCGCAACAGGTGCGCGACGGCACCGGTGCGGACGAGGCGGTCGCCCGCACCGCCCCGGCGTCGGGTCCGCACCTGCGTCAGGTCGTCCAGAGCTTCGCCACCCTGGTGGAGGACGCCGTACGGCAGGCCGCGGACGCCGAGTCGCGGCGGCAGCGGGCGGAGCGGGAGGAACGCCGGGGCACCGCCGAGCTGGAGCACCTGACGAACAGCACCCTGCCCGCCGCCGTGGAGAAGCTGCGGGACGGCACCTCGGCGGAGATCGTCCTCGCCGAGCTGGAGTGGCCGCGGGGAGCGCAGGCGCGTGCCTGTGCCGAGCTGTTCGTCCGGGAACTGGCCCGCAGCGAACGGCGCACCCACGCCGCGCAGGCCGCCTCCGCCAAGTCGCTCAGCCGTGTCCAGGCCAAGGCCGTCAGCATGCTCGCCGACCTGAGGGACATGCAGGATCGTCACGGCGAGGAGGTCCTCGGCGACCTCCTGCGCCTGGACCACAGCACCTCGCAGCTCGGTCTCATCACCGACCGGCTGGCCCTCCTCATGGGCGGGCGCTCCAGCCGCGCCTGGAACAGGCCCATCGTGATGGAGAGCATCCTGCGCGGCGCCGTCGGCCGGATCGCCGCCTACCAGCGGGTCCGGATGCACTGCTCGACCGACGCGGCGATCTCCGGCTACGCCGCCGAGGGCGTCATGCACCTGCTGGCCGAACTCATGGACAACGCCGCCAACTTCTCGCCGCCCATCGACGAGGTCCACGTCTACGTGGAGGAACGTACCGCCGGAATCGTCGTCACCATCGAGGACAGCGGACTGAAGATGGCCGACGCGGCCATGCGCCACGCCGAGCAGGCGGTGTCGGGGCGGACGAACGACCTGGCCTCGCTGCAGGGCACGCGTCTCGGCCTCGCCGTGGTGGGACGGCTGGCCGCCAAGTACGGCGTCTGCGTGAGCTACCGGCCCTCGTCGCGCGGCGGCACGGGCGTCGTCGTCCTGGTGCCGCCCCAGCTGCTCGCCCAGCAGCGGGACCCGGCGCCCGCCCTGACCGGCCGTACCCTCGGTGGCCGCGGCGCCGCCACCGTCCCCGGGCCCGCCCCCGCCGCGGAAGCCCCGCCGCGCACGCGTCGCGTGCCGGACGTCCGGCCGGCGGAGCGGACCGGCCCGCCCCAACAGGCGGTGCGGCCCGGCCCCGCAGCCGCCACGCCGGGCGGCCTGCCCATGCGCTCCCCGGGCCGCACGATGGCCGAGGCGGAGGCCGAGCGGGAACACCGCGCCCACCACCGGCCGCCCGCCGACCCCCCGGCGTCGGCCCCCCGCGACGCCGGGGCCAGCTTCGGCGCCTTCCACCGCGGGCGCCGGTCCGGGGCGACCGGGGCGCCGGAGACCGAACGGCCCGCCCCGGGGTGAGCGGCCGGACCGCGCCGCCCGCACCGCACCGGCGCCGCTTCGCACGACGCGCACCGGTGCCCACCCGCCCCACAGCTCGTGTCGCACGTGAGATTGGAGGACCGGGCCGGTGACCGCAGCACCGTCGACCACCGCTCCCGCACCCATCATGCAGACCACCGACAACAGCCTCACCTGGCTCCTGCAGAACCTCCTGGACCGCACCCCCGGTACCCGCCACGCCCTCGTCCTCTCCCGGGACGGTCTCAAGCTCTGCTGGACCGAGCACCTCATGCTCGACCGGGCCGACCAGCTCGCCGCGATCTGCTCCGGCATCCAGGCACTCGCCCAGGGCGCCTCCGTCGAGTTCGGCAACGGCACCGGCGGCGTACGGCACTCCATGACCGAGTTCCACGGCGGGCTGCTGTTCATCGTGGAGGCGGGGGAGGGCGCCCACCTGGCCGTCGTCGCGGTGGAGGACGCCGACCCCGGCGTCGTCGGCCACCAGATGACCGAGATGGTGGAGCAGATCGGTGAGCACCTCAGGGCCGAGCCGCGCCACGCCGTCCCCGGGAGCGGCGCGTCGTGAGCCGCAGGCCCGTGGACACCGGCCCGCCGGACCGGCTCTACACGGTCACGGGCGGGCGCAGCCGCGCCGACGACTCGTTCGACCTCGTCACCCTGGTCGTCGCCGAGTGCGGGCCGTCGGCCGGCATGCAGTCGGAACACGTCCGCATCCTCGACCTGTGCCGGCACCCCACGGCCGTGGTCGAGATCGCCGCCGAGCTGGCCCTGCCGATCACGGTGGTCCGCATCCTGCTCGGCGACCTGCTCACCACCGGCACCATCACCGCTCGCCATCCGCGCCTGGGGCGGACCCCCGCGTCCCGGCCCGACACCGCCCTGCTCCAGGAGGTGCTCCATGGACTCCGCAACCTCTGACGCCTCCGGCCCGCCCGGCACCCGCGGTCCGACGGCCTTCGGGCCCACCACTGTCCCGGGGCCCACCGCGTCCCTCGGCCGCAAGCCCCTGACCGACGCAGCGGAGACCGGGCTGAAGATCGTCGTCGTGGGCGGCTTCGGAGTCGGCAAGACCACCCTCGTCCGCTCCGTGAGCGAGATCCGGCCGCTGAACACCGAAGAGGTGATGACCCAGGCCGGTCTCGGCGTCGACGACACCGGCTCGGTCACCGCGAAGACGACCACGACCGTGGCCTTCGACTTCGGCCGGATCAGCCTCAACGACCGGGTGGTGCTCTACCTGTTCGGCGCCCCGGGGCAGGAGCGCTTCTGGTTCCTGTGGGACCGGCTGTTCGCCGGCACCCTGGGCGCGGTCGTGCTCGTCGACACCCGCCGGATGGACGACTCCTGGTACGCGATAGACCGGCTGGAGCACCACCGCACCCCGTTCGTGGTGGCCGTGAACCGCTTCGACGGCGACGCCGCCCGGCACTCCCTGGACGAGATCCGGCTGGCCCTCGCACTGCCCGACCGCGTGCCCCTGATCGACTGCGACGCGCGGGTGCGGACGTCGGGCAAGAACGTGCTGGTCACCCTCGTGGACCACCTCTACCAACTGGCCCTGGCCCAGGAGAGCGCATCGTGACCGACCTCGACCCCTCACCCCGCCCCGTCGCCGCACCGGGCTGCCCCGCGCACCCGGACGCCGTACCGCTGGCCGGGCTGGAGTACCAGCAGACGCCTTCGGAGCTGTACCGCGGACTGCGCGGCGAACACGGCGCCGTCGCGCCCGTGCTGCTGGACGGCGGCATCCCCGCCTGGCTGGTCCTCGGCTACCCCGAGGTCAGCTATGTGACCAGCCACGACGAGTTGTTCGCACGGGACTCGCGGCGCTGGAACCAGTGGGGCGGCATTCCGCCCGACTGGCCCCTGCTGCCCTACGTCGGCCACCAGCCGTCCGTCCTGTTCACCGAGGGCGAGGAACACCGGCGGCGGGCCGGCGTCATCAGCCAGGCATTGTCCGGCATCGACCAGTTCGAGCTGGCCCGGGACTGCGGGCAGCTCGCCGACCGGTTGATCGCCGCCTTCGCCGGCAGCGGCCGGGCCGAGCTGATGAGCGCGTACGCGCACCCGCTGCCGATGATCGCCGCCGTGCGCATGTGCGGGATGCCGCACCACGGCCCCGAGACCCGGGAACTCGTCGAGGACCTGCGCATCTCCCTGGACGCGGCCGAGGGCGACGACCCCGTCGCCGCGTACACGCGGGTGGGCGAGCGCATCCACCGACTGGTCCGCCACAAGCGCGAGAGCCCCGGCCCCGACGTCACCTCCCGCATGCTGACCCACCCGGCGGGACTGACCGACGAGGAGATCGTCCAGGACCTGATCTCCGTCATCGCCGCCGCCCAGCAGCCCACCGCCAACTGGATCGGCAACACGCTGCGCCTGCTGCTCACGGACGAACGCTTCGCGCTCAACGTCTCCGGCGGCCGCCTCAGCGTGGGGGAGGCCCTCAACGAGGTGCTGTGGCTGGACACCCCCACGCAGAACTTCATCGGCCGCTGGGCCGTCAACGACACCCAGCTGGGCGGCCGGCACATCCGGGCCGGCGACTGCCTGGTCCTCGGCCTCGCCGCGGCCAACACCGATCCGCAGCTCTGGCCCGAGGCACACGTCGGCGCCGAGAACTCCGCGCACCTGTCCTTCAGCAACGGCGAGCACCGGTGCCCCTACCCGGCGCCGCTGCTCGCCGACGTCGTCGCCCGCACCGCGGTCGAGACCCTGCTGGAGCGCCTGCCCGACCTCGTACTCGCCGTCGAACCGGGGGAGTTGACCTGGCGGCCGTCCATCTGGATGCGCGGTCTGACGACCCTGCCCGCGCTCTTCACGCCCGTGGTGGCCTGACCGCCGTGCGCCTGCTCAGGCCGCCGGAGTGAAGCGCACCGGCAGGGACTGCGGGCCCCGGGTGAACACGCCCCGCTCCACCACGTCCGCGCCGTCGGCGATCCGCAGGTCGGGCAGCGCGTCCAGGAGCTGTCCGACGCCGGTCTCGACCTCGGCCTTCGCCAGCAGCGCCCCGACGCAGAAGTGACGGCCGAGCGCGAAGGCGAGATGGTCGGCGGCGGCCGAGAAGGCGGTCGTCGTCGTCAGGTCGTCGCGCATGATGTCGAAGCGGTCCGGGTCGCGGTAGCGGCTCTCGTCCCGGTTGGCCGCGCCTATCAGGCAGGTGACGGTGGCGCCGGCCGGTATCGTGCCGCCGCTGAGCGTCACGTCCGTCGCCGCCTGACGCATGATCATGTGCACCGGCGGGGTGTAGCGGAGCGTCTCGGCGAAGGCCCGCGGGATCAGGCTCCGGTCCTCGCGCACGGCCGCCAACTGCTCCGGGTGGGCCAGCAGGTTGGCGAAGATGCCGGCGATCGCCTTGTCGGTGGTCTCGCCGCCCGCCGTGAGCAGCAGGCTGCAGAACGCCTTGATGTCGTCGTCGCTCATCCGGACCCCGTCCACCTCCGCGGCGCACAGCGTGGACAGCAGGTCGTCGCCCGGCTTCTCGCGGCGCTCCCGGATGACCGGGATCATGTACTCGGCGAACTCGGTCCGGGTGCGCGCACCGGCGGCGGCGACCACCGGGTCCCCCGACAGGTTGCTCAGGAAGGCGATGATCGACGTGTACCAGCCGTGGAAGCGGTCGTGGTCGGCCTTGTCCAGGCCCAGCATGTCCGCGATGACGTCGACGGGGAACCGGGTCGCGTAGTCGGCGACCAGGTCGGCCCGCCCGGTGTGCCGGAACGCGTCGATCAGTTCACGGGAGTTGCGCTCGATCACCGGCAGGAACCGCTCCTGGAGGTCGGCCCCGCGGAAGGCGGGGGCGACCAGGGCACGCCGGACCGCGTGCTCCCGGCCGCTCAGCTGGAGGATCGTCCTCCCGTGCACCGGTTCGAGCTGCCAGTCGTAGTTCTCGGTCGTGAACTGACCGGCACGGTCCTTGAAGACGCGCTCCACGTCCTCGTAGCGGGAGACGATCCAGCTCTGCGTGGCCTCGTGGCGGACGAGGGGTGCGCCGTCCCGCATCATCCGGTAGACCGGATACGGGTCCGCCGCGAACTCTGCGGAGAGGATGTCGGGGATCTGCTGCGCGGTGGACATGGGACTCCTCGTTCGACAACAGCTCGGCAGCACCAGGCTATTGACGACGCGTCGGCTCCGACAGACCGCGCGACGAGAGGGACCGGGCGGGCCCGCCCTGGGGCGGACGCCGAAGGCCCGTACGGGCCGCCGGCGTCCGTGTGCTCAGGAGCGGGCGTCGAACTCGCCCTCGACGTGCAGGAGTCCGGAGAGGTCGGAGCCGACCGCCAGCTCGCGCGGAGCCGTGCCGCGCCGGAACAGCCGGGCGTCGCGCTCACCGCCGAGTACGGCCCGCTCGCCCTCGACCCGCAGCCAGGAACCCTCGCGCAGCCCCAGCACGGGCACGTCGTTCTCCTCCAGGAACTCCCGCAGCCGTTCCTCGCGCGTCTCGCCCTTGTGCGTCGAGTCGGGGTCCGGGTCGAGGTAGTGCGGATTGATCTGGAACGGGACCAGGCCCAGCGTCTCGAAGGACGGCGGCTCGACGATCGGCATGTCGTTGGTGGTGCGCAGCGAGGGCGCCGCCATGTTGGTCCCGGCGCTGGCCCCCATGTACGGCAGCCCGCCGTTCACCGCGTCGACCAGCGCCTCCCGCAGCCCCGTGCGGTACAGCGCGGAGAGCAACCGGAAGGAGTTGCCGCCGCCGACGAACACGGCGTCCGCCTCGCCGAGCCGGGCGAGCGGGTCGCCGCCCTCGTGCACGCCCCGCACGTCGATCCCGGCGTCGCCTAGCGCGCCGCGGACCCGGGCGGTGTAGGCGTCGTGGTCGGCCAGCGCGTAGGGGACGAAGGCGAGCCGTGCCCCGGCGGGCAGGAAGCCGGTCACGGTGTCGAGGGCGTGTTCCAGGTAGCCGCGGCCGTGCTGGGTGGAGTTGGACAGGAGCAGGAGGTTCACGGGGTCGGTCCTCACAGACGGGTGGTTCGGTGGGTCAGGCGGTCGGCGCGGCCCGGGATGAGCGCGGACGCCGGTGGTGCTGGGGCGGGTGCGTCAGGCGCCGTTCCAGCAGCCGGACGGCGCGGGTCAGCGCCTCCAGCCGGTCCTCGGGCCCCTCGGGGAAGCGCTCCTTGGCGGCGCCGAGACTGAGGCTGCCGTAGGGCTCAGAGCCGAGGAACACCGGCATCGCGACCGTGCCGATGCCGGCGTCGTACTCGCCGACCGTCCACGCGTAGCCCTGCGCGCGGACGGTGCGGAACTCGCGCTCCAGCTGGTCCGGGTCGGTGACCGTGCGCTCGGTGAAGCGCGCCATGGGGCGCCCGCGGAAGAGCCGGTGGCGCTGGTCGTCGGGCAGGAAAGCGTAGAACGACTTGCTGGTGGCGCCCGCGTGCGCCGGGTACAGCTCCCCGACCAGCGGGTAGTAGCGCAGCGGACCCTCCTCGCCCTCGACGGCGGCGACGCAGCGCATGTGGAAGCTGTCGGGCAGGCAGAAGAGCACCGTGTCGCCGGTCGCCGCCCGCAGCTCCTGCAGCACCGGTTCCGCGAGCAGCTCCAGGGAGCCCGACCGCTCCCACAGCCGGCCCAGGCGCAGGGCGGCCGGGCCGATCCGGTAGCGGCGGGTCGCCGGGTCGGAGACCAGGAAACCGCGGCCCGCGAGGGTGGACAGCAGGCGCTGGGCGACCGAGGTGTCCCAGCCGAACTCGGCGGCGATCTCGGTGACGCCCCAGTCCGGACGGGTGCGCTCGAACGCCAGCAGCACCAGCAGCGCGCGGTCGACGGTCTGCAGTGCCCCGGCGGGGGTCCTGCGGTCCGCGGGCTGGACGGCGCGCCCGGCCATGGCGGCTCCTCTCCGTCGGATCTCATCGTGCAGACCCGTATTGCAGATAACGGGAAACAGTTGCGGACAACGCTAATCGATCCCGAACCTGCTGTCAGCACCGCCCCGGTGCGGATCAGGAGAACTGCCCCATGTTGAAGTACGTCCTGGACCTCGTGGATCTGCTCGACGATCCCGACGTCGACGGCAAGCGCGTCGCCGCCCACCTCGACTCCGTGGCGGGTCCCGAGGGCTCGGGCGCCGAGGTCACCACCGTCACCGGCGAGCGCGGCTCGACGGACTTCGTGCTCGTGCGGATACCGGGCCGGGCCGGCCGCACCGGCGGCGGCTGCGCCCGGACGCTCGGCGTGGTGGGCCGCCTCGGCGGCGTCGGGGCGCGCCCGGAGGCGGTCGGTCTGGTCTCCGACGCCGACGGCGCCGTCGCGGCCCTCGCCGCCGCGGCCAAGCTGCTCGACATGCGCCGCCGGGGCGACGTGCTCGACGGCGACGTGATCGTGGCCACCCACATCTGCCCGAACGCCCCGACCGCGCCGCACGACCCGGTGCCCTTCATGGACTCGCCCGTCGACATCGCGACCATGAACCGGCACGAGGTCACCGGCGAGATGGAGGCGGTGCTCTCCGTCGACACCACCAAGGGCAACCGGATCATCAACCACAAGGGTCTCGCCCTGTCGCCCACCGTCAAGGAGGGCTGGGTGCTCAAGGTGAGCGAGCGCCTCGGCGAGCTGCTGGCCGTGGTGACCGGTGAGCCCTTGGTCACGTACCCGGTGACCACCCAGGACATCACCCCGTACGGTAACGGTGTACACCACATCAATTCGATCCTGCAGCCGGCCACGGCGACGGCCGCACCGGTGGTCGGTCTCGCGATCACCTCCGCGGCGGCGGTGCCCGGCTGCCAGACGGGCGCGAGCCACGAGACCGACATCGCGGCCGCCGCCCGGTTCGCCGTCGAGACCGCGAAGGCCTACGGCGGCGGGCAGCTCGACTTCCACGACGACCAGGAGTTCCACGCCCTCGTGTCCCGCTACGGCCCGCTGACCCGGCTGCAGACCCTCGGCCGCGAACCCGAGGGGTCGTGATCATGACCACTCACAAGAACCCCGCCGGGGAAACGGCCGCCCGGGAAGCCACCGGTGCCGTGGGCAGCGACGACTACGCCCTCTCCCGTGTCCCGCGCGACAAGCGGCTCGGCTTCTGGACCATGCTGCTCCAGTGGCTCGCGCAGTCTGGCTCCATCTCGCAGTTCACCCTCGGCGCCACCATCGGCGTCGGCATGACCTTCGGCGACGCCTTCCTGGCGTTCACCCTCGGCGCGGTCATCCTCGAAGTGGTGATCTTCGCGATCGGCCTCGCGGGCATGCGCGAAGGGCTGGCCACGCCGCTGCTCACCCGATGGGCCGGCTTCGGCCGCAACGGATCCGCGCTGGTCAGCCTGGTGATCTCGGTCAGCCTCGTCGGCTGGTTCGGCGTGCAGAACACGATCTTCGGCGACAGCGTGTCCGCGCTCGTCGGCGGCCCCTCCTGGCTCTGGTGCACGGTCGCCGGCGTCGCCATCACCGTGCTCGTGATCTTCGGCTTCCGGTACATGGCCGTCTTCGCGAAGATCGTCACGCCGCTGTTCTTCGCCATGGTCGCCTGGTCGGTCACCGACGCGCTGAGCGACCACTCCTTCTCCGAGCTGATCCACTCCCCGGCGCCCGGCGAGTCCATCCCGCTCGCCGTCGCCGCGACCGCCATCGCGGGCGGCTTCATGACCGGCGCGATCGTCTCCCCGGAGATGACCCGCTACAACCGCAAGGGCAGCCACGTCTTCCTGCAGAGCGCCTCGTCGATGATCCTCTCCGAGTACATCGTCGGCCTGACCGGCGTCCTGCTCGGCCACATGGTCGGCAGCGGCCAGGTCTCCCAGATCGTGCTCTCCACCTCCGGCGTCTTCGGCGTGCTCGTCGTCCTGATGTCCACCGCGAAGATCAACGACTGGAACCTGTACGGCTCCTCGCTAGGCGTCGTCAACTTCTTCCAGGTCGTCTTCGGCAAGCGCGTGCACCGCGGGGCGGTCACCATCGTCCTCGGCGTCGCGGGCACCCTCCTGTCCGCCGTCGGCATCATGACCCACTTCACCGACTTCCTGTCCGTGCTGGGCGTCGCCATCCCGCCGGTCGGCGGCATCATCGTCGCCGAGTACTGGGTGGTGCGCCGGATGCGGGCACCCCTGGACGCCACCCGCGAGGCCGGGACCCTGCCCGCCACCTCGCCGACCTGGGTGCCGATGTCCCTGGTGATCTGGGCGGCCGCCTTCTGCGTCGGCAAGTTCTACGACGGCGGCATCCCCGCCCTGAACTCCCTGCTGACCGCCTTCGTCCTCTACTGCGTCCTCGGCCTCGCCGGAGGGATCAGGACGTACGGCACCACGGCCCTGGACGACACCACCGAACCCACCCCGGCCGCCTCCGGCACGGCCACCGTAGGAGCACCGTGAGCACCACCGACCCCAGCCCCGTTCCGGCCGTTCCGGCCTCCGAGGAGGCGCAGCGGGAAGTCGTCGGCCTGTGCGCGGAGCTGATCCGCTTCGACACCTCCAATCCCACCAGCGACGAGCGGGCCTGCGCCGACTGGGTCGTGGCACGGCTCGCCGAGGCGGGGATCGCCTCCGAACTGGTGGAGAGCGCCCCCGGCCGTGCCAACGTCGTCGCCCGCATCCCCGGTGCCGACCCGGCGCGCGGCGCGCTGCTGGTCCACGGCCACCTCGACGTCGTGCCGGCGGACCCGGCGGAGTGGCGGGTGCCGCCGTTCTCCGGGGAGATCCGGGACGGCTACCTGTGGGGACGCGGCGCGATCGACATGAAGGACACGGTGGCCGTGATGCTGGCCACCGCCCGCCACTTCGCCCGTACCGGCACCCGGCCCGCCCGCGAGATCGTCCTCGCCTTCCTCGCCGACGAGGAGGCAGGCGGCAGGTACGGCGCCCACTGGCTGGTCGAGCACCGGCCCGACCTGTTCGCCGGCGTCACCGAGGCGATCGGCGAGGGCGGCGGTTTCAGCTACGCGCTCGACGACACCCGGCGCCTCTACCCGATCGAGAACGCCCAGCGCGGCATGGCCTGGATGGAGCTCACGGCCGAAGGGCGCGCCGGGCACGGCTCCTCCCCGAACGACGAGAACGCCGTCACCGACCTCGCCGAGTCCCTCACCCGCATCGGCCGGCACACCTTCCCCGTGCGGCTGATCGAGCCGGTTCGCGCCCTGCTCTCCGAGGCCGCCCGCCTCCAGGGGACCGACCTGGACCTGGACGCCGAGGACCTGGACGCCGAACTGGCCAAGCTCGGGCACGTGGCCGACTTCATGCAGGTCGTGCTGCGCAACTCGGCCAACCCCACCATGTTCACGGCCGGCTACCAGACCAACGTCATCCCGGGCCGGGCCACCGCCCGCGTCGACGGCCGCTTCCTGCCGGGCCACGAGCAGGAACTGATCGACACGATCGACGCCCTGCTCCTGCCCTCGGTCTCCCGCGAGTGGGTCAACCACGACATCGCCATGGAGACCGCCTTCGACGGCCCGCTCGTCGACGCCATGTGCGCCGCCGTACGCGCCGAGGACCCGGACGGCCACCCGGTGCCGTACTGCAACCCGGGCGGCACCGACGCCAAGGCGTTCACGAAGCTGGACATCCGCTGCTTCGGTTTCAAGGGGCTCAAGCTGCCCCACGACCTCGACTACGGCCGGCTCTTCCACGGTGTCGACGAACGGGTGCCGCTGGAGGGGCTGCGCTTCGGGGTGCGGGTGATGACCCGGCTGTGGCAGGAGTGCTGACCGGCACACCCGTCGGGAATGCGGCCGACGCCGTCGGTGTTGTACGGCGCGACTGACATGCGCGGGACAGATCGGCAGCCCGCGCCGCGGTCGGAAGGAGCACCATGGCACGCAGCACCGCACGCCCGGTCGTCAAGCTGAAGTCGACGGCGGGGACCGGCGTCACCTACGTCACCCGCAAGAACCGCCTCAACGACCCCGACCGGCTCGTCCTGCGCAAGTACGACCCGGTGGCGGGGGAGCACGTGCCGTTCCGCGAGGAACGCTGAACGGCGCCCAGGAGCCAGAGGAGGCAGTCATGAAGGTCCGCAACTCCCTGCGCGCCCTCAAGGCCAGGCCCGGCGCCCAGGTGGTGCGCCGCCGCGGCGTGACCTACGTGATCAACAAGAAGGACCCGCGCTTCAAGGCCCGCCAGGGCTGAGCACGCGTCCGCACGGCCCGGCCCCGCGATCCGCGGAGCCGGGCCGCGGCGTGTCCGCGGGCACCTCCGGGACCGCCGGCAGCGACCGGCCGTGCGGCGGTCGTGCGACCCGCGGCCCGTTGTACCCGACCCGCGCCGCACGGCACCACGGACCCTCCTGACACACTTCTGAGCGCGCCCCCGCCCACCCTCAGGAGGACTTCGTCATGACCGAGCGGCCACCGGCCCGCGTCGCCGGGTACGAGCGCCGGTTCAACGCGCTCTTCGCGGAGTACTTCGACACCCTGGCCGCGACGCTGGACCAGCCGTCCTTCAGCCGCTTCACCCCGGACTGCGTCGAGCTGCTGCGCGACCTGTCGCTGCGCGGCGGCAAGCGGATGCGGGTCGTGCTGCTGCACGAGGCCGCCCGGCTGGTGACCGACGAGCCGGTCGCGGGGCTGGACGCCGCCGCGCTGAGCATCGAACTGCTGCAGACCCACGGCCTGGTGCACGACGACCTCATCGACGACAGCGCCACCCGCAGGGGCGGGCCCACCACGTACTACGCCTACCGGGAGAAGTTCCCACGCCACCCCCGGGCCGCGCTCGCCCTCACCGTGCTCGCGGGCGACCTCGCGCTCGCCCTGAGTCTGCGCGTGCTCCTGGAGGCCGGGCTCCCCGTCGAGGTGCGGCAGGCCATGGTCGAGGTGCAGACCCGGGCCGCGACCGACACGTTCGTGGGTCAGATCGCCGACCTGGAACGGGACTTCGGCGCCACGGTCCCGGACGAGGACGTCCTGCACGCCGTCGCCGACCACAAGTCCGCCCGGTACTCGGTCCTCGCCCCGCTGCGTCTCGGCCTCCTGGCCGCGGGCGGACAACCGGCCGACCACGAACCGGGCTTGAGCGAGTACGCCCGCCTGCTCGGTATCTGCGGACAGATGCGCGACGACTACCTTGACCTCTTCGGCGACGCCGAGACGATGGGGAAGCCGACCGGGACCGACATCCGCGAAGGCCGGCACACGTACACCGTCGCCCGTCTCCTGTCCGCCGCGAGCGGATCCGAGCTGGCCCTCGTCCACCGTGCCCTGGGCGACCCCGCCTGCACGCCGGAGACCATCGCCACCGTCCGGGCGATCGGCGAGCGCGCCGGAGTCGCCGAGCGGATGCGCGCCGACATGCGGCAGTACGCGGAACAGGCCCGCCTGGTGGCGGCGGGCTGGCGCCCGCGGTGGCGCGAGGACGCCGTCGCCTTCTTCGAGCGGCTGCCGCGGTGGAGCGTCGAGCGGACCGCCTGACACCTGTTCCCCACGTCCCCCGAAGGAGTATTCGGGATCTTTCGCCCCCGGTGGCCGGTCATGATCGGTCACCGGGGGCGCCGTCGACCGGGCGCGTCCCCGACCACGTGATCCCTTGGGGGAGAAGCATGACGCAGGCGAGACGACAGGAACCGGGCGGGGAAGAGCGGGCCGTGCTGCTGGTCGCCGGACTGGCCGACCTGGCGGTGGGCGCGATCGGCTCGGCGGTGGGCGGACTGCGCGGCCTCCTCGGCCGCTCGGACACCGCCGACCTCGTGCGGGAGGCGGAGGAGGACCTCCGGGCCCGGGGCAGACTGGCCCTGGACCGCTGCGCGCACGTACCACCCGCCCACCTGGAGGTCCTCGCCCGACAGGTGACGGCGCGCCGGGCGGCCGACGACGATGCCTGACCGCTGGGATCCCGCCGGCTTCAGGGCCCGCATCGACGGCGTCCTGCGGGACTTCCTGGCCGAGGAGGCCGGCCGGCTCGTGGCGGTCGACGAAGCCCTGGCCCCCGTGGCCGAGCAGGTGCGCGCCGCGGCCGGACACGGCAAACGGCTGCGTGCCGCCTTCTGCTACTGGGGCTGGCGGGCGGCCGGACAACCCGACAGTGACGCGCTGGTGCGAGCGGCCGCCTCCATGGAGCTGGTGCACGCCGCGGCGATCGTCCACGACGACCTCATCGACGACAGCCCCCTGCGCCACGGCCTGCCCACCGCCCACGTGGCACTGGAAGCCGTACTCGCCCGGGACGGCCGCCCCGGCGCCCGGACGGCGGCGTGGTCCCTGGCCATGCTGGTGGGCGATCAGCTGATGGCCCTCGCCGGCCGCCTGTTCACCACCAGCGGCCTGCCGGCCGCCTACCTCGCCCGTGCCCGCGACCTGTGGGCCGCGCTCGCCCGTGAACTCGTCGCCGGCGCGTGCCTGGAGATCCTGCACACCGGCCGTTCGCCGGACACCGACACCTCCCTGAAGGTCGTCCGCTACAAGACCGCCAAGTACACCGTCGAACACCCCCTGCTCATCGGCGGCCTGCTCGCCGGCGCCGCACCCGCGCTGCGGGACACCTACCGGGCCTACGGACTGCCGCTCGGCGAGGCCTTCCAGCTGCGTGACGACCTGCTCGGACTGTTCGGGGACGAGGAACGCACCGGGAAGGCGGGCCTGGACGACCTGCGCGCCCACCGGCCCACCGCACTGCTGGCCGAGACCTGGCAGGCGGCCGACACCGGCCAACGGGCCTGGCTCCGCGGCATCCTGGGCCGGGACGACCTGGACGCCACCCACCTGAGCGACGTGCGCCGGCTCATGGTCGAGCTGAAGGCACCGCAACGGGTCGAGGAGATGATCGCCACCCGCGTGGAGCGGGCCACCCGCGCCCTGGACGACGCCGGGGCACCGTCGCACGCACGCCGGGCGCTGCACGCACTCGCCCTCCTGGCCACCGACCGCCTGCACTGACGAGGAGAACGGGATGAACCCCACCGAGAAGTCGATGGACGCCCTGCGCCGCGACGGTGACGAACTGGCCGACGCGGTCGTCGCCACCCTGTTCGAGCGCGGCGAGGTCGGCACCTTCAACTCCCTGATGCGCTACGTCTCCACCACGGGCCAGGAACTCCCGGCCGGCCTGCCCGGCGTCGCCCGCGAGTACCTGCGGGTGACCGGCACCCCGCCGGACTGGGTGGACTGGGACGAGATGGAGAGGGCCCGGCTGTTCTTCATCGACAACAACGTGCACATCTCCACCGCGTTGTCGTTCGCGTCCATGCCCGCCTGCTACGTCGTCCCGAACGTCGCGCGGCTGCTGTCGGCCACCCACGGCCTGGACTACCCCTCCAAGCGGATGGCGGAGACCGGCCAGTTCACCGTCTACCTCATGCAGCCCGACGCCTTCGAGGCCGGCGGACGCTTCCTTCCGGCCGCTCAGAAGGTACGCCTCCTGCACGCCGCCATCCGCCATCACCTGAAGCGGGAGGACCGCTGGGACACCGAAGCGCTCGGCGTGCCCATCTGCCAGGAGGACATGATCGGCGGGCAGATGTTCTTCTCCCTGCTCGTCCTGGACAGCCTGCACCGGCTCGGCGTCCACCTGACCGCCGAGGGCGCGGAGGCCTACTACTACGCCTGGCGCGTCGTCGGCGCCATCCTGGGCGTCGACCAGGCGGCCGTCCCCAGGACGCTCGACGAGGCACGCCGCTTCCTCGACCTGTACATGCTGCGCCACATGGGCCCCTCCGAGGAGGGCGCCCATCTGACACGGCAACTGATCGACCTGTACGAGGAAGTCGTCCCCGGCACCCTCTTCGACCCGGTCGTCTCCGCGCTGATCCGCTACCTCGTCGGCGACACCTGCGCCGACTGGCTGAAGGTGCCCCGCACCGCCTGGGACACGCTGGTCAAGGCCGCCCCGCACCTCCTGGGCGTCCTGGAGACGATCGAGGACCGCTCCCCGCTGGGCGCGTGGGCCCTGGACCGGATCGGCCACCTCACCACGGCCCTCGAACTCTCCTCCCTCACCCGCGGACGCGTCATGCACTACGCCATCCCCGAGCAGTTGAGGAAGGAGTACGGCGTGTCCGGTGCCGCGGCCCGCACCCGTCGCTGGACCCCGCCGCCCGCGACCGTCTCCTGAGCCGGCGCACGCACCGCTCCCCGTCCACGGCCGGCTGTCAGTGGCACCTCCTACGGTGTGATCAGTGGAACCCGCGGAACACGCCGCGGGCCCGGCCGGGGAGAGGTCTGCCATGTCGAGGACGTACCTGGAGCTGTCGCAGGACGACGGGAGCGCGCACAAGTTCTACGAAGTCACCGTCCAGGGACAGGTCGTGTCGGTGCGCTACGGCCGGATCGGCGCCGCCGGACAGACCCAGACGTCGACCTTCGCCACCGACCGGAAGGCCGAGGCCGCGGCGGCCAAGAAGATAGCCGAGAAGCTGCGCAAGGGGTACGCGCCGGCCGTGCAGGGGCAGCGCGCACCCCGCGCGGTCACCCGCCGGCAGGTGACCTCGGCACCCTCCACGGCCCGCGCGGTCGCACCGGTCCTGTGGCGCTTCCGCACCGGATCCGCCGCGTTCGGCATCCACATCGACGAGGACAAGTGCTGGGTGGGCAACCAGGCGGGCGACGTCTTCACCCTCGCGCACGGCGGCGAGGTCCTCGCCCGCTACCGGCTGCCGGACGGCGTCAAGTGCCTGGTCGCCGACGACTTCTGGATCTACGCGGGCTGCGACGACGGCCGGGTGTACGACCTGTCCTCCAAACTGCCCTTCGCCGCCTACGACATAGCCTCCGACGTGGACATCTTCTGGCTCGACATCCACGAGGGAGTGCTGAACGTCGCCGACCGCGCCGGACGGCTCACCGTCATCGACCACGAGGACGAGCACCAGTGGGCGCGCGGCGGGCGCGGCGAGCACGCCTGGATGGTGCGCGCCGACGACCGCGCGGTCTACCACGGGCACACCCGCGGCGTGACCGCCCACACCCCGGACGGCAGCACCGAGTTGTGGCACACGCCCACCCGCGGGGCCGTGCTCTTCGGCTGGCAGGAGGACGACGCGGTCTACGCGGGCACCGCGCGGCACACGGTCCAGCGGCTGTCCAAGGCCACCGGTGCCGTCGAGGCGACGTACCACTGCGACAGCCCGGTCTACTCGTGCGCCACCTCGCCCGGTGGCCGCTTCGTCTTCGCCGGCGACTCCGCGTCCTCCGTCTACTGCTTCGACCGGGACGGCACCCGGCTGTGGAAGCTCGGCACGGGCGGCGGCTCCGCCCTGTCCATGCAGTACCGCGACGAGCGGCTCTTCCTCGTCACCACCGACGGCTCGCTGGTGTGCGTGGACGCGAGCGAGACGGCGGTCACGGCCGCACAGCAGGGTTCGGTGCCCGTCGCCCGCGACGTCAAGCTCGCCGCCGCGCTGCCGACGTACGCGCCCGCCACCGCAGCGGCCGCCGTGGCGACCGTGACCGCGGTGCCCGCGGGCTCGGTGGTGGTCGAGTGCGTCCAGGAGCACGGCCGTACCCGGATCCACGTGATCTCCGAGGGGTACGACCATTCGTGGAACGTCCAGTTCCCGAGGGCGATCAGGGAACCGGGCGCGCGGTACGTGGTCGACGCGCTGCACGCCGCGTCGGGCGGCTTCTACCGGGTGCGCGGGGACATCAGGCGCCTCCAGTGAGAAGGCGCCGCGTCAGGCGATGGAGGCCGCGACGACGGCCGCGACCGCGATGTTGCAGGACGCCGTCACCCAGACCGCCGGGTGCGGCTCCCGCTCCACCAGGGTCGCACCGAGCCGCCCCGGCGTGATCAGGTCGACCACCAGGAAGGCCACGGCCATCATCACGAGCCCGAGCACCCCGAACACGGCCGTGGACACCAGGCCCTTGCCGAAGTCCTCGTACGTCGTCCATATGGAGGTGAAGACGATGCCGCCGATGCCGAGCAGCGCGGAGCTGAGCACCAGGGCGGCGTTGCGGTTGCGCTCCTCCCAGATCTGCCGGCCGAGCTTCCCCGGCGTCAGCACGTCCACCAGGACGATGCCGAGGACCAGGAGGACCAGCCCCAGGCCGCCGTAGGCGGTGGCCCGGCCGAGTCCGTTGACGATGTCGCTCATGGCGTTGCCGGCTCCGTAGCGTGGGGATCACGAGTGATCGCGGTCAAGGCGATGCAAAATGTAGCGCACCCCCCGTCCCGCTCAAGAGCCGGTCCGCAGCGCGCGGTTGCGGCGCACGGAGGACCAGAAGGACGCGCCGATCAGGACGACGCCGACGAGACCGGTGATGATCTCGTTGATCTCGTACTGGATGGTGACCAGCAGGATCACCGACAGGGCGCCGATCGCGTAGTGGGCGCCGTGCTCCAGGTAGACGTAGTCGTCGAGGGTGCCCTGGCGGACCAGGTAGACCGTCAGGGACCGGACGTACATGGCGCCGATGCCGAGGCCGAGGGCCATCAGGACGATGTCGTTGGTGATGGCGAAGGCGCCGATGACACCGTCGAAGGAGAACGACGCGTCCAGGACCTCCAGGTAGAGGAACATGAAGAACGCGGCCTTGCCCGCCAGCTTGACGGGGGACCCGGACCTCCCCGACCGTTCCGCCTCCTCCTCCGCCTCCTGTTCGCGTTCCTCCTCGTCCTCGAGCCGCTGCTCGAAGAAGCCGGAGAGACCGCCCACGACCATGTAGGTGATCAGACCGGCGACCCCCGCGAGCAGGACGGTCTCCGCCTTGTCGGCATGCGTGCCGCCGTGCTGGTGGGCATGGGCGCCGAACACCGTCGCGGAGACCAGCAGCGCGATCAGGGCGATGCAGACCGACAGCATGTCCACCCGGCCCAGCTTGGCCAGCGGGCGCTCCAGCCACTGGAGCCACTTGATCTCCCGGTCCTCGAACACGAAGTCGAGGAAGATCATCATCAGGAACATGCCGCCGAAGGCGGCGATCGACGGATGGGCGTCCGTCACCAGCTCCTGATAGCGGTCCTTGTCGGTGAGTGCCAGGTGCACCGCGTTCCAGGGACTCAGCCGGGCGCTGATCGCCACGATCACCACCGGGAAGACCAGCCGCATCCCGAAGACCGCGATCACGATGCCGACGGTGAGGAAGATCCGCTGCCAGAAGGCGTTCATCTTCTTCAGGATCCCGGCGTTGATCACCGCGTTGTCGAAGGACAGCGAGATCTCCAGGACGGAGAGGATCGCCACGACGCCGAGCGCGGTCCAGCCGTCGTAGAGCACGCCCGCGGCCAGGCCCAGGGCGGTGACGACGAAGGCCCAGCGGAACGTCTTCAAAAGCACCGGCTACTCATTCCTGTCGTCGCACTTTACGGGGCGGCATCCTCTGCCAGTGCCCACCACGCACGTTGTCTACCACGTGGACCCGGAGCCGCCCGGGCAGGCGTTCCGCACGACGCCCGGAGCGGCAACACAAGACTGGAATCAAACGTTTCCTTGAGTGGTTCGTGTGTGAGGGAGTAGGTTCGCCGCCATGACGGCAACCCGGAATCCCCGGAACCCGGCCACCGCCGAGGAGCTGCGCCGGGCGGGACTGCGGGTGACCGCCGCCCGCGTCGCGCTGCTCGACACCGTCCGGGAGGGTGACCACCTCGACGCCGAGGCACTCACCCTCGGGGTGCGCCGACGCGTCGGGCACGTCTCCCTCCAGGCCGTGTACGACGCCCTGCACGCCCTCACCGCGGCCCGTCTCGTGCGCCGTATCGAACCGCCCGGCAGCCCGGCGCGGTTCGAGGGACGGGTGGGGGACAACCACCACCACGTCCTGTGCCGGTCGTGCGGTGCCCTCGCCGACGTCGACTGCGCCGTCGGCGACGCGCCCTGTCTGACCGCCTCCGACGACCACGGCTTCGTGATAGACGAGGCCGAGGTCATCTACCGGGGCCTGTGCCCCGACTGCTCCACCCCCGGCAGTTCCCCAGCACTTTGATCCGCCCCGTTCGGAAGGATTCCCATGTCCGAGAACCACGACGCCATCGTGACCGACGCGAAGGCCGAGGAGACGGGTGGTTGCCCGGTCGCCCACGGACGCGCCCCGCACCCCACGCAGGGTGGCGGGAACCGCCAGTGGTGGCCGGAGCGGCTCAACCTGAAGGTCCTTGCGAAGAACCCGGCGGTCGCCAACCCGCTGGGTGAGGAGTTCGACTACGCCGAGGCCTTCAACGCCCTCGACCTGGCGGCCGTGAAGCAGGACATCGCCGAGGTGCTGACCACCTCGCAGGACTGGTGGCCCGCCGACTTCGGCAACTACGGCCCGCTGATGATCCGGATGGCCTGGCACAGCGCCGGCACCTACCGCATCAGCGACGGCCGCGGCGGTGCGGGCGCCGGCCAGCAGCGCTTCGCCCCGCTCAACAGCTGGCCGGACAACGGCAACCTGGACAAGGCCCGCCGCCTGCTGTGGCCGGTCAAGAAGAAGTACGGCCAGAACCTGTCCTGGGCCGACCTCCTGGTCCTCACCGGCAACGTCGCGCTCGAGACGATGGGCTTCGAGACCTTCGGCTTCGCCGGCGGCCGCGCCGACGTCTGGGAGGCCGAGGAGGACGTCTACTGGGGCCCCGAGACCACCTGGCTCGACGACCGGCGCTACACCGGTGACCGCGAGCTGGAGAACCCGCTCGGCGCCGTCCAGATGGGGCTGATCTACGTCAACCCGGAGGGCCCGAACGGCAACCCGGACCCGATCGCCGCCGCCCGCGACATCCGGGAGACGTTCCGCCGCATGGCGATGAACGACGAGGAGACCGTCGCGCTGATCGCCGGCGGACACACCTTCGGCAAGACCCACGGCGCCGGCCCGGCCGACGCCGTGGGCGACGACCCCGAGGCCGCCGCCATGGAGCAGCAGGGCCTGGGCTGGAGGAGCACCCACGGCACGGGGAAGGGCGGCGACGCCATCACCTCCGGTCTGGAGGTGACCTGGACCAGCACCCCGACCCAGTGGGGCAACGGGTTCTTCAAGAACCTCTTCGAGTTCGAGTACGAGCTGGAGCAGAGCCCGGCCGGCGCCAACCAGTGGGTGGCCAAGGACGCACCGGAGATCATCCCCGACGCGCACGACCCGTCGAAGAAGCACCGCCCGCGGATGCTCACCACCGACCTGTCGCTGCGGCTCGACCCCGTCTACGGGCCGATCTCCCGCCGCTTCTACGAGAACCCGCAGGAATTCGCGGACGCCTTCGCCCGCGCCTGGTTCAAGCTGACCCACCGCGACATGGGCCCGAAGTCCCTCTACCTCGGCCCGGAGGTGCCCGAGGAGACCCTGCTCTGGCAGGACCCGCTGCCCGAGCCCGAGGGCGAGACCATCGACGCCGAGGACGTCGCCGTCCTCAAGACCAAGCTCCTCGAGTCCGGCCTGTCCGTGGCGCAGCTGGTGACCACCGCGTGGGCCTCGGCGTCCACCTTCCGCGGCAGCGACAAGCGTGGTGGTGCCAACGGCGCCCGTATCCGCCTCGAGCCGCAGCGCGGCTGGGAGGTCAACGAGCCCGACGAGCTGGCCCAGGTCCTGCGGGTCCTCGAAGGCGTCCAGCAGGAGTTCAACTCCGGCTCGGGCGCGAAGAAGGTCTCCCTGGCCGACCTGATCGTCCTCGGCGGCTCCGCGGCCGTCGAGAAGGCCGCCAAGGAGGCCGGCTTCCAGGTGGAGGTGCCCTTCACCGCGGGCCGCGTCGACGCGACGGAGGAGCACACCGACGCCGAGTCCTTCGAGGCGCTGGAGCCGACCGCCGACGGCTTCCGCAACTACCTCGGCAAGGGCAACCGGCTGCCGGCCGAGTACCTCCTCCTCGACCGGGCCAACCTGCTCACGCTGAGCGCGCCCGAGATGACCGTCCTGGTCGGCGGCCTGCGCGTACTGGGCGCCGGGCACCAGCAGTCCCAGCTCGGTGTGTTCACCCGGACGCCCGGCTCGCTGACCAACGACTTCTTCGTGAACCTGCTCGACCTGGGCACCACGTGGAAGTCGACGTCCGAGGACCAGACCACGTTCGAGGGCCGCGACGCCGCCACCGGTGAGGTCAAGTGGGCGGGCAGCCGCGCCGACCTGGTCTTCGGCTCGAACTCCGAACTGCGGGCGCTCGCCGAGGTCTACGCGAGCGACGACGCCCGGGAGAAGTTCGTGCACGACTTCGTCGCCGCCTGGGTCAAGGTCATGAACCTCGACCGCTTCGACCTGGCCTGAACCGCCCCCGTCCCTGGGACCACCCGGGACCCCGGGGGCCGGCCCGGCACCAGCCGGTGCCGGCCGCCCGGGGCCCGGGCGGGAAACATGACGTCCCGCCCGGGCAGGCAGCGCTCCCTCGCCGAGCGGGCCGTTGTCAGTGGCGGATGGGAGGCTGCCCGCATGGATGAGGTGGAGTTCATGCGCGGCAGGGTCTACGGCGCCGACCACGACAATCCGGGGCCGCGTGCCGGACGGGTCTACGTGCACCTGGTGGGCGGACCCCTGGACGGACTGCTGCTGGACGTCACGGACCTCACGGCACAGGAGCACGAACGCGGGGTGACCCTCGCGACGGAGATAGGCCGCTACGGCCCGGGCGGCCGTGCCTCCTACACCCCGAGGCCGGGCGACGCCCGCCGTTTCGACTGGCGGGGCGACGTGCCCTGATCCGGCGCCGCCCCGGTCTGAGCGGCCAGCGCCGCCAGCAGCCAGTCGTGCGCGACCCCGGGGGTCGGCTCCGGCCGTCCGCCCGGCGCGGTGTGCACCTCGGCCACCAGCTCCCAGTAGCGGTCCAGCCGCGGGTCGGCCGCGAGCTGCCCGGCCAGCCGGCGGCGGAAGCCGGGGGTGTCCCGCACCCCGTACGCGCTCGTGTACGCGGCGACGAACCCGTCCAGCGCCTCACCCGCATGCGGCGCCCGGCCCCGGCGCAGATGCGCCCCGGCCAGCTCGTACGCCTCCGCGAGCCCCGTGTACAGCACGGCGGCCCCCTTCGCCCCGGCGGTCCGGTGCGCCTCGGGCTGGGGCCGGCCGGTGCCCGGACACGGGCCGAGGGCGAGCGCGTTGAGCCGGGCGAAGGCCAGGACCTGGGCCGGAGCGGGGTCGGCGGGCGGCTGCGGGACCGCCGCGTCGAGGAACGCGCGGGCCGCCCCGGCCGGCATCCGCGCCGGAAGCCAGCCGCGCCAGAACCGCACCAGCGGCGCCGTGCTGGGCGGCACGGACACGGTACCGATCAACCGCAGCCGATCGGCCTGCTCACCCGGCGGGGACTCCTGCACCAGCCGCAGCGCGGCCTCCCGCCAGCGCAACGCCTTGAGCTCCGAGCCGACCTCACGCAACCGGCCCGCCACCGCGGCCTCCAGCGCCCCGCCCGCTCCGCTCCCGGCCCCCGGCGTGCCGTCCGCGTGCCGCTCGTCGAGAATCCGGCGCACCTCGGGAACGCCCAGGCCCAGGGCACGCAAGGAACGGATCAGCCGCAGCCGGTCGAGTGCCTCCGGACCGTACCGCCGGTGCCCTCCGGTACTGCGGGACGCCTCGGGCAGCAGCCCCCGGTCCGAGTAGAAGCGGACCGTCTTGACGGTGACGCCCGCGCCCTCGGCCAGCTCGCCGATGCCGCACAGGCCGTCCTTCGAGGTGAACACTTGAACCTCCCTCAGGGGGAGTTCCTACCGTACCGGCGACGGCGGCCGGGTGATCGGGCCGGGCCGCCGCGGCGAACGGAGGAGACAGGACCATGACCGCCTTCATCCTGGTGTCGGGCATGTTCACCGGCACGCACATCTGGCAGGACACCGCAGCGCGCCTGACCGCTGCGGGCGCCGAGGCGCACACGGTCGCCCTCACCGGCCTCGACGGACCGCGCGCGGCCACCGCGGCCGACGTGGACCTGGAGACCCACATCGCGGACGTGCTCGCGGTGATCGACTCGGTGGGCGCGGCCGAGGACCGGCGGATCGTGCTGGTCGGCCACGACTACGGCATCCACCCGGCGGTGGGCGCCGCCGACCGGCGTGCGGAGCGCATCGAGCGGATCGTCCACCTGGACTCGGGCCTGCCGAGGAACGGCGTCCCGGCCCTGGCCGCCGTCCCCGACCAGTCCCTGCGCGAGCGGCTCGCCGGGACCGGCGGGACGCAAGTCGCGGACGGAGAGCGGGGGTTGCTGCCACCCCCGGCGCTCGACGAGTGGCCGCGGTGGGGCAGCACCGCGGGCGTCCCCGAGGCGGCACTGGACCGGCTCACCGCCCTCGCCGCGCCGCAACCCCTCGGGACCCTCACCCAGCCGCTGCGACTGACCGGCGCGGTCGACCCGGTGCCCACCACCGGCGTGCTGTGCACCGGCAACGGCACGAGCATCGAACTGGTCCAGATGCTGGTGGGCCTCGGCGACCCCGCGCTGCGCCCGCTCACCGACCCCAGGGTGAGTTTCTTCGAACTCCCCACCGGCCACTGGCCCATGCTGTCCTGCCCCGCCGAACTGACGGACGTGCTGCTGCGCGCCGCGGCGGGGGAGGGGCACCGGCTGGAACCGGTCGACGACGCCGCGGGGCCGGCCCACCTGAAGCCGTTCCTGATGGACACGCCGGACGTCCCGAGGGAGCGGCACGGGAACGTCGACCTGTATCTCCCTGACGCCGGGGAGCCGCGTCCCGCGGTGGTCCTGGTGCACGGCGGTCCGGTCGCCGCCGACGCACGGCCGACCCCGCGGGAGTGGCCCGCGCTGACGGGGTACGCCCGGAGCGTGGCCGGGGAGGGAGCCGTGGGCGTCCTCCTCGACCACCGCCTGCACGACCTGGGCGACTACGAGCGGGCCGCCGCGGACGTGGCCGCGGCCGTGGAGCTGGCGCGGGCCGATCCGCGGGTGGACGGGGACCGGATCGCGCTGTGGTTCTTCTCCGGCGGCGGCCTGATCGCCGCCGACTGGCTGGACGCGCCCCCGGCGTGGCTGCGCTGCCTGGCGGCCACCTACCCCGTGCTGGCGCCCCTGCCGAACTGGGGCCTGTCCGAGGCCCGTCTGCGTCCGGCGCGCGCCGTGGCGAACGCGGGCGGCCTGCCCGTCGTGCTCACCCGGGTGGGACGGGAGATGCCGGAGATCGCCGCCACCGTCGAGGAGTTCCTCGCCGCGGCCAAGGACTGCGGAACGGACGTCGAGGTGATCGACGTGCCCGACGGCCACCACGGGTTCGAGACCATCGATCTCACCGACGAGTCGCGCACGGCGGTGCGCCACGCGCTGCGCACGGTACTGGCCCACGCCTTCGGAGCCGGAGCCGGAGACGGAGCCGGAGCACGGTAACGGCGGGCGGTGCGCGCCCCGTCCGTGCCCGACGGCGTGGGCGGACGGCGGTCGGCGGGGGCGGCGGCCGACGGCCGCTCCCGCGGACGAGGTGTCCGGGCCGGGAGCCCGTCGGCCGGTCAGCTCCGGGACAGACGGGCCTCCGTGTGCTCCAGCAGCATCTCCAGGGCGCCGGGGTAGGCGCTGTGCGGCATCCGCTCGGTCAGGAGCCGGGCGGTGGCGGCGATGTGCGGGTGGGACGTCGCGGGCAGCCGCGCGTAGGTGGTGCCCCACAGGTCCTCGTCCGCCGCGCGCGTCTCCTCGGTCAGCGCAAGCGCGCCGGCGTCGAGCGCCGCGAAGGCCAGGCTCTGGTCGATGAAGGTGTGGTAGATCCGGACCGCGTCGCCGTCCGGCAGCCCCGCGCCGCGCAGAATGCCGAGGATGGTCTCGTCCACCGCGATCTCGCGCGGGCGCCCGGTGACGCGGCTCGCGGTGAGTACGGCGGCCTGCGGATGGGCGAGGTAGGCCGAGTGGACGGCGAGTCCCAGGGCACGCAGGTCGTCGCGCCAGCGACCGGTCGCCGTCCAGCTCTCCAGGGCGCGGCCCATCAACTCGTCGCCGATCGCACGGGTGAGGTCGTCCATGCCCGCGAAGTACCGGTACAGCGTGCTCGGGTCCGCGCCCAGCGCCAGCCCCAGGCGCCTCGCGGTCAGTCCCGCGCCGCCGTGCTCGCGCAGCAGCCGCAGCGCGGTGTCCACGATGAGCGTCTCGGACAGCACCGTGCCCTGCCGGGTCGGCCGCCGCCTGCGCCGCGCCCCGTCCCGTACCACCGGCTTCGCCATCGCGTGCCCTCCTCGTCGTCTCTCCGGACCTTATGCCAACACGGTTGACCTTGTCGTGCGCCGTCCCGTTGCATCGGGCGTATCCGGAAGGCGTCCGCCTCCCGGCACGACTTGGAAAGGTGTCCGGCATGCGTGTACTTCTCGTCGGTGCGGGCGGGGTCGGGACCGCCGTCACCCGGATCGCGGCCCGCAGGCGGTTCCTGAGCCACATGGTCGTCGCCGACTACGACCCCGCCCGTGCGGAGGCCGCCGTCGCGGCCCTCGGCGACGACGGTGACCGCTTCACCGCTCTGCGGCTCGACGCCTCGGACGGTGACGCCGTGCGCCGGACGCTCGCCGAGCACCGCTGCGACGTCCTCCTCAACGCGACCGACCCGCGCTTCGTGATGCCCCTGTTCGAGGCGGCTCTCGCGGGCGGTGTGCACTACCTCGACATGGCGATGTCGCTGTCCGTGCCGCACGCCTCACGCCCGCACGAGGAGTGCGGGGTGCGACTCGGCGAGGAGCAGTTCGCCCTGGCCGGGCAGTGGGCCGCCGCCGGGCGGCTGGCGCTGGTCGGCATGGGAGTCGAACCGGGGCTCTCGGACGTCTTCGCCCGGTACGCCGCGGACGAACTCTTCGACCACATCGAGGAGATCGGCGTGCGCGACGGCGCCGACCTGACCGTCGAGGGATACGACTTCGCACCCTCCTTCAGCATCTGGACCACGATCGAGGAGTGCCTCAACCCGCCCGTGGTCTACGAGAAGGACCGCGGCTGGTTCACCACCGCGCCGTTCAGCGAGCCGGAGACCTTCGACTTCCCCGAGGGCATCGGTCCGGTGGAGTGCGTCAACGTCGAGCACGAGGAGGTGCTGCTGATCCCCCGCTGGGTGGAGGCGCGCCGCGTGACCTTCAAGTACGGCCTCGGCGCGGACTTCATCGCCAAGCTCAGGACGCTGCACGAACTGGGCCTGGACTCCACCACCCCGGTCGTGGTCCCCGGCGCGGACGGGCCGGTCTCCGTCTCGCCCCGGGACGTGGTCGCCGCCTGCCTGCCCGACCCCGCCACCCTGGGCGACCGGATGACCGGCAGGACCTGCGCCGGCACCTGGGTCCGGGGCACCCGTGACGGCGAGGCGCGCGAGGTGTACCTGTACCACGTGGTCGACAACGAGTGGTCGATGCGCGAGTACGGTTCGCAGGCAGTCGTCTGGCAGACCGCGCTCAACCCGGTCGTCGCCCTCGAACTCCTCGCCACCGGGGCCTGGCAGGGCAGCGGCGTCCTCGGCCCGGAAGCCTTCCCGCCCCGCCCCTTCCTGGACCTCCTCACCGAGTACGGCTCGCCCTGGGGGCTGCGCGAACAGGGATGAGGGGCCGCACCGGCCCCCGCCGGTCCACCGACCCGGGCGGACTGTCCGCGACGTCGTCCGGGAGGGGAGCCGGGGGCGGTTCAGCCCTCGGGGGCGGGGGTGCCCTGGTGGTAGTAGAGCCGCCACCCGGTGTCGCCCTCGCCCTTGCGCCACAGGGAGCTGCGGCGGACCCGGCGGCTGCCGACGACGCTCACGTACGTCAGGTGCACGAGGTCCGGGGCGAGGAGCACACCGCGCAGGGCGGAGACCTCGATGCGCGGGCTTTCCGCTCCGCCGTGCAGGGTGGGCAGGGCCGCGGCCATCTCCGCGTACGTCCAGAGCCGGCCGGAGGCGCCGACTTCGACGAACTCCGGGTCGAGCAGCCGGACACCGGCTGCGGAGGCGCGCACCGCCGGATCGTGCAAGCGCAGTTCACCGTCCGTCGCCGCGGCGATCGCGACCTGTTCCTCGGAGTTCTCATCCGTGTCGATCATGGACGCATCCTCTCTCGCTCCGAAGCCCACGGCGAAGGTTCTTCCGGCCTGGCCCGTCGGCCAACGGGAAAGCACGGAGGTCCTGGCGCTCGCGGCACACGGAGCCGGATGGTCCGGTCCCGCAAATCCTGAAGCGGATATTGCGAAGTTTTCGCTTCGTAATTACGGTGGGCGCATGGGACCGAAGCACAAGCCTGAGCAGATCACCGACCTGTCGCGGTTGAGGGCCTTCATGAATCCGCTGCGGATGCGGCTGTACCGGCTGCTGTACGCGGCGGGCACCGCGACCGCCTCTCAGCTCGCCGAGCATGTCGACGAAACGCCGTCGCTGGTCAGCTACCACCTGCGCAAGCTGGCCGAGCACGGCTTCGTGACGCAGGCGAGCGCCGAGGGCGCCGACGGCCGTGAGCGGTGGTGGCAGGTGGCGTCCGAGGAGGGCTGGGGCTTCCGGGACTCGGACTTCGCGGACACACCCGAGGGGGCCGCCGCGGTCGGCGCGGTGACCCGCGGCATCTTCGACACCCGTGTCGCCCAGTACCGCACGTACCTCGACCAGAAGTCCGCCTGGGGGAAGGCGTGGTCCGACGCGTCCTTCAGCTCCGAGTGGCTGCTCGACCTCACCCCGGCCGAACTCGCCGAGATGAGCGGCGAACTGGAGGCGCTGGCCCGGCGCTGGCGCGAGCGCGGCAAGGCCGCCAAGGCGGCCGACGACGCCGAGGACCGCGAGCACGTGTCCGTGCATCTCTACGGCTTCCCCTTCCGGCCCTGACCCGGACGCCTTCCGACGTACTGGAGCCCACGATGGCCACCTCGCAGACCGTCCTGCCCGAGCACGCCCCCGTACCGGCCCACCGCGACGGCAACGTGCTGCGCTGGCTGACCGCGTACACCGTGTCCCTCGTCGGCGACAGCGTGTACTTCGCCGCCCTGGGCTGGTCCGCCCAGAAGGCCGCCGGCCCCACCGAGGTAGGGCTTGTCATGGCCTCCGCAGCGTTACCACGGGCGCTCCTCATGCTCGGTGGGGGCGTGGTGGCCGACCGGTTCGACCCCCGACGGGTGATCCTCGGCAGTGACACACTGCGCTGCCTCGTCATCCTGGCGGTGGCCGCCGGTGTCGCGCTGACGGCACCGGCCTTGTGGATCCTGGTCGGGGTTGCGCTCGTCTTCGGCGCCGTCGACGCGCTGTTCGTGCCCGCTGTCGGTGCCCTCCCGCCCCGGATCACCGCCCCCGACCAGCTGGCCCGGGTCACCGGCATGCGTATGCTGGCGACCCGCCTCAGCCAGATCGCGGGCCCGCCGACCGGCGGCCTGGCCATGGGATTCGGCGGACCCGCGGCCGCCTTCACCGTCGCCGGACTGCTCATCGCGCTGTCCCTGCCGCTCCTGCTGACGACACGCATACGGCCCCTCGGGGCCGGCGGCGCCGAGCCGGCGGAGCGCGGCACCGCGCGGCAGGAGCTGCTCGACGGCCTGCGCTACATCCGCCACCACCGCCTGCTCGGCCCGCTCGTCGCCGCCGGCGCCCTCTGCGAACTCGGCCTCACCGGCAGCCTCAACGTCGGCATGGTGCTCCTCAACGCCGAACGCGGCTGGGGCCCCTCGGGCTACGGCTGGATCATCAGCAGCTTCGGCGCGGGCGCCGCGGCCAGCGCCGCGCTGCTCGCGATCGCCGGCCGGCTGCCGCGGGCCGGCCTGTTGATGGCGGGGACGCTGCTCGTGGACTGCGCGGGGGCGGCCACGATCGGGCTGGTGCCGTCCCTGTGGCTCGCCGTGGTGCTGGCCGGGGTCGTCGGGCTGAACGCAGGTGTCTTCGGCAGTCTCAACAGCGCCCTCGTACAGACCGCGACCGACCCGGCCTACCTCGGCAGGGTCACCTCCGTCGTCATGCTCACCATGGTCGGTCTCGCCCCCCTCAGCTACCCGCTGGTCGGTGCCGCCATCGGTGCCTGGGGGGCCGCCCCGGTCTTCGTCGGCTGCGGCGTCTTCGCCGGCCTGGGCGTGGGCGTCGCCCTGGCCTCCGAAGCGGTGCGGCACGCCGAACTGCCCCGGCGGCAGCCGGGCGTGACCGTCTGAGCATCCCGACCGCGGCCCCGCCGGCCGGCCCGCGGCAGGGGCCGGCCGGTGCCCTGGGCGGGCCGGGGAACAGGAAGGGGCAGCGACAGCGAAAGGGCAGCGACAGCGAAGGGGGTGGCCCCCGCGGCACACGTCGGCAAGCGTTTTCTGTCCACCGTCTTGACGTGTACGCGGCGCAATGAGTTTCATGGGGTCTCATGTGGGAGCGCTCCCACGAGTCGCTCCCCGTCGTCGCCCGTGTCCGCACTACCCGTCCTGGAGTCGCCGTGCGCACAGCAAGACGCGATACACCAGCACCGAAGACACTCTCCGCCCGCCTGCTGACCGGCCTGGCCGCGCTGATCGGGCTGGTCGTCGCCGGTGCGCTCCTCCCGGGGGCGGCCGCGGCCCAGGCGGCCCCGGCCCGGGCGGCCGGCGCGCAGGCGGCCGGCCTGCACATCAGCGAGGGCAGGCTGCTGGAGGGCAACGGCAACGACTTCGTGATGCGCGGGGTCAACCACGCCCACTCCTGGTACCCCGGCGAGACGCAGTCGCTGGCGGACATCAAGGCGCTGGGCGCCAACAGCGTCCGGGTCGTCCTGTCGGACGGCTACCGCTGGAGCGAGAACGGCCCCGCGGACGTCGCCGCCGTGATCGGGCAGTGCAAGGCCAACCGGCTGATCTGCGTGCTGGAGGTCCACGACACCACGGGATACGGCGAGGACGCCGCGGCCGGCACCCTCGACCACGCCGCCGACTACTGGATCGGCCTCAAGGACGTGCTGGCCGGCCAGGAGGACTACGTCATCGTCAACATCGGCAACGAGCCCTGGGGCAACACCGACCCCGCCGGCTGGACCGAGCCCACCGTCGCGGCCGTCAAGAAGCTGCGCGCCGCCGGACTCCAGCACACGATCATGGTGGACGCGCCCAACTGGGGCCAGGACTGGCAGGGCGTGATGCGCGCCAACGCGCAGTCCGTGTACGACGCCGACCCCACCGGCAACCTGATCTTCTCCATCCACATGTACAGCGTCTTCGACACCGCCCAGGAGATCACCGACTACCTGGAGGCGTTCGTCGACGCGGAACTGCCCATCCTGATCGGCGAGTTCGGCGGCCCCGCCGACCAGTACGGCGATCCGGACGAGGACACCATGATGGCCACCGCCGAGCGGCTCCGCCTCGGCTACCTGGCCTGGTCGTGGAGCGGCAACACCGACCCGGTCCTCGACCTGGCGATCGACTTCGACCCGAGCAGGCTCAGCGACTGGGGCGAGCGCATCTTCCACGGCGCCGACGGCATCGCCCGGACCGCCGAAGAGGCCACGGTCTACGGCGGCGGCACCCCGGGCGACGACACCCAGGCCCCGACGGCCCCCGGCACGCCCAGGGCCACGTCGGTCACGGACACCTCCGTCACGCTCGGCTGGGCCGCCGCCACCGACGACACCGCGGTCACCGGGTACGACGTGGTCCGGGTGGCCGGCACCACGGAGACCAAGGCCGCCTCCTCGACGACCACCAGTGCCACCGTGACCGGCCTCACCGCCGCGACCCGGTACACCTTCGCCGTCTACGCCCGTGACGCGGCGGGCAACCGGTCCGCCCGCTCCGCCACCGTCGAGATCACCACCGACCAGGGCGGTGGCACCCCGGCCGGCGCCTGCTCCGTCAAGTACCGCATCGTGGGCGAGTGGCCCGGCGGCTTCCAGGGCGAGATCACCGTCCGCAACACCGGCACCGCCGCCGTCGGCCCGTGGAGGCTGGCCTTCGCCTTCGCCGACGGCCAGAGGGTCACCAACATGTGGGGAGGCACCGCCACCCAGAACGCCGGTGCGGTGAGCGTCGCCCCGGCCTCCTACACCGCCACCATCCCGGCCGGCGGCACGGTCACCCTCGGCTTCACGGGCCAGAAGGGTGCCGTCAACACCGTGCCTGCCGCCTTCAGCCTCGACGGAGCGGCCTGCGCCACCACCTGACCGCGCCCCCCGGCCGGCCGGCGGCGGTCAGGCACCGCCCCGGCGGGCCGAGGGTGACGGCGGCCGAAGGAGGCGGCGGCCGAAGAGGCGAGCGTGGTGGGACGTCACCACGACACCTCGCGGACATCGGCCCGGCTCTGCGGCTGCGTCGTCGCGGTGATCTCCGAGCGGTGGCGGCTCGCCGTGAACGTCACCGCCAGCGTCTGCGGCGCGCTCTGCCGCGTGCTCACCGTGAAGCCCTGGTTCGGCACCGCGGAGACCAGGCACACCCCGCTGCCGCCGAACCGCACGGTCGCCTTGCCGCCCTCGGACGGCACCGTGTACACCCCGGCCCCGCCCTCGCACCCCGGGTCGCCGCCACCGGCCGTCGGCCGTGGGGGAGTGGTGCGGGGGCCGGGCGTCGGCGTGGGGGTCGCAGACGGCTCGGGCGGCTTCTCGGAAGTGCGGGACGGTGTCGGACTGGGCCTCCGGCTGGTCGGCGACGGGCTCGGGGAGGGCTTCGCACTCTTCGAAACGGTGGGGCGCGCAGATGTCGGAAGCTCCTTGGGCGCCGTCTGCGCGACCGGCGCGGTCGGCCGGGTCGACCCCACCACGAAGTGGATCGTGATGATGACAGCCGTGACACTGGCCGCCGTGCAGGACAGCCAGATGATCAGGTAGCGCAGGAGGCGGGACACGACACCATAGTGACGGACCGGCTAACGTGCCTGCCCATGGCCTCCGTACTTGTCGTCGAGGACGACCCTGTGATCCGGGCCGCGCTGATCGAGGTCCTCACCGGGCACGGCTACGCGGTGAAGACCGCACACCAGGGTTTCGAGGCGCTGCGCGAGATCACCCAGAGCCCCCCGGACATCGTCGTGCTCGACCTCGGGCTGCCCGACCTCGACGGACTCGACGTGCTCCGGATGATCCGGGGCATATCGCGCGTCCCGGTGCTGGTCGCCACCGCCCGGGACGAGGAGAGCGAGATCATCAGGCTGCTCAACGCCGGGGCCGACGACTACATGGTCAAGCCCTTCTCCGGCGGCCAGCTCGCCGCCCGGCTCGCCGCCGTACTGCGCCGCTCCGCGCCCGCCGGCCCGCGGGCCGCGCGGCAGCCCGTCCTCCGGGTCGCCGACCTGCGCATCGACCCCACCGCGCGCACCGCCCACCTCGGCGACCGCGAACTCCCCCTCACCCGGCGCGAGTTCGACCTGCTCGCCTATCTGGCCGCCAACGCCGACCAGGTCATCTCGCGACAGCGCATCCTCGCCGAGGTGTGGCAGCAGCCGTACGTGGAGGACCAGACCGTGGACGTCCACCTCTCCGCCCTCCGCCGCAAAATGGGCGAGAAGGCGCGCAAACCCCGCTTCCTCCACACCGTGCGGGGCATCGGCATCAAGCTGGTCAGCGCGCCATGAGACGTGCCCTCGCCGGGATCGCCCTGGCCGTCACCTCCATGGTGGCGCTCTCCTTCCTCATCCCGCTCGCCCTCCTCGTGCGCGAACAGGCCCGCGACCGGGTCACCACCGCCGCCGAGCAGCGTGCCGCCGCCCTCTCACCGGTGCTCGCCCTCACCACCCGTCGAGCCGACGTCCAGCAGGCCGTCGCCGAACTCGGCTCCGCCGACCAGCTCGTCGTACGACTGCCCGACGGCGGCTTCATCGGGACTCCGCACGCCTCCCGGGAGGCGCTCGACCGGGCCGTACGGGGGCGCGAGACGCTCGCCGTCGACACCTCGGACGGGTGGGCGTACCTCCAGCCCGTCGTCCTGCGGGGCGACCGGGTCGCCGTCGTCGAGGCCTACGTGCCCGCCGCGGACCTCACCCGGGGCGTGACGGCCTCGTGGGGCGTGATGGCTCTGCTGGCCCTCGGCCTGGTGGGCGGCTCGGTGCTGGTCGCCGACCGGCTCGGTGCCCGGGTGGTCCGCTCCTCCCGGGGCCTCAAGCGCGCCTCGCTCGCGCTCGGCTCCGGGGACCTCGGCGTACGGGTGCGACCGGACGGTCCGCCCGAGCTCCAGGAGGCCGGAGTGGCGTTCAACACCATGGCCGACCGGGTCGTCGACCTGCTCGCCGTCGAACGCGAGCTGGTCGCGGACCTCTCGCACCGGCTGCGCACCCCGCTGACCGCGCTCTACCTGGAAGCCGACCGCATGGGCGCCACACCCGGCGCGCAGCGGGTCACCCGGGCCGCCGGGCAGCTGGAGCGCGAGCTGGACTCGATCATCGCGGCGGCGCGCACACCCCTCGCGTCGGCGCAGCTCGCCGGCGGCGCGGCGGACACGGGGAAGCCGTGCGACGTCGCCGAGGTGGTCGCCATGCGGCTGGACTTCTGGTCGGTCCTCGCCGCCCAGCAGGAGCGCCCCTTCGAGCGCTCCCTCACCCCGCGCCCGGCCCCCGTCGCCTTCCCCGAGGACGACCTCGCCGCCGTCGTCGACGCGCTGATCGGCAACGTCTTCCGGCACACCCCGCAGGGCACCCGCTTCCTCGTGCGCGTGGAACGGCGGGAGCGGCACGTGTACCTCACGGTCGACGACGCCGGGCCGGGCGTGGCGGATCCCGAGGCGGCCCTGACCCGGGGCGTCAGCGTCGGTGGTTCCACCGGTCTCGGCCTGGACATCGTGGCGCGGGCGGCCCGTACGGCGGACGGGGAACTGACGATCACCCGTGCGCCGCTCGGGGGCGCGCGGGTGAGGGTCTCGTTCGCGTTGGCGCAGGGGCGTGGGGCCGGCGGCGAACGGTGACGAGGGCGGCGGCCGGTCTCAGCGGCCGGTGCCGAAGTCCTGGGTCCACCAGGGGCCGCCGTCGCCGAAGTGCACGCCGACGCCCAGCTCCTTGAAGGAGCAGTTGAGTATGTTGGCCCGGTGGCCGGGGCTGTTCATCCAGGAGTCCATCACCGAGGCGGCGTCCGCCTGGCCCCGGGCTATGTTCTCCCCCAGCGTCGACCACCGGTAGCCGGCCGCCTCCACCCGGCTCGTCATGGTGGAGCCGTCCGGACCCGTGTGGGACATCACCCCGCTGCTCGCCATGACGTCGCTGTAGTCGTCGGCCGCGCGGGTCAGCCGGTCGTTCGCGGTGACCGGCGAACAGCCCGCCGCGGCCCGCTCCTCGTTCACCAGCGCGAGAACCTGGGCCTCGGCCCCGCCCGTCGTACCGGAACCCGAGCCGGCACCCGGCCCGCTGCCCTGCCCCGACCCGCTGCCCCCGCCGGAACCCGCGCCGCCCGATCCGTCGCCGCCGCTCTTCGTGGTGGCCCTGACGGGGGCCTCGGAAGTCGGCGCGGACGCCTTGGGGGCACTGGTCGACGGGCTCGCCGTCCGCTTCGGCTTCTTCTCCGGCGCGGCGCTCCTGCTCGGAGAACCGCTCGCCGTGACGCTCGGGCTCGCCGACGCCGACGCGAGCGGTGCCGCGCCGCCCGCCGCGTCCTCGGCGTTCGGCGCCCGGTCCGCGGCGTTCGCGGTGACCCGGTCCGAGGCGCCGCCGTCGTCGCCGTCGGTGACGGCCAGCGTGATCCCGACCCCCGCGGTCAAGGTGACGGCGCCGAGTGCCAGCGCGGTACCGCGGTGCCTGAGTCCGCCGCGGGGGCGGGCGTGGGAGCGGGACGGGCGGGCGGCTCGGCGGGAACCCATGCGCAGGACACCTCGGCTTGTCGGTCGGCTGACGGAGCCCCCGCACCCGGTGGACGCGACCGCGTCCACCGGGACCGTGGGGGGTGTTCGAGAGCCTAGGACCCGACCGGGAGGGAAACGGCCGTTCGAAGGTCATCTTCAGAAAGCCTTAAAAGAGCCGCCAAAGTCCGTTGAGGAAGCGCGGCACCACCGCACCGGCCCCCGCCCTTCCCCGGGCACACACCCCACCCGCCCCCCTTACGCACTCGGCGCCCGCCACCCTCGGTCCGCCCCGGGGCGCTTCAACGTGAAGGAAGGACACGGGTGCTCGCGAGAGCCCGTCCCGTGCACCCGATGCTCCGCCGTCCCCCCCGAGCACGGCGATTGCCGTGCCGGACGGCCGGACAGCCTGTCGGCGTGCAACCGGCAGGTCGCCGGACACCGACGGCGCGCCCCGGGGCCGGGTCCTCCCGCCCACCGCCCCGGGCGCGCCGTGCACGGACCGAGGAGGAAGCGGACATGCCGTCCAACGCCGACGAACGACAGCTGCTCGACGAACTGCGGGACCTGCTGGCCGCCACGGTCGAGGACCTGACCGTGGAGGAGGTCGATCCCGACGCCTCCCTGCAGGACGACCTGGGCGTCGACTCGCTGGCCAGGCTGGAACTGGTCGCCGCGATCGAGGACCGCTGGCAGATCGAGGTCCCCGAGGAGCAGGCGGAACAGCTCACGACGGTGCGGCAGATCGCCGCCCACCTCGCCGAAGCCGTCGCCGCCCCCGCGGGCGGCACCGCGTGAGCCCACGGCACGCGGCCGACCCCGCGCCCGAGGACCGGTCCGCCGTCGTCACGGGGCTGGGACTGACCACCGCGCTGGGCGGCGACGTGCCCACCACCTGGCAGGCCCTGCTGGGCGGCGTGTGCGGTGTCGAGCGACTCGACGTCGCGGAGCCGGAGGGGCCCGCGCAGGTGTATCTCGCGGCCCCGGCCGCGGTCGACCCCGGGACGGTCCTGCCGTCCGCCAAGGCGGCGCACTGCGACCGGGCCGCGCAGTTCGCCCTCGTCGCCGCCCGGGAGGCGGTCCGCGACGCGGGGTACCCCGACCCCGCGTCGCTCTCCGCGGACGGCTCCCGGGTCGCCGTCGTCGTCGGGGTGGGGCTGGGCGGGCTGACGAGCGTCCTGGAGCAGAACCGCCTGCTGGAGAGCCGGGGCCCGGGGCGGGTCAGCCCGCGCACCATCCCGATCATGCTGCCCAACCACCCGGCCGCCGAAGTGGGACTCATGGTGGGTGCCAAGGCCGGGGTGCACGCCCCGGTCAGTGCCTGTGCCGCCGGAGCCGAGGCGCTCGCCCAGGCCCTCGGCATGATCCGGGACGGCCGCGCCGACATCGTGGTCGCGGGCGGTGCCGAGGCCGCACTGCATCCGCTGGTCATGGCCGGCTTCGCGCGGCTGCGGGCCCTCTCCCGGCGCCACGACGACCCGAAGGGCGCCTCCAGGCCCTTCGACGCCGACCGGGACGGCTTCGTGATGGGGGAGGGCGCCGGCATGCTCGTCGTGGAGAGCGCCCGGCACGCAGCCGCCCGCGGCGCCCGCGTCCACGGCCGGCTGACCGGCGCGGGCATCACCAACGACAGCCACCACGTGGCCCGGCCCGCACCCGGCGGCATCGGCTGCGCGGACGTCGTCGGCTCGGCGCTGCACGACGCGGGACTCCTCCCGCGGCAGATCCGGCACGTCAACGCGCACGCCACCTCGACACCGCTGGGCGACCTCGGCGAGGCGCAGGCGCTGCACAGCGTCTTCGCCGCCGGAGTGGACGACGTGGCGGTCAGCGCCACCAAGGCCGCCTTCGGGCACACGCTCGGTGCCGCCGGCGCCATCGAGGCCGTCCTCACCGTCCTCGCCCTGCGGCACCGGACGGCACCGCCCGCGTGCACGCTCGAACGCGTGGATCCCGAGATCCGTCTGAACGTCGTCGGACGCACTCCCGTGGCCCTGCCCGCCGGGCCCCTCGCCGCCGTCTCCACGAGCATGGGCTTCGGCGGGCACAACGTGGCACTCGCCTTCGCCGACGCGTCATGAGGGACGACCCCCCGGCATCCCTCCCCGGCGGCACATCGCGCACCGTGCTGATGTGCCCCGGCCAGGGGGCCTACCTGCCCGGCGCCCTGCGCCACCTGAGCGAGGTCCCGTCCGTCGCCCGGGTGCTGCGCACCGTCGACGCCCGCGGCGCCGCGCTCGGCCGCACCGGCCCGCCCGTCAGCCGCCTGCTCACCGACGCCGCGGCACCCGACCCCGATCACCTGGTACGCACCGACCCCCTGGGCTTCGACCTGGCGACCTACGCCGCGGTGGTCGCCTGCGCCACCGTCCTGCTCGACCTCGCCGCACCGCCCGTGCACGCGGTGCTCGGCCACAGCGTGGGCGACCTCGCGGCGCTCACCGTGGCCGGGGCCATCACCCTCGAACAGGGAGTCCGGCTGCTGCACGTCCGCGACCGGCTGTTGCGCGAGGCGGCGCTGCCCGCGGCGGGACTGCTGGCCACCGACCTGTCCGCCGGACAGGCGGCGGACCTGCTGCGCGCCGAGGACCTGCCGCAGGTGCGGATCGCCGCCCGCAACGCCCCGCACCAGACCGTCCTGGCCGGGCCCCAGGAGCAGCTGGCCGCCGTCACCCGCACCGCCCGCGCGCTCGGCCGCCGGGCCACCCCGCTGACCAGCCGCACCGCCTACCACCACCCCCTGCTCACCGAGGTCCACCACGCCTTCCGCCGCCTGCTGCGCGCACAGCGCGTCACCCCGCCCGCGCTCCCCGTCCACACGGCCACCACGGCGGGGCCCGCCCGCACCCCGGCCCAGCTGCGCACCGTCGCCGCCGCCCACCTGACCGAGCCGCTGGCCTTCCACCGCACCCTGCGCGCGATGCGCCGGGCCGGATTCGTCACCTACCTCGACAGCGGTCCCCGGGCCCTGCTGAGCACCCTCGCCAGGGCCGGCCTGCCCGGCTGCACCACCGCCGCCCCCGCCCGCACCCCGGTCGGTGTCGACCGCATCCGCCACCGCCTCGCCGCCGCCCTCGGGTGAGGACGGCCCCGGTCCGACCCGCAGCGCCACCGGCAGGCGGCAGCACCGTGAGTGGCCCGGCTCACATGGCGTACCGAGGGCGGCGCCGACACCATGGTCTCGTCACCCGGCAGGCTGAAGGGATCAAGAATGTTCCGCAAGGTGCTGGTCGCCAACCGCGGTGAGATCGCGATCCGCGCGTTTCGGGCGGGCTTCGAGCTCGGCGCGCGCACCGTCGCCGTCTTCCCGCACGAGGACCGCAACTCGCTGCACCGGCTCAAGGCCGACGAGGCCTACGAGATCGGCGAGCAGGGGCATCCGGTGCGCGCGTACCTCTCCGTGGAGGAGATCGTCCGTGCCGCCCGCCGGGCGGGGGCCGACGCCGTCTACCCGGGCTACGGATTCCTGTCGGAGAACCCCGAGCTCGCCCGGGCCTGCGAAGAGGCCGGGATCACCTTCGTCGGGCCCAGCGCGCAGATCCTCGAACTGACCGGCAACAAGGCCCGTGCCGTGGCCGCCGCCCGCGAGGCCGGCGTGCCGGTGCTCGGCTCCTCCGCGCCCTCCACCGACGTGGACGAACTGGTGAGGGCCGCCGACGACGTCGGTTTCCCCGTCTTCGTCAAGGCGGTCGCGGGCGGCGGCGGGCGCGGCATGCGCCGGGTCGACGACCCCGCCCAGCTGCGCGAGTCCATCGAGGCGGCGTCCCGCGAGGCCGCCTCCGCCTTCGGCGACTCCACGGTCTTCCTGGAGAAGGCGGTCGTCGAACCGAGGCACATCGAGGTGCAGATCCTCGCCGACGGCGAGGGCGACGTCATCCACCTCTTCGAGCGGGACTGCTCGGTGCAGCGCCGCCACCAGAAGGTCATCGAGCTCGCCCCCGCGCCCAACCTCGACCCGGACCTGCGGGCACGCATCTGCGCCGACGCCGTGAACTTCGCCCGGCAGATCGGCTATCGCAACGCCGGCACCGTGGAGTTCCTCGTCGACCGGGAGGGCAACCACGTCTTCATCGAGATGAACCCGCGCATCCAGGTGGAGCACACGGTCACCGAGGAGGTCACCGACGTCGACCTCGTCCAGTCCCAGCTGCGCATCGCCGCCGGGGAAACACTCGCGGACCTCGGGCTGTCCCAGGAGAACATCACCCTGCGCGGGGCCGCCCTGCAGTGCCGCATCACCACCGAGGACCCGGCCAACGGCTTCCGCCCGGACACCGGCCGCATCAGCGCGTACCGCTCGCCCGGCGGTTCCGGCATCCGCCTCGACGGCGGCACCACCCACGCCGGTACGGAGATCAGCGCGCACTTCGACTCGATGCTGGTCAAGCTCTCCTGCCGGGGGCGCGACTTCACCACCGCCGTGAACCGCGCCCGGCGCGCGGTCGCCGAGTTCCGCATCCGCGGCGTCGCCACCAACATCCCGTTCCTCCAGGCGGTCCTGGACGACGCCGACTTCCAGGCCGGACGCGTCACCACCTCCTTCATCGAGCAGCGCCCGCACCTGCTCACCGCCCGGCACTCCGCGGACCGCGGCACCAAGCTGCTGACCTACCTCGCCGACGTCACCGTGAACAAGCCGCACGGCGAGCGCCCCGCGCTGATCGACCCGCTGACCAAGCTGCCGACGGCGCCGGCCGGTGAACCCCCGTCCGGATCACGCCAGTCGCTGGCCGAGCTGGGCCCCGAGGGCTTCGCCCGGCGGCTGCGCGAGTCCTCCACCATCGGCGTCACCGACACCACCTTCCGCGACGCCCACCAGTCCCTGCTCGCCACCCGGGTGCGCACCAAGGACATGCTCGCCGTGGCGCCCGTCGTCGCCCGCACCCTGCCGCAGCTGCTGTCCCTGGAGTGCTGGGGCGGCGCCACCTACGACGTCGCCCTGCGCTTCCTCGCCGAGGACCCCTGGGAGCGGCTGGCCGCGCTGCGCGAGGCGGTGCCCAACATCTGCCTCCAGATGCTGCTGCGCGGGCGCAACACCGTGGGCTACACCCCGTACCCGACCGAGGTGACCGACGCCTTCGTGCAGGAGGCCGCCGCCACCGGCATCGACATCTTCCGCATCTTCGACGCCCTCAACGACGTCGAGCAGATGCGGCCCGCCATCGAGGCGGTGCGGCAGACCGGCACCGCCGTCGCCGAGGTCGCGCTGTGCTACACCGCCGACCTGTCCGACCCCTCCGAGCGGCTCTACACCCTCGACTACTACCTGCGGCTCGCCGAGCAGATCGTGAACGCCGGCGCCCACGTGCTGGCGATCAAGGACATGGCCGGCCTGCTGCGCGCCCCGGCCGCCGCGACTCTGGTCTCCGCGCTGCGCCGGGAGTTCGACCTGCCGGTGCACCTGCACACCCACGACACCACCGGTGGTCAGCTGGCCACCTACCTGGCGGCGATCCAGGCCGGCGCGGACGCCGTCGACGGGGCGGTGGCGTCCATGGCCGGGACCACCTCCCAGCCCTCGCTGTCGGCGATCGTGGCCGCCACCGACCACACCGACCGGCCCACCGGGCTCGACCTCCAGGCCGTCGGCGAGCTGGAACCGTACTGGGAGAGCGTCCGCAAGGTCTACGCCCCCTTCGAGGCGGGCCTCGCCTCCCCGACCGGCCGCGTCTACCACCACGAGATCCCCGGCGGGCAGCTCTCCAACCTGCGCACCCAGGCCGTCGCGCTCGGTCTCGGCGACCGCTTCGAGGACATCGAGGCCATGTACGCCGCCGCCGACCGGATGCTGGGCCGCCTGGTGAAGGTCACCCCGTCCTCCAAGGTGGTCGGTGACCTGGCGCTGCACCTGGTGGGCGCCGGCGTGTCCCCGGCGGACTTCGAGGCGGAGCCCGGCCGGTTCGACATCCCCGACTCCGTCGTCGGCTTCCTGCGCGGCGAGCTGGGCACCCCGCCCGGCGGCTGGCCCGAGCCGTTCCGCACCAGGGCGCTGCGGGGCCGCGCCGAGGCGAAGCCGCCGGCCGAGCTGTCCGCGGACGACCGCACCGGTCTCGACGAGGACCGCCGGGCCACGCTCAACCGGCTGCTGTTCCCCGGGCCGGCCCGCGAGTTCGACACCCACCGCGCCTCGTTCGGTGACACCAGCGTCCTCGACAGCAAGGACTTCTTCTACGGGCTGCGCCCGGGCAAGGAGTACACGGTCGACCTCGACCCCGGCGTCCGGCTGCTCATCGAGCTGCAGGCGGTCGGCGACGCCGACGAGCGCGGCATGCGCACCGTGATGTCCTCCCTGAACGGCCAGATCCGCCCGATCCAGGTCCGCGACCGGTCGGCGGCCTCCGACGTGCCGGTGACGGAGAAGGCCGACCGGGCGGACCCCGGTCACGTCGCCGCGCCGTTCGCCGGTGTGGTGACCCTCGCCGTCGCGGAGGGCGACGAGGTGGAGGCCGGGGCCACCCTGGCCACCATCGAGGCGATGAAGATGGAGGCCTCCATCACCGCCCCGAAGTCCGGCACGGTGACCAGGCTCGCCATCAACCGCATCCAGCAGGTCGAGGGGGGCGACCTCCTCGTGCAACTCGCCTGAGCGGCACGGGCTTTTGCCCCCGGACGTGTGTGACGCGCCCCGCGGTCCAGCGGGGCGCGTCACGCGTACGCGGGCTCCTCATCCGGCCCGCTCGTCGCCGGTCACGGGAACTGGACGACCTTGGAGGGCACGGTGCTCGTCCCCGACGTGCCCGCGCCGGTGTCGTTGATGACGTGGCGGTACTGGCCCATGCCGCCCAGGGAGATCACCTGGAGGTTGCGCATCCTGACGCCCGTCTTGACCGGCACCTGGAAGCCGTGGTGCTGGACGATGCCCGGGTCGGCGGTGAAGTTGCAGTAACTGCCCAGCGCCACCGCGTCGTGCACGTTCACCGAGTCGGCGACCTTGTAGGCCGCGTAGCCGACGATGCCGTCATGGGTGATGGCGGCCGCGTTCGGGGCGTCGTAGGCCTTCTCGTTCTGGAAGAAGATGGTGCGGCCGCGTTCACCGCTCCAGTAGACGTCGTACTTGTTGAAGTGCTCGACGAACAGGCCGGTCGCGAGGACGTCGTCGCCGTTGACCCGCAGGCCGTAGTCGGCGCGGTTGGTCTCCCAGCCGACGCCCTCGCCGTGGTCGGCGCGCCAGATCCAGGTGTGGTCGATGATCACGTCGTCGCTGTCGACCACGACGGAGTCGGTTGCCTTGCCGGGGCCCGCGCCGCCCACGCGGATGAACACGTCCTGCATGGTCGTGGGGTTGGCGGAGTGGTCGGCGTTGCCGCCCGGCGTGCCGATGCGCAGCAGCGCGGCCGAGTTCACCGGACCCGCGTCGATGAGGAAGCCCGCGAGCCGCACGCCGTCGACGTCGGCCACGTGCATGGCGTCGACGCCGCCGTCCGGGATGATAGTGGCGAGCCCGAGGCCCAGCACGACGGTGTTCGCACGGTCGACCTCGATGGTCTGGTCGATGTGGTAGACACCGGGCGTGAACAGCAGGTTGAGGCCCTGGTCGAGTGCGGCGTTGATGGTCGCCGCCGTCGCGCCGGGCTTGACGACGTAGAACTGGCTGAGCGGCAGGGAGGTGCCGCCGGCGTTGGCGGGCCAGGAGACGCCGCGCGCGTTGGTGCGCTTGGCGGGCACGCGCACCTTGTACTCGTTGCCGTCCAGGTAGAGGAAGGGCTTCTCGCGGGAGACCGGCGTGGTGTCGAGCGTGGTGTACGGACCGGTCTCGAAGTTGCTCGCCGGCGCGCCCTCGACGCCCGTGAACGTCATGTTCCACACGCCGTTGGTCCAGCCGCCGACCGAGCTGTCCCGGGTGTACCACTGCTGCTGGGAGTAGGGGCCGACGGTGCCGTCGACCTTGGAGTCGGCGATGTAGCCGCCGGAGGCCCAGCCGTAGCCGTTGGGTGCGAGGTTGAGGCCGCCCTTGACGTGGATCCGGCGGAAGGGAGCCGCCTGGGCGACCGCCCAGCGGTCGGTGCCGTTGGACGGCGTGATGGCGAGGTTCTCGGCCGAACGCCAGAAGTTCTGCGTGGCGTTGCCGTTGAACCAGCCCGCGTCCACGGTGATGTCACCGTTGATCTGCGTGTCGTCCGGGTTGAGGCCGAGACCGGAGATGGAGGTGTAGAAGCCGACCTGTGCGTTGATCCCGTTGTACGTGCCCGGCTTCATCAGGAACTGGTAGCGCCCGCTGCCGAACTGGTTGGACTCCTGCTGGGCGAAGACCTGGTCGAACTTCTGCTGGAGGTTCGGCGTGGACGGGTCCACGACGATGACGTTCGGCCCCAGGTCGCCGCCGCCCTCGACGGGGGGAGTGCCGGTGGTGCCGGTGTGCACGGCGACCTCCCACAGCGAGTAGCCGTAGCCGGTGGCGCGGGCGGTGCCGTGGATGCGGACGTAGCGGCCGGATCCGCTGACGTCGTAGGAGGACTTGCCCCCGGTGGCGCCGGTGACGCTCTTCAGCGTCTGCCAGTTCTGTCCGTCCGAGGACGCCTCGATCCGGAAGTCCTTGGCGTAGGCGGCCTCCCAGTTCAGGTCCACCTTGCACAGGTCCTTCACGGCGCCCAGGTCGACCCGCACCCACTGCGGGTCGGAGGCCTGGCTGGACCAGCGGGTGCCGGCGTCGCCGTCGAAGGCCGCGGCGGCGGGGGTTCCGGCGTTCTCCACGGAGGAGGCCGAAGCCGGCTTGCCCTGCGCGGCGTTGGCGCTGTCGCACGAGCCGCCCGGCGTGGTGCCGCCGGTAGTGCCGAAGACCTGGAACTCCCACAGGGAGTAGCCCCACGCGGTGGCCCGGTGCACGCCCTGCATGCGGACGTAGCGGGCCTGGCCGGAGACGTCGAGCGTGTCGGTGCCGCCGTCGCCGCCGGTGACCGTCTTCGCGTCGGTCCAGGTGCTTCCGTTCTGGGACAGCTGGATCTTGTAGTCCTTGCCGTAGGCCGCCTCCCAGTTGAGGACGACCCGGTTGACCGAGGCGGTGGCGCCGAGGTCGACCTGGAGCCACTGGTCGTCACCGGGGGCGGACGACCACCGGGTGTTCGCGTCGCCGTCGACGGCGTTGCCGGACGGCGTTGCGGCGTTCTCGGCCGACGACGACGTGGCCGTCCGGCCCTGGGAGAGGGGGGTGTCGGCCGCGGTGGCCGTCATCGGGGCGGGAAGGGTGACGAGCGCGGCCGTGGCGACGAGCGCGACACCCAGGGATCTCAGTCTCATGCGCGAGCTTTCTGCGGAAACGGACAGGACCGGGCAACCGCCGGACACAGCGGCTTAGTTCAAGGTGTGATTTAAGTGGTGAGCCATTGATCCGGCAAGACTTCCGGCAAGACTTCGGGCAGGACTTGTCAGTGCCGTACTGAAGAATGCGCTCCATCGAGATCAACTCCGGCCGGACCGGGTAGGCGTTCTCGAGTCACTGACCTGGAAGGGCCACAGCCGATGCCGCTCACCGCAGTCGTCCGTACGCACACCGCCGCCGCCCGTGGAGCCCGGCGCCGCGCCCAGCTCGGTGCCGCCGAGGCCGAGGTCCTGCGCATCGTCACCGACGCGCGGACCCCCGTCTTCGTCACCGTGCGGGCGGACGGGCGGCGCAGGTACAGCTACTGGCGCCCGCTGGACTCCACGACCGGCCGGGGCGGTTGCTACGCGGCGCTGCCGACCGCGGAGTGCGACGCCCTGCACGCCGCGGGCCGGATCACGCTGGGCGAGCCGCTCGCCGACCCGGACCGGATCACCTACCGTGTCAGCGCCACCCGCACCCCGGCGGCGCCGCTGCGCGCGGTGCCGGACCGGGCGCGCGCGGCCTGAGCGCGGACCGCCCTCCGCGCAACGCGACGCGCGCGGCCCGCCCTCCGCGCGGCACGGGCCGCAGGACCCGCCCTCCGCGCGGCGCGGCCCGCCCGGGACGCGCCGCCGGTCAGTGGTCGAGCGGTGCCCGCAGTGCGGGATCCGACGCCGCCCGCCACACCTCGGGCACCTCCCGCTGCCGGGCGTCGGCCCCCGCCCGCTCCCGGCCGTGCAGCACTCCCCACGTGAACGCGGACTCGCCCGCCCCGTGCGCGGCCACCGCAAGCTCCCGCAGGGTGTCCTGGGCGACCACGGCGTCCTGGTGCTCCCCGAGCAGCTTCTGCACCGCCTTGGCCCGCTTGCCGAGCCGGGCCACCGGCTTGCCGAGGGCGGGACGGGCCACCTCGGCGGCGTAGCGGAGCTTCTTGGCCGCCTTGCGCGCCTCGTGCAGCCCCGTCTCCCGCGACCGGCCGGCCGGCTGCGCGAGCGCTTCCTCCATGCGTCCGGCGAGACGGCCGTACTCCTTGAGCACCGCCTTGGCCATGACGCGGGCGGGCTTCCCCGCCGCCTTGGCGCGCAGCGGCGGCTGCCGGACCAGGGCGTCGAGTGCGTCCAGCAGGCGCAGATAGCGTGCGGTGGCCAGGGCCTCCCGGGTGCGGGAGCGCACCTCTCCGCCCCGGGCCACGTCCCAGACGCGCAACCGGGCGGCGACGGGGCCGAGCACCAGTTCGCCGGGCAGCTCCCCCAGCGCGGCGCCGATCCGTTCGCTCAACACCTCCTGGTCGCGCGCCACGCCCAACTCTCCAGCCAACCACCGCAGTTCATCCCGCAGGGGATCGGTGGCCCGCCGGTCGAGCACCGACCGGTAGGACCGCAGGCAACTGCGCAGCCGCCGGCACGTGACACGCATCTGGTGGACGGCGTCGGGAGCGTCACGGCGGACCGCCGGGTCCAGCGACACCAGCTTGCCGACCTGCTCGTCCAGGTACCCGAGCACGTACGCACCGGGCGACCCGGCGACCACCCGATCCGGGCGCGATCGTTCCACCGAGCGCCCCGTCTCCCGCAGCGCCCGGGCGAGTTTGGACGGGCTGTCGGCGCGGACGATCCCCTTCTTGCGCAGCTTCTTCTCGACGACGTCCAGCAGTCCGGCGTGGACGCCGTCGGTGAGCTCGACCTCCAGCTCGGCCCATGCGGCACGGCCACCGCCGCCCGCCGTCGCCTCCGCCCGCACCTCGTCGAGGCTCAGCTCGGCGAGCACCCCGCCCTCCGCGTCGCGCAGCTGCCGCACGGTCCGGGTGGAGCGGATCCGCACGACCGGACGCAGCGGGGCACCCCGGGTACGGGACAGGGCCAGCTCGCGCAGCGACTCCGGCACCTCGTCCGACAGGGGAGCCGACACCTCCTCCCGTGTGTCCCCGGCCGACGGCAGCTTCAGGTGCCACCCCGCGTCCCGACCGCCCGTACGGCGGCGCAACGTCACCGAGGACGCGGCGAGCCGCAGGTCCTCGGTGTCGTGGTACACCGCGTCGAGTTCCTCGGGCCCGCCCCCGGTGACCGAGGCGACCGGACCGGCGCCGGTGAGGTCGGGCAACCCGGCGACACCGTCGGAGGGCGGCTCGTACTTCCGCTCTGTCTCGCGCTTCGACTGGGTCATGCTGAGTCTTTTGACACGATCCGCCGGATCAAACCCCGCTCGCGACGACCCAGGGGCGCGGATCGGTGTAGTACCCGTCGACGACGACCTCGAAGTGCAGGTGGGGGCCGGTGGACAGACCGGTGGAGCCCACCCGCCCGATCGGGGCCCCCGCCTCCACGTTCTGTCCCACGGCCACGCCCAGCGAGGAGAGGTGACTGTAGGTCGTCTCCACCCGCTTGCCCTGGATGGTCCCGTGGTCGATCACGACGCGGTTGCCGTACGCGCTGGTGAGCGCGGCGAACACGACGCGCCCGCGGCGCGCCGCCACGACCTGTGCGCCCTGCGGCGCGGCGAAGTCCACGCCGGTGTGCAGCTTGGTCACCCCGGTCAGCGGGTGCTCGCGCGACCCGTAGGGCGAGGTGATGGTGAGCGGACTGACCGGCGCGGTCAGCAGGGCGCCGGCGGCACCGGCCGCGCCGCCGCCCGTGTCCTCGCGGTCGAGCGCCTCGTAGCGCGGCAGCAGGCCCTGGACCTCGCCGAGGTAGGTCTTCGCCGCCGCCGGTGCCTTCCCCGCCTCCGTCACGGCCTCCGGACCCACGGCGTAGGCGGCGAGGGTCAGTTCCACCAGGTCGCCGTTGATCCTGCCCTCGGTGCGCAGCTCGGTCACCTGCTCGGCCAGCGAGCAGTCCCGCCGGCCCAGCGCCATGATGGCGTCCGCCGGATCGCGCGGCGAGGACCGGCCGTTGCCGTCGTCGTCCTTGCCCCAGGTCCGCCACTCGTCGTCGGTGAAGGCGGCGATGCCCTTCTGGCCGGAGAGTTCGTCCGAGTCGTCGCTCCAGCCCGAGAGCTGGTCGATCTGCGCGGCGAGCACGGACGGGCGCAGGACGGTGCAGCCCGAGGCCGCCTTGCGCAGCCACGGGAGATACGAGGGGTCGACGTCGACCGCCGCGGAGGGGTCGGCGGCGGAGTCGTCGTCGGGCCACGGGTTCGGCAGCCCGCCCAGTGCCAGGAAGGCGGCCACGCCGGTGACGGTCACCAGGGCCGGCAGCAGCAACAGGGTCACCGGTCCCGGCCCGCGCCGCTTTCGCCCGGGGGTCCGCTCCGGCCGCTCCGGCCGCTCCGGCCGCTCCGGCCGCTCCGGCCGCTCCGGCCCATCGGGGTCCGGTCGTTCCGGCCGGTCGAGGTCCGGCCGGTCAGGTCCCGGTCCCGGTCCCGGGTCGGCCGCGCCGCCGATGGTCCGGGCCTCGGTCAGCCGCTCGTCGTTCATCTGGCCGCTCGCCGGGACGTGGTGCTCACGAGGGGACGCTATCGCCGCCCGTCCGCGGGCGTCAGGAGCCGCCGAGGCAGAGGGAGGTGCCCGAACGGGCAGGCCGGCCGCGACCGCAGGCCGCGACCTCACCCCGCGTGGGGCGGACCGCCAGGACCGCGATGTCGTCCGTGCTGTCCGTCCCGCAGCGCACTCCTTCGCGGCGCACCCCGCCCCGGGCGGCACTCCTGTGCGCCGGCCGGGTGAAGGCATCCGGCGCGGGGCCGGGGCCGAGCCCGAGTCGGGGCCGGGGGAGGGGGGCGTGGCGGCCGCGACGACGCCGGGTCTGGCAGGCGCCCTGTTACTCCGATAGCTTGCTGGTGCGGCCCCGCGTTCTCCCCCGTACGCGGGGCCGCACCAGCGTGCCGCGTGCCGGCCCGCTCGGCATGCCGACCGTGCCGGCGGGCGAGCACGCCCCACCGTCCCGGCGACGACGGGCCCCCGTGGGGCGCGGACCTGTCGTCACAAGCCGCCGGATCTCTCTCCCCATCTCGATGCGTCGGTCCGCGGCTGCCCGGGAACGAGGGAAGCGGGCCGTCGGGAGCCGTGATCACGGTGCTCCCGCGGGACTGGTAGCGTCGCGTGGTCGCGGCGGGCGCGAGAGAGGTGTCGGTGCGTGGGAGAGCGGCAGGACCGTGAGTGGGTGGCGATGACGCCCGGCGACTTCGACCGGGACGCTCCCCTGGTCCTCAACGTGGGCACGGGGCCGGCCACCGTCCCGGCCGAGCCCGACGAGTACGGCACCGCCCCGCTGTTCGGCGAGACGACCGCGCCCTCCGGCAACCGGCCGCGCAGTCGGCGGGGACGGCCCGCGCCCGGTCAGGAGCGGCTGTTCTGACCGTCCCCGCCGGGGATCAGGAGGCGGGCACCTCGTCCACGAACCGGGTACCGGCGGCACGGTACCCGGCGACCTTCGCGGCGACCTGGGCCGGGCCCAGCACCTGGTCCTTGACGTGCAGGACGTAGTCGACCTGCTGGTCGTAGGCGCGCGGGGCCGTCGACGTCTGGCCGTTCAGGTCGATCAGCCACTGGTTGAAGTTGATCGACATGGGCCGCTCGGGCAGGTACTGCGCGTCGTGCGTGCCGAACGGCTGCCCGTCCACGTAGTAGGTGATGGCGCTGTTGTCGATGGTCACCACCAGGTCGTGCCAGCCGGCGTAGCTGCTGCGCTGTTCGGAGTGCTGGTTGACGGCCTGCCAGGGATCGGGGTTGTACGTTTCCCAGGAGGTCGTGTAGAGGATGTTCGACGGCTCGCCCCACCCTCCGTTCGGCAGGTACTCGAAGTCGTACTCGGCGTAGTCGTCGGCCATCGGCGCCTTGAGGTCGTTGATGGTGAAGAAGGTCTGCACCAGGTGGTCCCCGTCGGGCCCCGACCTCGGCGCGTCGGAGAACTTCACGCGGGCGGCGTACGTTCCGTTCCTGAACTTCGTGGACTTCGTCAGGACCTCGGTCTGCGTGGTCGACGCGCCGGTGCCGGCCGTGGAGGTCTCCAGGTTCATCACCGAGTTGCCGCCACTGGAGACGAAGGTGACCTTCGACGGGTCCCACGTCGCGCCGGGGACGCCGGGACCGCCGCTGTTGGACCGCACGTTCCAGCCGTGCGCGGAGAGCGCGGGGTCGGTGTGCGAGGCGTAGTCGAAGTCGTCGAACAGGGTCTGACCGCCGCCGGGCGGGTCCGTCGGGTCCGTCGGATCGGTGGGGTCCGTGGGGTCGTTGCCCTCGGGGGCCGCGCCCCAGACGGTGGCGCCGGCGAGCTGGGCGGTGACCTTGTCCCAGTTCGCGTACGCGGTCTGCGCCCCGTTGAACGAGTAGTCGTCGCTCTGCCGCAGCGTCTGCCAGTTGCTCTGGTAGAAGCGCAGTTGCAGGTCGCCGGTGTCCGCGCCGGGCGCCAGGGTGCCGGCCGCCGCGGTGAAGCCGATCTCCAGGTAGCGGTCGGCCGTCGCGGTCGGACTGCTCAGGGTGCCGAACGTGCCGGTGACGGCGGAGCAGCCGCGTACCGCCCAGGAGCAGGCGAAGCGGTAGGACGCGGTCGGCGAGTCCGCCTTGAAGTAGTAGCGGATCTTCACCTGGCTCAGCTGCACGGTGGACGAGCCGGTGTTGCGGACCTTGAACCAGGGTTCCGTCTGGTCGGCGGTGGCTCCGCTCGCGCTGGTGCGGTACTGGACGCTGAGACCGTCGGCCGCCGAGGCCGCCTGGGCGGGAAGGGCGGTCAGCGCACCGCCGCCCATCAGTACGGCCAGGGCGAGCGCCAGACGGGCGCGGCCCGCGGTGGGTCGGATTCTCATCCGGGTTCCTTTCGGCAGGCTCCCGCCGGTGCGGGAGCGTCGGTGGGTAGTGCGTGGTGCGGGGTGCGGGGGTGATGCTTTCGGCCGCCGGACGTCGGGGCGCCGGTTCAGCGCACGCCGCTGACGCGGGGCGGCAGCGGGGCGGGGGCGGGCGGCTCGGCGTGCGGGACGGCCAGGGCGTCGAGACGTGCCCGGTGTCCGGCCAGCCGCGTCGTGAAGTCCCGCCAGCCCGAAGCGCCGTCCCAGACCCGGTCGGCGAGCGCGCACAGCCGCGGGAAGGTGAGGTACTCGATGTGCTCCGGCGTCCGGACGAACTCCGTCCACAACTGGCCCTGGGCGCCCAGCACCCGGGACGCCGCCTCCGGCGTCGGCGGCGCGAGGTCCACGGCGTGGACGGCGCGCAGGCCGACGATCTCGCCGGGCTGCGCGAGCGGTTCCCCGGGGCCGGGACCGCGCGCGTAGTCGAAGTAGGTCGCGCGGTGGTCGGCGTGGACGACCCGGTGCCCGCGCAGCGCCGCCGCCCGGGCGTGCGCGGGGTCACGCCAGCTCATCACCGTGCAGTCCAGCGGCAGGGTGACGCCGCTCTCGGCCCACACGACCGGCCGGCGCCCCGCGCGCACCAGGTGCTCGCTCATGCGCGCGATGAACCAGGGGTGCAGCGCGCGTGGTCCCGCCAGCCCCTCCCGGGCGGCGCGGGCACGAGCCTGCGCACTCAGCTCCCACTCCGTGGTGGGGACCTCGTCCCCGCCGATGTGCAGGTACGGCGAGGGGAAGACGTCCATCACCTCGTCCAAGACGGTGCGGAAGAAGTCCAGGACGTGGTCGCCGGTGCCCAGCACGTTCTCGCACACGCCCCAGTGCGTCCACACGTCCAGCCGGCGGGCGGGGTCGGTGCCCAGCTCGGGGTGGGCGGCCAGCGCGGCGCGGACATGCCCCGGCGCACCCGTCTCCGGCACCACGCTCACCCCTCGCTCGGCCGCGTACGCGACCAGGCCCCGCAGCTCCGCCCGGGTGTAGGAGCCGCCGTGCGGGACACCGTCGAAGCGGTCGCTGCCCGCGGGACCCACCATCGACTCCGCCCGGTGTCCGCCGACCTCGGTGAGCCGGGGGTGCGCGGCCACCGGCATCCGCCAGCCCTGGTCGTCGGTGAGGTGCAGGTGGAAGACGTTCAGCTTGTGCAGCGCCAGCAGGTCGACGTAACGGCGCAGGTAGGACACCGGCTGGAAGTGCCGGGCCACGTCGAGCATGGAGCCGCGCCAGGAGTGGCGGGGTACGTCGGTGATCTCCACGGCCGGCAGTTCCCACGACACCCCGCGCACCGGCCGCCCGGACAGCGCGGCGTAGGGCAGCAGTTGCCGCACCGTCTGCACTCCGCGCAGCAGCCCGGCCGGGCGGGCGGCCCGCAGCAGGACACCCTGGGGACTCACGGTCAGCCCGTACCCCTCGTCGCCGAGCCCCGACAGGGCCGGGTCGAGGGCGAGGACGAAGGCACCGTCGGCGGTGGAGTCCAGGCGCAGACCGGTGGCCGGGGCGAGGAGGGTGCGCAGCAGGTGTGCGGCCGGGCCGGCCCCGGGGGTGACCCGCAGCCGGGTCGTCGCGTCGAGGCGGAAACGGCCGGAGCGGGTGGAGATACGGCTCGGGCGGGGGACGAGGGCCAGTTCGGGGCGTGGCAGGTCCACGGGGCGGCTCCGGTGGTCGGCGGACGCGACGGCGGTCGGGCGGCGGCGGGGGCGGGGCGAGGGCGAGGGCGAAGAGAGGGAAGGAGTGGCGCGGGTGGCGCGGGTGGCGCGGTCAGCCCTTGACGCCTCCCGACGCCAGCCCGGCCGTCACATGGCGCTGCAGAGCGAGGAAGACGACCAGCGCGGGCAGGGCGAAGAGCGTGGAGGCCGCCATGGTGGCCCCCCAGTCGGTGCCGAACGTCGACTGGAACGAGGAGAGCCACACCGGGAGCGTCCGGCTGTCCTGCTGTTTGATGATGAGGAAGTTGGCGTAGGTGAACTCGTTCCAGGCGGTGATGAAGCCGAACAGCGAGGTGGCCATGAGACCGGGGGCGAGCAGCGGGAACGCCACCCGGCGGAAGGCGCCGGCCCGGGTGCAGCCGTCCACCTGCGCCGCCTCCTCCAGCTCCGGCGGGATGCCGGCGATGAAGCCGCGCAGCACCACCACCGTGAACGGCAGCGTGATCATGAAGTAGATGAGGGTCAGCGTCGGCAGCCGGTCCAGCATCCCGGTGTCGCGGGAGATGATGTAGATCGGGATGATCAAAGACTCCCAGGGCGCCATCTGCGCGACGAACACCGCCAGCATGAACTGCCGGCGCCCGCGCCAGCGCATCCGGGCCACGGCGTAGGCCGCGCCGAGGGCGACGAGAAGGGCGAGCAGGACGGCACTCAGGGTGACCAGCAGACTGTTGCGCCAGAAGAGCCCGAAGCCGTCGGCACTCACCGCCGTGCGGAAGTGGTCGAACGTCCAGGTGCGCGGCACCAGCCGGGGATCGTAGGACTGGATGTCCGTGGACGGTTTGAAGGCCGTCGTGACCATCCAGTACACGGGGAACAGGCAGATCACCACGGTGAGCGCGGCGGCGGCGTGGAGCGGCAGGCGGCGCAGCGCGCGGCGCAGCGGGGGACGCGGGGTGCTCACAGCTGCTCGCCCTCCTGACGGAACAGTTGGCGGAAATAGAGGACCAGCACGCCGCTCATCAGCAGGACGGTGAGCATCGAGGCGGCGGAACCGAGGTCGTAACGCTGTCCCGCGAGCGCCGTCTGCACGGCGTACACCGGCAGGACGGTGGTGGCCTCGCCGGGTCCGCCGCGGGTCATCACCCAGATCTGCACGAACGCCTTGAACGTCCAGATCACTTCGAGGGACAGCACCAGCATGAAGATCGGCCGGATCAGCGGGAAGGTGACGGAGCGGAAGACGCGCACGGCCCCAGCGCCGTCCATGCGGGCCGACTCGTACAGTTCGGCAGGCACCGTGACCAGCGCCGAGTAGAGCGTGATCGCGGCGAACGGCACGGACTGCCAGACGATCAGGACCACCACGATGCCGAACGCCGCCCCGCCGTGCGCGAACCACGGGTAGCCCTCGTACGACTCGAACCCGAGGCCGGTGAGGGTCTCGTTGACGATGCCGAACTCGGAGTGGAACAGCCACTGGAACACGGTGGTGGCCGCGACCACCGGCACCGCCCAGACCAGGACCAGGGAGCTGAGGACCACGGTCCTGGCCACCCGCCCCAGCCGCTCGGTCATCAGCGCCACCAGGGTGGACAGCACCATGATCGCGGCGACGTCGACCACCATGAACACGAAGGTGCGGCGCACCACCTCCAAGAACTCCGGGTCGCCGAGCAGTGTCCGGTAGTTGCGCAGACCGACGAAGTCGGCGTCCCCCAGGATGAGTTGCCGCAGCCGGAAGTCCTGCAGGGAGATGAGCACGGCGCGGGCCAGCGGATAGAGCAGCAGGTACAGCATGCCCAGCACGGCGGGCGCGATCAGCAGGTACGGCCACGGCGATCCCCGGCCGTCCCGACCGCCGCGCCCGCCGGTGGGCCCCGCAGGCGCGGCGGGGCGCCGGGTGGCGCCGCGCGGCGTGCTCCGCTCACGGACGGTCGACACGTCGTCTCCTGTTCCTCGTGGTGTCGGGGGTGAGAGCGGTCAGGAGCCGTTGCCCAGCGTGTCGGTGATGGTCCCCGAGGCCTTCGCCGCCTCGGACGCGGCGTCCTTGCCGGTGAGCACGGCCGTCATGTACTCCTTGACCGGGTTCTTGGCCTCCACCGCCGCCCACTGGGGTGTGTTGGGCGTGGCGTGTCCGTTCGCCGCGCCGGCCGCCATGGCCGCGGTGCCCGGGTCGCCGGCGACGGCGCCCGCCAGGGTTTTCTTGTTCGGTACGTAGCTCATGGCGACGGCGAGCTTCTTCTGCCAGGCGTCACCGGTCAGTTCGCGGAGGAAGGTGAACGCCTCCTTCTGGTGGGCGGCGACGGCCGGGACGACCAGGTCGGAACCGCCGGTGAACACGGCACCCGGACGGTCGGCGGTCTTGCCGGGGATCGGGAAGAAGCCCAGCTTGCCCTTGAGTTCGGGGTTCCTCTCCTCGATGACCTTGGCCCCGCCCGGTACGGCGATGATCTGGGCCACCTGCCCCTTCGCCATCACCTCGGCCTGCGGCGGCTGGGCCTCGTCGGAGTCCTTGGGGCCCTTGCCCAGGGCCTGGAGACGCCGGTAGAAGTCCATGGCGCGCAGCGCTTCCGGGCTGTCCAGGCCCCCCTTCCACTCGTCGCCGTTCTTCACGGCCAGGTCGCCGCCCTCGTCCCAGACGAAGCCGGACAGGACGTACCAGTTCTGCCCCGGCAGGTAGATGCCCTGCGTCCCGCCCTCGTCGAGCTTGCGCGTGGCGTCGATCCACTGCTCCCGGGTCTTGATCCGCGCGGGATCGACTCCGGCCTTCTCGAACAGGTCGGTGCGGTGGATGACGACCCGGTTCGCCGCGTAGTACGGAATGCCGTACTGCTTGCCGTCGTACGAGCCGGGTTCCGCGAGCCCCTCCAGCCAGGAACCGCCGCCCAGGTCCTCGACGCGGTCCGAGAAGTCGGTGAGGCCGCCGCTCTGCGCGTACTGGGCGACCTGGGTGTTGCCGACCTCGATGACGTCCGGGGCGTCGTTGCTGGCCAGGGCGGCGGTCACCTTCTCGCCGATGCCCTCCCACTCCTGGATCTGGATCTTCACGTCGATCTCGGGGTGGGCCTTCTCGAAGCCCGTCTCGAACTCCTTCTGGAACTCGGCCGAGACACTGTCGCGCATCAGCCACACGTCGAGTGCGGTCCTGCCGCCCCCGGCGCCGTCCGCGTCGGTGTCACCGGACGAGGAGCAGGCGGCGAGCCCGGCGCTGAGCACCAGCGTGGACAGCAGAGCGAGCGAACGGTACTTCACGGTTCACCTCTGGGAGAGCTGGAAGGGACGACGCATCCACACTTGACCAGTAAGGGGCGCTGGGTTTACCAGTCGGCGTTGGACGAAGGTGGCATGGACCAATGAGGGCGTCAACCCCCCACGTATGCGCGGGATTTCGGTCGACCGGACTCCGGGAGTGGCTGGTTCGCGACTGAGGTGGACAGGTAAGCTCTGCTGACCAGCAGACCAGTCACGGGAGTTACTGCATGGAGATCGACGCCGCCGCCTCCGGTGCGGTGCTCAAACGGGAGCGCGTCCGCGACGCCGTCCTGGAGCTCATCGAGGAACGCCGGCCGGGCGACGCCATTCCCTCGGAGCGCACCCTGTGCGCCGAACTCGGTGTGTCACGGCCCACGTTGCGAGCCGCGGTCGACGAGCTGGTGGTCGCCGGGCTGCTGGTGCGCGAGCACGGCCGGGGCATGTTCGTGGCCGCCGAGAAGATCACCCAGGAACTGGTGTCCGACCGCCAGGCGTTCAGTCTTCCGCAGGCCGCCGGGGCCTGGACCAGCAGGCTCCTGGAGGTCCGCACCCTGCCCGCGGGCGCCCGGGTGGGCCGCAAGCTGCGCACGTCGCCGGCGGCGCGGATCCACTACGTGGCGCGCCTGCGGCTGGTCGACGGCTCGCCCATGGCCATCGAGTACCTGCACGTACCGGCCGACCTCGTCTCCGGCCTGACCAGTGAGGAACTGGAGCAGGGCGACCTGTACGAGCACCTCGGCGAGCGGCACGGCGTCCGGGTCAGCGAAGCCGTGCAGTCCATCGAGCCCACCGTGGTCACCCGCGCCGAGGCCGACCTCCTCGACGTGCCCGAACTCTCCCCTGCCCTGCTCTTCGAGCGCCTCACCACCGACGCCGGGGGCCGGCCCGTCGAGTACGTGCACTCCCTCTACCGGGGCGACCGGTACCGCATCGTCTCCCGGCTCACCCTGGGCCCGCGTGACCAGGCGCCACTCCCGGGCCAGGGCCACCACCCGGGCATCCCGCCGGGGGACTTCGCCACCCAGGACCCCGTCACGCTGTCCACGCGCGGGGTGGTGCAGGACGGGATGTAGCGGCGCCTCCCCGGCCTCACGGTGCGCGGAAGTGCTCGGAACGGCTGCACATCGAGCACGTATTGACATGTCACGGCAGACCCCGCAGAGTCATGCCCCGACAGTGTTCGACAGCCCGACCGGTCGACGTCCGGAGCCCGACGGCTCGACGTCGCCCGTCCCCGCACGACCGCGCCCCGACCGTGATGCGAACCGCCACGAGGAGTGTTGCCGTCATGTCCGAAACGCCCGCTGTCTCACGCCGACTGCTCCTGGGATCCGCCGCCGCCACCGGCGCCCTCGCGGCCGGGATCGGGGCCGCCGCCCCCGCCGCGTCGGCCGCGCCCGAGCAGGCGCCCCGCCGCAGGCCCGGCCAGAAGTCGATGATCGGCGTGCCGTTCGCCGCCCACAGAACCGTCCGGGTCGGGATCATCGGCCTCGGCAACCGGGGCGGGAGCATGATCACCGGCTGGGCGGCGGTGCCCGGCTGCACCGTGACCGCCGTCTGCGACATCCGCGCCGACCGGGCCAGGAGCGCCGCCGACCGACTGGAGGGCAAGGGCAGGCCGCGCCCCGCCGAGTACGGCGGCTCCGCCGACTCCTACGCCCGGATGCTGCGCCGCGACGACATCGACCTCGTGTACGTCGCCACGCCGTGGGAGTTCCACTACGAACACGGCCGCGCCGCCCTGCTCAGCGGCAGGCACGCCGTGGTCGAACTGCCCGTCGCGACGGAACTGCGCCAGCTGTGGGACCTCGTGGACACCTCCGAGCGCACCCGCAGGCACCTGCTCCTGTCCGAGAACTGCAACTACGGCCGCAACGAACTGGCCATGCTGAAGGCGGCGCACGACGGCCTGTTCGGAGACCTCACCAACGGCCACGGAGGCTACCTCCACGACCTGCGCGAACTGCTCTTCTCCGACACCTACTACACCGACTCCTGGCGACGCCTGTGGCACACCCGCAGCACCGCCTCCTTCTACCCCATGCACGGCCTGGCCCCGATCGCGGCGGCCATGGACGTCAACCGCGGCGACCGCATGACCACCCTGCGCGCCACCGCGACGGCCCCGAAGGGGCTGGCCGACTACCGGGCCCGTTTCGTCCCGCGCGACCACCCCTCCTGGAAGGAGACCTACATCAACGGCGACCTGGTCACCTGCATGATCGAAACGGCGCGGGGCAGGACGATCCGCGCGGAGCACGACGTGAGTTCGCCCCGGCCCTACAGCCGCATCAACACGCTCGCCGGCAGCCGCGGCATCGTGGAGGACTACGCGGGACCCGCTCCGACCGGTGCCCGCGTCTACGTCGAGCCGGACCACAGCGGGCACACGTGGCGCGACTTCGAGGGCTACCGCAAGGAGTACGACCACTGGCTGTGGCAGAAGGTCGGCGACGACGCGGCGAACAACGGCGGCCACGGCGGCATGGACTACGTCCTGCAGTGGCGCACCGTCCAGCTCATGCGCGCCGGCCTGGTGCCGGACATCGACGTCTACGACTCGGCCGCCTGGTGCTCGCCCGTGCCGCTCAGCGTCACCTCGCTGGCCAGGGGCGGCGGCCCCGTCGAGATACCCGACTTCACCCGGGGCGCCTGGCGCGAGCGCAGGCCGGGCCTCGATTCGGCGCCCACCGACATGCCGCCCGTCGGCTGAGCACGACCCGCCGCCCGCTGCGCCGTCCTGGCGGCGTCACCGGGCGTGGCGTCAGCGGCGGTCCGGGCGGAACCACCACCCCCCGGCTGCTCCGTGGCGCCACGCCGCGAGGAGCTGTCCCGCGGCGCTACCGGGCCAGCGCCTCCTCGGGACCCATGACGACGACCGGCTCCTTGGCCGGGTCCAGGGCGGTGAGCAGCGCCCGCATGTGCTCCTCGCTGAGCGACACGCACGCGTTGGTCGGCCCGTCGTGGTCCACGTGGACCCAGACCCCGCCGCCCTTGTCCTCACCCATGGGGCGGGTCTGGTCCAGCGGGGTGGTGCCGGGCACCCGGTTGTAGTCGATGGCCACCACGTAGTCGAAGGACCCTTCCAGAGGCTCACCCAGGTACCCGGTGCCCGACACCGAGAACTCCGGGTCCTCGTCGTACGGGAGCAGGGTGCCCGGGTCGGGCAGCCGGCCTCCCGCGTCACTGAGCCCGAAGACGCCGATGGGCGAGTGCAGGTCGCCCGCCTCGTGGTCGTCGGTCCAGCCGCGCAGGCCGTTGTGGGCGGGCCAGGGACCGGCCACCGCACGCCAGCCCTCGGCCGGGTACTGCTCGTAGAGCACCACCTCGGCCCGCGAGGAGCTCTCGTCCTCGCCGGTGACCACGAGGGCCTGCCGGGTCCCCTCCGGGAGACGGGCCCGCATGACCGGCCCGACCCCGGGCAGCGGGCGGGGGAAGGAACGCGGGGGAGCGGGGCGCGGGGCCGCGGTGCTCGCGGTTGCGTGCGCGTCCGGGGAAGGGGCACCCGCGTGCTCCCGGGCGCAGCCGGTGGCCAGCACGCCGGTGCACACGACGGTGCCGATCACCAGGGCCAGCGCTTTCCTGACGGTCATATCGATCTCCGACTCCATGGGTGGACTACTCATAGCTAGACCACTTGTGGAACCGGGTCCTGCGGCCGCCTCGCGGTCTCCCCCGTATGGCGCAGCGGGGGCCCGTTCGAGGGCCGCCGACACCTCCGGTCGGCAACAAGGTTGCCGCTCACACCCCTTACTCACTGGTGAGGCTCGGACATGCCGTGTAGCGTCAGCAGCAGATGTCGTGGTTCGCCCAGACCGCCCGCCCGGAGTGCGGGCGGTTTGCTGTGCAATGCCGGAGGACCAGGACGACCACCTCCGGGTTCGCGCGGTGCGGATCCGATAACGGCTGAAAGGCAAAAAGGCATGGCCAGCGGAACTGTCAAGTGGTTCAACTCTGAAAAGGGCTTCGGCTTCATCGCGCAGGACGGCGGCGGTCCCGACGTCTTCGCGCACTACTCCAACATCAACGCTCAGGGCTACCGCGAGCTGCAGGAAGGCCAGGCCGTGACCTTCGACATCACCCAGGGCCAGAAGGGCCCGCAGGCGGAGAACATCACCCCCGCCTGATCGGGAGATCGCCGACAGGGCGGGGTCCGCGGGGAACGCTCGTTCCCCGCGGACCCCGCCCTGCGGCATGCGCGGCACCCGACTCACGCGAGCCGGCGCCCGCGGGCCCCGGCTCAGCCCGGCCTCAGGGCACCCGGCGGAAGAAGTCGAGCAGGGCGGCCGTCAGCTCGGCCGGCGCGTCCTCCTGCACCAGATGGCCCGCACGGGCGATCGGCTCCCACCGGGCACCGGGGACCAGATCGGCGAGTTCACGCCCCTTGGCCACGGGAATCCAGGCATCGTCCTCACCCCAGCAGACGAGCGTGGGGACGTCGATACCGGTGTACCGGTCCTGTACCTCGTCCGTGTACCGCTGGTCCGCCTGGGCGATCTGCCGGTAGAAGGCCGGCTGCCCCGATTCACCGAGCCAGGGCTCGACCAGCCGGTCCACGACCGCCGGATGCAGCCCCGGACCGCCGGTGGAGCCGACGTACTCGCGCACCAGCGCCCCGTGCAGCGCCCCCGGCAGCTGAGCGAAGACCTCGGCGTGGTCACGGACCAGCCGGAAGAACGGTGACCCCCAGGGCGCCAGCGCCACCGGGTCCACCAGGGCGAGCGCCCCGTACGGGACGCCGTGCAGCAGGTGCGTCCGCAGCGCGACGGCACCGCCGAAGTCGTGGGCGGCCACCAGCGGCCGCTCCAGGCCCCAGTGCTCCAGGAGCTCCGCGAAGACCCGGCCCTGAGCGGCCAGCGACACGTCCTGCCCGGCGGCCTTCTCCGACCGTCCGTAACCCGGCATGTCCCAGACGAACACCTGGTGGTCGCGGGCCAGCGAGCGGGCCACCGCGCGCCACACGTACGAGGAGAAGGGCGTGCCGTGCAGCAGGACCACTGGACGTCCGTCAGGGGCCCCCAGCCGATTCCAGCGGACGGTGCCCGAACGGCTGGGGAACGACTCGGGCAACGGCCATGCGGACATCGTGCGGTCCTCTCAGTTCGGTGGGCTCGGGGGCTCGGTCAGCGGGTCACGGCTTGCGGGCGAGTCCGCCGTGTTCGCCGATGGGCTTCGTCTCGTCGACGTCCGCGTCCGGACGCCACTGGGTCACCGGGACCACGCCGGGCTCCACCAGCTCCAGCCCGTCGAAGAACGCCGCGATCTGGTCGACGGTGCGCAGGACGTACGGCGCGGCACCGCTCTCGTTGTAGGCGTCCTGGGCCCGGTCGAACTCCGGATCGATGCCGCGCGAGCCGTCGTTGACCGAGAGGTAGCTGCCCGACGGCAGGGCGTCGACGAGCCGGGCGGCGACGGAACGCGCCTGGTCGTAGTCGGGGATGTGACCCAGGATGTTGCTGAGGATCAGGGCGACGGGCCGGTCGAAGTCCAGCGTCTCGGCGGCCGCCGCGAGGACGGTGTCCGGGTCGAGCACGTCGGAGTCGATGTACGCGGTCGCCCCCTCGGGGGTCGAGTACAGCAGCGCGCGGGCGTGGGCGAGGACCATCGGGTCGTTGTCGACGTAGACGATCCGCGTCTCGGGTGCGAGGCGCTGGGCGACCTCGTGGGTGTTGTCGGCGGTCGGCAGACCGGTCCCGACGTCGAGGAACTGCCGGATGCCCGCCTCGGCGACCAGATGGGTGATGTTGCGGCGCAGGAAGGCGCGGCTGCTGCGGGCGATGGTGACGATGCCGGGGAAGACGGCGGTGTACGCGTCGCCGGCCTGCTCGTCGACCGGGTAGTTGTCCTTCCCGCCCAGCCAGTAGTTCCAGATCCGCGCCGAGTGCGGAACGGACGTGTCGATCTTCTGGTGCGCGGTGGTGCCGGGGGTCGTCGAGGAGTCGCTCATGGGTGCGGTCCGTCTTTCAGCCGTGGCGTGGGTGCTTCAGCACAACCTACGTCGCAACATCCCCTCCCCGTACACCGGTTCACCGACGGGCCGGCCTCGGGTCCTCGGTCTGCGGCGCATGCGAGGAGTACCGGCACGGCGGCCTAGCGCGTGTGGTGTGCGACCGCGGCGCCGAGCGCGTCGACGCACTCGCCGAGGAGCTGGCGCAGCGTCCGCTCCCCGGGGCCGTCGATCCAGCGGCCGAAGGCCACCTTGAGCACGCCGATCGCCGTCTCGGCCGTCAGCCGCGCCGTCAGGTCGTCCACGTCGCGGCCGCGCAGCGCGTCGGCGAGCGCGCCGGCGAGGGAGGCGAGCTTGGTCAGCTCCCGCTCCCGCAGTTCGGCGTTGGCGTCGATGACGCCCTGCCGCAGGCGGACCAGGTCGCCGCGCTCCTCGAAGAGGCCGGCGGCGGCGTTCAGGGCGGCCACCGCCGCGTCCATGGGCGTCGCGGTCCCGGGCGCCGCCGCGACGGCGCCCGCGCAGAGCTCCTCCAGCCGGGCGGAGCCGGCGAAGAGGACCTCCCGCTTGTCGGCGAAGTGCCGGAAGAAGGTGCGCTCCGTGAGGCCCGCTCGCTTGGTGATCTCGGCCACCGGGGTCTGTTCGTAACCGCGCTCCACGTACAGCTCCAGTGCCGCCTGCTCCAGGCGGCCGCGCGCGTTCGGCTCCCATCGACCCATGCCGCGGAGTCTACGCGAGGACAGTCACTGTCATGGGCGGGCGCGTCGCCGGCGACCGCGCCCGCCGCCGCGAAGGGCGGGCCCGCGGCTCAGCCGACCGGGAAGGGGAGCCGCGCCGCCAGTCCGCCCAGCGCGGCCGTCTCCGCCGCGGTCGGCGCCCGCCGCCCGGTGCCGACCAGCAGCGCGTCCCGGTCGGTGAACGACGTGGGAAACGTCGCCGCGACGACCTTCTCCAGGAGCTGCCGCGCGTACCCGAGTCCCCCGGCGGGCGGTGGCGGCGCGTCCGGGAGGTGGGCGACCAGGTCGAGATGGTGCAGGGTCCACTCCAGGACGTACGCCGAGAGGTAGTCGCCCGCTGTGAGGACCTGGTCCTGGGTGCCGACCCGGCCCGCGGGGTCCGCGAGGGCGGCGGCGCGGCCGGCGGCGGAGCCGACGTCGTCGAGGTGGAACTTGAGCAGCCACGGCTGTTCGTAGGCGGCGGCCAGACGCACGATCAGCGCGTCGAGCGGGTCGTCGCCCGTCGGGGTCTCGACGACCCGCCAGTAGGTCACCGCGTTCCGGGTCGGTTCCCCGTCGGACGGGGTGGCCAGGGTGATCAGGACGTCCTGGGCGTCGATGACCAGGTGGCACACCAGGTCCCGGACGAGCCAGCCGGCGCAGCCGGACGGCCGGGCGAAGTCCTCGTCGGAGAGGCCGGCGACGGCGGTGAGCAACGCCGACCAGGAGCTGGAGAAGGGGTCCACGCCCGACAGCCAACACCACCGCGCGCCACGCCCGCGACCGGATTCCCCGAGCCGGACCCGCCCGCCGGCTCAGCGCTCGGCGGGTACGGCCTCCTCGGGAGGGGCGGCCAGCTGCTCGCGCACGTAGTTCCACACCACCCCGATCAGCGCGGCGAGGGGCACGGCGAGCAGACTGCCCACGATCCCGGCCAGGCTGCCGCCCAGCGTCACCGCCAGCAGGACCACCGCCGCGTGCAGCCCGAGGCCGCGGCTCTGGATGATGGGCTGGAAGACGTTGCCCTCCAGCTGCTGCACCACGACGATGATCGCGAGCACGATGAGCGCGTCCGTCAGACCGTTGGACACCAGGGCGATCAGCACGGCCACGAAACCCGCGAACAGGGCGCCGACGATGGGCACGAACGCGGAGACGAAGGTCAGGACCGCCAGGGGAAGCACCAGCGGCACACCGAGGATCCACAGGCCGAGTCCGATGAACACGGCGTCGAGCAGTCCCACCAGCGCCTGCGACCGGACGAAGGCGCCCAGGGTCTCCCAGCCCCGCAGGGCGACGACGGGCACGTCCGTGGCCAGGCGGCCCGGCAGCTGGCGGGCGAGCCAGGGCAGGAACCGCGGTCCGTCCTTGAGGAAGAAGAACATCAGGAAGACACCGAGGACCGCGGTGACCAGGCCGTTGACCACCGTGCTCACCCCCGTCGCCACCGCGGTGGTGATGCTGCCCATGCTGTCCTGGACGCGGGCGACCGTCGAGTCGACCGCGCCGGTGATCTGGTCGTCCCCGATGTTCAGCGGCGGCCCGGCGGCCCATTCGCGCAGATGCTCGATGCCCGCGGCCACCCCGTCGGTCAGCTCGTCCGTCTGGGAGGACATCGGCACGGCGATCAGGGCCACGATGCCGAGGACGACCAGCAGGAACGCCACGGTCACCACGGTGGCGGCCAGTGCCGGACGCCAACCGTGCCGGCGCAGGAAGCGGGCCGACGGCCACGTCAACGTGGTCAGCAGCAGACCGACGATCAGCGGCCACACCACCGACCACATACGACCCAGGATCCACAGGGTCACCGCGAGCGTGACAAATATCAGCAGCAACTCGCCCGAGACGCGCGCACTGGTGCGCAGCGCGGCCCTGGTCCTGGTGGTGTTCAATCCGGCAGACATGCGATCACCCTACGGGGCGTCGATGTCATGCACCGACCAGTCCGGACTACGGCCTGCCGGGTCGGGCCGCCGGGACCGTCGGACGGTGAGCGGCCCCGAGGTCAGCTCTCCGGGACCTTGGCCCAGTCCAGCGTGCGCTCCACCGCCATCTTCCAGCCCGCGTACCCCTGCGCACGCCGGTCCTCGGACCAGTGGGGCTCCCAGCGCCTGGACTCGCTCCAGTGCGTGCGCAGTTCGTCGGTGTCCCGCCAGAAGCCCGTGGCCAGTCCCGCCGCGTAGGCCGCGCCGAGAGCGGTGGTCTCCGCGACGACGGGACGGCTGACGGGGACGCCGAGGACGTCCGCCTGGATCTGCATGCACAGGTCGTTGGCGGTCACACCCCCGTCGACCCTCAGCACGTCCAGGTGGACCGAGGAGTCCTGCTCCATGGCCTCGACCACGTCCCGGCTCTGGTAGCAGATGGCCTCCAGCGTCGCCCGTGCCAAGTGCGCGTTGTTGTTGTACCGGGCCATGCCGACGATCGCGCCCCGGGCGTCGGAGCGCCAGTACGGGGCGAACAGGCCGGAGAACGCGGGGACGAAGTACATGCCCCCGTTGTCGTCGACGGTGCGGGCCAGCTCCTCGCTCTCGGCCGCGGTCTTGATGACCTTCATCTGGTCGCGCAGCCACTGCACGGCGGACCCCGTCACCGCGATGGAGCCCTCAAGTGCGTAGGCCGGCGGGTTGTCGCCGAACTGGTAGGCCACGGTGGTCAGCAGCCCGTGCTGGGAGCGGACCAGTTCGGTGCCCGTGTTGAGGACCAGGAAGTTGCCGGTGCCGTAGGTGTTCTTCGCCTCGCCGGGCGCGAAGCAGACCTGGCCGACGGTCGCCGCGTGCTGGTCGCCCAGGACCCCGGTGATGGGGACGGCGGCGCGCAGCGGCCGGGAGGTGCGGGTCGTGCCGTACGCCTCCGGGTGCGAGGAGGGGTTGATGGTGGGCAGCATGCTGCGGGGGATGCCGAAGAAACCCAGCAGCTCGTCGTCCCAGTCGAGCGTCTCCAGGTCCATCAGCATGGTGCGGCTGGCGTTGGTCACGTCGGTGGCGTGGATGCCGCCCTCGGGGCCGCCGGTCAGGTTCCACAGGACCCAGCAGTCCGTGTTGCCGAACACCGCGTGTCCCTGCTCCGCCGCCTCGCGGACGCCGTCGACGTTCTCCAGGATCCACTGGATCTTCCCGGCGGAGAAGTACGTCGCGGGCGGCAGCCCGGCCTTGCGGCGGATGACGTCGCCCCGGCCGGAGCGTTCCAGGTTCGCCGCGATGACGTCGGTGCGGGTGTCCTGCCAGACGATGGCGTTGTAGTACGGACGGCCGGTGCGCGGGTCCCAGACCACCGTGGTCTCGCGCTGGTTGGTGATGCCGATGGCCGCCAGGTCGGTCCCCGACAGCCCGCCGTTGCGCAGGGCGTTCTGCATCACCGAGTTGGTGCGTTCCCAGATCTCGACCGGGTCGTGCTCCACCCAGCCGGAGCGGGGCAGGATCTGCTCGTGCTCCAGCTGGTGCTTCGCGACCTCGTTGCCCCCGTGATCGAAGATCATGAACCGGGTGCTGGTGGTTCCCTGGTCCACCGCGCCGATGAAGTCCGCCATGTCCGCTCCGCCTCTCCGGCCGGTGTCCGTCCTGGTCCGGGCATCTCCTCGGCCAGACTAAGGCGGCTCACGGCAAACCGCACATAAAGGACGCGCGGTGCGGTGGTCACCGGTGGCGGCCGACGGCCGCCACCGGCCCCGGTCAGGGAGCGATCGGCAGCCGGCGCTTGTGGTCCGTCTGCCGGTAGCGGGTGACGATCTTCTCGAAGGCATGCTCCTTCACCGGCTTGCCCTCCAGGAAGTCGTCGATCTCGTCGTAGCTGACTCCGAGGGCGTCCTCGTCGGCCTTGCCCGGGTCGAGGGTCTCCAGGTCGGCCGTCGGGACCTTGCGGACGAGCTCGGCGGGGGCGCCCAGCGCTTCCCCGACGGCACGCACGCGGCGCTTGGTGAGGCCGGTCAGCGGTACGACGTCGGCGGCGCCGTCGCCGAACTTGGTGAAGAAACCCGAGACCGCTTCGGCCGCGTGGTCGGTGCCCACCACCAGGCCGCGGTGCGCTCCGGCCACCGCGTACTGCGCGATCATGCGCTGGCGGGCCTTGATGTTGCCGTGCACGAAGTCCTGGTGGTGGGCGTCGCGGAAGGCCACGTCGGCGGCGAGCAGGGCGTCGAGCGCCGCGTCGCTCGCGGGCTTGATGTCCACGGTCAGCACCTGGTCGGGCTGGATGAAGGCGAGCGCGCGCTGGGCGTCGTGCTCGTCGGCCTGGACCCCGTGCGGCAGCCGCATCGCGAAGAAGCGGGCCTCGTGCCCCCCGGCGCGGGCCCGCTCCACGGCGAGCTGGCACAGCCGGCCCGCGACGGTCGAGTCGACACCGCCGCTGATCCCGAGCACGAGGGCGCGCAGACCGGCCGAGGTCAGCCGCTCGGTGAGGAAGGCCACCCGGCGCTCGATCTCCTGTTCGGCGTCGAAGGTCTCGGCGACCTCCAGTTCCCGGGCGATCTCCTTCTGCAGGGTGATGGACGCCGGCTCGCTCAATTCCGCTCCTTGTTCGACGGGCAGGGGGTTTCCCGTTCAGCCTACCCAGAGGTGCCCGTCGCACCGGTCTCCCGACCGGTGCGGTGACCGGAGAGCGCGGGGCGGCCGCCGGGCACCGCCCCGCACCGTTCGGGGTCAGTCCAGCGGTTCGACCCGGAGGTTGCGGAACCGGACCTTGTTGCCGTGGTCCTGCAGCCGGATCGCCCCCGCCGCCGGCGTCTCGGCCCGGCCCGCCGCGGTGGGCCCGTCGAGCGCGACGTCGTCGTGGACCGTCCTGCCGTTCCACACCACCGTCACCCGCGCGTCGGCGGTCTTGGCGCCGCTGTCGTCGAAGCGGGCGGCCCGGAAAACGACGTCGTACGTCTGCCAGGTCTCCGGGGCCGTCGCCGCGTTGGCGTCGGGCGCCTTCTTCAGGTAGATCGCCCCGGCCTCGTCGGTGCCGGGGGAGGTGTCCCCGAAGGAGTCCAGGATCTGCAGCTCGTAGCGGTCCTGGAGGTAGACGCCGCTGTTGCCGCGGTCCTGTCCGGTCACGTCGTCCGGCAGCAGCGGTACCCGGAACTCCACGTGCAGGCGGAAGTCCTGGTAGGCGTCCTTGGTGCGGATGTCGCCGCAGCACACCTCCATCGAGCCCTCCTCGGCCAGCGGCCAGGCCACCTTCCTCCCGTCCGTGTGCTGCCACTGCTCCTGCGAGGCGGCGGTGCCGTCGAACAGGGCGACCCGGGCGCCGTGCGGGCGCACGGTGATCAGGTCGAGGTTGACGTGGCCGGTGTCGCCGGGGTCGTAGCGGTAGGAGAGCGTGTGGTGCCCGGCGCGCAGCCGCAGCGACTCGGTCCGGGTGGACCAGGTGTCCCAGTCCCCGGTGGAGGGGAGCCCGGTCCGGCGGACCTTCTTCCCGTCGGCGTACAGGGAGAGCGACTTGGGACCGGCGAAGGGGTCGGGGCCGTTGGAGTAGCGCAGGCCCACGTCGTAGGTCCCGGTCTTCGGGACGGTCACGTCGAACGTCGTGGTGACCTTGCCCTCGGTGGCGTAGCGGTCGACGAACCCGCTGCCGGAGTAGCCGGCGTGGTCGGTGTTGATGCCGGCCCTGCCGGTCAGGCGCGCCTCCTCGGCCTCGTACAGCGTGGCGGCGGGCGGCTGCTTTCCGGGCATCTCGTTGAGCGTGTACCAGGCCTCCGTGCTCCAGAGCGTCTCGCCGGAGGCCGAGCTGAACGGGCGCGGGGAGCGCACGTGCACGACGCGGTCCGGTTCCAGGCCGTCCAGCCGCAGCCGGACGGTGCGGCCGTCGTCGGAAAGGGTCGCGGACCGCACGGTCAGCTCCTCCTCGGCGATCTTCGGACCGCCGTAGTCGGAGGTCGGCGTGTAGCGCCACTGCTCGGCCTCGTAGCGGGCCGCGAGGTCGGCGGCCGTCTCCGGGGAGAGCGGCTGGGTGTACGTCAGGTCGAAGCCGCCCGGCACGGCCCGCATCTTCTGGACGTCGAAGGTGTTGCCGCCGCCCGGCGTCAGCTTCTGCAGACCGAACTTGAGCTTGCCCTCCTGCCCCCAGTTCCCGTCGGCGCCCAGGCCGCCGGTGTAGATCGCGCCGTCGGGGCCCATGGAGACACGGTTGACGCCCGCCTCCAGGCCCTGCGTGTAGCGGAACACGGCGCCCTGGTACTGGCCCTTCACCTTCTCCAGGTAGGCCCGCTGCAGGCCGCCGTAGGTGACGTCCCCGATCAGCATCTGGCCCGCGAACGTGCCCTTGGTCAGGTACAGCGGGGTGGAGGGCGAGTTGCCGATCTCGTTCTGCGGCAGCCACAGCACCGGCTGGGTGACGGGGGAGTCCTCGAAGGGGCCCGCGGGCTCGGTGTAGTGGTTGAAGAAGCGGTCCTGCTTGATCTGGACGAGCTTCGAGGCGGGCAGCCAGCCGCCCTGGTTGTCGGTGGCGAACAGGTCGCCGCCGGGACCCCAGCCGATGCCGTTGGGCGTGCGCAGCCCGCCCGCGACCGGTGTGATCTTCCCGGTCTTCTTGCTGATCCGGTACGTCGTCCCGCGGCCGGGCGCGGGCTGCGGGGTGGTGGTCGCGCCGCCGAGGTCGATGGCGACGGAGAGGTTCACGTAGAAGTAGCCGTCGCGGTAGAGCAGGCCGAACGCGAACTCGTGGAAGTTGCCGCCGTAGGGCCAGGTGGCGACGGTGCGGTACTCGTCGGCCACGTGGTCGCCGTCGCTGTCGACGAGCCGGGTCAGCTCGTGCTTCTGCGAGACGTAGAGCGACCCGTCCACGTACTTGATGCCCATGGGCTCGCGCAGTCCGCTCGCCACCTTCTCGACGGTCACCTTGTCGCGACTGGTCTCACCGGTGACGTGGTCCAGCAGGTACACCTCTCCGGCAACGTTGTCGGTGCCGCCCCAGGTGCTGATCGCCAGACGTCCGTCGGGCAGCCAGTCCATGCCGGTGACCTGCGGCTCGAAGCCCTCGGGGCGCAGGTCGGTGAGGGTGAGGTCGGGGCGCACGGAGGTGAGCGGCAGACCGTCGCCGGGGGTGTCGCGCCCGGCCTCGCACTCCTTGCGGCCCGGCGCCGTGACGCGGACGACTCCGGCGTCGGTGCTCAGCGCCTCGGTGGGCACGACGGTGAACTCGCTCGCACCGGGCGGCATCCAGGACAGCTGCAGCTGCTGTCCGCCGCCGCGGTCGAAGTGCTCGATACGCAGCGGGTGCGCTCCCGCGGTGAGCTCGACCGTGCCGTCCTTGGGCTCGGCGCCGTGCAGTCCGTCGTGGTCGATCACCTTGGCGTCGTCCAGGGACATCCGGGAGCCGTCGTCGCTGACCAGCCTGAAGACGTAGGTGCCGTCACGTGGCGCGACCAGGTAGCCGGACGCCTCGGAGACGAAGTTGTCGGCGATGCCGCCGAAGTCGGCGGTGGCCGACCAGTCGACCGTCGGCATCAGCTTGTCGTGGTTGGGGGTCTGTCCCGGCTTGAGGGTGCACAGTTCGTCGAGCGGCGTCTGCACGTCGAACACGCGCAGCGTGACGCCGGGTTCCTGCGGCGGGATGTCGGCGGGGGCGGCCGAGGCGGCCGAGGACGCCGGAGCGGCCCAGGCACCTCCGATCGACACGGCCGACGTCAGCAGGAGGATGAGGTGTCTTCGGGCACGCGACAACAACCGTGGGCGCATTGGTCCTCCGGAAGGTGGGGACCGGACCGTGCCGGATATCGCTCCGGTCTTGTGCGGTGGGACGGGTGTTCCGCCGCCAAGGTAGGAGACTTCCGCTTGACATGTCCATACTTTGTCATCGGTGTGTTCAAAGTTCCCGGCGCCGTCACCGATGACAGCGCCGGCACCGCGACGGCACCGGCGCCGGTGCGCGTACCGCGAGCCCCCTCGGGGTCAGCGGCCCCTGCGCACCCGGGCCGCCGCGCGTGCCTCCGCCGCCTTGCGTGCCTCGGTGGCCTTGCGCGACCCCTTCGCGGCACGGCCCGGGCGGGTGCCCATGCCGCGGAAGGGCGCGTTGCCGCTCTCTTTGTCCGGGCCGGACGGAGGGCGCTTCGCCCCGGTGAGGGCCGTCAGCTTCTGCTCGCCCGAGCGCACCGGGGTCACCGTCGGCCGGATTCCGGCCTCGGACATCATCCGGTTGACCTCGCGCCGCTGGTCGGGGGTGACGAGTGTGACCACGCTCCCGGCCTGCCCGGCGCGCGCCGTACGCCCGCCGCGGTGCAGGTAGTCCTTGGCGTCGGCCGGCGGGTCGACGTTGACGACGAGGTCGAGCGCGTCGACGTGGATGCCGCGCGCCGCGACGTTGGTGGCCACCAGCACGGTGACCTCGCCCTCCACGAAGCGGGCGAGGGTGTGGGTGCGCTGCGGCTGCGACTTTCCGCTGTGCAGGGCGGCGGCGGGCACCCCGGCGGCCCTCAGGTGCCGGGTGAACCGGTCGACCCCCGCCTTGGTGTCCAGGAACATCAGCACCCGTCCGTCCCGCGCGGCGATCTCCGTCGCGGTCGCGTACTTGTCGGCCGGGTGGACGGTCAGCACGTGGTGCTCCATCGTGGTCACCGAGGCCGACGCCGGGTCGACCGAGGCGAGGACCGGGTCGTGCAGGTGGTCCCGCACCAGCTCGTCGACGTCGCGGTCGAGGGTGGCCGAGAACAGCAGCCGCTGCCCGTCGGAGGGGACCTGGTCCAGGATGCCGGTGACCTGGGGCAGGAACCCCATGTCGCACATCTGGTCCGCCTCGTCCAGCACGGTGATCCGCACGTGGTCGAGGCGGCAGTCCCGGCGGGACACCAGGTCGGCCAGACGTCCGGGCGTCGCGACGACCACGTCGGCGCCCGCGCGCAGCGCCTGGGTCTGCCGGTTGATGGACAGCCCGCCGACCACCGTCGTCAGGCGCACGTCCAGCGCCCGCGCGTACGGCGTCAGCGCCTCGCTCACCTGCTGGGCCAGCTCCCGCGTGGAGACCAGGACGAGGGCCAGCGGCCGCTTCGGCTCCGCGCGCCGGCCCGCGGTCCTGACCAGCAGCGGGAGCCCGAAGGCCAGCGTCTTGCCGGAACCGGTCCGCGCCCGGCCGAGGATGTCGCGCCCGGCCAGCGCCTCGGGCAGCGTCGCCGCCTGGATGGGGAAGGGCTCCCGTACCCCCAGGCCGGTCATGGTCTCCACCAGCACGGGCGGCAGCCCGAGGCCGTCGAAGGATGCGGTCGGCTTCGCGTTCATGGGGGGACCTTTCTGATCAGGCGCCCGGAACGCGACCGGGTCCGTACCCCTCGGTACGGACCCGGGCGCCTCAAAGCGTCCGCCCATTTTACCAGCGGGCGTCCCCGCGCCCGGCCGCGTGCGCCGCCCGGAGACTCAGCGCACCCGCTCCTGAGGCACCTCGTCGCGCCGCGCCGCCAGAACGCGACGGCGGCTCCACACGAGCAGGGCGAAGAGTGCGAACCCGGAGATGATCAGACCGGCCCCGGTGGCCCAGCCGGAGTACGGCACCTCGGGCACGAGACCCCACGCGACCCCGGCGCCGACGAGGAACAGCCCCACCAGCACCGAGCCGGCGATCCGCCACCGCGAGGAGACGCTCTCCTCGGCCGCCCGCATCGCCCGGACGCGGACCGGGGCGACGAACCGGTCCAGTGCCGGAACGGCGCGCGACAGCAGCACCACTCCGGCGAGGACGAGCAGCAGACCGGGCCCGGGCAGCACCAGCAGCGCGACGCCGATCAGCAGCAGGACGGCGCCGAGGACGCCCAGGGCGGTCCGCCGGATCGACTCGACACCCCGCGCCATGGCGCCCCACTCTCCTGCGGTCGGGAAGGACTCCGGTTCCGTCGGCGTGGCCCACCTTAGGCAGCAATCCACGCGCGGGCGATTCAGGCGCGGAGCCGGCGGTCGGCGACCGGCGGGACGGGTGTGGGCCGGTCCGCCCCGCACTGTCCGTCAATGCCCCTTGTGCCGCCGGTAGTTGCGGGGACGCCCCATCGACGTGCGGGGGCATCGCTGCTAGACCTGCACCACCCGCACCACCTGCACCCGCCGCTCAAGGAGGAGCATGTGAGACCACGTCGCGCGGTCGTCAGGACCGCATCGGCACTCGTCGCCGCCCTCGCCCTGACCGCCGGCCTCGGCGGCCCCGCCGTCGCGGCGCACGAGGCGCAACCGGAGCCGGCCGCCACCGGAACGGGACCCGTCACGCACGAGGAGAACGACCGCGTCCCCGAGGGCTCGGTCTGGACCCAGCACTACTTCCCGTCCTCCGACCGCTCCGGCACCCGGCTGCATGCCGACGTCCTGCTCCCCGAGGGGCTGAAGCGCAAGGAGAAGGTGCCGGTCATCGTGTCGGTCGGCCCCTACTTCGCCCACGCGGGCCAGACCGGCCCCGAGGGCTGGACCCACACCGGGCCGTCCGCCCGCTTCCAGGACTTCATCGAGGGCACCGACCTGTTCGACCGGGGCTACGCCTTCGTCATGGTGGACCTGCGCGGCTTCGGCGGCTCCACCGGCTGCCTGGACTGGGGCGGTCCCGGTGAACAGGCCGACGTCAGGGCCGCGATCGACTGGGCGGCGAAGCAGCCGTGGTCCACCGGAGCGGTCGGCATGTACGGCAAGTCCTACGACGCCGTCACCGGCCTCATCGGCAACAACCTGGACCAGCGCGCCCTGAAGGCCGTCGTCGCCCAGGAACCCGTGTGGGACATGTACCAGTACATCTACTCCAACGGGGTGCCCCGCCCGAACGTGACCGGCACCGCCGACGCGTACAACTCCATCGCCTCCATGCCCCCGATGGCGGACGACGATCCCCGCTATCAGGCCGCCGCCCGGTACGAGGAGAGCCACCCGCAGTGCCTGACCGAGAACTCGGCCGGTTACCGCATATCCGACCAGCGCGACGAGCACTGGACCTCTCGTGACCTGGCGAGGATGGCCAGGGGAAGCGACACCCCGCTCTTCGTCACGCAGGGCTTCGTGGAGAACAACACCAAGCCGGAGGAGATGGAGGAGTACCTCGACAACCACCGGGGCCCCGAGCGCGGCTGGCTCGGCCAGTGGGACCACGTGCGCGGCGGCGACCGAGTCGAGGACGGGCGCCTGGCCATGGGCCGCGAGGGCTGGTACGACGAGACCCTTTCCTTCTACGACCAGTACCTGAAGGGCGTCAGGCCGGCCGTGCGCTACCCGGCCTACGCCGTCGAGGACTCCACCGGCGCCTGGCGCGCCCAGCGCACCTGGCCGGCCGCGGAGGGGTCGGTCACCCTCCCGCTCGGCACAGGCTCCTACGTGGACGACGGCGGGGCCTCCGCCCGTGCCGGGCTGGCCGCCTCCGGCGGCGCGGCGCCGAAGACGCCGCCGCAGCCGTCCGGACGGTGGGACATGGAGAACGCGCCCGCGACCGAGCAGCCCGCCCCGGCCGGGCTGGCCGCGGAACTGGCGAAGCGTCAGCGCGCGGGTGAGGTCGCCTCCAGCTTCTTCGTGTGGTCCGAGCCCCTGCGGAAGGCGACGCGCGTCACCGGCACCCCGCAGGTGTCCCTGACCGCCCGCGGCAAGGGCAACGTCATGCTCAAGCTGTACGACGTAGCCCCGGACGGCACGGCCGTCATGTTCGACGAACAGGTCTCCCTGGTGAAGTCCGGCCGGATGAGCGTCGACCTGAAGGCGACCGACTGGACCCTCGCCGCCGGACACACGCTGGCCGTGGAGATCGGCTCCATCCGGACCGGCTCCTGGCGTGACACGCCCTCGGGCGAGACCATCGAGGTGAAGGGGGCCGCACTCAGGCTCGCCCTGGACGACCCGGCCGACGACGTCGCCACCGCCGGCGACCGCTCGCCGTACCTGGACACCTACCTGCGCCAGTACACGGTGAGCCTGCCGGCCGGACCGGGCGCATTCTCGGTGGTTCCCGGCGGCCGGTCGTGACAAGCTGTGATCCTGTTGTCCGAGCCCAGGAGGTCGTCATGACTGAAGAGTCTTCATCGCAGGCAGGTTCGGAGCCGGCGGAGGCCGAGAGCACCGCCCTGACACCCGACGCCGACGGTCGGTACGACCTCAAGGACAAGTTCCGACAGGCGTTGGAGCGCAAGCGCGGCAAACAGGCGGAGGCCGCTGCGCTCGCCGAGAACGGTGACGTGGCGAAGATCCGGGGCGCCCACGGCCCGGCCGCCAGTCAGCGCTCGTTCCGGCGCAAGAGCGGCTGAGCCGGCGCACCACCGTCCCGCGCGGGGCCCGGCCGTGGCAGCACGGCCGGGCCCCGCGCGTTGCGGGCGGTCGCGGGCCGGGGCGGTTCAGGGGCGGGTGGTCAGATAGCCGCCCATGGAGGTGAAGTACTCCGTCGCGGCCAGCTCCCGCCCGTCCTCCGTGCGCACCCGCGTGACGGCGAGGCCGTGGTTGCGGCCCCGGCGCGCGTCGGCGCCGGCGACGATCACCACGCCCTCGCCCTCGCGGTAGAAGATCCGGCCGGGCGTACCGCCGTAGCGGCCTTCGGAGACCACGGCGGCGAGGATCTCCAGCCGACGTCCCCGGTGGAAGGTGAAGGCGCTGGGGTACGGCTCGGACTGGGCCCGGACCAGGCGCTCCAGGTCCTCGGCCGGCCAGTTCCAGTCGACCCGGATGTCCTCGGCGGACCGCTTGTGGAAGAAGCTCGCCCGGGACCGGTCCTGCTCGGTGAACTCGGTCTGCCCGGACGCGATGAGTGCGAGGGCCCCGATGGTGACCGGGGCGATGAGGTCGACGGTCTTGTGGAACAGGTCGGTGGCGGTGTCCGTCGGGCCCACCGGCACGGCCTCCTGACGGACGATGTCGCCGGCGTCCAGCTCCTCGTTCATCATGTGCGCGGTGACGCCCACTTCGGTCTCCCCGTTGATCAGTGCCCAGATCAGGGGGGAGAATCCGGCGTACTTCGGCAGCAGCGAGTCGTGCACGTTGAGCGTGCCGTGGCGGGGCAGGCCGAAGATGCGCGGGGGAATCCAGGTCCGCCAGTTGTTGGCCACGATGATGTCCGGATCGGCGTCCTCGAGACGCTCGAACAGCTCGTCGTCGTCCGGGCGGTTGCGGATCAGCACCGGGACGCCGTGCTCCTCGGCGAGGTCCGCGACGGAGTCGCTCCAGATCTTCTCGTAGGCGTGCTCGCTCCTGGGATGCGTCACCACCAGGACCACGTCGTGCTCGGAGTCCAGCAGGGCTCGCAGGGTGCGGTGCCCCCAGGTCTGGTAACCGAACATGACGACCCGCATGGGGTTCCTCCTCGAAACAGGGGATGGCCCGGGCAGTTAAGCAAGGCTTACCTTAGTTCGCAACATCCCCGCGGTACAGCCCAGTTGGCTCGATCCCGTCGCTGTCACGGCCTATCGACAGTCGTCGCTCGTTAGCTTAGGCTCACCTAAGTTTCCGGCGCTCGATGGGAGTGACATGTCACGGGTTCTTCCTGGTGACGCAGGGCTGGTCCACGACCTCATTGGGATCGGCTTCGGGCCGTCCAACGTCGCCATGGCGATCGCGATCCGCGAGCACAACGCACGGGCCGGCGGGCGACAGGCGCTCGACGCGCGCTTCTTCGAGCAGCAACCGCGCTTCGGCTGGCACCGCGGCATGCTGATCGACGACGCCACCATGCAGGTGTCCTTCCTCAAGGACCTGGTGACGCTGCGCAATCCGGCCAGCGAGTACAGCTTCCTGTGCTACCTGCAGAGCAAGGGGCGGCTGATCGACTTCATCAACCACAAGAACCTCTTCCCGCTGCGGGTCGAGTTCCACGACTACTTCGAGTGGGCCGCGGCCAAGGTCGACGACACGGTCTCCTACGGGCACGAGGTCGTCGGTGTCGCGCCGGTCGTACGGGACGGAGTCGTGGACCACCTGGAGGTGACGGTCCGCTCGGGGGAGGGGCTCGGGGTCCACCGGGCGCGCAACCTCGTCATCGGCACCGGACTGCGCCCCCTCGTGCCGGAGGGTGTGGAACGCGGCGACCGGGTCTGGCACAACTCCGAACTGCTGGCCAGGGTCGACGCGTTGGAGGGCACCTCGCCCTCCCGGTTCGTCGTCGTAGGCGCCGGGCAGAGCGCCGCCGAGAACGTCGCCTACCTGCACCGCCGCTTCCCGGGAGCGGAAGTGTGCGCGGTCTTCTCCCGCTACGGTTACAGCCCGGCCGACGACAGCGCGTTCGCCAACCGCATCTTCGACCCGGCGGCGGTCGACGACTACTTCACCGCGCCGGGCACCGTGAAACGCCGGCTGATGGACTACCACGGCAACACCAACTACTCCGTGGTGGACATCGACCTGATCGACGACCTGTACCGGCAGATGTACCGGGAGAAGGTCCTCGGCACCGAGCGGCTGCGCTTCCTCAACGTGTCCCGGCTCACCGGCGTCAAGGAGACACCGGACCGCGTACGCGCCACCGTGACCTCGCTGGTCGACGGCGAGGAGACCCTTCTGGACGCGGACGTGCTGGTCCTCGCCACCGGCTACGGCCCGGCCGACCCCCTCGGCCTGCTCGGCGAGGTCGCGGACCGCTGCCTGCGCGACGCCGAGGGCCGGGTGCGTGTCGAGCGCGACTACCGCGTCGTGACGGACCCCGACCTGCGCTGCGGCATCTACCTGCAGGGCGGCACGGAGCACACGCACGGCATCACGTCGTCGCTGCTCTCCAACACCGCCGTCAGGGTCGGTGAGATCCTCGACTCGCTCCTCGACCGGGGGCTCGAGTCCGCGTCCGACGAGGCCCGTACGGTCGCCGACGGGACCGGAACCGGCGCGCGTTAGTGTACGTCGCCATGACCACGACTGCGGTTGAGCGGCCGGCGCCCAAGCCCGGCGGCCCGGCACGGGCCCGGCGACGCCGTCTCGCCGGCCTGGGCGTGCTCGCGGCGCTCCTGCTGGTCGCGGCGGCGGCCTCCCTGGCCGTCGGTGCGCGTGCGCTCACCCCCGCCGAGGTCTGGCACGGGCTGTTCGCGGCGCCCGAGTCCGACCGGCGGCTCACGGAGATCAGGCTCATCGTGCAGACCGTGCGCGTGCCCCGCACCGTGCTCGCGGTCGTGGCCGGCACCGCCCTGGGCGTCGGCGGTGCGCTGATCCAGGGCTACACGCGCAACCCGATCGCCGACACGGGCCTGCTCGGGGTGAACTCCGGCGCCTCGTTCGCCGTGGTGTCGGGGATCGCCGCCTTCGGCTTCACCAGCCCGTTCCAGTACGTCTGGTTCGGCTTCCTGGGCGCGGCGGTCGCCGGGGTCGTGGTGTTCGGGCTGTCGAGCATCGGCCGCGGGGCGGGCAACCCGCTGACGCTCGCCCTGGCCGGGCAGGGCGTCACGGTGTTCCTCGCGGCGATGACCACGGCGGTCGCGCTGACGGACAAGGCCTCGCTGAACGCGCTGCGGTTCTGGAACGCGGGCTCCCTGACCGGCGTCGGTTTCGACGTCATCTGGCCCGTGTCCGCGTTCGTCGCGGCCGGGCTGCTGGCGGCGCTGACCACGCTGCCCTCCGTCAACCTGCTCAACCTGGGCGACGACGTCGCCCGGGGGCTCGGGGTGAACGTCGCGCTGACCCGCACCGTCGGCATCGCCGCCATCACCCTGCTGGCCGGAGCGGCGACGGCGGCCTGCGGACCCATCGCGTTCCTCGGGCTCATGGTCGCCCACGTCGCCCGCTACCTGACCGGCCCGGACTACCGCTGGCTGGTGCCGTACGCCGGTCTGCTCGGCGCCGTCGTGCTGCTGGGCTCCGACATCGTGGGGCGGCTGGTCGTGAGGCCGGGGGAGCTGGACGCGGGGGTCGTCGTCTCGCTGCTCGGTGCGCCGTTCTTCGCCGTCCTGGTGTGGCGCGGGAAGTTCAGGAACGCGTGAGCGGGACGGACGGGACGGCGGACGGAGCTGACGTGGCGGCCATGACGACGGACGGGGCGGATGCGGCGGTGGACGTGAAGGCGGACGTGCGGGCCTCGGTTGCGCCGGGTGTGCGGTTCGGCGGGATGTCGTTCGTGTGGCGGCCCTGGACGGCGGGCGTCACGCTGCTCCTCGCGGTGGCGTGCTTCCTGGTGTTCTGCCTGTCGATCGGCGTCGGGGACTTCCCCGTCGGCCTGCCCCGGGTCCTCGCCACCCTCGTCGGCCGGGGTGAGCGGGTCGACGAGTTCGTGATCATGGACCTGAGGATGCCCCGGGCCGTCGCCGGGCTCGTCGTGGGCGTCGCGCTCGGGGTGTCCGGCGCCCTCACCCAGTCGATCGCCCGCAATCCGCTGGCCAGTCCGGACGTCCTCGGCATCACCAGCGGCGCCGGGGCCGTCGCGGTGTTCCTGGTGACGGTGTCGGGCGGCGCCGCGACGGCCGTGACCGACTCGGTGGGCCTGTCGGCGGCGGCCCTCGCGGGCGGCCTCGGTACCGGCCTGCTGGTCTACTTCATGGCGTGGCGCCGGGGGATCGACGGCTTCCGGCTCATCCTCATCGGCATCTCGGTCAACGCCGTGATGCAGGCGGTCACCACCTGGCTGCTGGTCACCGCCGACATCCGGGACGTGGCCCGGGCCCAGGCGTGGCTGGTCGGTTCGCTGGACAACCGGTCGTGGGACGAGGTGCACGTCGCCCTGTGGTGCACGCTGACCCTGCTGGTCGTCGTGGCCTGTGCCGCCTTCCAGTTCAAGCCGCTGCACTTCGGCGACGACGTCGCCGCCGGTCTCGGCGTCCGGTACGGCGCGGTGCGCGCGGCGCTGCTGCTGTGCGCCGTGCTGCTGGCCGGCGTGGCGGTGAGCGCCGCGGGCCCGGTGCCGTTCGTCGCGCTGGTGGCGCCGCAGGTGGCGATGCGGCTGGCCAGGTGCCCGACCCCGCCGCTGGTGGCGTCCGCCCTGGCGGGGGCGGTGCTGCTGAACGGCTCGGACCTGGTCGCCCGCACCGCCCTGCCGGTCTCGCTTCCGGTCGGCGTGGTCACCGCCGCCATCGGCGGACCCTTCCTCGTCTACCTGCTGGTGCGGGCGAACCGCCGATAGCTGGTACAAAGTAAGGCGAGCCTAATCGAGGGGGCCTTGTGGTCGTTCAGTCCATCACCGGGACCGGGACGGGAGTTGACGGCGCCTCACGCCTGGCGGCCCGGGGCGTCAGCGTCGGGTACGGCGCGCGGTCCGTCATCGAGGATCTCGACGTGACCGTCCCGCCCGGCGTGATCACCACGATCGTCGGCCCCAACGGCTGCGGCAAGTCGACCCTGCTGCGCACCCTGTCGCGGCTGCTCAAGCCGACCGGCGGCACGGTCGTCCTGGACGGCGAGGACATCGCCGCGCTCAGGACCCGGGACGTGGCGAAGAAGCTCGGCCTGCTGCCCCAGGCACCGGTGGCGCCCGAAGGGCTGACCGTGTCCGACCTGGTCGCCCGGGGCCGGCACCCGCACCAGAGCTGGCTGCGGCAGTGGTCGTCGGACGATGCCGACGTCGTGCGGCGGGCCCTGGCCATGACCGGGGTGTCCGACCTCGCGGACCGTCCGGTCGACTCGTTGTCCGGCGGACAGCGCCAGCGCGTCTGGATCTCGATGACCCTGGCCCAGGGCACCGACCTGCTCCTGCTGGACGAACCGACCACCTATCTCGACCTGGCCCACGCGATCGACGTGCTCGACCTGGTCGACGACCTGCACGAGTCCGGGCGCACCGTGGTCATGGTCCTGCACGACCTCAACCTCGCCACGCGCTACAGCGACCACCTCGTCGTCATGAGGGAGGGCGCGATCCTGGCCCAGGGGCACCCGCGCGACGTGATCACCGCCGACCTGCTGCACGAGGCGTTCGGACTGCGCGCCAAGGTGATCGACGATCCGGTCGGTGACCGTCCTCTCGTCGTACCGATCGGACGTACTCACGCCGAACGGGCCCGGCCGACACCGGAGTTGTCGCGGTGAGGGTAGGCTAACCTCACTCAGGTGCGTCAGGGTTTGCTGCCCCCGGACGGGTGCAGTGGACGGCGCGACAGCAAAGGGATCTCCGGATGCTCCTCAGAACGACGCGTATGCAGCCCCGGCGACGACTCGCGGCGGTCCTGTCGGCCGCCGTGCTCGGCGTCGGCCTCCTCGCGGGATGCGGTTCCGAGTCGGACGGCTCGGCGGACGGGAGCGGCGGCGGCACCCCGGCCGCCGCCGGCGCCTTCCCGGTCACCGTGGAGCACGCGTTCGGAACGACGAAGATCGACAAGGCTCCCGAGCGGGTCGTCTCCGTGGGCTACACCGACGACCAGACCGTCCTGGCCTTCGGCATCAAGCCCGTCGGCATGGTCGACCAGTACCCGAACCCGGCTGGCCGGAGCCCCGACATCAACACCCAGTGGCCCTGGGTGAAGGACGAGTGGGGCGACACCGAGCCCGAGGTCGTCATGAAGAACGGCGACACGGGGCCCAACTTCGAGAAGATCGCCGCGCTCCGCCCCGACCTGATCGTCGCCGTCTACTCCGAGATCGACCGGGCCGCCTACGACAAGCTCTCCATGATCGCGCCCACCGTGGGCCGTACCAAGGGCGAGAAGGAGCCGTTCAGCGCTCCCTGGCAGGACAACGCGCTGCACATCGCCAAGGCGCTCGGCAAGGCCGAGGAGGGCGAGAAGATGGTGGCCGACATCCAGGGCAAGCTGGACGCGGCCAAGCAGGCCCACCCGGAGTTCGCGGACCGAACCGCCGTCGTGCTGTCCTGGTACAAGGACTCGGTGGCCCCGTTCACCTCCACCGATGTGCGCGGCCGGCTCGTGACCGGCATCGGCTTCGGCTACCAGACCGAGATCGACAAGGTCGCCGGCGGAGACTTCTACACCACCCTCTCGCCCGAGCGCCTCGACCTGGTCGACGTGGACCGCGTCTTCGTCATCAACGACAAGGCCGACCAGGACGCGCTGAGGAAGTTCGAGCTGTTCACCAACCTCGACGCCGTCAAGAAGGGCAAGGTGTCGTACCTGCTCGACAGCGAGGGCCCGGCGGTCGGCGCGGCCATCTCCCAGGGCACCCTGCTGTCCATGCCGTACGCCGTCGACGAACTCGTCAAGTCGGCCGGGCAGGGGTGAGCGTCACCGACATCCGTGGCGCCGCGGCCCCGGCCGTGCTGCGTACGGCGACCGGACGCGAGGCCGGCCGATGGGTCGCGGCCCACTGCCGCGAGGCGCCGTGGCTGAGCGCCACCACGGTGCTCACCACGGTGGCCGGAGCGGCCCTCCAGGTGCTGCCGGTGCTGCTGCTCGGCCGCGTGGTCGACGCGGTGGCCGGGGGTGAGTCGCCGTCCGTCCTGGTCACGATCGGGATCCTGATGGCCGCCGCGGCGCTGCTCGGCGCGGCGGCGACCGCGGTGTCGACCTACCTGATCGGGCGGCTGGGCGCCGACCTGCTCGCCCGGCTGCGGGAGGGCGCCGTCCGTGCGGTCCTGGGCATGCCCAGCGCCCGCGTCGAGCAGGTCGGCCGCGGGGACGTCCTGTCCCGGGTCGGCGACGACGTCGCCGTGATCTCCAACGGCATCCGGACGGCCGTTCCCACGGTCTTCTCCGCGGGTGTCCTCGTCGTCATCGCCACGGCCGGCATGTTCGGCCTCGACTGGCGGCTCGGTCTGGCGGGCGCCGGCGCACTGCCCGCGTACGCGCTGGCCCTGCGCTGGTACCTGCCGAGGTCGGCCCCGCTGTACCGGCAGCAGCGCAGGGCTCAGGCCGACCGGGCGCAGGCTCTGATCAGCGGCCTCAACGGCATCGACACGGTCCGGGCCTACCGCCTGGAGGACGCCTTCCGCGAGCGGGTCACCCGTGAGTCGTGGCGGGTGCGCGACCTCGGCATCGAGGTGTTCCGGTTCTTCGGCCGCTTCGTCGGGCGGGAGAACCGCGCCGAGTTCATCGGACTGACCCTCATCATCGTGGTCGGATACGCGCTCCTGGAGGCGGACGCGGCGACGCTCGGAGAGGTCTCCGCGGCGCCGTTGCTGTTCCACCGGCTGTTCACCCCGCTGGGCGCCATCATGTTCACCTTCGACGAGGCGCAGAAGTCGGGTGCGAGCCTCACCCGCCTGGTCGGCGTGCTGGGGGAGGACGCGGAGGACCGGCTGGTGGGCGACGCGTCCGTCGGCGGCGCGGCGGCCGGCCCCCACCCGGTGACGGTGCGGGGCCTCACGTTCACCTACCCGGGCGCCGAGGAGCCCGTCCTCAGGGACGTCGACCTGACGATCCCGGCGGGTGGTTCGCTCGCCCTGGTGGGCGCCACGGGCGCGGGCAAGACCACGCTGGCCGCGCTGGTCGCCGGCATCGGGACCCCGCAGGCCGGATCGGTGTGCGTCGGGCCGACCGACCTGGCCGGACTGGACGAGGCCGGGGCGCGGGCCCTGGTGAGCATCCTGACCCAGGAGACCCATGTGTTCTCCGGGCCGCTCGCCGACGACCTGAGGCTGGCCGCGCCCGAGGCGACCGACGCCGAACTACTGGCGGCCCTGCGCACCGTGGGCGCCGGACCGTGGGTCGACGTCCTGCCCGACGGCCTGGACACCCCGGTCGGCGAGGGCGGCGAGCGCCTCGACGTGACCAAGGTCGCCCAGATCGCGCTGGCCCGGCTGGTGCTGGGCCGGACGCCGGTGGTCGTCCTCGACGAGTCGACCGCGGAGGCGGGCAGCGAGGGTGCCGCCGAACTGGAGCGGGCCGTGCTGGCCGCGTGCGCGGGCCGTACCACGCTGTTCGTGGCGCACCGCCTGACGCAGGCCGTGGCCGCCGACCGGATCGCCGTGCTGGACGCCGGACGGGTCGTCGAGGAGGGCACTCACGAGGAGTTGGTGGCCCTGGGGGGACGCTACGCACGACTGTGGCGGGCTTGGCGGGAGGGCAGCCGAGGGGATGGTTAGGTGTGCCTAAGTTAGGTTAGCCTGCCTTCATTCCTTGGAAGGGGCGTTGAGTCTTCGATGATGGAACCGACCGCTTCTCTCGTCCGGTTTTCCCGTGGGCACCTGACCGACATGCGCCGGCGCCTCGGCGACCACCGCGACCGGGCCGTCGCCGAGGCGTGCGCCATCGCCCTGGCGTACTGGGCCGCGGGCCACAGCCCCGCCGGCCTCGACCTCACCCCGGGCACCCTGTTCACCGACGTGCTCGCCTGGGCCGACAACGGCGGGAGCGCACCGAGTGGTTGGCGCGTCGCCGACGACGGCCTCAGCATCGCCCTCCCGGACGGTGTCGCACCGGACGAGGCGCAGCTCGCCCTCGACGACCTGGCCGGCTTCCCGCACCGGCCGCTCGGCACCATCGGCCCGTCCGGCCCCGCGGAGCGGCTGGCGGACCTCGCCCGGTGGAACGACACCGGCGCCGACCGTGTCCGCCCCACCCTGGTGGAGATGTTCCGCGAACAGGTCCGCGCCAGGCCGGACGCCGTGGCCGTGATCGACGAGCGTCACACCCTGACGTACCGTCAGACGGCCGAGTTCTCCGCCCAGTTGGCCCACCACCTGATCGCCCGCGGCCTGACCGCCGAAGACATGGTGGGCATCTCCCTGGAACGCTCCGCCGAGATGGTGATCGGTCTGCTCGCCGTGCTCCAGGCGGGCGGCGCGTTCGTCCCGCTCGACCCGCACTGGCCCGCCGAGCGCCGGACCGTCGTCGTCGAGGACGCCCGGGTCGTCGTACAGCTCAACTCCACGGGTGAGCACGCCCCGGACGAACCGGAGGCCGTCGCCGTCGACCTCGGCGACTGGCGGTTCGAGGGCCAGTCGACCGAGGGCACCGAAGTCACCGCCCCCGGGGACGCCCTGGCCTACGTCATCTTCACCTCCGGCTCCACCGGACGGCCCAAGGGCGCCATGATCCGGCAGGAGGCGATCAGCGAGCGCCTCCTGTGGCAGATCCACGAGATCCTTCACTTCGGACCCGACGACGCGTCCCTGTTCAAGGCGCCGCTGTCCTTCGACATCTCCATCAACGAGATCTTCCTGCCCCTCGTCAGCGGCGGCAGACTCGTGGTCCTGCGGCCCGGCGGCGAACGCGACCCGCACCACCTGCTGAGCGTGATCGCCGAACAGCGCGTCACCTTCACCTACCTCGTCTCGTCCATGCTGGACGTCCTGCTGGAGATGGCGGGCGACACGGGACGCCTCGACAGCCTCCGGCACGTCTGGTGCGGCGGCGAGGTGCTCACGCCCGAACTCTACGAGCGCTTCCGCACCCGGCTCGACATCCCCCTGTACCACGGCTACGGACCCGCCGAGACGACCATCGGTGTCTCGCACGTCGTCTACCGGGGAGCGGCCGAACGCCTGTCGACGTCGATCGGCCGGGCCAACCCCAACACCCAGCTGTACGTCCTGGACGACGAGCTGCGCCCGGTGCCGGTCGGCGTCGGCGGCGAACTGTACGTGGGTGGACTGCTGCTGGGCCGCGGATACGTGAACACGCCGGGGCTGACCGCGTCCCGGTTCGTGGCGAACCCCTTCGCAGACGACGGGTCCCGGCTGTACCGCACCGGCGACCTCGCGCGCTTCGCCCCCGACGGCTCGCTCGACTTCCTCGGCCGCGCCGACAACCAGATCAAGATCCGCGGCATGCGGCTGGAGATCGAGGACGTCGAGGCCGGCCTCGCGGAACACCCCCACGTGCGGCACACCTGCGTCCTCGCGAAGAAGAACCCGGCAGGCGGCACCTACCTGGTCGGATACGTGATCCCGGCCGCCGGACACGCGGACCTGCGCGCGCGGGACGTCAAGGCCTGGGCCGGGGCGCACATGGTGGAGTACATGGTGCCCACCCACGTCGTCGTGATGACGGAGTTCCCGCTCACCGCGAACGGCAAGCTCGACCGCGGCGCACTGCCCGAGCCCGTCGTCGACGCCGACCCGGCCGCCCCGCCCGGCACCGACGAGGAGCGCGCGGTGTGCGCGGCGGTCGCGACGCTGCTCCGACTGGACCGGGTCGGAGTCGACCAGGACTTCTTCCAGCTGGGCGGCGACAGCATCCTGGCGATCTCGCTGCTGAGCGCCCTGCGCGACGCGGGCCTCTACGTCACGGCGGGGCAGATCTTCACCCACAGCACGGTGGGCGCGCTGGCGGCGGTGGCGAGCCGCGAGGACACCACGGCCGTGGACCACCGCGACGTGGCGACCGGAACCGTCGTGGGCTCACCCGTCGTGCAGTGGCTCGGCGAGACCACCGACGCGATCGACGGCTTCGTCCAGTCCGTCGTGCTCAACACCCCCGCCACCCTGACCGCCGACGCCCTCGACACGGTCCTCGCCGCCCTCGTCCGGCGGCATGCCATGCTGCGCGCCAGACTCGTCCGCGGCGACCGCTGGGGATTCGACATCCCGGAGGCGGACCCCCGCACCGTCGCGGCCGCCGCGCGCTGGCAGGAGAGCGACCAGCCGCTCGACGCGTGCGTCACCCTCGCCACCGAGGCGCTGGACCCCACGGCCGGCGCGATGGTGCGGGCCGTCTGGCGACGTGCAGCGCGCCAACTGGTCCTCGTCGTCCACCATGTGGTGGTCGACGGCGTGTCCTGGCGGATCCTGATGGAGGACCTCGCCACCGCCTGGCGGCAGTACACCTCGGGCGCTCCCGTCGAACTCCCCCCGGTGGGTACGTCGTTCCGGCGCTGGACCCAGCTGCTGGAGCGCGCCGCGTTCGACGCGGACGGCTCCTGCTTCCGGCGCCCCCTGCCGGGGCCGGACCTGCCACTGGGCAGACGGGCCCTGGCCGAGGGCGACACCGTGGCGCGCGAGCGCGTCCGCACCGTGTCGGTCGGCGCAGGGACCACGGCCGCGCTGCTCGGCAGGACACCCGCCATGTTCCACGCGGGTGTCAACGACGTCCTGGTGACGGCGCTCGCCGTCGCCCTCGCCCGGTGGCGCCGCGACCTCGGCCAGGACCAGACCTTCGCGCACATCGAACTCGAGGGCCACGGCCGCGAACCGCGGTTCGTCGCGCCGACCGCCGGCTTCGAACCCGAACTCTCCCGGACCGTCGGCTGGTTCACCACCCTCTTCCCGGTCACCGTCGAACCCGGCCCGGCACCCGACCTCACCGCACCCGGATACCTGGCCGCCGCCCTCAAGGCGGTCAAGGAAGACCTCGCGCGCGTCCCGGACCACGGCGTCTCCTACGGCGCCCTGCGCCACCTGGCCGGGGCCGCCTTCGACGCACCCGCGCCCCAGGTGCTCTTCAACTACCTGGGACGCTTCGAGGCGGGTTCGTTCGCCGACTGGCAACTCGCGCACAGCAGCGACCAGTTGGGGGAGCGGCGGGACCCGCGCATGCGCCTGCCCCGAGCCCTGGAGTTCAACGCGATCGCCGAACCCGCCCCCACCGGCGCCCACGAGCTGGTCACCACCCTCTCCTGGCCCGACGGCATGTTCACCGGCGCGGACATCACCGCACTCGCCACGTACTACCAGGAGGCCCTGCGGGGGCTGGCCGCGCTCGACGAGGGCGGCCACTCGCCCAGCGACTTCCGCCCGCTGTCGCTCACCCAGGCCGACGTCGACGCCCTGGACGGCCCGGCGCTGCTGGACATCCTCCCGCTCACCCCGCTGCAGGAGGGCCTGTACTTCCACTCCGTCTACGACGACGACACCCACGGCAGCTACGTCGAGCAGCAACTCCTGACCCTGGAGGGCGAGGTGGACCCCGAGCGGCTCGCGGCCGCCACCGTCCGCCTGCTGACCCTCCACCCGAACCTCGCCGCCCGCTTCGTGGCCCTGTCCGACGGCCGGGTGGTCTGCGTGCTGGAGAGCGGCGCCGTGCCGCCCTTCACCGTCCTGGACCGCCCCGGCATCGGCGACGACGAGATCCGCGCCCTCGCCGAGCGGGACCGCAGGGCCGGGTTCGACCTGGCCACCGGACCGTTGATGCGGTACACGCTCGTCCGGGCGGGAGCGCACCGGCATGTCCTGGTGCAGACGGTGCACCACATCATCGCCGACGGCTGGTCGGTGCCGCCCATGCTGCGCACCCTGCTGGCCGAGTACCACGCACCCGGTTCCGGACACGCCCTCGGCGGCTTCGCCGACCACGTGCGCCGCCTCGCCGGACGCGACCAGGACACGAGCGACCGGGTGTGGGACCAGCAGCTGGCCGGGCTCGCCGGCCCCTCGCTGATCGCCGAGGGACACCCGCCCTCCGACCGGTTCGCCGACGCCGCCGTGACGGCGGACACCGACGTCGACGCGGCGGCCCGCGCCGCCGGTGTACCGCTGAGCGTGGCCGTGCACAGCGCCTGGGCCCTCACGCTCGGCGGCATGCTGCACAGCGACGACGTGGTGTTCGGCTCCACGGTGTCCGGCCGCGACGCGGACGTGCCCGGCATCGGGGACATGGTGGGCCTGTTCATCAACACCGTCCCCCTGCGCGCCCGGTGGACCGCCGCCACCACCGCGCGTGACCTGCTCGCAGCCGTCCGGGCACACCAGAGCGCGGTCCTGCCGCACCAGCACGTCTCGCTGGCGCGGATCGCCCGCCGGTCCGGCACCGGCACGCTCTTCGACACCCTGGTGGTGTTCGACGTGGCGACCGACGTGGACGCGCTGCGGCGCCCGGGCGACACGCTCGCCGTCACCGACATCGTCAACGAGGGCGCCCCGCACTACCCGATGACCCTGGTCGTGGAGCGCACGCGCGACGGCCGCCCGCGCTTCAACCTGATCCACGACACCGGGCTGCTGCGCGAGACCCGTGTCCGCGAGATCCTGCACACCTTCATCCGGAACCTCACCGGTCTGCTCACCCGGCCGGACACCCCGGCTGGCGACCTGGCACACCGAGAAGCCGGGCACACCGGGCCGGTCACCCGGGCGACGCTCGGCGACCTCTTCGACGCCGCGGCACGGCGTACCCCGTCGGCCACCGCCGTCACCCAGTGCGCCCTGGACGGCGCCACCCGCTCCCTGACCTACGGCCAACTGGCCGACGCCAAGAACCAGCTGGCCGCCGTCCTGCGCGCGGCCGGGGCCGGTCCGGGCCGGCGCGTCGCCGTCGCCCTGCCGCGCTCCGTCGAGCAGGTCGTCGCCCTCGTCGCCGTCGTCGGCGCCGGCGGGGCGTATGTCCCGCTGGACCTGGCCTACCCGGACGAACGCCTGGAGTACGCCCTCGCCGACTCCGCCCCGCAGGTCGTCCTCGTCGACCGGGAGCAGCGCGACCGGTTCACCCGGCTGCTGAACCGCGCGGGCGTGCCGGCCCGGGTGCTGGTACCGGACGAGGAGCCGGCGCCTGCCGTCCGGGAACCCGGGCCCGCGGTCGGGTGGCACGACCCCGCCTACGTGATCTACACGTCCGGATCGACCGGCCGGCCCAAGGGCGTCGTCGTCCCGCACGCCGCCGTCGTGACGCTGCTCGCCCGCACCCGTCCCGTGATGGGCTTCGGCCCGCACGACGTGTGGGTCCAGTTCCACTCCTACTCCTTCGACTTCGCCGTCTGGGAGCTGTGGGGCGCGCTCGTGCACGGCGGTGAGCTGCTGGTGCCGGAGTACGGACTGACCCGTTCCCCGGTCGACTTCCACCGGCTGGTGCGCGAACGCGGCGTGACGGTGCTCAACCAGACCCCGTCGGCGTTCTACCGCTTCGCCGAGGCCGACCTGCGGGCGGGTACGCCGCTGCCCGCACTGCGCCGGATCATCTTCGGGGGCGAGGCGCTGGACCTCGGACGGCTGCGCGACTGGGTCGACCGGCACGGCACCGCCACCCCCGAGCTGGTCAACATGTACGGCATCACCGAGACCACCGTCCACGTCACCCACCGGCTGCTGACCGACGCCGACTTCGCGCCCGGCGCCGCCACCACCAGCCCCATCGGCGGTCCGGTCCCCGGCCTCGTCACGCACCTGCTCGACGACCGGCTGCGCCCGGTGCCTCCCGGCCGCGTGGGTGCCATCTACGTCGCGGGCGACCAGGTCTCGCTCGGCTACCTGGGCCGGCCGGGACTGACCGCGGCCCGGTTCGTGGCCGACCCGTTCAGGGCGGACGGCTCCCGCATGTACCACACGGGCGACCTCGCCCGCCGCACGCTCGACGGCGAGCTGGAGTTCGTGGGCCGCGCCGACGACCAGGTGCAGCTGAAGGGGTTCCGGATCGAGCCGGGCGAGGTGGAAACCGCGATCCGGGCCCTCGACGGCGTGGCCGACGTCGCCGTCACCGTGGCGGACAGCGAGGACCACCTGGTCGCGCACGTCGTGGGCCGGGTGCCCGACGACCTCACCGCGCTCCTGTCGGCGAAACTGCCCCCGCACATGGTGCCGGGCCTGGTGCTGCCGGTGGACGCCCTGCCGCTCACGGTCAACGGCAAACTGGACCGCGGGGCGCTGACCGAACGCGCCGCCCGGACACCGGACGCGAAGGGCGACGCGCCGAACGGCGGGCACGACGCCGTGCTCGCGTCACTCGTCGACCTCTTCGCCCGGGCGCTGCCCGGCTCCGCCCCGGACGCCGACACCGACTTCTTCGCCGCCGGCGGCGACAGCATCGTCGCCATCACCGTGATCAACCGGGCCAGGGCGATCGGCCTGCCGATCGCGCCCCGCGACGTGTTCCTGCTCAGGACGCCCCGCGCGCTCGCCGCACACCTGGCGGCACGCACCCCCGGTGCCGAGCCGTCTCCCGCGCCCGCCCGTCACGAGGACGGCCCGCTGCCGCCCACACCGATCATGCTGCGCCAGCGGGAGCTGGGCGGATCGCTCCACCGGTTCGCCCAGGCCAGGACGCTGACCGCACCCGAAGGGACCGGACTGTCCGACGTGCAGCGCGCCGCGCGGGCCGTCGTCGCCGCACACCCGGCGCTGCGACTGCGGCTGCGCGTCGAGCACGGCGTCTGGTCCCCGCGCACGGAACCGGACCGCGAGGTCACGGTCGTCCGCGGAAGGGGGACCGACGCGGCGCGCGCGGCCGACGACGCGGCCGGCCGCCTCGACCCGGGCGCCGGCGAGGTCGTCGCCTTCACCTGGCTGGAGGCGAGCCGCACCCTCGTGGTCGCCGTGCACCACCTCGCCGTCGACGCCGTGTCCTGGCTGATCCTGCTGGACGACCTGGCCGACGCCCTGCGCGGTGCGGCCCCGGCACCGCAGACCACGCCCTACGCGGAGTACGCCCGGGCCCTCACGTACCGGTCCGCCCACGAGACCGACGGCCTGGCCCACTGGATCAGCACGCTCGGGGCTCCCACGCCGCTGCCCACCGGCGGCAGCACGCGCGAGCGGACGGTCGTCCTCGCACCCGGGGTGAGCGACCGCGTCACCCGCACCGCACCCTCCGCGCTGGGCCTCGGACTCACCGAGCTGCTGTGCGGCGCGCTGCGCACCGCGCTGACCCGCATCCAGCCCTCGCCCACCGACCTGGCGGTCGATCTGGAACGGCACGGCAGGGTCCCCGCCCTCGACCACCACGACTACACCCGCACCGTCGGCTGGTTCACCGCCATCGCGCCCGTACGGCTCACTCCGCACACCGACCCCGTCGCCGCGGCGCGCGAGGTCGCCCAACGCAGGCCGGACGAACGCGCACACGTCGCCTACGGCGGCCTCAGGTACCTCAACCCGCAGACCGCGCCGCTGCTCGGCACCGCCCACCCGCAGGTGCTCTTCAACTACCTGGGGCGGGGCCACGAGACCGACGCGCCGCGGCTCACCGGCGGCGACCGGCCCGGCAGCCCGTACGCCGTCGAGGCCGACGCCTGGACCGACGCCGCCACCGGCAGCCTGCACGCCACCTTCACCCTCGCCGAGGGCGTCCCGGACGAGATCACCGAGCACTGGCTGCGCGCACTGGAACACCTCGCGGACGCCTCCGCCACGGCGGAGCGCACGGCACCGGTCACCCCCCTCCAGCGAGGCCTGTACTTCCAGACCCAGCTCACGGGCCCGGCCGGGCACTACGTCGCCCAGAGCTACTTCACCTTCGAACGGCGGCTCGACACCGACGCGCTGGCCGAGGCGATGGCGTACGTCATCGCCCGGCACCCGGCCGTGGGCGCCGGCTTCACCACGGACGAGAACGGCAGTCCCGTCCAGGTCCTCTCCGCCGGCCGGCGGGTCACCGTCCGCACGGTCGGCGCGGCGACGGACGCGGAGGCCGACGCCCTGCGGCTGCGGGACCGGGAGACGGGCTTCGACCCCGGCGAGCCGCCGCTGATCCGGCTGACCGTGGTCCGCCTGCCCGACGACCGCGACGGACTGCTCCTCAGCTACCACCTGCTGCTGTGGGACGGCTGGTCCCGGGAGATCGTGCTGCGCGACCTGTTCGACGCCTACCGTGCCGTCCTCGACGGCGCTCCCCTCGACGCCGCACCCGCCGGTCCCGGCTTCGAGGACCACGCCCGGGCCCTCGCCGCCAGGGACCCGGCCGTCTCCGAACGCTTCTGGGCCCGGCACCTCGCCGGCCTGACCGGCCCCACCCTGCTCGCCGGGCCGGCGCCCACGCTCCCCGACGACCTGCCTCGCGCCCTGGTGCGCACCCTGACCACCGGGCAGTCGGACGCGCTGAAGGCGGCGGCCAAGGCCCACGGCGTCACCCTGAACTCCGTGCTGACCGGCGCGTTCGGCCTCTTCCTCGGTGCCCGCACCGGCCGCGGCGACGCCGTCTTCGGCGTGACCGTCTCGGGGCGGGAGGGCGAAGGACTGTCCGACGTCGTCGGCGTCCTGCTCAACACCGTGCCCATGTGGACGCGCGCCCGGCCGCACGACACGGTCCGCGCCTACCTGACGTCCGTGCAGACGGCCCGGGTCGAGGCCATGGAGCACGAGCACCTCGGGCTCGGCGAGATCCAGCGGGCCGCCGGCCACGACACCCTGTTCGACAACCTGTTCGTCCTCCAGAACTTCCTGGACCTGGACGCCTTCGCCGAGATGAACGCCCGGCACGGCATCACCTCGGTGCGGGCCGACGACTCCACCCACTACCCGTTCACGTGGGTGGTCACCCCCGGCGACCGGCTCACCGTCAAACTGGAGTACCGCGACCACGACACCGCGGGCGCCCGGAGCCTCCTCGACGACTACCTGCGCGTCCTGGAAGACCTCACCGCCTCGGACGGTCCCGTCGGCGCCCTGCCGGGTCCGGTGCCCGCCCCGGAGGCAGGTGAACGCACCGACGTCGGCACGGACACGGTCGTCGACCGGTTCGACCGGGCGGCGGACGCCGAACCGTGGCGCGTGGCTCTCGTCGCCCACGGCGCGGCCCTGACCTTCGCCGAACTGAGGGACCGCAGCCGCGCGGTGGCGGGCGTACTGGTGCGGCGCGGCATCGGCCCGGAGACGGCGGTGGGCATCGCCCTGCCGCGCTCGCTCGACTCGATCGTGGCCCTCTTCGCCGTGCTGCGCACCGGTGCCGCCTACGTGCCCCTGGAACTGGACCACCCCGACGAGCGGATCGCGGCGATCGTGGCCGACGCCCGCCCCCGTGTCGTCCTCACCGTCAGCGCGGTCGCACACCGGCTCACCGGGGACCTGATCGAACTCGACCGCCCGCTGCCGGACGCCGAACCGTTCACGACCTTCGCGCCGGACGACCCGCACCGGCTCAGGCACCCCGCGTACACGATCTACACCTCCGGCTCGACCGGCCGGCCCAAGGGCGTGGTGACCGAGTACGCCGGACTCACCAACATGCTGGTCAACCACCGGCGCCGGATCTTCGGACCGGTGCTGGCGGACCACGGGCACCGGACCTTCCGCATCGCCCACACCGTCTCCTTCGCCTTCGACATGTCGTGGGAGGAACTGCTCTGGCTCGCCGACGGTCACGAAGTGCACATCTGCGACGAGGAGTTGCGCCGCGACGCGCCCCGGCTGGTCGCGTACTGCGCGGAGCACGGGATCGACGTCGTCAACGTCACCCCGACCTACGCGCAGCAACTGGTGGCCGAGGGCCTGCTCGACGACCCGGCCCGCCGGCCCGCGCTGGTGCTGCTGGGCGGCGAGGCCGTCACCCCGGCGCTGTGGAGCCGGCTCGCCGACACCGAGGGCACCGTCGGGTACAACCTGTACGGACCCACCGAGTACACCATCAACACCCTCGGCGTCGGCACGTTCGAGTGCCCCGACCCGGTGGTGGGCGTCGCGATCGACAACACCGACGTGTACGTGCTGGACCCCTGGCTCCGGCCGCTGCCCGACGGCGTCCCCGGCGAGCTGTACGTCGCGGGCATCGGCATCGCACGCGGCTACCTCGGGCAACCCGCCCAGACCGCGCACCGCTTCGTCGCCTGCCCGTTCGGCGCCCCGGGGGAGCGCATGTACCGCACCGGAGACCTCGTGGTGCGGCGGCCCGACGGGAACCTGATGTACCTGGGCCGCACCGACCAGCAGGTCAAGATCCGGGGCCACCGGGTGGAGCTCGGCGAGGTGGAGGCCGTGTTCGCGGCGCACCCGGCGGTGCGGTTCGTCGCCGCCGTCGCCCAGCCGGATCCGCAGGTCGACGGCGCCCACCGGCTGGCCGCCTACCTCGTGCTGGACGGCGCCGGCCTCGCCGAGGTCGCCGGTGAGGTCGGCACCGCACTGCCCGACTTCCTCCGCCCCACCCACTACGCCCGGGTCGACCGCATCCCGCTGACCGTGAACGGGAAGGCCGACACCAAGGCGCTCCCCGAGGCGAAACCGCTCGGGGCACTCACCACGGCGGCGGAACGCGCACCGGAGACGGAGACGGAGACGACGGTGTGCGAACTCTTCGCCGAGGCACTGGACCTGGACGACGACGAGGTGAGCGCCGTGAGCGACTTCACGGCCCTCGGCGGGCACTCCATGCTGGCGGTGCGGCTGACCGGGCTGCTCCGCCGGGAGTACGGTCCAGTGATCACGGTCCGCGATCTGATCACCCTGCGAACCCCGGAAGCGATTGCCCACCACCTCGATGACCACTCCTGACACCCAGCGGCCCCGCACGGGGTCCGACATCCTCCGTACCGCCCTGCGGCGCAACGTCGGCGCGATGGCCTGGGGCACCGTCCTCATGGGCCTCTACCAGGCCGGTGAGACGGCCTTCCCCATCGCGCTCGGCCTGATCGTCGAGCACACCATGCGCCACCGGAGCCCCGACGCGCTCGGCCTCTCCGTCGCCGCGCTTGCCGTGATCATCACGACCGTGTCGCTGTCCTGGCGGTTCGGGATGCGGATCCTGCAGAAGGCCAACACCACCGAGGCACACCACTGGCGGGTCCGGGTCGCGGGGACCGGGCTCCAGCCGGTGGCCAGGGACGTCGACCTCAAGTCGGGCGAGGTGCTGACCATCGCCACCGAGGACGCCGACCAGACCGCGGACATCATCGAGGTCGTGCCGCTGCTGATCAGCTCGCTCGTGGCGGTGCTGATCGCCGCGGTCGCGCTGGGGCTGGCCGACCTGCGGCTCGGGCTGCTGGTCATCGTGGGCACCGTCGCGATCCTGTCCGTCCTCAGCGTGATGTCCCGGCGCATCGGCTCCAGCACCCGTGAACAGCAGGCGCGGGTGGCGCGCGCGGGCGCCAAGGTCGCCGACCTCATCATCGGCCTGCGCCCGCTGCACGGCTTCGGCGGCAACCACGCGGCCTTCCGGTCCTACCGCAGGGTCAGCACCGAGGCGAGGCGCCAGTCCGTCACCGTGGCACGGGTGGGTGGCGTCTACGCGGGCACCGCGCTCGCCCTCAACGCGGTACTCGCCGCCGCCGTGACCCTCACGGCCGGGTGGCTCGCCTTCGAGGGGCGGATCACCATCGGTGAGCTGGTCATGGCCGTGGGCCTGGCGCAGTTCATCATGGAACCGCTGAAGCTGTTCTCGGAGATGCCGAAGTACGTGATGATCGCGCGCGCCTCCGCCGAGCGGATGGCGCTGGTCCTCGCGGCACCCGCGGTGACGACACCGGGGACGGGGCGGCCGGTCCGGGGCACCGACCTGGAGGTCGACTGCGTCAGTCACGGAATGCTGCGCAAGGTCCGCTTCCGGGTCCGGGCAGGGGAGTTCGTGGCCGTCGCGGCCTACCAGCCCCGAGCGGCGGCCGAACTCGCCGAGGTCCTCGCCCTCCAGGTCCCGCCCGACGCGTACGAGGGGACGGTGCGCCTCGGCGGACGGGACCTCGCGGACCTGGCGGTGGCGGCGGTCCGCGAGCACATGCTGGTCAATCCGTACGACGGCGAGATCTTCGCGGGCACCCTGCGGTCCAACATCGACCCGTCGGGCACCAGCCGCAGGGTCCCCGAGGCCGTCGAGGCCTCGATGCTGACCGACGTCGTCGCCCTGCACCGGGAGGGGCTCGACCACGCCGTGCGCGACCGGGGCGCCAACCTCTCCGGGGGGCAGCGCCAGCGGCTCTCCCTGGCCCGCGCCCTGGCCGCCGACAGCGACGTCCTGGTGCTGCGCGACCCGACCACGGCTGTGGACGCGGTCACCGAGCAGCTCATCGCGCGGGGCGTCGCCGGACTGCGCCGGGGCCGCACCACCCTGGTGATCACGAGCAGCCCCGCCCTGCTGGCCGCCGCCGACCGTGTACTCGTCCTGGACGAGGGCGTCGTCACCGCCGATGACACCCACCGCCGCCTTCTGGCCACCGACGAGGAGTACCGCTTGGCGGTGACCAGGTGACCAGGTGACCAGGTGACCAGGTGACCAGGTGACCCGGTGACCAGATGAGGTGCCGCCGTGCCGGAGGTTTGCCCCGGGCCTCGCCAGGAAAGGGGCACTGTGATCACCGGTGGCGACAATCCGGTGCAAAGCGTGGAAATACGAGCACCAGGGAGGTATCGATGTCCTCGAAACGACGTCGCAAGAAGAAGGCCCGCCGCAAGAACGGCGCCAACCACGGTAAGCGTCCGCAGAGCTGAGGACGTCCCGGTGCTGAGGGTGGGCGGCAGCGTGCCGCCCACCCTCACGCGTGTCCCGGGACGTCCCGGCCCAGCGTCCAGGCCACGTCCCGCAGGAGGGCGTGCCGCCAGCCCGCCCGGTCGTGGCCCGACGCCGACCGGGAGACCCGCACGGTCGCCCCGGCCCGCTCGGTGAGTTCCTCCACAAGGGCGCAGTGCGGCAGCATCCGCGTCTCGTGCTCGCCCACGTCGAAGGCGACCCGCAGCCCGGACAGGTCGGGACGCCCGCGCAGGCGGTCCGCGAGGGCGCCGCCGGCCGGACCGCCCAGCGGGTCCGCCGGATCCGCGGCCCCCGGTGTCCACCACAACGACGGCGACTGGCAGGCCACCCGCGTCACCAGGCCGGGGAACTCCACGGCGGCGTACAGCGCGCTCAGCCCGCCCAGGCTCTGTCCCGCCACCACGAGCCCGGCCGGGTCGGCAGGCACACCGCTCCCCGCCACGAGGGGCAGCAGCTCGTCCCGCACCGCCTCCCACAGGGCGGGCCGGCAGCCGAACTCGGCCGCGCGGTCCTTGGCGGGCAGGAACACCAGGGTGACCGGGGGCATGTCACCGCTCGCGACGGCCGAGTCGAACGCGACGGTGGCCGGATGCAGATACAGCCAGTCGTCCCCGTCCAGCAGCAGCACCACGGGTCCGCCCCCGCCGGCCGCGTGGACCCGGACGGTGCGCCGGCCCCCGAGCCGTTCGCTCGTCCAGCGCAGCCGGGTCCGGGGCAGGGGCAGGACGTCGTCCGCGCCGACCGGGGGCCAGTGCGGCTGGGGCGGTGCGTCGGGGGTCGACGCGACGGACCTGTCGCCGCCCGCGCCGTCCGGGTTGCACGGGTCCGCGTACGCCGCGTCGCCCACCAGGAACTGGTACGTCACACGCAGGCGCGCGGGCATGCGCACCGTCGCGTACCAGCAGTCGGTGGCGCCCCACCGGCGCAGCGGCACCGGGTCCGACCAGCTTTCGAAGCCGATGGCCGCAGCGTCGCCGCCGCGACGCAGGAACAGGGTCCTCCAGCCGTCGCCGTCCGGCACCGACAAGGGCGAGCGCGCCTCGGCCCAGAAGGCTTCCGTGCCGGGAGCGCCGGACAGCCCGAACGCGGCGAAGGGCTCGTGGCCTGTCAACTCCATGCGCGTCTCCTTGTGGAGCGGAACAGCAGAAGGTTAGGCTCGCCAGTAATTAGGCGAGCCTAACCTAATCCTCCGGGAGGCATCGGGCATGAGCACCAACCCGTTCGACGACGCCGACGGCCGTTTCCTCGTCCTCGTGAACCACGAGGGGCAGCACTCGCTGTGGCCGTCCTTCGCGCAGGTGCCCGGCGGATGGACCGTGGCCTTCGAGGAGAACACCCGGGACGCCTGTCTGGCGTACGTGGAGGCCAACTGGACGGACCTGCGCCCCCGTTCGCTGGCGGAGTCCGTCGACTCCTGAGCACCGGCCGCGGTGGGAAATCGGTCGCGTGTGCGGGACGCGTGTCGCTATGCTCCGCCGCGGCGCCCGGGTGGGCGGCGCGAAGCGCACCGTGGAGGGAGCCGGGCATGGAGACCGAGGGTTCGCGGACGGACCGACTCGGCTTGCTGCTCGACCAGTTCGACCAGGCCAGGGAGATGGCCCAGGTGCGGCTGGCGGGACTCGGGGACGAGGAGTACCTGTGGGAGCCGGCGGCCGGGTGCTGGTCGATCCGGCGCCGGGGTGAGGCGGTGACGCCCAGGGCGTACGGACCCGGCGAGTGGGTGCTCGACAAGGGGGCTCCAGACATACCCGCGAGCGAGTACGCCGAGGTGGCCCGGCAGGCCGCCGGCGGCATGCCGGTCGCGAAGATCGCCGACGACTGGAGTGTGACCGTCGCGCGGGTCGAGGAGGTCCTCGCCCACACGGGCACGCCCGAGCCCGACGAGGCGCCGATCACCACCATCGCCTGGCGGCTGGCGCACCTGCACTCCTGTTTCGCGGGGCATTGGGAGTGGACCTTCGGTGCACGGCGGCAGGACCCGCATCTGCTCGTCGACTTCACCCCCTCCGCCGACCTGGCGCTCGAACGGTTCTGGACGCTGATCGACCGCTGGCGCGAGGACGTCGCGTCCGTCACCGACGAGCAACTGGACACCGTCGGCTTCTCCCAGTACCCGTACGGTTCGGATCCCGACGACCCCTACATCGTCGTCGTGGCGGGAGGCAACCTCGAATTCATCCACCACATGGCCGAGATCGCGCTGCTCCGGGATCTGTGGCGGACGCGCTCGCGGGGTTGAGCGAGGGGTCAGCGCCCGGCGGAGCGGGCGTGGTCGTCGCCGCCCGCGTCGGCCGCCGGGCCGGTCTGTGACCGCCAGCCGTTCAGCAGCAGATCGAAGACCGTCTCCACGGTCGCCCGCGGGTCGCGCCGTCCCGCGGTGAGGGCCGGCACCTCCAGGACGAAGCGGGCCAGTGCCGCGCACGCCAGGTCGTCCGGCTCTCGCCCGAGTTCCTCCGCGATCACGGCACCCAGCGTGCCGGCGTGCCGCATCCACATGCGCTCCCCGTACTCGCGGAGTGCCGGCGTGCCGTCGACCAGCGCCGTGAACCGCTCCCGCCGCGGATCGGTCATGATCGGCAGCCAGGCTTCCAGGGCGTGGGTCCGGAGCGCCTCGACCACCCCCTGACCGCCGGGCCGCTCGCGGACGGCGGCGGCCAGCGCGGCGTCGATGTCCGCTTCACGGTCGAAGACCAGGGACTCCTTGCTCGGGAAGTGCGCGAAGAGGGTCGTCGTCGACACGTCGGCCCTCTCGGCGACGTCGCGGACGCTCACCCGGTCGAAGCCGTGCTCCAGGAAGAGCTCCAGAGCCGCGTCGGCGATGGCCTGCCGGGTCGCGGCCTTCTTGCGCTCGCGGCGGCCCGGGGTCGGTGAGTCGGACATGGCGCCACTCTACCGCATGCCTGGAGTCACACAGGAATCGATGCGAGTAGTGAAATGGCATGAGTAAGAAACTGGAACAGTTGCAGTTTCTCACTCACTTCTGCTTTGGTGGTGGCGGAAGAACCGCCGACGGAAGGAAGACGCCATGCACTCTCCGACCCCCGCGAAGGCGCGGATCAGCATCATCGGGGCGGGCCCGGGAGGCCTCACCTGCGCACGTGTCCTGCGGCAGCACGGCATCGCGGTGACGGTGTACGACCGCGACCCGGACGCCGACTCCCGCAACCAGGGGGGCTCGCTCGACCTGCACGAGGAGGACGGTCAGCGTGCCCTCCGGGAAGCGGGCCTGCTGGAGGAGTTCTTCACGCTCGCCAGGTTCGAGAGCCAGGAGGAGCGCCGCATCGACACCGCGGGGCGGCTCCGCGGACACCGTCTTCCGGCCGAGGGCGACACGGCCCGCCCGGAGATCGACCGCGGCCAGCTGCGGGACCTCCTGCTGCGCTCGCTCGATCCCGGGACGGTGCGATGGGGGCGCGCGCTTGAGTCGGTGGGAGGGACCGCCGACGGGCCACGGACCCTGACGTTCACCGACGGGAGCACCGTGGAGACGGACCTCGTGGTCGGGGCGGACGGCGCCTTCTCCCGCGTCCGCCCGGCGGTGTCCGACGCCGAGCCGCGCTACACGGGGGTCGGCTTCCTCGAGGCCCGGTTCGACGCCGTGGAGACCGCGCACCCGGAGCTTTCCGCGCTGGTCGGGCGCGGCAGCGCCCACGTGGCCGACGGGGAGCGCGGCCTGTTCGCGCAGCGCAACAGCGGCGGTCACATGCGCGTCTACCTCATGCGGCGGGTGCCGCTCGACTGGATGGCGGCGAGCGGGCTGCGTCCGCAGGACACCGACGGCATCCGCGCACGGCTCCTCGCCGAGTACGCGGGCTGGTCGCCGCGGCTCCTGCGGATGATCACCGAGAACGACGGCGCCTATGTCGACCGTCCGCTCTTCGCCCTGCCGGTCCCGCACACCTGGGAGCACACGCCCGGGGTGACTCTCCTCGGGGACGCCGCGCACCTGATGCCCCCGCTCGGGGTCGGCGTCAACCTCGCCATGCTGGACGCCGCGGAACTCGCGCTCGCTCTGGCCGGCTCGGCCACCGTCGACGACGCCGTGCGCACCTACGAGAAGACCATGCTCCCGCGCTCGGCGGAGGTCGCGCGGATGCTGGAGGGCGGCGCCGGGTTCCTCCTGGAGGAGCCGGACGCCGACGAACTCGCCCGGTTCGGCGAACCGGGCTCCGGACCGGCCGACGGCCCCCTCGCGGCCGGGCGTTCGGGTGGCGACGAGGGGGCGGACGGCCGGGCGCCGGTCACTAGCAGCTGAGATTGCCCCCGGGTTCGACGCCGAGGACCTGGGTGAAGCGCTCGTAGTTGTCGATGCGGCTCTGGACCTGCCCCGGGTTGCCCCCGTCGCACTCCAGGCTGCCGTTGATGGCGCGGATGGTCTCCCCGAACCCGGCGCCGTCGACCATCGCGTCGTGCGGGGTCATGCTGCCGGGCCCGGACTGGGTGTTCCAGTACCACAGGCCGGTCTTCCAGGCCACGGCCGAGTCGTTCTGGACCAGGTCGGGGTTGCCGAGCAGGTCGATGCCGAGGGCGTCCCCGGCGGCCTTGTAGTTGAAGTTCCAGCTCAGCTGGACGGGCCCGCGCCCGTAGTACTTGTCGTTGCCGGCCGGGCAGCCGTACGGCTGCGAGGTGTCGCAGTAGTGCGGGTAGTTGGCGGTGTTCTGCTCGACGACGTACACCAGTCCGCCCGTCTCGTGGCCGACGTTGGCCAGGAAGGCGGCGGCCTCCTGCTTCTTCACCGTGTCGCTGCCGGTGTTCGAGAACCCCGGGTAGGCGCTGAGCGCGGCGGTGAGACCGCTGTAGGTGTAGAAGGAGTTCCGGTTCGGGAACATCTGGTCGAACTGGCTCTCGCTGACCACGAATTCCGCGGCGGCGGTACGGCCGTCGGACTTCTGGGCGAGCGCCGACGGCGCCGTGGTCAGGCTGCACAGGACGGCCGCGGCGCCGGTGGCGGCCAGCAGTGCGAGTTTGCGGTGCTGCACGGTATCGACTCCTGCTCGTGGGGGGACGCGGTGGGAACGGTGGAGGGGGGAGCGACCGCCGTCCCGGAGGCGTGCGGTCGCTCCGGCCCGCTCCGACCGGCCCGTCAGCCGCCGACGTTGACGTCGATGCACGCGTAGAACGCGTTGTCCGTGTCGGCGACGTTCCACACGGCGAGGACCTTCTGCGGGCCGGTGAGCCCACCGAAGTCGACCTGGTGGTTCACGACCGCGCCCGGCTTCGCGCCGCCGTCGTCGAACAGGGCGATCCGCTGACCGCCGACGTAGTACTCCCAGGTGCTGGTGGCGTGCTGGGCGGTGAGCCGCCACGAGAACGTCGTGTTCTTCGGCACCGGGGTGACCTGCCAGCCCTTGCTGTCGTCGTCCAGCTCGGCGAAGCGGCTGTTGCCGCCGCTGCAACTGGTCAGGCCCTTGGGGCCCTCGACGCTCTGCGGCTCGTAGGTGATGTCACCGCAGGACACCGTGCCCGCGGCGCACTGGGCCTGGCGGCTGGGCGGGTCGGAGATGTAACCGTGTGCGCTCGCCGAGGAGGCGGGCAGGCTCACGGCGACGACCGGGGCGAGGACCGCGCCGATCAGGGCAGCGGTCTTCCGACGTGCGTGCATGGGGAACTCCTTCACATCCGGCCGTCCGGTGCACACGGTCCTGTGTGGGGGTGACCGCGCACGCCGGGGTACGGCCTCTCGTGGGTGGGGCCAGGAGGCGCGAAGGTGACGCGCACTCACCGTCCTCGCGGGGGAGTGGGACCCGGGCAAGGCTCAACTCCGTAAACGGAGTGGTGAGTTCTGTTGGACTAGACCATACAAGCGCTCGACGTGACCGTGTCAAGAGTGGGGTTGCCGTGAACCGGCACCCGTCGTGGGGTCGCCGGTCGGGCCCGCCGTCTACCCTGCACAGTCGTGACGAATTCACCTGCGAGCCGAGACGACACGGAAGTGGCGATCGCCGCCGCCCGGGCCGGTGCGGAGATCGTGCGGACCCGGTACGGGCAGCGGCTGACGCACATCGACAAGGGCGGCGGGGACTTCGCCACCGACGCCGACGTGGCGGCCGAGGCGGCGATCCTCGACGTCGTCCGCGCCGCCCGGCCCGGCGACGCGATACGCGGAGAGGAGGGCGGACAGCAGGGAGCGGCCGGGGCGGCACGCCAGTGGTTCGTGGACCCCCTGTGCGGCACGCTCAACTACGCCGTCGGCACCCCGCTGGTGGCCGTCAACGTGGCGCTGCGCGACGGCCCCGCGGCCGTGGCCGACCCGTTCGGCGGCGAGGTCTTCTTCACCGACGGCGAGACGGCCCGGGTGCGCCGCGACGGACGGGACACGCCCCTGGTGCCCACCGCGGCCACCCGTCTGGTCGACGTGAACCTGGACCCGCCCTTCCCCGGCGCGCCCGCCTTCCGCGCGGTGGACCTGCTCGCCCACCCCGGGTTCGGGCGCAGCCTGCGGCCGCGGGTCGTGTCCACCACGCTCGCACTGGCCTGGGTCGCGGCCGGGAAACGCGCCGCCTACGTCACCGACGGCACGGGCCTCGCCGAGAGCGTGCACTTCGCCGCCGGGATCGCGTTGTGCCGGGCGGCCGGCTGCGTCGTCACCGGAGTCGACGGCGCCCCGGCCGGTCCCGCGGGCCGGGGACTGGTGGCCGCGGCCGACGCCGAGACCCATGCGCTGCTGCTGACCTTGATACGCGAGCCGCTCGGCACCGGTGCGGACCGTCACCGGTAGGGCCGACCGGGTAGAGGATGCCCCGCGCCGTGCCGCCCGCCTGGCAAACGGCCTCTTCGCTGCTAGTTTCGCCAGCCGTCGGAGGAATGCGGACGTCTCGGTCGGAGACGGGCGCCGCTTGCAGAGGGAGTAAGGGTGACTGGAGTGCGCGAGGAATCGTCGGGGACGGGCGCCCCGTTCGGGCGAAGGACCTTCATGGCGTCGGCCGTTCTGACGGCCGCCGCTCCCCTCCCGGCCGCCGCCTCCGCGCACGCGGCCGGGCGGCCGGGGGGCGCCGTGTCCGGCTGCCGGTCCGTGGCCCAGCTGCTCGCCGTCCCCAAGAGCGGCCGCGGCGTCGACTGGCTGCGGGAGGCCCTGCAGGTCGCCGTGGCGCTCGAACTCGCCACGATCCCGCCCTACCTGTGCGGATGGTGGTCGGTGGGCGACCGCTCCAGCCATGTCGCGCGGCTGATCCGGCGCATCGTCGGCGACGAGATGTACCACCTGGGCGTCGTGTGCAACCTGCTGGTGGCGGTGGGTGGCCGGCCACGGATCACCGACTCGGCGCCCGCCTATCCCGGCCCCCTGCCCGGCGGTGTGCGTGAGGGGGTGACGGTCTACCTCTCGGGGCTCAACCGGCCCTTCGTGCACGACGTGATGATGGCGATCGAGGCCCCCGAGGCTCCCCTCGCCCGCGGCATGAAGGACTCACCCAGCGTCGGCCACTTCTACAGCGACCTGCTGAGCGCCTTCCGCTCCACCGCGCCCGGACTGTCGGCCCACGGGCAGCTGTCCGAGCGCATCGGCTCCGACGTCCTGGAACCCGTGACCGACCTCGACGGCGTCGAGCGGGCCATCGCGATCATCAAGGAACAGGGCGAGGGCACCGCCAGTTCCCCCGAGGACTCCTTCGGCGACGACCACCCGGCCCACTACTACGCCTTCGGCGAGATCTACCACGGCAGGCAGCTGCGCCGGGGGGACGACGGCTGGAGCTTCACCGGTGCCCCCGTGCCCTTCCCCGACGCACGCCCCATGGCCAAGGTCCCGGCCGGCGGCTGGCCCGACCCGCCGCAGCGCGTCCAGAACCTCCTCGACCGCTTCGACACCGCCTACGCCAAGGTGCTCGGCACCCTGGAGGCGGCCTGGACCGACGGCGACGCACGCACCCTGCGCTCGGCCGTCCGGACGATGCGCGCGCTGGAAGCACCCGCGCTGGAGCTGATGGAGACCGACCTCCCGGGCGGCTCCGGCACCTACGGCCCCCAGTTCCGCCCGCCGGGCGCGTGACGCCGGTGCCGTCCCACGCCTGACGCCGTCCCTGAGGGTCAGTGGTGCCCGGTGAGGGTGCCGCCGAGCCGTTCGCGCAGGTCTGAACTGTGCTCGTCGAGACCGGCGATCTCGACCTGCTTGCCGCGCTGCGCGTACTTGGTCTCGATCGCGTCCAGGGCGGCCACCGACGAGGCGTCCCAGACGCGGGTCGCGGACAGGTCGATGACGACCCGGTCCGGGTCACCGGCGTAGTCGAACCGGGTGACCAGGTCGTTGCTGGAGGCGAAGAACAGCTCGCCGGTGACGGAGTAGACGACCTGGCCGCCGTCGGGATCGGTGACCGAGGTGACGTCGGCCAGACGGGCGACCCGCCGGGCGAAGATCACCATCGCGGTGACGGAGCCGACCACGACGCCGACGGCGAGATTGCCGGTGGCGACCACGACGGCGACGGTGACCACCATGACGAGGATCTCGCCTGCGGGCATCCGCCTGAGCGTCCGCGGAGCGACGGAGTGCCAGTCGAACGTCGTGAACGACACCATCACCATCACCGCGACCAGGGCGGCCATCGGGATGTCGGACACGACCGGGCCGAACACGATGCACAGCACCATAAGGAACGAACCCGCGAGGAACGTGGACAGACGGGTGCGCGCGCCGGACACCTTCACGTTGATCATCGTCTGGCCGATCATGGCGCAACCGCCCATGCCGCCGAAGAAGCCGGTGACGATGTTGGCGATGCCCTGACCGATCGACTCACGGGTCTTGTCGGAGTGGGTGTCGGTGATGTCGTCCACCAGCTTCGCCGTCATCAGTGACTCCATGAGCCCGACCAGGGCCATGGCGAACGCGTACGGGGCGACGGTCGTCAGCGTGTCGAGGGTGAACGGCACGTCGGGCAGCCCGGGCACGGGCAGGGCGTGCGGCAGCTCCCCCTTGTCGCCCACGGTCGGTACGGCGATGCCCGCCGCCACGGTGACGACCGTGAGCACGACGATGGAGACCAGCGGCGCCGGGACCACCCTCGTGACCCTCGGGAACAGCACCATCAGCACGAGCCCGGCCGCAGCGAGCGGGTAGACGGGCCAGGGCACGTCGGTCAGCTCGGGCACCTGCGCCATGAAGATGAGGACGGCCAGCGCGTTGACGAAGCCGACCATCACCGAGCGCGGCACGAACCGCATCAGCCTGGCCACCCCGAGCGCCCCGAGGACCACCTGGAAGACACCGGCGAGGATGACCGCCGCGACCAGGTACCCGAGGCCGTGCTCCCGGTTCAGCGGGGCGATCACCAGGGCGACGGCGCCGGTCGCGGCGGAGATCATCGCGCGGCGGCCGCCGACGACCGAGATGGTGACGGCCATGGTGAACGCCGCGAACAGACCGGTCTCCGGGGCGACCCCGGCGATGATCGAGAACGAGATCGCCTCCGGGACCAGCGCCAGGGCGACGACGAGTCCGGCGAGGACTTCGGTGCGCCACACCTTCGGGTCGGAGAGCCAGTCGGGCTTGAGGCCGCGCAGGCGCGCGGCGGGGGAGAGCACCGGAGCAGACAAGAGGAAGGCACCTGTCGTGGTCGGGCACGCCCGGCAGCGAGGGCGTGCGGGGGCGTGCGGAGCCGGGCCGGTCCCGCGCGAGGGCCGCGCGGCGGCGGACCGGGGAGGATGGGGAAAGCGCGTGCCGACGCGGCGGCAGCCGCTCAGCGCCTAAGCGTCACGGCGGGCAGACGGCGGCGCGGGGTGTCGGGGACATGCGCTCGCTCTCTCCTGCTGGCACAGGTGTTCGCCGGGGGCTTCCTCGACCCCGGCACGACAAGGCGGACCGGCTCTCCCGCACCGTGTCGGGTCTCCCCGGGCCATGGACGCGCCGGGCGGCACAGCGGCCCGGCACCCGGGCAACTCTACCCTGACGTTACGGTAGAGATCGAAGCCGTGGCGATGGCGGCGGGACGGGCGACGAGGAAGGCGCACGCGTGGGCGGCGGGCACATGCAGATCGGAGAGGTGGCGGCCAGGACCGTTTTGTCGCTGCGCACGATCCGGCACTACGAGGAGACCGGCCTGGTCGTCCCGTCCGCCCGCTCGCAGGGCGGCTTCCGGCTGTACACGGAGGCTGACGTGGCCCGCCTCATGGTCGTCCGCCGGATGAAGCCGCTCGGCTTCACCCTCGACGAGATGCGCGACCTCCTGGAGGCCACCGACCGCCTGGACCGCGCCGGCGGACAGCTGCCGGCGGACGAGCGCGAGCGGCTCCTCGAACGCGTCCGCACCTACGAACGGGCCGCCCGGCAGCGGGTCGCGGACCTGCGGACCCAGCTGGCGCGGGCGGAGGAGTTCGCCGCGGCCCTCGCCGACCGCCTCGGGAGCGCGACGGTCCCGTAGGCGGCACCCTCCCCCGGCGGGGGCCCTCCAGGTCACGGGGCCTGCATGATCTGGATCAGGTTGCCGCAGGTGTCGTCCAGGACCGCCGTGGTGACCGGACCCGTCTCCACCGGCTCCTGGGTGAAGCGCACCCCGAGTGCGCGGAGCCGGTCGAACTCCGCCCGTACGTCGTCCACGGCGAAGGAGGCCGCCGGGATGCCGTCCTCGGCCAGAGCCGTACGGTAGGGCCGCACCGCGGGGTGACCGGAGGGCTCCAGCAGCAGCTCGGTCCCGTCGGGAGCCTCCGGCGAGACGACGGTCAGCCACCGGTCCCCGCCCGCCCCCACCGGCACGTCGTGCTTTTTCAGGAAGCCGAGCGCCTCCGTGTAGAAGCGCAGGGCGTGCGTCTGGTCGTCGACGAAGACGCTGGTGAGGTGGATCTTCATGGAGTCTGCTCCGGTGCGTCGGTGCCGGACCGTCGGGTGACGACACGCTCGGGCGGGCCGGGGCCCGCGGGTCAGCACCTGCCTATCAAGCGCCCGCACGTCCGGCAACGTCCGTGACCCGCGGCGGGAGCACGGGTCCCGTGGGAGAGGCGGGCGACGGGCCCGGCCACGCCACGTCGTCGATCGCGAGCCACGGCGCGCCGGCCACGGCCGTGGGAGTGAGCCCGGTGAAGGCCTTGACCATCCCGGTGGAGGTGGGACTGGTCGACGTAACCGCTGTCGAAGGCGACGGCGGCAGGCGCGAGGTCCGCCGCGAGCAGGTGGGCGGCGTGGTCGAAGCGCACCAGCCTGGCGCCCCGCTTGGGCGTGATGCCGAGCTGCGCGTGGAAGCGGCCGACAGCCGCTTGCGGCTCCGGCCGACCTCGTCGGCGAGACCGTCGATCCGCACCCGCCCGCGGCTCTCGAGCGTCGTACGCCAGGTGTGGGCGACCTCCGGATCGACCCGCGGCGAGGGGCGCGAGGCCGCCGCCCGCAACCGGGCCGCGTTGGTCGCCGCCGCGCGGGAGATCTACTCGGAGTGCGGTCTGGCCGCCCCGCTGTCCGCGATCGTCCGTCGCGCCGGGGTCGGTCAGGGCGTGCTGTACCGGCACTTCCCCGACCGGCACGCCCTGTCCCGAGCGCGTCGAGCGCGCCTTCGACGACCTGCTCCGGAAGTGTCGCGAGGAGTCCGTGAACGAGGTCCTGAGGCCCAGGACCCCCGGGCGGGCGTAGGCCCGAGCCGGGTCCGCCGTCGGCGGCCTGGGCGGGGTCGGACCGTCCGGGCCGTCATGCTCAACACCGCCCTGCGCGCGGCCGTCGAGCACCACGCCGACCGGACGGCCGATCCGGACGCCGGCTCCGCGGCCACCCGGGTCGATCTCGCCGCCGCCCTGCGCACCGCCCTGGCCCTCGCCGCGGCCGGCCTCGGCCGATGACGGGCACCGGCGCGGGGGAGACCGGCCGCCTCAGGCCGCCGCGAGAGCCTCGTGCTTCCAGAAGCCCGAGAAGGTGATGCGCTCCTTCGGCAGGCCCAGCCGGTGCAGGTGCCTGCGTCCCTCGGTGGCCAGGGTGGACTCGCCGACGACGAAGGCGTAACCGGTCGCGTCGGCGCGAGTCAGCCGGTGCAGTTCACGGAGCGCGGCGGCGCCGGGTACCGAGGAGCCGTCCTGCCGCACGACCCAGGTGACGCTCACTCCGTCCGGGGCCCGCAGCGCGCGCCGGTCGCCGTCGGTGGGGATCTCCTGGATGAGCCGTCCCCTGGTGCCCTCGGGCAGCGAGCGCATGATGCTCGCCGTGGCGGGCAGGCCGGTCTCGTCGGCCACCACGGTGACCTCGGAGGCGTCCCGCGGGCAGTCGAAGAGGACGCCCTGGTCGAGCAGGGCGAGCGCGTCGCCGGGCCGTGCGCCGCAGGCCCAGATCGCGGCCCGGCCCTCGATCTCGCCGGTGGGGCCGCGGTGGACGACGAAGTCGATGTCCAGCTCGGCCGTCCGCCTGCGGTAGTCGGCCACGGAGTAGTTGGCGCAGTGCGGCCGTTCCTCCTCGGGGATCGCCAGGTACGGCTGCCACCACTGGGAGCCGGTGAACTCCGGCAGGCGCAGGGCGCGTTGGTGGGCGAGGGGGAAGAACAGGCGGAACCAGTGGTCGTACCCGAGCCACGGAAAGCCGCCGAGCCGCGGCCCGGTGACCGTGACGCGCCGCATCGACGGGGAGACCCGCTCGGTCCGCACGACGCGGGCGCGGAACATCTCGGGGTGCCGGGGCGTGAGCCGCCTTACCTTCGCCATGAAGGTAAGGCTAGCCTAAGTAGTGGCGGATTCCGAGTCCGTGATCTCCAGGCGGGCACCCCGGGTCCGGTCGGACGCCGGACCCGTCTCCACCTCCACCGTCCCCGGCTCCACCACGAGGCGCAGGTCGCGTCCCACCGACGCGAGCGTCTCCGGGCCCACCTCGAAGACCGCGTCCGCCGCGTCGCCCGGCGCGATACTCAGGCGCACGAAGCCGCGCAACTCGCGCACGCGCGGCCAGGAGGTGCCCCCGGACAGCCTGCGCACGTACAGCTGGACCGTCTCCTCGGCCGGCCGGGACCCCGTGTTGCGGACCGTCACCCGGCAGGTCAGATGCGGCGCGTCCGCACCGACCCGGGTGCGCGACAGCCGCGGCGCGCCGTACGCGACGCTCGTGTACGACAGGCCGTGCCCGAAGGCGTGCAGCGGGCCGGCGCTCTGGTCGACGTACCCGCGATAGCGGTGGTCCTTGCCGTTGTAGTACACGGGCAGCTGGGCGGCCGAGCGGGGCACGGAGACCGGCAGCCGGCCGCGCGGTTCGACGTCGCCGAACAGCACCTCGGCCACGGCACGCCCGCCCGCCGGCCCCGGGTACCAGGCGCTCAGCACCGCGGCCGCGGGCGCCTCCACCCCGGGCAGGGCGTGCGGCCGGCCCTGGACCAGCACCACCACGACCGGTGTCCCGGTCGCCGACACCGCGGACCACAGGGCCCGTTGCGCGGGCGGCAGCGCCAGGTCCGCCAGGTCCACACCCTCTCCGCAGGTCATGTCGGACGGCGTTCCGGCTCCGGTGACGGCCGCTCCGTTCACGTCGAAGGCCGTGTCCGCGGAGCGGGCGCTGGAGCCGCCCAGCACCAGCACGGCCACGTCGGAGCCCGCCGCAAGCGCGACGGCGGCCGCGACGTCCGTCACGTCCTCACCCACCAGGGCGCACCCCCGCCCGTGCAGCACCTCGGTGCCGGGTGCGGCCGCCGCGCGGATGCCGTCCAGGACGGTGACGCCGGCGCCGGGGCGCTGCGGCGCCGTGTAGTCGCCCGTCTGCCGCGCCACGGAGTCCGCGTTCGGACCGAGCACCGCGATCCGCCGCACCGAACGGGACAGGGGCAGGACACCGCCCTCGTGCGCGAGCAGCGTCACCGACGCGCGGGCGACGCGCTCGCCCAGCTCGGCGGGGTCCGGCAGGGCCCCGGTCGCGGACCGGTCGTCGGGCAGGGGCTGCTCGAACAGGCCGAGGCGGAACTTCAGCGCGAGGACCCGCGCCACCGCGGTGTCCACGGCCGCCTCGGACACCAGGGCGCGTTCCACCGCCTCGCCCAGCCGCGGGAAGCAGTCGTCCCACAGGCTCAGGTCGCAGCCCGCGTCCAGGGCCAGCGCCCCGGCCGCGACCGGATCGCCGGTCAGCCGCACCAGCCGGTCCACCGCCGTGCCGTCCGCCATGACGACACCCTCGAAGCCCCACTCCTCACGGAGCAGTTCGGTCAGCAGGTACCGGCTCGCGACGCAGGGCAGGCCGTCGAACTCGTTGTAGGCGGCCATCAACCCGGCCGCGCCCGCCGCCACCCCGGCCCGGGCCGCGGCCAGATGCACCTCGTGCAGTTCGCGCACGCCCAGCTCCGTCGCCGCGCTGTTGCGGCCGCCGGTCGTGGCTCCCTGTCCGGCGAAGTGCTTGAGGACCACGGCCACACCCGCCCGGCCCGCGCCCTCGACCAGTGCCTCGGTCATCCGCGCGGCCAGGTAGGGGTCCTCGGCGAAGCACTCCTCGCTGCGCCCCCAGCGCGGATCACGCACCAGGTCGAGGGCCGAGACCAGCGCGACGTGCGCACCGCGCGCCCGCAGTTCGGCGGCTGCCCCGGCCACCGCGTCGGCGTACAGCCCCGGATCCCAGGTGGCTCCGGCCGCCAGGTTCACCGGGAGCACCGTGCCGTCCAGCGCCTGGTGGCCGTGCGGCATCTCCTCGACCAGCAGCACGGGTATGCCGAGCCGCGTGTTCTCCGTGACGTACCGCTGCACGGTCGCCGCCGTCCGCGCCCCGTCGCGCGCGTCGAGGCCGTCCGCGAAACCGACGCCGGACCACGCGTCGGCCCGCTGCAGCCCGTACAGCGCACCCATGCCGCCGAAGGCGGCGACCTCCGCGCGGAAGGAGTCCGTGAGGCGGTGACCGTCCCCGGCCCTCTCGTAGGCATCCCAGCCGTACATGCGCTGGTTGAGCTGACCGACCTTCTCCGCGAGGGTCATGCGGCCGAGCAGGTCATGGACGCGTTCGGGCACCGGCGCGGCCGGATCGCGGTAACGCGGGGCGGTCACCGCAGCTCCAGCACCACGACGCCGTACGCGTCGAGCGCCACGTCCTCGACCGGTGCGCCGTCCTCCAGGCCGTACAGCTTCCCGTCGGCGGCCGGACGGACCACGAGCGGCTCGCAGCTCTGGCTGACCAGCCACACGAAACGGCGGCCGTCGGCGTGGACGAGGACGTCCGCCGAGACGTGCGGATCGGCGACCGTGACGGGCCGCCGCACGCCCGCGACCTGCGCGAGCGCGGCGTAGAGACGCTGGGTGACATCCGGGTTGACGCGGGCGGTGCGGGCCGCCATGTGCTCCAGCGGGTACGTGGCCAGCACCGTGCGGCCCCTTCCGGTCTCGTGGACTACCAGGGCCGGCCGGCCGTGGGCGTCCACGGCGACGACCCGGCCCGCACGCGGTACGACCGGCAGGTAGGCGCGGCTGTCCTCGTTCCCCGCGACCGGGAAGCGCAGCACCTCACCGGCGCGCAGGTCGCCGAAGTCCTCGGTGAACGTCATCTCCAGCACGTCGTCCCCGATCGGCTCGGCGACACCGTAGGACAACTGCAGTTCCACGCCGAAGAGCCCGTCGAGATCGTCGAACCAGGGCCCCCGGGTGGCCGGATGCTCGCCGGAACAGAACGACAGGTACACGGTGGCGCCCCCGGCGGCCCGGCGGGCCAGCTCCCTGCGGGTGCGGGTGGTGAGCTGCCGGGTGGCGGGAAGCAGGTAGAGCGACGCCTCGCCCGGCAGCCCGTCGGCCTCGCGGGTGAGGGCCACCGGCAGGTCGGCGGAGCGCGCGGTGACGTAACCCTGGTGCAGGGAGGTGAAGATGAGCGGCCGGTCGGCCGGGCGGCTGTAGGGGTAGCCCCGCTCCAGGAAGGCGGGGACGACCAGGGCGGCGTCGGCGTCCGCGCGCGAGCAGCGCGGGAAGTCCACCGCCTTCAGCACCTTCGCGAACGCGGCCAGTTCCCGCAGCGGCTCCTTGGGCGCCCCGGTCGCGTCGGTGATGCCGAAGTGCATCTCGAAGGGGTGGTGGTCGTAGGGGGGCTGATCCCACAGGCCGTCGTAGTCGGTGTTGTTCCAGGCGAGCCAGCCGGTGGCGCCGCCCAGCAGCGAGTTGTGCAGCGTCTGCCGGTAGTGGACGCCCGCGTTGGCGGCCGAGACGGTGTCGGTGGACAGGCCGAACTCCTCCAGCACCACGGGCTGTCCGGTCACCGAGGCCAGCTCGCACTCGAAGGCGGCGCGGTAGTGCTGGCGCGGCCGGTCGGTGTCCGAGCGGTACACGTGCGGGCCGACGAAGTCGACGTACTCGGCCGTCTCCCGCAGCGAGAAGCCGTTGTCGCGGCCGGTGACCTCGATGCCCCACGCCCCGTCGCCCAGGGACACCGGCTGCGTCGCGCCCGTCGCCCGCACCGCGTTGCACATGGCCTGGGCCCACGCCGTCACCACGTCCGAGGACGGCGGGTCGACCTGGTAGATCCGCCCGTACCCGGGCATCTCGTTGGTGATCAGCCAGCCCGTGACCGCCGGGTGGTCCTTGAAGCGGCGTGCCATCCGGGAGACGAACCACGCCTGGCGGCCCACCATCCACACGTCCTCGTACAGGTCGCGGTTGCCGCGCCAGACGGGGTCCCAGTTCTCGCCGGACATGTGGCCGACGATGAAGGTCGGTATCGTCCCCATGCCGGCCTCCGTGTGGGCGTCGAGGAAGTCCTCGAAGCGCGCGCACAGTTCGTCGTCGATCCGGTCGGGCTCCGGATGGAAGTCCGGCCAGTAGAAGAAGGACCGGGTCGTGTTCAGGCCGTGGTCGGCGAGGACCCGCAGTTCCTCGCGGACGATCCGCGGGTCGTAGTTCCGCCACATCAGCGGTCCGCCGGTGCGGGACCAGAAGTTGGCGCCGAGCCAGGGCAGGACGTCGGGCTGGTGGGTGAGCTGGGCGCTGTGGCGTCGCATGGTCCTTCTCAAGTGGTGGGGGTGCTGAACGGTGCGTGGGTGACCGCGGCCTGCCGCGGCCGGGAGGTGGTCAGGCGGGGGCGGGCCCCGTGGACTCGCGTACGACCAGGCGGGGACGCTCGGCGAGGGCGGCGTCCTCGACCTCCTCGCCGCACAGGGCGAGCAGCATGCGCGCGGCCGCCGCGCCCACCCGCTGCACCTGCTGGTCGACCGTGGTCAGCCGGGGGTGCAGCCAACTGCCGAGCGGCAGGTTGTCGTAGCCCACGACGGACAGGTCCCTGGGCACGGCCAGCCCGGCGCGCTGCGCGGTGCCGATGCCGCACACCGCCATCGAGTCGTTGGCGTACACGATCGCCGTGGGCCGGCCGGCGGCATCGAGGAGCGCCTCGGTGGCACCGACGGCCCGCCGCTCGCTGAAGTCGGTGGGCAGAACGGCGAACGGGCGCAGACCCGCCTCGCGCAGCGCGCCCTCGAAGGCCGCCCGCCGCACGCGGGTGTGCTGGAGCTCGGGCGGCCCGCTGACGTAGGCCACGCGCCGGTGACCGAGGCCCAGCAGATGCGCGACGGCCTCGGCGATGCCCGCCCCCTGGTCGCGCAGGCCGACCCGCGGGACGACGGCCGTGCCGTCGGGCGCACCGAGCAGCACGGCGGGCAGCCCCAGCCGGGCGAGCAGCGCGGGCCGGGCGTCGTCGTCACGGGCGTCGGTGAGCACGGCGCCGTCCACCCGGCCCTCGGCGGCGAGCCGCTCGTACAGCGCGTTCTCCTCACGGTGACCGCTGACCAGGTGCAGCAGCAGGCCGTAGCCGCGCGGCGCCAACTCACCCTCTATGCCGGTGATCAGCTCGCTGAAGTGGGGGTCGGACCCCAGCACGTCCGTGGGCCGCCGCACCACCAGGGCCAGACTGCGGGTACGCGCGTTGCGCAGCGCCGCGGCGGAGGCGCTGGGCGACCAGCCCAGCTCCAGCGCGGCGTCGAGGATCCGGCGGCGCGTCGCCTCGGAGAGCCGGCCCTTGTTGTTGAAGGCCTGGGACACGGCGGCCGTCGACACCCCGGCCGCCGCCGCGACCGCCTTGATGGTGGGCCGGCGTCCGGCCCGCTCGGTGGAGACGCTCACATCTTCACCGCCCCGCTGACCAGGGCCTGCTGCATGCGCTTCTGCAGCAGGGTGTAGACGAGCCACACCGGCACCAGGGTCAGCACCGTGCCCGCCGTCAGCACGCCGTAGTCCGTGCCGGTGATCGACTTCAGCGTGGGCAGCGCCACCTGGACCGTGCGCTGCGCCGGGTCCGGGCCGATGATGACCAGCGAGTACAGGTACTCGTTCCAGAACGTCAGGAAGTTCAGCAGCAGCACCGTGGCGATGCCCGGCAGGCACATCGGCGTGTAGACGTGCCGCAGCACCGCGAACGTGGACGCCCCGTCCAGCCGCGCCGCCTCCTCCATCTCCGGCGGGATGGTGCGCATGAACTGCACCAGGATCACCACCGACAGCGGAAGGGCCGTCGCCGGCAGGAACAGCACCATGAAGATCCGGGTGTGGAACAGCCCGGTGGCCGCCGCGAGCAGGAAGGTGGGGAAGAGCGCCGCGAACGTCGGGATCAGGAAGCCCAGCGAGAAGACCTTCTCGACCACGCCCGCCAGCCGCCCCGTCGACCGGGCCAGCGCGAACGCGGCCGGGATCGCCAGCAGCAGCGTGAGCGCCAGCGAGAACACCGTCACCAGCGCCGAGTTGACGACCGCGAGCCCGAGGTCGGCGCTCTCGAAAGCCGTGCGGAAGTTGCCGAACCCCAGCGAGGACGGCGGGGCGAAGGGGTGCGCGAAGATCTCGTCGTTCGACTTGAAGGCCGAGGCGAGGAAGTAGTACAGCGGGACGACGAGCAGCACCGCGTACGTCCACACCAGGATGTGGGCCGGGAGCCAGCGCTTGCCGAGCTTCATGAGTGCTGCTCCGATCAGTGGGTCTGGCGGAAGACGCGGCGGATCGTCAGCAGCCCGGCGAGTCCGACGAGGAAGAGGAGGACGCCGACGGTCTGGCTGTAGCCGAGGTCGGCGGCGATGAACGCCTTCTGGTAGACGAGGAACGACAGAGTGGTGGACGACGTGCCCGGACCGCCCTGCGTGAGCAGCAGTACGTGCTGCGCGGAGCCGAACAGCGTCCACAGGAACTGGAGCATCGTCACCACGCCGACGTAGTCGCGGATGACGGGGAAGTGCACCGACCACATCGTCCGCCAGTGCCCGGCCCCGTCCAGCTGCGCGGCCTCCCCGAGCTCGTCCGGCACGCTGCCCAGCCGGGCGGCGAACAGGACGGCGGTGAAGCCGATGCCGGCCCAGACGTCCAGGGCGATGAGGCAGGCCAGGGCCGTCGAAGGCGACGCCAGCCAGGCGTCGGTGAGGGAGCCGAGGCCGACGCCCTCCAGCCCACCGTTGAGCAGACCGTCCGGGGAGAGGGCCGCGTAGAACACCATCGCCTTCGCGGGCGTCGAGATCAGCCCCGGGATGAAGAGCAGGTAGCGGATCACCCGGTGACCCGGCGGCCGCTGGGCCACGTAGTACCCCAGCATGTACGCGCAGACGATCATCACCGGGAGGGCGACGGCCAGTTGCACGGCGGTGTTGCGGACCGCGTCCCAGAACACCGGGTCGTCCAGCACCGTCCGGGCGTTGTCGAGCCCGGCGAAGGACACCGGCTGGAGCATGCCCGGCCAGTGCAGGGCCGCGATCACGAAGATGGCGAGCAGCGGCCCGACCATGAAGACGAGGTACCACACCAGAGCGGGCACCGCGAGGACGGTGCCGCCCTGCCGGGGCCGGCGCCCGGCCGGAGCGGGGGAGGCGGGCGGGGCGGACGGGCGGGCCGCGCTCCCGTCCGGCGTCGTGGTGAGCGTCGTCATGCGGTGACTCCCGGGGAACGGGTGGAGCGGGGGAGGGGGGCGAGGGGGAACCGGGCGGCGGGGCCGAGGACGACCGGGCGGCTCATGCGGACCGGTACGCGGACTCGAGCGCGGCGCGCACACGGGCCGGGCTGGTGCCCCGGGTGAACGAGGTGCTGGTCGCGGTGATCAGCGGCTGCGCGGCGGCGGGCGGCACGTACACGTCGGGCAGCAGCACCTGGCTCACCTCGGAGCCGAGCCGCTGGGCCGCCCCCACCAGCGGGAAACCGGTGGAGACGGCGTCCGTGCGCAGGGCCATGTCCCGGCCGCTCTCCGTCACGAACCGCGCGACGGTCTCGTCGCGGTACATGAACCGCAGGAACTTCTCGACGTGCTCGATCTTGCGGACGCCGTTGGGGCTGATCCAGAAGCCGATGAGGGTGTACGCGCGGATGACGGTGGGAGCGTCGTGCGCGGCCCCGTCGGCCGAGGGCCAGCCGCCCACCTCCGTGCGCCGGGCCACCTTCGCGGGCACCTTGGCAAGGGCGGAGGACATCGCCGACTGGACGGCCGCCTCCTCGGTGTTGAACTGCGTGGTCATCGAGTCGGAGGTAAGGCCCTGGGCCTTGTCCGCGAACACCCCCGCGTCCCGCAGGTGCGTGAAGTACTCGATGCCCCGGCGCGCCCCGCGCCCGGAGAAGTCGCCGGTGGAGTAGACGTGCCGGGCCTCCTCCTGGGACAGGAACGTCTGGATGATCTGCGCCAGCAACTTCTGGCCGGTCCAGTCGTTGCCGCCCACGGTCACCGGGGCGATCCCCTTGGCGCGCAGCCTGCGGGCGGCGGCGATCAGCTGGTCCCCGGTGGTGGGTATCGCGTCCACGCCGGCCCGGTCGAGCAGGGCGCGGTTGTAGGCGACGGGCCAGTTGGTGGCGAAGTAGGGGAAGGCCCGCACCCTGCCCTCGTCGTCGGTCCAGTCGGCGAGGGCGGTGGGAAGGACGCGCTCGCGCAGCCCCCACTGGTCGAGGTAGGGCCCGACGTCGACGGTGGCGCCCACGTCCGTCCAGGCCAGCGTCTTGTCGTAGAGGTTGACCATCACGACGTCGGCCTCCTTGCGGGCCAGCCGTGAGGTCTCGTAGACCTGCGCGAGGTCGTCGCCGTTGACGAGGTTCTTGACCTTCACCCCCGGGTTCTCCGCGCGGAAGCGGTCCACGGCCGCGAGATACGTGGGCGAGCCCGGCGCCGTGGTGCCCAGCTGGGTGTGGACGACGAGGGTGTCCGGGTCCGAGTCCGCCGACGCCAACGACGAGCAGCCGGACAGAGCGGGCAGGGCAGCGGCCGCGGCCAGACCGGAACCGGCGGCGAGCAGTTCGCGCCGCGTCAGCGATGAGCGCACAGGGGTGGTCTCCAACCAAGCGGTTAACGATTGGTTAATCGATGTACCTCGTGAGGTGCGAGGACCCTATGGAGTGGAGGGGCCACGGTCAAGGGGGTGGCGGGGGAAGACTGCGGACCACGGGCCGGACGCGGGCTGCCTGTTCAGGCCGTCGCCACGCCCTCGACCGGGACGCCGAGGCGTTCGGCCACCGTCGTCAGGGCCGGCCCCAGCGGGAGCGCGATCCGGGTCACGGCCAGCCGGTCACCGCGGGTGGCGTCGCGGTTGACGATCACGACAGGCTTGCCGGCCTCGGCCGCCTGCCGGACGAAGCGGAGCCCCGACATCACCGTCAGCGAGGAGCCGAGGACCAGCAGCGAGGACGCCGTCCGCACCAGCTCGCGGCAGTGCTCGACGCGAGACGGCGGCACGTTCTCGCCGAAGAACACCACGTCCGGTTTGAGGATGCCGCCGCAGTTCGTGCAGGGCAGCACGCGGAAGTCCCCGACCTGCTCGTCGGTGAGGTCGGCGTCGCCGTCCGGGTTGATGCCGGCGGCCACCGGTGCGAAGCCCGCGTTGGCCTCCTCCAGGCGCCGGGCGAGCTCGCGGCGCGGGCTGAAGGTGCCGCAGGACAGGCAGACGACCCGGTCCAGGCTGCCGTGCAGCTCCACGACGCCCTCGCTGCCCGCCACCTGGTGCAGACCGTCGACGTTCTGGGTGATCACGCCGGTCAGCAGACCGCTGCGCCCGAACGCCGCCACCGACCGGTGCCCCGCGTTGGGCCGGGCGCGGCCGAAGGTGCGCCAGCCGAGGTGGCTGCGCGCCCAGTACCTGCGGCGGGCCTCCGGAGAGCCGGTGAAGTCCTGGTAGGTCATCGGCGTGTGCCGGCTCAGGCTGCCGCCCTCGCCCCGGTAGTCCGGGATGCCCGACTCCGTGGAGATGCCCGCCCCGCTGAGCACCAGCACACCGCGGGCGCGCAGCGCGTCGGCGACCGGCTCCAGGTCCGTGGTGCCCGGCGGCAGGTCCGCTCCCGGGGTCCAGCTCAGAGTGGGACGCATGCGCATGCGGCAAGGGTACGGAACGCGCCGCGCTTCCCGGCGGGGCGGGGCGGGGACGGCGTCGGTCGGCAGGGTGTCCGCGGTCGGGTATGGACCCGGTCGGCAGGGTGTCCGCGGTCGGGTATGGACCCGGTCGGCAGGGTGTCCGCCGGCGGGCACGGCGTCCGGTCGGCACGGTGTCCGCCGACGGGGACGGCGCCGCCCCTGCCGGCCGTCACGGTGCGGCTCCCGCATGACCTTTTCCACCCCGGGTGACAGACTTGCACTGTCCAGGGGGCCGAGAGGCCCTGCCGGGAGAGGCGGCCTGGCAGGGAGTGGCCGATGTTCAACAAGCGTCCCGCACCCGACGGTGAGGAACTGCTCGACCGGCTGGCCTCGCTGACCACGCAGGCCAGGGAGCTGGCCGAGTTGCGGCGGTCCCAGGTGGAGCTGGCGATCGCGCTGCAGCGCGACATGCTCCCCGCGGACCTGCCCGCCGTGCCCGGCATCCACCTGGCCGCCTGCTACTCGCCCGCGTACGCCGGGCTCAACGTGGGCGGAGACTGGTACGACGCCTTCACCCTCCCCGACGGCCGGATCGGCCTCTCCGTCGGCGACGTCCAGGGCCACGCCATCGACGCCGCCGCCTTCATGGGGCAGGTCCGCGTCGCCCTGAGGGCGCTCGCCTCCGTGACCAGCGAGCCCGGCGACCTCCTCGCCTGCACCAACGAACTGGTCCTCTCCCTCAACAAGGATCTGTTCGCCACCTGCACCTTCATGCGCTACGACCCGGCGACCGGCGTGCTGGAGAGCGCCCGGGCCGGTCACGTGCCGTGTGTCCGGGCCACCGCGGACGGCCGGGCGGAGGTGTGCCGGGACGAGGGCGGCCCCCCGCTGGGCGTGCTGGAGGGCTCCGACTATCCGGTGACCCGGTACCGGCTGGGCACGGGCGGAGTGTTCGTCCTCGTCACGGACGGGGTCGTGGAGGGCCCGTCGCTGAGCGTCGACGCGGGACTCGAGCGGGTGGTGCGGCTGGCGAGCCTCGCCGCCGGGGTCGGTATGGAGGCGCACGTGCTGGCGGCCGCCGTGCTCAAGAACGCCGCGCTGATCGGACACGAGGACGACGCCGCCGTGCTCGTCGTCGGCCATGACCGGCGGGCCGTTACGCCGTAGGGCGGGACGGGGACGGCCTCACCTGGCTGTCCCGGCGGCGGCGGTGTCTGATGGCTGCTGTGCTGGGTATCCGTGCATGGCCGCGACCGGTCGTCCTCGCCTGCGCGACGCTGCTGGTCGCCGGCTGCTACTACGCGGCGGGGTGGTTGGGGCTGTCCCAGCAGCTGGCCGCCGACGGGTCGGTCGTGACGCCCATTTGGCCGTCCACCGGTCTCGCCGTGGCCTGTCTGCTCCTGTTCGGTCCGTGGTGCGTGCCGGGCATCGCCCTTGGTGCGCTGCTGGTCGTCGTCTCCCTGGGCGCCCCGGGGCCCGAGGCCGTGGGGATCGTGGCCGGCAACACCGTCGCCCCCGTCTGCGCCTGGCTGATGCTGCGCGCGGTCGGGTTCCGGGTGAACCTGAGCCGTCTGCGGGACGGTCTGGCGCTGGTCTTCCTGGGGGCGCTGACCGCGATGCTGATCAGTTCGGGGACGGGCGTCGGCATGCTCCTGCTGTCGGACAAACTCCCCGCCGAGCATCTCGGGATCGTCTGGCTCGCCTGGTGGGTCGGTGACGCCACGGGGGTCGTCCTCGTCACCCCGCTGCTGCTCCTGCTGTACCGCGCTCGCCTGCCGCCGCTGTCCGCGCGCTGGACCGAAGCCGTCGGGCTCAGCGTCGTGGTGTGCGTCGTGGTGCCGCTGATCATGTACAGCTCGGTCAGTCTGCTGTTCCTGGCGTATCCGCTCCTGATCTGGGCGGCGCTGCGCTTCCAGCTGGCGGGCGGCATCCCGTGCGCCCTGTTCGTCTCGGTGACGGCCACCGTCGTGGCCCGTCAGGAGGCCGGCTCCTTCGGACGGCTGACCGACATCGAGACGATGATGAGACTCCAGGCCTTCAACGGAACCCTGGGGCTGACCGCCCTGCTGCTCTCCGCGGTGATCAGCGAACAGCTCCACACCCGGCGGTCGGTCGAGCGGGCCTGCCACGAGCTGGTCGAGGCGCTGCAGCACCTGAACGCCGGCGGCGCAGGCGCCCCGGATCCGCCCGGGGGAGGGGCACGGTGAGCGCCCGGTGGCGCTCGCCCGGCCGGCTCTACGCTGCGGCCCGTTCACCCGTGCCCGCCCTCGTCGTGCGGCCGAGGGTGCGGTCGAAGAGGGTCAGCAGCAGGTAGAGCACACCGGCGCCGAGCATGACCCACGCCAGCCGGTGCAGGCCGCCGGTGTCGGCACGCTGCCCGAAGGCGGCGGCGGTCGCGGAGGTGGCGACCATCGAGCCGATGTAGGAGAAGGTGCGCAGCAACCCGGCCGAGGAGGCGGTGCGCTCCGGGTCGGCCTGGAAGTAGACGGAGTTCTGCAGGGCCAGGTTGTTCAGCCCCTGCGGTATGCCGAAGACCAGCGCGACCAGGAGCAGCGTCCACAGCGGGCTGTCCCCGGTCAGGGTGAGGATCACCAGGCACGCGGCGATCTGTCCGGCCGCGCCGAGCAGCAGCTTCCCCCGCCCGCCCGTACCGCGGCCCGACACGATCGAGACTCCGATCGCCAGCAGGAACATGGGCATCTGCGCCAGACCGGCGTGGAAGGGGGTCAGTCCGAAGCCCTCCTCGGTCCACTGGGTGAAGCCGTAGAGGAAGGAGTACGCGACGACGTAGGCGACGAGCGCCCGACCGTAGGTGGCCAGCAGCGGGGTGTTGCCGCCGAGCACCCGCAGGTCGATGAACGGGGTGGCGGCCCGCAGTTCCCGTAGGGCGAACGCGGTTCCCGCGACGGCGGACAGCGCGAGCAGATACCAGTCGCGCAGGTGCAGGTTCATCAGGAAGAGCAGCAGCGAGACGAGCATCGCGGCGAACAGCGCCATGCCGGGCAGGTCGAGCCGCGCGGCCGCGCTCCCGTGCTGCGGGGATCCGGCCGCCGGCCCGGCCTTGGGCAGCCGCAGCAGCCCGAGGAGTACGGCCGCGACGGACAGGGGCACGTTCAGGGCGAAGGTGGCGCGCCAGCCGCCCACGGCGATCAGCAGACCGCCCAGCAGCGGGCCGACCACGGCGATCGTCTGGTTGGCGACCGCCAGGGCGGTGAGCACCCCGCCGGGACTGTCCCGCCCCGTGCGCTCGGCCTCGCCGCGCACCAGGGCCATCGCCGCCGGATAGCCGGCGCAGGTGCCGAACCCGAGCAGGACCCGCGCGCCGATCAGGACCCCGAGCCCGGGTGCGAGGGCGCCCACGACACCGGCGACGCCGACGAGGCCGGTGCTGACGAGGAAGAGCCGGCGCGGTCCGAAGATGTCGATGAGCCGGCCGACGACCGGCTGGCCGAGTGCCGTGGCCAGATAGAGGGTGGAGACGAGCCAGGCCGTCTGCGAGGCCGGTGCGCCGAGCGCCCTGCCGATCGGGACGAGGGCGACCGCGACGATCGTCGAGTTGATCGGGTTCAGTACCGAACCGAGCAGCATCGGCGGCAGCAGCCTGCGGTCGAAGCCGGGCCTTCGCGCACCGGCCGCAGGGCCCGCCTTCGCCTCAGTCACGGGTCAGTCGCTGCAGCACGGCCATGCTCGCGATGACGGCACGGCGCTCCTCCTCCGTGCACCTGGCCTGCAACCGGTCGGCGAGCCATTCCGTCCGGACCTGGCGACCCTCCTCCACGCGGCGCACGCCCTCCGCGGTGAGGGTGATCAGCAGGCGCCGCCCGTCGTCCGGGTCGGGGTGCCGTGCCACGAGTCCCATGGAGGCGAGGGCGGTGACGGTCGCCGTCATCGACTGGTGCCGGACGCCTTCGGTGGCGGCCAGCTCGCTGGCCGTCACGCCTCCCTGGTCGGACAGCCGGGCCAGGACCGAGGACTGGCTCAGCGTGAGGTCCTCGACCTCGGACGCCTTGAGGATGCGTCGGCGCAGCCGGCTGATGACCGCGCGGACCTCGCGCGAGGCCTGGACGGCCGACGGCGACGGACTCTCGTTCTCGCTCATGCCCCCAGGCTAATGTGCACAGGTCGAGCTGTACAGCTTCACCTGTACAAATGGTGGCGGTGCACCTGCGTCGACGGCCTCGCCCGTTCCACGAGGCCGTGCACCGCCCCTCGGCGGCGCTGCTCCGCTGCCTCACCGACGGGTACGGACATGAGGGCCCGTCAGCAGCCGTCGGCCGACTCCGCACGGGTGGCGAGCCCGCCCGGACCGGCGACCGTCCGCGTGGCATGCCGGGTCCACGGGGGCCTCGTCGAGTACGACGGCTACAGCAACGACGCCTGGTCGCACCTGTCCGGCCGAGGCGGTCACTCTCCACCCTCTTCATCGACGTCGACGTCGACGCCAGCCTCCCAGGAGTGCCCAGATGCTGATCCCCTCCCTCCGGCACCGCGGCCCCGCCCCGCGCCGCAGACCCCGCGCCGCACGCGCCCTGAGCGTCACGGTGGGCCTGCTCGCCCTCGCCTCCACGGCCCTGGCCGCCACGCCCGCCCCCGCCGCCGACGCCTCCGGCCCGCCCGTTCCGGTGTCCTGGCGCGTGGACCTGTCCGGGACCGGCGCCGACGACGTCAACGTCCGCTACGCGTCGGGCGCCCTGCGCGTGCGGGACGGCTCGGTCAGCCCCGCCTCCCTCGGCCGGGACCGCGGCTACGCCTCCGCCGTGCTGGAGACGCACCACGTGGACCGTCCCGTGAACCGGGTCGCCGTGGACCTCGACGCCACGGTGCCCGACGCGGCCGGAGTCGAGGTCGACGTGCGCGGACGCGCGGCCGACGGCACCTGGACCGAGTGGCGGCGGGCCGCCGCCGGAGCCCCGGCCGAACTGCCCCGGGACGTCGTCGAGGTGCAGGCCCGGCTCACCCTGTGGAACGCGGAGGGCGAGCCCACCGCGGCCGTACGGGGCCTGACCCTGACGGCCGACGACACGGGCAGCGCCCCCGAAGCCTCCGCACCGGCGACCAGGGCCGCCGCCTTCTCCGCCCGCGTCTACGCCACCCGCGAGGGCCTCGTCGGGCACACGACCGCCAACGGCCACGTCATCCAGGCGAACGACCACTTCGTGGCCCTCCCCTCCCGCCGGGCGCTGTCACCGGCCGGCAGCGGCCAGTACTCGGTGCAGGTGTGCGGGCCGGCCCGGTGCGAGACGGCGCCGGTGTGGGACGTCGGCCCCTGGAACACGCACGACGACCACTGGAACCCCTCGGCGCAGCGCGAGCAGTGGAAGGACCTGCCGCAGGGGCTCCCCGAGGCGCAGGCCGCCCACGAGGACGGGTACAACGGCGGGCGCGACGAGTTCGGCCGGCAGGTCGCCAACCCGGCCGGCATCGACCTCGCCGACGGCACCTTCTACAACGTCGGCCTGAACGACAACGGCTACGTGACCGTCACCTACCTGTGGACCGAGGGCGGCGGCGACACCAGGGCGTTCCCGACCTGGGGCTCCGACGTCAGCGTCCGGCAGCAGGCGACGACCACCTCCACCGGCGTGGCGACCCTGCCCGGCCCCACGACCGTCCGCGTGCGGTGCCAGGTCCACGGCGAGCCCGTGACGTACGACGGCTACAGCAACGACGCCTGGTCCTACCTGCCCGACTACGGCGGCTACGTGTCCAACATCTTCATCGACGTGGCCGACGCCTGGCTCCCCGACGTGCCCACCTGCTGAGCCCCCGGCGCCGCGGCACCCGACACCGTGCGGGGGCGGGCACCCGATCCCCTTTCCTCCGGGTGCCCACCGCCCCGCCTCGCGCACCACGGCGGCGCACCGGCTCGTCAACGCTCCCCGGGCGGACACGGCTTGGCGCACGAATCCCGCCAGGCGCGCGTCCGACCCCGCCGCGGCACACCGGCGCTCGGACCGACCGCACAATGGAGGCATGACGTCCTCCTCCACGCCGCTCGCCGTGCGGACCGGTCCGACGCGGACGCGCCTCGCCGCCGCGGGGGCCGCCGTGGTGATCACCGGTGTCGGGCTGGTGCTCAGGGCCGTGACGGCGGGGGAGCCGGCCAAGTACGGCGGAGACGCGCTGTACACCCTGCTGCTGTTCGCCCTGGTCCGCGTCGCGGCGCCGCGGACCGCCCCGGCCAAGGCCGCGGCGGTGGCCCTGGCCCTGAGCTGGGCCGTGGAGTTCCTCCAGCTCACCGATCTGCCGGCCCACCTCGCCCGGCAGAGCACGGTGGCCCGGCTGGTCCTCGGTTCCACCTTCAACGCACCGGATCTGTTCTGGTACGCGGTCGGCGCGGTCGCCGGCTGGTGGATCGTCAGGCGAGCGTGAAGCGCACCGGTGTTCCGGCGACGGCCTGGGCCGCCGCCGCGAGAGCCGGCTCCGGTACGACCGCGACGACCGGGTAGCCCCCTGTGGTCGGATGATCGTGCAGGAAGATCACCGGGTGTCCGTCCGGCGGCACCTGCACGGCACCCAGGACCATGCCCTCGCTGGGCAGTTCACCCGTCGACGTGCGTTCCAGCGCCGGGCCCTCGGTGCGCAGGCCGATGCGGTTGCTGTGCGGGGAGACCCGGTAGGTGGCCGAGGTGAGCGTGCGCAGCGCGGCCGGCGAGAACCAGTCGGCGCGTGGACCCGGACGGACCGGCAGGACCAGCTCGGCGGGCGGTCCCGGCCAGGGGGCGGCCACCTGCGGCGGCACCGGCCGCGCGGGGACTCCCACCGCCACGACCTCTCCGTCCCGCAGGGGGGCGGGGCCCAGCCCCGACAGCAGGTCCGTCGAGCGGCTGCCCAGGACCGGACGGGCGGCGACACCGCCCGCGACGGCCACGTACGAGCGGACGCCCGCGGACGCCGTACCGACATCGAGCACCGCGCCCGCCGGGACCCGCGCCGGGGCGCCCCAGGCCGCCGGCCTGCCGTCGACCTTCACCGGGCAGGGTGCCCCGCCGACCACGACGGTGACGTCCCGGTCGGGTCGCAGCGCGCAGCCGGTCAGGGTGGTCTCCAGCACGGCGGCGTCCGGGTCGTTGCCGAGGAGACGGTTGGCCAGCCGCATCGCGGGCGCGTCCAGCGCGCCGGACCGGGGGACGCCCAGGTGGGCGTGGCCGGGACGGCCCGCGTCCTGCACCGTCGTGAGCGCCCCGGCGCGCACGGTCGTGAGCCCGGCCGTCATGCCCCGGCCTCCCGGGGCGCGCCGACCGCGGTGCTGCCGTCGGTCGCGGTGCCACCCGGTCCGGCGCCGTCCGCTGCCGTGCCCTTCGTCACCGTGCCGTCCGTCGTGCCGTCCGCCGTGACGAACCGCACCCGTGTCCCCGGCGTGAGCAGGGCGGCCCGCTCCCGCTCCGGGTCCCACAGCGGCCGCGGGTCGGGCATGGTGCCGATCAGCTGCCAGCCACCCGGCGTGGCCCTGGGGTAGACCGCGCTGTAGGGACCTGCGAGGGCGACCGCGCCGGCCGGTACGCGGGTCCTGGGCGTGGAACGGCGCGGGACGTTCAGGTGGGCGGGGAGCCCGGTGAGGTAACCGAACCCGGGCGCGAAACCGCAGAACGCGACCCGGTAGGTGAACGAGGCGTGGCGGGCGCCGACCTCGCCCGGTCCGACCCCCCACAGGGCCGCCACGTCGGCCAGGTCGGGCCCGTCGTAGCGCACCGGGATCTCCACCACGTCACCCGTGTCGTCCGCGACCGGCGGCACCTCCCACTCGGCGACCCGGCGGGCCAGCGCCTCCGGGTCGGGCACCCCGTCCAGCAGGACGGTCCGCGCCCCCGGCACCACCTCCGTGACCGGCGGCAGGGACCCGGCGGCGCGCCTGCGCAGCACCTCGGTGTGGAAGGCCGCCGTGTGCTCGGCGTCGGACAGCTCGACGAGCAGGGCGTGGCGGCCGGCGGGATACGCGGTGAGGGGCCGTGGGACGGTCATGCGAACGCCCCGATCCCGACCCCGGCCTCCTCCAGCGCCGCGCGCACCAGGGCGGCGATCCGGGCGGCGTCCGGGGTGTCGCCGTGCACGCACAGGGAGCGGGCGGCGACCGCCACCGTCGTACCGTCCACGCCCTCGACACGGCCCCGCACGGCGAACGACACCGCACGGCGCACCACCGCGTCCGCGTCCGTCACCACCGAGCCCGGCTCGCGGCGGGGGACCAGGGTGCCCTGCGCGGTGTAGGCGCGGTCGGCGAAGGCCTCCGGGACGCCGGTGAGCCCCGCGTCCGCGGCGGCCGCGAGGAGCCGGGAGCCCGGCAGGCCGAGCACGGGCAGCGCGCCGCCCGCCAGCCGGACACCGGCCACGACGGCCCGGGCCTGCCCGTCGTCGTGCACGGTGCGGTTGTAGAGCGCGCCGTGCGGCTTCACATAGGCCACCGTGGCGCCCGCCGCCTCGGCGAAGACCCGGAGCGCGCCGATCTGGTACGCCACCTCGGCCGCCAGTTCGTCGGGCGGGACGTCCATGGTGCGCCGCCCGAAGCCCGCCAGGTCGCGGTAGGACACCTGGGCGCCGATCCGCACCCCGCGCTCCGCGGCGAGGTCGCAGACGCGGCGCATCACCGAGGGGTCGCCCGCGTGGAACCCGCAGGCGACGTTGGCACTGGTGACGACGGAGAGCAGGGCGTCGTCGTCGGTGAGGGTCCAGCGGCCGAAGCCCTCGCCGAGGTCTGCGTTGAGGTCGATCACACCTCGAACGTAGACGATCGTTGAACGATCCGACAAGAGCAAACCGGCTCTACCGCTCCCGGAGAAGATGAGGATTCACCTCTTGTTAGATCGTTGAACGATCGCTAGTGTCCGTGCATCTGCCACGTATCAGGAGCTATGGTCCCCGGGACCGATGAGTCACGTTCCGAAGCTCCGGATCCGTGCCCTGCCCCCTCATGCCTGAAGAAGGCCACCGAATGATCGTTCTCCTCGGTGTGGTCGTGGTGATCCTCGGATTCGTCACGCGCCGCAACCCCGTCCTCGTGGTGGGCGTCGCCGGTATCGTCACCGGACTGCTCGGCAAGATGGACCCGCTGGAGGTCCTCGCGGCCTTCGGCCGGTCCTTCGCCGACAGCCGCTCGGTCACCGTCTACGCCATCGTGCTCCCGGTGATCGGGCTGCTCGAGCGCTACGGCCTGCGCGAGCAGGCCCGCAATCTGATCGGCCGCCTGGGCAAGCTCAGCGCCGGCCGGTTCCTCACCGTCTACCTGCTGGTCCGGCAGATCACCGCGGCCTTCGGCCTGAACAGCATCGGCGGTCCGGCGCAGACCGTGCGGCCCCTGGTGGCGCCCATGGCCGAGGCGGCCGCCGAGCGCTCCACCGGCGCGCGGCTCCCCGACAGGCTGCGCGAGAAGGTGCGCTCCTACTCGGCGTCGGCCGACACCGTGGGCGTCTTCTTCGGCGAGGACTGCTTCATCGCCATCGGCTCCATCCTGCTGATCACCGGCTTCGTGAACTCCACGTACCACCAGGACATCGAGCCGACCCAGCTCGCCCTGTGGGCGATCCCGCTCGCCGTCTGCGCCTTCCTCATCCACGGTGCCCGACTGCTGCTCATGGACAGGCAGCTCGAACGCGAGATGGCCCAGGCCGCCGCCGAGCACGACCTGCCGCTTCCCGAGGGGGCCGACAAGTGATCAAGGTCGAATGGCTCTACTGGCTGATAGGCCTCGTCTTCGTCGTCATGGCCGTGCAGATGGCCACCGACCGCAGCAACCCCAAGCGGTGGACGTCCGCCGCGTTCTGGGGCCTGCTCGGACTCACCTTCCCCTACGGCACCGGCGTCGCCAACGCCACCGCCGGCAACGGTGACTGGACCCTGCCCGCCGAACCCCTCGGTGTCGCCGTCCTCGCCCTGATCGTGCTCGCCGGCTTCAACTTCCTCGGCAAGGGCGTCCCGGTCACCACCACCGGTGAGCAGCGCGAGGCCGCCGCCGCCCGGCTCGGCAACAAGATCTTCATCCCCGCCCTGACCATCCCGCTCGTCGCCATCGTCTGCGCCTCCGTGCTCGACGAGTCCGGACTCTTCGAGTCGGGCAAAGCCACCCTCCTCGGGCTCGGCCTCGGCTGCGTCGTCGCCCTCGTCGTCGGCATGCTCGTCACCGGCGAGAAGAAGCTCTCCGTCCCGATCCACTCCGGCCGCTCCATGCTGGAGGCGATGGGCTCCGCCCTGCTGCTGCCGCAGCTCCTGGCGGTGCTCGGCTCGATCTTCGCCGCCGCCGGCGTCGGCGACCAGGTCGGCGACATCATGAACAAGGTCCTCCCCGACGACTCGAAGTACCTCGCCGTCGTCGCGTACTGCGTGGGCATGTTCCTGTTCACCGTCATCATGGGCAACGCCTTCGCCGCCTTCCCCGTGATGACGGCGGCGATCGGCTGGCCCGTGCTCATCCAGCAGATGCACGGCAACGAGCCCGGCGTCCTCGCGATCGGCATGCTGGCCGGTTTCGCCGGCACCCTGTGCACGCCGATGGCGGCCAACTTCAACATCGTGCCGGCCACGCTGCTCGAACTGAAGGACCAGTACGGGCCGATCAAGGCTCAGCTGCCGACCGGCATCGCGCTGCTCGGCTGCTGCACGGTCATCATGGCGCTCTTCGCCTTCTGACCCGCCCCGCCCTACGGGCGCCGGCCACGCCCCGCCCCGGCGCCTGTGCGCCAGACCGTCCTGGCGCTTGTACGCCAGACCGCCCCGGCGGCCGTACGCCCGCCGCACCGGCGCCCGTGCGACCAGCCCTGCAAGGCAAGGAACCGCTCATGACCCGTGTCCTCGTCACCGGCTTCGCCCCTTTCGGCGGCGAGCGCGTGAACCCGTCCTGGCAGGCGGCGTCCCTGGTGGCGGCCGAACCGCCCGCCGGGCTCACCGTCACCGCCGCCGAACTGCCCTGCGTCTTCGGCGAGTCCCTCACCGTGCTGCGTGACGCCGTCTGCGCCGAGGCCCCCGACCTGGTCCTCTGCCTGGGCCAGGCGGGCGGCCGCCCCGGCGTCACCGTCGAACGCGTCGCCGTCAACGTCGACGACGCCCGCATCCCCGACAACGCGGGCCGGCAGCCGATCGACGAACCGGTGATCCCGGGCGGCCCCGCCGCCTACTTCTCCACCCTCCCCGTCAAGGCGTGCGTCGCCGCGATGCGCGAGGCCGGGGTCCCGGCCGCCGTCTCCAACACGGCCGGCACCTTCGTCTGCAACCACGTGGCGTACGGCCTCGGCCATCTCGTCGCCACCGAGTTCCCCCACCTGCGCGGCGGGTTCGCGCACGTGCCCTGGGCGCCGGAGCAGGTGCCCGACGGCACCGCGCCCGTCCTGCCGCCCGCCACCGTCGCCCACGGCCTGCGCGCCCTGCTGGCCACCGCCGCACGCATCCCCGCCGAACAGGACCTGAAGGTCACCGAAGGAGCCACCCACTGATGCCGCTCAGCGCCCACGCGGCCCCCTTCGCCCAGCTCGCGCTGGCGAACATCACCCGCGCGTACCCCAACTTCCCCGCCCACCTGATCACGTCCGCCGACGAGCACCACGAACCCCGCTCGCTGCACCCCGCCTTCTACGGCGCCTACGACTGGCACTCCTCGGTGCACATGCACTGGCTGCTCGTCCGCCTGCTCCGCCGGCACGGAGGCACCCCGGCGCTGCCGGACACGGCGGCGGCCGTCGCCGCACTCGACCGGCACCTCACCCCGGAGCACCTCGCCACCGAGGCCGCCTACCTGTGCGACCACCCGTCCTTCGAGCGTCCCTACGGCTGGGCATGGCTGCTCGCGCTCGCCGCCGAGTGCCGGGCGCACGGGGGAGCGGAGGGCGACCGCTGGACCGGAGCGCTGAAACCGGCCGTCGACGCCGTCGACGACCTGCTGGCCCACTGGCTGCCCAAGGCCACCTATCCCGTACGCCACGGCAACCACCCCAACAGCGCCTTCGCACTGGGCCTCGCACTCGACTCGGGCGAGCTGTCCGCCGGGACCGGCCGGGCCGTGCGGGAACGCCTGCTGAGCTGGTTCGCCGACGACCACGACGCCCCCGCGCACTGGGAACCCTCGGGGCAGGACTTCCTGTCCCCGGCGCTCACCGAGGCCGACGCGATGCGCAGGGTCCTCGGGCCGGAGCGGCTCGCGGCGTGGCTCGACCGCTTCCTGCCCGGACTCCGGGCGGGTGCGCCCTGCGCCCTGCTGGAGGTGCCGGTGGTCTCCGACCACGCCGACCCGCAGATCGGCCATCTGCTCGGGCTGACCCTCAGCAGGGCCGCCGCGCTGCGCTCCCTCGCCGACGCCCTGCCCGACGGAGCTGTCCGCGCCCGCCTGGACGCGGCGGCCGACGCCCACCTCGCGGCGGGCCTGCCGGCGGTGGAGCGCGGCGACTTCACCACCGACCACTGGCTGGCGACGTTCGCCGCACTGGCCCTCGACCCGGTGACCCCGGCGACTCCGGTGGCCCCGCGCCGCTGACGTCGCGTCACTCGCCGCGCGCGGGTGCCCGCCTGACCGGCAGCATCGTCTCGACCTCGCCCTGGGTGAGATGGTCCTTGATCAGGCCGTTGACCAAGGCCGCCTTCTCCAGCGGCACCAGATGGGAGGCTCCGGGGACGACGCAGAGCTGGGCTCCGGGAACGGCGCGGTAGAGCGCGCAGGTGTGCTCCAGTGTCATCAGGTCGTCGTCACCGGCCAGGACGAGGGCGGGTGCCGGAATACGGGCCAGTTCGTCCGTGGTGAGCGTCGGCTGGGTGCGCCACATGTCGAGCACCTTCGCCGCCGCCACCGGCCAGTGGTCCGGGCCGTCCGGCGAGACGGCCTCGTACATCTCGCGGAAGAACGCCAGGTCCGGTCCCTCGGGTGTCATCGCGTCGAGCATCCCGGGCTCGGCGAAGCATTCGGGCCCCGGCCGGAAGGTGGCGCCGATCACCACGAGCCTGCGCACCAGGTCGGGCCGGGCGAGGGCGACGAGGAGGGCGACGACGCCTCCGTCGCTCCAGCCCACCAGGTGCGCCGGGCCGCCCACCACGGTCTCCAGGAAGGCCACGGTGTCCTCGGCCATGTCCCGGTAGGTGAGCGGGCCCGGCACGTCCGGGGTGTGACCGTGCGCGCGCCGTTCGGGGAGGAAGACGCGGAACGCGGCGGCGAGATCGGGACGCTGCGCCCCCCACGTGTCGTTGGCGCACAGGCCGCCGTGCAGCAGGACCAGCGGTTCGCCGGTGCCCTCGGTCTCGTACCAGGTGCTGACCCCACGAAGGTCCGCGTAGTCACCCATCGCCCAGGCCCTCTCCGGCCGCCGCCACTCCCGGTCAGTCTCCGCCGCGGCCGGGGCCCCCGCAACGCGAGAGGCCACGGCCCCGACCCGCGGGGCCCGCGACGGCGCGCGGGCACCAGGTTCACGGCCACGCGGGGCGGCCCCGCACGGGGCGCCCTCGAACGGGGCGGCCCCGCACGGGGTGAGTGACTACGGGCACCCGGTCCGGCTCCGAGCGGCGCTGCTCACGGCCGCTCGGCACGGGTGAGCCGACGCAGCGCCCGCACCAGGGCCTCGACGCCCGCCTCGGCCTTCGAGCGGGGGCAGCCGACGTTGAGCCGCACCCGTCCCGGGGAGCCGTAGGCCGCGCCGGGCATGACCGCCACCCGCTCCACCTCCACCAGCTCGCGCTGCAGCTCCTCGTCGTCGACGCCCAGGGGCCGCACGTCGATCCACGCCAGGTAGCCGGCGTCCGGTGGCTGCCAGCCGAGCCGCGGGAGAGCCTCGCGGAGACGGTCGGCGACCATCGCCAGGTTCCCCGCGAGATACGTCCGCAGCGCGTCCAGCCAGGGTGCGCCTTCGCGGTACGCCGCGATGTGCCCGACCAGCGACAGCACCGCGGGGGAGGAGAGCCCGTCCGCCTCCTTGAGCTCCCGCAGATAGGCGTCGCGCGAGACAGGGTCGCCGATGATGCCGTAACTGCCGGTCAGCGCAGGGATGTTGAAGGACTTGGACGCCGACGTCACCACGGCCCAGCGGCCGTCCTCGGCGTGCCGGACCCAGGGACGGTGCACATGCGGGGCGTACGCCAGGTCGGAGTGGATCTCGTCGCTGATCACCGCGACGCCGTGCCGTGCGCACAGCCGGGCCATCCGGTCCAGGTCAGCGGCCGGCCACACCCGCCCCGTCGGATTGTGCGGCGAACACAGCAGCAGCACGGCCGTGTCGGGCAGCGCCAGCAGCCGCTCCAGCTCCGCCCAGTCGTCCAGGGGACACGCCAGCAGCCGCCGCCCGCTCGCCGACACGGTCTTGGGGAACGCGTCGTACATCGGGGTGTGGGCGACCACCCCGTCGCCCGGCCGTGACCACAGGCGCAGCAACCGGGAGACCTGGTAGACGACGGAGGGCGCGTAGACCACCGAACCGGGGTCCACCTCCGTACCGTGCCGCGAGGCGTACCAGTGCACGATCGCGGAGAGGAAGTCGTCCTGGCGCCAGCGCGAGTAGCCGAGCACCCCGTGGTCCAGACGGCCGCGCAGCGCCGTCAGCACCTCGGGGGCGGTCTCGAAGTCCATGTCGGAGATCGTGAACGGCAGCAGATCCGGCACGCCGAACCGGTCCTGGACGTAGTCCCACTGCGTGCACCAGGTGCCGCGCCGGTCCACCGGCGTGTCGAAGTCGTACAGCGGGGACGGGGGAGGGGACGGCGGCAGGGGCGCGGGCCTGGGCCGGGGGGAGTGCGGCGCCACGGTCAGCCCACCGGGATCATCGTGGCGAGGGCGTCCTTCAGGGACTGGACCTGGGGGCCGATGACGACCTGCACGTTGTGCCCGTCGAGCTTGACGACGCCGACGGCTCCCAGCTTCTTCAGCCGTGCCTCGTCGACCTGTTCGGCGTCGGCCACGGTCATGCGCAGGCGGGTGATGCAGTTGTCCAGGGACCGTATGTTGCCGGCGCCGCCGATCGCTTCCAGCACGGCGACCGCGTCGTACTTCCCCGCGACCAGCTCCCTCGGGGCCTGCGCCAGCGGGCCGGAGCCGGAGGCCTCGCCGGCGCGGTCCCCGTCCCCGCGCCCCGCCTCCCCGTGCTCCCGGGCGGCCTCCTCCTCGTCCGTCGGCGGTTCCTCCCGCCCGGGTGTCTTCAGGTCGAAGCGGGTGATGGCCCAGCGGAACAGGAAGTAGTACGCGGCGAACCACACCGCCGCGATCACCGGCACCAGGTACCACTTGGTCGTCGAGCCCTGGAGGACGCCGAAGACGAGCCAGTCGATGACGTTGCCGTCCGTGTTGCCGATGAAGACGCCGAGCACGGCCGCCGTGAGGAAGCCCAGGCCCACCAGGACCGCGTGGACGACGTACAGCCAGGGGGCGACGAAGAGGAAGAGGAACTCCAGCGGCTCGGTGATGCCACCGACCACACACGCCACCACCCCGGACACGAGCAGGGCCTTGATCTCCGGGCGCATACGGCGCTTCGCGCAGTGGTACATCGCGAGCGCGGCACCCGGCAGGCCGCCGAGGTAGGCCGCCATCTTGCCCTGGGAGAGGAAGTGCGTCGCGTCGGTGACCGCGCTGCCGGGAGCGGCCGAGCAGTCCAGCTGGGCGTAGAACAGGTTCAGGGCGCCGGAGACGTGGTCGCCGCACACGGTTCCCGAACCGCCGACGTCGGTGAAGCGGAACATGGCGACGAGGATGTGGTGCAGGCCGATCGGGCGCAGCAGCACTTCGCCCATGCCGAAGAAGAACGGCCCGAAGACGCCCGTGTGCCCGATGCCGCGTCCCACGGCGTTGATCCAGCCGTTGAACGTCGGCCACACAAGCGGGATGAGCAGACCGAGCACGCTCAGGACCAGGGCCGAGACGATCGGGACGAAGCGCAGTCCGCCGAAGAAGGCGAGCGCGTCGGGCATCCGCTGGGTGCGGAAGCGCCGGTGCAGCAGGCTGACGACGATGCCGACGGCCACGGCGCCGAGCAGCCCCGTGTCGATGGACTGCACGCCCAGCACGTCGGCGATGCCGTAGTGCTCGATCGCCTTCTCGTCCTCGAAGTCGACGCCCTTGGCGGTGAGATAGAAGTTCACCGCGAGGTTCATGGCCACGAAGCCGACGAAACCCGAGAACGCGGCCACGCCCTTGTCCTCCCGGGCGAGACCGAGCGGGATGGCCATCGCGAACAGGACGGGCAGGAAGGTGAAGGCCACCAGGCCGGTGTTGGCCATCCAGGTGAAGACGAGGTGGAAGCCCTCACCCTTCAGGAAGGCAACGTTGTCAGTGACCGCGTCGCTGGACAGGGAGGAGCCGATGCCCAGCATGATGCCGCAGAACGCGAGCAGGGCCACCGGGAGCATGAACGTCTTGCCGAGCCCCTGGAGGAATTCCCAGAGTGCGGCCTTGGTCTTCTGCATGTGTACGGAACTTTCGTGCCTGGGGGGACGGGCCCGTCCGCTCGCCGTGGCGCAGCGCGACGGGCCGGCGGGCAGTACCGGCGTCGGAGGCAGGCCGAGGGGGCGGCCCCGCCTCGCAGGGGGCGGCCCGCCTCACTTGCCGCCCGGGACTCGCCCGGTGACCGCGCCAGGCAGGGTCGTTCCGCCGCAGGGATCACATCACAGCAGGTCGGTCGCTGTCCACGGCCTGTCCCGGGCCTCGTCCACGACCAGTGCACCGGCGCGTTGCGGGGTGTGCAACGGGTCCGGGAGGCAGCGGGGTCGGGCGTGTGGTGCGGGCGCGCCGGGGACGCGAGTGGCGTGACGCGGGGGACCGACGGGGAGGATCCACTCCTGCGCCCGTCCCAGCCCCGTCGGAAAGGCAGGCACCGATGCACCGACTCCTCGCCCGAGCACTCGCCCCCGCCCGGGCCCCGCTGGCCGGAGGTGCCGCGGCCGCCCTGTCCCTCGCCCTGGCGTCCTCCGTCCTCGCCGCCTCCGCGAGCACCGCCGCCGCCCCCGCGGGCGCCGAGTCGGGCGGCCGGCCGGGGAGCAACGCCTGGTTCACGTCCTGGGCCGCCTCGCAGCAGAACCTCGCCCCCACCCCGCTGCGCGACCAGTCGGTGCGCATGATCACCCACCTGAGCCAGGGAGGTGACGCGGTCCGGATACGCGTTCAGAACACCTTCGGCGAGGCACCGCTCACCGTGGACGCGGCGACCGTGGCGCACAGCGACGGCGAGGACGCCGCGACGGAAGGCCGCCCGCGTGCCGTCACGTTCGACGGCGGCCGCCGGGTCGTCGTCCCTCCCGGTAGCGAGGTGTGGAGCGATGCGACCGCGCTCGGCACCGGAGCCCAGGACGACATCGCGGTGTCGCTCTCCGTCTCCGGCACGGTGGCTCCGGGGCGGCACGACAGCGCCTTCCGCACCAACTACCTGACCCCGCCCGGCTCGGGCGACCACACCGCCGACCGGACCGGCACCGCGTTCACCGAGACGACCGGTTCCACCCTCCTGGTCAGCGCCGTCGACGTGCGCAACCCGGGCCTGCGGGGGAGCCTCGTCGCCTACGGCAGCTCGGTCGTCGACGGAACCGGGTCGACGGACTGCGGGCCGGGCTGCAGCCGCCCGGGCGCCGACCTGCGGTGGACCGACGACCTCGCCCGGCGGATCACCTCGGAACTGCCCCCCGCCCGGCAGTTCGCCGTCGCCAACGCCGGCATCGGCGGCACCACCAGCGCCGCTACCTGCCCGGACACCGGCGCGTCCGTCCGCGGCCTCGACGCCGCCGCCCGGCTGGAGCGCGACGTCCTCTCCCTGCACGGGGTCACGGGCGTCCTCTACTACTACGGGACCAACGACCTCCCGGCCGGCTGCGACGCCGCGCGGATCGAGGCGAGCTACCGTGAGGTCTTCCAGCGCCTGAGGGCCGCGGGCATCAAGGTGTACGTCACGCCCATCACCCCCCGCCCGGGCTACACCGACCAGCACAACCGCGACCGGCACGCCGTCGGCACCTTCGTCTCGAAGTGGAACAGCTGCGGCGGCACCTGCGACGGGATCCTCCCCTTCGACCAGGTGCTCGAGGACCCCGTGCGGCCGAACAGCATCAACCCGCCCTACGACACCGGCGACGGTGTCCATGCGAACATCGCGGGCCAGCAGGCCCTCGCCGACATCGTCTCGCTCCCGATGCTGGCGGCTTCGGCCCGTCGGTGAATATCGGCCCCGGGTCATGAACTCCCGGACGGACGAAGGGCGTCGGCGACCGGATCACGCAGACGGTGGGTGCGCCCCGGCCCGGGCGTCGGCGCCGTGGGGCGACGTCGCCCCGGACGAGCCGTCCCCCGCCGCGCACGGCGCCGTGCGCGGCGACTTCGCCGACGTGCGACCGGGGTGACGGCGGGCCGCCGTCACAAGGTGCGCAGGCCGCGGTCGGCGAAGGCGATCAGCCACTCGAAGCTCTCGTCGACGTCGGTGCTCCACTGGAAGCCGGCCGCCGCCTGCAACGTGGCGAAGCCGTGGAAGAGGCTGCGGAGCAGGCGCAGGGCGTGGTTCACGTCGCGGTCGTCGATGTCGTAGCCGCGCAGGACCGCGTCGAACGCTGTGAGCAGCCGCTGCCCCGCGACGGCCAGGGGGTCGTCCGGGCCCGACGGCTCCTGGCCGATCGTCGCGGCGTACCGGCCGGGGTGGTCCAGGACGAAACCGCGGAAGGCGCGTGCCGCGGCCGCGAGGGCGTCACGGCCGGCACGGCCCTGGACCGCGTCACCGACGGCGTCGGCGGCCTGGCCGAGAGCGAGGGCCGCGATCCGCCGGTTGAGGTCCTCCTGGCCGCCGACGTGTTTGTACAGGGACGGGGTGCGCACGCCGAGCCGCTCGGCCAGCAGACCCATCGTCAGGCCCGCGAAGCCCACTTCGTCGGCCAGCGCCGCACCGGCCGCGACCACGGCCGCCGGGTCCAGGCCCGCCCTAGGCACGGGTGGCGTCCGAGCGGAGGAAGGCGAGCACGAGCGCGGTCACCTCGTCGGGGAACTGGTCGTGCGGGTAGTGGCCGGCGCCCTCGATCATCTCCAGGCGGCCGAGCCCGGACGGCAGGGCGTCGACCACTGCCGCACCCTCCGCGTGCGGGTCCGCCCAGTCCGGGTCGAGCGTCCCCATCACGACCAGCACGGGGCAGCGCACGTTGCCGAGTTGCGCACCGGCGTCGGCCGGCGCGCTGCGGCCCATGGCCTGCATGGCCTTCATCCGGCCCGGCTCGCGCAGCCGGGACTCGATGAGACCGGTCCGCTCCGCCCAGTCGTCCGGCCTCACGCCCGGGTAAGCCACCTCGAGGTACGAACGCCACAGCCGCAGGCTGCCGAACAGGCCCGCGCCGAGCAGTCGCGTCATGCCCCGGCGGAACCGCCGCACCCGGAGGTCGCCCGGGCGCATCGACTGCTTCCGGGTGAACGGCGCCAGCTCGACGACCGCGGTGACCAGCGCGGGCTCCCGGGCCGCGGCGACGGTGGCGGCGCCGCCCGAGACCGAGTGGCCGATCAGTACGGCGGGGCCGCCCAGGTGGCGGATCAGGGCGAGCAGGTCACCGGCGATGGCGGTGCGGCTCCACTCCGGCCAGTCGACGCCGGACTCGCCGCAGCCGCGCAGGTCCACCGAGGCGACCCGGTGGCCCGCCGCGACCAACCGCGGGACCACGGCGCGGTACGCGGCGCGGCTGTCCCCCATTCCGTGCGCCAGGACGATCAAAGGCCCCGACCCCGTCACCTCGTACGCGATCGTGCCACCGTCGACGGCAAGATACTCGGTCATGCCCACTCCCCTGTTCGGCTAACGCCATTAACTAAAAGCTACTGTCGTTAGCCAAACCTGTCAACGGGCCCCCAGGGGCCCTCGAGCGGCAGGGGCCTGCCGCTGTGCCGCGCGCAGTACGGCCGACTCCACCTCGCGGTGCGGGAGGCCGGTCTCGTCGGCGTAGGCGGCGATGCCGCGGGCGAGGGCGGCGGTGGCGTCGGACCACACCGCCAGGGCGACCGTCGCGTTCTCGCCCCTGTTGTTGCGGTAGCGGTCGTCCGCGGTCTCGACGGCACGCCTGAGCTCGATGAGGCGTCTCGGGATTTCCATGGTCGAAAAGCCTAGGGCGGCCTGATGTGCGGCCCACTGTCTCGCCGAGCGGGAGTGTTCCCGGCGAGGGCACTCGTCTCTGCCCCGGCCGGTGCCCGTGCGGTCCGCCGTCGCCGCACAGCGGTCCGGTCCGGGCGCGGGAGGGGGTTGACCGTGCGTGCGCGTGCCGGTTACAACGTGGATCATCCGGACAGTAAGCGGTTGCTACAGGAAGAGGACGACGCATGACGCTCTCGCTCACCCATGTCCACGGTGACCGCATCACCGTGGCCCACGGGGCGGCCGGAACCGAGCTGTTCTCCTACGTGTACCGCCCCGAGGCCGAGTGGGAGGCGCCCAAGCCGTACCTCCACCCGGTCCGGACCCTGTCCGGCGCGGTCGTCACCGACTACCGGCCCAACGACCACCGTTGGCACAAGGGGCTCCAGCTGACCGCCTCGCACCTCTCCGGGCAGAACCTGTGGGGCGGCAACACCTATGTGCACGGCGAGGGTTACCTGGCGCTGCCGGAGCGGGTCGGCTCGATGGCCCACGTCGCCTTCGAGGAGGCCGGCGCCGACGCCGGCCGCGCCGTCATCGCCGAGAGACTGACCTGGCACCCGCACGGCGGCGAACTGTGGGCGGAGGAGGAGCGCCGCGTCGAGGCCCGGGACGTGGACCCGGACTCCGGCAGCTGGACGCTCATCTGGACGTCGGCCGTGACCAACCGGCGTGCCGAACCACTGCGGTTCGGCAGTCCGACCACCCACGGCCGCCCCGCCGCCGGATACACCGGCCTGTTCTGGCGCGGCCCACGTGCCTTCCGCGGCGGCCGGGTCTTCACCGCGACGCCGGCCGGGCCCGGCCGGCCCGGCGAGTCCGCCGCGTCGCCGGAGAACAATCCCATGGGCTCCCAGGCCCCCTGGCTCGCCTACGTCGGCGAACACGACGGACGCGACGGACACGCCACGCTCGTCTTCGAACACGCCCCCTCCAACGACCACGCCGGCGAGAAGGGAACCCACCCGGCGCACTGGTTCGTGCGCAGCGACCCCTTCGCCGCGGTCGCGCCCTCCTGGGCCTTCCACGAGGAACTGGTCCTGGAGCCCGGCGAGACCCTGGCCCGCACCTACCGGGTGGTGGTCGCCGACGGAGCCTGGGACCGCGAGCGGGTCGCCGCGCACCTGGCGGCCCTCGGATGGTGAGCGCGACGTACGACGGCTTCCCGGCGGCGGTCGGCCTGTCCCGGCTGACCGTGTACGACTGGCCGACCGTCGAGGGGCTGCCCGGCGGCGGCACACCCCACCTGCACCTGACGTGCAGCGAGGGGTACGTCGTCACGGCGGGCCGGGGCACGGTGCAGACCCTCACCGCCGCGGGCTTCCGGGAGACGCCCCTGGAGCCGGGCACGGTCGCCTGGTTCACACCCGGCACGATCCACCGCCTCGTCAACCACGGCGGCCTGGAGATCACCGTGGTGATGCAGAACAGCGGCCTGCCCGAGGCGGGTGACGCCGTCCTCACCCTGCCCCGACCCCTGCTCGCCGACCCCGTCGCGTACGCCGACGCGATCCGCATCCCCGCCGACGCGCCCGAGACCGAGCAGGCGAGGGCCGCGCGCGCCCGCCGTGACCTGGCCACCCGGCGCTTCCTCGAACTCCGCGAGGCCGCGGAGCACGGCGACCCCGAGCCGCTGGAGGAGTTCCGGCAGGCCGCCGCCGCACTGGTGCGGCCCCGGCTGGAGGCGTGGGAGCGGCGCTGGCGCGAGGGGGCGCACGCCGCAGCCGAGGCGACCCGGGCCCAACTCGACGCACTCGGCCGCGGGGACGGCACCCACCTGACCGCCGCCCGGGTGACCGCGACCGGACCGGCGGCACACGGACGTTTCGGCATGTGCGGCCGGCTGGCCGTCTACCCGGGCATCTGATCGCCGGCCCCTCGCCCCGCCGGACACCTCCGGGCGGTGTGAGAGGATCCCGGGTCCATGGGCGAAACGACGGAAGCGACCTCGACCGATGTGGTCCTCGCCGGGTACGGCCCGGTCGGGCAGGCGTTCGCCGACCGGCTGGCCCGGGACGGTGCGACCCTCGCCCGCCGCCACGGCGTACGGCCGCGGGTGGCCGCCGTACGCGCGAGCGCGGCCCAGTGCCTGCCGGGTGCCGACGGGTCGGTGCCGCCCCGCTCGCAGTGGGGTCCCCCGAGACCGCTGGAGGAGACCCTCGACCGCACCGGTGCGCGGGTGTTCGTCCAGGCCGTCCCCTCCTCGGCGGAACTGCGGGAGCGCGCCGCGGCGGAGGCCGTGACCGCGCTGCGCCGGGGGATCCACGTGGTGACGGCGACCAAGAGCCACCTGCTCACGCACTGGCGGGAACTGGACGAGGCGGCCCGGGCCGGCGGCAGCACGATCAGGATCTCGGGCGCCACCGGGGCGGCGCTCCCGGCGGGCGACCTCTCGCGCACGTCCCTGCGCGGTATGGACTGCCGGACGATCCGGGCCTGCCCCAACGGCACCGTCACCTTCGTCCTCGACCGCCTCGCCGAAGGCGACGCGTTGAGCGACGCGATCCGTGCCGCGCGGCGCGTGGGCATCGCGGAGGCGGACCCCTCGGCGGACCTGTCGGGCGAGGACGCCGCCACGAAGGTGCGGCTGCTGGCCGCGCTGGCCTGGGGCTGGGACCCGTCGGAGGTACGCGTGCGAGCGCAGCCGGTCGACGAGAGCACCGGACGGCGTGCCCTGGACGCGGCGTCCCGGTCCCGGCGGCTGCGGGCGGTCGCCGTCGCCTCGGCGGCCGAACCCCGCGTCGTGCACGTCCGGCTGGAGGAGACGGAACCGGGCGATCCGCTGCACGCCCTGAAGGGTCCCGAGAAGGCCGTGGTCTTCGGCTGCCCGGACGCGGGCGACGTGACCGTGAGCGGCGGGCGGTCGAGTCCGGTGGGCGCGGCGCTGGCCCTGGTGAAGGACACCGTGGAGGTCACGGCCCCGCGCACCGGCTTTCACTGAGACGCGGGGGCGACCGCCCCCGCGTCTCAGTGGTCACGGCACCGTGATCACGCACTTGCACCACGGAGGCGCCGCCCCGCCCCGTCAACGGCCGTACGGGGAGCCCGCCTTGCCCCGTCGGCGGCCCCGGGAAGGCGGTCGGGCCCGAGCGCCTCAGCGGAGTTCGTACAGCAGGTGTGTGGCGTTCGGCGTCGGGTGTGCGCCGCGCTGGACGAGCGCGCGCGGCACCCCGGCGGTGAACAGCGGTGTTCCGGAGCCCAGCACCACGGGAGCCAGGTGCAGGGACAGCACGTCGACCAGCCCGGCGTCGAGCGCCGAGCCGATCAGGGCGCCGCCGCCCATGAGGACGACGTCGGGATCCGCGCCGGCGTGCGCCGAGGCCGTCGCGGCACGCTCGCGCGCGACGGCCACCGCGTCGGGCAGACCGGTCGTGACGAACGTCCAGTCGAGGCCGGTCAGACGGACCGACTCCGGGGGCGCGCTCGTCACGACGACGAACGGGGGCCTGCCGACCTCCGCCGCGCCGTATCCGACGGTGTCGTCCCAGCCGCCCGGACCGTCGACCAGGTCGAAGAGCCGGCGCCCGAGGACGACGGCACCCGTGCGGGCGGTCGTCTCGCGCACCATCCGGCGCTCCTCGGGGTCGTCGGAGAACGCCCAGGTGTGCAGTGCCTCGCCGCCGGTGCCCAGACCGTTGCCCGGGCCGGGGTCGGGTCCGGTGACGTAGCCGTCCAGGGAGATCGAGATGTCCGCGATGATGTGGGTCATACGGGGTTGACTCGATCCGCCGCCTCGATTCATCGCTCCCGCCCGGGACGGCCGCCGCAACCGGACCGCCCAGAACGCTCGCCGCACCGTTACAACGTTTCACCGGCGTCGTGAGTCTTCCTGTTCAGCCACGCTCAACCCGCGCTTCACATGGAGTTTCCCGCATGCCTCGGTTCAGCATCGTCATTCCCGTCTTCAAGGTGCAGGGGTACCTTCGCGACTGCCTGGACTCCGTCCTGGGACAGTCGTACCGGGACATCGAGGTCATCGCCGTGGACGACCACTCTCCGGACTCCTGCGGCGCGATCATCGACGAGTACGCCGCCCGCGACGACCGGCTCAAGGCCGTTCACCTGCCGGAGAACGTCGGCCTGGGGCGGGCGCGCAACACCGGCCTCCAGCACGCGCGGGGCGACTACGTGCTCTTCCTCGACAGCGACGACTCCTACACCCCCGGCCTGCTCGAGGCGCTGGCCAAGCGGCTCGACGCCGTCGGGGAGCTGGACATCCTCGTCTTCGACCACGTGCGTACCTACTGGTGGGGCAGGGGTGGCCGCAGCCAGGCCGCGGACCTCATCGAACGGGCCGGTACGGACGTCTTCCGCCTCCAGGACCGGCCCGAGTACGTCCAGCTGTTCCTGGTGGCGTGGAACAAGGCGTTCCGCCGCGCGTTCTTCCTCGAGCACGGTTTCCGCTACGCCCCCGGCCTGTACGAGGACGCACCGGTCACCCACATGGCGATGGTCACGGCCGAGCGCATCGGCTGCCTGAACAGGGTCGGTGTCGAGTACCACCAGCGCCGCCAGGGCGCGATCACGAAGACGCCGGGACGCAGGCACTTCGACATCTTCGAGCAGTACGAGGGACTGTTCGCGTTCCTCGCCGCGCGCCCGGAGCTGGCCTGGGCCACACCCATGCTGTTCGAGCGGGCCGTGTTCCACATGCTCTTCACGCTCAAGCGCCCCGAGCGGGTGAGGGTCGCCGACCGCAAGGAGTTCTTCGACCGGACCGCGGACTTCTACGCGGCACACGTCCCGGCAGGATTCACGGTGCCCGGGGGGCCCACCGGGGTGTACATGCGGACGGTGGCCGGCCGGCTCTACCCCGCCTACCAGGCCGCTCAACTCGCCGCCCGGGTCAGGACGGCCGGGCCGAACAAGGTGGCAAAGGCCAAGACCAAAGCCGGCAAACACGCGTACGCGGGCCTGTACGCCCTGCGGCGCCGGCGCTCTCCGGACCCCCGCCTGGCCGTCTACTCCTCGTACGAGGACCGGCTGCCGTCCTGCAACCCCCTCGCCGTCCACGACAAGGCCAAGGAGCTCGCCCCCGAGGTGCACGGTGTCTGGGTGGTGCGCAAGGAGCTGGCGGGCCGGGTGCCCGACGGCATCGACTACGTGGTGCGCGACTCGCGCCGCTACTGGGAGGTGATGGCCCGTGCGCGGTACTTCGTGAACAACGTCGACTTCCCGGACCACATAGTCAAGCGTCCGGGACAGCTGCACCTCCAGACCCATCACGGAACCCCGCTCAAGCGCATGGGCATGGAGCAGCAGGCCTATCCCGCGGCCGCCAGGGGCGTGGACTTCCAGCGCCTCCTCGACCGCGTGGACCGCTGGGACCTCAGCGTCTCCTCCAACCAGCACTCCACCAAGCAGTGGGAACGCGCCTACCCCGGCTCCTACGAGTCCCTCGACGCGGGCTACCCGCGCAACGACCGCTACTACCAGGCCGGCACCGAGGACGTCGCCGCCGTCCGCGCCCGGCTCGGGATAGCCCCGGGCAGGACCGCCCTGCTGTACGCGCCGACCCACCGCGACTACCGGACGAGCTGGACGCCCTCCTTCGACCTGGCCCGTCTGGCCGAGGCCCTGGGCGACGACTTCGTCCTGCTGGTCCGCACCCACCACTCCTACGGCCCGAGCCCGGAGCTGAACGACCTCGCCGAACGGGGCGCCGTCATCGACGTGTCCCGCCACCCCGGCGTCGAGGACCTGTGCCTGGCAGCGGACGCGCTCGTCACCGACTACTCGTCCCTCGCCTTCGACTACGCCAACCTCGACCGGCCCATCGTCATCTACGCCGACGACTGGGACATCTACTCCCAGGTCCGCGGCGTGACCTTCGACCTCCTCTCCGGACGCCCGGGCGACACCCCCGGCGCGGTCGCCACCACCGAGGACGAACTCATCGACACCTTCCGCAGCGGCCGCTGGTGCGGTACCGAGGCCGCCACCCTGCGTGCGGCCTTCCGCGAGCGCTTCTGCCCGTACGACGACGGCCACGCCGCGGAGCGCGTGGTACGCCGCTTCTTCCTCGGCCAGGAGGCGGGACCGGCGACAGTCCCGCTCGCGCACCGGACCCCGGCGCCGGCACCGGCCGCCGGCTGACCGGGGCAGCCCGAGCCCCGGAACGGATGCTTCCGGCCGTTTCCGGGGCGGGGCGCGCGGATCGCCGCCCGGCGAGGGCGACCGTCGCGCAGAGTACCTCCCATGACGACACCCGCGGAGTCGCTCCGCTCCCTCGCCCGCACCCGGGCCTCGCTCGACGGTGCGGAAGTCACGTACTGGTGGTCCGGGAGCGTGTACTCCTGGGCGCCCGACGAGCCCTACGAACGCCTCTTCGGCTTCGAGGGGGTCAACGTGGCCCGTCTGGTCCACGACGCCGAGGACGGTCCGGACAGCTACCGGCTGCTCAGCCGCGAGGCCGCCTTCTATCTCGACCCCGCCACCGGCGACATCCTGGAGAGCTGGCGGGACCTGCCGGTGGTGCACATCTGGAACGATCCGGCGAACCAGAAATGGCGCCCCTTCCCGGTCCCGGCGACCGACCTCGGGGCCCAGGTCTGCTTCAGTCTGGAGATCCCCCTTTCCTACCCCTCGCCCCTGCCGGTGGCCCAGTACCCCCTCCACTCGGCAGGCGACACGTACAGGGCCCTGGAACTCTTCCAGTTCTACGCCCACCGCGAGGACCTGGCGGGCCCGGCGCCCGGCGTCCCGGCCACCATGTCGTGGACCAGGATGTCCCCCTGGGTCCCGTGGATGGCCCGCGGGCAACGACCGGGCGGGCTCACCTACCACTGCCGGGGCCGCAAGCTCGGCGCGTACACCGAGGTCCCCGAGCGCACCCGCGCGTACATCGCCGGCCACCACCCGGAGTTCGCCCGGGCACCGGAGACGTGGAGCGAGCCGAACGAGACGAGCTGGACGTACTTCCGCAGGCTCCACCCGCCCGCGTGAGCCGCCCGGGCACGAGTGCGGGCCACGGTCCGCCCGGCAACGAGCGTCCGCCGCCGGGCTGACACCGGCCGGGGATCGGCGCGACGGCGACCTGGAGCGGCACGTGCACAGGGGGCGGGCGTTTTATGGTGGGCCGATGCGACATGTCCCCAGATGGGTCCTGCTCTCCTCGGGATGCGCACCCGTGCTGCTGATCGCGGGCTGGGCGGGCGCGGCCCGTTTCGAGGGGGCGTCCTACGACCCCGTCACACAGACGATCAGCGTTCTGGGGTCCTACGGAGCCGCCGGATTCTGGGTGATGACGGCGGCGTTCCTGGCGCTGGGCGTCTGCCACCTGCTGACCGCCTGGGGACTGCGGGCCGCCGCCACCGCCGGACGCTTCGCGCTCGGCGGCGGCGGGCTCGCCGCTCTGGTCCTGGTGATGCTTCCCGCGCCCAGCAGCGGAGGCTCGCTGCGCCACGGAGCCGTGGTGGTCGTCGGGTTCACGCTCCTGGCGGTGTGGCCGGTGCTGGCCGTCAACGGCGGGCCGGCCGCGCCCTGGGCGCTGCGACTGACACCTTCGATCGTCGTGACGGCCCTGATGGCCGCCGGCGGCGTGTGGTTCCTCGTCGAGATGCAACGGCACGGTGACGCCGGCGTCGCGGAACGCGTCGTGACCTCGCTCCAGTCGGTGTGGCCCTTCGTGGTGGCCGCCTCCTGTCTCCGTCACGCCCGGCAGCGGGGGTGATCCCGGGCCGTCCGTACGCTCAGCGCCGTGCCAGCGCCAGCAGGCTCAGCCCGAACATCAGGACGCCGAGCGGAAGGTGGACCGACGGGACGTGCGCTATGCCGAGCACGACCTGGACCGAGGCGAGGACGAGGAAGCCGGTGGCGTGCCAGACGGGACGCAGCGGGCCGCCGCCCGGCTTCCAGGCCAGTACCGCCGCGAGCACGTACAGCATCGACGCCCCGTACATCACCCGGGCCCCGACGCTGTGCAGGGTCTCCCCGTAGGAGGCGGTCAGCAGCAGTCCGGCGGAGACCGCCTGGAGGAAGATGGTCAGTGTCTGCAGGGCGATCGCGGTCTGCAGGAACGAGATGCGGCGCTGAGCCGTCGCCTGTACGGCCATGTGACGGTCCCCTTTTCCGCCCCGCGGGGCAGTTGATCGATAAGCTCTCACCAGCCCGACGACACGGGCGGGGGAAAGGTAAGGCGAGGGGGCGCTCGGGCATGGGCACGGCTGGGACGAGCACCGACGCGACGGTCGGTGAGCGGCGTCAACTGATCAACGTCGCCTACCGGTTGCTGGGTTCGCTGGCCGAGGCCGAGGACGCCGTGCAGGAGGCCTACGCACGCTGGTACGCGCTCCCCACGGGCCGGCAGGAGGAGATCGTGTCCCCGGGGGCCTGGCTGACGACCGTGACCGGCCGCATCTGCCTGGACGTGCTCGGCTCGGCGCGCGCCCGGCGGGAACGCTACGTCGGCGCATGGCTGCCCGAGCCGCTCCCCGACCGCACCGAGCGGGGCCACGGCTCCGGCGCCGACCCGGCCGACCAGATGGTCCTGGACGAATCGGTGGGCATGGCCTTCCTCGTCGTCCTGGAGTCGATGACGCCCGCCGAGCGGGTGGCCTTCGTCCTGCACGACGTATTCCGCTACCCCTTCGCCGAGATCGCCGGCATCCTCCGGCGCACCCCCGCGGCCTGCAAGCAGCTCGCGGCCTCGGCCCGGCGCCGGGTGCGTGCCGCGCGGGCTCCCGCCCCGGCGCCGGCCGCACAGGCCGACCTGGTGCGGCAGGTCAAGGAGGCGTGGGCGGCCAAGGACATCGCGGCCCTGGTCGACCTCCTGGATCCGGCCGCCGTGATGACCGCCGACGGCGGCGGCCGGGCCGGTGCGGCCCTGCGCCCGGTCGAGGGCGGTGAGCGCATCGCCCGGTACATGGCCGGCATCGCCGAGAAGGCCCCGGGTCTCGAACTCCTGGAGCGGTCGGTCAACGGCGCACCGGGCCTGGTGGCCCAGCGCGCCGGCGTCGTCCTGACCGTGGCCGCGTTCGATCTGGCCGAGGGGCGCGTCGCCCGCATCTGGGTGGTCCGCAACCCGGAGAAGCTGCGGTGGTGGAGTCGCCGGGAATGACGGCCGCGCCGGGTCAGATACGCCAGGATCAGATACGCCAGGAACGGAGCGCTTCGGCGATGTCGTAGATGCTCAGCCCGGTCTCGCGGACCTTTCGGATCAGGTCCGACAGGGCGCCGTAGGGCGGGTCGATCCCCTCCCCGGACTGGTCCATGTACTGACCGGTCACGAAGGCCGCGAAGAGGCTGTTGCGGTGGGGGAGGGGTTCCAGGCGCACCACCGTGTGCAGGAGGGCCGCCGCACGCCAGGCGCTGTCGGGGTTGGAGGCGGCCAGGGTCGGCATGCGGGTCTTGTGGCGTGCCACCGCCGCGACCAGGGCCGAGTAGTCCGTGACGGACACGTCCTCGTTGTCCAGGGCGGCGTCCTGGACGTCCAGGAGCCAGGGGACATCGATGTACAGGGGCTCGCTCATCAGGCGGCGGTGACTCCCTCGCCGCGCTGCGACGGGGGGATCTCGTCCGGGAACGCCTCGTCGAACTCGGCGCGCAGCCGGTCCGCCCACGAGGCGGCGCCAGCGACGAACCGCTTGCGTTGCATCTCCCGGACACCGAGGTCGTGCATGTACTGCTTGAGGCTCTTGCCCTCCGCCGCCGCGGCAGCGCGCACGCCTTCCATTTCTTCCTCGGTGAAGGTCACGTTGAGTGATGGCATACGGACATGGTACCTACCCGGTACCTGAAGTGCGACCGGCAGGGGCAACCTCTCCCGGAACCGGAAAGTCGCTTCCAGCTCACTCTGTGTGTCCTGCGGCTTTCGGTGGACCATGGCGATCTTCTTCGCGTACAGCCGTAAAAGGTTCGGCAACGGAGTACAACCCCTGAAGGGGTGCAAAGGTCTCAACAGGTGGCTTCAGCAATACCAGGGGGAGGCCAGTCGATTCACGGATCGAGGTGCCATGAAGCGTTCCATGCAAGCCGCGGGGGCGACGGTGACCGCCGTCGCGGCCATCGGGGCAGGGCTGTTGGTGACGGCTCCCGCCGCCGGCGCGGCGACCGCCGCCGCGGCCGCGTCGTACAACGGCGTCTGCGGCTCCGGCTACAAGGTGGTGAACTCCATGCCGATCGGCACGGTCGGCACGGTGTACCTCACCTACAGCTCGGCCACGGGCAAGAACTGCACCGTGACCATCCGCAACAGGACGGGCACACCGACGTACATGGTGGCCTACGTGCGCAACGTCGACAGCAGCGAGGACCAGGCCGACGCGGGGGAGTACCGCTCGTACGCCGGGCCGGTGTACGCGTTCGCCCGCGGCGCCTGCGTGGAGTGGGGCGGCGTCGTCGACAACCTGCAGGCCTGGAACTACGGCTCCAACTGCGGCACGCTCGCGGCCAGCACGCCGCCGCGGGACTGGTTCGCCGGCGACCGCTGAGGCGGCTGCGCCGACCGGCCGGGGGGCTCCACCGTACGGCGGGGTCCCCACCTCTCTCAGACGGGCTTGCGCCACACGGAGACGTGCTTCGCGGAGTCCTGGACGAACGGGGATCCGTCCCAGTCCCCGACGCGACGCTCCAGCTCCAGACCGGCGATCCGCGCCATCAGGTCCAGCTCCGCCGGCCAGGCGTACCGGTGCCGGGAGCCGTCGCGGCGGTAGGCGCCGTCGGCGCCGTCCCGGGTGAAGTGGTGCGAGACGAGGGTCTGCTGCACCAGGTCGAAGGTGTCGAAGCCGAGATGGCGCTCCGAGACGTCGAAGGGCACCGCGACCTGGCCCGGCGGCAGGAACCGCAGCGGTGGCACGCCCAGTTCGATGACGAACCGGCCCCCGGGGCGCAGATGGCGTGCCGCGTTGCGGAAGCACTCCACCTGCTCGTCCTGCGTGAGCAGGTTGGAGATGGTGTTGTAGACGAGGTAGACCAGGGCGAACTCCCCGGGGACGACGGTCGTGGCCATGTCCCCGAGGGTCACCGGCAGGGTCGCCTCGTCGACCTTGCGGCGCAGTACCGCCGCCATGTGCTCGGACAGCTCGATGCCCACGACCGGCACACCGCGTTCCCGCAGCGGGACGCCCACCCGCCCGGTGCCGATGGCGAACTCCAGTGCCCGGCCGTCTCCGGCGAGTTCGGTCAGGAAGTCGAGAGCCGGGCCGAGGACGGCGGGCGAGGAGTGCTCGGCCTCCTCGGCGTCGTAGCGGTCGGCGGTCTCACGGGTCCACAGCTCGCTGCTCGTCACGGACCGGCATTCTGCCGGGCGGGCGACGGCGCTGTCGAAGCGTTTTCCACCAAGGCGCACCGCGTCTCCCGGCGGCGCGTCGTCACCTTTCGCCGCGCAGCCCGAGAAGATAGGCCGCGGTCAGCGCGACGGCACGGTCCGCGTCCGCGGCCAGCCGCACCAGGGCGCCGGTGGCCGTCGGGCCCGGGATGCCCGCCAGCGCCTGGGTCAGCCGGCCGCGGGCGGGCGGCCGCGTGCTCGCGTCGTCGAGACGGCCGACGAGGCCCCTCGCGATCCGGTCCGCCGTCGCGGCCTCGTCCGCCAGCACGCTCAGCGCGTCCGCGGCGTCGGTGTCGTTCCTGCCCGCCACGACCATGTCGACGAGCGTCGGGATCGCGTCGCCCACCCCACGGGTCCCGAGCGCCAGCGCCGCGTACCCGCGGACCACGGGGTCGGGACCGTCGAGCGCCAGCCGCAGTTGTGCCGCGGCCTCCTCGCCGGGAAGCTCCGCCAGGGCCTGGACCGCACGCTCCCGCACCGCGGCCACCGGTGAACCGAGGCCCCGGACCAGCAGGGCCGTGCCGTCGTCGCCCGCTCGCGCCAGCGCCCAGCGCAGGGCCCCGGCGACGTTGGGGTCCGTCTCGTTCAACGCGGCCTCGACCAGGGCCTCCACCGGCACCGCGGCCTCGTGGACCGACGAGAGGGCCGCGCGCTGACGGGTGTCGGCGCTCTTCGAACCGAGTGCCTGCAGGAGCGCGACGACCTGGAGGACGTCCTCCCAGCCGGCCGGTCCCGCCGCGTCGATCCGGCGCAGCCGGGTGAGCAACTCCGTCTCGGCCGCGATGCGTTCACGGGTCCGCTGGACGAGGTCGTCGACGAGGGACGCGGGCGCGAAACCGGGCTCGTCGAGCGCCCGGCCGATCTCCCGCAGCGACAACCCCAGCGACCGCAGGCTCTCGACGTGGAAGATCCGCCGGATGTCCTCCTGGGAGTACTCCCGGTAACCGGCGCCCGTACGGCCCGACGGCCGCACCAGGCCGAGCGACTCGTAGTGCCTGAGCATGCGGGCACTCACCCCGGACCGTCGCGCCACCTCACCGATCAACACGGTCCTATGGTCCCTCGGGGCCCGGCCCGCCGAGTGCCACGACGCGTCTGGCCTCCTCGAGCGCCGGCTCGAACCCGGCATCGGGGTCGCGCAGCAGCCGGAGGGTGGCGAGGGCGTGCGCCCGTACGGGCTCGGCCGGCGCCTTCGCCGCGGTCTCCAGAACCGCCACGACCGCCTCACCGAGCGCCACCAGCGCCCGGCTGAGACTCAGCTGCGTGTGACGGTCGCCGCGGCCCAACTGCGTCGCCAGCACCGAGGTCAGCGCGGTCTCCTCGCCCTCGGGGACGAGCAGGACGGCGGCCCGCCAGGCACTGCGCGCCACCTCGTCGTCGGCGTCGGTCAGCACCGCCGCAGTGATCACCGGCCACGCCCGCCGGTCCCCGATCTTGGACAGCGTGTGCAGCGCCTGACTCCGTGCCTGCGGACGCGTCGAGCCCACCTCACGGACCAGCCGCGGGAGCGTCAGGGACACCGGGTGCCGGGTGAGCGCCCAGGTCAGCATGTCGCGAACGAAGAACTCCGGTTCGACCGCTGACCGTTCGACGAGCGCGTCGACGAAGCGCGGGTCCGGTGTCGTGCCGACGGCCAGGGCCGCCCGCAACCGCACGGTCGCCGATCCGTTCTCCAGACCCCGGAGCGCTCGCACCGGGTCCGTGTCCTGCCCCGTCATGGTCATGGGGACCACCTCCTCGGCGAGCAGTGAAGACCTTCTCACCGTGTCAAGGTCAAGGAAGTGGTGGCCGGGGCGCCTCGGCGGGGGAGAAGATGAGCGCCATGACGGGAGAGAGTTCCTCCATCGACAGCACCAGACCCAGCATCGCCCGGGTCTACGACTACCTGCTCGGTGGCAAGGACAACTACGCGGTGGACCGGGAGATCGGTGACGTGTTCAAGCGCGACCTCCCCGGTTCGGTGGCGATCGCGTTCGCCAACCGCGCGGCACTGACCCGGGCGGTCGGGGAGCTCGTCACGACGGCCGGAGTGCGGCAGTTCATCGACCTGGGCAGCGGCCTGCCCACCGCCGACAACGTGCACCAGGTCGCCCAACGGCGCGCGCCGGGAGCGAGGGTGGTGTACGTCGACACCGATCCCCAGGTCCTGGTCCACGGGCGTGCGCTGCTCGAGGAGAACGACCGCACCCGGGTCGTGCCCGTCGACGTACGCGATCCCGAGGCGATCAGGAACCACCCGGACACCCGGGAACTGATCGACTTCGACCGCCCCGTCGCCGTCATGTTCAGCGCCGTCCTCCACCACGTCAACGACGAGGAGGACCCCGCCGGGATCGTCCGGTACTGGCGGGACCAGGTGCCGTCCGGGAGCCACTTCTTCGTCAGCCACTTCCGTTCCGGGGACAACCCCGAGACGGTGCAGGCCGAGAAGGTCCTCCAGGGCACGTTCGGCCGCGGCAGGTGGCGGACCGACGCGGAGATCGAGGCCCTGCTGGACGGCCTGGAGATCCTGGAGCCCGGGATAGTGCCGGCGCCCCGGTGGCGCCCCGAGCCCGGCCGCGGCCCGGCGGGCGACGGCGGCGAGCGGGAGTTGACCGTCTGGGAGCACCTCATCGCCGCCGGGATGGCCCGCAAGGCGTAGCACGGTGCCGGGCCGCGGTCCGGGGCGGCTCGGACGACGGCCGCGCCGGCGGAGGGGAGTTCCGGGACATCGCCGAACGATTCGCGGCACCCTTTGCGCAATGGCCCGAATCGGCTGTTGTCCGGCCCGCGGGAGCGACTACCGTGGCCTCGGCCCGAGGTTGATCGGCGGTACGCCCGTGAGCCGGGCGACGCGGGGGAGTGGACGAGGACGTGGGAGAGTACCGCAGGCCCCCCGGGGAAAGCGGGCGGGCGACCGCCCGGCCGGCGTCGGCGGTGCTGGCGCCGCCGCTGCGCGTGTGGCTGGGCGTGATCGCGTCCCTGGCCGCGTCGGTGGTCGTCGCCCTCGGGGCGGCGTACGCCCGCGACAGCGAGCCCGGCACCACGGACCTGCGGATCTGGACGGCGGTGGACGGGGCGGGGGCGCCGTGGCGGCACGTCGCCTCGGCCACGGACTTCGTGGGGGAGCCGGTGGGGGCCGCGCTGCTGGTCGCGGTGCTCGTGACGGGCTGCCTGCTGCTGCGGGACCCGCGCGCGGCCGTGTTCCTCGTGACCGGCACCGGCCTGACCGTGGGGGCGACGACCCTGCTCAAGCCCGTGGTGGGACGTACGATCCACGGCGACAACCTGTCCTACCCGAGCGGACACACCGCCTTCCTCACCGCGATCGCCCTCATGGTGTCGCTGCTCGCGACCGGCCGGCTCGGCCTCGGCAGGGTGGCCGGCGTGACGTGCGTGTTCGCCGCGGGGCTGGTGGCCGGCGCGGTCATGGGCTGGGCGCAGGTCGTCCTGGGCTCGCACTACCCGACCGACACCGTGGGCGGATGGTGCACCGCGCTCGCGGTGGTGCCGGTGACCGCCTGCCTGGTCGACGCGACGGCCGACCGGCTGGCCGCGCGGAGAGTGTGCAGGCAGTCCGACCGGCAAGGCGAGAGGCACGCCCGGATGTCCGGTGCGCCGCCCGCCCGGGCCGCCGACCGGAGGGCCGACGCCGGCCGTCAGTGATGCCGGCGACGGCATCTGCTGACGGCCTGTCGCGTCAACGGCCCTCCGCCTCCGCGGCTCACACCGTGCGGCGGAACACCGGTTTCACCGCCCGCCCGCCCATCCACGGTGTGGGGTCGGCGGCGTCCAGGGCCTTCCGGTACACCGCACAGGCCTGTGCCACCACGTCGACGGTCTGGTCGATGTCGGCGTCGCTGAGCGCGGCGCTCACCACGAACGACGGGGCCAGCACGCCGCCCGCGAGGAGCCGCCGCAGGAAGAGGGTGCGGTACTCCTGCGACGGCCGCCCGTTCTCGTCGAGGGTGGCGAAGACCAGGTTGCTGGCCCGGCCCCGGACGACGACGTGGTCGCCGACACCCATACCGGCCGCCGCCTCGCGGACACCCGCCGCCAGCCGTTCCCCGAGGACGTGCAGCCGCGCGGTGACGCCCTCCGCCACGTAGGTGGCCTGCACCGCCATCGCCGCCGCCAGAGCGTGCGTCTCCGCGCCGTGGGTGGTGGACAGCAGGAACACCCGCTCACCGGAGTGGCGCAGCCCGCCCCGCTCCATCAGGTCCCGGCGTCCGGCCAGCGCGGAGACCGCGAACCCGTTGCCCAGCGCCTTGCCGAACGTGGAGAGGTCGGGGACGACGCCGTACAGGCTCTGGGCGCCCGCCTCCGACCAGCGGAAGCCGGTGATCATCTCGTCGAAGACGAGGACGCAGCCGTGCCGGTGGGCCAGGTCGCGCAGCCCGGCGAGGTAACCGGGCGGCGGCTCCGCGTGCGTGGCGGGTTCCAGGATCAGGCAGGCCACCTCGTCCCGGTGCCGGGTGAGCATCTCCTCCGTGGCGGCCAGGTCCCCGTAGGGGAACGCCACGGTGAGTGCGTCGGTCGCGGCCGGGACGCCGGCGGACATCGGCGTGGTGCCGATGAACCAGTCGTCGACGGAGAAGAACGGATGGTCGGCGCAGACGGCCACCCGCGGGCGCCCGGTGGCCGCGCGGGCCAGGCGCACGGCGGCCGTGGTGGCGTCGGAGCCGTTCTTGGCGAACTTCACCATCTCGGCCGTCGGCACGGTCGCGAGGAAGTGCTCCGCCGCATCGACCTCCACCACGGACGGCCGGACGAAGTTGCCGCCCCGGTCGAGTTCCCGCCGCACGGCTTCTGTCACGCGGGGGTGGGCGTGACCGAGGCTGACCGAGCGCAGGCCGGAGCCGTACTCGATGTAGCGGTTGCCGTCGACGTCCCACACGTGGGCACCGCTGCCGTGGCTGATCACCGGCGCCAGGTCCTCCGGGTACTGGTCGTCGCCCTTGGCGTAGGTGTGCGCGCCCCCGGGGACCATGGCGTGCAACCGCTCGTTCGCCCGCGACGACCGGGGCAGACTCGGTTCTTCCGCGTTCACTCGGGCCGTCACCCTTCCCTGTGCTTGAGGACCTCGGCGAGGCTCGGTGCCCGCCGGTCCCGCTCGGACGCCGAGGTGACCGGCAGCGGCCAGTCGATGGCGAGGTCCGGATCGTCGAAGGCGATCGTCACGTCCTCGGCGGGATCGTGCGGGCGGTCGATCCGGTACGAGACGTCGGAGGGGTCCGTCAGCGACTGGAAGCCGTGCGCACATCCCGCCGGTACGTAGAGAGTCGTCTGGGTCTCGCCGGACAGCTCGAAGGAGGCCCGGCCCAGGTACGTCGGCGAGTCGGGCCTCAGGTCGACGATCACGTCGAAGACGGCCCCGTGCGAGCACCGCACCAGCTTGGCCTCTCCGGCGCCGGAGCGCAGGTGCATGCCGCGCAGCACGCCGCGGACCGAGCGGGACACGCTGTCCTGGACGAAGGCCGCCGGGTCCAGACCCACCGAGCGGACCACGTCGGCGTCGAAGGTGCGGCAGAAGAAGCCGCGTTCGTCGGCGTGCGGCGTCGGCTCGAACAGGTACGCGCCGGCGATCTCGGGAACTTCTCTCGCCTTCATGGTGTCTCCCGCAGGGCGTGGGTGGGGTGGTGCGCCGGGAACAGCGCCGCGGCCAGGGCGGTGTACTGCTGCTGCACGCGCCGGGCGACGGCCAGGTTCCGCTCGGACAGGGTGCGCCGCACGTGTGCCGAGTTCCGCTCCAGCTCCCGGAACTGTTCGAGCAGCCGGTCGGCGTCGGTCTCACGGGCCGGGTGGCAGTACGCGCCCATGCCCATCTCGGCCATGAGGGTGTCGCTCTTGGCCGAGTAGCTGAGCGCGAGGGTCGGGGCGCCGACCTTCAGCGCGCACACGATGTTGTGGTAGCGGGTCGCCACCACGGCGTCGGCGCACGCCGTCTCCTTCATCAGGTCGGCCAGCGAGGCCGCCTCGGCGACGGTGACCAGGGGGGAGCCCACCGCGTCGACGATCGCCGCGGCCACCGGCCGGTCGAGTTCGTCGCCGGTGAGCAGCCGGACCGGCCGGTTGTCGGCGACGAGCGCGCGCACGAAACGCGTCGTCCCGTCCAGGTAGCGCCGGTGGATCTCCTCGGCCCGGTCGCGTTCGTCGTTGTTGCCGTGGAAGTCCATGACGCCGACGCAGACCGGGCCCGGCGCGCCCGCGGGCTCGTTCGCCACCGGCGCCGGCAGGGCGAACACCAGGTCCGCGTAGACCTCGTCCCGCGCCGTGTCCACGCCCATCGCCCGCATCGCGTCGCGCGAATGGGTGTCGCGGTAGGACCGGTACGCGGCCAGCCGTGTCGACCAGCGGGTCAGGACACGCGTCGGCCGGTTGCCGATCGGGCCGGCACCGACGCTGACCAGCCCGACCCGGGTGCCGGTCAGCCGTCCCGCCGCACAGAGCAGGAACAGCGAGTACGGAAAGCCCCACGGCCTGAGCGGCAGCGTGGTCTCCAGCACGCCCGTGCCCGGCACGATCACGGCGTCGTGCCGGCGCACCCAGGCGGCGGTGCGCACGACGTCGACGAGTTTGCCCAGCCCCTTCGCCGCGACGGCGTTCACCCGTGACGCGGTCCTGTACTCCCCTCGGTACCAGTTCAGCCGTGTCGCGGGGATTCCGTACCGCGTCGCGACGAGCTCGGGACCGCCGCACATGGCGTCCACGACCGCCCCGGGATACGCGGTGCGGAGATGGCCGAGCACGGTCTCGAGCGAACCGTCGTTGCCGCTGTTGCCCGATCCGAGCAGACCGAACAGGCCGATCCGCAGCGGCTTCTCGTGGGAAGTCATGCCTGCCCCTTCCCGCGGCCGGCGACGAGGGAGTCGACGGAGACGCTGAGCCTGCCCGGCCCGACCGGAGCGCGGTCCTCGACCCGCTCGCCGGCACCGGGACGGACCCGGCTGGTCAGCCACGCGGCCAGCTGCCGGTGGCACGCGCGCCGGTCGGCCGAGGACAGCGGGGCCCGCCCGATCGCGGAGACGAACCCCCAGACGTACTCGGCGAGCAGGCGGGGTGTCGGGTGCAGTGGCCCGGCCCGGCGCGGATCCAGGTTGACGCACCGGGACCGCTTGGACGGGTTCGCCCGTTCGGCACGGGTGGGGTGGTCGCGGCGGAAGTACAGCAGCTCCGGCACTTGGTGGAAGGGCCCGTGCAGGGTGATCTCGGCGACGAACGTGCGGTCCGCGTGGTGATAGCTGTCGTGCGGTTTCACGCGGCGCAGGGTGTCGGCCCGCATCACCCCGTAGAAGTCGTCGCCCCCGGGCTCGAACAGCAGGCTGCGGAAGCGCTCCGGGGCACGCGGCGAGTCGGTGGCGAGACCGTACGCGTAGGGGACCTTCACCTTGCCGTCCCCGTCGATGACCGCCTGGCCGCTGTGCGCGAGGACCACCTCCGGCCGCTCGTCCAGCGCCTCGACGCAGCGGCGCAGCAGGTCCCGGGCGTAGAGGTCGTCGTGCGAGGCCCACTTGAACAGCTCACCCCGGCACTCGGTGAACACGTAGTTGTGGTTCGGGGCGGCGCCGATGTTCCGGGGCAGCCGGATGTACCGGATGCGGGAGTCCCGCGCCGCGTACCGGCGGCAGATGTCCTGCGTGCCGTCGGTCGACGCGTTGTCGGAGATCACCAGTTCGAAGTCCTCGTAGGTCTGCCCGAGGAGGGCGTCCAGCGACTCGGCCAGATACTCCTCGCCGTTGTAGACGGGAAGGCCGATGCTCAGCCGGGGGTGGGGGGTCATGTGGTCCTCACTTCGGGAAGGGAAAGGTCGTGGCGCTCGCGCAGGGCGGCCCGCAGCTGCAGCCACCACACGGCCGAACCGCAGACGGAGGCGGCGGCGGCGCCCCAGGCCGAACCGACCGTGCCGCCCGCGACCGCGCCGCCGAGCCCGCCGGCGACGTAGCAGGCGGAGGCGAACAACTGACAGCGCAGACTGCGCCGGGCCGCGGCGAGCGCCCGCAGACCCGCCGCCGCGCCGGTGCCGAGCCCGGCGCCCGCGACGCTGAGCGTGACCGGCACGATGAGCTCCGAGGAGGCGCTCCAGACGTCACCGAGCACGAGCCCGCCGAGCCGGTCCGGCACCAGCAGCAGTGCCGCGCCCCAGAGCACGGCGGCGACGGACTGACCGGCGCCGAGCAGGAAGCAGAACCTCCCGAGCCGCTCCGGGGCCTGGCGGAGCACCCGCGCCGACTCCGCCACGGTGACCAGTGACAGACCCATCAGCACCGCGAGGAACGGGCCGAGCAGGAGCTCCGCGCCGCGGATCACGCCCACCGCGCCGACCCCGACGATCGCGCCGAGCCCGTACGCGCGTATCTGGCTCGCGCCGCTGACACCGACGTTCTCGGCCAGGTACCGGTATCCGAGGTCGCGGTGGTCGCGGTGCCACTCGCGGGCCCCGGCCACCCGGGGCCGGATGCCGGACTGGAAACAGCCGTGGACGGCGGCCGCCGCGGCGGAGCCGCCCCAGGCGAGGAGGAAGGCCGTCACGCTGCCCACGTGGGCCGCCACCACCATCGCCGGGACGAGCGCGACCGCCCACACGACGTCGTTGACGAACGCCTTGCGGCCGGCTCCGGCGGCGAAGAACGAGTACCGCCAGGCGTCCTGCAGCAGCAGCCCCGGCAGCACGACGCCCAGGGCGGCGAACGCGGCCCCCACCTGGCCGCCGATGACGAGCCCGGTGACCAGACTCACCGTGCCGATACCGCTGCCGACGAGGAGCGCGGTACCCGAGGACCGTGCCACCGCCCCGCGCCAGGACGCTTCCGGTACGCCGCTGAAGCGGACCACGAGGGGATCGGTGGCCAGCCCGCGGGAGACGTTGAGCACCACACCGTAGGTCACCCAGGCCAGACTGAACACGCCGAAGGCGGTCAGTCCCAGCGAGCGCGCCACGTAGACGCCCACCACGAAGTTGGACAGGCTGGAGGCCGCCTGGTCGGCCAGCCCCCAGGACAGCCTGCCGACGACACCCCGCCGGGCGGGCTGTGCCGGTGTGGTGGACTTCTCCCCCTCGACGGTCATCGGCGTCATGCCTTGATCAGTCCGGCGCCGTGCAGGGCGTCGGCCGCGACGGCTACGGTGTCGAACGGCAGCCCGGAGCGCTGGGCGACGTCCAGCAGGCTGTGCTCGCCGTCGGAGAGGCTGAGCACCCACAGCATGGCCATCTGGGCCTGCTGCGCGTCGCTGCGCCCGCCGAGCGATTCGTACAGCCCACGCCTGCCCAACTGCGGTTCCCCGTACGGGCTGAGGTTGACGTACCGCCGGTTGCGGTCCAGGAGCCCGAACGCCTCGCGGCAGACGGCGAGGGTGTCCGCCATCGCCGCCGGGGAGACGAGGTCCAGGTCGTCCGCCGAGGTGTGGTACTCGGGGTAGCCCGCGTAGGGGGTCCGGGTGAGCGAACCCACACCGAGGTCGAACCCGGGCGAGCAGTACTGGCGCTCGTCGTAGCCGTACGGCGTGAACTCGGCTACGCGGTGCGGACGTTCGGAGGCGGTGAGCACATGCCGCAGCACCCGGTCGATCTCCGCGTCACCGCGCCGGCTCTGCTTGTACGTCAGCTGCCCCGGGTCGCCCGCGCAGGCCAGCACCAGACCGTGCTTGACCCGCTCCACCCGCTCCCGGTTGCGGGCCAGCCAGGTGATCGCCCCGATGGTGCCGGGCGCGAAGACGAACCGGTAGGTGTAGTACGGCTGCCGCTCCGCCAGCGCCCTGGCCAGGAACACCGCCACCGCGACACCGGCCATGTTGTCGTTGGCCAGCGACGGGTGGCAGACGTGGCAGGAGACGAGCACCTCGTCGGTGACCTGCCCGGGGACCACGTGCTCGGCGTAGGTGAGATGCCCGTCGGCCAGCGTGGAGTCGACGCGGACCTCGTAGTCGCCCTCGGGAAGCGCGTCCAGGGTCTCCTGGGCCAGGCAGAAACCCCACCGGGGCTGGTAGTAGCTGGTGCGGTACGGCACCAGGGACGGCTGTTCCGGCAGGGTGTGCAGGTGCGGGCGCAGCTCCGCCAGCGGCATGGTCGCCGACACCGGCACGCTGTAGCCGAGCACATGGAGGTTCGACGCGGCGAAGTCGACGACCCGGCGGCCGGACGCGTCGGCGACGTACGCGTCCCGGATGTTCCACTCCTGCGGCACCGTCCAGTCCAGGACCTGCGTCCCGGTCGGCACCTCGTGCACGTGCAGAGGGATGTACTCGTCGACGATCCGCAGGGTCGCGCGCACACCGTCGCCCGTGATGCTCCGGCACAGCGGGTACAGCCGCTCCACCAGCGCGTACATCTCCTCCCCGGGCTCGGTCATCGGCGCCACCGCAGGGTGTCGTCGACGGCACCGGTCCCGGAGGCCTCGCGCAGCACGGCCAGCCGGGTGAAGCGGCGCTCGAAGTCCTCCCGGGTCAGCCCGTGCTTCCGGTAGGCGTCGGCGAGTTCCAGGGCGCCCTGCTTCACCGTCCACTCGCAGTCGAAGCCGGGGAGCGCCGTGCGGAACCGGGAGAAGTCCACCCGGTAGGAGCGCGGATCGGCTCCGGTCTCCCCGGTGATCACCACCTTCGAGCCGGACACCGCCGCGGCGACCTCCTCGGCGATCTCGGCGACCGTGACGTTGTTGACCTCGCTGCCGATGTTGAACGCCCGGTCGTGCACCGCCTCGCGCGGCGCCTCCAGAGCCGCCGTGAAGGCCCGGGCGATGTCGGCCGCGTGCACCAGCGGCCGCCAGGGGGTGCCGTCGGAGAGCACCAGGACCTCGCCGGACAGCAGCGCGTGACCCACCAGGTTGTTCAGCACGATGTCGGCGCGCAGCCGGGGCGAGTACCCGAACGCGGTGGCGTTGCGCATGTACACCGGGCTGAAGTCGCCGTCGGACAGCGCGTGCAGGTCGTCCTCCACCCGCACCTTGGACTCCGCGTACGGCGTCACCGGCCGCAGCGGCGCGTCCTCGGTCACCAGTTCGCCGCCGCCCGCGGCGCCGTAGACCGAGCACGTGGACGCGTACAGGAAGCGCTGCACGCCCGCGTCGCGGGCCAGCCGGGCGAGCCGTACGGAGGCGTGGTGGTTGATGTCGTAGGTCAGCTCCGGCGCCAGCGAGCCCAGCGGGTCGTTGGAGAGCGCGGCCAGGTGGATCACCGCGTCCACCCCGGCCACGTGCTCGGCCGTCACGTCGCGCAGGTCCACCCGCTGCCCCGGCGGGTCGTCGGGCGCCGGTCCCAGGACGCAGTCGGCGAACAGGCCGGCGTCGAGGCCGACGACCTCGTGTCCGGCGGCCTCGAGGACCGGGGCCATCACGGTGCCCAGGTAGCCCTGGTGTCCGGTGAGCAGTACGCGCAAGGTTCAACCCCCCAGGTTGAGAGTGAGTTTGGCGACGTCGAACGCCTCGGCGTAGCGGGCGTGGCATTCGATGCCGCGGATCCGGGCGAGGCCGAGGAAGGCCTCCCGGTCGTACCAGGGCCGGTGCCGCTGCGAGGGGTAGTGCTCCTGCAGCAGCCGCACCTTCTCCTCGGCGACCTCCGGCGTCAACGGCTGGTACGCCGACGGGCGGCCGAGGTCGCCGTCCCACTTGACGATCTCGTAACGGAGCACGAGGTGGTCCCGGAACGCCGTGGTCATGAGCTTCGCCAGGCCGCGGTGGTCCTGGTGGGCGTCGTCGGTGCGCGGGGACAGCACGAGGTCCGGCTCGGTCCGCTCCCGCAGCTCCTCGACCGCGGCCTTGGCCTCCTCCCAGTGCGCCGGCATGCGGCCGTCCGGCAGCTTGAGCACGGTCACCCGCAGGTCCGCGCCCGGGCAGAAGGCGGTGAGCGCGTCCCGCTCCTCCTGCTCCCGCTCGCCGCCACCGCCGGAGAGCACCAGCGCGTCGACACGCACCCCCGGCCGTGCCCGGCACACCGTCAGCAGGGTGCCTCCGGCGCCGATGGCGATGTCGTCGCAGTGCGCACCCACCGCGACGACCCGGTCCGCGGGCCCGGCACCGAGCCGGATCACGCGGACCCCACCCCGGCGTACGGCGTCGCGCCGTCCCGCTCCCACACGGCCCACGGGCGTTCCCCGCGGGTGTAGGCGGCGTCGAGCGCGGCCCGCTCCTTCACGGTGTCGGTCGGCTTCCAGAAGCCGCGGTGCTGGTGCGCCACCAGCCGCCCGCGCTTGGCCAGTTCGGTGCAGCCGTCGGCCACCAGGTCACCGCCCTCGGGGATGTGGTCGAAGACCTCCTGGCGGAGCACGAAGTAGCCGCCGTTCTCCCACAGCGGCAGGTCGCTGACCGCGGTGATGCCCCCCACCAGGCCGTCCTCGCCGAGGTCCACGCAGTGGAACGAGGACTGGGGCGGCACCACCATCATCGAGGCGCCCGCGTCGCGTCGGGCGAAGGAGTCGATCATCTCGGGCAGCGGAGCGTCGGTGAGCACGTCGGCGTAGTTGGCGAGGAACATCTCGTCGCCGTCCAGGTGGTGCCGCACCCGGCGCAGCCGCTCACCGATCGGCGACTCGATACCGGTCTGCGCGAAGGTGATCGTCCAGTCGGCTATGTCGGTGGACAGCAGCTCGGTCCGGCCGCCCCGCAGCACGAAGTCGTTGGACGTCGTCTCCTCGTAGTTGAGGAAGAACTCCTTGATGTGGTGCGCCCCGTATCCGAGGCAGAGTATGAACTCCTTGTGCCCGTAGTGCGCGTAATAGCGCATCACGTGCCAGATCAGCGGCCGCGGGCCGACCATCGCCATGGGCTTCGGCACGTCGTCGGAGGCGCCCTCGCGCATCCGCATCCCGTAACCGCCGCAGAACAGTACGACCTTCATGCTGTGACCTCTCGGGACGCGGCCTCGACGATGCTCAGTTCCGGGATGGGGAAGACCAGCCGGCCGCCCCACTCGTGCACGAAGGAGAGCTGCTCGACCAGCTCGGCCCGCAGGTTCCACGGGAGGACCAGGACGTAGTCCGGCCGGTCGGCGGCGATCCGCTCGGGGGACAGGATCGGGATGCGGGTGCCCGGGGTGAACCTGCCGTGCTTGTAGGGGTTGCGGTCGACGGTGTACGCGAGCAGGTCGGGCCGGATGCCGCAGTGGTTGAGCAGGGTGTTGCCCTTGCCCGGCGCCCCGTAGCCGACCACCGTCTCACCGCGCTCGGCCGCCTCGACCAGGAACCGCAGCAGGTCACGGCGGACCTTCGCGACCCGGGCGGAGAACTCCGTGTACCCGGACAGCTCCTGCAGCCCGGCCGCCTTCTCCCGGTCCAGCACGTCGGCCACCCGCCCGCTCGGCTCACCGGCCACCTCGGCGGGCCGGGCCCACAGCCGGATGGAACCCCCGTGCGTGGGCAGCAGCTCGACGTCCACCAGCGTCAGCCCGCCGCTCGCCAGCGCGCGGATCGCGGACGCGACCGTGTAGTACTGGAAGTGCTCGTGGTAGATCGTGTCGTACTGGTTCTCCTCGATCAGCGTCAGCAGGTGCTGCACCTCGACGGAGACCCAGCCGTCGTCGGCGACCAGGGCGCGCAGCCCCCGGGTGAAGCCGACCACGTCGGGAATGTGCGCGTACACGTTGTTGGCCACGACGAGGTCCGCGGGACCGTGCTCGGCGCGGACGCCCGCGCCGGTCTCCGGGCTCAGGAACTCCGTGAGCGTGGGCACGCCCGCCTCCCGCGCCGCCGCGCCCACGTTGACCGACGGCTCGATGCCGAGGCAGCGGATCCCGCGGTCCACCATGTGCCTCAGCAGGTACCCGTCGTTGCTCGCGACCTCGACCACGAAGGCGTCCGGGCCCAGGCCCAGCCGCTCCACGGCGCCGGCGACGAAGGTGCGCGCGTGCTCCACCCACGAGGTCGAGTAGGAGGAGAAGTACGCGTACTGCGTGAAGGTCTCCTCCGGCGTGATCAGTGCGGGAATCTGCGCCAGCCAGCAGTCGGTGCAGACCCGCAGGTGCAGCGGGTACGTCGGCTCCGGCCGGTCCAGTCGGTCCGCCGCGAGGAAGCTCTCGCACGGCGGAGTCGCTCCCAGGTCGACGACGCTCTCCATCGCCGCCGAACCGCAGAGTCGGCATCGTGTCATCTACTGCCCCCATCCCCCCTGCCCGCGGGGGTGTCCCCGCCGCGGGCCAGTGCTGACCGCACCGCGATCGCGGTGCGGTACCCCTCCTCCAGACGCTCCAGCCCGACCTCCGGGCTGAAACCCCGTTCGTAACGGCGCCGGGCCGCCAGGCCCATCCGCCGGTTCAGGTCCGGCTCGGCCGTGATCCGGCGCAGGCACGCGGCGAGCGAGGCGGCCTCGCCCGGCCGGTGCAGCAACCCGGTCCCCCCGTCCTCGACCAGCTCGACGAAGGCTCCGTGCCCGGCGGCGACGGTCGGCACCCCCGCCGCCATCGCCTCCACGACCACCAGGCCGAAGGCCTCCAGCCACGTCGAGGGAGCCACCACGGCCACCGACCGGGCGATCGCCCGGCGGCACTGCTCCGGGTCGTACAGGCCGACGTGGCGCACGTCGTCCCGGCCCGCGGCCCAGGCGGTGACCTCGTCCTCCAGCGGCCCCGCCCCGGCGATGACGAGCGGCACGCCCACACCGCCGCCCGCGGCGATCTCGTCCCACGCGGCCATCAGCAGCCGTACGCCCTTGGCCTCGGCGAGCCGGCCCAGGTAGAGCAGGTGCTCGCCGGGGCCCGAGCGGCGGACGTCCGGATCGGGCACGAAGTTGTGCTTCACCGCCAGCCGCCCGGCCGGCATGCCGGCCCGCACCAGGACCTCGCGCTGCGCCGCCGAGATGCAGAAGAACCGCTCCACCCCGGACCACCAGCGCCGCCGGTTGACCGACAGGCTGAGCGCGAGCGGCACCGTCGCCAGCCGCGAGTTCCGGTAGCAGCCGTGCCGCACGGCGGGCAGCGGCGCCGTCCCGACGCACTCGGTACACGGCCGGCCCTCGCGCTGCAGCGTGCCGGGCGGACAGATCTGCGTGTAGTTGTGCAGCGTGGCGACGGCCGGCACCCCGGCGTCGGCGCAGGCCGCGAGGACCGCGGGCGACAGCAGCGGGAAGACGTTGTGCACGTGCACCACGTCCGGCCGCTCGGCCCGCAGCCGGGCGGCCAGCTCCGAGCGGACCGCCGGGTTCCACGGCACCAGGAGCGGCACCGCGACCTTGCCCGGCAGCGACCGGCCGGCGATGTCGTCGCTGCGCCGCTCGAACACCCCGACCCGGTGACCGGCCGCGCGCAGCAGCTCGACCTCCTGGTCGACGACGTTGTTCTCGCCGCTCGGCTGCGCCGAGTTGTAGCGGTTGTGCACCACGAGGACGTGCATGATCAGGTCACCTCCGAGGTGCGGGCCCAACGCGGGACGCGGCGCCGGGGGATGTCGGGAGCCGGCGGGGGAGCGGCCGGGGGCGCCGGGGGCGCCAGCAGGGAGGCGGCCACCGCCAGGTGCAGCAGATACGGCGAGGCGTCGCCGAGGCCCGCCTCGGTGTACGACGCCAGCCCGCAGTAACCGATCAGGAAGATCGCGCAGGCCCTCGCCGGGGACGGCGGCCGCAGCAGCGCGACACCGCCCAGCACGACGAAGACCGTCGCCACCAGGGCGACGCCGATCAGGCCCTGCTCGTGGTACACAGCCAGCCAGCTGTTGTCGATCGGCAGCCCGTCGAACGACTTGTCGCCCAGCCCCAGGCCGAACACCTTCTCCCCGGTCGTCCGGGGCGCCGCCAGCAGGGCGTCCCAGACCTTGGCGCGGCCGGTGAGGTTGCTGAAGTTCTCCTCGGTCTGCCCCCGCAGGAACCACGCCCGCAGCGCCGAGGCGAACACCACCGCGGCCACCGCGGCGCACAGCACCGCCCAGGAGAAGAACCGGCGGGCGGCGGCGCTGGTCAGGGTGAGCGAGCCGATCGCGAGCGCCAGACCGACGAGCAGACCGAGCGTGGCCGTACGGGTGTGGGTCAGCAGCAGCAGCACCAGCGAGGGCACGATGACGATCGCCGCGCCGCGCCGGTCGGTGCGGCGGCTCAGCAGGAGCAGCACGGTGAGCCCGATGATCACCGCGGCGTACTGTCCGATCTGCGGCGGGGTGAGCGGCCACAGCGCGCCGACCAGCCGACCGCCGTAGAGGTCGGGCATGGCCGCACCCGGCGAGACGAGCGCCCCGGCGGCCACCGAGCACAGGACCAGGAAGTACAGCCTGATGTGATGCCGTACGAAGGTCGTGCCGCCGTCCCACCAGCGGCTGAGCAGCCACAGCGTGGCGACGAAGAGAGCCAGCCGGGCGCAGCGGAACAGCGCCCCGAACCCGGACTCCAGGTCGGCGCTGGAGATCAGGCTCGGTACCAGCAGCAGGGTGAGCAGGAGCAGGTAGGCACTGGGGCGCACCCGCAGCCGGACGTTGAGGGCGAGCGCCAGGGTGAACGCGACGGCCAGCGCGCCCATGGTGACCATCTGGATGAGCGAGCGGGGCAGCGGGACGACCGTCTCCGCCCCCGTGGAGCCGAGCGTGTTGAGTACCAGCAGCCCCCAGGCCGTGCCGACCAGCTTCGGTGAACGGTCCGCGTCCATCTCAACCACCCCTACCCGCACGGAAGGTGCTGCCCGAGTCCTGCCGGTAGGGCGCGCCCCGCCACCCCCGGGAGTCGAGGACCCGGCCGGGGTCGTGGACGACGAACCGCCACGGCCCCACGTAGACGTTGTCGTGCCAGCGGTTGTGCTGCCGGAGGGTGACGGCCTCGGCCACCCGCTCGCCCTGGTACGGGGACCAGTCCGGATAAGTGCCGTAGTTGGCGAGCAGCGCCATGCGGTCGCAGTTCGCCGTGCACTCGACGGCGGTCCTGTCCAGGACGAAGCGGTTGTGGTGGATGTCCACCCGCTGGGTCTTCCACCGGCAGTCGGCGTACAGGGGTGCCTCGGCGATCGCCGGGCGCACGCAGCGATCGACGTCGTTCACCAGCAGGGTGCAGTCGCCGGACGAGGTGTTGGCGGGGCTGTTGCAGAACCGGTCGGCGTTCTCCCACAGGGTGATCCCGGACCAGTTGTCCTCCAGCACGTTGCGGTAGATCTCGATCTCGTCCGTGCGGGCCGCGATCCGCGGCTCGCCGCCGGACTCGGAGATGTAGACGGTGGCGAACGGGAAGGTGTCGCCGCCCTCGGTGTTCTCACGGCCCTCGACCCAGTTGTTGCGCCGGATCGTGTTCTCGCGGACGACCGCGTTGTAGCTGGTCTCGTAGATCAGCGCGGCACCCTGGTTGTCCTCCAGCACGTTGTGCTCGATCAGGAAGTCGTTGTTGTTGGTGTCCGCCCACAACCCCGTCCCGCGGTTGTGGTGCACCCAGTTGCCCCGGACGTCGGCGCCCTGGACCGCCCAGAACTTGACGCCTCCGGTGCAGCCGCAGCCCGGCCGCTTCCGCTCCCAGTCGCCGGTGTTGTTGTCCACGATCTCGTTGCCCTCGAGCACCAGGCCGCCGATGACGCCGTCGCCCTTGTAGGCGTTGATGCCGTACTGCCCGTTGCCGCGCAGGCAACTGGCGCGGACCCGCTGCCGGTCGCCGGCCATGAGCCCCGCGCCGGAGTTGTACTGGATCGTGGCGTGCTCGATCAGCCATCCGTCGGCCGAGTCGTGGTTGACCACGCCCTCGTCGTGCGGCGCGGCGAAGCCCTGCACGGTGAGATGGCCGAGGTTGACGTCGGGTGCCTTCCCGCCGAAGGCGTACTGGTTGGTCTTCTGCCCGTCGAGCACCGCGCCCGGCGCCCCGACGTACCGGTTGCCCGCCTTGGGGACGACCTGGGAGTAGCGGTCGGACGCGAGCCGGTGCCTGCCCGGGCGGAGCCAGAACGTGGTGTGCGCGGGGCTGGTCCGGGTCTTGGCGGCCAGGTCACCGACGACGTCCGGATCGACCGTCACCGCTCCCTCGGGCGCCTCGGCCGGCCCGGCCGCGGGCTTCGCGCACACCCGGGCCGCGGCCGGCGCACCGGAGGGGGAGGGGGAGGCGGACGGTTTCGGCGCCGGATCGTCCGGCGTGCCGGCGCAGCCGGTCGCCAGCAGCGCCAGCCCCAGTGCCGACGGCGTCGCGGCCGACAGCACCCGGCCCCGCCACGTGTTCCCCATGAGTCCCCCCTTCCTGTTCCTGGTTCCTGTGCCTAGCCGTGAAACCCGAGCACGGTGGTGAACCCCCGTGCGCCGTCGGTGAAGCCGGAGCCGACCAGCGTGGTGGCGGGCTCCTTGCGCCCGAAGCCCGGCGAGTACCAGCCCAGCGGCGGGTCGGTCTCCCCGCGATGCGCGCGCCAGGACAGCTCGCCCGGCAGGTCGAGCACCGCCGAGCGCTCCTCGCCGTCCCGGCTCCAGGTGAGCACGGCGCGGCTGCCCGCTAGGTCGGCGGTGATCGCCGGGCCGAGGTGGAACGCCAGGCGCACGGCCCGGCGCGGGCCGCGCACCTCGTCCACCACCCGCAGCTCACGGCTCGCCGCGGTCAGCTCCACCCGGCGGCGGTGCACGGACGGGCCGTACCCGTCGTGCTCGGCGCACCAGCGCGACACCCCATCCTCGGCCGCCGCCACGGCCAGGACGCGACTGCGGGCGTGCCGGGTCCACAGGAACGGACCGCCGGAGCCCGACTGGTCGGCGCCGTCCAGCTCCAGGGTGTTGTGGCCGAGCGTCGACCGGAAGTACCGCCGCCACTCGGGCTGCCCGTGGTAGCAGAACGTCCCCGGGTCGGCGAGCACCTCGACGCCGTCGTGCCGCACCTCCACGGACAGCGCGTCGGCGTGGGCGTGCGCGGCGATGGACAGGAAGCCGTGCGGACCGCCGTCGCAGCGGCACCAGATGCCCGAAGGACCGCGCAGGACGGTGAGCCCGGCATCCGCGAAATGGGCCGGCCTGCGCGCCGGGCGGGTCACGGCCGGCGCGTCGCCCTGTTTCGCGTACGGCAGGATCAGCGCGGCCAGCAGCCCGGTGCGCACGTCGGTGCCGGACACCTCGGGCCACCAGGGAAGCGATCCGAACACGGCGTCGCCGGTGGCCAGCAGCGAGGCCCAGCGGTCGGTGCCCGCCCCGTCCACGACCAGGCCGTGTCCGTCGTCCGCGTCTCCCTGGCGCGGCGGCCGCAGCCGGTCGTCCACCACGGCGGCGAGCGCGTCGGTCATCCGCAGCAGCACCAGCCGGACCGTCGCGGGCACCGGCACACCGGCAGCGTCCGCCTCCGCCAGCGCGGCCAGGCCGAGTTCCAGCACCAGCCCGTGGTACTCGGTGGCCAGCTCGCGGTTGAGGCCGGAGGGGAACGTGTTGCCGCGCAGATGCCGCTCCAGCGAGCGCAGCGCGTCGTCCCGCCAGCGCGCGGAGGAGGGGAACCACCCGAAGGCGCAGGCCGCGGCGAACTGCCCGGCGGCCTCGGCGACGACGTGGTTGTTGGCCGACGACCCCCGGCTGGGGAAGGCGGCCAGCCACCGCTGATGGTGCCAGATCTGCCGCAGCGCCACCGGGTTGTCCTCGAACAGGGCGGGCGCGCCCGGCCAGCCGTCGAGCAGCCGGCGGATCCACACCCAGGACAGCAGCCGGATGCCCAGCTCGATGCCGCTGACCCAGTGCACCCCGCGCAGCGGCGCGTTCGACGCCCACCAGGACCGCAGGTGCTCGGCCACCCGCTCGGCGTACCGCTCGTCCCCGGTGACCGCGTAGGCGGCGGCCAGCACGGTGAGGTACTGGTGCCGCGACGGCTCCCAGATCTGCTTGATGTCCCCGGCCGTGTCCTCGTCGCGGTACGGCACGTCGAAGGCGTAGCCCCCCGGCGCGCGGCGCCCGGTCTTCGGGTCGTACCACCAGTCGGGCTCGGCCAGGTCGTCGCGGAGCACACCGAAGTACTCGACGCTCCCGGCCATCAGCCGGTCCGCCTGGGCGACGAGGCGCTCGGCGGCGTCCGGCGGCACCGCGGCGATCGTCCCGGGGGGCAGTACCGCGGTGAACCGGGCGCCGGTCACGCGCGGGGCGACCGGCTGTGCCGAACGCCATCGCCGCCTGCGCACCGCGTCGCCCACCCGGCCGCCGACCTCTCGCGGCCCCATGCGGGACAGCCGCCGCAGGTACCAGCCCGCGCTCAGGGTCATCGCGCCTCCGCCAGGGTCACCGGAGTGCCGGCGGCCAGCGAGGCCCGCACCGCCAGGGTGGCCGCCGTGGTGGCGACCAGGGAGCGGAGCGGCACCGGCATCGGCCCGCCGGTCCGCACCGCCCTGACGAACGCCGCGAGCTCCGCCGACTGACCCTTGTCCCGGGCCTTGGGCAGCCGTGAACTGACCCACCTCTTGCGGCCGTCGTAGACCGAGGTACGGACGAAGTCGTCGAGCTGCAGCACCTTGCCGTCCGCGACCAGGTCCAGGGTCTCCTTGGGGAAGCCGGACGCGCCGGTGGTGACGTAGCTGATGGTGGCGGTGGACCCGTCCGGATAACCCAGCACGACCTGAAGGTCCTCGTTGCCCGACGCGGCGAGCGCGTACACCGAGACCGGGTCGGCGCCGATCAGGCGGCTCGCCGTGTCGATGAAGTGCCCGCCCTCGCCCGCGAACCGCGAGCCCTCCGTGTCCTGCCGCAGGTACCAGCTGCCGTGGTCGAGCCGGCCCGCGTTGACCAGGTAGCGCAGGCTCGCCGGCCCGGAGCGGGCGCCGAACCGCTGCCCGGCCTGTTGCAGCAGGGGGGCGAACCGGCGGTTGAAGCCCACCTGCAGCCGGTCGTTGCCCGACTCCTCCACCGCCGCGAGCACCCCGGCCAGCTCGTCCCCGGTGAGCGCCAGCGGCTTCTCCACGAACACGGCCTTGCCGGCCAGCAGCGCCTTCCGGGTCAGTTCGGCGTGCGAGCTGTGCCGGGTGACCACGAACACCGCGTCGACGGACGCGTCGCCGAGCACCGCGTCGAGGTCGGTCGTCGCCGTCGCGAACCCGAACTTCCGCTGCGCGTTGGCCGCGGACAGCGCCGTCGTGGTGACGACCGTCGACAGCTCGACCCCGTCGCGCTGTGCCAGATGGGGCAGCAGCATCGAGCCGGCGTAGTTCCCCGCGCCGACGAACGCCAGGCGCACCGGCGTCCGCGCTCCCCTGACCGGGCTCCGCTTCCCGGTCACGGGGGCGGGCACGGCGGGCACGGTCACCACCGGGGCCTCGGCCGGAGCCTGCCCCTCGGCGTCCTGCCCGGGGTACCGGAACAGCACGGCCACGGCCTTCAGCTCGCCGTCCTCGAGACGCCGGTACGTCTCGACGGCGTCGTCGAATGCGGCCGTGTGCGAGATCAGGGGCTCCACGTCGACGCGGCCGCGGGCGGCGAGATCGAGGAAGCACGCCAGGTTGCGCCGCTCGGTCCAGCGCACGTAGCCGATCGGGTAGTCCCGCCCCTCCAGCTCGTACTCCGGGTCGTAGCGCCCGGGGCCGTAGGAGCGGGAGAACCGGACGTCGAGCTCCTTCTCGTAGTACGCGTTCCACGGCAGGTCCAGGCGGCACTTGCCGATGTCGACGACCCGCCCGCGGTCCCGGCACAGCCGCGCGGCCAGCTCGACGGGCTGGTTGCTGCCCCCGCCGGCGGCCAGGTACACCTGGTCCACGCCGTGGCCGCCGGTGAGTTCGGCGACGGCGCCCGCCACGGCCGGCGACGCGGGATCGCCGCAGGCCGCCGCGCCCAGCCGCTCGGCCAGCTCGCAGCGCGCGGGGTCGGGATCGGCTCCGACGACCCGGACGCCCGAGGCGGTGAGCAGCTGCACCACCAGCTGCCCGATCAGCCCGAGCCCGACGACCAGTGCCACCTCGCCGAGCCGCGACTCGCCCTGGCGGACGCCCTGCAGCGCGATCGAGCCGACGGTGCCGAAGGCCGCGTGCCGCGGCGCGAGGCCGTCCGGCACCGGCGCGTAGAGGTTCTTCGGCACCCAGTTCAGCTCGGCGTGCAACGCGTGCTCGTTGCCGGCGCAGGCCACGAGGTCGCCGGCCTTCACGTCGTCGATCCCGGTGCCGACCTGCTCGACCACCCCGCACAGCGAGTAGCCGAGCGGTGTGTAGGAGTCCAGCTTGCCCATCACCTTGCGGTAGGTGGCGGGCACCCCGTTGGTGGCCACGCTCTGCACGACCTTGGCCACCTGGTCCGGCCGGGAACGGGCCTTGCCCAGCATCGACATGCCGGCCTCGGACACCTTCATCAGCTCGGTGCCGGTGGAGATCAGCGAATAGGAGGTCCGCACCAGCACACCGCCCGGCTTGCAGCCCGGCACCGGCACGTCGAGCAGCGCCAGCTCGCCGCTCTTGTAGTTCTGCACGACCTGTTTCACTCGAAGTCCTCTTGTCCGTGTGCCGGTTGTCTGTGTGCCCGTCGTCTCTGCGCCGGTCGTCCCTGTGCCGCTCGTCCGGGCGCGGGGGCCGCGCGCCCGGCGCGTCCTACACCGCCGACGGGGAGCTCTGGCCGACTCCCGAGGTCGCGCCGCGGTACCAGTACTCGAGGGTCAGCACGTGCCACAGGTGCTTGGAGAAGTCCCGCTGCCCGGCGGTGTCCTCGGCGACCAGGCGCCGCAGCGCGTCGCGGCGCAGGAACCCGGAACGGACCAGTTCGCCGTCGTTGACCACCTCGCGCACCAGCGGCGCCAGGTCCCGGCTCATCCAGGCCCGCAGCGGCGCGCTGAACAGGCCCTTGGGCCGGTACACGATCTCCCGGGGCAGCACCGAGGTGGCCGCCTCCTTGAGGGCGGCCTTGCCCTGCCGTCCGACGATCTTGCGGTCACCGGGCACGGCGAACGCCGCCCTCACCACCTCGACGTCCACGAACGGCACCCGCACCTCGGTCGACGCGGCCATGCTGGAGCGGTCCGTGTAGGCGAGGTTGAGGCCCGGCAGGAACATCCGGGCGTCCCCCAGGCACATGCGGTTCACGAAGTCGTCGAGCTCGTTGTCCTCGTAGACGTCCGCGTGCTCCGTCAGCACGTCCTCGACCGTGCCCGCCAGGTCCGGGTCGATCAGGCCGAGCAGCTCCTCCCGGTCGTACATGGTGTAGCTGCGCCGGAACGCGGTCTCCTCCGGCAGGTCCGCGAAGGAGAGGAACCGCTTGGCGAAGCGCACCGAGCGCAGTCCCCGGCGCCTCGTCGCGACCGGCAGCCGGTCCACGGCCGCGGACACGCCGCGCCGCACCGGCCGCGGGACGCGCTGGTAGCGCAGCGCCAGCAGATTGGCCAGGTGCTTGCGGTACCCGGCGAACAGCTCGTCCGCGCCCATCCCCGAGAGCATCACCTTGACCCCGGCCTCCCTGGCGGCCGAGCAGATCAGGAACGTGTTGATCGCGGCCGGGTCGCCGATCGGCTCGTCCAGGTGGTACGTCATCCGGGGCAGCAGGTCCAGCACGTCGGGGGCGATCTCGATCTCGTGCAGGTCGACGCCGAACCGGGCGGCCACCTGCCGGGCGTAGCGCAGGTCGTCCGGCATCGCCTCGAACCTGGCGTCCTCGGCGCGGAACCCGATCGTGTAGGCGGAGATCCCCGGCCGGTGGCGGGCCGCCAGCGCGGTCAGGTAGCTGGAGTCAAGCCCGCCGGAGAGGAAGGTCGCCACGGGCACGTCGGAGAGCAGGTGGTGCCGGGTCGACTCCTCGACGACGGCGCCGAGGTCCGGCAGCTCACCGCTGCGGGCCCGCTCCGCACCCTCGGCGGCGACGTCCTTCAGGTTCCAGTACCGGCCGCGCTCCACCCGTCCGTCGGGCCGGCAGCGCAGCCAGCTCCCCGGCGGCAGCTTCTCCGCCTCGCGGAAGGCGCACCGCGAGTCCGGCACCCAGTAGTACAGCAGCGAGGCGACCAGCGCCGCGTGGTCCACCTCCAGCTTCCCGCCGGTCACCGCGGCGAGCGCCTTGAGCTCGGAGGCGAACACCAGGCCCCCGCCGCGCCGGAGCAGGAACAGGGGCTTGATGCCGAGCTGGTCGCGGGCGAGCACCAGTTCACCGGTGCGCTCGTCGAAGACCGCGAACGCGAACATGCCGCGCAGCCGCGCCAGGCAGTCCGTGCCCCACCGGCGCCAGGCCTCCAGCACCACCTCCGTGTCCGAGGTACCGCGAAAGCGCACCCCGGTGGACTCCAGCTCGCCGCGCAGTTCGGGCGCGTTGTACAGCTCGCCGTTGTACGTGAGGGCGAGCCCGTCCGACACCATGGGCTGGGCGCCGGTCCCGGACAGGTCGACGATGGCCAGCCGGCGGTGGCCGAGCTGCACCTCGCCGTCACCGGCGGCGTGGCTGTAGCGTCCCGCCCCGTCCGGCCCGCGGTGGGCGAGGACATCGGTGAGCCGGTCGGTCACGGCCTTTCCGTCCGGCCAGTGGTACGTGCCTGCGATGCCGCACATGTGCTACCGCGCCTCCTGCTCGCTGTCCGGGACCCGTGCGGCCGGCATCGACGGCCGCTCCGTCCTGGTCCGCACCGTTCCGTTGTGCCGCCTGGGCCGTTCGTCGAGGGCGCGCGGGGCGACGCGCGGCCCGTCCCACAGGGTGCCGTCGGTCCGGTCGCGCGGATCGGGGTCGATCAGCACCACCCCGAGCACCGTGATGCGCTGGTCCGCGAGCTGCCGCGCCACCGTGTGCAGCCACGCGGCGCTGCCGTGCCCGGCCCGCACGACGAGCACCGTCCGGGTGCCGAGGTACTGCAGGTCCGTCCACGCGGTGCCGGGGGCGACCGAGCCGACGCCGAGCCGGCGCCCCGGGTGCGGCTCGGCCGCGGCGCGTTCACCGCTGAGCACGGCCGGCCCCGGGGAGCCGCGGCGGGCGTCCGCGAGCGGCGTGCCGGGCAGAGCGTCGACGACGGCCACGGGCCCGTCCGCCTCCAGCGCCCCGGCGACGTCCAGGGCGATGGCGCCGGTCGCCCGCGCGCAGCCCAGTTCCAGCAGCGACACGGGTTCCGCGGAGCCGCGCACGATGCGGGCCAGGGTGGTGGTGAGCCGTTCACGTGCCGCCCGGGTGCGCCGGCGCCGCCACCGTCCGGCCGAGCGGCGGGGAACGCGGCGCAGCTCCGCGAGGACCGAGGCGCCCAGGTTCGCCGCGATGTCCCGGCGCAGCACGGGACGGTCCGCGACCACCGCGCCGACCGAGGCCAGCACGAGCCCGAGGACCAGCCCGAGCACGAGTCCGATCGCACCGTCGGTGCCCACGGTCCGGGGCAGCGAGTGCCGGACCGCGTGCGGGGCGTCCACGATCTGGGTGCCGGCGACGACCGCGGGCGTGCCGGTGCGCGCCTCCGCCGCGCGCTGGTCGAACTCGGCGATCCGCGAGTCGAGTTCGGCCCGGCGCGCGTAGAGGGACTCGATGCCCGCCGACGCCTTCGGGTCCTCCCCGGGTGAGCGGTCCCCGATCGCCGCGTTGACCTCGGTGAGTTCCTTGCGCATCCGGTCGCGCTGACCGAGCAGGGCGTCCGCCTCGGCCTCGGCGGACTTCCGCATGCGCCGTACGTGGTCCGCGACGAACGCGTCGGCCAGTGCCCTGGCCCGGGCCACCGCCTCCGCGTCGCTGTCGCCCGTCACATCGATCTGCATCAGGTTGTTGGTCAGTCCGGTGCCCCGGTAGTCCTGCATGAAGTCTTCCGGGTTCTCCCGGGAGCCGAGGGTGCGCAGGGCCTGTTCGGCGATCCGGGTGGTGGCCAGCAGCTCCACGTCGGTGCGGATCAGCGTTCCGGTGTCGTTGGGCTGGTCCTCCTTGTGCGCGACCAGCACCTTGGTCACCGCGGCGGGCCGCGGCGGCAGCAGGACCGCCACGCCGGCGCCGGCCAGCAGACCGAGCAGGGCCAGGGCGCCCCACAGACGGCGCCGCCTGCGTACCGCCACCACCAGGGAGTGCAGGTCCAGCAGGGGAGCGGAGGCCGACGACCGGTCGGCCGTACTCGTCGTCATGCGGAGCCTCCCGTCGCGTGGTCGGGCACCGGGGCCGCCGCGACGACGGGTTCCACGGGCCGGCGGACCGGCTCCGCCGGACGGGCCCGGACGGCTTCGGCGATCACGACGCCGACGACCTCGTGCCCGCCGTCCGCACACGCCTCGGCGACACCGGCGAGTTCCTCGGCGGTCCGCGCGCCCGCGCTGAGCACCACCAGGACACCAGACTCGGTGCCGCGGTCCGGCACCATCGGCCGGGGCACCGACACCTCCACCAGCCGCAGCAGCGGGTCGCCCGCGGCCTCGTCGGCGAGCTGCCCGGCGGCCCGGCGGGCGACCTCGTCGTCGTCCGGTACGACGACCAGCAGCCGTCGGAGGGCCGGCGCACGCTCCCGCAGGCGGGCACACACCCGCCGGTACCTGAGCCGCCGGCCGGCCTCGTCGCCGGACGCCGACGGCACCGGCAGGTCCCACCGGGTGTCGACGCCCAGCAGCCGACGCAAACGCGCCCGCGCACCACGGGCCTTCGGCCGGCCCGCGCGCCGCTCGGCGGGTACGTCGACGGTCCCCAGCAGCGCCGCCCCCAGCGCGGCGACGATCTCCGGTTCGAGGCGCAGCCGCCGGTTCACCCGTGCGGCGGCGAGATGGCCGACGACCGCCAGCACGAAGAACAGCAGCGCCCCGCCGCCGACCAGCTGCGTCCGCGTCGGCGGAGCCTCGCCGGTCGGACGGGGGGACGGCCCCATGACGACCATGCTGCCCCTGCCGTGCGCCTGGTCGGTCTCCTCCAGCTTCTCCATGGCGTCCTGCAGCGCGGTGCGCAGCTTCTCCAGCTCCGTGCGGGCCTGCACGCTCTCCACGGTCTGCCCCGGGTCGGCGGCCTCGGCCAGGTCGGTGATGCGCTCGTTGGTGCGCTTCACCTGCCGGCGCAGCGCCTCCGGTCCCGTCGCCCCGTCGGGATCGGTGGTGCCGTTCGCGATGCGCGCCGCGTACGTCACGAACTGCTGGGCCACTTCGTCGGAGAGCCGCTGCGCACGCTCCGGGGTGTCGGCGGTCCCGGAGATCTTGATGATGTTGCCGTCCGCCATCTCGGCGCTCACCCGGTCGCGCAGCTCGCTGTCGCTGACGCCGCTCCAGCCCAGGGTGTCACCCGCCCGGTCGACCACCGACGAACTGGTCGCGATCTCCACCTGGGTGAGCAGCTCGCGCTGCTCCCACTGCCCCGGCAGCAGGACCGAGGCGGACGCCGTGTAGCGCGGCGGGAACAGCGACGAGACGCCGTAGCCGGCGAGCGCGCCCACCACGACGAGGACGGCGAGCAGCCGCCACCGTCGACGGAGAATCCGCCCGACCGTGACCAGGCGTATCGTGTCATCGCTCAACTGCGCGGCCTTCTCCTTGCCTTGTCCGCCGTGCCCGTCGGTCCCGGTACGCGACCGCGGCAGGCGGCGTCGTACGCGGCGAGCAGCGACGCCTGCGAGTTCCGCCAGGAGAGCTGACCGTTGATCCGTTCCTCGCCGATCTTGCCCATCCGGGCCCGCCGGTCCGGGTCGTCCAGCAACTGCGCGACCAGCCGGGCGAACGCGGTCTCGTCGTTGGCGGGCGCGTAGACGGCGGCGTCACCGGCGGAGACCCGCGCCTCCCGCAGGTCGAAGGAGACGATCGGCCGGCCCATCGCCATGTACTCCAGGACCTTGTTCATGGTCGACACGTCGTTGAGCGGATTGCGCGGGTCGGGGGAGAGGCACACGTCCGCCGTGGAGAGGTAGCGCACCAGGTCGGCGTCCGGGATGCGTCCGGTGAACTGCACCCGGTCGGCCAGTCCGAGCGACCGGGACAGCTCCACCATCGCCTCGAACGCGTCACCCGAGCCGACGAACACCGCGTGCCAGTCGGTCCGTCCGAGCTCGTCCCGCAGCCTTGCGAGGGCCCGCAACGCGTAGTCGACACCGTCCTGAGGGCCCATGACGCCGAGGTAGCAGAGCAGATGGGGCTTGCCGCGCTTCAGCCCCGGCTCGGGCGGCACCGGCTGGAACCGGTCGGTCGCCGGGGCGCTGCGCACCACGAAGACGTCCTCCGGGCGGCGGCCGCCACGGCGTACCGCGACGTCCTTGTAGCTCTCGTTCGTGGCGAGCACGATGTCCGCCGCCCGGTACGTCATCCGTTCCAGGGCGCACACCGCGCGGTACAGCAGGTCCTTGCCGCGGCCGAACCGGGAGAGGTACAGCTCAGGTATCAGGTCGTGCTGGTCGAAGACGAACCGCGAGCCGCGCCGCTTGAGCCACAGAGCCGGCAGGAACAGCAGGTCGGGCGGGTTGCAGGCGTGGACCACGTGCACCGGGCCGACCTTGCGGGCCAGCCGGGCCGTGTGCCAGAGCGCCGCCCCGTACTCGCGCAGGTAGCCGGCCGGACCCCCGGTGGCCGCGCGCAACGGGTAGCGGTGGATGCGGACACCGTCGATCTCCGTCTCCGCCTCCGTGTCCCGCGTGGTCCCGCGGGGACAGACGACGTGGACCTCCCAGCCCGCGTCGCGCAGCGTCGTGCACTCCTGCCACACCCGCCGGTCGAAGGGCACCGACAGGTTCTCCACCAGGATCAGCGCGCGCCGTCCCGGCCGGTCGCCGGCGCCGCCGAGCGGCGCGCCACCGGACGTCGTGTCACCAGGCAAGGCCCACATACCCCGGTTCGGCCCGGCGCGCGTCGGCGTCGGGAAGGTGGACGAGATCGATCAGCAACGGGCCGCCGCCACGGGGCAGCGCCGCCAGCACGGCCGGGTCCCTGGTCCCCACCAGGCACACCTCGGCGTGGTCCAGGACCTCGTCGACGGAGTCCGCGAGCAGTTGCGCGAGGTGCGGCAGCCGGTTCTCGACGTACTCGCGGTTGGCGCCGAGCAGCCGGGACAGGCTCACGTTGGCGTCGTGGATCTTCAGGTCGTACCCCTTGCCGAAGAGCCGCTCCGCCAGCTCGACGAGCGGGCTCTCGCGCAGGTCGTCGGTGCCGGGTTTGAAGGACAGGCCGAACAGCCCCACCCGGCGCTTGCCCGCGCGCTCCACCAGCTCCACCGCGCGCTCCAGGTGCGCGGTGTTGGAGGGCAGCACATGGGACAGGATGGGCACGGAGACGTCGGCCCGCCGCGCCGCGTGGACCAGGCTGCGCAGGTCCTTGGGGAGGCAGGAGCCGCCGAAGGCGAAGCCGGGGCGCAGGTACGCGGGGCTGATGTTCAGCTTGCGGTCGGCCAGGAACACGTCCATCACCTGGTGCGAGTCCACCCCGAGCGCCTGGCACACCGCGCCCAGCTCGTTGGCGAAGCCGATCTTCAGGCCGTGGAAGGCGTTGTCCGCGTACTTGATCGCCTCGGCGGTGGCGACCGGCACCCGGAACACCTCGCCGGGCAGGCTGTCGTACAGCGCCAGCACCGCGTCGCCGCTCGCCGGGTCGAGTTCGCCGACGACGGTCTTCGGCGGGTCGAAGAAGTCGCGCACACTCGTGCCCTCGCGCAGGAACTCCGGGTTGACCGCGACCCCGAAGTCCACCCCCGCCGTGCCGCCGACGTACTTCTCCAGGATCGGCACCAGCAGGTCGGTGCAGGTGCCCGGCAGCATGGTGCTGCGGAACACCACGGTGTGCCGCCCGCCGCGCTCCGCCAGCGCGGTGCCGATCTCCTCGGTGACCCGCTCCAAGTACGTCGTGCACAGGCTGCCGTTGGGCTCCGACGGAGTGCCCACGCAGACCAGGGATATCTCGCTCTCCCTGATCGCTTCACGGACGTCGGTGGTGGCGCGCAGCGCCCCGGTGCCCACGACCTCGGCGATCAGCTCGCCGATGCGCTCCTCGACCACCGGCGCCCTGCCGTCGTTGACCAGGGCGACCTTCACCTGGTTCACGTCCACCCCGACGACCTCGTGCCCCATACCGGCCAGGCACGCGGCCGACACGCAGCCCACGTAGCCCAGGCCGAAAACACTGACTCTCATGACCCGTTCCTCCCCCCAGGCAGACCCCGACGGCCTGCGATCCGCGCGCCGGTCCGGCGACCGCCGCGCATCAGTACGCCCCCTGCCCGTGCACCACCGCACGCAGCGTCTTCCACAAGATCACCGTGTCCAGGGCCAGTGACCAGTCCTCCACGTACCGCAGGTCCAGGCGGACCGCCTCCTCCCACGGCAGGTCGCTGCGTCCGCTGATCTGCCACAGGCCGGTGAGGCCGGGCTTGACCAGCAGCCGCCTTCGGATGTCCGGGCCGTACGCGGCGGACTCCTCCGGCAGCGGCGGCCGCGGACCGACCAGCGACATCGACCCGGTGAGGACGTTGAGGAGCTGCGGCAGTTCGTCGACCGAGTACCGGCGCAGCACCGCACCCACCCGCGTCACCCGCGGATCCCGGCGGAGCTTGAACAGCAGGCCCGCGCCCTCGTTGCGATCGGCCAGCGCGGCGCGCGCCCGGTCGGCGCCGGCGACCATGGTGCGGAACTTCAGGATGGTGAACTCGCGGCCGTCCTTGCCGACCCTGCGCTGGCGGTAGAACGCGCCGCCCCGGCTGTCCAGCACGACCAGCAGCGCGACGGACACCATCAGGGGCGCGAACAACGTCAGCAGGATCGCCGCGCCCAGCCGGTCGACCACCGCCTTGACCGCCCGGCGGCCCCCGGTGAAGGTCGGCATGCTGACCCGCAGCAGGGGTATGCCGAGCACCGCGTCGACGTGCAGCCGGGGACCGGCCACCTCCATCAGCACGGGGGCCACGACCATCTCGGCGTCGCTGCCCTCCAGGTTCCAGGCGAGCCGCTGCAGCCGGTCCGGCGACCAGTGCGGGTCCGGGGTGACCGCGACGACGCGGTAGCCGTCCCGGCGGACGTGGTCGGCGACGTCCGCCAGCGGGCCGACGACCGGCACACCCTCCAACTGGTCACCGTCGTCGAGCTCGCTGCCGTCCGTCGTGCACACCGCGTCCACGCGCCAGCCGAGGTGCGGGAAGCGCCGGGTCCGGGCTATCAGGTCGCGCACGGTGGCCGGGCTGCCGGCGGCGAGCACCGGTCTCAGGCACCGTCCTTCCTTGCGCTGCCGGTGCAGCCACAGCCGCAGCAGATACCGCGCGACCATGGTGACGACCGCGATCGCGGGGACCGCGACGAAGATCCACAATTTGATGTTGCGTGAGGTGAGAGCGATTCCACCGAGCGCCAGGAAGACGGTCGCCATGAACAGCGAGCGCCCGAGCCGACGGAATTCCTCGGCGCCCTGGCCGAGCACGGCCGGGGACCACGAACGGCTGACCGCGAGCGCGCCCAGCACGAGCAGCTCGGTGCCGAAAGCGAGAATTCCCCATTTCTCGTGCCAGTTGGCCGCGTCACGGACTCCGAAGAAATTGCCTATGCCCGCCACCACGAAGGCAGTGGTCACGGTGTCGCTGGTGATCACGGTACGGCGGTACCGCTGCTCCCAGTCGATCGCGGGCCGGCTGAGCGCCCCGTCCGCCACCTGCCCGCGCGCAGACGGAAACGCGCTGACCAATCCCCCTTGCCGCACAGAACCCCCCAGGTTCCCAGTGGTTCGACGTGTTCGCCTAGCACTGTTCCTCCCCCTCGGGAGGCCCCCGCCTCCCGCGCCGCGCTGTTCCTCCCCACGGGCGGCCCCCGCCTGCCCGCGCACGACGTCCCGGCTCGATCACGCAAATGTGAACGACTCACAGTGACAGCAGCAGACCCCCCTGCCCCCGAACTGAAGATCATTACCCCCGGTCGCTTCATGCCTGAACAGCTGAAGCACGGTCAATCTAGACCATGGGGGCCACCGTGTAGAGAGGATGTGTGCAATTCATGGTCAAGCTTTGTGAGTTGATCAACGAGCCGGTGAAACCCCAAGGATGTGTTTGCGCCACTTCGCTTTCCTGAGTAACGCGTCGGGCGTTGATTTTCCGCGTTCCATGCGCACACGCACCGATGGATCAAGCCATCGACGGCCGGAATTTCGGTGCGCGAACTCGCCGGATCCGTACGAATGTGCGGCCGTCAGTCGTCGCCGAGCGTGCCCAGCAGGCGCAGTCCGTCCTCCGTGGGGCTTCCGGGCGCGGCCGACAGCACCAGCAGTTCCATGCCCGACTCGTCCGGCAGCGCGAAGTTCTCCTGGTGCAGCTCCAGCAGCCCGACCAGCGGGTGCCGGTACGCCTTGCGCCCGTGGGTGCGGGCCCGCACGTCCGCGCGTGCCCAGAGGCGGCGGAAGCGCTCGCTGCCCATGGCCAGTTCGCCGATGAGCGAGGCCAGGCGAGGGTCGTCGGGGTACTTCCCGGCCGCCAGGCGCAGGTGCCCGACCGCGTCGAGGGTGCAGGTCTCCCAGTCGGCGTACAGGCCGCGCTCGGTCTCCTCCAGGAAGATGTGCCGGGCGGTGTTGAGCCCCTTCGTCGGCCGGCCGTAGAGGAGCCCGGCGAGGCGGTTGCCGGCGAGCACGTCCAGGCGATGGTCCATGATCAGGGCGGGCGCGTCGGGGACCAGGTCCAGCACGCGCAGCAGCTCCGGGCGCAGGCGTCCGCCGGGTGACTTCACCCGGCGGCGGCGCTGGCGCGCGAGCCGCTCCAGGTGTCCGCGTTCGGTCTCGTCGAGGCCGAGGACCCGGGCCAGGGCGTCGAGGACCTGTTCGGAGGGCTGGGTGGCGCGGCCCTGCTCCAGGCGCACGTAGTAGTCGACGCTCACGCCGGACAGGTGCGCGACCTCCTCGCGGCGCAGTCCCTGGACGCGGCGTCGGCTGTCGGTGGGGACACCGACCGAGGAGGGGGCGACCCGGGAGCGCCGGGTGCGCAGAAAGCCCGCGAGATCGTCCATGGCTCCCAGTATGGCTCCGGCGGCTCGCACGAGGGTGGTCCTGCCGGTACCAGGAAGTCCCGTCCGACGGAAGCGGCGCCCCTGAACAACGCGGCCGCGAGGGCCGAGCATCCGTGGTGACCGATCTCGTCGAAGGGAACAGCCATGAAGACGCTCATCGTGCACGCGCACCCCGAGCCGCACTCGCTGAACGGCTCGCTGAAGGACATCGCGGTGTCCACCCTCGAAGCCGCCGGTCACGAGGTGCGGGTGAGCGACCTGTACGCGATGGACTGGAAGGCCGCGGTGGACGCGGCGGACTACGGGGAGCACGCCACACACCCGCTGCGGGTGGTGCCGAGCTCCGGCCGGGCGCACGAGGCCGGCGCCCTCACCCCGGACGTGGCGGCCGAACAGGAGAAACTGCTGTGGGCGGACACCGTCGTCCTCCAGTTCCCGCTGTGGTGGTACTCGATGCCGGCGATCCTCAAGGGCTGGGTGGACCGCGTCTTCACCCACCGTTTCGCGTACGGCGTCGGCGTGCACGACGAGACCCGGTACGGCGAGCGTTACGGCGAGGGAACGCTGCGGGGCCGGCGGGCGATCCTGTCGGTGACCGTCGGGGGACCGGAGGCCCACTACACCGACCGCGGAGTCAACGGCCCCATCGAGGACCTGCTGTTCCCGATCCACCACGGCATCCTCTACTACCCCGGCCTGGAGGTGCTGCCGCCGTTCGTGCTGTACGGCGCCGACAGGATCACCGGCAGTGCCTTCGCGGACGCCGCGAAGGCATGGAAGGAGCGGCTGCTGTCGCTGGAGACGACCGAGCCGATCGCCTTCCGGCCTCAGAACGGCGGTGACTACGAGATCCCGTCCCTGCGGCTCAGGGAGGGTCTGGAGGCGCCGGGCAGCAGGGGTTTCGGCCTGCACGTGCGGGGCTAGGAGGTGCTGGCCGGTGCCGGACGGCGGGCGCCGGCCGGGGGACGGATCAGCCCGCGAGCAGGTGGTCCCGGCCGAACATCGACGCCGCGGCCCGCGCGCTCGGCGTACCGGCGTCCAGGTCGGCGCCTGCCGCGCGCAGCACCGCCACCACGTCGTCGGCCCCCTTGAACAGGGCGCCGGCGATGGGCGACTGGTCCCGGTCGTTGCGGAGGTCGGGGTCGGCGCCGTGCCGGATCAGGCTCCGCACGGTGTCGGCGTGACCGTGGTACGCGGCGAGCATGAGCAGGGTGTTGCCCGCCGGGTCGCGTACGTCCACCGGCAGTCCGTGCGTCACGAACTCCACCAGCTGCCCGGTGTCGCCCTCCCGGGCCAGGTCCATCGCGATGGCCACGACGCGCTCCGTCTGCTCGGGAGTCAGCCCGCCGCTGCTGTGCATGTCCATGAAGTCTCCGCGGCATCGCGCCCGCGCCGGCGCGGACACCACGGGGGGTGTCCACGCCGGCGCGGTGCGGCCTGCCGTACGTCTTTTCCGACCGGACGGTCAGAGGTTGCCGGTGGCCAGGGCCTCGATCGCCTTGCGGACGCCCTCGCCGTAGGCCGGGTCGGCCTTGGTGCAGTTGGCGATGTGCCGCGCGACGGTCTGCTCGGAGGCGCCGTCGATCGCGCGGGCCGTGTTCTCGAAGAGGACCTGCTGCTGCTCCGGGCTCATCTGGCGGAACAGGTTGCCGGGCTGCTCGTAGTAGTTGTCGTCGTCCTCGCGGTAGTTGAACCGGTCGGCGACGGCACCCACGGCCAGGGCCGGCTCGCGGTAGGCGGGCTGCTCCTGCCAGCGGCCGTAGGAGTTGGGCTCGATGCCCGGGGTGGCGCCCTGGTTGCCGTCGACGCGCATGCCGCCGTCGCGGTGGTAGGAGTTCACCGGGTTCTTCGGCGCGTTGACGGGAATCTGGTGGTGGTTGACGCCGAGGCGGTAGCGCTGGGCGTCGCCGTAGGAGAACAGCCGGCCCTGCAGCATCCGGTCGGGGGAGAAGCTGATGCCGGGGACCACGTTGGCCGGGCTGAAGGCGGCCTGCTCGACGTCCGCGAAGTAGTTGTCGGGGTTGCGGTTGAGCTCCCACTCGCCGACCTCGATCAGCGGGTAGTCCTTCTTCGACCAGACCTTGGTGAGGTCGAAGGGGTGGAAGCGGTAGTTCTCCGCGTCGGCCTCCGGCATGACCTGGATGAACAGCTTCCACTTCGGGAAGTCGCCGTTCTCGATCGAGTCGAAGAGGTCGCGCTGGTGGGACTCGCGGTCCTTGCCGACGAGGGCCTCGGCCTCGGCGTCGGTGAGGTTCTTGATGCCCTGCTGCGTGCGGTGGTGGAACTTCACCCAGAACCGCTCGCCCTCGGCGTTGATAAGGCTGTAGGTGTGCGAGCCGAAGCCGTGCATGTGCCGGTAGGTGGCCGGGATGCCGCGGTCCGACATGACGATCGTGACCTGGTGCAGGGCCTCGGGGAGGTTGGTCCAGAAGTCCCAGTTGTTCTCGGCGTTTCGCAGGTTGGTGCGCGGGTCGCGCTTCACCGCGTGGTTGAGGTCCGGGAACTTCAGCGGGTCGCGGAAGAAGAACACTGGGGTGTTGTTGCCGACCAGGTCCCAGTTCCCCTCCTCCGTGTAGAACTTCACGGCGAAACCGCGGATGTCGCGCTCCGCGTCGGCGGCGCCGCGCTCACCGGCGACCGTGGAGAACCGGGTGAAGAGCGGGGTCTTCTTGCCGATCTCGGAGAAGATCTTCGCGCTGGTGTACCGCGTGATGTCGTGGGTCACCGTGAAGGTGCCGAAGGCGCCCGAGCCCTTGGCGTGCATCCGGCGCTCCGGAATGACCTCGCGGTCGAAGTGGGCGAGCTTCTCCAGGAACCACACGTCCTGCAGCAGCATCGGGCCGCGCGGACCGGACGTCAGGCTGTTCTGGTTGTCGGGAACCGGCGCGCCGGCAACCGTGGTCAGCGGCTTCTGGTTGTTCTCAGGCAAGGCTTGCTCCTCGGAATGGTTCTTCGCATGCGTTAACGAGGCCCGACGGTCCCGGCCGTCCGGCAGTCCGGGGCGAGCAGCCCCGCGCGTCGATGGGCACCACCCTACATTGGACGGAATCTAAGGCAAGGTGCCATCCAGAGCGATATCGACTCTTGAATTGGCGGCCATCCCTGCTAGGGTGCGGCGCATGAGTGATCTCCTGGTGAGGCTTCGCGAACGCGGCTGGCGCCTTACGGCGCAGCGGCGCGTGGTCGCCGAGGTCCTCGACGGGGACCACATCCACCTGACCGCCGACGAGGTGCACGCCCGCGCCGCCGAGCGACTGCCCGAGATCTCCCGGGCGACGGTGTACAACACCCTGCGTGAACTGGTGCAGCGCGGCGAGGTCCTCGAGGTGTCCACGGACGGCCGCGCCAAGCGCTACGACCCGAACGCGCACCGTCCCCACCATCACCTGCTCTGCGCCCGCTGCGGCGCGATGCGCGACGTGCGGCCGACGGGCGACCCGCTCGCCGACCTCCCGCCCTCCCAGGCCTTCGGTTTCACGGTCTCCGAGGTCGAGGTGACGTATCGGGGCATTTGCCCCGACTGCGCCGCCTGACCTCGCGACACCCGCACCCGCCGCGTGGCGGCGTGCCTCGCGGTGCCCCGCGGGCGAGCATGGGGTGACCGATTCCTCCCTCCGCACCGAGGCGATGCGATGCCCGAACGCGCCCCTCACGTCCACGCCGACGGCACCGCGCCGAAGGGAATCCTGCGGCGCCGGCCGGAGCGCTGGCTGTTCACCGGGATCTACGGCCTGGTGCTCGCCAGTGCCCTGGTGGCCGCCCTCGATGTTCCGGGGGAGGAGGCGGACCCCGGGCAGGACGCGCTGTGGGTCCTGCTCACGGCGCTGACCTCGGCCGCCGCCCACGGGTACGCGCACGTCATCGCCCAGCGCGCGGCCGGCGACGGGAAGGCCGGACCGGGCAGACTGCGGGCGGTGCTCGCCGAATGGCCCCTGGTCGCCGCCGTACTGCCGACCGTGGCGATGCTGCTGGCGGCCTTGGCCGGATGGTGGTCGGAGGACACGGCTGCCGACACCGCCCTGCTGCTCAACACCGTCTGCCTCTTCGGACTCGGCGTCCTCGCGGCCCGCGCCGCCGGGCTCAGCCGGCTCTCCGCCTGCCGCGCGGGGGCGATGGACATGCTGATCGGTCTCGTCATCATCGTCGCGGACGCGCTGATCGAGTAGCGGCCGGTCAGCGCCGCCACGGGCGGGGGCCACCCTGGACGGCCACGAGTCGGACCGCCGCGTGTTCTCCCGCACCCGGAACGAGACGGTGCCGCGTGACCTCCTCCGAGCGGAACCCGTCCCGTCAGGCTCCGTTCGGGACGGGGGAGGCGGCGCGGCAGCGAGTGGCCGGCCCGCTTTTCGGTGCCGTTCGGGTCGTCGAAAGGCAGGCCGGCCCGGCGCGGTGTGCGTGCTCCGGTGCCCCGGATTCAGTCACGCGGGCGGCCTCTTGAAGGACCGGCGTCGACCCGGAGAGGGCGGTCACCCTGCGTGCTGCGGCTGCCGCTCGCCGTGTCCGGCCGCGGCGGGCGGCCGGAAGCAGGCCACGATGGCCTTGCCGTAGGGGCACGGGCGCGCCTCCCAGCTGTCCGCCAGGGCGTCGACGAGGAACATGCCCCGCCCACCGAGGTTCTCGGTGCTGGGCTGCCGGGGCGTGGGCAGACGGGAAGAGTTGTCGTGGACGGCGACGTGCAGGCAGCGGGTGTCCCACGTCATGACCAGTTGTGCGCTGCTGTGGGCGTGGACGTGGGCGTTGGTCACCAACTCCGAGACGGTCAGCAGAACCGCGTCCACCGTCTGCGGGGCGCTGGCGGTCCAGCCGAGCGTCTGCAGACGCTCCCGGGACCAGTCCCGTGCCGTCTTCACGTCGCTGCTCAACGGCAGCGACCGGGCCCAGCCCACCGCCCTGACCGATGCCTTGTCCACTGTGAAGATCCTTCCCTGGCCTGGCCTCGTCGAGGCTCGTCTACCCCCTGGGGCCGGGTTGACGCGGTGACGGGGCCGCCGAGGGGCCGAGGTCCGCTCACCCGCCGCCGGGCATCCGCCCCGGCGCGGGCATCGCGCGGTGGTTCACTGCTCCTCTTCACCGGTGCGCCGGGGCACGGTGACGGCCAGGAGCGCCGTGTCGTCGTCCACGCCGGTTCCGAGGGCGTCGAGCAGACCGCTCAGGGCCTCGACGGTCGCGGACGCGGTGGTGGGGGCCAGCGCCCGGGCGAAGTCCAGCAGGGCCTCGTCGCCGTAGCGTCCGCCGGACTGGTCGGTGTGGGCCTCGGTGAGTCCGTCGGTGTAGAGGAGCAGGGTGTCACCGGGGGAGAGGTGGACCGGGACGGAGACGATGTCGGCGTCCGGCAGGACCCCGATGAGCTGTCCGCCCGGCGTGGGCAGGTAGTCGGCGCTTCCGTCGGCGCGCATCACCAGCGCGGGCGGGTGTCCTCCGCCGGCCAGGGTGATGCGGAAGCCGCCCCGGCCGTCCGCGGTGAGCAGACCGAAGACAACCGTGCAGAACCGGGGGTCGTCGCCGTTGTACTCGTGGTTGAGCACGGTGTTCAGGTTACCGAGGACGGCGGCCGGGTCGGGGTCGTAGACGGCGGCCGCCCGCAGCGTGTACCGGGCCAGTGAGGTGATCGCCGCCGCGGCGGCTCCCTTGCCGCACACGTCACCCAGGAACATGCCCCATTTGCCGTGGGAGAGGGGGAAGAGATCGTAGAAGTCGCCTCCGACGTCGTCAGGAGAGGCGATGTGGTAGTGCGCCGCCACCTCCAGCCCGGGCACGTCGTCCAGGACGGGAGGCAGCAGGGTCCGCTGCAGCGTGGTGGCCAGACGCTGGATCCGTTCGCGTTCTCGCTCGGCCTCCTGCCGGGCCCGCAGCAGTTCGGTCTCGTAGGCCCGGCGGTCGCGGGCGTCGGAGAGGGTGATGCGGATCAGCAGCGGCTGCCCGTCGCCGCCGGTCTTCACGGTGGAGGTGGCCAGCACGGGCAGCCGGCTGCCGTCCGCCGCCCTCAGTTCCAGCGCTACGCCGCTGAGCTCCCCCTGCATGCGCAGCAGCGGCGCGACATGCGTCTCGTAGTAGACCTTGCCCCCGACGGTGAGCAGGTCGGCGAACCGCTTGTGCCCGACCACGTCCTCACGCCGGTAGCCGAGCCAGTCCAGCAACCGCCGGTTGATCTTGGCGATGTCCCCGTCCAGCAGGGTGGACAGATACCCGCACGGTGCGTTCTCGTACAGGTCCTCGGTGCTCTCCTCCAGCAGGGCCGCAAGGGGCACCCGAGCCTCGCCGGGAGCGCCGGGAGCCGTGGAGGTGCCGGGTTCGGCGGTCGCGGGCGCACCGGGCTCGTCGCCGTCGCCGGGCCGGCACGTCACCGGTTTCTCCGCGAGGCGGGGGAGGCGGCCCGTGCCGGCATGTCCGACCCGTCTGCCGGGCCGGACATGGGCACGTGGTTCATGCTCCGCACGTCCATACGACCATCCTCGCACCTGAGCGGGGGTCGGCCCTTCGGACGCGGCACCCGCCGGTGTCAGTCGGCGAGCGCCTCTTCGAGCGTGTCGCGGCAGTCGATGAAGGCGTCGACGCCCACGAGGCCGAGGGTTCGCTTCACGGCGTTGCGGGCGGCGGCCACCCGCAGCCAGCCGCCCGCCTCCATGAGGGCGGTGTGGGCGGCGATGAGGATGTTTATGCCACTGGAGTCCATGAAGGTGACCTGGTGCATGTCGGCCACGACACGCAGGCCCGGGACGCCGGTCCCGTCGAGGCCCCGGCGCAGCGTGTCACCGGTGTGGTGGTCGATCTCCCCGGCCAGGGTCACCACGCGGACGCCGTCGCGGTCCGTGACGACGGCCGACAGCTGCTCGGCGTGTTCGGTGCCTGTTGTCTCTGCGTCAGCCATGACGGTGATCCTGGCACACTCGCTGGCATATGCGCAGGGGAGCCCTCACTCCGGCCGGCGCTCACGTGTGGCGCACACAACAGGAGGTCCTGGTGTGCCGTGCGGATACGGGGGTACGTGCACGTCCGTGCAAGGGGGGAACGAATGGCGGTCGTAATGGAATCAGAGCCGGTGGGGCAGGACGGCGCGGCGTCGGGCGGCCGGGGCATGCGGGCCGGTGCGGCACTGGACGGTGACGGCGGCTGCATCGCGCGGGCCCGCCACCTGGCCGGTACGTTCCTGACCCGGGCGCAGAGCGAGCACGGTGTGCTCGTGTCGCAGCGTGCCATGGACCTGACCCAGCTCGTCGTCAGCGAACTGGTCACCAACGCGCGCAAGTACGCCCCGGGCCCCGCCCTGATGGATCTGCGGCTGGACGAGGGCACGGTGGAGGTCGCGGTGTGGGACTCCGACCCGGTGCTGCCGATCGCCCGAGCCGCGGACGCCGGCCGGGTCGGGCAGCACGGCCTGGAGATCGTGATGGCTGTCGCCCAGGGCTTCGAAGCGCGTCGCGAGCCGGTCGGCAAGCGGATCACCGTGCGTCTCGCCCTGGGCGACGACCCCCGTGACGTCGCCGCGGTACGTCCTGCGGCGTCCCGGTGACCTGGCACCCCTGACGCTCACCGCCGCGGACGTGCCGCGCGGCCGGCCCGGTGCCGAGGTGGCGGGGCCGGAGCAGTAGGGCCCCTTCGGGCCGGCGTCCGGCTTCACCGGCCCCGCGGGCTACCGGCTCACCGTCCGCGGCGGCTCACGCGGCCCGGGATCCCGCACGGTCAGCGGTCCTGGGACAGCGCCAGGAGTTCGGCGAAGGTCCCGCCGGCGTGGACCAGTTCGTCGTATCTGCCCTGCTCGGTGATCCGGCCGTGCTCCATGACGACGATGTGATCGGCGATCTTCGTGTTCTCCAGACGGTGGGTGACCACGATCGTGATGCGCTCGGCGGCGACGGCCTTGATCCGCTCGAAGATCTGGTGCTCGCCGCGCGGATCCATCTGGGACGTCGGCTCGTCGAGGATCAGCAGCCCCGGGCGCCGGTACAGGGCGCGTGCGCACGCCACCCGCTGCCACTGGCCGCCGGAGAGCTCGGTGCCCCCGAAGACGTCGCGGGACAGCAGGGTGTCCAGGCCCGCGGGGAGCCTGTCGACGGCTTCGCGCAGGCCGACCGCGTCGACGGCCTCCCACACCGGGGTGTCGTCGTGGGTGCGGGGCTGGCCGAGGGTGACGTTCTCGCGGACCGGCATCGGCCACTGGGCGAAGATCTGCGGCACCAGGCCGACGTGGGCCCACACGGAGGCCGGGTCCACCTCGGCGAGGTCCGCGCCGTTCCAGGTGACCCTGCCCTTGTCCGGCAGGTAGATGCCGGTCAGCAGGCGGGTCAGCGTGGACTTGCCCGAGCCGTTCGCCCCGACGACGGCGAGGATCTGGCCCCGCTCCAGGGTCAGACTGACGCCGCCGACGGCCGGCTCCTCCTTGCCGGGGTACCGGTAGGAGACCTCTTCGAGCCGGATCTGCTCGGTGGGCCCGTGGTGCCTGCCGGGCCCGCGACGCGGTGCACGGGCCGCCGCGTCGTCGAGGAAGGCCTGCATGTCGCTCAGGTAGAGGCTGGTGTGGAAGACCGCGGCGCCGTTGACGACGACCTGGGAGAGTGCGGCGAGCGTGGTCTGCACGGCGATGACGGCCGTGGCCGCGACGGCCGGCGCGACCCGGCCCGAGACGGCGAGCCAGGCGAGGACTCCCCAGGTCGCGACCAGGAAGACGCCACCGGCCGCCGCGGACAGCACCGCGATCCGCAGGGTGCGGGGCGCGGCCGCCAGGGTCCGCCGGTCGCACCGGTCGGACAGGGACCGGTACCAGTGGACGAGGTAGTCGGTCATCGAGTTGGCGCGGACCTCGTCGCCGTACTTCGACGTCGTCGCCCACCAGCGCATCATGCCGCGTACGTTGCGGTCGGCGATGTTGGCGTAGTGGACCTCGTAGTCGACGCGGGCGGTCAGGACCGCACCGGCGCCGGCCGGCAGGACGGCGAGCAGGAGCAGCGGCAGCATCAACGGGTTGAGCACCGACAGCACGCCGCCGGCCGTGACCATCCGGATCACGGCGGACAGGAACCGCTGGGCGTCGGTGACCATCACCTGGGTGCGGATCACGCCCATCTCGGCGGCCTCGTGCCGGTCCGCGAAGCCCTCCTGCGCGTACGCGGACGCTTCCACCCGGCACACGGCCTCGACCAGGGCGCTGTCGGCCTCCGTCGTCAGCCGCGGAGTGATCCGCCGCTCGGCATAGGTGGCCAGCGCCGCCGCGCAGCGGCCGAACGCGGCGGCGATCGCGACGACCACCAGCGCCGGGAAGGCTCCGTGCAGCCGGTCACCGGCGGAGCCGCCGCCGAGGACGGGCTCCATGGCGCGAGCGGTGGCGGTCAGCAGCACGGCGGCCGACACGCCGGTGACCACCTGGCAGCCGAGCAGCAGTCGCACGGCCTGCCGGTCGGTCCGCCGGCACAGACGGACGATCCGGCCGAGGACGGCCGGGATCTGTGCGCACATCCGCCGGAAGGAGACCTCGGCGAGAGGATTGACCGAGTACCGCCCGCGGTAGGTGATCTCGGCCGGCTGCGGCGGTGGCGGTGGCGGTGGAGGGGCTGCGGCGGACTGCGGTCCGTTGGCTGCGGTCGAGGTCAAAGTGTCCCCCTTGGCGGTCGTCGTCGAGCAGGATCGTCCTGCTCAACGACCGCACCGGGATATCGAACACATGTGTTTCGGTCGCCGCCGGAACCCCCGGAAACCGCGCGTGGCGGTGCGTGCCAGGTGCACGGACCCAGGCCCGGCAACGGGTGCGAGGTGCACGGAGGTTGGCCGAAACGCCGACGACGCGGCCCCGGCCCGGAACAGCGGCTCGCAGGCCGGTCCGGGCCTCCCCCTCCCGTGTGTCCGGGGTCCTCAGTCCTCGACCCAGCCGTGGCCCTCGCCCGACTTCACGAGCGCGCCGCGGATGGTCAGGATCTGTTCCGCCGTCAGCTGCGGGCCGGCGGTCAGCAGCAGCTCCGTCACCTCACGCCGGTACTCCTCGGGGCTCAGCACGTCGCACATCGGCTGGCCGTCCTCGTCGGACTCCGCGGGCCGGAGCCCGGCGGACCGGGAGCGGCGCTGAGTCTGCCGCTCGCCCTCGGCCAGCCGGATGCCCGACGCCTTGAGCCCCCGGTCACCACTCTCCACCTCGAACTCGACGACCAGGCCCGAGCGCACGCTCTCCTCGGGAATGAGCAGGTCGTTCACGTGCAGGAAGATGTCCTCGCCGCCGTCGTCCGGCGCGATGAACCCATAGCCCCGCGTACTGTCGAAGCGAACCACACGACCCGCGACCATACGGACCCCCAACCTCTGCGAACACACGGCCCGAGGCCCTTCCCCGGAACCACGGGCCATGCTAACCACCGGCCCGCGCAGCAGCCGGAAGCCGCCCCTGCCCGGCGGCACCGGTCCGGCGGTGCGGCGGGCGCCGCCCGGTGCCGCCGACCGCAGGTCCCTGCCGGTCACCATGAGGCCCCGCGTGGGCGGCGGGCCGGGGAGCATGTCGATTGGACTTTAGGCAGTGGTGGGACGGGGCCCGGCATCGTGAGGCCGGCCCCTGGGCCAGGGGCAGGAAGGCGAGGAGCAACGCCCAGACGACCGCACCGCCGAGCGTCGCGCCCGCGAGCACGTCGTGCGGGTAGTGCACCCCCACCAGCACCCGCAGGGCGTCAGACCCGATCGAGGGGGCGGTGCGGCTCACTGGGGAGCTCCGCCGTGATCGTGTCACCGGGGCGCACCGTGCCACCGTGCTTCACGATGCTCATGATGCCGGCCTTGCGCACGATGTTCCCGGCCTCGTCACGGCCCACCACCCGCTTCAGGAGCCCGTCCTGGAAGTTGTCGATCTGCAGACAGGGATTGCGCAGGCCGGTCACCTCCAGCACGGCCTCGTCACCGACGCGCAGCAGTGTGCCGACGGGCAGCCCCAGCAGATCGATGCCGCGGGTGGTGATGTTCTCGCCCAGGTCACCGGGCGCCACCTCGAACCCCTCCGCGCCGACCTCGGCGAAGAGCTCTTCGTGGATGAGGTGGACCTGGCGCAGGTTCGGCTGGGTGGGGTCCTGCGCGATCCGCGAGCGGTGCTTGACCGTCACACCGGCGTGCACGTCCCCCTCGACACCGAGCCCGGCGAGCAGCCTGATGCTGTCCCGGTTCGGCTTGGTGAACGAGTACGTGCCGTTGCTGCTGACCGCCGTAACCATGCTGTTCATCCTGCAACCCCTCCCCGAAGACACTGATCGACAACGACCCTAACCCGTGCGCCCCGAGTCGGGACGAGGGTGCCGGGCAAGCCGAAGGGCTTCCGCCCGGTCCTCGGCGTCCACCTCGGTCGGTCTCCCGCCGTCGTAGGCGAGCAGGTCGTACTCGTCGTCCAGCCGCGCGAGCGGCTCGGCCGGCGGGAACTCGTGCCCGAGGCGCTGGTGCACCCTGAAGGCCGGCTCGCGCGGCGTCGGCTCGCCGTCCGGCATCAGGGTGGCGAGCGCACGTACCGCACCCTCCCGACCGGCAGCACTCGCCGCGGGATGGAGGGCGAGGCCCAGTTCGTCGAGGGCCGGGGGAAGCGGGTCGGGTACGTCGTAGTCCGCCTCCGCGCGCGTGCACGCGGCCGGGATCCGCAGCGCGGGGCTGTCGAGCCCGGCTACGAGTGCGTCGCAGGCGCCGTTCGCCGTCCTCGCGCGAGAGGGTCTGCGGACGGCCGGAGCCGGGCGGGTCGGGTGCGGCCTGTCGGCTGCCTCGTCCGTACACACGGCGTGCCGGTTGTGCGGGAGCGCGTCGCCCGCGCAGCCGGCGTCGCGCGCCGGACCCGTGCCTCGGTCCGGCGCCCGTGCCACGGCCGTCACCGACCGGGTGGTTTCGACCGGGCCCTCCCCTTCCCCCGGCGTGTGGCTCGGACACTGGAGGGAGCGGCACGGTCCGCCGGTGAGGCGGGGCCGCGGGGCATGGGGAGGGGGAGCACATGACCGACAGCACCATTCTGATCGCGGTGCCGGAGCAGGCACGCGGTGAGGGCGTGGGCGCGGGGCAGCTGCGCAGGATCCGGGACGGGATCGAGGCGGGCGGGTGCGCTGTGCGCTGGGTGTCCGACGCCGGTGACGCGGACGCCGTGCTGCGTACCGAGGCGGGGGTGGCGGCCGCGCTGGTGGCCTGGGACCTGCCGGCCGGCGGCCGCGCTGACGCCGAGTCCGGCGGCGCCGCCGTCCTGCGTCACATCGGCCGCCGCTTCCACCGTCTGCCGGTGTTCCTCGTCATGGCGGACGAGGGCGTGCGGGACCTGCCGCTGTGGGTGTCGGAATCGGTCGTCGGATACGTCTGGCCCCTGGAGGACACCCCGTCCTTCATCGCCGGGCGGGTCACCGCCGCCGCCCGCGCCTACCAGGAGGCCGTCCTCCCACCGTTCTTCCGCGCGTTGCGACGCTTCGACGACGCGCACGCCTACTCCTGGCACACACCCGCGCACGCCGGGGGAGTCGCCTTCCTGAAATCGCCCGTGGGGCGGGCCTTCCACGACTACTTCGGTGAGCGGCTGCTGCGCAGCGACCTCTCCATCTCGGTCGAGGCGCTCGGCTCCCTCTTCGAGCACACGGGCCCCATCGGCGAGGCCGAGCGCAACGCCGCCCGGGTCTTCGGCGCGGACCTCACCTACTTCGTCCTCCAGGGCGACTCCACGTGCAATCGCGTGGTGGGGCACTTCAGCGTCGCCCGGGACGAGATCGCCCTGGTGGACCGCAACTGCCACAAGTCCGTGCTGCACGGGCTGGTCGTCTCCGGGGCTCGCCCCGTCTACCTGGTGCCCACCCGCAACGGCTACGGCCTCGCCGGGCCGCTGCCCCCGGCGGAGATCGACGCCGCCTCGGTCACCGCCCGGATCAGCTCCAACCCACTGGCCCGCGAGGCGTCGTCCGAGGGCGCGGAGTACGCCGTCTTCACCAACTCGACGTACGACGGCCTGTGTTACGACGCCTTGGCAACGGCACGGGCCTTCGCCGCCAGCACGCCGCGGCTGCACTTCGACGAGGCGTGGTTCGCCTACGCGCGCTTCCACCCGCTGTACGCCGGCCGGTACGGCATGTCCGTCGGCCCGGCCGGTTTCCCCGGGCCCGAGCGTCCCACCGTCTTCGCCACGCAGTCCACCCACAAGCTGCTGGCCGCGCTGTCCCAGAGCGCCATGGTGCACGTGCGGCCCGCACCGCGGGCGCCGGTGGAGCATCACCGGTTCAACGAGGCGTTGATGATGCACGGCACCACCTCCCCGCTGTATCCGATGATCGCGTCGCTGGACGTGGCGGCCGCCATGATGGACGGCCCGCAGGGCGAGTGCCTGGTGGACGAGGCGGTGACCGAGGCCGTCCGGTTCCGGCAGGAGATGGTGCGGGTGCGGCGACGTATCGAGGCCGCCGGGGACCGGCCGCCGTGGTTCTTCGGCGTGTGGCAGCCGGATGCGGTGACGGACCCGGCGAACGGCGATCGGCTGCCCTTCGAGGAGGCCCCGGCGGACCTGCTGCGCACCGAGCCGTCCTGCTGGCACCTGGAACCCGGGGCGGCCTGGCACGGCTTCCCGGGGCTGACGCGGGGCTACTGCATGCTCGATCCGGTCAAGGTCACCCTGACCTGCCCGGGAGTCGACGCCACGGGCGACATGGCCGACTGGGGCATCCCGGCCCGAGTGCTCACCGCCTATCTCGCCACCCGGGACATCGTGGTGGAGAAGACGGACAGCTACACCACGCTCGTCCTGTTCTCCATGGGCATCACCAAGGGGAAGTGGGGCACCCTGCTGGACGCGCTGATGGACTTCAAGGCCCTGTACGACGCCGACGCGCCGCTCGACCGTGTGCTGCCCGGCCTGACCGCCGGGCACCCGGGACGTTACGCGGGACGGGGCCTGCGCGAGCTGTGCCAGGAGATGCACGGGCAGCTGCGCTCCGTACGCCTGGTCGAGCTGCTCGACCGGGCCTTCCAGGAGCTGCCGGCGCCCGTGGTCCCGCCGCAGCACTGCTACCAGCGCCTGCTGCGCGGCGGTACCGAGCGGGTGCCGCTGGGGCAGGCGTCCGGCCGGGTGGCGGCGGCCATGGTGACCGTCACCCCGCCGGGCATCCCGGTGCTGATGCCGGGCGAGGCGGTGGGCGATCCCGACGGCCCCCTGCTGCGCTACATGAGCGCACTGGAGTCCTTCGACCGCCGCTTCCCCGGCTTCCACAGCGAGACCCACGGAGTGGAGCGGGACCCCGACAGCGGCGACTACCGGATCGAGTGCCTGCGCCTTGCCTGACCTATCGAAAAGCGATAGATTCCCATCGTAGTTCGATCGAAGGAGTGGCGATGGGAAAACTGACCGTGCTCGCCCTGCGCGCTGTGCTCGCGGCACTGCTCGCCGGCTCGGTGTTCGTGCAGACGGTGATGGCCGTCCTGCTGGCCGCCGACATCGAGGGCAGTGCCCTCTCCGGCCGGCTCGTCCCGATCCTCGTGGTCGTGGTCCTCGGCGTGGTGGCGGCCCAGGTCGTCCTGGTCTGCGTGTGGCGGTTGGTGACGATGGTGCGACGCGGCACCGTCTTCTCCCTCGCCGCCTTCCGCTACGTGCACTGGGTGATCGGAGCTTTCCTGGCCGCTTCCCTGCTGGTGTTCGCGCTCGGCGTCGTCCTGGCGCCGGGCGAGGCCGTCGCCCCGGGTGTCGTGCTCCTGCTGTGCGGGGCGGCGCTGGCCGTCTTCGGCGTCGCGCTCGTCGTCCTGGTGATGCGCATGCTGCTCGCCCAGGCCGTCGCGCGGGACATCGAGGCGTCGCGGTTGCGGGCCGAGCTGGCCGAGGTGATCTGATGCCGATCGTCGTGGACATCGACGTGATGCTGGCCAGGCGCAAGATGTCCGTGGGGGAGCTGGCGGACCGGGTCGGCATCACCCCCGCCAACCTGGCCGTGCTCAAGAACGGCCGCGCCAAGGCGGTGCGGTTCACCACGCTCGCGGCCCTGTGCGAGGTGCTGGACTGCCAGCCGGGTGACCTGCTGCGCTGGGAGGCCGCCGCGCCGGCCGAGGACGTCCCGTCGGGGGCGGCGTCCGCCACCGGCCCGGGCTCCTAGCCCCGCGCCGCCCGGACTCACGCCCCGGCGACGCCGGACACCGACCGCTTCGCCGTCGTCCCAAACAGGCGCTCGGTGCATTCGCCCGGCACCCGGAGGCGTCACAGGGACTCTTCGCGCTCCCACAAGCCGTTGGGCGGCCCGCGCGCGCGGACATCATCCCCTCAGCACCGCAGAGAAGGGGGCTTGTGATGGCCAGTGAGTTTCAGCGGAGCAAGCTGCAGGACATGTTCGACGCCTTCGACGTGAACGGCGACGGCTACCTGGAAGAGGAGGACTTCGAGGCCCTCGCCACGCGATGGGGCCGCCTGCCGCGCGTGAGGACGGACGCGGAGCTGGCGACGCGGGTGGAGAGCGTGCTGCTGGGGTGGTGGCAGCAACTGGCGGAGACCGTCGATTCGGACCACGACGGCAGGATCGACATGGACGACCTCCTCGCCATGGTCGACCGGCTGCCCTCCATGCGGGGTGCGGTCGCCGCCACCGCCGACACGGTCTTCGACGCGGTGGACGAGAACGGCGACGGCCGCATCTCCCGGAGCGAGCACCAGCAGCTGATCGACCTGTGGCACGGACGGGAGACCACGACGGAGGACGTGTTCGACCGGCTCGACCAGGACGCCGACGGGCATCTCGGCCGGTCCGAATTCGCCGCACTGTGGATCCAGTTCTGGACCAGCGACGACCCGGCCGAGCCGGGCAACTACATGTGCGGCCCCGTGGCGGGCCGTTCACCCCGCTGAGACCCGAGAACGCGCAGCGCTCCCCGCCCGTCGCGTCGCCGTACCGCATGCCTCTGTTCGGGTGGGATCGACTGGGCACGGCGCGTTGTCGCCTCTCCGGGTGAACCCGTGACGGAGCATGCCACGCATGCTGTCCGGTCTCCTGGCCAGATTGGTCGACCTCCTGCTCGGACGCCAGGGCAGGTCGCTGCACCTGAAGGCTTCGTGCGCCGCCGCGGCCCTCCTGGTGATCGTGGTCCTCGTGGGTTCGTACTTCGCCGTCCTCGCCGAGCGCGGCGCACCGGGGGCGCAGCTGACCACCTATCCGCGGGCCCTGTGGTGGTCCGTGGAGACCGCGACGACCGTCGGCTACGGCGACCTCTATCCCGTGACCCTGTGGGGACGCATCGTGGCCGTGGTGGTGATGGTCGCCGGGATCACGTCCTTCGGTCTGGTCACCGCAGCCCTGGCCACCTGGTTCGTCGGGAGGGAACAGGAACGCCGGGGTCACTTCGTGCGCCACACCGAGAAGGCGGCCGAAGAGGTGTACACGCAGGCGACCCGAGCGCTGCACGAGCGTTTCGACCGGCTGGAGCGACGGCTCGACGACCACCGCGGCGGCCAACCCCGGTGACGGCCCGCACGGGGAGAACGGCGGGCACGCGGGCCGTGACCCCGGTGCTGCCAGCCTCATCGATCGTCGGGGGGCCGTCACCGCCTCGCACGCACTGACCACGGCCGGGCTCCCCGACGGGAACCTCCCCTGCGTCTTCGACCGCTCCTACCGCGCCCGCGCCCCCCCGGTCCCCGCCCGGATCCGGCCGGGCCTTGCCGCGGCCCGCCAGATCGCTCGTGCCCGCGACGCCGACCTCACCGCCGGGCACGCCCCCGGCCCGGGGGCCGTCTTCCGCCTGAGGATCCCGCTCCGTAGCACCCCTCGTGACGCCCGTCCCTTCGAGGGCGAGTTGACCCTCCCCCTACGTCAGGCTTGAGACTCGTGCCGACGAAAGGGCAGGTGGATGAGCTACTCCGTGGGGCAGGTCGCGGCCTTCGCCGGGGTGACCGTGCGGACACTGCATCACTACGACAAGGCGGGCCTGCTGTCGCCCGGCGACCGCAGCCGAGCCGGATACCGGCTCTACGGCGAGGGCGACCTGGTCCGTCTCCAGCAGATCCTCTTCTACCGTGAGCTCGGCTTCCCCCTCGACGAGATCGCCGCGATCTTCAAGGATCCGGAGGTGGATCACCTGGAACGGCTCCGGGCCCGGCAGCGGCAGTTGCATGAGGAGATCGCCAGGCTGCAGCGGCTGGCCGAAGTGGCGGAACGGGCGATCGAGGTCCAGAAGACCGGGGTGTCCCTGACCTCGCAGGAACGCTTCGAGGTCTTCGGCGAGGTCACCTTCGACCTGAGCTACGCCACCGAGGCGGAGCTGAAACGGTCGCGATCGGAGGGGCAGCGCGAGTCCATGGCACGCGCCGCCGCGCACACCAAGGAGGACTGGCGCCGGCTCATGGGCGAGGCCGCCGCCTGGCGCGCGGAGCTGCTGGAGGTCTTCGACGAGGGGGAGCCGAGCGACGGCGAACGGGCCATGGACCTCGCCGAGGAACACCGCCTTCACATCGCGCGCTGGTTCACCGCCTGCCCGCCCGACATGCATCGGCGGATCGCGGACGACTTCGTCACCGACCCACGCGCATTCGCGCTGGTCGTACCGCCGTCGCAGCAGCGCCCGGGTCTGGCCGCCTACACGCGCGAGGCGGTCCACGCCAACGCCGCCCGGCACGCGGGCACCACCCCCGTCTTAGAGGAGGAACGATGAGGATCATGATCGCCGCGGCCGGATCGCGCGGCGACGTCGCCCCGTACACGGGCCTGGGCGCCGAACTGAGCAGAGCCGGACACGACGTCGTCCTCGCCGCCACCGGCACCTTCGCCCCGCTCGTACGCGACGCGGGACTGGAATTCCGCAGCCTGCCCACCGACACGGGGACCCGGGGCGGCGGCACGGGCAGACGCGAACTGATGCGGACCGCCGCCGCGTTCGTCACCGAGCTGGGCCGGGGGTTCGCCGACGCGGTGGACAACGGCGCGGACCTGCTCCTGCTGTCGGCCACCACCGCCCCGCTCGGCTGGCACCTCACCGAGGCAACGGGCACACCGAGCATCGGCGTCTACCTCCAGCCCACCGCGCCGACCGGGGACTTCCCACCCGTCGTCACGGGCTCCCGCTCACTGGGCCGCCTCGCCAACCGGGCGACGGGACGCTTCGCCCTGCGCATGGCCGACCGCGTCTACGAACCGGCGGTCGCACAACTGCGCAGGCACCTGTCGCTTCCCCCGGTCTCCCCTTCCGAGATGCGGCGACGCCAGGAACGGGCGAACTGGCCCGTCCTGCACGGCTTCAGCACGGCCCTGGTGTCACGCCCCTCCGACTGGCGCTCAGGACTGCAGGTCGCCGGCAACTGGTGGCCCCATCACGCCGCGACCGAACGCCTTCCCGCCGAGATCGAGGACTTCCTGAGCGCGGGCCCCAAGCCCGTCCTCGTCGGCTTCGGGAGCATGGCGTCCGGCGACGGGGCACGGCTGAGCGAGATCGCCGTGCGCGCCCTGGGCCGCGCCGGGCTGCGGGGCATCCTCCAGGCCGGCAGCGCCGGGCTCGCCGCCGAGGGGGACGACGTACTCACCATCGGGGACGTGCCGCACGCACTGCTCTTTCCCCGGCTGGCCGCGGTGGTCCACCACGGCGGGGCCGGCACCTCGGCCGCCGCGCTGCGCGCCGGAGTACCCGCGGTCACCGTGCCGGTGACCGCGGACCAGCCGTTCTGGGCGGCGCGACTCGCCGCCCTCGGCGCCGCCACCGACCCCATCCCCTTCCGGTCACTCACCGCGGAACGGCTCGCCGACTCACTCGGCCGGACAGTGCAGCAGCAGGCGTACAGCCGGGCCGCCGCACGTGCGGCGAAGCACATGGCGAGCGAGGACGGAGCAGGCCGGACACTCCGGACCATCCGGCAACTGACCGACGGATGACGCCGATTCCGCGCGGTGTCCGCGGCCGGTCCGCTGCCGTCCGACAGCGGCTCCGACACAGCCGGCCCGCTGCGCACTCCGACGCACTCCGCGGTGTGTACGGGCACAAGCTCCGGTGTGTACGCGCACAAGCCGACGCTGGGGTCGGTGGTGAACCGTGTACCGCGACCCGGTCCGCCGTGCGGGCCGGTGCGGGGGCGGCCCGCACGGCCGGCTCAGCTGTAGGGCCCCCACCGGCGTGCCAGGGTGTCGTACACGTACCTGGGCAGGCCCGTGATGGCGCTGGTGCGGAACGGGCGGCCGCCGTCGTCGATGCGTACGGTGCCGGTGCGGCCCTGGGAGGACCAGTCCAGCTCGAGGTACCAGCGGCAGTCGCACGCGCTGGTCCCGGCCGTGATCAGGAGCACCTCGGGGTCCTTCGCCGAGACGCGGTAGGGCATGCGCACGGCCGGGATCGGTGTGCCGGCGTCGTTCCCGGCGACCGCGCGGGCGATGGGGCGGTCCTTGTCCAGGTCCACCGCGAAGGACCGGGGAGTGATCGAGCCGCCGCAGCCCTGGTCCATGGCGTAGGCGTTGCCCTCGGCCGGTGCCGTACGGCCGACCACGCGCACGCGCAGCGCCTCCAGCACGACGGCCGTGTCACTGCGCCCCTGCACCGACAGCTGCACGAGGGTCTCGCCGCCGTGCACCGCGTTCTGCGTCGCCGCCCAGGGTGCCGCGTCCTGCGGGGCGGGAGGAGGGGGAACCTGGCCGGGCGGCTTGGCGATGACGTAGTCGTGACCGCAACCGAGCTTCCAGGCGTGGGAACTGACGGACCAGGCGAGCGGAGGTCCGGCGGGCTGTTCGCTGTGCGGCGGGGCGGATGTCGCGCCGGGGGAGGGAGAGGTGCCCGGCTTCGTCCCCGGGGCGGTGGCGGAGCCCGAAGGCCGCTCGGAGGTGCCGGGGGTGGGAGCGCCGCTCGGGCTGGGCGAGGCGCTCCGCCGCTCGGCTGCACCGGACTCCGTCGCACGGGCCGCCGTGGGGCGGGCGAGCCGCGCGGGGCCGTCGGCGGACGTCGGCCCCTCGTCGGGCAGCACGGACAGGGCCACGAGCGTGGCGAGCGCCGCGCCGACGGAGGCCAGGGCGACCACGAGCCGGCCACGGCCGTGCCGCAGGCGGCTCGGCAGCCGGGGAGCAGGCGCCAGGGGCGGCCCGGGCGCCGGGTCCGCTCCGTTGCCCGGGCTGCCGGTGACCTTCGGCGCGGTGTCAGGGGCGGCGCCCGGGCCGCCGTCGGCCGCTCGTGCCGTGCCCGGTCCGGGGACGTCCGCCGCCGCTGTGCCCGGCTCGTGGGCCGCCCCGTCCACGGCGTTCGCGGCCGCCGCGCCGGGGGCCCCCGCCTGTGCCCCCGCCGTACGAGGCCGGTGACGGGCCGCCACCGCCCGGAGCCAACGGTGGTGGAGTTCCAGGCGCTGCTCCGGCGTCGCCCCGCACAGCGCCGCGAAGCGTTCCGCGGGCGCGAAGTCGAGCGGCACCGCGTCGCCCGCGCAGTAGCGGTGCAGCGTCGAGGTGTTCATGCCCAGACGGCGGGCCAGCGAGCCGTAACTGCGGTCCGTGCGCTCCTTCAGCGCCCGCAGCAGCGCCGCGAACTCGGCCACGTCGTCGATGCCGTCGCCGTCCTCCTGTGCCGACACAGGTCCCACCCCGTCCTCGTACGACCTCGTCCGGCCCGGGACGTATCCCAGGCACCCCATGTACCTGCACGTCAGATGGGCTGGGATGGTTCCATGGCGGCCGACCGGCCGTCCGCTGTTGCGTCGGGCCGCCGTGACCGCCGATGCTTTCGGTGCCGCACCGGCCAGGACCGGGCCCGACCGGCCCGCCACGGCCTCCACGTCCACGCGTCATCCACGGGGGAACATCCATGTCCTTGCGCATTCCGGTGAGCGCGCTCACCGCGCTCACCGCCGCCGCGCTCACGGCCGGCACCGTCCTCATGGCTCCGGCCGCCGGCGCCGCACCGAAGGCCGCCGCGCCCACGTTCCTGTCCGCGTCCCAACTGCCGCCGCACCCGACGTCCTCCTGGACCGCCGGGCCGGTCACCGACGGGTTCCCGGAGGAACTCGGCCTCTGTGTGAGCACGGAGGGCGTGCCCTCCTTCGACTACCGCTACCGGCAGTTCCGGACCGACCTGGACACCGGCGCCGTGCAGTTGACCGTCGTGGCCGGTACGGCCGCTCAGGCGAAGGCCCTGGCGAAGCACTACGACGACCTGATCCGCACCTGCGCCGACCGCATCGAGGAGTCCACGCCCGACGTCGAGGCCGAGGGCCGCGACTACGGCACGCTCGCGGTCGAGGAGGGGGCCCGGGTCCGGGGCCTGCACACCGAGACGTCCTGGGGCGCCACCGACATCTCCCTGTTCTCGGTCGGGAGGGACGGCAGGACCGTCACCGTCGTCGAGTGGGGGCAGATGGGCGACTTCACCGACGCGCCCGTGGCCGCCTTCAAGAAGACCACCACCACGGCCGTCGCCAAGCTCTACTGACCGGTCGGCCACCTCGAAGGACCGGGGCCGTCCTCCCCCCACGGGGGTGGGGAGGACGGCCCCTCTCGGTCGTCCGCCGGCCACGAGGCGCGAACGGAGTGCGTGTCGTGGCCCGTGCCGCCGCCCCGGTCGGCGAGGATTCCGTCCGGGCCGGTCGAGGCGAGGAGAGGACCACGGAGGGTATGCGGCGCGGGGGTCTCCCGCCGGGGTCGCGGCGGTACGCGCAGACCTGGGCGGCGCGGTTGCTGACCTTCTCCGCCGGCGCCGTCAACGCCTGGGGCTTCCTCTCCCTGGGCGGGGTCTTCACCAGCGTGGTCACCGCCAACTCGGCGCTGATCGGGGTCGGTCTGGGCGGCGGAGACCGGACACTCGGCGGCCTGGCCGCAGTCGCGGTCGTCTGCTACGTGCTCGGTGCGGCGGCAGCCGCCTGGACGGCAGGCCGCGCCCGGCTCGGCGGACGCTCGCGGCCGGCCGACTTCATGCTTCTCGAACTCCTCCTGCTGTGGGCGGCCGTGGCGTGGTGGCTCGCCGTGGACGGAGGCCCCTCGGGCGGTGGCCGCACGGTGATGCTGGGGACGGTGGCGGCCGCGATGGGCTGCCAGAACACCGGCGTGCGTGTCTCGATGGGCGCGCACGCGCCGACCGCTTACCTGACGGGGCTGTTGACCGGCGCCGTGAGCGACGCGGTGACGGCCCGGCGCATCCGGTGGAGCGTCCTCGTCACGATGGTGCTCCTGATCCTCGGCGCGGCCGCCGCCACCCTCGTCGAGCGCCTGCTGCCCGCCGCCGCCCCGCTGCTCCCGGCGCTGCTGGTGACGGCGGCATGGCTCGTCGTGCCCGCCCGTACGAGGACCCGGCAGGAGGCCTGACGCGCCGCACCCAGCCTCCGTCCCGGAGCCGGGGAACCCGGCCGTCAGACCGGGCGGCCGACCGGAACGTCGTCGGGTAGCGGGGCGTCACGCGCGCGCCGCCCACACGAGCCCGCGGCGGACGATCGCCGCCGTCTGCGGTACCCGGAGGTCCGCGACGCGGTGGCCGAGGGTGCAGACGAAGACCCGCCCCGCTCCCCAGCGGCGCGTCCACACCACGGGGAACTCGACGGGGCCGTCCCACGGGTCCGTGGCCTCCGGGGTGAGCACGGACGTGGCGAGGACGGTGTTGAGTGAGTCCGTCAGCACCCAGTAGTGCTCGGTCTCCACGTCGTAGTCCGCGATGCCCTCGGTGATCGTCCCGTCCCGGTCCGGCGCGGCGGCGATCCGTACGGTGAACTCCTGGAAGCCCTCCGGGTGCCACAGGAAGCGGCCCCCGACCATCCGCAGGTAGCGGGGGTCGGCGACGTTCGTGGCGACCACGCCGCCGTGCCAGCCGGCGAAGCCGGTGCCCGCCTCGACGGCGTCGACCAGGTTCGCCTCCTGCTCCGCCGTCAGCCCGCCCTCCGACCAGGAGTGCACGACGAGGTCCGTGGCGGCGAGCACCTCCGCGTCCTCGTACACCGCCAGGTCCTCGGCGACCGCGATCTCGAACCCCGCACGCTCCAGTGCGGGCATCACCTCCTCGGTGCAGCCGACCGGGTCGTGGCCCTCCCATCCGCCGCGGACCACCAGGGCTTTGCGCGTCCTCATGTGGGGCTCCCTCCTCGAAGCATCCTCAACGTGCCCATCACGGGCCGCCGGTACCCCCGACACGTTCGCGTCGAGCGACGACCACGGCAGGGGCGGCGTCGTGAGCGGTGCTAGGGAAGGGCGACGGCCGTCCTGGGATTGGTGGCCAGCCGCAGGCCGACCCCCACGAGGGCCCAGCCGAGCCGGGTACGAAGGTGCCGGGGTTTCCGGGCCGCCGCGACGAGACCGTACGCGTCGGCTTCGGCACGGAGTTCGGCAGTGCGGACATGGTGCAGGGCGAGGTGCGTCTCGGGATGCATCAGGCTGTGCCTTTCACTTCCGTGGTGAGGGGGAACGCATGGGTGTGGATGCGTACCTGGGCGGTGTCGGTGTCGTCCTCGTCGGCGGCCCGGTCGCGGTAGGTGTCGACGAGCGCGTGCATCTTCTCGACGAGTTCCAGGGTCAGTTCGGGCGTCAGCCGCAGCGTCGCGCTGCTCATGTCCCAGGCACGGTTCCATTCCTCCGGCCATGCCGGGCGGTTGCCGAGCCAGGTCGACAGGTCCCGGGCCTGGGTGGTGGCGACCTCGTGGATGTACAGGTCGGCAGCACCGCGCACGTCCGGGCGGGCGTCCGTGAGCAGGGCGTCGTCGAAGCGCAGGCCGGTGTGGACCGCCTTCCACCAGCGCTCCCGGCCCTTGCCGCGCTCGGGGGCGTCTTCGATGAAACCGTGGAGGGCGAGCTGCCGCAGGTGGTAACTGGTCGCACCACTCGACTCGCCCAGCTTCCCGGCGAGTTGGGACGCGGTGGCGGGGCCGCCGAAGCGCAGGGCGTCCAGCAGCTGCATGCGCAGGGGATGTGCGAGCCCACGCAGGGATCGGGCATCGAGATTGCGGACGGGTGAGTCCTGGGGCTCGTTCATGCCTACAAAGATAGCGTTGCAAAGAAGTACTTGCAACGGAGTCTTTGCATCAAGTTCTCCGGAAGGGCCGGCGGTCTCGGCGGTTGCGCCCCGCGCCCCTCACCGGACGGGGCGGCCGCGCAGGTCGGCCCGCCACGCCACCCCCGAGCGACGGGACGACCTGCTGCACGAGGAGTCGATCCCGCCGGCCGGCTGAGGCGGCGGCACCGGCCGATGCCGGTCAGCGCACGATGCGCCAGCGGTTGTCGGCCGTACCGTCGTCCGCGTCCTGGACGACGAAGGCGCCGACCGCGGGGGAGCCGTTTCGGACCGCGAGCAGCTTCCCGCTGTGGGCGTTGCGGATCGTGCAGGTCCCGTCGCCCAGGTCGTGGACCGTCCACCGGTGGTCGGCGGTGCCGTTGTCCGTCCACTGCAGCACGGTGGCGCCGTCGGCCGTGGACATGTCGAGCACGCCCAGCACCTTGCCGCTGTGGACGTTGCGCAGACGATGCGTGCCGCCGGCGTCGGGCACCATCTCCCAGTCGTGGTCGGCGGTCCCGGAGTCGGTCCAGAGCAGGGCACGGCCGCCGTCGGCGGTGGACATGTCCTGGATGCCCAGCACCAGACCGCCGGCGGCGTTGGCGATGCGGACGGAGGCGAGGCCACTGGTGTTCCAGTAGACGGTGTAGTTGTGCCCGTGGGCGTCGTGGAAGGGTCCCAGGTCCACAGGGGCGCCGTTCGCGGTGGCGGTGAAGGCGAGCCCGGTGGAACCGGTCGGTCTGATCGAGGCGACGTCCAGTGCGGGGAGGGCGGACAGGGCGGTGTCCCCGTAGTCGCCGGACAGGGTGACCGGACCGTGGGTGACGGCGCCGACGCCCGGGTTGTCGGCTGTCGGCCGTACGACGGTGCGCATCGGCAGGCGGACGGTGACGGTGTCCCCGGAGGCCCAGGCGCGGCTGAGGGTCGCGTAGGTCCCGGGGCCGGCGGCGACGTTCTGCGCGACGCCGTTGACGCTGATGACGGCACCGGTGGTCCAGCCGGGGATGCGGACGCGCATCGCCCAGGTGCCGCCCGCGTCGCCGGTGACCCGCAGCGTCGTGGTGTCGCTCGCCGGGTACGCGGTGGTCTGCGTGACGGTGATGCCGCGCCGGGTCCAGGTGAGGACCGAGGGGACGAACAGGTTCACGGTCAGGGTGGTGCCGCCGTCGTGGAAGTAGACGGAGTCCATCAGCCGTGTGTGCATCTCCAGTCCGGTGCCCTGGCAGCACCAGAAGGTGGTGTAGTCGGTGCTCCAGGTGCCGCCGCCCCACGCCGGGCCGACACCCCGCCGGCCGCCTGGCCTCAGCGGGGTGAAGTAGGTGACGTGGCCGTGCGGGTCGGCCGGGTTCTGCTGGCCGATCATGTGGTTGAGCCACGCCTGCTCGTAGTAGTCGAACAGTGCCGCCCGGTCCGGTGTCAGCGCGAACAGTTCCCGGGTGAGACCGAGCATGTTGACGGTGTTGCAGCTCTCGCAGGTGTCGTTCGCGAGGTGCGCGGCGATGGCGTTCGGGGCACGGAAGTGTTCCGCCTGGCTGTTGCCGCCGATGGCGTAGGTGTGGGTGGTGACGCACATGTTCCAGGCGTTGGTGGCGATGTCCCGGTAACGCGTGCTGCCGGTGGCCTTGTACGCGCGCACCGCACCGATCCACTTCGGCACCTGGGTGTTGGCGTGCAGTCCGGACAGCCGGTCCTGGCCGGCCGCCAGCGGGTCGAACACCGCGGCGTGGTCGAACCGCTGGGCCACGGCGAGCCAGCGCGTGTCACCGGTCTGCTGGCACAGATCGGTCAGGACGGCGTTCATACCGCCGAACTCCGTGCCCAGGACGGCCTGCATCCGGGTGGTGCCCAGCGGGCCGGTGCGCCGGTCGACCCAGCCCGCGAGGGCGAGCAGTACGTCACGGGCCTGCGTGCTGCCGAGGAGCCGCCACACGGCCAGCAGGCCGGCGAGCGTCTTGTGGACCGTGTAGTACGGCACGTTGCCGTTGCTCAGCGTCCCGGACTCCAGAGCGGTGAAGTCCGACTCGGGGTAGCCGGAGAGGTATCCGGCACCGAAGCCCGCGGCGCCGTTGTTGGCCTGGCACTTGGCCAGCTCGGCCACCATGTACAGGGCCTTGTCCCGGCAGGCGGTGTCCCCGGTCACGGCGTACGCCTGCGCCCAGGCGGTCAGGAAGTGCCCCTGCACGTGGCTGCGGAAGGGGAAGTCGGGGGCCTCCCAGCCGCCGGTCGCGGGGGCACCGTTGGTGGACAGGCGGTGGTTGGCGCGGAAGTTGTACAGCAGCCGGTCGACATCGACGAACCGCAGATACGCTTGGGTGCGGTTCTGGTTGTCCAGCCACCTGCTCGAGGTCAGCCTGACCTGGCCGAGGTCGAAGGGAAACACCTGGGCCCCGATGTCGGCCCGGGCCGGCGGGAGGGCCGCTCCGTGGGCGGGGGAGCCGCCGGAGAGTGGACCGACGGCGCTCGCGGCGGCCGTCGTCCCGGCGAGCTGGAGGATGCGCCTTCTGCTGAGGGGAGCGGGCATGAGACCACCTTTGCGTTCCGTGAAGGGGCAGGACGGTTGGAAGGACCCCTGCTGTTCGCTATGTCGAACGCTGTTCGTGAAATCGTCGAGACCCTAGTGGCGACGCCGACGGACCGTCAATGCGTTCGGCGGGGACAGCCCTGCCGGCGCCCCGTCCGCGGCGGCCGGCGCAGGTGGCCGGAACCCGGGCGGACCCGTCAGCCGGCCCTCCTGGCCGGGGACAACGACCCCAGGGCGGCGAACCGCGCGCCCCCGGCCCCAAGCGCGGTCGCCGTACCGCGGTCATCACCGTCACCCGCGCCCGGCGCCGACCGAAGGGGCGGAACCTACGCTCCGACGTCGGCGCGTGAGCTGAAGCTGCGACGGTAGTGGGCGGGTGAGACGCCGAAGGTGGATCTCATGTGCGCCCGCAGGGAGTTGGCCGAGCCGAAACCGGACCGGTGGGCGACCAGGTCGACGGACAGGTCGGTCGTCTCCAGCAGTTGCCTCGCCAGCTCCAGGCGCTGGGCGGTGAGCCACTGCACCGGCGTCATGCCGACCTCGTCGCGGAACCGGCGGCTGAAGGAGCGCAGGCTCATCCTGGCGTGCCCGGCGAGCCGCGCCACGGACAACGGTTCCCCGAGGTGTTCCAGCGCCCAGGCGCGCGTGTCGGTGGTGCCGGCCACGGTGGGGTCCGGGATGGGACGGTCGATGTACTGCGCCTGCCCCCCGTCCCGCCAGGGCGGCACGACGCACATGCGGGCGGCCCGGTTCGCGGCGGCGGCCCCGTGGTCCTTGCGGATCATGTGCAGACACAGGTCGACCCCGGCGGCCACGCCCGCGGAGGTCAGCACGTCACCGTCGTCGACGAACAGGACGTCCTCGTCGACCTTCACCCGGGGATAGGCGCGACGGAACTCGGGCGTCAGGTTCCAGTGCGTGGTGGCGGGCCGCCCGTCGAGCAGTCCGGCCGCCGCGAGCACGTACGAGCCGGAACAGATGGACACCAGCCGCGCACCGGGCCGGATGCCCGCGATCGCGGCCGTGACCTCGGGCGGCAGCGGACCCCCGCGGCCCAGCTCGGGCATGGCGTGCGTGGGCGGGACGATCACGGTGTCCGCCTCCGCGAGAGCCGCGGCACCGGCGGCCGGCTGTACGGCGAAACCCGCGTCGCTCAGGACGGGACCGCCGTCGGCGGTGCAGACGGTGACCTCGTACAGCGCACGGCCCTCGTCGTCCAGCGCGCTGCCGAAGACGCGGGACGGGATGCCCAGCTCGAAGGGCGGGACCCCGGGCAGGGCCAGCACCGCGATCCGGTGCGGCCCGTCCCCGCCGTCCCGCGCTGCCGGGACCGCCGTCCGCCGTGCGTCGCTCACCATGGCCGAATCCTGTCACACAGTGGCCGTACGGCCAACACTGTTCGGGGTCCGGACCGGCGATCGTGAACTGCGGCGCCGGGAAGCACCCGGCGCCACTCCGATCGATACGAAGGACGAAGAGACATGCGTGCGGTGGTCGTGGAGCGGTGGGGCGGACCCGAGGAACTCGTCGAGCGCGAGGTCGAGCGCCCGGAACCCGGACTGAACGAGGTCCTGGTGCGCGTGCACGCGGCAGGCGTGAACCCCGTCGACTGGAAGACCCGCGCCTCCGGCTCCCTCATCGGCTGGGACGCCGTACCGGCGGTCGGCTGGGACGTGTCCGGCACGGTGGAGGCGGTCGGCCCCGGTGTCGGCCTGTTCCGCCCCGGCGACGAGGTCTTCGGGATGCCGAGGTTCCCCCGCCAGGCAGGGGCGTACGCCGAGTACGTCGTGGCGCCGGCCCGGCACCTGGCGCGCAAACCGGCCGGTCTGACGCACACGGAGGCGGCGGCGCTGCCGCTCGCCGGACTGACCGCCTGGCAGGCCCTCGTCGACACCGCGGACGTCCGGCCCGGCGAGCGGGTCCTCGTGCACGCGGCGGCCGGAGGCGTCGGACACCTGGCGGTGCAGATCGCGAAGGCGCGTGGCGCGTACGTCATCGGCACGGCCGGTGCCGCCAAGCACGCCCTGGTGCGGGAGCTGGGCGCGGACGAGATGATCGACTACCGCTCGGTGCGGTTCGAGGACGCCGTGTCCGACGTCGACGTGGTGCTGGACGGGATCGGCGGCGGGACGGCGGAGCGGTCGATCGGCGTCCTGCGCGACGGCGGCCGCCTCATCACGCTGCCCGGCCCCGACGACGTCCCGGCCGCTCCCGACGGAGTGCTGGCGACGTGGATGCTGGTCGAACCGGACCACCACGGTCTGCGGGAGATCGCCGCGCTCGTCGAACGGGGCGCGGTGCGGCCGGTCGTCGAGACGGCCCTCCCGCTGGCCGAGGCCGCCAAGGCGCACGAGATCGGCGAGCAGGGCCGGACCACCGGCAAGATCGTGCTCACGGTGGCCTGAGGGCCGGGTGCGGGTCGTCTGTCGGCGGCGGGCGCGATCTGTCACCGATCTGTCGGTGGTGAGTGCGATCTGTCGCCGATCCGTCGGGGATCTGTCGCCGGCCGGTGCGACCTTGGGCGAGTCGGTGCTCCGCCCGAGAGCACCCCGTCCGCCAGCGCAAGGAGTCTGCCATCGTGACCTCCGCATCCCGGAACCGACCGTGGGACGTTCACCGGCTGCCGTCCGCCGAGGGGAGGAATTTCCTCGTCACCGGGGGCAACGCCGGCATCGGCTACTTCGTCGCGGAGCAGCTCGCCACCACCGGTGCCCTCGTCGTCATCGGCAGCCGTGACCCTGCGAAGGCCGACAGGGCCATGGCGTCGATCCGCTCGCGCGTTCCGGGCGCGCGGGTGCGGCACCTGAGACTGGACCTCGCCGACCTGTCGTCCCTCAGAGGCGCAGTGAGCGCGCTGGACGTGGACGGTCTCGACGCGGTGGTCCACAACGCGGGTGTCGCGCTCGACGACCCGCCCCGCCGGCGGACCGCCGACGGCCACGAGCTGATGTTCGCCACCAACCATCTCGGCCACTACGCGTTGACCCAGTGGTTGGCGCCTCTCCTGGCCGCGGCGCCGGCGGGCCGGATCGTGACGGTGGGGAGCTTCGCGGCGCGGTCCGAACGGCTGGACCTCGACGACCTGCAGTCGGCCCGCGACTACCGGCCCAAGCGCACCTACGGCCGGTCGAAGCTGGCACAGATGAGCTTCGGCTTCGAACTCGACCGCCGGCTTCGTGCGGTCGGCAGCCCGGTGCTCAGTGTGGTGGCCCACCCCGGCGGCGCGCTGGACTCCCTCACCCCGTCCCGTCCACAGGTCAGCGAGACCACCCCCGGCGAGCGGCTACGCGGCCTGCCCTCCGCGCTCGTGGTGCAGGGCAAGTACGCCGGGGCGTGGCCCCTCGTCCGTGCCGTCCTCGACCCCGCCGTGCGCGGCGGGCAGCTGTGGGGCCCCAGGGTTTTCGGACTGCGCGGCAAACCGCGGCGAGAGCCCGTTCCCGCGCACATGGCCGACCCGGCCGTCGCGGCGCGCCTGTGGGCCGCCAGCGGAGAACTGACCGGCGCGGATCCGCACCTCGGCTTCCGGTAGACGCGGACGGGCCCCGGGCGGGCTCGCGGGGGAGCGGCCGGTGTCGCTCCGGCTCTCCGGCAACCCCGGACACGGTGCCGGACCGGTGCCGTGAGCCGGTGCGTCGATGTGGCTAGTGTGAGCGGCATGAGCGAACACTCGGAACGTTCCGTCGTCGTCGAACGCACCGGCAGCGGCCGCTTCGTGGCCACCAACGCACGCGGCGGATCGATCAGTTTCGGCACGGCCTCGGACGACGACCAGGGCACCGCGTTCACCCCCGTCGAGCTGTTCCTGGCCGCGATCGGCGGCTGCACGGCCGTCGACGTCGACGTCGCCACCGGCCGTCACGCCGAGCCCGCCGGGTTCTCCGTGACGGTGAGGGGGGACAAGGTCAGCGACGACCAGGGCAACCGCATGACGAACCTGGAGGTCGCCTTCACCGTGGCCTTCCCGGAGGGTGAGGGAGCGGAGCGCGCCCGGGCGATCCTGCCCCGTGCGGTCAAGGCCTCGCACGACAGCCTCTGCACCGTGAGCAGGACCGTCGAGATCGGCACGCCGGTGACCACCACCGTCACCGAAGCCTGACCCCGCGACGCCCGCGCACTCGATCTCACCACCCCCTTTCGCCCCATACTGGAGTAAATGTGACGAAAGTAGGACGGGACGAGTTCGCGGAGGCGCAGCGATGCAGCACCACGCCGAGGACGACGAGGACCGCACGACGGACACGGGCCCCACGCAGGAGCCGGAGCCCTACGACGACGTGGTCTACGACGACGGGATCGACGACGGGGCCGAGCCGGTCGAGGAAGGCGGGGCGGTGGACGAGGCCGCGTCGGTCGCCGAGGAGCACGGCCCCGACGTCTTCCTGGACGTTCCCCAGCTCAAGGTCGACGAGCTCCACCTCGACGTGGAGGATCTGCGGGCCCGGGTGTCCCTCCAGGCCGAGGTGCTCGACCTGCTCAAGCTGAACGTGGGCGCCGACGTGGCGCTCGGCCAGGTCCACCTCGACATCGCCGGAGTCGAGGCACAGGCCCGGCTCAAGGTGCGGCTGGACAACGTCGCGTTGATCATCAACCGGGTGCTCACCACGCTCGACCGCAACCCGCAGATCCTGGAGGACCTGGCCCGCGGTGTCGGATCTGCCGTGCACGACGTGGGCCGCGGCGCCGGGAAGGCCGTGCGGGACGTCGGCGAGGGAGCCGGTTCGGCGGTAGAGGACGTCGGGGAGGGAGCCGGCTCGGCGGTCGAGGGCATCGGCGGCACTGCCGCAGACGCCGTGGGAGAGGTCGCGCGGGGTGCGGGCGATGCCGCCGGGAACGTCGGGGAGCACACGGGGAAGGCCGTCGGTGACGTCGGCGGAGCGGCAGCCCGGATCGGCGACGGCGACGGCGAGGACGAGGGCGACGTGGCTGCGGAGACCGGGCGGGCTGCCGTGCGCGGCGTGCGACGCACGCCCAAGGATGCCGGAGCGAGAGAGGCGAAGCAGGAGACCGGCCGGCGTTCCGCCACCCGGCGGCGCCGTGCAGCGGACGACGAGTCGGGAGCGACCCGGCCCGTCCGGCGCCGTGCGGACGAGGGGCGCGGAGAGCCGCCGTGAACGGGCGCGTCACCGCCTCGAACCGCGGCTGACCCCGATGGCGACCCTGCGGACACGGGGCCGGCCATCAGCTTCGACGCGGTCGTGAGCGGCGACCGTCTGAAGTTCGAGCAGGCACCACGGACCCGGGTGTCCTTCCCCGGCGCCGGAGGCCGCGCGTCGGAGTCCCGCTCCGAGCGGACCAACCTTCCGCACCGTGTGACCCCGGGGCGGGACTACCGCGACGTGACCGTGAGGTACCGCCTCGCCACGGACGTGCCCGACCACCGGCCGTAGGGCCCGCGGAGGACCCCCACCCGCCCGCTACGGTCCGACGGGAGCGCCGTCGGGGCGGCGGCAGGTGCTGACGGCCTGGGTGTGCAGGTGTTCCAGGGCGTCGAGGACGACGGTGCGCCAGTGCCAGGAGAGCCAGCGGCCCACGTCGGTTCCCGTCTGCTGCAGCGCGGCGAGTTGGGCACGGGTGAAGCCGCTGCTGGGGCGTTCGTGGTGGGAGGAGATCATGCCCAGCACCTGGCCGTTGGCGTTGGCCAAGGGGAGGCTGTGGGCGGCCCGGCTGCCTGTCTGGAGGATGGCGTGCCGAGAGGCCTCGTCGAAGACGGCCGCGGTTCCCACGTCCCGCACCGTGACCTGGCGGCGGGCGGAAGCCGCCTGTGCGCACGAGGTGGTGGGGGCGTCGACGAAGGCGAAGAAGTCGGTGAAGTACTCGTTCAGCCCGGTGTGCCGGGCCAGGTGAAGCCGGCCGCTCTCCGCGAGCTGAACATTGCCCATGGGCGTCTGCGTGATCGTCAGTACACGGTGCAGTGCCGCCTTGAGCACGGCTCCCTGATTGTGTCGCGCGCTTCCTTCCGGACGGAGCCAGGGCAGGCGGGGAGGGTGGGAACGGGCCCGACCGGGAAACCAGGCCGTCGCTTCCGGGTCCGGCGCCGGAGTGCGGACGACCGCGTCGGCGAGTGTGTGGAGCTTGATGTTGGACTGCTGCGACGCGGTCTTCAGGAGCGCGAACGCCTCCTCGGAGCCCTGCAGACGGTACCGCCCGGCAAGGATGCCCTGGGCGCGGGCGACACCGGCGTGCCCCAACTGCCGGTTGCGCAGGTCGAGCTGCTCCTGCGCCCAGCGCGGATCCTTCGGGCTCTCTCCGGAGCCGGACGGCGGCGTCGGGGTGGTTTCTCCACTCGGGTACTGGGACAGCGGGGCCATGGAAAAGCTCCAATGCGGTACGGCAGGCGACGCGAGCAACCGCGACCGCCGTCCTCCGGGCCGGCCGCGAGCAGCACCTGCTTCCCAAGCACTGCGACCGACCCTAACCAGAACCGGCTCGTCCGGTGCAACCCAACCGGTTCCCAAATGCGAGTCATCGCGCAGTCATCACCGTCTCGCCGCACGACACGTCGGGGGCGACGAGCCGGCGGCGCGACGAGCGGGCGGTGCGTCACGTCGGCGGTCCGCCACGAGGTGACCGGCCCTCGGCGCGGTCATCGGCGAGCGCCTGTGCCCCGCGAGGTCGACGCATGTGCTGGCCGGGGCGACTCGTCGGTGAGCCGGTTGTTGCGGTCGATCTCCGACATGTGTGTCTCGGCCCACTCCCGCAGGACGGAGAGCGGTCCTTCGAGGGACAGGCCGAGGCCGGTGAGCCGGTAGTGGACGGCGGGCGGCACGGTGGGCTCCACACGGCGCTCGACCAGGCCGTCGCGCGCCAGGCTCTGCAAGGTGACGGACAACATCTTCTGCGAGATGCCCGGGACACGGCGCCGCAGCTCCGCGAAACGGAGCTCGCCCGGAGCCTCCTCGGCCAGCACCTTGACCGTCATCGACGTCCACTTGGTGCCGATGCGGTCGAGCAGCCGGCGGGTCGGGCAGTGCGGGTCCAGCAGGTCTCCGCGCTCACCGGGCCGCTGGTCGCTTCCGCCCCGCCTGGACGTGGTCACCTCGGGCTCACCACCTGAAGGGAAAGTGCCGTCTTGGGAGGACCACTCTAGTTCCCTACCGTTTCCTGGTCACCATTCCTCACCCGGTCATCATTTCTCACCGACCCCTTTCTCAACTCACCTTCCTCACCGCACCCCTTGGAGCACTCCATGTCCGAGCTGTGCCGCATCCCCGCCAACGGTGTCGAACTCAACGTCGCCCTCGCCGGATCGGGCCCGGCCGTTCTGCTGCTGCACGGCTTCCCGCACACCTGGGAGCTGTGGACGGACGTCATGGCCGACCTGTCCGGGCGCCACCTCGTCATCGCGCCGGACCTGCGCGGATTCGGCGCGAGCAGCCGGGCCGCCTCCGGGTACGACGCGGGCACCCTTGCCGAGGACGCCGAGGCGCTGCTGAGCACGCTCGGGGTGTCCTCGGCCGCGGTGGTGGGCATCGACGCGGGCACCGCACCTGCCTTCCTCCTCGCCCTGCGCCGCCCCGGTCTCGTCCGTCGCCTGGTGGTCATGGAGTCCCTGCTGGGCGGGCTGCCCGGCGCCGAGGACTTCCTCGCCGACGGGCCGCCGTGGTGGTTCGGCTTCCACTCCGCCGCGTCCGGCCTCGCCGAGACCGTGCTGGAGGGCCACGAGGCCGCCTACGTCGACTGGTTTCTGCACACGGGCACCCTCGGCGACGGGGTGCGCCCCGCGCTCCGCGACGCCTTCGTCCGCGCGTACACCGGCCGTCAGGCGTTGAGCCGCGCGTTCTCGTACTACCGGGCCCTGCCGGAGAGCGCGGCGCAGATCGAGCGCGCGGTCGCCGCCGCCCGCCTGACGGTGCCGACGATGGCGGTGGGCGCCCGGCCCGTCGGCGCCGCGCTGGAACGCCAGCTCCGTCCGGTCACCGACGATCTCACCGGACACGTCATCGAGGACTGCGGCCACATCATCCCCCTGCACCGGCCGCGCGCCCTGCTCGCGCTGCTGCGTCCGTTCGTGGCCGCAGAGTCCGCAGAGGCCTCGAAGGCGGCATGACCGGGTCCCGGCGGCACCTGCCCCCGGGCTTGAGACCCGCGCGGTAGTCCTCGAGCATCGTGGGTACGGAGCGCGTCCTCCATCTGCATGTCGACGTGTCGACGTATTGATGTGACGGTCAATCACCCGGAATAGAGGCAGGGGTGAGAACGGTCCAGGCGGGTAGTCACCGGGCGGGCCGGGGGAGGACGCAGAACCTGGGGAGGTCGACGCGTCCTCTCCCGTCGCACGCTGCCGGGAGAAGAACGCTCAGTCGATACAGAATTCGTTGCCCTCGATGTCCAGCATGGGGATGCACGACTCGTTCTCCTCGTCGGCGTACAGCGTCTGCACGTGGGTGGCGCCGAGCGCGACCAGCCGGGCGCACTCGGCTTCGAGTGCGGCGAGGCGTTCGTTCCCCACGAGCCCGGTGCCGACCCGGACGTCGAGATGTACGCGGTTCTTGACGGTCTTGCCTTCGGGCACGCGCTGGAAGTACAGACGTGGGCCCACCCCCGAGGGATCGCTGCAGGCGAACGACGACCCCTGCTTCTCCGGAGGCTGGGAGCGGTTGAACTCGTCCCAGGTGGCGAACCCCTCCGGTGGCGGCGGTACGACGTACCCCAGTACTTCGCACCAGAAGCGAGCGACGCGCTCGGGGTCCGCGCAGTCGAAGGTGACTTGGAACTTCTTGATCGCTGACATCGGCGCACCGTACCGCGTACCGGAAGGGTGCTGCCGTTCAATTCCCCGCAGGCGCCGCGGCAGCCGGATGAACGCGGCCGCCTACCGTCGCCGGGCCCGCCCGGACGGGCAGACCGGGAAGTTGAAGGCGGACGAGCACGCCGCGACGCAGCTGTGGCGCGGGAGGAGCGGGGGTCAGATGCCGCGCTCGTCGGCGATCTTCTTCAGCTGGGTGATCGTGTTCATCGCGTTGGGCCACCCGGCGTAGAACGCGAGGTGGGTGATCGCCTCGGACAGCTCCTCCACACTCAGGCCGTTGTCCAGAGCCACACCCAGGTGGAACTCCACCTGCTCGGTGCGATACAGGGCGGCCAGCACGCTGACGGTGACCAGGCTGCGGTCCCGAGGCGACAGCCCCGGCCGCTCCCACACGTCGGCGAACATCACTCGGTCCTGAGCCGGCGGCGACAGCCGCTCCGGTCAAGCGGAGCGCCCCTCGACCACGGCCACCGCCCGGTTGTCGCGGGCACGGCTCGACACTCAGCCGGCGGGGCGGTCCGCGGCCAGGGTGCCGTCCCCGGTGGCGGCGAGGGAGGAGAGCAGGCGCAGCCCCTCTTCGGAAGGGCTGCCGGGCTCTGCCGCGTAGACGGTCATGTGGAGACCGGGGTCGGCGGCGAGGTCGAGCGATTCGTAAGCGAGGACGAGTTCGCCGACGGACGGGTGGTGGAACCGCTTCGTGCCGGTGCCGTGCCGGCGGACGTTGTGAGCACCCCAGCGGGTGCGGAACTCCTCGGACCGGGTGGACAGCTCACCGACGAGGTCGTGCAGGTCCTTGTCGTACGGGTTGCGGCCGGCCTGCGCGTGCAGCATCGCGACGGCCATGTCGGCGAACAGCTCCCAGTCCGGGTAGAAGCGGCGTGAGGCCGGGGCCAGGAACTGGAAGCGGGCCAGGTTCCGCCGGCTGGCCGCGTCGGCGAGCAGCTCGGCGTAGAAGGCGCGGGCGAGGGCGTTCGAGGCAAGGATGTCCAGCCGGCCGTTGCACACGACCGCGGGCCCGGCGGTGATCGCGTCCAGCGTCCACTGCAGGCTGCGGTGGACCTGCTGCCGGCTCGTCGTGTGCCGGCGCCGGGGACGGGTGAGGACGTCGGTGCCGTCGGCGGCCTGCGCCAGGTTCAGCAGATGGGCGCGTTCGGCGTCGTCGAGCTGGAGCACGCGGGCGACGGCCTCGAGGACGGCGGGGGAGACACCGGCGAGATGGCCGCGCTCCAGCTTGGCGTAGTACTCCACGCTCATGTCGGCCAGGGCCGCGACCTCGCTCCGGCGCAACCCGGGCACGCGCCGGCGGGAGCCCGAGGGCAGGCCGGCCCGCTCCGGGGTGATCTTCGCTCGCCGCGAGGTGAGGAACTCGCGGACCTCCTCACGGTTGTCCATGTCTTCGACGGTACGACCCGCCCGGCGGGAAAGGCATGCACTGCCGGTACACCCCTCACTGGTGACTCGCTGCGCACGGGAAAGGGCGGTTTCCTGGAAACCGGGCAACCCAGGGCGTCCGGCACGCCACCGGTAACGGCGCCGCCCGTCCCGGCGGCCGGCCGCCTCGGCCCGCGGCGCCCGGACGGCACGCCCGGGCCGCCCCCGTCATCGAGTACGACGTGCAAGGAGGCACCCCCATGAGCGGTGCAGTGATCCACGCCCCCGGACCTGTGGCCCTACCGGGGCGCGGAGCCGACCGACCGGCCTCACCCGATGGGGCACGAGTACGTCGGCTTCGACCAAGGAACTGGGCGCCGAGCGGATCATCGCCAGGTCCCGACGCGAGACCCGCCGACGGCTCGCGCGGGAGTTCGGGGCGACCGACATCGTCACCGAACGTGGCGAGGCAGGCGTGACCCGGGTCAAGGAGCTGACCGGCGGGATCGGCGCGGACTCCGTGCCGGAGTGTGTCGGCACGGCACAGGCCATGAGCCAGGCGCTGCACTCGGCCCGGCCGGGCGGCACCGTCGGTTTCGTCGGCGTCCCGCACGAGGTCGCCGTCGACGGTCAGGAGCTGTTCTTCTCGCATGTCGGGCTGCGCGGCGGACCCGCACCCGTGCGCCGCTGCCTCCCCGACCTCATCCACCGCGTCCTGTCCGGCGCGATCGACCCCGGCAAGGTCTTCGACCTCGCCCTCCCGCTGGACCAGGTCGCCGAGGGCTGCAAGGCGATGGACGAGCGCCGCGCCGTCAATACCCTGCTCACGCCCTGACGCACACCCCCACCCACCCCCCCCGACCGCAGGGGCGAGCCACCGGCCCCGCCGGGTGGCTGCCACCCGCCCCGAGACCCGGAACACGGCACCCGGAACCCCCGGATTCACGCAAGCGGAGAAACCCACCGTGCAGATCACCCGAAGCTCCATCAACACCGTCAAGGGCCCCGCCGACTGGTTCACCGGCGACGTCTACATCGACGCCGTCGCCGCGGCCCCCGAGCCCTCCCGCGTCGGCGCCAACCTCGTGCACTTCATGCCCGGCGCCCGGACGCACTGGCACCGCCACCCCCTGAGCCAGACCGTCTTCGTCACCGAAGGCGTCGGCCTGTGCCAGCGCCGCGGCGGACCGGTCGAGGTCATCCGGCCCGGCGACCGCGTCCTGTTCGAAGCCGACGAGGAGCACTGGCACGGTGCGGCACCCCACCGCCTCATGGTCCACCTGGCCATCAACGAGGCGGACGCCGACCACGACGTCGTGCACTGGCTGACCCCCGTCACCGACGAGGAGTACGCAGCCGCTCCCGCCACCGACTGAGACCCGACGCCACCCGCCCCGACAGGGAGAGCACCGATCACCGCGTCGACGCCCACGCCGTCGACGCACCGGCCGGGCACGGGCACTCGCCCGGTCCGCGCCGCCAAGAAGGGATTCCATGCAGTACGCACATCTCGGCCGCAGCGGTCTGAAGGTCAGCCGTCTTGCGCTCGGCACCATGAACTTCGGGGACGCCACCGACGAGGCCGCCGCTTTCGCGATCATGGAAGCCGCGGTGGACGCGGGTATCAATCTGTTCGACACCGCGGACGTCTACGGCGGCCCGCAGAGCCCCGGCATGAAGCAGGGCTACGGCCTGTCCGAGGAGATCATCGGACGCTGGCTCAGCCGGGGCGGCGGACGCCGCGACAAGATCGTGCTCGCCACGAAGCTGTACCAGCCGATGGGCCTCGGCCCGAACGACAAGTACCTGTCCGCCTACAAGATCCGCCGGGCCGCCGAGGCGAGCCTGCGCCGCCTGCGGACCGACCACATCGACCTGTACCAGATGCACCACGTCGACCGGTCGACGCCGTGGGAGGAGATCTGGCAGGCGATGGAACAGCTGGTCCGCGAGGGCAAAATCACCTATGTGGGTAGCAGCAACTTCGCCGGCTGGCAGATCGCGACCGCCCAGAGCGAGGCCCGCGCCCGCAACTTCCTGGGTCTGGTCTCCGAGCAGAGCCTGTACAACCTCACCGCCCGCACCATCGAACTCGAAGTCGTCCCCGCCCTGCGCCACCACGGGATCGGGCTGATCCCGTGGAGCCCGCTGGGCGGTGGCCTGCTCGGCGGTGTCCTGAAGAAGAGCGAGAACGGGCGCCGGGTCTCGGCGCAGACGCGGCAGACCGTCGAACGCCACCGGCCCCGACTGGAGGCGTACGAGACGCTGTGTGCCGACATCGGCGCGGAGCCCGCGGACGTGGCCTTGGCGTGGCTGCTGCACAACCCGGTCCTCACCTCCGTGCTCACCGGCCCGCGCACCCCCGAACAACTCACCGCCGGCCTTCGGGCGTTCGACGTGCATCTCCCGGACGACGCCCTGAAGCGGCTCGACGAGATCTGGCCCGGCCCCGGCGGTGAGGCACCCGAGGCCTACGCCTGGTAGTCCGCACCGGTCGCAGTGGCGAGGTCCGCGGCGAGGGCGTGCAACCACACCTCCAGGTCGACCAGGAGGGACAGCGCGGCCGTCGACGTCGCGGACGGGACGGCCGGAGGCAGCGGCGCGATGCGGACCCTGACCCCCCGCGCGGGCAGACCGGCCGCCTCCAGCGAGGCGGTCGCCACCTGCCGCGCGGCCGTCTGCGCCCACTGCCGCGCACCGGGCGGAAGACCGGGCGCGCCCTGAGCGGGGGGCAACCAGTAGGCGGCGGTCAGGACCCGGGAGCCGTAGTTCAGCGCGGCGAGCCAGTCCGGGCCGTCGTCGTCCGCCTGGCGGACGGGCTCCGTACGCAACTGCGCATAGGCGGCCTCCGCGATACGCAGGCGGTGCAGGGCGGGCGCCGCGGAGCCGATCGTGGGCCGCTCGGCGGTGTCGGCGGGCACGCCGGCGCCGGGGTCGGCCACCGCGTCGGCGGTGTCCCGCACCACGGGCGCGGTGGCCCGCAGCAGCGCCGCCCCACTGCGCCGCATCTCGCTGCGCGCACCGGCCGGCCACGCCAGGAGCCCGCACACCAGCCCGATCGCGCTGCCGGTCAGCACGTCCACCAGCCGTGCCTCCTCCAGCCGCCAGGTCACCGGAGCGATCTGGGCGAACGCCGTCGACACCACCAGGGTGAACAACCCCTGCGCCCACGCGGGCCCGCCGGCGGGCCCCACCGCGAAGGCGATCACCATCATCGGCACCAGCAGCGCGGCGTAGACCGCGGTCGCGTCACCCGCCCCGATGACGAGCGCGCCCGCGAGCGCCGCGCCGCACAGGGTTCCCGCGGCCGCCGACCGCACGGCCGACCAGGTGCCGACCGCCGTCGTCCGCGCCAGGGTGAGCACGCTCAGCAGCACCCAGAAACCGTGCGACAGGTCGAGCGACCCGGCCACCAGACGGGCGAGGGCGAGCCCCAGGGCCGTACGGACAGCGTTCTGGAACAGGACGGAACGAGCGGTCAGGTTGCCGTGGATCCGCGTGAGCCACAGGCGCACCGCCGGCACCCTCGCGTACCAGAACTGCTCGTGCGGAAGCCCGGGCACCGCATGGTCGCCGCCCGCCGCGAGGTCCACGGCGGTGCGCACCGTCACCGCTGACACCGCCACCGTCAGCAGCGTCGACCGGCGCCGCAGGAGCGCGTACGGACGGTCGTCACGGCCCCGCGGCTCGTCGCCCCGCTCTTCCAGGAACCGCGCCGTCATCTCCTCGATCAGCTCGGCGCCGCGCCCCGGCCTGCCGTCACGCAGCACCCCCGCGGCGTCGGAGCAGGCCGCCGCGATACCGCGGAGCAGGCTCTGCGAAGCTGTGTCGGCGGGAGCCGGCGCCAGTTCACCGAGGGCGGCCAGCTGGTCCAGGAGCCGGCGAGTGGCCGAACCCGCGTGCGCCAGGGCCCGGTCGGTCCGTCCGGCGCCGGTCGGCCGCCCGCCGTGGGGCTGCCGGGAGAAGCGCAGCTCCCTGCCGGTCGTCCGCAGGCGACGGGCCGTACCGTCGTCCATGGTTCTGGTCCGCAACAGCAGCCTGGCCCCGTGCGCCGCCAGGTCCAGGGCGTCCGCGACCCGCGCGGCGTACGCCGGTCGTACCGGCGGCGGGAACAGCAGCAGCTCGCCCAGCAGCAGCGCCGTCGCGCCCAGGGCCAGGCCGCCCAGCCGTTCGGGCAGGGTGGCGGGGGCGTACGGCGGAAAGCAGGCCAGGATGTAGCAGAGCTGCAGCCCGGGGACGACAGCCGCGAGCCGCGGGGCGCACGCCGCGCCGAACGTCAGGGCGAGGGTGACGAGGAGCATGCCGACGGCCGCCGCCCACGTGGCCACCGCCAGGGCGGTGCCGAGGGCGACCAGAGCGGCGGCGGCCGGCGCGGCGCGCAGCACACTTCCCGCGCAGCGGCGCCCGGAACCCGGCAGCGGGGACAGGACACCGAAGGCGATGGGTGTGAACAGGGCGTACAGCGCGACGACCGGCCGGTCCATGACGTACGCCGCCGGATAGAACCCGGCGGCCGACGCGAGGGAGACCCGTACCGCGCGCCCGCTCCCGCCGAACGACTCGGCGGGCGACGGCAGCTTCGGCATCGGCGTCCCTCCCTGGCGGTCCACCGGCACCGCTCCTCGACCACGCACTCCGCGGACGCCACATCTTGCCGAGCCCTCCCGCCCGGCGTCCGTCGCCGCACCCTCGGGGCACCGCACACTCGCCCGACCGGCGCAGCACCGACGAACCCGACCGTCCGGTCATGTCACCAGTCGACGTGCGTCTCGATCCAGCGGTCCAGCGCCGCGGTGTCGTCCGCGGGCGGCAACTCGGGGGCCAGGCCGAGGGGAGAGGCGGCGAGCTGCAGATGGGTGAGGTAACCGTACGGGCCGTTGTCCGCGTGTGGGCCCACGATCACGGCCTCGGTGTCGGTCCGCCAGATCCGGTGAGGCATCGCCGGGCCCGTCACCACGGCCGCGTCGCTGGTGACCGTCCGTTCGGCTGGGGATCCGAGATGGGCGGTGACGGCGTCCGCCGCACGGTCGAGTACCTCGACGCACGCCTCCACCGTGCTCGGGCGCCGGACGGTCCAGCCCGGAGCCCGACCCCAGTCGTCCACGAGTTCGCCCAGCCAGGACAGGTTGGCGAGGTCCTCGTCGTCCGGGTCGAGGGGACAGAGCTCCCCGAACGCGAGGAAGCGTCGCGCTGCCGGATCCGCGGACGGGGAGTTGCCCTCGGTGCACAGCAGATGCCCGAAGCCCGTGCGGTAGGCGTCGGTGAGGCAATCGTGCTCCCGACTCCAGCCCCGTGCGCGCACGGCGGCGTCGAGCACGTCGAACTCCTCACCTGACACCGGTTGTCGAGGCAGGGCGAGGAACTCCGCCACGGCGGCCGGAGACAGGGAGCACTGGGCCAGTGCGTGCACAGGGGCAGGCATGGGGCCAGGCTAGGAGGTGCCCCCAGGGACAGGGCGGCGAGCCCCGACCGGGACAGTGGGCACGCACGGGCGGGTGATCGGCGTGGCACCGGTGGCGGCGAGCGACAGCTCCCAGAGCCGGGCGGCCTCCACGGGGTCGACGGCGTACGTGCGCACGCCGCCGTCGTCCATGGGGGTGCCGGGTGCGGAGACGCGAGCGACGTCGCAGTCCTCCAGGTAGAGCCCGCCGCGGCCGTCGAGCAGCGGTGAGGTGGCGGCCCACAGGCCGGTGGCTGCCCCCTGGGAGGGGGTTTTGAAGTCCGCGCCGACCACATGGCCGTGCTCGTCCACCCACCCGCGCTCGATCTGCTCCTCGAGTGACATCTCACGCTGGAGACCCGTGATGATCTTTCCGGGGTGGAGGCTGAACGCCCGGACTCCGTCGCCCTGCCCGAGGGCGTCGAGATGCACGGCGAACAGGGCGTTGGCGGTCTTGGCCTGGCCGTAGGCCAGCCACCGGTCGTAGCCGGTGCGGAAGTGCGGATCGTGCCAGCGGATACCGGTCAGGGTGTGTCCGGCGGAGCTGTTCACCACGACACGCGCACCGTCTGCCGCGGCCAGGAGCGCATAGAGCTCGCAGGCGAGGACGAAGTGCCCGAAGTGGTTGGCGGTGAGCTGGCCTTCCCAGCCCGGTCCGACGCGCCGCTCCGGGGTGGCCATGACGCCGGCGACAGCCATGAGGAGGTCGAGCCGTTCGAGCCGGTCGCCGATGTGCGCGGCGGCCGAGCGGACGCTGTCGAGGTCGGCCAGGTCCATGGGGACGACCTCGCTGCCCTTCACCTCCTCCAGAGCGGCCCGGGCGACGTGTGGGCGGCGAGCCGGAACGACGACCCGGGCTCCGGCGGCGGTCAGGGCCCGGGTGGTTTCCAGGCCGAGCCCGGAGTAGCCCCCGGTCACCACGGCGGTCGTGCCGGAGAGGTCATGGCCGGCCACGACGTCCTCGGCGGTGGCGGCAGCGGAGAAGGGCGAGCCGAGCGGCTTCTGATCGGTAGCGGTCATGCCGAGGACGCTACGATCTAGAGCGAGGTCTAGATCAAGTCCAGGGGTGAGCGGCATGACGACCACCGGAGCTGCCGCGCAGCCGCTGAGCATCGGAGCGGTCGCCGAGCGGACCGGCCTGAGCGTGCACGCCCTGCGCTTCTACGAGCGCGAGGGCCTGCTCGTCGGCCCGGTCCGGCGTACGTCGGGCGGCCGACGGCGCTACACCTCCGTCGATGTCGACTGGCTGCTGATCTGTGTCAAGCTCCGCGAATCCGGTATGCCGCTCGCCGACCTCAAGCACTTCGCCGAGCTGGTACGCCGCGGACCGGGCAACGAGGCGGAACGCCTGCGCCTGCTCGACGCCCATCGGCAGCGCGTCGACGCACAGATCCGGGCTCTGGAGGAGTGCCGATCCGTCATCGCCTGGAAGGTCGGCGTCTACGCCGAGCGCCTCGCCGACGGCGAAGCCGGCGGGCTCTGGGACCCCACAGCCTGAGACACACGCGGACAGCCGCGCCGTGGTGGCGGCGGCCGGCCGCGGCACGACGATGTCCGTGAACCGCCAGCAGAGTCCTGCCATGCTGCCCATGCTGGCGGTATGACGATGTCACTCACCACGGAGTCAGCAAGAGTCCTCACCGGCATGTACGCCGCCGAGGCGGAGTACCTGGCGGCGGGAGGCCCCGGCGAGGCCTCCTTCGACCTGCTCGCCCCCTTCTTCTCACCGGATGTCGAGCTGCATCAGGCAGACGCCCTGCCCTACGGAGGCACCTGGCGGGGACACGAAGGCATCAGGCGGTTCTTCCTCGTGATGGGGGAGGTCTGGGAGTCGTTCGACATGGTGGAGCAGGAGTTTCTCGCCACCGGTGAGACCGCTGTCGTGCTCACACAGATCCGGGCCCGCGCCCGCGCCACCGGCCGCGAACTCGGCTTCCCGCTCCTGCAAGCGATCACGGTCAGGAACGGGAGGATCACCGAGGTCCGTCCGTTCTACTGGGACACGCAGGCCGTCGCGGACGCCTGCACCCCGCCGACGCCGCCCGCCTGACGCCGACGGCGACATCACCCGACACAGCGGCTCGTTGAGCGGTGACGCTTCGTGGTTACCGGGCGATCCTCCTACGGGCGATCCGCACCGCGGTCTTCGCCCACGGTCCTCACCAACGTCCTCAGCCCGCCCGTGTGGGATCATCCCGTCCATGAGCAGCGACCTGGAAGTGAGTGCTCTGGCCGTCAACGTCACGATCCCGCAGGCGCTCCGCTGGACGGACACCCGGCGGGGTCAGGAGTTCCAACTGACCACACTGAACATCCGGCTCCTCCCGGACGGCCGTCTCGCCGCGAAGGCCTATGGCCGACCGGTCGGTGGTGGCCGGGGCGCATACGTCTCGTTCCCGGTGCCCGACCAGCCGGAGTTGGCGGCATTGATCTCCGAGGCCGCCGGCCGCGCCGGGACGCTGTGGGCCGCCCATCGCGGTCTCGGCTGAGCCGGGTCCCGCGTCAGGAGGCAGTCGCGCCACCACTCCCCGTTTTCGGGATCCGTACGCGCTTCGTACGCGATGCGTACGCTTCGCGCTAGGGTTGCGGCAGGAGGTGCCGCATGTCCGAGCTGTTCGACGCCGTCGACGCGCTCATCGCGTCCCGCTCCCCGTTGCCGCCCCCGGCGGAGCGCAAGCGGCTGCGCCAGGCGCACGGCCTGACGCTGGACGAGGTGGCCACCGCACTGCGGGTGCGGCGGGCGACGGTCAGCGGCTGGGAGGCCGGCAAGACCGAGCCGAGGCCGCCGGAGCGCGACGCATACGCCCGCATGCTCGAGCAGCTCGCCCGGCTGTACCCCGCCGACGCCCCGTTGCCTGCCGAGGACACGGCGGCCCCCGAGGCACGTGCCGTTGTGGCCGCTCCCGCGGCTTCGGCGGCCTCGGCGCCTGAACCGGCCCGAGCCCGCAGCGGACCCACACGTCCGCCCGCGCAGCCCGCGCACACCGGCTCGCCGTCACGCCGCACCGCACCCGCCCCCACCGACCCTGCTGCTGCACCGACTCCGGCGGTCCCGGCCGGGCGACCGACGGCGCGCCGTCCGGCCGAGCGCAGGGCCGCTCCCGCACGCACCCCTGCCGGGGACACCGATCCGCGTTTCGAGAACGGCCCGCTCGCCGTCGTCGACGTCGACGCAGACGGCCAGGTGCTGGCGCACTGCGTCGGAGGACTGGTCCTGGACGTCGCCGCGAAGTCGCTGCCCGCACTGGTGGAGTGGACGCTGCGCGAAGGACGCCTCGGTCAGCCGAAGTTGTCGGGGCCGGGCAAGGACGCCGACCCGTTGGTCGTGCTGACCGAGGCCGCGTGCGAGCACTACGGCCTGCCCGTCACGCTCACCCGGCAGGAGCGTCTGGCCGGGCGGCTGCCGGAGGGCCACAAGGTCGTCAAGCAGCTGGCGCGCGCCCACTGGCAGCTGACGAAACGCGGGTTCGGGCCGTGGGTGCGGATCTACCGTCCCGCACCGGGCGCGGAGCGCTCCTGCGTGCAGTTGTGCATCCCCTCGTGGGACGCGCTCGATGCCCGGCACTGGGGAAACGCGGGACGACTGCCGCCGGCGGACCTGGCCCGGCTGCTCGGCACCTATGCCGCCCGCGTGATGACCCCACGCGGATCGACCGCCGTGACCGGCCTGGAACTGATGACCGCCCTGCACCCGCCGACCCGCGCGTCCCAACCGGACGCGACGGGCACGCGCCACTCCGAGCACAACCCCGGCTCGCTGGGCAGGGAACCGGTGGACTGCGCGCCGTGCGAGGCCCCCGACGGACACCCGGTCCTGGCGGACCTGCCGCGCTTCCACCGCCGCACGCCGGCCGAGGTTCTGGTGGAGGAGGCGTACGACTGGGCGCGTCCGCTCACCGACGCCGAATGTCTGCGCCCCCACCTGGTGGGCATCGACGTGAACATGGCCTTCGCCGCCGGTGCGAACGGCCTCACGGTCGGCCTGGGCGCGCCGACACGCGTCGAGAGGCCCGTCTTCGATCCGAAACTGCCCGGCTCCTGGCTGGTCGACCTCAGCCACGTCGACCTGTCCCGTGTGAAGCTGGCGAAGCAGTGGACGCACCTGGACGGCGACCTGCTGCCGAGCCCGTTCACCCCGAAGGGCGAGCGCCCGACCGGCCCGGCCTGGTACGCGACACCGACCGTGGCGTACGCGGTGGAGCTGGGCTACGACGTACGCCCCGTCGAGGCATACCTGCGCCACGACAACGGACGCTACCTGGACGCCTGGTACAGCCGGCTGCGCGATGCCTATCTCGCCACCATGGCCGACCTCGGAGTGGGCGCGGACCTGTCGCCGCACGAGTTCCTCGCGGCGATGGACGGCTACCGGCAGCGTGACCCCGAGCTGGCGATCGTGGTCTCCGCAATCAAGGCGACGGTGAAGGGCGGCATCGGCAAGCTGCGCGAACGCCCGCGCGGGGAAGGCTGGAAGCCCGGGCAACCGTGGCGGGCGCTCGCCCGGCCGACGTGGCGCCCCGACATCAGGGCCGCCGTCATCTCCCGTACCCGGATCAACATGCACCGCAAGATCGTCAAGCACGCCGCCTTCACCGGTGAGTACCCCGTGGCGGTCCTCTCGGACTGCGCCGTCTACGCCTCCGACGGGCCCTCCCCGCTGGACTTCCTGCCCTACCGGGACGGCAAGCCGCTGCCGGGCGGTTTCAAACTCGGAGTGAACCCGGGCCTGGTGAAGTGGGAGGGCACGCAGACGGTGCTGTGGGGCGAAGGCGTGCGCGAGCAGTTCGGCGCCCCGGACCTCAACCTCGCCCGGTACATCAAGGACGGCACGGTCACCGACCAGGACACCGGGGAGTAGGCGGACCGCGATGAGTCTGTTCCACAACGGCCTGGACGCCGCGGTGCAGAAGGCGTTCACTCGCCCGGCACCCAAGACGGCGGGCGCGCAGATGCGCTACCTGGTCAAGCAGCTGAAGGGCACCAGGGCGGTCGCCCAGATGCTGCGCATCTCCCAGCGCACCGTCGAACGCTACGTGAAGGACCAGATCAAGAAGCCCCGGCCGGAGCTCGCCGCGCGCCTGGAGCGTGAGGTGAAGAAGCGGTGGCAGCCGCAGATCCGTGCCAAGGCGCGCCGGAAGGCGGCGAGTACGGACGGCATCGTCATCGACACCCGTGCCCGGATCGGCTACACCGCGCCCATCGGGACGACGGACGAGGACCGGCTGCGGCACCTGACCGTCGCGCTACCGCCGCAGTACGCCGCCCGCCTTTTCGACGCCCAGGACCGGGGCGCCGACGACCGGCAGCTCCAGCAGATCGCCGCCGAAGCGATCAAGGAGGTGTACTTCCAGGACGACGGCCGCCGTGCAGGCCAACTGGAGGAGGTTCGCTTCACGGACATCGAGCACCTGGAGTTCGAACTCTGACCCGGCTCGGCACGACGGTCTCGACACCGGTCCGCTGAGCCGAAGCGCGACAGACGTCACAGAGGCAGGGTCATTCCCACCACCGCCGGCAGAAGTCGTTTCGGCCGTTGGTGAACGGCGCTTCCGCGGCGCGGGCGTCCCGGTATTTTCCCGGCATGGTTGATCATCACGCGATTCACGTGGAGGGCGTCCGGCTGGCCTGTCAGGCCTCGGGACCGTCGGACGCTCCGCCGCTCGTCCTGTTGCACGCGCTGGGCGAGGATGCCGCGGACTGGGACGTGGTGGCACCTGTCTTCGCCCGCAGCCGGCGTGTCTACGCTCTCGATCTCCGTGGTCACGGCCGGAGTGACTGGCTGGGGGAGTACTCGCTGCAACGCATGCGGGACGACGTGCTCGGATTCCTGGACGCACTGGCACTCGACCGGGTGGACCTGCTGGGGCACTCGATGGGAGGGGTAGTTGCCTATCTGCTCGCCGAGGACTGTCCGCAGCGCGTGGACCGGCTCGTCCTGGAGGACGTTCCCATCCCACGCCCTCGGGAGCAGACCACTCCGACCAAACCGGACGGGAAGCTGACGTTCGACTGGGACATGGTGCTGGCCATCAGGCGGCAAATCGACGCGCCCGAGGCGGAATGGCTGCAGCGCCTCAGCAGGATCACCGCGAAGACCCTTGTCGTGGCCGGCGGGCCACGCAGTCACGTGCCCCAGGACGGCATCGCCGAGCTGGCCCGTCGTGTTCCTCACGGGCACGTCGTCACCATTCCGGCCGGCCACTTGATCCACTCATCCCGACCGACGGAGTTCGCACAGACCGTCATGGACTTCTTGGAATCGGAGGAGGAGCCCTGCCCCGCACCGGAAGGATGAGTTTCGACAGCCACCGGCTTGCTGCCACCAGGCACCGGAGCACTCTCCCACGGACCTGGGCACGGCAGCACACTGGAGCGATGGACAACATCGTCACGCGAGACGTCGTGTTCGCCAACGGGTCGGTGGAGCTGGCCGGTTCCTTAGGAGTGCCGCAGTGCGGAGAGGCGACCTGTGCGGGTGTGGTGCTGGTCGGGGGATCCGGACCGTCCGACCGGCACAACGACACGTTCTTTCCGCCCCTGCGTCAGCACCTGCTGAACGCCGGGATCGCCGTGCTCTCCTACGACAAGCGAGGCGTCGGCGGGTCGACCGGTGACTGGCGCGGCGCCACCCTGACCGACCTGGCGGCCGACGCGGACGCCGCGGTCGACTTCCTGCGCCGCCAGTCCCAGGTGCGGTCCGAGCAGGTGGGCCTCTTCGGGCACAGTGAGGGTGGGTGGGTGGTTCTCCGGGCGGCGACGGGACGGGAGGACATCCCCTGGGTCGTCACCAGCAGTTGCCCGGGAGTGAGCCCGGCAGTGCAGGAACGCCACGCGTTGGCACATCACCTGCGAGAGACACGCCGGGACAGCCAGGACGACATCGTTCGCACTCTGGACCTCTACGACCGTCTCATCGAGGCCGGCCGAAATGACGCGGACCTCGCAACGGCGGTGCGACTCGTAGAGTCCGCCGGCCGGCCGCCCGGGCTGGCGTACTACTGGGCCGCCCACGATGACGAACACCTCTGGACGTTCCTCAAACGCAAACAGGATCACGACCCGATCGGCGACATCGTTGGGCTGCGCTGCCCGCTCCTGGCGTTCTTCGGCAGCGAGGACCGGCTGGTCCCCATTGCCGACAGCCTCCGCGAGTTCGGAACGGCCGTCTGCCGGACGGCGCGTCCCCATCGCGCGACGTTGACGGTGGAGGTGCTCCCGGGAGCAGATCACCGATTGCGGCTGCCGAACGCCGCTGAGCCGGCCCCGGGATACTTCGACAAGCTGACACGCTGGCTCCAGCAGGTCCAGCAGGTCCAGTAGTAACTTCCTCGCGCTGCGTCATAAGGGGTGCCGCCGCAGGGCCGACCACACCAGCCGCAGGCGATGCGGAAACGCGAGGTCCGGACGGGGTGAGCCTGTGCCAAGATCGCGGGATGTTGCGACTCACCGACTTCATCATCGACTGTCCGGACACGCTGGAGCTGGCGGCTTTCTACTCCGCGGTGACGGGCCGTCCGATCAAGGACGACAGCTCGGCGGACTGGGCAGGCATCCGGTTCGGCGAGATCGAGCTGGCGTTCATCCGGGTGGATGACTACCGCGCTCCGCAGTGGCCCGACACCGAGCACCCCAAACAATTCCACATCGACTTCGAAGTGGACGACATCGAGTCCGAAAGCAGGCGCGTCGTCGCCCTCGGTGCGACGCTGAAGCAGGACTTCATCGGCCCCAACGGTTATGGCTGGCAGGTCTTCACGGACCCGATCGGGCATCCCTTCTGTCTGTGCCGCAACAAGGGTGTCACCTGGAGCGATCAGGGGCCGGTCTGGCCCGACCGTGGCTAGGCCGCTTCCTTCGGCTCTCGACTGGATCGGGCTGGTCGACTCCAACGCTGTTCGTGCACACCAGCACGCCGCCGGGGCCCGCCAAAAGGGGACCCGGCGGCATGCCGGAAGACCATGCCCCGGGACGGTCCTGCGGCGGGCTGACTCGCCGGACTTCAGGACGAGCGCCTACGCGAGGTCGTGAACAGGGTGCACGCTGCCTGAGACAGCCGCGTCCCGACGGAACAACGCGGTCCACAGGAAGGCCACGCCGAACAGTGGTGATTCGCGCGACTCCACCCGCATGCGCCGCAGTTCGACCTCTGTCAGATCGGAGAAGATCCGCCGCAGTGCTTCGGGCGTGTAGGCGAGGCCGCCCTGCAGATCGCGCTCGCGGTAGAGGGCCGCATCGGTGAGCTCCGACCCCACGCCCTGCTCGCCGGCGGCGAAGCAGGTAAGCGCGAGGTGCCCGCCCGGGGCCAGAACACGGTCGAGAAGACCCAGGTAGCTGATGCGGCGGTGCGGCGGCAGGTGGTGGAAGCATCCCGAGTCGACGACCAGGTCGTACGGCTCGGCCAACTCGGCGGTGGACAAGGCGAAGGCGTCACCGCAGAAGAAGCGGACGGCGACCCCGGCCTGGCGAGCCCGGTCCTCGGCCCAGGCTATGGCCGCCGGGGAGAGGTCGAGGGCGTCCACCTCGAAGCCGCGCGACGCGAGGTGCAGGGCGTTGCGCCCCGCCCCGCACCCGAGATCGAGGGCGCGCCCCGGAGCGATCAGCCCCTGGTCGACGTACGCGACCAGATTCTCGTCCGGCTTCGCCTCGAAGAACGGGACCGGCTTCGACCGGTCGGTGTAGAAGTCGTCCCAGAAGTCCTTGCCGTCGCCGGTCCCCAAGCGGCCGGCCTCGGATTCGGATGTGAAGAGCCCGTCCAAAAGCGTGAGAAGGTCCTCGACGGTGCGTACGGTCCGGTCCACCCGGCCCCCTTTCGACGAGGTCGATCATAGGAACGAGGGGAGTAAAAGACGAGGTCAACCGGCGTATGGCGGTAGCTGGAACGGGCTGCTGCGACCCCGCTGAGGTCACCGACAGGCTCCCCCTCCGTGCCCCCGTCCCGAGGCCGCCCAGCCGTCCGTCAGGAGTCAGAACGGGCCCGTCCAGGGCCGCGGCAGGGACATGATTTCGATGAGTTTCCAGCAGCGCCCCTGGGCGAACGCCGTGCGATACGGCACCCGGAGCGGTGCCACGATCGACAAGGTGTTTGCGTCGGAGTGCACTCCAACTCCTAGGTTCCGAGGCATGCGATACATCAAACTCGGAACGACCGGTCTGGAAGTCTCCGCCCTCGCTCTGGGCTGCATGAGCTTCGGCGAGCCCGACCGGGGCGGCGAGCCCTGGTCGCTGGGCGCGGACGACAGCCGGGACATCATCAAGCAGGCCCTGGAAGGCGGCGTCAACTTCCTCGACACGGCCAACGGGTACAGCGACGGAAGCAGCGAGGAGATCGTCGGTCAGGCGGTCAAGGACTTCACCCGGCGCGAGGAGGTCGTCCTCTCCACCAAGGTCTGGATGAGGATGCGCCCCGGCCCGAACGGCGCCGGGCTGTCCCGCAAGGCGATCTTCGCCGAGCTCGACGCCTCCCTGAAGCGACTGGGTACCGACTACATCGACCTTTACCAGATCCACCGCTGGGACTACGACACCCCGATCGAGGAAACCCTGGAGGCGCTGCACGACGCGGTCAGGTCCGGGAAGGTCCGCTACATCGGAGCCTCTTCCATGTATGCCTGGCAGTTCGCCAAGGCCCTGTACCTGGCTGACCTGAACGGCTGGACCCGGTTCGTGTCGATGCAGGACCACTACAACCTCATCCACCGGGAAGCAGAGCGGGAGATGCTCCCGCTCTGCGCCGACCAGGGCATCGGCGTGATCCCGTGGAGCCCGCTGGCGCGGGGGAGGCTGACGCGGGTCCGGGACACCGCCTCGGCGCGTGCCGAGACCGACGAGGGCGGCAGGATCCTCTACCGCGACGGGGACCAGGCGGTGGCCGAGCGGGTCCACGAGATCGCCGGCAAGCGGGGTCTGTCCCCGGCCCAGGTCGCCCTGGCCTGGGTCATGCGCAACCCGGTGGTGACCTCGCCCATCGTCGGGGTCACCAAGCCGGCCCAGCTGGCCGACGCGCTCGCCGCGGTGGACGTCGAACTCGACGAGGACGAGGCCGCCTACCTGGAGGCGCCCTACCAGCCGCACGAGGCCGCCTACCTGGAGGAGTCCTTCTACAAGTCGCGCCCGGTGGCGGGCTCCCGGTAGTCCGGGCTACCGCCGGGCCCTCGACGAGCCCTTGGCCTCGTCCCTCAGGCGCCCGGCGGAACTTGCGGGTGATTGCGCGCACCCGCCAGCGCCAGTGGGCCGGTGCGGTGGTGGCGGTGTCTTCGGAACCTTCGTGGAGAAGGAGGGCGCGGACGGAGCGGGCCATGCGGTGCGCTTGCGGTTGATCAGGAACAGGCTCTTCGTGCGGACGCCTTCGTAGCCCTCGATGAAGGCGTCGGCCTCCGCGGTCGTTCGCGCCTCCTCGTGCTCGACGAGGGAGAACGTGATGCCGACGGCGTCGAGCGCGCTGGTGATGTCGCTGCGGGTGATCATGGTGCTCCTGCGTGGTGCGCGCGTGGCGGTTCGTCGCGTCGGTCGGGTTTCGGGTCATCCAGCGGCCAGGAGCACTGTTCCGGCCAGTGCCAGGCCCGCGCCGACCGCTTGCAGTCCCTGCAGCCGTTCGCGCAGGAAGCCGCGCGCGGCCAGGGCGGTCACCACCGGGTAGAGCGATGCCAGCACGGCGGCGACCGTGACGGGTCCGTGCTGGGCGGCGATGGAGTAGGTGCCGTTGGCGGCGACGTCGGCCAGGCCGACGAAGGCGAGGGCCGGCAGGGAGGTCCACGGGAAGCCGGTGTCGGGCAGCGCAGGGGTACCGCGCCGCACCGAGACCCAGAGTGCGGCACCGCCGGCGACGACGTTGGTGACGCGCTGGACGAACAGGGCGAGGAAGAGTCCGGGGACGGTCGTCGACGCCTCGGCGATCAGCGCGAAGACCGTGCCGAAGCCGAGTGCGGCCACCAACGCGAGCAGGACGGCCCTCCGCTGCACCGGGGCGCCCTTGAGCTGTGGTCCGCCCGCGAGGGCGACGCCGGTGACGGCGATCAGGATGCCGCCGACCGCCACCAGGCCGGGGCGCTCGCCGAGGGCGAGACCGACGCCGACGGGGACGGCCACGCCCAGGGTGCCCAGCGGGGAGACGACGCCCATGGGGCCCAGGGCCAGCGCCTGGTAGAAGGCGATCATGGCGACCGGTCCCACCAGTCCGGCCGCGACGGCGAACCAGAGCCGCGGTCCTGCCTCGCCCCACGCCCCGGTGGCGGCGACGACCAGGCCGAGCACGATCGCGGAGATCAGCTGCGAGACCACGACCACGGTGAGGGCGGGAATGCGGCGCGTCAGCAGCCCGCCGCCGAAGTCGGCCAGCCCGTAAAGGACGCTGGTGGCCAGGGCAAACAACGCGGTCACAGCTCGCCTCGCAGTGTAGTTTAATGGACGGTCAGGTTGGTTCAGTGTAGTGCGATAAAGTAACCGGAACGTCCAAAATAGTAAACAACCTTGTGGGTGGATCGTGTCGGACCTCGAACAGTTGACCCAGTCCTTGGCGGGCAACGTCAGGCGCTGGCGCACCGAGCGCGGCCTCAGCCTCGACGCGCTCGCTGCCCGGGCGGGCGTCAGCCGCAGCATGCTCGTCCAGATCGAGCAAGCCCGCACCAACCCCAGCATCGGCACCGTCGTCAAGATCGGTGACGCCCTCGGGGTCAGCATCACCACCCTGCTCGACTACGCACAGGGGCCCGCGGTCCGTATCGTCTCCGCCGAGCAGGCCGTACGGCTGTGGCACACCGATGCCGGCAGCTACAACCGCCTCCTCGCGGGCGCCGAGGCCCCCGGCCCCCTGGAGATGTGGGACTGGCAGCTGATGCCCGGCGACAGCAGCTCCTCCGACCCGCACCCCGCGGGCACGTTCGAACTCATCCACGTCACGGGGGGCGAACTGACTCTCACGGTCGGCGGCTCCGATTTCCACGTCCCGGCCGGCTCCAGCGCCTCTTTCGAAGCCAGCACCGCCCACACCTACAGCAACGCCGGTGACACCCCCACGACGATGATGATGACCATCTCCGTCCCGTCCTCACGATGAGTACCAATCACTGGGCGACTTCCCGATCTCCAGGTGACGGGGGGGGGGACTGTCGATCGAGCAGTTGCGACAAGCCGAGTGCCCCACGGGTGGCAACCAACTGTTGTCGCGAACCGATTCCGGCGGGTGGAACCCAGGGCGACCGCTCGCGCGCCTACCTGGGCCGAGGCAGCACCTGTTGCTACGCCCGCTGGGGCGCCGATGGTTGCGACGGGAAAAGCGACGACCTCCCCGAACAGCTGTCCCCGCTGCAGGCAGTTGTGGAGTCGGCACTCCATGCGGAGTTACTCCCTCAGCCCGTGACTGAAGGGATTGTTCCGCGGGCCGTAGGCGTCTCCGCAGGACGGCGTTTTGAGGCGATCGGTAAGTCATGCACAGGCGGCGGCCTACTCGACTGTCTCTGACGCACGGCGCAGGTCTTTCACGGTCTCGCCGAACTCGGATTTCAGTGCTCTGCCGAGGTGTTTGGCGTCGAGTACTCCCCACCGCCTGGCGATCGCGACCGTGGATCGGTTCGCACAAGCCGGGTCGAGCAGGTCGCGGCGGATTCGCAGCAGACGCTCGTGCCGGACCCAGGCGGCAAAGGTCAGATCAGCGCCCTGGAACAGCGTGTGGAGGTGGCGTACGGAGATGCGGTGCCGGCGTGCCACGCGTTCGGCGCTGAGCCGGGGATCTCCAAGGTGGGCCAGTACATAGACGCGGATTCGGTCGGTGAGGTCGCTGGCGACGGGGGCGTGCTCGGGGGTGGTGTCGGCGAAGGCGGCGAGTAGCAGAGCGGTGAGCGCGTCGGCCAGGTAGGTGCGCGCAAGTCCGCCGCCCGGGCAGGTCCTCGTCGGCCGTGGACAGCGTCCGGGTGAGGAGTCTGTTGATCCCGTCCTGGGCGGACAGGGGAAGCGCAGTGCGGCGACCGATGGAGTCCGCGTGCCTGCCGAGGTTCGCCCGCGGAACACACAGGACGGTCATGTCGGTCGGGGCGGCGCCGATGATCCGGTAGGGCCGCGTGTTGTCACAGGCGAACAGTTCACCGGGTTCCAGGGCGGCAGTCCGGCCGTCCTGCTTCACCGCGACGGTACCGCGGTGAAGCAGGGTGAGGTGCATCAACTCGTGGTCGCTGGAAGAGATGGTGCGACGGTCCCGGATGACCGTCGCTGGGGTGGCCTGGATCCGGGCCACCGTCACCGGCCCGATGTCCGTGTGGCCGACCACGGCACGAAACGCCGGCGGGTCGGCATCCGTCACCCGCAACGGAGCGAACAGGGACGAAGCGGCCGCCTCGAACGGCTCCACGCCGCTTAAGCGGGAAGAGTTGCTGTCCGCCATTCGGGTACCCCCAGATTCCCGTCCGCGTCGCCACTCTAACGCCGCGTCGTGCACGAACTGGAGAGTCGGGGAGCACGTACTGGTGCCCTCGCACCTCGGACCGCGCCTACGCTCGTCACCTGGGCCACGGACGAGAAAGAACCGACGGCGGCTCGACGGGGCGCCGCCTGCGACAACGCCGTCTGCGGCAAAGGGGGAAGACGCGACGTGCGTACCTGTGCAGGGCTGTCTTCGCCGCCCCCCAAGGGCTTCGGAGAACACGACGGGAGCGGCATGGGCGGGCACCTGAGCGAGCGACTTCATGGGTAGACACACGGACCTGCGTCTCGGCTCGCTTGATGAGGTCAGGATGTCCCTCGTGGCTCATCAGGGTGCCACTCTGCTGTCCTTGGTGGCCGATGTCTTCGGAGGACGGAGCCACGGTGTGCCCCGGCGCTGGCGGCAGTTGATACGCACCGCGGTGTCCAGGGTCGGACCGACCGTGCTCAATCCTCTGTTCGCCCCCGGATACTCGGTCATCCCGGACTGCGTGACCCCGACGGTGTGTATGCCGGACGGCGACGCGGCCTCCCAGTTCGCGCAGCTGGCCGATCTCTCGCCCGACACCCTCCTGGATGAACTCGAAACGGAGTTCGGCGGCACCGTGCCGCCCCAATGGAGACTCGTCGTGGATCACCCGCAGCAGTGGATCCACGCCTATGTCGGTCTGCTCCAGTGCGTGTGGCGGGAGTTCCATCCGATCTGGAGAAGTGCGGAAGGGCTCATCCGCAGGGAGACGGAGCGAGTCGGTGCCGCACTCGTGCAGGGTTGTGCCGAGGCGGTGCTCCAGGGTTTGAGTGGACGCTTCCATCTGGCGGGCGACAGCCTTCAGTTGCCAGACCCGCAAGGGACCACCTACACGCTCGATGAGCGACGCCTGGTCCTGGTGCCCGTCGTGTCGGGGCCCGGTGCCTCCATGTTCGCGATGGACCGCACGGACATGGTGTGGATCGGCTATCCGCTGCCCGGTATAGGCCGGTTGTGGGAAAGCTCTGCGGTGCCCGTCGAGCCGACGAAGGATGCGCTGTCCTTGGTGGTCGGCCAGTTGCGGGCGGTGATTCTGCGCGCGGCGGCACAACCGCTGGCCATGGGGGAACTCGCGGTCCTGCTCAACTGCAGCCCCGCGAACGCCACCCATCACTGCAGTCACCTCGTGGACGCCGGGCTCCTCGAACGCCACCGCGAGGGACGGAACGTACGGATCGGCCGTACAGAACGAGGCGACGCCGTGGTGGACCTGCTGTCGCAAGCCCGCAAGGTACCGGAAGGCTTCCGGTGACCATGGCACGGGAGGCGGTCCCGGGAACGACGCTCCCGCCGGCTCTGAGTGGCCGGCCGCGGATCGTACGGTGCCGACCTCAATGACGACGGCCCCATCCCGCAGGGGATGGGGCCGTCGATACGCCGCGAAGACGTTCGCCGCCGCAGATGTCCGTTTCCCTCAGCGGGTGATGGCCGGCGGCGTCCTCGGACCTCACTTCCAGATGACCCAGAGTTCGTAGTCGTCGCCGGGGAACCAGCCGCCGTTGATGCACTGGTACCTCGTCCAGCTCTGCAGCTGCAGTCCCCGGTCGCCGGCAGAGAGGCAGTCGGAGTTCCAGTAGTAGTACCCCACGAAGGCCCAGGGGTAGGAGGGGTCGTCAGCCTGCGTCTTCCCGACGGGAACGAAGGCAGAGGAAGACGTGTCACTGACCGGCTCGGCAGCGTGGGCCGGTGCTGCCAAGGTACCGATTCCTAGCGCGGTGCCGAGTGCCGCGGCAGCCAAAGAACGACGAAAACGCATGGGTTCCCCTTGTCGAAGCGCTGAGGGTATGTGCGGCATCGCCCGGTGCGACGCCGCCTTCCAGCACGATGCTTCCGGATATCCCCGCGTAGGAAAATCTTTTCGATTACGTTCAAAGTGTCCGAGCTGCCCTCAGTGCTTCACCGGTGGCGAGTCCGGCACCGCCCAAGACGCCGGAGCGGCGGACGCGCGGCCGGTGCCCGCGTGCCACCCCGTCTCCCTGTCTTCATCCCTACTGCCGCAGCGGCCCTGATCAGTCGCTGTCGGCCGGAGCCTCAACGGTCGGCCAGAGTGCTGCCGAGGAGGGGGAGCAGACGGTCCCAATGAAGCTGCAGCGCGGCGGGGTTGAAGGCGTCGGTGTCGGCCATGGTGAAGCCGTGGACGGTGTCGGGGTAGATCTCCGAGGTGTAGTCGACACCCGAGGCGTCCAGGACCTGGTTGAGTTCGGCGAGAGCCTCGGGTGTCAGGTCGGTCTCGGCGTGGCCGAAATGGGCCTGGGCGGTGAGCCGGCGCAGGCTGTCGGGCCCGGCGGCGCCCACGGGGGCGTGGAAACCGGCGACGGCGGCCACTTGCCCGGGGTGGGCCGCGGCGGTGCGCACCGCCAGGAGCCCGCCTATGCAGTAACCGGTCACCGCGACCGGTCCGGCGCTGACCTCGGGCTGTGCGGTCAGGCAGCTGAGGTAGGCGTCGGCGTCGAGCAGGGTCCGCTCGACGGTATGTCCCTCGATCAGTGGCATGATCCGGCTCATGACCACGGCCCGCGTCTCTTCTCCGATGTGCTCGGGAAGTTCGACCACAGGTGCCGGGCCGTGCCGGTAGAAGAAGTTGGGGACGAGTACGTAGTACCCGTGGCCGGCCAGGTCGCGGGCCATCTCCCGCACCACGGGCCGGATGCCGAAGCCGTCCGCGTACATCAGCACCCCTGGGTGCCGCTTGTCGTCGTCGGGAAGGGCGGCGAAGGCGTCGGCCTGGCCGTCCGGGGTGGGGATCCGCAGCATTTTGGTGGGCATGTTCTCTCCTGTCGTGGTTGATGTGTCCTGCGATCAACACGACGGAGGCGGAGCCCGCGCAGCAGCACAAGGACCTCGGTCGAACGTCGGGCCCGCACCGGCCCGTACGGCACTCAGAGGAGCACCGGGTCACCGATCCGTGTGTGGCGCAATGCCGTCCCGGTAGTCATCCCCACAACCTAGTCCACCGAACAGAGCCGACGCCAGCACCTCGGTCCCCAGCTCGGCTCGGAGGAAGGGTCTCGGCCACCCCGGATCCTGGAAGCGCCGGCTCACGGCCTGTGACACCCACACCGAGCGTGCACACCTGCACGGTCCGCACCGAGCTTTTCGGTACACCCCGCACCGGCTTGGCCCACGAGCACGCTTGCCTCGGCCGTCGTCCCATCTCCCCGTCTCACTTTCCGGACTGGCGGGCGCAGTGGTGGGCGACGGTGTCGGCGAAGGCGCGGGCCAGTGGGGAGAGCGCGTCCCAGCGTCGGACGGCCCAGCCCGCGGTGAGCGCGGGGAGGGCGGGGATCGGGATCAGCCGCAGGTCGGGGTGGCCGGGCCCGGTCCACTCGGGCAGGGTCGGAACGACCGCGTGACCGAGCCCGAGCTCGGCCAGCAGGATCGCGGTGTCCCAGTCGGTGACACTGGTGTCGAAGATCGGCCAAATGCCCGATTCGGCGAGCCGTGAGCCCAGTTGGACACGCGCCGTCGAGTTCTCGGGCAGCCCGATGAGCCGGGCGTCCTGCAGGTCGGCGGGCTCGATGAAGGACTTGGCGGCGAGCGGGTCGCTGACCGCGACGGCGAGTGACCAGGGCAGGTGGACGACGGGACGCTGCTCCACGGCGCTGCCTGCCGACCGCAGGGTGATCCAGGCGAGGTCCACCGCACCGGCGGCAAGCGCGTCGAAGCAGCCACGGCTGGACGTCTCGGTCTGGAATTCGAGGCTGGCTCGCGGGAAGCGCCGGCGGAAGTCGACCACGGCAGCGGCCATGAAGTGCCGGACGGTCGTGGCACCGGTGGTGACGCGTACCGATCCGCCTTCCGCGCGGGCGAGTTCCTCGATCCGTCGCACGGCCTCGTCGATGCGCCCCAGCCCCTCGGTCACCGCCGTGTGGAGCAGACGCCCCGCAGAGGTCGGCGCGATCCCGCGCGGGTGGCGTTCGAGCAGGCTGAGGCCCATCTTCCGCTCGAGTCGCTTCACGTGCTGGCTGACGGCCGACTGCGTGCAGCCCAGGTCACGGGCGGCAGCGCTGAGGGAACCGGTTCGGCAGACCGTGGCGAAGACACGGAGATCGTCAAGTGTCACGAGACCCAAGCTTAAGCTGGGGTGCCTGCCAGCAAAGTCGTGGATTGACTTGGGTCACGCCAGGTTCGATCATCGTGTTGGGCCCAGGGCGGCAACCCGCTCACTGTCTCTTCCGCAATCCGGATGCGGACGTGACGTGCGCGGGTGCCGACCCGCCACGGCCCCGACCGGCAACCCGCCCAGGCTGCCCGGTCCCTCGACTCGTTGGTTCCCGGACAGGAGCACACATGACCGCAACCAGGACGACCGTGGCGATCCTCGGCCCGGGCGGCGTCGGCGGCCTGGTGGGCGCGCTGCTCGCCCGTGCCGGACACCGCGTCGTCTGCCTGGCGGGGGAGCAGACGGCCGCCGTGCTGCGCCGGGACGGTCTGCGCGTCGACAGCAACCGGTACGGGAAGTTCACCGCGGCGGTGGAGGCCGACACCGAGTTGCGCGAGCCGGTGGACGCGGTCTTCGTGACGGTCAAGCAGACCGCGCTCGCCGACGCGCTCGACCGCATCCCGGTCGACGTGCTCGGCACGGCGGTCGTGGTCCCGCTGCTCAACGGCATCGACCATCTCCCCGTGCTCCGCGAGCGCTTCCCGTCCGCCCGGGTCGTCGCGGGCACCGTCCGGGTGGAGGCCACCCGCACGGCGCCCGGCCGTGTAGCCCACACCAGCCCGTTCGCCGACATCGAACTCGCCGCTCCCGCGGACGACTTCGTGGAACTGCTGCGCCAGGCCGGCCTGGGCGTGACGGTACGCGCGAACGAGAGCGCGATGCTCTGGGACAAGCTGGCCTTCCTCGCCCCGTTCGCGCTGCTGACCACCCGCCACCGCACCGACGTCGGTGCCGTGCGTGATCACCATCGGCCCGAACTGCTCACGGTCCTGGACGAGATCGCGGCCGTGGCCCGCGCCGCCGGAGCACCGGTCGCCGCGGAGAACCTGCTCTCCTTCTTCGACCGCGTCCCCGGGACGATGAGGTCCTCGATGCAGCGCGACGCCGAGGCCGGCCGCCCGCTCGAACTCGACGCCATCGGCGGAGCCGTCCTGCGTGCCGGAGCCGTCCACGGCATCGCCCTGCCGGCTGTCGCCCGACTGGTCGACGAGGTGGCACAGTCCGCGAAGCCGGTGGACTGATCGGGCGGTCCTCCCGCGCACAGCGCCGACAGGGCGGGGCGCTGTGTCGGAGTGCCGGATACCGGGCTGTACCCACGACACGTTCGGGACCTCATCCCTGCGCCGTCGGCCGCGTCCTCGGCACGCACCCGTCGAGGCGGTTCCCGGCAACAGCACCGTCGTCTCCCCGGCGGAGACTCCCCGCTGACCAGGGCACCGACGCACCGACAGCCGTTTCGCGGACCTCTTCACCTGCCATCCGACCGACCCCGGTCCGGCCTGTGTCGTGCATCACATCCACCCCATGTCACGTCCAGGCCGCCTGCTCCCATCTGGTGGGCGTCGGCAAGCGAGCCAAGGAGGACAGGACGATGAGCGCACGACGAGAGACCAGCGCGGCGACCACGCACCGAGTAGTGATTCTGGGGGCGGGATACGCGGGGATGGCCGCGGCAGTCCAGCTGGCGGCCCGGGTGCAGCGACGCGAGGGGGTGCAGGTGACCGTGGTGAACGCGCAGGAGCGGTTCACCGAGCGCATGCGCCTGCACATGACGGCGACCGGTCGGCGCCTCGCCGAGCCGAGCGTCCCGGAACTGCTGGAGGGCATGGGGGTGCGATTCGTGCGCGGCTGGGTCACGGCGGTGGACGCGGACGCGAGGACCGTACGGATCGATGACTACCAGGTGCTGCCCTACGACACGTTGGTGTACGGGCTGGGCGGTGTCGCCGACACCCCGGCGGTGCCGGGAGCCGAGGACCACGCGTACACCCTGAACAGCGTCCAGGACGCCGAGTTGCTGGCCGACCGCCTGGCACGGCTCGGCAGCGGCACGGTGGTGGTCGCGGGCAGCGGCTTGACCGGCATCGAGTCGGCCGCGGAGATCGCCGAGAGGCACCCGGAGCTGAACGTCGTGCTCCTGGGCAGACAGGAGCCCGGTGCGGCCATGACCCCGAGGGCGAAGTCGTATCTGCACGCCGCGCTCGACCGGCTGGGCGTCCAGGTACGCACCGGCGTCGAGGTGGTGAAGGTGCTGCCCGACGCGGTGGAGCTGGCGGGCGGGGAGAGCATCGCGGCCGACGCGGTGCTGTGGACGAGCGGCACGCGCGTGTCACCGCTGGCGGCCGCCGCCGGACTGGCCGTCGACGAACGGGGACGCATCCTCACCGACACCGTGCTGCGGTCGGTGTCCCACCCCGAGGTGTACGCCATCGGCGACGCGGCCGCGATCCGACAGGGCTACGGCGTCATGCACGGCACCTGCCAGAGCGGCATGCCCACCGGGGTGCACGCCGCGCTGTCGATCGACCGGACACTCAAGGGCAAGCAGCCCAAGCCGTTCCGCTTCGGCTACTACCACACACCGGTGAGCCTGGGACGCGGTGACGCCGTGGTGCAGTTCACACGCCCCGATGACAGCCCGCGCCGGATCTGCCTGACCGGACGCATGGCCGTCCGGTACAAGGAGACGGTGACCGCCTCGCCCTGGCCGACCTACGGCCGTATGAAGAAGATGCCCGCCTCGGGCGCGCTCTGGCCCCGCGGGGGCCGCTTCACCCGGCTCCGGAGGGCCAAGTGACCAACCCGACCACCCACTCCGCCCACTCCGGGCACCAGGTCTTCCACGAGCACCGGCGGCTGTTGTTCTCCGTGGCGTACCGCCTCCTCGGCACCGCGGCCGACGCCGAGGACGCGGTCCAGGACGCCTGGATCAAATGGTCCGCCGCGGACCGCTCACAGGTGGCCGACCCCAAGGCGTACCTGACGCGCATCGTCTCGAACCTGGCACTGGAACGGCTGCGCTCCACCCGGCACAAGCGGGAGACGTACGTGGGGCCCTGGCTGCCGGAGCCCATCCTCACCGGCGGAGACGCCTCCGAGGCCGTCACGGACGCCGAGTCGGTGTCCATGGCCATGCTGGTGGTGCTGGAGACGCTCAGCCCGCTGGAGCGCGCGGTGTTCGTGCTGCGGGAAGTCTTCGACTTCAGCCATGCCGAAATCGCCGAGATGGTGGAGCGTTCCGAAGTCGCGGTACGGCAGGCCGCACACCGGGCCCGCGAACACGTGCGGGCCCGGCGGCCCCGCTTCGCCGCCGACCGGACGCGGCAGCGCGAAGCCACCGAGCGGTTCTTCGCCGCCGCGACCGGCGGCGACGTCAACGCCCTGATGGAACTGCTCTCCCCGGACGTCACCCTGTGGACCGACGGCGGAGGCAAGGTCCGCCAGGCCCTGCGCCCGGTGGTGGGCGCGTCCACGGTGGCCGCCTGGTTCGCGGCCATCGGCACCGTTACCTACCAAGGCGTCGAGCCCGCCGACATGAAGGCCGAACTCGTGGAGGTCAACGGCGGGCCCGGCATGGTGTTCAGCGGGCCGGAGCGCGTGATCGCCACCGTGACCTTCGACTTCGACGCCGACGGCCGTATCACCGCCATCCACAACGTGGCCAACCCCGACAAACTCCAAGCCGTCAGCGACGGCACCGCTCACGACATCGGCACGCGCTGAAGCGTGCTGGTGGCCCGCCAGGGTGCTGCCCGACTGCTGCCTCGCAGACGGCGCGAACGCTCATCCCTGGCCGTGGCTCAGCCAACGAGCGATGTCGGCGACGGCGGCGGGGTCGACGTGCTGCGGAGTTCCGTACTCGGCTGGGGTGGATGGTCCGGCGCCGGGGAAGAACAGGTGGTTGTCGGCTTCGTAGACACGGATGTCGACATCCGGGCGGCCGGCCAGGCCCGTCCGCCATCGCACCAGGTCGTCGGCGACAGTGACCTGGTAGTCGCGTCCCCCTTGGAGGATGAGCATCGGCTTGCCGAGTGCGGCCGCGATCGCGACCGGGTCGTAGTCACGCAGTTCGAGCCAGTACGGCGCGGACAGGCCGAACGGCAGATCCGCCGAGGGGGTCGAGGGCGTGAGCTCCGCGCTGTCGACAAGGGCGGCTTGTCGCTGGAAGGTCTCGACGACCGAGGGTGGGACCTGGTCGGGAAGCACGGTGGCGAGATGGCTCACGACGCGGACAGCGGCGTGGTGCATCGGCTGCGTGTCACCGGCCATGATCACCAGGCCCGCAACCGTGGGTGCGGCGACGGCGACGGCGGGGGCGACCTTGCCGCCCATGCTGTGGCCGAGGACGAAGACCCGCTCGGGGTCCACCGAGGGATGGCTACGGAGCAGGCCGACCGCATCGACGGCGTGCGGCACGTATTCCTGCGTCATCGTCAGGTCGGTTGCCGCGGCCGTAGCGGGGTGGGCGTACGTCGCCTTGTCGAAGCGCAGCACTGTCGTCCCGCGGCTGGCGAGCCCCCAGGCCAGGTCCTTGAGCGGCTTGTTCGGCCCACTGGTCTCATCGCGGTCGAACGGTCCACCACCGGCGAGCAGCACCACGCCGGGGCCGGGGGCCTGCCCGCGGGGGACGCTCACCGTGCCCGACACCGCGCGCGGGCCGGCGCCGACGGTGACCTCGTGCTCGCTGAAGCGGCGGGGCTCGGCGTAGGGCGGTGGCATCCAAGCGGGTTCCGAGCCGGATATGGACTCGGTCGCAGCGCTGTCAGGCATCCCATCACAACCTTTCTCAAGAGGTGCGAACGGTAGCATGATGTGAGATCGTTGCGGGATGGATGCATTCGAACTCTTGGCCCACCCGGTGCGGTTGCGAGTGGTTCATGCGATGCGCGGCGGCAGGGAACTGACCACCGCAGAGCTGTGCGACCGCATTCGGGACGTCTCGAAGGCCACGGTGTACCGGCACGTCGACCTGCTCGCAGCCGCTGGGGTCCTGGAAATCGCCCGGGAGCGACGCGTGCGTGGCGCGGTCGAGCGCCACTACCGGCTGCGCGGCGACCGCGCCGGGATCAATACGGACACGGTCCATTCGCTCTCGCTCGACGACCACCGCAACGCCTTCGCTGCCGCTCTGGCGGTCCTGACAGCCGAGTTCACCGCGTATCTCGACCGCGACACGGCCGACCCGGTGACCGACTTGGTCGGCTACCGGCAGCACGCCGTCTGGCTCAGCTCTGCGGAACTGCGCGGGATGATCGACGGGATGCGGGAGGCGATCGCCCCCCACCTGGCCAACGAGCCGTCGCCCGACCGCTCGCAGTACCTCATCAGTCCGATCCTCTTCCCTGTCGAAGCACCGCCGACCGGGACCGGAGCCGAGGACACCGCAGCGGACAGCCAGAACCAGGAAACCAGTAGCTGAGCACACCCCCTCCCCGCCGGCCCGGACGGCAGCCACCGCCTGGCTTTCCGGGGGTGCCGTTCACAGGGTCGGGAACTCCATCTCGGGCCGGTCCCACGCCACTGCGGGCGGGTTGGCGGAGACGGTCCCGATGGGCACCGCACCCACGCGGAGGTAGAAGCCCTCGGCCGGGGGGTGCACCACCACACGGACACGCTCCAGTCCCGCCGCGCGCGCCTCGGACTTCATGTGCTCCACCAGCCTCCGCCCGATGCCGCGACCTTGCATTCCGTCCTGGACGAAGAGCAGGTCCAGCTCCGAAGCCATGATCACCAGCGAATAGAACCCCAGCACCCGGCCCGTGGCTTCCTCGGAGTCGACGGCCACGAATACCAGATTGTTCTCGATGTAGTCGGGCCCGACGCGGTAGTCCGCGACCATCGCGGAATACTGGCCCTGGTAGGCGCGGGAGCCGCGCACGAGTCGAGTCAGCCGCTTGGCGTCCCGCGCGACGGCCCGGCGTATGTACGTCTCGCCACGCACGGGCGGGATACTCGAAAGCACAAGGAACATTCTACTCAGCGGTAGCGCCTGTGGGGCGTCGTGCCTGCCGGCGGCCGCAGAGCGAGCCCCGGGAGGGCCGGCCCGCCGGTACGGACGCGGTCCGGAGCGGCGGCCGCCGAACCGAGTCGTGACGCGGACGCATCGCTGCCGTGCCAGGCACCTGACGTCGCGGTTCGCGCTCTCGCCGCCGCGTCGGCAGGATGGGGGCATGACCGAGATCCGCACCCCTCGTCTCGTCCTGCGCCGTTGGCTGGAGGAAGACCTCGTCCCGTTGTCCGAGATCCACGCCGATCCCCTCGTGATGCGGAGGATCGGCGACGGCAGGCCGCGCTCGGTGGAGCAGACCGCCGAGGACATCGAGGCATGGGAGGAGGAGTGGGACGAGGAGGGATTCGGGGTGTTCGCGGTCGAGCTGCTGGGCTCGGGCGAACTGGTGGGTGCCGTGGGTCTGTCCGTTGCCGACGCACCGACAGAGGTGGCCGGTCAGGTCGAGATCAGCTGGCGGCTGGGGCGAGTCTTCTGGGGACAGGGATACGCATCCGAAGCAGCCCACGCCACACTGGAGTTCGCCGTTCAGGACCGCGGTCTGGAACGCGTGGTCGCGGTCCTGCGGACGGGTGACAGTGCTTCCGCTTCTGTGATCGACAAGCTCGGCATGCAGGCGGAAGGCGCCGCACAGCATCCGGTTCACGGAGACGACCTGACCGTATTCAGTATCGACCTGACGCAGTACCAGGAGTAGAGGCGGGGCGCAGCGGCCGGGGCTGCCGTGGCGACGGTGTCGTAGCGGGCGTCGCGTCCGCGGGCCGGCACTCCGGCCGGCGGGCGGAGAGCCGGCCCGAGGAGGACGGGGAAGCAGCGGCCGCACGACGCGACGGGCTCGTTGCGCCGGCTCGAGATGCCGGTAAGCGCCATCTGTCGCTAGATGGGGGAGGGGCAAGCGCGCCTCCGGGACTACGAACGAACCTGCGAGAAGGGACCGTACACGTCATGCGGAAGCGCAGTCTGAGGGACCTGGAGGTGTCGGCCGTCGGCCTGGGATGCATGGGCATGTCCGCGTTCTACGGCTCCGCCGACGAGGCCGAGGGCATCGCCACCATCCGGCACGCTCTCGACCTCGGCATCACCTTCCTCGACACGGCACAGATGTACGGCCCCCTCACCAACGAGTCACTGGTCGGCGAGGCGGTCCGGGGCCGTCGCGACGAGTACGTGATCGCGACCAAGTTCAACTACCGGATGGACGATGCCGTACCCGGCGACACCAGCACCATCGGCCCGCAGGACGGCTCCGCCGAGCACGTGCGCAGCTCGGTCCACGGCTCCCTGCGGCGCCTGGGCACCGACCACCTGGACTTGTACTACCAGCACCGGGTCGACCCCGATGTGCCCATCGAGGAGACCGTCGGCGCGCTGGGCGAACTGGTGACCGAGGGCAAGGTGCGGTGCATCGGGCTGAGCGAGGCGAGCGCGGAGACGATCCGGCGGGCTCACAGCGTGCACCCGGTCACGGCCGTGCAGAGCGAGTACTCCCTGTGGTCGCGGGACGTGGAGGCCGAGGTGCTGCCCGCCTGCCGGGAGCTGGGGATCGGATTCGTGCCGTACTCGCCGCTCGGGCGGGGCTTCCTCGCCGGGCGGTTCACCACGCCGGACGAGCTGGATGCGAACGACTGGCGCCGTCAGAACCCGCGCTTCCAGGACGCCAACCTGGAGGCGAACCTGCGCCTGGCGGCCAAGGTGAAGGAGATCGCCGCCGAGAAGGAGGCGACTCCCGCCCAGCTGGCGATCGCCTGGGTACTGGCCCAGGGCGAGCACCTGGTGCCGATCCCCGGTACCAAACGCCGCAGCTACCTGGAGCAGAACGCCGGAGGGGTCGACGTCGAGCTGACCGAGGAGGACTTGGCGCGCATCGCCGAGGAGCTGCCGGACGCGGCGGGGGAGCGGTACGACGAGGCGGGGATGCGTTCGGTCAACCGGTAACCGCGCTGCCGCGCGTCCGCCACGGTGACCGGGTGGCTCGAGGTCGCCCGCCTCTGCGCCACCCTGGCGGCCACCGTGGACGGGCCGGTCGTGGACCACTTCGGAGGGCCCAGCCGCCACCGGGGCGATGCGCCCCACCGCCCTCGCCTCGCTCGACGTTGAGGGAGAAATCAGACCGCCGCGGTGCGGAAGACGCTGGGACTCAGGCCCCGGTGCCGTTTGAACGCGGCGCTGAAGCCGAAGGCATCGGCGTAGCCGACGGTTCGGGCGATCTGGGCGATGGCGAGGTCGGTGTCGGACAGCAGTGCCTCCGCCTCGTCCATGCGGCACTGGGTCACGTAGGCGAGCGGAGGACGGCCCATCACCTCCGTGAAACGCTTGGCGAACAACGCGCGCGAGACACCGGCCTCGGCGGCGAGCGCGGCCACCGTCCACCTCTGGGAGGGCCGGGCGTGGAAGGCGTGGAGCGCGGGGGCGAGCATCGGGTCGGCCAGGCCGCGATACCAGTGCGGGGCGTCCGACCTCGTCTGCTCGAACCAGGCGCGCAGCGTGCACACGAGGGCCCAGTCCAGGAGCCGGTCCATCAGCGCCTGCGAGCCGGCCGAGCGCAGGGCGGCGTCGGCGGCGGCCTGCTCCAGCCACTCGCAGACCTCGGCATCCTCGCTGACCACCAGTACCGGTGGCAGGCCACGCAGCAGTCGCTCGTGGCGACGGCCTGATGCGCGGTAGGCGCCCACGATCAGCGCGGTCGCTCCGTCCGGATCGTTGCCCCAGCGGATGCCGCCGAGATCCTGGCCGGAGCACTCGACGGATTCCGTGAAGCAGGCGATCTCGTACTCGACGTGGGGGCGGTCGAAAGAGGCAGGCGCGTCCGCGAGGTGGAACGTGCCCGGACCGCGTACGAGGGCCGTGTCACCGGCGCGCACCGCTCGTTCGGTTCCGTCGGGCAGGCGCAGGGCGCCGCCACCGCGCAGCACGCTGAGCATGGTGAGAGGGGCCCCGTCGGCGAAGCGGATGGTCCAGGGCGCTTTCAGTACCGCGTGGCTGACCACCGAGCCCTCGGCTCGGATGCCGCTGAGCAGAGAACTCAAGGGATCCACGTGGGCCATCGTAGACGAACTCCTATGCCATGGAGCGTTTCTCTCATGGATCATCCAGTCGATCACCCGTGTACTGGTGGCAGCCCCGATGGAGACCAGTCAGGAGAAACGATGTCGTACCTCGACAGCCCAGCCGGAACCGCCCTTGTGGTCATGGCTCACCACCGCGCCGATTCCCTCACGGCGCACACGGCCCGCCGTACCGTCGCGCAGCTGGAGGACGCCGGGTACGACGTCGACCTGCTCGACCTGGACGCTGAAGGCTTCGATCCGCGGATGAACGCGGAGGACCAGCCCGACTGGGGTGACAGGGACAAGCCGTACTCGGAGGAGGTCCGGGCCCACATGCGGCGCATTCTCGACGCCGATCTCGTCGTCGCCGTGTTCCCCGTGTACTGGCAGAGCGCGCCCGCCCTCCTTAAGGGCTGGATCGACCGGGTCTGGAACTACGGATTCGCCTACGGCCGCAGCAAGCCCCGTCTGGCCGGCAAAGGCATGCTGTGGCTGGGCCTGGCCGGTGCCACCGCGGACGATCCCGTCACGGAGGGGATGCGTGCCGTGCTGGAGACCAGCCTGAGTGACGGCATCGCCTACTACTGCGGGTTCTCCCACTCCTCCGTCGCGCTCCTCCCCGATGCCGAGGAGCGCCCGCAGCGACTCGACGCCGAGGGAAACCTGCTCGTCGGCGAGTCGGTCGAGGGAGCCGAACGCGAGGCGCAGTACGCCGAGTTCGACCGTCGCGCGAGGAAGGCCGTGGAAGCCTTCCTCGCGACGGAGCCGGTGGCGGCGGGCTGAGGACCACGGCGGTGACGGTCGGTGGCACCGGGCGAGCAGTGCGTCGGGGGACTCCCAGAGCCGTGGTCCGGACCCGAGCTTCACCGGTGAGCCGCCAAGCGGTCCCAGGTCCGGCTCGGCAAGGATGGTGCGGCCCTGCGCAGGCGACGGTCCGAGCGCATCCGGGGCACGTCGTTGAAGTCGCGCCGCGCCGTCACATCCGTTCGGACGCCTACCGGGTCATGGCCGACCGCCAAGTCCTCAAGGCACTCGTCGGTCCCTGACCACACGCCCCCGCTCCGGGACCTACCGTCCCAGCAGGATCGCTGCCGCTGCCGCTGTCGGCGACCGTCGCAGGCAGCGGCACGCCCCACCCGTGTCACGGGTGGGGCGTGCCGCCGTAGGTCTTCAGCGTTTCGGAGACTCAGCCCACACGCGTGCGGCCATTTCCTCCGCCTCGTCCTGCGGTGTTCCCGCCTGTACCAAGATGATCCCGCGGGACTGGTCCGGGAACGTGACCTCCCGCATTGCCGTACCCAGCGGGCCCAGTGGCTCGTTCGACATGGTGGCCTCCCTTCGGCGGCTGCCGCCCACGTTAGAGGGGTGCGGACCGAAAGGCGAGGACCCTCGCCCGAACGGGGGCGAGCCAGGGGCGCGGCCGGCCCACAGCGCCGACCCCGGCATCGAGATTCCCGGCGGGCAGCGCCCTGGCTGCCGACACCGGGACCGGGCCTGAACCGACATCTGGGGGTTGGGCCCTCACGGGGTGAGCCGCTCACGGATCAGGTCTTGGACGAGCCGTACCGTCGCGAGCAGGTCCTCACGGGACGCGCCGAGCCGGGCGCGTACCGACAGTCCGTGCCAGACGGACTGGACGAGTCCGGTGAGGGTCGCGGGGTCGGTGTCCGCGACCAGGTCGCCCTCCCGGGTCGCCCGCTCGATACGCTCCCGCAGGGTCCGTTCGTTCGAGCTCTGGAGTTCGGCGAAGTAGGCGCTCGCGTCGAGCGTGCTCGTACTGTCCGTCATCACGGCGCTGCTGAGGAGGCAGCCCGGGTGGGTGTCGCTCGGTCGGCTGAACTCGTCGGCCGACTCGACGAGGACGCGCTCGACCACGGTGTGGACGTTCCCTTCCTCGACGGCCCGTGCGTAGATCTCCCGGTAGCGCTCGGCGTAAGTCCGCACGGCCTCGTCGAACAGCCCGGCCTTGCTGCCGAACGCGGCGTAGAGGCTCGATGTCGACAGCCCGGTCGCCGCACTCAGGGCACGCGTCGAGGTGCCCGAGTAGCCGCTCCGCCAGAACAGACGGGCGGACTCGAGGATCACGTGATCCCGGTCGAAGGCTCGGGGGCGCCCCCGCTGTCGTTGTTCCACTCTTGCATTGTAGAGCGTTTGCTCCATAATCAGTTTATGGAGCAAACGATTCAGAAAAGAGTGTCGGTCGGTGGCGGCAGTTGGGTCACGGTCGACGTGCACGGCGACCCCGGCGCTCCGGGCCTCGTGGTCCTCCCCGGCGTGATGAGCGACGCGCACGCGTGGCGCCACGTCGCCTCGGCCATCAGCGCCTGGCCCTCCGTCATGGTCGTCAACCGTCGGGGCCGCACCCCCTCGGGGCCGTTGACCGACAGCTATTCGCTGCGCACCGAAGTCGAGGACCTGGAGGCCGTCCTCGACGCCTTCGCCGACACGTCGGCGGTCTTCGGCTGGAGCTACGGAGGCCTGATCGCGCTGCTCACCGCCGACGAGCGCCCCCTGCGCAGGCTGATCGCCTACGAGCCCGTGATGCGGCCCTTCGGCCGTCACGCCCTGCCCGACCTCAAGAAGGCGCGGGAGAACGAAGACTGGGACACGACCGTTGACATCGTCAACCGGAAGATCACTGGCCTCGACTCCGCCCGGGTGGAGGCCCTGCGGGCGGACCGCGAGGTCTGGGAGACCCTCCGTCGCCTGAGCGCGCCACTGTACGACGAGACACTGGCCGTGAACGAACCGCTGCCTGACCTCCTGGCCCGGCGGGCGGACCACGTCGATCTGATCGTCGGCGGTGCGAACCGGGGCACCCCACCTTATGGGACGGCCTTCGACAACATCCGCCGGCGTGTCCTCGCCGCCACGGTCCACGAACTACCCGGTCAGGGTCACCTCGTTCACCTGGAGGCGCCCACGCAGCTCGCCCGCCTGATCGACAGGCTGGCAGGGTGAGGCCGCGCACGACGGCCGACCATGATCGAGGTGCTGGGTGAGTTCCGTCCTGGCGTCTGGGCAGCGGACGGTGCGCTCATCCGGCGATCGTCCCCGTTCCTTGCGGTGACGGTCATGGCCGCGCGTGCCTCGTTGCACCGTGGTGCGTCTGCCAGCGGTGGACGAGCAGCCGTGGGCGGGTACGGGTTGTCCGCCCACGGCACGCAGGCACTTCTTGGATCAGGGGGTCAGGGGATCAGGGGATCAGGACGCAGTGGTTCTCAATCACTCTGCCGCTACGGTCCAGACCTCCGCAGACGGCCAATCGCCCAGTTCCAGGCTGGCCGAGTTCCCGGTTGACGGTGAACACGTGGCGGTCGTCGTTGGCCCTGGAATTCCGGTAGTCGGCCGCGAAGGCCCGCAGCGTCCCCGGCAGTCCGTCCCTGGTGAAGACGGTGATGTCCTGGACGTAGCGGGTGCCCTGGTAGGCGGTGGCCACGCAGATGTAGGTGCCGCACGTCTGCTTCACCGCGGCGCTCGCCGGCGCTGCGGTCACCAGACCTACGACGCTGGTCGCGGCCAGCGCTGCTGCGGTCGTGGCGTAGCGCCACCGCGTGGATTTTGCCGAGGCGGCCCGGTCTTGACGGGGCTCTGTCGGGATCCTGAGTTCTCTCATTGTCTCGTCCTCTGCGTCGATCGTGCTCGGGAAGGCCCTCGCCCTGTCGCCCCACCCCGGCTTGCGGGGGGAGGGGTGGCGATGTCGATCACCGTCTCGTACACCGTCCCCATGGCGTCATCACCGCGTCACCATCGGCGTCGGGAGGGCGTTCCCGTGCACGCTATGCTTCCATTCGGTTGCTTTCGGTGAAGAGGGAAGTTCGGGGGATGGACTTTCGCGTACTCGGCGCGCTTGAGGTCTGGTCCGGACAACAGCGGATGCCGGTGCCCGGAGCGCGTCGGCAGCGGGTGCTGGCCGCCTTGTTGCTGACACCGGACTCGGTGGTGCCGCTGTCCAGGCTCGCGGAGATGACGTGGGAGGACGAGCCGCCTGCCACGGCTGTCAAGCAGCTGCGGAACTCCGTTTCTGCGCTGCGTGAACGGCTGGGTGACACCGAGCAGCGGCTCATCCGTACGGAGGAGCCCGGTTACCTGATCCGTGTCGGTGAGCACGATCTCGACTGGCTTCGGTTCGCCGCCGGGGTCGCCGACGGCCGCCGTCAGGCAGCTGAGGGAAGGATGGAGCTGGCGGTCGGAGCGATCCGGACGGCCTTGAGCCTGTGGCGTGGGCCCGCACTCGACGGACTGGGCACGGCGGCGTTGCACAGGGTGGCAGCACGGCTGGACGAGCAGCGGCTCAACGCGTTGGAGTTGTCTGTCCGATGGAGGCTGGAACTCGGTCAGCATCAGGAGGTCATCGAGGACCTGACCGATCTCGTGCACGACCATCCACTGCGTGAAGGGCTGCATGTGCAGCTGATGACGGCGTTGGACCGCTGTGGCCGACGCGCGGACGCACTGCAGGTGTTCCACCGTCTCAGAGCCCGGCTTGTCGAGGAACTCGGAGTCGGCCCCGGACCCGACGTACAGCGCCTGCATGAGCTGATCCTGCGCGGTGAGCCCCGATCCCGCGCGATGAACCGTGCCCGGTCCGCCGGCGCGGTGCCCAACCCGAGGCAGCCTCCGAGCGTCGCTCCGCCGGTACCGAGGCAACTTCCCCAGGCAATTCGCGACTTCACCGGCCGCGCCGATCACCTGGCTGAGCTCGACGCCCTGTTGCCGCCGGCCGACGGGCAGGCCGTGGTGATCACCGCACTCGACGGAACAGGCGGCGTGGGCAAGACGACGCTCGCGGTGCACTGGGCGCACCGTGTCCAAGGCCGCTTCCCCGATGGCACGCTCCACACCAATCTGCGCGGGTACGGCCCCGGGAAGCCCGCGCTCCCGGAGGAGGCCCTCCACGACTTCCTAGTCGCCCTCGGAATTCCCCCCGCGGCGGTGCCCGCCGGGACCGGAGCGCGCTCCGGTCTCTTCCGTACGCTTGTGGCGGGACGGCGCATGCTGATCGTGATGGACAACGCCAACAGCGCCGAGCAAGTGCGCCCTCTACTGCCGGGAACACCCGGCTGCATGGTGCTGGTAACCAGCCGTGACAGCCTGACCGGTCTGGTGGTCACCGAGGCCGCCCACCGGTTGACGCTCGACGTGCTGTCGCCGGCCGAGGCTCTGAGCCTGGTCGTCGGCATCATCGGCCCCAGCCGAGCCCAAGCAGAGCCGGCCGCGGTGGAGAAGCTCATTCGGCTGTGCGCGCGTCTGCCGCTGGCACTGCGGATCGCCGCCGGGCGTGCGGCCGCTCACGGGCGCGCCGCCGTCGCCGACATCGTTGCCGAACTGGCCGCCCGGGATTCCAGACTCGACGCACTGAGCTGGGGCAAAGATCCTCACGCCGCGGTCCGCAAGGTACTCGACTGGTCCTACGAACAGCTGACCCCATCGCAGGTGTTTCTCTTCCGGCGTCTCGGCCTGCACCCCGGCCCGGACATCTCCACGCCCGCCGCGGCGGCCCTCGCGCACCTGCCGCCACGCGAGGCACGGAACCTGCTCAAGGCGCTGGGCGACGCGCACCTCATCGAACCGGTCACGCACGACCGGTACCGCTTCCATGACCTCCTGCGTGCGTACGCGAACGAGTTGGCCGATGAGCAGGAGACCGAGGATGAGCGCCGCGACGCCCTCGATGCGATGCTCACCTGGTACAGCCACACGGCTCACGTTGCCGACAGACGTCTGTACCCCACCTGCACGCGCGTGGTATCGGACCCCGCTGAGCCTGCCCACCCTCATGCCATGCCCGACCGCGCCCACGCCTGGACCTGGTTCACCGCGGAACGGGCCAATCTGGCCGCAGCCCTGTACCACGCCGTCGACCGCGCCATGGACCGGCACGCCCTGTACCTCATCGACGCGCTCGGGTTTCTGGTACTCATGGGCGGCTGGGAGGAACGCATCGACACCGCCACTGCCGCCCTGCGCGCTGCCCAGAGGTCCGGTCGGACCGAGCACGAAGCCAACGTGCTGCTTGCTCGAGGAGAAGCGCTGGCCCACCTGCACCACCCGGACGCCCAACCAGACCTCACCCGCGCCTGCGCACTCGCGGAGGATGTCGGCAACATCCACATCCAGATTGCCGCCCGCACCGAACTCGGTAGATTGCTACGGCGGCAAACCCGTCTCACCGAGGCACTGCACCATTTCGACGAAGCGCGGGCCCTCAGCCGGGGATTCGACACCGGACGCTGGGAAGCCGTGGCCGAAGGCAACACCGCTGCACTCCACGCCGACCTCGGCAACCACCGGCAGGCCATCGACCACGGCATGCGCAGCGCTTCGCTACGCCGGCAACTCGGCGACACGGACGGCGAGGCATGTGCGCTCGCGGACATCGCCAGAGGCTGGCAGGGCATCGGCGACCACGGCACGGCGATCGCTCACTGCCGACGCGCCATCGCGCTCGGCCGCACGTCCCTCGGGGGTCAGGACGAAACCCTTGCCGTGCCCCTCGCCGTGCTGGCCACCTCGTTGGCCCATCTCGGACGCGTGAACGAGGCCATCGACTGCTGGCGGGAGGCCGCCGCGATCTACACCGACCGAGGACTGGACACCGACGCTGCCAGGATGCACCTCCACATCCGCACGGCAGCCCGGCTGCCCGGGGCGTCGAACGCCTCCTCGCGGGGCTGATGTCGCGGGGCTGATGCAGCTCGCCGGCACTGAGAGTTCGTGGCCGATCCGCCCACATGGGGAGAGAGATGTCTCCAGCATGCCCGGGTCGGGCTCGAAGTCCTCGTGGGGCGGTGCCGGTTGACGGAAGCGCGCGGTGCCGCGCACCGACCGTGGTCGGCCGGCGGTGGCCGAGGCAGGATTCCGCGGCGTCGGCGGTCAACGGTTGGCGAAGACTTTGCCCGTGGCCGATTCGGTGCGGCGGGAAGCCCTGCCTGAGGGTGATAAAAGGTATCGCGATCGCAAAGGATGGCTGAAATGAAGAGAAGTTCTGTGTCCCTTCGGCACCCACAGCATTGACCTCACCAGCTCACATGTCGCACGCTCGAAGCTATAGATGGCTACTACAACTGGTTCGTCGTCGATCCGCTCGCAGTCGCGAAACGGCTGGTCGGGCAGGGTCGCCTGGCGGGCAGGACGCAGGAGGTTGCGTATGTGCGGCATCACCGGCTGGGTCTCCTTCGACCGCGATCTCGGCTCCGAGAAAGCGGCGCTGGACGCGATGACCGAGACGATGGCCTGTCGCGGACCCGACGACCGTGGCGTCTGGGCGCAGGGGCCCGCCGCGCTCGGCCACCGCAGGCTCGCCATCATCGACCTGCCCGGCGGCCGGCAACCGATGAGCGTCGACACCCCCCACGGCACGGTGGCGCTCGTCTACTCGGGAGAGACGTACAACTTCACCGAGCTCCGCCGTGAACTCACGGACCACGGGCACCGGTTCGCCACCGACTCCGACACCGAGGTCGTGCTGCGCGGCTACCTCGAATGGGGTGACACCCTTCCCGAGCGTCTGAACGGCATGTACGCCTTCGCCCTCTGGGACGGTCGCGAGAACAAGCTCGTCATGGTCCGCGACCGCATGGGCATCAAGCCGTTCTACTACCACCCGACGGCGGACGGCGTCCTGTTCGGCTCCGAGCCCAAGGCGATCCTCGCCAATCCACTGGCCCGCCGACGGGTCCGGCTCGACGGGCTTCGGGAACTCTTCACCATGATCAAGACACCCGGTCACGCCGTCTGGGACGGCATGCGCGAGGTCGAACCGGGCACCGTCGTCACGGTCGACCACTCGGGCGTGCACCAGCGCCGCTACTGGGAGTTGGAGACCCGTCCGCACACGGACGGCAGGGACGCCACCGTCGCACACGTCCGCTCGCTCCTCGACGACATCGTGCGCCGTCAGCTCGTCGCCGACGTGCCCCGTTGCACCCTGCTCTCCGGCGGACTGGACTCATCCGCGATGACCGCGCTCGCAGCCCGGCAGCTGGGCGAACACGGCGAGAAGGTACGCAGTTTCGCCGTGGACTTCGCGGGCCAGACCGAGAACTTCATCGCCGACGAACTCCGGGGCACCCCCGACACTCCCTTCGTCCATGACGTCGCTCGCGCCTCGGGCACCGACCACCAGGACATCGTCCTGGACGCCCAGGCCCTCGCCGACCCCGAGATCCGCGCCAGGGTCATCCGCGCCCGGGACCTGCCGGCCGGCCTCGGCGACATGGACGCCTCCTTGTACCTGCTCTTCCGGTCGATCCGCGACCACTCCACCGTGGCCCTGTCCGGCGAGTCCGCCGACGAGGTCTTCGGCGGCTACCTGCAGTTCTTCGACGAGGAAGCACGCCGTGCCGACACCTTCCCCTGGCTGGTGTCGATGAGCCGCCACATGGGGGAGGACACAGACGTGCTGCGTCCTGACCTGGCGGCGAAACTGGACCTGCCCGCGTACGTGGCCGAGGGTTACCGCGACGCCGTGGCTGGTATCCGGCGCCTGGAAGGCGAGAGCGACTTCGAGTACCGGATGCGCCGGATCTGCCACCTCCACCTGACCCGCTTCGTACGCATCCTGCTCGACCGCAAGGACCGCGCCAGCATGGCCGTCGGCCTGGAGGTCCGCGTCCCCTTCTGCGACCACCGGCTCGTCGAATACGTGTACAACACTCCCTGGGCGCTGAAGTCCTTCGACGGCCGGGAGAAGACCCTGCTGCGCGAGGCGACCGCGGACGTGTTGCCGAAGTCCGTGTACGACCGGGTCAAGAGCCCTTACCCGTCCACTCAGGATCCCAAGTACGCGGCGGCCCTCCAGGACCAGGCCAAGGACCTGCTCGCCCGTAGCGGCCACCCCGTCTTCGACCTCGTCGACCCCGACCGCCTGCGCCGAGCCGCCGAGCGGGAGGCGCCGATGAGCGGCCAGGCAGACCGGCGCGGCCTGGAACGTGCCCTCGATCTCGCCCTGTGGCTGGACCTCTACCAGCCGGAAATCGTCGTCAGCTGAACGACTCGGCCCCCGGGGAGCGCCTGTCGACAGTCGGCTTGTGGGCAAGAAAGCTGGCGATCTTCCATGTCAGGCTCTCGTCGGGCTCCTGAACCAGTTGAGCGTCGACGGCGAACCCGGCCAGGTTCAGCATCCGCGCATGCCGGCCTGGAGGCAGGCGATAGGACTCGAAGGACACGGGCAGGCCACCGTAGGCCTGTTCAGGACGACGGTGCTCACCAGAACCGACATGGCTCACGAGGAGAAGACGACCACCGGGTGCCAGGGTGCGGTGAAACTCGGCGAACACGAGCGGCAGCAGCTCGGGGGGCGTGTGATGGATGGAGTAGAAGGCCAGGATGCCGCCGAGCACGTCGTCTGCGAACGGCAGGGCGGTGATGGATCCCACGGAGAAGGGCAAGTCCGGGAAAGCGGTGCGCGCCAGCTCGATCATCCTGGGGGACACGTCGATGCCGATCGGTGACACCCCGAGCCCGGCGAGGTGCGCCGTCACTTTGCCCGGGCCGCAGCCCAGGTCTGCGACCGGTCCTTGGCCAGATGCCTGCACGAGTTCGGCGAACGCGGTCAGCATCGAGCGTGACAGCGGGTCCAGTTCTGTTGGGGACTTGACGAGGGCGGCGTAAGCGTCGGCCACGGTGTCGTACGACTCCCGGACCTCAGCCAGGTAAGAGGGCTCAGTCACGTGGTGAATCTAGAGGCATGCGCTGACAGCACCACTGCCCGGGTTTCCCCGCCCGCGGGAACGGGACATGGCTTTCGGGCTTGGGTCCGAGTCGGCCCACGTCCAGGACCGACGACCCTGAGGTGGCTCCCGATCCAAGGTCGGCGACGAAGGGGTGCGGCCACCCTGGGATGAACGGGGGACTTCGCTCATCCCGCCTCGTGACGGAACACGTGCGGGCACCGGCCGACCGGTGCCCGCACCTCAGAAGTGTCAACCGGCCCAGACCTCGGCCTCTTCGGCCGGAACAGTGGTGGCCAGGCCCAGCTCCTTGCGGGCGGCGACCGACTTGTTCGGGTCGATGCCGGTGAACGCCGGGTCGTAGGCGGCGTAGAACGTGTCGGCGTCGGCGGCGTCCGCGGCCTTCTTCCAGTCGCCGGCCGCCTTCGTCAGCGTCGTCCGGAGCGCGCCGACCTCGGCGCCGTCGATGCCGTTGAGGCTCTCGACGTGGGTCTGGAGAGCATCCGCGACGGCCTTGGCCTGCGCCTTGTAACCGGGCAGGTCGTCCTCCACGGAGTCCTTCTCGGGCTGGTTCCCCCACAGGGCCTCGTACACCGCGTTGGCCCCCTCGAGGTACGTGAGCTGCTCGGGCTTGAGGGACTTCGCGGTGTTCAGCGTGCCACTCAGCGCGCCCTTCCCGGCGGTGTAGGTACAGCTCACCGAGCGGTCGCCCGTCGCCCAGCTCTCCGCGGTCGGGGTGTAGTAGAAGAGCTCGGCGCCCTTGGGGAGCGCCCAGGTGTCCGGGGCGTACTTCTGCGCCTCCACCGGGCAGCGGGTGTCCGCGACTGCCGAGACCTTGTCGTCGCCGGGGTACGCCTTACCCTCGTCGATCGAGAACTCGCCCACGACCTGGCCTTGGTGCGCCTCGCCGCAGGGCACGATCTCGACGGTGTACGCCGTCCCCTCGGCCTTGCCGAACGGGTTGTAGCAGTCACCTGTGTCCAACGAGAACACCGAGCGCTGGCGGGCCACCTTCTTCGCGCCGTCCTTGGCGCTGTCGACGGCGTCGGTGACGTCCGAGCACCCCACCGCGCCGAGCGCGAGGAGGGCGGCAACGGCGGATATGCCGTGAAGGGAACGATAGGGGGCACGGGCAGCCATGACGTGTACATCCTCTTACTTGATCTTTACGGCGAGCATGCGGATCGTATGCCATCTCCGTGCCGACCGAGGCCCGGTGGCTCGGGGGCAGGCCCTCACCTCATCGCATATCAGACTCGGGACGGGCCGCGAGGGTTGTACCGGCACGGACCCGACTTCACCGGCCCCGCCCTCGCACGGGGTGCACCGGCAGTCGGCGGTGGCGTCAGCCCCGAGGTGAGCCAGGCCGGGCAGGCAGCCGCCCCGGTCGAGGGCGGACTCGTCGGTCGTCCGCGCGCTACCGCGCCCGGGCGGCAGCATTTTGGCGGGCATCTCCTTCGAGGCATGTCACTTGGAAAAACCAAGTGCTCATGACTACGCTGGCCCGCCATGATCGCCAACAGCTGGAACAACGGGTACGAGCTCTCCATGGACCCAGATCACCTCGACGTGGATCTGGTGCACCGATGGCTGTCAACCGATGCGTTCTGGGCACTTGGGCGCACCCGGGAAACAGTCGAGGAGTCGGTGCGCGGCTCACTCAACTTCGCCGTCCACGACGCCACCGGTGACCAGGTCGCCTATGCCCGTGTGGTCACCGATCGCGCCACCTTCGCCTGGCTGTGCGATGTCTACGTCGCTCCCGCCCACCGAGGCAAGGGACTGGGGACATGGCTCACCACAGCAATTCGTGACCACCTCGCCCCCTATCGACTCAAGCGTGTGCTCCTCTCGACACGCGACGCGCACGACGTCTACGCGAAGGCTGGCTTCGTCCCCGTTCCGCACCCCGAGCACCTCATGATCTTGAATGACGCGAGGTGAAGGGGTGCGGTCGGTCTGCGGTAGCAAATGAGGGCACAGGCGATGGCGGTGAAGACCAGGAAGCGCTGGCTCCACGTTCGTAGCGGCGGTGGAGGCGGCTGGCACATCGATCTCGCCTTGTTGTGGGGGCGGGACCAGCCCTTGAGGTTGGTCTCTTGGCCGACAAAGAGCGTTCCAGTGACCTGACCTCAGGCTAAAAGGATAACGTGAAACATGATTACGCCACGCCGCTCGCGTCGGGGTCTCCTGGCTGCCGGTCTCCTGCTTGTAACCGCCGTGACCGCCTCACAAGCCGCCTTGGTGCTCGCGCCAGAGGGCACTGGTGCAGCGCGTACGTTCGAGTGGGTCGACGCGGCCACCGTGCCTCCGGAACAGTTGGAACACCTCGGTTCACCCCAGCCGTTCGCCGACTACTTGCGCGAGCACCCCACGGAACCACCAGCCGCCGCCCGTCCGAGCGAGCCCTCACCCACCAGCCAGCCGGACGACGTCAGAACCGCGTACTCCTCGCCCGCCGACACCGATGACGCCAACGCGCCCACCGGCCGGGACACGCGTCAAGGACGTTGATACCCGGCACCAGGTGCTCAGGCAGTGCGATCAACGCTCGCTGGTCGGGCCCTCCCTGCAGACCCGAGCCCGCGCGCAGCGTGAGCACCGGTGGTTGCGGCCTCTCTGCTTGGCCGTACGCAAGGTGGTGCCGTCCGCCGTCTCTCCTCAACTCGGACGCCGGATGCCTCCGTCAGAGGATGACCAGAACAGAAAGCATCAGTACAGATGTCTCCTAGCACCAGCCGGCCCACAGCCGTCATCATCGGAGCCAGTGCGACGGGCCTGTTTGCCGCCGCCGCTCTGACCGACTTCGCCGACGTTGTCATCATCGAGCGTGACCTCCTGCCAGAGGGGCCGGCGGCACGCCGTGATACGCCGCAGGCCAGGCATGCGCACCTCGTCTGGAGCGGAGGGGTACAGGCCATCAACGATCTCTTACCCGGCAGTGTCGACGAGGTCGTCGCCCGCGGCGGACGTCTGGCTCACATCATGGCCGACATGGTCTCCCGTGCGCCCAACGAGGTCTGGTTCAGGCGCTTCCTCGCCACTCACCACCGCAACCTCGTATGCTCCCGCAACCTGCTGGACAGCGTCCTTCGTGAACACGTTCTCGCAGACGAGCGCATCACCCTACGACAGAACACCATCGCGGTGGGACTGGAAGGCGATGCCGCTCACATCACCGCAGTCCGGACCCGCAACGGCGACGAACACACGACACTGCCGGCTGACCTGATCATCGACGCTTCGGGACGCGGATCCCGCACACCCCAATGGCTCGACGCGTTGGGCCTTCCCCGAGCTGCCGAACGGCAGGTTGACGCCGGCGTCACCTACGCCACCCGAGTCTTCCGTGCCCCGCAAGCGGCCGCGGACATCGCCTTCCCGCTCATAAACTCGCCCTGGCCAGCACGGCACCGCAGGAACGCAGCCGACGGAAGCCCCCGCCCCTGGCCGAGGCCCCGCCCTCCTCGACACGGGCACTTCAGTGAACGGCTCGGGCCTTTCGTCCTCATCGTCCTGGGCGAGGGCGTGTACCAGCTCGTGAGTGCTGTGTCCACCCGTCCCGGGGATGGTGCGGACCTGCGCCCTGAGCGCGGTAGCTGCCTTCCTCGCGCTCGTCCTGTGTGGACGATGTCACTGCGCCGCGGGCCGGGCGGTGTGCCCTTCTTGCGCCGGCTACCGCCCACCGGCGCTTTCCTGACGTTGCACTGCTGCACGGCGGGCGCCGCGGCCACACTGGCAGCGGGTATGGGGGTATCGTTGCGGACTCTGGTGCCAACGCTGGCCGAGCAGGGCCGGATCATGGCGGCGGGTGCCTCGGATCCCGCCGGTTCACTGCTCCTCGTTCAGCATCCGCGTCGTCGTGTCACCGGAGGGCAAGGCGGTGAACAGACAGTCCCAGCGTGCGCCCAGGTCCCGCAAGGCCTGCGCCGACGGATGACCGTCGGTGGCCGCATTCAACTCGGCCATCTCCGCGAAGAAGCCGTCGAGCGCCGGCGAGGTGATGAACAGGAATCGAACCCCGACCGGGCCGGCGTTGTAGGGGCGGTGCACCGCCCCGCGCGGTACGACCGCGTACTCGCCCGCACCCAGCGTGATCGTCCGGTCGTCGACGTCCAGGCTCAGTTCCCCCTCCAGAACCCGGAACGCCTCCTCGTGCCGCTCGTGCACGTGCGCGGGTGGCCCCGGTGCCCCGGCGGCGTGGGAGTACTCGATCACGGAGTACGCCCCGCACGTCACCGCTCCGTCGATCTTGACCGTCATGGGGGCGCCGGTGGGGCCGCGGAACTGCCGTCCCTGCCCTGCCGCGATCACCGTCGGATCACTCACGCCGCCTCCATCTCCGCACGTCGGTCCGACCATCATCACGCCGTACCGGACCGGCCGCATGCCGGTTCCGAACCGCAGCCCACGGCTGAGGCATTCTGCTGAATGCCGGAGGGGCGGACGGGCACGGTCGTCAGACAGGCCGCTGGCTTCCTGGACCTGGTCAGGGGTGAACTCCACAGGTAGCGCACCGGGCATCCTCCCGTACCATGCCGGGCCCGCAGACCACAGACGAAGAAGATTGCCTTCACCGGTACAGATGACTGACCGTCCGGCCCTGCTGTGGCCGGGTACGCCTCGCAGATCGGCGGGTCGACGGTAGACGATCAGGCTCGCCCCACGCCAGGGCACCCCGACCCGCCCGGCTCACCCTCTGCCACGGCCGTCACTGACGGTGACCGGGACACCCGCCTCGGAAGCGCGAGCAGCGTGGTGGCCGGTTCATCGGCGGATCGGGTGCGCGATCTTCTTGCCTGCAGAGATGGTCAGTAGGACCGTGGACCTGACTCGGTGGCCCAGACCTTGTTGGAATAGCCGGTGGGCTTCTGGCCCTTGCGGACCACCTCGCAGCGGTACTTGTTGTCCTTGTCGAGAGGGACCGTGACGGCCTTGGGAATGTCGCTGCACAGCGCGTAGTCGATGGAGTCCCTGTTGTTCCCATACAGGTACCGGGCGACGCCCTCCCGTGTGAGGATCCCGCGGTCCGGAGTAGCGTCGTACTGCACGTAGTTGTCGGACCAGGCGGCGTTGTCGCCGATGGTCACCGCCCACTCGACCTTGACACCGTCGAATGTAGTGGCACAAGTCGCCTTGGTGGACTTCGTGGAGGCAAGGTTGGCCGGGCAGGTGGCAGTGGTGTCGCCCTCCGCATGAGCCATCTTCACAGTGCGGCGACGCAGTTCGTACTCCAACTGCTCGGCGAAGGGAGCATCCTCGGCCGGGGACGGCTTTATCTCGTCGTCGACAACGGCGGTGGCCGGCTTGGTCAACTTCTGCGGGAGCAACGTGGCCGTGGACGCGGGCTCGGCCCCGGCGTCGTCCGAGCCCGACTCCCCGTTCGCACAGCCCGTGGCCAGCAAGAGGGCGCAGCCAACCGCAGCAACGATCTTTATTCGCATGGGCACACCTTATTCGGCACCTGTAGTGGCTTTGCGACCGAGTCGCCCCGCAGGTGACTGCTGGTCCTGCACGGCTGGACGCACAGGTCGGCACGACGTCATCGCAACCAGGTCCAGGACATCCAGCCGGGTCAAAGCCGTGGAGTACTCAACCTGTTCGGTGACTTCTGCGTCGAGGTAGGGGTTGAGCGCCTGGTGCGGGCGCTGTTCCTCGGCCCGGGTCGATCGTGACCGTCGCAGACACCCGGCCGCGCACCTGCTGAGCACGACGGGATCTCGTCGAAGCGTGAGGAGCTCGTACCCAGGCGCTGGGTAAATGCGTTTGCGTCGCCGGTCGGCTGACCTATCGTGTGGGACGTCATGTGCGGCGGGTCACCGCCGTACCGGTCGGCGCGTTCGGCGTCGATGTGTACCGCGTGCCCGGCCGGGAGGAGGTGGGAAACATGGACTGGAACTGGACAACGAGTGTTGCGGCCATAGTTGCCCCCGGCCGTGTGCCCCCGTTCGGCGCGCGGTAGGACTCTCCCCCTTGCGGCACCTCATGGTGGTGTCCGCTGCTCTCGCGATCCCTTGTGTCGCGTCCCGGGGTGCAGGACCGCGCGTCTGCTCCTACACCTCCGACACGGAATGTGATCGTCTTGACCAAGCAGTCCTCTTCCGGGGACACCGTGCCCACGCCGGTGCCCCACACCACTGCGAACGCGGCCGAGTTGCCCGATCCGAAGCGGTGGTGGGCCCTCGCCGTCATCGCAGGCGCCCAGCTCATGGTGATTCTCGACGGCACGATCGTGAACATCGCCCTGCCCTCCGTCCAGGACGGACTGGGCATGTCGGATGCGAACCGGCAGTGGGTGATTACCGCGTACTCTTTGGCCTTCGGCGGCCTGCTCCTCCTGGGTGGCCGGATCGCCGACCTGGTCGGCCGCAAACGCACCTTCATGATCGGCCTGGTCGGATTCGCCGCCGCCTCCGCGCTCGGAGGTGCGGCCGACGGCCCCGGAACATTGTTCGCGGCGCGGGCCCTGCAAGGGGCCTGCGCGGCCGTCCTGGCCCCCTCCGCACTGTCGCTGCTGACGACGACGTTCACCGACCCCGCCGAGCGCGGCAGAGCGTTCGGGATCTACGGCGCGCTCGCCGGGGGCGGCAGCGCCGTCGGCCTGCTGGTCGGCGGCCTGCTCACCGAGTACGCGACCTGGCGCTGGTGCCTGTACGTCAACGTCCCCATCGCGCTGGCCGCTCTCGGTGGCGCGCTGGCCCTCCTCAAGGACAGCCCCGGTCAGCGCGGGGTGCGCCTCGACGTCCCCGGTGCGCTGCTCGCCTCCGGCGGGCTCGTGGCGATCGTGTACGGCTCCAGTGACGCCGAATCCGTCGGCTGGGCCGACCCGTTGGTCCTGACCCTGTTCGCGGCCGGAGTGGTCCTGCTCGCCGTCTTCGTCTGGTGGCAGTCCCACGCCGAGCATCCGATGCTGCCGCTGCACATCGTCAGGGACAGAACCCGTGCGGCGGCGCTCGCGACGATGGGCCTGGCCACCGTCGCCATGTTCGGTGCCTTCCTGTTCCTGACCTACTACCTCCAGGACATCCTCGACTACTCACCCGTACGGACCGGCCTGGCGTTCCTTCCGATGTCCGTCACGATCGTCATCGGCGCCACGCAGATCGCCGCCCGGCTCCTGCCCCACACCGCCCCCCGCAACCTGATGGCCCCCGGCATGCTCCTCGCGACCGTCGGCATGCTGCTCCTGACCCGCCTGAGTGCGAACTCCGCCTACACCACCGGGGTGCTGCCCGCCTTGGTGCTGCTCGGCCTGGGCATGGGGCTGACGTTCATGCCGGTCTACGCGACGGCGACCGCCGGGGTCGCCCCGAAGGACGCCGGAGTGACCTCAGCGACCGTCTCCACCTTCCAGCAGATCGGCGGCTCCCTCGGCACCGTCCTGCTGAACACGATCGCGTCGTCCGCCGCGACCCGCTACATCAACGCCCATCCGTCCCGGAGCCGGGATCTGGAAGCGGGAATGGTGGACGGCTTCACCGTCGCGGCCTGGTGGTCGGCGGGCGTCCTCCTCCTCGCAGCGCTGGCCGCGGCCATGGCCAAGACGCCTGAGAAACCCTGAGGACGAGACCTCCGAGGTCGTTGGACCACTCGATCTGCGCAACCCCGCCGCGAACCTCCGAGCCGACGACGAAGACCGCTATGACGGCGCGGACCAGCTGGCGCAACTCGGTACGCGCCGCCGGTACCGAGGGGGCGGTTTTCCAGCAGGGGCGTCACCACAGCCGTACGGACAAACGCTGCAGGCGGCGGTGCGGGGCTGTGGTGCCGCCCTGGGGGTGCAGTGGGTGTAGTGAATGCTTGGTAGGCGGCGTTCCAGGCGGTATGCGCCCGCATCAGATATTAAATCGTGTGTTCGAGTTGCGTGTCGCGTGAGGTTCACCGGCAGGAGCTGGGGCGAGGGCGCCGGTGTCATGCCTGAGGTGGCATGGGGAAGGAGAGTGCGTGACTGAGGGAGGCTGTTGTGGAGCGTGATCGGATCGGACTGGCCGAGGTGCTGGCCGCGGCGGAGGACGCCGCACCGGTGCGCTCCCTCGATGTCGTAGCGCACAATCTGCGCGAACGCTTCGGGGCGCGCTATGTGTCGTTCCTGTTCCTCGACGTCGTCGGCCGGCGCCTGCTGCGGGTCCACGAGGAGAAGGCGACACCACAGGAACGCGGCGCCGATCAGGTTCCCCTGGACGGCAGTGCCTACGACGAGGTCCTGCGCACCCAGAAACCGGTGGTGGCACCTGAGGACGGACGTGACCAGCGGGTGCTTGCCCCGGTCACCAATCGTGGCGACGCCATCGGGGTGCTGGAGCTCTACCTCCCCGGCGTCACCGAGGACGTACTGGAACAGGTGACTGAGGCCGCGCACGCACTGGCGTACGTCATCGTCACCGACCGCCGCTTCACCGACCTCTACCACTGGGGCAACCGCACTGCCACGGTCACCCTGGCCGCGGAGATCCAGCGCCAGCTCCTGCCCTCGGCACCCTCCTGCGAGGCTGCCGAGTTCACTCTCGCCGGTGCCCTGGTCCCAGCGTCCGACATCGCCGGTGACACCTACGACTACAGCCTCGACGAGAACACCCTGCACCTGTCCATCACCGACGCCATGGGCCACGACGTCGACGCCTCCCTCATCGCCACTCTCGCGGTCAACGCCTCCCGTGGTGCCCGCCGCGCCGGCACCGATCTTGCCGAGCAGGCCCGCCAGACCCACCAGGCCCTTGTCGAGCACGGCCGCAGCACATTCGCCACCGGCCAGCTGCTGCGCATCGCCCTGGACGGTACCGGTGCCCAGCTCGTCAACGCGGGCCACCCCTGGCCCCTGCGGCTACGCGACGGCGCCGTCGAGGCAGTGAAACTGCATGTGAACCTCCCCTTCGGCATCGCCGCCCAGGGTGCCTACCAGGTGCAAGACCTCGACCTGCGTCCCGGCGACCGCCTCCTGCTCTACACCGACGGTGTGCAAGAACGACAGGCACAGGCTGTCGACCTGCCCGTTCTCCTGCGCGACACGGCTACCGAGCACCCCCGGGAGACCGTGCGAGCCATGGTCAACGCGGTCACCGAAGCATGCGAAGGCTACGTGAGAGACGACGCCACCGTCCTGTGCCTGGACTGGCACGGCCCCTGCCCTCACGGCCGCGGAGCCGGCATCGGCACCTGATTGCATGCGGATCGCTACGGGGGAGGGGTTGCACAACGACGGATCAGCTCCGAGCCGCCAGATCCGAATCTCGCCAGGTACCGCGGGTCTCGACGATATGGAAGGAGACGTCCCGGCTCAGCCGAACGGTGGGCCCGTGGACCACACGCCGAACCACTGCTCGGCGCCCCACTCCTCGAACCGCTCGACCTCGACGAACCCCAGCTTCGCCGCGAGGCTCATGGAGCGGTTGTTGGCGGTCTGGGTGCACAGCACCACCGGCTCGCCGGGGAGCGCGTCGGCGAACCAGTCGAGTGCTGCCGCGCACGCCTCTGCGGCGTACCCGCATCCCCACACGGTCGGCAGGAACATGTAGCCGAGCTCGGCCTCTCCCGCCTCCGGACGAACGTGTCCCGGACGCTCCGCGTCGCGCCGATCGAGGAGCGTGACAACGCCGATCATCGCTTCGTCGAGAGTGACCACGAAAAGACCAGGGCGCTGCCCGGGTACCTCAGGCACCGCGCGCTCGAGCTCATCACGTGGGCGAGGACCACCGAGATGGGCGCGCACCTCTGCTGAGGCGAACAGCTCGATGAACGCAGCACGGTCCCGGGCCTCGGACTCGCGGAGTACGAGCCGTTTGGTCCTGATCGGAGCAGGCGGCCAGACGACGGGTCCGAGCTCGGTCATGGCGTGCAACCTATCGCACACCCGTAAGGGTGTTCCGGAGGCAGGGTCCCAGCCCGGAGCCCACCTCTCGCCGAGTCACCACCGAACGAACCTTCCGATGGTGGCGCACGCAGGACTGGCAGGCCATGCGGGCCGCCGTGCTCGGCAGGCCCGCCTCAAGGGAGAACAGGACGAGCCCGCGCCCGGAAGGGGCCAGACCCCGAGACCAGCCGCTGGCCGTGGTGTCCCTGGGACAAAGGCGGAACTGCGTAGCGCGCTCCTGCAGCCTGCGACCCCCCGCGCCGGGCTGGCCCGTTTCGATCTGCGTGATGCGGAAGGAGAGTCCGTCTCTCCAGGGCGAGTTCCGGCCGGCTTACCAGGGTCGGATCGGGCGGACCCCTGTGCGCCGCCCTGCTTCGTCCAGCAGGTGTCTCATTCGTTTCACCGTACGGGTGCCGACGACGTGCTCGGTGATGCTCAGGGCGGGCAGTTGGGCGCAGGCCGCTGTCTCGCGCTGCTGGACCGCGCCCATGTCGCGCAGCCAGAAGGTGGCGAGCACGTTGTCACTTCCGGTGACCGCTGCGAGCAACCGGCATTCGGTCAGCGTCGCGAGGGTGCGGTGCAGACGGTTGACGTCATGGGCTGGGGCGCGACCGCGGAAGGTGACGGACACGGGCAGGCCCGACACCACGGGAGCCACGTCACAGCGGAACCCCACGATGCCACCGGCGGTGAGGCGGTGCAGGCGCCTGCGCGCGGTGGCGGCACTGGTCCCGGCGAGATCGGCCAAGTCCGTGAACCGGGCCCGCCCTTCCCGCACCAGCGCGTACAGCAGGGCACGGTCAAGCGTGTTCAGGTCGCCGAGGGACCCGCCCGCCTGGTCGGCAGGCCCCGGCCGGCCGAGTACGGAGAGCTGGGAGGCGTCGAGGGAGCCGAGCCTCCATCGGGAACCCTCGGCGTACAGAGACGTGGCGAAGACGCACTCGAGGTCGAGGACTTCGGGCAGGGCGGCCAACTGCTCGTGCACGAAGCGGTGCACACTTGCGAGGTCGGGTGCCAGCACGTCCAGCATGAGGTCGGCGCGCCCAGGGGCAAGCAGTTCGACCGTCGCCGCCTCCGGCAGCTCCGCGATCTGCGCGGCCAGTCGCTCCCTCGCCGCCGGCGCACAACGAAGGAACACGAAGGCAGTGCAGCCGCCGTGCGAGAAGGCCGGTCCGGGGACCGCCGACACCCAAGCCAGCCCCTCCTCGGCGAGGCGCTCCCAGCGGCGGGCGAGAGTCACCGACGTCACGCCCAGCAGGGGTGCCAGATCCGTCCAGGCGGCCCGCGGGCGGACCTGGAGGGCGTGCACGAGAGCGAGGTCCAACTCGCTCACCGTGACCGAATCCAACACGCTGACCTCTCTTGCTGCCGGTTCTCTTCCCTTTTCGCGCCTGGTTGGCCCTGCGGTCGCACTCTAGCCACCACGTCGTATTCCAGCCAGGGACAAGAAGGTGGGGCCATGACGAACGTCATCAGCCGGGGCCGGGGGCTGATCACAGCGATGATCGTGATCGTGGTGTGCAGCGGTGTCGTCCAGGGATATCTCACTCCGTTGCTGCCGGTCGTCGGTGCGCACGTCGGGGTCGGCGGCGTGGGGCAGAACAATCTGTACCTGCTGTCGCAGATCGCCTTCACCGTGCTGACGCCGTTGCTGTCCCGCTGGGGCGACATGTGGGGGCACCGGCGGCTGCTGCTGGTCGCCGTGACGGCGGTCGCCGTCGGGTCACTGCTGATCGCGGCACGACCCACCACCGTCACGCTCGCGGTCGGCATGGTGCTGCAGAGCGCCGTGGTCGGCTTCTTCCCGCTGCTCGCGGGCATCCTCCGCTCGCGTTCTCCCGAACACGGCCGGGTCGGTATGTCGGTGCTGGTCGGCGCGCTGCTCCTGTCCATCGGCGCGGGAGGGTTCGTGGCCGGCACCCTCAGCGACGAACACGCCCTCGCCGGGCTGTGGACCGCGGTGCCCTTCGGCGCCCTGGCACTGGGCGCCGCGCTTGCCCTGCCGACGAGTACGGCTCCCCGCGCGGGCCGCTTCAACGTGCGCGCCGCGCTGCTGCTCACCGGCGGGCTCGGCGCGCTGATGCTCGTGCTCACCGAAGGCCAGTCATGGGGCTGGACATCCGGCTCGTCGCTGCTGACGGGCGCAGCGGCGCTGGTACTGATCGTCGCCTGGGTGCTGGTCGAACAGCGTTCGGCGCATCCGCTGGTGAACCTCGGGATGCTGCGCGATCCCCGGCTCGCGGCGGTCAGCGCGCACACGTTCTGCATCGCCTTCGGTGCCATCGGGTTCCTGGGTGCCAACGCGGTCTACCTGGGGACCGAACCGGACGGCGACGGGTTCGGGCTCGGGCTCGGCGCCCAGGCCATCTCCCTGGTGTCCCTCGCCATGGTCGCCGCCGGCTTCCTGGGCTCCACGCTCACGCCGAGGCTGGCCCGGCTGATCGGTGACCGCACCGTGCTCGTGGCCGGCGGCTGCGCCGGTGCGGCCGGCTTTCTGAGCCTCGTCCTCTTCCACTCGTCCGTGCCGCAGTACGTGGCGGGTGCGCTGGTCGTCGGGCTCGCCACCGGCATGTTCGAGTCCGCCACCCGGGCCCTGTCCGTCGAGGTGGTCGACGAGGCCGAGACCGCACTGTCCGTCGGCGTCAACGAGATGGCGCTCTCGCTCGGCGCGGCGCTCGGTGCGGCCGTCGTCGGCGCCCTGTGGTCCTCCCACACCACCGCCCAAGGCGCGGTCACGGGCGCGGGATACCAGTGGGCGTGGACCGCGTGCGCGGTGACGGCGCTCGGGGGAGCGGCGGTCGGCCTGCTCTTCCGAACCCCCGCCGACGCCCCCGTGTCCGGGGCCGCCGTCCCGCAGACCGGGAGGACGGCATGACCGGCCACGCCCCGCAGATCCGGGACCGCGCGCTCACCGAGGCCGCCGACGCGGTACGCGCCCACGAACGCGACCTGGTCGCGCTGAGCCACAGCCTGCACGCGGAGCCAGAGACGGCCATGCGCGAGCACAAGTCGGCAGCCAAGATCGCCTCCCTCGCCGAGGCCACCGGCTTCACGGTCACCCGCGGGGCAGGCGCCCTCCCGACGGCCTTCGTCGCCACCCGTGGCAGTGGCGAGCTGGTGGTGGCCCTGTGCGCCGAGTACGACGCGCTGCCCGGCATCGGACACGCCTGCGGACACAACGTCAACGGCGCCGCGTCCGTCGGCGCCGCCCTCGGTCTCGCCGCCGTCGCCGACGCGCTCGGGATCACCGTGAAGCTCATCGGGACCCCCGCCGAGGAGGACATCGGCGGCAAGGCGCTCCTGCTGGACGCCGGTGTATTCGACGACGTGGCCGCCGCCTTCATGGTCCACGCCGCACCCGAGGATTCCGTGGGCGCATCCTCCCTCGCCGTCGGTGCCTGGGACGTCACCTACGTCGGCAAGCCTTCCCATGCCGCGCTCGCGCCCTGGGAAGGCGTCAACGCCCTGGACGCGATCACCCTCGCCCACACTGCCGTCGGCCTGCTGCGCCAGCAGCTCCCCCCGGGCGTCCTGGTCCACGACGTCGTCTTCGAGGCCGGCCGCGCGGTCAACGTCATTCCCGAAACGGCACGCGCCCGCTACGAACTGCGCGCCCGCACCATGGAAGACCTCGTCCACGCCCGCCGCCGGGTCCGGGCATGCCTGGAGGCCGCGGCCCTGGCCACCGGCGCCGAGTTGGAACTCGCCGAGCACGGAGCCGACTTCGCCGACCTGAGGCAGGACGAGTTTCTCACCGCCGCCTACACCCGTGCTGCCCGCTCCCTCGGCCGCGCCCCCGTAAGCCGCCGGGGCGAGGTCATTGCGTCCACGGACATGGGGAACGTCTCCCACGTCATGCCCGCACTCCACCCGACCATCGGCTACGACACCGAGGGCGCCCTCCACCACACCGCGCCCTTCGCCCGCTACGGCAACTCCCCGGGAGCCGACCGCGCCGTGCTCGATGCCGCGATCGCCCTCGCCCACGTCGGTGTCGACCTTGCGACGGACCCGGTTCAGCGCAGACGCTGCCTCGACCTGCTCGCCGACCGGCGAACAGCGGCTGCCGGCGCCCGATGAGCCGCCAGTTGCCCGTCCAGGAGTCGCGTCACAGCTCGCTCGGGAGATCTGCCACGGCGAGCGCGGACAGATCACGCAGGCGTCGGCTTCGCCGCCCGTCGCGGGGGGGGGCCTGCGGTGCCTGCGTGATCCGGGGACCGTTCTCCTCGGTGAGGAGGACGGCACCGGGGGAGGAACGGCTGTATGTCAGGCGGAGTGGAGCGGCAGTGCGCCGAGAACGGCAGCGAGGGTGTGCGGGTCGCGGCGGGCGATGTTGTGGCCGACGGGGATCTCGTGAACCCGCCAGTCCGAGTCGCTGCGCAGCCGTTCGGTCAGGGGCACGAACGGGCTACCCGGCCACGCGCCGCCACTGATGAACGTTCGGCCGAGGGCACGGCTGGGATTGCCTCCCAGTCTGATCGACTGGACGAAGCTGGCCAAGGGGTGCGGTCGCGCGCGGGGGTCGAGTCCTTCCGGGACTGCGACCCATCGACCGTCGGCGCGGGCACCCGCCATGAACAGCTCCCGGAATCTGTCGCTGGTCAAGGACCAGCACGAATCTCCGTCGTCCGGGACGTAGGCGTCGATGAAGACGAGCTGATCGAGGCGGTCGCCGAGCCGATCCGCAACACCGGCGATCACCATTCCGCCGTAACTGTGCCCGCACAGCGCGACGGGCGTTCCGTCGCCACGTTCGATGGTCTCGGCTACCTGGTCAATATGGGTGTCGAGGTTCGGCGCACGGATCACATCGGCCGGGCTGTCCGGCTCCAACCCCGACAGGGTCAGCGCCTCGACGTCGTGCCCCTCTCGGCGCAGCTCAGCAGCCACCGAGTCGAACGCCCATCCGCCTTGCCAGCCGCCCGGCACCATCACGAATCTCACCGCGTCATCGTAGGTCAGGCGAGTACAGCCGGTGATCGCCACACCTTCGGCCGAGGCCGCCTGGCCCAGCATCCATGGCTCCCGCCTGGCCGTACTCGGCTGTCGCCGCTTGTTAGACCGGCCGGACCTGGGGGAGCGCGCTGGTCGACGCCCTCGGTCTCCAGCCATGCGCCGATGTGCCCACTCCCTAGGATCCGGCCGATTCATGTCTGCTCTGGGCGGCCAGTCGTGGCTAGTCAGGACCGGCTGTCCGGCTCCGTCGACGCGTCCGCCTCCGACGTCGGTGTCTCTGCCGTACTCCCGCCGTCGGTGTCGTGTTTGCGGATCGTGCAGTGCAGCGAGTCGTCCTTCACGTCGGCGACGATCGTGTCCCCGGGTTCGGCGTCTCCGGTGAGGAGGATCTCGGCGATGCGGTTGTCGAGTTCGGTCTGGATCGTACGGCGCAGCGGGCGAGCACCGAACGCGGGCTGATAACCGTGCGTGACGAGCAGCTTCTTGGCCGCCTCGGTGACCTCCAGGGTGATGCCCTGGGCGCGCACCTTGTGTTTGCTGCGGTCCAGGAGGTGGTCGACGATTTCGGACAGGTCCTGTTCGGTGAGGCTGTGGAAGACGATGATGTCGTCGATGCGGTTGAGGAACTCCGGCAGGAACCGCTGCCGCAGATCCTCCATCAGCTCGTCCTTCAGCTCGGCGGCGTCGCCTTCGTGGGCGAGGATGCGCTGGGCGCCGATGTTGGAGGTCATGATGACCACGCAGTGCCGGAAGTCGACGGTGCGGCCCTGGGCGTCGGTGAGCCGGCCGTCGTCGAGGATCTGCAGCAGCGTGTTGAAGACGTCCGGGTGCGCCTTCTCCACCTCGTCGAACAGCACCACGCTGTACGGCTTGCGCCGCACCTTCTCGGTGAGCTGACCGGCCTCCTCGTAGCCGACGTATCCAGGAGGTGCGCCGACGAGGCGGGCGACGGTGTGCTTCTCCTGGAACTCGCTCATGTCGAACCGGATCATCCGGTCCTCGTCGCCGAACAGCAGCTCCGCGAGGGTTTTGGCGAGTTCGGTCTTGCCGACACCGGTGGGTCCGAGGAAGAGGAAGGAGCCGACGGGTCGGTTGGGGTCGCCTATGCCGGCGCGGTTGCGGCGTACCGCCTGCGAGACCGCGGTGACCGCCTCCGCCTGCCCGACGATCCGCGCGTGCATCTCCTCCTCCAGCTTCAGCAGGCGCTTCTTCTCGTCTGCGGTGAGCTGGGAGACCGGGATGCCCGTGCGGCGCGAGACGATGTCGGCGATGTCGGACGCCGTCACCGACACCACCCCCTCACGCCGCTCCTCGATGCCCGCGAGCTCGCCCTCCAGCTCGGCGATCTGCCGCTTCAGCTCCGACGCCTTCTCGAAGTCCTCGCCGGCAACGGCCTGGTCCTGCTCGCGCCGCAGCTTGGCCAGCCGGTCCTCGCGACTGACGACCTCGGTGGACCGCGAGGCGCTGCGCAGCCGGACCCGGGCGCCAGCCTGATCCATCAGGTCGATGGCCTTGTCGGGCAGGAAGCGGTCGCTGATGTACCGGTCGGACAGCTCCGCCGCCGCGGCCAGCGCGCCGTCGGCGAACCGCACCTGGTGGTGGGCCTCGTAGGCGTCCCGCAGGCCCTCCAGGATCTGGACCGTCTCCTCGACCGTGGGCTCCGGAATCATCACCGGCTGGAAGCGGCGCTCCAGAGCAGCGTCCTTCTCGATGTGCTTGCGATACTCGTCGATCGTCGTCGCGCCCACCACGTGCAGCTCACCGCGTGCCAGGGCCGGCTTGAGCATGTTGCCCGCGTCCATCGAGCTCTCACCAGTCGCACCCGCCCCCACAACGGTGTGCAGCTCATCGATGAACAGGATGATCCCGCCCTCGGCCTGCTGGACGTCCTCGATGACCTTCTTCACCCGCTCCTCGAACTGACCTCGGTACTGCGCCCCCGCCACCATCGCCGACAGGTCCAGCGAAACGACCCGCTTGTCCTTCAGGGTCCCCGGCACCTCACCCGCCACGATCCGCTGGGCCAGGCCCTCCACGATCGCGGTCTTGCCGACACCGGGCTCACCGATCAGCACCGGGTTGTTCTTCGAACGCCGCGAGAGGATTTCCACCGTCTGCTCGATCTCCTCCGCCCGTCCCACCACCGGATCCAGCTTGCCCGCCCGTGCTTCCTCCGTCAGATCACGGCCGTACTCGTCCAGGGTTGCGGCTGGGGCCGTCGGCGCGGCGCCGCTCTCGGCGCGCGCGGCCTGCTCGCCGGCGCCACGCAGCTTCCGTACGTCGAGGTCCTCGGCGCGCAGGAACCGGCCCGCGCCGGAGTCCGGGTCGGACAGCAGCGCGCCGAGAACGTGCTCGGGACCGATGTAGGACACACCGGTTGCCTGCGACTCACGGAAGGCGGCGGCCAGGATGCGCTTGGCCGCCGGCGTGAGGCCGGGCTCGGCAGAGGGTTCGCCGGACTCGCGGGGAAGCGCCTGGGCGATCGTGGCGGCGAGTTTCTCGGGGTCCACCCCTCCCTGAGCCAGCAGTCTGCGCGCCGGATCGACCTGGGTGGCCGCCCACAGCAGATGCTCGGTGTCGAGGTCCGACGTCCCGTCGTCCACCGCCCTTTGCGCTGCCAGATTCAGCAGTTCCTGGGACGCGTCCGTCAGCAACCGGCCGATCGGCACCCGCTGCACTGCCGGTGGCGACGACGCGGGCGACGTACCGAAAAAGCGGTTCAGCATCTCACTGAACGGATCCGACGACCCGAACCCGAAAGGCGACGTCGACATGAGTACTCCCGATTTCTCGGCGGTAGTTCCACGAAAGCGCTGTGCCCGGCGTCCTGCAAACGGAGCGGTGTACTGTCAGCGGTCCGCTTCCAGCATTCGGCATGGTGGAACGTCGTCGCGGCGAGCACGATCGAAGACACCGCACACGTCGCCTACGGCACCGGCACCGCCCTCACCTTCTGGCTGCTGACCCGCCTCGGCACCGGAAGCTGGGCGCAGTCGTCGCTCCGGATGAGGCCTTCCGGCTCGTGCAGGTGAGGCCGTGGGAGCTACCGGCATCGATCATCTCCAGCACCCCGACCCCGTGCCCATGCCGGACTCGGCTCAGGGCAGCTCGTTCGCAGGCGCACCGGCGTGACCTGCAGCCGGTCGACGAACACCAACTGCCGCTCCGGTCGCGCTCCCGCTGCCCGGCACCGGGTGGTCACCCCCGTCTGAACCCAGCCGTTGCGGGCTGGGCGCTGATGCACAGGAAGTGCCGGGGACTGGCGTGAGCAGCGCCGCCGCCAGTCCCCGGCACGGGCCCGAAACCCGTCGTCCTCACTCCACGAGTCCAACTCGGGTCCCGGCCACGACGGCACAGACAGGGGCCAGGAAGCTGCCGGTGCACAGTGCTGGACGAAGGTGCATCCTTGAACATGACTGTTCTGGTCATTGCGGGCCGGTGGCGGCAAAGCGAGCCGGGCACGGGGACGACCAACGTTGAGCGCCGGCAGGCAGTGGGCATTCCGAACCAGGGAGCAGATCATGCCGTCCCTGCACATCCACGTGAACTCCTCGAAGGTGATGTCCCCGATCCTCCCCTTCGCCGGGCCGGTGTTCCGTATGGTCTTCAGGGAACCTCTGCACACCACGTAGTCGCGCGTTCGCTGAAGACGTAGCCTTGCCCGATGTCTGCGACGGGAGCCGGACCATGACCACGGCGGAAGACCTGTTCATGATCGCCATGGGCCCGGAGAACTCCGTGGGACAGGGCGATCTGTCCCTCGCACTCGCGGGAGCCGAGCTGATCGATCTCATCGGTGCGGGAGCCGTCGTGCTCGACAGTGACCGCATCGTGCCGAACAGCCCGCCGCCACTCGACGACCGGTTTCTGGGCGAGGCCGCGGCAGGCCTCACTCGGCAGGTGCCCTACGAGCGGGTCGAGGACTGGCTGTGGCGTCGGGGGCGGGACCTCTCAGCCGCCTACCAGACCGCCCTGGAGCAGAGCGGTGTGCTGACACCGCAGCGCAGCGGCCGACTGCCCATCGGCTCGAAAAGCCTGAAAGCGGCTGATACACCAGCCCGCCGCCGCGCGGCCGACCGCTGGAACGACCGGGAACCCACCCTGACCGCCCTCGCCGCGGCTGTGGGCATCGGCGAGGAACCGTCCGGTGAGGGAACCGTCCTCGATGACGAAGCCGTGACGAGTGTGGTGGCCTCCGTCCACGACGCGGTGATGGAACTGGAGGCCGTGCGCCAGAGGCGGACCATCGAGAACCAGGCCTTCGCCAACCTCTGGCGCGGGCCATGAGCCGATCCCGGTGAAGGTCAGCCTCCCGCTGGCGCGGTGATCGCTGCCGGCGCGGTGGTCATCCAGGGGTCTTCCGCATGAGGTCTCCCGCATGATCTGCCCGACCGTCTGCCGGAGACCGCCGCCGGATTCAAGACCTTCAACCACCGCACACGCCCCGTCGTCGCCACACCCCGCGGGAAGAGGCTGCTCGAAGAGTCACGCCGACTCATCGACCGGCTCGACCAGCAGCCGGGGGACTCGTCCGGCTCTCCAGCTTCAGCGACCTGACGGAAGGCTTTTCGCACTCCACCATGTCGGAAGCGGCTACGCGTCGTCCTCCGCCGAGACGGCCCTGTCGTCAGCGGCCACGAGGGACAGCAGGCGCAGCTTGCTCTCCGCCTCGCTGCCGGGGTCGGCGGTGAAGACGACGATGCGCACGTCCGAGCCGTGCGCGGAGAGCACGTCGCAGTCGAGTCCGATCGGGCCGAGCTGCGGGTGGTCGATCGTCTTGCGCGTGGTCTCGTGGTGGCCGGCGGCGCCACTGGCCCAGAGGCGGGCGAATTCCTCGCTGCGGCGACGGAGCTCGTCGATCATCTCGCGAAGCTCGCGGTCGGCCGGATAGCGGGTTGCCACGTCGCACAGGTCCGCGACCAGCGACGCCTTGTGCTCCTCGGGGTAGGGAGCGCCGGCCACAGGTCGTTGTCGGTGAGGTGGGTCCAGGCGGCGTCGAAGACGGCGATCGGCGCGTCGCCGAGGCGGTCGATCAGCCGCTGCACGCTCGGCCCGATGCGTTGGGGCACCAGACCGTCGCTCTCGCTGGCGAGCCCGGCCAGGCGGCACGCGAGGCCGGTGCGCCGCGCGCCCGGCTGCGGCGCCGGCCCGCACGTTCCGACAGTGGTGCGAGCAGCACCGGAGCGACTTCAGCTGATCAGCTCCCTCAAGCGAAACGCCGTGCGGCCGACCCGTACGGCGTTTCCCGTTGCGGTTGCGGGATGGCACAGGCGAAGGTGCGAGTCGCGTGCCTTACGCGCGGCAGCAGGCGGCACTGACGACGTGATCAAAGTCGACATGCCGACGACGAACGAGTCGTTGCCGCGTACGGGACATGTCCGTCATCCTGCGCACCCCCGTCGAACGCAGTCAAGCTTCCCTGGTAACTCCATAGGGAACATAGGGTAGATCTCACACTCTGAGAGGCCGGCCGTCCGCCGGAGGCGTTGTCGTCTCAGCCTCGGTGGCGCTCAGGGCACGCAGGAGGGCGCGGGCGACCGCGTCGTTCTGGCGGAAGGCCGGCGCGTTGGTGCGGGGGCGGGCGAAGGCGGCGACAGCCCGGCTGTTGGTGGGGGCGCCGAGGGCGATGCGGCGGGGGTGGGGGCTGTCGAGGGACGGGTCGATGAGGTGGCCGTCCGTGGGGGAGACGGCGAGCAGGCCGGAGCGGTGGGTGTGGGTGGGGTCGGCGATGACCTCCTCGGTGAGTGCGCCTTCCCGGTACAGGCCCCGCAGGAGTGGGTCCTCGGTGTGGGCCAGGGAGGGACCCGGCAGGTATGCCTCGATCAGGGCCGTGGCGTGGGTGGTGTGGCCGGGGACGGTGGGGCTGGTCGCGGTGAAGGCGCCGCTGGTCTCGTCGGTGGCGATGCGGATGCCCGCCCCCAGGAAGTGGACGATGCCGGCCCGGGACAGCGCGAGGAGTTGACGCAGGCGGAAGCCGGGCGGGCCGGAGGCGAGGAAGCTGAAGAAGCCGTGCCACCAGCCGTCGAGTTCGTCGGCGACCGAGCGGGCGGTGAGACGACCGGAGGCGACGAGGCGGGGCAGTTGGCCGTAGGCGGAGAGCAGGGCCAGGAACGCGCCGAGGTCGGCGCTGAACTCCGGGCTCTCGCGGCGCGTGACGTCCTGGACGATGTGGTCGCGCAGGTGCTCCTGGAAGGCGTCCGGTGCGGGGAAGGCGAGACCGTCCAGCGGGTGGTCCAGGGCTTCGAAGTCGAGCCTGTCCGCCGGGTCGGGTACGGCCGCGGCGACTAGTGCGGCCATCTCGTCGTCGTACCAGTCCAGGCGGTCGTAGGCGGCGACGAAGTCAGGCCAGGGGAGGGCGGTGCGCTCCTGGTGGGCGTGGAACAGCTCGTGGTAGTGGCCGAAGCCGATCTCCTTGGCCATCAGCGGCCACACGTCGCGCCGCAGCTCCAGCGGACGGTCCTCGGCGAGCAGGGCGTCGACGGCTTCGGGGCCGAAGTGGCGGGGCAGCGCAGGGCGGGGACCCTGGAGACGGTAGCGGGTCTTGGAGTGGTACGGCACTCCGCGCCGCGATCCGACGTGCAGGACGGGCTCGCGGCCGGAGGGTAGGTAGGTGAGGGTACCGTCGGCGTCGGTGCGGTAACTGCCGCCGCGGCCCTCGGTGAGCAGGGTCATCAGGTCGATGAACGCCAGGCCGAAGCCGCGCAGGATGACGTGTTCGCCGGGACGCGGTGCGGACAGGTCCGCGTCGGCGGAGAACGCGGGCGGGAGGTGGAAGCGGCCGTGCCGGCGGGCGAAGGCGGCGTGGTCACGGTACTCGGCGGCGGGCGCGGAGCCGAGGTGTCCCTGGGCGAGGACGACCAGGTCGGCGGTGAGCGGAGTGGCACGGTCGGCGAGGTGTACCCGCTGCGGGCCGACCGGGGGGCCGGTGACGGCGGTCGCGGTGGTCGGGTGCCACTCGACCGTGACGGTGGGCGGCAGCTGGGCCAGCGCCCTGCGGAACACCCAGTCCAGGTAGGCGCTCTGGGCGCGGCGGGTGGGGAAGTCGGACCCGTCGAGGTCGCGCAGTTCGGCGAGCACCTCCGGGTCGGCGGGCTCGGCGTACGGGGCGTGGTGTGTGCCTCTGCCGGAGAACTGGGCGGCCCACTCGGCGAGCGAGGGGCCCGGCCGTATCGGGCCGTCGATGGTGGACGACTCGTCGGTGAACATGGTGACGTCCTCGGCCACGGAGTTCATCCGCAGCAGCGCGGGCTGCTCATGGCGCCAGACGCGCCCCGGGCCAGGCGGGTGCGGATCCACCAGGTGAATGTGCAACTGCCGTGAACCGTCCCACAGTTCCGGTGCGTTGGCGGCGATGCGCTCCAGCAGGCCTGTGGCGCGCGGCCCCGCGCCGACAACGACCAGGACGGCCGGCGAAGGGCTGCTGCTCACCGGTCACCGCCGATCACCGGCCGGGCGTCGGCAGCGGTCGTCGCGCTCAGCCGGTGGCGCACGGCGGTCAGGTGGCCGCGCAGCCGTTGCAGCGGGGTCGGCGGCAGGGCGCGTGAGTCCCCGCGCGCGTAGTACCGCTCGACGTAGAACTGGCCCGCGCTCAGCACCGTGGTGACCGCGATGTACCACAGGGTGGCGACCATCAGCAGCGGGATGACCCGGTAGGTCTGGTTGTAGATCAGCTGCACCGAGTACAGCAGGTCGTGCACGGCCAGCACGCTGACGATACTGGTGCCCTTCAGGGTGCCGATCAGCATGTTCCCGGCCGTGGGCACGATCGAGCGCATCGCCTGCGGCACCACGATCCGGCGCAGGGTGCGGCGTCTGCTCAGCCCCAGTGCCTGCGCTGCCTCCGTCTGCCCGGAGTCCACGGAGAGTATGCCGCCGCGCACCACCTCGGCGGCGTAGGCGGTCTCGTGCAGGGTCAGGCCGATGACGGCGGTCAGGGTGGGCCCGAGCAGATTGACCGTCTTGACGGTGACGAACTGCGGGCCGAACGGGACGCCGAGGCCCAGCGTCGGATACAGGGCGCCGATGTTGAACCAGAACAGCAGCTGCACCAGCAGTGGTGTGGACCGGAAGATCCACACGTATCCCCAACTCAGCGTCCGGAGAACCGGGTTGGCGGAGAGCCGCATCACCGCCAGCACCGTGCCGAGCAGGAAGCCGAGCACCATCACCACGGCCGTCAGCCACAGGGAGAGCAGCAGTCCGTCGAGCACTGCGGCGGTGGTGAAGTACCGGCCCACCACGCTCCATTGGAAGGCGTCGTTGCGGACGACGGAGTTGAGCACCATCGCGAACAGCAGAACCGCGACGGTGGCGGTCAGCCACCGGCCGCCGTGCCGGCGCGGCACGATGCGCGGCATGTCGGGGCCAGGCGCACTCGCCCGTATCGGGGGTTTCGTCGCAGGGACCGGCGTGACTTCGGAAGGCGTGACCATCGAGGGACTCTCCGGGGGAGGGGATCGCAGGCGTGGGCGGTCACCCAGTGGCACTCGCAGGGAGCGCAACGGCACAGGCGCTGCGTGCGTACGGTGCGGCTGGGGTACGACGTCGTCACATCCGCCGCGTCCCTCAACGCGGCCGGGGAAGCCACCGCGCGGGGCGGGGCCGGTCCGTTGTCGATCGTATGCGCCCGCGGCATGGCTGTGTCAACAGCGTCCCGGGAAGCGCCGGTCCAGGCGGCCCGGCATCCGGGCAGCGCTTGACGAGCGCCACGATGTACTGCTCAATTAGTCGCATGAATGCCCAGCAGCGCTTGGTCTCGCGCGATCACATCGACTTCGGTCGGGTGTGGTCCGCAGCGTGTTGCGCCTGACTCGGCAGCGGGCCGTCTGACCGGCCCTTCCCTCCCTCGGTGACCCCGTCGCGGGCCGAGTTCTCTTCTCACGCGCGCTGCCGCAGCTCCGCTTCTCCCGACGCTCGACGTCGTCACGCCTGCACCGGCCCGTCTGCCTGACGGTCCGTGTGCTCATCCCCGCACGTGAGGCGATTCCCTCATGCCTGCGTGTCGCCGCGCCCTGAAAGGCCATCTCCGTGCCAGTGGAGTTCCTCGGCATCGCCGCCACCAACTACGGCTCCGAAACCACCCAGCGCTCCGGCGCCGCGTTCGACAAGGAGTACACGCTCCGGCTCGCCCGGGCGCACGAGGACCACGGCTGGGGCCGGGTGTTGTTCGCCTACGGCTGCGGATCGCCGGGCCCCGCCCCGGCCGCCGCGTACATCGCGAGTGGGCTGGAGCGCCTGGAGATCGTCAGCGACGTCTTCCCCGTCCGACAACCCCGCCCCGGCGCCTCGTTCGGGGACTGGTCGCCCGCCGCGTACGCGGCGGGCGGTGCGGAGGCCGACGTCTACCGCCTGTGGGGCGGGTCCCTCGTGAAGACCGCCGAGCAGATTGAGCATGTGAAGGCAGGGGAGCGCTACGACCGCGCCCTGTGGACGACGGCCGCCGCCACCGGAGGCGCGGGCAACCCCGACGCCCTGGTCGGCACGCCGCAGACGGTTGCCCGCGGGACGCGCACCCCTGCGGCGGTGGGCGCATGACCTCGGTAGCTCGACCACCCTCGTCAACAGTGGATGTGACAGTGCTTCATGTCCCCGTCTCCGATCCACGTGTGAGACCCCTGCTGCGCGAACTCGGCCACGAGTACTCCGCGCGCTACGGCAAGGACGCCCACGCCGAGATCTCCCGCTACCCCGACGAGGAGTTCACCGAACCGTTCGGCGGCCTGCTGCTCCTGCTGCTGGAGCGCGGCGAGCCCGTCGCAGGCGGCGCCTTCCGGCGGTACGACGCGACGACCGCCGAACTGAAACGGATCTGGACCCACTCCGCCCACCGACGACGTGGCCTCGCCCGCCGTGTCCTCGCCGAGCTGGAACGCGAAGCGGGCACACGTGGCTACCGGCGGATCTACCTGACCACCGGGCCACGCCAGCCCGAGGCCCGCGGCCTGTACCTGGCCACCGGGTACACCCCGCTGTTCGACACCCAGGCCGACCCGGAAACCATCGGCCCGCTGCCCTTCGAGAAGCATCTGCCGGCCGCAGCACGCACAGCACGCTCAACACGCACGGGAAAGGCAGCCGACCTGTGAATCTTCGCCCGATCAGAACCCGCCTGCGCATCGCCGCGACCGTCGCGCTGCTGCCCGTACTGGCGCTGACCGCGTGTGGCTCCGGCGACACCTCCGGCAGCACACCGGCGGGCGCTCAGGCATCCTCCGCGGCGACCGACGACCCGGTCGCCGCCGTACACAAGGTGGATTCCGTCGCGGCCCTGCTGCCCGCCGAGGTCCGTGAAGCCGGCGCGCTGCGGGTCGGCAGCTCGGTCGGGTTCCCGCCCGGGGCGTACTACCCGAACGGGCAGGACAAGCCACCCGCCGGCCAGGACATCGACATCGCCGACGCGGTGGCCAAGGTCCTCGGCGCGAAGCTGGAGCGGCAGGACGCCTCCTTCGAGACGATCCTGCCCGCCCTGGGCAGCGGCAAGTACGACGTCGGGACCGGCAACTTCGGCGTCACCACCGAACGCCTCAAGACCATCGACTTCGTCACCTACATCAACGACGGCCAGGGCTTCGCGGTGAAGACGGGCAACACCGCCGTCGGCAAGAAGGTCACCGACCTCACCCAGCTGTGCGGGCTGACCATCGGCACCGGTGCCGGCACCACCTTCGAAGCGACCCTCACCGCGCAGAAGGGCGTGTGCGCGAAGGCGGGCAAGAAGCCCTACGACGTGAAGGTCTACGCCGAGAACGGCGCGACCCTCACCGCACTCCAGCAGGGCCGAACCGACGTGATCATGTCGACCATCAACGGCCTGCGCTACCAGGCGGCCCAGCCCGCCTCCCAGACCACCTTCCTCGGCGAGTTCCACCGCCTCGACGTCGGCTTCGCCTTCAAGAAGGGCTCCCCGCTCACCAAGGCCTTCCAGGCCGCCGTCAACGAGCTGATCAAGGACGGCACGTACGCCCGGATCCTCAAGAAGTGGGGCACCTCTGCCTCCGCGATCGACACGTCGCGGATCAACCCGCCCGAGCACGCCTGAGAGTCGAGCAGAAACGATCACGATGTCCACGCTGCCATCCACCACCGACACCGCGCCGCCCGGCGCGGCCACCCCGGGCACCGGCCCCGGAGCCCCGCCCACCCCGGACGATCCGGCGTCCCTCAAGGTCGTACCCGCCCGCCACTTCGCCCGCTGGGCGGCGGCCGTCGCCGTGATCGTGCTGGTCGCCCAGTTCGTGCACGGTCTGGCCAGCAACCCGGTCTGGGAGTGGGGTGTCTTCAGCGACTACGTGCTGTCCGAGACGATCGTGCAGGCGGTGTGGGTGACCCTTCAACTCACCGCGTACGCCACCGTCCTGGGCTTCCTCCTGGGCACCGTCCTGGCTTTCATGCGGCTGTCACGCAGCCCGGTGCTCCAGACCGTCGCCTGGACCTACATCTGGATCTTCCGGTCCATACCGATGATCGTCCAGCTGGTGTTCTGGTTCAACCTGAGCGCGCTGTACGAGGAGTTGGGCCTCGGCATCCCCTTCGGCCCGGTGTTCTGGTCGGTCGACAGCAACAGCATCATCGGCACCATGGGCGCGGCTGTCATCGGACTGACGCTGCACCAGGCCGCCTATGCCGCCGAGATCGTGCGCGGCGGTGTCATCGCCGTCGACCACGGGCAGCTGGAGGCGGCCGCCGCGCTGGGCATTCCCCGGCTGCGGCAGATCCGCCGGATCGTGCTGCCGCAGGCCATGCGCGCCATCCTGCCCACGGCCGGCAACGAGATCATCGGCCTGCTCAAGGGCACCTCGGTGGTCTACGTGATGTCCATCGGCGAGCTGTTCTACCAGGTGCAGGTGATCTACGGCCGCAACGGCCGGGTGATCCCGCTGCTGCTGGTCGCCACCGCCTGGTACGTCGTCCTCACCTCCCTGCTGTCGGTCGCCCAGTACTACGTGGAGCGCCACTACGCCCGGGGTGCCAACCGCACCCCGCCGCCCACCCCGCTCCAGCGTGCACGCCGCTTCGTCCGCACCCTGCGCGTGGCCGCCGCCCAGCGCAACCAGCCCGTCGTACCCCTGAAGACCTCTGAAATTTTGGGAGACAGCCGATGAGCGACGTGACGGTGGCCGTCAAGGACGCGACGCCGACGGTCGACACCGTGATGGTGGACGTCCACGGCGTCCACAAGAGCTTCGGCCCGCTGGAAGTGCTGCGTGGCGTCGACCTCCAGGTCCGGGCCGGCGAGGTCACCGTGGTCCTCGGCCCGTCCGGCTCGGGCAAGTCCACGCTGCTGCGGACCATCAACCACCTGGAGAAGGTCAACCGCGGCTGGATCAGCATCGACGGCGAACTCATCGGCTACCGCCGCTCCGGCGACAGGCTGCACGAGCTGAAGGAGAAGGACGTTCTGAAGCAGCGCACCCACATCGGGTTCGTCTTCCAGAACTTCAACCTCTTCTCCCATCTGACCGTGCTGGAGAACCTGATCGAGGCTCCCGTGTCCGCACTGCGCCGCCCGCGCAAGGCAGCGCAGGAGACGGCCCGCCGGCTCCTCGACCGGGTGGGCCTCGCCGACAAAGCCGACGCGTACCCCCGGCAGCTCTCCGGCGGCCAGCAGCAGCGCGTTGCCATCGCCCGCGCGCTCGCCCTCGAACCCAAGGTGCTGCTCTTCGACGAACCCACCTCGGCGCTCGACCCCGAACTGGTCGGCGAAGTCCTGGACGTCATCAAGGACCTGGCCCGCACCGGAACCACCATGATCGTCGTGACCCACGAGATCGGCTTCGCCCGCGAGGTCGCCGACACCGTGGTGTTCATGGACGGCGGAGTCGTAGTGGAGCACGGCCCGCCCGCGGCCGTCCTGGACAACCCGCAGCACGAGCGCACCCGCGCCTTCCTCTCCAAGGTCCTCTGACCGGCCCTCACCCCTTCTCCGCAAGTAAGGAGCACGACCATGCCCACCTCGATCACCCGCCGCACCGCCGCAGCCGCGCTCGGACTCGCCACCGCTCTCGTCCTCGCCGCGTGCAGCAACCCCGACGGCGGCGGCACGACCGAGGTCGCGGCCGCGTCGGGCAGCAAGACGAAGATCAACATCAGTCCCGACCAGAATCGCGTCACCACCGACAAGGTCGACTCCATAGCCGCCGAGGTCCCGGAGAGCATCCGCAAGAGAGGCACCCTGGAGATCGTCGACTCGTCCGGCTCCGCCGCGCCGCTGACCTTCTTCGCCACGGACAACAAGACCGTCATCGGCGTCGAGCCCGACATCGCCTCCCTGGTCGCCGACGTGCTCGGCCTCAAGCTGCACGTCAACACGGTCTCCTGGGAGAACATCTTCGTCGGCCTCGACAGCGCCAAGTACGACATCGGGTTCAGCAACATCACCGTCACCGAGGAGCGCAAGGAGAAGTACGACTTCGCCACCTACCGCGAGGACAACCTGGGCTTCGAGGCGAAGAAGGGCAGCGCCCTTAAGGCCACCGGGCCGAAGGACGTGGCCGGCAAGACGGTCGCCGTGGGCAGCGGCACCAACCAGGAGAAGCTGCTCATCGAGTGGAGCAAGGAGAACGAGAAGGCCGGCCGGAAGCCGGTGAACATCAAGTACTACCAGAACGACAGCGACACCTACCTCGCCCTCCAGTCCGGCCGCATCGACCTCTACCTCGGCCCCAACCCCACCGCCGCCTACCACGCGGCCACCACCGGCAAGACCGAGGTAGTCGGCACCTACTCCGGCGCCGGCTCCACCCTCCAGGGCCTCATCGCGGCCACCACCAAGAAGGACAGCGGTCTGGTCGAGCCAGTCGCCGACGCCCTCGACCACGTCATCGACAACGGCACCTACGCGAAGGTGCTCGAGCGCTGGGGCCTGTCCGACGAGGCCGTGACCAAGTCCGAGATCAACCCGCCCGGCCTGCCCAAGACCGACAAGTAGCCCACCCGGGGTGCGCAGGCCGTGCGACGCCTGCCCACTCCGCCTTCGTACAGGACACGAGGCCATGCCCCGCTCACTCCACCCTCTCCCTCGCAGTCGACGGGACCGGCAACCGCCCCACCGAGCCGCCCGCCGCCCACTGGACGGACCTGATCGGCCACGCCGAGCAGGGCACCCTGACGGGGTCGGCCTGGTGCCCAGGGTGACCACCACCCGCACACAGCCCAGCCGGCCCGATGGCGCACACCACGACAGACACTGCAACACCCGTACTCGTTAGGCGAGTTCACCTCGCCGCTCACTCCTCGGCGCCAACAACACCACCGGTCCTGACCCGTTCTCTCACCGCCGTCGCCTCCTCCTGTGTGAGGCCGGCGCTCTCGTCACGGACTTCCAGGAAGGCACCCACTCGTGTCCTCGACACCTCCCTCTTCCCTGCACCTTGCCGTCGCCCTGGACGGCACCGGCTGGCATCCCGCCTCCTGGCGCGAGCCGGTGGCCCGCCCCCGGGACCTGTTCACCGCCGCGTACTGGGCCGACCTGGTCACCGAGGCCGAGCGCGGTCTGCTCGACTTCGTCACCATCGAGGACGGCCTCGGCCCGCAGTCCTCCCACTTCCGGGACCCGGACGAGCGCACCGACCAGGTCCGCGGCCGCCTGGACGCCGTCCTCATCGCCTCCCGTGTGGCACCGCTGACCCGGCACATCGGCCTGGTGCCGACGGCGGTGGCCACCCACACCGAGCCGTTCCACATCTCCAAGGCCATCGCCACCCTCGACTACGTCAGCACCGGCCGCGCCGGCGTGCGTGTGCAGATCACCGCCCGCCCGAACGAGGCCGCGCACTTCGGCCGCCGCACCCTCCCGCGCATCAAGGCCTACGACCACCCGGACACCCGGGAGTTGGTCGCCGACCTCTTCGACGAAGCCGCCGACTACGTGGAGGCGGTGCGCCGCCTCTGGGACAGCTGGGAGGACGACGCCGAGATCCGCGACGCCGCCACCGGCCGCTTCATCGACCGGGACAAGCTGCACTACATCGACTTCGAGGGCCGGCACTTCAGCGTCAGGGGGCCCTCCATCACACCCCGCCCACCCCAGGGTCAGCCGATCGTCAGCGCCCTCGCCCACGACACCGTCCCCTACCGGCTCGTGGCCCGCGCCGCAGACATCGGCTACGTCACCCCGCACGGCGCCGACGAGGCCCGCGCGATCGTCGCCCGGATCCGTGCCGAGCAGGACGCGGCGGGGCGAGCCGCCGAACCCCTCCATGTCTTCGGCGACCTGGTGGTCTTCCTCGACGACAACCCGTCCGCCGCGCGGGCACGCCGAGAGCGGCTCGACGCGCTCTCGGGACAGCCGTACACGAGCGACGCCCACATATTCACCGGTACTCCCTCCGAACTCGCCGATCTGCTCCAGGAGTTGCACAGCGCCGGGCTGACCGGTTTCCGGCTTCGCCCCGCCGTCTCAGGCCACGACATCCCGGCCATCACCCGTGGCCTGGTCCCCGAACTCCAGCGCCGGGGAGCCTTCCGCCGCGCCTACGAGGCCGGCACCCTGCGCGGCCTGCTGGGCCTGGACCGCCCCGCTAACCGTTACTCCCCCCGACTCTCGACTGCGCTCGAGCCCGTGGGGACCCCCATCGCAACCGCCTGAGCCGGAGGGACGACCACTACCATGAGCAAGCCGCTGAAGCAGATCCACCTGGCCGCCCACTTCCCCGGCGTGAACAACACCACCGTGTGGAGCGACCCCGGCGCCGGGAGCCACATCGAGTTCAGTTCCTTCGTCCACTTCGCGCAGACCGCCGAACGCGCCAAGTTCGACTTCCTGTTCCTCGCCGAGGGGCTCAGGCTCCGCGAACAGGGCGGAAAGATCTATGACCTGGACGTCGTCGGCCGCCCCGACACCTTCACCGTGCTCGCCGCGCTCGCCGCCGTCACCGAGCACCTGGGCCTGACCGGCACCATCAACTCCACCTTCAACGAGCCCTACGAGGTCGCCCGCCAGTTCGCCAGCCTCGACCACCTCTCCGGCGGCCGCTCCGCCTGGAACGTCGTCACCTCCTGGGACGCCTTCACCGGCGAGAACTTCCGCCGTGGAGGCTTCCTGCCGCGGGAGGAGCGCTACTCCCGCGCCAAGGAGTTCCTCGCCACGGCGAACGAACTCTTCGACTCCTGGCACGGCGACGAGATCCTCGCCGACCGGACCACCGGCACCTTCCTGCGGGACGCCAAGGCCGGAGCCTTCGTCCACACCGGACAACACTTCGACATCCACGGGCAGTTCAACGTTCCGCGCTCTCCGCAGGGCCGCCCGGTCATCTTCCAGGCCGGCGACTCCGAAGAAGGCCGCGAGTTCGCCGCCTCCGAAGCCGACGCGATCTTCAGCCGGCACGCCACCCTCGAAGCGGGCCAGGCCTTCTACGCCGACGTCAAGAAGCGCCTCGCCGCATACGGCCGCCGCCCCGACCAGCTGCTGATCCTGCCCGCGGCCACCTTCACCCTCGCCGACACCGACGCCGAGGCGCAGGAGCTGGCCAAGCTGGTGCGCAGGCAGCAGGTCAGCGGCGCCACCGCCCTCAAGCACCTGGAGTTCGTCTGGAACCGGGACCTCTCCTCCTACGACCCGGACGGGCCGCTCCCCGACATCGACCCCGACGTCGGAGACGACCACATCTCGAAGGGCCGCGCCCAGGTCCGCATGTACCGCGACCCGCTGGCCACCGCCCGCGAATGGCGCGAGCTCGCCGCCGCGAACAACTGGTCGATCCGGGACCTGGTCATCGAGACGGGCAACCGGCAGAACTTCATCGGTTCGGCCGAGACGATCGCCCGCACCATCAACGAGTTCGTCCAGGCCGACGCGAGCGACGGCTTCATCCTCGTTCCTCACATCACGCCGACCGGCCTCGACGAGTTCGCCGACAAGGTCGTCCCCCTCCTGCAGGAACAGGGCGTGTTCCGGAAGGAGTACGAGGGCCCGACCCTGCGCGACCACCTCGGCCTGGCCCTCCCTGACTCCCGGCCTCGCTCGAGCGGGGGGATCCCCATCGACGTCCGCGACGCACGGGCAGCGTCGTGAAGTTCCTCGCCATCACCCTGATCGTGCACCGGCCGGATCCGATCACCGGCGTGCGAAAGACGACCCATGACCGCTTTCGCGAGGTTCTCGGCAACGCCCTGCTCGCCGAGGAGCTCGGCTTCGACGGCTTCGGCGTGGGGGAGCGGCACGAGCGGCCCTTCCTCTCCTCCTCGCCGACCGTCGTCCTCAGCCACATCGCGGCACTGACCCGACGCATCCGGCTGTTCACCGCGGTGACCACACTCAGCCTCCTGGACCCGGTGCGCGCCTACGAGGACTACGCCACCCTCGACCACCTCTCAGAGGGCCGACTGGAGCTGATCATCGGCAAGGGCAACGGCGCCGCCCAGCGCGAGCTGTTCCACGTCACACCCGAGGACCAGTGGGACCGCAACGCCGAGAGCTACGGGGTGTTCCGGCAGATCTGGCGGCAGGACAAGGTGACCGCGGCGACCCGCTTCCGCCCTCCGCTGACGGACGCCGAGGTGTGGCCGAGGCCCTACCAGCGACCCGTCCGGGTCTGGCACGGCAGCGCCACCAGCAAGGAGTCGGTGGATCTTGCCGCCCGCTACGGCGATCCTCTCTTCTCGGCGAACGTCACCAACCCCGTCGAGCCGTACGCCGAGTTGATCAGGTACTACCGCGAGCGCTGGGAGTTCCACGGCCACGACCCGGCGAAGCTCGCGGTCGGCGCCGGCACGGCCGGCCTCCTCGTGAGCCGCACCTCCCAGGAAGCGGTCAACGTGTACCGGCCGATCTTCGAGTCGACGCTGGCGTTCCAGAGGCGGCTCGGTCTGCCGGTGGTCTTCGAGACCGTGGAGGACTTCGTCGAGCGCAGCTCCGCCCTGATCGGCAGCCCGCAGCAGATCATCGACAAGGTGCACCGCTACCACGAGCAGTTCGGGCACACGGTGCTCCATCTGCACGCGGACGCGGCCGGGTTGACGGATGCCCAGCACCGCTCCTCGCTCCAGCTCTTCCAGTCGGACGTCGCCCCGGTACTGCGCCGCGACATCCCGGACCCGCCCTTCGCCTGGGGACCGGTCCTGCCCGTCACCGAGGAGGAACCCGCCCGTGCCTGACATCCCCCTCGGCGTCCTCGACCTGGTGCCGATACCGTCCGGCTCTACGGCCGCCGATGCCCTGCACAACTCCATCGACCTGGCACAGCACGCCGAACGCTTCGGGTACGCCCGGTACTGGTTCGCCGAGCACCACCTCAACCCGGGCGTCGCGGGCACGTCCCCCGCGGTCGTCCTGGCGTTGACCGCCTCCGCCACCTCCACGATCCGGCTCGGCGCCGGCGCCGTACAGCTCGGCCACCGCACCGCGCTCAGCACGGTCGAGGAGTTCGGTCTGATCGACGCCCTGCATCCCGGCCGCCTCGACCTCGGCCTGGGCCGCTCGGGCGGCCGCCCGCCGGGACAGCCCACCCCGGCCCCTGCGACCGCTACCCCCGTCGTGGCCGGCCGGGCCCCGAACGGCCTCCTGATCCCGCCCCGCTTCTCCTTCGAGCGTCTCCTCGGCTCACCCCGCATCGCCTTGCAGCGCAAGCTGCTCCTGCTGCCCGGCGCCGAGTCACAGGACTACGCCGAGCAGATCGACGACATCCTCGCCCTGCTGGGCGGCACCTACCGGTCCCCGGAGGGCGTCGAGGCGCACGCCGTGCCGGGCGAGGGTGCCGACGTCGAGGTATGGATCCTGGGCAGCAGCGGCGGCCGGAGCGCCGAGGCCGCGGGCGCGCGGGGGCTGCGGTTCGCCGCGAACTACCACGTCAGTCCCGCCACCGTGCTGGAGGCCGTGGACGGCTACCGGGCGTTCTTCCAGCCCTCCGACTTCCTCGACAAGCCGTACGTCAGCGTCTCGGCCGACGTGGTCGTGGCGGAGGACGAGGAGGCAGCCCGCGAGCTCGCCACCGGCTACGCGGCTTGGGTCCGCAGCATCCGCACCGCCGAGGGCGCCATCGCGTACCCGACGCCGGAGCAGGCCCGGGCCTTCGAGTGGAGTGACGAGGACCGGGAGCTGGTGCGGGACCGCGTGGACACGCAGTTCGTCGGCTCACCGGGACAGGTGGCCGACCGTCTGGTGCAGCTCCAAGAGGCCACGGGAGCGGACGAGTTGTCCATCACGACAATGACCCATGACCACGCTGCCCGGGTGAGGTCGTACGAGCTGCTCGCGCAGGAGTGGAGCCGGAGGTGAGCGGGAGCCCCGGCACGCGAAAAGCCGCCGCCGGGCTCGTACTCCTCCCTCAGCCCCGGCATGAGAGGGGACAACGCACTCCTTGCCACTCCTGACAGGGAAGGGCCATGTGTGGGGCGCCGAGTCCTGGCCGGGCGCCGGATCTGTCGCACGGGCCGACGTCAGTGCCTACAGAGACGCGGCATGGCACGGGCCCTGCGCATGGACACGGACGGCCGCAGCCGGCCGGAGGCCGCCATGTCCCGCACCCGGGGCCGGCCGGCTGATGCGGTGGTGCGGCACCTCGTGACCCAAGATCTGATCGGGCCCCTTCACGAAGGGGCCGTGCAGCCACGGGCGTTGCGCACGAACAGCCGGTGCAGGTCGCGGACGGCCCGGGGGACCCGGCCGGAAGGGCGGCTCTGCAGGACCAGCAGCACTTCGGTCGCGTCGTGCGCGAGCGGCCGTACCGTGATCGTTCCCCGCCGCTCCAGCGGGTCGCCGATGACGCTGAAGTCGGGCAGCACCGTCGCCCCCAGACCCTCGGCGACCATCAGCTTGCCCATCTCGGCGCCGTCCGTGGAGTACGAGAAGGACGGCGTACGGCCGTCGAGCAGCCGGTGCAGGAAGCGGTGCATGACGTAGCCGGACCGCATCACGACCAGCGGCTCGGCCAGCAGGCTGTCCGCGTCCACCGTCTTGAGGGCGGCCAACGCACTGTCCGGGCGCACGCACACCACCGGCCGGCCGCGCAGCAGCTCGGTGGTCTCGAAGCCGGGCGGCAGGTCGTCGCCCTCGAGGTAGTTCACCAGCCCCAGATCGAAAGCACCCTCCAGGAGCCCGCGATGGATCTCGGACTGCTGCGCGCCGACCAGCTCGACCTGGGTGCGCGGGTGCGCGGCCCGGAACTCCCGCACGGTCGGGATGACCAGGGGGACGGTGGCCGTGTTGACCGTGCCGAGCCGGACCATACGGCTGATGCGGTGCTGGTCACCGGCCGCGCTGCGCAGCCGGTCGACCGCGTCCAGTACACCCATGATGTGCGGCAGCAGCTCCCGGCCCTCGTCGCTGACCTTCGCCCCGGACCGCTTGCGCTCCAGCAGGTCCACGCCCAGTTCGCGCTCCAGATTGCGCACGGTCTCGCTGAGCGCCGGCTGGGACAGGTGCAGTTCCTCCGCGGCCCGCCGCAGTGAACCCGACCGGGTGACGGCCGCGAGGTATTCGAGCTGTTCGATACGCACGACAGCGAGGCTGCCCATCACCGCCGACCGGTTCAAGGGAACCCCTGTCACAACCTCGTGAATTCCTGCTCTCAGCATCCGGAATCAGCTCCGGGCATTCTTGACCGGCCCGACTCCCCGCTGCTTTGATCGATGACATGAAGCGACAGGACCTCACGCGGCGACGCCACGTCGACCTTGCGCGTGTCTGCAGCTCCCGCTGTCGGGTCTGAGCGCATCCGAGGGAAACCCTCACACTCGCGCTGATCCTTCTGATCCTTCTTCTTGAATCCCACTGCAAGCCCTTGTCCGCAGTGATTTCGGCCCTGCCCGGGAACGTCGTCGCCGCACCTCCGGCTCCCGGTCACCGAACACGTTTCCCTGTCACGCATGCGCCCCTTTCGCGTGCGTACTCATGCCAGGAGTTCCCCCATGCCCGCAACCCCCGGCTCCGACCCCGCCCGCTTCGCCTACTGGGTGCCGAACGTCAGCGGCGGCCTGGTCACCAGCACCATCGAGCAGCGCACCGACTGGGGCTACGACTACAACCGCGAACTGGCGGTCCTCGCCGAGAACAACGGCTTCGACTACGCCCTCAGCCAGGTCCGCTACATGGCCAGTTACGGCGCCGAGTACCAACACGAGTCGACCAGCTTCAGCCTCGCCCTGCTCCTTGCCACCGAGCGGCTGAAAGTCATCGCCGCGGTCCACCCCGGCCTTTGGCACCCGGGCGTCCTCGCCAAGCTCGGCTCCACCGCCGACCACCTGTCGGGCGGCCGCTTCGCTGTCAACGTCGTCAGCGGCTGGTTCAAGGGCGAGTTCACCGCCCTCGGCGAGCCCTGGCTGGAGCACGACGAACGCTACCGGCGCGCCGAGGAGTTCATCACCGCCCTGCGGACGATCTGGACCGAGGACCACGCCGAACTCGCCGGTGACTTCTACCGGGTGCGCGACTTCTCCCTCAAGCCCAAGCCGCTGAACACGCCCGAGCGTCCGCACCCGGAGATCTTCCAGGGCGGCAACTCCACCGCCGCCCGCGCCATGGCGGGCCGCGTCTCCGACTGGTACTTCAGCAACGGCAAGGACTTCGACGGCGTCACCGAGCAGCTCGCCGACGTCCGCGACTCCGCCGCCCGAGCGGGCCGTACGCCACCGAAGTTCGGACTCAACGGCTTCCTCATCGCCCGCGACACCGAGGCCGAGGCCCGCGACACGCTGCGCGAGATCGTCGCCAAGGCCGACGCCCCGGCCGTGCACGGCTTCCGGGACGCCGTCCAGCAGGCCGGGCAGTCCACCGCCGACGGCAAGGGCATGTGGCAGGACTCGGACTTCGAGGACCTCGTCCAGTACAACGACGGCTTCCGTACGGGTCTGATCGGCACCCCGGAACAGATCGCCGAGCGGATCGTCGCCTACAAGCGCCTCGGCGTCGACCTCTTCCTCCTCGGCTTCCTGCACTACCTGGAGGAGGTCGAGTACTTCGGCAAGCGGGTGCTGCCCCTCGTACGCGAACTGGAGGCCCGGCAGCACGAGTCCGATCCCGTCACCGTCCGCGCCTGACCACCCGTGAACGGCACCGAGAGTAAGAGAGGTACCCCCATGAGCACCGTCGCACCGGCCGACTGGAAGACCGCCCCCGCCCCGACCGACGCCGCCGGCTGGATCGCCCGCGCCGCCGACGTCGCCGCCGTCCTCGCCTCCGACGCGGCCGCCCGGGACAAGACCGCCGCCACCCCGTACGCCGAGGTCCGACTGTTGAAGGAGTCCGGCCTGGTAACCCTGCTCGGCCCCGTCGAGCACGGCGGCGGGGGCCAGGACTGGCCCACCGCCTACCGTGTCGTCCGCGAGGTCGCCAAGGCGGACGGTTCCATCGGCCAGCTGCTCGGCTACCACTACCTGTGGAACTGGGCCGCCCGACTGGTCGGCACCCGCGAGCAGTGGGAGCACGTGGAGGCCGAGGCCGCCCGCAACCAGTGGTTCTTCGGCGGCGCGGTCAACCCGCGCGACGAGGACGTGGTGGTGAGGGACGAGGGCGACACGCTCACCTTCACCGGCCGCAAGTCCTTCTCCACCGGCAGCAAGGTCTCCGACGTCACGGTGCTGGAAGGCGTCCTGGCCGGCACCGACGACCACGTCTTCGCCATCGTTCCGTCCGACAGCCAGGGCCTGACCTTCCACGAGGACTGGGACAACATCGGCCAGCGCCTCACCGAGAGCGGCGGCGTCACCCTCGACGCCGTACGGGTCCCCTGGTCGGCCGCGGCGGGCTACGTCGACAAGCGGTTCCGGCCGCGCGTCTACAACACCCTCAACGTGCCCACCATCCAGCTCGTCTTCGTCAACTTCTACCTCGGCATCGCCGCCGGCGCACTGGAGACCGCCGCCACCTACACCCGGACCAAGTCACGGCCCTGGCTGCACGGCGGCCACAAGCACGCCGTCGACGAGCCGTACGTCATCGACATCTACGGCGACCTCACCGCCAAGCTGTGGGCCGTCGAGGCCCTGGCCGACGCCGTGGCCACCGAGGGCCAGAGGCTGCACGACGACCCGGACGCGGTCACCGAGCAGGACCGGGGCGAGTTCGAGGTCCGGGTCGCCGCGGTGAAGGCCCGCGCCACCGACGTGGCCCTGGACATCACCCAACGCATCTTCGAGGTGACTGGCGCGCGTGCCACCGCCTCCGCGGAGGGCCTCGACCGCTTCTGGCGCAACGTCCGCACCCATTCGCTCCACGACCCGGTCGCCTACAAGCGCCGCGAAGTCGGCCGCCACGTCCTCACCGGCGAACTGCCGCAGCCCACCTGGTACTCCTGAAAGGTCCTCCCTCATGGCCACCATCCTCTCCATCTCCGGCAGTCCGTCCGCCGCCTCCCGCACCGCCCGGCTGCTGCGCCACCTGGACAACCGGCTCACAGCGCAGGGGCACGAGGTGATCCCGCTCGACGTCCGGACCCTGCCCGCCGACGCCCTGCTCGGGGCGGACTTCCGGCACCCGGAGATCATCCAGGCCGCCGCCCTGGTCGAGCGGGCCGACGGGGTCGTGGTCGGCACCCCCGTCTACAAGGCCGCCTACTCCGGGCTGCTGAAGTCGTTGCTGGATCTGCTGCCCCAGTACGCGCTGGCCGGCAAGACGGTGCTGCCGCTGGCCACGGGCGGCTCCACCGCCCACGTCCTGGCCATCGACTACGCCCTGCGCCCCGTGCTGAGTTCCATGGGAGCCACGCACATCGTCCCGGGCTGGTTCACCCTCGACAAGGACCTCACCGTGGGCGTCGACGGCTCGCTGATCGTCGCTCCGGGCGCCGCCGAGGCGCTGGCCCAGGTCACGGACCAGTTCTCGCTCGCCCTGGGCGGCCGTACAACGGTGCTGGCGGCCACCGGATGAGCGCCCCGGCCGTGATCGGCGGGGACGACGAGGCCCTCGCCGTCGCCGCCGATCTGGCCGCGGACTTCCGCCAGGCCGCCGCCGAGCGGGACGCCGTACGCCGGCTGCCGCACGCGGAGCTGGAACGGCTTTCCGCCTCCGGGCTGCTCGGGGTGAACGTCCCGGCCGAGTTCGGCGGCGCGGACGTCCGCGCGGAGACGCTCGCCGAGGTCTTCCGACTGCTGGCCACCGCCGACGCCAGCCTCGCGCAGATCCCGCAGAGCCACTTCGTCTACGTCAACGTGCTGCGCCGGCAGGGGACGCACGAGCAGCAGAAGTTCTTCTTCGGTGAGGTGCTGCGCGGCAGACGGTTCGGCAACGCCCAGTCCGAGGCGGGCACCAAGCACGTGCAGGACATCCGTACCAGGCTCGCGCGACGCCCGGACGGGTCGTACGTCCTCGACGGCGTGAAGCACTACTCCACGGGCGCGCTGTTCGCCCACTGGATTCCCGTCCTCGCCCGCGCCGACGACGACTCTCTACACGTGGCGTACGTACCGCGCGACGCGCCCGGCCTCACGGTCGTGGACGACTGGGACGGCATGGGACAGCGCACCACGGCCAGCGGAACCGTCCGCCTGGAGTCGGTGCCTGTCCCCGCCGACCGGGTCGTGCCGCACCACCTCACCTTCCAGGGTCCCCAACTTCACGGGGCAGTGGCCCAGTTGCTGCATGCCGCCATCGACGCCGGCATCGCCTCCGGCGCGCTGGCGGAGGCCGCGGACTTCGTCCGCACGAAGAGCCGGCCGTGGTTCGAGAGCGGGTTCGAGACGGCCGCGGAGGACCCGCTGCTCGTCCAGCGGTTCGGCGAGCTCGACCTCCGCGTCAGGACGGCACAGGCACTGCTGCGCGAGGCCGCCCGGACGGTCGACGCCGCCCGGGACGACCTGACGGACCACTCCGCCGCCGAGGCGTCGATCGCGGTCGCCGCGGCCAAGGTGACCGCGGCGGAGGCCGCCGTGGAGATCGGCAGCGCCCTCTTCGAGGTCGCCGGCACCCGCGCCGCCCTCGACTCGCTGGGCCTGCACCGCCACTGGCGTGACGCCCGCACGCACACCCTTCACGATCCGGCCCGCTGGAAGGTCCAGCACATCGGCCGCTACCTCCTCAACGGCACCAGGCCACCCCGGCACGGACTGCTGTAGACCGACGCCCTCCGAACGGAGACCCCCACGTGTCCCTCACCTTCCACTGGTTCCTGCCCACCAACGGCGACAGCCGTCATGTCGTCGGCGGCGGCCACGGCACCCCCGCCGGCGAGTCCGGCCGCGACCGGCCGCCGTCCGTCGCCTACCTGAGCCAGATCGCCCGCGCCGCCGAGGGCCTCGGTTTCGTCGGCGCGCTCACCCCCACCGGTGCCTGGTGCGAGGACGCGTGGCTCACCACCGCGATGGTCAGCCAGAACACGGAGCGACTGAAGTTCCTGGTCGCCTTCCGGCCCGGCTTCGTCTCACCCACGCTCGCCGCGCAGATGGCCTCCACCTTCCAGCGGCAGACCGGCGGACGGCTGCTGCTCAACGTCGTCACCGGCGGCGAGAGTCACGAACAGCGCGCCTACGGCGACTTCCTCGACAAGGACGACCGGTACCGTCGCACCGGCGAATTCCTCCGGATCGTCCGGGAGTTGTGGGAGGGCAAGACCGTCGATCTGGTCGGCGAGCACCTCCAGGTCGAGGACGCCCGGCTCGCCCGGGTACCCGACCCGGTCCCGGAGGTGTACTTCGGCGGCTCCTCACCGATCGCCGGCGAGATCGCCGCCCGCCATGCGGACGTCTACCTCACCTGGGGCGAGCCGCCGGCCGCAGTCGCCGAGAAGATCGCGTGGATCCGGAGGCTGGCAGCCGAGCAGGGACGCACCGTCCGGTTCGGCATCCGGCTGCATGTCATCACACGCGACACGTCCGAGCAGGCCTGGGCGGAGGCGAACCGGCTCGTGGACGGCTTCGATCCCGAGGCCGTCAAGGCCGTCCAGGCGGGCCTGGCCCGCAGCGAGTCCGAGGGGCAGCAGCGCATGCTTGCCCTGCACGGCGGCAGGCGGGACGCCCTGGAGATCCACCCGAACCTCTGGGCCGGCATCGGGCTGGTACGGGGCGGAGCGGGTACCGCGCTGGTCGGCAGTCACGAGGAGGTCGCCGACCGGATCAAGGAGTACGCGGCCCTGGGCATCGAGGAGTTCGTGCTCTCGGGCTACCCGCACCTGGAGGAGGCCTACTGGTTCGGGGAGGGCGTCCTGCCGAAGCTCACGGCACAGGGACTGTGGGCCCACCCCTTCCGCGCCGTGCCGGACGCGGGGCCCACCGCCCAGGTCCCCTTCGTCGGCGCCGGGAACCCACGACACCCCGCGTGATCGCCGACGGCTCCGAGACGGTGACCGGTCCCCGGGGCGTCACCGGCACCGCGGTGCCGTCACCGTGCCCGGGGACGGTAGGCCCTGACGTCCGGGTCCGTCGTCGCCGTGGCCAGGGCCGCTCGGGCGTCCTCGGTGGCCCGGTGCCGGGTCAGTGCCGCCACGGCGGCCTTGCGGACGTCGGCGTTCGGGTCGGCGAGAGCTTTGGCGAGGACGGGGGCCGCGGGGTTGGCGTTTGCGAAGGACAGAGCACTGGCGGCGCCGACCAGCAGCTGCCAGGCCGGGTCGGACAGGGCTGCCTGCGCGCGGGCGGCCAGGGGAGCCGGGCAGCCGGTCGTGCCCGGAGCTTCGTAGGAGGCTGCACGCACCAGGGCGTCGGGGTCGTCGATGACTCCGGCGAGGGCCGAATGGGACACATACCCGGCGCCGGTCGACACGGACGTCTGCCGTGGGCGTGGCGGACGATCCGGGGCCGCCCGACGGCACGGGCCCGCACCCCCCGAGCCCCTCCTCGCGCGATCGGGCGCCGAGGGGTTCCGGGGATGCGGGCCCGCCGACTGTCAGGCTCCGCGCTGCGTCAGGGCTTCAGCTTGCCCTTGGACTTCTCCTTGGCGTCCCGGGCCTCGCCCCGCGCCTGGAGCGCCGCACCCTTGGCCGCGGTCGTGTCGTCGCCGACCGCGTGCGCCGTCTTCCTGACCGCCTTGCCGACGACCTTCTCGGTCTTCGCCTTGGCCTTCTCTCCTGCGCTCACGTGGTTCCTCCCGTAGGCGGCGTTCGACTGTGCCGTCCGCTTGCCCCGACCCGCGCCGCCGAAACAGCCCGCGCCGGGCCGACCGCCCGCTCAGCACTCCCCGCGCCACTTGGCGCCGGTGAAGGTGACCCCCTCCGCGAAGTCGAGTTTGTAGGTGCCGGGGCCCGGGTTGTAGTGCAGGCACTGCCCGTAGGTCGCGCCCTGGTAGGTCCAGGTCAGCTGGATGTGGTCGGCGTCGGGGTAGGGGATGCCGTTGTTGAACACCGAGCGCCCGCTGACGCTGCCGGTCCAGCTGTGCTGGGACTTCACCAGCAGCTGGCCGGTCTGACCCTCTCCGGCGTAGATGCAGAAGAACTCCTTGCCGCAACCGGGCGGATCGGCCTCGGCGGACGCCGTGGGCGCCAGGGCGACGACGCCCGTGAGGGCGGCGGAGGCGAGCAGGGGGAGCAGCAGACGCTTGCGCACGATGGACTCCGATCAGGGCACGGCCGAAGAAGTGACAGGCGCGCTTGTGCACGCACCCGTCGAGTGCGGCAGCCGACGGCCCGCTCACCTCACCTTTTGTACCGGCTGATCTCTTCGGAGGAATCTCTTCCGCGCCCCGGAATCGGCCATGTTCGCGCACCGTCCGAGTCTGCCGCCGCAGCACGTCCGCGCGGTCCCCCGAGGAACACCGCCGTGATCCGCCTGTTCGACGATGGCCGTATAACGGCCCGCATACTCCGTGCGATTCGGGGAACGGACCGCGGCCGCCCGGCGGCCGCGTGCCACTTTGAGGGAGCCGGGTGGCTGTCGTGGCCCCCGTGCCTTCACATCCACAGGGGGAAACGATGTCCTTGCCGCGCATCGACACCAGACGTCGACGCACGCGTATACGTTCCGGCCGCCCGCGGGCCGCCGGCTCCTTCGTCGCCGTGCTCGCCGCCCTCGCCCTCGGTGCCGCCGCGGCGCCCGCGACGGCGGTCCCGGAACCCGCCCCGAGCGACGGCTCCCACTGGGGCGACCACGGCCGCGCCGCGATGCCCCCGGTCCGCGCCGGCACCACCCGCCCGCCCCGCACGGCCCCCTCCGCCGCTCCGTCGGCCGGCGAACGGGCCTGGCGGCAGCGGGAGTCGGACCGGCTGCGCCACGGCGGCCGGCGCTCCGCCGCCCCGTCCTCCCTCGCCGCCGCCGCGGGCTTCGTCCCGCGCGGCCAGGGCGAGGTCCCCTGGCATCGCGTCTTCGGCTTCCGGATGACCGACGCCCTGACCGGCCGGATCGACTACTCCACCGGCAACCTCATGCTCGCCGCCACCGACTTCGACGTCGCCGGCGTCGGGCAGAAACTGCAACTCAACCGCACCTTCAACGCGTTCACCGCACCCGAGGGCCAGGCCAGCCGGCCGTGGTGGCTCAACTGGGAGCGCAACCTCGACGTGTCCGGCGCGAACTCGGTGATCGCCTACGACGACACCGGCGCGACCCTGGAGTTCACCCGGAACGCCGACGGCACCTTCACCACCCCCACCGGCTGGTCGAAGGACCTGCGCAAGAACGCCGACGGCACCTACACCCTCACCGACCGGGGCTCCGGCACGGCCGCCGTCTACGACGCCAACGGGCGCCTGACGAAGACCACCGACCGCAACGGCGGCGTCCTCACCGTCACCGCCCACCTCGACCCGCAGTCGGGCGCCTCGGCCGGCTTCAAGCTCACCGAGACACGCTCGGGGCGCTGGATCGACCTCACGCGCGCCAACAGCACCCGCTGGAGCGCCAAGGACAACACCGGCCGTACAGTCACCTACGACTTGAGCGCCGACCACGGCGACATCCTGCGCACCACAGACACCACCGGCCACACCACGGCCTACGCCTACGACGGCGACGGCCGGGTGACCAAGGTGACCAGCTCCGAGGGACGCTCGACTGCCTTCACCTACGACTCCGCCGACCGCGTCACCTCCATGCGCCGCTACGCCGAGAACGGCGACGGCGGAAGCGGCCCCACCTACACCTATGCGTACAGCGCGGCCGGTGCGGCCGAGCAGGGCACCACCACGGTCACCGACCCGCTCGGCCACAGGACGACCTACGAGCACAACGCCGACGGCGAGATGGTCAAGGTCACCGACGCTCTCGGGCACGCCCGCTCCTCGACCTACCAGAACCACCTGCTCCAGACCGCCACCGACGCCATGGGCACCGGCAGCGGCGGCTCCGGCGGCAACGTCACCGCCTACGGCTGGGACACCCGCAACAACCCGACCTCGGCGAAGCTGCCCACCGGGGCGACCAGCACCGGCCAGTGGCAGACGGTGGCCGGCGCCGAACGCCCCAGCAGCAGCACCGGCGCCGACGGCGAGAAGAGCTCCTACACCTACGACGCGGCCGGCAACACCGCCTCCGTCGCCACCACCGGCACCGGCGGCGGCACCCGGACCTTCGCCTACAACGAGGCCACCCCGCACTGCGGAGGCTTCCAGGGCCAGATCTGCACGGCCACCGACGCCAACGGCAAGAAGACGGAGTTCCACTACGACGCGGCGGGCAACCTGGACACCGCCACCCCGCCCGCCCCGCTGGGCCGCACCACCTACACCTACGACGCCCTCGGGCGCACGGCGACCGCGACCGACGGACGCGGCGTCAAGGTGAGCTACACCTACGACCGGCGCGACCGCGTGACCACGGTGGCGACCACCGGCTCCGCCGACGTCACCTACACCTACGACGGCGACGGGAACCTCACCACCCGCACCGACGCCACCGGCACCCAGCGCTACCAGTTCGACGCTCTGAGCCGGGAGACGATCCGCACCCTCCAGGACGGCTCGCAGACCGTCCTCGCCTACACCGCCGACGGCAACGTCGACACCTACCGCGACCCGGGCGGCACCACCACCTACCAGTGGGACGCCGCCGACCGGCTCACCCAGCTGACCGGCCCGCAGGGCAAGAAGACCACCTACACCTACGACAACAACGACCGGCGTACCAGGACCAGTTACCCCGGCGGCACCGCCCAGACGCAGACGCTGGACGCCTCCGGCCGCCCGACGGACATCCGTGTCATCACCCCCTCCGGCATCATCTCCGACCACCTCGCCTACACCTACGTCTACGCCGCCGGCGGCCAGACGAAGGACGGCACGAAGGTCCGCACCCGCACCGACACCCTGACCAGGACCCGTACCGACTACTCCTACGACGGCGCCGGACGGCTCTCGCTGGCCAAGGAGACCGACCCACAGGGTCGCGAGACCTCCTGGCAGTACTGCTTCGACGCGGCGGGCAACCTCACCTCGCAGGGGGACCGGATCGGCTGCCCGGCGCCCACTGCCTACACCTACAACGACGCCTCCCAGCTGACCGCCCGCAACGGCGTCACCACCGGCTGGTCCTACGACAAGGCGGGCAACGAGACCGCCGGCGCCCCCACCGAGCAGGCCGCCCGCAGCGCCGAGCAGTACACCGACTACGGCCAGCTGAAGTCCCTGACCACCGGAGGCACCTCCTACGCCGCGCAGTACGCCAGCACCGACAGCAGCGAGCGCACCCGGCTGGGCGACACCGTGTTCCACAACGGGCCGCTCGGACTGTCCGGCCAGACCCGCGCGGGCAAGGACACCGAGTTCGTCCGCGAGCCCGGCGGTACCCTCAACTCAGCCTCCACCGGCGGCGCGAGCTACTACTACCTGACCGACGCCCTCGGCTCGGTCATCGGCCTGGTCGACGAGTCGGGCAAGCGGAGCAACACCTACGCCTACACGCCCACCGGCCTGCCCCGCGCCGGCACCACCGAGACCGTGCCCCAGCCCTACCGCTTCGCCGGCGGCCAGCAGGACCCCACCGGCCTCTACCACCTCGGCAACCGCTACTACGACCCGCAGCTCGCCCGCTTCACCCAGCCCGACCCCTCCGGCCAGGAAAAGAACCCCTACCTCTACGCCGAGGGCGACCCCGTCAACCGCATCGACCCCGGCGGCCTGCTGTCCGGCACCGCCAACGGCGAGGCGTGCTTCTACGTCTGCCTCGGCGTGGGCGGGACCGTCAACAGCGACGGCTCCTTCCACCTCAACCTCTCCGCCGGCTTCGGCTCGCCGGGTGTCAGCGGCGGGGTCGAGGTGGGCAGCGGCAGCGCGAGCAAGGGGTTCAGCGTGCCGACCACCTGCTCGGCGGGTCCGGTCAGCGGCACCGTCGACCTGAGGAGCGGGCAGGGGTCCGCTTCGGTGAGCCCGAAGTGGAGCAGCCCCAAGTGCTCGGTCCGCGCCTCGTACACCTTCTGACCCCGGGCGGCCACCTCCCCTGAGGTGGCCGCCGCCCGGAATGAACGAGGAGGACGCGGACCCCGACGGGCCCCCCGCGCATGAAGAGCGGCGGGGGCCGGCCTAACCCCGGTGGACCTCGGTATCGCCGTTGACCGTACGCAGGGTCAGCCGGTGCCGGGTCTCCGCCGGGCCGGCGGCCGGGACGTCCGCGCTGGAGCGGCCGTTGACCGTGCTCGCCCGGGTCGCGTACGGCGGGGCGTCCGCCGGCAGGGTCACCCGCACGGAGCCGTTGCGGGTGACGCCGTCGAGCGTCTCGGGCGAGGTCGCGCACCGCAGGTCGACGTCGCCGTTGACGGTCTCGGCGTTCACGGCGCGGGCGCTCAGGCCGGTCGCGCGTACGGAGCCGTTGCGCGTCACCAGGCGCTGGAGCGCCCCTTTCGCGCCGGACTCCTGCACCGTGACGTCGCCGTCGACGGTGCTCAGGCTCAACCCGCCCCGGACGTCGCTCACGTCGATCCCCGCGTTGCGGGCCCGCACGGTGAGCACGACCCCGGCGGGCACCCGGACCAGCGGCATGCCGGCGCAGTTCGCCCGCGCATGGTCGTCACGTTCGTCGCAGGGCAGGTCCAGGGTGTGGGAGGACCCGTCACCGTCCCAGCGGGCGAGAGTCGCGTCGTCCACCGTCACGCTGTCGCCGTCCGTGCCGACCACCCGCACCCCGCCCAGGGTGGTGATGACCAGCCGGTCGCCGTCCGCGATCTCCGCCTCCCGCAGCCCCGCACCGATGTCACCGGTCCGGGTCCCGGGCAGCGACCGGTCGCCGTCGTGGTGGTCGCACGCGGTCAGCGCGAGCAGCGGGATCAGCGCGCACCCGGCCCGGACCGCGCGACCGGGCCTGATCCATGAGGAGGTCATGGCCTGCGTATGCCCCCGGCCGAGGACTTCACCGACCCGCCGGTGGGCGTACGGGCCGCGGCGCGGGACGACGCGGGTGCGCACGTGGCCCTTTGCTCGCAGTGGCCTTCGCGGAGAGTTTCCGGGCGCCCTACGGGGCAGTGCGCCTTTCCGCCGTCGACTCGACACTATGAGTGCCGCTCGGCAAGCTGCTTCAAGTTCAGCAACTGCCGACGAGCCATGATCAGATCACCGACCGACAGGCCGATGGCCGCCCAGCGGTTGGTTTGCATGACGACCTTGAGCAGCAGGCGCGTCGTGTCGTGGCTCTGGGGCACAAGGACGTAGGACATGAAGGCGCCCATGATGGTGCCCGTCAGCTGCTTCCCCGGCTCGACCGAGACGATCCGGCCGAGTTTGCGCCCACCAGAGGCGGTGAACTTTTCCCCTGCCCGAGGCTCGGGCTGGGCTACCAGTTCGCGAGGCGAGCGGCGGCCGAGGTTGTCGATCCAGTCGTACGAGTAGGGCGCAAGCCTCAGTTGTGTGATCCATGGCCACACTGCTTCGGCAGGCGCCTCGACACTCACGCCCCGCCACGCCTGCAGCCCGGGTGAGACGACGAAACCGTCGCACGGGTAGGACAGCAGCATCTCGCTGTCGCTGACACCCCAACGGTCACCGATCATGCCCATCCTCCACCGACACCTCCAGGAGAACCCGGCCGCGCACGCTGCCCGAGGGCGGGCTCATCACACGCCTGTGACCAGGCGTCGTACCGCCCGTGGAATGGTCGCAGGAGAACCGGTGAAACTCTGGGGCACATGACCCGGATTCTGACGCGCACAGACCTGTTGGACCTGCTGAACCCCTCGGACTGCAACAGGGTACTGCGAGAAGGCTTCGCAGCGTCCGTGCAGAGTCCCCTTCGGTTCGGGAACATCCCAGCGCATGGGCTGGATGATGTCGGGTCGCCTGGAACGGGCTGGTCCAGTAAAGACCGAAAGTGCACACTATGCATCCGGTGGACCGGTCATGAGTTTTATGTGCGCCGTCAACGCATCTCCGTCAGGCACGAGAACGACGCCCCTTGCCGACAAGAGAGACCTCACTGCCGTGTTTTCCGGTGTAGTGCTTAAATATACGGTGGTGAAACCCTGCGCACTGGCTCTGTTCAGGAGGAGTTCGAGTACCGCTGTTCCGACGCCTGCGCCTCGGTGGGTCCGGCCGATCCACACGCCGGCTTCCGCAGTGCCGGTCTGCCCGTCCAAGGGGCACAGGCGTGCAGCCCCAACGACCTGCTCTGCGACGGCGATGGCGAAGGTGGTCTCCAGGGGGTCCGCCGAGAGCGAACGCGTCTCATGGAACTGCACGAATGCTGCCCGGCGCTTTGGCGTCCAGCCGCTCGGCCCCTCCACGGGTGGCATTACCTCTAACGGATCGGCGTCCGTGACGGCTGCGTGCAGCAGTTCTGCGAGAAGGTGCTCGTTGAGACGATACAGCTTGACATCACTTCGCATGGTCACACTCCTGAGGTCATTTCATTCGGAAGGGTGGCTTCTGTCGCGGGTGGCGTCCGAGCGTTTCTTCGTTGGCCTGCTCAACGGGGCCGGGGCCCTGCCGCTCACCTATGCGCAACCGACGAGACGAGATCCATGGCCTCAACGGCGGCATCCGGCCCACCGGCCCTTCGCGTCGCGCCTTCGAGAATACCGAGACGACGCAACGCCGCCTGCTTCCCGGCGCACTGCTCGGGGGCAACGCGACGGAGGCTGCCCGCCGCACCGGGTGTCCTTCCAGGCCGGCACCGTCGCCGCCCTCGACTCGGCACGCTCCCCGACAGCTTGCTGGGTAGCGCCACTGTCCGGCGTGCCTACGGCGAGGAGCAGGCCAGGAGTTGAGCAGCAGTTGCCATGCGCCGGAAGGTCCCACTCAGAGTTTCACGTGGGTGAGGAAGGTGGTGCGGCTGGGGCAGGTGGTGTGGGGGAGGTAGAGCGCGTGGAGTGGTGCGTGGATGGGGGGTTCGAGGGTGAGGATGTGCGCTTTGTCGCCTGCGGCGGGGCCTGGTGGTGTGGTGACGAAGGCGAGGTGGCGGGTGCCGATGACGGCTGTGACGGGGGGTGTGCCTTGCCGGGAGGTGCGTTCGGTGTTCGGTTCGAAACCGGCGTTGCGGCAGTGGTCGATGAGGAGGTCGGTGTAGCCGGAGCGGCCGGGCGCGCCCCAGACGAGGAAGGTTTCGTGGGCGAGTTCGGGCAGTGCCACGGATGTGCGGGCGGCCAGGGGGTGGTCGCAGGAGACGGCGATGTGCAGGCGCTGGTGGCCGAGGATGGTGCGGGTCAGACCGTGAGCGGGTGTCATTGCGCGGCACAGGCCGATGTCGAGGTCGCCGGCGAGGAGGGCGGCGGTCAGCTCGGAGGGGTAGCGCTGGTGGATGTCGGGGGTGATGTCGGGGTGTGCTTCGGTCACTGGTGCGAGCAGGGTGACGAGTTCGTCGCCGGTGACGGCAGGTGTGTAGCCGATGCGGAGTGCCTGGGTCTCGCCGCGCCCGATCTGCCGGGCGCGGTGCAGGGCGGCGCGGGCCACGCCGTTGAGGACGCGGGCATCGTCGATCAGGGCCGCTCCGGCGGGCAGTACGGTGACGCCCGCGCTGCCGCGCTCCAACAGCGGAACCCCGACCTCGCGTTCGAGGACCCGGATGGAGGTGGACAGGGCCTGCTGGGACAGGTGCAGGCGGGCGGCGGCGCGGGTGAGGCTGCCTTCCTCGGCGACGGCGATCAGGTGGTCGAGCTTGTTCAGGTCCAGACGCACCTCAACGCCTCCCGGCACGATGGTGGACGGTGTAGAGGTTGGCTGCCAGCGTGGCGGCCACCGCAAGGCCCATGCCCAGGACGGCGCCGCCGATTCCCACGGCGGGGGCGCTGAAGCCCAGCGCCAGCACCACGAGTGCACCGGCGACCACCAGCAGGACGTGTCCCAGCGCTCCGGTACGGGTAGCCCGGTGCAGGGCCGCCAGCGTCAGGAGCGTGATCGCCACCGGGACGGCGACTGCCAGTCCGGCACCCCGGGCGGAGAGGTGTCCGTGGTGTTCGGCGGCGTCCAGAGCCGTCTCCAGGCCGGCACCGATCGCTGCCAGCGCGGCGAAGACGACGTAGTGGCCGTACCCCCAGATCAAGGCGGTGCGCAGCGTGGTCAGTCCGGCGTCGTTCCCGGTGAAGTAGATCCACCACAGGGCGAAGACGAGCAGCAGGCCGCCGATCGCGATCAGGAGAACCGGGGCGGAGACGCCGTGGTCGGCCACGGCGGAGCGGACGGCGGCGAGGGAGCCGAGAATCACCTCGCCGAGGACGATGATGGTGAAGAGGCTGTAGCGCTCGGCGATGTGCCCGGGGTGCCAGCTGGTGGGGTGGCCCCGGTATTCGGCCCAGGCCGGTACGGCCAGCTCGGCTGCGACCAGGACCAGGAAGGTGGTCCAGGACCAGGCACCAGGTGCCCACAGGCGGGCGACCCAGCACATCTGCACCTCGGTGACACCGGCGGCGTAGCGCAGTGCGCCGCTGCGCCCCTCGGGATGTTCGACGGCGGCGCGCAGCCACTGAGCGACCATCGCGGCCCGCATCACCACGTAGCCGGCCACGACGAGTGTGAAGTCACCGTCCTCGAACACTGCGGGCACACCGGATGCCAGTAGGAGTACGCCGGCCATCTGCAGCAGGGTCAGCAGCCGGTAGGGCACATCGTCGGTGTCGTAGGCGGAGGCGAACCAGGAAAAGTTCATCCACGCCCACCAGATCGCGAAGAACACTGCCGCATAGGCGGCCAGCCCGGAGCCGACATGATCTTCGGCGAGGGCGTGATGAAGCTGGGCCGCGGCCTGGGAGACGGCGACCACGAAGGTCAGGTCGAACAACAGCTCCAGCGGCGTCGACGCCCGGTGTCCCTCTCTCGGATCCCGCCCGCGCATCACTCGCCGCAACGGGCCGGTCGGGGCGGCATCAGTCTGGCCGCTCATCACATCTTCCTTCCGCGTTCGCATGCCCTCACGGACCGGCGCCCCAGGCCCCTTTCTGCCCAGCCGGGACGCCACAGGGCACGGGCGCCGAGCGGGCCGGTCCGCCCTGCTCGCGCTCGACGGCCTGGACGGCAACGGTCTGGTGCCGTACCGCATCCCTCGCCACCGCGGGCACGGCCCGCCCGCCGGCCACGACCTGGGCCTGAGGGAGCCATGCCGCCATCGCGGTGTTCCCATGCGCACCCCGGACGGCGGGCAGGAAGACCGTTTCAGGCTTGGCCGGTTTCGAAGCGGCTGATGCGCCCGTCGGCGATGGTGAAGGCCCACCGCGTGCGCATACTGCCCCAGGTGGCGTTGGTGTACGTGGCCGTCAAGGTCCGGCCGTCGGCGGAGACGTCCTCGATGGCCATGCGGCCGTTCGAGGAGAAGATCTCACGCTCCGCCCACGCGGCAAGGTCACGGTCAGTGCCGTCCTCGGACATGGTGGCGTCATCCGACAGCGCGGCAAAGAAGGCCTCCTCGTCGCCGGTGTTGACGGCGGCAACGAAGGCTGCCACCGCAGGGTCACTGGGGTGTGTGGTCATCACGACCTCCTGGTGTTGCGTGCGGGGCGCCGAAGCCAGCGGTGCCGAGGCCGGCCGGGACGCCCCGAGAGGAGGGCACCGGGTCAACGGGTGGTGTAGCCGCCGTTGGGGAACATCGTCTGGCCGGTGAACCACCAGCCTTCGGTGGCCAGGAACCTGATGATCGGGACGATGTCCTCGATCTGCGTGAGCTGGTTGCCCATCGCCTGCGACTTGTGAAACTCCACCCGCTCGGGGGTCTCCTGGCCGTAGAAGAACGGCGTGTCCATCGGCCCCGGGGCCACCGTGTTCACTGAGATCCCGCGGTCCGCGAACTCCTTGGCCGCCGCCCGCGTGAAGTGCTCCAGCGGCGCCTTGCCACCGGCGTAGGTGGAGTAGCCGTCGGTGAAGGCGGCGAGCAGAGACGTGCCCACACTGATGATCTTGCCGTGGTCGTTCAGCCGGCGTCCGGCCTCCTGGATGAAGAAGTACGCTGCCTTGGCGTTGATGCCGAACATGCGGTCGTACTCTTCCTCGGTGGTCTCCAGGATCGGCTTGCGCAGTACCATCCCGGTGGTGTTGACCGCGATGTCGGCGCCGCCGTAGGTGTCCACGGCCGTGTCGAAGAGCCGACGCACGTCGGCGACCCTCGTCAGGTCCCCCTGGACGGAGACGGCCTGCCCTCCGGCCTCCTGAATGGCCTTGACCGTCTGCTCCGCGTCGCTCTCGGAGCTGTGGTAGTGCACGACCACCTTCGCCCCGGCCGCCGCGAACGTCCTGCTGACCAGCCCGCCCAGGTTCTTCTCACCACCGCCGACGACGGCGACCTTGTCCCGCAGCGTGTTCTCAGTCATGCTCCGCACTCCCTCACGTCCTTGCCGGCGATCCTCTTGATCACGTTCCACAGACGAGCCTAGGCGGACATTCCGGGCAGCAGGTAACAGAAGTTTCGGGTCGCTCCACAAACATCATCGGTACCCCCAGTCAGCGGACTCGTGCGCTGGGAGCGGCTGACTCCTCCTTCCTCCACGGCGTCGCCGTACCGACGACGGCCCCACATCTCCAGCCGGTTGTAGTCGCCCAGGCGCCTGGTCCGGGAGTAGCGGCTCGACCCACGCTCACCGCGTGTCGACCAACGGCACGGCCTGGGCAGCGATGCCTGCGTGAGCGTGTTCGCCGTTGCGGAGGAGAGTGGCCCCCGGCACCGCAAGCCATGCGGTGATCCGGCGGCGGGGCACTGCCGGATCACCGCGCACTCAATCTCAACATGGGTGTCGGACGGGATGCCCGAGTTTGGCAGCGGTGTGGACGATGGACGCCTGAGCCTTCGAGGAGTACGTCGTGTAGCTGTGCCGCCGCGACGGCTGCACCAAGGTGGAGCGCGTAGGCGGCTCGGGCGACCTCGGCGCCGAACGTGATGGGCCACCTGCCCGACGGCAGGAGAACCGCCGTGCAATGGAGGCGGTCCACCAAGCACCGCTCGTCGGGAAGCCGCGACGGCCCCCACGGTCGTGACGGTAACGATGGGGCTCACGCTTCGGTGTCGTCAACCGCAGGTGATGATCAGCGAGGTCACCACGGTGCAGGTGCGGGTGGCCGTGTCGTTCCCGGGCTGCGGGTCGACCGGGTTGCCGGCGGTGCGTGTCACTTTGACGGTGTAGGGCAGCCCTAGGGTGAGTGTGCCGACGGGAACCCGGAATGTTCGGGTCGTGACAGCACCGGACGCGAGAGGCCCTACGGTGCAGACGACGCGGCCGCTCGTGGGGGTGCAGGAGTTGCTGGTAGCGGTCATCGGCGCGGGGAGGGCCGCGGTGACGGTGGCGGAACTCAGTTCTGAGGGACCTTGGTTGGTGAGCGTGACGGTGTAGTCGATGTGTCCGTTGAGCAGGCCGGGGGTCCCCTTGGCCGCCAAGGTCACGCTCAGGTCTGCCGTGGGAGCGGGGACGAAGGCGATCCCGGTCGGCCGGCTGCCGACGGCGAACGTGGCGGTGGCAGTGCTGGTGGCAGTGTCGATCACTGTGACCGTGTTACCGGTTGCGTTGGCGACGTAGGCGCGACTCCCGGCCGGATCGAAGGCCACGGCCTCCGGTCCGCCGCCGGCCGGGACGGTGGCGGTGACGGTGCCGGTCGCGGCGTTGATCACCGAGACGGTGTTGCTGCCGTTGTTGGTGACGTAGATGAGTCTCCCGTCCGGGGAGGAGGTCACCGCGTGCGGGGCGATTCCGACAGGGATGGTCGACGTCATCGTGCCCGTCGCGGTGTTGATCACCGCGAGGGAGCCGCCGTTGACGAGTGCGACGTAGGCGAGGGTGCCGGAGGCGTTGAAGGTCACACCGTAGGAGTGGGCGGGCAGCGGTACGGAGGTGACGGTGCCGGTCGCGGTACTGATCACGCGGACGGCGTTGCCGTCGCTGTCGTCGGTGACGTAGACCTGCGAACCCGACGGGTTCACCGCCAGGGCGACGGGCCGCCCGCCGACGGTGATGGTGTCCGTGACGGTGCGGGTGGCGGTGCTGATCACGGAGACGGTCCCGTCGCCGGGGTGCGTCACGTAGATCCGGGCGTCGTCCGGAGCGACGGCCACCGCGTAGGGCGTCTGCCCGACCTGGATGGTGGCGGTCACTTCCGAGGTGGCCGTGTCGATCACGGAGACCGTGCCGTTGTCCGTGTTCGTGACGTACGCGAGGCTGCCGGACGCGTTGACGGCCACACCGTAGGGGACGGAGCCCACCTCGATGCTGGACGTAGTGGTGTTGCTGCTGCTGTCGACCGACGAGACGCTGCCGTCACCGCTGTTGACGACGTAGAGTGCGGGCCCACCGGGAACAGCGGCCGCGGCATCGGTGGCGGGCAGAGCGGACACGGCGGTGGTCGCCAGCACCAGGCTCGCCAGCAAGCCGAAACGGCGACCGGCTCCGGCTCTTCGTAGCGAACGGTTCCGTAACGTGAGGAACATCGACAACATCCCTTCCCCTGTGTCCCGCACCACGACCGCGGGAACCGGAGGGCCCCAGGAACCGGCGGCGGCACCGTCACACGGTCCCACCACCACCGGCCACCTGACCACCTGCTGTCCTTCGCCGACAGTGGGCCCTGAGGGGATGGGTAACTGTTGGGGGTCTCCCTGATGACCCCGCAGGCGGGCACGCTGGAGACTCAGGACACTCGGAGTCGGTCAGGCTGTTCGGCGGATCATGGGCGGAGCCATGGGCGGACTGCCGTTGCAGCGACGGTGCTGTGGAAGACGTAGGCCCGCTCGTCGCAACGGGTAGCGGCCACGCGGGAGTTCTCAAGTCGGTTGACGGCCCGCTCGACCTCGTTGCGCCGCCGGTGGCGCTCGCGGTCGAAGCCGGCAGCTCTCCCGCCCGCGCTGCCTCTGTGCCGGCGGTTGGCCCGCTGCTCCTTCGGCTCGGGGGGATCGTGTGCCTTTTCCTTCCACCGGACGGCCTCAGCGGCGTGAGCCACCGGTACGCCATCGCCGGTGCCGACGGCCCGATCTGGCGTGCCTGGAGCGGCTACCGGAGCGAGCCGCACTGGCAGTCCGGTTCTCTGCCGCCGCGCCCACCACCCCCGCGCCGCAGCCTTCACCGCTCGCTTACCAGTTCGGGTATCGATCTCGTCTTCTTGCTCTGCGTTGAACTGAACTGCAAAGACATCTTGCGAATCGGTGTGAAGTCGACGGTTCGTCTTCAGTCCGACCGGTCTAGGGCCATCGCCAACCGATGTCGCGCAGGGCTTCGGCCTGCGCCCTCACGACGACGCGCAGTTCGTTCTCGTCAGCGACGTCGGTGTACGCGGCTTGAGCGGTGGTCTGGCCGGGATGCTTCCGGTAGTAACCACCTGGCTTCCTGATCATCCACCCGTCTGAGACAGCGGCGCAGCACAGCACGAGCGCAATGGCCTCCCACGCCGGGACGGCCGGCCAGGCGCCTACCGCGAAGAGGAGGGGTCTTCTCACCGTCAGGTGAGTTCCGAGCACCGGGAAAAGGTCGTTGTCGTAGCCCCCGAGCAGGTCTTCGTACTGCAGCGGGCCTTCGGGCGGGTCATAGGGACCCGTCGCTGTCGAGCCGTCAGGGAGCAGGTCCAACCCGGCTGAGATACACCATCCGATCTCGGGGTGCTCTTCCATCGTGCTGATGTCACGGGCCAGGCCGCCGGGCACGATAGCGTCGTCCGCGTCGAGCGCACGCACCAGTTCGCCCGTCGCGCGCGGAAGGGCCATGGTGCGTGCGACGCCGGCGCCTCCCTTGCCCGCCATGCCAGTTGAGATCCAGGGCTCATCCGGCAGCCTCTGAGCGGGCTTGCCGGTCGTGCCGTCCTCCTGAACCAGCCACTGAAGATCCCAGCCTTCAGGAAGGCGGGGCCGCTCATCGCGCAGCGACTCGTAGGCCTCGTGCAAGTATGCGTCCCCGCCGTCGTATACGGGGGTGACGACGCTAATCGTTCGTGTCATGACCAGGGCCTCATGGGGGTTGTGTACCGCAGCTCTACGCGGTCGGCAGGCACCCGGGTAGTACCACCGGGCTTGCCCGACAGCAGACCGCGTTCCTTCAGCACCTGAACTGCCCTGCTGACGGTGTTGGGCGCCACGCCGTAGGCGGTCACCAGGGTCGTACTCCTCCTTGATCGCGTCTCGGCCAGCCTCTCGGCCAGCTCCAGGTACTTCGATGATGCCTTCGCCATAGCTGCACTCTCTCACCCTGTGATCGCAGGCTCAGACGAGGGCGAGACCGTCCGTCGGCAGATCGGTCGGGTCCGCGCGGCAGCGGACTCGCTCGAAGAGGCCTCGACGACGGCGAGTTTTCCCCTGGACGAGCAGCTGGTCCAGCTGCTCGAGCGGCTTCTCCTGGCCCGAGGAGGAGCTGGCCCAGCGCGCGGACGCCGTCCCCTACAGCCTTCAGGACGAGCTGAAGAAGCTCGGAGCGTCCTACGACACCGCCGACAAGCCCTTCGACTCGTACGTCGTCGATGACGGCCGACTGATCACCGGACAGAACCCGCGCAGCGCCGAAGCGGTCGGGAAGGCCGTGGTGAAGAAGCTGCGGAACCGGTGACGAAGTCCCAGAAGGGGTGACCGCTGCCCACGGCCGCACGCCTGGACCTGCGGTCACCTCGCCGCGGGGCATGGCAGTGGTCTGTGCTGCCACTCGGCTCCCGCCGCGCGCAGGGCGCGGAGATGGGGTCACCGGTCCGCGAGTCGTCCTGTTCGGCTTCCCGCTGGCGGGACGCCGTCCGGAGCAGGGCCGGCAGTTCCTGCTGCCCCGCGGGCACGGATGGCTTCGGTGATGGTCCGCACTGCACGGTCAACGTCTCGCACCGTGGCCTCCGGGGTGAGCTGTTCGGAGTCGTAGAGGAACGCCGTGGAGCCGCGTCGGCTGCCGCAGTAGTCGACGATGCCGTGCTCGATCTGCGTGCGCAGTGCCCTTTCGTATCCGTGGCGTTCGTACGCACCGCAGTCGGCGCCGGCGAGGAAGAGAAGATGGGTGGTGAGGGCCTGCAGTTTTGGTTGCAGACCCGAAGCGGGGGAGTGTTCGAAGGCCCAGCCGTTGACGAAGACACGGTCGATCCACCCCTTCAGCAGGGCGGGCATCGACCACCAGTACACGGGGAAGACCAGCACGAGATCGGTGGCGCGCTCAAGACGACGGTGCTCGGCCACGACGTCAGCCGGGTAGTCGCCGCCGTGGTACGCCCGACGATCGGCCGGAGTGAACCGGGGGTCGAATCCCTCCGCGGCCAGGTCGGCGACCTCGACCGGACCGGGTTGAAGCGCTGCCTCAAGTCTTCCCAGCACGTAGTGCGTCAGGGACCGGGGGTCGGGGTTGGCAGCGACGAGCAGGGTATGCATCGATGGCTCCAGTCATGTGAAGAACAGACGGCAACGAGTGGTACGGATGCGCGGGAGGGCGTGCGGTGCTCCGCCTGCGGGAGCCCCGAACACCAGGCCGCGGCCCAGTACGCGACGCGGGGCCCCGAGGCCGGGGGCAGTACGCCAGGCAGGGCCGACGGGACTCAGCGCTGCCGGGCTTTCGCTGCCGTGGCCCGCAGGACGAAGTCCTCGAAGGTCCGCGGCGCGCGCCCCAGCACGGTGGCGACGTCATCCGTCGTCCGGGCGGCGGTTCCGCGTGCAAGCAGCACGAACATCTCGGTAAGGTGCTGGGCCTCTTCCTCGCTCCAGCCGTCCTGGACCAGCATCGCGGTGTATTCGGGACTTGGTCCCAGTCGGCGGGCGGAACCAGCCGAACGGGGTCGGGCTGGAACGGGAGGCGGTGCGTACGGGCGCGTGGCGCAGCCGCAACCGGGCGGCCACCCGTCGGCCGGTGTTGCCCGTCGCGCCAAGGACAAGAGTGGTGTCGTCGCTCATGCAGTGAGTCAACGGCATGCGCTCGGACGATTCCATGGGTGACAAGCCAGATCGCCTGTGTGATCGTCTGGATCGTTTAGTCTTTGCGGGTGGATGCTTTCGGTGACCTACTGCGCGGGGTGCGGGCCCAGGGCTCGTTGTTCGGCAGTTCGACCCTGACCCCGCCTTGGTCGCTGCACTTCGTGGACGGCGCGCCGCTGACCTTGTGCACTGTTCTCCGCGGAGGCGGCTGGATCGTGCCGGAGCACCGCCTTCCCGAGCGTCTGGACGTCGGTGAGACGGTGATCGTGCGGGGCCCCGCACCGTTCCTCTTCGTCGACGAGGTGGGCACCCGGGCCGAACCCGTCGCGTGTGGCGCGTTCTGCTCGACGCCCGAGCAGGGCGGGACCCGGCACCGGCTCGGCTGGCACGACGCCGCTACCGGCGCGGAGGACACGACGACCCTGGTCGTCGGCGCCTATCCGGTACGCGGCGAGATCAGTCGCAGGCTGCTGGACGCGCTGCCCGTCGTCCTGCGGGTGGGCTCCGGCGGCGGGCCCGACCCCGTCTGGGACCACCTCGCCGCCGAGGTCGCCGCCGACACGCCGGGCCAGCAGGTCGTCCTCGACCGGCTGCTGGACTGGATGCTGGTGTGTGCGCTGCGCGAGTACTTCGACCGGCCCGACGGTACTGCGCCGGGCTGGTACTCCGCCGGGCGCGACCCGGTGGTGGGCGACGCGCTACGCCTGCTGCACGGGGAACCGGCAGCGCCGTGGACGGTTGCCTCGCTGGCCGGCCGGACCGGGGTATCGCGGGCCACGCTGGCGAAGCGGTTCACCGAACTGGTCGGCGAACCGCCGCTGACCTACCTCACCCACTGGCGCATGACGCTCGCGGCGGACCTGCTGACCGAGCGCGAGACAATGACTGTCGCGGAGATCGCCCGCACAGTGGGCTACTCCGACCCGTTCGCGTTCAGCGCGGCGTTCAAACGAACCCGCGGCATCAGCCCCAGCACGTATCGGCGCACCGCCACGACCACGCTTCCGCAGTCGGCCTGCACGGCCCCGTGAAAGCCCCCAGGCTCCTCCCTCGCCTTCAAAACCTCCCCCTGGCCAGCTGGACTCTGCTGGCCGGTAGGACAGGGAAAGCGGCGACCGGAAAGGACACGGCCTGACCGGCTCCCCCCAAGGGGCCCCAGGAGGCGTGCGGGGTCGTCACCTTGGACCTGCTCCGCGGCGCGCTGGCATCCCCCCGGGAGAAGCGGCCCCCCGAAGCGGTCCGGGTTGCTCTGTCTCCCGCCTGTTCCGGACCCAAGTGAACCCGTACGGCCGGTTCGAGCCCGGCGGGAACAGCCGCCTGGACCTGTCCCTCCGGGCGACGGTGACCCGGTCCGCGCACGGCGCGGAGAGAGGCAGTCGCAGGCCGCCGAGCGATCATTCGGCGGCAGGCGGCCTGGACACCGTCGATGCCACGGCGAGCGAGGCGGGAACAGCGGCGCCACATGAACCCACAGGCCAACAGGCACAAGTTCATCCGGCTCTGCCGTCTCTGCCGCCCTGTCGGCAGGTTTGGCGTACGCTCGGCCACCCAGGATCTGCGCCGCAGCTTTGCCTCCGTCACATCAGAGCCGGCACGGGTCCTGATCCTGGTGCTGATGTGTTGAGACTACTTGGCAACGTCGCTCCCAGGCGCGGGACGGGCGAGGATCTTGGTGACAGCCTCGTCCAGTGTCGTGGGCAGACGCCCGAGGACGCGAGGCAGGTCGTCGGTCTGCCGCTCCAGGGCCCCTCCTCGGACTTGCTCCTCTAGCCAGCCCTGGGCACCGGGACTGGCACCGTCCCGCGCGCGGTGGACGACGGTCGTACCGCACATGCGGGTGAGGACCTGGGCGAGCTGGGGATAGCTCCACAAGGTGCCGGTGAAGTCGTAGGCGCGGCCCAGGTGGTCGGCCTCGGTCAGGACACGTGCGGCGGCTTCGGCGAGGTCGGATCGGAAAGCGGTGTTGATTCCGCGGCCGCCGGTCGCGTCGTCCAGGACGCCCGAAAGGATGGCGGCGTGCAGACCGGGGTTGAGGAAGGCTTCACTGTAGAAGGGGTGACGCACCAGCGTATGGGGCAGGCCGCTGGCCCGCAGCGCGCGCTCGGTGGCGTGGTGTGCCTCGGTGACGCCCTCGGCCTGGACATCGGCATCCAGAAAGCTCGTGTAGACGACGGCGCCGACACCGGCGTCGCGGGCCGCCTCGATGGCGCTACGGTGCTGACGGATACGGCGAACGGGATCCAATTCCGGGGACGAGATCAGTAGGAGCCGGTCCGCGTCCCTGAACGCCGTGCGCAATGTGTCCGGGGCGTCGTAGTCGCCACGGCGCACCTGGACTCCTCGGGCGGCGAGATCCGCGACACGCTCGGGAGCACGCACCGCAACCACCACGTCTTGGGCAGGGCACCGGGCCAGCAGATGATCCACGACGAGTCTGCCAAAGATCCCTGAAGCGGCAGACACAGCAAGCATGCGGAACTCCCTCGCCGTGCGAGAGCCGATGGCACCGCAGGACTGGCTCGTGACCGAAGCAACCTGCACACCATCGGCCGACAACCGCCAATCCGTCAAAGGCTTTTGGGTCTGATGCAGGTACGGGTGACAGGTTCGGTCACGCGGCCTGGAGGGTCAGCCTGGTCATGACGGTCTCGAATTCGACGGGGGTCAGCCGGCAGAGTGAGGCTTGTATGTGGCGTCGGTGGTAGGTCCGCTCGATCCTGGTCACGATCGCGATCCGGAGTTCTTCGCGGGTGGCCCAGCACGGCGGTCAAGCCCGTTCTTCTGCAGCAGGCTGAGGAAGGGCTCCATGGCCGCGTTGTCGCCGCCCGCAGCCCCGACCCTCCCTGTCGATCCGGCCATCCGCTGGTGGTCGAGCGCCGTACGAACTTCCGGGAGCGGAACTGCGATCCGCGATCGCTGTGCGGAATGCACCAGAGCACATTGAGAGCCCGCTCGGCCCGAACACGTATCGTCAGCGCCCTGATCCTTGCGCTCTCCACAGTAGCGACCGCAAATCTGGCGTATTCACAGGATCATGATTGGATGGTTTGCCTCTCTGTTTCGATTGGCGTACTGACCTGTGCTGTCATTACGCTCAACCAACGCACTGGGGAAAGTCTCCTACTCGCCGCGCGTGGATCGCTGATCTTGTGTGGCTTGCTTACCAAAGCAGGTGACGATAGCCGGGCAGCCAGGACATCGTCCGCTCAACGACCCACCTGCGACCGACAGTGTTGGGAGCCGCGATGGCGGCCGCGGCACTGAATCGGACGCCAAGAACGTCGTCTACCGCCAGAACTGCGACTTCATCTGGAACAACGACAAGGACACCGTCTTCTACAAGCCGTCCGGCTCCCGCGCCGACGTCCACGCCTACACCAAGAAGGCCAACGACCGCGACGACAACGGCTACATCACCTACCACGGGCTGACCCACCCACCCGCGGGACGGGGCCGGGGGGCGGGGGGGGGGGGGGGGGGGGGGCCCGGGGCCCCCGCCCCCCCCCCCCCCGGGGGGGGGGGGTTAAGAAGGAGGGCAGATGGGACAACCGGGGGAACGCGGGGCCCCCCC